>NZ_JAEKJT010000004.1 GCF_017303055.1 Halomonas litopenaei | reverse complement strand
GGCTCGAACGGGCGAGGGATGTAAAGCCGCTTGCGGCGCCCCGAGCCCAGGCTCAAGGCCACGAAGTGGCCGCAGAGGCGTCAGGCATTTATTCAGAAGAACCCCGATTATCGAGAGATGGTCGGGGTTTCTTTATTTAAAAAGCCGCATGCATGGGCTCTCTACAAGTTCAGCCCGCTCTTTATTTGTGGGACCACGCCGATCCCCCCCTCGGCGCGGTCCGGCCTGGCTCTTCTCAAGGGCGGGCTCGTGGCGTTCGCCACCCCTTGCAGCTTCGCTGCAGCCCTTGCAAAGAGCTCCAGGGTGGCTCACCCCCATGCGACTACCCTGTCGGGAACAGGGGAGAACCGCCGCTGGCGGGCCCTGAGGAACGAAGGGCGAGTCTCAGGGATGAGGCGAGTAAAGACATTGATATCTAAGCGTCATCGGCAGGCATTTATTCAGAAGAACCCCGATTATCGAGAGATGGTCGGGGTTTCTTTATTTAAAAAGCCGCATGCATGGCCTCTTGATACGTTCAGCCGCTCTTTATTTGTGGGGCCACGCCGAATACCCCCTCGGCGTGGTCTGGCCTAAGCCTTTCCATCAATGACACGTCGATGACGGGGCTCGGAGGATAGGAGAAATCCCGATGTTGAGGTTTTCTCGGAGAAGGAAGGACTATGTCGGGAAGGTCTATCCAGGGAAGGTCTATCCAGGGAAGGTCTATACAAGACTCTATGCAAAATCTATGCGGTGAAGGTCGCAAGGATCAGGTCGGAGCTTTCCAGGGCGCGCAAGAATAATCGATCACCTGGCTCTACCATCAGCATGTCCTGGCAGTTGATGATGTCACCGTTGACCAGCTCGAGACGCCCCCGTTCCAGATAGATAGCGCGAACCAAGGCTTCCTCGCGAGATAGGTGAAGCGTTTCCCGTAGTGATAGATGTTGATGGCTGATGTACCCGCGATTGCCGTAGCGAAGGATCAGATTGAAATCCCGATAGAGGCCGAAGCTCTGGGTCTGCCAAGCGCCGTCAAACGTGCTTGTCTGGAAGCGGCTCAGTCGGTCGCTACGCTGCCCTTGGTGCACCAGGTGTGCTTGCCCCTCCAATACCATCAGGTGGCGCTCGTAGCCAATCAAGGGGGTGAACATGCTTTCTTCACTTTCGACCGTCGCCGTGCTCAGGCGTATGTAAAAGTCGCGTCGTGCGTAGTCACTGCCCTCGGGAGCAATGAGCAGTTCTCTTGTTGTGCCGCCAGACCATAGCCGCATGGTCACTTCTGTGGAGCGTCGGATCAGCATGAGCGGTGGAACCAGCGCAAGCTGGACCTCTTGTGACGACGTATCGCCTCATCGTCTCAGTGGCCCATGTTGATGTACTTGATCTGGCTCAATAGAGCATGAGGATTCGCTCGCTTCCCAAGGGGAAACGAGCGGATCGGCATGATTTTAGAAGATGCGCGGGAGGGTTAGAACGCCAGTTCTACACCGGCATAGACAGCACGGTCAGGTGCTGGCTCGAAGTAGCGGTCGTTGCTGGCATTGATGCGGACGTTGGCATAGTGATCTTCATCAAACAGATTGCGGATGCCGAGATACGTCGACAGTGTCTGCTCACTGCCCAGACGCCATCCCTTGCCAGCCCTTAGATTGGCTAGCCAGTAGCTGTCGACGTCGACGGTATTGGCGTTGTCCGCCACCATGTCTCCTACATACTGGGTTTCCAGGGTCGCGAAGGGGCTGGTGTCACGGTCGCTGGAGCCATACCAGGTCAGCTGGTTGACCCAGGTGGTCTCGGGCAGACCTGGAAGTCGGTTGCCCTTCAGACCTGCCCCTCCCGCGCTATCAAATTCGTAGCGTGCGAGGGTCAGCGCGGTATACAACTCGAGTTGAGCAGATGGCGCCCAGCCAAGGGCGAGCTCGAGGCCTTCGCGACGGGTATCGCCGAGATTGCTGTAGAAGGTGCGGTCGCTTCCCTCGATCTCGTAAGGCACCAGTTCATCTTTCACCTCGATGGAGAACAAGGTGATGTCGTAGTCCAGGCCACTGGTCAGGGTGCCTCGCGCCCCCACTTCGCGACTCCAGCTCTGCTGTGGCTCCACGTCTGGATTGAAGCCTCCACCTGCTGGATTGGCAAACTCTGAGAAGGTAGGCGTCTCGAAGGCCGTCGAAGTATTGGCATACAGCTGGTGATTCGGGTGATAGCGATAGCTGATGCCGAGGCTGCCATTGGTATCCTCAAAGGTCCGTTGACCGCTCTGGTCGCCATCGCTGGTGAAATCGTCCTCGATGTCCAGCTCGACGCGGTCATGGCGAATGCCGGCCGACAGGGTCCATTGCTCGTCGAGCGCAAGATCACCCTGAGCAAAGATTCCCAGGCTTTCGGCAGTCTGCGTCTCATCCGCCACCTCACCGGTAATCTCACCGCTGAAGGCCACCTCCTGCCGGTGTCGATCATCTTCCTGACGCGCGGCATCAACGCCGACCATGCCGTCCAGGGCCATGCCGCCAACATGAAAGCGCTGATGGTACTCCGCGCTACCGCCGAAGTACTGCCGACGGTAGTCAATCAAGCTGTCACCGGGATAGGGCAGCTGTTGCTCGAAGTCGCGCCAGGTGCTGAACCCTTTTATATACAGCTCACCGGAACCGAACCCCAGGTCTTGGTAGAGCAGCCCGAGGACCTGCTGATCCACGTCTTGTCCGGTGTCATATTCCTCGGTGAAGCGACCCGCTTGTCGGCGATCGGCATCCACCTGTTCCGCGGTCAGGGCTCCGGGATCTTCGGCGCGCGGATTGTCCAGCAGGTTGACGATCGCTGTCAGCCTTCGTTGATCGTCCAGCTCCCGCGAAACCTTGGTGTTGAGAAGGGTCTTTTCAGCGCGGCTATGGTCCCGGTAGCCCGCCAGCTCAAGACGCGATGCATTGATGTGATAGGCCCACTCGTCATGCGTGCCGCCCGTCGACACAGACTGCTTGTTGTAGCCGTCGCTGCCAACTCCGACGCGGATGCGGGTACTGTCATCGGATCTGCCATCGCGGGTAGTCACCGCAATGACACCCCCCGACGCATTGCCGTACTGCACGGCAGAAGGGCCACGAATGACTTCAATGCGTTCTGCGCTATCCAGATCAATGGCATCCAGCTGCGCCTGACCATCGGGCAGGGTGTAGGGGATGCCATCCACCAGGACGGTGACGCCGCGCACGCCAAAAGGTGCGCGCGCGCCGAAACCGCGAATGGAGACCCTTGCGCCCTGTGCAAAGTTGTCGCGGTTCTGGATGAACACACCGGGCACCCGCACCAGAGACTCATCGATCCGTACGCGCTGCTGTCCACGCTGGATCTCCTCTTCATCGACCACTGACATGGCCATGGGGGTCGTCAGCAGCTCGCGTGACAAACGCGAGGCCGTCACGGTCATCGTGGAACCGTCAGTGTGATCAGCCGGAGGCGCCGTGTTCTGTGGCAGGGTTTGAGCCGCGCTTTGAGCCGCGCTTTGAACAGCGGTTTCTGCCACGGCGGGTGAGGCCAGCAGCAACATCAGGGGGAGGGCAATACCCGGGCGAGGGGGAGTCATGATCGTCCTTGAGGGGAGGGCTGTATCGTTTCAGCACACAATTTTAGTGAAGCCATCATCTAAGTACCACTTTCGCTCAAGGACTTTTGCTCAGGGGCTTTTTCTCAGGGGCATTGGCTCCAGGGCTTTTACCTCAGGGCTTTTATTCCAAGCCCTGGGCGCCGGGTAGGCGGCCGGTGTTGATGTATGTGTCGACATCTACCGCTGCCGAGAGAGACAGCGTGGGATACCTCTTGCCCGCGATACCGAGTGTCGAAAAGGGCGAGAGAAGCGTGGAGTCGCTGGGTCCTATACCAAAGTCGCTTTTCGTTCGCATTGCGGGTGGTTTACCTTCTTCAACACAAATAACGAACTCATGTTCTCTATGCGAACATTGCCGTCATTGACGCCAGTGCAGGGAGCCACCTGTTGACGTCAGGCAGTGCCAATAACGACAACGACGGGAGGACCCCCGATGAAGACACCGCTCGCCTGCTTAATGGCAGCGTCGCTGACAGCTTTGGCATGTGCTCAGGCCCAGGCTGCGACGACACTGCGCATGGCGCACTTCTGGCCCGGGGCATCCGGTATCAATACGCAGATTTTCGAACAGTGGGCAAAGGCGGTCGAGGAGGATTCTGGCGGAGACCTGAAGGTGCAGCTGTTCCCTTCCGGCACGCTCGCCAAGGCCGATGATATCTATGAGGCGACGGTCAATGGTATCGCCGATATCGGCGCGACGGCCCAAGGGTACACGGCTGGGCGCTTTCCTCTGTCTCAGGTAGTGGAGCTCCCCGGTGTCTCCGACACTGCGGTACAAGGGTCGTGCATCTTGCAGACGCTCTATGACGACGGCCAGATCGCGAGCGAGTACGACGACACTCACGTACTGTTCATGTTCACCACGGGGCCGGGGTACATCCACACTGTCGACACTGACGTGCAAGCGCCCCAGGACCTCGCTGGGCTGCGCATTCGTCGTCCCACCGCGGTGGCGGGGGATATCCTGGAAAACATGGGGGCCAGTCCGGTAGCGATGCCAGCCCCGGACATCTACAGCTCGATGCAGCGCGGCGTGCTGGACGGCCTCAGCTTTCCCTGGGAGGGCATGAAGGGGTTTCGTATCAATGAGCTGGTGGAGTACCACACCCAGGTACCGTTCTATTCCCTGATTTTTGTTGCCACGATGAGTCAGCGCGCCTATGAGCGACTGACGCCGGAACAGCAGGCGGTCATCGATGACAACTCAGGCATGAAGTGGGCGACGAATGCGGGCCAGGTCTTCCATGCCATTGATGAAGTTGGCCATCAGGAGGCAGTGGATGCGGGGCACACCATCCGTGTGATCGACGCGCCGCTTGAGGATGCGGCTTGGGCGCCGCCCCTCGAGCAGGGCATCGACGACTATCTGAGTGGGTTGGAAGAGCGAGGCATCTCACAGGCCCAGGACGTGTATCAGGCGGCGCTTGCCGCACGAGACAGCTGTGGCTCGGTGGAGTGACATCATGCAGCGTTTGATGCTTGGTACCAGCCACTGGCTGGCGCTGCTGTGCCGTGGGCTTGGCGGTCTTTGTCTGGTACTGATGCTGGCCATCACCGTGGCGGATGTGGTCACACGCTATGCACAGCGCCTGTCGGACGGAGCCCTGTCACTCCAGGTCTTCGGCAGTGTCGAGATGGTCAGCTACCTGATGTTGTTTGCCCTGCTGGCGACCATGGCGGCCGCCGTCGAGAAAAGCCAGGTGGTGGTGGAGGCATTTTCTCATCGTCTGCCTGCGTCAATTACCGCGCGACTGCATGGCGGCTACCTGCTCGGCTTTGCACTGTTAGGCGCCGTATTGGCCAGCGGGCTGGTAGGCGCAGCCCATAGTGCGACAGAGTATGGCGAAGTCACTCAGGACCTGCGCCTACCGCTGGGGCCGATCTATCTGACAGCGGCCGTCTTGAGTGCCGTGATGGGCCTGCGCAGCCTGCTGGAGGGACTGCTGGCCATGATCACTGGCCGTGGAGGTGAGGTTTCCCATGGCGACTGAATGGATCGGAGCGATGGGCTTGGTGGTACTGCTGGGGCTGATGATCCTGCGGGTGCCGGTGGCCCTGGCCATGCTGGTGGTGGGAGTCGGTGGTTTCGCGGTCATCATCGATGTAGGTGCCGCTGTCTCCATGCTCAAGTCAGTGCCGGTGGAGGTGCTGTCCAACTACAGCTTCAGTGCGGTCCCCATGTTCATCCTGATGGGCGTATTGGCGGCGCACTCTGGCATGGCCGGCAAGTTGTTCCAGTCGACGCGGGTCATCTGCGGCGGCTGGAAAGGTGGCCTGGCCATCGCCGCAGTGGGGTCCTGCGGGGTATTCTCGGCCATCTCCGGTTCATCCCTGGCAACAGCCAGTACCATGACCCGAGTGGCCTTGCCAGAGATGGAGCGCTATGGCTACCACCGAGGACTGGCCACTGGCGCGCTAGCGGCTGGGGGCACCTTGGGCATCATGATCCCTCCCAGCATTGCCTTGCTGATCTACGCCATTCTGACGGAACAGTCGGTGGGCGACATGTTCATGGCGGGCCTGATTCCAGGGCTACTAGGCCTGGTCCTCTACGCGCTCACCGTCAGTGTTGTCATGCGCGTAAAGCCTGGCCTGGCGGTGGCGGGCGAGCCGACTGGCTGGGCCGACAAGCTGGCATCGTTGGGAGGGCTGGTCCCTTTCTTTGGTGTCTTTCTGGTGATGATCCTCGGCATCTACCTGGGCGTCTTTACGCCGACAGAAGGCGCGAGCGTGGGCGCATTTGCCACCTTGCTGTATGCACTGGTCAAGGGCCTGCGTGGCGCCCAGCTGTGGGCAGCGGTTCAGGAAACGCTGGCGCTGTCCGCCGTGGTGTTCTTCATGCTGGTTGGGGCGGAGGCGCTGGGTTACTTCATTTCTCTGTCACGCATCTCGTTTTCGATCAGTGATGCGCTGTTTGCTCTAGAGCTGTCGCCCATCTGGGTGGTCCTGTGCATCTTGTTGATGTACTTCGTGCTGGGCATGTTCATGGACTCCATCGCCATGCTGGTCATCACGGTGCCTGTGGTGTTCCCGATCATTCAGGTGCTGGGTATCGACCCGGTATGGTTTGGAATCATCACCGTGCTGACGGTAGAGCTTGGTTTGATCACCCCTCCGGTGGGCATGAACGTCTTCGTGATCAAGGCCATGGCGCCGCATGTCGGGTTGGGCGAGATCTTCCGTGGTGTGTCGCCCTTTATCGTGTCTGACCTGGTGCGCCTGGCATTGCTGTTGCTGTTTCCCGTGCTGACGACGTTCTTTCTGATGTAGCCGCTGCCTTCCCATGACGGACAAGGGCCGCCTGCAGGCGGCCCTTGTCCGTCACGAGGCCCGCTCATACTTCTGGCGGCGGCGCTGCCCGCTGCTGTCGCTGACGAAAATCCTTGGGCGAGCAGCCCGTCAAGCGTTTGAAAAAACGTGAGAAATACGCCGGCTCTGAAAATCCCAGCCCATCAGCGACCTGGGCAATGGTCAGGTTGGTATAGGTGAGTTCCCGCTTGGCCTCCAGTAGTACCCGCTCATGCATCAGCGCCTGTGCTCCGCGACCGGTAAGGCGCCGACATAGTGCATTGAGATGGGCGGCACTCACGGTGATTTCCGTGGCCAGCTCGGAGACCCTGGGTTGCTGGCGAAAGCGCTGCTCGACCAGCGCCTGGTAGCGCTGTAGATGAACGTGACCCGGGTCTGGTTTTACCCCTGAGATGCGCTGAGAAGGTGGGGTGGCAGCACGTGCCGCCTCCACCGTCAGTGCCTTGGTCAGTGCATCGAGCAGGACACTGCGGTCCCGTGCCGGCCGGCGGTACTCCGCATCGATGTGACCCATCAACCCCACCAGACGCTTCCCCCCTGTGCCGAGGGGCGTTGCCCCTGCCCGGGTCCACACGCGGCTGGCCTCGGGGAGTTCGCGGCGCAGGTGGGCCAGCAATGGCGCGGCCAGCGTCAGGATGTGCCCCTGAATGCCTGGCGAGAACGTAAAACCGTGGACGCTAAGGGCCGGTACCAGAATCATCAGCGGCGCCTGGCAGGACAGGCGCTTGCCCTCGAGTTCAAGCTCCACCTCCCCTGAGGTCAGCAGCAGCAGATGGCTCAGGTCACTGTGGCGATGGGGATGGATGCGCCAATCATGCAGGCGGCTGCGTTCAGCGATGGATTCGCAGTGAATCAAGTCAGGTGTTGGCCAGCCTTGATGCTCTCCATAAAGGCTAAACGTCGGAATCGGCAGGGGGAGCTCAGAGGTGGTTGACGGCGTCTGCATGGATCACCTCGCGACGGGGCCAGCGCCCATCGACCAGAGTGGTCTGAAGTGCGC
Source organism: Halomonas litopenaei (assembly GCF_017303055.1). Classification (GTDB taxonomy): domain Bacteria; phylum Pseudomonadota; class Gammaproteobacteria; order Pseudomonadales; family Halomonadaceae; genus Halomonas; species Halomonas litopenaei_A. The sequence continues at coordinate 608,193 of NZ_JAEKJT010000004.1, read as the reverse complement.
ACCTGTACGACAAAAGTCAGATGAGTATCTTCGATAAGTTCAAGTAAAAGGGCTTTTCATGCCTTATTTGGCGGTGCTTTGGAGCGAAAAATATCATCACAACCATAACGTCTTCCAACCCCGCTGACGAGGCCACTGCCATGCTTGACTCGATGACTGCATCCGCCCACGAAGATATCGACGAGACGATGACGACCCAGGTGGCGATCATCGGAGCGGGTCCTTCGGGCTTGCTTCTCGGGCAATTGCTGGAGCGTGCTGGCATCGCTACCGTCATTCTCGAGCGCAAGAGCGGCGACTATGTATTGGGACGTATCCGTGCAGGTGTGCTGGAGCAGGGTATGGTCGACCTGCTGCGTGAGGCGGGTGTCAGTGAGCGGATGGAGGCCGAAGGGCTGCCCCATGAGGGCTTTGAGCTGGCCTTCGACAATCGCCGTGCGCGGGTGGACCTGGCGGCGTTGACTGGGGGACAGCGGGTCATGGTGTATGGCCAGACGGAGGTGACGCGAGACTTGATGGCGGCGCGAGAGGCGTCGGGCGCTACGACCTTCTACGAGGCGGACGAGGTAGCGCTGCACGACCTGGAGAGCGACGCTCCTAGCGTGACCTTCATCCACCAGGGTAAGCGCTACCACCTGCACGCCCAGTATGTGGCTGGCTGCGATGGATACCATGGGGTGTCACGTCGCACGATTCCTGACGAGCGATTGAAGACCTTCGAGCGGGTCTACCCCTTTGGCTGGCTTGGGCTGCTGTCCGATACTCCGCCGGTGACTCATGAGTTGATCTATGCACGCCACGAGCGGGGCTTTGCCCTGTGCAGCATGCGCTCGGTCCAGCGCAGCCGCTACTATCTCCAGGTATCACTGGATGACACGGTCGATGACTGGTCCGATGCGCGCTTCTGGCAGGAGTTGAAGCAACGCTTGCCGAATGATGTCGCTCAACAGCTGGTCACGGGGCCCTCGATCGAGAAGAGCATTGCACCGCTTCGCAGCTTTGTGGTGGAACCGATGCAATTTGGCCGCCTTTTCCTGGTGGGGGATGCGGCGCACATCGTTCCTCCTACCGGAGCCAAGGGGCTTAATCTGGCGGCGAGTGATGTCAGTACCCTGTACCGCCTGATGGTCAAGGTGTTCGAGGATGGCCGCACAGACCTGCTGGAGCGCTACTCGGAGGTTTGCCTCAGGCGTATCTGGAAAGCCGAGCGTTTTTCCTGGTGGATGACGTCGATGCTGCACCGCTTTAGTGATGAAGAGACTTTCGAGGAGCGCATGCAGCTGGCCGAACTTGATTACCTGACAGGGTCACGGGCAGGCTTGACCACGCTGGCTGAAAACTATGTGGGGTTGCCCTACGAAGCGCTGGAGTGAGTTGTCGTTGACGCCGAGGTGTTGCCGGCGGCCTTGCTGCTAGGCAGCCCGACATGCTTCGCGTAAGGTCAAGGATGACCCGTCCATCGACCCGAACACCATGAATCAAGAGCGTCTATCTCCGTTTCAGATCCTGATCCTGATCCTGTCCTTTTATGTTATTGGCGCCATGGCTGTGCAGGAGCTGCATGACCTGCCGCCGGAAGTCGATGATCTGATTTCCAAGCTGGACTTTGTTGTCTGTGGCTTCTTTCTCGCGGACTTTGTGATCCGTTTCAGCCAGGCAGACAGCAAATGGCGTTTCATGCGCTGGGGATGGATTGACCTGCTTGCCAGCATACCCGCCAGCTTCTTTATGGCAGGGCGACTGGTGCGGGTGGTACAGGTGATCCGGATGCTGCGTGCGATCAAGTCGCTTAGCCTGATCTGGAATTTGCTGTTCCGCAACAAGGCCAAGGGGATCTTTGCCTCGGTGGCATCCGCGACGGTGCTGCTGCTGATCTTCGGCTCGGTGGTCATTCTGGTCGTCGAGGGGCCAAATCCCGATAGCCAGATCAATACCGCTGAAGAAGCACTGTGGTGGGCGTTCGTGACGGTGACGACGGTAGGGTACGGCGACTTCTATCCGGTCACGACCCTGGGTCGTGTGGTGGCTGCCCTGTTGATGGTCGCGGGGGTCAGTCTGTTCGGTAGTTTCGCGGCGTATGTCGGTTCGCTGTTTATCGGCGATCAGGAAGACGAAACCAGCCGATTGCATCGGGCGCAGCGGGACATGTTGCGAGAGCTCGCTCGGGAAGTACGCGAACTGAAGACGGAAGTCGTGGCGTTGCGCCAAGAGCTGGCACAACGAGACGACCAGCGCGATACGCCCCGGGATGACGTCAGTCGCTGACGGTCCATCCAGGGGCGCCGTCTATCAGGATGACTTGACCTCGCATTGCCCCTCCCAGACTCGCGCTGAGTCGTGATGCGCGGCACGGCTGGTCATTCCGGGGGTGATGTCATCTGCATGGTCTGCGCGGTAGGTTTCCATGCGTTTTTTCATGCGGTGGCGGACGAAGGGCATCAGCGCCAGACCGACGAGACTCAAGGTCAGGGCCATCAGCGTCGCGAAGACCAGTGTGACCATGCCGATCAGACTGACCAGTACGAGTCGCAGGCCGCTGGGGCGCTGCGCGGTTCGGGCTTGGCGAGCGCGCTGCTGCCATTGGGACGCCGCCCTCCAGGCGGCGTTTTGCTGGTATTCGTGGGTAAAGCGCGATTGATCAGTCGTCATGCTGAACTCCAGTGACATCGAAGGTATCTCGATCAAGACGAATCTCGATCTCCTGATGTTGGGCGTCGTAGCCTTCGATCTCGATATCGCCCATACGGTCGACATCCAATGAGCCGAACAGTTCCAGGCCCGCCTGCTGTGCGGCGTCCAGGGCCTGGGAGACCTCGTCGCCACTCAGGCTCCACTCTGGGAGCTGACCCTCTCGCTGCTGCTCTCGCAGGATGCTGGCGTCGTCCAGCGACATATCGACATCAAGCCGCCAGCCGTCGTCACGCCAGCCTTCTGCCTCAAAGCGATGGCCATCGTCGACGCCGAGTTCGTCGTAGCTGGCGAAGCCGTATTCGCCGGTACTGGTCAGCAGCCGATCGAGCTCTTCGCGGCTGATGCCTCCGTCATCGGCCAGCGCCGAGGTGGCGAAAGCGCCGGTGAGGGTCAGGGCGGCCAGGCTGAGGGTAACTGTTCTGTTCATGTGCGGACTCCTTGCGCTGTTGAAGGTATGCTCACCACATGCTGCTGTCCGGTGAGTGAGGCCATCCTGTCACGGGCAACCTGTCACCAGCCTGACGTTGTCGTTCATGTTTCGTTCATCTCAGCTACTTCAGACTGTCTGTCATGAAATATGTAAAACACTCTTTAGTCGTCGCGCTGCTAGTGGCCAGCGCCCTGCAGCTGCCTTACCTGGCCCAGGTCGATGGCCTCCAGCATCTTGCACGCCAGTCGCTCGGCGTGGGCGACGCCATGGCCGATGACGACTGGCGTAACCTGCACCAGGAAGTTCGTGAGGGACGTCTGGTCGCACTGCCCACACTGCTGGACTGGCTGGATGAGCGCTACGACGGACAGGTGCTGGAAGTCGAGCTGGAGCGGGAAGATGGCGTAGCGATCTACGAGATCGAGATGGTCGGCGCCCAGGGACAGGTGGTCGAGTTTGAATTCGACGGTCGCAACGGTGAGCTGAAGGCGATTGAAGGGGTGGGCATCGATGCGATGAGACGTCAACCTTCAGCACCATAGCCCTCGCCAGCCTTTATCGAGTAAGCACTTTTCTAGTGAGACCCTGTCGATCAAGCACCTGTCGAGTGAGACTCTGTCGATCAAGCCCCTCTCTAATGAGCCCCTTTCTAATAAGCCCCTAGCGAAACGGATGTCAGGAGACGTAGTCATGAAAATTCTACTGGTCGAGGACGACCAGGCGTTGAGTGAGGCGCTTGCGGAATCTCTCGGCGAGGGTGGGCTATTGGTGGAAGCGGCGACCAATGGCAGTGATGCGGACTTCCTGCTGCGAACCGAACGCTATGACGCAGTGATCCTGGACCTGGGACTGCCGGACGGAGACGGTACTCGTTGGCTGGCGCAGTGGCGCGACGATAGCATCGACTTGCCCGTCCTGGTGTTGACCGCCCGCGAACGCTGGTCGGACAAGGCGGCAGGCTTTTCAGCCGGGGCAGACGATTACGTCACCAAACCCTTCGAGACCGCCGAGGTGCTGTTCCGATTGCGCGCCTTGGTACGGCGTAGCCACGGTCACTCTCATCCGGTACTGAATGCCGGTGCCTTGAGTCTGGATACCCACACCGGAGCCGTGTCCGTGGCCGGACGGCCGGTATCCTTGACGGCCCACGAATCGCGCCTGCTGTCTTACCTGATGCACGCCAGGGACCGTGTGGTCAGTCGCACGGAGCTGGCTGAGCACGTCTACGATCGCGATCACGAGCCTGACTCCAACGTTATCGACGTGCAGATCAGTCGGTTGCGGCGAAAGCTGGGAAGTGAGCGCATCGTGACCCGTCGCGGTGAGGGTTATCGGCTGGTCACGCCAGATAACGAGTCTACGTCGTGAAGGCCACCACAGGCTCGCTGGCGCGGCGCCTGATTGTCGCCTCGTTGGTGCTGGTGCTGGTGATCGTGCCGCTGGTGGGAGCAGGACTCTCCTACAGCTTCCGTGAATCGGCCTCAGCGTCCTTCGACGAACGGCTGTCATCCATGCACCGAGTGCTGCTGGCCGCCCTGGAGCGGGATCCGGTCAGTGGTGAACTGATCGTCACTGACAGCCTCGGCGACTCGCGCTTTGGTCAGGTGTTTTCCGGCTGGTACTGGCAGATCAGCGATGGCCAGGGGCTGTCCCGGGGCTCTCGTTCCCTCTGGGATCAGCGCCTGCCGACGGACGGCCGTGCGGGTACCCACTGGCGCAACATCGAAGGCCCGCGAGGCCAGCCGCTGCGACTGGTGGAGCGCACCCTCACGCTGTCCCACCACCCCCATCCGGTGGTGATCAGCCTGGCGGTCAGCCGACAGGAACTGGATACCGAGGTCGCTCGCTTCGAGTGGCTGCTGTGGTTGTCCTTGCTGGCGCTGGGAACGCTGCTGCTGGCTGGCCTGGCAGCACAGATTCGCTGGGGGCTGGCGCCACTTCGCTCGCTGTACGCGGACCTGGCCGCGGTCAAGGCGGGGCAGCGTGAGCGCCTGGACACCCAACTGCCAACGGAACTTGCCGAACTTGCGGCCACCATGAATGACGTGCTCGATCATGATCGGCGCTTGATCGAGCGAGGAAGGGCAACCGCCGGCAATCTGGCGCATGCCTTGAAAACCCCGGTCAGCGTGATGATGACGCGTGTCGAGAAGCTGCCTGCGGCAGAGCGGGACAAGATGCGACAAGAGCTTGAGCGCATCAATGCCGCGGTTCGCCATCACCTGGCGCGGGCCAGTGCTGCAGGCAGCAGCGCGCTCGCCGCCGAGGTACACGTTGGTCAGGTGCTGGCGCCCGTGCTGGAGGGACTGACCCGCCTGGCGGATCGGCGGGGCGTTCGGGTCAGTATCGTGCTGGCCGACGAGCTGGCACTGCGTATCGATCCCAATGACCTGCAGGAGCTGGTAGGCAACTTGCTGGAGAACGCGATCGACTGGGCAGCATCGCGAGTGACGCTCAGCATTCAGCGTGAGTCGCGAGCGCTATGCTTGTGCCTCGATGATGACGGTCCTGGCATGAGCGAGGACGAGCGCGCCGCGGTCCTGCGTCGCGGCGTGCGCCTGGACGAGCAGCGGCCTGGCAATGGGTTGGGACTGGCCATCGTGGAAGAGCTGGTAGAACTGTATGGCGGTGAGCTCGCGCTTGAAGCCGCGCCGCTGGGGGGCTTGCGCGTGACGGTCAAGCTGCCGGCTGGCGCTTCGTCGGCGCAGCGCTAGGCGCGTCCATTGTGCCAGTGCGGTTGGCTTGCGATGATGCGCTAGTGGATCAGTGAGAGAGATGGCGTGTGGACAAGTTCGAGGTCAAGCTGGATCAGGCTGCCAGGGCCGCCTGGTTGTCGTATGTCGGTGGTCAGACCCAAGATGAAATTGCGGCGCAGCTTGGGGTATCTCGTCCTGGGGTTCAGCGTCTGCTGGCGTTGGCCCGGCAGGAAGGCCTGGTCAAGGTCCACATCGATCATCCGGTCGCCCATTGCACAGCCCTGTCCCAGGCGATCCGCGAGCGCTTTGCGCTCGCCTATTGTGACGTCGTGCCGGTGGCTGCAGGTACGGCGGACAGTGCCCCCTATCTCGCGGTAGCCGGCGCCGAGCGTCTGTCCCGCATTATCGAGCGAAGCGAGCCGCAGACGCTGTCACTAGGGTCAGGGCGCTCGATTCGCGCCATGGTGGAAGCATTGAGCCGCATCGAGCGTCCTCAGCATCGCTTTGTCTCGCTGGTCGGCAACGTGGCTCGCGATGGTTCCTCCAACCGCTATGACGGCGTGATGGTGGCGGCGGACAAGACCGGCGGCGAACGTTTTCTGCTACCGACCCCGGTGGTGGCCAGCAGCGTCGAAGAAAAGCGTGCTCTGGCCGCTCAGCCACTGTTTCGCGCCATCGGTGAGGTGGCAAGCCAAGCCTGTGTGGCGTTTGTCGGGGTAGGGCGCATTGACCGCCAGGCCACGCTGTTTCAGGACCACTTCATCAGCGAAATCGAGCTCGAGGAGCTGTTGGCGCTCGATGCGGTGGGTGAGCTGGTTGGCTGGCCGATGGACGCCAATGGTGTCCTGATCGACTGCTCCACCAGCAGGCGGGTCACCAGCCTGCCCCTGCAGACATTGCAGCATCAGTCACTGGTGGCGGTGGCTGGCGGACGCGACAAGGGGGCGGCCATCCTGGCGGCTCTGCGAGGAGGCTGGTTGTCGAGTCTGATTACCGACGACCAGGCCGCTCGCTATATCGTGGATCGGTTAGCCTCCTGACTCTCTCGGTCACCCCAGTCATGTCCCCGCTGTCATCGCCCTGATGGGGCTTCCCGCCGTTGCACCGTAAACCTTTGATTAGGGCGCATTATTCTGTGGACGCTGCCACGGGGTTTGCCCGGCAAACAGCGCAAAGCGATCAGGCCTACCGCTAAAGTCTAAGGGTCTGCGCTTTGCGTTTTTTGGTGTCCTGTTCGATCATTTGATCATTGCTTGATTTGATTGATCAGAATTCAGCGTCAGGATTCCACGCGGGTTCCATGGACCACACGCTGAAGGGTTGATCACAAGCCTATTGGTTGATCGGAAGCAGGTGAGTTGGTCAGAAGTGGGTGTGTTTCATCAAAACGGGCACGTGCAGCGCAACAGCGAACCCGATGCGCGTTACCTGCGGTACTGAGCCAATGGCTGCCGCGCTTCCGCCGCTAACCCCTGGTGGCTCTGGTCACACAACAACAAGCCCCGCAGGGGCCAATAACAGGAGTACGTCATGAAGCAGCGTCATTCTCAGCCCTACGCTAGCCGCTATCCCCTTCACTCTCCCATCCGCTATCTGTCCGCGCTGGCATGCCTGTCGGGCAGCGCCCTCGCCGTAAGCGTCGGTGCCGCCCAGGCCGATACCATCACTGTTGCCACCGTCAACAATAACGACATGGTGATCATGCAGAGCCTGACCGAAGAATTTGAAAAGGCACATCCTGATATCACCCTCGATTGGGTGGTGCTGGAAGAGAACGTGTTACGCCAGCGCATGACAACGGATATTGCGACCCAGGGTGGTCAGTTCGATGTCATGACCATTGGCAGTTATGAAGCCCCGATATGGGCCGAGCGTGGCTGGCTCGAGCCACTGAACGACCTGCCCGCCGACTACCAGGTCGATGACCTGCTGGGACCGGTGCGTGATGGCCTGAGCCATGACGGCACGCTGTACGCGGTGCCGTTCTATGCAGAGAGTTCGATGCTGTACTTCCGCAAGGACCTGTTTGCCGAGGCAGGTATCGACATGGTCGAGCAGCCCACCTGGACGCAAGTGCGGGACTGGGCCGAGCAGCTCCACGATCCAGACAACGATGTCGCGGGCATCTGCCTGCGTGGCAAGCCTGGCTGGGGTGAGAACATGGCGTTCGTCTCGACCATGATCAATACCTTTGGCGGTCGCTGGTTCGATATGGACTGGCAGGCACAGATCGATAGCCCGGCCTGGCAGGAGGCCGTGTCGTTCTACGTGGATCTGCTCGACAACTACGGCCCTGCTGGTGCCAGCTCGAATGGATTCAACGAGAACCTGGCCCTGTTTTCGCGCGGCAACTGCGCCATGTGGGTCGATGCCACGTCTGCCGCGGGCAAGCTGTTCAACCCTGAGGAGTCCGAGGTGGCCGCTGAGCTCGGCTTCGCCCCGGCGCCAGTGGCCGAAACGCCCAAGGGATCCCACTGGCTGTGGTCCTGGGCGCTGGCGATTCCTACCTCCTCCGATGCCAAGGAAGCGGCACGCACCTTCGTGACCTGGGCGACCTCCCAGGAGTACGTGGCACTGGTTGGCGAGCGTGAAGGCTGGACCAGCGTGCCTCCTGGTACCCGCCAGTCTACCTACGACCATCCCAGCTATGTCGAGGCCGCGCCTTTCGCCAGCTTCGTGGTCGACGCGATCCGCAATGCCGACCCCCTGGACTCGAGCCTCGAGCCCAATCCCTATGTCGGGGTCCAGTTTGTCGGCATCCCTGAGTTCCAGGCCATTGGCACGCAGGTCGGCCAGATGGTGGCCTCTGCGTTGACCGGCGATACCAGCGTCGAACAGGCGCTGGCGGCAGCGCAGCGTGCAACGGAGCGCACCATGGCACGAGCGGGTTACACCGACTGATACATGCACGCGGGCCGGCCGTTCGGCTGGCCCTTGGCCTTTCCACCCGGGACGCCGTCCCGGGGCTCGAGCAGGCATGACCCTTATGAACAAGAATCGAACTTCCGGACGTACCGTCGGGGGCTTGAGAACCCTGTCGCTGCAGGCCCCGGCTGTCACTCTACTGTTGCTATGGATGATAGTGCCGCTGGCGATGACCATCTGGTTCTCGTTTCAGCGCTATAACCTGCTGATGCCCGGCATGACCGGCTTTGCCGGCGTCGAAAACTACGAATACCTGCTGACAGATCCGGCGCTGTGGTCGGCGATGGGAACGACGCTGCTGCTGGTGGGATGGGTGCTGGTCATCACCGTGGTCGGCGGCACCTTGCTGGCAGTGCTGTTCCAGCAGGAGTTTTTAGGACGAGGCATTGCCCGGGTGCTGGCCATCTCGCCGTTCTTCGTCATGCCGACGGTCAGCGCGCTGGTGTGGAAGAACATGATGATGCACCCCGCCAACGGCGTGCTGGCCTGGTTGGCGGAAAGCCTGGGACTGCCGGCCCTGGACTGGTTTTCCAGCCTGCCGCTGACCTCCATCATCATCATTGTGTCGTGGCAGTGGCTGCCCTTCGCCCTGCTGATACTGCTGACCGCCATGCAATCACTGGATGACGATCAGGTCGAGGCGGCGCGCATGGACGGCGCGGGGCCCCTGGCCATCTTCTTCTACATCACCCTGCCTCACCTGAAGCGCGCGATCAGCGTGGTCGTGATGATCGAGATGATCTTCCTGCTGACCATCTTCGCCGAGATCTTTGTGACCACGTCCGGGGGACCGGGGCTTGCGACCACCAACCTGGCGTATCTCATCTATATTCGGGCGCTGCTCGACTTCGATGTGGGGACCGCGTCAGCCGGTGGGGTCATCGCCATCATTCTGGCCAATATCGTTGCCATCTTTCTGGTGCGAATGGTCGCCAAGAATCTCGAACAGTAGCGCCTTCTGCGCCTGTCCGACCACCCTACGTTCATGAGGTGCCTGCCATGACCACGTCTCCCTCCACCGCCTCGGCCATTCGCTCGGCCCCGGCCGCTGCCGAGCGGGGCGCCGCCGCGCAACGCGCCCAGCGCTGGCGCAAGCTGGGTATTACCCTGCTGGGCTGGGGTGTGGCCCTGACGATCTTCTTTCCGATCTTCTGGATGATCCTTACCGGCTTCAAGACCGAGGCCGAGGCAATTGCCGACCCCAGTCTGATCTTCACGCCGACCCTGGACAGCTACGTCGAGGTTCAGGAGCGTGCCGACTACATCAAGTTTGCCTGGAACAGCGTGGTGGTGTCGTTCGGTTCGACCTTGCTGGCACTGCTGATCGCGATTCCTTCTGCCTACGCCATGGCGTTTCTGCCGACCAAGCGAACCAAGGGCACGCTGCTCTGGATGCTGTCGACCAAGATGCTGCCGTCGGTCGGTGTGCTGGTGCCTATCTACCTGCTGTTTCGTGATATCGGCCTGCTGGATACCCGCCTTGGCCTGACCATCGTCTACACCTTGATGAATCTGCCGATCGTGGTGTGGATGCTTTACACCTTCTTCAAGGATCTGCCCAAGGACATTCTCGAGGCAGGCCGTATGGACGGCGCAGGCACACTTCAGGAGGTCTGGTATCTGCTGCTGCCGCTGACGCTGCCGGGAATCGCTTCCACCGGCCTGCTGTCGGTCATCCTGAGCTGGAACGAAGCGTTCTGGAGCCTCAATCTCACCACCTCCCAGGCGGCGCCGCTGACCGCCTACATCGCGTCGTTCTCCAGTCCCGAGGGCCTGTTCTGGGCCAAGCTGTCGGCGGCCTCGACCATGGCCATCGCGCCGATTCTGATCTTTGGGTGGTTGACGCAAAAGCAGATGGTGCGCGGCCTCACCTTTGGTGCGGTCAAGTAGTCGCGGTGGCAACGACTCGATGCGATATCAGTTTTTTGCGGTGGCGTCGTGACGCCCCGAACGGAACAACGAGGATAACAAGATGGCGACACTCAACCTCCATCAGGTCACCAAGAGCTTCGGCGATACCCACGTCATCAAGGGCGTCGACCTGGTGGTCAAGGATCAGGAATTTGTGGTTTTTGTCGGCCCTTCGGGCTGTGGCAAGTCGACGCTGTTGCGCATGATCGCGGGACTCGAGAGCACCAGCGGCGGCGACATCGTGATCGATGACCAGCGGGTCAACGAGCTTGGCCCGGCAGAGCGTGGGCTGGCCATGGTGTTCCAGAGTTATGCGCTCTACCCCCATATGACGGTGGAAGACAATATGGGCTTCAGCCTCAAGCTGGCTGGCGTTTCTCAGCAGGAGCGTCGCCAGAAAGTCCTTGAGGCGGCAAAGATTCTGCAGCTTGAGCCGCTGCTGGAGCGCAAGCCCAAGGCCCTGTCCGGCGGCCAGCGCCAGCGGGTCGCCATCGGCCGCGCCATCGTCCGCAATCCCAGCATCTTTCTGTTCGACGAGCCGCTGTCCAATCTGGATGCGGCGCTGCGTGTGCAGATGCGCATTGAGCTGGCGCGCCTTCACGAAGAGCTCAAGGCGACCATGATCTACGTGACCCATGACCAGATCGAGGCCATGACCATGGCCGACAAGATTGTGGTCCTGCAAGGCGGCGTGGTCGAACAGGTGGGATCCCCGATGGAGCTGTATCACCATCCGCGCAATCGCTTTGTGGCGGGTTTCATCGGTTCGCCCAAGATGAATTTCCTCAAGGTCGAGGCTCGCTCCTCGGATGCCCAGGGAGTGACGGTCACAGTACCGGGGGGGGAGAGCGTCAAGGTACCCGTGGAAGGCGACGCCATCACCGCGGGGCAGGCACTCGAGCTGGGCATCCGCCCTGAGCACCTGATGCTGGATGACCAGGGTCCGCTGGCGGCCAGGGTCAGCGTCATCGAACGCCTGGGGGGGCAGACGTCGCTGTACGTGGAGATGGATGGCGAACTGCTGACGCTGATGGTGGACGGCGATGTCGGCCACCGCGTGGGTGATCGGATTCGCTTCGGTTTCGCACCGTCCCGAGCCCACCTGTTCGATGAGCAGGGGCTGGCGCTTGCCGGCCTGGAACGCCACCCGCTGGCCTCGCTGACCCGTCAGGATAACCGCGCTGCCAGTACCGCTGACGCGTGAGGAGCCGCTGCATGATGCTGATATTCGATTGTGATGGAGTGCTGGTGGATAGCGAAGTCATCGCCGAGGCGACCCTGGCCGAGCGGCTGAGCAGCTGGCTGCCGGACCTGGATATCGAGGCCGCCCTGAACGCGGCCTTGGGGCAGACCACCGAGGCGATATTGGCGTCCCTGGAGTCACTCAGCACTCACCAATTGCCCTCAAGGGCGCTCGAGCGGCTGGATGATGAGATCGAAGCGCGGCTGGCCGAGCAGCTTCAGGCGGTGGATGGCGTAGCCCAGGCCCTGGCGGCCATCCCACAGGCCAAGGCCGTGGTCTCCAACAGTCGGCGCCAGCGGGTGGAAGCCTCGCTGGCCCACACCGGGCTGGATCAGCTGTTGGCTCAGGCCCCGATCTTCTGTGCGGAACAGGTCGCGCGGCCCAAGCCAGACCCTGCCGTTTATCAGCTCGCCGCGGCGACCCTGGGCGTGGCCCCTGAAGCCTGCCTGGTGGTCGAGGACTCCCTGGCGGGGGCAACCGCCGCACGCGCGGCGGGGATGACGGTCATTGGTTTCGTCGGCGCCAGCCACCTCGCGCCAGGCCATGCCGAGCGCCTGCAGCACCTGGGAGTCTGGAAGGTGATGACCCACATGGACCAGCTGCCTGGCTTGTGGGGCATCTGGCGCCAACAGCAGGAGCAACGAGCATGATGAACGGCCAGCTCAAGGACAAGGTAGCGGTCATCACCGGCGGTGCACGTGGCATCGGTCTGGCGATCGCACAGCGCTACGCTGAGGAAGGCGCCACAGTGGTCATTGCCGATATCGACCAGCGGGCGATCGACCAGGCGCTGGAAGGCGTTGCCCCCGAGCGGGGAATGGGGGTGGTGCTGGATGTGCGTGACCAGGCTTCGATCGACGCCATGGTGCAGGGTGTGCGGCAGCGCTTCGGCGGCATTGATGTGCTGGTCAATAACGCGGCGGTATTTGGCATGGCGCCGGTGTTGGATGTCACCGAGGCTGACTTTGACCGTCAATTTGCCGTCAACGTGAAAGGGCTCTTCTTCACCCTGCAGGCGGTAGCGCGAGCGATGGTGGAGGACGAACGCCGAGGTGCCATCATCAATATGGCGTCCCAGGCGGGCCGTCGCGGTGAGCCGCTGGTGAGCACCTATTGCGCGACCAAGGCAGCCGTCATCAGTCTGACCCAGTCCTGCGCGCTCGACCTGATCCGTCACGGGATTCGCGTCAATGGCATCGCGCCGGGAGTGGTGGATACCCCCATGTGGGATGAGGTAGATGCGCTGTTTGCGCGCTACGAAGGACGGCCTCAAGGAGAGAAGAAGCGACTGGTGGGGGAGTCGGTACCCTACGGCAGGATGGGACGCCCGGAGGATCACGTGGGCGCGGCGGTGTTCCTCGCCAGTCGTGAGAGTGACTACATCGTCGCCCAGACACTCAATGTCGACGGCGGCAATTGGATGAGTTGAGCCGCTGGCTCTCGGGAGGTAAACGATGAACCCTACCATAGCGTCCATCGCGGACGAACTGCTGGCGCGCAGTGACGGCAAGGACCGTTTCATCGTGGCGCTGGCAGGCCCTCCCGGCGCGGGCAAGTCGTTTCGATCCGCCTGGCTGGCCCGACAGCTCAATGAGCGTCTGCCGGGCATCGCCGAAGTGGTGCCTATGGATGGCTACCACTACGACAACGCCGTGCTCGAGCCCATGGGGTTGCTGGCGTTGAAGGGAGCACCAGAGACCTTTGACGTGGAGGGATTGCGTCATGACCTGACGCGGCTGAAGCGAGCCGACCGCCCGGTGGCGGTACCCGTGTTCGATCGTCCTCTCGATCTGGCGCGCGCTGGCGCAAGGGTCATCACGCCCCATCACCGTCTACTGATTGTCGAAGGCAACTATCTGCTGCTGGATCATGGTCCATGGCAGGCGTTGCAGGACTTCTTCGACTTCAGCCTGTTTCTTGAAGTCGATGACAGCGAGCTGGAGAGGCGCCTGATCGAACGCTGGATCGGCATGGGCCAGGATCCCTCCGGCGCCATTGCCAAGGCGCGAGACAAGGACATGCTCAACGCGCGTTTGATCAAGACCCGGTCGCGGCGCGCCGATCTTTACTGGCACTGACCCCCGTCGTCGACGGCGGCGTGGCCCTTTCCCGGGACACATCTGCATCCATCGCCTGCACGTCTAATCAGATTGGCGTGGCGCAACGTTTTCTTACTGCAACACTGGCGGAGAGCCAATATGACTCGACTTTCCAATGCGACACTGGCTCATCTCGATCCGCACGTGTCGGTGCCATCGTACCGGCGCACGGCGCTGACTCCCGGGATGGCGCACATCGGGGTAGGGGGCTTTCATCGCGCCCACCAGGCCATGTATCTGGATCGCTTGATGGAAGCCGGGCAGGCCCACGACTGGGGCATTGTCGGCATTGGCGTGATGCCGGGTGACCGTCGCATGCAGGAGGCGCTGGCCAGCCAGGACTACCTGTACACCCTGGTGGTAAAGCACCCGAACGGGGTGCTCGAACCGCGTGTCATTGGCTCGATCATCGACTACCGCTACGCGCCGGATGACCCCGAAGGCGTTATCGAGATGCTGGCAGACCCTGCTATCCGCATTGTGTCGCTGACGGTCACAGAGGGAGGCTACAACGTTCATCCGATCACCGGAGAGTTTGATCTGGAAACGGCCGATGTGCTCCATGACCTGGAACATCCGATGGCGCCTCGCAGCAGCTTTGGCCTGGTGGTCGCAGCGATCGAGCGGCGCCGGGATCGCGGCCTTGCCCCCTTTACGGTGATGTCCTGTGACAATATTCCCGGCAATGGCGATGTGGCCAGGCGGATGTTCGGCGCCTTCGCCCACGCGCGGGATCCGCAGCTGGGACAGTACCTTGAAGCGCAGGTGCCGTTTCCCAACTCGATGGTGGACCGGATCACGCCCGTGACCACCCCGGCGGATATCGAGGAACTGCATCAGCGCTTTGATCTCGAGGATGCCTGGCCCGTCATCTGCGAGCCGTTCACCCAGTGGGTGCTGGAAGATCATTTCGCGATGGGGCGCCCGGCCCTGGATGACGTGGGGGTGCAGGTGGTCGAGGATGTGGAGCCTTATGAGCTGATGAAGCTACGGCTGCTCAACGCCAGTCATCAGGCCATGTGCTATCTGGGCTACCTGGCGGGTTATCGGTATGCCCACGAGGTGTGCCAGGACCCGCTGTTCGTCGAGTTCCTGCTGGGCTACATGGAAGACGAAGGCAGCCCGACGCTGCCGGAAGTGCCTGGCGTCGACCTGGACCAGTACCGACATACCTTGATCGAGCGCTTTGCCAATCCCGAGATCAAGGACACCTTGGCACGGCTGTGTGCCGAAAGCTCTGACCGTATTCCCAAGTGGCTGGTGCCGGTGATACGCCGCCAGTTGGAACAGGGCGGCGCGCTGAAGCGCTCGGCCACGGTGGTGGCAAGCTGGGCGCGCTATGCCGAGGGTGTGGACGAACAGGGACAGCCTATTGCCGTTGTCGATCGTCTCAAGGACCAGCTGACACCGATTGCCGCCTCTCAACACGCGCGGCCCACGGCCTTTATCGAGAACAGAGAGCTGTTTGGCAGTCTGGCGGAGGCCCCACGCTTCGTCGACGCCTATGTCGAAGCGCTCAAGCGCTTGCAGCAGCAGGGGGCACGCGCCACCCTTGAGGCATTGGCCGCTGACGAGGCCCGGAGCCAGGTATGAGACAAGCGACGAGATAAGGAGACAGCCCATGTATCTCGGTGTGGATTGCGGCACGCAGAGCACCAAAGTGGTGGTGGTGGACCTGGAAAGGGGAGCATGCCTTGGTGAAGCCAGCCGACCTCACCGACTCGACGAAGGGGCCAATGGGCGGCGTGAGCAGTGGCCAGAAGATTGGACGGAAGCGTTTCGAGGGGCGTTTCACCAGGCGCTTGATCGCGCTGGCGTGACGGCTGCCTCGGTGCGGGCGATCGGGATTTCCGGTCAGCAGCATGGCATGGTGGCGCTGGATGAAAGGGGCCAGGTGCTGTATCCCGCCAAGCTCTGGTGTGATACCGAAACCCACAGGGAAAATGACGCGCTGATCCATGCCCTGGGGGGGGAACAAGGCTGTCTCGAGCGTCTGGGACTGGTGCTGCAGACCGGCTATACCGCCTCCAAGATCGCCTGGCTGCGCCGCCAGCATCCCGAGGTGTATGCTCGGGTCGCCAGCGTGCTGTTGCCCCACGACTATCTCAACTATTGGCTGACCGGAGAGCGGGTGGCCGAGGCAGGGGACGCCTCGGGCACCGGCTACTTCGATACTCGCGCGCGACACTGGCGCCCCGATGTATGGTCGCTGATCGCACCGGAGCTCGACCCTGAGCGGGTGCTGCCGCGGTTGCTCGACTCCCGCGACGTCGCCGGGCAGGTGCGGCCCGCCCTGGCGCGAGAGCTGGGCTTACGCGAAGGCGTCATCGTTGCCAGCGGTGGCGGGGACAACATGCTGGGGGCCATCGGTACCGGCAACATTGCGCCCGGCATGGTCACCATGAGTCTCGGCACCTCGGGCACGGTATGTGCCCATTCTGCGCAGCCGGTAAAGGCCGAATCCGCCATGGTTGCCAACTTCTGCGCCAGCCACGATGGCTGGCTGCCGCTGGTGTGCACCATGAATACCACCTCGGCGACCAATCGTGTACGGGAGCTATTCGGCCTCGACCTCGCCGGCTTCAATCAGGCGATCCAGTCGGCACCGATAGGCGCCGATGGAGTGACGGTGTTGCCGTTCTTCAACGGCGAGCGGGTACCCGCGCTGCCAGAGGCGAGCGCTTCCTTTCTGGGATTGAACAGCCGCAATACCTCGCCTGCGCATCTATGTCGTGCGGTGGTCGAGGGCGCGACCTTCTGTTTGCGCTACGGGCTTGACCTGCTGGGCCCATTGGCCGATCAGGCCAGTCAGATTCGCCTGATCGGGGGCGGCGCCCACAGCCCCGCCTGGCGTCAGATGGTAGCGGACGTCACCCAGGCAGAAGTGGTGTGTCCAAGCGTCACTGACGCCGCGGCGCTAGGTGGTGCCATACAGGCGGCCTGGTGCAACGGCGAGGGCGAACTCGACAGCCTCTGCCAGTCGCTGATTCAGTTGGATGAGACCACGCGCTGCGTGCCGGACCCGGAGGGTGTGAGGCGCTATCGTGACGTGTACCCCGGTTGGCGACAGGCGCTAGCCACCCTGCACGGAGGACACTGAGGCGCAGGGGCTGTGCCGTGTCTGGCGTTGTATGGAAGAATTCTAATCTAAAGCTTACGTTATCTGCGCTATCGGTCATGACACGTTGACCTGGAATCATGCGCTGCCCTACTGATGTATATAACGCAGGGGCTTCTGGTATTTCACGGGTCGGAAGGCGCTGGCGGATCTTTCCTCGGCGTCTGCATGGCCCTGTGTGTCATCACGTGTCCTGGCCTGGTAGGTCGGGCCCGGGCTCCGGGCCATGCTGGTCGCCGTCACAACAACAAGTGTGGCATTCAAGAGGCTACCAACATGTCGACTCCACAGCGGTCCGTGGCAAAACCCTCTGGCTCTGGCCGATCCTTCTCGTCATTTATGCAGCGCCTGGGTGATGGCGCTGCTTCCTTCGGTATCCGCTGGATTCCCGATCCCTTCGCCCTGGCGGTAATCCTCACGCTGATGGTGTTCGGCGCTGCGCTGGCGTTCACTCCGCATGGTCCTGTGGAGCTGATCGACCAGTGGTACGGCGGTTTCTGGCGCCTGCTGACCTTTGCCATGCAAATGGTCTTGATCGTGGTCACCGGCTTTGGCCTGGCCACCGCACCGTCAATGCAGCGGGCGCTACGCTGGGTGGCCTCGCTGCCCCGCTCGCGCACGGGCGCGATTGTGGTGACCGCCCTGGCGGGCAGCATTTTGTCTTTCCTGCACTGGGGGGTCGGTCTGATCGTCAGTGCCTTTCTTGCCAGAGAGGTGGCGCGCTACGCCCGCGACAATGGTCTGGCGGTGCACTTTCCTCTGCTCGCTGCGGCTGCCTACGGAGGTGGGGTCATTTCCCAGACTGGGCTGACAAGTTCGGGCGCCCTGCTGGTCAATACCCCAGGGCACTTTCTGGAATCCAGCATCGGCCTGATCCCCCTCTCCGAGACGATCTTCCAGCCCTACAACCTGATCTTTGTGCTGCTGACGGTGGTGGTCACGCCGCTGCTGCTGGCACTGCTGCATCCATCGCCCACCACGACCGTGGTCTACGCGGGCCAGGACGATGAAGACAGCATGGAAGAGCCGCTCTCCGACGAGGAGCGGCGCCTGCCCGCCAACCGAGTGAACCGCAGCCGCATATTGTGCTGGGCCATCGCCTTGGGCGGTCTGTTCTTCGTGGTGCGCTACATCGTGGCGGAGGGGTTGCTGGGGCTGGATCTCAATGTCCTGAACTTTGGTTTCCTGATGCTGGGTCTGCTGATGCATGGCTCGCTGGGCAATTACTCCCGAGCCATCATGCGGGCGTCGTCTGCCGCAGGTGGCATCATCCTGCAGTTCCCCTTCTACGCCGGCATCCTGGGGCTGATGGCCGGTAGTGGTCTGTTCAGCATGATTGCAGACTGGTTTGTCAGCATCTCGACGCCAGACACCTTTCCGCTGTACAGCATGATCAGCGCCGCACTGGTCAACTTTGCCGTGCCCTCCGGTGGCGGGCAGTGGGCTGTGCAGGGGCCGATCGCTACAGCGGCGGCGCTGCAACTTGGCCTGCCGGCCCATCTTGCCGTCATGTCGGTGATGATGGGGGATCAGCTGACCAATCTTGCACAGCCCTTCTGGCTGCTGCCCATTCTGGGGGTGACAGGGCTCAAGGCCGGTCAGGTGATGGGCTACACCATCCTGCTGATGTTCGTGGTCTTCATCATCAACGCGGCGTGTTTGCTCTGGCTGGTGTAGGGCCGGTTCGGGTAGGCTCGGAAAGCCATGTCACAGTCCCATGGCTTTCCACCAGACGTCCAATACAAGGTCCTGTACAAGGTCCAACAAGACAAGGATGAAGGCATGCCAAGCGATCAAGGGTCCATGCACCAGGATGTACTGCTGTCACTGTCCGCCAGCGAGCTTTCGCGGCAACTGCATGCCAAGGAGCTGAGCTGTAAAGACATCATGGCCGCATATCTGGCGCACATAGATGCTGCCAATCCGGTGGTCAATGCCATCGTGTCCCGGCGCGATCCTGACCTGCTGATGGACGAAGCCGGCGAGTGCGATCGTGAGCTGGCGGCAGGGCGTTCTCGCGGTTGGTTGCATGGCATCCCCCAGGCGATCAAGGACCTCTCGGCCACCCGGGATATGCCGACCTCGATGGGGTCCCCCTTGTTTGCCGGTCAGGTGCCCGAACAGGACGGCATCATGGTCGAGCGCATGCGTCGAGCCGGGGCCATCTTTATCGGCAAGACCAATACGCCGGAATTCGGCCTTGGCTCCCACACCTACAACCAGGTCTTTGGCGCCACGCGAAACGCCTATGATCCTCGCTTGTGTGCGGGGGGATCCAGTGGCGGTGCCGCGGCGGCGCTGGCCATGCGAATGCTGCCGGTGGCGGACGGCAGCGACATGATGGGATCGCTGCGCAACCCTGCGGCCTATCACAACCTGTTTGGCTTGCGCCCTTCCTTTGGGCGGGTGCCCCATGGACCTGGTCCAGAGATATTCGGCCACCAGTTGGCGACCGAGGGCCCGATGGGGAGAACCGTCGAGGATGTGGCCCGCTTGCTGGCGACCCAGGCGGGGGCACACCCCAGTGCGCCTTTGTCATTGCAAGATGATCCGGCGTCACTGGCAGGCCCACTCGCCCAAGAAGATGCGATCAAGGGCCTGAGAATCGGCTGGCTGGGCGACTGGCAGGGACATCTGGCGATGGAACAGGGGGTGCTGGAGGTGTGCCAGGGGGCATTGGCGGTATTCGAGGATCTGGGCGCCCGGGTCGAGGCCCTGGACCCGGGCTTCGACCCTGCGCGACTGTGGCAAAGCTGGCTGGTATTGCGCCAATGGGCCATCGCCGGAAGCCTTTCCGAAGTGTGGCAGGACGTGTCGCGCCGAGACGCATTGAAGCCAGAGGCGCAGTGGGAAGTCGAACAGGGTATGCAGCGGTCGGCGCTGGATGTTCATCGTGCCAATGTGGCGCGAAGCGCCTGGCACGCTCGTCTGCTTGACCTCTTCCAGCAGTATGACGCCCTGGTCCTGCCAAGCGCTCAGGTCTTTGCGTTTGATGTGGAGACCCCATGGCCACCCCAAATCGCAGGGCGCACCATGGACACCTATCACCGCTGGATGGAAGTGGTCATCGCTGGGTCACTGTCGGGTTGTCCGGTGATCAACCTGCCTGCAGGTTTTGATGCTCGAGGACGTGCCATGGGCATCCAGGTGATCGCCCCGCATCGCCAGGATCTGGCGCTGCTGCGTTGGGCCCATGCCTTTGAACAGGCCGGGCCTGACTGGCTGACGCGTGAGCCCAACTGGCGTCACCTGGCTAACTGAGACAGGGGCTCAGCGAGGGATTCTCATGCCTGCCGCCATACGTCACTCACCAGCTGGTAGCTGTTGAGGCGATCCTCCAGGGCATAGGTATCCGTGTTGAGCATCAACTCGTCGGCCTGGGTGCGCTCGAGCATGCGCTCCAGGCCGTCGCGCACCGTGCTTGGGCTGCCGATGACCGCCGCGCCGAGAAAGCTCTCGACCTGGGCGCGCTCCATGGGGTTCCAGTCGAGCGAGCGGACCGGTGGCTTGGCGCATCCTCGCTGGCCGCGAATCAGGCCAAGAAACTTCTGCTGTGCGGTGGTGGAGAGAAAGTGCGCATGTTCGTCGCTGTCCGCCGCCAGTACCGGCAGTCCGACCATGGCGTAAGGCGCCTCCAGTACGGCAGAGGGCTGGAAGTTGCGCCGATAGACCGCCAGAGCATCATCCAGCTGCGCCGGGGCGAATTGAGCGGCAAAGGCAAACGGCAGACCCTTGTGAGCGGCAAGTTGGGCGCTGTAGAGGCTTGAGCCCAGCAGCCAGATCGGCACCCGGGTTCCCTGGCCCGGCACGGCCTGAACTCGCTGTCCCGGACGCGCCTCATCCAGGTAACCTTCCAGTTCTTCCAGACGCTGCGGAAAGTCGTCCACCCCCGCGTGGGGGTCGCGACGCATGGCTGCCATGGTGGCAGCATCCGAGCCGGGGGCGCGGCCCAGGCCGAGATCAATGCGCCCAGGATATAGCGTCTCCAGTGTCCCGAACTGCTCGGCAATCACCAGAGGAGGGTGATTGGGCAGCATGATGCCGCCGCTGCCGATACGAATGCGCGACGTTTTCCCGGCAAGGTGGCCCATCAGTACCGAGGTGGCGGCACTGGCAATGCCTTCCAGGCTGTGGTGCTCCGCCAGCCAGTAGCGAGTGAATCCCAGCGACTCGGTCAAGCGGGCCAGCGCCACGCTGTCGCTGAAGCTATCGGCGATGGTGCCGCCGTCACGGATGGGGGCCAGGTCGAGAACAGAAAGAGGGGTAGTGCTGAGGCGAGTCATGAAGCGTTCCTCCGCGATCCGGCATGTTTCGTCAGGATAAAGAGACATCCTGAATGTCGATACCGGCTGATTTTTTGCCGTCCCGGCTTATGTCTAGGGGAAGATGCTGGCAATCGCACCCAGTTCATTATGATGACACTGGGGTGCGTGAAGCGCGCCTTGTCGTCCTTCACCGTGGCCTCCACGGCGCGGTGTGAGCAAACGCCTTGCCATGACGTCAGCACCTTCGAGACGGCGATGGCTAGGTGGGGATGATAGATAACAAACTAACTGTTATCAAAGCATAGGTCTGCAAAGGCTGCTCGGTGAGTCTCCGGGCAGAAACGTTCTCTCGTGAGCGTCCGCGCGAAGTTCTCGCCGGAGCGGCGCTGCACAGGCCTTCCAACAAGCAGTCGAACAAAAGGAAGGCGATATGCAACGTGATGAAGGACAGCGGGTCTTTTATGCCTCCGCCGTCATCATACTGATACTGGTGGCGCTGGGAGCGCTGTTCCCCGAGGGCTTTGGAGAAGTCGCCAGTCGTGCCCTCGGCGGGGTGTCCCACTATTTTGGCTGGTTCTATCTGCTGTCGGTGACCGGCATTGTGGTGTTTCTGCTGGCGCTGGCCATGGGTCGGTACGGCAAGATTCGGCTAGGGCCCCAGGACAGCAAGCCGGAGTATGGCTTCTTCTCCTGGATCAGCATGCTGCTGGCCGCCGGTTTCGGCGTCGGGTTGGTGTTTTACGGCATGGCGGAACCCATGACGCATTACATCGCACCGCCCTATGGTGACGTCGCACCGGAATCCGCGGCGTCAGCTCGCTATGCCATTCAGTACAGCTTCTTCAACTGGGGCATCCATCAGTGGGCTTCCTTCGCGCTAGTGGGGTTGATCATTGCGTACTACCAGTTTCGCAAGGATCAGGCGGGCCTCGTCTCGGTGGTGCTGCGACCACTGACGGCCAAGCGTCCGGGGTTGCGCCGTTTCAATGGCGCGCTGGATGTGTTTGCGGTCGTGGCCACGGTGATGGGAGTGGCGACCTCGTTGGGACTGGGGGTACTGCAGACCAATGGTGGATTGCACGCGGTGTTCGGGGTGCCTGAGAGCGGGCTGTGGCAGTTCCTTATCCTGTTCTGCATGTTTCTGGCGTACATGGCCTCGACCTGGTCTGGACTGGACAAGGGCATCAAGCGCCTGTCGAATCTCAACATGATCATGTGCATCGCCATGATGCTGTATGTGCTGTTCACCGGGCCGACCATCAAGATCCTGGAAACCATCACCCTGGGCCTTGGCGACTACGTGCAGAACTTTTTCGTCATGAGTCTGCGCATGTCGCCTTACAACAATGATCCCTGGGCGCAGAACTGGACCATCTTCTACTGGGCCTGGGTCATCGCCTGGGCACCCTTTGTCGGCACCTTCGTCGCGCGGATTTCGCGGGGGCGTACCATCAAGGAATATGTCTTTGGGGTGCTGTTCGTGCCACCGCTGCTGGCATGCCTGTGGCTGGGCGTGTTTGGCGGCACCGCCATCCATATGGAATTGGCGACGGAAGGGCTGGGGCTGGCCCAGGCGACACAGCAGAACATCACCGTGGCGCTATTCGAAATGTTCGACCTGATGCCGTTCTCGGGACTGCTGTCCGTCATGGCCATGCTGTTGATCTTTATCTTCCTGGTCACCTCGGCAGATTCGGCCTCGTATATCGTGGCCCAGATGACGGACAACGGCTCCATCGATCCGCCGCTGTACAAGCGGGTGTTGTGGGGGGTGCTGATCGCCGCCATCTGTCTGACGCTGATTGCTGCCGGCGGCCTCAAGGGGCTGCAATCAGCCTCGGTGCTGGCGGCGCTGCCCTTCACCTTTATTCTGTACATGATGGTGGTCGTCATGGTCCGCGAGTTGCGCAAGGATCGTAAGCTGATGCTCGAGGGCCTGCGGCAGCACTACCGTGAGATGCCGGTGGGGGCAGATGCCTTCGAGGCACGTGATCAGGCCAAGAGTGATGGCATGCCGCCTCCCGAGGAGGCCCTCAAGGAAGATGATGAAACGGCCGAGAACGACACCGCAACGCTGGTGGCGCCGAAGCCTCAACCGTGACGCCATTACGCCAGCGAGCGGGTAGCCGCTGTGACGTTCGCTATTGATGCCGCTATCGATAGCCATGCCGGTGCCTTGGGGCACCGGCTTTTTTGTGCTCAAACGAATATTCACCTACCGTGATGGACAGTCCGACTTTTGTTAGGGTGCTACGCCCTGATTCTCATGACCGCCGTTTGGCAAGGAGTGTCCATGAACGGTCGAACGATACAGGAGCGTCTACCGCTCGCTGGCAAGGATCGCGTCTTCCGTCTGTCTGCCCTCATCATCATCGCCCTGGTGGCCGTTGGCGCCAGCTTCCCCGAGGCCTTTGGCGACGCCGCCAATGCCGCGCTTGGCAAGGTGACCCACTACTTTGGCTGGTTTTATCTGCTGGCAGTGTTCGCCTTTGTGATCTTTCTGATCGGCCTGGCGGTGAGCAAGTACGGCAAGGTACGCCTGGGTCCTCAGGACAGTACGCCGACCTATGACACCTTCTCGTGGATCAGCATGCTGCTGGCGGCAGGCTTTGGTGTCGGGCTGGTGTTCTATGGCATGGCCGAGCCCATGACCCACTTTGCCGTACCCCCCTATGGTGCGGTCGAGGCGGAAAGCGTGGAGGCCGCGCGCTATGCCATTCAGATGAGCTACTTCAACTGGGGAGTTCACCAGTGGGCGGCCTTTTCGCTGGTGGGGTTGATCATCGCCTACTTCCAGTTCCGCAAGGATCAGGCCGGGCTGGTGTCGTCAGTGCTGTCCTCGATGACGGCCAAGCGACCTGCCATCCGCCCCTACACCGACTGGCTGGATATCTTTGCGGTCGTGGCCACCGTGATGGGGGTCGCGACGTCGCTGGGCCTGGGCGTGCTGCAGATGAATGGCGGTCTCAACGCTGTGTTCGGTCTACCGGAGAACGGTTGGTGGCAGGCGATCATTTTGTCGGTCATGTTCCTGGCGTACATGGCATCGACCTGGTCCGGCCTCGACAAGGGCATCAAGCGCTTGTCCAATCTCAACATGGCCTTGTGCATCGCCATGATGCTGTACGTGCTCTTCACCGGGCCGACGGTGAAGATTCTCGAGACCATTACGCTGGGGCTGGGCGACTATCTTCAGAACTTCATTGGCATGAGCCTGACCATGTCGCCCTACAATGACGATCCCTGGGCGTCGCAGTGGACCATCTTCTACTGGGCCTGGGTCATTGCCTGGTCGCCCTTTGTCGGCACCTTTGTCGCTCGTGTCTCGCGCGGACGCACCATTCGCGAGTATGTGCTTGGCGTGCTCGTCGTTCCGCCGTTGCTGGCCTGTCTGTGGATCGGCGTCTTCGGTGGCGCCGCCCTGCATATGGAGCTGGGGGGAGATGCCGGACTGGCGGCGGCGACACAGAGCAATATCACCGTGGCCCTGTTCGAGATGTTCGACCTGATGCCCTTCTCGACGCTGCTGTCGGTGGTGGCGATGCTGCTGATCTTTATCTTTCTTGTCACCTCTGCGGATTCTGCGTCATTCATCGTGGCTCAGATGACCGATAACGGTTCCATCGCCCCTCCGCTCTACAAGCGAGTGTGCTGGGGGCTGCTGATCGCTGCCATATGCCTCACCCTGATTGTGGCGGGGGGCCTCAAAGGGCTGCAGTCCGCCTCGGTGCTGGCGGCGCTGCCGTTTTCGTTCATTCTCTTCGGCATGATGTTCGTGCTGGTCAAGGAATTGCAGACGGATCGTCGCAACATGCTGTCCCAACTCTATCGCCAGCATGGCGAGACACCCGTCGGCGCCGATCCCTTCGAAGCCGGCAACATGGCGGAAGAGGAGCGCTTGCGCCGGGCACCTAACGTCGTCAACCGGCGCATCAATCACTAGCCGAGACCCGCCGGCAGCGGGGGCCGCTTCCGAAGCGCCCCCGGCTGTCCACAGGCCATCATCCGACGGCGCCATGGCGGTGGCGCCTAGCGCCGGTCGCCTCCTTTTATTAGGCAATTGCGGTATTCTGGATGCTTTGGTGGTCAGGGAGGCCGCCAGCACGTAAGCTCAAGGTATCGTCGGAAGGATCTCGGCCATGAATTCTCCACCTGCCCGCGGCGCCACCCGCCGCAGGGCATCGTCTCGTCGCAGACGCCTGTCATTCACCTGGACCAGTTTTGATCGCTGGCTGGATCGTGTCGTCACCGTAGCGGTGCTGACGGCAGTGGCTGTGGGACTCGTGGCGTTGGCAATGTCGTTGTTGGTGGAGCCGTAGGCGGCACTTCAGACCGCCGCCAATGAGCTCAAGCGCCAGGGAGGGGGAATGATCCAATGGCTGCTGGTGATGCTGCTGGTGCTTGGCATTGCGCTGGACAAGGGCATTATCGTCATCCCTGACCGCTACAATCCCTGGGCTCCCATTTCCTTGGACGCTTCTCCTGGCCCCTGGTTTCGCTACAAGCTGTCCCGCCTGGGCGATGATCCCGAGGCGTGTCGCAGCGTGTTGGCCAGTGACCCCGCTCAGCGCTTCTCTGCGATGGAAGATGCCACCGTCGGCGACTGTTCGCTTACCAACCTGGTGCGCATGCAAGGCGGTGATGTCGCCGTTCAGCCGCCAGTCATGACCCGTTGCCCGCTGGCGGTTGCGTGGGCGATGTATGAACGTGGGCTAAGCGAGGCAGCGAGCCGCCAGTTGGGCACCGGCATCGCCCGCATCGAGCATATGGGCAGCTTCGCCTGCCGCAATATCTACGGACGGGCGACCGGCCGGCGTAGCCAGCACGCTACCGCAGAGGCGTTGGATGTCGGGGCCTTCATCACCACGGAGGGTCGCAGGATAAGTCTGCTCAACGACTGGGGTGAGGGGGCACCGGGGCGATTCCTCGAGGAGGCAGGAGAGCACGCTTGCACGGTGTTCGGTACCGTTCTGGGGCCCGATTACAATGCCGCCCACGCCGATCATTTTCATCTCGGCGTGGGCGGCAGGGTGTGTCGCTAGTGGCGTTTCAGAGCATCCGCCGGTGTTGCGGCGGCGGTCTGATCAGCGGCTCAGGTCGATGTCATTCGAGTCGGTCGCCGCTCCGGTGGCAGCGCCAACGCCGCCCCCGATAACCGCGCCCTTGCCGACATCGCCACCGGTGATGGCGGCAGCACCTGCGCCGACCGCGGCGCCAACGCCAGCGCCGCTCAGGGCTCGCTCACCCGTGCCGGTTCCGCACGCCGCTAGACCCAGCGCCAGTGTGGCAGCCATCAGACAGCTCAGTGTCAGTCGTTTCATGCCGAGTTCCTCATTGGTATCGGAGTTGCTCATACCTTAGGCCGGTGGGTTAACTGTGCGCAAGTGGAACAAATTTGAACGAAATGTCTCCAAATTGCGCCAAAGTGATCGGCGAGACGGAGGCGTCGTGTCGAACGGGTCAGGTTGACATGCCCCGGCGACACGACGGATCGACATGCCAGACACAGCAAGACGCCGTCGGCGGTTAAGCGCGACGGCGTCTTGGTGCTGTCGTCCGACAACGGCTCGGATGCTGTCTGATCCATCGGGATCAGTTGTCGAGGTCGATATCGTCCTCGTCGGTGGCAGCACCCGCAGCAGCGCCAACGCCGCCGCCAATGACAGCGCCCTCGGCCACGTCTCCGCCGGTGGCGGCGGCAGCGCCAGCGCCCACGGCAGCGCCAACACCGGCACCGCTAGCGGCACGCTCGCCAGTGCCGGTGCCGCAGGCGGCCAGGCCCAGGGTCATGAAAGCAGCCAGCAGCAGGCTGGAGAGTGTCTTGATGGAACCCTTCCTCATGATGTTTCTCCTTTGCTGTTATGTGCCTTTTCGAGCCTATGGATCTTGGCGTTGGAGCACAAGCCCTTGATTCAGCGCTGGCTGTCTCCTAAAGGAGACGCTTTCCGTGGTGAGCGAGACACTCAGGGCCGTGGCTGTTGCTGGGTGATGCAGTGAATGTTTCCGCCGCCCAGCAATATCTCGCGAGCGGGCACGCCAACCACACGGCGGTCCGGGAACAGGCGCGCCAGGATGTCCATGACGGTGGCGTCATGGCGCGGATCGAGCTGGGGCATGACCACGACACGGTTGCCGATGTAGAAGTTGACGTAGGACGCCGCCATCCTGTCGCCGGGGCGACGTGGGTGGGAGCTGGCCAGTCGATCAATGCCGCTGGCCTCATCCTCTGCGATGGTCAGCGGGCCAGGCTGTGGCAAGGGGTGCACAGTGATGGCTCTGCCCTTGGCATCGGTACTGGCCTCGAGCACCGCTCGGGCTTCCCGGCAGATGGCGTACTCGGGATCGGTGTCGTCGTCACACCAGGTCAAGGCAACTTCGGCCGGGCCAACAAAGCAGCACAGGTTGTCGACGTGGCCATCGGTTTCATCGAGATAGCAGCCCCTGGGCAGCCAGATGACCTTCTGGATACCCAGGCTATCCTGGAGCCGGCGCTCCATGGTGGCGCGATCCATGCCGGGGTTGCGATTGGGGTTCAGCAGGCACTCTTCGGTGGTGATCAGGGTGCCTTCGCCGTCGACATGAATGGCGCCGCCTTCCAGCACCACCTCCACATCAAAGCAGGGAATGCCCAGCATCTCCGCTATCTTGGGCCGAATCCTGCGGTCCTTGTCCCAGGGGAAGTAGAGCCCATCCTTGAGGCCGCCCCAGGCGTTGAATTCCCAGTCGACCAGAGCTAGGCCCTTGTCCGGATGCACCAGGAAGGTCGGGCCGACGTCTCGCATCCAGGCATCGTTGCTGGAAAGTTCGACAACACGGACGTGGGCCGGCAACTGGTGCCTGGCATTTTCATACTGATCGTCGTTGACCCCGACGTAGACGGTCTCGCTTTCGGCAATGGCACTGGCGACAGCGACGAAGGCTTGCTGGGCGGGTTTCGCGCCGAGGCGCCAGGTGTCGGGACGCTGGGGCCAGAGCATCCAGCACGCATCGTGGGGGGCGAATTCCGCCGGCATGACATAGCCCTGTGCGGCGGGCGTAGCGGCGGACGGTGCGACAGAGGAAGGGCAGTGTGTAGGGTGCATGGCAGGACTCACAGCAGACCAAGGATCAGAAAGACGCCGGTGGCGAGTGCCGCCGCGATCAGGACATAGGGAATTTGGGTCAGGGCGTGGGCCATCGGGCTGCAGCCGCTACCCTGGGCCGAGAGGACGGTGGAATCGCCATAGAAGCAGGCGTGGCTGCCGAAGGCGCTGGCCGAGATCAGTGCGCCAACCACCAGCGGCATGTTGGCGTCCATGCTCATGGCGAGCGGCAGGACGATGGGCATCGCGACTGCAAACAGTCCCCAGAACGAGCCGGTGGCAAAGGCCAGGAAGGCCATGGTGACGAACACCACGGCAGGCAGCAGACCGGCGGTCATCAGCGGTTCGACGGCAGCGATGACAACCTCGGTCAGGCCGAGCACATCGTTGACTTCCTTCAGGGCGAAGCCTGCCACCAGGGTGCCCAGCGGCATGATCATCGCCTTGAAACCCTCCAGCGCCGTATCGAAGGTGTCGTTGAAGCTCAGCAGTCGCTGCACGGCGATCAGCACCAGGGTGACCGCCAGGGCCACGATGACGCCGCGCAGGATATCGATATCGAAGTACCAGGTGGCGACGATCAGGCTGGCGATCGGCAGCAGGAAGTTAAGCAGGTGAGGGCTCTTGCCATCGTACTTGGTGTCGATCTGCAGAGCATGCTCTTCCCCGCCATCGGGGACGGGCTGTCCGCCCCGGGCACGCGCTTCGGCCTTCTTCATGGGACCAATATCGGGCAGCCAGCCAAGCGCTACCAGCGGCACGATAGCGGCGGCGACCCAGGCATAGGCCATGTACGGAATGGAAGAGATGTACAGCGACATGCCGTTGCTGGCGACGTCGTTGTCCTCCAGCAGTCCCGCGAAGAACACCGCCCAGGTCGAGAAAGGCACCAGAATGCACACCGGCGCCGCGGTGGAGTCGACGATGTAGGCCAGCTTCTCACGGGATACGCCGAAACGGTCGGTGATCTTCTTCATCGAGGCGCTGATGGTCAGTGCATTGAGGTAGTCGTCGACGAAGATCACCAGGCCTAGCACCCAGGTGGTGAGGAGACTTTGCCGGCGGCTATGCAGGCGGCGGGTCATGGCGTCGCCGAAGCTGAGCACGCCGCCGGTCTTGACCAGCAGGGCGATCAAGCTGCCAAACAGCCCGCAGACCAGAATGATCCAGGTGACGGTGTCGTTACCGAGCACGTCGAGCAGAATATCGGAGCCCCGCGTAATGACTTCGCTGGGGGCGATCATCAACAGGCCGACGAGGCAGCCAGTCAGCAGGGATTCGATGGTACGTCGGGTGATGATGGCGGTCACCAGCACCACCAGGGTCGGAACCAGGCTCCATGCGCCGTAGGTGTCCATGCAAGCTCCTTGTTTCGCTTTAGGCGAGCGTTGTTATTGAAGGGAGCGGTGGCCGCCACCAAAGGGAGTCCTCGACAGGGTGTGTCGCTGAGGCGGCCTACTCAGGTGATGTGCTGTTCCCTGCCAGTCATTGGCAGGGAACACCTCGGCTACAGGTAGCCGTCTTGCCTGAGCGATGCGCTGGTGGCTGCCAGCGCTTGATCGAGTATCTCCACGGCTGTGTCGACGGTGTCGCGGGTCCAGATCAAGGGGGGAGAGATGACGTTCAGGTGGCCCACGGGGCGAATGATCAGGCCACGCTTCTGGGCCTCGTGGGCCACGCGATCGCCCACTCGCGCCTCGACGGGGAACAGGGCCTTGGTGGCTTTGTCGGCGACGTTTTCGATGCACATCATGAAGTGACTGCCGCGTACATCGCCGACGGTATCGTGGTGGGCCAGCGAGGCCAGGGCCTGTTCCAGGTAGGGGCCGACTTCACGCACGTTGGCGCAGAGATCTTCGCGCTCGAGAATCTCGATGTTCTTCAGTGCTGCGGCACAGCTCACCGGGTGACCGGAATAGGTGAAACCTGTGCTCAGGACGCCGCCCTTGCCCTGAGGAGTGCCGAGCACTTCGTAGAGGCGGTCGGAGATCAAGGTGGCGCCGAGTGGCGCGTAGCCGGACGACAGTCCTTTGGCCAGGTTGATGATATCGGGCTGGGTAGCGAAGACCTCGCCGGAGGCGAAGACGTGGCCGAGGCGTCCAAACCCCGTCACTACCTCATCGGCGATGTAGAGGATGTCGTGGTCGCGACAGACCTGCTGCATTCGCGCGTGGTAGCCGCGAGGAGCGACCAGCACGCCGCCTGCCCCCATGATCGGCTCGGCGATGAAGGCGGCTATCTGGTCGGCACCGATCTCATCGATGGTGGCGGTCAGCTCGTTCACCAGATGATCGCAGTAGGCTTCTTCACTCATCCCTTCGGGGCGGCGATACATGTTGGCTTCGCTGAGGTGGGTGACAAGCTGGTCGAGGGTGTCGAACTCCCAGTTGTTGCTCTCGATGCCTGTCAGGCTTGCGGCCAGGTAGGTGGTGCCGTGGTAGGCATTGCGCCGCGAAAGAATGCGCTTTTTAGAGGGTTTGCCCAGACGGTTGAAATAGTAGTGAACCAAGCGAATGGTCGCGTCATTGGCGGTAGACCCACCGCAGGTATAGAACACATGGTTGAGATGGTCGGGGGCCAGGTCGGCCAGCTTCGCCGCCAGTTGCGCAGCCGGCGCGTTGGACAGGTTGTTGAAGGTCGAGAAATAGGCCATGCGGGTGGCCTGGTCCGCCATCGCCTGGCCGATCTCGGCACGTCCATGGCCAACGTTGACGCACCACAGTCCGGCGATGCCGTCGATGAAACGATTGCCATGGACATCCTGGACGTAGATACCCTCGGCGTCCGTGATCAGCTCACAGCCCTTCTCGTGGAAGACGCTGAAGTCGGTGAACGGATGGATGAAGTGATCCTTGTCCTGTTGCCATAGTGTTGCTGCATCCAGAGGGGCAGTCGTTGGCGCGGAAAGGGGGTAGTGGGCTGTTGTCATTGGTGGCCTCCTTGTTCAGGCCATCAGTCTCTCCAGTCTCGCCCTGTCGGTGACATATCCCCATGAGGGTATAAAGCTGGCGGCAAGCTTCTTTGATCTAGCGCAATACGCAGCAAAGAAACATCAGCCGCACAGGTGCGCAATGATATAAAGCTCCTTTGCTGCGTAGTCTTGTGGTCATGTCACTACAGGCTACGCTGAACTGACATGGCAGCGGCAGGATGACGACAGTCTGGCTCCGCTGCGGGTGTTGATTTGCTGTTGGATATGTCGCCATGCCCGTACCTGTTCCCTCTGCACATCGTCTTTTGGTCATTGCGGTGGCCATTGTATCGGGGGCCCCTCTCTCGGCCTTCGCCGCTAACTGCGGTGCCTCAGGTGGCCTGGCGTTCATCGGAGTGACCCACGACAACTCGCGGTCCGTCTGGCTTTCTGGAACCTCTGCAGGGGACTTCGGGCTGGAAGCCGCCCAAGGTAAACAACGGGTCGACGAATGGAGCAAGAATCCAGGCGGACTGCACCTGACACTGTCGCCCGTGGTGTCCAATGGCAATGGTGGCGTGCACAAGCTGCTGGATCTGGGAGGCAACAAGGACTGCCAGTTGGCCACGCAGAATCAGAAGGGCGGTTTCACGCTGCCTCCTGCCGGACAGATTCCTTTGCCAGAGCGGCCCGGTATCACACCTCCGATCGGCAAGATCTTTCCTGACTTTGCTCGGCCTGAGGGAGTGACACCGCCTATCGGCACGCTACCGCCGTCGGGAATCACGCCGTCGCTGCCGCCCCATGGTGTGACGCCGCCTATTGGCTCCTTGCCTCCCCGTGGCGTTACGCCGCCTATCGGCACGCTGCCGCCGTCGGGAATCACGCCATCGCTGCCGCCCCATGGTGTGACGCCGCCTATCGCTACGCTGCCACCATCGGGTGTCACACCGACGCTGCCGCCCCATGGCGTCACACCGCCTATTGGCACGCTGCCGCCGTCGGGAATCACACCGGCGTTGCCGCCCCATGGAGTGACACCGCCTATCGGCACGCTGCCGCCGTCGGGAATCACGCCATCGCTGCCGCCCCATGGTGTGACGCCGCCTATTGGCTCCTTGCCTCCCCGTGGCGTGACGCCGCCTATCGCTACGCTGCCACCGTCGGGAATCACGCCATCGCTGCCGCCCCATGGTGTGACGCCGCCTATCGCTACGCTGCCACCATCGGGTGTCACACCGACGCTGCCGCCCCATGGCGTGACACCGCCTATCGGCACGCTGCCGCCGTCGGGAATCACGCCGTCGCTGCCGTCCCATGGCGTGACGCCGCCTATTGGCACCTTGCCTCCCCGTGGCGTGACACCGCCTATCGCTACGCTGCCGCCGTCGGGAATCACACCGTCGCTGCCGCCCCATGGTGTGACGCCGCCTATCGCTACGCTGCCACCGTCGGGAATCATGCCGTCGCTGCCGCCCCATGGTGTGACGCCTCCCATCGGCACCCTGCCCACTCCAGATCGCCCGCCCGTCGGCGTGACGCCAGAGCGTCCTGCTCTCGGGCAATGGCAGCTGCCTCCCGATAGGGGGCGTCCTGGAGGTGTCGTTCCGCCTATTGGCGAGCTGGGGCCCGAAGGCATCACACCTTCGCTGCCGACCAGGCCCACGCCCGATCTCCCGGAGGGAGTATCGCCCCCCATCGGTGTGTTACCAGGAGGGCGTCCCACTCCTGAGCCGCTGCCAGGCACGGTCGTCGGCAGGGTGGACGCCGCACAATGGATGGCGGGCCATATTCCCCTGCCGCGAGACTGGTGCATCGACCCCCGTCATGATCCAAGACTCGGTGGACAGCCACTGCCAGACGGCAGCCTGCCCGTGCTGACCTGCCCCGAGAATGTGCTGCGCGAGCATGCTCAAGCACGAACACGCAATGCGCTCGAAGCCACTCTGGCTGAGCAGGTGCCGATTACCGAGGGGCGTCAAGGTGAGCCGGGATCCCCCTGGAATACCTGGGTCGATGCACGCTACACCGACATCTCGGATGACCGCGATGGGCAGGATCTCGACGGAGACTCTCAGGTGGTAGCGGTTGGCGTTGACCGGTGGGTGTCGGATCAGGCCGTGGCAGGCGTCAGCTTCAGCGTCGACTCGAGCCATGCGGATAACTTTGGTGGCGCCTGGGAGAACGACAGCGACGGCTTCAGCGTCTCCCCCTATGTCGCCTATCGTCTGTCTGACCGGTGGGCGCTGGACGCTTCACTCATCTGGCGGTGGGGCGATAACGACAGCGAGCTGGCAACCCTTGAGGGGAGCTACGATACCCGCAGCTTTGGCGGAGCAGTCAACGCACACGGCCAGTACCGCTGGGGACAAGCTCTGCTGCGTCCCACGCTGTCGCTTTTCTACTCCCACGAGCGTAGTGACGACTACGACCTGCAAGGGGATATCCTCGGAGTTCCCGTGGATGTCGACGTTCCGGGGGACTCATACAGCACCGGATTGGCCACCGCCAGTGGCGAAATCAGCCGTATCTACAGTGTTGGCGATGATGGCCTGGTCATGCCCTACGCTGAGCTTGGGATCAACTGGGCCTTCGAGCAGCCCAACGATGGGCGTTATCTGAACGATGACCTCGAGTGGGAGAACCCTTCAGACCTGATGGGGACGCTGCGGACGGGCGCACGCTGGTTCTTGGACGATACGCTGCTGCTGGAAGCCAGTGCAGGGTATTTAAGCCTGGGTCACGATGACCTGGATATCTGGGAAGGCAAGCTGTACCTGTCCTACCGGTTCTGACCTCCGGCTTATTCCCGCTGGCGCCGGGAGATCAGAGCAACGTGATCGAGAAAGGCGCGGAACAGCTCTGCCTGGCTGGTCACCGACAGTCGCTGATAGATGTGCTTGCGGTGGACCTTGACGGTACCGTCACTGATGCCGAGTTGACGCGCAGCAGACTTGGCCGAGTGTCCCGCTAGCAGCAGTCGCACGATATCCTGCTCGCGCCGGGTGAGTACGCCCTGACCAAAGCTCGAGAACGCCAGGTCGACCGGCTCGTCGTCCGGTGCGGTCGATTCGACGGCGGAGCGCTGCCAGGTCCAGTAGTGGCGTAGCAACGCTTCAATGACCGGGGTGAGGTGGCGCAGTGCCTGGAGCATGCGGCGTGTCAGCGTTGGGGCCTGAAGGCGAAAACCGAGCGACAGCACCATGACGGTGTCGTCACTGACCCGGGCAAACAGGCCAACTTCATCCCTCAGCCCCAGGCCGCGATAGTAGTGATGGTAGTACTCGCTGCTTTCGAAACGATCCGGTGCCAGGTCGCGCAGTCGATGAGCGCCACTTTCCACGCCAGCCTCGATCGCCTGAAACATCGGGTCTAGCAGATAGATGCGGCTCAAGTAGGGCTCGATGTCCCGCTCGCGCCGCTCTGGTGGGTAGTTGTCGTGAATCACCTGTGGCCTGCCACGTCCCTGGTAGGCATGCAGAATGAGTGCGTCCATGGCCACCAGTTCGGTCAGAGTGGCATCCAGCTGCTGGGGCAGGTCGCTGCGATCGGCGCCTTGAATCAGGCCAGCCAGCCGCTGATGCCAGCCCTGGGCGGCGGCACTGGCCAGATGATCGATGGAAGTCATTCAGCTCACATGAGTGTCAACGTCGTGCGCCATACTCTACCATTCTCAGGCTCTGTCACCCTCGGTCGTTGTCAACCCTCTGCTCAGTGATCGTTGACAGGCCGAGGGCTGACCGGCGTCGCGCTAGGTGCGTGCTCCCGTGGAAGGCCATGCTGCCCAAGGCGCATGAACGCCGTGGCCCCGGGCAGTGTCCGACTGCTATCTTGAACCCCTTTGCCAACAGGAAGGCGCGATGAGCGTGAGCAGCATTATTCCTGCCGCCACTGACCGAGTGCGTCGGCGAGAGATCTTCGGCTGGGCGATGTTCGATTTCGCCAACCAGGCCTACACCCTGCTGATCATCACGGTGGTCTTCGGCGAGCTTTTTACCACGGTGATCGTTGGTGATCGGGGGGATGGCTATCGACTGGCCAACCTGCTGTGGAGCCTGGCGCTGGCGCTCAGCTTTGTGCTGGTCGTCGTGACCGGGCCGTTATGTGGCGCGGTGATGGACTACCGGGCCGAGAAGAAGCGTTTTCTGTTTGCCAGCTACGTGGCCACCATAGCGACGACGGCGATGCTCTACTTTGTCGAACCGGGCTATGTGGTGATGGGCTTCGTGCTGATCATCCTGTCCAACTATGCCTATTCCATGGGGGAGTCCTTTATCGCGGCGTTCTTGCCCGGGCTTGGACCGTCGGACAAGCTAGGGGCGATTTCAGGGTTTGGCTGGGCACTGGGCTATGTCGGCGGACTGGTAGCGGCCGGCTTTACCCTGGCGGTACTGGGCGAGGCGACGGCGGACAACTTCGAGCGGATTCGCTGGGTGGGCCCGTTTGCCGCCGGGTTCTTCCTGGTGGCAGCCATTCCCACTTTCCTGTGGCTAAAGGAGCGGGCCGAGCCGCAACCGCTGCGTCAGCGGTTCAGCCAGATTGCCTGGCAGCGCATCTCACTGACCTTTCATGAGCTCAAGAGTTTTCGTGATCTGGGACTGTTCCTGATATCGGTACTGTTTTCCATGGCCGGGGTCTACATCATCATTGCCTTTGCCTTCATCTATGGCGCCCAGGTGATCGGTTGGCAGGAAAACACGCGTAATCTGATGTTCATCATTGTGCAGATCACGGCTGCCGCCGGAGCGCTGGGGTTTGGCTTCATCCAAGACCGCATCGGCACCTTGGTGACGTACCTGCTGACGCTGGTGCTGTGGGTCCTGGCCATTCTGGCCATCTGGGCGACCCCGGAGGTGACCGCCTGGCTGAACGCCACCTGGGGGCTCGACTGGCAGGCGGAGCAGCTGTTTCTGTTCGTCGGCTGCCTGGCCGGGCTCAGCCTGGGCTCAAGCCAGTCGGCCAGTCGCGTGATGGTGGGATTGTTCTCACCACGCCAGAAGGCGGCGGAGTTCTTCGGTTTCTGGGGCCTGGCCAACAAGTTGGCGGGTATCGTCGGGATCGTTGGCCTGGGCTTGCTGCAAGCTGCAGTCGGTCTCAAGGCCTCGATCCTGCTGTGTGCCGCCTTCTTTATCATCGCGATCATACTGTGTGCCGGGGTCAATCAGCGCCGTGGGCAGCAAGTGGCCGGTGACTGGGAAGCCAAGCGGGAAGCTGAAGCATGACACCCTCATGCTGAGCAGCGGCGTCATGTCGCTGGCCCTGCTGGCGCTGATCTTCGTGCTGGCAGGGCTGGTGAAGGGAGTGCTCGGCATGGGCATGCCGACGGTGTTGCTGGCGCTGCTGACGGTAACGCTGGGGCTGCCTGACGCCATGGCGCTGATGCTGGTGCCGACAGTGATCACCAATGTGTGGCAGGCATTGGTGGGAGGGCAGCTGCTGTTGCTGTGTCGTCGCCTGTGGGGGTTCCTGCTGATGGCCTGCGTTGGCGTCTGGCCCGGGGTATGGGTCCTTTCCCGTGTCGATGCGCGCTGGCTATCGCTGCTGCTGGGCGGTCTGCTGATCCTTTACGCCGTGCTGAACTTGAGCGGCCGGCAGCTGCGCTTTCGCGGCAGTCATACCCAGGCGGGGTGGCTGGGTGCGTGCAACGGTCTGTTGACCGGGCTGACCGGCTCCAGTGTCTTTCCTGGCGTCCCTTACCTACAGTCCATCGGCCTGCCCAGAGATGCCCTGGTGCAGGCCATGGGCATGCTGTTCAGCCTGTCCACGCTCAGTCTGGCGCTGGCGCTGGGGGAGCGAGAGCTCTTGTCCATTGATCAGTTGCAGGCCTCCTGCCTGGCCTTGCTGCCGGCAGGGCTTGGGATGTGGCTGGGCGCCGAGCTCCGGCGACGACTCTCCGAGGCACGTTTTCGTCAGGTGTTCCTGATGGGATTGCTGGCCATGGGCGGATACCTGGTGATTCGCTCCCTGCTTGGGGGCTGATGCACTGCCGGGTTCCCCCCGGACAATCGAGCCGGCGCCGAATGCTGGTTACTTGGGACGTTCCAGCGCGAACAGATCCGTGCAGCGAATATAGTCACTGCCAGCCATGCGGCCGATGGGGGCAAGCGCCTCGCGGCCTACGTGGCGTCCGTCCCACACCTTGGGATCGGCGTGAATCACGGTCACTTCGGCCAGCACCAGGTTGCCTGAAAGCGGCTGATCGCCAAAGGTAAGGATGTCGTGGAGACGACAGCCGAAGGCGATCGGCGCTTCGCTGATCCGGGGAACCCGAAGATCGCCAAGGCGCGCCTTGGTGAGCCCCGCGTGTTTGAACTCATCGCCGTTCCGCGGCAGGCTGGCGCTGGTGGTATTGAGCGCCTCCGCCAGGGCTTCCCCGCCGATGTGCACGATGCATTCGCCCACCTCTCGCAAATTGGCAACGGTGTCCTTGGTGCCACCCTCGCCATTGAGCAGCGGCGAGAACGCCAGTATGGGTGGGGCAACACTGGCCACATTGAAAAACGAGAAAGGCGCCAGGTTGGCATGCCCCTCGCTACTCAGCGTTGATACCCACGCAATCGGGCGCGGTGCGATAGCGCCGGAAAACAGACGATAGATCAGACCTGCATCCAGGTCGGCAACCTGGAGAGTAGCGTCATGACTCACGGTGAACTCCTTGTCGATATGCCTGGAAGCACCCTGAAACGGTGCTCCCAGGGTCAGTAACCTCAGACCCTCGACCATCCCAGCATGGCTGTCTGCTGAGGTCCAGTCATGGGCACCTTGCCCGCTGATGCCATGGCCATTAGCGAGGGTGCCTGGGCTGACGCTGACGGGTGGTGGGCGTCGATGGCGCTGCAGCCGTCGGCGCGACCATCAGCGCACTGGCGCTTCGAGAAAACCGCGCAGTTGATCGGCGGCTTGCTCGATACTGACCACGCCATCAAGGTGCCCGCGATCTCCCTTCAGCGTGTGCAAGGTAACCGGGGTGCCGTCAGCCTGAATCATGCGGGCCGTGTCGAGCACGTTCTCTGCTGGAAACACCAGGTCATCTGCGCTGTAGAGCAGCAGGGTGGGGGCCTTTATGGCGGCCAGGCCAGACTCGGCGTCACCCTCGGTTCCGGTCACGAAGTTCTGGTTGGCCCGAACCAGATACAGCAGATGGTTGGCGTCTGCCTTGCTGGCGCGGGCAGCGGCAATCTCATCGAGTGTGGCCACCACCTCAAAGTCGGCAGCGAGATCGGCTTCAGGTGACGCCAGAGGGTCCGCCCAGTCGCGATCGAAGGTGGCATCAGCCCAACGCCAGTGGTTGGCCTGCAGGGTGATCAGCTTGAGCGATTCTCTCAGGCCGTCGATGGGCGGGCGGTCATCATCGTAGTAGTCACCGTCGCGCCAGTTGGGATCGAGGCGAATCGGAGCGGCCCAGGCGTCGAGGCTGGCGATCAGCCAGGGATCGGCAACGCCAGCGCCAATCACTGCGATGAGACGGTCGACCCGATCAGGGTACGCGCTGGCCCACTCATACGCTTGCAAAGCCCCCATCGAGGCCCCCATCACGGCGTGCAGGCGTTGGATGCCCAACTCATCCATCAGCGCCTTCTGTACGTTCACGAAGTCACCAATACCGACCAGGGGGAATGTCGTACCCCAGGGCTCGCCGGTGGCGGGGTTGAGGCTGGCGGGGCCGGTGGTGGTGACCCTGGGGTCGCCAGCATTGAGGTTGACCAGGGTGTCCGAGGACACCACGAAGTAACGGTTGGTATCGAGTGGCTTCCCCGGACCAATGATGGCGTCCCAATAGCCGGCAACGTCTTCTCCGGAATAGCGACCTGCGGCATGGCTAGTGCCCGAGAAGAAGTGCGTGATCAAGATGGCATTGTCAGCGGCGTCATTGAGCTCGCCATAGGCTTCCCAACCCACTCTGACCGGCGCGATAGTGTCGCCTCCCTGCGTGGTGTAGTGGGACATCTCGAAGACATGCTTGTCGACCGCATCCATGGAGGTCGTGGGCGGAAGGCTAGCGTCTGCGCTGCTACCTGGGCTGAACATCGCCGTGAGCAGCACGGCCAGGGTCGTGCCCAGAACCTGCCGGAAGGGATGAGAGTGATGAAAGTGATGAAAGTGTTGAGAGGGGCGGTCGTGGAGTACGTCAGTAGAAGCTGTCATCATAAACCCTCCTTGGTGTCATTCCGATGGGATGCGCCTGCCGTATAAGAGGCTACGCCTGGCACTTGTGCCGTGATCTGCCGCTTGTCGCGTAGCGACTGGCATCAGTACAGCGGTCGCCGCTCGGCTGCGCCATGCTGCCTTCGTCGCTTCTGGCGACGTGGTGTGTTCGTCAGCAAGGAGAATGGCATGACCCGTCGACATGGGACCCGTGGCCCAGGTCTCGCCATGATGCTGTTATTCTGGGTGGTGTTCATGGCACTGGGTGGCTGGTGGATGTCTGTCTGGCTGACGCAGAAAATGCACCCCAATGCCCAGCTTGAAGCGGTGGCAGAAGGACAGCCGCTGCAGCTCAAAAGAGGCCCTGGTGGACACTTTGTAGCGCCGGGCAGCATCAATGGCATACCTGTGACGTTCCTGGTGGATACTGGTGCGACGCGGGTCGCTCTTCCCGGGAGTCTTGCTCGACAACTGTCGTTGCCGGATCATGGCAGCGCTTGGTTTCACACCGCCAACGGGCGTGCCCGCGGCACCCTGACCACGCTGGAATCTGTGACGTTGGGGGGCTTGTCCGCGTCTCGCGTCGATGGTTCCATCAGTCCTGGCATGGAGGGTGAGACGGTATTGCTGGGCATGAGCTTTCTTGGCCGTTTCGATTTGGCCATTCGTGGCGATATTCTGGAGCTGCGACCCCGTGAGGCGTCGTTGAACCACGAGGCCGCCGCTCCACATAAGGAGATTCAACCATGACCAGCCTTGCGCGACTTCGCTTGAAGCGCCCCATTTTTCAGGCGCCCATGGCAGGGGCTCAGGACGAGACGCTGGCGATCGCGGTGACGGCTGCAGGTGGCCTGGGCGGACTGCCCGCAGGCATGCTGTCACCGGAGGCGCTGGAGCACGCGCTGGCGGCGATCGAGGGGCATGGCCCCGTCAACGTCAACTTCTTCTGCCACACCACTCCTGAGGCGCAACCAGAGCGCCTGGAGCGTTGGCGAGAACGTCTGGAGCCCTATCATCAGGAGCTCGGTATTGCTCCTCCCCCTCCTAGCGACAGCCCGACCCGACGTCCTTTCGATGAGGCCTCCTGTGCCATTGTCGAAAAGCACAAGCCCGCAGTGGTCAGCTTTCACTTCGGCTTGCCGAGCGCCGAGCTCGTCGAGCGGGTCAAGCGCTGTGGTGCCCTGGTCATGTCCAGTGCCACCACCCTGGACGAGGCCCGCTGGCTCGAGGCCAATGGCGCCGACGTCATTATTGCGCAGGGCACCGAGGCCGGCGGCCATCGAGGGCATTTCCTGAGCGATGATCTCAGCCTGCAGCAACCCTTGGCCAAGCTGTTGCCGAGTATCGTGGAAGCGGTGGCGGTGCCGGTGGTGGCGGCAGGGGGGATCGCCGACCCTCAGGGGGTCCGATGGGCGCTTGATCAGGGGGCTGCCGCCGTACAGATTGGCACAGCGCTACTGTGCTGTCCGGAGGCCGCTGTGCGTGCCGTTCATCGCAAGGCGCTGCTGGATCCTGCTTCAACGACCGAGATCACCAACGTCTTTTCTGGCCGACCGGCCCGGGGAATAGTCAACCGGGCCATGCGAGAGCTGGGCCCCATTTCCCGAGAGGTACCGGACTTCCCCCTGGCGGCCAGCGCACTCTGCGAACTGCGCGCGGCCCACGAATCCCGCTGCAGCGGTGATTTCTCACCGCTCTGGGCAGGAGAAAATCGCCAGCACTGCCGTGAGATTCCCGTCGCGGAACAGCTAGAGTGGTTGGCCGGAGGCTTGGCAGACTGAGCTGGGCTTTCCGACTCGGCCATGTCAGTGACGCCTGGACGTCTGTCGCCGTGGCGAGGGGGAATAGGTGAATCCCAACAGACGAGCGCCGAAGACCGATAGTGAAAATACGACAAAGCCGCAGCACATCGCTGCGGCTTTGTGGATGGGGGCTGTGTCAGCTAGCCCCACCCGCGAGTCTTAGCACTCGCCTTCGGCGCACTTCTCGGTTTCGGCCAGGTCGGCGGCATAGATGATGACGTCGCCATCAGACTCGTTCTTCCACCAGTGCCAGATCTCGTTGAACTCGGCGATGATGGACGGAGCCCTGTGCACACGCGGCTCCTCGTGCTTTGAGTTGTACTCGACGATTTCACCCTGGAACACGAACAGAATGGCCGGGCGGTTTTCGTGGGAGTGGTAGGGCACGATGCCGCCGGGACCAACGTCGACACGACGGAAGCGCAGATGACGCTGCTCCAGCGGTGCGGCGCCAGCGGGCAGCTTGACGTCGGCCAGGTCGATGAATGCCAGGGTAGTATCGGTTTCGTCAACCGGTTCCATGGGCGGATTTTGCTGATGGTCAAACATGGCGTGACTCCTTTTTACGCTACGTTGGGGTGGGTCGTGTATCACCGGGGTGATGTCATGACTCGGGATAGATGTCTTTGACGGCGAGTACGGCATTGATCGTCACGGGGAAACCGGCGTAAGGCGCAAGCTGCATAAAAAGCTCGACCAATTCGTCACGGCTGAATCCTAGGGAACGCGCAATACCGATATGAATGCGCAACTGGGTGTCATGGCCGCCGCAGGCCAGGGCCGATAGCGTGGCGGCTTGGCGCACCTTGGGCTCCAGCCCGTCACGACCGTACATTTCGCCAAACGGAAATTCGGCCACCAGGCGCATCAGGTCCGGCGCAAAGTCACCGAGCTTTTCTTCCAGCGCCTGGGCGGCGGCAGGATTGTGTTGCCTGAAGAAGGCGAGGCCTTTTTCCATATTGGGTGATGGCGGGTGTGAGCTCATGATTGCGGCGTCCTCGTTGTGCGTTTTGGGATGGCATGCATCCATCACTTAGGGGGGTGTCATCGAAAATGAAATTCTTGTTTAAAACATACGGCCGTTTTATAGCGTTGCATCTGTCGTGCCCGTGATGGCCTATCTTTCATCCGGCACACTTCAACTGATCTTCGTGTCTTTCTTTGCTGTTGTGAGCCGCACTCTTCTTGTCTTGGGTGCACCTCGGCAAACGTGATATCAGGACTCTCGATGGCCATTGGCTGGTTGAGGCAGCGCTCCACAGTGGCCCGGCTTTGTCAGCGCCAGAGGCCATGCCTTACTGGCGCTGCTATGCTCTTTCGCTTTTCCGAGAGAGGGCGCCTCTGCTCACTCGCCCCATGCCAACAGGCCTGCCGTTCCGGTCGCCTTGGATCAGTGGATACCGTCAAACATCTCTCTCAGGTCGACGCTATCTCGCTTGCCGATATCGTCGTAGTGTTGCTCGATCCAGGCCTGGGCACGTTGGCGACCTCTGTCACGAAGCAGACACAGGAACTCCCACTCCGCATTGAGCTTGGATGAAGCGCCCAGCGGCTTCAGCAGGTCCTGGCTGTCGATGATGTGGACCAGCATGTCGCGATAGGTGTCCGGATCAAGATGGCCTTCATGGATCAAGCGCTTGACGAAGGCCAGGGCTCGCAGCTCTTTGAGCAGGCTGGCATTGAAGGTGATCTCGTTGGTCCGATTGAGGATCTCCTGCGCGCTGATGGGTGATCCTTCGCGCTCTACCGGATTGATCTGCACGATCAGAATGTCGCGAGACTCTGTTGTCTGGTAGAACGGGAACAGCGGAGGGTTACCTGAATACCCGCCATCCCAGTAAGGCACGCCATCGACTTCCACAGCCTCGAACAGAAACGGCAAACAGGCAGACGCCATCACCATGTCCGGTGTCAGTTCCTGGCGGTTGAAGATCTTGACCCGTCCTGTTTCGGCATTGGTGGCGGCGACGAAGACCTTCATCTGGTCACAGCCGCAGACGTTATCGAAGTCCACCTGCTCGATGATGATGTCCCGAAGGGGGTTGTACTTCATCGGGTTGAACTGACTCGGCGAGAAAAAGCGCGTCATCAGGTCGAAGTAGACGTGGCCCGGTGAGTAGTCGAGACTCCAGTTGCCACTGAGCCGGTCCCAGGGGGTGCGCTGCAGAATGCTGAATCGTGCTGCCTTGGAGACCGCTCTCCAGAAGGTTTCCAGCTTTTCCCTGGCGGCTTCGCGCCCGCCCTGAACCAGGCCATCGGCCAGAACAACGGCGTTCATGGCACCAGCGGAGGTGCCTGAAATGGCTTCGATCTCGATGCAGGGGTCGTCGAGCAGGGCGTCCAGAACCCCCCAGGTGAAGGCGCCATGGGCGCCTCCGCCTTGTAATGCCAGATTGATCTTCTTGGGTGGCTTGGCCATCACCTTCTCCTGTGGTGCAGCGGTCTTGCACAAGACCGTCCTTAAGACCTTCTTATCAGACCTTCTTGTAAGACCTTCCTATAAGGCCTTTTGTAAGGCCCTTTCAGCTGACCGCTTAACGCTGCCGTTACGGTCGATGTGCTGTCTACGCATCATCAGCCCAGCACAGGGAGGGTCAATGTGCTGTCCAACCGCCATCCACCGGCAAGGCGATGCCGGTCATGGAGGCGGCGCCGTCAGAACACAGGAACAGGGCGGTGGCCGCCAATTGCTCTGTGGTGACGAATTCACGGGTGGGCTGGTTGGCCAGCAGCACGTCGCGAATGACCGAATCCTCGGAGATGCCGCGTGCCTTGGCGGTATCCGGGATCTGCTTCTCGACCAGCGGCGTCAGCACATAACCAGGACAGATGGCGTTGACGGTAATGCCCTGTTCGGCAACTTCCAGTGCTACCGTCTTGGTCAATCCCAAGACCCCATGCTTGGCGGCCACGTAGGCCGACTTGTAGGGAGAGGCAACGAGGGCATGAGCCGAGGCGATGTTGATCACTCTGCCCCAGCCGCGGGCCTTCATGCCAGGCAGAGCGGCCTTGGTGAGGTGAAAGGCCGAATTCATGTTGATGGCGATAATGGCGTTCCACTTGTCCTCGGGAAACTCGTCGACCGGTGCCACATGCTGTATGCCAGCGTTGTTGACGATGATGTCGACG
The DNA here is from genome assembly GCF_017303055.1 of Halomonas litopenaei. Classification (GTDB taxonomy): domain Bacteria; phylum Pseudomonadota; class Gammaproteobacteria; order Pseudomonadales; family Halomonadaceae; genus Halomonas; species Halomonas litopenaei_A. Next base: position 563,746 of record NZ_JAEKJT010000004.1, on the reverse strand, counting down.
GCGCCGAACGTGGCTTCGGCGCGCTTGTGCATGGCGCTGATCTCGCTCGGCTCCATCATGTTGGCGTTGTCGTAGACCACCTTGACGCCGTGTTTCTCAAGCTCCAACCGGGTGGCCTCCACGTCTGACGCCGCTTCGATACCGTTGATGACCAGGTTGATGCCTGCCTTGGCGAACCCCTCGGCGATGCCAAGTCCGATACCGCTGGTCGATCCGGTGATGATGGCGGTCTTCTGTTGGGGCATGAGTCGTGTCCTCTGGCTCTCGATCAGTACGTGGTTGTCGATGTGTTTCATCAGTACGGGGTATCGGCGCCTTGGTATCTATCTACTGTCTATCGAAGGCGCTTGCGCTACCTGCCGCTATCTAAGTCGCTTGCGCTACCTGCCGCATGTTCCGCCGTTTTCAGTGTCACCAGCATAGACTGGCATTACAGACTCGGCTTTTGCTGAAATGGCTTTCTGTAGCAGTTGCTCATCAATGCTTAGCAGCAAAAGGAAATGTCCATGGCGGTAGCGGACATCTTCCTCTTCCGTTGCTGGCGATCAGCAAGACGGCGAGTGAAGTGTCCGTCAGTGGGCGCTTGGGCGTGATAGGGCATCCTTGATAAGATGCCGCCATGACTCCTGACCTGCCGCAGCTACCTCCAGACCTGCGCGACGACCCCTTCTATTACCTGCGCCATTTCCAGTATGTGCTGGCGTGGGTGAGTAGCCGACACGGCGATCTGCTGGCCGCTCCTGAGCGTGATTTCATCGCGCAGTTCGGTGGTCTCCCCGAACCTGCTCAAGCTCTGTTGGTGCGCATGGTGTCGCGCAAGGGAGAGCTGTTTCGTACGTCCCGGCTCGACTACGTGGAAGTGGGGGATCTTGGCCTCGCCCTGGAAGAACTGGCCGCCGCCGAACTGATCGCGGCGGACCCGGTAGTGAGCCATGTCGAGCTGATGACGCAATTGCGTCTTGCTGAGGCGCGGCGGGTCCTGGTGCCACGTTTGCCGGATCATCAGCTCCCGGCCTCGGTATCGAAGACCCGCTTGGCTCAGGCGCTGGCGGATGCCCAGGATCAATCGGCGGATGCCTTGGATAGGTCGGCGGATGAGGAGCCTTCCTTGCTGGGTCCCCAGCGCTGGAGTCAGTGGTGGCCCGACAGCGACGATGGCCTGTGGAGACTGACCGTGATGGAGGTCTGTGATCGCCTGCGCCTGATGTTCTTCGGCAACCTGCGGCAAAGCTGGTCGGACTTCGTCATGGCGGAGCTCGGGCACATGCGCTACGAACAGGTGGCACTCGATCCCGCTTCTCGCGGCTTTCAACAGCGACAGGAGGTCGACACCTATCTTCAGCTGCACCACCTGCGCGAGCGCCTCGAGCAAGGCGAGGACGTGGCGTCGGTATGGGCCGATGTGCCTGAGCTGCCTGATGACAATGCGTGGCTGAGATCGCGACGGGCACGCCTGCTGCTGAGACTGGGTCAGCAGGCCCAGCGTGCTGGTCACGACGCCCTGGCCTTGGAGGCGTATGCCTTGGCGGGTCCCGGTGAGGCCAGGGTCAAGCGGCTACGCCTGCTGGAGCGTCTTGGTCATGATCAGCAGGCTCTGGAACTGGCGGAACAGGCGCTCGAGGCGCCGCAGGATGAGGCTGAGCACCAGGCGTTGGAGCGCCTGGTGCCGCGGCTGAGACGCCGACTCGGGCTGCCCCGGCAGGAGCGCGCAGCGCTCGCGGATATCACGCTGTGGCAGCTATCGCTGCCGTCCCGTGCGCTGAATGACAGCGGTTGCGTCGAGCGCGCTGTGCGAGATCATCTCAGCGAGGATGGCGCGCCGGTGTTCTACGTCGAGAATCACTTGATCGCCGGACTGTTTGGCCTGTTGTGCTGGGATGTCATTTTCACCCCCTTGCCGGGGGCCTTCTTTCATCCGTTTCATCGTGGGCCTGCAGACCTTTATCGCGCGGACTTCGTGAGCCGTCGCCGAGAGCGGTTCGATGCCTGCCTGTCTGCGCTGGACGACCAGGCCCACGTCCCCCAGATACGTCGGCGCTGGGAACAGAAGTGGGGCATCGCCAATCCGTTTGTACACTGGGAGGTGCTAGATGCCACGCTGCTGGATGTGGCGCTCGAGTGCATCGATGGCGCAGATCTTCGGGTCTTTTTCACCCGCATGCTGGAGGATGTAAAGGCCAATCGGGCCGGCTGGCCAGACCTGATTCAGTTCTTTCCAGCGGCAGCTGAGGGCGAGCCCCGCTACCGCCTAATCGAGATCAAGGCGCCAGGAGACCGTCTGCAGGACAACCAGAAACGCTGGCTTGAGCATTTTCATCACCACGGGATTGCGGTGTCGGTGTGTCATGTGCGGTGGCATGATGAGTGACGACTCGCGCTGCCCGGACGACCCAGACGCTTTGCCTGAGGCAGAACGAGAAGGGCTATCCGGCAGTGTCGCTGACGATAGCCTGGTGATGTCGGTGGCGGTGCGTGAGCTGTGCGACTTCACGGCACGTCGGGGAGACCTTGATCATCGCTTTACGCCAGCCCCCAGCTCCCGCGAGGGCATCGACGGTCATGCCCAGGTGGTGGCCCGCCGCGGTGAGGGCTACCGCAGTGAAGTGGCCGTCGAAGGAACGCTGGCAGGGCTACACCTGAGAGGGCGCATCGATGGTGTGGCCGACGACGGTTCACGGCTCGAGGAAATCAAGACCCACCGCGGGCGCCTGGATCGCATGGCCGACAACCAGCGGGCGCTGCACTGGGCGCAGGTGCGCGCCTACGGCGCGCTGTGGTGTCGCCAGCAGCGGCGTGAGCGCATCACCCTGGCCTTGGTCTACCTCGATCTGGTGACAGGTCGTGAAACTCTTCTCAGCTGTGAGGCATCCGCCTCGGAGCTGTGGCAGGAGCTCGCTGCGGCCTGTCACGACTATCTGCACTGGGCCAAGAGCGAGGCGCGCCATCGACGCCGCCGCGACAGTGCCCTGCAGGGCCTGCGCTTTCCGTATCTCGACTTTCGTCCCGGGCAACGCCAGATGGCGGAAGCCACCTACAAGGCGGTGGCCACCGGCAAGGCCTTGCTGGTCGAGGCGCCGACCGGGATCGGCAAGACCCTGGGCAGCCTGTTTCCGGCGTTGAAGGCCATGCCACGGCATGGCCTCGATCGCGTGGCTTTCCTGACCATGAAGACCACCGGGCGGCAGCTGGCGCTGTCAGCCGTCAATCAGCTGGATCCAGGCCCCGAGCGGCGGCTTCGTGTGCTGGAGCTGGTCGCGCGAGACAAGGCCTGCGAACACCCTGATCTGGCCTGTCACGGTGATAGCTGTCCGTTGGCGCAGGGCTTCTATGATCGACTGCCCCAAGCGCGCCAGGCCGCCGTAGCCCACGCCAGGCTGGATCGCCCCGGGCTGCGTGAGGTGGCGCTGGCGCATCGTCTGTGCCCCTACTATCTGGGCCAGGAAATGGCACGCTGGTGCGACCTGGTGGTGGGGGACGTCAATCACTACTTCGACGCTAGCGCTCTGCTGCATGGCCTGGCTCAGGCGCGCCAATGGCGCCTGGCGCTGCTGGTGGACGAGGCGCACAATCTGATCGATAGAGCGCGAGGCATGTATTCGGCCAGTATCGATCAGCGCAGTCTGGCACGTCTGAGCAAGGAGGCGCCCGCCGCGCTGAAACAGCCTCTGGCACGGGTTGTGCGGCAGTGGCAGGCGGTGGTGCGGGAACATGGCGGCGACCAGCCCGGGTCTCGGGATGCACCGCGCTGGATGACCCTGGGGACGATTCCGGCAGAGTTTCTGCAGGCCCTGCAAGGATTGAGCGGTGCCATCGGTGATCACCTGGGAGAACATCCTGAAGATACCCGGCCCGCCCTGACCGATGCGTTGTTCGAGGCTTTGGCATTCTCTCGCCTGGCCGAGCGATTCGGCGACCACTCCATGTGCGAGTTGACCCGCCGGGGGCGAGGTCGCGCCCGACTTGCCATCGTCAATCAGGTGCCTGGCGACTTTCTCGCTCCGCGCTTTGCAGCCGCCCATGCCAGCGTGTTGTTCTCGGCGACGCTGGCTCCGCCACGCTACCAGCAAGACTTGCTGGGACTACCGGCCCACAGCGTGTGGGCCGAGGTCGAATCTCCCTTCACTGCCGAGCAGCTCGACGTCAGGATCTGCACCCATCTGTCGACCCGCTACCGCCACCGGGAACAGTCGCTGCCGGGTATCATCGAGATGATGGCAGCCCAGTATCAGCGGCGTCCCGGCCACTACCTGGCGTTTTTCTCGAGCTTTGCCTATCTGGATAGAGTGGTCGCCGCCATGGCCGATGCCTACCCGGAGATTCCCCGGCGGGTGCAGCGTCGCGGCATGGACGAAGCCGAGCGGGAAGCGTTTCTGGCCGATTTCGCACCGGGAGGCTTTGGTATTGCGTTTGCGGTGTTGGGCAGTGTCTTCTCGGAGGGCGTGGACCTGCCGGGAGATCGGCTGATCGGTGCCTTTGTGGCGACCCTGGGCTTGCCTCCCAGCGACGCTCGCCAGGAGGCCTTGAAGTCACGCCTCGAGGCGCGCTTTGGCCAGGGGGACAACTACGCCTATCGAATTCCTGGGCTGATCAAGGTGATTCAGGCCGCCGGACGTGTGATCCGCGGGCCAGAGGACAGCGGCACGCTGGTGTTGCTGGATGATCGCTTCGCCTGGCCGGAGGTGCGCGAAAGGCTGCCGTCCTGGTGGCAGCCGCGTCAGGTGAGTTCGCCCGACCCTTAGCGTTCAGGGGGATGGGAGGCGGGGGGCTCGGTGCTGGCCCTCGAAGGAATTTCATCGACCCTGCGCAGGATGTCTTCGTCCGCTTCGTACAACGTCTCGAGTTCCTTGGCCGCCTGTCGGATGGTCTGCATCTGCTTCTTCTCATTGCCGAAGACTTCGAGCTGTCGCCGCAGGGTATCTTCATCATGGGGGCGGAAGGTATCGATGGTCTGTTGGGCCTTGTCCCGCGGAATGCCCAGCCCGATCAGCACTTCTCGGGTCATCTCGAGACTGGCTGGCAGCAGCTCGCGCAGCACGTAATCCACCTTGGCTCGCATCAGCCGCTGGGCATGCTGACGATCCCGCGCGCGAGCGTAGATCTTGAGGTGGGGAAAGCGCTTGCTGGCACGCTGGATGATACGCATGGAAATCTCGGGATCACCCACCGCCACTACCAGTACCTGGGCCTGGCGAGCCCCTGCGGCCTCCAGCAGGTCGAGACGGGTGGCGTCGCCAAAGTAGACCTTGTTGCCGTAGCGTCGCACGAAATCCACGTGGTCGGCGTTGATGTCGAGAATCGTGTAGGGAATCTCGAGTCCCTGGAGCGCGCGTCCCATCACCTGACCAAAGCGACCGAATCCCGCCAGGATGATCCTGGGTGAGTCGTCGTCCATGGCGTCGAACTGGCGCTTCGGACGAGGTTTCTTGAAGAGCGGGCGGATCCACCGCTCATAGCCGAGAAACAGTACCGGCGTGGTGGCCATGGACAGCGACACGACCAGCACCAGCAGGCTGACGAGACTGGTCTCCAGCAGCGCTGCGCTGCCGGCCGCGGTCAGTACCACGAAAGCAAACTCGCCACCTTGAGATAGCAGCACCCCCAGGGTGGTGGTCTCGCGCCAGCCACAGCCATAGGCGCGTGCCGCCAGCATCAGACTGGCGCCCTTGGCCACCAGCAGCAGTGCGGTCAGCCCCAGGACCAGCCCCGGGGTCTCGGCCAGCAGCCCGATCTGGGCGGTCATGCCCACGGCCATGAAAAACAGACCTAGCAAGAGGCCTCTGAAGGGCTCGATATCTGCCTCGATACTGTGGCGGTATTCAGAGTCGGCCAGCAGAATGCCGGCAATAAATGCCCCCAGGGCCATCGACAGGCCTGCCAGCTCCATCAGCAAGGCGGCACCAATCAAGACCAGCAGCGACATGCCGGCAAACACCTCGCGGCTTTCGGTGGCGGCCGCTCTGCGAAACAGCGGCGGCAATAGCTTGCGTCCCCCGAAGATAAGGCCGGCGAAGGCGGCGACCGCAATCGCCACCTCCTTGAGCGCTGACATCACTCCTCCGGCGGCCAGGCTATCCGCGCCGAGGATCGGGATCACGGCCAGCACCGGGATGGCGGCCATGTCCTGAAACAGCAACAGGGAGAACGCCTTGCGCCCGTGGCGACTGTTGAGCTCCTGGCGCTCACCGAGCAGATGCAGGACCAGCGGGGTGGAGCACAGTCCGAGGCTGAAGCCGACGACGGCCGCCGCGACCGGAGACAGGCCTAGCGCGAGAGCCGTGACGCCGAGCACGAGGGTGGTGATGGCGACCTGCAGCGATCCGAAGCCGAAGACCGGTTTACGCATCAGCTTGAGACGCGCCGGCTTGAGTTCCAGGCCGATGACAAACAGCAGGAAGACGATGCCGACCTGGGAAAACTGCAGCACGCCTTCCGCGTCAGGCACCAGGCCGAGGGCAGACGGGCCAATCAGTACCCCAGCGATCAGGTAGCCCAGCACCTCTCCCAGTCCCAGGCGCTTGATGACGGGTACCACCACCACGGCTGCAGCAAGAAAAATCAAGACGTTGAAAAGGAGGGCGGTGGCCAAGTCGTGACTCCGTTACGGCGTTGCAAGAAGCCACCAGCATACCTGATATCCGACAATGAGAGATGACCGACCGGGCCGGTCGGTCATTGACCATGGCCACCTCAACGGCTCAGGCAGGGAGCGCTTCGTCACCGAGGGAGACATAGCCTGGCAGCGCTTGAATGCGCTCGAGCCAGGCCCGTATGCCGGGAAACGTCGACAGCGAGAAGCCGCCTTCATGGGCAACGTGGGTATAGGCATACAGCGAAATATCCGCAATGGTCGGGCGGTCGCCGACCAAATAAGGCGTCGCTTCCAGCTGACGCTCCATGACCTTCAGCGCCTTGTAGCCGCCCTCTTTCTTGGCTTCGTACTCGGCCTTGCGTTCATCAGGCAGGCCGAGATACAGCGAGATGAAGCGGGCAACGGCGATATAGGGTTCATGGCTGTACTGTTCGAAGTATTGCCACTGCAGCACCTTGGCATGCTCAAAGCGGTCCTGCGGTAGCCAATCACTGCCGCCGGCCAGGTAGTGGAGAATCGCGTTGGACTCTGCCAGAAAGCGTCCGTCATCCAGCTCAAGAAGGGGAATCTTGCCGTTGGGATTACGCCCGAGAAAATCCTCTTCACGGGTGTCACCGGCCAGGATATCGATGCCGATCCACACCATTCGGATGTCGAGCAGTGAGGCCAGCAGCTTGATCTTGTAGCAGTTTCCCGAACGGGTATCGCCGTACAGATTCATCGGCGTGTTCCTCTGGAGCAACGGATGGATGGCACATCATGCCATGTTCGTCGCCTCACGCCAGGCATTTGGCGTGCCTCTGCACGGTACGCCACGAGGGTGGACGTAGGTCGCAGTGATCACCGGCAGCTTCTATTCTGAAGCTGCACGTCGCGAGAGCTGAGGCGACGACTTGCCTCGTGGCCGTCAGGGACGAAAGGAGATGCACTCAATGGATAACCGTCGGGCTGCCAAGGGGCCTTCCATCATGCTGGGACTGGTGCTGGCTGTAGTGGCATTGGTGCAGCTACTGGCGGGAGCGCTGCTGCTGGCTCAGGGCGGCAGTGTCTATTACGTGGTATCTGCCGCGGGGCTGGTGGCAGTGGCCGCAGGGTTGATGGGGCGCTGGCGCGGCACCTTGACGGTGTATGCGGCGTTGCTCGCCGGCACGCTTGGTTGGGCGCTGTGGGAGGTGGGGCTGGATGCCTGGCGCTTGATACCTCGGCTCTGGGCCCCGGCCTTGCTGGGACTGGTGTTGCTCCTGCCATGGTGGTCTCGCGGCGCCACTGGCCTCGGTCGTCAGGGAACCGGGCTGACGTCGATCGTTGGTCTGGCGCTACCGCTGCTGGCGGCGGCACCGCATATTGTCGAGGCGTGGCAGCAAGGTGATCGTGCTCTTGCGCCGCTCGCACTGACCGACGTCTGGCACACCGAGCTGACGGCAGGGGTGTCGTCCCTAGCACTGTCGGATGATCAGCAGCAGCTGTTTGTCTGCACCCAGCAGGGAGTGATGGCACGCCGAGCCACCACGGGAGAGCCGCTATGGGCCTACCAGTGGCAAGGCGATGTTGCCGGGGAACGCTGCGCGTATCTGGCCTTTCATGATGCCTGGCAAGGCCCCGTCGAGGGCGCGGCGGGGGTGTTTGTACCCATCCCAGGAGAGCAAGAAGGGGATCCCCTGGAATTGGCATCCACCCATGAAGGCGCCGGTGAGAGCGGTATCAGCGAGACCGACTTGATGTGTCCGCAGCGGCTGTTTGTCGCCTCCTCATCCGGCACTTTGCTGGCGCTGGACGCCGACACCGGCAGGCCCTGCGAGAGCTTTGCCGCGGCCGGGATGACCACCGTCGAAGCGACGTCGCTGGCGGCGTTGCAGGTGACCGATGGCGCGATAGTGGCATCTGCCATGGAGGATGGCCCCGCCCTCCAACTGCTCGACAGCGGCTCGGGAGAGAGCCTGTGGAGCTGGGGAGACGCGGCAGGTGGCGACAGACTGCTGGCGGTCGATCAGGCACTGAATCGCCTGATCGTGTCGTCCGCCGCCAGGGTGCCTACCGGCGACGCAGGAAGCCTGATACAGGCAGTGGATATCAGCGATGGCACCGTCCTGTGGCAGACCGAGATGCTGGGCGGTATCACCGCGTCTGGCACGGCTGCCTTGGTGACACTGACGGCAGAAGAGGCAGGTCTCGCCGACGCTGGGGAAGATGCCGGCGGCAGAGAGGAACAGCCTGACGCGACAGCGCTGGTGATGGTGGCTGACACCGCCGCCGGGTTGACGCTATTCGACCGGTTGACCGGGGAGATACTGTCCCACGAGGTGCTGGCCGCTTCACCGCCCTTGGCCGAGGAGCCCTGGCGCAACACAGCGCTGACAACGGCTAGCGCGGCTGAGCGAGATGCCTGGGGGCTCACCCCCGTTGATCAACTCTGGTGTCGGCTGCGCCAGCGCACTCGGGATCACGGTCTTCCCAGTGCGCTACCGGCTCCGCTGACAGACCTGCTCGCGGACCTGCTCGTGCATCTGCCCATGGCACCGCCCTGGTCACGACAAACGATCTTCGGCTCGCCGGACGAAGGCGCCTACCTGCTTGCCAGCACTGGCCTGGTCAGCCGCGACGGGGGCAGGCTTGCGTGGCCATGGTGCCAAACGCCTCCTTGGGGGGCGGTGGCGCGTGTCGGCCTAGGGCCTTCGGCAACGGGGGAGTGGGTGGCCACGGTGGCGGGCCTGGACGTTCGCCACCTGAAGCCGTCGCAGTTCTCACCGCGACGTTTGATGGGGGCGAGTGGCTTGACCGCACCTGTCACGATCGAAAACACCGTGGTCGTCGGTGCCAGCAGTGCCTCGAGGCTGTATTTCCTGCAGCCCGACACTGGCCAAGCCTTGGGCACACAGTCCCTTGCTGGCGGTGCCGTAGAGGGGCTGTGGACGTTCACCGAAGCACCAGGGACGTCGTACCTCGTCGTGGCGCTGAAGCATCGGCAAGGGGCGTCACGGCTGATCGTGATGGCGCCGGACGCGATGCCTGAATAGCGAGTCGCCGTGTCTCGCACGGTCATGGCGATGACAGGCTGCGTCAACATCCATGGCAAAGCGCCGTCGGTGCGCTTCGCTCGACTGGCAGGAGGAGAGGGAGATGCGTCTGCTGATCATGATCATCATTGGCGTGGCACTGGTCTTGCTGTTGCTCTTGACCTGTCCAAAGCCTCGTCAGCATACCGCGATGTGGGTCTTTAGCCTGGCATGGCTGGGAGTCTGTGCCTGGAACTTAAGCGTCGGGTTGTCACACGGCTATGCCCTGGGGGAGGAGCTGCTGGTGCATGCGCTACTCTTCGGCGTGCCGGCAGGACTTGGCTGGTGGCGGGTGTGTCGGGAGCCGTCTTCCGCCTGATCCTTGGATGACGGAGTCTGGGTGACTGGGTCTGGGGTGACTGGGTCTGGGGTGACTGGATCAGTGTGACGGGGTCAAGGGTGGCTGGATCTAGAGTGACAGAATCAGCAACGCGTGACAGCGGTCAGCGATCGACGGCTCCAGGGCGTGGCAAACGCGAACTAGTGTGCCGTCGGGACCTTCTTGTAGTGGCCCGGGACCTTTACCCGTTCACCGTTGGGCAGGGTCTTGACGTGGGTGGGAACGTAAACGCGCTTGATGACACTCTTGGATGTCGCCATGACGGACCTCCTGCATGTTCCATGGAGAGGACCTCCGACAGACATCTCTATCAGAGCCTGGCGGGGTTGTAAATGAGAGGGTATCGCTTCTGCCAAGGAAGTACGTTTGACCTGGATCAGCTGGCGCCCAGGTTTCCAGGGCGACGGCGCGAGGGCTAGACTGAAGGTCTGGCTTTGGGACATGACCTTGCAATGATGCTTGACGCTCCAGTAATCGAACGGCGTAGCTACCCGGATAGGGTGCTCAGTGACCGGCATGACTACCAGCAACTGCTGCTGGGGCAAGGTGGCATGGTCGAGCTGGAGGTGGCCGGTAGGTGTCTGCGGGTAAGCGAAGGCGTGCTGGCACCGGTCCCCAGCGGTGACCTGCATCATTATCTCGCCCCCGCGGACAATGACGTCCTGGTGCTCGATCTCCCGGTGGAGTGGTGCCATGCCCTGGGTATCGAATCCTTGTTTGAATCCGGTCGAGGGGCGAGCCGCCGCCTGTCGGGGATCAAGGTCCCCACAGCACTGGCGACCGCCGCGCCTACGGGCCCTGCGGATGTACCTCGGCTGGCTCAGTGGCTGCTGACCTTGGCGACAGCGCTTGACGCAGGGGGGGGCAAGCCGTTGCCGTCCCAGCGGCTAAGTCTGCTCAGACTGTTGCCAGAGGTCCGTCGTCGTCTGGAGCAGCCATGGCGGGTCAGCGACATGGCCAGCCTCTGTCACCTGTCCGAGGCCGTCTTTGCGCGTCAATTTCGCGTCCTGATGGGCATGGCACCGGCGGCCTGGCTACGCCGCGAGCGTCTGATCCTGGCCCGTCAGCTGCTGATGGGCACTGGCGCCCACGGGAGGGCCATGCCCGTCTCCCTCAGCGAGATTGCCCTGGCCTGTGGTTTTCACGATGCAGCACATTTTACCCGGGTCTTTGGTGAGGCCCACGGGATGCCGCCGGGGCGCTGGCGACAACAGACCGCCCAGCAGGTCTTGCAAAGGTCAGAATCGTACAAGACATGATGGCGTGCGCCGCACACACTCGAGTCCTCGTCTGTGTGGAGGTCCTCATGTCTGTTTCTTCATCCTCATCCAGCAGTGACATCGCAGTGCGACCTGATCTGCGGCGCCGGGCCACCTTGATTGGCGCTACCACCGTGCTCAATTGGGCCATGCTGTCGCTGTTCACCCAACTGGCCGGTCCGGTGCCGCCATTTCTATTGACCGCCTTGGCGTTTGCGGTGGCCTTCGTCTGCTTCGTGGTCTATCAGCGCCTGCGGGGAGAGGCGGTCATCGCGCCCATGCGCCAGCCAGCGCTGATCTGGGCGCTGGGTGTCGGTGGGCTGTTTGGCTATCACGCCCTGTATTTCGTTGCTCAGCAGAATGCGCCGCCTGCCAATGCTGGCTTGATCAGCTACCTGTGGCCGCTGCTGATCGTGCTGATGGTAGCGCTGTTACCCGGCGAGCGCCTGCGCGGCTATCACGTCATCGGCAGTGTGCTGGGCTTCTGTGGTGCGGTGTTGTTGATCGGCGGTGATGTCAATGCCGGTGGCAGTCTGCTTGGCTACGTTGCCGCCTTTGCCAGTGCCTTTGTGTGGAGCGGTTACTCGGTACTGTCCCGGGCCACCAGCAAGGTGCCGACCGCCGCCGTGGGCGGCTTCTGCCTGGCCACGGCGATACTCGCAGCGATCTGTCACCTGGCCTTCGAGACGACTCGTTGGCCCGAGGGCAGCGCTTGGCTCGGTGTCATTGCCCTGGGTCTGGGCCCGGTAGGCAGCGCGTTCTTTACCTGGGATATCGGGGTCAAGCAGGGCGATCTACGCCTGCTGGGCTTCCTCGCCTACTTTACGCCGCTGCTGTCGACGCTGGTGCTGGTGGTCACTGGCTATGCCGCCCCCAGTCTGTGGCTGGCCGGTGCCGCGGGGCTGATTACCCTGGGCATGCTGATCGGTAGCGGCTGGATCGGGCGTCGGTGCAGCCGCTGAGGTTGGCGTGTCACAGGCTGGATGAAACGCCATGCGACAGCGCTCCCACGCGGTGATGACCGTCAGTGAGCGCTGTCACGTCTCTCGAAGCCTTAATGGCTGGTAATGCGATGTCGTGACAGCCGGGTAAAGCGAATCGGTGGCGTGCTGGCCAGCCCTACGCGATCGGTGTCCGGCTGAGCGCGCCAGCCACGATACAGCGCCCAGCGCTTCAAAGCGTCCAGGTTCAGGTGGGGGTGGTGATCATCGTGGGGGTCATATTTAGGGGCAGGGAAGGCATGGGCCAGGTGGTCGTAGCGAGCCAGGGCGCGCTCGCCGCCATGGGCGGCCAGGGCCTGGTCCAGTGCGGTCTGCCAGGCGCGAGTGTCGTGCTGGTGCTGCTGTGGTGTTGCGTTGGACACTGTCATGGTATTGCCCTCTCACTAGGTGGCTAGATCTTGGGGTCTCGCCATCACCCGCTCGCAAGCGGATGCCGTTCACAGCTCAAGATGAAGACGCCCGTGGCATGCGGCCTGGGCGTCCCACGGTGTCAATCCCAGCTCAGTGCGCCGCCGACCTGATACTCGGTGACGCGGGTCTCGAAGAAGTTCTTTTCCTTGCGCAGGTCGATGATCTCGCTCATCCACGGGAAGGGGTTCTGGGCACCGGGGAACTGCTCTTTCAGGCCAATCTGGGCCAGGCGGCGGTTGCAGATGAAGTGCAGGTACTCTTCCATGATGGCCGCGTTCATGCCCAGCACCCCTCGAGGCATGGTGTCACGCGCGTAGCTGATCTCGAGCTCGGTGCCCTCGAGGATCATCTGCGTGACCTCATCCTGAAACTCGGGCGTCCACAGATGCGGGTTTTCGATCTTGATCTGGTTGATCATGTCGACGCCGAAGTTCAGGTGCATCGACTCGTCACGCAGGATGTACTGAAACTGCTCGGCCACGCCGGTCATCTTGTTGCGACGGCCCATGGACAGGATCTGGCTGAAGCCGCAGTAGAAGAAGATCCCTTCGGTGACGCAGTAGAAGGCGATCAGGTTGCGCAGCAGTTCCTGATCGGTCTCTACGGTGCCGGTGTGGAAGTCCGGGCGCGCCAGGGACTGGGTATGTTTCAGGCTCCAGGCGGACTTGGCGGCCACGGAAGGCACTTCGCGATACATGTTGAAGACTTCGCCTTCGTCCATGCCCAGCGACTCCACGCAGTACTGGTAGGCGTGGGTGTGGATCGCTTCCTCGAAAGCCTGACGCAGCAGGTACTGGCGGCATTCCGGGTTGGTGATCAGGCGATACAGGGCCAGCACCAGATTGTTGGCGACCAGGGAGTCGGCGGTGGAGAAGTAGCCCAGCGAACGTTCGACAATACGGCGCTCGTCGGCGGTCAAGCCGTCGTTGCTCTTCCATAGCGCGATGTCCGCGTTCATGTTCACTTCCTGGGGCATCCAGTGGTTGGCGCTGCCGTCCAGGTACTTCTGCCAGGCCCACTCGTACTTGAACGGCACCAGCTGATTGAGGTCGGCGCGGGCGTTGATCATCTGCTTGTCATCGACCTGGATACGCGCCGCGCCCATCTCGAGCTCTTCGAGACCTGCCGCCACGTCGAGCTCCTCAAGGGCCTGGCGTGCGCGGGCCAGGCGGTTGTGGTCGGCGACGCCATAGTGGCCAGTGCTTTCGCGCACCGCCTCCTTCGCCTCGACCGCCGGTTCGGTGACCGGAGCCGTTGCCGGCTGTGGTGCCTTTTGCGGCTCCGGTACCTTTCGCGGTTCCGGAACTTCGGCGGTGGCGGTGTCGTCCTCGTGAAACTCGTCCCAGTTCAGCATTGTGGCTCTCTCCCGATCGTCTGATCGGCCGACGCGCAGGGCGTCGGCAGGGGTGTCTGGTCGCCTCGGCCTGGCCTGCGGGGGCTTGCCCACAGGACCGAGCGTGGTGGTCCGGATTACTGGCAGGCCTCGCAGCCTAGTTCATCGATATCGCCGGCGGAGGGAGGACGTTGGCCGCCCTTGCCCTTGAGGAAATCATCGATGCCCCGGGGCTCTCCCTCGACTGCGGTGTCGATACTGGGCGAGGGAGCTGCGGTGGGCGCGTCAGTGGAAGCGCCGTTGGCGACGGCATTCAACTTGCCGCGGTTGACCGTGGATTTCTCCACCGAGGTGGCGCCCAGCGCCCGCAGGTAGTAGGTGGTCTTGAGTCCTCGAAACCAGGCCATGCGATAGGTCACGTCCAGTTTCTTGCCGGATACCCCTTGGATGTAGAGGTTCAGCGACTGGGCCTGATCGATCCATTTCTGACGTCGCGCGGCCGCCTCGACCAGCCACTTTGGCTCGACTTCGAAGGCAGTGGCGTACTTGGCCTTGAGGTCGTCCGGGACACGATCGATAGGCTGGACGCTGCCGTCGTAGTACTTGAGGTCATTGATCATCACCTCGTCCCACAGGCCGCGCTGCTTGAGGTCGCTGACCATGTAGGCGTTGACCACGGTGAATTCGCCGGACAGGTTCGATTTGACGAACAGGTTCTGGTAAGTCGGCTCGATGGACTGGGTGACGCCGCAGATGTTCGAGATGGTGGCGGTGGGGGCGATGGCCATGACGTTGGAGTTGCGCATGCCCTGCTGCTGCACCTTGCTGCGCAGGCGTTCCCAGTCCTGGGTCTGGCTGGTGTCGATCTCAATGAAGCGCTCGCCTCGCTCGGCCTTGAGCCTGTCGATCGAGTCGATCGGCAGAATCCCCTGACTCCACAGCGACCCCTCGAAGCTTGCGTAGCGCCCGCGCTCGGCAGCCAGGTCACTGGACGCCTCGATGGCGTGATAGCTGATCAGCTCCATGGAGCGATCAGCAAAGGTGATTGCCTGCTCGCTGGCGTAGGCGATGCCCTGGGCATACAGCGCATCCTGGAAGCCCATCAGGCCAAGACCCACGGGGCGGTGCTTGAGGTTTGACTGTCGCGCCTGGGGCACCGCGTAGTAGTTGATGTCGATAACGTTGTCGAGCATGCGCACGGCGGTACGCACGGTCTTTCTCAGCTTGCTGGCCTCCAGCTGGCCCTCGACGATGTGATTGGCCAGGTTGATGGACCCCAGGTTGCACACCGCAATTTCGTCAGCGGAGGTATTGAGGGTGATCTCGGTACATAGGTTGGAGCTGTGCACAACGCCAGCATGACTCTGCGGGCTGCGAAGATTGCAGGCATCCTTGAAGGTGATCCAGGGATGGCCGGTCTCGAACAGCATCGACAGCATCTTGCGCCACAGGTCCTTGGCCTTGACCCGCTTGTACAGGGTGATCTGACCGTTGCGGGTCATTTCCTCGTACTCGGTGTAGCGCTTCTCGAAGGCAACACCGTACAGGTCATGCAGGTCCGGGCAGCTGGACGGCGAGAACAGGGTCCACTGCTCGTCGTCGAACACCCGCTTCATGAACAGGTCCGGCACCCAGTTGGCGGTATTCATGTCGTGGGTGCGACGCCGGTCGTCGCCGGTGTTCTTGCGCAGTTCGAGAAACTCCTCGACATCCAGATGCCAGGTCTCCAGGTAGGCGCAGACCGCGCCCTTGCGCTTGCCGCCCTGATTGACCGCCACGGCGGTGTCGTTGACGACCTTGAGAAACGGCACTACTCCCTGGGACTTGCCGTTGGTGCCCTTGATGTAGGAGCCCAGGGCGCGCACAGGAGTCCAGTCATTGCCGAGACCACCGGCCCACTTGGACAGCATGGCGTTGTCACGGATAGCGCCGTAGATGCTCTCGAGGTCGTCGGACACGGTAGTCAGGTAGCAGCTGGAGAGTTGGCTGCGCACGGTGCCTGCATTGAACAGGGTGGGTGTCGACGCCATGTAGTCAAAGCTCGACAGCAGCTCGTAGAACTCAATGGCGCGGGCCTCACGCTCAGTTTCCTTCAATGCCAGGCCCATGGCGACACGCATGAACATCACCTGGGGCAGCTCGTAGCGCACGTTGTCACGATGCAGGAAGTAGCGATCGTAGAGGGTCTGCAGGCCGAGGTAGGTGAACTGATTGTCGCGGCGGTGATCCAGGGCTTCGCCGAGACGCTCCAGATCGAAGTTGGCAAGCTCTGGGTCGAGCTGTTCGAACTCGATCCCGCGCTCGACATAGCGCACGAAGGCCGGCGTGTAGAGCCTGGCCATGTCACCGTAGGTGGCGTCTTCTGCCACTTCGAGGAACGACAGTGCCTCGCGGCGCAGGTTGTCCTGCAGCAGGCGAGCGGTGACGTAGGTGTAGTTGGGGTCTTTCTCGACCAGGGTGCGGGCGGTCATCATCAGCGCTTGCGACACGCCGTCGATGGTCACGCCGTCGTAAAGGTTCTTCAGGGAGTCTTGAACAATCTTGTTCGGGTCGACGTTCTCGAGCCCTTCGCAGGCGTCGAAGACCAGGGTTTCTATGCGTCCCAGGTCGAGGGGGCGGCGGCTGCCGTCGGCGGCGGTAACGTTGAGCGTGGGGTGAGGCTTGGCGATGCCGCTGTCCTGGCGGGCTCGGGCATGCTCTTCACGATAGAGCACGTAAGCGCGGGCGACCTTTTGCTCGCCACTGCGCATCAGCACTAGCTCGACCTGATCCTGAATATCCTCGATATGTACGGTGCCTCCATCCGCCAGGCGCCGGGCGAAGGTGTGTTCGATGGCCTCTGCGGAGTGCTTGACGAAGTCGCGTACCCGACTCGAGGTGGCGGCGTTGTCTCCCTCGACGGCGATGAAGGCCTTGCTGATGGCCACCGCGATCTTGCCGGCATCGAAGGGCACCACATCACCGGTGCGCTTGATCACGCGCAATGTGTTGGGCGCAGTGACAGAGACAGACGGTCGATCCGGGCTTGCGATGGTTTCCATGGCGCCGAGGCTCCCTGTAAGGCGAGAAGAGTCGTGGAAAAGGGCGTGAGAAGGCGTCGTTCCGTGCTGATTGACAGCCTTCGGTGGACTTGCTAGAGGCACACTATGTAGTGCCTTGGCGGGCCACGAACACAAGATAGTGTGCATTTTTGCCTTCATCAAGTGGGTAATGTCACGCCGGTCGCAGCGCTTGGGAGAGGGGCATCCCGGGGCGTCCAGCCAGGCCAGTGTTGGTGCCGCTGGCAGGCGTAAGGCAGCGTCAGGACGGGACCGAAGAGAGGGCAGGCGACGGCGAAAATTTCGGGTATCCTTGTGTTATCGCGTGTGACATTGCTTAGTATCAGTCGTCTGTCCGGCATGCTTCATGCCCGGTACTCGCCACAAGGAATGAGAAACCCTATGGAAGATCGCTCAGAGCAACGAGAACAGGATCACGTACTCATCATCGAAGATGATGAGCGTCTCGCTGGTCTGACACGGGACTACCTGGAAGCCAACGGCTTTCGCGTGAGCCTGGAAGAGGACGGCGGTAAGGGAGTCGATCGCATCCTGTCGCTGCAGCCGGATCTGGTGATCCTTGACCTGATGCTGCCGGGGGAAGATGGCCTGTCCATCTGTCGCCGTGTACGCAGCGACTACTCAGGCCCGATCCTGATGCTCACCGCTCGCACGGATGACATGGATCAGGTGCTGGGACTCGAGATGGGCGCCGACGACTACGTGCCCAAGCCGGTGCAGCCGCGTGTGCTGCTGGCACGCATGCGCGCGTTGCTGCGCCGACTCGACGGCGCAGAGGCCGGGGGCGAAAGCCGGCTGTCGTTCCAGGATCTGGACATCGACAATGCGACCCGGGAAGCCTGGTTGAAGGGTGAGCGTATCGACCTGACCAGTGCAGAATTCGATCTGCTGTGGCTGTTGGCGAGCCATGCCGGACGCGTGTTGACCCGGGAAGAGATCTTTTCTCAGCTTCGCGGTATTCGCTACGACGGACAGGATCGGTCTATCGATGTGCGGGTATCGCGGATCCGCCCCAAGATCGGTGATGACCCCCACCATCCGCATCGCATCAAGACCGTCAGAAGCAAGGGCTATCTGTTTGTGAAGGATAGCTGAGCGCATGCGTCGCGCCCTCGCCGACAGTACCTTCCTGCGGGTCTACGTCATGCTGGCGGCGACTCTGGTGCTGGCGCTTGGCGTGGCGATGTCGGGCATGACGTTGATCGACAAGATCCGTATCGAGCACTATCGCGAGACGCTGGCTGAGGCTCCGATGAATCTGATGGCGACGATGATCGATCGTTTGCCTCGATCGGAGCGTCGCCAGTGGATGGAAGAGCGCTCCGAGGCGCTCGATATATCGATGTCGATCGTGTCCCTTTCGTCCTTGTCGCCGAGCTACTTTACTCGCCTGCGGTTACAGCGCGGCGGCGTATTGGTGGATCGCGACAGTCCCCATGACTGGCGCTTCTGGCGGTTGATGCCGGGAGGCGGGGCGGTGCTGCAGGTGGCGCTGTCAGGGCTGTCGGAACGCCAGCTGCGGGGCCTGACCCAGCTCAGCGGTGAGTGGTTGGCGAGCCTCCCGGCCAAGGATCGTCAGTCCAGCCTCGATGGTTTGAGTTCAGGGGATCTGGCGGTGTCGATCAGTCAGTCGCCGCCGACCATGCTGGATGAGCGTCACCTGTCGCGTCTGGCCGGGGGCGAAGTGATGATGCAGCTGCTGCCCGAGCACTGGTCGGTGGTGCTGTTCATGCAGGTCTCGCCACCGGGAGAGGCGCCGTTTTGGCTGACCGTCGGCCCCATGGCAAGTTACGAGGCGCTGCCGCCTGCACTGCTGGCTTCCATGCTGGTCTTGCTGATGGGCGCTCTGGCCATCGTCATCTACTTGATCGTACGCGGCATCGAGGCGCGCATGGCGCGTCTGGAAATGGCTGCGACACGACTCGCCAGTGGTCGTCTCGATACCCGAGTTAAGGTCGAGAGTGGCGACTTCCTTGGACGTGTCGGCATGGCCTTCAACGGTATGGCGTCCCAGGTGCAATCGCTGCTACGCGCCCAGCAGGACATGATTCGTGCGGTGTCGCATGAGCTCAGGACGCCGGTGGCGCGGATACGTTTTGCGGTGCAGATGGTCGAGGACATGTCCGAGGACGCCCTGGTTCGGCGCCAGCTGCAGGGCGTCGATAGTGATATCGATGAGCTTGATGATCTGATCGACGAGATTCTGACCTACGCTCGCCTGGACAGCGAGACCATCCACGGGGTGGATGCCACACCGGAACCGGTGGAACTGCGCGATACCTGCGAGCGAGTGATCGATGCCTTGATGCCGTTGCACGGCAATCTCGACGTGCAGCTGGCGGCGGGACCGGAAGTGGAGATACACGCGGACTTGCGCTATCTGCAGCGTGCCATCCAGAACCTGGTGGCCAACGCCTGTCGCCATGCCCGCTCCCGCGTCAAGGTCAGCCT
The DNA here is from genome assembly GCF_017303055.1 of Halomonas litopenaei. Taxonomy (GTDB): domain Bacteria; phylum Pseudomonadota; class Gammaproteobacteria; order Pseudomonadales; family Halomonadaceae; genus Halomonas; species Halomonas litopenaei_A. The sequence continues at coordinate 544,250 of NZ_JAEKJT010000004.1, read as the reverse complement.
GTACGATGAAAGCCGTCTGGTGCGTGTCGACGTGGAAGATGACGGCGAGGGGGTTCCCCCCGAGGCCCGCCAGGATATCTTCAAGCCCTTTGCGCGTCTCGACGATAGCCGCACCCGCCGTTCGGGGGGATATGGCCTGGGTCTGTCCATCGTGCAGAAGGTCATGGCCTGGCACGGGGGCAGTGTCACCGTCGATGAAAGCCCGACCCTGCAGGGCGCCCGCTTTACCCTGATCATTCCCCGGCGTTTCTGACCCTTGAACGTCTCGCTGCGTCAGGCGGGCTTGATACCTTCGAGCACCGCGAACGAGGTTTCACGAGCCGTGCGCAGAAAGTCCACCATCCAGGGGGCCTCCCTGGTGTCTTCACGAATTGCCGCAAAGAGCGTGCTCCAGACGCCGGTCTCGCCCAGCGTCACGGCCTTCACATAGTCCCGCTCCAGATACTCTGTCATGGCCCAGTTAGGCAGTGAGCAGACCCCACGGCCGCTGGCGACCAGCTGCATCATCATGATGGTCAGCTCGGCAGTGCGTACCTCACGCGGCGTGACTCCCGCTGGGTCAAGGAACTGCGTGAAGATATCCAGGCGCGAGCGCTCTACCGGATAGGTGATCAGCACCTGGTCGGCGAGATCTGCCGGGGTGACGTGGCTGTTGCCTGCCAGGGCATGCTGACGAGCGACGGCCAGCAGGCCTTCGTAGCGGAACAGTGGCTCGTAGTGCACCCCCGGGAGAGGTTGGGGGTCGGCGGTGATAACCAGGTCGAGCTGTTCCCGGGCCAGCGCGGGCAAGGGATCGAAATGATGTCCCCCGGGGATGTCGATCTCGACCTCGGGCCAATGGTCGCGGAAATGGTCCACGGTGGGCATCAGCCACTGGAAGCAGCTGTGGCACTCGATGGCCATGTGCAGGCGGCCGTGCTCGTTGCCGGCCAGTCTCGCCAGGTCCCGCTCCGCCATGCGCACCTGGGGCAGAATCTGCTCAGCCAGCCCGAGCAGACGAAGCCCCGCGCGGGTGAACTCGACCGGTCGCGTCTTGCGCAGGAACAGCGGACTCCCCAGTCGCTCCTCCAGGTCCTTGAGCTGATGAGAAAGGGCCGATTGTGTCAGGTGCACTCGCTCGGCGGCTTCCACCAGAGAACCAGCGTCGCGCAGGGCGATCAATGTACGCAGATGACGGAGTTCAAGCATTATCGTGAGCTTTGTTCATAATAAAGATTAAGAAGTTTAGTTTGACTCACCCTTGCGGGGCTAGTCCAAATCTGTGGAATCGCTCATGTTCCGTAAGATAGAGCATGAGTCTGGTTCATTCTGATGGCGTGATAAAAGGCGCGGTTCGGGGTCTTGAAAGGGGCATTCAGGACTGACGCTTGGCGGTGGAACGTGGATAGCTCTCTACCTGCGTCGATCACAGACCGTGGCGAGGGCTTGGGTGGCAACACCTATGCTTACATAGCGTGCTGAATCGGGAGGGATTGTCCGGGGAAAACGGGTCACGATGGGCCTGGCGGTGGTATCGTGTGGCGTCAAAGGACCGTTTTGCCGCTGTTATCGAAGGAGCTTTCCATGCGCCGATCCGTTATCGCTTCGACTCTTTTTACCGCCGCGCTGGCTGGCCTGGCGGGATGTGCCTCCCAGTCAGGTCAGGACGCCGGATCGGATCAGGCTCCCGCGGTGGAGAGGCGCGGATCCTTCACTGACGCTCCTGTCGAGCAGCAGGCACCGCTATTGCCATCGGCGTACTTCGTTGGCGACGGCACCACCTTTGTGGGCTGGCACTGCACACCACGCCAGGATGTGGTCACCGCCACTCAGGGAGACTCCCTGCGGCTTTGGACGACCCATGGCGCCGAGCAGCTGCCCCAGGCGGTAGTGGACCAGGGCGAGCGCTATCAGCAGGGAGAGCTGAGTGCCCACGTGGTCGGTGATCGGGCGGTGATCAAGAGCGGCCGTGGACGGCTGCAGTGTGAGGCGACTGCCCGGCGCGATTCGCTTCGGCGCACGGATAAACCGGGCGTCATGTTCTATGCCCGTGGCAATGAGCCCGGGTGGCATCTTTCCTTGGCCAACGACGTGCCGCGCATCGACATGTCGCTGGACTACGGCGAGCGCGAGGCGAGCCTGCCGTATCGGGTCACCACGCTGGATAATGAGGCGGGCCGAGTAATCTTGCAGAGTGGGCGTGCGGACGCCCCCTTTGAGCTGCGTATCGAATCTGGTGCCTGTTTCGACGACATGGCCGGCACGCCCTGGCCTGCTCAGGTGACGCTGACGGTCAATGGCCAGCAGTTGCAGGGATGTGGCCAGGGCATCGCGCCCTGAACCAGTCGTTACCCGGCGTCGAGGACGATGTCAGGAGCGCCCGACAGGGCGCTCCTGTCGTGATGTAGCAGGCGTTTTCTTTCGCTTTTATAGAAAGATAGGCCCGTATTTTTTCGCTTTTCGTCAACTTTTTAGGCGGTAAACTGATCGGCAGATACCTCTTCTTAGGGAGTTTGCCATGACCCGCGTATTGCTAGTGACGTCTTCGATTCTGGGTGAGCATGGTCAGTCCAACGACCTGGCCCGACAGTTTGAGCGCCAGGTGCGTCAGCGCAGCGATATTCAGCTGACACACCGCGATGTCGTTGCCGACGATCTGCCGCACTTGACTCTGCCAGAGCTGTCCAGTTGGCAGGTCGCACCAGAGGAGCGCAGCGAGCAGCAGCGTGAGCTGGCATTGCGCTCCGACGAGCGGCTCGACGAACTGCTGGCCCATGACGTGGTGGTGCTTGCGGTGCCAATGTACAACCTGGGCATGCCGTCCCAGCTGAAGGCCTGGTTTGACCGCATCTTGCGCGCCGGCAAGAGCTTCAAGTACACGGAAAATGGTCCGGTGGGCTTGATCGAAGGCAAGCGTGCGATACTGCTGGGAGCCCGTGGCGGGCAGTATGCAGGTAGCGAGCTGGACACCCAGACGCCGCATATTCGTCACCTGTTGGGGCTCATCGGCATCAGCGAGTTCGAGGCGGTCTATGCCGAGGGCCTGAACATGGGCGATGAGATCAAGGAAGCCGCGCTCACCCAGGCCCACGCAGAGATCGCGACGCTGGTCGAGGCGCTGTAACGCCGGCCGATGCCAGGCCGGCTGGCAATAACCCGCCAAGCTGCTTGGCAATGTCCCCCTAGCAACATCCCTTTAGCTATACCCCTCCAGCCATTCCCCCAGGCTAGAGGCCATGCCGCGACGGATGCTTTCGTCGCGGCATTGTTGCGTCATTGCCCTGAGTGATGGACCGCACAGACAGCCGTATCGGTCGCCAGGTGCCAACGTGGTGCCACGTAGTCACCCATACAAAGTCTGGGCTGTGGCGAGATGATGCGTGCCAGTAAACGCCCGAGAGGACGCTGCTGAGCAGACATCGGCAACTGCCGGCTGGGCGACAGGGCGACCCAGCGATCCCCCCGCCATCGGGCGAGCGCAAAGCGAAAAGGATGAAATCCGGGAAAGCCTAGACGCAAGTCAGTGGCGATTAGCAGGGTGTCATCCTCGGTGGTCAGCGTCTCGTAGCGGAGAAAGGGCCCGGCAAACCATTCCAGGCGTTGGCCGCTGGCCAGTGATGTGGCGGCTTTCTCCAGGGCTGCACCGCGCTGGAACAGCTCTACCTGAGGCTGGGTGTCACCATCCAGCAGGCCGATCAGCATCTCGGCATGACGATCACCTTTGATGGCCGTTACTCGCCATAGCAGGGTCGAGAACGGTGCCGGCTGGACCAGCACCTGCGCCGAGGCCATGTCGATTCGCTCCAGCGCGGCTTGTGCTCGCAGCTCCACCCAGCTCTTGGCGCCCATCGCAGCCAGCAGATATAGGCTCGAGATGATCAGCCCCGCGCTGGCGGCAAGCTGGAGTGCAGAGCGCGTGGTGCTCGGCCACAGGGCCACGCCGAGCGCACCCAGCAGTACCAGGGTGTACACGGGATCAATGATGAACACTAGCGGCGTGGCGCTGGGTGCTACCACCTCAAGCGGCCACCATAGCTGGGTGCCATAGGTCGTCAGCGAATCCAGCAAGGGGTGGGTGACGAGACATAGCCAGAAGAACAGCCACCAGCGCAACGCGGGTATCGTCGCGGTGACCGCCCATCGCTTGCCAAGCCGCGTGGCGGCAAAAGCGAGCGCCAGTGACACAGCGGTAAGCACAAACAGCGAGTGGCTGAAGCCGCGATGGTAGGTGACGTTGGCGACCGCGTCGCCATAGTCGATCAGCACATCCAGGTCCGGCAGGCTGCCGACCACGGCACCGGCCAACAGCGATTTTCGCCCGAGTTGACGTCCTAGTGTCGCGCCGCCGAGGGCTGCGCCCAGTGCCGCTTGTGTCAGTGAATCCACTATCTCTTCCTGGCGCCGCTTAGCCGGGCGAGTTGGTGTCGGAGGCGGTTTGCGTCCATGCCGGGGAGGCGGCCAAGACCTGCTGCTGCACCGGGCACTGATCATGATGGGCCCCAGGGAGATAGCCGGTACTCATCAGAAATTCCTTGACGATCTCGGGGCCGGTGAAGCGGAAGTGTCGCCTGAAGAGTTTGACCCACTGTGCGTGGGGAAGAGGGTGATGGGCATTCAGCCAGGCCTCGAAACCGCCGTGAGACACGCGTAGTTGCTGGAGCACCTGGGCGTTGTGAATCACCGCGTCGATCTTCTGCCGATGTCGGATGATGCCCGCATCATTGAGCAGTCGCGCCCGCTCCTCATCGCCATAGGCGGCCACCCGGTCAACCTCGAAGTGGTCGAAGGCATGGCGGAAGGCGTCGCGTTTCTTCAGTACCGTCAGCCAGGAGAGCCCAGCCTGGTTGATCTCCAGCACCAGTCGTTCGAACAAGTCGGCCTCGCTGGTGATGGGGAACCCGTATTCCGTATCGTGGTAGGGCCCATGCAGGGGGTGCCCCGGTGCCACGTTGCAGTACTCACTCATTCGCTGGATTCCTCGGTAAGCGGCCACCGTCAAAGAGTTCGTCTTAAAGGAGGCGATGTAAAGGGGCCCGGTATATGCCGTCTTCTCCTGTCGTTCTGGCAGGCATTGTCTTGATGGAGGTTGGTGGGCCTGTGCCTCATGGTTGAGTTCTGGCATTTCCCTTCTGACGACCTTCTGCGATGCTGTGTCGACTCACAGACGTTACGTTGTTCAGGAGATCATACGCGATGGCTCACTCTTTGCGCGCCCTGGGCGCGGCGTTGCTCGGCGTTGTCAGTCCGCTGGTCATGGCGGCTGGAATCGATATGCACAAGGATCCCCACTGCGGCTGCTGTAGCGCCTGGGCCGACCATGTCAGAGCGGCGGGGTTTGAGGTGTCGGTGCTCGAAGAAGCCGACATGGGCGCCGTGAAACGCGAACTTGGCGTTCCCATGGCCCTGGCATCCTGCCATACCGCTGTGCTGACCACGGACGCCGGCAAACGGTACCTGATCGAAGGGCACGTACCTGCCGAACAGCTCGCTTGGCTTCAGCAAGCGTCGCCTGACATCGATGGGTTGGCAGTTCCCGGTATGCCCCATGGTTCCCCAGGCATGGAAACCGGACGGGTGGATGACTATGCCGTGCTGAGCTTTACAGCGGGGGAGGATCGCGCCAAGGTAGTGGCCCGCTATCCGTAACGGCAGTGGTGTCTGCGCTGCCGGGAGGAAGAGCCCCTGACTTGGAGATACAGGCCATGCAATTTCTACACACCATGGTGCGTGTCAGCGACCTCGACGCGTCGCTGCATTTCTACTGCGACCTGCTGGGCCTCAAAGAGGTCCGGCGCAAGGAGAACGACAAGGGGCGCTTTACCCTGGTCTTTCTGGCGGCGCCAGAAGATGAGTCGCGCTCCAGCGAGCTGCAGGCACCTGAGCTTGAGCTGACCTGGAACTGGGATCCGGAGGAGTATCAGGGCGGACGGAATTTTGGCCACCTGGCCTACCGTGTCGATGATATCTATGGGCTTTGCCAGAAGCTCCAGGACAATGGTGTGACCATCAACCGTCCTCCCCGTGACGGTCATATGGCCTTTGTGCGAAGCCCCGATGGTATTTCGGTGGAACTGCTGCAAAAAGGCGATGCCCTTGCCCCCCAAGAGCCGTGGGCATCCATGGAGAACACGGGGAGCTGGTAGGGGCAAAGCGTGGCGGCAGGGCGTGCCAACTGCGCTGCCGTCTGTTCTCGGGCGTGCTTCCCATGGACAGACCCTGCTGTCTGCGCAGCGCTCATCCTTGCCGCCAACCCTGCCGCCAACCCTGCCGCGTGGCGATAGGGTTGGCGATGTTCAGCGGTTGCTGTCGGCAAGGGCTATCGGCGAGGGAAAGGCATCAGCCGTGGGCGCTGGCCGCGCCGGTCAGTCCGCCGGCGGATGCTGCCCGGCGTGCGATGTCGCCCAGTGCCTCGTCGGTGGCGTTGAGGTCACGGAAGGCCCCCATGGCGCCTAGCAGGGCCGAGCTTTCGTAGGGAACGAAGACCCGCTCACCCTGCTTGGCCATCTCTGGCAGCATGGCGATGTAAGACTGACCCAGCAGATAGCCGATGACGGCCTTGGAGCTTTTTTCGCCCTCGCCCATGGCATTCAGTACCAGCTCGATCGAGCGACTTTCCCCCTGGGCACGAAGAATGGCGGACTCCTTGTCGCCCTGGGCATTGAGGATGGCGGATTCCTTCTGGCCCTGAGCCTTGGCAATCGCCGCTGCCTTGTCGCCTTCAGCCTCGGTCACGGTGGCCCGGCGGCGACGCTCGGCTGACATCTGCAGATGCATGGCCTCCTTCACTTCCGCTGGCATCTCGATGTCCTGCACCTCTATACGGTTGATCGCCACCCCCCACTTGGAGGCCGGTTCTTCCATCTGTTCCTTGATCTTGGCGTTGACCTCGGCACGGGACTCGAAGATCTTGTCCAGCTCCATCTGGCCTACCACGGAACGCAAGGTGGTCTTGGCCAGCACCTCGACCGCCTGACTCATGTTCTCGATCTTGTAGACCGCATTGGCGGGATCGATGATCTGGAAGTAGATGGCGCCATCGATACGTACCGTCACGTTATCGGTTGTCACCACCGGCTGGGACGGAAAGTCCATGACCGATTCGCGCAGATCGATGCGGGTTTCCTGACTCAGTACCGGGGTGAATTCCTGGCCCTGACGAATGTAGCGCACCATCTTCATGGGCCTGGGCTTGTCGAAGAAGGGAATGATGAAATTCACCCCTTTCTGCAACGTGCGGTTGTAAGCCCCGAGGCGTTCGATCACGATCACTTCGGACTCCTGCACGATCACCAGTCCCTTGATCAGCATGATCAGAGCAATGACGACCACCACGATGGCCAGCAACAGGCCTGGGCTAACGACATTCAACAACATGCAAACACCTCCTTGGTAGCAAGGGCATCATCCGTCAAGCCGGCCTGGCTGCCCGTCGGGAGCGGCGATGTGCCGCCGTGGGAATCCGTGCTCGTTGGTTGCACGGGATAGGGAAGCGGATAGGGAAATGGATAGGGAAGCGTATAGTTAAGCGCTAGAGCTGGCGCCAGGGCATGCGATAGAAGGAGACGACAGCGCTGACCGGATGCGTGAACAGGAGTCACGGCAAGCGGATCTCTCAGGAGCCTTCTCCGGCTGGGCGCACGATGGCCTGAGTACCTTCAAACCGTAACAGGATGACCTCGTCACCTGGACGCAGGGCAGGGGCCTCGGCATCGGTTTGTGCCAAACAGGCACGAAACAGGTCTCCGTCCAGCTTGATGCAAGGAGCGTCGTCAAAATCCCGGCTGACCAGCACGAAGCGCTCACCCTGGCGGGTGCCGCCACCGGCCACGCCAAACGTTGGGTGGGGGCCGTAGCGACGCTTGCGCAGGCGCCAGATAGCCAGGGGAACGAGCACACCGCAGGCCACCGCAAAGGCGATCAGCTGCATGATGATGTCGCCACCCGACCAGGCGACCAGGGATCCCACGATCAATGCCGCCGCCAAGGCAAGCAATACGTAGGAGCCACTGAGCAGCTCGAGGATCAGGGCCGCGAGCCCTGCGAGCAGCCACCATAGCGCGGGGGAGAGGAAATCCATGGCCAACCTCCAGACGATACAGAAACGACATCCTGTCGCTGTCGATTCTGCGCCGGGAAGGGACGTCAGGCAAGCCAACCGACAGGCCAGACGACAACGCCACCGCAAGGCGGTGGCGTCTCGAGGTGGGGCCACGGATCGCTAGATGGGCTTACCAGTAGCCGAGCACCTTCCACCACAGGCTGCCGACCCCGATCCAGATGGTGAGGTTGACGATGCTCATGATGAAGCCGGCCTTCCACCAGGTGCCGAGTTCCACATAGCCTGAGCCGAAGATGATCGGCGCGGTGCCGGTGGCGTAGTGGGTCAGCGACATCATCAAGGATGATGCGCCGGCCAGCAGCAGGGCGATGTAAAGGGTAGGGATGCCGAGCGCCATGCCGGCAGCCAGGAAGGCGGCGTACATGGCGGTGATATGGGCGGTGGTACTGGCAAAGAAGTAGTGGGCATAGAAGTACACAGCGGTCAGCGCCAGCGCCATGCCGAACCAGCCCATCTGGAGGCTACCGATGCCTTCTTCGATGACGCCAGAGAACCATCCTATCAGTCCCAGCTTGCCCAGAAAGCTTGCCATCATGACCAGGGCGGCGAACCACACGATGGTGTCCCAGGCGGATTTTTCGCCCAGGATGTCATCCCAGGTCAGCACGTCCGTCACCAGCAGGATGGACAGACCGAGCAGCGCCACGGTGGTCGAATTGACCTTGAGCTCGGGGCCAAACAGCATGGCCGGGATGCCTGCCCAAAGCGTCAGCAGCAGACCGAACACACCAATCATGATTTTCTCGGCGCGAGTCAGGGCGCCCATGTCATCCAGCTGCTTGCGGGCGAAGGAGGTAGCGTCGGGAGTACGCTTGAGCTCCGGGGGATACAGTACGTAGAGCACCGCTGGCATCAGCGCGATGGCGACCAGGCCTGGAAGGAGTGCCGCCAGCGCCCATTGGGTCCAGGTGATCGAGAGGGCGGAGCCCGTGGCCTTGGCGATCAGGTCGACGATCAAGGGGTTGGGGGCAGTGGCGGTGATGAACATGGCCGAGGTGATCGGGTTGGCGTGATAGTTCACCAGCGCCAGATACTCACCGATCTTCTTGCTGGTACCGGCGTCAGGTGATGAGCCGAAGCTGTCAGCAATGGAGCGCATGATCGGGTGCATGATGCCCCCGCCCCGTGCCGTGTTGCTGGGGGTAATCGGCGCGATGGTCAGCTCGGCCAGGGAAAGGGCGTAGCCGATGCCCAGGGTGCGCTTGCCGAAGGCGGCAATAAAGGCGTAGCCAATGCGGTTGCCAAGCCCTGTCTTGGCCAGCCCCCGCGAGATCATGATGGCCAGGCCGATCAGCCAGATCAGCGGGTTGGAAAACCCCGACAGGGCATCCGCTACCGCGGCCTTGGAGTTGTCCGGGTTGGTGACGCCGGTCAGAGCCACCAGGGTGATGGCGATGATGGCCAGGGCGCCAATGCGCATGGTCTTGCCAATGATGGCAGCGATGGTGGCGACAAATATCGCCAGCAGGTGCCAGGCTTCGGGGGTGACGCCGTCTGGAATAGGGACGGCAAACCAGATCGCCAGGCCCAGGGCAATGGCGACCAGGGCGGGGATGGGCTTGAACGCGAGCATGATGGGCTCCGTGTGTCGGCTAGGGCAAAACGTCTTCTCTCGCGAGAGAGCAAACCTGAACGTGTCCTGCTTATTTACGCACAGTTAAGCCAAGGGCTAGATGACACTCATCAAGGAGACGTTCGACGTTAGTTGAACTCGGCCCGGACGTGCTGGTGCTGGACGGGCGACGGCAACAAGACACCGCCTGGGAGGTGGGCGGTGTCGGGGAACGCGGGTCGGCGAAGATGTGGCGTCGCTTGAAAGCGAGAAGGCGCTGCAGCGCTCAGTCGGGCTTGAGCGCGGTGCGGCCGCTACCGAGGAACATCATGGCCAAGGCGCCAAACAGGAACATGCCCTGCAGCTCCAGGGCCCAGCCGCCGCTGCTGGCCAGACTGAACAATTCGCCCATATGAGCCAGGTAGATGGCCACGACCATGTTGCCTGCGATCAAAAGGCCCGCGATGCGGGTGTTCCAGCCCAGAATCGCCATCAACGGAGCGACGACCTCGCCCAGCAGAACGCCGTAGGCCAGCACCGTCGGTAATCCATGGGAGGCCAGAGTGTCGCCGATCCAGGAAAGGCTGCCGGGATTGATCAGTTTGTTGATGCCGTGGAGCAGGATCATGATGCCCAGCGCCAGGCGCAGGATCAGCTTTCCCAGGTCGTCGTTGTCGAGGGCTTTGAGCATGGTGAGGTCCTTTTCACGATGGGCTTGAGTGGCCATGACAGAACACCGTGCCGATAGCGCAGTGCCCAAGAGATTTGGACAAAACCGGGCGAGATGGCGCGGTTTTCTGGCATATTAGGCGGCATCCTGATGATAAAGCTGCAAGGAAGATAGCATGGTTCTGCTACGAATGGTTCTGCCACGACTTCGTCGTATCACCGCTCTCAGCGTTTGCGCCCTGGCCCTGGGAGCCTGTTCCAGTCAGCCTTCGTCCACTGTCGACGGCGGCGGCACCGCAGCACCAGGTAGCGTATCCAGCCCGGTGGTCGGTAAGCGCTGGAACCTGCTGCTGGTCGGGACCAGTGATCGGCTCAGTATGCCCACCAAGCCCTATTTTGAAGTCGCCCGTGACGGCAGCGTCAGTGGCAGTGACGGCTGCAATCGATTTACCGGTAGCGTGCGCTTTGGCGACAGTCAGCGGATCGACTTCAGCGAGCTGGCGGCTACCCGCATGGCCTGTGCCAACCCCCAGGGGGCCCAGCAGGTTCGCGATATGCTCGACAACGCCTACCGCTATCTGATCGATCATGACCGCCTGGTGTTCTTTGGCCCCAACTCGCTGGTGCTGGGTGGGTTCCGCGACGCCAGCTGATGCATGAGGGGGCAAGACGCCGCGCCTGTGCGTCAGTGGCATGTGGCAGCCGGCCACTAGTGCGCAACGACTATGCTGATGGTGTCCACGGGGAAGCCGACAACACACGGAGAGACAGCATGGCATTCACTGACCAGGAACGGGCGGCGCTGCTTGAGCTACGCGGGGTAGGACCCAGCGTCGTGCAGCGCTTCGAGGAGATCGGCATCGACTCTTTCGAGGCGTTGGCCGAGTACGAGATGCCAGACATCGTTGAACAGGTGGCGTCGATGCTTGGCAGTACCTGTTGGAAGAACAGCCCCCAGGCCAGGACGGCGGTGGCGTCGGCCGTGGAGTTGGCACGACGCTCGCTGGCCAGCCAGGCTGCCGGCTGAGCGCTGGCCCCAACACATCGACCCCGCCAGTGCGAGGGGCGGGGTCGATGTCAGGCCGATGGGCGGGTGCTTGTTAAAGCGCGGCGATTTTCTCGCGCTGCTCGACCAGCACACGACGAGCCGCCTGATACTCCTCGAGTTTGCCGCGCTCCTTGTCGATGACCGCCGCCGGCGCCTTGGCCACGAAGCCTTCGTTGGCGAGTTTCTTCTCGACGCCCATGATCAGCTTGTCCTGTTTGTCGATCTCCTTGCCCAGACGTGCCAGTTCGGCGTCCTTGTCGATCAGGTCAGCCATCGGCACCAGCACTTCCATCTCACCCACCAGCTGAGTGGCGGACAGCGGGGCTTGGCTTGCGTCCTCCAGCCATTCGATGGACGCGAGCTTGGCCAGCTTCGACAGGAACAGACGGTTGTCGGACAAGCGTGTACGATCGGCCTCGCTGCCCTTGGTCAGGACCGCGTCAAGCGGTTTGCCTGGGGCGATGTTCATCTCGGCGCGAATGTTACGTACCGCCACGATCACGCCCTTCAGCCATTCGATATCGCGAATGGCGTCCTGGTCGATCAGGGCGTCGTCGGCCAGCGGCCAGGCCTTGGCCATCAGCGAGTCGTTGTCGCCCTCGAGAGTACCGGCCAACGGCGCCACGCGCTGCCAGATCTCCTCGGAGATGTACGGCATCATGGGATGCGCCAGACGCAGGATGGACTCCAGCACCCGCACCAGGGTGCGGCGAGTGCCGCGCTTGGCGGCTTCGCTGGCACTTTCGTCCCACAGCACCGGCTTGGAGAGCTCGACGTACCAGTCGCAGTACTCGTTCCAGACGAAGTCGTAGAGCGCCTGCGACGCATGGTCAAAGCGAAACTCTTCCATCGCCCGGGTCACCTGGGTGATGGTCTGGGTCAGGCGGGCCTCGATCCAGCGGTCGGCCAGGGACAGTTCGACGTCTTCCCCATGGCGGCCACAGTCTTCGCCTTCGGTATTCATCAACACGTAGCGTGAGGCGTTCCACAACTTGTTGCAGAAGTTGCGATAACCGTCCAGACGCCCCATGTCGAACTTGATATCACGACCGGTGGTGGCCTGGGACAGGAAGGTGTAGCGCAAGGCATCGGTGCCATGGGCTTCAATGCCATCGGGGAATTCCGAGCGGGTCGCCTTGGCGATGGCCTTGGCCTTCTGCGGTTGCATCATGTTGCCGGTGCGCTTTTCCACCAGCGCTTCCAGATCGATGCCGTCGATCAGGTCGATCGGGTCGAGCACATTGCCCTTGGACTTGGACATCTTCTGGCCCTGGCCATCACGCACCAGACCATGGACATAGACCGTCTTGAACGGCACTTCGTCAGTGAACTTGAGGGTCAGCATGATCATCCGCGCGACCCAGAAGAAGATGATGTCGAAGCCGGTCACCAGCACGCTGCTGGGATGGAAGGTCTTGAGCTCGTCGGTCTGTTCGGGCCAGCCCAGGGTGCCGAAGGTCCACAAGCCGGAGCTGAACCAGGTGTCGAGCACGTCCTCGTCCTGGGTCAGGGCGACGTCGCTTGCGATGCCATGCTTGTCGCGGGCCTCGGCCTCGGTGCGCGCTACATAGACGTTGCCTTCGTCGTCGTACCAGGCGGGAATGCGGTGGCCCCACCACAACTGGCGTGAGATGCACCAGTCCTGCAGGTCGCGCATCCACGAGAAGTACATGTTCTCGTAGTTCTTGGGCACGAACTGGATGTCGCCGTTCTCGACCGCCTCGATGGCGGGCTTGGCCAGGGTCTCCACCGCCACGAACCATTGATCGGTCAACAGCGGTTCGATCACGTCACCGGAACGATCGCCGTAGGGCAGGGTATTGTTGACGGTTTCGGTCTTCTCCAGCAGGCCCTGGGCGTCCATGTCGGCCACAACCGCCTTGCGTGCGGCGAAGCGGTCGAGTCCGGCGTAGGCCGCGGGCAGCGCGGTGTCGATATCGCCAAGGGGGCGGCCCTGAATATCAAAGGCTTCGGCAGACTCGAGAATATGGGCGGTCTTGGAGAAGACGTTGATCAGCGGCAGGCCAGCACGCTTGCCGACCTCATAGTCATTGAAGTCGTGGGCCGGGGTGATCTTGACGCAGCCAGAGCCCTTGTCCATGTCGGCATGTTCATCGGCGACGATGGGAATGCGGCGACCGACCAGCGGCAGTTCGACAAACTTGCCGACCAGCGAGGCGTAGCGCTCATCCTTTGGATTGACGGCGACGGCGCTATCGCCGAGCAGCGTCTCGGGACGAGTGGTGGCGACCACCAGGTGGTCAAGGCCCGCATCGGTGGTGACGCCATCGGCCAGAGGGTAACGGAAGTGCCAGAACTGGCCCTGCTGGTCGCGGTTCTCTACCTCAAGGTCCGAGATCGCGGTGTTCAGGGTCGGGTCCCAGTTGACCAGGCGCTTGCCACGGTAGACCAGGTCCTCTTCGTAGAGGCGCACGAAGACTTCCTGTACGGCCTTGTAGAAGCCGTCGTCCATGGTGAAGCGCTCGCGGCTCCAGTCGAGGCTGGCGCCCATGCGGCGGAGCTGACGAGTGATATGCCCGCCGGATTCGTGTTTCCACTCCCACACCTTGTCGATGAAGGCGTCGCGGCCCAGGTCATGGCGGGTCTTGCCTTCCTCTGCGGCGATCTTGCGCTCTACCAGCATCTGCGTGGCGATGCCTGCATGGTCGGTACCCACCTGCCACAGGGTGTTGCGGCCCTGCATCCGCCGCCAGCGGATCAGGGTATCCATGATGGTGTCCTGGAAAGCGTGGCCCATGTGCAGGCTGCCGGTCACGTTGGGCGGCGGAATCATGATGGCGAAGGGATCACCCTCACCCGACGGGGTAAAACGGCCGTCTTCTTCCCAGCGTTGGTACCAGCGGGTTTCGATGCTTTCGGGTTGGTAGGTCTTTTCCATGGAATGCTCTTGCTGGCGGCGCCCTGACGACATCATGGCCTTGCCATGGCGAGGGTGGGCGGGACGTTCGATGGCTGGCCTTCGGCTCGAGTCAGCGCGCCTGACAAGAGCGTGCGTGACGCGTCCCGACGGAGCGCTGGCGAGAGCGAGGCCTGCGAAAAATGGCGTCGATTATACCCTGAACTGAAGCAGGGCGTCAGGGTATCGGCTGGCGAATAAGACGGTACTTATCCCTGGCCCTTGAGCTGGTGCGGGGTGACGGGATAGCCGCGCTGCTTGTAGGTCTTCCAGCACTCGCGCTTGGCCGTCAGCACGTCCTGATGCTGGTTGATGATTTCTGCCACCCGCTCGAAGCGGGAGAACCACTCGGGAATCTCCGGCGACAGGTTGAGCATGGCCTGGGGAGGCGGGTCCAGGCTTGCCGGCGGGCCTTCCCAGCCGATGGTCACTGCCACACGCTTGGCCGCTTCGATGCTGGCGTCGTCGCTGCCTTCAAGGACGTGCGGGACGAAGGCGTCTGGGCGGAAGTCCCACAGACGTTCATCCAGCTCGCGGGCCATGGCTTCGTCCTCGGCGTAAAGGTAAAGACGGTAGCCCTTGCGTGCGATGGTTTCGGTCAGCCGGCAGGCGAAGGCGATACGCGCCTCCAGCGTGGTGTCGGGAAGGATGTAGAAGTCGATCTTGGTCATGCAATCTGACCTGAAAACTCGGCAAAGGCCGCCCGCAGGCGGCCTGTTGTCTGAAGTGGCTTGAGGCGGTTGGGGGAACGGCGGGTACTAGACCAGTCGCGTCAACCAGCCGTGGGTGTCCTCGACGCGACCATACTGGATGTCCAGCAGGCGTTTGCGCAGACGACTGGCCACTTCATTGCTGCCTGAGTGCTCGATGACGCCGTCTTCACTGACCAGTCGACCAATGGACGTGATCACCGCGGCGGTACCGCAGGCGAACACCTCGGTGATTTCGCCGGACGCGACGCCGTCGCGCCATTCATCAATGCTGATGGGACGCTCTTCCGGGGTCAGGCCTTCGTCACGGGCCAGCTGCAGCATGGAGTCTCGGGTGACGCCCTCGAGAATGGTGCCCGTCAGGCGGGGCGTGACCAGGCGCCCATCACGGGTGACAAAGAACAGGTTCATGCCACCGAGTTCCTCGACCCAGGTGTTCTCGACGGCGTCGAGGAAGGCAACCTGGTCGCAGCCGTGGTCGAAGGCTTCTTTTTGAGCCAGCAGTGATGCCGCGTAGTTGCCGCCGCACTTGGCAGAACCGGTGCCGCCGGGGGCCGCACGGTTGTAGTTGGAGGACAGCCAGATGGACACCGGCTTGATGCCGCCCTTGAAGTAGGCGGAGGCCGGTGCAGCGATAACGTAGAAATCCACTTCCTTGGAGGGACGCACACCCAGGAAGGCCTCGGAGGCAATCATGAAGGGACGCAGATAAAGGCTGGACTCTTCAGCCTCGCTTGCCGGCGTCGGTACCCACTCGACGTCCTGGGCAACCAGCGCCTTGATGGCTCCGATAAAGTCCTCGTCGGAGAGTTCCGGCAAGGCCAGGCGACGAGCGCTGGCACGGAAGCGTGCGGCATTTTTCTCGGGGCGGAAGGTCCAGACGCTGCCATCGGCATGGCGGTAGGCCTTCATGCCCTCGAAGATTTCCTGGGCGTAATGCAGCACGGATGCCGCCGGATCCAGCGATAGCGGGCCGTAAGGGCGTACCTGATGACCGTGGAAGCCGGCGTCTTCGGTCCAACGGATGTGAGCCATGTGGTCGGTAAAGTGACGACCGAAGCCCGGGTTCTCGAGAATAGTGTTGCGGATGCTCGCATCGGTAGCGTTGGCGTTGGGCTCGAGCGAGAAGCCTTGGATGGACACGGGTCGTTCTCCAGAATCGTATCGCGCCGCAATGGCAAGCGGCGACAGCGGATCGGGGTCGAGTCAGGGGCTCGACCAGGATGGGGCGGGCAGAATGCGCTCCTGCCGATAGAGCCAGAATGACACAGGCTCCCCCTGTCGGGGAAGCCTGGTCATGGTCACAACGCAGCATCACTGTCGTGGGGCTGGCGCTGCTGGGTTGTCAGTGCAGACCGCCTGGCCTGACAGACGCTGTTTCAGTCGTCGCTGGCGACGACCTCTGACTCGCGGTCGAGCAGGTAGCGGGTCAACAGGCCTACCGGACGACCGGTGGCACCCTTGGCGGCGCCGCTGTTCCAGGCGGTGCCGGCGATATCCAGGTGTGCCCAGGGGAAGTCGGTGGCAAAGCGTGACAGGAAGCAGCCGGCGGTGATGGTCCCCGCCGGACGCCCGCCAATGTTGGCGAGGTCGGCGAAGTTGGAGTCCAGCTGCTCCTGGTACTCGTCCCACAGCGGCAGGTGCCAGGCGCGATCCCAGGCGGTCTCGCCGGCATCGAGCAGGTCCAGGGCCAGATCGTCATCGTTGGACATCAGGCCGGTGGCGTGATGACCCAGGGCGATGATGGCGGCGCCTGTCAGGGTGGCAATATCGACGACACTGGCGGGTTCAAAGCGCTCGGCATAGGTCAGGGCGTCGCACAGGACCAGGCGGCCTTCGGCGTCGGTGTTGAGCACCTCCACCGACAGGCCCTTCAGCGTCTTGATGATATCGCCGGGCTTGGTCGCGCGTCCGCTGGGCATGTTTTCTGCCGCTGCGACGATGGCCACCAGGTTGATCCTGGGCTTGATGGCCAGCACGGAGGCCACGGTGCCGAACACGCTTGCGGCACCGCACATGTCGAACTTCATCTCGTCCATGCCCGCGCCAGGCTTCAACGAGATACCACCAGTGTCGAAAGTGATGCCCTTGCCGACCAGGACGTGGGGGGCTTCGTTCTCGTCGTCAGCCCCCTGGTAACGCATTACGATCAACCGTGAGGGTTCGTCGCTGCCATGGCCAACCGACAACAGCGAGTGAGCGCCAAGCGCTTCCAATGCCTCTTCATCGAGGATCTCGGTGGACAGGGCACCCGCGGACTCTGCCGCCAGGCGCTCGGCCTCGCTGGCCAGATAGCGCGGCGTACACACATTGCCGGGCAGGTTGCCGAGTTGACGCGCCAGGTTGATGCCGGTGCCGACGGCGGCGCCTTGACGAGCGCCTTCTTCGGCAGAGGCGCGGTCATCGCCCTCGCTGAGCAGAATCGACACGCTCTTGAGGCTCGGGGCAGGACCGGCGTCCTTCTTGAAGTCGGTGAAGCGGTAGCTGGCACGGAGTGCGCTTTCGGCAATCTTGTGGGCCTTCCAGTCGACGTCGCGGTCATCGACCGGCACATCGGTGAGAGCGACCGAGACTTCATCGATGGTGAGCTGGGACAGCGCCGCGAAGGCGGCATCGACGGCCTTGCAGAAGGCGCCTTCCTGACATTTTGCGCGATCGCCGAAGCCGACCAGCAGCAGGCGGTCGGCAGACAGACCCGGTGCGAAGGGCACCAGCTGAACGTTGCCCAGCTTGGCGTTGAAGTCGCCGCGCTCGATCAGCTGTCCAATCAGGCGCTCGCTGGCGTCATCGAGCTTGGCTGCGGCAGGGGTGAGCTGGCCGTCCTTGAACACCGGGATAACCAGGCAGGCAGTCTCGATCTTGACCGGATTGGCCGTCTTTACAGGGAATTCCATGCTGACTCCACAAGACAAGCGTAGGGGGATTCTGGATAATGCCGGCACGATGCCGAGTCCACCCAGTGTACCCAAGCACCCTGTGGATTGCATGGCCGCCGTTAGCGTTGGCGGGATCAGGCAACGCCTCAGGCAAGGCGACTCGCCCCGGGGTTACACTGGAGCAAGGAAGACAGCTGGGAATGCCCATGGCCAGGAGTGTGCATTGATCATTTTTCGTTATCTTACCCGTGAAATCCTGCTGACCATGTCGGCAGTGGCTGGCGTGCTGTTGCTGGTCATCATGGGTAGCCGTTTCATCCGTTACTTTGCCAATGCGGCTGAGGGCGAGATACCCGCGAGCATTCTTGGCTCTCTGATGCTCTACCACATGCCCGGCTTTCTTGAGCTGATTCTTCCACTGGCATTTTTCCTGGGCATCCTGTTGGCCTATGGCCAGCTCTACTTGAACAGCGAAATCACGGTACTGGTGGCCTGCGGCACCAGTCCCAATCGGCTGCTGACGGTCAGCCTGGTCCCGGCCACTCTGGTGGCGGTGCTGGTGGGGATGTTCAGTCTGTGGTTGACGCCGGCCGGTGCGCTGCACAACGAGCTGGTACTGGAAGAGCAGCGCAGCAAGCTTGATTTCTCGGCGCTGGCGCCCGGACGCTTCCAGGAGTTCGGCAGTGGCCGCATTGCCTATGCCAGCGACGTCTCGGCAGACGGCGAGCGCATGCAGGAGGTGTTTATCAGCGAGCGCCAGAAACGCAGCGACGGGTCTCCCGAAAGCGTGGTGACCCGGGCGACCCAGGGATACCAGACGGTGGACCCGGATACCGGTAGCCGCTATCTGGTGCTGGAAGATGGTGAGCGCTACAGCGCGGAAGCAGGGCGTGCCGATGCCGAGCGGCTGGAGTTCGGCACCTATGCCGTCCGCCTGGCCCGGGCGGTCGAGGCCGTCGAAACGGACTCGGCCGAGTTTGCCACTACCCCAGCGCTGCTCGCGGACCCCACCCCGGAAGCCAAGGCGCAGCTGCAGTGGCGCCTGGGGGCGCCGTTGATGGTGTTTGTGCTGACGTTACTTGCCCAACCCCTGTCGCGGGTCAATCCACGTCAGGGGCGCTTCGCCAAGCTGTTGCCGGCGATCTTTCTCTATGTGGCCTATCTCAGCATGCTGCTGGCCGCCATGGATGCCATCGGTGGTGGGACGCTGCCGGCCATCATCGGCATGTGGCCAATTCACGCAGGCTTTCTGTTGCTTGGCCTGGGCCTGGCATTCAACGCCCAACGCAAGGGAATGAGCGGATGATTCTCGATCGGCTGGACGGCTACATCGCCCGCAATGTGCTGGGTGCCATTCTGGTGGTACAGGTGGTGTTGCTGGGTCTCGACCTCATCATCACCTACATCGACGATCTGGGAGACATCGAGGGAGGCTATGGTGCCTTCGAAGTGTTCCTGTTTCTTTGTTTGAGGCTGCCCTGGCGCTTCTACCAATATGCGCCGGTAGGCGTACTGATTGGTGCGTTGATCGGACTTGGCAGCATGGCCTCCAACAACGAGCTGACCGTCATGCGCGCAGCGGGCCGTTCGTTGGCGCGGATCGTCTGGGGCGTCATGAAGCCCATCATTTTGGTGGTGGTGATCGTATTGACGGTGGCCGAGTTCGTCAGCCCACGCACGGAGCAGTTTGCCCACGCCTGGAAGGTACAGCAGATGCAAGGCGAGGGCGCCGTGGTCACCGAGCGTGGCGGCTGGCAGCGCGAAGGCGACGATTTCTATCGATTTGGTGCCATACGCGCCGACGATACCGTGCTGGATCTGACTCGCTATGAGTTTGATGGCCATCGCCTGGAGTCGGTGACGACGGCCCATCGAGCGGTCTGGCAGGGGCAGCACTGGCAGCTGCAACAGGTAGAAGTCACTCGCTTCAATGATGATCGCACCGAGGTCATCAAGGTGCCGGACCAGCGTTGGGAAACCAGTCTGTCGCCGACCCAGCTTTCGCGGCTGCTGCGGGATGTGGAAACCCAGGCGCCCAGTGAGCTGTGGGCGTATGCCAGTTACCTGGATGACCAGGGCCTGGATGCTACCCAGCCGCTTTTGTACTTCTGGCAGAAGATGCTGATGCCCTTGACCATGGCGTCGCTGGTCCTGGTGGCAGCGTCCTTTGTGTTTGGTCCATTGCGGACAGTAGCCGCTGGCACACGGGTGTTCTACGGCGTGATTACCGGACTGGTGTTCAAGTACCTGCAGGACCTGCTGGCGCCTGCGTCTACCGTGTTCGGTTTCTCTCCTGCCTGGGCGGTGCTTGCACCTACATTGGTGTGCGCCCTGCTGGGCCTGCACCTGCTGAGACGATCCGGTTGATGGGTGGGGGATACCGGCAGGGCCGGTGTCTGTGGTTAGGCTATGCGCGCGGGCACTCTGCCGGCGTGCGCTGATGTGGTCGAGCAATTGCCATGAATCGACGCTTTACCGATCTTGATGATGTCTGGCCGGCGGGGCTCGGGCGCCGCCTCGGTGCCATGCTTTACGACGGTTTTTTGCTGCTCGCCATCTGGATCGCCATTACCACGCTGCACGTGCTGGTGGTGCGCAAGGTACTGGGACTGGCACCGGCAGAGGTCGGCGCTGGTGTGTGGCAAGTGTTCAGTCTCAGGTTGCTGCTGGTGGCCGCAGCGTTTGCCTTCTTCGCTTTCTTCTGGCGCCGCGGCGGCATGACTCTGGGCATGCAGGCGTGGCGCTTGCGGGTACAGACGCTTGACGGGGCGCCTATCAGCTTGCGTCAGACCATGGTGCGATTTGCGGTAGGGGCGGTGTCCTTTCTGCCTTTGGGGCTTGGGCACCTCTGGGTAGTGTTTGACGGCGAGCGACGCAGCTGGGCGGACCTGGCCTCCGGTACCCAAGTCGTGGTGCTGCCTAAACGGTCTTGATGGACGCGTGATGGCTCGCGCGGGCGTCGCAGCGTTCGTGGTCCAGGCCTGCCTTGTGCACGCCCCATCCTCTTCCTGGTGAGTCCTTCACCTGCTTTCTCCTGTCTGGCCTTTCTTCTTTTTACGTCCGTTATGGGCCTCGCACGCTGACGTCTTGCCTGAACGGCGGCGTCAGAAGTTGAGCGGAATCATGGAAATTCATATCTTTAGCGAAAGCGAATACGAATAAATCTCGAAAAGGTTGCGTACCGCTATGGGAATCATTTACATTGCCTATAGTGATTCAGGAGAGATGGCAATGTACGTATGCCTGTGCAAAGGGGTTAGTGACCGCCAGATTCGTCAGAGCGTAGACGACGGTGCGCGCAGCTGGCGCCAGGTGCAACGCGAGACCGGTTGTGGCACTCAGTGCGGCAAGTGTGCCTGTGTAGGTAAACAAATTACTCGTGATGCCATCCAGGAAGCGACGAGCGTCGAGCTGGAATCGCTCGCCTATGCGGTGTAAGCGGCGGTGTAAGCGGTTGATCCTGAGACGGTTACGGCAGCCGCCAGCAGTCTTGTCGAGGGTCTCTATCGCCTGAATTGGCAATCAATATCGTTGTAGTTCTTTTTATCAAGTTATTGATTTGATTGAATTTTCTCATTCGTGGCCTATACTGCTTCTTAACAGGAGCTGGTAGGGCTACTTTTGCCGTGCCAGTGTGTTGGTGATGCTTGAGGCGGGAGGCAAGGCCCCCGGCGGATGGCAGTCCAATAACGATACGCAAACGAGGCGGTAGTAGAGCCTCGTTCATTGATAGCAAGTCGACTGGCAACGCATGGTCGGTCACCACCGACAAGCAATGAGGAGCTTCCCATGAAAGGCGATCCCAAGGTCATTCAGCATTTGAACACCGTGCTGGGCAACGAGCTGGTGGCCATCAACCAGTACTTTCTCCACGCCAAGATGTACAAGGACTGGGGCCTGGCGCGCCTGGCGAAGTGGGAGTACGACGAGTCCATCGAGGAAATGCGCCACGCTGACACCCTGATCGAGCGCATTCTGTTCCTCGAAGGGATTCCCAACCTGCAGGACCTGGGCAAGCTGCACATTGGCGAAGACACTCGCGAAATGCTCGAGGCTGACCTGGCGGCAGAGCACACGGGTCGCAATGATCTGATCGAAGCCATCACCTACTGCGAGCAGGTGAGGGACTACGTCAGCCGTGATCTGTTCCAGAAGATCCTCGACGACGAGGAAGAGCACATCGACATCATCGAGACCGAGCTTGGCCTGATCGACAAGGTCGGCCTGCAGAACTACTTGCACAAGCAAATGCAGGAAGCCGGCGGCGAAGAGTAACCTGTGACATTGTCCAGCGCCTGATGCGGTGCTGGATGTCCAGGCGTTGGATGTCCAAACGTTGGATGGCCAGGCATTGGATGTCTAAGCGCAGAATGTCTAAATCCAGAATGTCAAAAAAGGGGAGGCCACTGGCCTCCCCTTTCGCTTGTGACGTCGACCCGGAAATGGGAGCAGGAGCTACCCCTCGATCAGGCTGATCAGAAGACCCTTGATCAGGACTAGGGCACGTCACCCACATAGCGGTGAGTCCAGGGCCCAGGGCGTAGCACCTAGGTCACGCTTGGCGCGCACTGGGATCGGCCTTTTCTGGTGAGCCAGTGGACGCGGGAACTCGCAGTCCTACTCTTCGAAGGCACTGCCGCACACGTGCGCCTGATGGAGATAACTGTGCTCTATCGGGAGGTCGCCATGGTGGCGGTGAAGCGCGTTGCCACTTCGCGAGGGCCCATGCGGCGAGCCGCGTCCAGCGTTTGGCCATGATCAAGCCGGTTATCGGCCTGCCTGAGCGATACCTTGAGGCCAGCGCGCGGCTGGCCGTCTGCTAATCTGCTTCATGCGCAGCAACCCGAGCACTGAGAGGCTACGAGGCTGTGCGATGTACGCCTGCTGCGTACGCACGCATGTCCCGTGCAGAAGGGAGAAGACTCATGTCGATTCGGTTCGAGGGAAAGACAGCACTGCTCACTGGCGCGGCCTCCGGGATCGGGAAGGCGACAGCCGTCAAGTTAGCCGCCGAAGGCGCGGCGGTGATCGTCGCAGATCTGCACGAGCAAGCTGCTCTGGCGGTAGTGGACGAGATTGCTGCAGCGGGTGGCAAGGCGGTCGCATTCGGCGGAGACTTCACGTTACCCGCCGTGAATGAGGCCGCGGTGGCGTTTGCCGTCGAAGAATTCGGGGCTTTGCAGCTAGCGTTCAACAATGCCGGCATCATCGGCCCGCAAGGGCCATTGCACGACGTCGATATCGAGGCGTACAAGCAGCTCATCGATATCAACCTTGATGCGGTTTTCTATGGCCTGAAATTCCAGATTCCCGCCATTGTTGCGGGTGGCGGTGGGGCCATTGTGAATACAGCGTCCGTCCTGGGCCTCTTGGGTACGCCTAACTATGTGCCGTATGCCGCGGCAAAGCATGCGGTATCGGGGTTGACCAAAAGTGCAGCACTTCAGTATTCCGCCCAGGGCGTTCGCATCAACTCCGTGCATCCCGGCTACATCGACACGCCGCTGCTTGATGCGTTGAGCCGTGAAGAATATCACTCGCTCGCTGCGCTGCATCCCATCGGGCGTATCGGAACGTCGGAGGAAGTGGCCAATGTCGTGGCGTTCCTGCTTTCCGATGAGGCCGCCTTTGTGACGGGATCGCAATATACCGTCGATGGCGGCTTTACCGCCTAGGGCTTGCACGAAAAGTGCCTGCGCTTGGTGATACGGCGTTAAAAAACGCCTTGCCGCCGTTCAAAATGCCTTCTCGAGGGCAAATCGCGGTCGGTTCTCCCCGTCGACCTGGACGGTTTCGCAGAACATCTCCAGCGGACGTACCCACAGGCCGTAGTCGCCATACAGCGCGCGGTAGACCACCAGCGCCTCCTCGTTCTCGCTGTGCTGGGCGACGCCGCAGACCTCGTAAAGCGCGCCCTTGTAGTGGCGATAGATGCCGGGTACCGGAGGATGGGAAAGGGGTGTCATGGTCGTCTCCTGACATGATGGACGCCGGACTCCCTTCGGGCTGGGCTTTTTCGTGAGGCCCGTGGCGTGGCTGGCCCGTAAGGTGTCTAGCGGTGTGGCAAGGCGCTTGCTCAGTTGACCCGGGTGAGTCTGGCCAGCGCACGGGAAGCGGCGACAAAGCCGAAGCTGCCGGTGACAAAGGTGGCGGCGCCGAAACCGCCTTCACAATCCAGTCGAGTGGCCTCACCGGCACCAGGTTTGGTGTGACAGACCTCGCCGTCCTGTCCGGGATAGACCAGCTGTTCGTCGGAGTAGACGCACTCGACGCTGAAGCGTCGCTTGGGGTTGCGCGAGAACCCATGGTCTCGGCGCAAGCGTGAGCGAACCTTGGCCAGCAGCGGGTCGTGTTCCGTGCGGGTCAGGTCGGCGACCTTGATTCGCGTAGGGTCGGTCTGGCCACCGGCGGCGCCGGTCACCGTCAGGGGCAGCTTGCGGCGCTTGCACCATGCGATCAACGCGGCCTTAGCCACCACGCTGTCGATGGCGTCGATCAGGTGATCGGCATCGGCAGGAATGCGCTCGGCGAGATTGGTGGGCGTGGCGAAGGCCACATCGGTCACTACCTCGATACCGGGGTGAATGGCTCGGCAGCGCTCGGCCAGTACCTCCACCTTGGGACGACCGATGGTGCCGTCCAGTGCGTGCAGTTGACGATTGATGTTGGACACGCAGACGTCATCGAGGTCGATCAAGGTCAACTTGCCGATACCACTTCGCGCCAGCGCCTCCACCGCCCAGCTGCCGACGCCTCCCACTCCGACCACCACCACGTGGGCGTGGGCGAGGCGTTGGACGGCGGTCGCTCCATACAGGCGGCGGATGCCCCCGAAGCGCAAGTCGTAGTCGTTGTCCTGGTGGGATATATCGTTACTCATGGGGGATCTCGGTGGGTCGTTGGCGGCGTCAGGTCAGCGCCGGGCCGAGGAAGGTGAGCGCGCCAGCCAAAGCGATCGAACAGACGAGTCATGGTGTCATCCAGTGGGCAGCAGAGGTGAAGCCGGTGGCGTTCACGGGGGTGCTCGAATGCCAGGCTCACGGCGGCCAGCAGCAGGCGATCGCAGTCCAGTTGGTCACGAAAGAAGCGGTTATGGTTGCCCTTGCCGTGCTTGGCGTCGCCAATGATGGGGTAGCCGATGCCAGAGAGGTGTCGGCGGATCTGGTGGCGTCGGCCGCTCATTGGTGTGGCTTCCATCAGTGAATAGCGGGCCTGGGGGTAGCGATCGATTCGCACCGGCAGCTCCACGCTGTCGAGCCGTCGCACCTCGGTGATGGCGGGCATGGCCGGCATGTCGGCCTTGGGGCGTGTTCCATCTTCTTCCCGCAGCGCTCGATCAATGCGCTCATGATCGGGCCCGATGCCCCTCACCACTGCCAGATAACGCTTGTCGACGTGGCGCTCGCTGAAGGCTTGGCTCAACGGCGCGGCCATCTCAGGTGACAGGGCAAACACCATCACTCCTGAGGTCGGTCTGTCGAGTCGGTGCACCGGGTAGACCCGTTGCCCCAGCTGATCGCGCAGCCGTTGCAGCAGGAACTCGGTTTCTCCTCGGGCCAGGGGGCTGCGATGAACCAGCAGCCCTGAAGGCTTGTGCACCGCCACAAGGTCGTTGTCCTGGTAAAGAATGGGCAGGGGCAGAGACATCGTGGGGGTACCTATGGCGTGAATGCGAACTCAAGGCGCGCTATTGTCGCCATGTCGTGCCGTTCTGTCATCCGTGATCACATCAGGGTGTGAGCAGAAGGGGCTTTTCCGGGTGCGCCGTTGGTCTATGATGAGCGCCGACAATCAGTGAGAGAACCACTATGGCCCGAGGGACTGGGATGCTGCGCTGGTGGCTGGATTGGGCACCTGTGCTCAAGGTGCTGTCGGTGCTGTGGCTGGTGTTGGCGCTGTTCATGCTGCTGCCATGGGGGGTACTGCTATGGGAGGGCGACAGTGATGCTCCCGCCTTCGCCCGCTCGCTGTTGACGGTACTGGCAACGGTGCTGGTGTGCTGGTGGTTGACCTGGCGCATCCCGGTGGAGCTCAAGACCCGGCAGATGTTCGTGCTGACCACCCTGAGCTGGCTCAGTATCAGTGGCTTCGCCAGCCTTCCACTGGTGCTGGGGGCGCCCCACCTGACGCTGACCAATGCGGTATTCGAGTCGGTGTCCGCGATCACGACCACCGGCTCGACCATCCTCACGGATATCGATGGGCTATCCGATGGCCTCAAGCTATGGCGTGGCCTGATGCAGTGGCTCGGGGGCATCGGCATCATCGTCATGGGTATCGCTATCCTTCCTTTCCTCAAGGTCGGCGGGATGCGCCTGTTCCAGACGGAGTCGTCTGACTGGTCGGACAAGGTGATGCCGCGTACCGGCGGAATCGCCAAGGCCACCCTTGGCATCTACGTCTTCGGTACCCTGGCGGCAACGCTGGCCTATGCCATCGGTGGCATGACCCCACTGGACGCGGTGGTCCATGCCATGACCTCAGCGTCGACCGGCGGTTTTGCCAACTCGGATGCTTCTTTCGGGGCCTATGCCGATCAGCCTCATCTATTGTGGCTGGCTACGCTGTTCATGCTGCTCGGCGCCTTGCCGTTCGTGCTGTATATCCGCTGCCTGAGAGGCGCACCGTTGGCGCTGTGGCGTGACGAGCAGGTACGCGGTCTGCTGTGGCTGTTAGTGGTCGTCATTGTGGCGCTCACCCTCTACCGGGTATGGCGTGGCGAGCCGGGATTCATGGCGCTGACGCACACTGCTTTCAATGTGGTGTCAGTGGTGACCACCACGGGCTATGCCAGCGATGACTACAGTCAGTGGGGCCCCTTTGCGGCGATGGCGTTCTTCTATCTGACCTTCGTGGGCGGCTGCAGTGGGTCTACCAGCGGTGGCATGAAGATCTTCCGCTTTCAGGTGGCTATCAAGATGTTGCTGAGCCAGCTGCGTTTTCTGATCCATACCCATGGCGTGTTCGTATCGCGCTATAACGGCGTCCCGCTATCGGACGAGATCAGTCGAGGCGTCGTCGCCTTCTCGTTCTTCTTCTTCCTGACCATTGCCGGTCTGGCACTGGCGCTGGGCCTTTTGGGGCTGGACCTGGTGACGGCGCTGACCGGGGCAGCCACGGCGGTCACCAATGTGGGGCCGGGGCTTGGCGACATCATTGGCCCTGCCGGAAATTTCTCGACCCTGCCCGATGCGGCCAAGTGGCTGTTATGTGTGGGCATGCTGATGGGGCGCCTGGAAATTCTGACGGTGCTGGTGTTGTTGACTCCGATGTTCTGGCGCAAATAGGCGATGTGGGACGCCCGCGCCAAGCGTTGACGTCATCAATGTGCTGGTTAGGACAGTGGGGTTGGCGCTGGTCATGTTGCGGGGCAACATGACAGTCGACATTGGTCGTCTCGCCGAGACCGGCGGGGACCGTCATTCTGAGTCGACGTCCGCCGGGAGTGCCGAGATGAAACTGTCCCCTGCCTATCGCATCGCTGCCACCATCCTGCATGGCTTCGATGAGTACCGTTCGCGCTTCAAGCAGATCACCCTGGACGCCAATCGGCGCTTTTGCGACGCTGCCTGGCGCGAGGCGCAGCAAGCCTCCGCCGAGCGGATCAACCTGTATCAGGCCAAGGTCGACGAGACCCTGGAGCGTCTGAGGCGGACCTTTGATGAAGATACCCTGAGCCACTGCGAGTGCTGGCGAGAAGCCAAGGGGCACTACATCGAGCTGATCAGCCAGCGCCTCGACTACGAGCTGGCGGAAACCTACTTCAATTCCCAGTTCTGCTCGATCTTCCATCATCGTCATATTCGCGACGACTGGATGTTCGTGAATTCCTCCCGGGACGCCGCCAGTCATCACTCCGGCATCGATCTGTGTCGACGCATCGCCGTCGACGGCAACTGGGCGCAGGCCATCCACCAGGCGTTGGAGGGCGCGCAGCTGGGACTTCCGTTTATCGACCTCGATCATTGCGGGCATCTGGCCCGGGATTTCCTGGTCGATCACCTGCCCGAGGGGTTGCGTGACGGCCACGGAGTCGAGATCGAACTGCTCAAGAGCGTGTTCTACCGCAACAAGGGGGCGTACCTGGTTGGACGCCTGCATCGCGGAGATCAGCAGGTGCCGCTGGTGTTGCCCGTGTTGCATGAAGAGGGCAAGGGGCTGCATCTGGACACGGTGTTGATCGAGCCCGACGAGGTCTCGATCATCTTTTCCTTCACCCGCGTCTATTTTCAGGTCGATGCGACGGTACCCAGAGAGTTCGTCGCCTATTTGCACATGCTGATGCCGGACAAGCCCATCAGTGAACTGTACGCTGCGATTGGCTTCTTCAAGCATGGCAAGACGGAGTTCTTCCGCGCGCTGAATCAGCAGATTGCTCGCCGCGAGGACAAGTTCATCATCGCGCCAGGGGTGCGTGGCATGGTCATGGCGGTGTTCGTGCTGCCGTCCCATCGCACCGTGTTCAAGATCATCAAGGACCGCTTCGATCCGTCCAAGGCGATGAGTCGGGACAACGTGCGCGACAAGTATGGGCTGGTCAAACGCCATGATCGGGTAGGGCGCATGGCCGATACCCAGGAATTTTCCTATCTGGTGTCGCGCAAGGATCACTTTGACCCGGAGTGCCTGGAACACTTGCTGGAAGTGGCACCCTCCACGGTGTATCTCAAGGATGACAAGGTCATCATCAAGCACTGTTACACCGAGCGCATGATGACCCCGCTCAATCTCTATCTGGAACAGTGTGATGAGGCGGAAACCCGCGCGGTACTGAAAGATTACGGCAATGCCATCAAGCAGATGGCGGCGGCCAACATCTTTCCAGGCGATATGCTGCTCAAGAACTTCGGCGTCACCCGGCATGGTCGGGTCATCTTCTATGACTACGATGAGGTGAGCTACCTCACCGAGTGCAACTTCCGGCATATTCCAGAGCCCTTGTACCCCGAGCAGGAGCTGGCTGACGAACCCTGGTACTCGGTTGGCCCCAATGATATTTTCCCCGAGGAATTCGGGCCCTTCCTGTTCGCCAACGTTCACTTGCGCAAGCTGTTCTACGAGCTGCACCCGGAGTTGTTCGACGCCGATTACTGGAAAAGCCTGCAGCGTGCGATCACCGATGGACACGTGATCGATGTCTATCCCTATCGCAACAAGCAGCGCTTCGCCTCGGACCCCGGGGGCTTGACCTACTGATCGCGAACGGCGGCGCGAAGATCACTGCAATCTGTCACGGAGCGCCTGCATGGCCAAATCTCCTCACCTGGTAGTGCTGACCGGCGCTGGCATCAGTGCCGAGAGCGGCATCGAGACCTTTCGGGCAGCAGATGGCCTGTGGGCCAATCATCCGATCGAGGACGTGGCGACGCCTGAAGGATGGGCGAAAAATCCTCAGCGAGTGCTCAGTTTCTACGATGCTCGGCGTGAGCAGGTGCGGGATGCGCGCCCCAACGCGGCCCATCGTGCGTTGGCCAATCTTGAGGCCCTGGGGTTCGATGTCAGCATCGTGACCCAGAACATCGATGATCTGCATGAGCGGGCCGGTTCGCGCCAGGTGCTGCACTTGCACGGTGAGATCATGGTCGCACGTTCCTCCGTCGATGAGCGCATGCGCTACCCCCTTGGACGGCGCAACATCGCCATGGGGGACGTCTGCGATCGAGGCAGCCAGCTGCGACCTGACGTGGTCTGGTTTGGTGAGGCGGTTCCCGCCTATCAGGAGGCTTGCGAGCTAGTGGCCGACGCGGATCTGCTGCTGGTGGTAGGGACCTCGTTGGCGGTGATGCCTGCCGCTGCCCTGATCCATGAGCTGCCGCTGGACGCACAGTGCGTGCTGGTGGATCCAGACCCTGGTCTGCAGGTGCCCGCCGGGGTGACCCGCTGGGTGATGCCTGCCGGGGAAGGGGTGCCTGCGCTTACCCGCCACTGGCAGCGTGAGGGGCGCCTGTTCGTGCCGCCATCAGGTAACGCCTGATAGCGATGTCGACGGTCGTGGCGGGTACGCGGTGCTGGCAGCGTGACTGACGTGTTCCGTCTGGCGTGGTAGATTGGGCGCCCTTTGCCTCAGCACCCTCCTTGCCATGTGTGATTCCCGTTGTGATGCTTTCCCTGCCGCCTCGCTCGACGCCGAACGTGATGCTGCGCCCATGAGCGATGGCGCCGAGTCTGCCGCGGTCGATCCTGCCACTGGCCACCCCCGCCCTCCGCGTCGCGAGTTCAAGGCGCGCGGCAGCTTCGTGACCCGCTGTGAAGGCTGCAATCTGCCGGAACTCAACTGCCTCTGTCCCTATCAAGCCAAGGCCGACAGCCGGGTGCAGGTGTGGTTGATGACGCATCCGCTGGAACATCACAAGCCCACCAACACCGGACGGCTGATTGCTGACGTGCTGGCCACGACTCGCGTCTTCACCTGGTATCGCACGGCGCCAGATGACACCCTGCTGGCCCTGCTCGCTGATCCGCGCTACGCGCCCTTCGTGGTCTTTCCTGACGACCAGCCTGACTACGCGGATCGCGTGGTAGAGGTAGAGGCCGTCACCCAGGTGGAAGACGGGCGCATTCCCGTGCTGATTCTACTGGACGGCACCTGGCGCCAGGCACGTCGGATCTTTCGCAAGAGCCCCTACCTGGAACACCTTCCCGTGTTACCCCTTCGCACCGATCGCCTGACCCGCTATCAGCTGCGCAAGCCGGCCTCCCAGGCACACCTGTGCACGGCAGAAGTGGCAGCCGAGTTGCTGCGGCAAAGCGGTGACGTGGCGGCGGCTCAGGTGCTCGACGACTACTTTGATGTGTTCAATGACAGCTATGCGGCCAGTCGTCACTACACCAAGATCGAGACGCCCACCCCCTCGATGACAAGGCTGGCAGCGCTGAGGAGAGCTCAGCAGGCACCATCCTCATCAACTGAGGGGCGCTAGCACTCGGTCGTTATGTGCTGATGCGAAGTTTTAGGCAGATGAATCGCTGATCAGCTACATCATTATTCCCGCAAATCGGGCACTCATTGTCGTAAATGTCTTAGTTCGCCTGCACTTTTTCTGCGACAGGCTCTCTTTTTGACACAACTACGATAATGAGCGCGATGACGCGCGGGGAGCCCCATGCACCTACACCAGCGTTTTCTTTCCTGTCGGCCACAGCCCGATGATCAACGGCTAGGTGGCTGGCCGTATGATGCACAGGAGGTCGATCTGTCGCTTCCTTTGCTCGAGCGTCGTCTCGACAAGGATCGTTCTCGGGTCATTCATAGCGCCAGCGTTCGTCGACTGCAGTTGCTCCCGCAGCAGGGGGGAATCCTGGCCCAGGACAGCGATCGACGGTTGCTGTCGCTGGCGCTTGAACGTCAGCAAGTGGGTCGCCGTATCGTCCACCTGATTTATCGCAAGCTCCACGGCAACCTGGCTAAGCACGAACTGGCCAGGCACGAACTGGCAGAAAAAGAGCTGACTGAGCAGGAGCCCGCCAGGCACGAACTGACAGGACTCGACACTGCGCTCGGCTGTCTGGTCGACGTTGGCTGCCTGCTTTGCGATGTCGGTCGTCCTCCCTTCGGTCAGGCGGGAGAGCTTGCCGTGTGTGGCTGGTTCGACAGCCACCTGCCGGAGTTTGGAGGAATGACGGCAGGGGGGCTGTCCGTCGACAAGAAGGAGGGGCACGCGGTGCTGGCGGAGCTATGCCGCTTTGATGCACGTGCCCAGGCCTTGCGCAGCATTGTGACCCTGGAAGGTATCAGCCTGACCCATACGCAGAGCGCAACATTGCTAGGACGGCATGAACCATGGCCCGAGCAGGCCCTGTCTGGGCCTTTTACGGGCAACAGCTACCGTAGTGAGGCCGCTATCGAAACGGCCATGCGTGGGGCGCTGGGACTGACCCATCGAAGCCGTCACCCGGCCGCCTACCTGGTCGATGCCGCCGATGCCATCGCGCAGACCCTGGCCCGGCTCGAGGCCATCGTGGAACGGGGTTTGATAGATCCCGCAGGTTTGATGACCCAATTGAAAGATACCTTTCAGCGGCGCCAAGGCCAGCGACCCACTGCGCTCAACGAGCGCTGCTTCTGCCGCCACGGGGTAGTGCGACGCTGGAGTCTAGGCGGCATGCTGGACTGGGCTCTGGCGCGCTATCAGCGGGACCGCTCTGAGGGGCCGGGCCAGTTCTTCCACTACCTGCGCCTGGCCCTGGGCAGGATCCTGGTCAACCACGGCGCCGATGCGTTCTTGCAGCGGTTGGCGGAGGTCAGAGAGGGGACGCCCCGGGTCAATTTGCTGGCCGTGGACCCCGGGTGTCGCATCTTGATGGAGTCTCTCGAGGATCTGGCAACTCGGCTGGAATACCTTGACCCCGACAGGGAGCGCCAGGAGCTAGATGGCTTTCGGACGATATGCGGCCTGCTGGACGCTGCCCTGCCGGCATTGCGTCTGCCCATGCAGGAGTTTCATCAGTTACTGGATCGCCAGGAGGCGTCGTCGCCAGTACTTGGCGCATGGGCGGCTGGCTTGCCTGCAGGCGTCGTCAGAGCCTATCGCCAGGCGATCTCGGCTCCTGCAGAAGGCATGAGTGGCGCGGTGCAGGAAACCTACCATCGAGGTCGTTTGGTGCATGACTGGATCTGCAGCCGCACCGAGACATCGGCGCTGGAGGAAAACATGAGATTACGAGTGAGCGGGCGGCAGCAGAGCTGACGATTGCCTCGGCGGAGCGGTGGAGGGGGCGGGAACGCAGGATGGTCCAGAGCAACGCTTAGCGGGTGACAGGCGCCTTCCACCCCGCCGCGTCAGCGACGGCGAGGTGGATGCGATCGATGGTCCGCTTAGCCGAACAGGCTGCCGGCGATCCGGAAACCGGCGATCCAGGTGCCCGCAGCGGACCCGAGCGTGGCGGTCAGGAAGACCAGTAGCGTGCGGGACACACGGTTCCTCCACCAGCCCTTCACCTCGGTCACATCGTGGCGCAGCGTGGAGAAGTCACGCACCTTGGGCTTGCGCATGGCCAGCTCCACGCCTGCAGCGACGAAGCCTGCGCCGATGGTCGGGTTAAGCGAGGTCAGCGGCGCGGCAAAGACGGTGGCGATGACCGTGACGGGATGCGCCAGGGCGAACAGGGTGGCGATGCCCGACAGCGCACCGTTGATGATGAACCACTCTGCCACCAGCTGCCAGCCAAGCTCGGTGTTGCGCGAGAAGCCGATGGCGAAGCCCGTGAGGACCAGTGCGGTGATGATCCAGGGCACCATCTTCCACACCTTGGAGGCGGGACGCGTGGCCTCCAGCGCGGCGATTTCCTCGTCTGGAGCCTGAGAGGGAGGGCCCTCGAGGTGCTCCGCCATGCCCTTGAGGTGACCCGCGCCTATCACCACCAGCACTCGCCGGAACTTGCCTGGCGGGCATTGCTGGGCCAGGCGCATGACCATGTAACGATCACGCTCGCTGATCAGCGGGGTGAACAGGGTTTCGGATTCAGCGGCAAACTCACTGAAGGTCGACTCCAGCACGTCACCCTGCTTGAGGCGCTCCACTTCCTCTGCCGACACTTCCTGGCGGGACAGCACGCTGCCCAGTAGCCCGGACATCAAGCTAAAACGCTGCCACCAGGGAACATTCTGGTAGATCCTTTTCAGCGTCAGGCCCACGTCGCGATCGATCAGCAACAGCGGGAGCTGGTGGCGCTGGCTGGCCTCCAGGGCGGCACGCATCTCGGCCCCCGGCTCGATGCCTGACTGTTCTGCGATACGTTGCTGGAATGCCCCGAGCGCCAGGTTCGCCGCTACCATCCCGGCCTTGCCCTGGCGAAAGATCTGGAACAGATCCTGTTCCGCCAGGGCGTCAGGGTTGGCCAGGTTGCTGTGTCTGGCATCGCAGAGTTCGATAGCCACGGCATCGAAGTCGCCTGAATCGATCAGCGAGCGAACCTCGTCGGCGCTTTCGGCGCTGACGTGGGCGGTACCGAGCAAGGTGAAGGTGGTCTCGCCAACGGTGATATCGCGGCGTGGGCCGCCTTGGGTCTCCGGCCGCTCGGCCAGTACGGTGTCGTCGATCTCGCTCATGGGCCTCGAGGCCTGAAGAATGTGAAGGATCGATTATCCATGAACCAGCAGGGCAGGCCAAACATGGCCTGCCCTGTCCGTCGGCAAATCACGCTATTGTCATGATTCGTGACGCAAGGAGGGGCTTGAGGGTACCCATCCCAGGCCTGTCGATCACCATGTCACGCGTTGCTCTCGTCCTGATAGGCGCCGGCCGAGTAGGTCAATTCATAGCTGTGGGAGTAGATCTCGAGGATGTTGCCGAAGGGGTCTTCCATGTAGATCATCCGGTAGGGCTTTTCCCCGGGATAGTATTCACGGACCTTGGGCATGCGCTTCTTGCCGCCGGCGGCGACGATGCGCTCCGCCAGCCCTTCCACGTCCGGATCTTGCACGCAGAAATGGAAGACGCCGGTTTTCCAGTATTCGAAATTGTTCTCGGGATCTTCATGGTTGGCAAACTCGAAGAGTTCGACACCGACGCGATCACCCGTGGACAGGTGCGCGATGCGGAAGCTGCCCCAGCCAGGCCCGAAGACATCGGTGCACATCTCGCCAATGGCGGAGTCGTCTTCCTCGATGGTGGTGGGGGCCATGATCTGGTACCAGCCCAGGACCTCGGTGTAGAACGCCACGGCCGCCTCGACGTCCGGTACCGAGATGCCGATATGGGAGAAGCTGCGTGGATAGTTGGGGCGGTCCTGATGGGATGAGCTCATGTCTCGTTGCCTCTTGCTGTGGAGTGAATGCACACAGTCTGGGCGGTGATGGCTATAATGAAAATAGTGTGCCGCTTATGGTGGTGATAATAGATGCTTATGCTTAATCCGCTCTGGCTACGTTCTTTTCATGCCCTGGTCGAACAGGGAAGCTTCACCAGGGCTGCCGATCAACTGGAGCTCACCCAGGCGGCCGTCAGTCAGCATGTACAGAAACTTGAAGCCGAGCTAGGGGCGCTGTTCATCCGACGGCCGCGGCAGCTCGAACTGACCCCGGCGGGGCACGCCCTGGTCGACTATCTGGGGGAGCGTGCGGAGGTGGACCAGCGGCTTAAGCTGCGTCTGGCCGGGGATCGCGATGATCATGGCGAGATAAGTCTGATGACGCCGGGGAGCATCGGCCTGGCGCTGTATCCCCGGCTGCTGGAGCTGCAGAAGCGCTCGCCTGGCCTGTGCATTCGACATCGCTTCGGGCCGACCCAGGACATCATCGACGCGGTGTTGGCGGCGCGGGTAGAGATGGGGCTGGTCATCGAGTGTCCCGATGACCCGAGGCTGACCGTCAGCGAGTTTGCGACGGAACCGCTGGAGCTGATCGTGCCTGCCGCCGCAAAGGTAGAGCGCTGGGATGACCTGATGTCGCTGGGGTTCATCGACCATCCGGATGGCAAGGCGCTGGCGTCTCGACTGTTGAGCCGACGCTTTCCGGGCTCCCCCGGCTATGCCCACTGGCCAATCAGCGGCTTCACCAATCAGATCGGCTTGATTCTGGCGCCGGTAGCGGAGGGGCTGGGCTTTACCGTGCTGCCACGCTTC
This sequence comes from Halomonas litopenaei, assembly GCF_017303055.1. Classification (GTDB taxonomy): domain Bacteria; phylum Pseudomonadota; class Gammaproteobacteria; order Pseudomonadales; family Halomonadaceae; genus Halomonas; species Halomonas litopenaei_A. Next base: position 508,818 of record NZ_JAEKJT010000004.1, on the reverse strand, counting down.
GCCCGTCAGGCGTTTGAGCAGCAGGCCTCCCTTCGGGTGGTGACGGGGCAGCCCGAGGTGGCGGATACCCTCTACCTGATACATCGGGCTGAATGGCCGCTATCGTCCAGAGCCGAGCGTGCCCTGCTGGTGATGGGGACGGCTGCCGACGCTGAAGCGGGCAGGTCGGCAGGCGGACACGCTTGAGCGTCGACGCGGCCCAGGAGTCCGCACTATTTGCGCCAGAAAGCGGGTGTGAACAGTACCAGTACGGTAAAGATCTCCAGGCGTCCCATCAGCATGGCCATCACCAGGATCCATTTGGCCATCGCCGGCATATCGCCGTAGTGCAGGCTGGCTTCACCCAGCGCCGGGCCCAGGTTGTTGAGCGCGGAGCCTACGGTGGACCAGGCCGTGACCTGGTCAACGCCGGTGGCCATGACCCCGACCAGCATCAGGAAGAACAGCAGGACGTAGGCCGAGAAGAACCCCCAGACCGCCTGTGCAATGCCGTCAGGCACGCTGACCTTGCCAATCTTGACGGCGATCACGGCGTTGGGGTGAATCAAGCGCATGATCTCGCGCATTCCCTGCTTGATGATCAGGATGATGCGAATGACCTTCATGCCGCCACCGGTAGAGCCTGAGCTTGCGCCGACAAAGGCGGCGATGAACAGGAGTAGCGGCAAGGCGCCTGGCCAGGCAGAAAAGTCGGCCACCGAGAATCCGGCCGTGGTCGCGACCGAGACCACCTCAAAGATGCCGTGGCGCAGGCCGACCGTGGTCTCCTCGGTGCCGGTCAGCCACAGCACGATGACGGTGATAGCCGCCAGGCCGGTCAGGTACAGCAGCAAAAACCGTGCCTCGGAGTCTTCCCAGTAGTGGCTGATGCGGCGCTCGCGCCAGGCCAGGAAGTGCAGGCTGAAGCTGAGCGCCGAGATCAGCATGAATACCACACAGATCGCTTCGATCAAGGCGCTGTCGAAGTAGCCAATGCTGGCGTCATGGGTCGAGAAGCCACCGATGGCGACCGTGGAAAAACTATGGCCCAGCGCATCGAACCAATCCATGCCCGCCGCCATGTAGGCGAGCATGCAGGCTAGCGTCAGGGTGGCATAGATGTACCACAGTGCCTTGGCGGTCTCGGTGATCCGAGGGGTCAGCTTGGAGTCCTTGAGCGGTCCCGGAATCTCCGTGCGATACAGCGCCATGCCGCCGACGCCGAGGGTCGGCAGAATGGCGACCGCCAGGACCACGATGCCCATGCCGCCTAGCCACTGCAGCTGCTGACGATAGTAGAGGATGGCCTCCGGCAGGAAGTCGATGCCGGTAATGACCGTCGCACCCGTGGTCGTCAGCCCAGAGAAGGATTCGAAAACGGCATCAGTAAAAGACAGCGCCGTGCTTCCCGTCAGCATCAGTGGCAGGGAACCGAACAGCCCCAGTACCGTCCAGAACATGGCGGCGATCAGGAAGCCGTCACGGGTCCGCAGCTCCCGCCGAGCATGTCGATTCGGCAGAAACATCGCAGCACCGGTGAACACGGTGATGGCAATGGCGATCAGAAAGGCGTCCCAGGTGCCATCGCCGAACAGCAGCGAAATGGCGATGGGCGGCACCATGGTCAGGCTGAACATCATCAGCAGCAGCCCGAGAATACGCAGAATCATTCTCAGGCTCATGCCATCCGGCTCCTGTGCAAAGTAGCGCAAGGGGAAGATGTCAGTGAACGGGTCGTCGTCTCAAGCCCGGTCGGGAACGGACTCATGCGGCGGCTCTCCTTGTGGTAACTCGATGGTCGTCTCTCGAGGTAACGCCATGCGCATCAGAAGAACGTCAGCCCGACCTGGAACAGGCGCTCGACGTCACGAATCTTGCGTTTATCGACCACGAACAGGATGACATGGTCGCCGCTTTCCACTACCACGTCGTCATGGGCGATCAAGACCTCCTTGCCGCGCACGATGGCGCCGATGGTCGAGCCCCCGGGGAGATCGATGTCGCCGATGGCGCGTCCCACCACTCGCGATGACTGGCTGTCGCCATGGGCAATCGCCTCGATGGCCTCCGCGGCACCCCGGCGCAGCGAGTGCACGTTGACGATGTCGCCGCGGCGAACGTGGGTGAGGAGGCTGCCAATCGTGGCCTGCTGAGGCGAGATGGCGATATCGATTTCGCCACCCTGGACCAGGTCGACGTAGGCCGCGTTGTTGATCAGGGTGAGAACCTTCTTGGCCCCCATCCGCTTGGCCAGCATCGACGACATGATGTTGACCTCGTCGTCGTTGGTCAGCGCACAGAAGATATCGCAGTCTTCGATGTTCTCTTCTTCCAGCAGCCGCTTGCTGGTGGCACTGCCGTGCAGCACCACGGTGCGGTCAAGGCGTTCTGACAGCTGGGTGCAGCGGTCCAGGCTGTGTTCAATCATCTTGACCTGGTGGCTGTGCTCGAGATGTTCGGCCAGGCGCTCGCCGATGTTGCCGCCACCGGCGATCACGACGCGGCGGAAATCCCGGTCGAGCCGTCGCAACTCACTCATCACGGCGCGGATATCACGGCGTGCGGCGATAAAGAAGACCTCGTCGTCGGCTTCGATGACCGTGTCGCCGCGGGGAATGATCGGGCGATTGCGGCGATAGATGGCGGCAACGCGTGTGTCGACGCTGGGCATGTGACGTCGCAGGAAGCCAAGCTCCTGGCCGACCAGCGGGCCACCGTAGAAGGCCTTGACCGCCACCAGCTGGACCAGGCCCCCGGCGAATTCCAGCACCTGCAAGGCACCAGGATGCTCGATCAGGCGCCGGATGTGATCGGTGACGACTTGCTCGGGACTGATCAGCACGTCGATAGGGACGGCCTCATGGGCAAACAGGCCCTTGCGGGCGAGGTAGGCCGTGGCGCGCACACGGGCGATCTTGGTCGGTGTGCGAAACAGGGTATGGGCCACCTGACAGGCGATCATGTTGACTTCATCGGAGTTGGTCACGGCGATCAGCATGTCGGCATCTTCACAGCCTGCCTGACGCAGCACCATGGGGTAGGAGGCCGCCCCGGAAACCGTGCGAATATCCAGCCGCGTATGCAGCTCGCGCAGACGCTCACCGTCGGTGTCTACCACCGTGATGTCGTTCTCCTCGCGGGCCAGATGCTCCGCCAGGGTGCCGCCAACCTGGCCGGCGCCGAGAATGATGATCTTCATCGTCGTGTCCGAAGAGAGGTCGAGAGCGCATGGTGCGCTGCAACATAGGGCCAGCATACCTGAGCCCTGAACAGACCAACAGGGCGGGATGTCTCCCGCCCTGTGCCGAAAGGAAACACCGAAGGCCTGTCAGTATGCAAGCCCAGGCATCTCCGGGGAGAGCTGATCGTTGGATCAGTCCAGGGTAAAGCCGACCTTCAACGTCACCTGCCAGTGGGCGACCCGGCCGTTTTCGATGTGCCCGCGTGTTTCGGTCACCTCGAACCAGCGCAGGTCATGCACCGTCTCAGACGCCTTGGTGATGGCGCGCTGGACCGCGTCTTCGATGCTTGTCTCGGACGAACCGGTCAACTCGATCTGCTTGTACACGTGTTGGCTCATACATACTCCCTGTAGCGGTAGACGTCGTGGGACCGCCCGCCTGGGCAACAGCGGCCTGGTGGCGGGCAAGCAACCCTGCTGCCGTGTGGCTCAGTGGGTTGCCTTGACCAGTCTGGCATAGAAGAAACCGTCGTGACTGTCGATCTTCGGTAACAGTTGGCGTCCGGCTCCTGATGTCTGGCCCCAGGCAATGTCGGAAGGCATGTTGGCGCTGGCATCCTCAGTGCGCTCAAGAAAGGCGCGAATCTGGTCGCGATTCTCTTCCGGCAGGACCGAGCAGGTGGCGTACAACAAGGTGCCGCCGGGCTTGAGCAGCGGCCACAGGTTATCGAGCAAGGCCTGCTGCAACTCGGTCAACTGGCGGATGTCGCTGGCACGGCGCAAGCGCTTGATGTCGGGATGACGGCGGATGACTCCGCTGCCCGAGCAGGGAGCGTCAAGCAAGATGGCATCGAACAGCGTGCCATCCCACCAGTCCCGCTGGGTACCATCGCCCTGGGCCAGGGTGGCCGAGAGTCCGAGGCGAGTCAGGGTGTCTTCCACACGGGCAAGACGTGCAGCGTCGGAGTCGATGGCATGCAGATCAATGTCGAACAGCTCAAGCAGGTGAGCGGTCTTGCCGCCAGGTGCACAGCAGGCATCCAGGACTCTCGCGCCGGGGCGAGGGGCGATGACAGGGCCCAGCAGCACAGCGGCCAGCTGGGCGGCTTCATCCTGGACGCTGACATGGCCCTCGGCGAAGCCTGGCAGGCTGTCCACATCGCGAGGGGCATCCAGGATCAAGCCGTCAGGCGCGTGTGAACACAGACGTGCGCTGATCCCGGCACCGTCGAGGATGTCCAGATACTGCTCTCGGTCGTTGTGGCGACGGTTGACGCGCAGGGTCATTGGGCCTGGCTGGTTATTGGCCTCACAGATATCGCGCCAGTCGTCAGGCCACGCCTGGCGCAGCGCCTTGAGCCACCAGCGCGGATGCAGCAAGGCCACTGCAGGGTCACGGTCGACTTCTGCTTCCAGTGTTGAGGATTCGCGCTGCAGACGGCGCAGGCAGCCGTTAAGAACGCGGGTTGCCCAGGCCTTGCCCTGCAGGCGAGCGGCCCCTGCGGTCTCGCCTACCGCCGCATGGGCGGGAATGCGCAGGTACAGCAGTTGGAAGATGCCGAGCAGCAGCAGCGCCTGAATGTCGGCGTCGCGAGTCTTGAAGGGCTTTTCCAGTAACTGGTCCGCCAGCGCTTCCAGTCTGGGCAGCGTCCGGCAGACACCAAAGCACATCGCCTTGAACAACGCCCTGTCGCGAGCCACGACCTGATGATCATCCAGAGAAGACAGCGAGCCCTTGCCGGTAATGACCGGAACCAGCGCCTTCGCTGCTGCAGCTCGAACACAGTCACCCATGTCTCTGCGCGCATTGGTGTGGGCACGGCTTTGCTGATCGGGCTTGCGCTGGCGAGCGTTGCGCTGGCCGTGCTGGCGTGGGCGGGAATCGCTCATTCGCTGGCCTCCGTTTGCGGCTGGCCCAGGCAGGCGCCTACGGCGAAACGCTCTGCTCGGGCACGTAGCAGCTCATTGATCGGCAGCGCCTTGCCACCGGGCAGCTGGGCATGGGTGATGCGCAGGCGCTCGCGGCCATCTTGACCACAGGCGACCAGCAGCTCTCCTTCCGCCTTGACGATGGTGCCTGGTGTAGCCGCGTCAGCGCTGTCCACGGCGTCTGCCAGATGAATGCGCAGGCGGTCATCGCCCAGGGCACACCAGGTGACAGGCCACGGATTGAACGCCCGCACTCGCGCGGCGAGCGTTTGTGCATCCTGGCGAAAGTCCAGTTCTGCCTCGGCCTTGCTCAGCTTGGCGGCGTAGGTCACGCCGCTATCCGGCTGGGGCGTCGACGTCAGCTCGCCTGCGGCAAGCTGATCAAGGGCATCGACAATGGCTTTGCCCCCCAGGCTGGCCAGACGGTCGTGAAGCTCGCCACCCGTCGTGGTATTGCTGATCTCGGTGCGGCGGATCATCAGCATGTCGCCGGTATCCAGGCCTTCGTCCATCTGCATGATGGTCACACCGCTTTCGCTGTCGCCGGCTTCAATGGCTCGCTGGATCGGTGCAGCGCCGCGCCAACGTGGCAGTAGTGAGGCATGCACGTTGAGACATCCAAGGCGGGGGGCTTCGAGCACGGGAAGCGGCAGGATCAAGCCGTAGGCCACCACCACCATGACATCTGCCTCCAAGGCTGCCAGCGCTTGCTGCTCCTCAGCATCCTTGAGCCGCTCCGGCTGGTATACCGGTATGTCATGAGACAACGCCAGTGACTTCACCGGGCTAGGTGTCAGTTTGCGACCGCGTCCTGCAGGTCGATCTGGTTGAGTGTAGACGGCAATCACCTGATGGTGACTGTCGAGTACCGCCGAGAGGCTCTCGGCAGCGAAGTCAGGCGTGCCAGCGAAGATCACGCGCAGCGCTTGGGTCATGTTCAGGGCCTTGGCCGAAGAATGCGGAGTCAATAGTAACGGAGACGCGAGCAACGACGAAGGCCGATAGCACTTGGAGTGCTATCGGCCTTGCATCTTGATGGCGATGGAGAGGTAGGGGTCAGGCGCCTTGCATTTGACGGTGGCGCTTCTGCATCTTCTTCATCACGCGGTCGCGCTTGAGCGGCGACAGGTAATCGACGAAGAGTACGCCCTCGAGATGGTCGAGTTCGTGCTGGATGCAGTGGGCCAGCAGTCCGTCGGCTTCGAGCTCGTAGGGATTGCCATCACGGTCCAGCGCCTTCAAGTGCACGCGCAGGGCGCGCGGGACTTCAGCGTAGTACTCAGGGATGGACAGGCAACCTTCCTGCATCGGCTCGCGCTCGTCGCCCAGCGGCGTGACCTCGGGATTGATCAGTACGACCGGCGTTGACTGGTCTTCGCTGACATCGATCACGATGACCCTGCGGTGCACATCCACCTGCGTGGCGGCAAGACCAATACCAGGGGCTGCGTACATGGTTTCCAGCATGTCATCGACCAGCTGGCGGACTTCGTCATCGACGTGCTCCACGACAACCGCCTTGGTGCGCAGCCGCTCGTCTGGAAACTCGAGAATGGGGAGTCTGGCCATGCTGTGGTTCCACCGTTGTTCGTACAGTTCGTGATGCCCATTTTAGGGGGGCGCTGCAAGTTGCAGTAGCCGCTGTCGTCTATGGGCTTGATAGGCGACCACTATACCATGCTCAAAACGTCATCGCCTGATACCGCGTGGCGTTGCGGCGAAGCCCATCGCTTTGCGGCGTGGCGGGCCTTCTACACTGGCTAAACATAAGCAACGACGAAAGTAGCGCCGATAGCGCCAGCGACGTCCACGCTGACAGCCACACCTTCGGCCATGACGGAAGTGGCGGCGTGGGCGACAACGGCAAAGCAAGAACATCAGCAAGCACATCAACAAGAACGACAGCGATAACAATAACCGGCGCGACAGCGTCACTGACTATGCGTCGATGTTTCCCAGGGAGGGTAGACATGGACTCCGACTTCGAGCGTTGGATGGTATTGCAAGCGCTTCCTCAGGTAGGACCGAAGCGCCTGGCACGGTTACGCTCCCTGAATCCTGCCTGGCCGGAAGGCTGGTTGCCCGGCTTGCCCCCCATGGCTGCTGCGGCACTGCGACTGTGGCTGGAGCACCCACGCCGCAGCCCGCTGACGGCGCCTGTCGAAGAGGCCCTGGAATGGCAGGCCCAGGGGGCGGCACATGGGCAACAGCGTCATTTACTGCATCCGGGGCATCCACGCTGGCCGGCCTTGCTCGATCAGATTGCCGATCCCCCTGTGGTGCTCTGGGCGCTGGGGGATCTGGATGCGCTGACCCCACCGCGGCTGGCCCTGGTGGGGTCGCGGCGCCCTACCCGGGAAGGGCTTGTCAATGCACGCAGTTTCGCCATCAGCCTGGCGGAAGCGGGATGGTGCCTGGTCAGTGGTATGGCGCTGGGAATTGATGGCGCGGCTCAGGCCGCGGCTCTGGATGTGGGTGGGCGCAGCGTTGCCGTGCTGGCCGGTGGTGTCGATGTCGTCTATCCCGGCCAACATGGCTCACTGTACCGGCGCCTGCGGGATGACGGTGGCCTGTTGCTGGCCGAGTCTGCCCCTGGACGCAGGCCTCATTCCGGGGATTTTCCCCGGCGCAATCGGATTGTGACGGGGGTGTCCTGTGGCGTGCTGGTGGTCGAGGCCGCAGAGCACAGTGGCTCTCTGGTCAGTGCCCGCCTGGCCGGGGAGCAAGGGCGGGAAGTGCTGGCGGTACCTGGCTCTATCCACTCCCCTCAGGCAAGAGGCTGCCTGCGACTGATTCGTGAGGGAGCCGCCCTGATACGTCACCCCGATGACTTGTTCGAGGAGCTGGCCAGTTGGGGGCCGCGTCAGGGGGCAGTGTCCTCGACTGGGAGTGAGGCGCCATCCGGCGCCGCTGCCCGCTCGCTGCTCGATCTGCTGAGTGCCAGGCCATTGCCGGTGGATGTGCTGATGGGGCTGGCGGGATGTGATGTCGCCACCTGTCAGCGCGAGTTGACCTTGCTCGAGATAGAGGGACACGCTGGCTTGGTGGCCGGTGGGTGGGTCAGGCTGGGCGGAGGCAGCTAGAGGCCAAGTATCGCCCGCTCGCGAAGCAGGGCGCAGTGCGACGCGTCCGGTGCCTCATGCTAGTATGCGGCTCCAACCCGTTTATCACGATGTGCCGATTCGGACTTCGATGCCATGAGTGACCCTGATTCCATTCTGACCTCAGCCACCGCCGTGCTTCGCCGTGGTGGTGTGATTGCCTACCCCACCGAGGCCGTGTGGGGGCTGGGCTGCGATCCTGACAACGACGAGGCGCTGAAGCGTTTGCTCGCGCTCAAGCAGCGGGACCCCGCCAAGGGGGTCATCCTGGTAGCGGCAGATATTGCTCAGTTCGATGCCTGGCTGACCGCCGTATCAGCAGAACAGCGAGCCCTGTTGCTGGGCACCTGGCCTGGGCCCAACACCTGGCTCGTGCCCGACAACGGGCGCACCCCGGCGCTGGTGCGCGGAAGCCATGACAAGGTGGCGCTACGGGTCAGCGATCATCCTGGGGTTCAGGCTCTGTGTCGCGCCTTCGGGGGGCCGCTGGTATCGACCTCTGCCAATCGCGCTGGAGAGCCTCCGGCCATGAGCGAAGCCGATATCCATCGGATCTTCGGCGATGAACTCGACGCAGTGGTGCCCGGTGACCTGGGGGGAAATCCGCGCCCCAGTATCATTCGCGACCTGGTCAGTGGTGAGGTGCTGCGCCACTGACGATGGCGCGGCAGCCTTGTATTTGCACAAGACCGGGGTGGGGCGTGACGCGACAACGCCCATTCGACAAGCAACGACGGAGTCGATGTGACACAGCCAAATCTCGACGTGGTCAAACGCTATCTGCTGGAGCTTCAGGATCGCCTGTGCGAGGCGCTGGAGCATGCCGATGGGCAAGCGCACTTTCGTGAGGACGACTGGGTTCGCGAGGCAGGCGGCGGCGGTCGCTCGAGGGTTATCGAAGACGGTGCGCTATTCGAGAAGGGCGGCGTCAACTTTTCCCATGTGCACGGCACAACCCTGCCTCCCTCAGCCACCGCCGCCAGGCCGGAACTTGCGGGTAGGGGCTTTCAGGCCATCGGCGTATCCTGGGTGTTGCACCCGCATAACCCCCATGTGCCGACCAGCCACGGTAACGTGCGCTTCTTCATTGCCACCGCCGAGGGCGAAGCGCCGGTGTGGTGGTTCGGTGGTGGCTTCGATCTGACCCCGTTCTACCCCCAACACGAAGACGCCTGCCATTGGCACCGGGTTGCCAGAGACCTTTGCGAGCCTTTCGGTGAGGATGTCTATCCGCGCTACAAGCGCTGGTGTGACGACTACTTCTTCCTCAAGCATCGGGATGAGACGCGAGGGGTGGGCGGTCTGTTTTTCGATGACCTCAATGAAGGTGGCTTTGATCGCTGTTTTGCGTTTCAACAAGCCGTGGGAGATGGCTTTCTCGAGGCCTATCTGCCGATCGTCGAACGCCGTCGCGACACGCCCTGGGGCCAGCAACAGCGAGACTTTCAGCTGTATCGGCGCGGACGCTATGTCGAGTTCAATCTGGTATGGGATCGGGGCACGCTGTTTGGCTTGCAAAGCGGAGGTCGCACCGAGTCGATTCTGATGTCGATGCCGCCGCTGGCGCGCTGGGAATACGACTATCGACCCGCAGAGGGAAGCGCCGAGGCGGCCTTGCAGGATTACCTGCGCCCTCGTGACTGGCTGGCCGAAGAGCAAGAGCAGGCCACCAGCGCTTCCCCGTGAGCGGCTTCCGGCGCCCGCCGTGGGCGGAGCGGTGATCCTCCCGTCGCGATATTGATGCAGTGTTTGCTCAGGAGCAGAAATGACTCGCTATTGTGTGTTCGGCCATCCCATCGGTCACTCCAAATCACCGGCCATCCATGCGGCCTTTGCAGCCCAGACAGGTGAGAACATCGAATACGTGGCCATCGAGGCGCCGCTGGATGACTTTGCCGGCGCTTGGCAGACGTTCATGGCATCCGGGGGACAGGGGGCCAATGTCACTGTCCCCTTCAAGGAGGAAGCGTATCGACTGTGCACTCAGCTGACCGAGCAGGCCCGTCGCGCAGGAGCCGTCAACACCCTTCGTCTGCTGCCTGACGGCAATCTGGAAGGGGATACCACGGACGGTGTGGGCCTGGTCGCGGATCTGAAGCGTCAGGGCGCACGCTTGCAGGGCGCCAATATCCTGGTCCTGGGGGCTGGAGGCGCAGTACGTGGGGTATTGGCGCCGTTGCTGGCCCATGACCCTGCTGGCTTGACCGTAGCCAACCGCACCGCGGCCAAGGCGAGCGCCCTGGCGCAGGATTTTGCCGATCTTGGCACTATCCGGGGGGGCGGCTTCGACAGTGTGGCGGGACCCTTCGATCTGGTCATCAATGGCACCAGCGCAAGCCTCTCGGGAGAGCTGCCACCCCTGCCGGACGATCTCTTCGCCGAGGGCGCGCTGGCCTACGACATGATGTATGGCGCCGAGCCGACCGTGTTCATGGCGTGGGCAGCAGAGCGTGGTGCACGCAGTGTCGATGGATTGGGCATGCTGGTCGAGCAGGCCGCCGCGTCCTTCGCCCGTTGGCGAGGCGTCGCTCCGGAGACGGCGCCGGTGCTGTCGACGTTGCGACAGGCGTTATCGGCGGGTGCCTGACCATCGTGGTCATGGCCGCTATCCACAACACACAGCAGGCGCCACCAGGGCGCCTGCTGTGTGTTGGACTGGGGCGGTGTACGGGGGCGGTGTACGGGGGAGAGGGTCAGGGCAGCGGGTCCGGCAACGGGGCTGGCATGGCGCCCGGCATTCGCGTCCGATATAGAGCCCCGGTAATGAGAGACCAGCACTGGCGCCTTAGCGGCGTCGCCGATAGAGCCCCACCATGCAGCAGCCCAGGCCGATGACCGACACCAACAGACCCCCGTTGACCAACCACGGGCTGCGGACGATCCACGGTACAAAGGGTGAAGGGCTCTCGCTGCATTGACCCGTCAGATAGTTCCAATGTCCTTGGTCGATCATCTCACATTGGCGAATATCGCCCCATTCCGCGAAGTAGAACCCCAGCAGTAGCAGGATGGGCAGGACCAGCAACAGCAGTCCGAGGCGATTGAGGGTCATGACGACGGCGCTCCTTGATGAACGGCTCAGGGTGCCTTGCAGTTAGGCCTGAGGCCATTCGCCTGGGCCTGCTCGTAGCGGGCCATGGCATCACCCATGGCGGCTTCCAGACCCGCGATGCGGTTGCCATGTGCCGGGTGAGTCGACATCCATTCCGGCGGCTGGCCACCCCCTGCAGCGCTCATGTTCTGCCACAGCTGGACGCTGGCGCGTGGGTCGAACCCGGCCTGGGCCATCAGCTCGAGGCCAATGGTATCGGCCTCACTTTCGTGGCTGCGCGAGAACGGCAGCAGGATGCCGTACTGGGCGCCCATGCCCATGGCGGCCATCAGCTGATCGCTGCCGGTGACTCCCTGGGTGCCCAGCGCCGAGCCGACCACGGATAGTCCCAGCTGCGTCGCGCTCTCGGTGGAGGCGCGCTCGTTGGCATGATGAGCCAGCACATGGCCAATTTCATGGCCGATCACGGTGGCCAGCTGGTCCTGGTTGGTGGCGACGTCGAGCAGGCCGGTGTTGACCCCTACATAGCCACCCGGCAAGGCGAAGGCATTGGCGTCTTCCGACTCGAACACCTTGACCTGCCAGTTCTGGTTGCGCTGGTCATCCGGCAGCGCCTGCACCACATTGCGCGTCACGCACTGCACGTACTCCAGGGTGCTGCCGCCTACGGTAGGCAGCTGCTGCTGGTACTGGGCAAAGGCCTGGGCACCCATCTGATTAAGCTGCTGCTCGTCCAGCAACAGCATCTGGGAGCGGCCCGTCGGTGAGGTCGCACAGGCAGCTACGGTCGCCATGATGGCGCAGGCGCCAACAGCCTTCATCCAGCGCATGGTGAGTCTCCTTGTCGTGGTACAGCGGGCATCGCTTGCCCGTGTAGAATCAGAAGCGTTTGGCCAAAGATACCCGGACTGCTGGAAGGGTCAACCGCAAAGGTGGTGCAACCTGGGTCTCCGCGAGGCGACACTGACCCTGACCGGCGGCTTTAACACGCGACAAGGACACTCACCCCATGGATACCCAACTAGCGCAGCGCTTGCTCAACCTTCTCGACCGTGTCGACCCCTGGCTGCCTGAGCCACCTACGCCTGTCGACTGGCGCCGTGATGTGGCGGCGCTATGGCAGCGTCATGCCCTCGGCGGCCAGCTGGTGCCAGTGCCCCCCAGGGACGCCCTCGGGCTCGATGACCTGGTGGGCGTCGAGCGCCAGAAACGCGAACTGGTGGCCAACACACGAGCGTTTCTGCAGGGACTCCCGGCCAATCACGCGTTGCTGTGGGGTTCCCGTGGCAGCGGCAAGTCTTCCATGGTCCGCGCCTTGCTGAATACCTTATCCGATGAGGGACTGCGCTTGATCCAGGTAGACCGGCACGATCTGTCCGGGCTGCCGATACTGGTGGAGCAGCTACGGCACCAGCCCGAGCGCTTTGTGGTGTACTGCGATGATCTGTCCTTCGAAGGTTCGGATGACGCCTACAAGGCGCTGAAGAGCGTGCTGGATGGCACCCTGACAGGGCCTCCCGACAACGTGCTGATTTATGCGACCTCCAACCGCAGGCATCTGATGCCCGAGCATATGAGCGACAATCTGGAGAGCCGGCTGACCGCGGACGGCGAGGAGCTGCATCACGGTGATGCGGTGGAGGAAAAGATCTCGCTGTCCGACCGCTTCGGCCTGTGGTTGGCCTTTCATCCCTTCAATCGTGACACCTACCTGGAGACCTGCCGCCACTGGGTCTCGCGGCTAGGGCAGGCGGGCGACTGGACAGATGAGGCCGACACGGCAGCAGTTCGCTTCGCGACACTTCGCGGCGGGCGCAGTGGACGCTGCGCCTATCAGTTTGCGGTGGACTGGGTGGGTCGACACCGTCTGGCGGAACAGCCATAGAAGCAAAACGCCCGGCCACCTCACGGTGGCCGGGCGTTGGCGTGCGGCTTGAGCCGGATTACCTGCGGTTCTTGCGCGCTTCCTTGGTACGTCCCAGCTCGCGCTGCTTGGCCTTGACCTTATCCGAGGCGTCGGCCATGCGGTCGTACGGGTTCTTGCCCGAGCGGAACTCGAAACGCATGGGGGTGCCCCGGACCTTGAGCACCTTGCGGAAGGTGTTGGTCAGGTAGCGCTTGTAGGCGTCGGGCAACTTGTCGGTCTGGTTGCCGTGCACCACGATGATGGGCGGATTGCTGCCACCCTGGTGGGCCATCCGCAGCTTGATGCGGCGGCCGTGGATCATCGGCGGTTGGTGCTGCTCCACCGCGTCCTGCAGCAGGGTCGTCAAGCGGTTGGTTGACCAGTGGCTATTGGCCGAAGCGAAGGCGCGCTCCAACGAAGGATAGAGGTCACCCACCGCGGTGCCATGCAACGCCGAAATGAAATGCAGCTCTGCATAATCGGCAAAGCCCAGGCGACGCTTGATTTCGGCGCGCATCTTGTCCTTGGCTTCACTTTCCAGGCCATCCCACTTGTTGACCGCCAGCACCAGGGCGCGACCCGAGGTCAGCACATAGTCGAGAAGGTGCAGGTCCTGCTCCACCAGGCCGCTACGGGCATCCAGCACCATGATCGCGACGTGACATTCCTTTATCGCGTCGAGGGTCTTGATGATCGAGAACTTCTCGGCGATTTCGGTCACGTTCTTGCGCCGGCGTACACCGGCTGTGTCGACCAGCACGTAGGGCTTGCCCCGGCGCTCGAAGGGGATCTCGATCGCGTCTCGGGTGGTGCCCGCTTCATCGAAGACGACGACACGATCCTCGCCGAGCAGGCGATTGACCAGCGTCGACTTGCCGACGTTGGGACGACCGATGACGCCGATACGAATGCCCTTGCTGCCGGTGTCGGCGGGAATGTCCATGTCGCGCTCAGGGAACGGCGACAGCACCTCGTCGATCAGGGCCGTGACATTGCGACCATGGGCAGCCGCGATCGGGCGTGGATCGCCCAGACCGAGCTGCCAGAAGTCGGCCATGGCCGAATGCTCTTCCAGGCCGTCGGTCTTGTTGACCACCAGCCAGGTCTTCTTCTGGTTGACCCGCAGGTGGTTGGCAATGGCCTCGTCAGCGACGTTGAGGCCGGCCCGTGCGTCCACCAGGAACAGTACGATGTCGGCTTCGTCGATGGCTTGCAGCGACTGCTCGGCCATCGCGGCATCGATACCTTCCTCGTCACCGCTGATACCACCGGTGTCGATGACGGTGTAGGCCTTGTTGCCGAGCATGCCGTTGCCGTACTTGCGATCCCGGGTCAGTCCAGGGAAGTCGGCGACCAGCGCATCACGCGAGCGGGTGAGGCGATTGAACAGGGTCGACTTGCCCACGTTGGGGCGGCCGACTAGAGCGATAACGGGGGTCATGGGCGGATGTCCAGAGCCTCCAGGCTTCCGTCATTGGCCAGGGCGTAGACGCGCTTGCCATCGGTGAGCGGGCGCACGCTGACGCCGGAGCCGTCGATGTGGGTGCGGCCAACCATGCGGCCACTGCTGGCGTCGATAAAGTGCACATAGCCCTCGGCATCACCGAGCACGATGCGGCCATCGGCGAAGGCCGGGGCAGTGACAGAGCGACCGTAGAGGTCTTCCTGGCGCCACAGCTCATTGCCGTTGTTGGCGTCGAAGGCCACCAGGCGGCTGGCTTCATCGACGACGTACAGGGTGTCGCCCACCAGCACCGGGGTGTGGTAACTGGACAGTGGCGTTGACCACAGGGTCTCACCGCTCTGGGCGTTGAGCGCTACCACGCGGCCGTTGAAGCTGGTGACATACAGTCGACCGTCCGGCGTCAGCACCGGTTGACCGGCCAGGTCTACCAGGCGGTCGATGTCGTTCATGCCGGTCGCGACGGCGATGGTCCGTTCTGAGATCTGCTGGCCGGAGCGATTGTCGATGATCGACAGGCGGCCATTGGCGAAGCCAGCAAAGGTGACCTGGTCAATGGCGGTCGGAGTGCCGGTACTGCGCAGGGTCAAGGACGGCATATTGGCGGTGAAGACCCACTGACGGTCACCTGACAGGCGGTCCAGAGCCGTCACCGTGCCATCCACCGCCTGGACGATCAGCAGTTGCGACGTCGGTTGCGGTGCTGCCAGCACTTCGCTGGGGACCTTGGTGCGCCACTTGACGCGTCCATTGTCCTGGTCGAGTGCCACCACTTCACCATTGCGGGTAGCCAGGAAGACGTCGCCGTCTACAGCGGTGATGCCGCTGGAAATCGGAGATTCCAGCTCCACTTCCCAGCGGGTGTCGCCATTGGCGGTGTTGAACGCCTCGACCAGGCCTTCCTCATCGGCGGCGAACAGCGTCGACCCGGACAGCGCGGGCTCGATGGGATAGGTCGCCTCGCCCAGGCCGGCGCCAACGCCTTCGCTCCAGCGCGTGTCCACCTGGGTCGATTCAGCGAAGTCCTTGAGTTCCTTCGGCGGATATTGTGGCTCGGATTTGCTCGCGCAACCCGCCAGCAAAGCGGCCATGGTCACGGCGGTGGCGATGGCGATCCGGGTCTTGTTGGTGCGCTGCTTCATAGTGTGGCCTCCTGGTCGCCAAGGTCATCGAGCTTGAGCGAAATGCCGTAGAGCGGTTGGCCGTTCTCGTCGGCCAGGGTCTGGGCGCTTTGCCAGGCCTTGGCGGCCTGGTCGCGTTGACCTGTCGCGTGGTAGATGTCGCCGCGGATGTTGTCGCGCTGTGCTGCAAGCGCAGCAGGAATATCGCCATCCAGCGTAGCCAGCGCCGTGTCGTGCTGGCCCTCGGCACTCTGCAGGCGAGCCAGGCGCAGACGCGCGATACCGACCAGATAACCGTCGTCACTGCTTTCGATCAGCGACTCGAGCGCTTCCCTGGCCGCTTCCAGATCGCCGCCGTCGACCTCCAGGCGCGCCTCCATCAGCAGTGCAAGCTCGCTGTAGAGCGTGTCACCGTGGTCTTCCCGCAGCGATGCGACCAGCGACTCGGCCTGGGTCAGAGCGTTGTCGCTCAGCTCATCACGGCTGGCCAGGTCCAGCAGCTGCTGATAGCTGCTGGAAGCGGCCACGGACTGGCCTTCCTGATAGTCCTGCCAGGCATTCCAGCCGAACACGCCGGCGGCAGCCAGCACGGCGCCCGCGATCAGCGAGGTGCCGTTTTCTTTCCACCAGCGCTTGATCGCCTCAAGCTGCTCTTCTTCCGTTCTCAGCTCCGCCACGGGCGGTCTCCTTCTGAAATGGGGCTATCAATCGGACAGCAGGCGCTCTAGCGTCGTCTCGAGCGAGGCCTGCTCGACCAGCTGCTGCTCGCGGTCGTCGCGCAGGAACTTGATGGCCACCTGGCCCGTGTCACGTTCGTTTTCGCCGATCAGCAGGGCCAATCTGGCGCCGCTGCGATCCGCTTTCTTGATCCGGCTCTTGAAGCTGCCGCCGCCACAATGCAGCTGCACGCCAAGCTCCGGCAGCTGGTCGCGCAGTGTTTCAGCGAGCGCCATGGCATCGCCATCGGTGGCGCTGTCCATGCCGAGGACGTAGACGTCCAGCGGCGCGCGGGCCTCTTCAGGGACAATATTCAGCGTCTCCAGCAACAGGATCAGGCGCTCGATTCCCATGGCGAAGCCGACCGCCGGGGTCGGCTTGCCACCAAGCTGCTCGACCAGGCCATCATAGCGGCCTCCAGCGCACACGGTGCCCTGGCTGCCCAGTGCATCGGTCGTCCACTCGAACACGGTGCGACAGTAGTAGTCGAGCCCACGCACCAGGCGCGGGTTGATCACGTAGTCGATACCTGCGGCATCAAGACGCGCGGTGAGCGCGTTGAAGTGATCGCGAGATTCCTGGTCGAGATGATCCATCAGCTGCGGCGCACCGCTGAGCATCGCGGCCATGGCCGGATTCTTCGAATCGAGAATCCGCAGCGGGTTGCTGGTCAGGCGGCGGACAGAGTCCTCGTCCAGCACCTCTCGGTGAGCCTCGAAGTAGGCCACAAGCGTGTCACGATAGGCGGCGCGGGCTTCATTGGAACCAAGCGAGTTGAGCTCCAGGGTGACGTGCTCGAACAGTCCGAGCTGCTTCCACAGCCGCGCCGACAGCAGGATGACTTCTGCGTCGATATCAGGACCTTCCAGCCCATAGGTCTCGACGCCGACCTGATGGAACTGGCGATAGCGGCCCTTCTGAGGGCGCTCGTGGCGAAACATCGGGCCGGTGTACCAGAGGCGCTGCGTCTGGTTGTAGAGCAGACCGTGCTCCATGGCCGCGCGAACGGCACTGGCGGTGCCCTCTGGACGCAAGGTCAGGCTGTCCCCATTGCGATCGTCGAAGGTGTACATCTCCTTCTCGACGATGTCGGTGACCTCGCCGATGGAGCGGGCAAACAGCGCGGTCTGCTCGACGATCGGGGTACGAATCTCGTTGTAGCCGTAGCGCTTCATCAGCGCCTGTACCTGGGCCTCGAAGTACTGCCACACGGGCGATGCATCCGGCAGCAGGTCGTTCATGCCACGGATGGCCTGGATCTTCTTGCTCAAAACTTGCTCCTTGGTCTCGCCGCTCTTGCTTCTCGTAGGCTGACTGTGACGTTTAGCCGGCGCCTGTTCGCCGGGACGGAGTCACAGCTGGCGAGCGATGACGTTCTGTTCGGTAGCTTCCTTCTCGGCGACCTTCTGGCGAATCAGCGCCTCGAGATCGTCGACCAGGTGGTCGTTGCGCAGCTTGCTGGCAGGCTTGCCATCGATGTAGACCAGGTTGGCGGGGGAGCCGCCAGTCAGGCCCAGGTCGACTTCCTTGGCTTCGCCGGGGCCATTGACCACACACCCGATGACCGCAACATCCAGCGGTGTCATGACGTCTTCAAGGCGTTCCTCGAGGGCGTTCATGGTACTGATGACGTCGAAGTTCTGCCGCGAGCAGCTGGGACAGGCGATGAAGTTGATGCCCTTGGCGCGCAGGCGCAGGCTCTTCAGCATGTCGAAGCCGACCTTGATTTCCTCGACCGGGTCGGCGGCCAGGGAGACCCTGATCGTATCGCCGATGCCGTCCATCAGGAGCATGCCAAGGCCGATCGACGACTTGACGGTGCCAGACCTCAAACCGCCCGCTTCGGTGATGCCCAGGTGCAGCGGCTGCTCGATGCGAGCGGCCAGATCGCGATAGGCCGCCACCGCCATGAACACGTCTGAAGCCTTCACGCTGACCTTGAAGTCAGGGAAGTCGAGACGGTCCAGGTGATCAATGTGACGCATCGCCGATTCGACCAGAGCGGCCGGTGTCGGTTCCCCGTACTTCTTCTGCAGATCCTTTTCCAGCGAGCCGGCGTTGACGCCGATGCGAATCGGGATGCCGTTGTCACGAGCTGCCGATACCACCGCCTGGACGCGATCCTCGCGGCCGATATTGCCTGGGTTGATACGCAGGCAATCGACCCCAAGCTCAGCCACCCTCAGCGCGATGCGATAGTCGAAGTGGATGTCTGCGACCAGGGGTACCTGGGTGCCTTTCTTGATGCGACCGAAGGCCTCTGCGGCCTCCATGGTCGGCACGGATACGCGCACGATATCGGCACCGGCCTGCTCCAGCGCGCGAATCTGCGCGAGGGTGGCCTCGACGTCCAGCGTATCGGTGTTGGTCATGCTCTGGACCGAGATGGGGGCATCGCCCCCAACCGGCACGGAGCCGACATGAATCTGGCGTGACTTGCGTCTGATGATCGGTGAGTGCGAATGCATGGCGATCAATCACTCTCCCAGGGTAAAGCGGGCGACATTGTTTCTGCCGGCGCGTTGCTGCAGGTCGACGGGTTCGCCGCCCCACGTGAGCTCGACACCGGTGGCGTTGCCGACAGTCATGCGGAAGGGCGGCTCGCCCTCCACGGTGGCTTCGGTGCCCGGTGACTGCAGGCCGACGAAGACACGGGTGTTGGTGCTGTCGAAGATTTCCGTCCAGGACTGCTCGTTGAAGGTCAGCTTGAGGATACGCCGACTGGTCGTTGCCTCGCTGGCGCTCTGCTCGTCGGCAGCGCTGGCACTGTCAGTCTCGGCGTCTTGCTCGGAGGCGTCATCCGCGCTGGCCAGGTCCTGTGCGGCGTCGTCACTGTCGGAGCTTGCTGCGTCGTTGGCGGCAGCTGCCTCGGTGGCGGCCACGGTGCTCGGAGTGGCGTCGGCACTGCTCTCGGCCACTTCGGCGCTGGCTTCTTCCGCCTGCTCGTCGACCAGCCCCATCTCGCTGTCTTCCGAAGGCAGCGGCGGCAGGTTTTCGTCACTACTGGCACTGTCTTCGCTGACCGCAGCGTTGCCGTCGATGGTATCCACCGATACCGGGCCATTGTCGCTGACTTCCGGCGGTTGGCTGCCGCCACGGCTCTGCCACCACATCAGGGTCAGACCGATCAAGCCAGCGATGACGATCAGCGTCATCAGGCGGAACAGCCAGGCCCCAAGGCGCGAAGGGGGCTTGTTGATGTAGACCGGGGTCACCTTGCGTTCGACTTCTTCGTTGCCCATGCGCGTGCTGTACAGCGTCATCACACGGCCTACGTCGACGCCCAGCAGCTGGGCATAGCTGCGCAGATAGCCGCGTCGATAGGTAACGACCGGGACTTCGTCGTAATTGTCGTTCTCCAACCCTTCGATGACGGCGGGTCGGAGGTTCAGGGCTGCCCCGACTTCCTCTCGGGTCAGGCCCTGGCGCTCCCGCTCACGCAACAGCAGGGCGCCGGGTGAGTCATCTCCGGCAGACGGTTGAGACGAGAAAACCTCTGAGTCGGTGTACTGACTGTCGCTCATGGCTGAGCATCCTTCATCGTGAAAACAGTGGTCAAAGCGCGCGTGAAGGCTGGAGGGCTTCGCCCTGGACTGCCGGAGAACGATAGCCCTCGGCGTTCCCCAGGTCCGCGGCAAGCCGTCGGGCGGCGGAGTTCCATCCCGCCAGACTGACGAAGCGATCCAGCTGTGAACGGGCGCGCATAAGGTTGCCCTGTGCGTATTCCAGGTCGGCCAGAATCAGGTGGCTGGCAGCCAGCTGGTCATCGATCTGCTGTGACCGCTGTAGTGCTGCTCTTGCCTCCTCGATCTGGCCGAGATCCCACCGGCAGCGTCCCAGGTTGGCAAACAGCTGGGCCCGGTGAGCGTAGTGTATGTCGTGACTGGCTTGGTCGAGTTGATCGCAAGCCTCACGTGTTTGCCCCCGATCATACAGGAAGGCAGCGTAATTGTTGCGTGCCCGGGTAAAGTTGGGGTCCTTTTCAAGGGCATCTTGGAAAAACTGTGCGGCGAGGTGGGTCTCCCCCTGGCGCTGATGTGCCAGGGCAAGGGCCTGCAGGGTCACCGGATCCGCGGCGTCGAGCTGATAGGCCTTGTCCAGCGCCGCCAGGGCCCGAGGCAGGTTGTCCTGGCGCAGGTAGGCCTCTCCCAGGTCGCGATAGGCGGTGGCGGGAGTGTGTTCGGTATCAGTGACTGGTACGGCACATCCTGACAGGGAGGCGGCGGGTAGCACGATGGCCAGGCTCATGACGACAATGCGCAGGCAGTGGGGCAGGCGGTCTGCATGGCTCGTCATGGCGTTATCGTTCTCCCGCTGCATGGCCCCGCCAGAGGGGTGTCGTCGACACCCTCTGGAGGGCTGGAAAAGGCCCGAATATCAAAGCGCCGTGCCTCAACGAAGTCAAGATGACGGGATCAGTCGGCGTCGATCTGGATCGACTGGATATAACGTTCGTGACGGCGTGTACGGTCCTTGACCCGGCCCACCAGCTGACCACAGGCAGCGTCAATGTCATCGCCGCGGGTCGAGCGAATCGGAGCGGTATGGCCCAGTTCATATAACCAGCGCTGGAAACGAACGACCTGATTGCGCGAGGGCTTCTCGTACCCGGAGTGCGGGAACGGATTGAACGGGATCAGGTTGATCTTGCAGGGCAGCTCCTTCAACAGCTCGGCCAGTTCCCGAGCGTGCTCCTGCTGATCGTTGATATCCTTGATGACCGTGTATTCGATGGTCACCTGACGCGTATCGTCGCACTTGGCCAGATAGCGGTGACAGGCATCCAGCAGGGTGCGGATGTTGTACTTGCGGTTAAGCGGTACCAGCTCGTTGCGCAGCTCATCGTTGGCGGCGTGCAGCGAGATGGCCAGGCTGACGTCGAGCTCATCGCCGAGACGATCGAGCATGGGCACCACGCCAGAGGTGGACAGGGTGACCCTGCGCTTCGACAGGCCATAGCCCTGATCGTCGAGCATCAGCTTCATCGCCGGCACGACGTTATCGTAATTCAGTAGCGGTTCGCCCATGCCCATCATCACCACATTGGTGACAGGGCGTTGGCTGCTGTCCTTGCGGGCGCCGTCGCTGTTGGCGGCTACCCAGACCTGACCGATGATCTCGGCGCTGGTCAGATTGCGCTGGAAGCCTTGCTTGCCGGTGGAGCAAAAGCTGCAGTCCAGTGAACAGCCGACCTGGGAAGAGACGCACAGGGTGCGACGCTTGCCGTTGTCAGCAGGAATCAAGACGGTCTCGACATAGCTGCCGTCTTCGACCTCTACCACCCACTTACGCGTTCCGTCATTGGAGGTGCCTTCGTAGACGACCTTGGGTCCGCGTATTTCTGCGGTTTCCTCAAGGCGAGCGCGCAGCGACTTGGACAGGTTGGTCATGTCGGCAAAGTTGCTGACACCTTCGTGGTGGATCCACTTCATTACCTGGGCGGCACGAAACTTCTTCTCACCAATGGAGAGAAAGAAGGCTTCCATGTCCTCTCGGGCCATGCCAAGGAGATTGGTGCGTTCGGGGGAGGCGGTGGTGGTCATGATCGGATCAGCGAGTCGGTGGGCAGAATATGAGGGAGCGGATGCCCGGGGCATCCGCTCGCCGGTGGGGCGTCGATAGTGACAGCCCCCGACGCCCTTAGCGCGGGCAGATCTCGTCAGCGCTGAAGAAGTAGGTCACTTCGCGCTCGGCAGACTCGGCAGAGTCAGAGCCGTGGACGGCGTTGGCGTCGATGGAAGAAGCGAAGTCGGCACGGATGGTGCCAGCGTCTGCTTCCTTCGGGTTGGTGGCACCCATCAGTTCACGGTTCTTCAGGATGGCGTTGTCACCTTCCAGTACTTGAACCACGACCGGGCCAGAGGTCATGAAGGACACCAGGTCGCCGAAGAAGGGGCGTTCCTTGTGCTCGGCGTAGAAGCCTTCCGCCTGTTCCTGGGACAGGTGGATCATCTTGGCGGCAACGACCTTCAGGTCAGCCTTTTCAAAACGCGTGATGATCTCGCCGATGACATTCTTGGCGACGGCGTCGGGCTTGATGATAGACAGAGTGCGCTCTGTAGCCATGAAACTCTCCAGTGGTTGAGCCCAGGACATGGGCATGGTGCCAGGTAGATGGCGTCGCGCCGCCCCGGAGACCGGGGCGGCGCGACGCGGAAAACGAAGCGATGTGGCGCCTTGCGCCGAAGAGCGCCGATTATAGCGTTCTCATGGCGTCTTGAACACAGTGTTCGTCAGCGGGTACGCGAGCCCTTGGAGGGATCGGCCCGGCGGCTAGACAGTAAAGCTTTCGCCGCAGCCACACTGGTCCTTGACGTTCGGATTGTTGAAGCGGAAGAACCGGTTCAAGCCTTCGTTGACGTAGTCGACTTCGCTGCCGTCCAGCATCTCGAGAGCGTCGGGGGCGACGTAGACCCGTGCGTCATGCTCCTCGAACAGGGCGTCCTCGGCCTGGGCTTCGTCGGCGAAGTCCAGCACGTAGCTGTAGCCGGAACAGCCACTTGGCTTGACCGCTACCCGCAGTCCGAGGCCTTGGCCTCGCTCCTCCAGAACGCGCCGGATCTGGTTGGCTGCAGCAGGGGTGATCGTCAGGTGTGCCATCTGTTTACTCCTGGGTCGGGCGCCGCCTGAAGAGGCAGCAGCCTGCGTGGACTTGATGACCATGCCGCGAACTCGCGTGGCGGCGGTCAGGTCATGGCGCGCTGGCGCAGAGCAATCAGCGCAGTGCGCAGTGCCTGGCCAGCGCGGTCTATGTCGTCGTTACTGGTAAAGCGTCCAATGCTCAGGCGCAGGGAAGACAGCGCCAGACGTCTCGGTACGCCGATCCCTTTCAGCACATAGGAGGGCTCGACGCTGGCCGAATTACAGGCGGAGCCCGTGGACAGGGCGATGTCACGCAGCGCCATCAACAGTGACTCGCCATCGACGCCGTCGAAACCGAGATTGAGAATATTGGGGACTGCGGTTTCCAGCTGGGTGTTCAGATGAACCCCATCCAGGTCGTCGATTCCTGCCAACAGTCGATCACGAAGCGTGGTGATACGCGCTTGGTCGCTGTCACCTTGTGCTGCTGCCAGGGCGAAGGCTTCACCCATGCCGGCAATCTGGTGGGTTGCCAGGGTGCCTGAGCGCATGCCTCTTTCGTGACCGCCGCCGTGAATCAGCGCTTCCACCTTGAGATCTGGGCTGCGGCGCACGAAGAGGGCGCCAATCCCCTTGGGGCCGTAGGCCTTGTGGGCAGACAGAGACATCATGTCCACGGCACTGGCGGTCACGTCCAGATCGATGCGCCCGACGGCCTGGGCGGCATCGACGTGCAGCATGGCGCCGTGTGCGTGGGCCACCTCGGCGAGCGCCGCAACGTCATTGATGCTGCCCAGCTCGTTGTTGACCGCCATCAGTGACACCAGCACGGTATCGGGACGCATGGCATCGGCCAGTTGTTCCGGGGTGATGCGGCCATCGGGGGTTGGCGTCAGCCAGGTCACGTCGAAGCCTTCACGCTCCGCCGCCTTGGCGGTGTCGATGACCGCCTTGTGCTCGATGATCGAGGTCACCAGGTGGCGGCCCTTGTCGCGATTGGCCCGCAGGTAGCCGGTAATGGCCAGGTTGTCGGCCTCGGTGGCGCCGCTGGTCCAGACGATCTCGCGAGGGTCTGCCTTGATCAGGTCAGCGACCTGGCGGCGGGCGTTCTCCACGGCCTGCTCGGCCAGCCAGCCGGGCATGTGGCTGCGCGACGCGGGGTTGGCGTAGGTGCCTTCGAGCGTCAGGTGCCGGCTCATGACCTCGGCGACACGGGGGTCGACGGGGGTGGTGGCGGCGTAATCAAGGTAGACGGGAGCAGTCATGGGCAATGTCATCGTTGGCGAGCGTCGAGGGCGACAGTCTAGTTTAGGGGGCTGACGTCACAATGCTGTCGCTGTGCTGGCGGCGGCGTTGGCGACCGGCGATTTCTGCCACTTCCTGGCGTTGGGCCAGTTCCCCGAGCGTCACGCCGTCGAGAAACGTCTGGATCTGCTCGGACAGTTCGAACCACAGGTGATGGGTCAGGCACGTATCGCCCTTCTGGCAATCCGACAGGCCGCCACAGCGAGTGGTGTCCACGGACTCCTTGACGGCGTCGATCACTCGGGCCACCGTAATCGCCTCAGCTGGCGCTGCCAGCAGGTAACCGCCCCCCGGGCCACGCACACTCTCCACCAGCCCGGCGCGCCGCAGTCGCGCGAAGAGCTGCTCAAGGTAGGACAGTGATATTTGTTGACGCTGGGCGATGTCGGCGAGGCAAATGGGGCCTCGTTCGGCATTGACGGCCATGTCGAGCATGGCGGTGACGGCGTAGCGTCCCTTGGTGGTCAGGCGCATGGGGTGGACCCTCGATGCCAAGTGGTGCCGGCAATCTTGACGTTATGGCGCCACCACTGAGGGTGACGCCACTGGCAATCCGTCATTATGAGAAAGACCGACCATCACGGTCAACTATTTGGCGCGTGCTGCGCTTGCGTGTCCGGGCCAGTGTGCCAACGCTCGAACGTTTGGCTGTTGCGGTACATCAACCTTCCTGCCGGTGGCGGGAGCTCTCACGGTGAGCGCTGGCGTCATCGCGGGCGGTCGTCGACAGCTGACTGCCAGCAGAGTGTTCATCGGAGTCTGGGCTGCCGGAATCGTCTGCAGCGGTATCGCGCGGGGGAGTGGCATTGTGGCGGCTGCCGACCACCGGCTCGCAGGCCTTGTCGACGTCCTCCAGAATCCCGGCGAAGTCCTCGTCCTTGATGCCAGGCATCTGCCCAGCACGATAGCTGTGGTCGAGGCGACGTAGCGTCTGGCACATGTTGCCGATACGCTCATCCACCGCGTGCATGTGGTCGAGCATGGCTTGCATCGACTTGGCCACGGGGTCCGGCATGTCCTGGCTCATGCCGTAGGCATCAAAGCCAAACTTCTGGCACATCGCCTCGCGCCGAGCGGGGTCGACCTCCAGTGCAGGGTCGCTGTCCGGGTCGGCACGCTGAACGATCTTGCCGGGGATACCGACCACCGTGGCCCCTGCGGGGACGGCCTTGGTCACGACCGCGTTGGAGCCCACCTTGGCACCGGCCCCGACGGTGAAGGGTCCGAGAATCTTGGCCCCCGCCCCGACGATGACGCCATCCTCCAGCGTCGGGTGGCGCTTACCCTTGTTCCAGCTGGTGCCACCCAGGGTGACCCCCTGATACAGCGTGACATCATCGCCCACCACCGTGGTTTCGCCGATCACCACGCCCATGCCATGGTCGATGAAAAAGCGACGACCGATGGTGGCACCGGGATGAATCTCGATGCCTGTGAACCAGCGTCCTAGCGTCGACAGCGTACGCGCGATCCACTTCAGGTTGCGCTTCCATAGTGCGTGGGAGATACGGTGGAGCAGCAGCGCATGAAGTCCAGGGTAGTTGGTCAGGACCTCAAGAAAGTTGCGCGCCGCCGGATCCCTGGCAAATACGCTGTTGATATCTTCGCGTAGGCGTTGAAACATGCGGCGGTCCTTGGTCGGCTAAGAAGGTCATAGTGGGGACAGACGTGACGCCATTCAAGCCCAGGCAACGCAGCTGGGTGCCTGGCTGTGGCAGAGGCGTACCCGGGGTTAACGGGAGGGCGTCTGGTGATCCTCTGGTCCGGCCTCTTGGGTGTCCTGGTCAGTGCTGGCGTCCGCTACCATATCTGCATGACGTGCAGCCGTTTCAGTCGTCGCTCTGTCTGCCTCACTCATCGTCATTCTACCGCCTAGCGCCGGCGCTCCTGCGGCTTTCTCGGTGGCACTAAGAATGCCCCGCAGGATATTGAGCTCCATACGCTCTGGGCGCGAACGCAGGGTGACGCGACGCAGTCGAGCCATCAGCTGTCTTGGCTTGGCTGGATCGTGGAAGCCGATGGCAATCAGGGTGCGCTCGAGGTGCGCGAAGTAGTGCTCCAGCTCGTCGTGGGTGGCGAGGGGCTGAAGGTCCTCGTCGGGCTGTGCGGGGGTAGCGTCCTGGGCCAGCCAGCTGAGCCGGCACTCGTAGGCCAGTACCTGAACGGCCGCCGCAAGGTTGAGCGAGCTGAAATCGGGATTGGTCGGGATATGCACGTGGGCATGGCAACGCTGTAGCTCAGCATTGGATAGGCCGCTGTCCTCACGGCCGAACACCAGTGCCACGCGGGCGTCGCCGCTGGCGAGCTCTGTCGGCAGGCGCTCGCCAAGCTCCCGAGGCGTGATCATCGGCCAGGGCAAGGTGCGTGAACGAGCGCTGGCGCCAACCACCAGGCTGCAATCTGCCACCGCCTGTTCGATGGTATCGACCACCTGGGCCTGTTGGATCAGACGGTCAGCGCCGGATGCCCGAGACACACTGTCGGCGGTGATGACCTCGCAGCGAGGAGCTACCAAGGCCAGATCGGCCAGCCCCATGTTGTGCATGGCGCGGGCGGTAGCGCCAATATTGCCGGGATGGCTGGTGCCGATGAGAACGATGCGAATACGCTCGAGCATGAAAGATCCTGTTGCGACGCGGCGAGTGGGTTCGAGAGTGGGCGGGTGCGGTGTACTGGTCGAGCAAGCCATCGAGGGTGCACGTTGACGCTGCCGACGTGCCGCTGGAGACCAGCCGGTCGACCAGTTTAGCATGCTAGACACGGCAAAGTCCGTGGCATTCATGCGTGCCTTCTGCTAGGATTCGCGCCGAGTCCGTTCCCTTCGTCGACTCCGTTCTTTAACACCACCGACTCCCAAGGCCTGATCATGCATCCGATGGTCCAGTACGCCCTGCGCGCTGCCCGCAGCGCCGGCGAACAGTTTTTGCGCATTCGCGAACGTATCGAGAATGCCCACGAAGAGCACAACCTCGATCGCTTGCTCGAGGACACGGCACGCAACGCCGAATCCCTGATCACTCGTCAGCTGACCCGCGGCTACCCGCAGCACGGCGTGGTGGGTCGCTACACTCCGCATCGCGCGGGTGAGGGCGAAGGCGCTGATGTACTGTGGCGCATCGAGCCTTTCCACGGGTATTCCAACCTGAGCGTCGCTTCTCCCGAGTTTGCGCTGTCCGTGGTCTGCCTGATCAAGGGCCGAGCGGAGCATGCGGTGGTGATCTGTCCGTTCAGCGATGATGAGTACCTGGCAAGCCGTGGGCGTGGCGCCCAGCTGAACGGCAAGCGCCTGCGTGTCTCCAAGATCAAGGGAGCCGGTGGTGCACGTCTGTCCCTGAGTCTTCCGGACACCTACCTGCGGTCGCGTTTCCTGCCGACCTACCTGACTCTGGTACAGCAGCTTGGCCCGCAGGCTGAGCAGCTTCAGTCCAGCGCCTGTGGCCTTCTGGACATGGCCCGGCTGGCGGCTGGTCGCGCAGACGCAGCCTTTGTGCTTGGCGTTGAAGAGCAGGATCTCGATATCGGCTCGCTGTTGCTCAAGGAGTCTGGTGCGCTGATCGGAACCCCTGACGGTAAGCCTTCGGTAGCGGTGGAAGGCGCACTGATGGCCGCCAATCCTCGCCTGTTCAAGGCGCTGATCAAGCAGCTGGCCCCCCATGTGCAGACGGCGCCGAGCTTGGAAGATCAAGACTGAGTCGTCTGGACGGCAGTAAGAGTCAGCGCCAACGGCGTTTGACGTCTCTGCCTCAGGGCCTGTAACGCAATGCCCCCGCAGCCATGCTGCGGGGGCATTGTCGTTATAGGGCGGGTTGCCGATATGTCAGTGACGTGAAGCCGATAAGGCGAAGATCACCGGGGGTGACGAACCCGCCGCGGAGGATCAGCGCGCCAGGGCAGTCATCACTTCCTCGACTTGCAGGCGAGTGCTGGCCAGGCCTTGGCCGGCGAGGTACCACAGTCGCGGTGAGCCCACTGCCAGAGGCGTGTCAGCGCCGATGTCCTGCTGCAGCGTGGCGAGGTCGAGGCCCGCTTCCCCAATGGCGGCGCTGCGATCCACGATCCATACCAGGTCGGCGCCAGTGGCCTGTATCTGGGCCGGTGTCATGGGCAGAAAGGTGCGCTCACCGCGAGTGACCGGGGTGACATCGTCTGGCAGGCTGGGAGCAGCAAGTCCCATGAGGTCGTGCACGATGGCATTGTTCTGCGCTGAGAAGTGGCCGTCGTTATGGGTCAATACCAGCACGCTGGGGGAGCCGTCGATAGTGGCCAGGCGCTGATCCAGGAAGTGGCGCAGATCCTCCAGCGCCTGGTCGCCCTCATCACGGATATGAAAACGTTCCGCCAGTTGGTCGACGCGAGTTTCCAGCTGGTCCCAGGTGGTGTCGCCGGCATTGGCCGAGCTGTAGACCGGAGCGATTTCCTCAAGGGCATCGCGCTGTGCTTCCAGGCGGCCGCTGATCAGAATCTCGTCCGGCTCAATGGCGCCAAGGGCTGCCATGTCGGCCTCCTTGAGGGTCCCGACGTCGGCATATTCCTCACTGGCAAAGGCAGACAGGTGTTCAGGCAGGGTCGACTGTGCGACACCGGCGATGTGCTCGTCCTGGTCGAGGTTGTCGAGAATATCGAGAGTAGCGTAGTCCAGCGCGGCGACCCGTTCCGGGGCGTCGTGCGCCCAGGCTTGGGCAGTCACGCTGAGCAGGGCGGCGATGGCGAGGGGCTTGTACATGAGATCTCCATTGATAATCATTTTCAATGGAGATGTTATCGCAAATAGTGCCCGAAGTGGGGTGGCATCGATGGCACGGCATGTTGCGCAACGATGAACACCCCTGGTGGCATCAGGAGGGGTTGGGGTCGACCTGCCGGTGTCTCTCAGAGTCCGCCTGACGACGTTGGGTCCAGCGCTGCTTGGCGTACTTGCGCATGTTGGTGACATCATCGGTTTCATCGACGATATCCTGTCCAAGCACTGTCTCCAGCACGTCTTCCATGGTGATCAGTCCCACCCAGGTACCATGGTCATCGTAGACCACCGCCAGGTGCTGACGGTCTTTCAGCATCATCGTGAAGACGGTTTCGACACTGTCATCTGCCTGTACCGAAGGGGCATCCTGCATGATGTCCTTCATGCTGTGGTCTTCGTCTGCGCGGTAGGCGTCAGCCTTGTGCACATAGCCGATGGCCTGTTCGCCGCCATCCATCACCGGGAAGCGAGTGAAGGGAGAGCGCACCAGCTCTTCCTCGAACTCCGCCACGGTAAGCCCTGGACGAACCGTCACGCACACGGTGCGTGGCGTCATGACCTTGCTGACCGCAATTTCGTGCAGGTTAAGGATGTTGGTGATGGTGCGAGTTTCATCCGGATCCAGGGCCTTTTCATCCAGGCCGATGCGGGCCAGCGCCTTGATTTCACCGCGCATATCGGTATCGGCAGCGTTGCCGCCAATGCGTTGGGTTATCTGCTCGGATAGCCAGATGAAGGGCTTCAGCACCAGGATCATGGTGTTGAGGATAGGAGGCAGCCAGGGGGACAGCTGGCGCCAGTAGTTGGCGCCAATCGTCTTCGGAATAATTTCCGAGAGGATCAGGATGGCCAGCGTCATCAGGGCCGAGGCGATACCCAGCCAGGCTTCACCGAAGACCACGGTCACCTGAGCGCCGACGCCGGTAGCGCCGACGGTGTGAGCGATGGTGTTGAGGGTCAGGATGGCAGCCAAGGGGCGGTCAATGTCGCGCTTCAGGGCATTCAGCTTCAGGTGCAGCCGTTCATTGGTTTCCTGCACCCGTGCAATGTAGCTCGGTGTCAGTGACAGCAGTGCTGCCTCCAGCACGGAGCACAGGAAGGACGCACCAATGGAGAGTACGGCAAAGGCGATCAGCAGGAACATGCGGCCTCATCAAGGCGAAAGGGTAGGGGCTAAGCATGAAAGGTGGTCGTCTGCAGGGCAAGCGATACCGCATATTTTCATGTTTCCTGACGTATCGCAGCCCTGTAGGGGAGCTGTTGCGGAAACACCGCAGACATGAAAAAGCCCCGCCGTGAAACACGGCGGGGCCAGCCAGAACTGCGTGAAAGAACTGCGTGAAAGAACTGCGTGAAAGAGCTGCCTGGCACAGTTGCCTGAAAGAGGCTGCCAGGAAGCCACTGTCAGGGCAGCTGCTCTTCCTCGGCGTCTTCTTTCTTCTCGGGGATCAGATCGCGACGCTGGAGCTTCAGCTTGAGCAACAGCGCTGCTGCCACGTAGATCGATGAGAAGGTACCGACACCGATGCCGATCAGCAGGGCAACGGAGAAGTTGTGGATCATGTCGCCGCCCAGCCAGGCCAGAGCAATCAGCACCAGCAGGGTCGTGCCGGACGTGGCCAGGGTGCGCGCCAGGGTCTGGTTGATGGCTTCGTTGAAGATCGCCGGCATGTCGTCGATCCGCGATTTGCGAATGTTTTCGCGAATGCGGTCGTAGACCACGATGGTGTCGTTCAGCGAGTAGCCGATGACGGCCAGCACGGCGGCCAGTACGGTCAGGTCAAATTCCAGCTGGAACAGCGAGAAGGCGCCAATCACGATGATGACATCGTGGACCAGGGCCAGCAGTGCGCCGATCGCGAACTTGTACTGGAAGCGAAAGGCCACATAGAGCATGACCACGCCAAGAGCGACGAGCATGCCAAGGCCGCTCTGGTCACGCAGCTGGTCGCCCACCTGGGCGCCGACAAATTCCGCGCGCACCAGATCCACCTGGGTACCGCCCTGGGCGAGCAGGCCAACGACCTGCTCACCCACATTGGCTTCAAAGGTCTGCTGCAGACGGATCAGCACTTCATTGGCGGCGCCGAAGGTCTGCACCGAGACGTCGTTGAAACCAGCGCCTTCCAGCGCTGCGCGCACGCTGTCCAGGGCCGGGGCGCTGGCATAGCGGACTTCGACCAGGGTGCCGCCGGTAAAGTCGAGGCCCAGGGCAAGGCCCTGAACCACCAGTGATACCAGTGACACCAGGATCAGGATCGCCGACAGGCTGAAGGCGATCTTGCGCTGACCCATGAAGTCGAGTTGGAGGTTGGTGAGGCGATTCATACCCTCTCCCCGTTGTGTGCGAGTGGACATGGGCTTAGATCCATAGCTTCTTCACCGCCTTGCCGCCGTAGATCAGGTTGACCATGGCGCGGGTGACCAGCAGTGCGGTGAACATCGAGGTCAGGATGCCGAGTGACAGGGTCACGGCAAAGCCCTTGACCGGCCCGGTGCCAATGGAGAACAGGATCAGTGCCACCAGCAGCGTCGTGATGTTGGCGTCGACGATGGAGCTGAACGCGCGCTCGTAGCCGGCGTGGATGGCTTGCTGGACCGACAGTCCGTTACGCAGTTCCTCGCGAATACGTTCGAAGATCAGCACGTTGGCATCGACGGCCATACCCAGGGTCAACACGATACCGGCGATACCCGGTAGCGTCAGAGTGGCGCCGAGCATCGACATGGCGGCCACCAGCATGGTCAGGTTGAGCGCCAGGGCGACGTTGGCAATGATGCCGAACACCTTGTAGCGAATCAGCATGAACAGCACGACCAGCAACAGACCGATCTGGACCGACAGCATGCCGCGTTCGATGTTGTCGGCGCCCAGGCTCGGCCCGATGGTGCGTTCTTGGGCGAAGTAGATCGGGGCGGCCAGCGAGCCGGAGCGCAGCAGCAGGGCCAGTTCCCCGGCTTCCGTGGGGCTGTCCAGCCCGGTGATGCGGAAGCTGTTGCCCAGGGCACTCTGGATGGTGGCCAGGCTGATGATACCGCGCTCGGTGTACGGGTCGCGGACAGTGACCCGCTCGCCATCTTCCATCACCGTGCGGTCGCGGGTCTTGTGCTCGATGAACACCACCGCCATGTTGCGCCCGATATTGGTGCGAGTGGCGCGGTTCATCAGTGTGCCGCCGGTGCCGTCCAGGTTGATATTGACCTGGGGGCGACCGTTTTCATCAAAACCACGGCTGGCGCTGGAGACGCTGTCGCCGGTGATGATGACGTCACGCATCAGGTCTGCACTGCGGGCCGGTTCGTTGCGGAAGGGCAGTGCCTCGGTTTCGTTGGAGGGGGTGTCGGTACGTGCCTCCAGACGGAACTCGAGGTTGGCGGTGGCGCCGACGATGCGCTTGGCCGCGGCGGTATCCTGGACGCCAGGCAGCTCAACCACGATGCGATCCGGGCCCTGGCGCTGGACCAGGGGCTCCGCCACGCCCAGCTCATTGACGCGGTTGCGTAGCGTGGTCAGGTTCTGATTGATCGCATAGTCCTGGATTTCATCGACGGCGGCATCGGTCAGGGTCATGGCCAGGGCGGCGCCGCGCTCGCGATCGACATCCTGATACTGCAGGTTGGGGAATTCCTGACGAATGAGGGTCTCGGCAGCATCGCGGTCTTCGGCGTTCATGAAGTCCAGCGAAATGGTGCGACCGTCGATCTCGGTATTGCGATAGCGAATGCGCTCGTCACGCAGGGTTTCGCGCATCGCGCTGGCATTCACTTCCAGCCGCTGGCTGACCGCGGCATCCATGTCGACTTCGAGCAGGAAGTGCACGCCGCCTCGCAGGTCGAGGCCCAGAGTCATCGGGGAGGCTGCCAGCGAGGCGAGCCAATCCGGGGTGGACTCTGCCAGGTTCAGGGCGACCACAAAATCTTCGCCGAGCTCTTGGCTGATCAGGTCGCGGGCGGGAATCTGGTCTTCGGCATCACGCAGGCGAATCAGCAGGCTGTTGGGCTCCTGCTCGACCTGCTTGATCTCGATATCGGCGTCGGCAAGCGCCTGCTCCAGGCTTCGCTGCTGAGACTCGGAAAGGCTCAGGTCGCCGCGATCACTGCTGATCTGTACCGCGGGATCTTCAGGAAACAGATTGGGAAGGGAGTAGACCAGGCCGACGAGAAGCACCACTAGAATCAGCAGGTACTTCCACAAAGGGTAACGATTGAGCATCGGGGCTCTGCCCTCAGGTTGCTGACAAATGAGGGAACATCGCAGGATCAAACAAGATGGGACTGCAAGGTTCCGAGGCGACGGGTGCGGCTGCCTCGCCAACGCGCGACAGCCGACCGATCGGCTCGCCCCGCGTCAGCATGGGGCATCCCCACCGACCGGATGGGATCCGGGGTGGGGAAGAGCACCAATCAGATGGACTTGAGCGTGCCCTTGGGCAGCACGGCGGCCACGGCATTCTTCTGAACGCTGACCTCGGTGCCTTCGCTGATTTCCATGGCCAGGAATTCGCTGTCTTCGCTGACCCGGGTGATGCGGCCCATCAGGCCGCCGCCGATGACGATCTCGTCACCCTTGGAGAGGCCGCCGATCAGCTGCTTGTGCTGCTTTGCCCGCTTGGCCTGGGGGCGCCACAGCAGGAAGTAGAAGATCAGCACGAAGCCGACCAGCATCACAATCTGGGCGATGCCGCCACCGGCAGCGGCGCCGGCATCCTGGGCCTGGGCCGGGGAGATGAAGAAGTCCAACATGTACGACGGTCTCCGTAAGTCGTGGGAAAAGCAGGAGCAAGCGGCCGGCAACTGCCGACCGATGTATCAATTCGGGGCGGGGGGAACCGGCAGGCCACGCCTGGCGTAGAACCCTTCCACGAAGTCAGCCAATGTACCCGCTTCGATAGCACCGCGCAAACCAGCCATGAGGCGCTGATAGTGACGCAGATTATGGATGGTGTTGAGCATCGAACCGAGCATCTCTCCACAACGGTCCAGGTGATGCAGGTAGGCCCGTGAGAAGTTCTGGCAGGTGTAGCAGTCGCAGTCGTCTTCCAGCGGACGAGTGTCATGGCGATGCTTGGCGTTGCGGATCTTCACCGTGCCTTCGCTGGTGAACAGGTGACCATTGCGCGCATTGCGGGTTGGCATCACGCAGTCGAACATGTCGACCCCGCGGCGAACGCCTTCGACAAGGTCTTCGGGCTTGCCGACGCCCATCAGATAGCGCGGCTTGTCTGCCGGCATCCAGTCGGGCAGATAATCGAGGACCTCGATCATCTCTTCCTTGGGCTCACCCACTGACAGGCCGCCGATGGCATAGCCGTCGAAACCAATGTCGTTGAGGCCTTTCAGCGACGCCTCACGCAGGTCCGGGTACATGCCGCCCTGGATGATGCCGAACAGCGCCGACGGTGACTCGCCGTGAGCATCCTTGGAGCGCTGGGCCCAGCGCAGCGACATCTCCATGGAGGCCTTGGCTTCGGCATGGGTGGCCGGGTAGGGCGTGCACTCATCGAAGATCATCACGATGTCAGAGCCTAGCGAGCGCTGCACTGCCATCGACTCTTCCGGTCCCATGAAGACCTTGGCACCGTCTACCGGCGAGCGAAAGTGCACGCCTTGCTCTGTGATCTTGCGCATTTCTCCCAGGGAGAAGACCTGAAAGCCGCCGGAGTCCGTCAGGATCGGCTTGTCCCACTGGGCAAAGTCATGCAGGTCGCCGTGGGCTTCGATGACCTCGGTACCCGGGCGCAGCCACAGGTGAAAGGTATTGCCAAGGATGATCTCGGCGCCGATCTCTTCCACCGAAGAGGGGGTCATGCCTTTGACCGTGCCATACGTGCCTACCGGCATGAAGGCCGGTGTCTCGATGGTGCCACGGGGAAAGGTGATGCGGCCTCGGCGTGCCCGGCCATCGCTGGCCAGGTGGTCGAAGTGCATGAAACATTGCTCTCGCATGGGTCTCTCCGTGCCCCTGTGGGGCGTAACGCGGTTCTGCCGTATCCGTTGTGCTGTATCAGTCTTGTGCTTTCAGTGCCGCGGGTGTCGGCGTCAGCAGCATGGCGTCGCCGTAGCTGAAAAAGGCGTAGCCTTGCTTGACCGCCTCTCGATAGGCCGCCATGACGTTATCGTAGCCAGCGAAGGAAGACACCAGCATCAGCAGGGTCGATTCAGGCAGGTGGAAGTTGGTGATCAGGGCATCGACGCAACGCCATTGATAACCCGGGTAGATGAAGATATCCGTGTCGCCTGACAGCGGCGCGATCTCGCCCGAGGCGCTGGCGGTTTCCAGGCAACGAACGCTGGTGGTACCCACCGCCACCACCTTGTTGCCTCTTGCCTTGGCTG
Source organism: Halomonas litopenaei (assembly GCF_017303055.1). GTDB lineage: Bacteria > Pseudomonadota > Gammaproteobacteria > Pseudomonadales > Halomonadaceae > Halomonas > Halomonas litopenaei_A. The sequence goes on along the minus strand of NZ_JAEKJT010000004.1, from coordinate 473,406 downwards.
CGCGCACCTTGGCACAGGTCTCGTCACTGACGTCGATCCACTCGCTGTGCATGTGGTGTTCGTGAATATTGTCGACGCGCACCGGCTGGAAGGTGCCGGCACCGACGTGCAAGGTCACGTAGGCCGATTCGATGCCACGGCTTGCGAGACGCTCGAGCAGTGGCTCGTCGAAGTGCAGGCCTGCGGTCGGCGCCGCGACAGCGCCGTCGCGACGTGCGTAGACGGTCTGATAGCGCTCCCGGTCGGACAGCTCATCCTCGCGAGTGATGTAGGGTGGCAGCGGCATGTGTCCATGCTGCTCCAGCAGCGCGATCATCGGCGTATCACCGAGGAAGCGCAGCTCAAACAGAGCGTCGTGGCGTCCCTCTACCACGGCCTTGATGTCACCTTCGAAGATCAATTCCGTGCCCGGCTTCGGCGACTTGCTGGAGCGCAGGTGCACCAGCCCGCGATGGGCATCCAGCGGGCGTTCGAGCAGCATCTCGACCTTGCCGCCGCTGGCCTTGTGGCCGTGCAGCCGCGCGGGGATGACGCGGGTATCGTTGAACACCAGCAGGTCCCCTGGCTCGAGCAACTGCTCAAGGTCGGGGAAGCGACGATGGTCAAGCTGGCCACTGGCGCCATCGACGCAAAGCAGCCGACAGTCGCTGCGGATGTCGGAGGGGTAACGGGCGATCAGCTCCTCGGGGAGCTCGAAGTGAAAGTCAGCGCGCTGCATGGGGATTCACAAGATGGAGGTTCGCAAGTCGTCAGGCAGGAAGATCGAATGCCAAAGGCGCACAAGGATACCGTTTCCTGACCGCCACGTCAGGAAACGGTGATCATCTCTGCGTTACCAGAGCAGCAGGATCAAGCCGTAGGCCATCAGCGTCACCAGTACGGTGCTGATCAGGTTCAGTGCAAAACCGGCGCGAATCATTGACTGAATCTGCATGTGGCCGGTACCGAACACGATGGCATTGGGAGGCGTCGCCACAGGCATCATGAAGGCACAGCTGGCGGCGATGGCGGCCGGCACGGTGATCAGCATGACGGGAATGTCCAGCGACATGGCCAATGCGCCTAGAAGCGGCAGGAACGCCGCTGCGGTGGCGGTATTGGAGGTGACCTCGGTCAGGAAGATGATGACCAGTACGACGCCACCGATGATCGCCAGCGTAGGCAGGGCGCCGAGGATGGCAAGCTGGTTGGCGATCCACTCCGCAAGTCCTGACTTGCTGATGGCACCGGCCAGCGCCAGGCCGCCGCCGAACAGCAGCAGAATGCCCCAGGGGAGCTTCACCGCATCTTCCCATACCATCAGCGTTTCGCCGGGCTGGCGCTTGGACGGGATCAGGAACAGGGCCATGCCGGCGACGATGGCGATGGTGGTGTCCGACAGCCAGTCCGCACCCATGTCATTGAGCAGCGGGCGAACGATCCACAGCGCGGCAGCGGCCAGAAACAGCAGGCCCACCCGGCGCTCGGCCGAGCTCATGGGGCCCATGTCGGCGAGCTGATCACGAATCAGACTGTCGCTGTCTCCCTGGCCGATATTCAGCGCGAAGCCCTTGCGGGACAGCCACCACCAGGCCAGAGCCATCATCACCACACTGATCGGCACGCCGACCAGCATCCACTGTGCAAAGCCCAGATCGATGCCGCGGTCTTCTGCCAGATAGCCGGCCAGCAAGGCGTTGGGCGGCGTTCCGATGAGCGTTGCAACGCCACCGATGCTGGCGGAGTAGGCGATGCCCAGCAGCAGCGCAGTAGCAAAGCGCCGCAGTTCCTTGGGATCGGAATCTTCCATCAGGCTGAGCACCGAGATGCCGATCGGCAGCATCATGATGGCCGTAGCGGTATTGGAGACCCACATGCTGAGAAAGCCGGTGGCGATCATGAAGCCGGCAATCTGGCGGCGTGGCTCGCTGCCGACCACCTTGAGCACATGCAGGGCGATGCGCTTGTGCAGGTTCCAGGTCTGCATTGCGATGCCCAGCAGGAAGCCGCCCAAGAAGAGGTAGATGATCGGATTGGCATAGCTAGCCGCGATATCCTTGATGCCACCAATGCCCAGCGCTGGTGCCAGTACCAGCGGAATCAGTGATGTCACCGGAATGGGGATCGCCTCGGTCGACCACCAGCTGGCCATGAGCAATGCGATGCCGACACAGCCCCAGGCGGCGTGGGACATATCGCCCGGAGGCGGCAGAATCAACGTGAGCAGCAGAAGCAGCGGGCCCAGCACCAGGCCTATACGGCTGGCGACGGACGGATGGGGAACAGCATCGTTGCGGGTATCGGCCATGGCAGATTCCTTTCTCCTCAAATACGCTCGGCAGGACGCGACAGGTGCTTCGCGAAGCGCTGCCTAGGGGGCTGATCAGGGGTACGGATCAGCAGCGCGGTCAAGCGGCGCCGGTTCTGTTGTTGATGGAGACTTACGCATTGTTAACCTGACGCAGGGCGGCGGCAGTCTACCAAGGTCGAAGCCGCCGGGGCGAGCCATCTTTGGCCAAGACGTCGCTGTTGGACAAGCTCAGGGCTGGTCCTCTCAGGGCTTGTCCACTCAGGGCTTGTCCAATAGCAAGGCGGCTTCGTTGCAGCCATTCACGTGGTTGGTCACCCTGGGCGAAGCCGTTGAGCCTGTACGCGTGCACCCACCACCCCTATGCGCGGCCCGGTGGACTTGCTGCCCAGCAGGCGGCACGGGCAAAAAAACAGGCCAGGACGCGCTGCAAGGGACCTGGACCACCCGCAGAGGGCAACAAATGCGCGCTTGAATCGCGCATAGGTAGCTGAAGCAATTGACGTTCGCTGTCACCCACGTATAATCAGCGCCCGTTGCCGGTGTGGCGGAATTGGTAGACGCAGCGGATTCAAAATCCGCCGCTGGAAACAGTGTGTCGGTTCGAGTCCGACCACCGGCACCATTCCTTTCTTGTACGATGCTCGTTGTTTCCTCCCTTCGTTTGACCCCGTGATGATCATTACCTGTCGACTGGGTTAGTCGTCGCTTTCCTTATGCTATGTTGCCCGTTTACGGCGCGCTGCTCATGCGATTGACGCTCTGCGTTGGCCAAGTTGCATTGGTTGTGTTGGCTGGCAAGGGGGGCTGTCTGAAGGGTTGATGGCAGGGAACACCTTCGTCCCGAGTGCTTGTCGTCTGCTGATGGAAGTGCGTCGGGCCAGTGCAACTGTTACGCCCAGCACTTTTCTTCAGCACTTGTCCCCAACGCTATTTGCCGTGAGTCTTACCTAGGACTCTTACCCAGGACGTTTACCCAAGATGACTTTCCCCCTAAACCGGTCCAACGGCATCGCCCCTCTCGGTTATCGATAGCGCTGCCATTGACGGCGCCGCTATCAACGTCGGAGAGGGGCGATGCTGGGCCTATCGGTTGGTGCCGGGACTAGCGGGGCAGGTAGCCGTCGGCCTTGAGGGACTCGGTGGCGGCTTCGATGCTGTCGCGCAGGGTGGTGGCGACAAAGTCGACGTGCTCTCGGGTCAGGATCAACGTCGGTGACAGGATGTTCATATGCGCCAAGGGCCGAACGATCAGGCCTCGCTGCTGACATTCATCGGCGATGCGATTACCGATCTTGGCCGCGGGGTCGATCAGTGCCTTGGTCTGTTTGTCCGCGACGTTTTCCAGACACATCATGAACTTGCGGCCTCTGATATCGCCAACAATCTGGAGGTCTGACAGTTCGCGGATACGGCGTTCAAAGTAGGCCCCCACGTCCTGTACGTGCTCGCACAGCCCTTCGCGCTCCATGATCTCCAGGTTCTTGAGGCCTGCTGCACAGCTCACCGGGTGGCCTGAATAGGTGAAACCGTGGGTGAACAGGGCGCCGTCCGCCTGGGGCTTGCTGATCACCTCATAGATGCGGTCGGAGAAGATCGTGGCCCCTAGCGGCAGGTAGCCCGAGGTCAGCCCTTTGGCGCAGGTAATGATGTCCGGGACGATACCGAATTCGTCCTCCGAGGCGAACATGTGGCCAAGACGGCCGAAGGCGGTGACCACTTCGTCCGAGACGTACAGGACGTCATACTTGCGGCACACCTCCAGCGTTCTGCGGTGATAGCCCTCAGGGGGAACAATGACACCGCCCGCGCCCATGATGGGCTCAGCGAAGAAGGCGGCGACATTGTCCGGCCCTAATTCGAGAATCTTGCTTTCCAGTTCCGCGACCTTCTCGTCGCAAAAGTCCTCCAGGCTTTGGCCCGCAGGGCGCCGGTAAGGATTCGGACAGCTGATGTGATGTACCAGGGTGTCGTCGATATCAAAGCCGATATGGTCGAACTTGACGCCGGTAATCGACATCGCCATGTAGGTGCTGCCATGGTAGCCATCGATTCGAGAGATGATCTGTTTCTTGCTGGTCTTGCCAAGCTGATTGAAATAGAAGTGGATCATCCTTACCGCGGTATCGTTGGCCACCGATCCGCCGCAGCCATAGAAGACGTGGTTGAGGTCCCCGGGGGCGAGCTCGGCAAGCTTGGCCGCCAGCTGAGCGGCGGGTGCCGTGGTGTGGTGGCCAAAGGTCGAGAAGTAAGGAATGGCGCGGATCTGATCGGCCACCGCGTCGGCGATCTCATCCCGGCCGTAGCCAATGTTGACGCACCAGAGTCCTCCAATGCCATCCAGATAGCGCCGCCCATCGGCGTCTTCGATGCTGACGCCATCGGCCTTGGTAAAGACCATGGAGCCGTTTTCCTTGAAGGTGGAAAAGTCGGTCCATGGGTGGGTGAAATGATCGCGATCCTTCTCCCAGATGTCCTGCTTGTCGAGGGAGGGGGAGCCTTGAAAACTGTTCATTGTCGTTCTCCTTTATGATGCTATCCGGGCAGGGCATTGGCCTCATTCCTGGCCTGTTCTGGTGTTATTTCTAGCGGCTGATGACTCGGTCAAGCGGTTCCGGCGTGAAGAGGGGTTTTTTCATCACGACCTTGATCCAGACCAAGGCCACAAGGCTGACCAGTCCGAGTACCACCCCTGCGCTGGTGAAGATCTGCTGGGTCATGTCGGGGGAAGGGGATGCATAGACGATCGCGTAGACCATGCCCGCAATGCCGACGAGCTGAGGCAAGGGGTAGAAGGGCGTGCGGTAGGGGCGCTGTGCATCGGGGTGGCGGCGGCGCAGGGCGATGACATTGACGTGGGCGATAATGTGGGCGATCAGCCAGGCAATCGCCGCCGCCGTCAGCAGTAGCCCGACGGTGCCAGGGTCACTTCCCCAGACCAGCAGAGGTAGCCCCGTGACGGCTGCAATGAACAGGACCGCAACCCAGGGAACCCTGGTGGAGCTCGTCAGCCAGCCAAGGGCGGGAAAGGCCTGGCCCTGTTCCGCCATGCCTTGCAGCATACGGGGTATGGACGCCAAGGACGTGTTGACGGTGCTGCAGGTGGCGGTGACAGCAGCGACGGCAAGAACAAGATGCCCGGCATCTCCGAAGACAGCGCGTGCATATTCCAAGTGGGGAAGTTCGGCCGCCAGCAGGGCTTCCTGCGGCAAGTAGAACAGGACGCCGAGACAGTAGAGGGAGAAGACCGCAAAGATAACCGTCAACCCCAGGTACATGGAGCGGGGAATATGACGAACCGGATCACGCGTTTCCGACACGAGCGGACAGACAAATTCGACCCCCACGTAGCCCCAGATCGCCAGTGCCATGAGGCTGAAGGCGCCACTGCCCAGGTCAAGCTCGGCGAAGATGTGGCTGGCATTGAAGGCATGGGGTGCGACGCCGCCGGTCAGCGCACTGATGCCCAGCAGCGTGAGCGCCACCACCATGGCGAAGGCGAGTACGTTCTGCAGCTTGGCAAAGACATCGATACCCATCAGGTTGAGCAGGGTAAAGGCGCCAAGAATGCCGAAGGCAATGAAGTGAGTGCTGTCCAGGGCGGGGTAGAGCACACCGAGCAGGTAGTCGACCAGTAATAGCTCTGCAGACAGGGCGAACATGGCGACGACCACGTAGCCCGAGAACACCGACAGAATGGCGGGAAAGTGACCGAGCGCGACCTCGGTATAGGTACTGAGGCTACCGGCTCGGGGAATCATCAGCGACAGTTCCGAGAACGAGGCGGCGTAGCACATGGCCAGTATCCAGGCGATGGCCAGGGGCAGCAGGAACGCTGCCCCGGCAATGCCGACGCCCTGGAGCATGATCACCATGACGCCCTGGGAGACGACCAGGCCCACCGCGATCGCCATCAACGACTTCAGGCCCAGCGCCTTGCGGCAGGAGCCCGAGGCAGATGGCGCTGCCTGGTGGGAGGTGGGGGAGTGTGTTTGCATCACTACATCCTCTTGTTGTTGTTCGACATTGTGATTCGGAGCTGTTTTTCAGAAGGGTTCTTCAAGCCTTTGTTCGGAATAGATATTTGAGTGCTGGCGAGCGCAGCGTGGATGGTTCGGCAGGCGCCCGCCCGAGACGAGCACCCAGCAAGCCGCAGGGCCCTCCCGCGGTGGATGGGAAGGAGCGAAGACCCTGGCTCAAGGCCTCTGCTTTAGACCTTTGCTCAAGACACTCGCTACAGGCGAATCCAGGTCGTTTTCAGCTGGGTGAACTTGTCCAGGGCATGCAGCGACAGGTCTCGCCCGAACCCTGATTGCTTGTAGCCGCCGAAGGGCGTGGTGAAGTCGATGGCATCCACGGTGTTGACCGAGACGGTGCCTGCTCGCAGGCGGCGCGAGACGCGGTGGGCGCGGGATAGATCGGTCGTCCAGACGGAGGCGGCCAGACCGTAGATGGAGTCGTTGGCGATGGCCACGGCCTCGTCTTCGTCAGTGAAGTCGATCAGCGCAGCCACGGGCCCGAAGATCTCCTCATGGGCGATGGTCATCTTGGGCGCCACATCGACGAACAGCGTAGGGGCGACGAAGGCGCCTTGTTCGTCTCCGCTCGGCGCGGTGCCCATGGCGAGGGATGCACCTTCTTCGATACCGCGAGCAATGTAGCCACGGACCTTGGCGGCGTGCTCGCTGTCGATCAGCGCTCCTACATCTGTCGCAGGGTCCAGGGGATCCCCCACCACCAACCGCGAGGCGGCGGCCACGAAGGCGTCGACGAAGGCTGGCCTGATATCACGTTGGACGAGAATCCTCGAGTTGGCAGAGCAGACCTCCCCTTGATTGAAGTAGATGCCTTGCACGGCGGCTCTCGCCGCAGCGTCGATATCGCTGTCGGCAAAGATCAGGTTGGGGCTCTTGCCGCCACACTCCAGCCAGACCTGCTTCATGTTGGAGCGGGAGGCGTAGTCGAGAAAGCGTTTGCCGGTAGCGGTGGATCCGGTAAAGGTCAGACAGTCAACGTCAGGGTGAAGTCCAAGGGCCTGTCCGGTGACATGACCATGACCGGGCAGTACGTTGATGACGCCGTCAGGAAAGCCTGCCTCCTTGGCCAGTTGCGCCAGGCGCAGTGCGGTCAACGGAGACTGCTCCGCCGGCTTGAGAATCACGCTATTCCCCGCCGCCAGCGCTGGGGCCAGCTTCCAGGCGGTGATATCGAGGGGAAAATTCCAGGGAATCACCGCCGCCACCACACCGATGGGCTCTCGAGTAATGGTCGCCAGGTTGTCGCCGTCGGTCGGTGCGACTTCACCGTAGAGCTTGTCGGTCGCTTCGGCGTACCACTCGAAACACCCGGCTGCGCCTGGAATATCCAGTTCATAGGCGTCACGGATGGGCTTGCCGGTATCCAGCGTTTCGAGCAGCGCCAGCTCCTCTCGGTGTTGCCGAATCAGTGCCGCCAGGCGTTGCAGCGTGGCCTTGCGCTGTGCCGGGGCGAGGCGTGACCAGACCCCTGACTCGAAACTTGTGCGAGCGGCTGCGACCGCCCGATCCACATCGTCGACGCTACAGGCCGCAACCTCCGTCAGGGGGTGGCCGGTGGCAGGGTTGGAGGTGACCAGTGTCGCGCCATCACTGGCAGCGGTGGCCGCGCCGTCGATGAACGCATCGTGGGGCAGGACAAGCTTTGCGCTCAGGTCACGCCAATAGGAAAGATCATGTTCCGTCATGGGGAAGGTACCTCGGTCGGAGTGTTGTTATCTTGGCCGTGCAACTCCGCTACCCGGCTGTACAAGCACCATATCCCCAGGCTGTTGATCAATTAAAATACTATTAAATTAACGACAGCTTCAGTTTTTCCTATCCAAAAGGGCGTCAGAGAAAGGGGCGTGGAAGCGGACGCAGGCAGCGGACGTAGGCGTTACCCCTTGATGACCTCAGGTGCGCGACGTGACAGCGCTGCTTGCTCCGAACACATCAGTGATAGTGTCGATCTCCTGCGCCAGTTGCCGCATGGCGTCTGCCGCGGGAGAGAGTCTCAGGCCACGCAGGCAGGCCAGGCCCATGGTCAGGGGTTGGGCATCGTCCTCCAGCGCCAACGCCTTGAGGCGAGCGTTGTCGGCGGCGCTGAAGGCACCCATGGGGGTGTTGAACAGGGAAAAGCCGAAGCCATTGGCGAGCAGGCCACGAAGCATGTCCATGGATTTGGCACGGTGAGCGACATGGGGCAGCAGCTGGTGGTGGGAAAATATCGACAGGAAGTACTCGCGACTCAGCGGCCAGTCCAGCAGCACCATCGGGTAGGTAGCCAATTCGGCCAGCCCAATACAATCCTTCTCGCTCAAGGGGTGATCCTCAGCCACTACCGCGTAGGCAGGGAAGCGGTAGAGGGGAATGAAGGCGATGTCGTCGGGAATCTCCAGGTCGTAGGTGAACGCCAACTCATAGTCGCCTTGCTGCAGACCATTGACGATGTCGACCTGAGTCATCTCATCACAATAGAGACTGACGGCAGGGTGCCTGTCCGCAAACTGGCGCAGCAGCTGTGGCAAGAACAGCGGGGCAAAGGTGGGGAATGCGACCAGACGAAGCTCGCCACCGACCTCTTCTCCTAGCGATGCGGCGAATTTTTCCAGCCCCTCGGCGTCACGCAGGAGTTGGCGCGCCCGAGTCAGCAGCTGTCTGCCGGTGGGGGTCAACGACAGCCCCTGGGCGTGGTGCCGAACAAACAGCTGCAGTCCGGTGGCTTCTTCGATCTGATGGATGGCAGCGGAGATGGACGGCTGGGATACATGCAGTTTCCTGGCCGCCTGGGTGACGCTCGATAGCTCGCCGGCCACCACGAAGTAGCGCAATTGCTTGAGGGTGAAGGGGCGCATGGTCTGTTGTCATGGCTGAGAAAACCCCATCTTCCCACAGCGCTGGCCTCGGGATCGACGCCTGCGTTCGCGCGGGTGCTGGGGCAGTGTGACTGGGGCTGTGTGACTGGGACAGTGTGAAGAGCCGGCTCAGCCTGAGGTTGCCAGCCGGGCGTGGACCTGGGGGTCTTGCATGGCGCGGATCAGTCGCGTCAGGAAGGCTTCACAGTGAGCCAGCTGCTCACGGGTGACAAACTCATCGGGTTGGTGGCCCTGGGCCATGCTGCCGGGGCCGCAGACGATGGTCGGGATGCCCAGCTCCTGCTGAAACAGGCCACCCTCAGTGCCGTAGCCAATGGGCTCCAGGCGGCGGTCTTCCAGTACATCGAGAATGAAGCCGACCAGGGCGTCGTCATCGGTCATGGACAGGCCCGGATAGTCACTCAGTGGCTCCACGCGGATGCTGGCCTGGGGGTGGCCCTGCTGCATTCTGGCTTCCAGCGAGGTGACCACCTCCATGAGCTCCCCGAGCAGCGTTTCTGTGGAGTCCGCCGGTACGTTGCGAAATTCGAGATCCAGCTGGCAGTCCTGGGGCACGATGTTCAGGGCCGTTCCCCCTTGTATGGTGCCTACCTGGAGGGTGGTGTAGGGAATCGCAAAGCGTGTGTCGAAAGGTCCCTCCGAGGCCTTGGTGGCGGCCTTCGCCTCCAGCCAGGTGACCAGGTGGGCGGCGGCGTGGATGGCGTTGACCCCTTGTGGAGCGAGCCCCGAGTGGCATGCCTTGCCGTGCAGGTGCACGCGCAGCGCCAGCTTGCCCTTGTGCGCGGTGGCCAGGCGCATGGAAGTGGGTTCGCCCACCAGGCATGCAGCAGGCCGTACTGGCTGGTGGGCGAGGTCGGCGAGCAGGGTTCGCACGCCCAGGCAGCCGACCTCTTCGTCGTGGGAAAACGCCAGGTGAAAGGGCATCGCCAGGTCGGCCTTGACCATGGCAGGGACCGCCGCCAGCACGGCGGCGAGAAAGCCCTTCATGTCGGTGGTCCCGCGGCCATACAGGCGCCCGTCCTGCTCGGTCAGTGCGAAGGGGGCAAGGGTCCATGCCTGACCGGTGACCGGGACCGTATCGGTATGCCCGGAGAGCATCAATCCCGGCAGATCCGACGGTCCGATGGTGGCGTACAGATTGGCCTTGTGACCGCTGTGATCGGTGATCCGCTTCGCGTCTACCCCGTGGCGAGAGAGGTAGTCCTCGACAAAGGCGATCAAGGGCAGGTTGGAACGGTGGCTGGTGGTATCGATGGCCACCAGCTCGGCGAGCAACTCGACAACAGCATCTTGAGCCATGCTAGACCTCGCAGGTTCGCCAACAGCAGGTTGGGTTCATTGCCAGAAAGGCGGTTCACAAAAAGACAGGTGAGTGGAAGAAAGGGGGGCGCCAGATGTGCCCCCTGATGTGTCCTAATCCGCTGTCATGGTCCGCTTTATCAGCGTTGGTCACCGGGCACGCCGTAGGAGGGTGACTCCTGTGGTGCCGCCGCTCTCTGCAGATAGGCATCGCGCTGTGGGCGGTAGTTCTCCCAGATCATGCGTAGTTCAGTGAGCGGGGCAATGTGCCAATCCACGCGAAGGTCCACGCTAGGCCAGCTAGCCTTGTCGGTCACGGTCAGTCCTGCAGAGTGCACTGGCCCCATCTCTCCCCCAGAGGCCTGCCCGGCCTCCATCGCCGCCAGCAAACGCTCGGCCAGCTCGCCGCGGTGCGCTTCAAAGGCCTCCACCATGGCGCTCACGACCTCAGTGGTTGCCAGCATATTGCCACCGGCAACGCAGTGGTGTCCTTGCCGCGTGGCATGAATGCCCAGGGTTTCGGCCCCGCTGTGCACGGCGCTATGGCCGTTGGCATCAAGGACCAGCAGCTGGCGCCACTCGGGAAACGCTTCCTGTTCGAGCAGTCGCTGCAGCACAGCCTGAGCGTCCAGGCGCTCTTCCAGCAACGCCACGCCGAGCTGGCCCAGGGCAGGATTGGTGACATTCTGCGACAGGACCGCGCCCTTGCCTGGCGCGACAAAGGGGCAGCGGCTGGCGACACAGATACTGGATGAGCTGATCGCGGTGCCGAACTGGCCGGTGTCGCTGCAATAGCCGGCAATGGAAAACGTCATGGCTGAGACTCCTGCGTGTCAGGGATGACCGCAATCACGTCGATTTCCATCAACCATTCCGGTTGGGCGAGACCGGCCACGACCAGTCCGGTGGAAATGGGAAACACCCCCTTCAACCAGCGGCCCACCTCGCGATACACCGGCTCGCGATAGCGAGGGTCGGTAATATAGGTGGTGGTCTTGACGATATGGTCAAGACTGGAGCCGGCTTCTTCCAGCAGCTGCTTGACGTTGCGCATGGCCTGCTGTGCCTGGGCGCCGGGGTCCCCGAGCCCCACCAGCTGGCCCTCGAAATCGGTGCCTACCTGCCCGCGCACATAGACCGTGTTTCCCGCCTTCACTGCCTGACACAGATCGTTGTCCAGCGTCTGGTTGGGATAGGTGTCCTTGGTGTTGAACATGCGAATACGCGTGTGTGTCGGCATCAGCTGATCCTCAGGTCACGGGAGGCGCAGGGAGATGCCGGGAGCGCTGACGACGCCTGTTCATGCTGACGGCGGTCTTCGTCGTAGGCCAGGTACTTGCGTTGCGTGGCGATATGCTCGGCGATGTGTCTGGCGTCGTGCCATACGCCCCAGATAAAGCTTGAGCCGCGCCGAGATTGCCACGGCAGTCCCACAAAATAGACGCCGGGCTCGCGGGAGACGCCGCGCTGATGCAGGGGGCGCCCCTGGGCATCGAAGGTGTCCACCTCAAGCCAGCGATAGTCGACGCTAAAGCCTGTCGCCCAGATGATCGAGGTGACCCCTTCAGCGCCCAGATCGAGCGATGCCAGTGGAGTGCTGACGCATGCTGGCGTGGCCGGTATCTGCCTGGCGTCCGGGTCTTCCGGCAGGTCCATGCCGTTGCGTGCCAGATAGGCATCTGCGGCATCCAGCATGGCCAGGTAATTGGCATCGCCGCGGGCCAGGTTATCGGCCAGGTCCTGTTCGAAGCTGACAACGCCATGGGTGATGTCTCGCGTTCGCCCCACCAGGGTGATGCCCTGGTGGGCCAGCGAGCGAAAGTCGATGGTCTTGCCGCCGCCGGCGCCACTCACGGCGATGGTGACGTGTTCGGTGCCTGGCTTCATGGCCTCGGCATCCCACTCCCCCAGTACCCCCAGCCACCAGCAGAAATCGCGTCCGCGATAGCGCCGAGGAGGGCGATCATGGGGGCCCACCGAGAGATACACCCGCCTTCCTTGCTGGTGAAGCTCTTCGGCGATCTGGACGCCGGAGGATCCGGCGCCCACGACCAGCACTGCGCCGGCAGGCAACTGCTCTGGACGTCGATAGTCGGCAGAGTGAATCTGATAAAGGTCCTCGTCATCCGGTGCAATGGACGGAATGACCGGGCACTGGAAGGGGCCCGTGGCGGCGACAACGCGCTTGGCGTCGATGGTGCCCTGGGAGGTTTCGACGCTGAAGCCGGGGCGTCCCTGGTGGCGAGTGACCCGCTGAACCTCGACGCCAGTCCGCAGAGGTGCGTTGATCATGCGCGCGTAGGCTTCAAAGTAGGCGGCCACGTCGTCCTTGCTGGCGAAGTCATCTGGCCCGATGCCATCAAAGGCTTTGCCAGGAAAACGGTCATGCCAGGCAGGGCCATTGGCGACCAGGGAGTCCCAGCGTCGGGTTCGCCAGGCTTCGGCGATCCGCGAGCGCTCGAGCACCAGGTGCGGTACACCAAGCTGGCTGAGGTGCTCGCTCATCGCGATACCAGCTTGTCCACCACCCACTACCAGGGTGTCGGTATTGTCACTCGTTCTTGTTGTCATCGTTCGAGCCCTTGTCAGTCATTGCGGTCAGGTATCGAGGGAGCCACGTGAGCTGCCGCGGTTTGCCATCCGATGGCATTTACCCTAAGAGCTGCGAGTGAATAGCGAAAATATAGTTATTTTGTCTTTTGGATCATTAAAAGCTATTTAGTGGCGCCAGCAGGGTGCTGTGAGAGTACTGTGCGAGTGCCGTGGGAGTGCTGTGCGAGTGTTGTGACAGTGGGGTGCTCTCACGTGAGCTAAAAAACAGCACACAAATCTCCTTTTATTAGATCGTGACCTGCTTCAATACTCGGATTGACTGGGGTTGGCGGCTGCCGGCTGCCGGCCCGGTTCAGTGCTCTCGTGATCGTTGTGCGTGGCGATAGCGCTGACATCAGCAATGACAACGGTAATTACAACAACAGGACATCTCCATGAAGCTTTCGCTCCTTGTCGATTGGCGTCTGCATGCCATCGTGGCGGTTGCCGCGCTGATTTCAGAAGTGGTCGGTATCATCAAGATCCCGCTTGGGCCCGGTACCCTGCTGCTGCTGCCTCTGTTCTACGCGTTCATCATCGGTCTGCTGCTGAACCCTCATCTGTTTTCTGCCACGTCCCGCCTGGTTCCGGTCACGCTGAGCGAGGCCGCCGCGCCGATCATTCTGCTCTCGATCATGCCGTTCATTGCGCGCTTTGGTTCCACCATCGGGCCGGCTATCGAGCAGATTCTCAGCGCGGGACCAGCCTTGATCCTTCAAGAGCTTGGCAACCTCGGCACCATGCTGATCGCCATGCCGTTTGCGGTGCTGGTGCTGAAGATGGGCCGCGAGGCCATTGGCGCGACCTATTCCATCGCGCGCGAGCCCAACATCGCCATCATCTCGGACAAGTACGGCCTGAAAGGCCCTGAGGGCATCGGTGTCATGGGGGTCTACGTCGTTGGCACCATGTTCGGCACCCTGTGGTTTGCGTTGATGGCCGGCTATCTGACCACTCTCGACATTTTCGACCCCCGTGCACTGGCCATGGCCTGCGGCGTCGGCAGTGGCAGTATGGTCGCCGCCTGTTCCGGGGCGATTGCCGGTGCCTTGCCTGAGCTCAAGGATGAACTGCTGGCCTTCGCTGGCGCCAGCAATCTGCTGACCTATGCCACCGGCCTGTATATCTCACTGTTCATCGCCCTGCCCATGGCCGAGCGCATCTTCAAGTGGTGCTCGGGCTCTCGGGCGGCGACCTCGGTTGGCGCAAGGGCCACCGTGGAAGCCGAGCCGGCACCCAGCGTCAGCGACGATGAACGTCCCGAACGCCGCCTGGGCCAGACAGCGATCGTCATGGCGGTGGTCTGCGCGGTGGGCTGGATCAGCAACACCATCAATGGTGCGCCACTGCTCGAGGCGCTGCCGGGCATGCTGATCTTGTACGCCATGACCATGCTGGGACTGCTCATCACGAGGTTTGCGCCGTTCTACCTGCCCGGTGTGGCCTGGGTTTCGCTAGTCAGTATTGCCATGACGCTGCCCTGGTTCCCCGGCAGCGGCTGGATCGTCGAGCAGCTTTCCGCGGTCAGCTTCCTGGCGATCGTGACGCCGGTGCTGGCATATGCCGGTCTGGCCCTGTCCCCCCGTGAATTCACCATGTTCCGTCAGGTGGGGTGGAAGCTGATCATCGTGTCGCTGCTGGTATTTACCGGCACCTTTGTCGGCTCTGCGCTGGTGGCCCAGGCGCTTCTGTAACGCAAACGAGGAGACCCAGCATGACCACAGTGACCCCAGACCTGTTGCGTGAATGGCGTCATGCCTTCCATCGCCAACCGGAAACCGCCTTCGAGGAGCATCGCACCAGCGCTCGCATCATCCAGATCCTGTCAGAAGCAGGTATCGAGATGGTGACGGGGCTGGGGGGCGGGACCGGGGTAGTGGCCTGGGTAGACGGCCGTCATGACGGTGATGGCGCGATTGGCCTGCGGGCTGACATCGATGCTCTGGATGTCAACGAGGCCAGTGATGCCCCCCATGCCTCACGTATTCCCGGCAAGATGCATGCCTGCGGTCATGATGGCCACACCACCATGCTGCTGGGGGCGGCCTGTTGCCTGGCACAGTCTCCCGATTTTGCAGGCCGGGTCTACTTCATCTTCCAGCCCGCGGAAGAGAATGAGGGCGGTGGGCGCGTCATGGTAGAGGAAGGGCTGTTCGAGCGTTTCCCGATGCAGGCCGTCTACGGCGTGCACAATTGGCCAGGATTGCCGGTCGGCGAAGCCGCGGTGCACGACACGGCGGTCATGGCCGCCTTCGATGTGTTTCGCCTTACCCTGACAGGGCACGGCTGTCACGCCGCCATGCCGCACCTGGGCAAGGATGTCGTGCTGGCTGCCTGTCAGCTGGTCAACCAGCTGCAGGGTATTGTCAGTCGCGAGACGCCGGCGCATCAGACGGCGGTGATGAGCGTGACCCAGTTCCACGCGGGAGATGCCTACAACGTCATGCCTGAGGCGGTGGAGCTGTGCGGCACTGTGCGCTGCTTTGATCCTGAACTGCGCCAGCGGCTCGAGGCCCGCTTCAAGCAGGCCATCGAGGCCACCGCGACCTTTCATGGTCTCAGCGCAGACATCGACTACCAGTCGCGCTATCCCGCCACCTTCAACAGCCCCGACCATGCGCAGCGCTGTGCCGACGTGCTGACTGCCTTGCCGGACATTCGCCAGGTGCATCGGGACCTGCCGCCCTCGATGGCGTCGGAAGACTTCGCCTTCATGCTGCAGCAGCGCCCCGGGGCATACATCTGGCTCGGCAATGGCGAGAACAGCGCGGCACTGCATAACCCTCACTACGATTTCAACGACGAGCTCTCCCCCTTGGGGGTGGCCTACTGGTGTGCGCTGGTACGCACCCTGCTGGGCCAGTCTTAAGGCAGTACTGGATACATTACTGCGCTCGCCTCCCTGCAATAGCGTGATGTTGCCATGCCGTTTACGGCATGGCCCACCCCCGGCGTGCCCGAGACCTGGCGCAAGGGCTTTGTTCGACAACATAACAAGGAGAACGCATGAACATTATCGTGATCGGCCTCGGCCAGATGGGTGGCAATATGGCCATGACCCTGCATACCGCGGGCTTTCATGTGACAGGTACTGATGTCAGCGACGACGCACGGGCACGTCTGGAATCCCGTGGGCTGCCGGTGGCCGCTCCGGACAGCCTGCCAGCGGCTGACGTCTATCTGCTGTCGCTGCCCACGTCAGACCACGTGCGTCAGGTGCTCATGGCGTCGCCGGGACTGCTGTCGCTGGCGCCTAAGGGCAGCGTCATCGTTGACACCTCTACCAGCGACCCGGCGGTGACGCGGGAGCTGGCACCACGGGTGGTCGAGGCGGGACTGGAGTGGCTTGATGCTCCGGTCAGCGGTGGGCCCGCGGGAGCGGCATCGGGCAGTCTGGGCATGCTGCTGGGGGGAGAGTCATCGACCATCGAGCGGCTAGCGCCAATGCTGGATGCCATGGCGGCCCGCTATACCCACGTTGGCCCGGCAGCCAGCGGCCATGTGGTCAAACTGGCCAACAACTATCTGTGTGCCGCACACCTGCTGACCACCGCCGAGGCGGTCGCCCTGGCGGCCAAGGCGGGTGTCGACCCGGCTGCCTGCCTGGCAGGGCTCAATAGCGGGTCAGGACGCAGTGCCGTCAGCGAGGTCAATTTTCCTAAGTGGATCCAGTCCGATTCGTTCGATTCAGGCTTCACCACTGGGCTGATGCGCAAGGACCTGCGCTTGGCCCGCGATGCGGCCGCTGATCTCGGGCTGCCGCTTACCCTGCTGGAGCAGGTTGTCGCGCGCTGGCATGCCGACCCGGACGGGCTACCCGACCACGCTGATTTCAACCGCATTACCGATAGCGTGCTGGGGCTTGCCTCGGCTCAGGACGCTGACGGTTCCCAGGAGGACGCGCAATGAATCGTTTGACCATGGAGGCGATCGAGCGCCTGAACTCCCTGCTCAAGGCCTTCGACATGCAAGCTGATACGCCGCTGAGCAACTGGGTGGGCGGCGATCTGGTGGCGGGGCAGGGCGAGGCCATCGAATTGATCGACCCGGTAACGGGGCAAGCGCTGCTGTCTTACCGGGATGCCGGCAGCGAGCTGGTGTCACAGGCCGTGACAGCGGCGGCACGTGGCCAACAGCAGTGGATGTCGCTGAGTGCCAGTGAGCGAGGCCGCAGAATGACCGAGGCTGCCTGGGCGCTACGAGGCTACGACGAGACGCTGGCACAGCTCGAAAGCGTGGTGGCGGGCAAACCCATCCGGGACTGTCGCGGAGAGGTGGTCAAGGTCCGCGAGATGTTCGAGTACTACGCAGGCTGGTGTGACAAGCAGCATGGGGAAGTGATTCCCGTGCCGACCTCCCATCTCAACTATGTTCGGCACGTGCCGTACGGGGTGGTGGGCCAGATTACGCCCTGGAATGCGCCCATGTTCACCTGCGCCTGGCAGGTGGCGCCGGCCATCGCGGCGGGTAATGGCGTTGTCTTGAAACCGTCCGAGATGACGCCGTTCACCTCAGTGGTGATTGCCAAGCTGCTGGAGAGCAGCGGACTGCCCAAGGGACTGATCAATATCGTCAACGGCATCGGCCCGACGACCGGGGCAGCACTGACCGGGCATCGTGGCATCAGCAAGCTGGTGTTCGTGGGCTCTCCTGACAGCGGTCGTCGGATCGCCCAGGCCGGTGCCGAGCGCCTGGTGCCCAGCGTGCTGGAGCTGGGCGGCAAGTCTGCCAATATCGTCTTCGCCGATGCCAGGCTCGATGATGCGGTGGCTGGCGCTCAGGCGGCCATCTTTGCCGCGGCGGGGCAGAGCTGCGTGGCGGGTTCTCGGCTGCTGGTGCAACGCGAGGTGTTCGATGCCGTCTGCACCCGGCTGGCGCGAGCCGCAGCGCAGATAACGGTCGGGTTGCCGGTTGAGCCGTCGACTCAGATGGGCCCGGTCCAGAATGCCAGGCAATACCGTCACGTCACCAGCATGATTGACGATGCCTGTCGTCAGGGGGCCAGAGTCCTGTGTGGTGGCACGCGACCGGCGGGACTTCCGGAGGAGGCTCAGGGCTATTTCCTGGCACCTACCGTATTGGCCGATGTCAGCGATGACATGACGATTGCCCAGGAGGAGGTGTTCGGCCCCGTGGTGGTGGTCATGCCCTTCGATGACGAGGAGCAGGCGGTGCGTCTGGCCAATGCCACTCGCTTCGGCCTGGCTGGAGCTGTGTGGACCCAGGACCCCGCCCGCGCTCATCGGGTGGCGGGCCGCCTGCGTGCGGGTACGGTCTGGATCAATAGCTACAAGGCGATCAATGTCATGTCGCCGTTTGGCGGTTTCGATGACAGCGGCTTCGGGCGTTCCAGCGGCGTCGAAGGTCTCAAGGAATACACAGTCGCTCAAAGCGTCTGGGTGGAAACAGCCGATGCCGCCAGTGTTGCCATGGGGTATGGCAATGGGGTTGGCTGATGCCGAGGCCCTGCTGGTACTAGCGCTACGGGACGCGTGAGGAAAAGGCCCGCATCCAGCGTTCCAGATGGCGAAGTAGCTGAAGTCCGGCCCGAGGCATCCGTCGTCCTACTCGTGTGACGATATGGGCTCGGGCCTGGCGAAAGCGTTCACTATCCACCTCCAGCGCCACCAGCCTGCCGTCCTCCAGCTCTCGCGCAGCGGCAAAGGCGGGGAGCAGGGTCAGCGTCAGGTCTGAGCGTGCGGCGTGCAACAGCACCGAAAGCGAGTTGGTCTGCATGTTGACCTGAGGCCGCAGCCCGGCTTCTCTGAAGCCTTCATCCACCAGTTGGCGTACCCCGTGGCCGGTACGCCACAGGGCCATGGGGTGATCACTGAGGGTGGCAATGGTCAGCGCCTCACGAGCGCCAGCGAGCGGGTGGGACGGCGACACCAGCGCCACCAGGGGCTGCTGGCTGGAGTGCCAGAAGCGCAGCTGTGGATGAACGCGCTCGTGGTACATCAGCCCAAGGTGGGCCTCGTCCTGAATCACCGCCTCGATGATCTCGCTGGTGCTACCCGTATTCACGTCCAGGCGCACGCCACGGTAGCGCTCGGTAAAGGTTCGCAGGGGCGTGTCGAGCAGGTCGCCGACAAACCCCTCGCCCACGGTCAACGACAGGTGGCCGGTCTCGAGACGCTGATAGGCGTCGAGCTGTTCGCTGAAGGTGTCGTCCAGGGCTGAGCGCCGGCGACAGTAATCCAGCAGCATTTCGCCGACCGCTGTCGGCACCACTCCTTGGCGCGAGCGCTCCAGCAGCGGAGCGCCCAACGCATCCTCGATCAGTGACAGCTGGCGGCTGACCGCCGACGGGGCAATATCCAGGCGCGCAGCGGCCTGTCGCACCGACCCTGCTTCGATCGTGACCTGAAAGTAGACCAGCCGCTGATGTGGGATATCCATGGCGCCGCCTTGTGATGATGGCCAAGTATATCAATCCTCACATGTGCTGACTCGGCGCTCTGGTGCCCAGTGAATCAGGGACCGCTGCTGGGCCGCAATAACGGCAGCCGCGCGGCCTAATGGCAGGACGCAGGCTTTACTAGGAACGCAATAAGGGCAGGATGATCACGCCTGTTGGAAACTCGTAGCAGCAGCGCGGTAGCCAACCGTGCAGCGGATACATGCACCAGAGCCTCGCATCAGAGCCTTGCATCAGAGCCATGAAGCATAGACCTGCTTGCAGATGAACCTGGGGCAGGAGGAGGAAGCGTCAAGAGATGGGTGGATGGCATCCCTGCCATCGCTAAGCACAATGCCGCACGTCCCTGGCCGGCTTCGCCAGCGTATCGCACCCTGCTGATGGCGGAGTTGATCCTGGTCAGCTCAGCCCTGTCCGCAGCGCGGTCAGCGCAGGGAAGGTCAGCACAGGAAGCTCGGCACAGGAAGGGCGGCAACGCGAAGTAGGAAGCCTCGCAGGACCCGCTCGATCACCGTCGGCGTCCCACTACCGGCACGTCCAGCGGGCTAGATGGCCAGCACAATGACCCAGGCGGTGGATAGGGTAAAGGCGTAGCCTGCCAGCGCCATTAGCCCATCCCGGGCGAGCAGCGCCAGGCCGAACATGCTTTGGGCAGCGCCAGCCAAGGTCGCGCTGAAGGGAATCAGCTCCATCGGGGGCGTCACCAGGGCGATGGCCAGACAGGCCAGACCGATGGGATAGCGCGCCACGCGGCCTGTCAGCAGCCTCAGTCTGGGCTTGATCAGCCGGTCAACCCAGCGAGCAGGTTTGCGCAGAAGGGTGATGGTGCGCTCGACCTTGGTGGTGGCTACCTTGCGCCTGGCGAGCCACGCTGGGAGCCACACGCTCTGCTTGCCTGCCAACAGTTGTACCGCCGCCAGCACCACGAGCAGCGACATCAGCGTCGGCACACCGGGGATATCGCCGATCAACGGGGTGAGGGTGACCAGGCCTGCGACCAGCAGGAAGGGAGCAAAGCTGCGGCGACCGACGGCGTCCATCACTTCGGCGAGGGACAGCTGATCGCGTTCGGCACTGGCTTGGCTGAGTTGGTCGAGCAGTTGGTTCAAGTTTTCTGGAGGCGTGTCGAAGGCGTCAGGCGTGGAGGGCATCGTGGCTCTGATGTAGGAATGAAGAAAAGGCGTCGAGGCCAGCAGTATGCGGACCCTGCAAGGGGGATGTCCAACCGGCCTGTCTTTTTCATATAAGCAGTTTCTTGTTTACTGCCAGTGTCGTATGCTTCAGGTGATCGAGTCCTTCCCACTATCGGGGAGGGCTTTTTTGTTGCGTGGCGGTCACCTCGACGGGGTGACGCCCCTAAAGGCCTGTAAGAGACCAGTGAGGTGACAAGGATGTCGTTGAGGCTAGCCAATCGTCTTGACGCAGAGCGACTTCAGCGTCTGATCGATGATGCAGATGACAAGGATCGTGCGGTAGCCGATCTGCTTGAGGCGCTGCTGGAGCGCGCCGAGATTCTCGACCCTGACGAGATGCCCGATGATGTCGTCAGCATGAATAGCCAAGTGGTACTGCGCGATCTCGATGAAGACCGTCAGCTGGTGCGGACCCTGGTATATCCCCATGCCTTGTCGGCAACCGCCGACGGACTGTCCGTGATGGCGCCGCTGGGAGCTGAACTGCTGACCCGCCGAGTGGGAGAGCAATGGCAGGTCACCCCACTAACGGGGCGTACCAAGCGCTGGCAACTGGAGAAGATTCTGTGGCAGCCAGAGCGTGAGCGTCAGTTTCATCGATGATGCCGATCCGGTGCCGCGGCTTCCCCGCGGGGGAGTGCTGCACCTTTGCCCGCTATCTGTCACCGGTTGCCCTTTTCCCGGCGCCCTTTTTCCGCTAGCCCAGGCGTGACAGGGAAGGGCTAGGGAAGGGCATCAAGGCTGGGCCTGGCGATCGCGTTGGTTGCCCTTGCTCATAGGCGGTGGAATACCGAGGTGCTTGCGTGCCCACTGGGCGGCCTCGGTTCTGTGGTGCACCTTGATCTTCTTGAAGATATTGTAAAGATGCGACTTGACGGTATGTTCGCTGAGAAACAGCTGGCTGGCGATATCCTGGTTGGACGCGCCATTGCCAATGAAGCCAAGGATTTCCAGCTCCCGTTGCGTCAGGCCAGCGACCGGGCGGTAGGTGTTGAACTGTTGGCGACGGAAGTATTCGAACATCTGCTGGAGCAGCGGGCGAGACATCCACAGCGCGCCATCCAGTAGTTGGATGATGCCTTTGCAGATGTTGTCGAGTTCGTCACGGCGATAGAAGATACCTTGCAAATGCAGTGACGCCAGCAGTTCAGCGGCCTGTTCCTGGTCGGCCAGGTTGAACGCAGCCAGCAGGATCTCTGGGTACTGTGCCTTTAGTTCGTGACAGTGGTGCATATCGCTGAGCGATAGCTGGTCGGCATCCAGCAGCCAGAGTTGTGCTTGATCAGGTGTGCGGGCGAGCTCGGCCTGCAGAGAGGGCACCGCTTCGGGTGCCAATGTGCTGACCTCGCAATCCAGCACCTGACTCAGGTGGTGGGTAAATAGCTGGGACTGCACGTTGGGGTGCGTGATCAATCTGACGATTGAGGCTTGTTGCGAGGCAGACATCGTCCCCTCCCTGTTCCCTTGCAATGATGGATGATGATCATTTTTTTTGTAGGACGTGCATGAGTATCGTTATCGAAGCTCATACGTTTGTAAATAACGATATATCCTGAACTTCACCATCCCTAGAGTGAGGTTTTTCGTGATTGTATGCTTGGTTTTGTAAGAAAAAGCATTTGAATGCGTAAGTCTGCATAGATTGTGTGAGCCAGGCGTCGAAGTAATTGAGGAGAAATTATGCCGTTATCGCTTTGGCTCTCTTTGGCAGCCATCTGTGCCATGGGAGCCATGTCCCCCGGCCCCAGCCTGGCACTTGTACTCCGCCATACCCTGGGCAGTGGCAGGGCCGCCGGTGTCGTGGCGGCGATCACACATGCTCTGGGTGTGGGCCTCTACGCACTGCTGACCGTCTGGGGCCTGGGCGAAGTCATCGAACGACATCCTCAGGGGTTCCGCGTGGTGATGCTGGCAGGGGCCGTATATCTGGCCTGGCTTGGCATCAAGGCGCTGCGCGCGGGCCAGGCGGGGGCACTGCGGCCGCAGCCCGCCGCTGCCAGTCACCTGACCGCCGCCCGGGAAGGCTTGCTGGTCGCCCTGGGCAATCCCAAGCTGATCCTGTTCTTTGTTGCCTTGCTCAGTCAGTTCGTCAGTCCTGACATGTCCGTGGTTGAACGGAGCATCGTGGTCGTGACGGCCATGGTGATCGACGGCGGCTGGTACGTGCTGGTAGCGCTTGGCCTGTCTCACTCCAGTGTGCTGCCTTGGCTGCAGGCTCGGTCCCACTGGATCAATCGGGTGACGGGCGTGCTCTTGCTGGGACTAGCGGTTCGTGTGCTGCTGGGCTAAGGCCCTGCCAGGTATCAAGCGCACAGCCAGATATCAAGCGCCTTGGCAGGTACCTTGGCAGGTATCGAAGACTGGGCGAAGGGTGACGTCGCGGGCGCGGATCGTTAGGCTTGACGCTTTAATGGCGGAGTCCTGTGATGAGTGAGGTTGCCTCACCTGAGCTGTCGCTGCCGGTGGCGTCATCGCTGAAGGCTCCGGCGGGTGACGTGCCGGCGCCGGTCATCGCGCGCGAGAGAGTGCAGATCGTGGATGCCCGCGATCGCCCCTGTGGAAGCGCCTGGCGATCCGACATGCGCCGCTATCGCTTCTGGCATCGCGCGACCTACATTGTGGTGCGCAATGGCGCGGGAGAGCTGTGCGTCCAGCGACGGACACTGACCAAGGAAGCCTTTCCCGGTGGTCTTGACCTCGCTGCAGGTGGCGTGGTGGCGGCCGGTGAGGCGGTCCACGTGTCTGCCCGTCGTGAACTGGCAGAGGAGCTTGGTATCTGTCATGCCCCGCTGACGCCCTGCCTGAGCTTTCGCTACGATGACCAGGGCTATCGCATCTTTGGCAGTGTCTTTTGCGTGACCTGGGACGGTCCTCTGGCGCTGCAGCCGGAAGAGGTCGCCAGCGTCACCTGGATGCCGCCTGGAGAGGCCATTGAACTGGCTGAGGCCACACCGGACACGCACCTCGCGCTGGCCCTGCTGTTGAAGCAGGAAGCGCAAGGATGAAGGCGACTTCGCCGGTGGGCCTGCGTCTCTGGCGAGAGCCGTAAAGGCGTGTCATCGTGAAGACAAGGAGCGCGAGTTCAGCCCATGAGCCTGCATGACGTCGAGTGTCATACCCATCAAGGTGAGCCTTTCAATCTGCGTGCATTGAGGGGGCAGGTGCTGCTTGTCGTCAATGTGGCAAGCCAGTGCGGTTTTACCTCTCAGTTGGGCGAACTGGAGGCGCTGTATCGCGAGCATCGCGAACGGGGCTTCACGGTGCTGGGGTTTCCTTGCAACCAGTTTGCCAAGCAGTCGCCAGAGTCTGCCGAGCAATTCTGTGCCTTTGGTGAGCGTCAGTTTGGTGTCACCTTTCCCCTGATGGAAAAGGTGGAGGTGAATGGACGCGGTGCCCATCCTCTGTTTCAGCGCCTGAAAGCCGAAGCTCCGGGCTGGCTGGGAACGCGCGCCATCAAATGGAATTTCACCAAGTTTCTGGTGGCGCGAGACGGGCGCGTGTTGAAGAGGTTCGGGCCTCGGGATGGTGCCGCGGCGATGCTGACGGATCTGGAACGGGCCCTCGACGAGACGTGAGGGTTAGGCTTTGTAGCCTGAGACCGGCCGCTGGCCCTAGCGCGCTTCTCCTCGGCTGACCACCAGATGCTCCACCAGGGCGTTGTAGCGGTGACGCACCATCATGGTGGTCAAGCCTGAGAACAGGGCCCAGAACTTGCGGCGCCAGCCGGTCAGTCGGAGGTTGTGGGCGACCAGGCGGCGCATCAACTGGTAGTCGTCGAACTTGCGCCACTCACCCGCGACCGACATTTGCTGTCGAGAAAGTACGGGGGCGAGTTCGAGGCGAAAGACCCATTCCAGGTCCTTGAGCGCAATGCCGTCACGTTCTATCACCTCTACCATTCTCGCGTAGTCGGATTCTCGCGGTTCCCGTTCCAGCCACATCGGGGCCAATGCGAGCCATAGCTCGCCGCGTTCATCGACCAGAGTCTGGGCATCCATCGGTGGTCTCCTCAAGCGATGGACTGCATCCTGCCCGAGCCGCCGCCGTCGAGCAAGTATCGCTCAGTAGCCCCGCCCGTGAGGCCCATTGTCTGCAAAGGCGGACAGGATCGCCGTGTGCCGCTAGAATATCGCCACCACGCATTACACATTGGATGGCTCTCCTACGGGAGCCACGAGCAATAAAGAGGTCTGTCGTGATCATCAAGCCCAAGGTACGCGGATTCATCTGCACCACCACCCATCCTGTCGGTTGCGAGAAAAACGTACTCGAGCAGATCGAGGCAACCCGCGCACGTGGCCTGGCGTCATCCAAGGGGCCCAAGAAAGTGCTGGTGATCGGTGCCTCCAGCGGTTACGGCCTGGCGGCACGCGTCACTGCTGCCTTTGGTTATGGCGCCGACACCCTCGGTGTGTTCTTCGAGAAGCCCGGCACCGAGAAGAAGCCCGGTACGGCGGGTTGGTACAATGCCGCGGCCTTCGACAAGTTCGCCAAGCAGGAAGGCCTCTACAGCAAGTCGATCAATGGTGATGCCTTCTCCCACGAAGCCCGCGCCAAGGCGATCGAATTGATCAAGCAGGACATGGGGCAGGTGGACCTGGTGGTCTACTCGTTGGCGTCTCCCGTGCGCAAGATGCCGGACTCCGGTGAGCTGAAGCGTTCCAGCCTCAAGCCCATTGGCGAGACCTACCGCGCCACTGCTATCGACACCAACAAGGACACCATCATCGAAGCCGAGGTCGAGCCTGCCAGCGAGCAGGAAATCGCCGATACCATCGATGTCATGGGCGGTCAGGACTGGGAACTGTGGATGCAGGCATTGAGTGAGGCCGATGTACTGGCTTCTGGTGCCCGCAGTGTTGCCTTCAGTTATATCGGTACCGAGATCACCTGGCCGATCTACTGGCATGGTGCGTTGGGCAAGGCCAAGGAAGACCTGGATCGTGCAGCCACCGCCATCGATGGCAAGTTGAAACAGTCTGGAGGTGGTGCCAACGTCGCTGTGCTCAAGTCGGTAGTGACCCAGGCGAGTGCCGCCATCCCGGTCATGCCGTTGTACATTGCGATGGTCTATCGGGTGATGAAGGAGCAGGGCCTCCACGAAGGCACCATCGACCAGCTCAACCGCCTGTTCGGGGAGCGCCTCTACGGGGGTGAAGCCACCACGGATGACGTCGGCCGCCTGCGTCTGGATGACTGGGAACTGCGTGATGACGTCCAGCAGGCATGCAAGGATCTGTGGCCGCAGGTGACCAGTGACAATCTGTTCGATATCACGGACTACGCTGGCTACAAGCACGAGTTCCTCAAGCTGTTCGGCTTCGAGCGTAGCGATGTGGACTACGACGCCGACGTCAATCCGGACGTCAGCTTCGACGTCGTTCAGCTCTAATCCGCCCAAAAGGCCCTGAATGTCGGCCCCGTCGCTCCAGCACTGAGCGAGCCGGCGGCTGACAGACTCGCCTTTGCCAACGGGCCGTGACCGAGAGGTCGCGGCCCGTTGTCGTCGTGTCACTGATGCGTCTTCGCTGCAGGCGTGGCCCATGCACAACGGACATGGGCGCTGAATCCATGGCGTGAGTGGCGTAGACTATGGCTCGCATATTCTCGTCGAGAAGGTTCATGCCGCCGTCTTCCCATCCATCACGCTCATCCGAATTGCTGCGCCAAGTAGGGATCGTGGTGATGCCTGGATTTTCGCTGCTGGCGCATGCCTGTGCCACCGAGCCGCTGCATGTGGCTAACCTGCTTCACGGTCGTACCCTCTATCGACTGACCAGTTACTCCAGCGGCGGCGATGCGGTGACGAGTGCGTCGCAGCAGACCGTGCTGCCCCGGGAAGCGCTAGCAGAGGTGGAGACTCACCCCGACATGGTGTTGGTGTGCGGGCCTGCCAAGCTGCCTGGGGGGATCCCCGATGATCTGGCGGCCTGGCTCAAACGCCTGGCGGCTTCTGGCGTGTTACTCGGCGGCATCGGCGGGGGCACCGAAGCGCTGGCGCGGCTGGGGCTTCTGGATGGCTATCAGGCCACGCTGCCGTGGCAACGGTTCGAGGCCTTCGCGGCGGCTCACCCCCGGGTGCGGCTGTCACAACAGCTGTTCGAGATCGATCGTGACCGGATGACCTGTGGTGGCGGCACGGCGGCCATGGACATGATGATCACCCTGGTCGAAAGTCATCATGGTGCCGCTCTAGCATCACGAATTTCGGAATATTTCGTGATGGAGCGGATCCGCATGGGTGACGAACCTCAGCAGATTCCCCTGCGCTCGCGTCTCGCCCATGCGCCGGCCAGCCTGGTCGAGGCCGTGCAGCTGATGGAAGCCAACATCGAAGAGCCGCTGTCGACTCACGAACTTGCCGAACATCTGGGCATCTCCAGGCGTCAGCTGGAGCGACTCTTCAAGAAGTACCTGAAGTCGGTGCCGAGTCGCTATTACCTCGATCTGCGTCTGCAGAAGGCTCGCCGCATGCTGCGCGAGAGTGATCAGCCTGCCGGTGAAATCGCGCTTCAGACCGGCTTCTCATCGGCGGCGCATTTCTCGACGGCGTATCGCAATCACTTCGGTATGACCCCCAGGGAAGAGCGACTGGGCTAGTCACTGGCCCGATACGGTTTATTGGGCTAACCGCACCTTCCCTGTATCTGCATAGCTCCCTGAACACTCTCCTTTTGACCTGCATCGCTCATCGTTGCTGGGTTCGACCTGTATGGGTTCGACGCTGAATGCGTTGCCGACATCGAGCGGAATCGATGTGCGGTGGCATGTTTCGGTACCACGGTTTACCCCGGCTGCTCACGTGAGCCGGGCGCGACAGTCTACGTCTCGTAGGCGCGGCGCTTCCTCTCTTCGTTTCTCCCTGGCTCTTTGCCTCCCTTCCTCCCTCCCTGCCTGTCTGTCGTGTCATTGCCTTTCTCCCCACCATCAGCTTCCACAGCATGTCAGCTCAACGTTGAGGTTGAGGTCCCCACGTCCTCCTTGTTTGTGTTGGCTGCTCGAGGTTCAGCATCGATGGGAAAGGATGGTGAAGACATGTTGCATGCTCGTTTTGGCAAAGTTCTTTGGATGAAGTGACGTAAGGAAACGGTGATGTAGTCGACAGAAGCGACCTCACCATGAGGCGTGATGATATGGCTACAGAGCGTGCGGAGAGTACGCAGAGAAGGTGTCAGGTGATGGAGACACAGAGCGACATACCACGTCTTCATGCAGATCAGAAAAATCGAATGAGCGTAGTTATCAACAGTAGTGTAAGTAAATCGAATGTATCGTACACAGAGAGGAAAGACAGCAAGGTGCCGGAGCCATAGCTGAGTAGAAGCTGAGCAAAAGGATGACGTTCGATCAGAGAGTGTCTCCGGACATCATGCGGTGTATGGAAAGCGATGGTGGCTGTTTCGGCAGAAGGTGGTAGCAGTAGATCGGAAGATGAATAGAGGAAAGATGAGGATGCGTCTGCCATCTATTCATAAAAAATGACGAAAAAAGTAAAGATGGAGAGTGAGACATGAATCACAATACCCTTTCTCGTGCTGGCTTCTATATTGCGCTGTACGGTGTGGTCGCGATCCTTCTATGGATCGGTTTCTTCAAGTATCACCCAGATGAAGCGGCCGCTATCCAGGGCATCGTTGCCAGCTCTCCGTTGATGTCCTGGTTGTACAGCATTGCGAGTGTCAATCAGGTGTCGGCGGCTATTGGTACGGCAGAAATTGTCGTTGGCTTTCTTGTTGCGGCATACCCCATCTCCAAGAAAGCTGGCTTGGTGGGGGGAGCGCTTGCAAGCGTCATCTTCCTGACGACCAGCACGTTCTTGCTGACCACCCCTGGTGTCTTGCATGTCAGCAGTCTGTCGGGCGATACCTTGGCCTTCCCATCGCTGTTCGGTGGATTTCTGGCGAAGGACCTGGTTCTTCTCGGGGCTTCCCTTGCCATCACCGGGGCTGCCTGGAAGGCGGTAAGTGAAGAGGCGAGTGCCAAACACGATCACTTGATTGCTGAATCAGCATAAAGGCTGATGATGCGCCAGCAGCAACGAGCAGTGCTGCTGGCGCATGACTTTCATGCGGGTCCACCATGCGTGAAAGGAAAGACCATAGCTGCCGACGTAATGCGAGATATTTTTACGCCGCTATGTTCAATATCTTACAGAATAATTGTGCCGAAATGATTTTATGAACATATCTGCAATTGCCAATATGTGAGATGCGAATTAGATTTTCTGTTATCAGTTAACAAAATGTTACGTTTAGATTCGGTCAGTTTTTCTGGTCTTCCTGCTCATAACGTGATGTTTTTGTTTATTTTCTTGAGTCGTAGATTCGCACTTTGTTTGCTGGAAAATCATAAGAACGTATATCGAGCATCCGCCAAATGGGGTGAAAGTGGACCTGGATGAAAGTGGACCGGGATAAAAGCGGACCGGGGCGAAAGCGGATCGGGGCGAAAGCGGATCGGGATGAAAGGATATGAGCGACAAGTGAACTGAGGTGGGCGCGGATGGATGTAGACACCCAGTTGGCAAATGCGCTGAAGCAGCATATTGCACCAGTAGCTTGTCTCTTCTTTGCTGAATTTGCAGGGGAAGACAAGTCAACGATAGGCAAGCATAGGATCCCCCACAGAGGTGGATCCCTCAATAGGCCAGACTTCTGCGGTCGGCCACAATAGGAAAGTCGAGGAGAGTGACATGAAAACCAAGATGATCTTTGCTGTCATGATGGTGTCTGTGCTGGCCGCGGGTAGCGCCTTTGCCATGGACTCAGCGACCCTGCAGAAGCGCATGCAGGAAATTGAACAGCGCAGTGAGGCGGCCTCCGACGAGCAGAAAGTCGAAGCGCTTGAACAGGAAGTGGCAGAGCTGAAGGACCTTCTTCAGATGACCGTAGACAGTCTCAATGAGTCCCAGTAATCCTGCATGATGGTCAGCGCCGCAGGTTTGCAGCACGAGATCAGCTGCGGCCTGCAGCGCTGGTAAGCCATTGGTTTGCCGGCACTGGACAGCATCATACGTCAGACGGGTATTAGGTGTTTTCATACGTCAGACGGGACTGTGTCGACGTGGGAATGTCCCATAAAGTCCAAGAATTGTGCTTTTTTAGTCTTTCGAATAAACACAGGTTGCTAACTGTAATATCCCCCTATTAGATTGACTCAACGAGTTTTTGAACACTGTTTTTCATTGGGCTTCGTGAAGGGTGAGTGTCTTGGACGTGACGGGGTGGTTGGCATTCCCTTCCTGTCTCGCCCTAAGGATACGCCCTGCAGGTCACGTTGCTCCGCTAATCATCAAGACGATGTCCTACCATTGCCTTGCAGCAGTGCCCACCGGCCTTCATGGGTAATGGACAGGGAACCAGGTCGAAGGACGTTCGACAAAGACGAGGAGAAAGACATGAAGATCAAAATGATGGCAGCTGCACTCCTGGCCTCCATGATGGCAGTGGGTTCAGCGCAGGCGATGGATTCCGATACGCTGCAGCAGCGCATGCAGGCGATTCAGCAGCAGTCCGAAGCCACGCAGCAGGAGCAAAAAATAGCCGCATTGGAGCAGGAAGTTGCCGATCTGAAGGCACTGCTGCAAGAGACCGTCGAGGCTTTCCAGGAAGCCAATATGTAACATCGTCGCAGTGCCAGCGGTTGGTGGCATGACGTGATGACAAAGGCTCACCTTTATGGGTGGGCCTTTTTTGTTAGTGAGTGCCGCATAGATTAGCGCTCTATAGGTTGGTGCGCAGGGGCGGGTAGCCGTAGTGGTGGTGGGCGTTGATGATCATGTCCGAATTTGCCACCGGTGTGACCGCTTTGGCACTTCGGTCCGTGGATGGGGCCACTTATCGTAGCTGTACACCCATTGCTTTCTCCCATTCTGCGGACCAGGAGTCTTTCCATGTCATCTGCACTACTGCTTATTGATGTTCAAGCGTCTTTTCCCCAGCGTCCTTACTGGAACCCGCAAGAACTGGGGCGCTGGCCTGACGCCCAGCGCGAATTGATCGACCTGGCCAAGGCATCAGGCATACCCCTCGTAAGAATCTTCCATCTCGCACCCGGGAGCGGTGGAGCCTTCGATCCAGATCAGGGGTTCGTCAAACCTTTGCCGGGCTTTGATGATCCTGCGGACGCCACGTTTTACAAGACCGCGCACAACGCGTTTACCGATACCGGACTGGACCGCTGGCTTCGTGGGCGGGGAATCACGACGCTCTGGATCAGTGGCATCCGTACCGAGCAGTGCTGCGAGACGACGGCTCGAGTGGGGTCTGATCTCGGGTATGATGTGGTGTTCGTCGCCGAGGCGACGCTGACGTTCTCGATGTCTCGAGCAGGACGAGTGTTCTCCGCAGCAGAGATCCGTGAGCGCACGGAACTGGTATTGGATGGGCGCTTTGCCCGTGTGGTGCCGGTAAGTGCCTTGCACAATGAGCGCTGTGAGCTGGCCTGACCAGCGGCCCTCTGTGAACGAGCCATATGACAAGAGGGGTGGGGTGCCAAGGAGAATGATGGAAACTCGTGCCGCCGGTGATGGCCCCCTTCGAGTGAGTATCGTGTTGGTACCCGGGATGGTGCCCCTCGACCTCGTGGGGCCATGGCAGGTGTTACGCAGTGCATCGATCAGGCAACCCTTTGAGATCGACTTCATTGGGCCCCGTTCTCAGTTTGACTGGATGGGGCCGCTATCGTTGTCGGGTATAGCGCCGTTGCCCGACTCCCTGGGGGATTGCCACTTGCTGTTGGTGCCTGGCCAGTATCGCGCCGCCATGGAAGCCGATGCTCAGGATGAGGTGGTGCGGTGGCTGCGGTCAGTGGCGCCCCAGGCTCGTGCCGTGATGAGCGTGTGTTCGGGTACGCTACTGTTGGCCCAGGCAGGCTTGCTGGATGGCCGCCGTTGTACCACCCATCATCAACTCCTCGACAGACTGCGGTGTCTGGCACCCAGGGCTCTCGTTCAGCAGGACTGCATATTCACCGAGGACCGTGGGCTGTTTACCAGCGCTGGCATTTCCACCGGGATTGATACGATGTTGCATTGGCTGACGCGAGTCGTCGGACACGACATCGTGGTAACGGTGGCGAGGGATATGGTGCTGTATCTTCGTCGTAGCGGCCAGGAACCCCAGCTTGGTGTGTGGCTGACGGGGAGAAATCATGTCGATCAGCGTATCCACCGGCTTCAGGATCGCATCGCTGCTGCCCCGGCTGATACATGGTCCATGTCGCTTATGGCCAGGGAGTCCGCCATGGGAGAGCGCCACCTGCGGCGCCGCTTCGTCGAGCTGACCGGCATGAGCGCACTGGACTATCTGGCCAGAATTCGCCTTCAGCTGGCCCGCCAGCTGATGCAGGAATCATCGCTTAGCCTCGCAGCCATTGCCGAAAAGGTGGGCGTGTCGGACGAATACCAGCTCAGGCGCCTATGGCAGCGCTTCGAAGCGGGTACGCCGGCGCAGTGGCGCCGTCAACGGCAGCGTGACAGCTCAGCGCAGGACGCCTGCCGGGTCTGTTGATGATGTGGGTGGCGCCTTGCAGGCCAGCAGGGCGCGAAATACCTTGCCCATCAGTACCGCAGTGTCCTGTTCAATGACGAAGCCTGCCTTTGTCAGCAGAGGTGTGGCCTGGCGGGTAATATCGGTGGCGATGGTCGTGGTCGCCAGGTTGAGGCTGCGTCGCAGCACCCCGGAAGGCCGCTCGTCGTCCTGGAACTTGTCCATGATGCACAGCTGTCCATCGCCGGCCAGCACGCGATAGGCCTCGGCCAGCCCCCTGTCCGGTTGCGGCATGACCGCCAGAATCAGATGCATCACCACCACATCGAAATAGCCATCCGGGTAATCCAGCTGCTCGGCGTCCATTGCTCGTGCTTCCACATCCACCCCAAGGTGATTGGCCCTGACCTTGAGTCGCTTGACCATGGCGGGGCACAGGTCACTGGCGTGCACCTCGATATCTCGTGGTAGCCACGGCAGGTCGAGCCCGGTGCCCGCTCCCACCAGCAATACCCGCATGCCGGATTGCCAGCGCACCTGGGCCAGTGCCTGACGGCGCGGCCGGCGAAAGGCTCTTTCGGCGACCACGTCATACACAGGCGCATACAGCGAGTAGCGCCAACGATTCCAGCGAGTGGTGTTGATCATGAGGATTCACTGAGTAGTGGAAGACTGGCTGTCTACAGACTAGACGAGGCGCTGGGCCGAAGCATGCAGAAGAAACGTGGCTGTGGGTTGTCGAGGGTGACGATGCTGCGCGGACGTGGCTGTGCTTTGTGAAAAAGCCGGTCCCATTGCTGAAAGCCTTCCTGCGATGGCGTCCCTATACTCGAGTGATCGATTGATTGCATGTTTTGCGATTTCGCGCATTACATGCTCAGCCGTCTCGCGACGGCAACCACCCATGACAGCGGAGATCACCGATGAGCCACACCCCGAGCCGTGCCGACTTTGATCAGTACATGGTGCCCAACTACGCGCCCCAGAAGGTCATCCCGGTGCGCGGCGAGGGCAGCCGCCTGTGGGACCAGGAGGGGCGTGAGTACATCGACTTTGCCGGCGGTATCGCGGTCAACTCTCTCGGTCACTGCCACCCGGTGCTGGTGGATGCGCTCAAGGCTCAGGCTGACAAGCTGTGGCATCTGTCCAACGTCTATACCAACGAACCGGCGCTCGAGCTGTCCCGGGAGCTGGTCGAGCGCACCTTTGCCGACAAGGTATACCTGTGTTCGTCCGGTGGCGAGGCCAACGAAGCGGCCTTCAAGCTGGCACGTCGCTGGGCCCATGACACCCACGGCGAGCACAAGGACAAGATCATTTCCTTCCGCCAGTCCTTCCATGGACGCACCCTGTTCACCGTCAGCGTAGGTGGCCAGCCCAAGTACTCGCAGGGGTTCGGTCCGGTCCCGGGCGGCATCCTGCATGCGGAGTTCAACAACCTGGACAGCGTCCGCGAGCTGGTAGGGGATGACACCTGTGCCATCGTGGTCGAGCCGATGCAGGGTGAAGGCGGTGTCGTTCCGGCCACTCAGGAATTCCTGCAGGGACTCCGCGATCTGTGTGACCAGCATGATGCGCTGCTGGTGTTTGATGAAGTGCAGACTGGCGTGGGTCGCTCGGGCTCTCTCTATGCCTACATGGATTACGGTATCACCCCCGATATCCTGACCAGCGCCAAGAGCCTGGGCGGTGGTTTCCCCGTGGGCGCCATGCTGACGACCGATCGCGTGGCCCCGGTGCTGGTGCTGGGCACCCACGGCTCGACCTATGGCGGCAACGCGTTGGCGTCTGCCGTGGCCCTGGCCGCGATCCGCCACATCGATACGCCGGAGGTGCTGGGTGGCGTCGCCAAGCGTCATGAGCTGTTCCGCGAGCACCTCGAAGCCATCAACCGCAAGCACGGCGTGTTCAAGGAAGTGCGCGGCATGGGGCTGCTGATCGGTGCCGAGATGGCGCCAGAGTACGAAGGCCGTGCCAAGGACATTCTGCCGCTGGCCATTGAAGAGGGCCTGATGGCCTTGATCGCCGGACCCAATGTGCTGCGCATGGCGCCGTCACTGGTGATCCCCGAGGCAGACATCGTCGAGGGCCTCGAGCGCCTGGAGCGTGCCATCGCTCGTCTGGTGAGCGCATCGTGAGCAGGCCCCTGCCACAGACTATGTCATCGGATCTTGAGCAAGCTGCGACAGGAGGGCATCCCATGTTGGCTGTTCGCCCTGTGCGGCCTGGTGACCTGCCGGCGCTGGAGCGTCTGGCAGGCAGTGCCCAGCCGCGCCTGACCAATCTGCCGGCCCACCGCGATCGTCTTGAGGAGCGCATTGCGCGCTCCCAGCGGGCCTTCGCGTCGGAGGTCGAAGTGCCGGGAGACGAGCACTACACCTTCGTACTCGAAGACCAGGAACGTGGCGACGTCGTGGGCACGGCCACCATTCGTGCCCTGGCCGGCGCTAACGAGGCCTATTACACCTATCGCCAGGAGACGCTGATTCACGCCTCGCAGCAGCTCAATGTGAGGCGTGAGGTGCAGACCTTGGCGCTGTCCCACGAAGTGTCCGATGCCAGCCTGCTGTGTGCCCTGTCGCTGGACCCGCGCTACAAGGGCACCAGTGCGGAGAGCCTGCTCCGGCGTGCCAGGCTGATGTTCATTGCCCAGTACCCGGAGCGGTTCGCCGACGTGCTGGCGATGGCCTTCCCCGGCTATCTGGACGAGGACGGTGCGTCGCCGTTCTGGAACAGCGTGGGCCGTCATTTTTTCGTGCGTGACTATCACGAAATCAACTACATCGCCGGCGTGCGCTCCAAGAGCTTCATCGCTGAGGTGATGCCCCAGTTCCCGCTTTACCTGGCCATGCTGACGCCCAAGGCTCGCGCGGCCATCGGTCGCGAGCATCCTGCCCATGAAGACGCGCTCGAGGAAATGCTGGCTGAAGGTTTCCTGCGCTCCCGCCATGTGGACCTGTTCGATGCAGGTCCCGTGATCAAGGGCGATCGTGCTCGGCTGGAGAGTTTTCGGCGCGCGGCCTGGCACCCGGTGCGCATTCGTCCCGAGCACACCCTTCCCGACGCCGAGCCGGCCATGGTGGCCAATCAGCGCCTGGATGGCTTCTGCTGCACGGTGGCCCGCTACGCGCTGTCCCCCACAGGTCAGCTGATGCTGTCACCGGCCCATGCCGAGCTGCTGGGGGTCGAAGAAGGTCGTGCGGTGCTGGCCGCGCCCCTGGCGCTGTCGGCTGATGGCCTCGACCCGGGATATGACGAGGGAGAGCTGTAATGCGTATGCGTCCGATCAAGGAAGGGGACCTGGACGAGCTCCAGGCGCTGGCCCGGGAGACCGGCGTCGGCTTCACCTCCCTGCCCGATAATCGCGAGTTCCTGGCCGCCAAGATCGCCTCTGCCAGCAGCGCCTTCAATGAGCAGACCCCGGTGGATCAGCGGCTCTACTTCTTTGTCCTGGAGGACGAAGAGAGCGGTCGCCTGGCCGGTTGCTGTGCCATCGAGGGCCAGGTGGGGCGCGAGGTACCGTTCTATCACTATCGCGTCGGCACCCTGGCGCATTCCTCCAAGCAGCTCGACCTGCATCGCACCGTCGATACGCTGTTTCTGAGCTCTGATCACACCGGCGACGCCGAGGTGGCGTCACTGTTTCTGCGCCCCGAGTTCAGGGGCGCGGACCGCCGCCATCAGCGCAACGGTGCGCTGCTGTCGATGATGCGTTGGCTGTTCATGGCGGAGTTTCGCGACCGCTTTCCGGAAAAGGTCCTGGCCGAGATGCGCGGACGCTTCGACGACAACGGTCGCAGTGCCTTCTGGGAGTGCCTGGGCGCCAACTTTTTCCCGATGGACTTCGATGAAGCGGATCGCTTGACCGGTCTGGGTCAGAAGAGCTTTATCGGCGAACTGATGCCCAAGTTTCCGATCTACACCCCCTTCCTGTCCGAACAGGCGCGTGCCTGCATCGGTCAGGTCCACGAACATACGCGACCAGCGCTGGCGATGCTCAAGAAGCAGGGACTGCGCTGGGAAGGCTATATCGACATCTTCGACGGGGGGCCCACCGTCGAGGCCTATATCGACGACGTCAAGGGCGTTCGGCTGTCCCGCCATGTGCGGGTGGAAGTCGATCCTGATGCTGTCAGCAGCGAACGTCCCCAGTGGCTGGCGGCCACCACGTCCATGGCCGACTTCCGCGCCGCCTGGGTCGGACGAGGGCCCGACGACGCCGGCATCCTGGTACTCAATGACAACGAAGCACGCAGGCTGGAGGTCAGCTCCGGCGATACCTTGCGTGTGCTGAATTCCGACGAGGAGGCGTGATGCAACCCACCCAACAATTGCTCATCGACGGTCAGTGGGTGTCTGGTGATGCAGAGACCTTCAGCAAGCGTGATCCCATCAGCGGAGCGACGCTGTGGCAGGGTGCCGCGGCCAGCGCCGAACAGGTGGAGCAAGCGGTGGACAGCGCCAGGCGCGCCTTCGCTGCCTGGGCCAGAACGCCATTGGCCGAGCGTGAGGCGCTGGTCGAGCGTTTCCGTGGCGTGCTGGAAAATCATCGCGAGGATCTGGCCGCCAGCATTGCCCACGAGACCGGCAAGCCGATCTGGGAAGCACGCACCGAAGTTGGCGCCATGATCGGCAAGGTGGCGCTGTCCATCCGCGCCCGTGAGGAGCGCACCGGTGAGCGCGAGCGTGACCTGGGAGATGCACGCGCCGTGCTGCGCCATCGTCCCCATGGTGTGATGGCGGTGTTTGGTCCCTACAACTTTCCCGGCCACCTGCCCAATGGCCATATCGTGCCCGCCTTGCTGGCAGGCAACACGGTGGTCTTCAAGCCCAGCGAGCAGACGCCGCTGACCGCCGATCTGACCTTGAAATGCTGGCTTGAAGCGGGCCTTCCCGCTGGGGTCATCAATCTCGTGCAGGGCGCTGCCCCGGTGGGGCAGGCGTTGTCGGCGGCCGCCGGCATCGACGGCCTGCTGTTTACGGGGAGTGCCAAGGTCGGCGGGCTGCTGCATCAGCAGTTTGCCGGCCAGATGGGCAAGGTGCTGGCGCTGGAGCTGGGCGGCAACAACCCGCTGGTGGTGAAGGATGTGCCGGATGAGGACGCCGCCGTGCTGACCATCTTGCAGTCCGCGTTTCTGTCCGGCGGTCAGCGGTGTACCTGTGCCCGTCGCCTGATCGTGCCCGAAGGAAGTGCTGGGGACAGCTTGCTGGCGGCATTGACGGAGGCCATGGGACGGTTGCGGGTGGCACAGCCCTTCGCTGAAGACGCGCCTTTCTACGGCGGTCTGGTCAGCGTAGCGGCCGCCGAGGGACTGCTGGCGGCCCAGGCGGATCTGGAAGCACGAGGTGGCACGGTGCTGGCACGGATGCGTCAGCTCGAGGAGGGCACCAGTTTGCTGTCTCCAGGTCTGGTAGACGTGACCGGCGTCGAGGTGCCCGATGAAGAGCACTTCGGGCCGTTGCTCAAGGTCTATCGCTACCGCGACTGGGATGAGGCCATCGCCCTGGCCAATGACACGCGCTACGGGCTTTCTGCCGGCCTGATCGGCGGCGAGCGCAGCGACTGGGACGACTTCCTGCTGCGCATCCGCGCTGGCATCGTCAACTGGAACCGCCAGACGACGGGTGCGTCCGGGGATGCACCGTTTGGCGGGGTCGGCGACAGCGGTAACCATCGTCCCAGTGCGTTCTACGCTGCCGACTACTGCGCCTACCCGGTCGCTTCAGTGGAGAGTGAAGCGCTGAACCTGCCCGATAAGCTGCCGCCGGGGGTGAGCCTGTGAAGGATATGAGTCAACAAGACGTGGTCGAGGTCAACTTTGACGGCCTCGTCGGCCCGACCCATAACTATTCCGGCCTGGCCCACGGCAATGTGGCGTCCATGTCCCACGGGGGCCTGGTGTCCAACCCCCGTGAGGCAGCGCTGCAGGGCCTGGCCAAGATGAAGGCCCTGAAAGACGCTGGCTACGCCCAGGGCGTATTGCCGCCGCAGCAGCGCCCGGACCTGGGCGCGCTGCGCTCGCTGGGGTTCACCGGTGACAACGCCGAGGTGCTGGCCCAGGCGGCGGAACAGGCCCCGCAATTGCTGCGCGCGGTCTGCTCTGCCTCCAGCATGTGGACGGCCAACGCCGGTACGGTGACCCCCAGCGGTGACGCTGCGGATGGGCGCGTGCACTTTACCCCGGCCAATCTGCAGTCCAGCTTCCATCGCTTTCTGGAGCCGGAAACCACCGCACGGGTGCTGGCCGCGATCTTCGCCGACCCGACCCGCTTTGCCCATCACCCGGTACTGCCGGCGACCCCGGCGTTTTCCGATGAAGGGGCGGCCAATCACACCAGGCTGTGTGGCGAACACGGCGAGCCGGGCGTGCATCTGTTCGTGTATGGGCGCCAGGCTTTTGGCGGTGATGGGGTCGAACCCAGCCGCTTCCCTGCCCGCCAGACCCTGGAGGCTAGCCAGGCCATCGCCCGCCAGCACGGGCTGGGCGACCATCAGGTGGTCTATGCCCAGCAGCATCCTGATGCCATCGATGCAGGGGTCTTTCACAATGATGTGATTGCCGTGGGCAATGGCCCGGTGCTGCTGTACCACGAGCTGGCGTTCCGTGACGAACAGGGCACCCTGGACGCGCTGCGTGACAAGATGTCGACGCCCTTGATTCCCGTGCGTGTACCGCTGGAGGCGGTTAGCCTGGAAGATGCCGTCGCGTCGTATCTGTTCAATTCCCAGCTGCTGTCCAACGACGATGGCAGCATGACCCTGGTCGTGCCAGGCGAATGCCAGGAGCGGGAAGCGGTATGGCGCTGCATCCAGGATCATCTGCTGGCGGGCAACAACCCCATCAGTGAAGTGGTGGTCAAGGACGTCAAGCAGAGCATGCGCAATGGCGGAGGTCCTGCGTGCTTGAGGTTGCGCGTTGTGCTGAGCCAAGCCGAGCGTGCAGCGCTGACCGGTCGCGTGCTGCTCGACGATGCGTTGTACGAAGACCTGGTGGCCTGGGTCAAGCGCCACTACCGCGAGCGGCTGGCCCCGGAGGATCTGGCCGATCCACGGCTTGCCGAAGAGACGTTGGCAGCTCTGGACGAACTGACCTCCCTCCTTGAGCTGGGGCCGGTGTATCCCTTCCAGGGAGCAGCCGGCTAAGACGCGATCGGCTTAAATGAGCGTGCGTGTACTGTTGGCTGCTCTAGATCGATCGCATGTTTCGACCCTACCTTCCGGTAGGGTCTTCTTTAATATCGCTACTGGCTGAGCCGCTACCGTGTGTCAGGGGCCCGCCCACGAGCGACCACACGAAGCATCGAAGGCTTTCTTCAAGGCCTTAAAGAAGATCCTGGGCCCAGGGCATATAGCGCAGCGAAAACACGGCGTCAGGGTGGCAGTCCCGTGCCGGACGACGGGGCGGCGTGGGAATCGCTTGGAAGGGTTCGGTAGCACCACTGGTGCGTGAAAAGGCTTCACGCACGATACCGACACGACAGCTCAAGGCATGGCGGTAGTCGCTGCGCACAAGGGGGTCGAGATTGCGCGTGCCTTCATCATCCTGCCACCAGACCTGCCATCCACTGTCACTGATCGCTTCGGCCCAGGCGGTATAGACCTGTGGGGTGACAAAGCCGCCGCTGAACATGCTCAAGTGAAGCGGGCCGGCCAAGGCCGTGCTGGCGCTGGCCAGCTGTGACACCAGCTCATCGCGCACGCCAGGGTCACGAAACAGCCAGTCGTCGAGCTCTTGCGGCAGATACCAGCCCACCGGGGTCAACGGCCACTGCTGCAGAATCGCTTGCTGCTGTGCGGCGGACCTTGCCAGCAGCTGATACCAGTAGTGGGCAAAGCGAGCGTTGTCCGGCAGCGTATCGTAGTAGGCCGGGTCCTGGTGCAAACCGAGGATCAGCTCGAGCCCCTGGCGCTCTGCTTCCACCAGGGCGTCGGCCAGCCAACCTTCGGCACCGCCGAAGGTATCGTCGCCATAGCGGGTCCACTGCACGATCAGCGTATCGACGCCATGATCGGCGGCCTGTTGCCATAACGTTTGCCAGCGCTCGCGGGTCAGCAGCTCATCGTGATTCTGGGGCTGATAGAACAGGATAGGAGTAGAGTAGGCGCTGGCATGGGCTGCGGCATGGGCTGCGGCATGGTTTGTGGCATAGCCGACCAAATCGTCTGCGGGAGCGCTGGCGACACCGCTTAGCGGGCTTGTCAGCAGCACGGCGGCGATCACCACAGAGTGCCCGGCTCGTGCCTTGGCGCGTGGGCGTGGAGGGTGGGCGATCGACGCTAGCGGCTCAGCGACTGTGGCAACAAAGGACATGGCAGGTACTCCCATGATCAAGGGCGAGGCCTCGTGTTACAGGCTCCATTCCAGGTGAATCATCCAGCCGTCCCGGCCATCGTAGAGGTTGCCGCCCAGGGACTGCTGATACTCCGTCGAGACGCTGAGTTTCCGGCGAAAGGCGTTGTAGTGATCCTCGTCGTACCACAGCTCCCAGCGCAGGCCCGCTGCGACCCGCACATCCTCGTCCCAGCCATCGGTGTCATGGCTGGTGGCCTGGAGGCTGGCGTAGGGCATCAGGGTCTGAGCGCTGTCGGTCGGCAGCTTGAGGGTGTAGCCCTGGCGGTAACGACTGAACAGTTGCACGTCGCCGCGCTGGGTCCACCAGGCACCGTCCAGATAGAGCGAGCGTTCGTGCCAATGGTCCTCGGTAGGCCGCCATTCATTGCTGTAGCCACCCTGGTCGAGCAAGGAGCCGCTGGCGCGCAGCAGCAGGTCGATGTCCGTATGCTGGTCATCGTTTTTCTGGGACTCGGCAAACACCTCGGCGTAGAGATTGATGTTGTGACGGGCTAGCGGCTTGGCCCGCAGGCCCATGCCCAGAGAGCGGCCTCGCCCATAGTCATCCCGGTCATCGCCGCCGAAGATAGTGCGCACGTAGCCCGCCAGCTGGCGCCCCTGACTGAGCGGATCGTGGCCAAGGGCATGATCCCACTGCAGGATCTGGGTGTTGATATCGTGGCCGCTGGCGCTGTCATCCTCGCTATCGCTGCGGATACCGGGTGTCGGGCTCGCCGGAGACCAGCTTGAGGACAGGGTGATGCGGTCGCGCCGAGTCAGGCTTTCGTGCTGGCGGCGCTGGCGATAGCGGCGTTCAGCCATGCGCTCGGCGCTGTCGTCTCCCACCCTAAGGTCCAGGGGCTGCAGATCGATGGCCTGCTCAAGACGGGTTAGCGCGCGGGCGTTGTCGCCGACGGCAGCGTACAGATCCCCCAGGGTGCTCGCGCTGACGATATCCTCGGGATAGGCGTGGCGTGCACGTTCCAGCAGAGGTATCGCCTGTTGGCGCGATATCTGGGTGTCGCTGGATGCCAATGTCAGCCCCAGTTCCCGTGCGAGTCTCGGTGAATCCGGCGCTGCGGCCTGGGCCTGCTCAAGCCAGCGGCGGGCGAGGACATCGTCGCCGGCCTGTTGGGCGAGCTGGCTGGCACCTTCGAAAGTGGCCGAATCCGCAGGCGCTGCCTGGCTGATGGCATCTGTGGCGAGGGCCAGTGCTGTCGGTGGCTCGCCGTTGGCCAGGGCAATGCGCGCCCCGAGCAGGCTATGCTCGGCGCTGGCGCTGCTGGCATTCCACCAGCGCCAGGCCTCCTCGGTGTCACCGCTGGCCAGCGCGCTGCGAGCGCCGGCAAGGCGATCTTGCTGTTCCAGCAGGTTGACCTCGACCGCCTGCCATTCGCGCCAGGCGGCGGAGGGGTCGCCAGCGGCAAACAGGGCATAGGCAAGCCGCTTGCGCGCCTGGTTGACGTCGCCGATGGGGGCCTGCTGCTCCAGGCGCTGCGCCAGCGCGCGTTGAAAATAGCGGGCGGCCTGGCCCGGTCTATCTCGCGAGCAGATGCCCAGCGGCCCCCAGGGAGGGGACGGTGAGACGGCGAACTCTTTAACCAGAGCGCAGCGATCCTGGCGTGCAAGCTGTTCGAGCAGCCCCTCCCGCGCCATGCTGCCAAGACGTGGCTGCTGGATCAGGATGGCCAGGGTGCCGTCGGGTATCTTGGCGGTGTCTTCGCGGTACAGGAAGGCCAGGCGATCGAGGGCTTGGGGTGAAAGCCGGTCAGGGGCGGCGAGCAGGGCCTGCTGCAGGATCTGCCTGGCCGCCAGGGGGTGATCCGAGGACAGGTATAGGTAGCTTGCCTGGTCCAGCGAGCGGGTTTCGCCGCTCAGCAGATAGTGGCGTTCCCACAGCTCGGCGGCGGCGAGTGGGCGCGACAAGCGCTGGGTCAGTTCGGCGCGCTCGCGAAGGGTGGCAGCGGTCTGGGGTTGTCGCTGCAGTAGCGCCAGTGCCTTGGTCAGATGGCCGTCGGCACGATAGCGATCCAGTAACACTGCGTCCTGCCGCGCCTTCCACCGCCGGGGGAGTGTTGTGGTCTCCAGCAGGGCGATGGCATCGAGCCGATCGGCCAGTACCAGCCAGCTTTCGGGATTGTCGGCGGGATCGCACTCGGCGAAGGTCGCCAGGGCGTCGGGGTCGCCTTGATGGGAAAGCCAGTCGACCAGCGTCAGACAATCCATGTCGTGACGAGGTGCCAGCTCCCTGACCTTGGCGGTGTCGCCCAGTGCCAAGGACGTCTGCAGCAGCTTGTCCTCGTCGCTGGGCAGTAGCTGGCCGCTGTCCTCGAGGGTCTTGAGCCAGCGTTGGGCGGGCTCCGGATAGCCCAGGGCAATGGCACGATCCGCTCCCGCCTTGAGCACGAACCGCCGAATATCACCATCGGGCAGGGCCGCCACCATGGCGTTGACGCCCTTCTCGTTGTCGGACTGGACCATGGCAATCGCCAGGCGTCGCCAGTCGTCTTCTTCCAGCACGTTTTCCAGCGCGTGGGGCACCAGGGCATCGATCACCTGATCCCAGTCCTGGACCCGCTCTGCCAGGGTGGCGCGATAGCGGTCCAGCGCCAGGCCGTCGTCCTTGGCCTGGACGGAGCGCAGCCAGACAAGCGCCTCCGGGGCCCCGCGGGTGGCGCGCAGGTAGTCCCCCCGGGTACGCCATAGCTCGCTGCGTGCCGCCCCAGAAGTCTCGGCCAGCCACTGGTCGATCTGGTCGGCGCTGGCATGGCCGTCGGCGATCCAGTCGCGGCGCAGCGCATTGATCTGCACCGCGGCCAGGTTGGCGTCCAGCGCCCCCAGCGCCGCCACGGCGCCGTCCAGGTTGCCTTGTTTTTCCAGCGCCTGTGACAGCAGGCGATATGCCTCGATATTGCCAGGCACTTGTCCGATCAGATGCTCCATCAGTCGCTGTACTTCGGCCCAGTCCCTGGCTTCTGCGGCGCGGTAGGCCCGGTCGAGGTAGGGGTAGCTGCGAAACTCGTCAAACTCGCTGAGTGCCTGGGCCTGGTGGCAGACGATCAACACTATGCCAAGCCACCAGGGGCGCCTCAGACATCGGCTCAGTCGGTTGCTTGACCGCTTTATCTGGGGCTTCACGCGGGGGCCTCCACGACGGCCGCCATGGCAGCGCGACGATGCTGCTGCTGCAGGGCCAGCGCGCGTGCCAGGGTGGTGTCATCGATCATCTTGCGAGCGATCAGGAAGTCGCCGAGGCGGCTCTGCTCAGGGTCGAAGTCGATCATGGCCTGGCCGAACAGTGTCGGCGCAATCAGCTCGTGTTCCAGCAGCAGCTCGCCGAGCATGGGCTGGTGGCAACAGAAGGCATCCAGCCGCGCGTTACCGTCGGGAGTCGCCTCGTCCCATTGCTGGAGACTGGCTTGGGTGTCCTCATCGAGACCTCCCAGGTACCAGTGGCGCAGGCCCAGCGAGACTCTTCCCACCGCGGCCAGACGCTGGACCACCGGGCGCTGCAGTCGTCGGCTGATGGCGCCAAGGGCGACCGGGCTCAATATCGTTTCGGTGGCCAGGATCAGCTGCTGGTCCTGCTCGCCGATGGCCAGCACGGCGTAGCGGATGGCGACATGGGAAGGCAGCACCTCAACCAGTGCAGCGGGTACCTTGAGCGGATGCAACGC
Source organism: Halomonas litopenaei (assembly GCF_017303055.1). Lineage (GTDB taxonomy): Bacteria > Pseudomonadota > Gammaproteobacteria > Pseudomonadales > Halomonadaceae > Halomonas > Halomonas litopenaei_A. The sequence goes on along the minus strand of NZ_JAEKJT010000004.1, from coordinate 429,226 downwards.
GGTCGTTTCCAGGCCGCGATAGCGGGCCTGGACTTCGGCCAGGGCCATTCCCGGCAGCTGTCCGCGGATGACCAGTTCACGCGCCAGTCGGCGTGGTCCGACCTCATCCAGGGTCGCCGCCAGCGTAGCGTCAGCGATCAGCTCCGCTTCCAGCAACAGCGTCTGCAGCGACACCTGCTGGGCGCCATCGATATGGGGAAAGTCGTGGGTGGTCTTGTCCCAGGCAAAGGTGCGGTGACGTGCGCGGGTGAAGAACAGCTTCCAGGCCCGAACGTTGGCCAGGAAGTTGACCACGTTGCTCCACAGCATGCGGGGAAAGGACAGCAGGCCTTGGCGCCAGCCGTAGTAGATCTTGACGAAGTAGAACCGCTGGAAGGCACGGTTGGCCAGCAACACACCGTTGATGGACAGCAGTACCTCCAGCAGGGAGCCGCCGACGATGGACTGAAAGCGCCAGGCGTCCTCCACCAGGGCGGCATAGAGCCATAGGCCGAACATGATCAGCAGCAATAGCGTCGCCACCAATGCCAGCGGGTAGGCGATCAGGCCGCGCCGGTCGCGCCAGAGGAAGTAGTTGAGGCGCCAGTTGGTCCGGCTCCAGCCGAGATGCTGATAGCCCTGGAAGACGATGCCGGTGATCCAGCGGGACTTCTGGCGAACCACCGCCGCCAGGGCGGTGGGAAAGTGCTCGCGCACACAGATCACCTTGCTTTCTCGCAGCGACTGCCCCGGCGCATGCTCGCGCCGGGGTGACAGGTCGTCGCGCTCGATGCTGTAGCGAACGAAGATGCAGGAAAGGCCGCTCTCGTGCAGGCGAAAGCCGATGTCGTAGTCTTCGGTCAGGCTCCAGATGTCGAAGGTGATGCCATCGTTGAGCTCTCTCAAGCGTGCCAAGGCGCGGCGACTGAAGCAGGTGCCGACGCCAGCGCTGGGGACCTGGCCGCACATGGCCTCCCTGATCAGTACATCCTTGCCGTGATACTCGGAGAATTCGTCGATGTAGTGGCCCCCGGACAGCTGATACCAGCGGGGCCTGAACGGGTAGACCGGCACCTGGATCAAGTCCTTGGCCGGCAGCAGATAGTTGAACAGCCTGAGTTCCATCGGCGAGATCACATCCTCGGCATCGTGCAGGATGCAGCCGGCGAACTCGATACCGGCCGCCTGCTCGAAGCGTGCGATGGCTTCGATCACGTTGTTGAGACAATCTGCCTTGCTGGTGGGGCCCGGGCGCACCGTGACCACCTTGTGGACGTTCGAGAAAGTCTGGCAGACCACGTCGACTTCGGCCTGGGTGTCCGGATCGTTGGGATAGGTGCCGACGAAGATCTGGTAGTTTTCGTAGTCCATCGTGCTGGCCATCAGCTGAGCCATCTGGCCGACCACGCCGACTTCCTGCCAGGCGGGGACCATCACCGCCAGCGGCTTCTCGCGGGCCTGATACAGCCGCTCCTCATCGGCGTAGGGCACCTTGCGGTAGATGGACCAGTAGCGCCAGCTGCGCCGCGTCCAGTAGACGATGTCGAGAAACAGGTCATCGATCCCCAGCGCCAGCATCATCAGGCACAGGGTGATGGCAACGTATTTCAGCGCGAACAGGGCGTGCAGCGAGGCGTCGAGCAACCACAGCGTCAGGTCGGGCGGTAGTTCAGCCATGCCTGGCCTCGACATCTGCCCGACGCGACAGCAGCCAGGATTCCATGTCGCGGACGATCTTGTCGGCGGCGTCGCCTTGTCCATAGGGATTGGGGATCTGGGCGATCCGCTGGCGCTCCTCAGGAGTGTCGAGCAGGCGCGAGGCAACGGCCACAATGGCGTCGCTGGCACTGCCGGTCAGCATGACGGTCCCGGCATCGAGGGCGTCGATGCGCTCGGTATGTTCGCGCATGACCAGTACCGGTACTCCCAGGGCGGGAGCTTCCTCCTGAAGTCCGCCAGAGTCGGTCAGGATCAGGGTGGCGCCCCCCATCAACCAGACGAAGTCGCGATAGTCCTGGGGGGGAGTCAGGTGCACGTTGGGGAGATTGGCCAATTCACGCTCGGCCACGTCCTTGATGGCGGGGTTCAGGTGCACCGGATAGACGAAGTCGGTATCGGGATAGCGCCCGGCCAGCTCAGCGATGGCCTGGCAGATGGTGCGAATGCCTTCACCATGATTTTCTCGGCGATGCCCGGTAATCAGCACCCGCCGGGCGCCGGGGCGTAGTCGTGCCAAGGGACTGTCCGGCCACGGCCGATAGCCGTGGGCATCGAGGCTGTCTTTCATCCACATCAGGGCATCGATCACGGTATTGCCGGTGACCAGAATGCTGCCTGGCGCCACCTGTTCGCGCAGCAGGTTGTCCCTGGCGGACGGGGTTGGCGCGTAATGGCGGCGGGCGATACGCGCCACCATGCTGCGATAGGCCTCTTCTGGCCAGGGTGAGTCGATGTTGCCGGTGCGCAGCCCGGCCTCGACGTGAGCCACCGGCACTTTGCGCTGAAAGGCAGCCAGACTGGCCGCGAAGCAGGTGGCGGTGTCGCCATGTACCATCACCAGATCGGGCATCACCTCGGCCATGACGCTGTCCAGCCGTCCCAGCAAGGCCTGCATCAGGCCATTGAGCGTCTGAGAGGGGGTCATGACCGCCAGGTTGCTGTCTGGCACAAGGTCAAACAGCGACAGTGCCTGGTCGAGCATTTCGTCGTGCTGACCGCTGGCGCAAAGATGCAGGGAGAGGATGGCGGAAGAGTGGATCGCCAGGGCGACCGGGGCCATCTTGATGGCCTCGGGGCGAGTACCGACAACGAGCATGACTACGGGCATGGGGCTGTCCAGCCGGAGATACCCACCATGAGGGGGTACCCACAATGAAGGGTCCGGGCGTGAGAGCTGGCTCACGTCAACGAACGTTCATTTTTTCCCGTGCTAGGCGGCGGGTCCCTACCTCAAGTGGGCAGGATGGGTGGGGTCATTCGAGGTGGTCGCTATGCAGGAGCAGGGCTTGGTGATGGCTGGCTCCCGCAGCCTAGGGAGTGCGGCGACTCAAGGCTCGATGCGAGGGAGCGGCTGTGCTTCGGCAAGAAAGTCGAGCACCTTGCGCTCGCTCATCTCGCAGGGTTTCAGCCGCCACTCTGATCCGGTCAGGTAGGCGTTCAAGCTGACCATGTCAGTACCGCCGAGTTGCTGAGCCAGCAGCTTGAGCGAGCGCCCCGCGTTGTAGATCTTGAGCGTCACGCCATAGCGCTGGCCGCGAAACAGTACGTCGCTGTAGCCCACGGGCAGGCGCCCTAGCAGCGTGGCGAGATCGGCAGTAGTTGCTGACATGGCACAGGGCTCCCGGGCGATTGCTGCAGCGCAAGAGAAGATCAACGGTTATGCTGAGGCTATTCACCATACCCCACGCCAAGGAGGGAGCCCCAGTGGCAGGAAGCAGTCTGTTAACCCTGATCGATGATATCGCCACCCTGCTCGACGACGTTTCGGTGATGACCAAGGTGGCGGCCAAGAAGACCGCCGGAGTGCTGGGGGATGATCTTGCCCTTAACGCTCAGCAGGTGACCGGTGTCGCCGCCAAGCGCGAGTTGCCGGTGGTCTGGGCGGTCGCCAAGGGCTCGTTGCTCAACAAGTGTTTTCTGATACCGGGGGCGCTGTTGATCAGCGCCTTTGTCCCTTGGCTGGTGACGGTGTTGCTGATGCTGGGTGGCGCCTTTCTGTGCTTTGAAGGCGCAGAGAAGCTGGCGCACAAGTTTCTGCACAAGAAGGATGACCAGCATGAGCACGACGCTCGCCTTGCCGCCCTGGCCGACAATGATGTGGACATGCAGGCGTTCGAGCGAGACAAGATAAAAGGAGCGATTCGCACGGACTTCATCTTGTCGGCGGAGATCATCGTGATCGCCCTGGGGACGGTGACGGCGGCTCCTCTCTCTCAGCAGATAGCCGTGCTGATCGCCATTGGGTTGCTGATTACCGTCGGGGTCTATGGCCTGGTGGCAGGTCTGGTCAAGCTCGACGACCTGGGCCTGCACCTTACCAAGAGTGACAGTGGTCTGGCTCAGACGCTCGGCAAGGGACTATTGCGCGGTGCTCCTCTGCTGATGAAGGGGCTATCGATCTTTGGCACCCTGGCCATGTTCCTGGTCGGTGGCGGTATTCTGGCTCACGGTGTACCGATGGTGGGCCACTGGATCGAGGGCCTGGCCGAGACCGACGTTGCCCTGCCGGGAGTCGATGCGATTCTCCACGGGCTGGTACCCATGCTGGGCAATGGGCTGTTCGGGCTGGCGGTGGGCGCCGTGCTGGTCGCCGTGTGGACGGGGTTGCAGCGATTGCGCGGAAAGCAGCAGACCCACTGAGGAAACACTGCATCAATGCCTGCGCCTCATGACGCTGGGCTGACGTATCCAGCGCTTGCCTGAGTGGTGACATGGTAAACCATGAAAAAGGGCGACCCGCGGGTCGCCCTTGTGCTTGCTTCAGGCGTTGGCGCGTTGTCGGGCGAAGCGCAGTGAGCGCACTGCGTCTACGGCGAGAAACAGCACCAGACTCGCTCCCATGACGGGCAGCGCCAGACCGAGCAGTACGCCGGTGATGATCACCAGGGCCATGGCGGGCAGGGGCAGCGCCAGCAGCGCCGGCCACAAGGTCTGGCCGTTGCTGGCCGAGGGACGCCGCCACCACATGGCGTAACCCCAGGCCACCATGGTCATGATGCCGATGCCCAGGGCCGCCAGCAGCAGCTGGTTCGGCAGCCCGAAAAGGATGCCCATATGGCCGTCAATGCCCCAGCGGGTCAGCTTGGCGGCGAGCGGGTAGTCACTGAAGCTGACCTGATCCAGCACCGTGAAGCGTGACGGATGCACCGCCACCTCATCGACCTGTGAAGGCCAGCTGCGATCAATCTCCCGCACCTTCCAGGCCTGATTCGGGCCCGGCACCAGCAGTTCGATCTTGCCGGCGTCCAGCCCTGCCTCTCTGGCGGTGGCTTCGACGATGTCGAAGTCTGCCAAGCGCTCGGCAGCGCCGGCCTGTGCCATGCCATGATCCGCGTGGGCGTCGGCTTGGTGTACCGCGTGCCCGTCCAAGGACTGTGACACCCTTGGGGTGCCCCAACCGGCCGCCTTGAGGACCGTGAAGAAGTTGTCACCGGCGTGCTTCGACCAGGTCATGCCGGTGGCCGACAGTGCCAGCAGGCCGACCAGCAGAAACAGGCCCAGCACGCTATGGCGACGACGGGTGCGCAAGCGGCGGGCGGTCGCGGACTGTTTGCCTGGATCCACCTTGGGCGATGGGGTCAGGGCCCAGATGGCGAGGCCAGCGAGGGCAGCCAGCCACATCCAGGAGGCGGCCAGTTCGCTGTACAGGCGGCCGGGATCTCCCTGCATCAGGCTACGGTGGATCTGATCGATGATCCGGCGCAGGGGCAGGACACCGCTGGTGCCGTAGACCGTCATGTCGCCACGCACCTCGAGACTATGCGGGTCGATAAAGATAGCGCGGTGTTCACTGGCGCCGAGCAGCGGGTCGGCAAACATCACCCGCGTCGTGGTACCCGGCTCCGGTGCGGGGCGTACCGCACTGGGAGGCGTATCGACCCCCAGATAGTCCTGAGCCGCGGCAACCTGGCGGGACAGCAGGGTAGGTGTGCCGGAGGACGACGAGGTGGTCAGTGCCTCCTTGTAGAGCACCTGCTCCAGGGCCGGAGTGAGCGCATAGAGCGTGCCCGTCAGCGCCGCAAAGAAGATGAAGGGGCCGACCAGCAGGCCGATATAGAAGTGCAGCCGAATGAACAGCGTCTTGAGCGCCGGTCCAGCATGGGTGGTTCGCGTTGTCATGGTCGTTCTCGTGAAATCCGGTGGAGGCCGTGACAGGCAGCCATGGCCAGGAGAGGGCGATGCCTCGTTCAGCGGACGGAACGACCGGGAGGGGCGCGCGGTGTCGGCAGCGTGAATCGCTGCAGCAGCGGCAGGAATGCCCTGAACGTCGACGGGCCAGGTGGGGCGCGGGGGGCGGCGCCGGCGAGTGCCGTCACCGCTATCATCGACAGCGCTGGCACCTGAGCGAACAGCACGCAATAACCGCAAGCGGCGAGATGGTTATGGCCCGCATCCAGTGATGTGCTCTCGGTCTGGACCGCGGTTTCGTCCGACGTCAGTGCGCCACCATGGGCATGGTGGTGATGGTGCAAAGAGACCGCGGGAGGCTCCAGCAGTCGCTGCAGCTGACTGGCCAAGGGGCCGACGAACAGCATCAGCATGGCGGCCACGGCCAACAGGCAGACCCGACGCTGGAAGCGTGGCGATAATCGGAGCCTGTGAGGTGTGGATGACATGGTCGCTAGCCTGAAGATCGACGCGGGAACAGTGACGCGCCACTATAGTCCAGCTGGGCTTGCATTCCCATCGGCAACCCTCGCCCTTTGGGAGTAGCGGTACGCGGCAGGAATCGAGATAGCCAATACCCGGCTGAAGCCACCACGTGGCGTCAGGTCCACGGCAAGGGAGGACAGGACATGGAGAGGGTCGCACCCTCCTGCCAGAAGGCGCTGGCGGGGGCCTCGTCTGATGCAGAAGGCGTATCGCCACTGGCTGACGACTACGCGAGATGGGTCGATACCGGTCAGATTGTTGCCGATGCCGCTCAGACTCGGGCGATCGCCTCCCTCGATCAACTGCTCAAGGCGTTGCGGGACGAACAACCTGCACGGGGCTGCTATCTGTGGGGGCCGGTGGGCCGCGGCAAGACCTGGCTGATGGATCAGTTTGTCGAGCGCTGTCCGGTGCCCGCCAGACGCTGGCATTTTCATCACTTCATGCGCTGGGTGCACCAGCGCCAGTTTCAACTGAGGGGCCAGCCAGACCCGTTGACACTGCTGGCCGATGAACTGGCGGCACAGGTGCGGGTGCTGTGCCTCGATGAGGTATACGTCGACGACATTGCGGATGCGATTCTTTTGGGAGGCGTGATCGAGCGCCTGTTGGCGCGGCGTCTGGTGATGGTGGCAACGTCCAATCAGCCGCCGTCGGGACTCTACCCCGGCGGTTTCAATCGGGAGCGACTGCTGCCAGCCATCGCGACGATGGAGACGCATCTCGAGGTGATGGAGCTCGATGGTGGTCAGGACCATCGCCACCACCCTGGGGCGCCCCATCAACGCTATTTTGTGCGTCAGCCGGGAGAAAGCAGCGTGTTGCCGCAGCATTTCGTGGCACTTTCCGGCGAGCACGCACGTTCCTGCTCGCTGGAGCTGCGCGGACGAGCGCTGTGCCTTCGTGGAGCCGCCCAGCGGGTGTTGTATGGGGATTTCGCGCAGCTGTGTGAGGCGCCACTATCGGCACTGGACTTTATCGAACTATGCGACCGCTTCGATGTACTGCTGCTGGGCGCCGTGCCCTGTCTGGCTACCGAGCAAGAGCCTGAACCTGAGCAAGCGCCATCCGCGCGTTCCCCGTCTACCCGGCCGCGTGCCCTGGCTCGCGGCACCGAAGATGCCAGCGAGCAGGTATCGGCAGGGGAGCGTGAGCTGCCACCCTTGAGCATCAAGGACGACAGCGTGCGGCGCTTCATTGCGCTGGTGGACGAGTGCTATGACCGACGTGTGCCGCTGGTCATTGAGGCAGCCGTGCCGATGCCATCACTGTACTCCCACGGTTACCTGTCCTTTGCGTTTCAGCGTACGCTAAGCCGGCTTGGGGAAATGCAGCTTGAGCGCTTTGCGCATCGATAGTGGGCGAGGCGCCGGGGCTGAGTGAATCCCCAGGGCGGCACGCATCATGTTTTTCGTCACGGGACCCGGCCCCCAGGGCGGGCCAGGGACATGTCACACAGGGAGTGAGCAGGTGAGCCATTACGTCATCGAGCGGCTGCGGGCCGACTCGCCACATCTCGATCAGGTCGCTGGCTGGACCTTCGGCGCTTGGGGCCACCAGCACCAGGACGCCACTCTGCAGAGCTGGCGCGAAGCCACCGCCGAGCTGTGCGGCCCCGACGGGGTCCCCTCGGTATTCGTGGCGATGGCGGGCGGCCAGCCACTGGGCACCGCCAGCCTGTCGCCGGATGACATGAGCATTCGGCGGGAACTGGGCCCCTGGCTCGCATCGGTGTTCGTGCCGCCGGAGCAGCGTGGGCAGGGCATCGCCTCGGCCCTGGTTCGACGCGTCGAACAGGAAGCCCGTGAGCACGGCATCGCACGGCTGCACCTCTACACACCCGACCAGCAGTCGCTGTATCGGCGGGGCGGATGGGAAGCCGTCGAGGATGTCGACTACCTGGGGGAGCGCGTGACCATCATGCGCCGCGACCTGGGCTAGACGGTCAGTCGGATCCGGCTTCGCCGAAGCGGGAGCGTAGCGCCTTCTCGGCGATCTGGACCAGGCCTTCGGCGCGCCAGGCACTGCGACCGATGAACAGCCTGCCGATCTCCTCCCGTGCGTCATACGGTGAGCTCGGGGGGGCCAACTAGCGAGTCGGCTCAGTGTTTCATGTGTTTTTTATCACCCATTTGTTTATGTGCTTTCGCCTCTTTGCAGCGTAAAGCCGACGTCGATGCAGGCCTCTGGCTGGCGACCCTCCAGGCGATCGATGATCTGATGGGCGGCCAGGCGTCCGATGGCTTCGCGGGGGGAGACAATGGTCGTCAGGCGGGGAATCAGGGCGCGTGCGAAGGGCAGTCCGGTAAAACCTGCGATAGCGATGTCGTCGGGCACGCGCAGGCCCTGGCGCTGTGCTTCGAGCAAGGCACCGGATGCCATTACGTCATCGATGAAGTGGATGGCCTCGACCTGCGGGTATTGGCGGCGTATTTCGTCCAGCGCTGCACCGCCGAGGTCGTAGTGGCTGTCCTGCTGCCATTCCATCAAGGGGGCATCCAGGCCTTCGCTGATCAGGCGTGAGCGATGGCCTTCGTAGCGCTGGGCGGCGCGATAGTTATGCGCGAGTCGAGTGCCGGCAAACACGATGTGGCGGTAGCCCTGGGCCAGCAAGTGGTCGGCCATGGTGGCGCCGGCCCGTTGATGGTCCATGCCCACGTTCATGTCCACTGCCTGGCCCAGTTCCATGATCTCCACCAGCGGGCGGGGGAAGCGCTTGAGCAGCTCGCTCAGTCCCTCCCGGTGACGCAGGCCGGTGGTCACCAGGGCGGTGGGGGACCAGCCAAGGAAGGTGCGGATCAGCTCCTCTTCGCGCTCCATGCTGTAGTCGGTATTGCCCAGCAGCATCTGATACCCGTGCTGGTCAAAGACGGCCTGGAGTCCCTGGATGACTTCGACGAACACCACGTTGGACAGCGACGGCACGATGACAGGAATAAATCGCGAGCTGGCCGAGGCCAGGGTGCCAGCGACCATATTGGGGACGTAGCCGACCTTGGCGATAGCCGCTTCCACTTTCTCGCGGGTGGCCTCGCGCACGCTGTCGGGACGGTGGATGGCGCGGGAGACGGTGATGGCCGATACCCCCGCTTCCCGCGCGACGTCGTCCAGGGTGGGGTTATCAAGTCCCTTGCGCCGTCGCCGGTCGCCGCCTTGTGGCTCACTCATCATGCTCTCCCTGTTGGGCGCTGCTTATGGCTATGCCCGCCTTATGGCCACCTATGTCTATTTTATGCCGAACCGGTCGTCTTGAGGACCTTGAGTGCTGTTCCTCACGCCGAGAGGGCTTGGCTGCGCTGGATAGGCAGGCCGGTCTGCCCTTGAAGGGCCGTTGAGGATGGCGGTTAAGACGCCGCTCCTGGGATTAGACCATGGTCGATGTGATGCGTCTGACACTTGTGCTTGAGAGGGCTCTCGACTACAAATGTTAGCGCTAACATTCAAATCTCAACGTCATTCGCCACGACAACTTCTCGGGAGTGCAACATGAGCGACGCGTCTTCAGGATTGCCTGTGTGCGGTGTGGTTGGACTCGGTGCCATGGGGATGGGCATCGCCAGAAGCCTCAAGCGCGCAGGTCTCGAGGTCGTCGGCTGTGATGTGTCTGCCGCGTCGCGCAAGACCTTCGAGGACGAAGGGGGCCAATGTGTGGCGGAAGCCTCCGCGCTGGCCCCGCGTTGCGACGTGATACTGCTGGTCGTGGTCAATGCCGACCAGGTGATGTCGGTGCTGTTTGGCGATGGCAAAGACAAAGACGACGGGCTGGCGACCCAGCTAGCCGCGGGGAGTCTGGTGATTCAGTGCGCGACGGTAGCGCCCAGCGTGGCCGAGGCACTGGGTCAGCGGCTGGATCAGGCGGGGCTTTTGATGCTGGATGCGCCGATCAGCGGTGGTGCGGCCAAGGCGGCCACGGGGGAGCTGTCGGTGATGGCATCCGGGACGCCCCAGGCCTTCGCCAAGGCCGCACCGGTACTCGATGCGATGGCCGCTACCGTGCATCACCTGGGCGATGTTCCCGGCCCGGGCTCAAGCGTGAAGCTGGTCAACCAGCACCTGGCCGGCGTACATATCGCCGCCGCCGCCGAGGCCATGGCATTGGGGCTCAGGATGGGCATCGATGGCCGCGCGCTTTACCGGGTGATCACTCAGTCGGCGGGCAATTCCTGGATGTTCGAAAATCGCGTACCCCACATTCTCGACGGGGATTACCGGCCGCTGTCGGCGGTCGACATCTTCGTCAAGGACCTGAATATCGTGCACGACACCGGCCGTGAGCTGCGTCTGGCGATGCCTGTGGCCTCCAGCGCGCTGCAGCAGTTTACCGCTGCCAGCGGCATGGGGCTGGGGCGCGAGGACGATTCAGCGGTGGTCAAGGTCTATGCTGCAACGGGGGGCGTGGCGCTGCCTGCCGCCAATGACGAGTCGGCGCAGTGACGGTCGGTTCCGTCGTTGTGAGCAGCGCGCTTGTTCCCGCTGTCTCTGCCCCTCGCGTTTGTCACTTTGATGGTGTTAAAGAGGATCTCGCATGAGCCTGGTACTCGGCGCTATTGCCGACGATTTCACGGGAGCCACCGATCTGGCCAATAACCTGGTGCGCTCGGGCATGCGCACCGTCCAGATACTGGGGGACCCCACCGGCAAGCCCCTGCCCGAGGGCGTCGACGCCGTTGTCGTGGCGCTCAAGTCACGCAGCTGTGCACTCGATGAGGCCCTCAAGGACAGCCTGGCGGCACTGGACTGGCTGCGCGGGCAGGGCGTGCGGCAAGTCTTCTTCAAGTACTGCTCGACCTTCGACTCCACCGCCGAGGGCAATATCGGGCCTGTCGCCGATGCCCTGCTAGAGCGTCTTGGCGGGCGGCAGACGGTGATGGTTCCGGCCTTTCCCACCACGGGGCGCACCGTCTACCAAGGACATCTGTTCGTCGGAGATCGCCTGCTCAACGACAGCGGGATGCAGGATCATCCGCTCAATCCCATGACCGATGCCGACCTGGTCAGGGTCTTGGGGGCCCAGACCTCGCATCCGGTAGGGCTCGTTTCCCACGCGGTCATTCGCGCTGGCGCCGAGGCATGCCGCCGTCGCCTGGGTGAGCTCGATGCCAGCGGAGTGCGCCACGTCATCTGCGATACGCTGGATGACGATGATCTGGACGTGCTGGCCGCAGCGACCGTAGAGCTGCCCCTGGTGACCGGTGGGTCCGGCCTTGGTCAGGCGTTGCCGGCAGAGTATCGGCGCAAGGGCTGGTTGGCACCGGTTGAGGATGCGGCGCGACTGGCGCCGGCCCAGGGGCGGTCACTGGTGCTGTCGGGTAGCTGTTCGCAGGCAACCCTCGCTCAGGTCGAGCACTTTCTCGAGCATCGCCCAGGATTTGCCCTGGACCCACTGTCCCTGGCGCAGGGTGACCAGCCCATCGCCGAGGCGCTCGACTTTGTGCGCCGACAGCATGCGGAGTCCCCCGACGAGCCCGTGCTGGTGTATGCCTCCGCGGCGCCTGATCGCGTCAAGGCGGCTCAGCAGCAGCTAGGGGTGGCCCGGGCCGGTGAACTGGTCGAGCGGGCCCTGGCCTCACTGGCGACCACCCTGGTGGCGGAAGGCGTTGGCCGTCTGCTGGTCGCGGGGGGCGAGACCTCCGGCGCGGTGGTGTCGGCGCTGTCGCTGGATCGGCTGCGAATTGGCCCACAGATCGATGCTGGCGTGCCCTGGACCCAGGCCAGTGTGGCAGCAGGAACGCTGTCGCTGGCGCTGAAGTCGGGCAACTTTGGGGGTATCGATATCTTTACCCGCGGCTTTGCCGTGCTCGAGGAGGCGACCCGATGAGCACTCGCGACGTCAACCGCCTGCGTGAACAGATCGCCACCTACGGCAAGTCACTGTTCGACCGCGGGCTGACCATGGGCTCCAGTGGCAACATCAGCGTGCGCCTGGACGATGGGGGCTGGCTGATGACGCCGACCAACGCCTGTCTTGGACGCCTGGACCCAGCGACCATTTCGACGCTGTCAGCAAGCGGCGAGTGGCTCGGCGGCGACAAGCCGACCAAGGAAAGCTTTCTGCACATGGCGATGTACGCCGAGCGGCCCCAGTCCGAGGCCATCGTGCACCTGCACTCGACCCATTCGGTGGCGGTATCCTGCCTGCCGGACGTCGATCACTGCGACTGCATTCCACCGCTGACCGCCTACTATGTGATGCGTGTCGGTCGCTTGCCGCTGGTGCCCTACCATGTACCGGGAGATCCGGCGCTGGGAGATGCTGTCAGGGGACTGGCGGGCAAGCATAGCGCGGTACTGCTGGCCAACCACGGGCCGGTGGTGGCCGGCAAGTCCTTGGAGGCGGCGGTGTACGCCACCGAAGAGCTCGAGGAGACCGCCAAGCTATTCTTGCTGTTGCGCGGGCAGAATCCCCGAGGCCTGACCCCGGAGCAGGTCGCCGAGCTGGAGGCGCGCTTCCCGCGGGACTGAGTCTGCCGCCCCGGTGCCCGTTATGGGCGCCAGATCAGATGTGAGGTGCCAGTTGCAGGGTGCCGGGGCGATGACAGCGATAACGACAACGACAGCAGCAGGAGCGCCCGATGATTCGCTTGGCCGCCAATCTCAGCATGATGTTTACGGAGCACGATTTTCTCGACCGTTTTGCCGCCGCCGCCAAGGCCGGCTTTCGCGGTGTCGAGTATCTGTTTCCCTATGACTTCCCAGCAAGCGAGCTGCGCGCTCGACTGGATGACCAGGGACTCACCCAGGTGCTGTTCAATCTGCCCCCAGGCGACTGGGAGGCCGGCGAGCGCGGCTTGGCTGGCCTACCGGGTCGGGAGCAGGCGTTTCGCGACGGACTGGAACGTGCTCTCGAATATGCGCAGGCGCTGGACTGCCCGCGGGTGCACGCCATGGCCGGGCTGTTGCCCGACAACGCCGACCCCGCCACCCGCGACGCCTACCTGAAGACCTACGTCGATAACCTGAGCTACGCCGCTGAGCGCTGTGGCCAGGACGGGCGCACGCTGCTGATCGAACCCATCAATGGGCGCGACATGCCGGGCTATCTGTTGCAGCACCAGGCGTTGGCGCGGGAGGTGATTCGACGCGTAGGATCGCCGCACCTGCGCCTGCAGTTCGACCTCTATCACTGCCAGATCATGCAGGGTGATCTGATGCGCACCCTGGAGCAGCAGTTCGCTCAGGTGGGGCATGTGCAGATTGCCGGGGTGCCGGAACGTCACGAACCTGACCAGGGTGAGTTGAATATCGGCGCGCTGCTCGAGCACCTCGACGCCCAAGGGTACGACGGCTGGGTCGGCTGCGAGTACCGCCCCGGGGCGGGCACTGTCGCAGGACTAGGCTGGGCGCGCCCCTATGGGATCATCGCTGGACACGCTGAGGAGACGCCCTGATGCATATTCTGATCACTGGTGCGGCAGGTTTTCTTGGCCAGCGCCTGACCCAGGCGCTGCTGGCGGCCGGGCAGTGTCGTGGCGAGCCACTGACCCGCTTGACCCTGGTCGACCAGAGCACGCCGCCCCACCCGACCGCGCAAGGGGCAGTGGCGATCACCACGACCGCCAGAGACCTGACCGAGGACGGTGCCTGGGATGCCTTGCTGGAAGGCCGGCCACAGGTGATCTATCACCTGGCGGCGGTTGTCAGCTCCGCTGCCGAGGCGGACCTTGCCCTCGGTCAAGCGGTCAACTTTGATGCCACCCGTCGCCTGCTCGAAGGCTGCCATCAGCGCGGGATGAGCGATACCCGGGTGATCATGGCAAGCTCCGTGGCGGTGTATGGAGGCGAGCTGCCCGACGTGCTCGATGACATGACCGCGCTACGGCCGCAAAGCTCCTATGGTTCCCAGAAGGCGATGTGCGAGCTGTTGATCCAGGATTACAGCCGCCGAGGCCTGGTCGATGGCTTGGTCCTGCGTCTGCCGACGATCGTGATTCGCCCGGGGCGGCCCAACGCGGCGGCGTCGAGCTTCGCGTCGAGTATCCTGCGTGAACCTCTCAATGGTGAAGACGCCGTGTGTCCCGTGTCCCCAGAGCTCGAGCTCTTCGTGATGTCGCCGGGCAAGGTAGTGGAGGCGTTGATGCATGGGGCGGCGGTGGCTGCTGACTCCCTGGGGGATTTCCGCGCCTTTATGCTGCCGGGTATCACCGTCAGCGTGGCCGAGATGCTGGACGCCCTCGAACGCAAGGGCGGCGCCGAAGCGCGGGCTCGGGTGAGCTTTCGCCCGGACGAGCGGGTGAATGCCATCGTCTCCAGCTGGCCGGGTCGCTTCCGCACGGCCAAGGCAGATGCCCTTGGCTTTGTAGGCGATAGCGACTTTGACGCCATTGTCGATGCCTTTATGGCGGAACACACCAGGGCGCGCTAGCGCGGATCAGGTCGAAGGCGCTAGCGAGGGTCCTGCGGACGGTCCAGGTCACGCACCACGCCCGGGTCGTCCACCGCAATGTCCACCCGCGCCTGTGGGTGGCGTGCGAGTACGGATCTGGCCCCCTCCTGGCCATGCAGGCTTCCCATCTCGCCCCAGAAGTCGCGGCCAATGATGACTGGATGTCCCGGCTGGCCCTGATACGTCGGCCTGACCAGGCGATCCCGCCGGGATTGCGCCGCCAGACGATGGCAGCTGGCCGGTGTCACCCAGGCCATGTCGGCGAGCCACACCGCCGCCGCCTCGGCCGTTGATGCATGGTGTTCCAGCCAGTTGAACGCCTGGGCCAGGCTATCCCCTAGGCTGCAGCTGGTCTGTGTCAGGGTCAGCACCTCGAGTCCGGAGGACGCGGGGACGGACAAGCCAGCCAGGGTGTCATGTGGACCGATCACCAGCAGTCGTCTGGCCGACAGGGCGGCGCTGGCGGACAGGCTTGCGGCCAGCAGTGTGCGGCTGTCGCTCAGGCGGGCAAGGCGCTTGTCGGCGCTGCCAAACCGGCGCGAACTGCCGGCAGCTGCCATCACGCACCACAGGGTTGTCATCGTCTGAGGCTCCTCCGGTTTATCGGTTGTGACATCGGTTTAAAGCCCATCACGTGGTTTGCCACGACGTACCCTGATCACGTCTGCCATCACCGCCAGCGCAATTTCTGCAGGGGTCTTGCTGCCCAGGTGCAGACCGATCGGCATATGGATCCGCGCGATGTCGGCCTCGCTGAGACCACCGCTGCGGGCGAGCCTCGCTGCGCGTGCGCTGGAGGTCTGCCTCGATCCCATCACGCCGATATAGAACGCCTGGGAGTGCACGGCTTCCATCATCGCCAGGTCATCAATGCGCGGGTCGTGGGTCAGCGCTACGACGGCGGTCGCCGCGTGGCATCCGCCTTCTGCGATGAAGCGCGAGGGAAGCCGGGCGATGGTGTCGATGCGTGCTGCGGATTCGCCCAGAGCCTCGACAAGCTCTTCCAGCTTGCCCTCCCGCGGGTCGCAGACGATGACCTCGAAGCCCAGACCCAGGGCGAACTGGGCGCAGAACACCGCAACCGGTGAGACGCCTGCCAGCACCAGGCGGGCGCTGGGGCCTACTCGCAGTAAGGCTTGCTGCTCGATCTCCTGCAGCTGCACGCGGTCGCCGATGCCATCGTCATCGAGCAGTTGCCGCTCTGCCGTCGACCACGAGACCCGTCGTCGCAGCGGACCCTTGCCCTCCAGTGCTGCTGCCAGTGCAGTGAAGTGGGTCACGGCTGCCTCGTCAGGCGCAAAGCGCTCGATCAACACCTCCAGCACGCCTCCACAGGGTAATGTCGGTGCGGGATAGTCGACGTCGTCTCCTGCGCCGTAGCGCACGCGGGTCACTGGCTGCTGGAACTCACCACGACTCAGGCGTTCAAGAAAGTCGTCTTCGACACAGCCGCCAGATAGCGAGCCGACATGCTCGCCGTCCTGGGTGGCAATCAGCCAGGCACCGGGCTCACGAGGGGAAGAGCCATAGGTGGACAGCACCGTGGCCAGCCACAGTTCGCGTCCGTCGTGCAGCCACTCAAGGGCACGACGCACCACCGTTAGATCCAGATGTTGCATGGGTTGCGTGTCCTGTTCGGGGGGAGCCCTCCGTTGTTGGCCGGAGGGCACCCTTGCGGCTGTCAGCTCGTCATCTTGTCATCGGCGCGGTTGCCGAGCCGTGTCTTGAGGGTTTGTGCCCGCATCGGAAGATCGCGTAAACGCACACCGCAGGCATGCGCGACAGCATTGCCGATGGCGGGCGCCACCACGCAGGTGCCGGGCTCACCGAGCCCGACCGGCGTGTGGTCGTTGATCATGAACTCAAGATCCAGCTCTGGCACCTGATGCATACGCAGCGGGGTGTAGCTGTTGAGATTGAGATCGCTGGGCTGCCCCTCTGCATACTCGGTGCCTTCGTGCAGCGCCATGGACAGGCCCCACAGTAGTGACCCTTCCAGCTGGGCCATGGCGCCATCCGGGTGGGCCAGGGTGCCGGCGTCGACGACCGAGGTCAGCTTTTCGACCGTGACGTCGCCGCTGCTCCGATCCACCTTGACGCGGGCGACACAGGCCACCCAGGTTGGCATATGGCGTTCCTGACCGAAGCTGAGTGCCACGCCGAGCCCTGTGTCCTCCGGTAAGCTATCGCGTTCGCTCCAGCCCGACTTCTCCAGCGCGCGCTGCAACACCGCTTTCAGGCGTTCGGCGCCACCCACGCTGTTCGGCGCTTCCCCGGCGTTGCGCCCTTCCGCCTGGAGCAGTGCCAGGCGGAAGCGGGCCGGGTCGAGCCCTGCCGCCTGGGCCAGTTCATCCATATGGCTCTCGACTGCCCAGGTGGTCCAGCCCGGCCCCACCGAACGCAGGTAGCCAGGGACAAAGGCCTCGTGGGCCTTGTGATTCTGCTGAGCCCACACCCGCTGGGCAGCGACCTGGTACCAGTGGTCCGCTCCGCTGATGGCGAAGGAATCTAGCTTGCCGCCACCATCGACGAACTCGCCCAGAAAGCCGGGCGCGATCGCCGCGGTGGGCCATCCCGCCGCAGCAGCATGCTCACTGGCCAGGATCTCACCGCTTGCCGTGACGGCTGAGCGCAGGCGCTGCACCGACGGCGAGCGAACGCAATCGAGACGGCTATCATCGGGGCGGGTAAACACCATCTTGACCGGTTTGCCCAGAGCCTTGGCGGCAAGCGCCGCCGGAACAGCATAGTCGCCATAGAGGCGTCGCCCGAAACCACCGCCGAGGTAATACTGATGGAAGGTCACCTGGCTGTCGTCGACCTCCAGCGCCTTGGCCACCAGCGGCACTGAGGCGGACTGCTGCTGGTTGCCGCAATGGATGTGCCAATGCCCGTCGCGCTCGACCACCGTGGCATTCACTGGCTCCAGCTGGAAATGCAGAACGCTTGCGGTGGTGTAGGTGGCATCGACCAGGGTCGCGCTGTCGGCGTCGGCACGCTCAAAGGCGGATGCCAGGTCGCCGCTGTCCACAAACAGAGCACCATTGTCACGGGTCGGCGCCTCGGTCAGACGTCGTCCTTCCTGCTGTATGTCCGCTTCACTGATGGCGGCAGCGGGACCGACGTCCCACTCGACCTTGAGCGCATCGGTCGCACGCATGGCCGCCGAAAAGCTGTCGGCAATTACCGCAAGCCAGCCCTGGCATAGGCCTGAGGGATCCTCTAGGCGCAGCGTCTGCTGATAGCCCGGGATCGTTGCTGCAGCACTGTCATCGATCGAGACGGCCTGGCAACCAAAACGGGCAGGTGGCAGCACCGGGCGCGCGTAGACCATGCCATCGATCTTGGCATCGATCCCGAAGAGGGCGGCTCCGGTGGTCTTGTCGGGGATGTCCTGGGCGCTACCGGGGCTGCCCAGTACGCGTCGCTCACTGGCGGGTTTCAGGGCAATCGCTTCCAGCTCTTCGGCGCTGTAGCTACGCGACAGGGTGCCGCTGGCAACGATCTCGCCGTAGCTGATCCGCTGATTGTCGCAGATGACCTGACCATTGCGGGCGTGGCAGCGTGCGGGGTCCACATCCAGCAGACGAGCTCCGGCGTCGATCAGCGCTTCGCGGCCAGCGGCACCCGCGCGGGAGAGTGGCAGAAAACTGTGATTCACCGACCAGCTGCCACCGGTGATCATGTATCCCCATTTGGGATCGCTGTCGACGTACTCGATACGCATGGTCGCCGGGTCGACCTCAAGCTCCTCGGCGACCAGACGTGCCAGGCTGGTTCCCACGTGCTGGCCCATCTCGGCCTTGGTGCAGTGCAGTGTGACCTGGCCGTTGCTATCGATGGCGTACCACAAGGTCGGCTCGTACTGGCCTTCCTTGAGGGCGGTATCGGTTGCGTCCTGGGCCAGGGCAATGCCGGGAAGGCCAAACGCCAGCACCGCTGTCGAGCCAAGGGTGCCGATCAGAAAGCCCCGACGGCTGATGCCTGAGGCACTGCTGGATGAACGCTGCTGCGGGTCACGGCCGTGGACATCGCCAACCCGTGGATCGTTAGGCCTTGGCATGCTGGTTGCCCTCCGCGCTATCACTGGCTTCACCCGTGGGGGGCTCCCAGCTCTGTACACCGGCCTGCGCCATGTTCGCTGCACGCTTGACCGCTCGGTGAATACGCACATAGGCCATGCAACGACACAGGTTGCCGCTCATGCCCTGAGTGATCTCGTCGTCGCTGGGGGAGGGCTTGCGTGCGAGCAGGTCGGCTGCCTGCATGATCTGGCCTGACTGGCAGTAGCCGCATTGGGGCACCTGCTCTTCCCGCCAGGCCTGCTGTAGCGGATGGTTGCCGTCGGCATCCAGGCCTTCAATGGTAGTGATCTCGGCTCCTTCCGCGGCGGCCAGCGGTAGCACGCAGCTGCGCGTGGCAGAGCCGTTGAAGTGGATCGTACAGGCGCCACACTGGGCAATGCCGCAGCCGAACTTGGTGCCGGTCAGGCCAAGGGTATCGCGCAGCACCCACAGCAGTGGGGTCTGTGGATCCACCTCGACACTTACCGCCTCGCCGTTAAGGGTGAAGCTGGTCATGGGTAGGGGTTCCTCGCAGTCTCGTTGCTGGTCTGTCGAGCGGTCTTGGATACGTTGTTGTTATGGGCGCCGTCGTGTACCGCGTTTTACCTTGGTCAGGGCGTGACCGCCTGTCCTGGCGCGTTCAGCAGCACATGAAAGACATTTTAAAAGCGTTGCGGCGATACTATAGACCAGTCGACTAGAGGGCAACGTTGAAAATGCGAGAGTGTGCTTTAGCAGAACGAGGCGTGCTGGACAGGCCGTTGAAATGGTTGGCCGACTGGTAACGTGACATGGAGGGCGATCGAGTGTCCGGCGAGTCTGAAATGTCGCGTCAGCCTTGGCTGGTGGTACAGTTGACAGCGTTATCCACGCCTTCGGTATCTACCTTCAACCTCACCCCCAGTCCCGGTTCGCCGCTGACGCGGATCATGCCGTTTTCGATGGGGGGTAGCCCGTCGATGCAGTCGCCGTACCAGCCATAGTAGAAGGCGCGGGTGAACTCCTGTTCGGCCACGTTGGGCAGGGCCATGGCCAGGTGGGTGGAAACGGCCAGGGTGATCGGGCCGGAACAGTCATGGAAGGCGATCGGTCGCGCTTCTGCCTCCGCCAGGGCGGCGGCCTTGCGGGCAAAGGTGATGCCTCCGCCCCAGGTGACATCGATGATCGGCGTGTGGATGCGGCCCCGCTGCAGCAGGTCACGTATCTGGCCGAGTCCGCCCAGTGTTTCTCCTCCTGCCAGCGGTATTCCGATGTCGGCCAGTTCGCTTAACGGATCGAAGCGATCCATCCACAGCGGGTCTTCAACCCAGTCGGGATCGATAGGCGCCAGCGCACGGCAAATCCGACCAGCGGCGTTCACGCTCCAGAGTCCATGCAGCTCGGCCTTGAGACGCATGCGATCGCCATGGACTCGGCGGATCTCCTCGAACGGCCACAGGGCGCGGTTGAGATCCTGGGGCGAGATGGTCATGCCATCGTGGGCGCCTTCGGCGAAATCGAAGGGCCAGATCTTCATCGCCGAAATGCCCATGTCGAGCAGCTCCGAGGCGAGCTCTGCCGGACGTTCGAGAAATCCCTGTAGATCCTCGTAACGCGGTCGGGCCTGGACGGATGCCGCTGCGGCCCCGCTGCCCAGACCGAAATTTCCCGGCCGTACGTCGGCAGACTGGGACACGTAGTCGGGACCCGCACAGGTGTTGTAGAGCGGCACCCGGTCACGGCTCTTGCCCCCCAGAAGGTCGTGCAGTGGCAAGCCCGCCCGCTGTCCCGCCAGGTCCCACAGTGCCACGTCGACCGCAGACAGCGCGCGGGTTTCGGCGCTGGTGCCGGTGAAGCCCACGTAGGGCTGCATCTTGCGGTGCAGGGCTTCGATGCGACGGGCATCCTCGCCCAGCAGCAGGAGCGCCAGGCGGCCATGAATGTCGGCTTCGATGGCGTCGCAGCCAAACCAGCTTTCTCCCAGGCCGATCAGCCCGTCCTCGGTGTGCAGACGCACCCAGATCAGCGAGGGCCGAGCCTTCGGACGCAAGGTATCAATGCGCTGGATCTTCATGGAGACTCCTGGCGATTGTCAGTGGTGTGGAAAGCGGGCGTCAAATGCGCTGGCCGTGATGGCGGGAGGCGACTCCTCAGTCCCCTCGCTGAGTCGAGGCGTCGGCCAGCAGACTGATCAGCTCAGGCAGCAGTCGTTCGCCGTTGCCCTCGGCCACGATATCGGCATAAAGCTGATGGACGGCCTGGCCCATCTGGCGTGAGGCTCCCAGGTCCTTGCTCATGCTGTGGTAGTAGCCCACGTCCTTGAGCGAGTTGGACAGGCTGAAACGAAAGCCCGAGGGATCGGCGTCCACCAGATACGGTCGCAGCCGCTCCAGCACCACACCGCCGCCGCCACCGTTGCCCAGTACCTCCAGCAGCACGCTGTTGTCGATGCCCGCCCTCTGCGAGGCGGCGCTGGCCTCGGCCAGTACGGCAGTGAATCCCAAGGAGACAAAGTTGTGCAGCAGCTTCAAGGTATGGCCTGCCCCGACGGGGCCGCCGTGGGTGATGTGCTCGGCAAACGCCGAAAACAGCGGCGTCAATTCGTCGAACAGCGCCTTGTCCGCGCCTACGATAAGGTTGAGTCGCCCCTCTGCGGCCTCTTTGGGCGTTCGTGTCATGGCGGCGTCGACGAAGCGGCCCCCTGCCTCCCGCACGCGAGCTTCAATCGCCTGCGTGGAGCTGGGAATGGCGGTGGAGCAGTCGACGACGATCTGCTCGGGCTTGAGTCCTTCCAGAACCCCCTGGGGGTCGAACAGTACGCTTTCCACCTGGGGGGTGCCGGTGACGCAGAGGATAACCAGCTCTGCAGCAGACGCCACGTCTCGCGGTGTTTCCAGTGGCGTGGCGCCTGCCGTCTGAAGGTCATCGCAGGGCTGGTTGCCTGGGTGATCCAGATAGCTCAGCCGATGTCCCTGGCGCAGCAGGCTCTGAGCGATGCCATGGCCCATCAGGCCAACGCCGATCAGGCCTACATGAACAGAAGAGGTCATTCCCGGTTCCTTATGGTAGATGAAGCTGTCATGAGGCGGCACAGAGGCGACGCCTCCGTGGCTCATCCGTGGCGAATGGCCACGGTCTTCAGTCGAGTGTAGCTCTTGAGGCCTTCGAAGCCCTTTTCCCTGCCGTGCCCGGACTTGCCGACGCCGCCGAACGGCAGTTCGATGCCCCCTGCAGCGCCGTAGTTGTTGACGAACACCTGGCCGGAGCGAATGGCCTTGGCCAGGCGCAGCTGGCGGCCGCCGTCACGGGTCCATACGCCAGCGCACAGGCCGAAGTCGGTAGAATTGGCAAGACGTACCGCCTCGGCTTCATCCGCGAACGGCTGCACTACCAGTACCGGCCCGAACAACTCTTCGCGGCTGACGCCGTGGCCTTCGGGGACCTGTGTCAGCAGGTGAGGCACGACAAAGTGGCCGCCAGCAGGGGCATCGTCGGCAAGGCGGCCACGGGCAGCGATCTGGATACCGTCCTCTGTCGCTGCCTCGATCAAGGTCATCACCTTGTCTCGCTGACGGGCATTGATCAGCGCGCCACAGTCCGGGTCCTGCTCGCCGGCATCGCATACCAGCGCCTCGAAGCGGCGGGCCAGGGCGTCGACCACCTCGTCATGGATGCTGGCTTCGACCAGCAGTCGACTGCCGGCTGAACAGGTCTGACCGGCATTCTGAATGATGCCTCGCACCACGGCGTCTAGGGCGCTCTGGCGATCCGCGTCGGCGAACAGTAGCTGGGGCGACTTGCCACCGAGCTCCAGGGTGACCGGGACGTGGTGGACCGCCGCCGCCTGGGTGACCAGCGTGCCGGTATCCGGGGAGCCGGTGAAGGACAGGT
This sequence comes from Halomonas litopenaei, assembly GCF_017303055.1. Lineage (GTDB taxonomy): Bacteria > Pseudomonadota > Gammaproteobacteria > Pseudomonadales > Halomonadaceae > Halomonas > Halomonas litopenaei_A. The sequence goes on along the minus strand of NZ_JAEKJT010000004.1, from coordinate 406,558 downwards.
GATCGATATCGGAATGCTCTGCCAGGGCAGCGCCGGCGACGCGACCGAGGCCCGGGACCACGTTGAGGGCGCCGTCTGGCAGGCCCGTGTCCACGGCCAGCTCGGCGAGTCGCAGCACACTGAGGCAGGCATCCTCGGCGGGTTTCAACACGCAGGTATTGCCCGCCGCCAGGGCTGCCGCCACGCAGCGTCCGAAGATCTGGGCGGGATAGTTCCAGGGGATGATCTGGGCGCAGACGCCGTAGGGTTCCCGCAGCGTCATCACCGCGTAGTCAGGGTCGAAGGGAATCGTCTCGCCGTGAAGCTTGTCCGCCGCGCCTGCATAGAAGCGGAAGTAGCGCGCGCAGGCGGCGATGTCGCCCCGTGCCTGACTGATGGGCTTGCCGGTATCGGCGCATTCAAGTGCCGCGAGATGGTCGGCATCGGCGTCGATGGCCTGGCTGAAGCGGTACAGCCATTCGCTGCGTGCCCGGGCAGACCAGCTTGCCCAGCTACCCAGCTCCCCGGCGAATGCCGCTCGGGCGGCCGCCACCGCGGCATCGACATCGTCGGCAGTGCTGGCGGCGATACGGGCAATCGGGTCGCCGCTGGCGGGACGCAAGACCTCGAGTGTCTCGCTGGTGGCATGCCATTGACCGCCAATCAGAGCGCCGGACGGTGGCTGGACGGGAAGTGTGTTCATGAAGGTCTCCGCAAGGATGAGAGGACCCGCGCCGGGCGACGCGGGCTAACGCGAGGTACAGGGTGTCAGTACAGCAGGTCCACCAGGCCCAACGAGATCCAGGGCAGGTAGGTGATGGCCATCAGGCAGGCCAGCACGACCAGAACAAAGCGCGCGAGCCACGGAATCAGCTGGTCGATGGACAGCTTGGCGACGGCGCAGGCGGCGAACAGATTGACGCCTAGCGGCGGGGTGAACATGCCGAGCGCCAGGTTGACCACCACGATCAGCCCGAAGTGCACCGGGTCGATGCCGTACTGCACGGCGATAGGCGTGAAGATAGGGGCCAGCACCAGAATGGCTGCCGAGGTTTCGACAAACATGCCGATCACCAGCAGCATCACGTTGACCGCCAGCAGGAAGCTCACCGGGCTCTCGAACACCTGGGTGACCCAGGCGGCGACTTCCCCAGGCAGTCCCGAGCGGCTGATCAGGAAGCTGAACAGAGCTGCGGCAGAGATGATCAGCATCACGGTGGCGGTAGAGATGACGCTCTGGCGCAGAATCGGCAGCAGTTCGCGCAGGGGAAGTTCACGGTAGACCAGCCCGCCGACGATCAGTGCATAGAACACCGCCACTGCAGAGGCCTCGGTGGGGGTGAAGACCCCGCCGTAGATACCGCCGATCACGACTACCGGCATCAGCAAGGCCGCCCAGGCGCGCCGCAGCGAGGAACCAAAGGAGGCACGATCTTCGCGGTCACGCAGGCCATAGCCTCTGAGCTTGCAGAAGACGTAGAGAAACAGCAGCAGCGCCGACCCGATCAGCAGCCCCGGCCCGATCCCCGCGATAAATAGGCGCCCAATCGAGGTGTCGGTGCTGACGCCGTAGAGAATCAGCGGAATGGACGGAGGGATCAATACCCCCAGTTCCGCCGAGGACGCCTGAATGGAGGCGGCCAGGGGACGCGGATAGTCATGGGCGACCATCGCCGGGATCAGGATCGAACCAATGGCAAAGGTGGTGGCCACGCTCGAGCCCGATACCGCAGCGAACAGCATGCAGGTCAGCACGCAGGTCATGGCCAGGCCGCCTTGCAGGCCCCCCACGATGGACTTGGCAAGGTCGACCAGGCGCTGGGAAATGCCACCGGCGGCCATCAGGTTGCCAGCCAGGATAAAGAAGGGAATCGCCATCAGCGGGAAGTTGTCGATGCCGACAAACATTTGCTGGGGCACCATCAGCAGCGGAAAGCGGGTAAAGAACTCGATGCCGATGACCGACGCCAGCAAAATCGAGACGGCAATCGGTACGCCAAGGGCAAACAGGATGATCAATGACAGGCCAATGGCAGCGTTCATGGTGTCTTCCTCCCCTCGTCGGCAGCGCTGGCGGTCGAGGTAGTTGATGCAGAGCTGGTAGATGCAGAGGGAGGCGTCGCCGGCGGTGCCAGGGGGGCTTCGGCGTCGGCCACGCCGATCGTCTCGCGCCCGGTCAACTGGGCGACCAGGCGAGTGATCACCGACAGCAGCGAGAAGGCCGCGCCGATCGGGATGGCGGCATAGATCCAGGCGATCGAAATGCCAACCCCAGAGAGCATCTGGTTCTGTACCCGCAGGGTCATTTGATAGCCATAGATCACCAGGATCGCCAGCACGATCATGCAGCACAGGGCAATCACGCTTTCCAGCACCTTCAGCGCAGGGGCCGGCACCAGCTTGTAGATCACCTCGACGGCCATCATGTAGCCGCCGCGGAAGGTGGCAGCAGCACCCATAAAGACGCACCAGATCATGGTGGAGCGGGCCATCACCTCGGACCAGGTAGACGGCGCATCGAAAACAAAGCGCGTCAGCACCTGGTAGAAGCCAAGACTGACCGAGGCCACCAGCATCAGCACCGCTGCGTACAGGGCGATCTGGGAAACGGCGCGCTCGAAGCGGAAGAACAGATCCAGCATGAGACGTTCCTCATCTCGAGTGACAGGGAGTCGGCCACGGGGAGCGCCTGGCCAGCCCGCGACAGGCGCTAGCTGGCCAGGCGCGTCCGAGTCACCCCGGACGACCCCGCGAGATCAGTTGCCGCAGTCGCTGGCGCGAATGCGATCGAGCATCTCGGAGCCGTACTCATCGGTATAGACCGAGTAAGACGGCTCGACGGCTGCCTGGAACTGTGCCTTGTCGATGTCCTCGACCACGGTCATGCCCTTGGCCTTGAGCTCTTCCACGCCCTCGGTCTCGAGTCGGGAGACCATGGCGCGGGTCGCTTCGGCACCGGCGTGGGCGGCTTCCATGAACCAGCCCTTCTGTTCGTCGGTGAGGCCGTCCCACAGGATTGGCGAGGCCAGCATGATGGCCGGCGAATAGACATGGCCGGTCAGCGACAGACGGTCCTGCACTTCCCACAGGTTACCGGTGAGAATCACCGAAATGGGGTTTTCCTGGCCGTCGACGGTGCCCTGTTGCAGTGCGGTAAACAGCTCCGGGAAGGCCATCGGCGTGGGGTGCACGCCCATCTCGTTAAACGCGGCCATGTGCATCTCGTTTTCCATGGTGCGAATCTTCAGCCCCTGGGCGTCTTCCGGAGTGTTGATATCACGCTGACTGTTGGTCATGTGGCGGAAGCCGTTTTCGGTCCAGGCGAGTCCCACGAGGTCATGTTCGCCGATCTTGTCCAGCAGGTCCTGGCCCACCTCGCCATCCAGCACGCAGCGGGCATGGGCGTAGTCCTTGAACAGGAACGGCAGGTCGAGCACATAGGTCTCCGGCACAAAGTTGCCGAGGGGGCCGGTGGAGGTGACGACGGCATCGATGGTGCCGATCTGCAGCCCCTCGATCATGGCGCGTTCGCCGCCAAGCGCGCCGGAGGATTGCTCATTGACGGTGAACTCTCCCCCGGACAGCTCCTCCAGGGTGGCCTTGAAGGCATCGATGCCCTCTGAGTAGTGCGAGCTGTCCGACGTGGTGTGGCCCACGGTGATGGTCTGGGCGGCCAGTGCCGGTAGCGAGAACAGGGCGGTGGCCACCGCCAGCAGGCATGGCCTGAGCGCCGTGGTGCCGAGAAGTGCCGGGCGAGAGCGCTGTTGAGCAGGATGAAGCGAGAGAGCGTGGCGTTGGGACATCGTCATTGTTGTTTCCTCTTTGCGGGATGACGCTTGGTGGCCGTGCGCTGGCACGACCGGACTAATGCTCGTGGTCGGCGATGTGGCTGCCCCGCCGCAGGCGTTCGAAGTAGTCGTCGCCCCCGATCTGGCCGCCTTTGAAGGCCACCTCCAGGGCGTGGTAGCGAGGATCGTCGCTGTGAGCCTGGCATAGCGGCGAGCCTGGGGTGTCCGGCAGCGGCAGCCGAACGGTCAGGGCGTGGATGTCCAGCGCGGCGATGGCGTGGCTCGATGTGTCGCCACCCGCCACACAGACGCGGCTCAGCCCCTGGTCATCGACCAGCCGCCTGAGCATCTCGCCCAATGACTTGCCGAGGCGGTGGCGGCTGGATTCCGCCGTCAGGCTGTCGTCGTGGCTGTCGGGGCCCATGGCGGTATGCACAATGATGCTGCGCCCCTTGTTCAATGCCTCAAGGGCCTCGCTCACCGCGCTGGCCATGACCTGCTGGCAGGAGACTGGATCGGCCAGGCGCCTGGCATCCACTTCAATGGTGTGAAAGTTGGCGTGCCGTCGGGCCCAGTCAATCTGCCGAGCCGTGGTACTCGAGACACTGCCAGAGACCACCGCAATCCGATCCACCGAGGGTAGCGGTGCAAATGCTGCTGGCCCCGCTAGCGTGCCCTGGCGCTGCCATTCGCGCAGCAGGGCGTATTCGACCCCTGAAGAGCCCACCACGAGGCCGCCACCAGAGGTCCCTGTGACACCAGGGCGCGTCCGCCACAGCTGGTAGCCCACCGCCTGCTGGTGGTGTGGCTCGAGCACGTCGAAGAGCACCGCGGATGACGCCGCCATCGCTTCATCCACATGGTCGTCGATATCTGGGTGAGTCAGGCTTGGCGCGGCGATCAGTCCAATCGACAGCGCTGTCTGCTCCCCCAGGTGGCGGCGCAGGTCGGCTTCTCGCATGGGGGTCACCGGATGACGCGCCATGACGGGGTGTCGGTCAATCCGATAGACCTGATCCTGGTAGGCGGCAAAGAGTTCGCCGAAGACGGTGTAGCGGCGCATCTGTGGCACGCCGACCACCAGCGGAATCGGGTTGTCACCGAAGACACTGCGGCCCACTTCCATGGCGCAGCCGATGCTGCCCACCTCGGGACTGCTGTCGAAGGTCGAGCAGGTCTTGTAGTGGGTCAGCTCGGCGCCTTGCTGGGCCAGCCAGTGGAAGGCCTGCTTGAGCTCGCGGCGCATCCACTCATTGGATTCGCTGCGGCTGGTGCCGGCGAGCCCCAGGGCTTGGCAGTGGGCGAAGCGCGCTCGCTGCTCGTCACTGGGGCGGCGGGTGAACAGCACGCTGAGCACGCCGTGGCTGGCGAGGGCTTCCAGTGCATCGGTGGAGCCGGTCAGATCGTCACCGTAGTAGCTCAGCAGCAGCTCGCTCATGGGCAGAAGGTCTCCAAGGCCTGGGCCAGTTCGCGGTGCTCGCGCGCATGCTCGGCAAGGGAAACCCCCTGGGCGGCTGCATCATAGGCCTGACGCAGGCTCCTGACGCCGGCGGCAATACCGCCGGGATGTGCCATGATGCCGCCCCCAGCGGTGACGATCATGTCGCTGGAGCCGCCCATGGCACGCCAGGTATCGATCGCCTGGCAGGCCGTCTGGTTGGAGGAGAACACCGGCATCACCGTATGGGCAGGGCCAGCAGCGGGAAACAGTGGGGTCAGGCAGGCCCTGGCACTGGCGGCAACGCTTGCGTCAGACTCCGAGAACTTGTTGGCCAGGCCATTGACATGAAGGTGGTCGGCCCCCGCCAGGCGCCAGAACGTTTGCCAGGCGGCGAAGTCCATCCCCAGCAGTGGGTCGCGACTGAACATGCCCCAGCCGGCACGATGGCCATGAATCGGCAGCTGACAGTGACGGCGCAGGTGGCTGACGCCGGCCAGACCCACCGCGTTGAGCGCCACCATGACACAGCTGCCGCCAGCGGCCAGCACGTGGTCGTGGTGGCGACGCATGTCGTCGATCTCGCCGGTGATATTGAACGCCACCATGACCTTGCGACCGGTCTTCTGCTGATGGGCATGGACCAGCGGCATGATGGCATCGACGCGAGCCTCCAATGGGTTGTGGGGACCATTGGCCTGAAGCTCGTCGTCCTTGATGAAGTCGATCCCGCCATCCAGCAGCTGCTGGACGACGCCGGCAGTGGCCTGTGGGTCCAGTCCCACGCTGGGCTTGATGATGGTGCCGATCAGCGGGCCCTGGCCAATCCCGGTCAGCTGTCGAGTGCCGGCGATGCCGAATTGAGGGCCAGGATACGCTCCGGCAAAGGCATCCGGCAGCTGGACGCTCTCGAGCCTGAGACCCGAGAATTCCTTCAACTCATACAGGTTGCCGGCCAGGGTGGCCATCAGCGTGGTCAGCGAAGGCCCCAGATTCTCCAGCGGCCAGGACAGCGTCACTCGAGCCCGTTGATAGCGCGTGCCGTCGGGTTGGGGGCGTGTCGGCATGGGCAAGGACGGCGTCGTGACGCTGTCGAGCAGCTCGATGGATTCCACCCTGGCGGCATGGCGCTCGCGCAACTCGTCGGTCTCCGCGGCCAGCCGGGTAAAGGTGCCGCAGGATTGCTCCCCGGCCATGACGTCGCAGGCATGGGCCACGTTGAACGGAGTCTCGATCAGATAGCGGGCTTCGATACGGCTCATGCCAGGGGCTCCTTGATCAGCGGGACGCGGGAGTGGGCGTCAGGTGATGCGCTGAATGCTGTCGGCGATGGCGTCAGGCTCGAAGACACGCTTCCAGTCGTCCCGCATCAGCATCGGCTTGCCGTTCTCGATGGCCTTGTTGCAGGCATCGGAGAAGGCACCTGGCTGCTCGTCGAAGATCACCGCGCCCAGGATATTGAGGTGGCCGAGCAGGAAGTCTCTCGCGCACTCGTGGCTGACGCCTCGGGCGACCACTTCATCCATGGCTTCCCGCATCACCGATAGCAGTGTGGCACAGACGGTCTCGGACAGACCGGGCTCAAGCAGGGCCATCTGTTCAACGCTGACCCGATGGCTGCGTCCGACTGGAGCGTAGATGGTGCGGGCCACGGACTCGCCGAGGGCAAAATGCTGTTCGTCACCCTGCATCAAGGCACTGACAATGTGCTGGGTGGCATGGCTGCCGCCAAAATAGTCGCGCTTGGCCTCCAGCGTGGTCTCGTCGTTGAAGATCGGCGGATGGCAGGGATGGGTCACGAAGTAGACCAGGTCGTCACGATCCGGCAGGTGACCGGCAAACGGTGCAGCGGCGTCCAGGCAGATCACCATGGTGCCAGGAGCGATGGACGGCGAAAGGTCGGCGGCAATCTTCTGAATCAATGTATCGGGCACGGCCAGGATGACCACATCTGCCCCCTTCACCGCCTGCTCGCCGCTGTCGACGCACTCGATCCCCAGCTCATCGCGAAGGCGCTGGCGCCCCTGCTCGCTGACTTCCACATGACGCACTTCAAAGTCCGAGGACGAGAGGTTGCGGGAGAGGCGGGCGCCCATCTTGCCGCCGGCGCCGATCAAGGCAATGCTGGTCATGGTCAGGTAACCTGTTCGAATGAGGAAGGAGGCAAGTCGTCGTGCAACTGGTATGATGACAATATAAGTGACCGATAGTGTCAAACACGACCTTGGTCGAGTGTCACGCTCGCGCCCCGTCATGGAGGCGATCCACGAGCCCAGACAGTGCAGGAAATGAGCCATGAGCGACTCGTTGAAGATTTCTCGCCGCAAGTTGTCCGACGAGGTGTTTGACCGGCTGTATCAACAGCTGCTGGAGGGAGCGTATGCGCCAGGCGACAGCCTGCCCTCCGAGCGTGAGCTGATGGAGTCCTTTGGGGTAGGGCGACCGGCTATTCGGGAGGCCGTGCAGGCTCTGGAACGTCTCGGCCTGGTAGCGATTCACCATGGGCAGCGGCCCAAGGTACTGACCCCCAGCGCCGACGGCATGCTGGCGCAGATCGAACTGACCGCCATGCACCTGCTGGCGACTGAGCCGGCAACGCTGGACCACCTGAAAGAGGCCAGGAAGTTCTTTGAGGTCGGCATGGTGGCGAGGGCGGCGCGCAAGCTGGCACCGAAGGACCTGGCGCGCCTCGAAGCGCTGGTTGCCCAGCAGAGGCGCGCGCTCAACCGAGACATCAAGGCCTTCATCGCGGCGGATATGGACTTTCACGTCGCCATCGCCGAGTCTACCGGGAACCCCATCTTCGTCGCCGTCAGTCGCGCCATGTTCGAATGGTTGGCCCGGTTTCACACCTCGCTGATTCACTGGAAGGGCAGCGAGCACGTGACGCTGGAAGAGCACGAGCGCATCCTGGCGGCACTCAAGAAGGCCGATGAAGGGGCCGCCATTCGCGAGATGCAGGCGCATCTGGAGCGGGCGCGCTCGGTGTACGCTCCGAGTTGATGGTTGGGCAATCATGTCAGGGGATCTAAGGAGTGGATACACAGCTGGTCTATGCGCTTGATCTGGCGGGCACCGTCGTGTTCGCGCTTTCGGGTATCTTGCTGGCATGCCGTTCGCGCATGGATCCCATCGGCATGCTGGTGCTGGCCGCCGTCACCGCCGTGGGCGGAGGCACGCTGCGCGATCTGGTGCTCGGTGTGGCTCCGGTTTTCTGGGTGCGTGATCCTGTCTATCTCTGGGTCATTCTGGCCACCGTCATGGGCGCCCTGGTGGGCTTTCACTACATCCACCGTCTCCACCGGGTGGTCCTGCCGGTAGCAGACGCCTTCGGCCTCGCGCTGTTTGTCATCATCGGCGCCAACAAGGCGTTGCTGCTGGACACCTCGGGGCTGGTCGCTGTTCTGATGGGGCTGTTTACCGGTGTCGCGGGCGGCATGGTCAGAGACGTGCTGGCGCGTCGCGTGCCCATGGTGCTGTGTCGCGAGGTGTACGCCACCGCCGCCATTGCCGGTGGGGTCGTATATGTGGTGTTAACTCGACTCGAGCTGCCAATGCTGGGGATCGTGCTGTCCCTGGCCACCACCCTAGGCTTGAGGCTTGCCGCCATCCGCTGGCAACTGGCGCTGCCCTTGGTGGCGTGGGTCGTGATCGAGCCGTCTGCGTCAGCCTCCCCCCCAGATGACACGTCCTCAGCGGCTGAAGCTTCGTTAGCGCACGAGCAACGGCGCGATGCCTCTACGGCTGCCCCTCAAGCGCCTTTGAGTCCTGCACCGGCACGCCCCAAGATGCGCGTTCGCCTGGTGTCCCGTCGCAAGGCGGCACGGCTGTGGCCTGATGAGGACGACGGCCACTAGGGCTTGTCTGAAAAGTGCCTGCGCTCGGTAATACGGCGTTAAAAATCAGCTGGTACGCCAGCCCGGTCAAAATGCTCATTTACCCCCTGTAAACTGCGCTTTCTCACCGATTTTTGCCTTGTCTAACCTTCGCTCGTCGACTTTTCGTACAAACCCTAGGCAAGTGTCGTTGACGGCGTGATCAACTATCTTGCCAGAAACGCACCGCCTGTCTGAAAAGCGCCGTATGGCGTGCACAGGTGGTGTGCCGACGTTACCGGGGCAAGGGGGCGCGCAATGGGACAGTGGCAGAGGTGTCGGCGACTGCAGCGCAGGCTGCTGTATGTGGTGCTGGTGGGGTTAGCCTGGGCGGCCCCTGCGTCGGCATATGACGCTGGCGATGTATCCACACGCGTTGCTGACGATTCACCTGCTAGCCACGCACCTGCCTACGCCTTGGTCCCTGTCCATGAGGCAGGTGTGCTGGAGGCCCGCTCGCGCCAGGCGGCGGGGGAAATTCGTGCCAGCTACGATGGAGCCTTGGAATCCCTGCCCAATGACAAGCAGCGTCACTATGCACAGCGACTGTGGCGACTGACCGGCGATCCCGCCTATCTTTGCTGGAATCGTCAGTACGCCCAGCGCCTGCTGCAACAGCTGGCGCGTGACGCCGCCACGGTGGAGGATCCTGCGGCGCTGCGCTCACGTAATCGCCAGTTGCTCGAGGGCTATCCCGAGACTCGGGCCAAGCAGCGGCGGCGTAAGGCGATGCTGGCGGACTATCCACAGATGATGTTGCCGATGGGAATCCTGTTTCGGCTGACCCAGGCTCAGTATCACGGTCTGCTGGAGGGTCTGCCTCCCGGCCAGTACGCGTCACTCAAGCGGGCGCTTGACGAGGTCGACTGGCACGCCTTCCTGACCGACCCCGAGGTTATCTCTGTCTATGCGGCCCAGGTCGCCAATCAGGCGACGTTTCTCGCTGAGCTGGGTATCGTCGATCTACGTGACGACGTGGCGTCGGCCTTTCGCTCGCTGTACCCGGAGGAGCGGATCGCCGAGCTGTCTTCCGCCTACTACCACAATTGGCTCTACGGCCTGACGCATTTTGTGATCGCCGCCAGTCGCTACTATCAGCGCACTGCCCAACATCGGTCGGTCGACTGGGCGGTGGAAGCACTGGTGTCCCAGTCCTCTGCACTGGCCCAGGTCAAGACGGATATCGTGGCCGAGGTCGCGCTCTCGCTGCAGCTCGGGGGACGTGCGGATCACCCACTGGTGGATACGCTGCATGCCATCCTGCTGGAGCGTCGTGATCCCTCCACGGGAATCCTGCCAGGCACCGACGGCAGCCTCGATCTGGCCAGTGGAGAGCATCGCAATGTGCTGGCCATCATGACCCTGGGCTGGACCGGTAGTCTTTACCCGGGACCTTTCCTGACACTGGAAGAAGGAGATGCCGCAGTGGCCTGTGGGGCAGGTGAGCCAGGCTTACGCGAGACAGGCTCACGAGAGGCAGTCGAAGGATCGGTACCATAACCCTCCGGGGCCGTGGGATGGCTCCGCAGCGGCGGGCAGCTGGCGGCTCAGTGAGTCACGCAGGCGGTAGTAGAGAGGGTCGAGCAGGGGGTTGCGTTCGCGCTCGGCGAGATCATTGTCGATATAGTAGGCGCGCCTGACGCCGCAGTATTGAATGGTGTCGCTGGCGGATTGGAAGCGAAACCCGGATAAGGTCAAAAGCCTTGCCAGCGGCGGTTCCATCAAGGCATACAGATGGCGACGAGAGGTCAGTCCCGCCAGCGCGTGGGCACTGAGAAACAGGCCGGTGACGATCAGCGGAAAGGCGCGACGCTCCTCTGGCGGGAACTGGGCGAGCTGGATGTCTTCGTCCGCTGCCTGGGCTCGGAAGAGCCGTGATATGGCCAGGCGCGAGATCTCTGCGACGTCGCGGCCTTGATGTTGCTGGGGGTGAAGCTCTCGGTTGCTGAATACATGTCGAGTGGCATCGATGACGGGCAGGTGGTCAGGGCGATCCGGCGGCGGAAACACCAGTCTCACGCACCCGGCAGCTAGTCCACTGGCCCGGTGCTCGACCAGGCAGTGCAAGGCCTGGTCGTCGAAGTCATCGTGCTCCTGATTGGCGTCATGGCTGCCAGGCAACGCGTAGTTCAGCTCGCGTAGAAACACATCGTGGCGCAGAGAATAGACCCGCTCACGGTCCTCGGCGGTACGTACAAGAATGACGCGAAATTGATCGGCAAATTGCTCTAGCAAGCGTTGCCGCTGCGTCGAACTGTGCGCCTCATCTGCTGGCATGGACGGTGACCTCCCTGTTGTCGGTTCCTGCCTGTCGCGGGGAGGTGGCATACCCGCTCAAGATGCGCTCCTCCCCTTGTTATTAAGGTCCCTTTAATATGCACTATTTCCCGTGGTGCGTATTGTTCACTGGATTGAAGTCGAAGACCTCTTCGAACGGCACCGGGCGGCCCAGGTGATAGCCCTGGCCGTAGGCAATGTTGTAAGACGACAGCAGAGGGATCAGGGCCTCCTGATCCACAAACTCGGCGACGGCCTGCTTGCCGAAGCCGGTGGCAATGTCGGAAACCGCCTTGACGATCACACGACTATCGGGGCTGGTGGCCAGGCTACGGATGAAGGAGCCATCGATCTTGATGTAGTCGACGGGCAGCTGACCCAGGTAGTGGAAGCTCGAGAAGCCCACCCCGAAGTCATCCAGCGCCGTACGGCAGCCCAGGTCGCGAACGCTCTGCAGTACGCCTCGTGCCGTCGAAAAGTCGGTCACGGCAGCGGTTTCGGTGACTTCCAGCACCAGGTGGTGGGGATCCGCCTGGCTGGTCTCAAGCAAGTCCGCCAGGAATTGCTTGAGACCCTCGTCATGCAGTGACTGGCCAGACAGGTTCACCGCCAGGCTGATGCCGTCAAGGCGCGCCAGGGCGTGCACGCAGTGGTGCAGCACCCAGCGATCGATGGCCACGATCTGACCGGAGTGCTCTGCCACCGGGATAAAGCGAGCGGGAGAGATCAGGCTGCCATCGTCATCACGCAACCGCAGCAGCACCTCGTAGTGACGGATGGAGCGGTCTTCAAGCTTGACGATGGGTTGCACCATCAACACAAAGTCGCCGTCGACCAGCGCACGGCGGATACGGTCTACCCAGTAGACGCGCTCATTCAACTCGTCACGAGCGTTCTCCAGCGTGGCCAGCAGGTGCCAGCGTTGGAGGTTGCTGGCCTTGGCCTTGTACATGGCTACGTCGGCGCTGGCCATCAGGTCTGCAGGTGTGGCCCCTTCACTGGGGAAGGGGACGATGCCTATGCTGGCAGTGATCCTGTGGCGGCGGCCTTCGGCAACAAAGCCGAGGCTTTCGAACAGCTGGTTCAGGTGCTGGGCAATGCGTATGGCATGATCCTCGTCCACGCCATTCAGCAGCAACGCAAACTCATCTCCCCCGAGACGTGCGATCACCCCGCGGTGGGCATACTCCTGCTGCAGCAAGCGGGCCACGGTGTGCAGCATGCGGTCGCCTGCGTGATGACCGCTGAGTTCATTGACCTCCTTGAACTGGTCCAGATCCAGCAGCATCACTGCACCGTGTTCGCCACGGCTCAGTGCACGCCGCAGGGATTCGAGGAAGAAGCGTCGATTGTAGAGCTCTGTGAGCGGATCGCGCTCGGCGAGCCAGGTCAGGCGAGACTCGGCCGCCTTGCGTTCAGTGATATCAAGGCCGACCGAAATCCGTGCCAGAGACGTGCTGTCGCGGCCCAGTAGGGGGCTGTGGTACCAGATGATGGTGCGTAGCTCACCATCGGGCAGGGTCAGGGTCCGCTCCTCCTGCAGTCGGGACGAGCCTGGCGTGGTGGCCTCCAGCGCAGCATCGAAGATGTCGTCGAAACGGCGTCCCAGCAGTTCGCGAGACGGACACCTCAGCTGCTGTTCGAGGTAGGCGTTGATCATGTCGATACGTCCTTCCTCGTCCTGGGTCAGGATATAGACCTGGGCGGTATCGATCAGGCTGCTGATGAAGTCTCGCTCCCGGGCCAGCTCCTCGATCCGGCGAGCCAGCTCTTCACCACGCTGGCTGACCTGCTGTTGCAGGCGCTCGAGATGGTCGGCGAGGGTCAGTGTGCTGGCTTCCAGCACATCGATCTCGTCCGGTAGGCGGCGTGGCGCCAGCGGCAGCGCATCACGCGCCTGGGAGAAGCCGCCTCGAGCCAGTAATGGCAGCACCGAGGCCACGCGGCGCAGGCGGGCCATGGGCCGCAGCAGAATCGCCAGCAGCAGCAGTTCAGCCGATAGCCAGCCAAACAGGCTCGCGATCATCTGGGTGCGGGTGTCCAGCTGGATGGCATGAATCTGCGTGGTGATGTCGGACATCAGCACAAAGTAGGCGGGCGCACGTGTTCCGGAGGATGAGGTCAGCGGCACAGCCGACAGCTCGAGATGGCGACCGTCCTGCTGTATGCGCAGTGGCGTTCGCGCCAGGTCCTCGAGCGAGCGCTTGCGACTTGCCTGCCTGAGCAGCGCCAGGCTGTGGGGCGCATTGGTCACGGCCTGCACGCGCCCTTGCCAGTCAGGCAGCTGTCGCTCGGCCTGGGTGCCTGGCCCTTGGTCGTCGCTGGCCACAAGGCTGATCAGCGCCACCTCGCTGGTCGAGATATCGCGGGTCTGGCGGGTCACGTCGGCCAGGGAACGCGATAGCAGCAAAGCTCCGGAACTGCCGCCATCGGCCAGAATGGGGACCACGGCATACTGGCGGCACTGGGGGGCACACTCAAGAGGGGATAAGGGGCGCTCCTCACGCATGACGGTGGTCATCCAGCGCGTGTAGCGAGAGGGCGCCTGCTGGTCCGGTTCGCCTCCCAGCGCCATGACCTGGCCAGCCTGGTCGTCGTACACCAGCATGCGTTCAACGCCGGCTTCCAGCTGCAGTGAGGGCCACAGCGATGCCAGATCCGGTGACAGCTCGGCAGCCGACGAGGGCAGAGTGGGGCGGCGTAGTGCGGGACCCAGGTCAGGAGACGCGGCAATGAGTCCCGCCAGCTGCTGCAAGCCGTTCTCCGAGCGGCGGATGGCAAATTCGAGCTCTCGTTGCTGGCGCTCGATCTGTTCCTGGCGGGAGGCCGTGAACTGCCGCGTGAGGTTGGTGTAGGAGAGGTACGTGAAGAGCACCGCCAGGGCGACCAGCAATAGGCTGGTCAGCGTCACCACACGCCAGGTCAAGCCCAGGCGCAAGCGCTGGGATCGGCTATCGGAAGCACGTGACATCAGAACCTCAACGACAGCTGAAAGAGCCACATGTCCCAGCTGCGCTCTGTATCACGCGGGTCCGGATTGTCCTGCACCGGTAGCCAGGCAGTGCCGTCCACGTGGTGGTACTCCCCCGCCAGCATGACGCGGCTATGGGGCTGCCACTGCAACCCGAAGGTCCAGTCGTTGGCGTACTGGGAATAGCTCGGCCCACGGCCCTCGCGTTCGTAGTCGTTGCCGTTACGGTCATCGCGGTCGTTGACCAGGCTGTCGTAGCGAATCAGCCAGCGCCAGTCGTCGAGAAAACGGCGACGGTACTGCACGTACCAGCTTTCGCCCTGGTTCTTGTTGTCCTCGAACGCATTGAACCCGGCCAGCTCGACATCGCGCAGGGCATACTCCGCCGTCAGACTCCATTGCTCGGCATTGTATTGCGCGGAAAATATCCAGGGTTGGAAGTCCAGCTTGCCGTCTCCGGGAGAGGCTCCGGGAGAGTCATAGTCGGCCTTGACGGACGCGGCACTCAAGGCGAACACCATGCGTCCACCATCATGTTCATAGCGGACCTGACCCACCAGCGAGGTATCGGCGTCGAAGGAGCCCGGCAGGACATCCAGGCCGAGGACCTCTTCGACGTCATCGTCGACCTGAGCCTGGCCGACCCCGAGCTGGGTATGAATCACGCCATCGTTGATGCGCTCTTCGTGATAGAGCTTCAGGCCGTCGGCGGAAAGTCCCAGCGAACGTGTGCGATCGAAGTAGATCGACTGGGGAAGCAGGATACTGGGGCGAGTGAAGGCAACGTCACGGGTCTGGTTGTAGAAGCCGAAAGGGTTCTTGAAGCGCCCAAGTTGCACGCCGAAAGTGCGCTCTGTGTTGGACAGCAGCTGCCAGTCGGCGATTCCGTAGTCGAGCTCGATGGAGCCATTGTCGATCCCTCCGGCGCGACGACTCAATGCCTGTGCTGCGAGCAGCAGGTTCTCCGTGGGCCGAATCGATGCGTTGATGCCCAGCTCTGTATAGTCCCAGCTGCCGCCGCTGTCGCTGCTGTCACCAAACATGTTGTTGTCGTCGGTGATGACCAGCGCCTGGCTGAGGAAACCATGAACCTGAACCGTATCCAACGGGCTGGCATGTGCCTTGGCCTGGCAGGCCAGCACCAGCGTCGCCAACAGGCCTAGCCGGGCCGGCGATACGCGGAGTAGGCCATGGCGTTGAGGCTCTCGCCCCGTGGCATGATAGTGGCCGCCGTGGATGCCAGGCGAAAATGGCTCGCGGCAAGCTGATAGCGCTTCGCTAATCCCTGCTGATGGCTTGGACGCGCTCATCCAGGTACTCCCTTTCGATGTAGCCGATGGCACCTGGGGTGGACGCCACCGTGTCAATCATGTCCCGCTGGCTGCGCACGCGGTGGGGTGCCTGGCCAGTGCCGGAAAATACAATGCGGTCCCATGCCAACTGCAGTTGGTGGGGATAGACGGAGAGCCATTGTTTGACGAAGGCCCCGTGAACCGGGTCGTCGTTGGCCAGTACGTAAACTTCCGCCGCATGGCCGTCGGGCCAGGTGCGAAGACGCATGGCAAAGATCGCCCTGAGCGTGTCTCGGTCCAGCTCCTGCAGGGCGACGCCAGGGTGTGCGATGACGGCGACGTCAGTCGGGGGCTTTCCCCACGCGGTCGTGCCGACGAGCCCTCCTGTCAGCAGAGCCGTACATACGCAGAACAGGAGGCGAAGAGCAGCCTTGCGCATCAATGCAGCCTCTCGATCGCCCCGCTAGCGGGCAGATGTCGCCTGGAGAGTGGCATCCACGGTGTCATAAAGGTCTGAGTTCCCTGCTTGGCTTCCTTGCGTCATGGCGCCTGCGCGGTATAGGCGACGGCAGCGCCATGCAAGAGCGGATAGCCTTATGTCTTTACGCATGTCATGCGTCTGTATTGTGCTTTAACAAGCTTATCCTAAGGAGAGCCAATGTGCGGCAAAAGAGAGGTAGCAAAGAGTTTATGCCACCAACGCAAGCGCTCCCAGCACCTGCGTTGGTCCTCGCTTCGGATAGCGGGTTCAGCCTGAAACGGCGAAGCTAGCCTGGTTGAGCCACAGGTGCACGGCAACGCTGGCGGCGTAGCCCAGGGCAATCACCGGCGCCCAGCGCAGGTGGCCCATGAAGGTGTAGTAGCCGCGAGCCTGGCCCATCAATGCGACCCCTGCAGCAGATCCGATCGACAGCAAGCTGCCTCCGACGCCTGCGGTCAGCGTGATCAGCAGCCAGTGGCCGTGGGACATGTCCGGCTCCATCGTCAGCACCGCAAACATCACGGGAATGTTGTCGACCACCGCCGAGATGATGCCCAGCGCGATATTGGCCCAGGTCGCATCCCACTGCTGGTACATCACGTCGGAGAGCAGACCGAGATAGCCCATGAAGCCCAGGCCACCGACGCACATGACGACGCCGTAGAAGAACAGCAGCGTATCCCACTCGGCCCTCGCCACGCGGTTGAAGACGTCAAAGGGCACCACACTGCCGAGCTGTTCGAGCTTCTTCCAGTCACCTTTCTGGGTATAGGCAGTGCGCTTGCGGTCCAACGACTTCGGCAGACTCTTGCGCAGGTAGAAGCCGAAGAACTGGAGGTAGCCGAGCCCGGTCATCATGCCCAGCACCGGCGGCAGGTGCAGTAGGGTATGGCAGGCCACGGCAGTCGCTACCGTCAGCAGGAACAGCACAATGATCCGTCTGGCGCCACGCTTGAGTTCGACCGTCTCTTCCAGGCTGTCCGGGGTACGGTTGTGGATAAAAAAGCTCATGACCACCGCCGGCACCAGGAAATTGACCAGCGAGGGAAGCAGCAGGTCGAAGAACTCCTGAAACTCGATCAGTCCGGCCTGCCAGACCATCAGCGTGGTGATGTCGCCGAACGGGCTGAAGGCCCCTCCCGCGTTGGCCGCCACCACGATATTGATGCAGCACAGATTGATGAACTTCTTGTCGCCTTCCGCCACCTTCGTCACCACTGCACACATCAGCAGCGCGGTGGTCAGGTTGTCGGCGATGGGGGAAATCACGAACGCCAGGCCGCCGGTCAGCCAGAACAGAGTGCGATAGCTGAACCCCTTCTGCACCATCCACGAGCGCAGCCCGTCGAATACCCTGCGTTCATCCATGGCGTTGATGTAGGTCATCGCCACCAGCAGGAACAGCATCAGCTCGGAAAATTCCAGCAGGGTGACGTGGAAGGCATGCTCTGCCGCGTCAGGCATACCGGACTGAACGTAGGTCCAGCCAATCAGCGCCCAGATCAAGCCCGCAGCGACCAATACTGGCTTGGACTTGCGCATGTGCAGCTTTTCTTCGGCCATGACCAGTGCATAGGCCAGTACGAAGATGGCGACCGCAATGAAGCCAGTGGTGGAGCTGGTGAGATCAAGCTCTCCGGTAACAGCGAGGCTGTTGCCTGCCAGTGTGAGGCCCGCCAGGAGCATGGCGATCAGCAGCGGCCAGCGACGTGGTCGTCGTAAGCCAATATCAGTCGTGTACATGACGATGGCATCCTGAAAATGAATGAAAGATGGAGAAATCGCCATCGAGCCTATCACAGCGTTTTGCACCGCAATATGCTGCCAAAGGCGCGCTGTGCTGCACCTTTGGTAGGGGGCGTTGGTGCCGTGACCTGGAGGTAGCCGATGCAGCCATAAGGGGTCACATGTCGGCAAAGAAGTGTCATGAAGTGGCGGGCAGGACAAGAAACGCGACGCTGGCGCAACTGACGTGGATCGGTTGAAGCATTCGCGGACCTGCTCATTTGATGGGGATCTATGGCATCATGCGGGCCAGAAGGGCTGAGCCGGCCTTTCCCACTCCAGTTTTAGCCAGGCGTCCGTCCCATGTTTCTTGATGAGTATCATTCCTGTATCGACGATTGCATCTTGGTGTCCGCCGAACAGGCCAGCCGTTTTGCCAAGTGTATCGCCGGTGACTTCAATCCGATCCACACGCCGGGCGCCCGTCGGTTCTGTGTCCCCGGAGATCTGCTGTTCGCCCTGGTATTGAAGCGATTTGGTCTGTCGCAGCACATGAATTTCCGGTTCCTGGCCATGGTGGGCGCCGACCGCCCGCTCAGTTTCATCGAGCATGGTGATCGCGTCATCCGGGTGCAGGACGGTGATGGCAAGTGTTACCTCGAGGTAGAGCGGCGTGGTGAGGTGACCTTCGACGAGCAGGTGGTCGAAGCCTTCACGCGCTGCTATGTCGCCTTTTCGGGCAAGAATTTCCCTCACTACCTGAAGCCGCTGATGGAAGACTGCGGCGTCATGTTCAATCCCAAGCGTCCGCTGGTGATCTACGACAGCATGGGCTTCTCGCTGGATCGACTGGATGCCCAGATGCCTGCATTGCGGCTGCTTGACTCGCGGCTGGAAGTGATTGGCAAGCGTGGCGATGTGCATCTCGATTTTGCCATTGAGGCGGCGGGTGAGGTGATTGGGCGTGGTGGCAAGAAGCTGGTGGTGAGCGGGCTCTGCCCCTACGACGCTGGCGCCATGGAGGAGATCGTCGAGGACTTCTATCGCCTCAAGCAGGAGCACGCGGGCGTGACCTGCTGAGGGCGGTTGCCCTCAGCGATGGGAGAGGATGCGCTGGGACGGGGGGATGTTCCGAGTGACACCAGGGTCGGAGCCAAAGCCAGAGCCAGAGCCAGCGTGCTGCTGGACTACCCCTGCAGCAGCATGCTCCATGATCCCCGAACCAGACCAAGGGCCAGAAACAGAAGCACCAGCGCCCACACAGGGATGCGCTTCAGCACAATAAAACCTGCCGCCACGGTGGCGATGTCGACCAGCGAATCGATCGCACTTCGACAGATAGGATCGATGAAGGCCGCACCGAGCAGTCCGACGACGGCGGCATTGGCTCCCTTCATCGCCGCTCTCAAACGAGCGTGCTGGCCCAAGCGCTGCCACAGTGGCAGCAGGCCCACCACCAGCAGGGCGCCAGGAAGGAAGATGGCGACCAGCGCAAGAGCACCGGCCCATAGGCTCATGCCTCCCGCCACGGTGCCCAGATAGGCCGCAAAGGTGAACAGAGGCCCCGGGACTGCCTGGGCAGCGCCGTACCCCGCCACGAAGTCCGCTTCAGACACCAGCCCCTTGCCCACCATTTCGGCGTCGAGTAGCGGCAACACGACGTGGCCGCCGCCAAAGACCAAAGCCCCCGCCCGGTAGAAGCTGTCGGCAAGGTCGGCCCATAGCGCGTCGGTGCCTGCCGCCAGGATAGGCAAGGCCACCAGCATCACGGCGGCAAGCAAAAGTGCCAGCGCACTGACCCAGCCAGCGAGGGGCGCCGCCAGGGAAGTGGTAGAGCCCGGCGGAGCGTCGGCGCTTAGCCACCAGATGCCACACAGGCCCCCGAACAGGATGACGGCCACCTGTGCACTGATGCCACCCATGGCGAGCATGACCGCCAGGGCAGCCAGCGCAATGCCTGCACGGGGCAGGTCGGGACACAGTTGACGCGCCATGCCGTGGATCGCGTGAGCGACAATGACGACGGCCACCAGCTTGAGCGAATGAATCAGCGCCTCGCCGATGGCGCCGTCCATGCTGCCAGCACCCAGTGCAAATGCCATCATCGCCAGTGCAGAAGGCAGGGTGAAGGCGAGCCAGGCCAGCAGCGCCCCCGTCAGTCCTCCGCGCATCAGCCCGATGGCCAGCCCCACCTGGCTACTGGCAGGGCCCGGCAAGAACTGACACAGCGCGACCAGCTCCGCGTAAGCGGTATCCGAAAGCCATCCACGCTGTTTGACAAAGACCTGCCGAAAGTAGCCCAGGTGAGCGACAGGCCCGCCAAAGGATGTCAGCCCCAGGCCAAGAAACGTCAGGAAAATTTCCCGATACCCTGGAGCAGGATGATCTTGCCACGGGTGGTCCGGACAGGTGTGATCCGGACCGCGACCGTGTGAAGAGCGGCGGCGTGAAGAGGGGCGATCGTGGTGCATGGGTTCACCGAAGGAAAAAGGTCGGTTCAGCGTATCGTCTTCCCATGACCATGCGATGAAGGCCCATGTGGTAAACACACGCAGAGTCTCGTTGGTCGCGATGGATCTCCATGGCACCACCGCAGGACCCGCCGCGAAATGAGGTGCATGTGAAGGCATGTAGCACTTCGCATGCACCCCGTGGGCAAAGGGCCGAACGCGGTGAGTCCTGAACGCGAAGGGCGGCAGGCGTCATCCGCGCGTCTGAACTCTCTTAGCACAAGTTGCTTGGCACAAGTCTCTTAACGCAAGTAGAGCTGGCCCTGTTCGTACAGGCTGCGGCAGTCGCTGGCGTCGTGGAAGCGGTCGGCGTCGATGTTGCCGGCGGCAGCGCCTGGGCCCAGGAAGCGCGGATCATCGCACTCACCGTCATTGCTCCACTGGCTACCATCATCCCCCCACTCGATATCGCCACCAATGTAATCGTTGGAGGCACTGGCAGAGGCACTGGCTGCAGCGGTGTTCGAACTCACAGACTCGGAAATTTGCAGTTCCGCCGGCACCAGTCGGCCGCCCGACTCATAGGTGCCGATCCACACGTTGTAGTTACCGCTTGCCGGATTGGGCAACACAATGGCGGGATTGGTGCCACTGGCGTCATCGTTGCAGTGCCAGATACCGGCAGGATCATAGACCACCAGCGTCGTATCGCTGGAGGCGCTGGCGGCGATCTTCAGCGGATAGCTGCCGGCGGTGTAATTGATGTCCACGTCCGGAGCAGCGGGATTGACGAAGCCCGCACAGTCGGCACTGACAACGCTTGCACGTGTATCGCCGCCAGCCATGACGCTGACCGTCTGGGGATCGGGCTGGAAGCCGGCAGACAGCGTCAGGGTGGTGTAGACGGGGGTCGCGGTCCAGTCGAGGGATTGAGCGACAGCGGGTTTGCTGGTGGACATGCTGGCGCAGGCGGCGGTCAGCAGAGGCAGGGCCAGGGCAAGCGATGTGCGGGCGAACGGGGGCATGGAAGTTTCCTTGGGCGGCGCACCGGTGGGTCTGACCGGCTGAAATGCGCCAGATGTTATCGTCATGAATGCGCCTGAGCGCGTCAGGTAGTGCCAGATTCGTGGCCCGAAAATGGCGCCACGAGGGCCTAGGATAGAAAACCCTGACATTGGATTCCACTAAATGAGTCTTCGTTGATTTTTGGTCAATAGGGAAACGTCGGGGGAACCACGACCGAGGCAGCATAACGCGGACCGAGTTGAATTCTCACAGCATGATAATCTGCCGAAAAGAGCGGGATAGTGTGAAGCGATAGGGTGATGCAATTGTGTGATGCGATGGTGTGATGAAAAGGGCGGCTGACACTAGCGGCCCCCTCTCATTCTGGGGTGAGGGAAGCTCAAGAAAAAGACGTCAACAGGGCCGCTCGCAGTAGGATAGCTGCGTGAGAACGTAAGTTTTTTCCTTGAGAAAGCACCCAATAGCAGCGAGATAGTCCCTACAGAGCCCGCGACCATGGCAGTCATCGTGGACACGGTCTCATGACGGGCAGAACTAGGCTCTAATCACCGTTAGCACTAAGCTCTAATGATCCTCAGTACTAGGCTCTAGTGATAGTCAGAACGAAAGGCGTGGCACCGCCGAGATAACACACGTATACGGGTATCGGCACGGTCGATGAAGGGCACCCGGTGAGTTACCAGTGGAAGACGGCGAGGCGTCACTTGGCCAGCGGGATTGCGGGTTAATCAATCACAGGAGAATGCCGATGGATGCACCACGACAGCGTATTGCGATCTATCCCCTGACTACTCGCGTGCGAGTGGATATTGATGGCGAGGTGGTCGCCGACACCCTGCACGCGCTCGAGTTGAACGAACCTGGCTATCCAACGAGGCTTTATCTTCCTCGGGCTGATGTGGACATGACACGATTGACGCCCAGCGAGACGCGCACGCACTGTCCCTTCAAGGGGGATGCCAGCTACTTCCATGTCGATGTCGATGGGCAACGCTATGAGGATGCTGTGTGGAGCTACGAGCACCCGCTGGATGACGTCCAGGCTATTCGTGCGCACCTGGTCTTCGATCCGCGAATCGCGTCTGCCAATGTCGAGTCCTGAGACCTTTCTCCGTCCGGCAAGGTGATATCTGTCCGCTGAGCGGCGGGCTGGCGGAGTCTATGCTAGCTGCCCTCAGCACAGCGTCAGCGGCACTTCCTGCGCTTCGAAGGCGAGCAGCCACTGCTTGCGCCCCATCCCACCAGCATAGCCGGTCAGGCTGCCGTCGCTGCCAATGACCCGATGGCAGGGAATCACGATCGAAATCGGATTGCGCCCGTTGGCCGCCCCCACCGCTCGCTGGGCACCCTTGCGTCCCAGGCCTTCGGCAAGTTGTCCGTAGCTTCGCGTTTCGCCGAAGGGAATGGCGGCCAGTGCCTGCCACACCTGGCGCTGAAACTCGGTGCCCTGCGGCTCGAGCGGTAGATCAAACTGCTGACGCTGTCCGGCAAAGAACTCTGTCAGCTGTTCACGGCAGACCTCCGTCAAGGGCGTGGCGCGGGGCGTGCTCGTCGCTGCCGCGGCGTTCTCCATAAAGTCAATTCTGGCGATGCCCCGGGCGCTTGCCGCGATGACGACAGCGCCCAGAGCGCTGCTGGCGGGAGGATGATAGACGTCGATGCCAGCAAAGCCGGCGTAACGGGTTTGCGGGTCAGCCTGGATGGGCGTTGCGCGCCTTGGCATGATCGAGTCTCCACAGTGGCCGTAAAAGATGACGGTGTCAGGGGCGGGTGTCATCCCCATTGAGGTAATGCCCAGGCCGCCCGGTATGACCGTTACTGGCCCGCCATACCTCGGGATCGCGCTTTCTACGAAGACCGCCTGCCCCTCGACGTCCGCCGTCTCCTCATCATTACCACGTTACGCCAGCCATGGGCGAGCGCGGTGCGTTGTGCCTCTGTCCTCTGCGGGCAGGTGCCGCCAACCATTGAC
This sequence comes from Halomonas litopenaei, assembly GCF_017303055.1. Classification (GTDB taxonomy): domain Bacteria; phylum Pseudomonadota; class Gammaproteobacteria; order Pseudomonadales; family Halomonadaceae; genus Halomonas; species Halomonas litopenaei_A. The sequence continues at coordinate 383,284 of NZ_JAEKJT010000004.1, read as the reverse complement.
GATGGGGTTGTCGAGCGTGTCGCCCCGGCGCCTGGTCGGCGTTGGCTGGTGAGACGGCATGTCCGGCTCCCGAAAGGTATGCTTGATGACGCGTCTATTCGCGCCTTGAGGCCAGGACTGGCCAAAAGCGGCACTCTCTGAAAACTCACTGGACGGCATCGTCTGCCGATGACGTCTGTCAGCTGCCGAGGAGACTGGCATGTCACTTCCCCTGACTCGCCACCATCGACCGCGCCAGGTCATGGAGGCCATCCACACGGCCAACGCGCACCTTGATGCGGATGACCAGCGCACCAAGTACGCCAAGATCGCGGCGTCTCCCTACGCCTTCTTTCGGGGCACCAATCATCTTTACTGGGCGGATGTCTGGCACGACTGGCGCTTCTCTCTCTTCGGTGGCCAGGTGGACACGCAGACATGGTTGCAGGGCGATGCCCACGCCTACAACTTCGGCGCCTATGGCCACCATGACGATCGCGTGCGATATGGCATGGACGACTTCGACGATGCGCTGATCGGGGACTATCAGTATGACCTGTGGCGCCTGTCCATCAGCCTGGTGCTGGATGCCGAGGAGAATGGCGTCTCGCGCAAGACATTGAGGCGTGGTCTCAAGCATCTGGTGCTCAGCTACCACAAGACCCTGGCGACGTATCGCGCGGGAGAGTCGCCGGGGCATGTCAGTGTCGATACCGCCAAGGGGCCGCTCAAGCCCTTCATGCAGAAGGTGGAACGCAAGAAAAGTCGGGCCAAGATGCTCGACAAGTGGACCGTGCAGGAGGAAACCGGGCGCAGGCTGCAGCGTGAAGGCAAGCTGATCAACTTGCCTGCCCATCTGGATAGTCAGCTGCGCAAGGCCATCAATGAAGAGTACCGCAGTACCCTGAAAGGTGAGCTGAGTGACGCGGAGGACGCGCACTTTTCCGTCAAGGATACCGCCAGGCGGATCGATGCCGGTACCGGGTCGCTGGGCCTCGAGCGCTTCTACGTATTGATCGAGGGAGGCAAGGATCACGAGCACGACGATGTCATTCTCGACGTCAAGGAGCAGCCGGGGCCAGCGGGGCTAGTACTCATGAGCAGCGCGGGCAAGCGAGCCTGGAAAGCCACCTTTCCCCACGAAGGCGCCCGTCACGCCGCCGCCTTTCGAGCCATTGCCGAACACCCCGACATCTATCTGGGGTGGCTGCACCTGGGCGACAAGGTGTTCTCGGTGCGTGAGCGGTCTCCCTACAAAGAGGACTTTCCGACCCACAAGCTCGACAGCGGCAAGGCGTATCGGCAGCTGGTGAAGCAGTGGGGAGCGATTCTGGCTCGGGAGCATCTACGCGGAGCAGCGGCGCTCACGCCTGACGACCCTGGGCGCTTTGCCCGTGCGGTCGGTCGCCAGGTTGACGGTCAGCTGGACAGCGTCGTGGAAATGGTGAGTACCCTGTCCCTGAGCTATGCCCGCTGCGTGGCTCAGGACCATCAGACCTTTGTGGAAGCACAGGCCGCAGCCACCTGACCCTCGCCAGCGTTGAGGCGCACGACCTAACCGATCTGTCGCTGCAGGCCGTCGTCGGGGCCCTGATAGACCCGTTCGACGGTGCGCCTCATCAGCCTGCGCGACAGGCTCGGCAGCAGTCGCATGCCCAGGGTCGCCAGGCGCGCCTTGCGGGTCGGCACGATCAGGAAGTCGCCCTGGGCCAGCCCAGCCATGATGTCGTCGGCGATGGCGTCGACGCTGGCCTTGGGAATGGACAGCGTCTGGGCGCGGTTTTCCGGGGTGCGGCCCTGTTCGAGCTGATCCACCATCGGGGAGTCGAATTCGCCGGGGCAGGCCAGTTGGACGCGAATGCCACGCGGCGAGAGTTCGTAGTAGAGCGATTCGGTCAAACCCACCAGGGCGTGTTTGCTGGCGCAGTAGGGGGTATAGCCAAAGACGCCCGTGAGGCCAGCCACCGAGGCGATATTGATCAGCCAGGCCGTGGGCGCGCCGGTGCTGGTGTCGTTGTTGCTGCCGGCGACCAGATGGGGCAATGCCGCCCGGGTGGCGTTGAGCGGTCCGAAGTAGTTGACCTCCATGACCTCGCGAAAGTCGTTGTCGGTCAAGGTCTCGAAGTAGCCCTCGCGCAGGATGCCGGCGCAGTTGATCAGGCCATCGATGCCCTCTGTTCTGGCGGCAATGGCGTCCATGCCGCTGCGTGTAGCGGCCGCATCGGTCACGTCCAGAGCCTCAATCTCGACCACGGCGGAGGGCCGTGCGGCGATGAGTGAACGCTGGGCGCTTTCCAGACGCGCCCGTTGGCGCGCCACCAGAGTGACGCGGGCGCCTTTATCCAGCAGTCTGCCGGCCAGTGCCAGCCCAAGCCCGGAGGAGCCTCCGGTGATGACGATATGACGTTGCTTGAACATGCTCTCTCTCCTGCTTGCCAAATGAAGGCCCGGGTGACCGCCCGGGCGTTCGCACCTCGTGACTGTTATTGCGTTGTCATTACGCTGCTAGTGGCTGGCAGAAGCAGCCTCCGAGGCGTTGGCGGGGGTGGCGGAAGTGGCAATCGGGAAGGTGGGGCTGAAGGTATCCATCAGGGCAAAGAGGGTCTGCAATGTTTGCAGGTCACCCTGTGGGGTCACACGCCCTGCGGCGATTTCATCGCCCAGGGACGTCTGCTGCAGCAACACACGGTTCAGCACATCTCGGGACAGGGTGAGGCTCAGATCGGCGTCATCACCGGTGGCGTCGCGACGGTGACGCAGGACGCCGTTGGCCAGGCTCAACCGGTAGTGGCGATCGCTGTCACTGAAGTGCCAGTCGATAGCGAGGCGCGTGGCGGCTGCGCGGGGACCATTGAGACGAACCGCCAGCAGGTCGAAGACCTGCTCGATCGGCAGCGCAGCGATCATGTCCGGGGAGGCGGTGGTGACCGCATTGGCGGTGTCGATGCCGTTGCGCAGTTCCCGGGCTCCGGTCAGGTAGATGTTGCGCCAGGGGCCCGACTCGGTCTGGTAGCCGAGCTGTTCGAAGACGTCCGCCTGTAGCTCACGGGCCTCGGCAAGTTGCGGTTGGGCCTGCACCAGATGATCGAGCAGCATCGCCGCCCAGCGGTAGTCGCCTTGCTCAACGGCGGACTGGCCAAGGGCCAGCACGGCGTCGGCGCCACCCAATGCCTCGACATAGCGCTGTCCCGCCGGCACCGGAGGCAGCGGGTTCAGTGTGGCGGGATTGCCGCTCCAGAAGCCCAGGTAACGTTGGTAGATGCCCTTCACGTTATGGGTGACGGTGCCGTAGTAGCCGCGATTGAACCACTCCTGCGCCAGGCTATCCGGCAGCTGGATTGCCTCGGCAATTTCATCGCGTTTGTAGCCCAGGTTGGCCAGCCGAAGGGTCTGGTCGTGCAGGTACTTGATCGCATCGCGCTGCTTCTCGATGTAGTTGCGAACATTGTCCTGGCCCCAGCGCGGCCAGTAGTGGGAGGTGAACACCACATCCGAGCGATTCCCGAACAGGCTGAGGGTGTCGTCCAGGGCACCGGCCCAGGCCAGGGCATCGCGCACCTTGGCGCCGCGTGGTGTCAGCATATTGTGCATCGAGGCGTTGAGGTTCTCTGCCGCCATCAGCGCGCGGTGCTGGGGAAAGTAGAACATCATCTCGGCATCGGCTTCGGTGGAGGGCGTCAGCTGGAACTCGATCTCGACACCATCGACGGTCAGCGTCTGGCCGCTGGCGGTAATCTCCTCGGTGGGCTCGATCAGGGTGAAGGTGCCCCTGGCGACGCCCTTGCCAAGGCCGTTGTCGACCTGCTGACGAGGCCCTCTCGGCAGGCCCATGGCGTGCATGTACTGAGAACGTCGGCTCATGGTGTTGCCCAGCAGCACCATCTCACTGGCGACGTGTTCGGTGAAATGTTCGGGGGCGATGACCCTTACTTCCCCCGCATCCACCTGCTGCTGGCTGATCACCCCCTTGACCCCGCCGAAGTGGTCGGGATGAGAGTGGGTGTAGATCACGGCAGTGACAGGTCGTTGGCCAAGCTCCTGATTGACCAGTGCCATGGCGGCCTCTGCGGGCTCTGTCATGGTCATCGGATCGATCACGATCCAGCCGGTGTCGCCACGAATCACGCTCATGGTGGTGAGATCGAAGCCGCGCACCTGGTAGATGCCATCGACCACTTCGTAGAGACCGGGGGTATTGTTGAGCTGCGCCTGGCGCCACAGGCTCGGGTTGACGCTGTGGGGCGCCTCGCCGTTGAGGAATTCCTGGTAGACCGCGACGTCCCAGACCACGTGACCGTCGTCAGCCTGGATCTTGAGATCCGGCGTGGCCTTGATCAGTCCGCGTCCGGCATCGTCGAAGTCGGCCCGGTCAGAGAAATCGAGAGAGTCCAGCACGGCCTGATGGGCGGCGATGGTGTCATCACTGGCGGGCTTGGGTGCAATGGCGTCCGCCGCGTAAACGCAGGGCATGTAGCTGGCGAAGGCAACGGCTGAGGCCAGCAGGGTGCGGCGCAGGGAGCGAGACATCATGACGATATCCTCTTTTGGTCGTGTGTAGGGTGATGGTTGTCGTGGTCCTGAGTGCTGGCGCCAACGGTCAGAAGTCGACCCTGAGGCTCGCCGTCAGATAGTCAAAGTCGGTATCTGCATAGGGGGTGTTGCCGCTGCCGCTCCAGCTCACCTCGGCGTGGTAGCGCTCCTGGAAGTCCGCTTGCAGGCCAAGGCTGCCGAACAGCCGGTCTTCGACGAAGTTGAGGTCATAGGACCAGCCGGAAACGTCATGGCCAAACAGGGCGTAGGGCGTCAGCGTCAGCCCCGGCAGCACATTGGGGTAAATCAGCTGACCGCGCAGACGATAGCCCCACGAAAAATCGCTGGCGTAGCCGTCCCCGGAGCAGCCGCGACCCTTGTAGGCAGGGTTGGCGGTCGCGATGGTGCAACCCGCTTCGCTGCCCTGGGCCAGGTCGGTGCCAAACAAATCGCCCTTGGCATAGCGACGCTCGTCCAGGCTTGGCAGGTCGTGGACATACTTCATGCCGGCTTCGCCCACCAGCACCAGCGCCTTGGCACCCAACACGTCCGGTACCGGCTGGATAGCGCCCAGGGTCAGTTGGGACACGTCGTAGCGGTCAAAACCTCGAAAGACATCGCCTGCTGCGGTGTCGCGGGCGGCCTGAGCCAGGGTGATGTCCTGGCCAATGGCGCCGGACAGGAATTCAGGATCGGCGATGAAGGCCGCGATCAGGTCTGCGGTGGCCAGCTGCAACGGCTGGTCATGACGAAAGCTGTACTCGCCGAACACTCGCGTGGCTTGACCGAACTTGGTGTGAAAGCCCAACCCGAAGACCTGGATATCCTCTGGGTAGTCAGCGAAGTACTGCATGTTGCGTGAGCGGTCATAGCTTGAGTCGGTCGGCGGACGCCAGCCCGGCGACAGGCCGTTGTCATCGGTGCCGGTGTAGCTGTCGGAGATGACGCTGGCGTAGGGGCGGCGGGAGTGGATGTTCATGGCGTAGCCGGAGAAGGTGGTATCCGCACTGGGCGAGTAGCTCAGGCGCAGGCCGAACTGGCCTTCATCCTCCGGCGTGTCGTCCGGGCCTCGGTCGACATACAAATCTCCCTGGTAGCCTGCCCGGTCATTGGGCCCCCGGGGGACCGCACCACCACAGCCATCGGCGATGTAGTCGTAAGAACTGAAGGCGGTGCCGCAGCCATCGAGCACCGACTTGTCCCAGTCGAGCTGGTAGAAGGCCCCCAGCTCCCAGCGTGGTGTCAGGGCCAGCTCTGCCGATAGCAGCGTGGTCGCCAGGCGCAGGTTGTCGCCCGGCATGCGCAGCGCCGCCGGGCGGTAGGGATTGATGGTATTGACCCCGTTGATGAAGAACTTGCTCTCTCCCCAGGGCAGGTACTGATCGCCGAGGGTCAGGTGGAGATCGTGGCCCGCAGGGGCGAAGTCCCCGTAGACGTAGGCTTCGGTGAACGTCGTGCCCTTGAAGCGTGACAGGCGATGAAAGCGGTGGTCATCGAGGGGTTCGTTGCGCTCGTAGCCATTGGCCAGACTGCCGAACGGAACGCTGTGGTGCTGCTGGTGGATGTCATACCAGGCCTTGCCGGCAATCCGAGCCCCGACGTTGCGATAGTCGAGATCCAGCTGGGTCGCCAGGATCACCGGTGTGGAGGCCAGCTCGCGATCGGCATAGTTGGCACGACCATCATCGATGTTGCGTGCCCCCGTGGGGTTGTAGCCAGTGGCGCCAGGGTCGGCTGCCTCGGCGTTACCCTGGAACAGAAAGTCCTGGTCGGAAGATTCGGCACGCCAGATGGCGCCGACACTGAGCGAGCCGGAAAGCTTGGCGTGAATCTCGCCGACGTCGCCCTCCAGGGCGTCAGCGTCAGGGACGCACAGGAGGCCCGGCAGGGTGGCCAAGGACAGGCACAGGGCCGTCCGGCGCATGCCGCTGGCATGCGCTGCAGAAGTGAGTGGCATGGTTCGCCTCTTGGTCTTGTCGTTATCGTTATGGGAGCTGCGATACCGTCATGTCGTGGCTATTCCCGGGCAGGATAGCGACGCCACAGGCAGGGAATCGGGTAGGCTGCCAGTCGCTGTTCAAGCTCGCTGGCGTCAACGTTGTCGGGCAGCTGGACATCGGCGACCAGCCCAAGGGCGGCGTCCTGGCGAGCGCTGATCCGGGCCACCCCCGCGCCGAGCAGAGTATCGGCGACCGACTGGTAGACCCGTGCGACCGCATCCTGGCGCAGCGCAGGCTTGAACACCTTGCCCACGGCGGTCAGCGGGATCGTGTCCATGAACCAGATGTTCTTGGGGATCGCGGCCTTCTCTGCCAGGTGCGCCTGGCAGTGACTGAGCAAGGCCTCTTCGCCGACCTCTCGACCTGGCTGCAGGCTGACATAGGCCACCGGGAGTTCACCGACCCGGTCGCAGGGCTTGCCCACTGCGGCAGCCATCTGTACCGAGGGGTGACGGTAGAGGACATCTTCGATCAGCTGTGGGTCGATGTTGTGGCCGCCTCGGATGATCAAGTCCTTGGCGCGGCCGGTGATCCAGATGTAGCCATCCCGATCCTGGCGGGCCAGGTCACCGGTGTTGAACCAGCCCTCCTCGACCCAGATGCCACGGTTCTGTTCAGGCTGGCGATAGCCAGCGAAGACGTTGGGGCCTCGGATCACCAGGGTGCCGATGTCGTCGACCTCACAGTCACGCAGGTAGCGGCCGTGGTCGTCCAGCGTGACCACCCTGGCGCCGGTGTAGGGCAGGGCCAGGCCGACGGACCCGGTGCGGCGCTCGCCTGCCAGGGGGTTGGCCATGCTGCCGCAGGTGCCCTCGGTCATGCCGAAGCCCTCGATCAGGACGATCCCCGTCAACTCCTCGAAGTGCCCGTGAACCGCTCGGGGCAAGGGCGCACCACCGCTGAGTGCGCTGGTGAGACTGGACACATCGGCGTCACCAAAGGGCACCTCAAGCAGTCGTGAGTAGATCGCCGGGACCGCGCTGAAGAAGGTGACCTGGTAACGCTCCACCAGTGACCAGAAGCCCTCGGCCAGCCCTGGCGTGCGGAAGCCTGCCGGCGTTGCCAACAGCACCTCAGCGCCGATCATCAGCGGGCCTAGCCCGGTGATCAGCACCGCGTTGACATGAAACAGCGGCAGCCCGCACAGGATCACCGCATCATCGGCATGGCGGAACAGCATCTGCATCATGGCGGCGTTGGCCACCTCGTTGGCGTGGCTGTGAGGCGCCAGCTTGGGCAGCCCGGTGGTGCCCCCGGTATGGAACAACGAGGCACGGTCGCTGGCACGAATCCGGCGTCCGCTGACCAGGTGGTCATCAGGGGCACGCTCGAGGCAGGCGTCGAAGTCGGCACACCAGTCCTCATCGGGGAGTGGCAGCGTCTGACGCAAGGCGACGGCCTCTGCCTCGGGCAGAAACTGCGCCGCGTCCACATACAGGACCTTGGTGAGGGTAGGGACCTGGTCCCTGATGGCCTCGACCTTGGCCCAGATGTCGCTGCCGGGAAAGGGGGCCAGGGCAACCAGAACGCGGGTGCCCGCGGCCTTCATGATGCCGGCAATGTGCTCGGGCTCGAGCATCGGGTTGATCGGATTGACCACTCCTGCGGCTTCCGCCCCCCACAGGGTGAAGTGGGTCTGCGGCAGGCTTGGCAGCAGGAACGAGACGACCGTGTCCCGGTCGATGCCAAGGGCATGAAAGGCATTGGCCGCCTGCAGGGTGCGGGCGAGAAAGTCGCGGTAGCGATAGCAGTGGCTGCTGTCGTCATCGGGCGTCATGACGAAGCGAAGGGCGACAGCGTCGGGCATTCGGCGAGCGCTGTCGGCAATCACATCTAGCGTGCTTTCGGGCAGGCCCAGGGATTCCCAGGGCGTCTGCTCGATGACCTCGATGTCGCCTCGGTCCCGGATCAACGGGAAGCCCTGGATGTGAGCGAGGTAGGAGGGCAGCTCAGGGATGCCAGCGGTGGTCATGTCGGGGCTCCAGATCGTTTCGACGGGGCAGGTAATACCGTCATCACAAGCCTGCGCTGCATGGGGTCATCCCTAGCGCGCCAGCCATTGCATCAGCTTGAGGACCTTGTGGGTGGTCTTGGTGTAGGGCGGTATCAGCGGTTTCATGCTGTCGAAGGGCCCCTGGCGATACATCGGGCGCAGTTTCGAAAAGGTGATGAAGCCATCGCGCCCGTGATAGTGGCCCATGCCGCTGTCGCCGATGCCGCCAAAGGGAAGGTCATGCTGGCCGACGTGCAGCAAGGCATGATTGACCGAGACCCCTCCCGACTGGATTCGCTCGATATAGCGATCCACCAGAGCCGTGTCCCGGGAGAAGGGATAGAGCGCAAGAGGGCGAGGCCGAGCATTGATGTAGTCGATGACCTCCTGTGGCTCGCGGTAGGTCATCACGGGCAGCAGCGGGCCGAAGATCTCGCGCTGCATGATCTGCATGTCATCGGCCACGTCCAGCACCAGGTGGGGGGCGAACTTGCGCGTGGCCGGATCACTGCCCTGTTGTGACAGTCGAATGACTCGCGCGCCCTTGGCCTCGGCATCGTCCAGGGTGGCCTGAAGACGCTGATAGGAGGTCTCGTCGATGATCGAGGTGTAGTCCGGGCTTGCCAGGTCGGGGTAACGCTGGTGAACGATGGCCTTGGCAGCATCCACCAGGGCATCCAGCGTCCCTTCAGGCACAAACAGGTAGTCCACCGTGGTGCAGATTTGACCTGCGTTGAGCAGTTTGACGAACAGCAGCCGTCTGGCAGCCTCTTCCAATGGAAAATCCGGGGCGAGTATCGCCGGAGCCTTGCCCCCCAGCTCCAGGGTGACAGGTGTCAGGTTCTCGGCGGCGTTGGCCATCACCTTGCGTCCGGTGGCGGTGGAGCCGGTGAAGACCAGGTGATCGAAGGGCAGCCGGCTAAAATGTGGCCCAAGCATGCCATCATCGGCGAAGAATCTGAGCTTGTCCGCGGCAAAGTAGCTTGGGCAGATATCGATCAGCAGCTGGGTCAGGCGAGGCGAGCGATCCGACATCTTGACCAGCGCGCGATTGCCGGCGGCAAAGATGCCGATCAGCGGGGCCAGGCTCAGGTTGAGCGGGAAGTTCCAGGGTACCAGCACGCCGACCACCCCCAGCGGCTGAGGGATGACCCTGTTGCGGGCGCCAAAGTAGAGACTGTGATCGACCCGTCGACGCTGGGGCCGCATCCATGACTTGAGATGCTTGATGGCATCCTTGATGTCGCTGAGTACCACCACAAATTCGCAGAACAGGGTTTCTTCCCGAGCGCGATTGCCGAAATCGTCGCTGATCGCCTGGACAATGGCCTCCTGGTGGTCCTGGATCATCCTGGCCAGGGCGCGCAGGTGCTGCACGCGTGCCTGATAGTCGGGCACAGGGTCTGCCAAATAGGCCTGCCGCTGCAGGGTGAAGGCCGCGTTCAGGTCATCCTGGGTCGCATCGTCGTGGGAGGCGAGTGGCGCGTTCATAGGTCGGCTCCGGCGTGTTCGCTCGTCGTAGGGGAAGGGCTGGCGCCGTCGCTGGCGATGAGGTCGTGCAGGTCCCCGCTACCGTCCAGGGATGAGCTGGAACCCGGCAGGGGAGCTGAAAAATGGACGCGCCGAACGCTGGCGGCCCGCGCCTGATCAAACACAGGGGCGTTGGCCCAGGCGTACTCGGCCAGGGCGAGGATGGTCAGCGACGGGTTGACCCCCAGGTTGCCGGGAATCAGCGAGCCGTCGATGACGCGCAGGTTGTGATAGCCAAAGACGTGGCCACGGTCATCGACCACCCCGTTGTCGGCATCGGTACCGATGGCGACGCCGCCCATCAGGTGAGCCGTGCTGGGAGCACCGGACAGGACCTCGGTAGCCACATTGCCGGCATCGCCGCCGCCAGCGGCGGCGACATAGTGCCGAGCGGCCTTGTGGGCGATGGGAAAGTAGTTGGTCAGGGCCCGATCGCCCTTGTCCTGGTAGACCGACCAGCCTGGGGCAAAGGCGCTATACCAGGGACGATGGCTTTTCAGGTGGACGTAGGTATCCCGCGTCTGCATCACCAGAAAGATGATCGAGTGGCGGGACTTGCCCACCGGGTTGAGCATGCGCAGCGTCTTGAGCGGCTGGCGCAGGATGTTGATCAACATGCTGACAGAGCGTGGCACCTGGCCTTGGGCGTCGGTCAGCGGCACGGCGCTCTGCAGGGCAAAGGTCGCGTCACCGTAGCGAGGAAAGCGGTTGATCTCGATGCGGGTCTCGTCGTCAGGGTCGAACATCGAGGTGATGGTCGGGCCATGGCAGATTTCCTGGGGCTGGCCCTGCCCATCGGCAAACCGGGCGGTGTTGACGATAAGGGTCTCGGAATTGGTGCGCACCTCCCGTCCCAGCCGCGACGATAGCCGGGGGAGAGTCTTGTCCTGATCCCTGGCCTTGAGCAGCAGGGGGATGGTGCCGAACACCCCGGCGGATAGCACCAGCCCTCGGCACCTCAGTCGATAGGGCTTCTTGGCGAAGCGGGCGGTCGAGGATTGTACGGTGATCTCGTAGCCGGCACTGCCATCACGCTCTCCGCGATCGGTGGCCAGCGGCTCGATACGGGTGACTTCGCTCTCGGCACGAATCTCGACGCCGTTACGCTCGGCAAACCACAGGTAGTTCTTGACCAGCGTGTTCTTGGCGTTGTGGCGACAGCCCATGGTGCAGCCACCGCAATAGCGACAGCTGTTACGTGTGGGGCCGTCCCCGGAGAAGTAGGGATCGCCACGTCCGGCACCGCTGCCATCGGCGGGGTCTTCAGGGAACAACACACCCGTGTTGACGGTCTGGTAGGTGGCCTCACGGCCCATGCGCCTGGCGGTTTCCTTGAGGGCGTGATCCGCGGCATTCTCGTAGTGGCTCTTGGTGACCCCGAGCATGCGCTGGGCCAGCCCGTAGTAGGGCATCAGGCGATCTTTCCAGTCGTGATGCACCCGGGTCCAGGATTCGGCGGCAAAGACCTCATCCTTGGGAATCAGATGGACATTGGCGTAGACCAGTGAGCCGCCGCCCACCCCGACGCCATGCAGGGCGGTGATCTTGCGGGTCAGGCTGATCTGCAGGTTGCCTGTCAGCCCAAGCTTGGGAGCCCACAGAAACTTCTTGAGATTCCAGGAGTTATCCGAGAACTCCTGGTCCTTCCAGCGCCGTCCTTTTTCCAGCATCAAGACCCGATGTCCCTGCTCCGACAGGCGCAGGGCGCTGACGGAACCACCGAAGCCGGTGCCGATGATGATCTGGTCGAAGTCGAAGTGCGCTTGCTCGCTGGCAGACATGGCCGGGTCCCCCTGCTCGTCTCGTTATTGTCATGCCCGAGCATAGTGAAGGCGGGAGGCCACAGATTGACCGAAGGCGCGTGTTACTTGACAAATGACGCAATATTGGCCGTTTCAGCCTTATGCTTTCGTCGCCATTGGGCAGGACTCTCGCCCATGACGCGCTTGAAACTGCGAGTCAATGCGCTGAGCTGGCTATAGCCCAGCAGGTCGGCGATCTCGGTGAGGCTAAGGTGGGTGTCCAGCATATACACCTGAGCGCTGCGCATGCGGACCCGGTCCAGCAAGTGCTGAAAGCTGAGGCCTCGCTTGAGCAGCCGGTCCTGCAGCGTGCGCGGTGGGACATCCAGCGCCGTGGCCACCGCCTCCAGGCTGACCTGATCCAGCGGCAGCAGGTTGGTGATGATCCACTCCACCTTGCTTTCGATATCGTCCCAGCGGTGACGATGCAGCAAGGAGTTGATCAGTCTGCGCAGCGCGGGGCTGCCCCCGGCAATCGCGTGGTCAAGGCAATGCCGGTCGAAGACCAGGGTGTTCTCCGGATGGTTGAAGCGCAGGGCGGCATGGAATTGCTGGGTGTAGGGTTCCAGGTCCTTGGGCTCTTCGCCACACAGGTAGACGGCGCGCAGCTTGATCGGTTCGCCATACAGGAAGGTGAGGATGTTGTAGGCCCCCATCAGGGTGTTGTCGTTATGCTGGCGTGATGGCCTGATGTAGCCGGGAACCCGATAGGTGAAGTGATAGTGGGCCTGGTCGTCGCGCTCTTCCAGTCTGACCTCAAGGCCCTGTACATGCCGACCGATCTGATCGGCAATGGTGACCATGGCCTCACGCAGGGTGTCGCACTGCTGAATCAGCAGACCCACCATGCCCAGCATGGAAATGTTCTGGTGGCGTCCCAGCAGCAGGCCGAAATGGCGACAGCCGCTGAGCTGAGCGCCCAGCTCGAGCAAGTCGATCTTGGTCGCCACCGGAATAAGGCGGTCGGGGCGGTCAAGGTAGTCGCCAGGCAAGGACAGGCGAGCCAGCGCCTGATGGGCACTGCCTCCCAACTCGCTGAGCAGGGTCGGATAGCCGGTCAGAGCAGCAGCACGCACCATAGGCTGCATGGAGGGTCTCCACAACGTTGGTGGGTGTGAGTATATATGGGCGCCGAGACTCCCGCGAACGCTCAACGGCGCCCAATGGGGCGCCGTTGTGGGGTGTTATGAATGAACGAGCATAGGGGAACAGATGGCGCCTATGAGCTGGCCGCGTAGGTATCCTTGAAGCGCTCTCTGAGTTGGTTCTTCTGCACCTTGCCCATGGTGTTGCGTGGCAGGCTGTCGACAAAGAACACCCGCTTCGGCTGCTTGTAGCGCGCAAGCTTGTCGGCCAGCGCGGCAATGATCTCGGTTTCCTGCGGTGTGGCGCCTTCTGCCGGGACGACCACGGCGGTGACGCCCTCGCCCAGATCCGGGTGGGGTAGCCCGATGACCGCTGATTCGAGCACGCCGCCGAGCTCGTCGATATGGCCCTCGACCTCCTTGGGGTAGACGTTGTAGCCCCCGGAGATCACCAGGTCCTTGTCCCGTCCGACGATCTGCACATAGCCTCGCTCGTCGATCAACGCCAGGTCGCCGGTGATGAAGAAGCCATCGTCCAACAGCTCCTCCGCGGTCTTCTCCGGCATCCGCCAGTATCCCTGAAACACGTTGGGGCCACGCACCTCGAGCATGCCAATCTCGCCCTGGGGCAGCGCGTCATGATGCTTGCCTTCGCGATCGGTAATGCGTACCTCGACCCCCGGCAAGGGCATCCCGACGGTGCCGGCGATGCGCTGGCCGTCATAAGGGTTCGAGGTATTCATGTTGGTTTCGGTCATGCCGTAGCGTTCGAGAATGGCATGGCCCGTGGCCGCCTCGAAGGCCTCATGGGTGTCGGCGGTCAGCGGCGCCGAGCCAGAGGTGAACAGGCGCATATTGGCGGTGGCTTCACGGGTGAGTCGAGGGTCCTTCAGCAGGCGCGTATAGAAGGTCGGCACCCCCATCATGGTGGTGCCCTGTGCCATTTCCTCGAACACCACATCCGCATCGAACTTGGGCAGGAAGCGCATGCTGGCACCGGCCATCAGGATCACGTTGCAGGCCACGAACAGGCCGTGGGTGTGGAAGATCGGCAGGGCATGGATGAGGCGGTCGTCTGCGCTAAAGCGCCAGGCAGACACCAGCGCCTCGGCATTCGACCCAAGGTTGCCGTGGCTGAGCATGGCACCCTTTGAACGACCCGTGGTGCCGGAGGTATACAGGATGGCGGCCAGATCGTTGGCGTCGCGCTCAAGGCAGTCGGTGACGGGGGAGGCCGCGGCGACCACGTCCATCAGTCCGCCGTCGGCGGCAGTGCCCAGCGACACCACACGCACGTCGCCGCAGGATGACGCAACCTGAGTGGCGGCGTCGAGTGAGGCCGGACGGCACACGAACAGCGCGGGCTCGGCGTCGCCGAGAAAATAGCGTATTTCCTCGCTGGTATAGCCGGTGTTGAGCGGCAGGTAGACGGCGCCGACCTTGAGGCTGGCCAGGTAGAGCAAAATGGCCTCGGGGCTCTTGTCGACCTGTACGGCGACTCTGTCCCCCGGGCCGACGCCAAGCTCGACCAGCGCGCCAGCCAGCCGTGCCACCATGTCGAGGGCGTCCGAATAACGGTAATCCCGACCTTCCCGGGTGGTGATGAAGGGGGCATCGCCACGCTCGTGCATGCGTTTTTCAAAGGTGGCAAAGAGGTTGTGGTTCATGTGACGGGATCTCCCTTGAGATGCTTGCGTGCTCGCCGACGCAGGTCCTTGACCTGGGAAGAGCAGGCGACCTTGCCTTCGCTGGAGTAGCGTTCGTGATTGCCCTCGATGTCATCGAGGACGTAAAGGTAATTGACCATCAGGCCGCCGAACTGGGCCAGGCCGCGGCGAGAGGTGTCGCCTAGCCAGTTGATGCGGTGAAGCTCGGCGCCATTGCCGAGATGAAAGCGAGCGACCGAGTTGAGGGGCAGCCCCTTGGGGTTGCGCTCTTTCGTGAGGTAGTGGGCCGCTAGGGGGCGAATGGCCTCGCCCAGGGTCTTGGCGCGCTCCGGGTCTGCCTCCCACCCTTCGCTATCGAGCTCCTTGAGCAGCGTCTGGGTGTCATCGTCCAGCCGGCCATCTTCCCGCTGGCGCTCGGCGTCCAGCCAGGCGCGAAATCCAGGCACGGGAGAGAGGGTGACGAAATGCTTGAGCCTGGGCAGCTCGGCCTTCAGCTCCTGCACCACCTGCTTGATCAAGAAGTTACCGAAGGAGATGCCGCGCAGTCCCACCTGACAGTTGCTGATGCCAAAGAAGGCGGCACTATCGGCATCTTCCGCCTCGATGGCCTCGTGGTTGGCATCGAGAATCGGCTGGATGCGTTCTGGCATACCCTTGGTCAAGGCGACCTCGACGAAGATCAGCGGCTCGTCGCCGATGGCCGGGTGAAAGAAGGCAAAGCAGCGTCGGTCTCGAGCATCCAGGCGGCGGCGCAGATCATTCCAGTCGCAGATCTCGTGTACCGCTTCGTAGCGAATGATTTTCTCCAGCACTGCCGCCGGGGTGTTCCAGTCGATGCGCTTGAGGACCAGAAAACCCCGGTTGAACCAGGAGGCAAACAGGTGGGCAAAGTCATCATCGAGCGCCCTGAGATCCGGGTTGTCCTTGAGCCTGGGCAGCAGATCCTCGCGCATGCGCACCAGATCATGGGTTCCGCCGGTGGTGAGGTTGAGGCGACGCAGCAGCTCCTGCCGTCTGGGCTCGCAGGCCTCGAACAAACGCTGAAGTGCCATGTTGCCGCGCTCGACACGGTAGTCTTGGTAGGCGCGATCCACGGCGTCGGGGTCTGCGGTGAACTCCTCTGTCAGGGTCAGGAAGAAGCGGGTCTTCTCTTCGTCGCCCAGGCGCCCATAGGCATCCAGGGCCTGGCAGGCGAGGGTAATGCTCGATGCTTCGCCGTCGCTTGCCAGCAGTCGATGACAGGCGTCGATGACCTGGGAATGGTCCAGCGGTGGGCCATCGCTACGCCTGCGCAGCAGGGCGTCGCGCTGGGTGATGTTGGACAACAGTTCCTGCAGAAAGCTGAAGTTCATCAGAAACACCTCGTTGGGGCCGAGCCGATCAGCCGGCGGTTTCCATGATCAGGTCCGGCAGCCAGGTGGCAATGCCCGGAAAGATGCATAGAAGGATGA
The DNA here is from genome assembly GCF_017303055.1 of Halomonas litopenaei. Lineage (GTDB taxonomy): Bacteria > Pseudomonadota > Gammaproteobacteria > Pseudomonadales > Halomonadaceae > Halomonas > Halomonas litopenaei_A. Next base: position 367,247 of record NZ_JAEKJT010000004.1, on the reverse strand, counting down.
TGCCCAGCACCATGCACAGAGCGTAGGGCAGGCTACCGAGCAGAATGTCCTTGAGCGCGATATCTGGGGCTATCCCTTTGATGATGAACAGGTTGAGGCCTACCGGCGGGGTGATCAGGCCAATCTCCAGGTTGATGGTCAGAATGACCGCGAACCAGTAGGGATCAAAGTTGGCCGCCAGAATGATGGGCAGCAGAATCGGCGCCGTCATGACGATGACTGCCACTGGAGGCAGAAAGAAGCCGGCCACCAGCAAAAAGACGTTGATGATGCCCATCAGCACCCATCGATTGACCTCAAGACTGGCGATGGCCTCGGCCACGGTCTGGGTAATGAACAGCGACGACAGCGCATAGGCAAAGATCTCGGCGCAGGCAATGATCAGCATGATCATGACGCTTTCCCGCAGCGCGTCACGCATGATGGTGGTGAGCGGCTTCACCTGCCACATGCGGTAGACCACGATGGCCAGAGCCAGGCACAGGAAGGCACCCGCTCCGGCGGCCTCTGAGGGCGTGGCGACACCACCGTAGAGGGCGAACAGGATGCCGCTGACCACGACCAGGAAGGGTAGCACCCGCACCAGTGCCTTGAGGTTGTGCTCGACGTTACTGGCGACCTTGTCCTTGAGCTCGCGAGCGGCTTCCGCTACTGGGTTGGGGGCGTGATAGCCACCGGCCAGCTTGCAGGCGATAAGGGTCCAGGCCATGAACAGCAGCGCCAGCATGACACCGGGCAAGGCGCCGGCGATGAACAGGCGGCCGATCGACGTCTCGGTGGAAATCCCGTAGACGATCATGGTGACCGAAGGCGGAATCAGGATGCCCAGGGTGCCCCCTGCCGCAACGCACCCCGCGGCGACGCCATCCGGATAGCCGCGCTTGCGCATCTCGGGAATGCCCAGCTTGCCGATGGCTGCGCTGGTGGCCGGAGACGAACCTGATAGCGCTGCGAAGATCGAGCAGGCGCCGATATTGGAGATGGCCAGCCCACCGGGCACCTTGCCGAGCCACAGATCCAGTGAACGGTAGAGGTCTCGTCCGGTGGGGGACGATGCCACGGCCGCCCCCATCAGGATGAACATGGGTATCGCGACGAAGCCGAATGAGGCCAGGCTGCCGAAGAAGGTCTCGCCGAAGTAGGTCAGCTCGCCCATGCCTTGATCAAGCACCAGGGCGGCCAATGAGACCCCGCCCAGGGCGAAGGCGATGGGGGTGCCGATGGCCATCAGCACGAATAGTGCGGTGACAATAAGGATACCGCTGGTGACGGGGTCCATCAGCGCGCTCCTCCCAGAATGTCTGCCAGATACTGGATTGCCAGCAGGGTCGAGCCAAGGGCCAGCGGAACGAGCGCTGGCCACAGCGGAGGATTCCATACCGTGCCGGTGGTCCAGCCGCCGTGGAACGCCTCAAGCAGATACAGCCACGAGCCGTAAGCCAGGGCGATACAGAACCCCAGGCCGCACAGTGCAGCGACCAGGTTCATGGCACTCTTCAGGCCTCCCTTGAGGGCGTCGGGCAGCACGGTGACTGCCACCTGGCCACCGGTGAGCAGCACATAGGGGGAACCCAGCAGCATGGCGCCGGTGATCGAAAAGATGGCGAATTCGGTCTGCCAGGTGGTGCTTTCGCCAAGCAGATAGCGCACGAAGATCATATGACAGACGGCCAGCACGCCCAGCAGCAGTGCAGCCGCCGCGACAACGGCGAAGGCGATGGAGAGCCTGTCCATGCCACGACAGAACGCGCCGATGGGTCCGGCGCTGTGGCGGCGTGATAAGGCAGCAGTCGCGGCCTCGACGTGGGGGGGAGAGTGAGTATGGGACATGGAGCCTCCGAGGTGACATGACGACAACGAGCAGCAAGGCGCGGCATCACGCCGCGCCTTCCTCGGTTCATTCCACGGCCAGGGCGGCGTCGATCAGCGCCTGACCGTTGTCCACGTTCTCGGCAAAGCTCTTGTAGGCGCTCTCCTTGGCCACCTCGAGCCAGGCATCGTAGTCCGCCTGGGACATCTGCACGACGTCCACGCCATTTTCCTCGAACACGTCCACCATGGTCTGATCCAGCTGGGCGGCCTGTTCCGCAAAGTAGGCCTCGGCCTTTTCACCGGCCTCGAGCAACGCCTGCTGCTGGGCCTCATCGAGTCGACTCCAGCTTTGCTCCGAGATCAGGATCGGCTCGTACATGAACCACAGGGCGTTTTCCCCCGGTGCTGTCAGGCAGCTGACCTGCTCGTAGATGCGGTAGGACACGAAGGAGCCGGACGAGGTGTTGGCACCGTCCAGGACACCGGTCTGCATGGCAGTGTAAATCTCTGACGATGGCATCGAGGCGATGGAAGCACCCGCGGTTGCCAGCATTTCATCGAAGGCCGGGCCTGCTGCGCGCATGGTCTGCCCCGCCACCGTGTCAGGTGAGGTGATGCACTGCTTGTTGGAGGCGAATCCACCGGCCAGCCAGGCATCGGCCAGCACCCGCGCACCGGCGTCCTGGATGACCTGCTTGATCATGTCCATGAACGCCGAGTCATTGAGTCGCTGGGCGCGTTCATGATTGCGCACCAGGCCAGGCATCAGCGTGGCGGAGAACTCAGGATGGCGCCCGCTGGCATAGTCCAGCGGCAGTGAGGTCATGTCGAGGCGACCGCGCACCAGGGCGCCCCACTGTTCCTTGGCCTTGAACAGGGACTGGCCGGGGTAGACCTGCAGGGCCAGGTCCACGTCGGCAGCTTCCACTTCCTTGGCCATCAGTTGCACCATTTCATCGCGGACATCTCCCTGGCCGCCAGGAAACTGGTGAGAGACCCGCAGCGTGGTTTCCGCGCTGGCCGAGGCGCTGACGGCCAGTGCCGACAGCGCAACGCAAGCGGCGACCGTCAGCGCTTTGGTGCCTGAGCGTGGTCGAGCCTGCTGGAGTGAGGGAGCGTCCTGAGTCGTGCAATCGCAATCAGCCGAGCGAGCGGGATGAGCGGGGGAGGCGTGGCGTGTCATGGTGTCTCCTTGAGGAGTTGTTATTGTGGCGATGGGTGCCGCGGACGGCGGGTGATAAAGGGTGTAAAAAATGTTTCATTTGCTATGATGTATACATCAATAGCCCTCAGGTATATTCCTGTCAATGCGGCAGGCTTAGACCAAGGTGGCGGTTGGGCCGATGAATCGATGAACTGGCAGAGTTAGGCTTGCCGGCGAGGATGATGACATGAGCAACAAGACCTCCAACGCTCAGCGCTTGAGAGACTCTCTAGAGGACGACATCATCAACGGTCGACGCGCGCCGGGTGAGCGCCTGGACCCCGAGGCCCTGTGCGAGGCCTACAAGGTATCGCGCACGCCGGTGCGAGAAGCCATCCAGCAGCTGGTAGCCAGTGGTCTGGTGACCGTCTATCCCAAGAAGGGCACCTTTGTGGCACGGCTCGGGCTTGAGCGATTGATCGAGATGTTCGAGGTGATGGCAGAGCTGGAGGGCATGTGTGGCCGTCTTGCTGCCCGGCGCATGACCCCGGAGGAACTTGAGGCGCTGCAGGCCGCCTTCGAGGGCTGCCAAAGAGCCAGCGAGACCGGCGACAGCGACGCCTACTATTATGAGAACGAGTCCTTTCACAGCATTATCTATGCGGCCAGTCACAACGCCTTCCTGTCCGAGGAGGCTCAGTCGCTCAAGCAGAGGCTGAAACCCTATCGTCGGCTGCAGCTGCAGGTGCGCTCCAGAATGCAGAGTTCTCTGGAGGAGCATCGCGCTGTGCTGGACGCTCTTACGGCTGGCGATGCGGAGGCCGCTGAGCGCATCTTGCGCGATCACGTGCTGATTCAGGGCGAGCGTTTCAGCGACTTCGTATCCAGCGTGCGCAAGCTTGAAGCCACCGCGGATCGCTGATCCTGCTGGTGAGCCTGGCCAATGATCAAGCACAATGCGGCCTGTCTTGCTGATCCTCTCCACCACGAAGCGTCTGTCCTAGGCTTGACGACGGCGCGTCTGGGGTCGAGGGTGGTCCCAGCGTCATTGCTAGCCTGAGGGTATGTCATGTTTCCCGCTTTTTCCGCGCACTATGCGTCCTTGCCGGATCGCATGCGAGCCGAGATGGCACCGACGCCGGTGTCGTCACCACGCTTGCTGGCGTTCAATCGCCCCCTGGCCGAGGCGTTGGGGCTGAACCTGGATGCCTTGGATGATCACCATCTTGCCGAGGTGCTGGGAGGCAACCTGGTGCCGGAGGGGGCCCGCCCTGTGGCGACTGCCTATGCTGGACATCAGTTCGGTAACTTCGTGCCTCAACTCGGAGACGGCCGCGCCCTGTTGTTGGGCGAGCTCACGCACCGGGATGGCACGCTGCGGGAGGTGCAACTCAAGGGAGCCGGGCGCACGCCGTTCTCCCGTGGAGGCGATGGCCGCGCCCCGTTGGGGCCGGTTCTACGGGAATACCTGGTATCCGAGGCCATGGCCGCCCTGGGGGTTCCTACCACACGCGCACTGGCAGCGGTGGCCAGCGGCGATTCCGTGGTGCGCCAGATGGTGGAGCCGGGTGCGGTACTGACGCGGGTGGCAACCAGCCACATCCGCGTGGGCACTTTCCAGTATTTTGCCGCGCGGCGGGATACCGAGGCCCTGTCTCTGTTGGTGGACTTCTGCATTGAGCGTCACTATCCACATCTGTCCGAGAGTACGGGAGGAGGCAGAGCGCTGGCGCTGCTGGACGCGGTGGTGGAGCGTCAAGCCAGTCTGATCGCCCAATGGAAGGGGCTTGGCTTCATCCATGGAGTGATGAACACCGACAACTGCGCGATCTCCGGTGAGACCATCGACTACGGGCCCTGCGCCTTCATGGACGCCTTTCATCCCCACCGGGTGTTCAGTTCCATCGACGAGCGAGGCCGTTATGCCTGGGACAATCAGCCCGCCATCGCCCAGTGGAACCTGGCGCGCCTGGCCGAGACGCTACTGCCGTTGATCGATGACGACCAGGAGCGTGCGGTTGCGCTGGCCACGGCGTCGATCGAGAACTTTGCCGAACAGCATGATGCTGCCTGGACCGCCGTGCTACGCGCCAAGCTGGGGCTCGATAGCCAAGACGACCAGTCAGGTGACCATGATCTTGCCCTGGGCGAGGACCTGCTCAAGGCAATGGAGGAGGGCAATGCCGACTTTACCCTTGGCTTCGCCCGTCTGTCGGCCGCGCTGGAAGATGGTGACGAGACCCTGGCCGAAGGATTCGAGCGACGTCATCGCCTTGACGACTGGCTGCCGCGTTGGCGCCAGCGGCTGCAGCAACAGGGTGCGGACGCGCCAACGCTGAGGCAGCGGCTGAGCGCAGCCAATCCCCTGGTGATCCCTCGCAACCACCTGGTCGAAAAGGCCATTCGGGCTGCGGTGGACGACGATGACCTGAGCGTCTTTAGCTCAGTGCTGGCCGCCGTGACGCGCCCCCATGAGGCGCCAAGCGAGGCCTGGCTGATGGCACCCCCGACGCGAGACGAGCGCGTGCTCAGAACCTTCTGTGGTACCTGACATTTTGCTGCTACTCGCCCCTGCGATCTGTGCCTGGGCGCTGTAGGTAATATCTGTACGTGAGACCAGCCCCCGCGCCGCATGGGCGGGGGCTGTGCGTCCAGGCAAACGCCGTAAAGGATGTCGGCGGCAAGGCTGCCTGCACGTTGCTGCACCTCATGAAGGGGCCTGGCTGGCCTGCAGGGTCCGCGTCAACAGCGCCCGCAGGGCCGCGGGCCGCACTGGCTTAAGCAGCAGCTGGAAGCCACCGCGACGGACCTCCTCTGCCACCTCTTCGGTACGGTCTGCTGTAATCACGATGCCGGGCACTTCTCCTTCGAGGCGCTCGCTCAGGGCATCCAGTGCCATCAGTCCAGTGACTTCATTGTCCAGATGGTAGTCGGCCAGGATGGCGTCAGGATCGCCATCCAGGTGTCGCAGTACCGACTTGGCGCCGCCGATGGAGGTGGCGGTGAAGACCTCGCAGCCCCAGCCCGACAGCATCGCCTTCATGCCCTCGAGAATCAGCGACTCGTTGTCGATACACAGAATGCGCTTGCCATCGAGCTTGCTGGCGACCTTGCGTGAGGGCTTGCTGTCCGACTCGGCGACCTCGGCCTTGGCCTCGACCCGCGGCACGCTGACCGAGAACACGGTGCCGATACCGACCCAGGAGCGCACGCGGATGGGATGATCGAGCACCCGGCTCATGCGGTCGGCAATCGACAGCCCCAGTCCCAGTCCCTTTTCGCTTTCCTTGTGTCGGGAAGCCTGGTCCAGCCGGCGGAACTCCTGAAAGATCTCCGCTTGCTTGGCCTCTGGAATACCAGGGCCGCTGTCCCACACCTCGATCAACAGACGTTCGCCCCGTCGCCGGATACCCAGCAGCACGCGGCCCTCCTGGGTGTAGCGAATCGCGTTCGACAGAAAATTCTGGATGATGCGCCTGAGCATCTGGCTGTCACTGTCGACCCACAGGCGTGAGCCCACCACCTTCAGGTCAAGACCTCGGTCCTCGGCCATTACCGCAAACTGGGCCTGCAGGGGCCGCAGGATATCGGTCAGGGCGAAGTGGCTGCGACGCGGCGTCAGCGCCCCGGCATCCAGCTTCGAGATGTCCAGCAGGGTGCCGAGGAGCTCCTCGGCAGACTGCAGCGAGCTGTCGATGTGGCCGATGGTGCGCTTCATGTCCTCGGCCCCCATGTCCTGGGACAGGGCCGAGGTGAACAGCCGCGCCGCATTGAGCGGCTGCAGCAGGTCGTGGCTGGCCGCCGCCAGGAAGCGGGTCTTGGAGGCATTGGCATCTTCGGCCACCTGCTTGGCCTGGCGCAGCGCCTGCTCCGCCTCGGCCCTGACCCGGTTTTCCTGGCGCAGTGCCGAGTTGGCCTCGGACAGCGCCAGAGTACGGGAGCGCACGCGCTCTTCCAACGTCTCGTTGGTTTCCTTCAGGGCAATCTCGGCTCGGCGGCGTTCAGTGATGTCCTGGTACAGGGCGAAGAAACCGAGGATGGCGCCACTGTCGCCGAAGTGGGGGGTGTAGGTCACCAGCATGTAGCGAAGCCCTTCACCGCTGATGTCCAGCGAGACCTCGAAACTGACCCGTTCTCCGGCCAGCGTGCGCTTGAACCAGGGCGTGCGCTCCTCTGCCATGTCGGTCGGGATCACGTCGGTGACCTTCTTGCCGATCACCTCGTTGCGGTTGATGCTGAAGGCTTGCTCGTAGGCCCGGTTGGTAAACAGGTAGCGGCACTCACGGTCGAAGTAGGCGATCAATGCCGGCACGTTGTCCGTGTAGATACGGATGTTGTTCTCGGAACGGATCAGCGCCTCTTCCGTGCGTTTCTGCTGGGTGATGTCCTGATAGGTGTAGACGAAGCCTCCACCGGGCATGGGATTGCCCTGGACCTCCAGCACGCTGCCGTCCTGGCGGTAGCGCACGTAGCGATGTGGTTGTCCCTCGCGAATGTTGTCGAGCAATAGCTCGACATGCTCTTCGGGGTCACCTGGGCCGTATTCGCCATTATGGGCGTTGTAGCGAAAGATGCGGTCGATGGGCGCGCCGACACGAATCAGATGGTCCGGGAAGCGAAACAGTTCCAGGTAACGCTGATTCCAGACCACCAGGCGCAGGTTCTGATCGACCACGCTGATGCCCTGGTTGATGTTCTCGATGGTGGCCTGAAGCAGGGCGCGGTTGAATTCCAGCACCTGGGACGCTTCATCGACGATGGATATCACGTCGGAAATACCGATGCCGCGTCCCTGCAGGGCGGAATTGACCACGATACGGGCGGACGACGCACCCAGTACGGATGCCAGAAAACGTTCGGTGAACTGGATCACGTCAATGGACGCTCGTGCGCTGTCTTCCAGTGCCTTGCCGTTGCGACGGGCGTAGTCGCTGAAGGCACGGTCAACCTGGCCGGCGCTGAGGAATCGCTGGCACAGCACCTTGAGGTCGCCCACCGTGGTGGCACCGGTCCAGGGACGATTGACCGAGGTCTGACGGGTTTCGACGCTGTCCACGAACAGCGAGGCCTGAATGCGCTCCACCACGCGCTGGGGCGTGACCTGGGACACGAAGATGTAGGCCACCAGGTTGATTCCCAGCGACAGCATGACGCCATGGGTGAAGTTATCGCCCACATGCAGCCCGAACAACGAGGTGGGCGACAGCCAGGCAATCCCCAGCGGCCCGCCACTGAGCCAGTCAGCCGGGAGCACGCCGGCGTTGATCATGGCGGGCAGCAGCAGCGTGTAAGCCCAGATGGCGAAGCCGGCATTCATGCCGACGATGACGCCAAGACGGTTGCCACGCTTCCAGTAGAGTCCCCCGATCAGTGCCGGCGCGAACTGCGCCGCAGCAGCAAAGGAGAGCATGCCGATCGAGGCCAGCGAGGTGAACTCACCGATCAGCTGATAGAAGCCGTAGGCCATCGCCAGGATCACCGCGATGGTGATCCGGCGAGCCCTGAGCACCAGACGTCCGTAGTCCCGCGGCTTGGTGTCAAACCAGCGCATGCGGAACAGGGCGGGAATCACGATTTCGTTGGATATCATGATGGAGACGGCGACCGCCGCGACGATCACCATGCCGGTGGCGGCCGAGAATCCACCGATGAAGGTCAGCAGTGTGAGCCAGCCCTGGTCCGCTGCCATCGGCAGCGACAGGACGTAGGTATCGGGCGCGACGTCAGTGCCGGTAAAGGTGGTCAGGCCAGCCGCCGCCAGCGGCAGTACAAAGAACGCGAACAGTACCAGGTACAGCGGGAACAGCCAGCGAGCGCGGGCGGCGTCGTCGCGGTGGGTGTTCTCCACCACGGTGACATGGAATTGTCGAGGCAGGCATAGAATGGCCAGCATCGCCAGCAAGGTCTGGGCCCAGAAACTCTGGCCGAAGTCCTGCTGGGCCAGCTGGCGTTGGAGTTGCAAGTGTATATCGGCGCGGGTGAGCAGGTCCTGCAGGCCGTCGAACATCCCCCAGGTCACATAGGCGCCGAGTACCAGAAAGGCTACCAGCTTGACCAGTGACTCGAAGGCCACCGCATGAATCAGGCCCTCATGATGCTCGGTGGCATCGGTATGGCGAGTGCCGAAGAGGATGGCAAAGATCGCCATGACCACCGCCACATAAAACGCCGTGTCTCCGAACAGCGGGGCTCGTGTGATATCGGATGCGTCGGTCAGCACCGCGAAGGAGGTCGACACCGCCTTCAGCTGAAGAGCGATATAGGGCAGCGTGCCGATCAATGCGACCAGACTCGCGAAAGCAGCCAGGGACTGGGTCTTGCCATAGCGTGAGGCGATAAAGTCGGCAATCGAGGTGATGTTCTGATGCTTGGCCACGCGCACCATCTTGGCCAGGACAGGCCAGAACAGCAGCAAGGTCAGCACCGGACCGACAAAGATGCTGGCAAACGACCAGCCTGAGGTGGCGGCCTGTCCGACGGCGCCGTGGAACGTCCACGACGTGCAGTAGATCGCCAGAGCCAGGCTGTAGACCAGCGGGCGCCGCTGGCTTGCGCCCTGATGCCGGGCACGCCGGTCGCCGCGCCAGGCAATGGCGAACAGCACGGCAATGTAGAGAAGTGAAACGACGATCAACAGCCAACCGGCAAACATGGGCACCTCCTCGATGTCAGCTGCCATTCTAGGGTATCGGAAGGCCGCCAGGCAGGGGGCGCAGGCTGTCTCTTGAGGCGAATATCACAGACTCGATGGATTTCTGTGGTATCGACCAACGTCGATTACCGGAAAATAAGGCAGAGAATCGCGACTAAGGTGGAATGCACCTTTGTAGTGATAGACCAACGGCTAATATTTGTTGAATGTTTTTATTTTGTTGAATTAAAAGAAATTTTTCATAACATGGTGCACTGCATTTATGATTTTCGACTAAAGTTATCGTTCCTCTAAAAGCCCTTTTGACTAGTCTTTTGTTCGAGCCTTTTAGCTCTGCCTGACAGGGCATTTGGCGAACAAACCACTTCTTGAGGGTAGCCTTATGCTAGACAAGAGCGCACAGGCCTACTGGAAACGAAATATTAGAACCATTCTTGGCTGTCTTGCCGTCTGGTTTGTCGTCTCCTATGGCTTCGGCATTCTCCTGGTGGATGTGCTCAATAACATCCGCTTCTTTGGCTTCAAGTTAGGCTTCTGGTTTGCACAGCAGGGATCCATCTACACCTTCATCGTGCTGATTATTTTCTACGCCTGGAAGATGAATCGACTCGATGAAGAGTACGACGTCCACGAACAGTGAAGCCCGCAAAATAACGTCAATGAACGGGAATTGATTCCATGGATGTACAACTGCTTACCTATCTCTTTGTAGGGGCGTCATTCGCTCTCTACATCGGTATCGCGATCTGGTCGCGGGCCGGCTCCACCAAGGACTTCTATGTCGCGGGGGGAGGTGTTCACCCCGCAGCCAATGGCATGGCGACCGCAGCTGACTGGATGTCCGCGGCATCGTTCATTTCGATGGCAGGGTTGATCGCCTACCTGGGCTATGACGCTTCCGTCTATCTGATGGGCTGGACCGGTGGCTACGTCATGCTGGCGATGCTGCTGGCTCCCTACCTGCGCAAGTTCGGAAAGTTCACGGTGCCAGATTTCATCGGCGACCGTTACTACTCGAATATCGCGAGGACCGTAGCGGTCATCTGCGTCATCTTCGTCTCGTTCACCTACGTGGCCGGACAGATGCGAGGTGTCGGCATCGTTTTCGCGCGCTTCCTCGAAGTGGATGTGAACCTCGGCGTTGTCATCGGCATGGTCATCGTCTTCTTCTATGCGGTACTGGGGGGAATGAAGGGCATTACCTATACCCAGGTGGCTCAGTATTGCGTGCTGATCACCGCCTTCATCGTACCGGCAGTGTTTCTGTCGATCATGATGACCGGTCACGTGCTGCCCCAGACCGGCCTCGGTGCGACCTTCGTTGATGCAGCAGGTAACGATAGCGGTCAATACATCCTTGATCGTCTCGATGGCCTGCTGACAGATCTCGGTATCACGCCCTATACCGACGGTAGTCAGCCGATGATCAACGTGTTCTTCATCACCGCTGCGCTGATGTGTGGTACGGCGGGTCTGCCTCACGTCATCGTGCGGTTCTTCACCGTGCCGCGGGTTCGTGATGCGCGGGTCAGCGCCGGTTGGGCCCTGGTGTTCATCGCCTTGCTGTATACCACTGCACCGGCGGTGGGGGTATTCGCTCGCACCAACATCATCGAGACCGTGAACGAGACAAGCTACGAGGAGGTTCCTGGCTGGTTCAAGAGCTGGGAGACGGTTGGCCTGATCGGCTGGCTCGACAAGAACGACGATGGCAGGGTGCAGATGGGGCCAGGCGCGCCGTTCGAGGGCAAGCCCACCTTCGAGAGCGGTCCCCTGGAAGAAGCCTCCACGGGTAGCTACGGTCAGCGGGTGGTCACCAATGCACCCACCGACAGCGCCAACGAGGTGTATATCGATCGCGATATCATCGTGCTGGCCAACCCCGAGATCGGTGGCTTGCCAGCCTGGGTGATCGCGCTGATGGCGGCCGGTGGTGTAGCGGCAGCACTGTCGACCGCGGCCGGGCTGTTGCTGGTCATCTCGGCGGCTGTGTCCCATGACCTGATCAAGAAGCAGATCAACCCGAACCTCAGCGAGAAGGGAGAGCTGCTGGCTGCTCGTGGCGCTGCCGCGGTGGCAGTCGTGGTGGCCGGCTACTTTGGCATCAATCCTCCGGGCTTTGTGGCCCAGGTGGTGGCCTTTGCCTTCGGCTTGGCGGCGTCGTCCTTCTTCCCGGCCATTCTGCTTGGCATCTTCGACAAGCGCATGAACCGCGAGGGGGCCATCGTCGGCATGGTGCTGGGTCTCAGCTTCACCTTTACCTATATCGTCTATACCAAGTTCATCAACACGGATCCGTCGATCTGGTGGTTTGGTATTTCGCCGGAAGGTATCGGTACGCTCGGCATGATCCTGCACTTTGTGGTGGCGTTCGTGGTGTCGCGGGCAACTGCTGCTCCGCCGGAACACATCCAGGAACTGGTCGAGAACGTGCGGGTGCCAAGAGGTGCTGGTGTGGCCCACGCACACTAGAACGAGACGAGGGGCCCAGCGCCGTGGGCTCCTCTTCGCCAACCTGCTCAGCCCCGGGACAGCCGGGGTTGAGCACGGAGCGAACGATGATCGACATCAATGTCACAGAACCTCCCTTTGCGCTGCTGGATGATGCCGGACGCGAGCGTATTCGCGCAGGGCTTGATCTGGCGTACTACGCGCGGGATGAAGTGATTCTCGAGGCTGGACAGGCCGGCGAGTTCGTCTTTGTGATTCACAAGGGCGAAGTCGCCGAACTGGACATGAACGAGTCCTCCACCGGGGGACGTATCGGCCACTACACCAGTGGCGATCTGTTTGGCGCGATCAGCGTCATCAACGGCCAGAGCCGCTATCGTTTTGTCGCCGAACAGGAAACCCTGTGCTACCTGATGCCCAGGGCGTTGTTCCTCTCGCTGTGCGAACAGTCCGAGGACTTCTCCGATTACTTTCACCAGCGTCTGGTCAGCAAGACGCGGCTGCTGGCGGAGCGGCGTTCCGATGGCGGCGTGACGCTGGCCGGTTTCATGCTGGCCAAGGTGCATGAATGCATGCGGCCACCCCTGCTGGTGGACCCGTCCATCAGTATTCGTCAGGCGGTGCTCACGCTGAAGGAGAAGGGCGCCGACAGTCTGTTGGTGGATACCGCGGAAGGCCCCGGAATGCTGACCAAGACCGACCTGCTCGATGCGCTGGTGATGCAGGAGCGGGGAGGGGGCGATGCCCTGGAAGGTATCGCTGGCCTGGCACTGGTGAGCGTCACCAGGGACCAGTACCTGTTCGAAGCGCTGATCGAGATGACCCGCCACAAGGTGGCCAGGGTGGTGGTCTATCACGAAGGCGCGCTGGAAGGCGTGGTCGAGTTGACCGATGTGCTGAGCTATTTCTCCAGTCGCAGCTATGTGGTCAGTCTTCAGGTGGAGCAGGCTGACAGCCTGGCGGAACTGAACGAGGCCAGCCAGCGCACGCCTGAGCTGATCGATGCACTGATGGCGCAGGGAATTCGCATGCGCTTTGCCATGGGCATGCTGTCAGCGCTTAACGGTCGCATTATTGGCAAGGCATGGCAGTTTTCGATGCCCGCCCCTCAGCGCGACCGGGTCTGTCTTGTCGTGCTGGGAAGTGAGGGCAGGGGCGAACAGATCCTCAAGACGGATCAGGACAACGCGCTGATTCTCCCGGACGACCTCGAGTGGCCGGACCTGGCCGCGGACAGTCGTCGTTTTACCGAGGTGCTGATGGACCTGGGCTATCCGCGCTGCCCAGGCAATATCATGGTGTCCAATCCCCAATGGACAGGAACGCTGGAGCAGTGGCGCGGGCGTATTCGGCGATGGGTCGCGGAACCGGATGGCAATAGCTTGATGAGCCTGGCGATTCTGGTGGATGTCGCTGGCGTGGCAGGTGACATGGCGTTGGTGGACCGCCTGCGTGATGTGTTGATCGAGGAGACCAGGGGCAACGCGCTGTTGCTGACCCATCTGGCCCGCGCGGTACTGCGGTTCTCTACGCCATTGACGCTGTTCGGCTCGCTCAAGAAGCCCGCACACGGCATCGACATCAAGAAAGGGGGCATCTTCCCGATCGTTCATGGGGTTCGCACCATGGCGCTGGATGCTGGTCTGCGCGAGACCTCGACCCACGATCGCCTGTCCGCTCTGGCTAGGCTCGGTCGCCTCGATGCAGAGGTGGCGGAAGACCTCGGTGAGGCGCTGTCACTATTCAGTGAGCTGAGGCTCAAGGCCCAGCTCAGGTGCCAGCGCGATGATCTCCTGGCCAGCGACAACGTGGTGGTGCAGTCCCTCAACTCCCTGGAGCGTGACCTGTTGCGGGAGGCACTTCATCTAGTGAAGGAGTTCAAGGGCAGTCTGTCCCATCGTTATCACCTGGAGTATGCATGAGCGTCGAGGCATCGCCTCAGGGAAAACTGACCTGGCGTCAGTGGTTTCGTTTAGGAGAGTACCCCATGCTGCGAGCGATCAGACGTGCGGCCGACCGCCGTCGTCAAGCCGATGGCGATTTTGCCTGGCTGTTCAATCCCTACACCGGTGATGAGTTGGTGTCCATCGACTGCGAGACCACCGGCCTGGATACGCGTCGCGCCGAACTGGTGTCGATTGCGGCAGTGCGGATCCACGATGGGCGCGTGTTGACCAGCGAGTCGCTTGATCTGCGGCTGGAGCCCCCGGCCAGCCTGGATGGTGATTCCATCAAGATTCACCGCCTGCGTGGGGTCGATCTTGAGGGTGGGATGCCGGTGCGTGATGCCCTCGAGACGCTGCTGGAATTCATCGGCAACCGTCCGCTGGTGGGGTGGTGCATCGACTTTGACCTGGCCATGCTCGATCGCTATCTCAAGGCGGAGTTTGGCTTCTCGTTGCCTAACGCCACCATCGATGTGGCGCAGCAGTACCGCAAGCGGATGCGGCGCAGCCACCCCGAACTTGAGCTGCAGCCGACTTTCGAACAATTGGCAGAGCGCCTGGGAGTGCCGATCATGGGACGGCATACCGCATTGGGTGATGCCGTCACTACGGCACTGATGCATTTGCGGCTGGACGCCGACGCGCTGGCCGAGTCGTCTCGATGATGCCATCCACGCCGCTGTCACCACGCGTGACCTGGGACGAGCGGCGTGTCAGGTGCCGTAACAGTCACCGTAATGGGGAGATCTTTGCATGAGCCTTCATGGTCTGATGATGTTGCTTGAGCCGACGTTGCTATCGCTTGGCCTGTTGGCTGTGATGGTGGCTTACTGCCAGTACTATCGCCGCACCCGTGACCTGTGGGGGATGGTCAAGTTCTGGGAGAAGCGTCTGACGCTGACGGTGAGTGAGCACGCCTGGCAACGCTTCGGCATCTTGCTGCTGTTGCTTGGTGTGGTGGCGCGCTATCTGCTGGCACTACAAGTCGTCTAGCCACAGGTCGTCTTGTCACAGGGCGGCTAATCAAAAGCACCTTGGCCCAGGACATGCGGTTGTGAACCAGCGTAATCGCAGGGGTGAGTGGTTGCTGACTTCTTCGCCTGTGGCGGACGTGAGTGATAGACTAGCGGGTCTTCATTTTCAGCCGTGATGTGCCCTGCCCATGTCTGCTCAGCCCGCTTCCGCCTCCCTGTTTGATCCCCGTGTCCTCGACCGTCGTGATGCCGCGTCCCCGGCAGCTGACGACGAGCGCGCCCAGGCCAAGGCCAAGCGCGAGTTCAACAAGCTGCAGAAGCGTCTGCGGCGTCAGACCGGCAACGCCATCATCGATTACGGCATGATTCAGGAAGGCGACAAGGTCATGGTATGCCTGTCCGGCGGCAAGGACAGCTACACCATGCTCGAGATTCTCCGCAGCCTGCAGCGCAATGCGCCGGTGAACTTCTCCCTGGTGGCGGTCAACCTCGACCAAAAGCAGCCCGGCTTTCCCGAGCACGTGCTACCGGACTACCTGGACAGCATTGGCGTGGACTACCACATCCTCGAGCGTGACACCTACTCGGTGGTGAAGGAAAAGACCCCCGAGGGCAAGACCACCTGCGCGCTGTGCTCGCGACTGCGCCGAGGGTCGCTGTACGGTTTTGCGGAAGAGATCGGTGCGACCAAGATTGCCCTGGGACACCACCGCGAGGATATTCTCGAGACGCTGTTCCTCAACATGTTCTTCGGGGGAAGTCTCAAGGCCATGCCGCCCAAGCTGCTGTCCGATGATGGCAAGAACATTGTCATCCGGCCGCTGGCGTACTGCCGCGAGGCGGACATCCAGGCCTACAGCGATGCCATGGCCTTTCCGATCATTCCCTGCAACCTCTGCGGTTCGCAGCCCAACCTGCAGCGCCAGGTGGTGAAGGAAATGCTGGCAGAGTGGGAGGCCAAGCACCCAGGGCGCCTGGAGAGCATGTTCAAGGCCGTGACCAACGTGGCACCCTCGCAGCTGGCGGACCGGGAGCTGTTCGACTTTGAAGGTCTGGAGGCCGTGCAGGCGCATCGCCAGGCTCGGCGTATTGATATCGTTGACGCCGACTAAGCTCGCCTGAACAAGCCCAGCTGAAGAGCCCCTGCTGAACATGCCTTGCTGAAAAGGCACTGCTGAAGCGCGAAGCGAGCTAGGGCTACATCACGCAGTGGCCCTCTTCAATGTCTGAACGCTCGTCCCGATAAGATAGCAAGAGGCCGCATCCTGGGATGCGGCCTCTTTTGTTGATGGAGTCGGTATATCGTCGCCCTACCTAGGGGGGCTGGGCTCGTGGCGTGGCACGACGTCTATCGGTCGCTGTCGGCCGCAGGCCCTGTCAGCGCCGCGGATCAGCTGGCGTCGGTGTCAGCCAGGTTCGACAGTGAGGCGAGGTCCAGGATATTGACCTCCCGTCCAGAGACGGCCACCAGGTCCTGCTGTTGAAAGCGCCCCAGAATGCGGCTGACCGTTTCGACGGCTAGTCCCAGGTGGTTGCCGATATCTGCCCGGGACATGGACAGGCGGAAGCTGAACGGCGAGTAGCCGCGGCGGCGGAAACGGTCCGACAGTCCGAGGAAGAAGCAGGCCAGTCGTTGGTCAGCGGTCTTGCGCGACAGCAGCTGCATCATGCGGCGATCCTCGCGCAGCTCCTTGCTGAGGGTGCGGAACAGTTGCGCGCGTAGTTCCGGCAGCGTTTGGGTCAGGGCGTCAAGGCGATCGAAGGGAATCTCACATACGGTCGTGGTCTCGAGTGCCACCACGCTGCCGGGGTATCTGCCGTCGTCGATGCCGTCCAGGCCGACCAGTTCACTGGGCAAGAAGAAGTTGGTCAGCTGCGCTTCGCCACTACCTTCGGTGGTGATCTGCTTGAGGCTACCGGAGCGAACCGCGAAGACGCTCGTGAAGCGATCTCCCTGCTCGACCAGGCGAGTGCCCTTCTTGATCGGAGGATGACGGCGGATAATGGAATCGAAGCGCTCGAGGTCAGCGGTCTCCAGCGACAACGGAAGGCACAGGGAGCTCAAGCTGCAGGACTCGCAACGAGTCTCGTGTAGCATGGGGCGCCGTCGATCTTGGGCCGATGGACTCATTCGCAGCTCCTGTGGGTCTGGGGTTTATGATGAGCAAAGCATGTAGGAAACTGGCTTTCCCTTGCTGCATGCTATTGTCGCTATTCTACACACAGATATTAGGCCAAAGGAGCATATACCTCTTTTGCCTCAATAATCTGGCGGCGATATGATAATCGTCAATTTCCTACAATTTGTAGGATATTCCACACAGCTAAACCGACAATCATGCCCGCTGCCATAAATCGTGTGGCAGGGTGTGCCAGCAAACTCTGCAGCTGACGCGCAGCAATCCCTGTTGTCACCAGTGCCGGTAGCGTCCCCAGGCCAAAGCAGAGCATGAGTAGTGCTCCACGGGCAGGGTCTGCGATGGCCATGCTCCATGCCAGCATGGAATACACCAGGCCACAGGGCAGCCAGCCCCAGATGGCCCCGAGTGCAACCGCCTGAGGTAGCTTGACCACTGGCAACAGGCGACGTCCTGCTGGCTCCAGGTACCTCCACAGGCGCTGGCCCAATGCCTCCAGCCAGCGTAGCCCTTTCCACAGGTTGGCAATGTAAAGCGCCATCGTGATCAGCATCAGGCTGGCAACCACCTGCAGCAGGTCCCGCATGCCCGGTGCCAGCGCCACCACAGAGCCTAGGCTTGCGACCATAGCGCCTGCCAGGCAGTAGCTGAACAGACGTCCCGAGTTGTAGCCAAGTAGTAAAATTCCTACACGAACAGGGTGGCGCATGCTCGGGGGAATGGCAAAGGTCAGGGCGCTCATTATACCGCCGCACATGCCGATGCAATGTGCTCCGCCAAGCAGCCCGAAGACAAAAGCCGCCATCGCGGGCGGCAGGTCTAGACCTACTGGGTTCATGCGTTCTGCTCAGGATCCAGGGGGTGGCGTGGAATCATGTTCGTCGGCTGTTGTGTCATCGACCGGTGTCTCTTTTGCCGGCTTTCTGGATGGGTTCGATGTCGGCGGGTCTTCGTCCTCGAACAGGATGCGATAGGCAGGACCCTCCAGATCGTCGAATTGATCGTTGCGGACCGCCCAGAAAAACGCCCATACCGCCAGACTCAACAGGATCAGCGACAGCGGTATCAACAGATAGAGAATGTTCATTGAGCATGCGCCGCTACGGCAAGACGTGAGGGTGATGGCGGCGCCGCGCGTCTCAGGCGAAGGGCATTGCCTATGACCAGCAGCGAGCTGATCGACATGCCGATGGCGGCGAGCCACGGAGGCACGAAGCCCAACGCGGCGGCGGGCAGCGCGACGACGTTGTAGAGCACTGACCAGGCGAGGTTCTGGCGAATGATGCGGCGCGTCTGGCGTGCGCTATGGATAGCCTGGACGATACGCTCCAGCGGCTCGCCGAGCAAGATCAGGTCGGCGCGAGTGCGTGTCAGGTCACTGGCGCCAGCAACGGCAATGGCGAGATCCGCCCCGGCCAGAACGGGCACATCGTTGATGCCATCTCCCACCATGGCAACGACCTCTCCCGCTTGCTGACGCTTGCGGACCAATGTGAGCTTGTCCTCGGGACTGGCGTTGCCGTGCCACTGCGCTACCCCCAGCTGATCGGCCAGGGGCTGAACGTTGCCGGGGCGATCGCCGGACAGGATCTCGATCTCGATACCCGCTTCGCGGATAGCCGCAAGGGTCATGGCGGCGTCTGTGCGGGGCTGGTCGTGTAGCTGGAACCAGGCGACAGCCTGCCCCTCGCATGCCAGCAGCAGCCACAGGCCGTCGCCTGGTATGTCGAGGGGGGGCTGGCTGGCCAGGGCAAAGTCCGGGCGTCCAAGGCGCCAACACTGCCCAGCCACGTAACCTTCCACGCCCTGACCGGGGACGTTGCGAATGTCGCTGGCCGTGACTCGGGCGTCGCGCCAGGGCCGGAAGGCATGGGCGACCGGGTGCTCCGAGCCGACTTCCAACGCAGCGGCCAGCTGACGAGGGTCGATGTCTGCAAGGCAGTCTGCCGTGAGGCGTCGGTGCTCGGCCAGGCGCAGCTGACCTCGAGTCAAGGTGCCGGTCTTGTCAAAGATGATGCGGTCGAGGCGGGCCAGGGTTTCCAGCGCATCGGCGCGAGCGACCAGCACGCCGGCGCGACGCAGACGCCCGTGGGCGACGGTCAAGGCGGTAGGCGTGGCCAGTGCCAAGGCGCAGGGACAGGTGACGACAAGTACCGACAGAGTGACCCACAGGCTGCGACTGGGGTCGATCCACCACCAGGCCATGGCGACCAGGGTGGTGATGATCAGCAGATTCAGGACAAAGCGGTGAGACACCTGCTCTGCCACCTTGGCGATACGCGGGCGATGGGCAAAGGCTCGGTCGGTAAGGTCAAGGATGCCAGCTGCGCGGGTCGCGTCCCCGACACGCAGGACGTCGAGCTCCACCGGGCTGTCGATGCACAGCGTGCCAGCGTGAACGATATCGCCCTGTCGTCGTAGTGAGGGCAGCGACTCACCGGTCAGCAGCGACTCGTCGATCTGTGCCACGCCTGATGTCAGGACGCCGTCAGCCGGAATCAGTGAGCCAGGACTGACGCGCACGCGATCACCCGGTTCGAGCTTGCTGGCGGGAATGACCCGTTCGTCGCCATTGGCCTCGACGCGCACTGCAGCGCTGGGCAAGGCGCTGGCCAGAACGTTGCCCTGGCGCCCGTAGTGGGCGCGGGCGCGGGATTCCAGGTAGCGACCGAACAGCAGGAAGAAGGTGAACATGCTGACCGAATCGAAGTAGCGATCTCCCGATTGGCTGACCACCGACCAGCAGCTCGCCAGGTAGGCGCCACCGATGGCCAGGGAGACGGGAACATCCATGCCGAGTATGCGCGAGCGTACGTCCCGCAAGGCGCCCAGGAAGAACGGTTGAGCGGCATACAGCACGACAGGCGTCGTCAGCGCCAGTGATAGCCAGGCAAACAGCTGGTCGAAATCGGCGCTGAGGTCCCCGCTGTCGACGTAGTGGGGGATCGAGAACATCAGCACCTGCATCATGCCTACCGCTGCCACTATCAAGCGGCGAACCATCTGGCGCGACTGGTGCTTGAGGCGCAGTTGAGCCTGGTCGGGTTCGTAGGGTTGCGAGGGGTAACCGATGGCCGCCATCTCGGCAAGAATGCGTGACAGCGTCAGCTGGCTCGGGTCCCAGCTCACCTGCAGGCGATGTTGCGACAGATTGACGGCGCTGCTGGCCAGACCATCGAGAGCGTTCAGGCGATGCTCGATCAACCAGGCGCAGGCGGCGCAGGTGATGCCGTCCACCGCCAGGGTGGCGACCTGATGCCCGTCGCGCTGGCGCACGAATCGGGCTTGCAGGCCGGGGTCATCGAAGACCTGGTAGCGTTCGGCGTCCGCGGGCGTGGCCGAGGGACGCTCAGGCATGGCGGTGCGAAAGCGGTAGTAGCTATCGAGGCCACCGTCGACAATGGCGTGAGCCACGGCTTCGCATCCGGGACAGCACAGGGGGTGCGCTTGCTGATCGATGGTGATCGACCAGGGGGCTCCTGCTTCCACCGTGGCGCCGCAGTGGTAGCAGGACCGCGGAGTATCGGTAGCCGGCATCACAGACCTGGCGTCAGGTGAATGGTGCCGTCTCGCGGGAATTCGGCCTCGCCGGTCAAGCGCCATGCAGCATCATCGCCGCTGCCGTCCTCGATCCATGGCTGGAGCTGCAGGTACCAGCGGTAGCGAAGGTTGCGCTCCAGGGTGCCAACATATTGCCCACTACGGGTATGGCTCAGGGTCAGCAGGCGGTCGCGATCCCCATCGGTGGGAAACTTCAGCTCCAGCTGCAGGCGCTCGGGGCGCTCTTCGCCGAGCAGCTGGACGACCACGTCCCCGGTGGTGGCATCGATCCGCAGATCGGCTGCCAGCCCAAGGGCTTCGGCGCGCTGCTGCTTTTCCAGCTGAACATTGATCGCCAGCCCCTCCTTGTAATAGTCGTCCGGTACCGAGCCATCGAAATAGCGGATCGACAGCGCCAGGTAGACCATGCTGAAGGTGACCGACGACAGCAGCAAAGCAATCAGAAACCAGGGCCAGAACTGCTTGTACCAGGGCGGCACCTGGGGATCGGACGAAGACATCAGGGGGTGACTCCTATGAATCGACTTTCGCGTTCCACCGCGACCGAGGGATCGTCTTCAGCGTGCAGGCGGACGCTGATGTCGGCGCTACGCTGTTCCATCAAAGCAGGATTTACGCTCAGCGTCATCACCAGCTGCCGGGACGCGTTGGCGGGTACCTCGAGTGACTCGGTATCGCTCTGCAGGCCCTCGATGCCGGTGACTTCGATCAGATAGCGGTGTGCCTGATTGTCGAGATTGCGCACGGTGATGGCGTACGAGTTGGCGATACGCCCATCGCTCAGCGTCTGAAACAGCCGCGCCCGATCGCGCTCGACGTCGACGTCCAGCGGGGTGCGGTCGGCCAGGGTCGAGATAAACAGCCCGATCATCACCAGCAACGCCACCAGGTAGCCGATCAGGCGTGGCCTGAGCAAATGGGTCTTGTTGCCGTCAAGGGCATGCTCGGTGGTGTAGCGAACCAGACCCCGAGGGTAGCCCATCTTGTCCATGACGCTGTCGCAGGCATCAATGCAGGCGGCGCAGGTGATGCACTGATACTGCAAGCCATCGCGAATGTCGATGCCGGTAGGGCAGACCTGGACGCAGAGTTCGCAGTCAATGCAGTGGCCGAGTCCCTGCTCGGTGGGGTCGGCACTGCGCTTGCGGGGGCCACGGGGCTCACCTCGATGATAATCGTAGGAGACGATCAGCGTATCGCGATCGAACATCACCGACTGGAAGCGGGCATAAGGACACATGTACAGACACACTTGCTCCCGTAGCCAGCCAGCGTTGAGGTAGGTGAAGACAATGAAGAAGCCGACCCAGAAGTAGGACCAGCCGTTGGCTGACAGGGTGGCCAGGTCGACGACCAGGCCCTCGATGGGCGTAAAGTAGCCGACAAAGGTGATGCCGGTGGCGGCAGCGATGATCAGCCAGATCGCGTGCTTGGCACTCTTGCGCAGGAGCTTATCGGCATCAAGGGCGCGCTTGTCCAGCTTGATGCGGCGGTTGCGTGGCCCCTCGACACGATGCTCGACCCAGATGAACAGAAACGTCCAGACGCTCTGGGGGCAGGTGTAGCCACACCATACCCGGCCGGCAAACACCGTGATGAAGAACAGGCCAAAGGCGCAGATGATCAAGAGCCAGGACAGCAGCACGAACTCCTGAGGGTAGAAGGTCGCCGCAAAGATGTGGAATTCGCGACCCGGCAGGTCAAACCAGACCGCGGGACGGTCTCCCCATGGCACCCAAGGCAACAGCAGAAATCCCAGCATCAGCGCCCAGTTGGCAGCACGCCGGGCCCGTTGAAAGACGCCCTTCATCTCGCGTACGTAAATATGACGGCGGCTCTCGTACATGCTGTGTGACGAGGGGTCTTCGGGTGTGTGATGGGATACCGCGCTGTCGGTCACATCGTGGGTGGGTATCTTGTCGCTCATGGCAGGCTCGCATCGCTGACCGATCATTCGTCGTTGTGACGACGGTCAGTCTAGCGATCGTCAGGTAGGTGAGAGGCCAGTGCGGCGCTTGGCCGCACTGGATACGGGGGTGGCCCCCTCTTGTGGATTACTGCGCAGGCTGGCTCAGGCTGTAGACGTAGGCCGCCACCAGATGCACGCGCTCCTCGCCGATGTAAGCGGCCTGGGCAGGCATATGGCCATTGCGGCCGTTACGCAGCGTCTGGCGAATCGAGTCGGCCAGGCTCTGTCCCGGTGCCTGGTACAACCAGGTCTCGTCGGTCAGGTTGGGAGCTCCCAGCGCCTGGTTGCCGGTACCGTCAGGCGAGTGACACGCCGCACACACCGATCCGAACACCGCGCCCCCCTTGTCTGCGCGCTCGGCATCTTCGGCCTGACCGGACAGCGACAGCACATGCTGAGTCAGGTTCTCGATGTTGTCGGCGCCGAGTTGCTGCCACGAGGGCATCAGTCCGTTCCGACCGTTCTCAATGGTGGCGACAATGTGCTCGGGCTCGCCCCCGTACAGCCAGTCCGTGTCAGTCAGGTTGGGGAATCCGTAGCCGCCCTTGGCATTCGAGCCGTGGCAGATCGCGCAGTTGTTGAGGAAGATACGCTCGGCAATCTGCATGGCCTCGGCATCCTTGATCAACTCCGGCACCGGGATTTCCTGATACTTCTCGAAGATTGGTGTGAAGCGCTGTTCGGCCTGGGCCACTTCTTTCTCCCACTGGCCTTCCTGACTCCAGCCCAGCACGCCGGCGAAATTGCCCAGGCCCGGATAAAGCACCAGGTAGCCAAGTGAAAAGATCACGGTGGCAACGTAGAGCTGGAACCACCAACGTGGCAGCGGGTTATCGTATTCCGCAATGCCGTCGGCGGTATGGCCAGTGGTCTCGACAGTACCGTCTGCATCAGGGCGCTTGTCGGTCTTGCGATTGGCCCACAGCAGCCAGAAGGCGAAGCCAATCGTGCCGAGCGTGATGACGATGATCCAGGCGCTCCAGAAGCCTGAGAGGGCATCACCCCAGAGTGTATTCATGTGTTCTTTTCTCCCCTGTCCTTTCGGGAATCGGCCTGTTGCTCGGCCATGCGGTCACGGTTCGGTTGCTCGTCGTCATCCGCGAACGGCAGGTTGGCTGCCTGTTCGAACTCGCGCTTGCGACGGCTGGAATACGCCCAGGCCACCAGGCCCAGAAAGGCGACCAGCAGAATGCCGGTGAGAATGCCGCGAAAGGTTCCGATATCCATGGTTACGGGCTCTTTGCCGAGTTGGGCAGTACGGTGCCAAGCTGCTGCAGGTAGGCCACCAGCGCGGTGATCTCCCGTTCGCCGCGAACATCGCTGGTCGCGCTGGCGATCTGTTCGTCGGTATAGGGCACGCCCAGGGTCTGGAGGGTGCGCATCTTGGCTGGGGTGTCCTCACCGTCCAGAGTGTTCTCGAACAGCCAGGGATACGCCGGCATGATCGACTCAGGCACCACGTCACGCGGGTTGTACAGGTGCGCGCGGTGCCAGTCGTCGCTGTAGCGACCGCCGACGCGGGCAAGATCTGGACCGGTTCGCTTGGAGCCCCACATGAAGTTGTGCTCGTAGACGGATTCGCCTGCCACGCTGTAGTGGCCGTAGCGTTCGGTTTCCGCTCGGAAGGGACGAATCATCTGCGAGTGGCAGCCGACGCAGCCTTCCCGGCGATAGATGTCACGGCCCTCGAGTTGCAGCGCCGTCAGTGGCTTGAGGCCATCCACCGGCTCGGTCGTCTGCTTCTGGAAGAACAGCGGCACGATCTCGGCCAGGCCGCCAAAGCTGATCACCACCAGCACCAGCACCGCCATCAGGCCGACGTTCTTTTCTATGATCTCGTGTCTCATGTCAGTCTCGGTCCTTCATTGACTCAGGCGGTCTGTGGCAGGGGAGCACCGCTCTTGGCGGAACCCTTGACGGTCATCGCGACATTGACGGCCATGATCAGCATGCCGGTCACCCAGAACAGACCGCCGATCAGGCGCACGATGTAGCCGGGGCCGCTGGCCTCCACGGTCTCGACGAAGGTGTACATCAGCGTGCCGTCGGCATTGATGGCGCGCCACATCAGGCCCTGCAGGATGCCGTTGACCCACATGGCGGCGATGTACAGCACGGTGCCGATGGTGGCCAGCCAGAAGTGCACTGCCACCAGCTTGACCGAGTACATCTCGCTCTGACCAAACAGGCGGGGGATCAGGTGATACATCGAGCCGATGGTGATCATTGCCACCCAGCCCAGCGCTCCTGCGTGGACGTGGCCAATGGTCCAGTCGGTGTAGTGAGACAGGGCATTGACGGTCTTCACCGCCATCATCGGCCCTTCGAAGGTCGACATGCCGTAGAAGGACAGGGCGACCACCAGGAAGCGCAGCGTCGGATCGGTACGCAACTTATGCCAGGCGCCCGACAGGGTCATCATGCCGTTGATCATGCCGCCCCAGGAGGGGGCCAGCAGGATGATGGACATGACCATGCCCAGGGATTGGGCCCAGTTAGGCAGCGCGGTGTAGTGCAGGTGGTGCGGGCCGGCCCACATATACACCATGATCAATGCCCAGAAATGGACGATGGACAGACGGTAGGAATAGACCGGGCGCTCGGCTTGCTTGGGCACAAAGTAATACATCATTCCCAGGAAGCCGGCGGTCAGGAAGAAGCCCACCGCGTTGTGGCCATACCACCACTGCACCATGGCATCGATGGCCCCGGAGTAGAGGGAGATGGAGTAGGTGGCGGTGACGGGAATGGCCGCGCTGTTGACGATGTGCAGCACCGCCACCGTCAGGATGAAGGCGGCGAAGAACCAGTTGGCCACGTAGATATGCGAGGTTTTTCGAATCTTGACCGTGCCGAGGAAAACGATGGCATAGGACACCCAGACGACGGCGAGCAGAATGTCGATGGGCCATTCCAGCTCGGCGTATTCCTTGACCTCGGTGAGGCCCAGGGGCAGGGTGGCGACGGCGCAGAGGATGACGGCCTGGTAGCCCCAGAACGTAAAGGCAGCCAGCTTGTCGCTGATCAGCCTTACCTGACACGTGCGTTGGACCACATAATAGGAGGTCGCGAACAGCGCGGATCCGCCGAAGGCAAAGATGACTGCGTTGGTGTGCAGGGGGCGAAGCCGACCAAAGCTTGTCCAGGGCAAGCCAAGGTTGAGTTCCGGCCAGACCAGTTGGGCAGCAAGTATGACACCGAGGGCCATGCCCACGATGCCCCATACCACCGTCATGATCGAGAACTGCCGGACCACCTTGTAGTTGTAGGTCGGATGTTCAAATGCTGTGCTCATGATCAGGTTCCCATCGATCGCGTAAAGGGGACGATCCCCCGGCCATAGTGCCTACCCAGCGGCAGTCTCAGAATGATGCAGATCAACAACCATTCAGAATTCTAGACCAGCACGGCTAGGGCTGGCACTTAGCCACTGGTGGCAGTGAACTTTGGAAATTTGTCCATGTCTGAAAATTTTTTATCCGACATTTTTGGTCAGGAATTGCGCCGGCAAAGCCCGTTTCACGGAGAACAGTACGGGCAATGGGAGGGCATTGGACCCTGCATCCTGGCGGGCCCTGCCAGTGACGACCTACTCCTTTTGACGCATGGCGCAGGCGCTGGGCACGATTCACCCTTTCTGGTCGCCTGGCGCAAGGCGCTGGCCGACGCCGGTGTGGCCACCTTGTCAGTGGAATTCGCCTACATGCGCCAGATGAAGGCGCTTGGGCGCCGGCGCCCGCCGCCCAAGGTCGATGTTCTGGTCGATGAGCTGCGCACCTGGCGTGACGTTTTGTCGCATAGCGTGCCTGGCCGCCTATGGTTGGGGGGCAAGTCCATGGGTGGGCGTGTGGCGACCCTGCTGGCGGCCGAGGAGACGGCACCTGGAGTGGTGGTAGCGGGTTATCCCTTTCACCCCCAGGGCAAGCCCGAACGACTTCGCCTGGCGCACTGGCCTCGCCTCAAGTGTCCAACGCTGGTGCTGCAGGGCACCCGAGATCCGTTTGGCACCCTCGAGCAAGTGCAAGGCTATGATTTGCCCGAGGTGGCCACCGTCGAATGGCTGGAGGACGGTGATCACGACTGGCTGACCCGGCGTGCCAGCGGCGTGACACGAGACGAACTGATGCAGCGCGCGGCAAAATGCACAGCAACGTTGATGCAGGTGAATTGAGGCCGCTACGGTCAGGGGGATGGGTCTCGCCATTTTTTTTACGGCTGTTTTGGCTCGTTGCGGAGGGCCGCTGAATCTCGTGAGCCCTTGTGCCGCCTGCGTTTCCGCCCAAGTCGATGAATGCACGGGCAAAATAGGCGACAAAAAAAACGAGAAAGATGGTTTGGCCGCGTTGACATCCCCCCGATGTTCTGTAGAATGCAGCGCCACGTGACCAGGGGTGGTTAGCTCAGTTGGGAGAGCACCAGCCTTACAAGCTGGGGGTCACAGGTTCGAACCCTGTACCACCCACCATCACCTTGGTGATGGCTGGACACGTAGAGTTGTAGACGTTGGACCGGTAGTTCAGTTGGTTAGAATGCCGGCCTGTCACGCCGGAGGTCGCGGGTTCGAGTCCCGTCCGGTCCGCCAACGTCACTTCTCGAATCGTCATCAATGTGGACCGGTAGTTCAGTTGGTTAGAATGCCGGCCTGTCACGCCGGAGGTCGCGGGTTCGAGTCCCGTCCGGTCCGCCACGATGACACGCCAAAGTCGATGAGCTCCAGGAAACTTGAGGCATCGCACCGTGTGAAATGATGTGGGTGATTAGCTCAGTTGGTTAGAGCACCAGCCTCACATGCTGGGGGTCACTGGTTCGAATCCGGTATCACCCACCACGCGGACCGGTAGTTCAGTTGGTTAGAATGCCGGCCTGTCACGCCGGAGGTCGCGGGTTCGAGTCCCGTCCGGTCCGCCATTTCGCTCGACCCAGCACACGCTGGAAAAAAGTCCGGTCACGTTGCCGGCAGTTATTCCGAAAAGCCCCGCTGCTTCTGCAGCGGGGCTTTTCTCGTTATGGGTCTCCTCAAGGCGTTTACACCACACTGACGCTATGGGCTAGCCCATGGCGCTGGCGGGGTTCGCATCGTGTCGCTGCTTTTTGCCTTTCTGGGGTGGCGAGGATTGACTCGCTATCATACAGTTGTTTGAAAATAGCCGTAGACTGGCTGCCCTGATGCAGTGCCAGCTCCGGACCTCACGACAACAAGATTGCAGCCAAGGCTGCCAAGGACCGTGCCGTGACCGCCTATCCCCACCTGTTGGCCCCACTGAGACTGGGGCACCTGGAATTGCCCAATCGCGTGTTGATGGGCTCCATGCATACCAATCTGGAAGAGGCGCCGCAGGGGTTTTCCCGTCTGGCCGCCTTTTACGCCGAACGTGCTCGCGAAGGCGTGGCGCTGATCGTGACCGGTGGCATTGCACCGAATGCGGAGGGCGCCGTTTTTCAGGGGGCGTCGCAGTTGACCTCGGCTGAGCAGCTCGATGATCACCGCGGTGTTGTCGAGGCGGTACATGCACAGGGGGGCCGCATCTGCATGCAGATTCTGCATGCGGGGCGCTACGCGTATTCACCGGAGTTGGTAGCCCCTTCGGCGCTGCAGGCTCCCATCAACCCCTTCCAGCCGCGAGCGCTCAGTGACGATGAGGTCGAGCAGCAGATCGAGGACTACGTGCGCTGCGCGCGTCTGGCGCAGCAGGCAGGCTATGACGGCGTCGAGATCATGGGCTCCGAGGGCTACCTGATCAATCAGTTCATTTGCCGCCGAACCAATGTGCGCGAGGATCGCTGGGGGGGCAGCTTCGACAATCGCTGTCGCTTCCCGCTGGAGATTCTGCGCCGCGTCCGTGCGGCGGTGGGAGAGCGTTTCCTGTTGATCTACCGACTGTCGATGATCGACCTTGTGGAGGACGGAAGTACCTACGACGAGGTCATTGCGCTGGGCCAGGCGGTTGAGGCGGCCGGTGCCAACGTGATCAACACCGGCATCGGTTGGCATGAAGCGCGAGTCCCGACCATCGTGACCAGCGTCCCGCGAGCCGCTTTCACCGAGGTGTCGCGACGCATGAAAGACGCCGTCTCGATCCCGTTGATCACCACCAATCGCATCAACATGCCGGATGTGGCCGAGCGGGTGCTGCGCGACGGACATGCTGACATGGTGTCCATGGCGCGTCCGCTGCTGGCGGATTCGGCATGGGTGAGCAAGGCGAGGGAGGGGCGTGCTGCCGAGATCAATACCTGTATCGCCTGTAACCAGGCCTGTCTCGACCATACGTTCCAGGGCAAGCTGACGTCCTGTCTGGTCAATCCCCGCGCCTGTCATGAAACGGAGCTGACGCTTGAACCCGCTGACCAGCCAGTGTCCGTGGCGGTGGTGGGTGGTGGTCCTGCAGGGCTCGCCACGGCAGTCAGTGCCGCGCAGCGTGGGCACAGGGTTACCCTGTTCGAACGTCAGCCAATCCTGGGTGGGCAGTTCAATTTTGCGCGCCGCATTCCCGGCAAGGAAGAGTTTGACGAAACGCTGCGTTACTTCCAGGTGATGCTGGACAAGCTGGAAGTCGACGTCAGGCTCTCCTGCGAGGCGGGTGTCAACGATCTCCTGGCCTTCGATCGTGTGGTGCTGGCCAGCGGCGTCAGACCCAGACCGTTGGCGTTGCCCGGCAGTGATCATCCTAGTGTGATGAGTTACGCCGAGGCCATCGATGCTCCTCAGCGTGTCGGGCGCCGGGTGGCCATCATCGGCGCTGGCGGTATCGGTTTCGATGTGGCGGAGTTGCTGACCCATACGGCTCCTGGTGATGACCCGTTGCAGGATTGGTGCGACGAGTGGGGGGTGGATCTTGAGGTCAGCACGCCAGGGGGGCTGAAGCCGGCCCGCCGGCCGCAGTCGCCACGACAGGTCTACTTGCTTCAGCGCAAGACGTCCAAGCCGGGCAAGGGGTTGGGCACCACCTCAGGTTGGGTGCACCGGGCATCCCTTCGTCATCGAGGTGTGACCGCGATGGCTGGCTGCGAGTATCGGCATATCGATGATCAAGGGCTGCACCTGAGCGTCGAGGGCGAGCCGCGTGTGTTGGAGGTGGATACGGTCGTGGTGTGTGCCGGTCAAGAATCGGTGCGCGAACTCGTGGCGCCCCTCGAGGCGGCGGGTGTCGCTGTCTCCATCATCGGCGGTGCCGATGAGGCGGCCGAACTCGACGCCAAGCGTGCCATTGACCAGGGGGTGAGGTTGGCGGCGTCCTTCTAGAGCCGTCATTCTGGTGGCGTCGGGCCAGCCCATCAGGATCTGGCTCGCGCCCCAGGCAAGCGTGATGAAAATTACTTAAGAAGTGTGCCGTTGTGTGCAATTTTGGTGGCTGCGGCAAGATGGCGCGGTAGACAGTGACGAGCCCCGTGATCAAGCGGCGGGCGTCGCTTTCACGGCTAGTGAATACCTCGCTTATCATGTTCATGGTCCCTCTTACGCCGAATTTCGTCTGGACAACGAAACGCTTCTGCTGGCAAGAGTTCTTATAGGTAAGGACGCTCAGCGTTGAAGACCTGCACATCGTTTTTGGCTAATGCTGTTCTACGCTGAGAGTACCCACTCGTGACTGGCGCTGGCTGACGGGAAAGGCCTGAGAGCCAAGAGCGAGTCCCGGGCATCACAGGAGGCATCGATGAGCATCTTCGACCACGTGCAGAACCGCTTCGCTCGCGTCCAGCAGGAAGAAATGTCCCTGCAGGAATATCTGGAACTCTGCCGTCAAGACCCTTCCGCCTACGCCAGTGCGGCTGAGAGAATGCTGGAGGCCATCGGTGAGCCTGAGGTGATTGACACCGCCAAGGACCCGAGACTGGCGCGAATCTTCTCCAACAAGGTGATACGTCGGTATCCGGCGTTCAGTGAGTTTCACGGCATGGAGGAGGCCATCGAGCAGATCGTGGCCTACTTCCGTCACGCCGCCCAAGGGCTGGAGGAGAAAAAGCAGATTCTCTACCTGCTTGGCCCCGTGGGGGGCGGCAAGTCATCCCTGGCCGAGCGCCTCAAACTGCTGATGGAGCGTGTGCCGTTCTACGCCATCAAGGGGTCGCCGGTGCACGAGTCTCCGCTCGGGCTGTTCTCGCCAGAGGAAGACGGAGAGCTGCTCGAGAAAGAGTATGGTATCCCCGCTCGCTACCTGCGCAGCGTGATGTCGCCCTGGGCCGCCAAGCGGCTGAAGGAGTCCGGCGGTGATATCTCGCAGTTCCGGGTGGTCAGGCTGTACCCCTCGCGCCTCAACCAGATCGCCATCGCCAAGACCGAGCCGGGTGACGAGAACAACCAGGATATCTCGTCCCTGGTGGGCAAGGTCGATATCCGCCAGCTGGAGATGTATTCCCAGGATGATCCTGACGCCTACAGCTTTTCCGGAGGATTGTGCCGGGCCAATCAGGGCTTGATGGAATTCGTCGAGATGTTCAAGGCGCCCATCAAGGTGCTGCACCCCCTACTGACGGCGACCCAGGAAGGGAACTACAACCCCACCGAGGGCATGGGCGCGATTCCCTTCGATGGCATCGTGCTGGCGCACTCCAACGAGAGTGAGTGGCAGGCGTTCCGCAACAACCGCAACAATGAGGCGTTCCTCGACCGCGTCTATATCGTCAAGGTGCCCTATTGCCTGCGGGTGTCCGAGGAAATCAACATCTACAAGAAGCTGCTGGAGCATTCGTCGCTCAATGAGGCGCCCTGTGCACCGGATACCTTGCGCATGCTCGCCCAGTTCTCGGTGCTGTCGCGTCTCAAGGAGCCGGAAAACTCCAGCGTCTACTCGAAGATGCGGGTCTATGACGGTGAAAACCTCAAGGACACCGATCCCAAGGCCAAGTCGATTCAGGAATATCGCGACAGCGCCGGCGTCGATGAAGGCATGGATGGTCTGTCCACGCGCTTTGCCTTCAAGATCCTGTCCAAGGTCTTCAACTTCGACAATCACGAGGTGGCGGCCAACCCGGTGCACCTGTTGTACGTGCTCGAGCAGCGCCTTGAGCAGGAGCAGCTGCCCAAGGAGACCTTCGAGCGCTATCTGCGCTATATCAAGGAGTACCTGGCGCCGCGCTATGTGGACTTCATTGGCAAGGAAATTCAGACCGCCTACCTGGAGTCCTACTCCGAGTATGGTCAGAACATCTTTGATCGCTATGTCACCTATGCGGATTTCTGGATTCAGGACCAGGAGTACAGGGATCCCGAGACCGGCGAGCTGTTCGACCGCCAGTCGCTTAACGATGAGCTGGAAAAGATCGAGAAGCCGGCGGGCATCTCCAATCCCAAGGACTTCCGTCACGAGGTGGTCAACTTCGTGCTGCGGGCGCGTGCCCAGAACAACGGCATGAACCCGGGGTGGCAGTCCTACGAGAAGCTGCGTGGTGTCATCGAGCACAAGATGTTTGCCAACACCGAGGAGTTGCTGCCCGTTATTTCCTTCAATGCCAAGGCGTCCTCTGCGGATATCAAGAAGCACGAGGATTTCGTGGCACGGATGAAGGATCGAGGCTACACCGAGAAGCAGGTGCGCCTGCTGTCGGAGTGGTACCTGAGAGTGCGCAAGTCGCAGTAGCCGTGAAGGCGCCGGGCCAGGCCCGGCGCCGGACACCCTTGTCGACTGCGCCCAGGAGGTCCCATGACCTACTTCATCGATCGACGAGCGAACGCCAAGAACAAGAGCGCGGTCAATCGCCAGCGCTTTCTTGACCGCTATCGCGCCCATATCAAGCGCTCCGTCGAGGAGGCCGTCAACCGTCGCTCCATCACCGATATGGAGCGAGGCGAAAAGGTTTCCATCCCCAGTCGCGATATCTCCGAGCCAGTGTTCCAGCACGGCAGCGGTGGGCGACGTTCGATTGTCGCACCCGGTAATCGCGAGTTTCAGGAAGGTGATCGCCTGCGTCGCCCAGACGGCGGGGGCGGTGGTGGCGATGGCAGTGGAGAGGGTGGCGCCTCCAACCAGGGGGAGGGCATGGATGAGTTCGCCTTCACCCTGACCCGGGAGGAGTTCCTCGAGTTTGTCTTCGATGGCCTCGAGTTGCCCCATCTGGAGCGCAAGCCGCTGGTGGATGTGGAAGAAGTGCGCCCCGTGCGCGCCGGGGTCTCGAGAGATGGCGTGCCGGCTCGGATCAACATTGTGCGTTCGATGCGAGAAGCTCAGGCCCGTCGAATTGCCATGCGTGCACCGATTCGTCGCGCGCTGCGGGAAGCTCAGGAAGCGCTGGAAGTCGAGGAGCGCAAGGATCCCGTGCTCAAGAATCCCGCTCGCATCCAGGAGTTGAAGGCCGAGATCGAGCGCCTAGAGCGGCGTCTGGAGGCGGTTCCCTTCATCGATACCTATGATCTTCGCTACAACCATCTGATCAACCAGCCTCAGCCGTCCAGCAAGGCCGTGATGTTCTGCGTCATGGATGTATCGGGCTCGATGACCCAGGCCCACAAGGATATCGCCAAGCGCTTTTTCCTGCTGCTCTACCTGTTTCTCGAGCGCAGCTACGAGCGGGTCGAGCTGGTCTTTGTGCGTCACCACACTGCCGCCAAGGAAGTCGATGAGGAGGAATTCTTCTACTCACGGGAGACGGGCGGCACCATCGTTTCCAGTGCGCTCACCCTGGTCGACGAGATCATCGACAAGCGCTATCCCCCCGGCCAGTGGAACCTGTACGTGGCCCAGGCATCGGATGGCGATAACTGGGACGATGACTCGGTCAACTGTCGGGAGCTGCTGACCAAATCGCTGATGGGGCGCCTGCAGTACTTCACCTATGTGGAAATCACGCCTCACGCTCACCAGGCACTATGGGAAGAATACGAGCGGGTCGAGGCCGCCTATCCCGACCGCTTTGCCATGCGTCAGATTGTTGAACCCGGGGACATCTATCCGGTGTTCCGGGCCTTGTTCAAGCGCCGTGCGGACAGTGCGGCAAGGGGGTAGGCAGGCGCAGGTCTGCCCTACGGCGGCAGCGGGACTGGCAAAGGGGAGCACGGTGAAGGGCGTGCCGTGTGTTGAAGCACCTCGCCAGGTAAACCCCTAGCCACAGCCGTGTCTTGCAAGCGGACTCCCTTGCAAGCGAAGCATGTTGGACGAGCAGCGCCTTGGACGAAGAGGAATTGCCATGACCGCCTTGACCAAACGTCACGCCAAGCCCATTGCGACCGGCTCGGACTGGAGCTTCGACGACCTGACCGAGTTCGAGGCCGAGATCGCTCGGCTTGCGGACGAGTATCGACTGGACACCTACCCCAATCAGATCGAGATCATCACCACGGAGCAGATGATGGACGCCTACGCCAGCGTGGGCATGCCTGTGGGCTACCATCACTGGTCGTTCGGCAAGCAGTTCCTGGCCGTCGAGCAGGCCTATCGTCGTGGGCAGATGGGGCTGGCCTATGAGCTGGTGATCAACTCCGACCCCTGCATCGCCTATCTGATGGAAGAGAACACCCTGATGATGCAGGTACTGGTCATGGCGCATGCCTGCTACGGCCATAATTCCTTCTTCAAGGGCAACTATCTGTTTCGGACCTGGACCGACGCCTCTTCGATCGTCGACTACCTGGTGTTTGCACGCAAGTACATCAGTCAGTGCGAGGAGCGTCACGGTGTGCAGGCCGTCGAGCAGTTGCTCGACGCCTGTCACGCGCTGCAGAACTATGGGGTGGATCGCTACAAGCGGCCGTCTCCGGTATCGCCGGAGGAGGAGGCTCGACGGCAGAAGGAGCGTGAAGACTATCTCCAGGCTCAGGTGAACACCCTGTGGCGGACAATTCCCATGGGTGACGCCGGCATCGAGGTGCCGCCTGTGTCTTCCGACGATGACCCGCTGGGGCTACACGGTGGCGGGCGTTATCCCCCCGAGCCACAGGAAAATCTGCTGTACTTCATCGAGAAGAATGCACCCTTGCTGGCGCCTTGGCAGCGGGAGGTCGTGCGAATCGTGCGTAAGCTGGCCCAGTATTTCTATCCTCAGCGGCAGACCCAGGTCATGAATGAAGGGTGGGCGACGTTTTGGCACTACACGCTGATGAATCGGCTGTTCGACGAAGGGGCCGTGGACGAAGGCCTGATTCTGGAGTTTCTGCAGTCCCATACCGCCGTCGTCAGTCAGCCCGCCTTTGACAGCCCTTACTACAACGGGATCAATCCCTATGCGCTGGGCTTCGCCATCTTCACCGACCTCAAGCGCCTCTGCGAGTCTCCTGATGACGAGGACCGGGAGTGGTTTCCGGACATTGCGGGAAGCGACTGGCGCGAAACGCTGAATTTCGCCATGCGCAACTTCAAGGACGAGTCCTTCATTCAGCAGTTTCTATCACCCAAGGTGATTCGTCAGCTCAAGCTGTTCCAGGTGGTCGATGATGATCAGGAGGACATGCTCGAGGTGGCAGCGATTCATGACGAGCGGGGCTACCGGCGGGTCCGTGAGGCGCTGTCCGCGCAGTACGCCTTGTCACTCAGGGAGCCGAATATTCAGGTGTTCGAGGCCGATATTCGAGGAGATCGTTCGCTGACACTCAGGCACGTGCAGGATCAGCGGCGTCCGTTGGCGCGCAGCGTCTACCCTGTGATCCGACACCTTCACCAGCTATGGGGCTTTCCGGTCAAGCTGGAGTCCTTCGATGGTGATGAAGTGGTGCGACGTTACCAGTGGCCGCTGCCGGACAGCGAAGAATCCGCCTGACGCCGACAGCAGATAACCGACACGCCGCCGCAAAGTGATGCTTTGCGGCGGCGTGTTTTCTTGCCTTCTTTCTTCTTGCTTAGTACCGGACCTCGGCACGGAGCCTTATGGCTTGGCCGTCCAGGATTGGCACCATCCGCCTGGGGCGACGCTATTCTGCGGGAATAGCTGACAGCCCTCGGTTTCGGCATTGAAGAACATGCAGTTCGAGCAGAGCTCTCCGTCTTCGTAGGCGGCATTGCCGCTGGCATCGCTGGCCTTTTCGACGTATCCCAGAGCCTTGGCCTGGGCATTGTCGGTACTCAGGCGAGGCAGGCTCTGTGCCAGCGCAGTGCGAGACAGGACACCAGCACCCAGCGGCAGAGCGGCGATGCCCAGCAGACTGGTGCGCAGGAAGGCACGACGGCTGTGCTTGGTCATGGGGACTCCTCATTGTCGGAAGATGAGCGTCATACGGTCATGGTCAGGCCCGCGATGGGCCGGTCTTGGTGAGTCAGGATGCCTTGGCAGCCTGCTCGTGCGCTCTTGATGGCGCTGCCTTGCAAGATTAGCTAAGCCGTTGAGCCTTGGCGAATCGTCTCGTTGTGAGTGCGGCAATCCGCCGCGAAAAAAGCGGTCCGCGCAGTCGGCGGTGCAGGTGGTGAGGAGGCGCTGATATACTGCGTTGCCAAACCACCATGTTTAACATCCGCGTCCTGAGTCGTTGGCGTGGAGCGATGGGAAAGGAGCGTGATCATGCAGAATGCTGTGATTCTGATCAATGCCGAGAAAGGGCAGGTCAAGGCGGTGGCCGAGCGTCTGGCCGAGGTGGAAGGGATCAGCGAGGTCTATTCGACCTGCGGTCGCTATGATCTGGTGGCCATTGCCCGTACACGGGATTTCGAGAGTCTGGCGGAGCTGGTCACCGGGCGCCTGAATGCAGTAGAAGGCATTGCCGACACGGAAACGCTCAATGCGCTTCAGGTGCACTCGCGCCACGATCTGGAAACCATGTTTTCGTTGGGTTGGTAAGGGCAGGCCCTGCTGACCATTGTTCGTCCTGACTATTGTTCGTCCTGACCATTGCCAACAAGGAAGTGTGTGGATCTCTCGCTTGATCGTCTGATACCTCGGCCGCGGCATTTCCTGGCCTCGCTGGCCATCGCCGTGCTTGGGGTTGTCCTGTGGTACTCCACCGAGCAGGGCTATCGCGACCGCATGAGCTGGATGGGGGTGACCGAGTGGGCGGAACCGTCCACGCTGGCGTTCACCCGTGTGCTGCGTAATGAAGGGTACCTGCTGGGATGGTCTGATCTGCGCGTTGGTGCGCTGTGGGCGAGCTATGAACTGCGGCAGTCGGCGGATCACCAGGTGGGGCCTCGCCCTGGCTTCGAACAGGATTGGCGAACGCTGTGGCCCGTCAGCACGACCAGCTACGCTGGCAGTGGATATGACCGTGGGCACCTGGCTCCCAACTATGCCATGGCCAAGGTCTGGGGGGAGCAGGCTCAGCATGACAGCTTCCTGATGAGCAACATGATGCCGCAGAAGCCTGCCCTCAACCGTCAGCTATGGCAGCGCCTGGAAGAAGTCGTGATGGACCATTTTCTGCCGCGCTTCGGTCGCCTGCAGGTCATCACCGGGCCTGTCTATGCAGAAACCAGAGTCAGCGATCTCTCCCTGGATCGACTGCTGGATCGCGTCAGCTTTGTGGAGGTGCCAATCGGCTTCTACAAGGTGGTGGTGGTGCCCGGAGAGACTCCTCTGGCAGTCGCTTTTGTGATGCCCCAGAACGTGCGTGGAGATGAATCGCTGTCTCGCTATCTTGTCAGCATCGACGAGGTGGAAGCGATCACGGGCCTGAATTTCTTTCCGCGGCTGGGCCCGCAGGAAGAGGCGGCCTGGGAGGCTCGTGCGGGGGTGGGCGACTGGGCGCTGTCTCAGGTGGCTGAGTTGCCGTCGCGTTTCGATTGAGCGACGGGCTAGGGACTAAAGACCGGGTGCTAACACGCTGGATGCTGGAACGGCAGGCACAAAAAAACCGCGACGGGGCGCGGATTCTTGTTGGATCTGTCTGATCCTGTTGCTGCATGACATTGGTGCCCAGGAGAGGACTTGAACCTCCACGTCCGTAAGGACACTAGCACCTGAAGCTAGCGCGTCTACCAATTCCGCCACCTGGGCATGTCATGTTGTGTGCTCGTGATCTACGTTATCTGCTCGGCCTGTGTTCATCGATGCATGCCGCAGCATGTATCGTTGGTGCCCAGGAGAGGACTTGAACCTCCACGTCCGTAAGGACACTAGCACCTGAAGCTAGCGCGTCTACCAATTCCGCCACCTGGGCGAACACGTGCGCTTTGCCGATAACGATGTATCAAAGAGCGTGACGATCTCCATCGTCGTGATCCCGAAGGATCTTGGTGCCCAGAAGAGGACTTGAACCTCCACGTCCGTAAGGACACTAGCACCTGAAGCTAGCGCGTCTACCAATTCCGCCATCTGGGCAAGTGGCGCGTATGTTACCGAAACTTTGGCATATTGCAAGCCTTTTGCGTCGCTGCTGGGAGAAAAAAACGTCGTACTGATGGCGTAAGCTCTGTATCCGGAGGCGCTTATGGTTGGGTGACGGCGCTGCTGGCGCTATACTGCGCGCATGTTAAGAGACAATTTCGAAAAGACCGCACGCTCGCGCCCGGGTGGCGGCGCACTCCTGCCGTCCTCGCCCCTGTCAAGGATGCCTTCCGCATGAACCATTGGACGCTCGACGCCGACGAACACGCCAGCCGCGAAGCCCATAAGTACGACAAGCCTGCTCCCTCCCGTGAATATCTGTTGAATCGACTCGAGGAAATCGGTACGCCGACGACCCACGAGGCGATGAGCGATCAGCTTGGCCTGGATGATGAAGACCTTCGAGAAGCGGTACGCCGGCGCCTCTCCGCCATGGAGCGAGACGGCCAGGTATTGCGCAATCGTCGGGGCGCCTATGCGCTGATCGATAAGCTGGACCTGATCAAGGGTAAGGTGCTGGGTCATCGCGACGGCTTTGGATTTCTGGTCCGCGATGATGGCAAGAAGCCTGACCTGGTCATGCCTCCTCGGCAGATGCGCCGAGTGTTTCACGGTGACCATGTGCTGGTGCGGGTCAGCGGGCGTGACCGTCGTGGTCGCGACGAGGCGACGGTGGTGGAAGTCATCGCGCGCAACACCCAGACGATCGTTGGCGTCTATCGGGAGAACACGCCTGAGTTCGGCGTGCTGATTCCCGAGAACAACCGCATTACCCAGGAAGTCATCATTCCCCACAGTGCTTGCGCTGGAGCGCAGGACGGGCAGGTCATCTCGGCGCGTATCGTCAAGCAGCCGGAGACCCGGGTCCAGCCTGTCGGGGAAGTGATCGAGGTGCTGGGTGAGCGCATGGACCCCGGGATGGAAATTGATATTGCGCTGCGAAGCTACGAGATCCCCTCTGAGTTTCCGCCGGATGTCATCGATCAGATCGCCAGCATGTCCGCTGAGGTAGCGGAGGACGACAAGCTTCATCGCATCGACCTGCGCGACAAGCCGCTGGTGACCATCGACGATGAAAGCGCCAAGGACTTCGACGACGCTGTCTGTGCCTACAAGACGCGTTCCGGAAGCTGGAAGCTGCTGGTGGCGATTGCCGATGTCTCGCACTACGTGCGTCCCGGCAGCCCGCTGGACCAGGAGGCCATTGCTCGGGGCAACTCGGTGTACTTCCCGGGGCAGGTGGTGCCGATGCTGCCAGAGCTGCTGTCCAATGGGCTCTGCTCGCTGAACCCTGACGTGGATCGACTGGCGCTGGTCTGCGAGCTGAACATTTCCAAGACCGGCGCGATCAGTCGCTATCGATTCTATGAGGCCGTTTTCCGCTCGCACGCCAGGCTGACCTACAACAAGGTGGCAGCCATTCTCCAGGATGACGGAGAAGAGGGCGATGCGCTGCGACAGCAGTACAAGGCGCTGGTACCGTCGCTGAAGAACCTGTACAGCCTGTATCAGCTGTTGCGAGAAGCGCGCACCGAGCGGGGCGCCATCGACTTCGAGACCACCGAGACCGCGATCGTCTTCAACGACGAACGCAAGATCGAGAAGATTGTGCCGCGCTCGCGCAACGATGCTCACAAGATCATCGAGGAATGCATGCTGGCCGCCAACGTGGCCACCGCGCGCTTCCTGGACAAGCACGACCTGCCAGCGCTTTACCGGATTCACGAGCGGCCATCGCCGGAACGCCTGGACAAGCTGAGGCTGTTCCTGAACGAGATCGGCATGTCGCTAGGTGGCGGTGATGAGCCCACGCCTCAGGACTATCGCGACCTGGCCGAGGCCATCAAGGGCCGTGACGATGCGGACATCATTCAGACAGTGATGTTGCGCTCCATGAGCCAGGCGGTCTACTCACCGCACAACGAAGGGCACTTTGGCCTGGCATATCCGGCCTATGCCCACTTTACTTCGCCGATTCGCCGCTACCCCGACCTGCTGGTGCATCGCGCCATTCGCTCGGTCATCCGCGGTCCGCGCCAGACCAATACCGTGTTGCGGGCCGAGGGTGCGCCGGTGGAGCCGCCGACCAAGTGGTGCCCCTACACCTTCGAGCAGATGCTGGAGCTGGGGGAACATTGCTCGATGACAGAGCGTCGGGCCGATGACGCCACTCGCGACGTGGAGGACTGGCTCAAGTGTGAGTTCATGTCCGACAAGCTCGGTGAGGTCTACGACGGAACCATCGCCTCCGTCACTCAGTTCGGTATCTTTGTGCGGCTGGATGATGTCTACGTCGAGGGGTTGGTGCACGTCACCTCATTACCTTCCGACTATTACCACTACGAGCCGGAAAAGCATCGCCTCAAGGGCGAGCGCACGGGAACCAGCTACCGTCTCGGCGACGGGGTGACCGTTCAGGTGGCGCGGGTCGACCTGGATGAGCGCAAGATCGATTTCGAGATGGCCGATGACAAGCCACGTCCTCGGCGCGCGCCGCGCAAGCGTCGTGGCGAGCCTGCGAGCAAGGCCAGCGAGACCGGTCAAGCCAAGGCCGGCAAGCGTGGCAAGGATGGCGCCTCGTCCGAGGCCGAGGCGCCGAAGAAGAAGGGTGGGCGTCGTCGTCGTGGCCCTCGGCGCAATGCGCGTGGCAATGGCCATAAGGGGTAACGCCAGCGTGATCTGTTTACAGGAGGGTCTGCGTGGCCAAGCATGAATCCAAGCGTCAACGTCAGCGTCAGCCACGGGGTGGTTCTGGCGCCGCGGCGCCCGCAGGTCTCGATGGCGTCTTTGGCGTGCATGCCGTCCGGGCCATGTTGGATCGCGGCGAATCCCCTCGCGAGCTGTGGCTGCAGGAAGGTGAAGCGGGCCGACGCTTGCACGACCTGATCGAGCTGGCGCGTCAGCGTGGGGCACGTGTCAAAGCGGTGCCCCGAGACGAGCTGGACCGCCTCTCCCAGGGGGCTTCCCATCAGGGAGTCGTCGCTTTCTGTCCGCCGTTGGCACCGGAGAGCGAGGAGTCGCTCTGGCATAAGCTGAAGGCATGGCCGCTGGAAACACCGCCGCTGCTGCTGATTCTTGACGGGGTCACTGACGTGCACAACCTGGGAGCGTGCCTGCGCAGCGCCGACGCCGCTGGCGTGCATGGGGTGCTGGTGCCCAAGGACAAGTCGGCGCCGCTGAATGCCACGGTGCGCAAGGTGGCCTGTGGTGCTGCTGAAAGTGTGCCGGTGTATCAGGTGACCAACCTGGCGCGGGCCATGGCGCGGCTGAAGGAAGAGGGCGTGTGGATCACCGGAACGGCGGGCGAAGCCGAAGGCAGCGTCTTCGAGGCGGATCTGCGCGGCCCGACGGCGCTGGTCATGGGGGCTGAAGGCAAGGGCATGCGCCGCTTGACCCGCGAAGCCTGTGACACGCTGGTCAAGCTGCCGATGGCCGGGGCGGTCTCCAGCCTCAACGTCTCCGTTGCTACCGGTATCTGCCTGTTTGAGGCAGTGCGACAGCGTTCATCGTCCTGATAGTGGTAGATAGGGATGGTAGGGAGGGTGGAGAGAGGTGGTAGAAAGAGGTGATAGAAAGAGGTGACAGAGAGAAGCGCTAGCAAGACCGCCTGTCCTCGCCACCTGGCTAAAAGAGAGGAAAGTGATGTTCAGGTTGCATCACGCCTCTTGACTCCGTAGAATCCATGCGCCCGTGCGTTCTGCGCGGGACAGGTTATTTGTTATTCACTCCTTGCTTCCCCCGGCGTCGAGCGATGTTCTTGACACCCGCTCAGGCCCCTGCGGAAGCTGCCAAACCGAAAGGAGAATCCATGCGTCACTACGAGATCGTCTTCATGGTCCACCCGGACCAGAGTGAGCAGGTTCCGGCCATGGTCGAGCGCTACACCAGCATCGTCACCGAGAACTCCGGTACCGTTCACCGTCTCGAAGATTGGGGTCGCCGTCACCTGGCCTACCCGATCAACAAGATCCACAAGGCCCACTACGTGCTGATGAACGTTGAGTGCAGCGGCGAGACTCTCGAGGAAATCGAGAACATC
The DNA here is from genome assembly GCF_017303055.1 of Halomonas litopenaei. GTDB lineage: Bacteria > Pseudomonadota > Gammaproteobacteria > Pseudomonadales > Halomonadaceae > Halomonas > Halomonas litopenaei_A. Next base: position 325,381 of record NZ_JAEKJT010000004.1, on the reverse strand, counting down.
TTCCGTTTCAACGACGCCATCATCCGCAGCCTGGTGGTGCGCTGCAAGGAAGCCATCACCGAAGCGTCTCCGATGATGAAGCCGGTGGAAGAGAAGCGTGCCCGTCGCGAAGAAAAGCCGCGCACCGCTGAATCCGCCTAAGCCGCGCATCGCTAGTTCTGCAACGCACGTATAAGGAGTCTTTCCATGGCACGTTTTTTCCGTCGCCGCAAGTTTTGCCGTTTCACCGCTGAAGGCGTGAAGCAGATCGACTACAAAGATCTGGACACCCTGAAGGCCTACATCACCGAGACTGGCAAGATCGTTCCCAGCCGTATCACCGGTACCAAGGCCCGTTACCAGCGCCAGCTGTCTACCGCGATCAAGCGCGCACGCTACCTGGCTCTGCTGCCCTACACCGACAGCCACCAGTAAGTCATCAACCGATGCTGCCTGTCGCCCGATGGTCGATGAAAGGGACGCCCCAGGCGGCGCTGGTCGCCCTGGTGGCGTCTGCGGTGCCCTGGCTGTTCTGGTTCGGCGCCGCTATCGCCGCTCTGGTGACGCTGCGCAAGGGCATGGCGCCGGCGTTGCCGGTGATTGCTGCCGCAGCGGTTCCTGCGGGCTGGTGGTGGACGCAAGGGGATCCGATTCCTCTGGCGACGACCTTGCTGGCGCTGTTGATGGCGGTCGTGCTGCGCTCTCGCATGCGCTGGAGCGAAGCACTGATCCTGGGGTCTCTGGCGGGCGCGGCGATGATCCAGATCGGGGTGTTTCTGCCCCGGACGGACACCGCCCTGATGCTGGATCAGCTGCGTCAGAGCTCGTCCGAGGTAGCGGCCATGCTCGACGAGCTGGCGGCCCAGGGCGTCGACCCCACACAGCTGGCCGAGCTGGTCATCAGCGGGGTCACCGGCCTGGTTGTCATGCTGGCCTCCGTGGCTTGCCTGGCACTGGCCCGTAGCTGGCAGGCGGGACTCTACAACCCCGGTGGTTTTCGGGAAGAGTTCCACGCCATGCGGCTCAGCCCTCGGGAGCTGATTCTGCTGGTGGTGCTGGTGATTGCTGGCTCGCTGCTTGGACTGCCTGGCATCGGCATGCTGGCCTGGATACCGCTACTGATGGCGGGCATCGGCCTGACACATGGTGTAGTTGGACGTAAGGGAATGAACGGGTTGTGGCTGGTCGCGTTCTATCTGCTGCTGATCACCACCTGGCCCATGATTCTCATCGTGCTGGTTGTGGCCTTGATCGACACCTTCGCGGATTTCCGCGGTCGTCTAGGTCACAGCAACTGACATAGAGGTTTACGAGATGGAAGTCATTCTGCTCGACAACATTGGCAAGCTGGGCGGTCTTGGTGACAAGGTCACCGTCAAGCCTGGCTACGGCCGTAACTACCTGGTGCCTTACGGCCTTGCCGTGCCGGCCACCAAGGACAACATCGCTGCTTTTGAAGCACAGCGCGCCGAGCTTGAAGCCCAGGCCGCTGAGCGCAAGGCCGAGGCGGAAGCCCGCGCCGAGCAGCTCAACGATATCGAGCTGTCTCTGGTCGCCAAGGCCGGTGACGAAGGCAAGCTGTTCGGTTCCATCGGTCCGCGTGACCTGGCGGAAGCGATCTCCAGCGCTGGAATCGATGTCGCCAAGAGCGAAGTGCGTATGCCGGAAGGCCCGATCCGTCAGACCGGTGAGTACGACATCGTGCTGCACCTGCACGCTGACGTCGACGCCGCTGTGCGCGTGGTGGTGGTGGCCGAATAAGGTCATCTCCCACGGCAACAGCAAGGGCGCGGGAGTGATATCCCGCGCCTTTTTTTATGCCCGCGATCCGCGGAGCTACGGTCTTGCGAGAGGGTGGAGATCGGCTAGACTGGAAGCCCTTTACCGACCGGCAGTACATGTGTTGCGAGAGACAAGCAGATGAGTGACGTCCAGACCATCGATCAGGAAGCCGCAGCGCTCAAGGTTCCGCCCCACTCGGTCGAGGCCGAGCAATCGGTGCTGGGTGGTCTGATGTTGGACAATCAGGCCTGGGACAGCATCGCCGACCGCCTGGTCGCCGATGACTTCTATCGCTATGAACACCGTCTGGTGTTCAACGCCATGGTGGCGCTGGCGGAGTCCAGTCGCCCGCTGGACGTGGTGACCCTGTCCGAGGCGCTGGAGGCTCGCGATCAACTCGATACCGTGGGTGGACTGGCGTACCTGGCGGAGCTCGCCCGCAATACGCCTTCCGCCAGTAATATCCGCGCCTACGGTGATATCGTTCGCGAAAGGGCCACCCTGCGCAAACTGATTCAGGCAGCCAACCAGATCGCCGATGGCGCGTTCAGCCCCAACGGTCGTCCCGCTGACGAGCTGGTCAACGAGGCCGAGCGTCTGGTGTTCCAGATCAGCGAAGATCGCCCCAAGGCCGGTGGTCCCATCGGTATGAGCGAACTGCTGACTAAGGCCGTCGATCGAATCGACGAACTGTTCAATATGAAGGGCGAGATGACCGGTCTGTCGACGGGTTTTCGTGACCTGGATGACATGACGTCGGGCCTTCAACCTTCTGACCTGGTCATTGTGGCCGGTCGACCCTCCATGGGTAAGACCACCTTTGCCATGAATCTGGTAGAGCATGCGGTAGTCTCCAGCGACAAGCCGGTCATGGTGTTTTCCATGGAGATGCCGGCAGACTCGATCATGCTGCGTATGCTGTCGTCACTGGGTCGTATCGATCAGACTCGCGTGCGTTCCGGTCAGCTGGAAGACGAGGACTGGCCGCGGCTCACCTCCGCGGTCAACCTGCTGAAGGACAAGCAGCTGTTTATCGATGACACCGCAGCCTTGTCCCCCAACGAAATGCGCTCGCGAGTTCGTCGAGTCGTGCGCGAACACGGCAACCTGGCGATGATCATGATCGACTATCTGCAGCTGATGCAGGTGCCAGGGTTCGGTGACAACCGTACCGGTGAGATCTCCGAGATATCACGGTCTCTCAAGGGGCTGGCCAAGGAATTCGGGTGCCCGGTCATTGCCCTGTCGCAGCTCAACCGTTCCTTGGAGCAGCGACCCAACAAGCGCCCGGTGATGTCGGATCTGCGTGAGTCCGGGGCCATCGAGCAGGACGCCGACCTCATCGGTTTCGTCTATCGTGATGAGGTCTACAATCCTGATAACCCCGATAACAAGGGGCTGGCCGAATTTATCATCGGCAAGCAGCGTAACGGTCCGATCGGCGCGGTTCACATGGCCTTTATCGGCAAATACACCCGTTTCGAGGATCTTGCACCAGATAGCTACGGCGACACCTTCGGTGAATAGGCCCTGCGCAAGAGGTGCGGCTTGAGCTGAACCGGTGGACTCGTATAATGCCGCCCCTTGCACTCTGTAACCCGACTCTGGAGGACCCTGACATGGCAGGTGGATTTCGACGCGGCAATCGGCGCCGCGCGCCCAAGCTGGAAGCCCGAGGTGAGCTGACTTCGGTGGAACGTGAAGGTCCTTTCAAGGAATGGCTGGGCATGCCCGATCTGTACCGTTACCACCTGGTGGTGGACGGCGTCGACTACAGTTATCAGACAGAAGATGCCGAACTTCCGGTGGCTGTAGGGGATAAGGTGGTCTTTCGTTACAAGGAAACCAAGGCAGGGAACTGGGTCGACAGAAATTCCCTGGGCAAGGCGATCGATCCTTCCGAGTATCAGTAGGCGTCGGGACAGCAGTAGGGTGATGCTGTAGCGCATGACAGGCTGGCCTGTTGGGCGTCTGGTTGCCCGCGAGGCCACCGAAGGGGTGGCCTTTGCCTGGTGTGTTCTCGTTCCTTCGCCTCTCGCCTCTCGCCTCTCGCCTCTCGCATCTCGCATGTCTGAGTTTGGTGTCTTCTGCATTCTCTTTCTTCTGTTCCTTCTTCCCTCTGTCCGCTCGTCGCTGTGCGCGCTTCCCTTGCTGCGTCACTTTTCGCTCTAGCCCTTTCTTTTTACTGAGTGTCTTGACGGTATGGAGCTGTCTTCTGCTGGAGCGTGCTTGATTGCATCGCGCAGGGAACGGCAGGTGTGTATCCAGGTCAGAGAAATTATTGTTAGCGTAACCAGAATGTCACTCTCCATCGTCAGGCTGTGCCATGATCAAACCGTCGCACCGTCCATCGCGCTAGTGTCGAGCAGTCTGTGAGACGATGACCCGCGCCAGACGGTGGCAAGAATGGACTGGTGTGGCAGATAGCGCTAATCAGCAAGGCGGTGGCAAGACGCTGGCCGCCACTACAGGATGAAAAGAGGCGAAAGATATTATGGAATTTCAGGAGCTGAAGGCCTTTGTGGGCCGACACGACAACTTCGAGATCCGCGTCATCAGCCACGCGGGTAGCCGTTTCTATCAAGTCGAGCTGGAAGACGTCGAAGGGGCGCGTCATATGCTCTGCCGACGCGGCAAGCCTGTGCTGTTCCGTTCACTGGACGATGTCTACCTTGAGCTGAAGCGAGCAGGCATTCATCGAGCCTACCTGGTGCAGCACGTCGCTCACGACGAGGTGATTGGCCGCGAGACCCACTATGCGCAGCCACTGGCATCGCGCATGCCACTGGTCTTCTGACGCTGCCCTCTCGACCCCACCATTGACGTTCTGACACCCCTGGGTGTTCCTGCCTTCCTCTGACCGATACAAGTCCCTGGCGCTGATAGCCAGGGCCCGTGACGGTCTTGTTCGAACCTCTCTAGGTCGAACCCTTCCAGATCGAAACTGTTCAGACCTAACCTATCTAGATCGACCCTATCTAGATCGACCCTATCTAGACCGACCCTATCTAGACCGACCCTATCTAGACCGACCCTATCTAGACCGACCCTATCCAGATCGACCCTATCCAGACCGCGCTTGGCCAGTCTGTACGTTGCCAGTCTGGTCTTAGCCAGACCCGTGTCGCCCCAGCCAGGGACGTAGCTTGGCAAACAGGCGATAGCCCAGGTCCAGCGCCTGCCGCATTCCCGGTAGCATGCTGAACCAGAGCCAGCGCCGGTAGCCCAAGGTCGCGTACAGGGCTCTGCTGGCATCCATCCCGACGATCCAGTGGCCCCTTGCGTCGAGAAGGTGCAGCTTGCCCATCATGTCCTCGATGCGCTTGCCCCACTGCGCGGCATCAAAGTCGGGATGGCGAATATCCACGAAGCGAATACGGTCCCGTCTGGGATGGCCGCGCAGCCAGGCGACTTCCCGGCGACACAGCGGGCAGCCGCCGTCGTGGAACAGGGTGACCGGCGGGGTGATGTCGTCGAAGCGCTTCATGATGATGACCCCCGGGCGCGATAGCCTGCCACATGTTCGCCTTGGCCGTAGCTCGGCTCGAGCTCCAGCGTGGCGAGAAAGGACTCCGCCTGCTCACGCATGGCGGTGCGCTTGTCATCGCTCATGCGGTTCAAGGAGCCGTAGATCAACTTCATTCGGTGGTTGTTGCTCAGGGTGTCGGCGTGGCGCTCAAGGAAGTGCCAGTAGAGGCTGTTGAAAGGACAGGCCGTCTCGCCTGTGGTCTTCTTTACATCGTAGTGGCAGTTGCGACAGTGATCCGACATGCGGTCGATGTACTTGCCAGATGCACAGTAGGGCTTGGACCCCATGATGCCTCCGTCAGCATGCAGCACCATGCCCAGCGTATTGGGCAGCTCGACCCACTCGCAGGCATCGGCATAGACGGCGAGATACCAGTCGCATAGTGCCTCCGGACTGACGCCGCATAGCAGGGCAAAGTTGCCGGTGACCATCAGACGCTGAATATGGTGGGCGTAGGCATTCTCGCGAGTCATGCCGATAGCGCGCTGCAGGCAGCGCATGTCCGTCTCTCCGGTCCAGTAGAAGCGAGGCAGGCCACGAGTCGCCTTGAGGGCGTTGCCGCGCTTGTAGTCTGGCATCTGAGACCAGTAGACGCCGCGCACGTACTCGCGCCAGCCGAGTATCTGTCGCACGAAGCCCTCGACCGCGTTGATCGGGGCCTTGCCTTCAAGATACGCATTCTGGGCTGCCTCACAGACCTCTCTCGGGCTTATCAGCCCCAGGTTCATCGGCGCCGAGAGGCGCGAGTGGAAGAGGTAGGGGTCGTCATCGCTGATGGCGTCCTGGTAGTCACCAAAGTCGGGTAGCAGCGCATCGATGAAATGGCGCAGGTCGACCAGCGCCTGCCGCCGCGTCACCGGCCAGTGGAAGCCGTCAAGATCGCCAAAGTGATCGCCAAAGTGCTCTGCCACCAGGTCGAGCACTGCCTGGGTGGTGTCATCGATACCATGCTCAGGCGGTGATGGCACATCGAGGCGCTGGTCGAGTGGCTTGCGGTTGTCCTTGTCGAAGTTCCACTGACCGCCCATTGGCTCGTCGCCTTCCATCAGTAGCCCAGTATGGCGCCGCATCTCGCGATAGAAGGCCTCCATGCGGGGTTGCTTGCGCCCTGACAGCCACTGCGCGAATGCCTCGGGGGTGCAGTAGAACCGAGTGTCTTCAGTCCATTCCCAGGGCACGTCGCTGCGACGCTCCTCGATCGCCTGCAGCAGGCGCCATTCCCCCGGGCGAGTGGTCACGATGCGCTGACAGTCATAGAGCTTTGCGAGCCGCTCGGCCTCTTGCAGCAGCGAGTGGGCGTTGTCCGGGTCATCGAGCGCGCTGTAATGGACCCGATATCCCTTGTCACGCAGGCTGGCAGCAAAGTGGCGCATGGCCGACAGCATCATCGCAATCTTTTGCGGATGATGGGGAACATAGCGACCTTCCTCGGCGACCTCGCAGAGGGCGATCACGTCGTCATCCGAGGCATGTTCCAGTGCTGCCAGCTCGTGGCTCAGCTGATCACCGGCAAGCAGAATCAAGGATCTGGACATAAGTTTTCCAACAGTTGTACAAATCTTCTTTATAGTAACACTTGATTCGAGCCTGACACCTGCTGGTGTTAGTCTTTTTGCTTAACGAGACCGCCAAGAGGAAGCCATTTTCATGGATCAGTCTGATTCCCCGTCATCCGAGCAGGTACGCCGTCCGCCACATGCCCCAGCGGACCACCCTGTCATTCCTCGTGACAAGATCGGGGTGCTGGTCGCCAATCTGGGGACGCCGGATGATACGGACTACTGGTCCATGCGCCGCTACTTAAGCGAGTTTCTATCGGATCAGCGGGTCGTCGATTACCCTCGTTGGCTGTGGCAGCCTCTGTTGCAGCTGGTGATCCTCAGCCGTCGGCCGTTTGCCTCAGGGGAGGCATATCGCAGCATCTGGAACACCGAGAAGGACGAAAGTCCGTTGCTGACGATCACCCGCAACCAGGCGGACAAGCTGGCGCTGCGCTTGCGTGACGCTGTGGGGGAGAATATCGAGGTCAGTTTCGGCATGCGTTACGGCAATCCCTCGACAGAGAAGGCGCTCAAGGAGCTTGAGGACAAGGGTTGTCGGCGTATCCTGTTCTTCCCTCTTTACCCGCAGTATGGCTCACCGACCACCGCGACGGCGTGCGATCAGTTCTTTCGCCAGTTGATGAAACGGAAGTGGCAGCCGGCCATCAGGACCGCGTCGGCCTACTTCGATGAGCCGGCCTATATCGACGCTCTGGCGGCCTCGGTGAGGGAGCGCCTGGCGCAGGAGACCCAGCCGCCCACCAGGATCGTGGCCTCCTATCACGGGGTACCCAAGCGCTTTTTGACAGAAGGCGACCCGTACTACTGCCAATGCGTGAAGACGACTCGGCTGTTGCGAGAGCGGCTCGGCATGCCGGAAGAGGACGTCGTTACCGCCTTCCAGTCGAAATTTGGTCCAGAGGAGTGGGTCGGGCCCGCAACGGTCGACAAGGTGGCCGAACTGGCACGCCAGGGCCATAAGCGCATTGCAGTGCTGTCGCCTGCCTTCAGTGCCGATTGCGTAGAAACCCTGGAAGAAATCCAGCAGGAAATTCGGGATGCCTTCATCGAGGCCGGCGGAGAGACGTTTGTCTATATTCCCTGCCTGAATGATCGCGACGATCACATCGACGCGCTGGCGGGCATCGTCAGGCGAGAGTTGGCCGGATGGTTATGAGAGCCTAGACGCCATCGCAAAATGGGCAGCCATCTGGCTGCCCATTGTCGTTTAGCAGACCGCTCTGGCCTACTCCGGATCGGGGTGGGGGACCGGCTTTGCACCGACTTCCTCTTCCCGAAACTCGAGGGGCTTGCCCCGGGTCTTGTCCAGGTAGTTAAGACGCTGATGCAGGCCGGTCTTGGCCAGCATGTGGGCACTGACAGGTGCTGTGATGAACAGGAACAGGGTAATCAGCATTTCCTGCAGGTGCAGGCCGCCCTGGGTGACGCTGAAGTACACCATCGAGCCTGCGAGTATGCAGCCCATGCCCAGGGTGGTGGCCTTGGTCGGACCATGCAGTCGCATGTAGAAGTCCCTGAGGTGGGCCATGCCCAGCGAGCCGATGAAGGCAAACAGCCCGCCAGCGATCAGCAGTACCGAGATCAGGCCCTCGAGAAACACGTATAGCATGAAGACTCTCCTGAATTACTCGATGATGTCGCCGCGCAGCAAGTACTTGCAGACTGCGATGGTGCTGATGAAGCCCAGCAGTGCAATCAACAGCGCCGCCTCGAAATAGGTCTTGGTGTTGAGCCAGATGCCCATCAGGATAATCAGCGCGATGGAGTTCACATACATCGTGTCCAGCGCGAGAATCCGGTCGGGCATGTCAGGTCCCACCGTCAACCGGTACAGGTTCAGCAACAGCGCCAGGGAGACCAGCGTCAGGCTGATGGTCAACGCGATATCGATCATTCGAAGATCTCCTTCAGCGGCCGCTCATAGCGTTCCCGAATGGTGTCGATGAGGGTTTGCTCATCGCGCACGTCCAGCGCGTGTATCAACAGCGTCTTCCCATCCATGCGCAGGTTCGCCGAGACCGTACCCGGTGTCAGCGTGATCGTGCTGGCCAAAAGCGTGATGGTAAAGCGTTCTTCGAGCATCAGCGGATACTCGACGAAATGCGGCCGAGTGCGGCGCCAGGGATTGATGATGATCCAGGCAACCTGCAGGTTGGCCACCACAATGTCACCGATGACCCTCAAGAAGAAGCGCAGCAGTTTCCAGGGTTTCTTGACGCCGGGCTGCAAGTCCCAGAAGGGGTAGGTCAGCCAGGGGATCAGCACCGCCAGGACGCTCCCCAGCAGCAGATGGCCCACAGAAACATCATTGACCAGCAGCAGCCAGACAACCAGCAACAGCAGGCTCAGTAGCGGGGTGGGCAACAACGAACGAGAGCGGGTGGTCATGGAGCGTCTCCCTGTTGCATCAGCACGGCGCGGAGCATGGGTTCAGGATTGGTCAGCTGTTCGGCGGTGGCTTCGGTATAGCCTGCCAGGGGCCCGGCCAGCACTACCAGCAGGGGGGAGGCGGCCAGCAACCAGCCAGTGCCGGCCCACTGCCAGGCCGACAAGGGCTCGCCGTCATCGCTGGCCTGACTGCGCCAGAACAGGGTGGAGCCGGCCCGGGACAGCGCCACGATGGCACACAGCCCGGTGCCCAGCAGTAAAGGCCAGAACCACAGGCGTTGGTCGCTATCGCCAGCACTCATCAGCATGACCTTGCCAAAGGCGCCTGACAGCGGCGGCAAGCCTGCCACGGCCATACCACCGATGACGAACATCAGCCCGAGGGCCGTGGCATTGTGGGGGACACGTCCCCGCACCAGGCGCGTGCCTGCCTTGCCACGCTGGGTGCCGATCATGTCGGCCAGCAGGAACAGACCGCCGGTGACCAGGGTGGTATGGACCAGATAGAACAACAGTCCCGATACCGCAGCAGGGGAGCGCATGCCGACGCCGGCCAGCAGGGTACCCACCGACACCAGTACCAGATAGGCCACCAGCAGGCGCAGGTCACGCGCCGCCAGCACGCCGATGCCGGAAATCGCCAGGGTGCCAAGGGCAAGCCACCATACCCAGCTCTGCTCCAATGCCTCGAGGGGGCCGGCCTGGTCGCCGAAGATCAGCCAGTAGACCCGCAATATCGCGTAGACCCCGATCTTGGTCATTACCGCAAACAGGGCGGCGACCGGAGGCGGAGCGCTGGCATAGGCCCGTGGCAGCCAGAAGTACAGCGGCAGAATGGCCGCCTTGAGGCCAAAGACCACCAGCAGCAGCAGCGCGCCGGCCACCACCATGCCCTGGCGTTCGCTGGGTAGCTGGCTCACCGCCTGGGCCATGTCGGCCATGTTGAGGGTGCCCGTGGCACCGTAGAGCAGCCCAACCGCGAATAGAAACAGTGCCGATCCGGCAAGGTTGAGGACCGCATAATGCACGGCGGACTGGATGCGACCCTTGCCTCCGCCATGCACCAGCAGGGCGTAGGAGGCGAGCAGCAGCACCTCGAAAAAGACGAACAGGTTGAACAGGTCGCCGGTCAGGAAGGCGCCGTTGATCCCCATCAGCTGCAGCTGGAAGAGGCCATGAAAGTTGCTGCCCTTCTCGTCGTCGCCGCCGCAGGCAAACAGCACGGCGCCAACGGCCAGGAGGGACGTCACGAAAATCATCAGCGCAGACAGGCGGTCAAGCACCATGACAATGCCAAAGGGAGGCTGCCAGTCACCGAGCGCATAGTAGTGAATGTCGCCAGCGGCGGCCTGACGCAGCAGCAGCAGGCTGATCAACAGCAAGGCAAAGGTGGTCACCAGGCCCAGAACACGCTTATAGGACGGGTTGCCGAAGCGCGTCATCAACAGTGCCACCGCGGCTGCCAGGGGCAGGACGATGGGCATCACGATCAGGTGGGACATCAACGTCGCTCCTCCTTGTCCTCGGCCTTGCGCCCATCGACATGGTCATTGCCCATGTCGCCCCGAGCGCGCATGGCGAGGATGACCGCGAAGGCCGTCATGGCAAAGCCGATGACGATGGCGGTGAGTACCAGCGCCTGGGGCAGCGGATCACTGTAGTGGCTCTTGCCGTCGATGATGGCGGAGCCTCCCGCCGTGAGCCCGCCCATGGAGAACAGAAACAGGTTGGTCGCATAGGACAGCAACGTAAGGCCGACCACCACCGGGAAGGTTCTCCCGCGAAGCATCAGGTACAGGCCACTGGCGGCGAGCACGCCGGTGGTAATGGCATAGAGCATTTCCATATCACACGGTCTCCTTGCCGTCGGAGGGGGCAGCGGTTCGGTGCAATCCCTGCTCTACCGAACCTTGGTCATGGTCTTCCTTGGCCGGGCGGTGAGGCGTGGTGACCTTGCCCAGGTTGGCCAGGATCATCAGGGTGGCGCCCACTACCGCGAGATAGACGCCAAGGTCGAACAGCATGGCGGTGGCCAGCTCGATGTCACCGATCAAGGGGATGTGGAAGTGGCCGAAGGACGATGTCAGGAAGGGCGCGCCGAACAGCCAGCTGCCGAAGCCCGTCAATGCCGCCACGCCGACGCCAAGGATGGCGACGGGCTGATAGGGGAAGTCGAGTCGCTGCTGGGTCCAGGCAACCCCCCTGGCCATATACACCAGCAGCAGCCCGACGGCAGTGATCAGGCCAGCGATGAAACCGCCGCCGGGCTGATTGTGACCGCGCAGGAAGATGAAGACCGACACTAGCAGCGCCAGCGGCAACACCGTCTGCGAGATGGTTGTCAGGATCATCGGATAGCGATCGGGTGCCCAGATCCGGCCCTCGCTATCACTGTGCGGCATGAACAGGCGCAGGCGATTGAGCAGCTTGAAGATGGCCAGTCCCGCGATGGCCAGGACGGTGATCTCGCCCAGGGTATCGAAGCCACGGAAGTCGACCAGAATCACATTGACCACGTTGTGGCCGCCTCCTCCTGGCACGCTATTGTCGAGGAAGAATTGAGAAATACTCTCCGTATCGCGGGTCAGAACGGTGTAGTTGAGACCCGCGATCACGCCCCCAAGCCCCATGCACAGCAGCAGGTCGCGCAAGGCTCGTGCCGGAGTCGACTCTCTTGGCGTCTTTTGTGGCAAAAAGAACAGCGCCAGCATCAGCAGAATCATGGTCACCACCTCTACCGACAGCTGGGTCAGGGCCAGGTCAGGCGCAGAGAAGCGGGCAAAGGTCAGTGACACCAGCAGACCGACCACCGACAGCATCAGCAGTGAGATCAGGCGGTGTCGGTGGGTGATGGCGGTGCCGATGCCGGTAAAGATCAGCAGCAGGGCACCGACCAGCAGGACACCGTCGACCGGTTGATTGCCCTTGGCTCCCGTGAGCGCATCCATTCGCGCCAGACCCACGGCGCCGGCGATCAGAGAGGCGCCTAACAGCAGCGTCATGAAGCGCTGCAGCGACGCATTGTCGAACCACTCGGTGATGCGCTCTGCGCGATCGCCGATCGTCTGGACCACGCCCTCGAAGATGCGGCTGGCATCGCGGGGCGGAAAGTCACGCACAAACTGACGGATCTTGCGGTGCAGCAGATAGGTTGTCAGGCCGGCCAGCGTGGCGACGACGCTCATCGCCAGCGGTAGGTTGAAGCCGTGCCAGATGGCCAGGTGAAAATCCAGGGGCTCAAGCAAAACGGCGGCCACCGCCGGTGCCAGCAGCCAGGTGGCCATCACCGCGGGAAACAGGCCAACCAGGATGCACAGTGTTGCCAGCAACTCCGACGGAGCGCGCATCAGGTGTGGAGGCTCGTGAGGAGCCTTGGGTGGAGCGTGACGAGGCTCGGCGAAGAACACCGCGTGGACCAGACGGATCGAGTAGGCCACCGACAGCACACCGCCGATGGTGGCGAGTACCGGCAGGACCAGGCTCAGACCGCCAAAGGCCTGGGAGTCCAGGGTTTCCGTGAAGAACATCTCCTTGGAGATAAAGCCATTGAGCAGCGGGAAGCCTGCCATGGCAGCGCCTGTGATACTCATCACGATGCAGGTGATCGGCATGGCCTTGGCAAGCCTGCCCAGCCTGGCCAGGTCCCGCGTTCCCGCTTCGTGGTCGATGATGCCCGAGCACATGAAAAGCGCGGCCTTGAAGGTCGCATGGTTGAGAATATGAAATAGCGCAGCGAGCACCGCCATGGGGCTGCCGATCCCCAACAGTACCGTGATCAGGCCAAGATGGCTGACAGTCGAGAATGCCAGGATGCCCTTGAGGTCTGCCTTGATCAGCGCGAACCATGCCGCGTAGACCATGGTGACGATCCCGACCACGGTCACGATGGCCGACCACAGCTCACTGCCGGCAATGGCCGGGTGCAGGCGAGCCATCAGGAAAATGCCGGCTTTGACCATAGTGGCCGAGTGCAGGTAGGCGGAGACCGGCGTTGGCGCTGCCATGGCGTGGGGCAGCCAGAAGTGGAAGGGGAACTGCGCCGACTTGGCGAAGGCGCCCAGCAGCACGAGCACCAGCATGATGGGGTAGCGCGAGTCCGCCAGAATGGTGGCGCCGCTGTCCAGCACGACCTGCATATCCAGGCTGCCGACGATGTCGCCGAGCAGCAGCAGGCCAGCGAGCAGGGCCAGACCGCCCGCACCGGTGACCGTCATGGCCATGCGCGCACCCTTGCGGGCCTCGGAGCGGTGTGACCAGAAACCGATCAACAGAAACGACGACAGGCTGGTGAGCTCCCAGAACATCCACAGGACCAGCAGATTGTCGGCCATGGCAATGCCGACCATGGAGGCCATGAACAGGATCAGGTAGGCGTAGAACTTGGCGTAGTTCTCGCTGGCGTCCAGGTAGTAGTGGGCATACAGGATGATCAGCAGGCCGATACCCAGTATCAGCAGATTGAACAGCAGCGACAGACCGTCCAGGCGGAAGGCCAGGTCAAGGCCGATCTGCGGCACCCACTCGAGGCCTGCACGGGGAATGTTGCCTGCCTCGATGGCGGGCAGATAACTGAGGGTAAGGGCCAGCGCCACTGCCGGAAGGCAAGCGGTGGCCAGGGTGCAGAGTAAGCGGCCTCGAGATCCGGTCAATGCGGGTACCAGCACACCGAGAAGCGGTAGCAAGGGAATCCATAGCAAAGTCATCTGTTGGTCATCCTGCCTGTCCTTGAACGTGGTAAGCCCTGACGCGCCTGTAAAAGCCGTTCGACTACAAGGTGTTATGAGTACCCCTGGAGTGGCGGTCACCTTACCCTGAAGCGCCGCCCCACTTTACCCGAAAGATGGACGCCCCGCTGCCCTGTTCGGATTCAACGACCTCGGTCTTCTCTTACAGGCTTGTACGATAAGTGTACAAGTCCTATATTTTAGAGATCCTCATGGCGCTGGACCATCGAATACCTGGCGCTAGAAGGCGGAAGGGGCCGCTATCGGCCGACATGATGGATGGTGAGTGGAGTTGGCATGGAGACAGATCTGGTCTGGCTGCGCGGGGAGCTCAGGTTGGCGGATAACCCGCTGCTGGCATCGCCGGGAGGGATCAGCGAGCGGCTCGTGGTGTACGTGATCGACGCTGCCCTCCTTGAGCCTCAGGCGTCGCTGGACATTCCCAGAATGGGGGCGCGCAGGCTGCGATTCCTGTGGCAGAGCCTACGGGAGCTGAGAGGCGAGTTGCTCAAGTGTGGTAGCGATCTGCTGGTCACCGTGGGCGAGCCGGTGACGCTGGTGGCAAACCTGGCCGAGCGTATCGGCGCCTCGGCAGTGCGTGTGGGTGAGCATCCCGGTAGCGAAGAGCAGCAACAGGTGCAGCGCCTGTCACAGCTATTGCATCCTGGTTGTCGGCTCGACACGTTCAGTACCGCCACGCTCTGGGCGCATGCAACCTTGCCTATTGCAGTGGAGGAGGTTCCGGGCAGCTGGTCCGCGTTCAAGCGCAAGCTGGGCAAGGCCAAGCCATCTGCTAAGGCACTGCCAGCGGCAGCCACTCAGCCCGCCTGGCCCGATCGGGCGCCTCGCGGGCTGCCGTCGCTGCAGCGTCTTTCGCCGGCGGCAGCGGCGCTCGATGATCACCCTGACCCGTTGGGCCTTGGCTATGCGGGCGGCGCAGCGAGTGGACTTGACCGCCTTGATGAGTATTTCTGGAAGCAGCAAGCGATCGGTGTCTATCAAGACACCCGTAACGGGTTGGTGGGGCCGGACTTCTCGTCACGCCTGTCGGCTTGGTTGGCCACGGGGTGTATCTCTGCCACCCAGGTGCTGGGCGCGCTGACGCGTTGGGAGCAGGAGCACGGGGCCAATGCCTCGACGAAGCACTTCTATCGCGAGCTGCTATGGCGAGAATACTTCCACTGGGCGGCGTGGCAGGAGGGGAGCGCACTGTTTGGCAAGCGGGCGCCATCGCCAGGAAAGGCGTTCACACGCTGGCAGCAGGGAGAGACGGGGCAGCCGGCGGTGGATGCAGCCATGAAGGAACTGCGCGATTGTGGCTGGATATCCAACCGTGCGCGTCAGTGGGCGGCCAGCTATCTGGTGCACGATCTGTGCGGAGATTGGCGTCATGGAGCCGCCTGGTTCGAGCACTGTCTGATGGATTATGACGTGGCCAGTAATTGGGGTAACTGGAAGTACATCGCGGGCGTGGGGCGTGACACTCGGCCCAAGGTCTTCGACATGGATGATCAGGCCCGGCGTTACGACCCCGAATTGCGATACGTCCAACACTGGCTCGAGAAGGACGAGCCTGAACGGCGACAGGGGGTGTCATGAGGACGAGAAGAAGGTCCATCGGCGTCTCAGTTCGCAGCGATCAGAGCCCTGCGCTGGCAGGACGAAAGGGCGGGATGTGCGGCGACATGGTGGTATCGAAGGACAGCCCCAGCCCCCTCCTGTGGTCGACGCCGATTCCCTCCGTTTGCATCTAGCGCCGCAGCGGGGAGTGGGTCATCATGCCTGCACATTGATTGCCAAGGATTGCCTTCAACATGTCGACGCGACTGCTTCCCGCCTTTCTTCTTATCGCCTTGGTCGGCTGCCAGACGACGTCTGCCGCCCCAGAGAGTGGACCTGCCAGCCCTGCTGCCTCGAAGACAGAGAGTGCCAGCTCTGACAGCAACGCGGCGATGCCCGCCGCCAAGGACGCCAGTGCTGACGATCATGACGGTCGTACCTTCGACCAGTGGCTCGCCGACTTCCGTCGCCAGGCTCGTAGTGAAGGTATCAGCGAAGACACACTGGCGCGGGCCCTGGATGGCGTGCGTTACCGTCCCAGGGTGATTGAGCTCGACGGCTCGCAGCCCGAGTTCGTGCGTCCGGTCTGGCAATATCTTGATACCGCCGTGTCAAACGCGCGGGTGACCCAAGGGCGTGACAAGTTGGCAGCCAACCGCAGTGCAGCGGATCGTGCCCAGTCAAGCTATGGCGTGCCGGTGGAAGTGCTGACGGCTATCTGGGGCATAGAAAGCAACTACGGCCAGAATTTTGGTGATTTCTCCACTCTGGAAGCGTTGGCCACGCTGGCTTACGACGGTCGCCGTCGAGACTTTGCCCGCGGGGAGCTGCTGGCCGCGCTGAAGATCATCCAGGCCGGGGATATCACGCCCCAGCGCATGAAAGGGTCCTGGGCGGGAGCCATGGGACATACGCAGTTTATCCCGTCGAGCTTTGTGTCCTATGCCAAGGACGGCGATGGGGACGGTCGCCGGGATATCTGGGCCAGCATTCCAGACGTCATGGCGTCTACCGCCAACTATCTGAATCGTGCCGGATGGCAGCCCGGCCAGCCCTGGGGCGTGGAGGTCGAGCTGCCCGCTGGCTTCGACTACGCCCAGACTGAGCTCGACACCCGCAAGAGTGCCGCTGAGTGGGGCCAGCAAGGGGTGCGCCGGCTCGGTGGTGGCGAGTTGCCTGCCTTTGCCGAGGCCTCGGTGATTACCCCTGCGGGTGCCCGCGGCCCGGCCTTCCTGGTGGGTCCCAATTTCCGTGCCATCCTTCGCTACAACAATGCCACCAGCTATGCCCTTGCGGTTGCCTCACTCAGCGAGCGCATCGCAGGCCGGCCTGGCATTCAGGGAGGATGGCCGAGGGACGAACAGCCCCTGAGTCGCACCCAAGTGCGCCAGCTGCAGGCACGGCTGCAGGCTCTGGGGTACGGGGTGGGAACCCCTGACGGCATCATGGGTCCCAATACTCGCGCGGGTCTGCGAGCCTGGCAGCGTGATCAGGGGCTGGTTCCGGATGGCTTTGCCACCCTGCGCCTGCTCGAACAGCTGAATCGCTGATCCTCTTCAGACGTGCCCAAGCGACGGTTTGGGCACCCGGCACATCGGCGCTGGCTGACAGCGCCGCATCACAGGGAGAATTGCAGGATGAAGGAATCGCTTGAACGCTGGTGTGTGAGCCGGATACGTGCCGTGGCGCTGGCAGCGCTACCGTTGACCTTGATGCCGATGAACGCCGCCCTGGCTGATGACGGACCCGATGTCTTTGGTTGGGTGGAGAAGGCGACGCTGGAGCCCTGGGACGTGGAGGTCAAGGCCAAGCTGGACAGCGGTGCGCTGACATCCTCGCTGGATGCGCGAGATATCGAGCGTTTCGACAAGGACGGTGAGCCTTGGGTACGGTTTGCGCTCGAGCTGGAAGATGAAGAGACAGGCGAGACCTTCAAGAAGGAGCTCGAGCGGCCTTTGTATCGTGACATGACGGTACGTGGGGCCGGCGGCCGGGACGAACGTCTGGTCGTGCTGATGAAGGTGTGCATGGGCGATACCATTCACGAAGAGCAGTTCAGCCTGCGCAATCGCGAGGAAATGAACTATCCGATGCTGCTGGGACGTCGCACCATCGGTGAGCTCGGCCTTCTCGATGTGCGAGAAACCTTCCTGATCGCGCCGACCTGTGACGAGAATTCACCGGTGATCGAGCACGATGGGGAAGGGGAGTTCGGCACCAATCGCAGGGCCGAAGATACCGACGACCAGGACGCAGGGGACCAGGACGCTGACGCTGAATGATCGCCGTCTGCTGGTCAGTACGTCCCGGCATGGCGGCTGCCGCTGCCATGCCTGTGTGCTTTGCCAGGGTCCGTCATTCCGGCGTCAGCGGTGGTGGATCAGGGTGTGCTCACACCTGGGCCGGCCCACTAGAACAGTCGCGCCAGCAGGGCAGTCACGGCGGTTTCCACCCTGAGGATGCGTTGTCCCAGGTGAATGCCCTCACATCCGGCGGCCAGCATTTGCTCCACCTCCCAGTCGATGAAACCTCCTTCGGGGCCAATCAACAGCACCACCGGATCATCGATGCCTCGAGGGCATGCCTGCGGCATGCCTGGATGAGCCAACAGGCCGCGCCGCCCCTCCAGCAGAGTCGGTAGCCGGTCCTCGACAAACGGACGGAAGCCGCGCGCCGTATCCACCGTGGGCATGCGAGTATCACGCGCTTGCTCCAATCCCAGCACCAGGTGCTGGTGAATCTTAGCCGGATCGAGTTCCGGCGACTGCCAGTAGCTTTTTTCCACGCGCCGGCTATGCAGCAGCGTGATGTGCTTCACCCCCAGCGCAGTGGCATGCTCTATGCTTCTTGCCAGCATGCGTGGACGAGGCAGGGCCAGCACCAGATGCACCGGCAGCGCCTCGGGAGGTGCCTGGTCCAGGCCTGATACGTCGAAGCAAGCTTCATCTTCGTCCAACGAAAGCAGCGTTCCACGACCAAGCGGGCCATTCTCTATTCCGAGGGTCATGACGTCACCTTGCTGGGCGCGGTGAACCTGACGCAGGTGTGCCAGGCGTCTGGGGTCGCGGACCCTGGCTAGCCGTGAGTCATTGACGTCGTCCTGGGTGAGAAGAATCAGGTTCATGGAGCCTCGAATGCCGGTTTGTCTTGCAAGGGCGGTGTCGCGGTGCAAAATGGATGCGAACGAAGCCGAATGACCTTGATGGCGGTCAGGTGGCTTCCCACAGAATGTAAGGAGCAGCGCCGTGCGTGTGATTCGCAAGTATGCCAATCGCCGGCTCTATGATACCGAACAGAGCCGCTATGTGACCCTCGAGGATCTGCGCAGTCTGATTCTCGAAGAAGTGCCCTTCCGTGTCGAGGACGCCAAGAGTGGCGAAGACCTGACACGCACCATCCTGTTGTCGATCATCATCGAACAGGAACAGGCTGATAGCGACGCCGAGGTCTTCTCCAATGACCTGCTGCAGCAACTGATTCGGGTGTACGCCATGTCCCAGCCGCTGCCGCTGGCGCGTTATCTGGAACAGGGCACGCGGCTGATGATGGAACAGCAGAAGAAGATGCAGGATCAGTGGCAGCAGGCCATGCGCCATTCCCCGATGGAGCTGATGCGGGAGTTGGCGGAAGAGAATATGCGCTTCTGGCAGAACACCATCAGTCAAGGAGGTACCACCCGTTCGGATGACGACGAACGATCGTCCTGAGTCGTCCAGCGGGGGGGCGGCAGTGCCGCACGTTATCGCGCGGGCCGGGCCTTTTTCTGCCATAATGCCGCCTCATTTGGTACATGATAGGTGGTTGAGCGGATGAAGGTCCTGATCATCGGCGGCGGTGGCCGCGAACACGCGCTGGCCTGGAAAGTGGCTCAGGCGGCCAGCGTTTCTGCGGTATTCGTCGCGCCAGGTAATGCGGGTACCGCCCGCGAGGCAGGCCTGACCAACGTCGATATCGGCGTGGCTGATCTTGATGGCCTGGTTGCCTTTGCCCAAGGCGAAGGCATTGATCTCACCATCGTAGGCCCCGAAGCACCGCTGGTGGAGGGTGTCGTCGATCGCTTCCGCGCGGCAGGGCTGGCGATTTTTGGCCCGACCCAGGGCGCTGCCCAGCTCGAGGGGTCGAAGTCCTTCACCAAGGACTTTCTGGCACGCCACGCCATCCCCACCGCCGCCTACAGTACCTTTACCGAGGTCGAGCCGGCCCTGACCTATCTGCGAGAGCAGGGCGCTCCTATCGTGATCAAGGCCGACGGGCTGGCGGCCGGCAAGGGCGTCATCGTGGCCATGAGCGAGACCGAAGCCGAGGCCGCCATCCGCGATATGCTGGAAGCCAACGCCTTTGGCGACGCTGGTGCACGGGTGGTGATCGAGGAGTTTCTCGAGGGCGAGGAAGCCAGCTTTATCGTGATGGTGGATGGCGACGCCATCGTGCCCATGGCCACTAGTCAGGACCACAAGCGCGTTGGCAATGGGGATACTGGCCCCAACACTGGCGGCATGGGGGCTTACTCCCCCGCGCCGGTGGTCACCGATGAGGTCTATGCGCGCATCATGGATGAGGTCATTCGTCCGACGGTGCAAGGCATGGCCGCTGAAGGGCACCCTTACACCGGGTTCTTGTATGCAGGTCTGATGATCAGCGAAGCCGGTGAACCCAAGGTCATCGAGTACAACTGCCGTTTCGGTGATCCTGAGACACAGCCGATCATGATGCGCCTCAACAGTGACCTGGCCGAGCTGTGCCTGGCGGGTGCCACGGGACGCCTTGACGGTCATGAGTGTCAGTGGGACCCGCGTCCTGCCATTGGTGTGGTCATGGCCGCCGAGGGCTATCCGGCAGGTTACCGCAAGGGCGATGCGATTACTGGCTGTGATGAGGCCGAGGCGCTGGGGCTCAAGGTTTTCCACGCGGGTACCGCAGACAGCGACGGTCAGGTGGTAACGTCTGGCGGGCGGGTGCTGTGCGTGACGGCGCTGGGCGATGACCTTGCGGCTGCGCGCGAGCTTGCCTACCGCGGCGTGGATCGCGTCGGATTCGATGGGGCGTTCTGGCGAACCGATATTGCCCACCGCGCCATGGCTCGCCAGGGCTGATGAGGCAACATGCCCGACTCGCCCCGTGGCCAGGCCAATAACAATTTCCAAGGAGCGAGCATGGAACGTGTGAAACTCGACTTCCCCGAGCAGTCGATCGTGCATCGCCACCCGCTGACGGTGCGCATCACCGACATGAACTACGGCCAACATCTTGGCCATGATGCGGTGATTTCGCTGATGCACGAGGCCAGGGCAGCCGCCCTGGCCGAACTTGGCCTCCACGAGGGCGACCTGGGGGGCTTCCCCAGCGTGGCGGCGGACTTGGCCATCCAGTATCAGGCGGAAGCCCATTGGCCGGATGCCCTGGTTATCGACACGGCGATTCCGGCGCCGGGACGCAAGGCCATCACGGTCTACCACCGGATTCGCCGAGAGCGTGACGAGCGCATTGTGGCGACCGCCCGCATCAACTTGATGGTGGTGGATCCCCTGGCGGCTCGTCCGGTGGCGGTGCCCGATGCTGTGCATGCTGCGCTGGAGAGGGTGCGCTGATGTCGAGGGAGTATCCGGTCATCGCGGTCACCGGTTCATCCGGGGCGGGTACCACGACCGTCAAGAGGACCTTTGAACGCATGTTTGCGCGCGAAGACGTGCATGCGGCCTTCGTCGACGGTGATGCCTTTCATCGCTATACCCGGCAGGAGCTGGCGCGAATCTTCCGCGAGGAGCCCGAGCGCAAGGATGAGCTGTCCCACTTTGCCGTCGAAGCCAACTTGCTCGATCGTCTGGAAACGCTGTTTCAGGAGTACGGGGATAGTGGCTCGGGTACCTTCCGCCATTACATCCATGCCGAAGACAAGAAGATGATCGAGGCTGGCTATCAGGTTGGCACCTTTACCGAGTGGCAGCCGCTACCGACGGGCACCGACCTGCTGTTCTATGAAGGCCTGCATGGTGGTCTGGTGACCAGTGAGGTGGATATCGCTCGGCATGTCGACCTGCTGGTAGGCGTTGCCCCGACCATGAACCTTGAGTGGATTCAGAAGATTGATCGGGACATGCATGCTCGGGGATACACCCAGGAAGCGGTCATCGACACCATTCTTGGGCGCATGGACGACTACGTTCGCTATATTCTGCCCCAGTTCTCGCGCACCCATATCAACTTTCAGCGGGTGCCCACGGTGGATACCTCGAACCCCTTCGAGGTGCAGGACATTCCTACCGATGCCGAGTCCTTCGTGGTGATCCGCTTTCGTGATCCCGCCACGGTGGACTTTCCCTATCTGTTGGCGATGATTCAAGATGCCTTCATGAGTCGCCCCCATACCCTGGTCGTGCCTGGTTCGCGCTTGTCTCTGGCGATGGAGTTGATCCTGGGGCCACTGGTACGCCATTTGCTGGCGCAGCGTCGCTTTCGCTGAATCACCTCACAACGGCGCTCATCGCGCCGCCACGGGGGCCGCGTAGCGCTTGGCCCCCGCGACACACAGCACCACGATGGCACAGGTGATCAGCATCATCAGGCTGATGCTTTCGTGCAGCCACCAGGCGGCTAGCCCCAGTCCCAGAAAGGGTTGCAGCAGCTGCAACTGTCCGACGGCGGCGACGCCACCCTGAGCCAGCCCCTGGTACCAGAAGACAAAGCCAATCAGCATGCTGAACAGCGACACATAGCCCATGGCCCCCCAGGCAGCGATGCCGATATTCGTAAAGGATGACGGGCGAGAGAGTGCTGTCAGCGCCAGCATGACGGGAAGTGCGAGAACCAGCGCCCAGCAAATGACGCGCCAGCCAGACAGACGTCTCGATAGACGTGCGCCTTCTGCATAGCCCAGCCCGCAGACCAGCACAGCGCCTACCATGAGCAGATCTCCCGACCCGTTGCCATAGCCATGCTGGCTCAGGGCAAACAGGGTAATGACGCCGCCGCCGCAGAGGGAAAACAGCCAGAACACCGGGCGTGGCCTATCGCCTGCGCGCAGCACACCGAACAGGGCAGTGGCCATCGGCAGCAGGCCGATGAAGACCAGAGAGTGAGCGGCGTTGACCTGTTCGAGAGCCAGCGCGGTCAACAGCGGAAACCCGACCACCACGCAGCCCGAGATCAGTGCGAGCGAGGCCAGCTCGCCAAGTGCTGGGCGACGTCCGCCGAAGCAGAGCAGCAGCATCAGCGCTACCGCACCGGCGATGCTAGCCCTGGCGAAGGTGAGGAACAGGGGATCGAAGGCACCTACGGCGATGCGCGTTGCCGGCAGCGAGCCGCTGAAGATGGCCATTCCAAGAAAGCCGTAGGCCCATCCAAGGTGGGGGGAAGACATGCGTGAGGCTCCGTGCCGAAATGATCTGCTTAGGTTGGGCTGGAGCGTCGGCGGTATCGAGATACAGTTCAGTACAGTTTGGGAAAACTGTTATGGTGCGGTGACCAATACAGTGCGCCGCCGTGTCGACTGAAATGATCGCCCAGAGGATCGATCCGATGGCGTTGGTCTGCACTACGCATCTTGCTATGTCGAGGGGGAAGGATGCACCTATCTGATATTGACCGCCGGTCGGCCGTTCCTCTGGTAGAGCAAGTGGTGGCCCTGGTGCATCGGCGGATGGCGCAGCGTCAGCTGGCTCCAGGGGCTCGACTGCCATCGATCAGGGCGTTGGCTGAGTCGCTGTCGATTTCGCGTTCTACCGTGGTCGACGCCTACGACCGTCTGGTCAGCGAGGGCGCCATTCACTCTCGTCCCGGGGCGGGATTCTTCGTGGGGGATCGTCTTCCACCACTCTCCCTGGCCGAGCTCGGTCCTCCCCGTGCCCGTGAAGTCGACCCGCTGTGGCTGACCCGTCAAGCGCTCGAAAGCGATCAGGCCCGCTGGCGGCCAGGCTGTGGCTGGCTGCCGGCAGAATGGATGCCGCATGACGATATACGGCGAGGCTTGAGGCAGCTGGCTCGCCGCTCCTGCGCCCTGCCGACGCTGACCGACTATGCGCCGCCGCAAGGCCTGGGGGCGTTGCGGCAGGTGCTGTCGCGCCGCCTGGCGGAACGCGGGGTGGAGGCGTCACCACAGCAGATCATGCTGGCGGAGTCGGGCACTCAAGCGATTGACCTGCTCTGTCGTTTCTTGCTGGAGCCGGGTGACTGCGTGGTGGTGGATGATCCCTGCTACTTCAACTTTCATGCCATGCTGCGGGCCCATCGCGTCACCGTGATCGGAGTGCCCTTCACCCCGTCGGGGCCAGATCTGGTCCACCTTGGCCACGCCCTCGAGCAGCACCGACCACGTCTTTACATCACCAACTCCGGGCTGCATAACCCCACCGGCGCCGGCCTTACGCTGGCGGTGGCCCATCGCGTCCTGCGCCTGGCCGAACAGCATGATCTGTTGATCATCGAAGACGATATCTTTGCCGACTTCGACATTCAGCAGGCGCCTCGGCTGGCGGCGCTGGATGGACTGGACCGGGTGCTTCAAGTGGGCAGTTTTTCCAAGACCCTGTCGGCCTCGGTGCGCTGCGGTTACATCGCGGCCCGCGGCGAGTGGATCGAAGAACTGGTGGATCTCAAGCTTGCCACGTCCTTTGGTGCCAGCGCTCTGTCTGCGGAGTTGGTGCTGCAGTTGGTCAGAGAAGGGGCGTACCGACGCCACCTCAACCTGCTCAGGGCGCGCCTGGGCGATGCCATGGGGCGAGTCAACCTGCGGCTCAGGTCGTCAGGCCTTGAGCCCTGGATCGAGCCAGCGGGTGGGATGTTTGTCTGGGCGAGCCTGCCCAGCGGGCTGCTGGCCAAGGAGGTCGCGCGGGAAGCCCTGAACGTGGGCCTGGTGCTGGCGCCTGGAGAGGTCTTCAGTGCTGATGGCAAGGCCAGTCGCTATCTTCGCTTCAACGTCGCCCAGTGTACCAGCCCCGAGGTGTTCGACCTGCTCGATAGCACCCTTGAGCGCGTCGCCGGACAGCAGTGAGTCAGACCGGCTGTCATGACCTCCGTCGCCAGCAGGCGAGATGTGTCAGGGCACCCTCTGGGGGGGAGTGGAGATGCGTTGATGGCCGCCGCTCTCACCGCCACTCTCATCGCCACTCTCAATGTGGTTTCTCCGACGTTGGAGAGCTCGCAGCACGTCCCCTGGCAAAGCGTTTCGCCATGGGTTGTGCGCTGACGCCATGCAGCACCACCGAGATCATCACCGTCAACACCACGCAGGCCAGGATTTCGTTGCTGCCGGGAATCGGGTACTCGGTGTAGACGTGCAAGGCGAACAGAATGCTGGCGAGTCCCCTGGGGCCGAACCAGCCGAGGAACGTCTTTTCATAGGTTGACAGCCCCAGACCCGTCAACGACACCCAGATGGGCAGCATGCGGATGACCGTCAGGTACATCAGGGCCAGTGTCACGGTCTTCCACGAGGCGTGAGAGAGCGCCAGCGGTACCATCACCGCACCAAAGATCAGGAAGGTGGCGATGGTCAGCAGTTGCCCCTCACTTTCCATGAACTCTTCGATGAAGGTGGTCTCGTGGCGCAGCAGGTTGCCGAAGGTCAGTCCACCCAGGAACACGGCGATAAATCCGTTGCCTCCCACGGACTCAGCGGTCAGGTAGGTCAGGAACGCCACCGCCAGAAACAGAATGCCCTGGTAGACCACGGTGACGGTTCCTCGATCAATGGCCGCGTCGAGCAGTCGCGCGAACCCCCAGCCGAAGACAACGCCGACCAGGGGCCCCAGCGTCAGCTGCAGCAGGGCAAAGGTCAGCAGGTTGTCTGGCGCATGGGCGACGTCTGTCCCTGTGGCCGCTGCTGCCATCAGGGCAGATGCCAGAATGACCGGCACCGCCAGGCCATCGTTGAGCCCGCTTTCAACATTGATCGATTGCCGTATGCGCTCAGGCACGCTGGGGCTCGACACGACCGCCTGGCCCAGCGCGGCGTCAGTGGGAGTGAGGATGGCAGCGACCAGCATGGCGGTGGCCCAGGCGGCCTCGGGGGATACCCACTTTGCCATCAGGGTACCCAGCAGCACGGTCAGAGGCATGCCGATCAACAGCATGCGCAGGGGAATCGACAGATCCTTGCGCAGCGACTTCAGCTTGACCACCGATGCGTCGGCAAACAGCACAATGATCAGCGTGATCTCGGCGATCACCTGGGTCAGCTCCTGCTGGATGTGCACCGGGACCAGGTCGGGCGTCATCATTCCGAGCACCATGCCGGTGGTCATGAACACCATGGGCAGGCTGATCAGCGACGCGGAAATGCGCCGTGACAGCAGCGCGAATGTCACGAGGACCAGCAGTATCAGCAGCAGGGCGGCATGATGCATGTGCGGCGGTACTCCAAAGAAGTATCGAATGTGTAGGTTGTATCACAGCAGCAACCACGATGGGCGAGGCGCGTGCGAGCCCTGGGCGCAAAGCTCAACGTTGCACAGCAAGCGGGCTGGGAACGATCCCCATACGGCGTGGGTCAGCCGTCGATCACAGGAAGACTGACAGCGAGGATAATGCCCGGTAACCTCGGCACTCTATCTCTGTTGTCATGAGCACCCACGGAGCCCGCCATGGATTGCCTGTTCTGCAAGATCATCAATCGCGAGATTCCCGCTGATATCGTCTACGAGGATGACCAGGTTCTGGCCTTTAACGATATCGATCCGAAGGCGCCGACCCATATGCTGGTCATTCCCAAAAAGCATATCGCCACCTTGAACGACATCAGCGAGGATGACCTTGCGCTAGTGGGAAGATTGCCGTTCATCGCCTCGCGCCTGGCCAAGGAGCAGGGCTTCGCCGAAGACGGCTTCAGAGTGGTCATGAATTGCAATGAAGACGGCGGACAGACGGTCTATCATATTCATATGCACGTGATGGGCGGTCGACGCTTCACTTGGCCGGCTGGCTAGCTGGCGCTTGACGGAGACTCTTCCGGCATCTCAAGCGATCGACGCATCCGTGCATTCCATGGCGCCGTCCGGTGGGTATGACCCGGACGGCGCCGCTCGTTGCGCCGCTCGCCTTCGTGCGCGGGGCGCCGCCAATGTCTGGGCGGATAGCGCAGTGGTTTAAGTCGAGCTCAGGCTGGCGTAGAGCTCGGGCTGGCGTAGAGCTCGGGCTGGCGTAGAATAGTGCCTCAGCGACTCGACTTTCCTACCGCCGCCCAAGGATGCAGGTATGCCACGCTCTCTTTCCCCCGCTGATCGCGCCATTCATCAGTTCGATAATGTGCTGCGCACGTTGGTGCCGGGTGCGGCCCGAGCCTCACGTCCGACGCCTGCAGACAGCAGCGTTGATGACGGCGAGATGAGCCACGAAGATCGCCACCATGCGGCCGGTCTGATGCGGATCAATCACACCGGTGAAGTGTGTGCTCAGGCTCTCTATCAGGGCCAGGGTCTCACGGCCAAGCTGCCGGAGGTGCGTGGCCAGATGGAAGAGGCGGCCCAGGAAGAAATCGACCATCTTGCCTGGTGCGAGGATCGCCTGCGCGAGCTGAATGCCGATACCAGTCGGCTCAACCCGCTGTTCTACGCGGCATCTTTCGGCATGGGAGCATTGGCGGGTGCCATTGGTGATCGTGTCAGTCTCGGTTTCGTGGCCGCGACCGAGGAGCAGGTGGGCAAGCATCTGGACGAGCACCTGGAAACGTTGCCGGAGGGTGATCGTCGCTCCCGCGCTGTTCTGCGGCAGATGGCAATCGATGAAGCGCATCACGCCCAGCAGGCGCTTGAGGCAGGCGGTGCGCGCTTTCCTGGGCCGGTAAAGGCCGGTATGACCTTGATGTCCAAGGTCATGACCAAGAGCGTCTATCGCTTCTAACTCCCACCAGCACTCGCTGGGGCATTGTTTTCCGCAGCGTGTCGTGGGGTGCTATCAGGCTGTATCAGGCTGTATCAGGCTGTATCAGGCTGTATGGCCGTGGTCGGAATGCCCCGCTTGGGGCGGGGCATCGCCGTGTTCGGCGTGCACTCTGATGCTTTGGTGCTCTAGTACCCTTCTCTATCGCTTCTCACCAAGGCCCGTTGGGCGCTTTCGTGATAGAGAAAGTAGGCCGGATCACGACTCCACAATGCTGTACGAGTGGGTGACTTCGACGCCTCCCTTGGCCAGCATGATGGATGCGCTGCAGTACTTGTCGGCGGACAGTTCGACGGCGCGCTGCACCTGCTTTTCTTTCAGTCCCTTGCCTGTCACGGTGAAATGGACGTGAATCTTGGTGAACACCGAGGGCACGCTGTCGGCACGTTCTGCGTCGATCTCGGCCACGCAGTCTTCCACCGGTGCGCGAGATTTCTCGAGGATTTCCAGCACGTCGAATGAGGTGCAGGCTCCCATGCCCATCAACAGCATCTCCATCGGGCGCGGGCCGGTGTTGCGACCACCGTGATCGGGCGGTCCGTCGATGACCACGCTGTGGCCGCTACCGGATTCGGCCACGAACTGGCGACCGCTGGTCCATTTGACGCTGGCTTTCATGGGGCTTCCTTATGTTTTGCTGTCGGTGCGCACCGTCAAGGTGCGCAGGGAACATCATGTGTCGTCGGTTACGGCCGACCCTGTGGTTGACAACCCTATGAGTGACAACCCTCTGATTGACAACCTTAGGGTCGGCTGGAGCGGTGGCCGGAGCTCAAGCGCTGGTTGAGCGCCTCGAGGCGTTCCGGTGTGCCCACATCGACCCATTCGCCATGGTGATGGGTGCCGGCTACCCGGTCACTTGCCATGGCCTGACGAAGCAGTGGTGCCACAGGATAACAGGGCTCGGGTAGCTCGTTCACCAGTCGCGGATCGATGAGCGCGATGCCCGAATAGGTCAGGCGTGGCGCCCCCGTTGCCTGCACTCTGCCGGCGGCTGTCAGGTGAAAATCCCCCTGCGGGTGATGCGGCGGATTATCGACCATCACCAGATGGGCGAGATCACCCTCTGCCAAGGACAGGGTGGCGGGGTCGATATCGCAGAAGGCATCCGCACTGATCAGCAGAAAGGGCGCCTCACCCAGCAGCGGGCGCGCCTTGGCGATCCCTCCGGCGGTTTCCAATGGCTGTGACTCATGGCTGAAGGCAATCGATACGCCGTAATCGACACCATCGCCGAGCGCCTCCACGATCTGGTCAGCCCGGTAGCTGACATTGATCACCACATCGCGAATGCCCACGGCGGCAAGCCGCTTGAGGTGATGGCCGATCAATGGTTCGCCCGCCACGGGAAGCAGCGGTTTGGGGCAGTGGTCGGTCAGCGGACGCATGCGCTTGCCCAAGCCCGCGGCCAGGATCATGGCTTTCATGATGCGCTTCCTTGCAGCCGGTCTGACAGCTGCGAGCGCAGCCTTTGCTGGGTCCATGCCAGGAAGTCGGCCTGGCCTTCCAGGCCTTCGAGTTCCACCAAGCTGTCCTGCAGGTGATCAAGGAAGTGCGGCAGACGCTGTAGATAGCCGTCACGCCCGTCCCTCAGGGTAAGGCGACAGAAAATGCCCAGCACCTTGAGCGAGCGTTGGGCGGCCATGGCATTGGTCCAGCGCCAGAAGGTGTCGTGGTCGACCTTGTCAGTGAGGCGGCCATCGGCGATGGCCCTGTCGCAAAAGCCGTCGCACCACTGTCGGCGTTGTGCTGCATCGAAGCGTCGATAGCGGCCATGCAGCAGTGAGATCAAGTCATAGGTGATGGGGCCCGCGAGCGCATCCTGAAAGTCGATCAGCCACAGCGCATCCGCGTGGCGCATCAGATTCATGGCATCGAAGTCTCGGTGCACCGTGACCACGGGTTGCACCATCGCTTCGCGGATCAGGGCCTGGCGCAGCGCCTGCCAGCCAGGGATGTCGGTGTCCTGCTCAAGCCATCGACCGGTACACCATTCGGGAAACAGGTCCAGTTCTCGTGCCAGGGTTGCCTCGTCATAAGGCGGTAGCCCGTCAGGCGCCAGCTGTTGCAGTCGCTCGAGCAGGGTGATGGCAGCGTCGAAGTGGCTGCGCGTGGCGGCTGAATCGGCGTGTTCGAGAGCGAGCTGCAGCGGCTCGTCGCCGAGATCTTCCAGCTCGACGAATCCTTGCTGGGGGTCGACAGCATGGATGGCTGGGGCAGGCAGTCCCGCGGAGCGCCAGCGACGGGCGATATCGACAAAGGGGGCGACGTCTTCCTGAGGCGGGGGCGCGTCCATCAGTATGCGCGTCTGGCCATCGTTCAAGGTCAGACGATAGTAGCGGCGAAAGCTGGCGTCACCGGCTGCCAGGACCAGTTGGCCTGCGCCAGGGTCTTGCGGGTGCTGGGAGTGTGCCCAATGGCGCAGTTGCTCGAGTCGGCTGGGGCATTCGGCCTGGGACATTGCTGAGAGAACTCCTGATAGCGGAAGGGCGACGGTTGGCAAAGTCGGTTGACGCTCCGTTGGCCTCACCGCATGCTGTGCATGGATCATGGGCGGCTGTGGCGCAACTCCTGCTGGAGCAGATCGGCGTTACAGGCCGGCCGCGGCCTGTATAATACCGATTCACCCCGTCGAGGACAGCGTGCAACATGGCCAAGCGATACGCATGGACGGCCCTGGCGGGCCTCGCCACCACTAGTCTGGTGTCGTCGCCCCTGTGGGCGGCTCCCCCTGATTCCCTGCCGGCAGGCCAACTGGATTGGCAGCCCTGGGGCGATGATCGTCCCGCGGGGACCGTGTGTCGAGGCTACTATGTCGAGCCAGACTACCGACTGCCTGCGCCGGCCATTGATGGTCAGGTCAACAGCGAATCCAACACCGCCAATTACGGCACGGATGGCGATACCGTGCTGGATGGCGAGGTTATCCTGCGCAAGGGCGACACCCAGCTGGAGGCCACCCGCGTCCAGGTGCCACCGGAGCGCGACCTGGCCAATGCCAGTGGTCCCCTGACCCTGCGTGACAAGGGCCTGCTGGTACGTGGAGACAGCGCCCAGGTGTCGCTGGACAGCGATCAGGCGACCATCGACTCAGCCCATTACGTGGCCCACGAGGCGCGCCTGCGCGGCGATGCCATTCAGCTGGAGCGCGTCAGCGACAACGTGTTCCGCTTGCGAGAAGCCAGCTTTACCACCTGTGAACCCGGTGACAGCACCTGGCGGCTGGTCGGTAACGACATTCTGCTGGACCGCAATCAGGGCTTTGGTACGGCCAAGCATGCCCGCCTGGAAGTCGGCGATGTGCCGGTGTTCTACTGGCCATGGGTACGCTTCCCGATCGATGAACGCCGACAGAGCGGTTTTCTCTGGCCCACCATCGGGGTGTCCGACGGCGGCGTGGACTACGCCCAGCCCTACTATCTGAACTTGGCGCCCAACTATGACGCCACCATCACCCCTCGCTGGATTCAGGATAGCGGCTTGCTGCTGGGCGGTGAGTTCCGTTACCTGTTTCCCTCGGACCAGGGTACCGTCGAGGGCGCCTACATCGGCGACGACAAGTCCGCCGGGGATGACGATTCGACCACCGAGCTCGAGAACGGGGACGAGCGCTGGTACTTCGA
The DNA here is from genome assembly GCF_017303055.1 of Halomonas litopenaei. Lineage (GTDB taxonomy): Bacteria > Pseudomonadota > Gammaproteobacteria > Pseudomonadales > Halomonadaceae > Halomonas > Halomonas litopenaei_A. The sequence goes on along the minus strand of NZ_JAEKJT010000004.1, from coordinate 294,363 downwards.
CTACAGCCATTACGGTCGGTTCAGTTCGCGGATTCCGTATCGCTTGCGCTATGGGGCCGCCAGTGATGGCCGCTATTTCGATGACTTTGGGCGCACCTTCGGCGAAGCCGATACCAGCAACATGCCTCGCCTGGCCCAGATCGACTATCTGGGTGACACCTGGTCGCTCCAGGCCAAGGCCCAGGGCTATCAGTTGCTTGATGATCCGGTCGACGAAGGTGACAAGCCGTTCTACCGTCTGCCTAGCCTCACGGCCAACGGTCGCTGGTCCCAGGACCTTGGCTTCTACCAGGAGTGGAATTCCAACGCGACCTACTTCTGGCGTGATATCGAAGGCGATGAGAACGGCTTCTACGACTACGAGGACACGGTTCGGCGCATTCCCCTGCGCGAGGACGTCAAGGGGGCACGCCTCGACCTGACGCCTGCGGTGGGCTATCGCTTTGACCCGAGCTGGGGCTTCTTCGAGCCGCGCGTGGCCTTGCAGCACACCAGCTATGACCTCGACTACGATGACCGCATCACCGATAACACCGAGAGTCCGTCGCTGACGGCGCCGGTCACCACCATCGACGCAGGCCTGATCTTCGAACGTGATTTCGCCTTCGGTGGTGATGACTGGCGCCAGACCCTGGAGCCACGCCTGAACTACGCTTACGTGCCGGAAAGGGACCAGAGTGACTTCCCCGACTTCGACACTGAAGAGCTGTCATTTTCATGGGGGCAGCTGTGGTCGCCTTACCGCTTCTCTGGGGGGGACCGGCTCGGTGACCTGAACCGACTGTCCTACGGCGTGGAAAGTCGCTTCCTGGAAGATCAGAGCGGCCGTGAGCGCCTCTCCATCGGTGTGGGCCAGGCAGCCTACTTCGAGGACCGCAACATCGATATGGCTGGCGACCCGGATACCTTGCCCAGAGACGAAGAGTCGTTCGACTATTACGATGCCACGCGGGACCGTTCCCCCTGGGTGACACGGATCAACTGGTCGATCAACGACAACTGGAGCACCCGCTGGCAGTGGCTGTACGACGATGAAAAGAGCCGTACCGAGAGCACTGGTCTCGGGGTGCACTATCGCGCCGATGCAGGCCACGTACTCAACCTTGGCTACCGCTGGCAGCTGGAAGGCTTCGACAACGCGGACGATGCCGACGACATCCGTAACTACAACAGGGAAGAATACGACCTGTCGTTTGCCTACAAGGCCACGGATCGTTTCGACATCATCGGGCGAGTCCTCTACGACAACACCAATGATCGCGCCCTCGACCAGATGGCGGGTGTGCAGTGGAACGACTGCTGCTATGGTGTGCAGGTCGTCTGGCGTGAGTGGATCGAAGACGAGGACACGGCCAACAATATCGAGGATGACACCACGGATCGCGGTCTGTTCCTGCGCTTCGTGCTCAAGGGCCTGGGTGGCTTCGGTGGCGAGGCCGACACCTACTTCCAGTCAGCGGTGCCCGGCTATCGTCCTGGCCTGAACTGAGTATCTCCTGCGAACTATCCTGCGGCAGGCGGGTTCTAACACGCCTGCCGCATCGAATTTCTGAGTGAACGAGGAAGCAAGATTATGCGTAGCCGACCCCTTGCCGCCGTGGCGCTGGCCGCCTGTCTGGCGCTGACCACCGTGGCTGCCAATGCCCAGGACGGTTACCGTCAGTCGCTGGATCGCATTGTTGCTGTGGTCAATGAAGACGCCATCATGGCATCGGACCTGGACGAACGTGTCGACCAGGCCATGGCACGCCTGCGCACCAGCGACATGGCGCTGCCCCCGGAGCAAGCGCTGCGTGAGCAGATTCTCGATCGCATGATTGTCGAGGAAATCGAGGTGCAGCTGGCCGAGCGCATGAACCTGAGTGTCGACGAGACCGAGCTCAATCGCCAGGTACGCTCCGTGGCCAACCAGAATGGCGCCACACTGGAGCAGTTTGCGGATCGTCTCGAGTCACAGGGCACCAGCCTTGCCCAGGTGCGTGATCAGATCCGCCGCGAGATGCTGATCATGAAGGTCCAGCAGGCTCAGGTATCCAGTCGCGTCAATATTTCCGAGGCTGAAGTCGAGCGCTTCCTGCAGCAGGAAGGCGTGGGTGCTACCCGCGACCAGGCACGTCAGGCGATTTTCCAGCGTAAGGTGGGTGATGAGCTGGAGAAGTGGATGCAGGAAATTCGCGGCGAAGCCTTCGTCGAGAAGCGCCTGAACCAGGGGTGAAGGCGCGTCAGCAAGCGGGTGTCACTGTCGTGAAGAGGCCAATGAGGTGGATGTGAAAGCGCAACAGGTGAGCGGCAAGTGAAAGCGCCTATCGTAGTCACCACCGGAGAGCCTGCGGGCATTGGCCCGGAGCTCGCGTTGATGCTGGCGGCGGCAGATGCCACTGACTGGGTCGCCATTGGCGACCCAGTGCTGTTGAGGGAGCGGGCCGAGGCGCTGGCGCTGGACATCGAGGTGGCCGTCACGGCGCCGGGTCAGCCGCATCCGGGCCCCAGGGTCGGGCGCCTGGCGGTGTGGCCGGTGGACATGAAAGCCCGCTGCATTCCCGGGGTGCTCGATCCCGCCAACGCTGACTATGTGCTGGCGACCCTGGACCTTGCGGTGACGCAGTGTCTGGCGGGCAACGCTGCCGCAATGGTCACCGCGCCCCTGCACAAGGGCGTGATCTGCGACGGCGGTCATGACGGTTTTACCGGCCACACCGAATACCTGCGCGATGCATGCGGGGTAGAGGAGGTGGTCATGATGCTGGCGACCGACCACGCCTTGCATGGACGTGTGGAAGCAGCCAGTGACACGCTCCCGACGCCCCTCAGGGTCGCCTTGGCCACGACTCACTTGCCGCTGCGAGAAGTGGCCGACGCCCTGTCCCAGGCAAGCCTCGAGCGGGTCTTGCGGATCCTGGCGCAGGACTTGACCCGTTACTTCGCGGTGAAGGCTCCGCGCATCGCCGTATGTGGCTTGAACCCCCATGCGGGAGAGGGGGGCCACCTTGGGCGTGAGGAGATAGAGGTGATCTCCCCGACGCTGGAGCGGCTGCGGGCCGAAGGGTTCTGCCTCGATGGTCCGCTGCCCGCGGATACGCTGTTTACGCCTCGACACCTCGCCGGCGTCGATGCCGTGCTGGCGATGTACCACGACCAGGGTCTACCTGTTCTGAAGTATTCAGGGTTCGGTCAGGCCGCCAACATCACGCTAGGGTTGCCGCTGGCGCGCACCTCGGTCGATCACGGCACGGCTCTTGACCTGGCAGGGACCGGGCAGGCCAGCCCGCAGAGCCTGGCAGTGGCGATTAGCCTGGCCGAACAGATGGGGGCCCTGGCCCAGGCGGGCTGAATCGGCCGTTTTCCCCTGCCCGACCTTGGCCAGCCTTTGCGCTCTGGCCATCAGCGCCCTATCATCGCTCGCTATATTGATTTGGCGCTCCCCTTGGTTTCATAAAGGATTCAAGCATGTCATCCCGCCCTACGGCGCACCGGGCTCGCAAGCGCTTCGGTCAAAACTTCTTGCGTGACCATGGCGTCATTTCCCGCATCGTTCGCTCCATCGGCGCGCGCCCTGGTGAGCGCGTGGTCGAGATCGGCCCCGGTCAGGGAGCGCTGACCGAGCCATTGCTGGAGGCGACCGAAGGGCACCTGGAGGTTATCGAGCTGGACCGCGACCTGATCCCGGGCCTGCGTGTGCAGTTCTTCAATCACCCGGCGTTCGTGATCCATGAGGGCGACGCCCTCAAGATGGATTTCCAGGCGCTGCGTGGCGACGGACAGCCGCTGCGTGTTGTCGGTAACCTGCCCTACAACATATCGACTCCGCTGATTTCACACCTGCTACGCGCTGGCTCTGCGGTTCAGGACATGCACTTCATGCTGCAGAAGGAAGTGGTGGATCGTCTGGCCGCTCCCGCCGGTGGCGGAGATCGTGGCCGACTGTCGGTGCTGGCGCAGTATTTCTGCGAGGTCGAGTCACTGTTTGTGGTTCCCCCTGAGGCGTTTGTTCCGCGGCCCAAGGTAGACTCTGCCATTGTGCGCATGACCCCGCGTCAGCAGAAGGTCGCGCCGGCCCAGGATGAGACGCTGCTGTTCGATATCGTGCGAGAGGCCTTTGGCCAGCGCCGCAAGACCCTGCGCAACAACCTCAAGGGGCGCATTGATGGCGATGCCCTGGCCGAACTTGGGATTGATCCTGGTCGCCGTCCGCAGACCCTGGAGGTGGCAGAGTTTGTCGCGATCGCCAATGCGGTGTACCAGCAGCAAGGTAATGCTTCAGCGGATCATGACACACAGGGGGATCAGGACACTGGGGAGGAGACACCCGCATGAACGAGCACCCCGACGTGCGCGTTGACGTGACACCGGCCTTTCGTGAGGACGAGTCTGCGCCGCTGGAAGATCGCTTTGTGTTCAGCTATACGGTCACGGTTCACAATCACTCAAGCGGTAATATCCAGCTCATGGCCCGGTTCTGGAAGATCACCCAGACGAGCGGGCAGGTGCAGGAAGTGCGTGGCAAGGGCGTGGTCGGCAAGCAGCCGATGATAGGTCCTGGCCAGACATTTCAGTACACCAGCAGGGCGATACTCGATGGGCCGGTAGGCTTTATGGAAGGCGCCTACACCTGCGTCGATACGGCCAGCCAGCGACCGTTCGAGGTGCCGATCTCGGTGTTCCGCCTGGCCACGCCCAACCAGATTCATTGAATGTCTGACGACAGCGGGAGACGCATGAGCCGATACGCCATTGGAGACCTGCAGGGCTGCCATCAGGAGTTTGTCGAGCTGCTGGAGGCGCTCAGCTTCGATCCGCGTCGTGATGAGCTGTGGCTTGCGGGGGACCTGGTCAATCGCGGGCCCGGATCCCTGGATTGCCTGCGGGACGTCATGGCCCTCGGTTCTGCTGCCAAGGTGGTGCTGGGCAACCATGACCTGCATCTGCTGGCGGTGGCACGAGGTGGGGCTTCGCTCAAGCGCAAGGACACCCTTGACGACATTCTGGCAGTGCCCGATCGCGATACGCTGCTCGACTGGCTCCAGGCCAGGCCGCTGCTGCTGCGTGACGGAGAGGCCGTGATGACCCATGCCGGGCTACCGCCCCAGTGGTCGGTGGAGCAGGCCGAGGGGCTCGCCGGAGAGGTGTCCTGGGTGCTGACGGGAGAGCAGTCCGGCGACTTCCTGTCGCGGATGTATGGCAACCGGCCGCGACGCTTCAAGCCCCATCAGGAGGGCGTAGATCGCTACCGGGCCATCGTGAACACCCTCACCAGGATGCGTTTCATCGACGCCGAGGGGCGTCTCGATTTTGACGCCAAGGAAGGCCTGGATAGTGCCCCTGAGGGATTTTCCCCCTGGTTTCAGTATCCCCGTGCCGACGATCCGTGGCTGCTGTTCGGCCATTGGGCGGCGCTCAATGGCACCGCGCCAGATCGCAGGGTGAGGGCAGAGGCCCTGGATACCGGCTGCGTCTGGGGCGGCAGCCTGACCGCGCTGGATATGGCAAGCGGAGAGCGAATCAGCGTTCCGAGCCGCCAGCAGATCACGCGATAACCGATACCAAGCCCGTTGTGCGGCATCCGCCACGCTCATGTGCGGCGTTGCCCATGGGCCTCTTGCTTTTGCCTTCTGGAGTTTTGCATGACAGCGGCGACCTTCGAGCACCTCGATATCGAACGCCTTCAACAATGGCTGGATCAGGGCGGTGAGCTTTGCCTTGTCGATATTCGCGATCCGGGCAGCTTTGCCCAAGGGCATATCCCCGGTAGCCGCCACCTGGACAATGACAGCGTGGGCCCGCTTGTCGCGGAAACCGCCAAGGATACTCCGCTGGTGGTGGTGTGCTATCACGGCCATTCCAGCCAGCAGGCGGCGAGTTGGCTGGCCGCTCAGGGATTTACCCAGGTCTATAGCCTCGACGGCGGTTTCACCCAGTGGCAGCACGTTCTGCCTGAACGCGTCAGCAAGGGCTGAACATGGCCCCTGAGATGCCGGGAAAGCACCATGGCAGCACGGACCCTTGTGCCGGTCTTGAACGTTACCGGGTGGGGGGTGCGGTGCGTGACGCGCTGCTGGGATGGCCAGTCAAGGACACGGACTGGGTGGTCGTTGGCGAGACCCCAGCGTCGATGCGGGAGCGTGGTTTCACGCCGGTAGGCCGGGATTTTCCGGTGTTCCTGCATCCCCGTACCCATGAGGAGTATGCCCTTGCCCGTACCGAGCGAAAGTCCGGGCACGGATATACCGGCTTTGAGGTGCATGCAAGTCCTGACGTCACCCTGGAGGAGGACCTTGGGCGGCGCGATCTGACGATCAATGCCATGGCCGAGTCGCTCGATGGGCACCTGGTGGACCCTTTCAACGGGCGTCGCGACCTGGAGCAGCGGCGCTTGCGTCATGTCAGCCAGGCCTTCGTCGAAGATCCGCTGAGGGTGTTGCGCACAGCGCGCTTTCTCGCTCGCTACGCCGGCCTCGGGTTTACCATTGCCGAGAGTACGCAAGCGCTGATGAAACAGCTGGCCGACAGCGGCGAGCTGGATCACCTGGTGGCTGAGCGCGTCTGGGTGGAAACCGAGAAGGCGCTGGGCGAGCCAGAGCCCCGGCGCTACTTCGAAGCGCTGGACTCATGCGGTGCACTGTCACGGCTGATGCCTGGCTTGGTACAGCCAGGAGCGGCCGAGTTCAAGCGCGCCTGCGAGAGAATGAGCGCATTGCCCTCGGCCCTTGCGGGCCAGCCCGTTTGGCGCTGGGGTCGCCTGGTGGAGGCCCTGCCGGTCGAGCAGCGTCGCCAGCTTGAACAGGCCTTGAAGGTGCCCAACCCGTATCGTGATCTGGGACACCAGCTGGCGCTGACCCGTGAGCTCAAGGCGCAGCTGGCCGACGGTGCAGGCTCAGAAGAGCCCAGCAGGATAGCCATGACCTGGTGTGACGGCATCGATGCCTGGCGGCGCAGCGAGAGAGTCGCGCCCCTGCTGTCGTTGCTGGCCATGGAGGTGCCCGAGCAGGCGGCCTGGTTGGCGCGTGGGGTCGATCAGGCGCGCTCGCTTGCCCCGCAAGAGCTGCTTGATCAGGGCTTCAAAGGGGCGGAGCTGGGGCAGGAGCTGAGGCGACGTCGCCTGGCGTGCTTTCACCAGGGCGGGCGCTGACCCTTCAACGGGAGGGCAGCGGTAGCGCTTCTCCGCGCCAGTGAAACTCGACGGGCCACAGCTGTTGGCTGCCATCGTCGAACGCTTGCCAGAGCTCCTGATACCGGCGCCCCACGACGGGATGGCGATGGTCGGGGAGCAGCTCGGCCATCGGCCACAGGACGAAGGCGTGGTGCAGGATCTCGCCGCGTGGCAGGCCGACGCCGTCGACCTCCCCGGTCAGCGAGTCGACGGTAAGAATATCGACATCAAGGGTGCGGGGGCTGAACTTTGGACTGTCCTTGCTGCGGCCGTTGGTGCTCTCCAATCGCTTGCACCAAGCTTGCAGCTCGCCGACGCTCCAGTCGCAGTGAAGGGCGACCACCAGGTTGAAGAAATTGCGGCCGTCCTCGAAGCCCACCGGTGTGCTCTCGAATACGCGGGAAACGGCCAACTGGCCAAAGGTGTCGGCCAAGGCATCCAGGCACACCGTGATGTGGTGCTCCCGTTCGATATTGCTGCCCAGGCTCAGGGTGACCAGTCGCATCAATGTCCTCCCGCTGGTGTACCACGCTCGATGCGCACGCCTACCGAGGCGGCATTGGCCACAGCGCCGGGCTTGCGCAAGGTCATTCTCAGCCAGCTGATCCCGTATTCCTGCATCAGCAGCGACGCCAGGCGCTCGGCAAAGGTTTCTACCAGCTGGAAGTCATGCTCCGAGGCGAAGACACCAATGCGACGACTGATGGCGTCGTAGTCGAGCGTCTTGCTCAGGTCGTCATCCGCGGCCGCTGCCCGGATATCCGTCGCCAGCGTGAGATCCACTATCAGACGCTGGGTAATGGAGCGCTCCCAGTCGTAGACGCCAATGACGGTGTCCAGCTCAAGGCCTTCGATCAGCACCTGATCCATCGATGATGTTTCCCGGTCGTGGTGTCCCGGTCGTGGCCGGGAACGCAGAATGAACAAGGCGGCCAATTGTACTTGACCAGGCGGTCGCGAAACAGGCCGCAGATGGCGACAGCGAGCCCGGGCTGGCAAACTGGTCCTTCAAAGGGGGCGGCCTGCGTGGTACTTCCCTGGAGGTTTGGCCGGACGCCAATCGTCTGGCACCACCAGGAGACTGTCGCGGTTCCCGGCGTCGCTGGTGCAGCGGCGCTGCCAGCATGATCGCGCGCATGGGGCTACCATGTGCGCACCGAGGCGTCCTCATGGCGCAGGAGTCGTTGTGGGTCCGACCATAGAAGTATTACTGCCGCTGACGGCGCTGGGCTATCTCAGTGGAACCTGGTTGGGGGCGATTACCGTATGCCGGGTGGCGGGGCTTGCTGACCCGCGCTTGAGCGGGTCATGTAATCCGGGGTTTTCCAATGTGCTGCGGCTGCATGGGCCCGTGCTGGCGCTGGCAACCCTGACCATCGATGCGCTCAAGGGCTGGCCCGTGCTGCTGTTGGGCATGCACCAGGGGCTGACGCCTTGGGGGCTCGGACTGGTGGGCCTGGGGGTGCTGCTGGGGCACTGCTATCCCGCCTGGTATCGCTTTCGCGGCGGCAAGGCTGTTGCCAGTGCCTTTGGCGTGATGCTGCTGCTGACCCCCGGTGTCGCGCTGTCATGTGCCGTGATTTGGGGGCTGCTGGCCTGGCGGGTACATACCGCGGCGGTCGCCTCACTGACCAGTGCCACCCTGGCACCGTTGCTGAGCCTGTGGCTGTCCCCCGACTTTGCCTGGGTGGTGCTGGTGTTTGCCGCGCTGGTGCTGGCCCGCCATGCGCTCAATATAGATCGACTGCGCCGTGGCAAGGAGCCACGGCTGTGATTCGGCTTTGACGCGGCTTTGACACATTAGGGCGCCGAGGCAGCTAGCGCGCTGGCTTGGGCATGACCCGGCCTGACCTGACCTGACCTGACCTGACCTGGACTGGCCAAGCCCGGCCTATCAGGCAGGGGCACTCAGCTGGTCCATCGGCCAGCGCGGCACGGCCTGCATCTGACCTACCACGTCCCGCTCGCCCGCCAGCAAGCGCTGCGCACCGGCATAGGCGATCATGGCGCCGTTATCGGTACAGAAACGGCCGCGGGGGTAGTACACCTTGGCTCCCTGCTTGGCGGTGGCGTCTTCAAGCCGAGCGCGCAGGCGGACATTGGCGCTGACGCCTCCAGCGACCACCAGACGCTTCAGTCCAGTCTGCTTGAGCGCACGGCGACATTTGATGGCCAGGGTGTCCGCCACGGCTTCCTCGAACGCACGCGCCACATCCGCACGGGCCTGTGCATCCAGCTGTCCCGCGCTTTCCAGCTGGCGGATGGTGGTGAGGGTGTGGGTCTTCAATCCCGAAAAGCTGAAGTCGAGTCCCGGCCTGTCGGTCATGGGACGCGGGAACTGGAAGCGCCCCGGATCACCGGTTTCCGCCAATGCGGCGACCCGGGGGCCGCCCGGATAGTCGAGGTCGAGCATCTTGGCTGCCTTGTCGAAGGCTTCACCCGCTGCATCATCCACGGACTCGCCCAGCAAGCGGTACTGGCCGATACCGGCGACCTCCACCAACTGCGTGTGGCCCCCGGACACCAGCAGCGCCACAAAGGGGAAGGCCGGAGGCTCATCCTCGAGCATGGGGGCCAACAGGTGGCCTTCCATGTGATGGACACCAAGAACCGGGATATCGAGCGCTCGGGCCATGCCGTGTGCGGTGCTGGCACCCACCATCAGGGCGCCTACCAGCCCCGGGCCTGCCGTGTAGGCGATAGCATCCAGCTGTTCGCGCCCGATAGCGGCTTGCTCCAGAACCTGGTCGATCAATGGCAGCAGGCGTCGAGTATGGTCGCGGGAAGCCAGCTCCGGCACCACGCCGCCATAGTCGGCGTGCATGGCAACCTGGCTGTGCAGGGCGTCGGCCACCAGACCGCACTCGGTGTCGTAGAGCGCGACGCCGGTCTCGTCGCAGGAGGTTTCGATGCCTAGTACTCGCATGGGTCGACTCGGGAAGCAAAAGCGGGAAGGGGCGTGATTCTACGCCGTTTTGAGAGTGGCTGCGACAGTGGGCGCGCGAGGGAAAGTGTGGCGGCGGCCAGCGTGATGCCGTCTCACGGGCGCACCTGTGTCCTGCAACTCGCTGTTTTCGCCTGATCCTACGGACAGAGTGGCGTCCGCATCGTGGTGCGTGCTGGGTGGCCAGTAGGCGCTATCTTTCCAAAAAGAATTTGCAAGGCTCGGCTTCGCTCACTAAAATACTGTCCGCTGCAAGACTGGGTCGTGCATCCAGGGCTCGCTGTCCCCCGTCACTGTTTCGTTTCCTTGCTGATTATGGCATTCGCGATAGCGTTGCCTTCCTGTATGAGTTAAGGCAGTCGAAGGAAGTGTCGTGGGGTATTGGCCTTGAAGGTGTGCGTACAAACCGAACTCAAGTTACCTAAGGTAGGTGAGTGCTTAATGCCTTCTGTCAAAGTACGTGATAACGAGCCGTTTGACGTCGCTCTGCGTCGCTTCAAGCGTTCCTGTGAAAAAGCCGGCGTTCTGTCTGAAGTCCGTCGTCGTGAGCAGTACGAGAAGCCGACTGCCGAGCGCAAGCGCAAGGCCGCTGCCGCTGTAAAGCGTCACGCCAAGAAGCTCCAGCGTGAGCGCAAGCGTTTCGAACGGCTCTATTGATCCGTACTTGAGTCGAGCGTGGTTCGCCGCTCTCGATTCAGGAGGACGCCAAGCGGCCGCCATTGAGGTGGCCGCTTGTTTTTCTGACATCCTATGAGGGTGTTCCGTCCAGACCTCTGGACGATTCTTGTTCTTCTCAGGATACCGCTCCTGTCGAGGAGACTATGGCCGGCCAGATTCCCCAGCGCTTCATTGATGACCTCCTCGCGCGCGTGGACGTGGTCGAGGTGGTGGGTGAGCGCGTCAAGCTGAAAAAGGCCGGGCGCAACCACTCTGGTCTGTGTCCGTTTCATCAGGAAAAGAGCCCATCGTTCACGGTCAGCGCGGACAAGCAGTTCTATCACTGCTTTGGCTGTGGTGCCCACGGCAACGCGCTGCGCTTCTTGATGGAGTACGACAAGCTACGCTTCCCGGAAGCGGTCGAGCAGCTTGCTTCCAGGTTGGGGATGGAGGTGCCCAGAGAGGGTGCCGACGATCCCAGAGCCCAGGCGCGAGAAAAAAAGCGCAAGGAAGGCGTCAACCTGCTGGAAATGTCTGCCAGCTACTTTCGCGAGCGGCTCAAGATGCCGGAGGGCCAGGTTGCCCGAGAGTATCTGGAGCAGCGCGGGGTGTCAGACGAGATCCGCGAGCTATTCGGCATTGGCTATGCGCCGGCCCAATGGGAGGCGCTGAAGCGGCACCTCGGGGGGCAGGGCGTCGACGAGTCGGTGCAGATCGAGTATGGCCTGCTGGTTCACCATGAAGACAGTGGTCGCAGCTACGACCGTTTTCGCGATCGAGTGGTGTTCCCGATCCGCGATATTCGCGGGCGGACCTTGGGGTTTGGCGGTCGGGTCATGGGGGATGCCAAGCCCAAGTACCTGAACTCTCCCGAAACCCCCGTGTTCCACAAGGGGCGCGAGCTGTATGGCTTGTACGAAGCCCGCCAGGCCAGCCCGAAACTGGAACGGTTGTTGATCGTCGAAGGCTATATGGATGTGGTCGCGCTGGCGCAGTACGGCATCCATAATGCGGTGGCTACGCTGGGGACGGCCACCACGGCAGATCATCTGCGGCGCCTGTTTCGCCTGGTCAGTGAGGTCGTGTTCTGCTTCGACGGTGACAAGGCCGGACGTCAGGCGGCGGCCAGGGCGCTGGAAACCGTGTTGCCCGAGATGATCGACGGGCGTCAGGCGCGCTTCCTGTTCCTGCCCGAGGGCGAGGATCCGGACAGTCTGGTGCGGCGTGAGGGTGCCAGTGCGTTCGAAGATCGCGTGGTGTGTGCCAGTCCGCTGTCGGAGTTTCTGTTCGAGCACGCCGCCCAGGGGCGTGACCTGGCGCAGCTGGAGTCGCGCGAACGCTACGCCAGCCAAGTGCTGTCGGCCATCGAGAAGATGCCCCAGGGAGTACTCAAGTCGTTGATGCTGACAGAGCTGTCGCGACGCACCGGGGTCGAACAGTCGCGTTTTGAAGCGCTTCTGGCGCCCGTGGTTGCCGAAGAGCCCGAGCTGATGCCCTTCGACGACGCCATGGAGCCCGCTGTTGAAGAGGGCCAGTTGCCGCAGCGGCGCAGAAAGTCCTCCGCGGCGCTGGGCCTGATGGGCCGTACCCTGCAGCTGCTGGTGCACGAGCCGCGCCTGGTGGAGCGTCTCCCCGAGTCGCTTGAGTGGTGTGACGGTCAGGGCGACGATGCGCGACTCTGTCGCGACGTGATCGAGCTGTTGCGGGCTGGGGGGTATTCCAGTGCTCAGGTGCTGTTGATGCACTTCCATGGCAGTGAGGACGGCGAGCGTCTGGCCGCACTGGCGCGCAAGGAGCTGTTGATCCCTGGGCCGGCAAGGGCGGCGGAGCTGGACGGTCTGGTGAGCTATTTTCAGCGGGCCTGCAAGACCCCGTCGCGACAGCAGGAGATTGATACGTTGCTGGCAAAGCAGCAATCAGGGGAGCGTCTCTCGAGTGAGGAGCGCTCGCGACTGATGAGTCTGCTGGCCGCACGTGATTGAAGACGTCGCAGCGAACGATCCCTCAGCGTCACTGGTCTACCTTCTGAGGTAAGCCTTCACGCTTTGCTGGCGACGAATAGGAGGTATAGAAGGTGTCAGGGTTGAATTCTCAACTACTATCACCATCTAAGGGACTAGGCGCTGATATTGGGCGCAACCAGATAAGCTAACACACCTGAGACATCGCGCAAACACTCCAGACTGGCAGAAGTGGCCCCAAAACCGCTATACTGTCCGGCTTACCGAGTTTTCTCCACCTTAGCGCTTCAGGTGCTTCATTCTTCTTCGTCGAGATAGGGTTTCTATGGCTGGAAATGCGCAGCAGCAGTCACGTCTGAAGGAGTTGATCGCGCGCGGCAAGGAGCAGGGCTTCCTGACCTATGCCGAGGTCAACGACCACCTTCCCGAAGATATCGCCGACCCCGACCAGGTGGAAGATATCATCGGCATGATCAATGACATGGGTATTAACGTCGTCGAGGAAGCTCCCGACGAAGATACCCTGATGATGTCGGATCACTCAACCGATGAGTCCGCTGCCGAAGAGGCGGTAGCGGCGCTGGCAGCGGTGGAAAGCGACGTCGGTCGGACCACCGACCCGGTGCGCATGTACATGCGCGAGATGGGGACGGTCGAGCTGCTGACCCGCGAAGGCGAGATCGAGATCGCCAAGCGCATCGAAGAAGGGACTCGCGAGGTGATGTCGGCGCTGGCCTACGTGCCGGGCGCGGTCGAGTCCATTCTTGACGCCTACGACGCCACTCAGGACGAAGAGGCTCCTGGACGCCTGTCAGACCTGTTTTCCGGCTTCATCGACCCTGATGAGGGAATCCCCGGCGTTGCCGAGGCGGAAGTCCCGGAAGTGGAGGAGCAGGAAAGCAGCTCCGACGAGGATGACGACGAGGACGCGGGCGAAGAGGACGACTCTGGCGGCGGTCCGGATCCCGAGGAAGCGCGTGCCCGTTTCGAGCAGATCCGCGAGCAGAGCGGCATTGCCAATGCCGCTATCGAACGCGGTGGGCGCCAGTCACCCGAGGCGAAGGAAGAGCTGGCGCGCCTTGCCGAGCTGTTCTCGCCGATCAAGCTGGTGCCGAAGCACTTTGAGCGTCTGGTGGGGCAGGTTCGCATCAGCGTCGAGCAGGTGCGGGCTCAGGAAAAGACCGTGATGCAGCTCCTGGTCAAGCAGGCCAAGGTGCCGCGCAAGGCCTTCATCAAGGCATTTCCCAGCAATGAGTCGCGTCTGGACTGGCTGGACGACTTCATGGCCGAGAACGCTCGCTATGCCGACCGCCTCGAGCCGCTGAAGGCCGACGTGCAGCGCGCTCAGCGCAAGATCGCCTTCGAGGAAGAGATGATCCAGCTGCCGGTGAGCGAGGTGAAGGAAGTCAACCGTCGCCTGTCCATCGGTGAAGCCAAGGCCCGCCGTGCCAAGAAGGAAATGGTCGAGGCCAACCTGCGCCTGGTCATCTCGATCGCCAAGAAGTACACCAACCGTGGCCTGCAGTTCCTGGACCTGATTCAGGAAGGCAACATCGGCCTGATGAAGGCGGTGGACAAGTTCGAGTACCGTCGCGGTTACAAGTTCTCGACCTATGCGACCTGGTGGATTCGTCAGGCGATCACGCGCTCGATTGCGGACCAGGCACGCACCATCCGCATCCCGGTGCACATGATCGAGACCATCAACAAGCTCAACCGCGTATCGCGTCAGATGCTGCAGGAAATGGGGCGTGAGCCGACCCCGGAAGAGCTGGGCGAACGTCTCGAGATGCCGGAGGACAAGGTCCGCAAGGTGCTCAAGATCGCCAAGGAGCCGATCTCCATGGAGACGCCCATCGGCGATGATGACGACTCGCATCTGGGCGACTTCATCGAGGACTCCACCATGGTGCTGCCGATCGACTCGGCCACCGGGGAAGGGCTCGTGGAAGCCACGCGCAACGTGCTGGGCGGCCTGACGGCTCGCGAAGCCAAGGTGCTGCGCATGCGCTTCGGGATCGACATGAACACTGACCACACCCTCGAGGAAGTGGGCAAGCAGTTTGATGTCACCCGTGAGCGGATCCGTCAGATCGAGGCCAAGGCACTGCGCAAGCTGCGCCACCCGACTCGTTCGGAGCCGCTGCGCTCCTTCCTCGACGAGTAAGCTCAGCGCACGCCTTGTCGGCCGAGGGCGTTGACGACGCCCTTGGTCAGACAGTCGTCATACAAGACGCCCGCGGCATATGCCGCGGGCGTTTTTTGTGGTGTGTCCCTTCGCCAATCTGCTGGGGGTGTCGCGTCAGGCGGATGTCGGCGCCTGCCCTCGCTCTTCATGTGGGTACCACCAACATGACAACGCCCGCGATAAGCGGGCGTTGTCATGACGTCTGGGGCTGTAGCGGCTGTACTGCAGGGTAGGGACTCGCGGCGGTTCAGGCCTGCTTGGCCTGGCGACGCCGAATCCACAGCACCAGCTCGATCATGGCGAACAGCAGCAGGGTATAGCCGAAGAGCTCGGTCACTTCCTCCGCGGCGTCCTTGAACACCCGGATATAGCGCTCCGCCAGCAGCGACTCCCACATCTCGCTGCGGCCGTAGAGCCGCGAGAAGGCAAAGGTGCCGAGAAAGCCCGCGGCGAACAGGCCAAAGGAAAAACTCTCGACATAGCCCTCGAATTCGCGCACGAAGGCGTGGCGCTCGCGCAGGACGATATACAGGATCGGCAGCAGCAGCAGCGTTACCAGCGTCTGCCAGGCGCCGTCGAACACATAGGCGTCGAGAAAGGCATCCTGCTCACGAATCAGGGCGGCGGCCAGCAGGCCAAACATCAGTAGCGTCACCCGCGGTAGCCCGCCCAGCACTTGCCGGGCATACACCAGCAGTAGACAGCTGATCGTCAGCCAAAGCGTCTGCATGCTTTCCGTAAAGCCCGTCTCGCTGAAACGAATCTCTTCCGGCAGGCCGGTTTCCCACAGCACGCCCTGCATCATGGCGCCGATGACCAGGAGGTAGAGCAGGGCTCTGGCGCAGGTCGCGCGGAAACTGATCGTGGGCGCGGCGGATGGGGGGGTATCTAGCATCCCTCTCAATCTCCAGGTAAGGCGTGTATCAGGCGGGGATTATACCTACAGCTTTGCATGTGTGTGTGAAATTCCCCGAGGTATTCTTGACTCGTTTGCGCTGTCGCTCGTTGCACGTTATCGCCGCGCTTCCTCCACCAGCCAGTCGTGCACGGCCTTGATCCGGCGATCATCGGTCGCCCCCGGTGCGTGGACAATGCCATAGTGCTTGCCGGTATCGACCCGTGACTTGAAGGGAGCGATCAAGGCACCACTCTTGAGCTCGCTGGTCATCAGGGTTTCCCTGGCGATCGCGACGCCCATGCCGGCGATAGCCGCCTCCATGGTGAGGTGATTTCGGTTGAAGGTATAGCCTCTTTCAAGATTGATCGACGGCGCACCGATGGCAGACAGGTAGTGGCGCCATTCACCGTACTCCTGGCTGCCGCGCCAGGCGGTGATGTCGTGCAGCAACGGATACCAGGACAGATCCTCTGGACGACGCAGGGCAGGACGCCCCTTGAGCAGGCTGGGTGAGCATACCGGAAAGATGCGCTCCTCCATCAAGGGGGTGATCGATAGCCCCGGATAGTGGCCGTCGTTGAGGTCCAGGGCCAGGTCGAAATCCCCGTCGCGCAGGGAAATGTTGCTGTCTTCCGAGCTGATGTGCAGCTCGATATCCGGAAATCGTGCCTGCAGTCGCGGCAGTCTCGGCATCAGCCACTTGTTCAGGAACGAGGGGATCGAGCGTAGCCGGATCACGCCGCTCATGACACCGCTGCGCAGCCGGCTGACTTCGAGCCCGACCGCCTGATAGGCGTCATCGACCACGGCAGCCAGGCGTTTGCCTTCCTCGGTCAGTTCCAGCCTGCGAGGCAACCTCCGGAACAGCTTGAATCCCAGCCTGTCCTCCAGTTGCTTGATCTGCTGGCTGACCGCCCCGGTGGTGACATGCAGCTCTTCTGCTGCGCGGGTAAACGAGAGGTGTCTTGCACTGACCGCAAAGCCCTTGAGCCAGGCATGGGTCTGGGCATTGAGAAGTCGGCTCATGGATGCGCTCTTGTGGGCTTATGATTTAGCTGAGCTATATTGAAGACAAGATATTCTGCCTTGTCCCAGGGCTTTTTGGCAGCCAGCATACCCATAATGGCATGCGACGACATCCTGTCGCTTTAGCGAGACTGATCGGAACGTCTGACAGCGCAGTGTTCTATCGTCGGCTACCAGCATCCCTTCAAGACGCGAATCTACTTTCAAGAGGCACCTCATGGCCATCAGCGTTTTCGACCTTTTCAAGATTGGCATCGGCCCATCGAGCTCGCATACCGTTGGCCCGATGAAGGCAGCCTATGATTTCGTCGAGGCGCTACGACGCGATGACGCTCTGGAGCGGGTCGCAGCGGTCGAGATTCACCTTTATGGGTCACTTTCTGCCACGGGCAAGGGGCATGCCACGGATCGTGCCTGTGTCATGGGGCTGATGGGGGAGCGCCCTGACCGCATTGATCCCGCGGTGATCGGGCCATGCATCGAGGAGCTACTGGAGAGCCAGACCCTGATGCTGGGAGGGCAGGTCGCCGTGCCCTTCTTGTGGGCTCGTGATCTTGTCTGGCATGAGGAGAGTCTTCCCTATCACCCCAACGCCATGACCCTGGTCGCCAAGGGGCACGCAGGTGACATCCGGCGCGAGACCTACTATTCGGTCGGCGGTGGTTTTGTGGTGGACGAGGCCCAGGCACAAGATGGCGCGCTGGACGCCGATAACACGGCGCTGCCCTATGACTTCAACAGCGGCGCTGAGTTGATGGCGTTGTGCCGTCTGCATGGTCTGAGCATCAGTGAGCTGATGCTGGAGAACGAAAAGGCCTGGCGCAGCGAGGCCGAGGTGCGCGCGGGCCTGTGGGACATCTGGCAGGCGATGCAGGCCTGCGTGAACCAGGGCATCCAGGCAGAGGGCGTGCTGCCTGGCGGGCTGAACGTCAAGCGCCGCGCCGCCTCGCTGTATCGTCGCCTGGAAGCCATGTCTGACGATGTGGGTCTGATCGCCTCGACCTTTTCCGCGATGGACTGGGTCAACGTGTATGCGTTGGCCGTCAACGAGGAAAATGCCGCCGGCGGGCGCATGGTGACGGCGCCTACCAATGGCGCTGCTGGCATCATCCCTGCCGTGTTGCACTACTACATGAAGTTTCAGCCTGGCGCATCGGAGAAGGACGTCGTCAATTTTCTGCTGACGGCGGGTGCCGTTGGCATCCTGTGCAAGAAGAATGCCTCCATTTCCGGGGCCGAAGTGGGCTGCCAGGGGGAGGTGGGGTCTGCCTGCGCGATGGCGGCTGCCGGTCTGGCCGAGGTGATGGGGGCCAACGTTCCTCAGGTCGAGAACGCCGCTGAAATTGGCCTTGAGCATAACCTGGGGCTGACCTGTGACCCCGTAGGCGGGCTGGTTCAGGTGCCGTGTATCGAACGCAATGCGATTGCGGCGGTGAAGGCCATCAATGCCGCCTTGATGGCATGCCGTGGGGATGGCGAACATTTCGTGTCTCTGGACAAGGCGATTCGCACGATGCGTGATACCGGCGCCGACATGCAGGAGAAGTACAAGGAAACCTCCAAGGGAGGATTGGCCGTCAACGTCATCGAGTGCTGACGTTCACCTGACCATTCGTATGCCAGCAGCGGCCCGGGGATCGGCTCCCCGGGCCGCGCTTTTTTGCCCTAGTGTCAGCGACGTACCGAAGTGTTGTGTCCTGCCGCAGAGGCCCTGAGCGGAAACCTTGTGGGCTTTAAGTAAGCAACCTATTGAAATTCGGTGGGATACATCTTTGGTCGAGTTCAACGCATGGCGAATTGCGTCGGACGCACGTCTCTTCTAGCTTACGTAAACGTAAAGTTAAGCGTCTCCAGTACTGAGTCGAACAACCACAACAACCTCAAGACAGGGGCTACGGTCCCGGCGAGGACGCCACATGAGCCAGCAGTACGTGCTAGAGACCCGTGGCCTGACCAAGTCGTTTCGAGGCTTTACCGCCGTGGACGGCGTGGATCTGAAGATCACGGAGGGGCATATTCATGCTCTGATCGGCCCCAATGGAGCGGGCAAGACCACGGTCTTTAACCTGTTGACGAAATTTCTGCCGCCTACCAGGGGCGATATCCTCTACCGCGGCAAGCCCATCACCCGCATGCGTGCCAATGAAATCGCGCGCCTGGGGCTGGTGCGTTCCTTTCAGATTTCTGCCGTGTTTGGCCATATGACGGCGCTGGAAAACGTGCGAGTCGCCTTGCAGCGTAAGCTCGGTACCTCTTTTCATTTCTGGAAGTCGGAGCGTTCGCTGGAGCCGCTGAATCAGCGCGCCATGGAGCTGCTGGAGGAGGTCGGTCTGGCGGACGTCGCAGATGTGTTGACGGTGGAACTGCCCTACGGCCGCAAGCGAGCGCTGGAGGTCGCCACCACCCTCGCCCTTGAGCCCACTGTCATGCTGCTGGATGAGCCCACCCAAGGCATGGGGGCGGAGGATGTGGATCGCATCGTCGCGCTGATTCGCCGGGTCTCGGCGGGCAGAACGGTGCTGATGGTGGAGCATAACCTGAGTGTTGTCAGCCGGTTATGCGATCGCATCACGGTATTGGCCAGGGGCGCTGTGCTGGCCGAGGGTGACTATGCCAGCGTCTCGGCGGACCCAGCAGTGCGCGAGGCCTACATGGGCAGCGAAGCCAGCGTTGCCGAGGAGGCCACCACATGACCTCTGTGATGAACGCTACCCGCTCCCCCCATGGGATCAGCACCAGCAGCGATGAAGCGATCTGCCTGGCGGGCGTCAACGCCTTCTACGGTGAATCACATATCCTGCACGGCGTGGACCTGCGGGTGAAGCGGGGTGAACTGGTGACGCTGCTGGGGCGCAATGGCGCAGGCCGCAGTACCACGCTGAAGACGATCATGAACATGGTCGGCTCGCGCAGCGGTTCCATTGTCATCAATGGTCAGGAAACGCTGGGCATGAAGCCCCACCACATACCGCGCCTTGGCGTGGGGTACTGCCCCGAAGAGCGGGGTATCTTTGCCAGCCTGGACGTCGAGGAGAACCTGCTGCTTCCGCCTACGGTACGCTCCGGTGGCATGAGCCTTGACGATATCTACGGGATGTTTCCGAATCTCTACGAGCGCCGGCGCAGTCAGGGGACCCGCCTGTCCGGTGGCGAGCAGCAGATGCTGGCCATGGCGCGCATCCTGCGCACCGGTGCCGACATTCTGTTGCTCGATGAAATTACCGAGGGGCTGGCTCCTGTCATCAATCAGGCGCTTGCCGAGGTGCTGGTGACGTTGAAATCCCGCGGGATGACCATCGTGCTGGTGGAGCAGAACTTCCGCTTCGCGGCCCCCCTAGCCGATCGCCACTTCGTCATGGAGCACGGCCGCATCATCGATACCATCGAAGCCGCCGATCTCGACGCCCGGCGCGACGACCTCAATGCACTGCTGGGGGTCTAGCGTGCTATTCGCCAGGCGCGGCACCCATCCCTTCGCGAAGCCGTTCCCACTGGCCGTTGCCGCCAGCGCGGACGGCGCTGTGTGGACGGCCAGTACCGACGCCTCAGCACCTGCTCTACAACACGTTCAGCAACATATCCAACAACGACATATTCAACAACAACAAGGGCCATGGGCCCAGGAGCCTTCCATGATGTCACAGACCCGTTCTTTCCGCCGTTTGCCGCTGGCTCGCGCCGTTGCCGCCAACACCTTGCTGGTCGCCGGTATGCTGGGAATGGCCGCACCCTCGCTGGCCCAGGACGGAATCAGCGATGGCGAGATCCGTATCGGCTATCTCGCGGACATGTCAGGCACCTATCGCGACCTGGCTGGCCCGGGTGGTCTTGAAGCCATGAAGATGGCGGTGGAAGATTTCGGTGGAAGCGTCGGTGATGCACCTATCGAGATCTTCAATGCCGATGACCGCAACAGCGCCGATGTGGGCGCCAACACCGTGCGTGGCTGGGTCGATCAGGAAAACGTGGACCTGGTCGCCGGCATGGTGGCCTCATCGGTTTCCATCGCCGTGACCAAGGTGCTGGAAGAAGCCGGCGGACTGGCGATCATTTCAGGCTCTGCGGCTTCCAGCATCACCAACGAGCACTGCACTCCCAACCATATTCACTATGTGTACGATACCTATCCCCTGGCCAACGGAACGGCCAAGGCGGTGGTAGAGCAGGGCGGTGACAGCTGGTTCATGCTGACGGCGGACTACGCCTTCGGTCACGCGCTGGAAAGCGATGTCGAGAAGGTCGTCACGGACAATGGTGGCACCATCGTTGATCGCGTCCGTCACCCCTTCCCGACCAGCGACTTCTCCTCCTACATCCTTCAGGCCCAGGGCTCTGGGGCCAAGATTGTCGGCCTGGCCAATGCCGGTTCCGATACCGTCAACGCGATCAAGACGGCCAGCCAGTTTGGCCTGACGCAGACCGGGCAACAGCTGGCGGGCCTGTTGATCTTCCTCAATGACGTACATGCCATGGGTCTGGAAACCACCCAGGGACTGCTGCTGACGACCGGCTGGTACTGGGATATGGACGACGCTTCCCGCGAATGGGCTGAGCGTTACTTCGAGCGGGTCGGCAAGATGCCAACCATGGTTCAGGCGGGCATCTATTCCAGCACCACACAGTATCTCGAGGCGGTCGAGGCGGCGGGTACCGATGACCCTGCCACGGTGCGCGCCAAGCTGGGTGAGACACCCATCAATGACTTCTTTGCCCGCAATGGACGCATTCGCGAAGACGGACGCATGGTCCATGACATGTATCTGGCTGAGGTCAAGGCGCCTGCCGATTCCGAGAGTGAGTGGGATCTCTACGAGATCAAGGCAACCATCCCTGCCGAAGACGCCTATCGCCCCTTGTCGGAAAGCTCCTGCAAGCTGGTCAGCAACTAAACCGTGTCAGTTGGCACGATGCCACGGTGTTTCCAGGAAGCGCTGAATCATTCCGGGGCGGTCTCGCTATCGCCCCTTCTCGAGGGATGTCCTCATGACCATGATCTTTGGCGTACCGTTGGCGGTATTCATGGGCCAGCTGATGCTGGGGCTGATCAATGGCGCCTTCTACGCACTTTTGAGCCTTGGTTTGGCGGTGATCTTCGGCCTTCTGAAAATCGTCAACTTTGCTCACGGGGCCCAGTACATGCTGGGGGCCTTCGCCGCTCTACTGGGAGCCCAGTATCTGGGCATCAATTACTGGCTGGCGCTGCTGCTGGTACCACTGGTCGTCGGTGCCTTCGGCGCTCTGCTGGAACGACTCGTGCTGCGGCGCATCGCTCACCTCGATCATCTGTACGGGCTGTTGCTGACCTTCGGTCTGGCGCTGATCTTCGAGGGTAGCCTGATCAACCTGTTCGGCGTTTCTGGGGCCAGCTATCCGGTTCCCGAGGCCCTTGCGGGTGGCATCAAGCTGCCATTCATGTTCCTGCCCACCTATCGTGGCTGGGTGCTGGTGGCGGCACTGGTGGTATGCCTGGGAACCTGGTTCATCATCGAACGCACTCGGCTGGGGGCGTACCTGCGTGCGGGCACGGAAAACCCGGCGCTGATGCAGGCGTTCGGCGTCAATGTGCCGCTGCTGGTCACCCTGACCTACGGGTTTGGCGTTGCGCTGGCGGCCTTTGCCGGCGTGCTAGCGGCGCCGCTGTACCCGGTGTCGCCAACCATGGGGTCGAGTCTTCTGATCGTGGTCTTTGCGGTGGTGGTGATCGGCGGCATGGGCTCCATCCTCGGGGCTATCCTCACCGGTCTCGCCATGGGGCTGATCGAGGGACTGACCAAGGTGTATTACCCGGAAGCGGCCAATACCGTGATCTTCCTGGTGATGATCATGGTGTTGATGCTCAGGCCTGCTGGCCTGTTTGGTAAGGAGGCGTGACATGACCACAACGACGACAACGGCTTCCCCGGTGGCGGGGAAGGCCAGGGCGCGCGCCGCCCGCCGCCGCAGGGGCATGCTGCTGGTGGCGCTGCTGACACTGGCGCTGGTGGCTCCCCTGTTCGCCTATCCGGTGTTCCTGATGAAGGTCCTGTGCTTCGCACTGTTCGCCTGTGCCTTCAATCTGCTGCTTGGCTTCGCGGGGCTGCTGTCCTTCGGTCATGCCGCCTTTCTCGCTACAGGGGGCTACGTGACGGGCTTCCTGCTGTCGAGCTATCCGGGCCTGACGCCGGAGCTCGGCATCATTGTTGGCACTGTCGCTGCGGTGATTCTCGGCACCCTGTTTGGTGCCTTGGCGATTCGCCGCCAGGGAATCTATTTCGCCATGGTGACGCTGGCGCTGGCGCAGATGATGTTCTTTTTCTACATTCAGGCGCCATTTACCGGCGGCGAGGACGGCCTTCACGGTGTGCCCCGGGGTAAGCTGTTCGGACTGATCGACCTGTCGAACAACCTGGCGATGTACTACGTGGTGCTGGCGATCTTTGTGATCGGCTTCGCCATCATTCAGCGAACGGTGCATTCACCCTTCGGGCAGGTGCTCAAGGCCATTCGCGAGAACGAACCGCGGGCGGTGTCCCTGGGCTACAACGTGGACGCCTACAAGCTGGTGGCCTTCGTGCTGTCGGCAGGACTTGCCGGGCTCGCTGGCGCGACCAAGACAGTGGTGTTTCAGCTGGCATCGCTGACCGACGCCCATTGGCACATGTCGGGGGAGGTGATTCTGATGACCCTGGTCGGCGGTGTCGGGACGCTGTTTGGCCCGCTGGTGGGCGCTGGCCTGGTGGTCAGCCTGCAGACTCAGCTGGCGCAGTCACCGCTGGGGAATTGGGTCAGCGTCATCCTGGGCGCCATCTTCGTACTGTGCGTGCTGAGTTTTAGAAGCGGGATCGTAGGTGAGATTCAGCGTATGGTGCGCAAGAACTTCAAGTAGCTGCACTTTGGTATTGATGATTGGCATTAAAGAAGCCCGGTAAAAGTACCGGGCTTCTTCATTGTGCGGGTAACTTTAGATTTGTGTCTTTGGCTCGTCCACTTCCCGGCGGTTGTGATAGCGGGGTGGCAGCTGGTTGGCCAGGTGTTCTGCCAGGTAGTCGATGACGACGCGCACCTTGGGCGAGCGCTGGCGATGGTGTGGGGTGACGGCCCAGACGCCGGTATCACTGTGTCGGTAGGTGTCGAGCACCGAGACCAGCTCACCCTTGGCCAGATGGTGCTCGACGTAATAATCCGGCAATTGTCCCAGGCCGACGCCCTTGAGCACGGCGTCCAGCAGGGCCGGACCTGAATTGCCCTGCCACGGCCCCTTGATGGACACTTCCCGGGGTATGCCGTCGACGGCGAAACGCCAGCGATCACGTGAGCCATGCAGGCAGCGGTGGTGCTTCAATTCCGATAGGGCATGGGGCTGGGGAAAGCGCTGGAAGTAGGCCGGAGAGCCGACCACGTATTCGCGCCGGTCAGCCAGTCGGCGCGCCAGCATGGTGCTGTCTTCCAGGGTGCCCATGCGTATGCCGATGTCAAAGCCTTCCTCGATCAGGTCCACCTGCCGGTTGGTAAAGTGCAGGCGTACCCCCAGCTGCGGGTACTGTATCAACAGGTCATTGATCAACGGGGCCACGTAGCGCTCGCCAAAGGTGGTCGCGCAGGTCAGGGCGAGTTCCCCTCGGGGCTGGGCCTCAAAGTCTTTTACGACCGCATCGGCCTCGCGAAAACCGTCTACCAGCGCCTCGCATTGCTGGTAGTAGAGACGCCCGGCCTCGGTCAGGCTGATCTGACGCGTGGTGCGGTAGAGCAGGGGAGTGTCGAGGCGACTTTCGAGCGCTGCGACCTGGCGGCTGATGTGGGAGCTGGACACGCCCAGGCGCCTTGCCGCGGCAGCGAACGACGAGAGCCGCACGACTTCAATGAACGCTTCGATACCGGCCCATGGGTGCATGGTCGTCTCCATTATTGCTATATGGCAACAATGTTATGTCGTCTGCGTGCTTTATCCCAGCCCGTGGCGAGGTCTAGACTGATGCCACTACCGTCAGCGGTGGCGGCCGGCCATATCGTGTCGGCACTGCCACTTGGTGCCACCATCGCTGCTCGGGGACACGCGCCCTATTGCGTTAATCGACGTTATTCGAGGATGTTGCCATGAAATCACGTGCCGCCATTGCTTTGGAATCCGGCAAGCCGCTAACCCTGACAGAGATCGACCTGGAAGGTCCCAAGGCGGGGGAAGTGCTGGTTCGTATCGTTGCCACCAGTGTCTGCCACACCGATTCGTTCACCCTGTCCGGGGCGGATCCTGAAGGCATCTTCCCCTCGGTACTGGGCCATGAAGGCGCCGGTATTGTCGAAGAGGTGGGCGAGGGCGTGACCAGCCTGAAGCCGGGTGATCACGTGATTCCGCTGTACACCGCTGAGTGTGGCGAGTGCAAGTTCTGTCGCTCTGGCAAGACCAACCTGTGTAGCTCCGTGCGTGCCACACAGGGCCAGGGCCTGATGCCTGACGGCACTACCCGCTTCTCCTTCGAGGGCAAGCCGCTCTACCACTACATGGGCACGTCGACCTTCAGCGAATACACGGTGGTGCCTGAAGTGTCCCTGGCCAAGGTCTCCCAGGAGGCACCGCTGGACAAGATCTGTCTGCTGGGTTGCGGCGTGACCACCGGCATTGGTGCGGTGCTGAACACCGCCAAGGTGGAGCCGGGCGCGACCGTTGCCGTGTTCGGTCTGGGCGCCATCGGCCTGGCCGTCATCCAGGGCGCGGTGATGGCCAAGGCCGGCCGTATCATCGCCATCGATGTGAACCCCGAGAAGTTCGAGCTGGCCAAGCAGTTTGGGGCGACCGACTTCGTCAATCCCAAGGACTACAGCGACTCCATCCAGCAGGTCATCGTTGACTTGACCGATGGCGGCGTCGACTACTCCTTTGAATGTATCGGCAACGTCAATGTCATGCGCTCCGCGCTTGAGTGCTGCCACAAAGGGTGGGGCGAGTCGATCATCATTGGTGTGGCCGGAGCCGGTCAGGAAATCTCCACCCGTCCGTTCCAGCTGGTCACCGGGCGTGTCTGGAAAGGTTCGGCCTTTGGCGGGGTCAAGGGGCGCAGCCAGCTGCCTGGCTACGTCGAGCAGTACATGAACGGCGAGCTCAACATCGACGACTTCATCACCCATAACATGGCCTTCGACAAGATCAACGAGGCCTTCGACCTGCTGCATGCGGGCGAGAGTATCCGTACCGTGCTGCATTACTGACGCCCACGCCTGCTGGCTCGGTCGACGCCGGGCTAGCGGCGCTTTGCCACAGGCGCTCGAGCCACCATGGCGATGCTGTGGTTCGCTCGAGCCCTTGTCGATTCACGGCCCCGCCTGGCGGGGCATCATTGTCGAAGGAGATTCGCCATGTCCATGAGCGAGCATCTGGAACTGGTCAGCGCCAACCGCAGCTTCGGCGGTTGGCACAAGCGCTATCGTCATCACTCGCGGGCGCTGGACTGCGAGATGACCTTCGCCATCTACCTGCCACCCCAGGCCGAGACCGAGAAGGTTCCGCTGCTGTGGTGGCTGTCCGGGCTGACCTGCACCGACGAGAACTTCATGCAGAAGGCGGGTGCGCATCGTCTGGCCGCCGAACTGGGTATCGCCATCCTGTGCCCGGACACCAGCCCGAGAGGCACGGACCTGCCTGGCGAGCACGACAGCTATGACCTGGGTTCCGGTGCCGGCTTCTACGTCAATGCGACCCAGGAGCCCTGGAAGGCCCACTATCGGATGTACGACTACGTGACCGAGGAGCTGCCGTCGGTGGTACGCCAGCACTTCCCATTGAATGGGCGTGAGTCCATCAGCGGCCACTCCATGGGCGGTCATGGGGCCTTGATTCTGGCGCTACGCAAGCCCGGCCACTATCGCTCGGTCTCGGCGTTCTCGCCTATCGTCAATCCGACCCAGTGCCCCTGGGGCCGCAAGGCCTTTACGGCTTACCTGGGGGAGGACACCAGCAAGTGGACCCAGTACGACGCCTGTGAACTGGTAGCGCGCGGGGCGTCCCGCCAGCCCCTGTTCATCGATCAGGGGGATGCCGATGACTTCCTGGAAGAGCAGCTGTGCCCGGAGCGCCTGGAGGCCGTCTGCGCTGAGCGCGATCATCCGCTGACCCTGCGTCGTCAGCCCGGCTACGATCACAGCTACTTCTTCATCGCGACCTTCATCGAAGACCACCTGCGCTACCACGCGGAGAAGCTCTACGCCAAGCGCTGACAGCAGCGACAAGCTGCACGCGAAAGAGCGCGGACAACGCGGCCCTCGTCCTGTGACGAGGGCCGCGTTGTATCTGGCCGAAGAATGGCCAGGCGCAATTGACGCCCCTTGCAAAGTCGCCATTGGTCGAGGGGGTCGCGTTGGGAACCAGGCATGTCGCGAAAATCGTCATGCGACGAAGAGATCGTCGCTTTTGTGCGCCATGGCGACATTGACGTAGCTATTCGCGACATCATTGTCGCAGACGACTGGTCAAGGGCATGTCGATAGCGATTATTGTGATGTCATGACACGTCGGTACGACCTAAAGTCATGTAAAACCGGGTTCGATGTCGGGGCTCAGTGTCGGTGCTGACATCTAGATGATGCCGCCATAACAATAATGGATCGCGGCGGTGCCTCTTTCTGCGGAGCAGATCAGACGAGGGGCAGACCGACCGTGTCGAGGAGGTGACCATGAGCTTGCCCAACAAGCCCGGACGGGCTGTATCCCATGGGGGCCACGAAGGACCCCAGACCATCGGCTTCCTGTTGCTGGAACACTTCACCCTGATCTCGCTGGCGTCGGCGATCGAGCCATTGCGCATGGCCAATCAGCTGTCCGGCCAGGAGCTTTATCGCTGGTTCACACTGAGTCTCGATGGTGCGCCGCTGGAAGCCAGCGACGGGCTGACCGTCACCCCGGATTCGTCGCTCAGTGTTCCCCTGTCGTTGGATATGGTCGTGGTGTGCGGTGGGGTGGCGCCCACCCGTCACGTGCACCAGGGCCATGTCAGCTGGTTGAAGTCCCAGGCGCGACATCTCAAGCGTTTTGGTTCCATCTGTACCGGTGCCTGGGCGCTGGCACGTGCCGGGCTGCTTGACGGCTATGAGGTCAGCACCCACTGGGAATGTCAGGCGGCCCTGCAAGAGGCGTACCCTTGTATCGGCCTGACGTCCAAGCTGTTCTCCATGGACCGGGATCGCTGTACCGCCTCCGGCGGGACCGCGCCGCTGGACATGATGCTGACGCTGATCGGGAGGGACCACGGGCGCGAGCTGGCGGCCGGGATTTCCGACATGTTTGTGTGCGACCGAGTGCGTGGTGAGCAGGACCAGCAGCGGGTGCCCCTCAAGCATATGCTGGGGACCGCCCAGCCAAGGCTCCAGGAAATCGTGGCCCTGATGGAAAACAACCTGGAGGAACCCATCGACCTGGACGAACTGGCTTGCTATGTCAGCCTGTCCCGGCGCCAGCTCGAACGCCTGTTCCAGCGCAACCTGCACTGCTCACCCTCACGCTATTACATGCGGCTGCGCCTCAACCGGGCTCGGCAACTGCTCAAGCAGACCTCCATGTCGATCATCGATATCGCCGCCGCCTGCGGGTTTGTCTCGACGCCCCACTTTTCGAAGTGCTACCGCGAGTGCTTCGGGCTGCCGCCCCGCGAAGAGCGCCTGGGATGGAGCGCTTTTTCTCCTGTCGTGGCGGGCACCCTGGCACCCCCGCTGGTGTCGGGAGCGGTGCAGGAGCCGGTATCCCGCGCCCTGTCGGCGCTGGAAGAAGCCCGGGGGGAGCCAACCTATGGCAGCTTCCGGGTCACGTCCAAGATAGGTTGAGGCCCAGAGAGGTGAGACCAAGAGAAGAGAGACCAGGAGAGCCTGAACACGAGAGAGCCTGAGTCCGAAAACGCTTGATGCATGCCAGCGGGGTGTCATCTACGCTCGTCTCGCTGGTCTGTCACTCCCCTTGGCCAGGCTGTCGCCGCAGCCTACGCCGCATTTGTCGCGCTAGCCCAATGCCTTGATATACTGCGGGCACGTCCTTCAACAGAGCTCAAGGCATGCATATCCGGTGGCGCCCCATCCTACGACTTCTGCTTCGCGCCACTCTTGCCTTTGTGCTGGGGTCCGTTGTGCTGGTGCTGTTCTTTCGTGTGGTGCCGGTCTTTGGCTCCATGGTCATGCTGGAGCGAGAGGTGTCTTCCTGGTTTTCGGGGGAACCGCTGGACATTCAGCAGCAGTGGCGGCCTTGGGACGAGCTGTCGGACAACGCCAAGCTGGCGGTGATTGCGGCGGAGGACCAGCGTTTCCCCGAGCATAACGGATTCGATCTGGTGGAGCTGAAACGTGCCGTGGAATCCGCCAGAAACGGGGGATCGCTGCGCGGTGCCAGCACCATTACCCAACAGACCGCCAAGAACCTGTTCCTGTGGACGGGGCGTGACTGGGTGCGCAAGGGGTTTGAGGCCTGGTTCGCCACCCTGATGGAGCTGTTGTGGCCCAAGGAACGTATCCTTGAGGTCTACCTCAATATCGTCGAGTTCGATCGCGGCGTGTTCGGGCTGGAGGCCGCCAGCCAGCACTACTTTGGGGTCGGTGCCGACCAACTGAATGCGGTGCAAGCTGCCCGTCTGGCGGCTGTGCTGCCTAATCCCCTCGAACGCAGCGCCTCTCGTCCCGGGCCTCGTACCGCCAATCGTGCCGCCTGGATTCAGCGCCAGATGAATAACCTGGGGCTCAGGTATCTCGATAAGCTTTAGGGCATCACTGGCGTTAGGGAATCTCTGGCGCTAGGGAATCACTGGCGTGAGGGAAGCACGGAGTGCCTGGCCGAATGGCGTCAGCGCTCTCCTCAAGCTTCCTCCTCAAGACCTCTTCTCAATCCCTCTCCTTGCGTCCTTTCCGACCGCCATGCTGAACCCGCCAGATAATCCTTCCTGCACAGCCCCCGGCGCCATGCGTCGGGGGCTGTTGTCGTTATCGGAATGACGTGACGCTTTTGGAATTCTTGCCGTCGCAATCAGGCGTAGTGGCCGCTTCCGGCAGCGCTATCCTGCCTCCATGACGCCGGCTCGAGTCCGGTCCATTCGTCCACCGGGCAAGGGCTATCGCGATGAACTCCCCCCTGACGCAATCCGACACTCGTTCCATTGACGCTCGTTCGCTGCACCGCGAAGCCACGGTCATCGATGGCCTGATTATTGCCAAGTGGCAGCGAGAGCTGCTCGAGGACATGCGACGAGGCGGCCTGACGGCGGCCAACTGCACGGTCTCGGTGTGGGAAGGATTCCAGGCGACCGTGGACAATATCGTGGCGACCCGGACCTTGATGGAGCAATGCAGCGATCTGGTGCGCCCGGTACGTACCACCGCCGATATTCGCAAGGCCAAGCAGGAGGACCGCACGGGCATCATCTTCGGTTTTCAGAATGCCCACGCCTTCGAGGACCAGATCGGCTACGTCGAGGTCTTCAAGCAGCTCGGCGTCGGTATCGTCCAGCTTTGCTACAACACCCAGAACCTGGTCGGAACCGGCTGCTACGAGCGGGACGGCGGACTGTCCGGCTTTGGGCACGAAATCGTCGCCGAGATGAATCGCGTCGGGATCATGTGCGACCTGTCCCACGTCGGGGCCAACACCTCCCGTGAAGTCATCGAAGCCTCGAACAAGCCGGTGTGTTATTCCCACTGTCTGCCGTCGGGCCTCAAGGAGCACCCGCGCAACAAGTCCGATGAAGAGCTGCGTTTCATCGCCGATCACGGCGGCTTTGTCGGTGTCACCATGTTCACGCCGTTTCTGCGGGCGGGGGTGAATGCCACCGTCGATGACTACGTCGAAGCCATTCTCTACGTCATGAACATCGTGGGTGAAGATGCCATCGGCATCGGCACCGACTTTACCCAGGGGCAGGATCAGGCCTTCTTCGAGTGGCTGACCCACGACAAGGGGTACGCCCGTCGTCTGACCTCCTTCGGCGAGATCATCAATCCCAAGGGGATTCGCACCATCGGCGAGTTCGGCAACCTTACCGAGGCGCTGCTGCGCCATGGGTTGAGCGAGACCCAGGTTCGCAAGGTCATGGGCGAGAACTGGGTGCGGGTACTGGCAGATGTCTGGGGAGAGTAGACCTCCCCACCCCATCGTCACTGCGGACGACAACGACAACTAACACCACAACGAAAACCACAACGAAAACCACAACGACAGCTACAAGACCACACCACTGACCGCTGCCGAGGACTTTACCGTGACGACCATCGCTCCCGAGCTGCCTATCGAGGTAGACGCCGATACCGGGGTCTGGACCACCGACGCCCTGCCGATGCTCTACGTGCCGCGCCACTTTTTTATCAACAACCACATCGCGGTGGAACAGGCCCTGGGGGTCGAGGTCTACGCCGACATCCTGTACCACGCCGGCTACAAGAGCGCCTGGCACTGGTGCGAGAAGGAAGCCGAGCTGCATGGGTTGAGCGGTGAGGCGGTCTTTCAGCATTACATGAGTCGCCTGTCCCAGCGTGGTTGGGGACGCTTTGTCACAGAAGCCATAACGCTGACCGAAGGCAGCGCCACTGTGCGACTGGAGCACAGTGCCTTTGTATTGCAGCTGGGCAAGACCGGAACTCGGGTCGACTACATGTTCACCGGCTGGTTTGCCGGCGCCATGGACCAGATTCTGGCAGCGTCGGGATCCCCCCTGCGCACCCGTGCCGAACAGACCCAGAGCGCCGCCGAACCGGGTTGCGACGTCGGTCGTTTCGAGGTGAGGCCAGAGCCTCGTCGAGACTGACCGAGCGGGGCGCACGGCGGGCCCGCTCCCGCCGCGAATCCCGCTGATTGGGCATCACGCCACATCTCCCACAGAACGCACAGGCAAGGTGTCCATCGGGTACGCCACCCCTGTCGTCCTCGTTCAGGCAGAGGAGCCTTCTCATGGCCTTCGACGCGATCTTTCAGCCGATCACCATCGGCCGCCAGACCATTCGTAATCGGGTGGTCAGCACTGCCCACGCAGAGGTCTATGCGACCGAGGGTGGGATGACCACCGAGCGCTATGTGCGCTACTACGAAGAGAAGGCGAAAGGGGGCTGCGGCCTGTGTATCTGCGGCGGATCTTCTGTCGTTTCGATCGATAGTCCACAGGCCTGGTGGAGCTCGGTCAACCTGTCCACTGACCGGATCATTCCGCACTTCCAGAACCTGGCCGAGGCGGTCCATCGCCACGGCGGCAAGATCATGATCCAGATCACGCACATGGGGCGCCGCTCCCGCTGGGATGGCCATCACTGGTCCACCCTGGTGTCCCCCTCGGGTATCCGCGAACCGGTCCATCGCTCCACCTGCAAGACCATCGAGGAGGAGGAAATCTGGCGCATCATCGGTGACTTTGCTCAGGCGGCTCGTCGCGCCAAGCAGGGCGGCCTCGATGGTGTCGAACTGTCCGCCGTGCACCAGCACCTGATCGATCAGTTCTGGAGTCCCAGGGTCAATAAGCGTGAGGACGAATGGGGGGGGAGCTTTGAAGGGCGCATGCGGTTCGGTCTCGAGGTGCTGAAGGCCGTGCGCGCCGAGGTCGGCGACGACTTCGTGGTGGGCATGCGCATCTGCGGCGACGAGTTTCATCCCGACGGTCTCACCCACGATGACATGAAGGCCATCGCCGCCTTCTATGACGCCACGGGCCAGGTGGACTTCTTTGGCGTGGTGGGGTCTGGCTGTGATACCCACAACTCCTTGGCCAACGTCATCCCCAACATGTCCTATCCACCGGAGCCGTTCCTGCACCTGGCGGCGGGCATCAAGGAGGTGGTCAGCGTGCCCGTCATACACGCCCAGAACATCAAGGACCCGACCCAGGCCAATCGCATTCTCGAGGGTGGGTATGTGGACATGGTGGGCATGACCCGAGCACACATTGCCGACCCCCATCTGATCGCCAAGATCAAGATGGGAGCGGTGGACCAGATACGCCAGTGCGTCGGTGCCAACTACTGCATCGATCGTCAGTACCAGGGACTCGATGTGCTGTGCATCCAGAATGCCGCGACCTCGCGGGAATACATGGGATTGCCGCACATCATCACGCCGAGCGAGGGGCCGACACGGCGCGCGGTCGTGGTGGGAGGAGGCCCCGGAGGCATGGAGTCCGCCAGGGTACTGGCCGAGCGCGGCCATCAGGTGACCCTGTTTGAAGCCTCCGACAGCCTCGGTGGCCAGATCACCCTTGCCGCCAAGGCACCTGCGCGGGATCAGATCGCTGGCATCACTCGCTGGTATCAGCTCGAGCTGGCACGCCTCAAGGTCGACCTGCGTCTGGGAACCCGCGCCGACGTGGCCACCATCGAGGATCTGCGCCCGAATCTGGTGGTGCTGGCGACCGGGGGAAGACCGTTCCTCGACCAGTATCCGGCCTGGGGGTTTTCCGCGGATGCCGAGGAAAGCCTGATCGTCAGCACCTGGGACGTTCTGTCTGGCAAGGTGGCCCCGGGCAAGAACGTGCTGGTGTTCGACAGTATCTGCGAATTCGCCGGGGTGTCCGCGGCAGACTTCCTGGCCGACAAGGGCGCCAAGGTCGAGATCGTCACCGATGACATCAAGCCGGGGGCCGCCGTTGGGGGAACCACCTTTCCTACCTATTACCGCAGTCTCTATGAAAAGGAGGTCATCATGACGTCGGACATGATGCTCCATGAGGTGTACCGAGAGGGCAGCAACCTGATCGCGGTGCTGGAGAACGAGTACAGCGGTGTGCAGGAAGAGCGGGTAGTCGATCAGATCGTGGTGGAAAACGGGGTACGCCCCGACGAAACCCTGTACCTGGCGATGAAGGCCGCTTCCTTGAACCGTGGACAGGTGGATCTGGAGGCGCTGTATGCCGCCCAGCCCCAGCCGTGTCTGGCGGAGTTGGAGGCCGATGAGCACAAGGGTGGATACGTGCTGTTCCGGCTGGGGGATGGGGTCGCCCCGCGCAACGTGCATGCCGCCATCTATGATGCGCTCCGCCTGTGCAAGGACGTGTAGGCGGCACCTCGGCAGAGGCCGTCGGCGGGTCCTCGCCCCTGTCTCTGTCGCTATGTCGCTGCCTCTCTGGCGCTTCCCTTCCTCAGCGTCTTTCTTCGCCGCCCTTCATCACCGCCTTTCTTCACCACCGCTTTTCTTCACCACATTGTTCAGGAGGCCACCCATGTCCGCGACGCTTTTTTACGGTTCCCTGACGGGGCTGGTGCTTGCTGCTCTGCTGCTGGCGCTGGTGGGGGCTGCCAGGCGCTTTTTGCTGTGGCGCCGTGGTCGTCCGTCGCCAGTGGCATGGCTCGGGGGACTTGCTGCCATGCCCCGTCGCTACCTGGTGGACCTGCATCATGTGGTGGCGCGAGACAAGGCGTTTGCTCATACCCATGTGGCTACCGCAGGCGGGTTTGTCGCTGCTGCAGGCTTATTGCTGCTGGTGACCCTGGCGCCCCTGCCCGCGGGCGGAGAGATGGTGCTGACAGGACTGATGCTGGTGATGAGTCTGGTCATGCTGGGCGGTGCCCGGCGGGTAGCCAGGCGCCGTCGACGTCCGCCGTCACGGCTATCCCGCGGACCCTGGCAGCGACTGCCAAGAAGTCTGACGGTATTTGCCGCCAGCGTGGCAGGCCTGTCTCTAATCATGCTGATGGTGACTTGGCTGCCTGCGGCGTGGCTCACGGGGGTGCTCGGCGGGACGCTGGCGCTGGTACTGCTGGCTGGGCTGGCGCTGGGGCTTGGCGAGATGTTTCTCGGCATGACCTGGGGCGGTCCGATGAAACATGCCTTTGCCGGCGCACTGCACCTGGCGTGGCATCGGCGTGCCGAACGCTTCTCGACCCGGCAGAGCGATCGCGACGGTGTATCGCCGCGGTCGACGGGGCTAAAGCCGCTTGATCTTGACGACCCCGATGCTCCGCTCGGGGTGGAAACGTCGGAGGACTTCACCTGGAATCAGCGTCTGGGCTTCGATGCCTGCGTGCAATGCGGTCGCTGCGAGGCAGTGTGTCCGGCGTTCGCGGCGGGACAGCCACTCAACCCCAAGAAACTGATCCAGGACATGGTGCTTGGCATGACCGGCGGCAGCGACGCAGGCTTTCATGGCTCGCCCTATCCGGGCAAGCCACTTGGTGAGCACCGTGGCCAGCCTGGCGGCCCGATGGTCGTGACCTCAGGCGGGGCGCTGGTCGATGCGGACACGCTGTGGTCCTGTACGACCTGCCGGGCCTGCGTGGAGGAGTGCCCAATGATGATCGAGCACGTCGATGCCATCGTCGACATGCGCCGCCATTTGACCCTGGAACATGGCGCCACGCCGGGCAAGGGGGCGGCGGTGCTCGACAACCTGATCGCGACGGACAATCCCGGGGGCTTCGCGCCGGACTCGCGGATGCACTGGGCGGCAGACCTGAACTTGCCGCTGATGCGTGAACTGGGCCAGGTGGACGTTCTGCTGTGGCTCGGTGATGGAGCCTTCGATATGCGTAACCAGCGTACCTTGCGAGCCTTGGTGAAGATCCTGCGGGCGTCCCAGGTGGACTTTGCGGTGCTGGGGGATGAAGAACGTGACAGCGGCGATGTGGCGCGACGGCTCGGCGATGAGGCCACCTTCCAGCGCCTGGCCAGGGACAATGTGGCAACGCTGTCGCGCTATGGCTTCCAGACCATCGTCACCTGTGACCCGCACAGCTTTCACGTTCTTGGCAACGAATACGCAGCCTTTGGCGGCCACTATTGCGTGCGTCATCACAGCACCTTCCTGGATGAGCTGTTGCAGCAGGGAAGGCTCAAGATAGCGCCACGCCCGCGGTCCCGTGTGACCTACCATGATCCTTGCTACCTGGGGCGCTACAACGGTGAGTTCGATGCGCCGAGGCGGGTGCTGGCTGCCCTGGGCATCGAGCTGACCGAGATGGCGCGCTCTGGCTTTCGCTCACGCTGTTGCGGAGGAGGAGGGGGTGCCCCGGTCACCGATATCCCTGGTGAACGGCGGATTCCCGACATGCGCATGGCCGACGTGGCCGAGGTAGAGGCCGATGTGGTAGCGGTGGGCTGCCCCCAGTGTACGGCGATGCTGGAGGGGGTGGTGGATCGCCAGGCGGAGGTTCGGGACATCGCCGAACTGGTGGCTGAGGCCCTGGTGTTAGAGGAATCAGTTTCCGAGGCATCGTCGACCGCCACAGGTGCTCGGCGGCGGCCGCGCCAGACGGGGCATCCTGGCCGACTCGTCGAGGAGGCAAGCCAATGAGTGATGTTCATTCGACGTCCCAGCATCAGCAACACGCTGTCCGCCGCCGCCGCGATCCCAGGCTGGAAGGGATTGCTCGCAATCGACGTCACCCGGAACATCTCGCCGTGCTGGCGGCCCTCGGTCAAGGCGGTGAGGGCCAGGCATCCTGGATGGGGCCCAACGGACGCATGCGCCGCGATCCCCACCTTGTCGGCGTCATGGGGCCCAATGGACGGCGGCGGATTGATCGCAGTGGTGCTCTGGTCGGCGCCGCCGGACCACAACAGGGGCGAACAGCAACGCAGCGAGATCAGCGTCGCGACGTGGTGGTGGCCGATCCCGCGGGGGTCATTGCCGTGGTGCCGGATCTCGCCTCAGGTCGGTTGAGCGAACACGACCGCGACGTGTTTGGCCTGGCCCGACGACTGGCTGATGAGAGGGCTGATGAGAGGGCTGATGAGAGGGCCGATGAGAGGGCCGATGACAGGGCTGACATCGACGGCAGCTCGCTTGCCGTGACGGCGCTGTTGTTGCTGCCATCGCCGTCGGCAACCCTCGAAAGCGCCCTGCACGATGCGCTGGCCGAGGCCGGAGCAGATCGGGTCATCGTGCTGCCAGTAGCGCCGGGATATTCCCCTGAGGATCGCCTTGCAGCCTGTCTGGCGGCGGACCGGGCGCTGTCACCGCGGCACTGGCTGTTCCCGGACGCTACCCTGGAGGGCGGAGACCTGGGCCGCCGCCTGGCGGTACGTCTGGGCGAGCGGCCTGCCTGCGGGCTGTGGCGCGTGGAGCCGGATGACGCCAGTGACAGCGGCTGGTCCTGCCTATGCCGCTCGGGCTCGGGCCGCCAGGACCTGGCGCGTCCGCTGCCGCGTGTGGTGGTGGCTGCCGCACAATGCGCGGAGCCGGTGACGGCGACCCGGCACGAAGCCCGTGAATGGCCGCTGTCTCGAACGTCCTGCGATCACCCGGAGGCACCGCTGCCGATGCAAGATCTCGGTGCCGTGGCGGTGGATCCGGCGGCGATTGCCCTGGCCGAGGCACCCTTTATTCTTGCGGGTGGAAACGGCGTCGGTGACTGGGACGGCTTCCATCATGCGGCCAGGGTGCTAGGGGCCAGCGAAGGCGCCTCGCGGGTCGCGGTGGATGAAGGGCATATGCCGCGAGAGCGTCAGGTGGGCGCCACGGGTACCTTCGTCAGTGCCCGCGTCTATCTGGCCGTCGGCATCAGCGGTGCGATTCAACATCTGCAGGGAATTCAGCGCTGCGAGAAGGTGATCGCCATCAACTCTGATGGCGGTTGCGACATGGTCAAGCGTGCGGACCTCTCGGTGATCGGTGACGGCGATGCGATCCTGGCCGAGTTGGCCTCCCTGGTCGAACCCTCCTTGGTCGAACAAAGGGACAGCCGGCAGCAGCTGGGGGTTGGTCCAGAGGCATCGTCGCCGACAGACCCTACCGAGAGCCCCGACATGTCTTCGCTTCTTTCCGACCGTATCAAGGAGAGCCGCCATGTCGCTTGAACCGCGAGCCCCGGCAGCTGTAGAGCCGGCGTCGATATGCCTGGACGTGCTGCTGTCGCTGGGCCGTCATGGCCTGACCCAGCGCCCTCGACGGGCCGATCTAGACGCGCGTGCGCTGGAGATGGCGCTGACCTTCCAGCACAAGGGCAAGCCTGGCAATACCACCCTGTCCTGTTGGCACGCTGGCCCGGCGGAACAGGATACCGAAATAGCACTGCGCGCCTATCTGGGCATGGGGCTACCTTCCATCCGCTGGATGCATATGGCGCCAGCAGGGGATGCCCTTGCACCATTGCATGAGGCGTTGCGGGCACCCGTCGACGCCGACGCACGACTTGTGCTGTGTGGCATGCACGCCGAGCAGGGGGAGGGCAGTGGTCTGTTGCCGATCGCCCTGGCCGAGCGTCTG
This sequence comes from Halomonas litopenaei, assembly GCF_017303055.1. Classification (GTDB taxonomy): domain Bacteria; phylum Pseudomonadota; class Gammaproteobacteria; order Pseudomonadales; family Halomonadaceae; genus Halomonas; species Halomonas litopenaei_A. The sequence goes on along the minus strand of NZ_JAEKJT010000004.1, from coordinate 256,423 downwards.
GGCTGGCGCTGGGTGCCAGGGGTGGTCGCGATCGAGGCCATCGAGCCCATATCGTCCGGCGTGGCCCAGGCCGTCGTGCTGCAGGCTCTGCCAAGGGGCCAGCGTCGGCGCATCGCGGTCAGGCTCCCGGCCATTCTCGGGGTCGAGGCAGCAGCACCAGCGCCTCGCCAGAGCGCTTTCGGCCCGGCCCGGCGAGGGCAGCTGCTGCAGCTCGACAGCGGTGCAGAGCCGCCGACAGACCCCGCCGGCGCGACCTGGCCCTTCATGCCTGCCACGCCAAGGCCGAAGCGGCTGAAGATCGTCACCTCGGCCAATGCGCGCGAACGGTTCAAGGCAGCTGCGGCAAAGGCAGAGTCGGGCAGCGGGCGGGTACTCGAGCAGGTGTCCGCCACAGAGGGCGCGACGGCGATTCTTGACTTTCTTGATGCCGAAGGTGTGGTTAGTCGCGCAGCTGTCACTAATGCGCGACAAGGTAATGGACGCTGAGAGCCGCTGGTGCCAGCATGTCACCAGGTGACCTTAACGCCACATAAATAGAGTCAAACAATGACCGCAGAAACCGTGACCGCCAGTCCTGCCAGGCGAACCCGCAAGACGCTCAAGGGGCGCCAGACCACTCCCTCGGTGCTGGAAGCACTGCGCCATCTGCTCGGGGACGAGCGTCAGCAACCCCTGCTGCGCCAGCGACAGCTGTTGATCGAGCACCTCCACGCGATTCAGGATGCCAATGGCTATCTTGCGCTGGAGTGGCTGAGAGCGCTGGCCAGCTACATGTCGCTGCCCATGGCGGCCGTGTATGAAACAGCCACCTTCTATGCCCACTTCGACGTGGTGCACGACGATGAGCCAGCGCCTGCTGCCTTGACCGTTCGAGTGTGCGACTCGCTTTCCTGTCAGTTGGCGGGCTCACAACGGCTCGCTGATGCACTGGCGGACGGCCTGGATCCCGCACAGGTGCGCGTGACCCGCGCTCCCTGCATGGGTCGCTGCGATCAGTCCCCGGTAGTGGAAGTAGGGCATCATCATCTGGGGCATGCCAGCGTGGAAGCGGTGGAGGTGTTGCTGGATACCGGGCGAACCCATCCAGAGGCGGTGGTGTGGCAGACCCTGGCCAGCTACCAGCAGGAAGGGGGCTACGAGCTGCTCAAGGGATGCCTGTCGGGGCAGGTCGATTTCGAAGACCTGGCCACGCTGCTTGAGCGCTCAGGCCTGCGCGGGCTGGGGGGTGCCGGTTTCCCGACACACCGCAAGTGGCGCACCGTGCGCGAACAGCCCGGACCTCGCTGGTGTGCCGTCAATGCCGATGAAGGCGAGCCCGGCACCTTCAAGGATCGCTACTACCTGGAGCGAGCCCCGCACCAGATGCTGGAAGGCGCCCTGGTGGCATGCTGGGCGGTTCAGGCGGAAGGTGTCTATATCTATCTGCGCGACGAGTACCCGGGGGCGCATCGGGTGCTGCGCGAGGCCATCGCTGAACTCGAGGACCAGGGGTTGATCAACCCTGGGCAGGTGATACTGCGCCGAGGGGCCGGTGCCTACATCTGTGGCGAAGAGTCGGCCATGATCGAATCCCTGGAAGGCAAGCCCGGCAAGCCGCGCCACCGTCCGCCGCTGGTCGCCCAGCAGGGCTTGTTCGGTCGACCGACCCTGGTCAACAACGTCGAAACGCTCTACTGGATACCGGTGCTGTGGCGTGAAGGGGCGGCGCTGTACGCGCGGGAAGGACGACGCCAGCGCAGCGGATTGAGGAGCTTCTCGCTGTCAGGACGGGTGCGTCGTCCCGGCGTCTATCTGGCTCCCGCCGGGATCAGCCTGAACGAACTGATCGAGGAATTCGGCGGCGGCATGGCTGACGGTCACCGGCTGGCCGGCTACCTGCCAGGGGGCGCTTCAGGCGGCATCCTGCCCGCGTCCAAGGCGGACCTTCCCCTGGACTTCGATACCCTTCAGGCAGAAGGCTGCTTTATCGGCTCTGCGGCGATCATCGTGCTGTCCGATCAGGATGACCTGCGCGCCGTCGCCGTGAACCTGCTGGCGTTTTTCGCCGATGAGTCCTGCGGCCAGTGCACGCCCTGTCGGGTAGGCAGCGAGAAGATGCTGAGCCTGCTGGAGCGCAAGCACTGGGTGGTGGAAGACCTGCAACGTCTTTCGCGCATCATGCAGGACGCCTCCATCTGCGGGCTCGGGCAGGCTGCCCCCAATCCCGTGCTGAGCTTGCTGCGGCATTTCCGCGATGACCTCTCCCGCCATGACATCATTGTCAGCGACGCAGCGGAAGGAGCCACATCATGACCAAGGTCACCAAGACCGCGGGCGCTTCCACCGCCGCGGACGAGGCCCTGCCAGAGGCCTTTCTGCTGACGCTGGACGGCGCCGAAGTGAGCGCCTACCCAGGCGAGACTATCTGGCAGGTGGCCAAGCGCGCCGGTGAGACGATCCCCCATCTGTGTTTCAAGGAGGCCCCCGGCTACCGCGCTGATGGCAATTGCCGTGCCTGCATGGTGGAAATTGAAGGTGAGCGAGTACTCGCTGCCAGCTGCCTGCGCGAGGCACGCCCAGGCATGGTGGTAAAGAGCCTCACCTCGGAGCGTTCCCGCCTGGCGCGGGAAGGGGTGCTGGAGCTGCTGCTCAGCGATCAGCCCGCCCAGGAAGACAGCCCTGATCGCTCGAGTCAGCTGTGGAACATGGCCGAGCGGCTGGCGGTGGACGCTACCCAGGCGCGGGCGCGCTATCCGCGCAGGCGCCGCGATGTGGTGCGACACGCCCCTGACTATCGCCTCCCCGGTGAGCACTTACCTACCCCGCCTGGCCGATGCGATGGGGCCGAAGGGCGGCACCTTGTCTCACCTCCCACATCACCGATGACGCCAGCTAAAGGGGCGGCGGGTCACGATGCCAGTCATCCGGCCATGACCGTCAATCTGGATGCCTGTATCACCTGCAACCTGTGTGTTCGGGCGTGTCGAGAAGTACAGGTCAACGATGTCATTGGCATGGCCCATCGTGGGGCTGCCAGCAAGGTCGTGTTCGACCTTGACGACGCCATGGGCGACAGCAGCTGCGTGGGGTGCGGTGAGTGTGTCCAGGCGTGTCCTACCGGTGCCCTGATGCCCGCGACTATGGTCGACGACCACGGCAGGGGCAGTCGTGCCAATATCGATCGCCAGGTCGACTCGGTCTGCCCTTACTGTGGCGTTGGCTGTCAGCTGACCTACCACATCAAGGACGATGCCATCGCCTTTGTCGAGGGGCGTGACGGGCCGGCCAATCAGGGGCGGCTATGCGTGAAGGGGCGCTTCGGCTTTGATTATCCGCGTCACCCATCGCGCCTGACGCGCCCCTTGATACGCCGTGAGGGCGTGCCCAAGGGGCTGGACCCGGCGTTTGATCCCGCCAATCCGCTGACCCATTTCCGCGAAGCGTCCTGGGAAGAGGCGCTGGCCCTGGCGGCGGGTGGCCTGACGCAATTGAAGGCAAGCCACGGTCCGCGGGCGCTGGCGGGCTTCGGGAGCGCCAAGTGCTCCAATGAAGAAGCCTGGCTGTTCCAGAAGCTGGTGCGTCTTGGTTTCGGCAGCAACAATGTCGATCACTGCACGCGCCTGTGTCATGCAAGCTCCGTTGCGGCCCTGATGGAATGTATCGGTTCTGGTGCGGTAACGGCCTCCTTCATGCAGGCGCTGCAGGCGGATGTGGTGATCCTTACCGGCTGCAATCCAGCGGTCAATCATCCGGTGGCGGCCACCTTCTTCAAGCAGGCCGCCCAGCGCGGTACCCGGTTTATCATTATCGACCCCCGTGGTCAGGCCATGGGTGCGCATGCCCACCGGGTGCTGCGGTTTACCCCCGGTGCCGACGTTTCCCTGTTCAATGCCATGCTGCAGGTCATCATCGAGGAAGCGCTGTTCGACGAGGACTATATTCGCGACCATACCGAGGGCTTCGAGCGGCTGGCCAATGCCGTGCGAGGCCAGACACCGGAGTCGGTCGCGGACCTGTGCGGGGTTCCCGCCGAGGAGATACGGGCGGCGGCAAGGGAGTATGCCAGCGCCGAGCGGGCCATGATCTTCTGGGGCATGGGGATCTCCCAGCATACCCACGGCACCGACAATGCGCGCTGCCTGATTTCCCTGGCGCTGGCGTGTGGCCACACCGGCCGTCCAGGTACCGGACTGCACCCCTTGCGTGGCCAGAATAATGTTCAGGGGGCTTCTGATGCGGGCATGATTCCCATGGTCCTTCCCGACTATCAGCCGGTCTCGGATGCTCAGGTACGGGCATCCTTCGAGGAATTGTGGGGCCTGGACAGCAGCGGCCTTGATCCCGAGCCGGGCCTCACCGTGGTCGAGATCATGGATGCCATTCACGCCGGTACTATTCGTGGCATGTACATCCTGGGCGAGAACCCGGCCATGTCCGACCCGGATCTGGCTCATGCCAGGGGAGCGCTGGCCCGCCTGGAGCACCTGGTCGTGCAGGACCTGTTCGTGACCGAGACCGCTCAGTTCGCCGACGTCATCCTGCCGGCCTCGAGCTGGCCGGAAAAGGACGGCAGCGTGACCAACACCAATCGCCAGGTGCAGTTGGGGCGTCAGGCACTGCCATTGCCAGGAGATGCCCGACCGGACTGGTGGATCATTCAGGAAATGGCGCGACGTTTCGGGCTCGACTGGCAGTATCAGCACCCCCGTGACGTCTTCGCCGAGATGCAGAAGGGCATGGCCTCGTTCGATAACATCAGCTGGGAGCGCCTCGAACAGGAAGGGGCGGTCACCTATCCCTGCTCGACACCGGACGCCGAAGGTGCCGATGTGGTGTTCTCTGACGCCTTCCCTACGGCCAATGGCAAGGCAACGTTCTCTCCGGCGCTACCTATGCCCCCCGACGAGCCTGTCGATCATGACTACCCGACGGTGCTGTCTACCGGGCGTCAGCTCGAACACTGGCATACCGGGTCCATGACCCGACGAGCCAGTGTCCTTGATGAGCTCGAGCCCGAAGCGGTGGCCAGCCTGTCGGCGGGAGAGCTTGCACGCCTGGGCATGCAACCAGGTGAGCGGCTGACGATCTCCACCCGGAGGGGTGCCATCACCTTGGTGGCCCGGCTCGATGACGGTATGCCGGACGGCATGGTCTTCGTGCCCTTCTGCTATGTTGAAGCAGCGGTGAACCTGTTGACCAACCCGGCGCTCGACCCCTACGGCAAGATTCCGGAGTTCAAGTATGCAGCGTGTCGTCTGACCCGCGCCGAGCCTGTCGCTGATACCGTAGAGTCCTAGGGTCCTGTTGGGGCTGAGGGCTGAGGGCTCGTACTGGGTCTGGGCGGCGAGAGCGGACCCTGTGCTGTTGCGATCCACTCCGGATGCCTCGCTTCCGTGGCCGAGCTGATGAAGAAGAGGGCGCGAACATGATGATTGCCGAGCTGGTGGATGGCCGTGATTTTCGAGATCGCCTGGTGGCTCTTGGGCTGAGATTGCCGGAAGACGCCTGTCCCGAGACCTGCGCCCGTATGGCGCGGCTCAAGGCCCGTGAAGGCGGCCTGCCCGGACTGGCTTCCCTGGTCACGGAGCTGCTGGGCCAGCGTGAGATCGTACTGCCATCCGTGTATCAGGCCATCCATGCCCACCTGATGGGCTTGAACGACGAAGGGGGACTGGTTGCCCCCCATTGAGCGTTCACACCTGGCTTGCAGCCCGCTAAAGCGCCGGAGAAGATGGAGGCTATTCGCCAACGGTGGCAGGTGGCCCCATGATTCTGAGCGCTGAGCTCGCACAGCAGATCATCGACAAGACCCAGGATATCCTCGATGCCAACATCAATGTGATGGATGCACGCGGGGTCATCATCGCCAGTGGCGATGCCGCTCGGCTGGGGACGCTGCATGATGGAGCGGTGCTGGCGTTGAAACGTCGCAATGCGCTCGAAATCGGTGATGCCGACGTGGCGGCTTTCAAGGGCGCGCGCCCTGGCATCAACCTGTTGCTGGAGTGTGCCGGCAAAACGGTCGGTGTGCTGGGCATCACGGGCCAGCCGGAACGGGTCCGCCAGTCTGCGCGACTGGTCAAGGTCGCGGCTGAAATGCTGGTGGAGCAAGCCGATATGCTGGCGCGACTGGAATGGGCCAAGCGCCACCGCGAAGGGTTTATCCTTTCCTGGATCAACAATGAGCTTGCTCCCGACCAGTTGCTGGATTGGGCCGAGCGCCTAGGCATTGATGTAAGAGTGCCTCGGGTGGCGGTTTTGATTGAGCTGGATCGCGCTAGTCCCACGTCGCGCCTGACCGATATGCAGCGCTTGATGGAGCTGCTGGCTACACCTCAGCGGGATAACCTGGTGTCGCTGGTGTCGTCGCACCGTATCCTCGTCCTCAAGCCGCTTAGCTCCAAGCCTGTGTCAGACCGGTCCTCGACGGGTCAGCGCTCGAGGGGTGAGCGCTCGAGGGGTGAGAGCTCGACAGAGCAGCCACGGCCGATGATGAATCGGGGGCGCGGCAGGGCGTCCGGCGGCGCGGAGGGCATGGCAGATGAACAGCGGCGGATCAATGACCTGCTGGAACGACTGCGGGGGCATGGCATCGACGATGTCAGGGTCGCCGTAGGGCGGGCCTTCGATGCCCCCAAGGACCTGCACCTGTCGGTGGAAAGTGCCCAGCAGGTGTTGCAGGTCGGCAAGCAGCACTACCCGCAGCGAACGACCTACTACTACGATGACCTTCACCTGCCGGTGCTGCTGTCGCCCTTGGCGGATGGGTGGCAAGGGCATGAGCTTCGCTCTGCGATTGACCTGATTCACCAGAACGACAGCGGCGGGCGCTTGCTCAAGACGCTGAACAGCCTGATCAAGCACCAGGGCAATCTGAGTCGCTGTGCCGACGCGCTGCATATACACCGCAATACCTTGCGTTATCGTCTCGATCGGATCCACGACATCACCGGCATCTCTCCTCACCGCTTCACCGGCCTGGTGGAGCTGTACCTGGGACTTCAGCTGTCCATCGATGATGGATAGTTGGTGATCCGCACAACCTGGGCGGTCAATTTTCAGCGGATTTTGTGCAAGATGACGGCGTTATCCGCGGCCGGATCAGGCATACTCCCACGGGGAAATGCTGGCCCACTGGGATCAAATCTTCCGTTGTCAGGCCTCAGGCCCCTCAGCTCCGCAGGTCCCGGGCCCTCAGGGAGCAGGACACCTCGTGAGTCGCGGGATGTGAGCGTTTGCCACGTCCGCTGGCGGTGTCTTCCATTCATCCACATAGAGAGACAAAGACGCCATGAGTCTGGTTGTCATCCTGCTGCTGGTGATTGCGTTCATCGTGATCGCGACCAGCAAGTTAAAGGTTCACCCTTTTCTGGCGCTGTTGGCGTCGGCCTTTATCGCGGCCTTTGCCTACGGGCTGCCACTCGATTCGGTGGTCAGCACGATCACATCGGGCTTTGGCGGCATCCTTGGCTATATCGGCCTGGTCATTGTGTTGGGCACCATCATCGGCATCATTCTGGAAAAGAGTGGGGCCGCGATCACCATGGCGGATGTGATCATCGCCAAGCTCGGGGATCGCTTTCCGACGCTGACCATGTCGATTATCGGCTATATCGTCTCGGTTCCGGTCTTCTGTGACTCCGGATTCGTGATTCTGAACTCGCTGAAAGAGTCCCTGGCCCGCAAGTTGACGACATCGCCCATTGCCATGAGTGTCGCTTTGGCAACAGGGCTTTATGCCACGCATACCTTCGTGCCGCCGACTCCTGGTCCGATTGCTGCCGCGGGCAACCTTGGGCTTGAGGCCAATTTGGGCCTGGTGATTGGTGTGGGGGTCTTCGTCGCCGCGGTTGCCGCCTTGGCTGGCACCTTGTGGGCGCGTCGCTTCCGTCATACCGAGCCGGACGTGGCCAATCCGGCCCTCGAGGACGGCGACCACCATCAGGATTGGGAGGCGCTGCGTGCCAGCTACGGCCGTCTGCCCAGCCCGATGGCGGCGTTTGCTCCGATTTTTATCCCGATCCTGCTGATCTGCATCGGTTCGGTGGCGCGCCTGCCGGCGGCTCCCTTCGGTGAGGGTGATGTGCTGACCGTGCTCAGCTTCCTGGGACAGCCGTTGACTGCCCTGGTCATCGGTTTGCTGCTCTCCACAATGCTGCTCAAGAGTGAGAGCAAGATCGAAGAGTTTAGCCAGCGTATCGGTGAAGGTATTGTCGCTGCCGCGCCAATTCTGCTGATCACCGGTGCCGGCGGTGCCTTCGGTGCGGTGCTCAAGGCGACCGAGCTGGGCGAATACCTTGGGCAGACGCTTTCCGCACTGGGGGTTGGCATCTTCATGCCCTTTATCGTGTCCGCGGCACTCAAGTCTGCCCAAGGGTCTTCTACCGTGGCGCTGGTGACAACGTCTGCTCTGGTGGCCCCGATGCTGGGAGATCTCGGTCTCGAGAGTGACATGGGACGGGTGCTGACCGTCATGGCCATCGGCGCAGGGGCGATGACAGTATCCCATGCCAATGACAGTTTCTTCTGGGTAGTGTCTCAGTTCAGTCGGATGAGCGTGGGCTTGGCCTATCGCGCCCAGACCCTGGCGACCCTGGTGCAGGGGGTGACGGCGATGGCCTTGGTCTATCTGCTGTCACTGGTGATGCTCTAACTGCACGTCACGATGATCCGATACGGGGCAGGCCAATGGCCTGCCCTCTTTTTTATCTGTTGTTTGTACCGATGGTGAGTACCTACTGTTTGTCTCTGCTGTTTTTACCTGCCTTTTTCGCCTGCATATGGCTTCTTGCAAGGCGCTCGATGCTCCTGGCCACATGACTGCCGGCTCACAGAAACGCTCCATGACCGCGGTGATAGGGCCTCACTGCCGTCAGGCGTTGTTCCCCCTAAGTAGGATGTGACTGTAAAGTTTGTAGCATTATTCTTACATGAGTTTACGATATTGTTACCAAGAGCGACGTCACCAACTTGTGCAGGATAGTTAGCAAAGGCAGAAATAACGATGGACTTTCCGACGCGCAAGCTATGTATCCGCTGAAGCAGGGGCGCCATGGCAGATAATGCTGGCGTTTGCAGGAAGCCAGCAGGCAGGATCGCCGGGAAAGTCAGCCGCGAGCGAGGTTGACGAATGATGGATCGGCATAAGGAAGAAGGAGCGGGATTGGCGACCACGCTGCTGGTGGTGGTGTTGCTGACGTTTGGTGGGCTGGTGGCCCTGCATGCGCTGATTGCGCCTCCATCCCCAGCCTTGTTCCTGTTCGAGCTGTTGACCTTCAGTCGCTCGGGGGCCCTGGCGTCGCTGCTGGCGACGGCTGGCATCATTGCGCTGATCCAGCAGCGTCGCGTCATCAAGCGTGGAGCAGCGTTGCTGCTGCTTGGCTATGGTCTGTTCCAGGCGCTATGGCTGCTGGACCAGGCATGGGAACACCCGGGGCGAGTGACCGCCCAGCCGGGCATGTCCTCGCTGCTGCTGATGCTGCTGGCCGTTTCGGTGTGGCAGGACAGTCGGGAGACTGAGTCTTCGGATCGCTGGAAGCGATGGTTGCTGCAGTGCCTCGGCGGGACGAGTATTGCTTGCGGCAGCCTGACCCTGTTGATGATCAGCGATGCCGAGGATGTGCCGCGCTGGCGGCAGCTATTGTTCGAGACGCGCCCCCTGGGGACCCTGATGATCATCATTTTCGGGGTGATCTTGCTGTTGATGCCACGCCCTGATGTGATCAACTTCCGTGTTCTTGCTCCCCGTGCCGTGTGGGCTGGACTGATAGGCACCAGTCTCAGTCTGCTGGTGGCGTTTGGGGGATACCACCTTTATTCACGCAGTCTCAGTGACAATCTCGCCTCCCAGCTGGATATCCTCGGGAGTCGTATTGCGCAATGGCAGGAACGCTACAGCGAAGGCTGGAGCGAATGGAGTATGCCGCTGACGCAGGCCGGAGGGTCGCCTGAACCGACAGGGTCTTCAGGCCACGAAGAGATCGTCGACTATGTCTGGTGGCAGGATGGCAAGGTGTTGCGTCGTCTTGGTCCTGACTCAGGCTCGGCCGACAGCCGACTGGCGGAGCTGCTCGACATGCCTCAGGTTCGCGATTGGCTCGCTCGCCGGCGTGATGAACCCATGCGCTGGTGGATACTCGCCGAGGGAGACGCCCTGCTGGAGGTCAATAGCTTTGGCAGCTTCGGCCCCAGGCTGGTGACGTTGGTGAGTATGGGGCCATGGCTCGATCGCATGAGTGAGGGGCTGGAAGCCAGAATGACGCTGATCGGCTGGAATGAAAGCATGCTGGTGGAGCATAGGCCCGGCGAGGTCTGGGTAGAGCACGGTCGTCTTGCTGGGCTGATGCGGGAGGACATCGCCATGTCTGGTGGCGGCACCTTGCGTATTCAGGCATCGCTGCCGTTAAAGCTGGTGGGCGTCCTGCTGCCGGCGATGCTGGCGGCATTGGGGCTGTTCGCGACTTACCAATTGATGGTGTGGATTTCCCTGGCCAAGATCCGCAGTCGTCAGGCCATGTCCCTGGCGGCGAGAGAGCAGGAGTTTCGCTCCCTGTTCGGGCTGAGCGCTGATCCCATGTTGCAGGTACGTCGCTCGGGACTGGTCACCGAGTTGAATGCATCGGCAGAGCGTGCCCTGAATCAGCAAGCATCGGTAGGCGCCGTCTCGGTGTCGGCAGGCTCATCGGAAACCACTGCCATCGGTCAGCCTTTTGGTGACATCGCCTGCCGGTTGATGAGCTGCGATACGCCACCGCCTGAGCTGCATGAGCATTTCGACGAGGTCATGTCCGGGCACCAGCAGTCGGTCAAGTTCGAGTGCTATACCAAGCACTCCTGCTTCCTGGTAAGGCTGCAGCAGATTCGGGTCGAGGGGGCCTGTGCAGGCCTGTTTGCGAGCTTCACCGACGTGACCCAGCGTCAGGTGGAGCAGGCCAGGCTCTCGATCATGGAGCGCTGTCTGACCGAAAGCACCAATGGCGTGGTCATTTTCGATGCCATCGCCAGGGGCGGGCCGGTCATCTACGTCAATGCCGCGGTGTGTCGCATGCTGGGTGCGCGCAACGCTGACTTGATCGGCCTCAAGGCCAGTGAGCTGGCGCGGCGTATGGGACTTGACCCGGTAACGGAAGGCGAAATCTGTCATTGGATGAAGACTCGGCAGGCCGGCTCCGTCACGGTGCTGGCAACGCAGGACGTGGGGGCTTGCCGCTGGTATGACATGACCCTGTCTCCGGTACATGCCAGTCGTGAGGGTGTCAGCCACTTCATCGGCATTGTCGACGATGTCACTCAGCGCAAGGCCCAGGAGGAGATGCTGGCCCATCAGGCCACCCACGATGCCTTGACCGGTCTGCCCAACAGACTGCTGCTGTCAGACCGTCTGGAGCATGATGTGGCGCTTGCGCAGAGGCATGAGAAGGGGCTGGCCGTGCTGTTCCTGGATCTGGATGCATTCAAGCCGATCAACGACGGTCTGGGCCATGAAACCGGTGATCGCGTGCTGGTGCAGGTCGCCAAGCGGCTGGGGCGAGGACAGCGCCGCTCGGACACCCTGGCACGACTCGGTGGCGATGAATTCGTCATGGTGCTGGTGGACATTGGTGGGCGAGAGGAAGCGGTGGTGGTGGCCGAACGGCTGCTTGAGCAGTTGCATGAGCCTTTCCGCGTGGATGGCCACCAGCTGCATATCTCCGCGAGTATCGGGATTGCGATGCTGGACAGTGAGTCGGCGGTGAGCTCTCAGCGGTTGATCCAGCAGGCGGACCTGGCCATGTACCAGGCCAAGCAGCGAGGACGAAACCAGTGCCAGCTGTTCTCGCGTACGCTGGAGGGAGCTTCCGGTCGACATGTCATGCTGCGCAATGCACTGCGGGTGGCGCTGGACCAGCAGCGGTTGCAGGTCTTTTACCAGCCCCAGGTGGATGGTGCTGGGCGTGTCACGGGACTTGAGGCACTGGCGCGCTGGTGCCATCCGGACCTGGGCTGGGTATCGCCTGCCGAGTTCATTCCTCTGGCGGAAGAAACGGGCCAGATCATCGAGCTGGGCCGCTGGATTCTGCGTAGAGCCTGTCAGGACGCCAAGCGATTGTTACAGCTGGGTTTATCGCCAGGCAGGGTGGCGGTCAATCTGTCGCCACTGGAATTCCACCGTGAGGACTTCCTGTCCAGTGTGTGCCAGGCGTTGGATGACATTCAGCTGCCATCGGACTGGCTGGAGCTGGAAATCACCGAAGGCATGCTGCTGGAAGACAAGCCGGGTGTGGCCAAGACCCTGGAAAAATTGTCCCGCCGCGGCGTGACGGCTGCGATCGATGACTTTGGTACCGGCTATTCCAGCTTTGACTACTTGAAGTCGCTGCCCATCGACAAGATCAAGATTGACCGTGGGTTCGTCGCTCACTGTCTCGATAGCGAGCCAGACCTTGCCGTGTGCAGGAGCGTTATCTCACTGGCCCGAGAGCTGGACCTGGAAGTGTTGGCCGAGGGCGTGGAGACCGCGCGACACTGCTACACCTTGAAGCAGTTGGGTTGCGCCACATTCCAAGGCTATCTGTTCTCGCGACCGGTGCCGTTTCGTGAGCTTGATGCGCTGTTGCGCCGTGAACATCTGACGCCACCAACGGCCGCCGAGAGTGGCGAGGTTATCCCGCTGGTGGCGACGGACAGCAGACGGCCCTAGTCAGGCGGCCCTAGTCAGATGGCCTTAGTCAGGCGGCCTTAGCCAGGCCGCCTGCTGGTCAGGTCCTGGATACCTCGATCATGCGCGTACCAGGCTCAGTTCCGGGGTGTCCGAGAGGTTGCTGGTCAAGGTGCTGCGATACCAGTCGATGAAGTCGATCACGCCGTATTCGTAGGTGGGGGAGTAAGGTCCCGGCCGATAGGCGAGTGAGTTGATGCCACGCTGGTTTTCCTCGGCAAGGCGACGGTCCTGAGCGTTGGTCGCATCCCACACTCGCCGCAGGTTCTCGGGATCGTAGTCGACGCCTTCCACCGCGTCCTTGTGGACGAGCCACTTGGTCGTGACCTGGGTGCGCTGGGGGCCCAGCGGCAACACACGAAACACCGCCGCATGGTCGCCGACAAAGTGATTCCAGCTGTTGGGCAGATGTAGCAGGCGCAGTGACCCCATGTCCTCGATTCCCTGGTGGGTCAGCGGCGTTGAACAGGCGGGACGTCCATCCATGGTCATCGACACTGTGCCCTCGACCAGTGGCGTGCGGGTCAGCCGATTGCGCTTGCCGCCTGCCCAGCGCATTTTCCAGGGGATGCCGAGCGCGTCCCATTCCTGCTGCTTGCGCTCCACCAGGGCACGGTATTCCGGGGTCGCTCGTGGGTCCTCGGTATCGTCGAATTCGTAGAGCGTCTTGATCAGCTCAGGATGTGAGCCGTTGCAGTGGTAGCACTCACGATTGTTTTCCAGCACCAGCTTCCAGTTGGCCTGTTCCTCGATGGTGGTGGTAACCGCCACCTTGAGATTTTCCATGTCGTAGAAGCTCAGGTAGCTGTCAAAGGCGGCCTTGAGATCGCTGGCATCCGGTGGCTCGCTGGCCAGGCTGACGAACAGATAGCCACCGGCTTCGGTGAGGGCTACAGGGGCCAGACCATGGTCTTCCAGGCGAAAGTCTGCGCCCATCTCCGTGCCGGCAAACAGAAGGCGGCCATCGAGTTCATAGGTCCACTGATGGTAGGGACACACGAGCTTGGCCACCTTGCCGCTTTGAGTGGCGCACAGGCGTGAGCCTCGATGGCGACAGGTGTTGTGGAAGGCATGCAGGCTGCCGCCGTCTCCGCGCACGATAATGATCGGATTGTCGCCGATATCCAGGGTCATGAACTGCCCCTTCGCTGGGATTTCGCAGCTCATCCCGGCAAAGATCCACTCCCTTTCAAAGATGGTTCGCATGTCCAGTCTGAACAGGCGGTCATCGTTGTAGAACGCCTGGGGCAGCGAAAATCCGTGAGGATGATGCATGGCCGTTTCCAGGGCGAAGTGGCGGGCCTCTTCCAGAGGGTCCCCCAGACGGGGTGATGCAATGGGGTCCATGTTGCTCTCCAGGTCATGCGGTAGACGCTCGCGGTGAACGTCGTCCTTGCTCATCGAATGGGTACTGGGTGACGGCCCAGTGCGCGTGCAGGTCACGGGCGATGGACGCCTCTGGTGGCTGGCATGTGGGGCGTGGCGTGCTGGCAGTCTGGAACAAGGGCTCGAAGCAGGGCTGTCTGGCGACGACACCAGATGATGCCGTTGCGACGCTATCGCTGCCGTGACGAGCATGGCCGGGGGAATCGAGCATGCTGATGTCGTGATTAGACAAGTGATGGCGGGAGGACGAGGGGCAGAATTCCCTCATTAGCCTGGCCGGTAGCCGTTGCCCGGTCATCAGAGCCACCACTAGCTGCGAGCGACGACGCCATGGTGACGAATTTTCTCAGCCCGGTGACGACCCAGACCTGGTCCAACGGACGCCACGTGGTGCGCTGCGTCAAGGTGATTCAGGAAACCTGGGACGTGCGCACCTTCTGTTTCATGGCGGAGCAGCCGGTCATGTTCTTTTTCAAGCCGGGGCAGTTTGTCACCCTGGAGCTCGAGATCGACGATGAGTGCGTGTTTCGCTCCTACACCATCGCCAGTGCCCCCTCGGTTCCCTACAGCTTCTCGATCACGGTGAAGAGGGTGCCGGGAGGGCGTGTCTCGAACTGGCTGCATGAGTCGCTCAAGGTTGGCGACGAACTGGCGGTGCACGGCCCCGTGGGCGAGTTCAACTGTATCGATCATGCGGCCGACAAGGTGCTGATGCTGTCAGGTGGGGTGGGCATCACGCCGCTGATGTCGATGACGCGCTGGTTTTTCGACACCAATGCGGCGGTGGATCTGGACTTTGTCCACTGTGCAAGAACTCCCAGGGATATCATCTTTCGCCGAGAGCTCGACCATATCTTCTCTCGACTTCCTGAATTTCGGCTGCACATCGTGTGCGAGCGTGACAGTGAGCTGAACCAGTCCTGGGCCGGGTACCGCGGTTTCCTGTCAGAGGCCATGCTGGAGTTGATGGCGCCGGATTTCATGGATCGCGAGGTCTTTTGCTGTGGGCCGACACCCTTCATGGCAGCGGTGCGACGGCTGCTGGTTCAGCGCGGCTTCGATATGAGCCGCTACCATGAGGAGTCCTTTGGCGCGACGCCGGTGGATGTCCAGGAGGACGTGCACGAGCTGGCCGAGCAGGCCGAAGCGCTCGCCGAGGAGCTGGATGTCGCGGACATGCACTGCGTGGAGTTCGCTGCTGCGGGAAAAAGTGTGCGTATCCAGCCAGGTGAGACCGTGCACGCAGCGGCCGCCAAGTTGGGGCTGCACATTCCCAAGGCCTGCGGCATGGGGATCTGTGGCACCTGTCGAGTGCCGCTGGTGGCAGGCGAGGTGGAGATGGACCACAACGGCGGCATCACTGACGAAGACGTGGCCGAGGGCTACATTCTGTCGTGCTGCAGTCGGCCCCGAGGCAATGTCACTGTCGACTGGTAGCGAGGCGTGCCAGTAGCAAAATCCACGCCCAGTGGAGGCGGTCGGGGGGAATCGGGTACGCTGGTCAGCCACCTCCGCTGGCATACGAGCGATATGTTTCCTACCGATTCTTCCTCCCCCCTGTCTGAGGCTGAGTCTGAGGCGTCAACGTCGGTGGCCCAACCGCCGGCGCTGTCGGTAGGTTTCGTGTTGCTGCGTCGTTTTACGTTGTTGCCCTTTGCTGCCTTTGTGGATTGCCTCAGACTGGCCTCCGATGAGGGCGACCGTAGTCGTCAATTGCGCTGCCGCTGGCGCTTTCTTACGGCAGATGGGGAGGATGCACCGTCGAGTTGCGGTGCGGTCATCTCACCCTGTGAACCCTTTGCCACGCCCTTTTGTGACCCGCGTCAGTTCGACTATCTGGTGGTCATTGGCGGAGTGCTCGACGGCTCACCGACGGACGATCCTGCGGCGTCAGAGTACCTGCGTCAGGCGGCTCGGCTTGGCGTGCCCCTGGTCGGCGTCTGTACGGGTGTGCTGTCACTGATCCAGGCTGGCGTGATGGCGGGGCGACGCTGCTGTGTCAGCTGGTATCACCATGCGGACCTGGTGCGCCGTTTTCCCCAGGTCAATGCGGTGGCCGATCGGCTCTATGTGGATGATGGCGATCGTCTGACCTGTGCGGGTGGCGCCGCGGCGGCCGATCTGGCGGCGTACCTGGTGGAGCGTCATCTGGGCCGCGCCTGGGCGCGCAAGAGTCTGAACATCATGCTGCTGGATGGGCACCGCGGCGGAGAGCATGGCCAGCCACAGCCCGTGGTATTCGAGCGTATCGAGGACCGCATCGTGCGCCGGGCGGTGACGATCCTGGAGCAGCATCTGGGGGAAGTCATTTCCGTGGATGAGCTGGCCAGCCGCGTAGGCGCCTCCCGTCGCGGCCTCGAGCGCAAGTTTCAGGACAGCTTTGGCATCGGGCCACAGAAGTTCGCCCGTGACCTGCGACTGCGCTATGGCCTGTGGCTACTGTACTTCACCGAGCACAGCATCACCGATATCGGTGAACGCTGTGGCTTCGCCGACACCGCACACTTCTCCCGCCATTTTCGCGCCGCCTATGGCCAGTCTCCCTCCCAGTTGCGCCGCGATCCCAAGGGGCGCGAGGAAGCCGGCGTCGACCCCTTCTTTCTGCATATTGGCACTCGTCTCGGCCAAGGCTGAGCGTCTCGACCCAGCCTGACCCTCTCGCAAACACAGACCGTCTCGGTCACCCGCGTCCAATAAAGCTGTCGCATTTGTTCAAGTCACGCCGGGGCGTGTCGGCTTCAATGACAGCACCAGGCAGCAGGCGGGGACGTTGCCGACAACGCCGACACCCATGCGGGAGTGACAGATGTCCTTGTTGAAGACGTCGATGTCGCTTTCAGAACGATTGCGTTGTGGCAGCAGCTTACCTTGGAGGTCGAGGATGACCTCGCGAGTGAGACTGCCGGCCCGTGCCTGCAATGACAACGATAAATCTGATCAGGCGAGTGCGGTCGCTTAACCGTTGCTTGCCATAGCGGGAGGCACCCCATGTCCCATCTGTTCACGGCGCATTCATCGCGGACGTCGTTCTGTCTTGCACGATTCGATTCCCAGATAGCTGAGGCCGTTGCCGCGGAGGAGGTTCGCCAGCAGCAGCATGTAGAGCTGATCGCGTCGGAAAACTACGCCAGTGCGGCGGTGATGGAGGCCCAAGGCAGCCAACTGACCAACAAGTACGCCGAGGGGTATCCCGGCAAGCGCTACTACGGTGGCTGCGAGCACGTGGATGTGGTCGAGCGCCTGGCGATGGAGCGAGCCTGTGCCCTGTTTGGGGCGGACTATGCCAACGTTCAGCCCCACAGTGGTGCCCAGGCCAATGCTGCCGCCTTCATGGCGCTGGTCTCGCCGGGTGACACCGTACTTGGCATGAGTCTGGCCCATGGCGGTCACCTCACCCATGGTGCGGCGCCCAACTTCTCTGGCAAGCATTACCGGGCGGTGCAGTACGGGTTGGATGAAGCGACGGGCCGCATCGACTACGCCGAGGTCGAACGCCTGGCACGCGAACATCGTCCCAAGTTGATCGTGGCGGGTTTTTCGGCCTATTCCCGGGTGGTGGATTGGCGTCGTTTTCGCACCATCGCCGACAGTGTCGGAGCCTGGCTGCTGGTCGATATGGCCCACGTTGCCGGTCTTGTGGCGGCAGGCCTGTACCCCAGTCCTTTGCCCCATGCCCATGTCGTGACCACGACGACCCACAAGACCCTGCGCGGTCCTCGCGGTGGCCTGATCCTGTCGGCCAGCGGTGATGAAGTGCTTTACAAGAAGCTCAATGGCGCCGTGTTTCCTGGTCAGCAAGGAGGCCCGCTGATGCATGTCATCGCGGCCAAGGCGATCGCCTTCCGCGAGGCCATGAGCCAGGATTTCGTGCGCTATCAAGAGCGAGTGATCGCCAACGCCAGAGCCATGGCGTCGACATTCCTTGAGCGTGGCTATGACGTGGTGTCCGGTGGCACCGATGACCACCTGTTCCTGGTCTCTTTGATCCGCCAGGGCATTACCGGCAAGGATGCTGACGCGGCGCTGGGCCGTGCCCACATCACCGTCAACAAGAACGCCGTGCCAGGCGATCCACAAAGTCCCTTCGTTACCTCGGGCCTGCGGATTGGCACCCCTGCTGTTACCACCCGGGGCTTCGATGAGGCGGAGTGTGCACAGCTTGCCGGTGATATCTGTGACGTTCTGGACGCCCTGACCCGGGGCGACGATAGCGCCGCCATCGAAGACGAGGTACGAGCTCGGGTCGCTGAGCTGTGTGCGCGTCACCCGGTCTACGCGATGGCCGACCCATCCGAGCTGCAGTCCGCCTAGTTAGGTAGTGGAACCCCAGGCGCGAGCTGGCGGTGCAGTGGCCGTGGCACTGGGTTGACGTTACTGGGCTGATGCCACTGAGCGGAAAGAGAGATCCTTGAGGAGACATCATGCAACGCTATTCCGGATTTGCGCTGGCGCGCCATGCCATCAGCCACCATGAGAACTGGCAGCGACAGTGGCGTAACCCCACTCCCAAGGCGGCCTATGACGTGATCATCGTTGGCGGCGGCGGGCACGGCCTGGCGACCGCCTACTACCTGGCCAAGGAGTTCGGGGTACGTAACGTCGCGGTGATCGAGAAGGGCTGGCTGGGGGGCGGTAATACCGCTCGCAACACTACCATCGTGCGCTCGAACTACCTGTGGGATGAGGCGGCGGCCCTCTATGAGCATTCGATGGGGCTGTGGGAGGGCCTTTCCCAGGACCTCAACTACAACGTGATGTTCTCCCAGCGAGGGGTGCTCAACCTGGGGCACACCCTGCAGGACATGCGCGATATCCAGCGCCGGGTCAATGCCAATCGGCTGAATGGCATCGACGGCGAGGTGCTGGATGCCCGCGGTGTGCAACAGCTCGTGCCCATCATGGACTGTTCAAAAAACGCGCGATATCCCGTCATGGGCGCCTCATGGCAGCCCCGCGCTGGGGTGGCGCGTCATGATGCGGTGGCCTGGGGCTATGCCCGCGGTGCCGACGCCCTGGGTGTGGATATTCTGCAGCAGACCGAAGTCACCGGCTTCAAGATCCGCGATGGGCGCATCCTCGGGGTGCATACCAACCGTGGTGACATCGAGGCCACCACCGTAGGCTGCGTGACCGCGGGCAACTCGGGTGTCCTGGCCGGTCTGGCCGGCCTGCGCTTGCCGCTGGAAAGCCATCCGCTGCAGGCGCTGGTGTCCGAGCCACTCAAGCCGGTGCTGGACACTGTGGTCATGTCGAACCACGTGCATGGCTACATCAGCCAGTCCGACAAGGGGGACCTGGTCATCGGCGCCGGGATCGACGGCTACAACGGCTATGGGCAGCGCGGCAGCTACTCCACCATCGAACACACCCTGCAGGCCATCGTCGAGATGTTCCCGATCTTCTCAAGGGTGCGCATGAATCGGCAGTGGGGGGGCATCGTCGATACCTGTCCGGATGCCTGTCCGATCTTGTCGAAGACCCCCATCAAAGGGCTCTACTTCAACTGTGGCTGGGGTACCGGCGGCTTCAAGGCCACGCCGGGGTCTGGGCATGTGTTTGCAGCAAGCCTGGCCAAGGGCGAGATGCATCCGTTGGCCGCACCGTTTTCCATCGACCGTTTCCACAGTGGTGCCCTGATCGATGAGCACGGCGCTGCGGGTGTCGCCCACTGAGTCCAGGAGGTTTGCATGTTTTACATCCATTGCCCCAACTGCAATGAGTGGCGCGAGGAAGAAGAGTTTCACCCCAAGGGACAGGCCCATATTCAGCGGCCCGAGGATCCTGCCCAGTGCTCGGATGAAGCCTGGGGGGACTATCTGTTCTTTCGTGACAATCCGCGGGGTATTCATCACGAGCTGTGGGTTCATGCGGTCGGCTGTCGCAAGTTCTTCAACATGACGCGCCACACCCAGACCTACGAGATTCTCGAGACCTACCGCATCGGCGAGGCGCCGCGATTCACCCAGGCCAATCCTGACGGCAAGACGGTACCAGCTGATGCCAGTGATGACGGCCATGGCGGCGCGGGCCGTGCCACGTCCCAGCTCTCGTCTCACGCCTCATCCCACGACGCGTCCCACGATTCTTCCTATACCCGGGAGGTGCGCGCATGAGCCAGCTCAACCGCCTCGAGACAGGGGGCCTGATCGATCGCAGCGTGCCCCTGCGTTTTACCTTCAACGGCAAGTCCTACACCGGCTATCAGGGCGATACGCTGGCGTCGGCGCTGCTGGCCAACGGGGTCGATGTCGTCAATCGTAGCTTCAAGTACGCGCGGCCCCGCGGCATCGTTGCGGCCGGAGCCGAGGAGCCCAATGCCGTGGTCCAGCTTGGCCAGCATGAGGCCGAGCAGGTGCCCAATGTGCGGGCTACCCAGCAGGCCTTGTTCGATGGCCTCTACGCTCGCTCCACCAATGGCTGGCCAAGCGTCCAGCGGGACCTGATGGGCATGCTGGGCAAGGTCGGTGGCAAGCTGATGCCCCCTGGCTTCTATTACAAGACATTCATGGCACCGGCCTCGCTGTGGATGACCTATGAACGCTATATCCGCAAGAGTGCGGGCCTGGGGCGTAGCCCCATGGAAGCCGATCCGGATATCTATGATCACATCAACCGTCATTGCGAGGTGCTGGTGATTGGGGCGGGCCCTGCTGGTCTTGCCGCCGCCCTGGAGGCTGCCCGCTCGGGGGCTCGGGTCATCCTGTGTGACGAGCAGGAATCCTTCGGTGGTTCGCTGCTGGATTGCCGTGAGCGACTCAATGATGGCCCGGCCAGCGCCTGGGTCGAGGAAGCCGTGGCAGAGCTCGCCGCCTGTGCTGATGTGACCCTGTTGCCCCGCACCACGGCCAACGGCTACCACGACCATCATTTCGTCACGCTGCATGAACGGCGCACTGAACATCTTGGGCACTGTGCTCCTCGAATCGAGGGGCGGCGCCAGGCGCGCTCACGCCTGCATCGCGTGCGTGCCGCTCGGGTGGTGCTGGCCACAGGAGCCCACGAACGTCCGCTGGTGTATGCCGGTAATGACGTGCCAGGCAATATGCTGTGCTCGGCGGTGTCGACCTATATTCGTCGCTATGGCGTAGTGCCGGGACAGCGCCTGGTGGTGTCCACCAGTAACGATGACGGCTATCGTGCGGTGCTTGACTGGCTCGACGCTGGCCGCGAGGTGGTCGCGGTGGCGGACGCCCGCTCTGCCCCTGACGGCGAGCTGGTCGAGCAGGCCAGAGCACGAGGTGTCCGCATCCTGCCAGGTTCGGCAGTGATCGAGGCACGCGGCGAGCAGCGCGTTGCCTCGGTGCGGGTGGCGGCCATCGATATCGACGGCTTCGGCCTCGCCGGAAGCGCTGAGACCCTGGCCTGCGACACGCTGGCGACGTCCGGCGGATTCAGCCCGGTGATTCACCTGGCGTCGCATACCGGGGCACGGCCGAGCTGGCGCGACGACCTGATCGCCTTCGTGCCCAGCTTGCCCCAGGGCATGCTGGTGGCGGGCAGTGCCGGTGGCACCTTTACCCTGGCGGCCACCCTGGCCGAGGGGCAGGAGGCGGGTCGCCAGGCGGCGGCAGAGGCGAACCTGGATGTCGGCGGTCAGGGTACGAAGCTTAATGATACTGACAGCAACGGTACTGACAGCCACAGTTCTGACAGCGTCGGCACTGACGACAATGACAGCCACGCTGGCTCGCAAGGCCGGCTTCCCAAGGTGACGGAAGTGCGCCAGGGCGAGGCGGTGGCGCTGTTCCAGGTTCCCCACGATAAACCGACCTTGCGTGCCCCCAAGCAGTTTGTGGATCTGCAGAACGATGTCACCGCTGCCGGCATCGAGCTGGCCACCCGTGAAGGCTTTGAATCCATCGAGCACGTCAAGCGCTATACCGCCATGGGCTTCGGCACCGATCAGGGCAAATTGGGCAACATCAATGGCATGGCCATCGCCGCTCGCTGCCTGGGCCGTTCGATTCCCGAGGTCGGTACCACGGTATTCAGGCCCAACTATACGCCGGTCACTTTCGGCGCGGTGGTGGGGCGCCACTGTGGAGCACTGTTTGATCCTGAGCGCTACAGTGCGCTGCACTCCTGGCACGTGGAGCGAGGGGCCGAGTTCGAGGATGTCGGGCAGTGGAAGCGCCCCTGGTACTTTCCACGGCGCCACAATGGCCAGCCTGAAACGATGCATGAGGCGGTGAAGCGTGAATGCCTGGCGGTCCGCGAGGGCGTCGGGATCCTCGATGCCTCGACCCTGGGCAAGATCGACATCCAGGGCCCCGATGCCCGCGAGTTCCTCGGCCGCATCTACACCAACAAGTGGGCCAAGCTGGGCGTGGGCAAGGTGCGTTACGGGCTGATGTGCAAAGACGACGGCATGGTCATGGATGACGGTACGACCAGCTGTCTGGCCGAGAACCATTTCCTGATGACCACCACAACCGGCGGTGCCGCTGGCGTTCTCGAATGGTTGGAACTGTGGCACCAGACCGAGTGGCCGGATCTCGACGTGACCTTCAGCTCGGTCACGGATCACTGGGCGACCATGACCGTGACGGGGCCGAAGGCGCGTGAGCTGATGAGCGAAGTGGTCGAGGATATCGACCTGGATCGCGAGGCGTTCAAGTTCATGGAGTGGCGAGAGGGCAGGGTGGCCGGGGTGCCGGCGCGCATCTTCCGAATCTCCTTCACCGGTGAACTGGCCTTCGAGATCAACGTGCAGGCCCACGCCGCCCTGCATGTGTGGAAGACGCTGTTTGCCCATGGCGAAAAGTATGACCTCACCCCCTACGGTACCGAAACCATGCACGTGCTGCGGGCGGAGAAAGGCTTCATCATCGCCGGTCAGGATACCGATGGCTCGGTGACGCCGGAGGATCTCGGCATGCAGTGGGCGATAGGCTACGACAAGCCGTTCTCCTGGGTCGGACAGCGCGCCCTGAGCCGCACTGATACCGCGCGGCAAGATCGCAAGCAACTGGTCGGGCTGCGCCCCGTCGACCCCGAGGTGGTGCTGGAAGAGGGCGCGCAGATTGTGCTCGACCCGCAACATCCGGTGCCGATGCCCATGGTGGGCCACGTCACCTCAAGCTACTACAGCCCGACCCTCGAGACCGGCTTCGCCCTGGCGGTGGTCAAGGGTGGTCATCAGCGCCTGGGCGAGACCGTCTATCTTCCCTGTGTGGATGGCAAGACTCACGAGGCGCGCATCGTCTCTACCGTGTTCCTCGATCCGAAGGGAGAGCGCCAGAATGTCTGAAGTGATGCCCACTGTGCATGTCTTTGATGCCTATCCCCACAGCAGATCGGTCATGACGTCCCCGTTGGCCTGGTCCTATCAGCATGTCGGTGCCCCGGCACCATCGACAGCGTCTCGCGTCGTGATGCGAGAACGCCGGCACGACCATCTCATTCTGCGGGGTGGGGCCATCGTGCTGGATGAAGCCGTGCGCAGCGTGCTGGGGCTGGCGCTGCCGGCGCGTCCCCACGAGCTGGTGCAAAGTGACGCGGCGTCTTTGCAATGGCTGTCGCCGGATGAATGGCTGGCGATACTGCCCCCGGGTGATGCCCATCGGGTCGAGCTCGGCCTGCGCGCGGTGCTGGGGGATGCCAGCGTCGCCTTCACCGATGTCAGTGCAGGACAGACGGTGATCGCCTTGAGCGGGGATGACGACGCCATGCGCGAGCTACTGATGAAATCGGTCGTCTACGACGTTCACCCGCGTCACTTTCCCCCTGGCAAGGGGGTGACGACGGTGTTCGCCAAGTCCAGCGTGATCCTCAGGCGGCCTGACGATAAAGGCTGGGAGCTGGTGGTTCGGGCGAGCTTCGTCGACTACGTTTATCGGTGGCTGCTGGATGCTGGTGAGGAGTTTGCCATCGGCGTCGAGCGTGACGTCGAGGATGCCGTTGATGGGGAGCGCCCATGAGCACTGATCGCCCGACGGGCCTTGCCAACTGGATTCTGACCGCCCAGTGCCCAAGCCGCCTTGGCACCGTGGACGTGGTGACCCGCTTCCTGCGCGAGCACGGGTGCTATATCACTGAGCAGCAGTCCTTTGATGATGCCAGCTCCAGCCGGTTCTTCATTCGCACCGAGTTTCGCCCCCCGGGAGGGGGCGGGCCATCCAGCATCGGCTCGGCTGACGGGGGCTTTTCGGCCACGGATTTTGAGCAACGGTTTTCCGAGCGTGCCGCCGAGTTTGCCATGACTTTCGAGCTGACGGCCCCTGATCGACGGACGCCGGTGGTCATCATGGTGTCGAAGGCAGATCATTGTCTCAATGACTTGCTCTATCGCTATCGCACCGGACAGCTGCCGGTCGAGATCAAGGCCATCGTGTCCAATCACCCGGACCTCGCGCCCTTGGCCGAATGGCACGGGCTGCCTTACCACCATTGCCCGATCAGCGCGGACACCAAGTCCGAGCAGGAAGCGAAGGTGTGGCAGATTATCGAGGATAGCGGTGCCGAGCTGGTGATCCTGGCGCGTTACATGCAGGTACTCTCCAGCGACATGAGTGAGCGTCTGGCCGGCCGAGCGATCAATATTCATCACTCGCTGTTGCCAGGATTCAAGGGGGCCAGGCCATATCACCAGGCCTTCGAGAAAGGGGTCAAGCTGGTCGGTGCCACGGCGCACTACATTAACGACGACCTGGATGAGGGGCCGATCATCAGCCAGGGCGTCGAGCCGGTCACCCACGCCGATACAGCGGATGACTTGGTCGCCCGAGGGCGTGACATCGAATGTCTGACGCTCGCACGAGCGGTTGCCCTGCATCTGCAGAGGCGGGTGTTTCTCAACGGCAACCGCACGGTGGTGTTTCAGCGATGATAAATGCTGTTCTACGGACAGCTGGGCGGTGAGGCCGAGGCGCTCATTTCAAGGCCAGTAAACCAGGCGGTGGCATCACCGCCTGCGTTGTCGCCATCGCTCATCAGGGCAAGCCCATCGATACTGTCGGGCTGAGTGCCGAACAGCCTGCGATAGTCGGCGGCCACGTCGCGGACTTCTGCCACCCATTGACCCACCTTCTCGTCACCGCCCTGCAAGGCCAGCAGGATGGCTCTATCGGTAAAGGCATTGGGCCAACTGTTACCACGGGGCTGGTTCGATGACCACACGTAGTTGACCGACTCTACCTGCCAGGGAAGCAGTCCGGTCTTTCTGGCGACATAGACGCGGGCAGGGTAGTCGTCGCCTGCCTTGCTGCGCTCATTGACGTTGGCATAGACCCCCGAGACGCGCCAGCACCAGCGCAGATAAGGTGTCTCCTTCAGGTCGATCTCACGCTCCAGGTACTTGGCCGACGCCTGTCCTCTGGCACGTGCTTCAAGTGCCTGGGTGCCCTCTAGCGCTGTTACGCGATACGCCGTCTCGCCTTCGAAGGATCGGGTTGGCCAGGAGAGCAAGACCTGGGGCGAAAAGCTTGCCGCCTGGAGCGTCGAAGCGAACGAGAGGGCGCCACAGGCGGTCAATAGCAGCGTGATAGAGGCACGGTGGTGGGACATAGGCATAGATGGCGGGCTCCATAGCGACGGTAGGGCAAACATGGCTGGCCAAAAGCCTACTTTCTCTGCAGTGTTGGTAGGCTTTGCAGAGTCGGTAGGCACTCCGCGATCCTTACACGACCACGCAGCGTCATTGGCATATGTCGACTTGTCGGGCGGCACTTATTTTGTCCATGCTTACCTCGTCCATGCTTGCGTTGTTCAAGCTTGCGTCGTCCACGCTGGCAATGGGCAAGCTCACAGTGTCACTCGTTGAACAAGGAAACCATCGTATGAGGCAGCGTCACTACAGCAGGAAGTGGGTCGGGGGCCTGATCATGGGTCTGGTATTGGCCGGATCAGGAAGTGTAGCGGCAGAGCCCCAGATCGATGAGTCGGGTGTGGCCAGCCTGACGTCACAGGACAGCGTAGAAGAGGTCGATGCGCGCTTCAGGCAGGGTCTGGAGAAGCGTGGCATGGGCTTGATGGCGATGGTAGACCACCAGGCCAATGCGGAGGGTGTAGGCCTTGAACTGCCGCCGACGCGCACTTACATCTTCGGTAAGCCCGAGGTAGGGACACGCCTGATGCAGTGTCACGGCAGCACGGCACTGGATCTGCCCCAGAAAATGGTGGTTCGCCAGCAGGACGACCACCTGGTGCTCGAGTGGAATGACCCGCATTACCTGGCAAAGCGGCATGGGCTAGGTGACTGTGAACTGCCCATCGACCAGATCGCAGAAGCCTTGTCGGGACTGGCACAGGAAGCGGCGGGTGACTAGCCAGCAGTCGCCGGCGCGCAGATCCGTGCGGTTGGTTGCTGGAGGCACGCGTGATGCGGAATACCGCCGTCAGGCTGTCTCGGTAGCAGGTAGGAGAGATAGCCTGTAGGCGGGGTTCACAAGAGTGTGACAAACGGGGCTGATACCGTAGTCGTCGAAGCTTCTGCTGTAGTTCATCGAAGCTTTCGCTGTAGCCGTCGAAGCTCGAGCGCTACGCGATCCGCCGGGGGATAGGCTGGCGTTTATCCCTGGCGGCGTTCTTCCGCCTGGGCAATCGCTTCCTGAACCTTCTTCATGTCCTCTTCGCTAGCCATGCAGTGGTGTTCAGCCTTGTCAGCGGAGGCCCCCCCATAGGCTCGTCCCGCCTTTCTTAACATCTCGAATTGCTTGTCACATCGACGGCAGACCGAGCAGAGCATCAGGTGAAAACGAAGCGAGAGCTTCTCTCGCGTCGTCAGGGGCGCATCCAGCTGCTTTGACATCAGCTTGGTAGCGGCCTTGCACATCATCATGCCGCATCCTCCTTCCAACCTTTTTCAATACAAGCGCGAAGCTTGAGGCGAGCCCGGTGCAGGATCACCCATGCGTTGTTTTCTTTGATGCCCACTTCCTTACAGATATCTTCGGTAGAAAGGCCCATTAATTCGCGCAGAGTGAATACCCGTGCCACGTTGTCAGGAAGGCCCAGCATACAGGCGTCAAATACTTTCCAGAAATGTTCGTTTTCGAATGCCTGCTCTGGGGTGTCCCAAGCCTGGGGCTTGGCCTCGTGAGTCCAATGCCCGTCCTGCTGGAACATGCGATCAATGGCATCATCCGTCGTTTCTTCGTCAAAGGGTTCCCAGCGACCGTGACGTTTCTGCTGGCGCATCTGATCCAGCAGCTTGTACTTGAGGATGCCGAAGACCCAGGTCTCATAGCCGGAGCGACCTGAAAAGCTGTCGTTTTTCTCGATGGCGGCAATCATCGCTTCCTGCACCGCATCCTCGGCGGCGGCATGGTCGCGCAGGTGCATGCGTGCAAAGGACAGCAAGCGAGGGCGAACCGCGGCAAGCTTCTTGTGGCGGTCAGTGAGGGTGTCTTCGGTCACGGCATAATCTCCAGCGAGAGGGCTTCCATGTCGGCTAGTCGAGCCAGGTCCTGGGGGGTATCCAGATCCCAGACCGTGCTTGGACACTCAAATGTCCAAGAAAGCTCCGCCAGACGTGCACGCGTCTGGGACATGACCCCGGACGTGCCCCAGTCGACTCCCTCAAAGAGCCGTGGGTCATGTCGGCGAACTCCAACCAGAGCATAGCCGCCGTCCTCCGCGGGAAGAAAGACGCTGTCTACCTGTTTGAGTCGTTTCTGACAAGTTTTCAGTAATTTCTTATCCATTAACGGGCAATCTGTGCCGATTAATAGGCTTGGGGCGTCAGTCGCGGCCAGTGCCGCATACATCCTCGCTCCCAGGTCGCCGTCGGGCTGGCGGGCAAGGCGAACACCGTAGCGATCCTGCGCCTGCAAAAAGCAGGGATGTTGATGATCCAGTGCTGTCCATAGGGTAATCCGACTTGCAGAAGTCGCCTCCAGTGCCACTTTCAACGTGTGCTCGATCAATCGATGCTGGAGGCGCGCCGCCCCCTCTGGGCCTAGTGCAGGGATCATGCGTGTCTTGGCCAGTCCTGCCAGTGGGGCCTTGGCCAGAATCGAGATGACAGGCAGGTCGCCATCGGTGGTGCCCGGCCCCTGACAGTGCGCGCTGTCATCGCACATGGTGATACTCCTTGGCGAGATCTACAGCACTGGCACCACGCCAGTAGCGAAAGCGCAGCCGCCACATCAGCCAGATCGTCGCAGCGAGGCCTCTTTTTTCCCAGCGACGCCCGTCGGTGGTGGCTTTTAGCCTGAGGCAAGCGGGACGAGAGGAACGCTTGAGTCGCCTGGACATTTCGATGTCTTCCATGAGGGGCTGGTCCGGGAAGCCGCCCAGGTCGACAAAGGTGGCGCGTTGCATGAACAGGGCCTGATCTCCGGTGGCGATGCCCGTCAGTCGCGAGCGCAGGTTCATGCAGGCGGCCACTATCGGCAGCATCGACGAGTGGCCGCGTATGCGAACGTCAAAGCGCCCCCAGACACGGGCTTCAACGGCCTTCAACACCGCTGGCATGGCGTCGGGCGGCAATTGAGTGTCCGCGTGGAGAAACAGAAGTACCGGCGAGCGAGCCGAGGCGGCGCCTGCGTTCATCTGCCGGGCTCGCCCCGCAGCGGCGGAGATCACCCGGTCTGCACGTGATGTCGCCAGCGCACAGGTGCCATCGCTGCTGCCACCATCGACGACGATGATCTCGGCCCCTGCGCGGCGCCAGCCATCCAGTCGGTCAAGGCTAGCGGTGATGATGTTGGCCTCATTCAGGGTGGGGATGATGACGGTGAGTTGCGGCGTCGTGGCAAGTGCCTCAGCGTCGGGCATGCTGTGCGCTCCGCCATGTGCTGGTGGTCTGTCCCGTGCTGGCACTCGACAGCTCAATGATCGGTCCTGCGGCGGCCTCGGCGTCGGCCCGGTCGTGGGTGACCAGCAGTGCAGGCAGTCCGTATTCCCGTATGCGGCCAAAGACCAGTTCGCGCATCTCCTGGCGCAGGGTGGCATCCAGCTTCGAGAATGGCTCGTCCAGTAGCATGGCCTGGGGGCGCGACAGCAGCGTACGCATCAGGGCGACGCGAGCACGCTGGCCCCCCGAGAGGGTGGCGGGGTCGCGCTCGCCGAAACCTTCCAGGCCGATGTCCGACAGGGCTTGATCGATGACCTCTCGGCGCTGGCGGCGATGTCGAGACGGAGGCATGCCAAAGGCGAGATTGCCAGCAACGCTAAGGTGGGGAAAGAGCAGGGCATCCTGAAACAGCAAGCCAAGTCGACGAGCGGACGTCGGCAGTGACGTGATCGACTGATCGCCCAGGCGAACGTCCCCGCTGGCGTGAAAGGCCGGAGCGAGGAAGCCCGCGGCAAACGCCAGCAGGGTGGACTTTCCCACACCAGAAGGCCCCATCACGCTGACGACCTCTCCGGCGTCGATGCGCGCCGACAGAGAGACGAGCGGTGTCTCCTGCAGGCTGATGCTGACGCCGTCAAAGATCAACGGGCGGCGCGACGTACCAGCGGTGTCTCGTAGTTCGGGCATAGCGGTCTCGCGGGTTGTGTGGAGTCAGGTCAACAGGGCTCGCCGCCGTCGATGCAACAGACGAGGCAGGCCAATGGCCAAGGCAAAGCCAATGGCGGGTAGTGCCAATTGAGCCAGGGCATAGATAGCGGTCAGCCGGCGGTCGCCGCCGGACGCCAGAGAAACCGCCTCCGTGGTCAGCGTGGTCAGTCTGCCCGCGCCCAACAGCAAGGTCGGCAGGTACTGGCCGATGCTGACGGCCAGACCCACCGCCATGGCGGTCGCCATCGGCGCGAGCAGCAGGGGCAAGCGTACCCTCAGGAAGATGCTGGCGTGGCTCTTGCCAAGGCTGGCAGCGACCTGGCTCCAGCGGGGATCCAGGCGGCGGTAGCTCTCGGCCAGGGACAGAAACACATATGGCAATACGAACAGGCTGTGGCCGACCACGACCAGGACAAATCCTGGCATCAGAAACAGCTGAGCCTGGAGCTGAACGAGGCCGTAGAGAAAGGCCACGGGCGGTACCAGCAGTGGCAGGTAGAGCACCAGGGTGGCGCCCTTGCCCATGCTGCGCTGATGCAGGGATTCGCTTTCGAGGCAGCCAACGACCAGTATCGTCGACAGTAGGGTTGCAGCCACTGCCAGGGCCAGCGTAGTACCTGCAGCGGGCAGGAGTCCCGGCAGTGCAGCGCGCCAGTTGGCCAGGGTCAGCGGGGTTGGCCAGCTGGCAGGAAACGGCCAGTAGGCGGCCAGAGACCACAGCACCAGCCCCAGCAAGCTGGCACACAGCAGGCCCGCACTGAGCCAGGTCAGTCCACCGCCAAGCACCACTCCCAAACGCTGGCCAAGGTGGCGCTGACCATCGGTCAAGCAGGGTGTGGCCAGCAGGCGAATAGCGTGCTCGATGCACCACCATATGCCGAGCGCCATCAGCGTGACCGCCAGCTGGGTGAGCGCTGCCGCGGATGCCATGAAACGCATGGAAAGGTCCGGGTCCCCTAGCCAGCGGACAACGCTGACGGCCAGGGGTGGCGGAGTCGAAGGGCCCAGAATCATGGCGACATCGACGTTGGACGAAGCAAAGGCGATCACCGCATAGACCGGCAACCGGATCAATGGATACAGGCTCGGCAAGACGCCCTTGAGAAAAGCGGTGACGGGAGAGTAGCCCAGCGACAGGGCCAGATGGCGGCGGTGATGGGCCTGGCATTGAGGCAACGCCGCCAGGCTCATCAGCAGCAGGAAGGGGACTTCCTTGACCACCAGCCCAGCGATCAGGGCAATGCCGTGAGGATCACCGGGGAACAGGTAGTCCGGCGGTACCTTTTGACCGCTCAGACCGGGCGAAACGAGCCGCATGGCCAGTCCCGATGGGGCGAGCAGAAAGGCCAGGCCAATGGCCGCTGCCGCGTGAGGCACGGCCAGCAGTGGTGATAGCAGGCGCTTGAGCCAGACAAAGGCCGCGCTGTCGGCGAAGGCCCCGAGAAACAGGATGACGATGACCAGCGCCACCGCCGTGCTGATCAAGCCCGTGGAAAGGCTCATCGTGATCATCTCGCCCAGGCCTGGGGTGTGCCACAGCGCGACCCAGGGCGCCAGGCTGAGGCTTTCCCCGCCCAGCGCAGGCAGCCAGCCAAAGGCTGGCGCCGTGACGCCAGCAACGCCCACCATGACCGGCACGACAAGCAGTAACACGGTGAGCAAAGGCGCCCAGCGTGTCAATCTCACAAACCAGGAGTCGGCGGCCAGGATACGCTGGTCAACGCGTGCCATATCGCTCCAGCCAGCCGGCCTCGACGGCTTCCATCCAGCTCGGATGGGGTTCAGGCAAGGTGTTTTGCAGTTCAGTAACGGGCAGGCGCGCAGGCTGGTCATCCATGGGCGTCAGGGCATCCCGCTGGTCGCTGTCCAGACGCTCGAGGTCGAGGACCGTGGGGTCGCCCCACACATCCAGCTGTTGCTTGCGCGCCTGAGCTTCCGGGGACAGCAGGAAGTTGGCGGTGACCATGGCGCCGGCCACATGGCTGGCGTTGAACGGAATCGTCACGAAATGAACGTTGCCAATGGTGCCCCCTTCCAGCACGTAGCTGCGGATCGAAGGGGGCAGCTGGTAGGAGCTGACCGCCGCCGCGGGTTCCGCCGGGTTGAAGGTGAAAGCCAGTGACAGCTCGCCATCACCCATCAGGCTGCGCATGGCAGGCCCGGAGGCGGGGAAGTCACGTCCCTGACGCCACAGCTGCGGGTGCAAGGCATCGAGATAGTCCCACAGTGGCGTCATGACCGCCTCGGCATCAACCTCGCTGGCTGGGCGGGAGAGCACGGCGGGATCGTCGACCAATGCGAGAAGCGCCTGCTTGAGGAACGTGGAACCATGGAAATCCGGGACCAGCGGATAGGTGAAGCGGCCTGGATGTTGATGACTCCATTGCAGCAGTGCATCAAGAGACTGCGGGGGGGAGTCGACACGGTCACTGTCGTAGTAGAACGTCAGTTGTGCTTTTCCCCAAGGCGACTCGTAGCCGTCAGTCGGCACGGTGAAATCCGTGGTCATTTCGGGATTCGCGTCGGGGGAGGTCAGCGCAAAGTTGGGCAGGCGCTGGGCAAAGGGGCCCAGCAGTAGCCCATTTTCCTTCATGGCAGAAAAGTTCTCGCCATTGATCCAGATGAGGTCAATGGCTCCCTGGTCGACGTTGCCTGCGGACTTTTCCGCCAACACGCGGGATACGGCGGCGGCAGTGTCCTCCAGCTTGACGTGCACCAGCTCCACGTCGTATCGCTGATCGAGTTGACCTGCCACCCAATCGAGATAGCCATTGACGTTGGGATCGCCTCCCCAGGCGTTGAAGTAGACGGTCTGACCCTCAGCCTGCTGCTCGACGTCGCTCCAGTCTTGCTGGAGCAGCGGGTGGGGTGGCGGTGAGCTCTGGGCAAGAGTGCCTGGTGCTTGAGTCTCTTGGGCCAGAGTGGCCTGGACCGGAGCCAGCGCCAGCATGGTGACGGCGAGTCGACGGACAACGGCGGATAGGGGTGTGCGTGACGCAAAGCGGGTCATGATCGCATCCTTGTGCAATGAGCAGGCGAAAATGCTGGAGTCGAGTCAGCCCGCATCGGCCAGC
The DNA here is from genome assembly GCF_017303055.1 of Halomonas litopenaei. GTDB lineage: Bacteria > Pseudomonadota > Gammaproteobacteria > Pseudomonadales > Halomonadaceae > Halomonas > Halomonas litopenaei_A. The sequence goes on along the minus strand of NZ_JAEKJT010000004.1, from coordinate 223,842 downwards.
TCCGCCAGCTCGTCGGTGACTCGTTGGATGATGGGGGCGGACAGGTAGTGATCCACGCGGTCGGCCACGTGATCGACCAGCGCGGCTTGGCTGAGCTGAGCGGACCAGTCTTCACCGCGATGGCGACGATCTATCTGCTGATGCTGCTGCGCGCGCCACTTGGCACACCAGGTCAGTGACCACAGCCACATGGCATGGCGACAGGCCATCAGGTTGCGCCAATGCGTGTCGCGCCCGCTTTCGGTCATGCGCGCCCGCCAGCGCTGGTAGAGCGCCACCAGATCTTCTATGAACAGCACCGCGCGACTGTGCAGGTCCCAGGTGGTAGAGGTATACAGACTCATGTGCGCGAGGTCGAATCCGGGCAGTGAGTAGCGGCATTTTTCCAGATCCACCAGCACTGCCCGGCCCTCTGGCGTGATCAGGAAATTGCCGGGGTGGGCGTCGAAGCTGATGAGGCTCACGGCGGCATTGGCGACGGGGAGTTGCGAGGGCAGCTGTGACAGAGCCTTTTCGATCAGCGGCAGGCTGTGGCGGCTCAGGTTGGCGTCGGGCAGGTGCCGGGCTTGGGCCCGCACATCATCGAGCATATCCCGCCAGGGGTCGGCAGGTGATAGCAACGGTGATCGTTGCTCAAGGGCAGGCAGCGGCAGGCTGTGCAAGCTGGCCAGGGCGGTGGTCATGGCGGGCAGGTCGCTGGGTAACCTGGCCGAACGGCCGTCAATGGCTTCCACTACCAGGCCACCCCTGGGCAACAGCTCGTCGCAGGGTAGCCAGTCGTTGAGTCTTGGGGTATGGCCACTGGCTTGCGCCCGGGTGAAGCAGGCCACCTGGTAGTTGAGGTTGCTGGCGGCATCCAGACCCAGCTGACTCTGCTTGGGCAGTCGTGCCAGCCAGGCGCCGTCTTCGCTGCCGTGGGGCAGCCGAACGTGCCAATGTGCCAGACCGGTATCGGCTAGCGGTTGCAGCAGTGAGTCCGTGCATGCAGGGGGCTGGGGCAGGGGCCAACCGTGCCTCGACAAGCTCTGCTTGAGCGCAGCCAGGGGAGGGCCATCACGCTCGCTAGGCTTGGGCGGAGCACACTTTTCCATGTCGCGTTCCTTGGACGTTTTGTCATAAGTCGAACCACCTGCTCGATCCTTACAGGTTTTTTTCGCCGCTGGCCAATGGGCGATGCCGTGCAGGTCAGGCCTTGCAGCGTGCCTGGCGTCGCCTTGCGGGTGTGCTTCTGGTAGACTGCGCCACTTCCCGTCAGACACGATCAGCGAGCGCCAGGCACCATGCCTAGAGCGCTGCTTCCTCGTGGAGAAGCGGCTGGCGCAGGCTGACCGCGGCCTCATTTCACACTCATCCCCTGGACCGCCTCATGATGCGATCGATCACACAAGACTGGTTCTCCAATATTCGGGGCGACGTGCTGTCCGGCATCGTCGTCGCGCTGGCGCTGATTCCCGAAGCCATCGCCTTTTCCATCATCGCTGGCGTCGATCCCAAGATCGGCCTGTATGCTTCCTTCTCCATGGCCGTCATCATTGCCTTTGCCGGCGGTCGGCCGGGCATGATTTCCGCGGCGACCGGCGCGATGGCGCTGCTGATGGTGACCCTGGTGAAAGAGCATGGCCTGCAATATCTGCTGGCGGCCACTCTGCTGACCGGGGTACTGCAGATCGTGGCGGGCTACCTGCGACTGGCTGACTTGATGCGCTTTGTGTCGCGCTCTGTGGTCACCGGCTTCGTCAACGCCCTGGCCATTCTCATCTTCATGGCGCAACTGCCCGAGCTGACCAACGTCACCTGGCATGTCTACGCGATGACGGCAGCGGGGCTCGGCATCATTTACCTGTTTCCTTACGTTCCGCGCATCGGCAAGCTGCTGCCGTCTCCGCTGGTATGCATTCTGGTACTGACCGCCGTGTATCTGCTCAGCGGCATGGATATCCGCACGGTCGGCGACATGGGCGAGTTACCGGATACCTTGCCGGTGTTCCTGTGGCCAGACGTACCGCTGAACCTGGAGACCCTGGGCATCATCTTCCCCTACGCGATCATGCTGACCGTGGTGGGCCTGCTCGAGTCGATGATGACCGCCACCATCGTCGATGATTTGACCGACACCCCCAGCGACAAGAATCGTGAGTGCAAGGGCCAGGGCATGGCAAACATCGGCACAGGCCTGTTGGGTGGCATGGCAGGCTGCGCGATGATCGGCCAGTCGGTCATCAACATCAAGTCAGGCGGTCGCGGTCGCCTGTCGACCTTTCTGGCAGGCATCTTCCTGCTGCTGATGGTGGTGTTCCTGTCCGACTGGGTGTCGCGTATCCCCATGGCCGCCCTGGTCGCTGTCATGATCATGGTGTCCATCGGTACCTTCAGCTGGAGTTCTCTGCGCGACCTCAAGAAACACCCCATGTCGACCAATGTTGTCATGATCGCGACAGTGGCCGTGGTGGTGTGGACCCACAACCTGGCCATTGGGGTCTTCGTAGGGGTGTTGATCGCTGCGCTCAACTTCGCCAACAAGGTGGGCAACTTCCTCTACGTTGCCAGTGAGGAACTCGAAGGTGACGAGCGTCAGGGGCGCCGTTACCGGGTCATTGGACAGGTCTTCTTCGCCTCTTCCCAGCGCTTCTCCGCTGCCTTCGACTTCAAGGAAAGTGTCGAGAAAGTGGTGATTGATCTATCTCGCGCTCACTTCTGGGATATCACGGCGGTGCAGGCATTGGATATGGTGGTCATCAAGTTCCGTCGTGAGGGCACCGAGGTGGAGTTGATCGGTCTCAATGAAGCCAGCGCGACCATCGTTGATCGCTATGCCATCCACGATAATCCCGCAGCGGTGGAAAAGCTGATGGGCGGACACTGATCACGGTGACAGGTGCTGCACGATAGGTGGAGCACCGAGACACAAGGACGTGTGGCATGAGAGAGTGACGAGACGGGTCGCGCTGCCACGCGGCATCATGCAAGGACATCGGGGCGCCTCGCCGTCTTTCGGGGCCCTTTATCCATCAACGCCAGGCAGGATGAGAATCATGACAGAACAGGTGATGGCTGCCATCGATGGGTCGCAGTTTGCCGAAAGCGTGTGCGACGTAGCCGCCTGGGCCAGTCAGGCCCTGGGTGCGCCGCTGACCTTCCTTCATGTGGTGGACAATCACCCCCAGACAGCAGAGGCAGACCTGTCTGGAAATCTGGGGTTGGGTGCCCGCGAACACCTGCTGGAAGAGTTGGCGAGCCTGGACGAGCGGCGTGCCAAGGTTGCCCAGGAGCATGGCCGGCTGATGCTGAAGGCGGCCAAGGATCGCGTCATGGCGGCCGGCATCTCCGAGCCAAACTGTCGCCAGCGTAATGGCACCCTGGTCGAGACAGTGCTCGAGCTCGAGAATGACATTCGTCTGCTGGTGATTGGCAAGCGCGGCGAGAGCGCCCAACAGGCCAGCGAACACCTTGGGTCGAACCTGGAGCGGGTAGTTCGCGGACTGCACCGGCCGATCCTGATGGTGCCTGAGTCGTTCAGCGTGCCCAAGCGAGTGATGATCGCCTTCGACGGCAGCAACACCACCCGCAAGGGGGTTGAGTTGCTGGCGCGTAGCCCGCTGTTCAATGGCATTGACTGCCATGTGGTGATGGTGGGAGCCGATACCGGCGACCATCGCAGCCAGCTGGAGTGGGCCTTGACGACCCTGCGAGAGGCCGGTCATGTGGCCGAAGGTGGCATCTACGCGGGCGACGTTGAAGAGGCCCTGTGCGACTACCAGCAGCAACATGCTATCGACATGGTGGTGATGGGTGCCTACGGCCACTCGCGTATTCGGCACCTGCTGGTGGGCAGCACCACGACCAGCGTACTAAGGCGCACCACCCTGCCGGTGCTATTGCTGCGCTAGGCCGCTACGTATCTAGAGAAGTTCCCAGAAGGAAGCCGGGAGCGGTCTTGTGGTTGAAGGCTGCTCCCGTCGTTCGTCTTGCCGTCTCCCTCCGTTCTGTCTCCTTCCAGCCTGTCTCCTGCCGCCCCGTCTTTTTGGCATCAGTGCCTGACACTACGGCTGCCCGCTTTCTGGCCGCTTGCACAATTGTCGGCACAGCAGCGTATCCAGCGAGAGTCGTCCCGCCCCGCGTAGCACCAGGGTGGCCAGACTGGCAGCCCATAGCCCGTGAGTGACCCAGGCTTCTGGGTAGACGAAGGTCTGGATGACCAGCGTCATGATCAGCAGTCCCGTGGCCGCAAGCCGCGTAGCAAGTCCCGCCCATAGCAGCAGCGACAGGGAAAACTCTGCCAGTGTCGCCAGATAGGCGGCCAGCACGGGAGAGATCAGTGGCAGCGCGTATTCGTGCTCGAACAGGAAGAACGTGCTGTCGGCAAGGCCAACGCCGTCCACCTTGGTCAAGGCGGACTGAAAGAAGACGGTGCCGACAACCAGTCGCATGAGGACCAAAACAAGATCCAGCGAACGATGGTCCAGCCATCGCGAGGCCTGTCCGTAGGTGGTCAGCAGGTTGGTATGAATGCTCATGGCGATCCTCATTGGCGGTCGAGAAAGACGCTGTCAGCGACACCTGAACGTCGGCTGGCTCAGACGGGTGGCGGTGTTTCACCGGCGTTGCGTGACGCTTCCTTGGGTGGTAGAGCCTCAGCGGTTTTATGAAGAGCCGCAGCGGTTTTATGAAGAGCCTCAGCGGTTTTATGAAAAGCCTCAACGGGTTGATGAAACGCCTCGGCGGGCTTGCATAGCGCCCCCTGACCCACCAGTGTGCCGAGGGCACGCCCCAGCAGGTCGTCCAGTGAGTCGCTGGCACGTAGCCCCCCGGCCAGCTCCTGCTCCATCTCGCCGAGGGCCTGAGCCAGTGACGTCGTCCCATCAAGCCGCCGGTGGAGGTTTGCGGTCACGTAATCGATGGGGGTCATCTGGACGCGTTGGCCGTGGCGCACCAGCAGCCAATGTTTGGGTCCCTGTGACCCTAGCGGAGCGCTGCCTTCTCCTCTTTCCAGGGCCTGCCACAGCCCTTCCACATCGTGCTCGCAAGAGACGCACCGACTGGCGGGCAAGGCCTGTACCAGACAGCTGTCGCTGTCGAGACAGGCGCCCAGTTCACAGGCTTCCAGTGGGATACTGTCGGCGGCATGGCTGACCCTGAGTCGGGCATGCTCAAGACCCGCGATATCGGCAACGAAGCGATAGCGCGACACGTCAGGCGACTGCCTGAGCGCAGTAACGAAGTCACCGCCGTAGTGGGCCAGACGAGGGTCCCTGGGTGGATGACGGGCGACGAAGCGTGAGGCCTCTCCGACGAAGCAGCGCTCTCCCAGCAGGGTCAGTGTGTGGGGAAAGGTGTCCTTGAGCGCCTCGATCAGACTCGAGCGAATGTTATTGCGATAGACATCGAGGCCTGGGGTATCGGCTATCGGCGAGGAAGGGCGGTGGGGTTGGCGCACAGCGTCGATGAAGTGGCGCTGCCAGTCCTGTAGGCGGCTCATGGCAAGGCTCCGCTAGCGGGTAAAGGCCTCGCCTGTTGCGAGGGTAGAGCATCCTGGGCGCTGGCATGATGGCGTCGTGCCAGGGCCACTTCTTCCAGCCAACGAGATAGCGGTGGCACTCTGTTGTCCCATTCCACCAGGGTGGGAAGTTCCGGGCGCAGGCGGGCCACCTGCCGATAACGTTGCCATACCGGATCTGCCACCGGGCTGCCGTGGTCGTCGATATAGAGGTCGCTGGTGCCGTCCTGGGTATGGCCGGCCAGGTGCCATTCACCTACCGCGTGCCAGGGCACTTCCTGCAGATAGCTGTCCAGGTCACGATTCAGGTTGGCGGCGCTGATAAAGGCATTGTTGACGTCGAACAACAGCCCGCAGCCAGTCGCCTCCACCAGGGCCTGCAGAAACTGTGTCTCGCTCATGGTCTGATCCAGCCTGACATACAGACTCGGATTCTCTACCAGCAGCTGGCGCCCCAGGCTGTCCTGGGTGCGTGCCACGTTGTCGCACATCACCCTGAGAGACTCCTGGTTCAGAGGCACGGGCAGTAGATCGTTGTAACTGTGCCCATCCAGGCGGCTCCAGGCCAGGTGCTCGGATACCAGTGCCGGTTTGAGCTGGTCGACCAGCGTCGTCAGGCGCTTGAGGTGCTCCGGATCGATGCCTTCAGCGCTTCCGAGGGATAACCCCACACCATGCACCGATAGCGGATAGCGACGCGACAGCACCGCCAGCTGTTCCTGTACCGGGCCTCCCGCATTCATGTAGTTTTCTGCGTGGAGCTCGAGAAAGTCAGGCCCGCTCTCCAGCGCGGCAAGTTCCTGTAGATGCTGAAACTTCAGGCCGATGCCCATGGCAGCCAGTGGCAGCGGCAATCCGGTGGTCGCCGCTGGCGCGCTCGCCTTGGCGGCCAGTGCCGTCGCCCGGGACGACCCTGGCGGCGTCCAGGCCGACGACACCGAGTCTGTGAGCGAGGATGTCTTGGCGGGGGGCGTGGAGGGTGTCGTCATGATGAACTCCGCGTTGGCGGCGTTTGCCGCCTGCATGGCGCCAGCTGTCGACGACGGTCGGCACCTTACGGCGAGCTGAGGTCTTCAGCCACGGGGCTTCTGGCCTCAAGCGGAAGAAGTCCGCGGGGTCATGTCCGCCTGGCCCCGCGGTGGTCGAAGGTCTGACTCGACGTCAGGGGCGTTCGACTTCGCTCAGGCTGCCATTGCCGTGGGGGGTCTCGATGCCGGTACAGGTCCCCTCGGGAACCAGCGTCCAGGCATTGCCCTGGTAGTCGACGGTAGAGGTGCCCGCACAGGTGGTTCCTGGGCCTGCCTTGCAGTCGTTTTCGCCTGCCAGTGAGATGCCGTAGCACTTTTCCATGTCGCCGTCGGCGGCCTGGGCGGTAGCGATCACTCCTGCTTGTGCCATGGCGGTCGACAGCACTGCTGCCATCATGATGGAACGCTTCATTGGTAAACCCTCATGTTTTAGACAAGGTGACAGCCGGGCTGTCATCACTCAGTCGTCCTCATGAGAGAGACCTGACACTGTTGTGCTGCCAAAAACGCCCGATCGGGCTATCTCGCGCAGGCGAAAGTTGGCTATATTGAACGCCGGCCCAAGGCAGCCGGCGAGACTACCGGGAAGACCTCGGATGAAACATCTTCCTTGTTGCTAATTTACAGTCGATATCACTTTTTTGGAGAGCGCGATGAGCATTCAGCGTCATGACACCAAGACCCGCATGAGCCGTGGTGTCATTCATCAGGGAGTGGCCTACCTGTGTGGCCAGGTAGCCGGCCCCGAAGCGCGTGAGGGCGATATCACCGCCCAGACCACCAGCATGCTCGAGCGCGTGGACGAGCTGCTGGCCGAAGTCGGCAGTGATCGCGAGCACCTGCTGACCGCGACCATCTACCTGAAAGAAGGCGAGGATTTCGCGGCCATGAATGCGGTCTGGGACGCCTGGATACCGGAAGGTCACGCTCCGGCTCGCACCTGCGTCTGTGCGCCGATGCCGGCGGGCGAGTTGAAGGTCGAGATTACCGTGACCGCTGCCATCAAGGGGTGAGCCATCCTGCGGTGAACGGCTGAGCTCGACACTGGTTCAGCCCGTTGTGCAGCAGGTCGTGAGCCACGACGCCGACCCTTGGGTCGGCGTCGTCGTTTCCAGCATGAGGTCAGCGCAGGCAGGGATCGTCGATGGGCGGCTCGCAGGGACGCAGACGCCTCGCCAGGGCGTCGACCAGGATATTGAGCAGTGCCGTCACCACCAGCAGGGCGAAGGCCACGTCGAACATCAGCATCTGGAAGGCATCGTCGATGATGTCACCCAGGGTGGCCACCCCGAGCATGCCCAGCAGCGCGCTCTCCCGCAGAATCACTTCGGCCCGGTAGTAGACCAGGGCCAGCATGCCTGGGTAGACCCGGGGCAGTAGCTCGTAGGCCAGCCGTCCTGATGCCGGCAGCCCTGCCATGCCGGGCTCGATGGCATGGGCGTGGCGGCTGACCAGAAAGGCAATCAATGCGCCATTGTGCAGTGCCAGTGCCAGCCAGGCGGGCAGCAACGACGGACCCAGCAGCAGCAAAAAGATGAAGGCCAGCATCAGCTCTGGGGTAGAGCGCAGCAGGATCAGAATGCCCCGTCCTGCGCCCCGTGTCAGCGGGTTGCCGAAGTGACGTGAAGCCAGCGGCCACAGCGCCAGTGCGATCAGCAGAGCGCCCACCGTGCCGAGCAAGCCCAGCAGCAGGGTATTGGCGACCGCTGTCACCAGGGCAGGCAAGCCCATCAGCCAGTCGACAAGGCCGCTGATATCGCCCGTCAGCAGGGCACGAGGCCAGATATCCTGGCTGACGAAGCGCCACAGCAGCCCTCCATCGATCTCCGGCCACGGTCCCAGCAGGGTGACACTGGCGATACCCAGCGGCAGCAGCAGGCGGCGATGGGCCCACCAGGGCAAGGTGGCGATCAAGGCGTAGAACAGCCACAGCAGGGCCCCTGCCTCGTGATACCGGCCTTCGCGAAAGGCACTCTCTAGCTGATAGCCAAGCGTCGGCAAGCCGACGAAGCCCAGTAGAACACTGGCACGCAGCGCGCACTCGAAGCGGTAGCGGGTATAGGCGGCCAACTGGGCGAATGCCAGCGGCAGTTCGGTATAGGCCAGCCTGGCCAGCCGGCTTGTGCCCTCCGGCAGGGCCTCCTGGGCGGCCCGCGGGGTCTGCTCCAGAATCTCCGCGTAGACCTTGGCGAAGATGCCGGCATAGGGGATCGCCAGTGCCGCCAGGGCGGTCAGCGCCGACAGGCCAAACACCTGCAGGAACAGCAGGGCCCAGAACAACTCATGTACCGCGCGCACACCCGCCGAGGCAGCGCGCACCCAGCGCGAGCGCGAGTAGACCAATGCCAGTGGCAAGCCGAGCACGACACCGCTCAAGGTTCCCCAGAACGCCACCGCGACGGTCAGGCCGATGGCCTGGAGCGGCGTTTCGATGGCACCGAGATCCGGCAGCGCCAGGCCCAGCGCCATGCGTCCCAGCTCCGCCCAGGGGTCACGGCTGAGAATCTCGAGGTCCGCCAGCGGAATGGCGATCAGTGCCAGCGCGATCAGCCACAGGCTATGCCGGGCCAGCCGAGCGCCGATGCCGTCGCCGGCCAGCAGACCGGGACGGGAGTCACCGCTGGCCATCATGGGATCGCTGACTCACTGGTGATGGCGGACGCGTCAGGCGCAGCCGTCGCACTGGGATACAGTGCGTCCAGGTCGGCAAGGCTCAGGTTATGGCTGGGGGCATCCAGCACAAGTCGCCCGTCAGCCAAGCCCCAGACCCGGTCAAAGTGGCTCAGGGCCAGTTCCCGCTGGTGCAGCGCCATGACCGTCGTGGTGTGCTGGGCGTCAATCCGGTCCAGCAGGGACATGGCTTGATGAGGGTCGACGCTGGCGACGGGCTCGTCACCAATGAACACCGGCCGCTGCTGGTAGAGGGCCCGGGCGATGGCCACGCGCTGGCGCTGGCCGCCGGAAAGGCGGCCCACCGGTCGTCGGGCGAGTCCGTCGAGGCCTAGCGCTTGGCACAGCGCGGTGATGTCCTTCCAGCAGCTGGCCAGTGGCCGCACCAGGTTCCACAGGTTCGCCAGCGCCGAGTGGTGCTCCAGTCGTCCCATATAGACGTTGTGGTAGACCGAGAGCTGGGGCACCAGACCATGGTGTTGTGGACACCAGGCAGCGTGCGCTCCCAGACGCTGACGCAAGGTGGCCAGCAGGGTGGACTTGCCGGCGCCGCTCTCCCCGAGCAGCGCCACTCGTTGGCCTGGCTCCAATCGCAGCCGGACATCCCTTAACACGATCTGCTGTCCGTGACCGAGATCCTCGCCGTCAAGGCTCAGGCCAGTGAAGTCCACTGCCTCGGACATCGAGGCAGTGTCTTTGGGGCCTTGTGACATCAGCGCAGCAGGCCGAGGTTCTCGGCGACGCTCTCGATGGGGGCGTACATGTCGTTGTCGGCAGGAATAAAGCCTGAGCGCGGGAAACTCTCGAGCAGCTCAGGATCATCCATGCTCAGCAGTGCCTGGCGCACTCTGTCGGTGAAGCCTGCGCCAAACGTCTCATCGGCGTCGCCGCGCAGGGTCCACTGGTAGTCCGGGTAGCTGGGTGTGGACCAGATCACGTCGACCTTGTCCGTATCCACGTCGCCGTTGGCCAGCGCCGCGTCCCAGACCTTGAAGTTGACCGCACCGATGTCGTAGGTGCCAGCTTCTACCAGCGCAATCGTGCGCGAATGGTCACCGGAGAAGCCTACCCGGGTAAACAGCTCTTCCGGGGCGGCATCAAAGCGCTCGCGCAGGTAGTGCTCGGGCATCAGGCGGCCTGACGTGGACGTCTTGGCGCCGAAGGTGAAGGTCTTGCCTTCGATGCTGTCCGGGAGCGTATCAGCGGGTTCCAGGCCGGTGCTGGCGTGGGCCAGAAAATAGGTTTCGAAGGCCGCGTCTTCGACGCCCTGGGCCAGGGCCTGGGAGCCAGGTACCAGGCGTCGTGCCTGTACCCCGGAAAGTCCGCCGAACCAGGCCAGCTGCACCTGATCGTTGCGGAAGGCCGTGACGGCGGCGCCGTAGGACTTGACGGGCACATACTCCACGTCCACCTCAAGGGTGTCGGAGAGATAGTCGGCTACCTTGGAAAAACGCTCAACCAGGCGCGACTCGTCTTCGTCGGGAATGGCGGTAAAGCGGAAGGTGTCCGCGGCGGCGACGGAGGGCAGGCCAATCAGGCCGGCGGTGGCGATAGCCAGCAACGACGTCAGCGAAGCAAGTGAGCGCATGGGGCAGCCTTTGAGCAATGAGGTGCATGGTCAGCCATCGCGAGGGCATTCCCGCGGGGCAGGGCGCCTATTGTTGTGCCAATACCCCTTTGAGGCAAGCTGCATGCCGCGACAGCGGCTCGACTCAGTCGTCCACGCTGTAGCGAGTGCTGCGCAGACTGTCCTTGATCTTCTTGAGGTGGTGAAGGAAGTCCTCGCCGCGTCGCAGTGTGACCCCGGTGGCGAGGACGTCGATCAGGGCGAGCTGCACCATCCTCGACGTCATGGGCATGTAATGATCGGTGTCTTCCGGGGCGCTGACCGTCAGGGTTTCGGTGCACTGACGAGCCAGGGGAGAATCCGGGGCGGTGATGCCCAGCACCACGGCACCATGTTCCCGCGCGATGGCGGCGATATCGACCAGTTCTCGCGTTCGTCCCGTGTAGGACAGTACCACCACGACGTCCCCGGTGTGGCAGGCCGAGGCCACCATACGCTGCATCAGCACATCGACGTAGGCGCTGACCGGGAGGTTGAAGCGGAAGAACTTGTGCTGAGCATCCTGGGCGACGGCCCCGGAGGCGCCAAGGCCGAAGAAATGGATTTGCTTGGCCTGGATCAGATAGTCGACCATGCGGTCGATACGTTCGGGCGAGACCTCGCGGCTGGCGAGATCGAGTGCGGCGATGGTGGCACCGAAAATCTTGCCGGTGTAGGCCTCGGCGCTGTCATCGGGTTCCACTGCCTGGCTGACATAGGGGGTGCCCCCTGCCAGACTCTGGGCCAGCTGAATCTTGAAGTCCGGGTAGCCCTTGGCGTCGAAGTTGCGACAGAAGCGATTGACGGTAGGCTCGCTGACCGATGCGGCTTGAGCCAAACTGGCGATACTCATGCCGGTCGCGGCGGCAGGGTCGGCCAGAATGACATCGGCGACCTTGCGTTCGGAGCGATTCAGCTCGTCCAGGCGGGCGCGGATGCGTTCGATAAGATCGTGGCGAACCATGGTCGGCAGTGGCTCCGTAGCGGCGTGGGTGAATGGGACGGTGGGGTGAAGGGGTAGCCAGGGCGACTCCCTCAGGGGATGTGGTGATTTAACTACACAATGCCAGCTATCCTAGCTGTCTCGCCGACGACATCCAATCCACATTCGATGTCCCCGCAATGTACACCGAATGTATAAGCGCAGCGAGCTCAAATTTTGTGTAAGTTTACAAAATATTGTGTGTACTCGCCGCGGAATTTCGACTATTTTTTTGTAAACTTAGATATCCCTGCGGCGAGTCACTCAGCCATTAGATGCCTTGGCCCCGCCCGTCAGGAGTCTACCAGCACACGAGGACGGTTATGACACGACACTCCCGCTCCAGTGACGCCGAGCGCACCGACATTGATCTGGCGCTGTTTGGCGCCTTGGGCGACCTGTCTCGCCGCAAGCTGTTTCCCGCGCTCTACCAGCTCGATCGTGAAGGTCTGCTGCATCCGGATACCCGGCTGCTGGGACTGGCACGCCAGGATATCGATCTCGACGCCTTCCGGGAGCGCATCCATGCGTCGCTCAAGGAGTACGTCAAGGCCAGCGAGCTGGATGACAAGGTGGTGTCGCGCTTCCTGGACCGCCTGTCCTTCTTGACCGTCGACTTCACCACGGTGGAGGGCTACACGGCGATTGCCGACTGGCGCAAGCAGCAGGCCCAGCAGCGCCCGCTGGTGGTCTATCTTGCCGTGGGTGCCAGCCTGTACGGAGATATCTGTCGACATCTCGAGGCCAGTGGCAGCCTGGATGACGAGAGCCGCGTGGTGGTGGAAAAGCCCATCGGCTACGACCTGGAGTCCTCCTGTGAGGTCAATGATGCGGTGGGAGCGGTATTCCCGGAGTCGCGCATCTACCGAATCGATCACTACCTCGGCAAGGAGACCGTGCAGAACCTGATTGCACTGCGCTTTGCCAACCCGTTGTTCGGTACCCAGTGGAACCAGAACCATATTTCTCACGTCGAGATTACCGTGGCCGAGAAGGTCGGGATCGAAGGGCGCTGGGGCTATTTCGACCAGGCCGGACAGCTCCGCGACATGGTCCAGAACCACCTGCTGCAGCTGGTCTGCCTGATCGCCATGGACCCGCCAGCCAACCTGGACGCGGATGCCATTCGCGACGAGAAGGTCAAGGTACTCAAGGCATTGAAGCCGTTTACCGATGACATGATTGGTCGCGACGTGGTGCGGGGCCAGTACACGGCGGGCACCAGCAACGGCCAGGGTGTGCCGGGGTATCTCGAGGAAGAGGGCGCCAATACCCAAAGCTACACCGAGACCTTCGTGGCCATGAAGACCGAAGTGGCCAACTGGCGCTGGGCGGGCGTGCCCTTCTATCTGCGCACCGGGAAGCGCATGCCGGAGAAGCTGTCGCAGATCGTGATCCACTTCCGTCAGCAGCCGCACTACATCTTTGACCCGGATCAGCGCGCGATCGCCGCCAACAAGCTGATCATCCGGCTGCAGCCCGAGGAAGGCATTCGCCTGGAGGTGCTGACCAAGGACAGCGGCCTCGACAAGGGCATGCGCTTGCGCCGGGGGCCCCTGCATCTGGATTTCAACAGCGCCTTCCCCAAGGCCCGTATTCCGGATGCTTACGAGCGGCTGTTGCTCGAGGTGATGAAGGGGCAGCAGTACCTGTTCGTGCGGCGTGACGAAGTCGAGCATGCCTGGCGCTGGTGCGACGAGCTGATCGCCACCTGGGAAGACCGCAATGAACCGCCGCGTCGCTATCCTGCGGGCTCCTGGGGGCCGGTGGCCTCGATCGCCATGATCACCCAGGATGGTCGCAGCTGGTACGAGGACTACTGATATGAGTGCACAAGGTTCCGAGTTGTCGCCGCGCGAGCAACTGGCCCATCAGCTGGCCGAAAGTGTGGCGGCGGCGTTGCGTGAAGACCTGGCGGTGCAGCAGCGGGCTCTGCTGGTGGTCTCCGGGGGCTCGACTCCGGTGCCCTTCTTTCATGCGCTGTCGCGACAGTCGCTGGAGTGGCAACGAGTGGACGTGACGCTGGCTGATGAACGTTGGGTCGCAGCTGATGCAGATGACGCCAATGCCCGTCTGGTGCGTGAACATCTGCTGGTCAATCACGCTCAAAGCGCCAACTTCGTGCCGCTGACGACAGACCATGCCACCCCGGAGCAGGGCGCTGAAGAGGTGGCCGAGCGGCTGGCCGGTCTGTCCTGGCCGGCGTCGGTGGTCATCCTCGGCATGGGCGGTGATGGGCACACCGCGTCGCTGTTCCCCGATAGCCGCGAGCTGGACCTGGCCCTGAGCACCGATGCGCTGACCGTGGCGGTGCGCACCCCCAGTCAGCCTCAGGCTCGCATCACCCTCAGTGCCGAGCGACTGCACCATGCACGTCGCCACGTGCTGCATCTTACCGGCGACGACAAGCGTTCGGTGCTGGCCTCCGCCATGGCCGGAGACGACGTGCGGGAACTGCCCATCCGCGCCTTCCTGAGCTGCCCGCTGGCCGTCTACTGGGCACCCTGAATTCTGGAGTCACTCATGACCATTGAAAAACAGCTTCCCTCCACTCGTACCACTGAACTGGACAGCATCTGCCTCAAGGCAGAGGTCATTCCCGTCATCGTCATCGACCGCATCGAGGATGCTGTGCCGATGGGGCGTGCGTTGGTGGAAGGTGGTCTCAGCGTGCTGGAAGTCACCCTGCGCACGGATTGCGCCATCGAGGCCATCGCGCGCCTCAAGAAGGCACTGCCTCAGGCCAGCATCGCCGCCGGAACGGTGTTGACCCCGGCCCAGTATCGTCAGGTCGAGCAGGCCGGTGCGGATTTTGTGGTCACCCCCGGCGCCACGGATGCACTGTATCGCTATGGCGTGGAAAGCCCGGTGCCCATGCTGCCCGGTGTCGCCACCATCTCCGAGCTGATGACCGGCTGGCAGTATGGCTACCGTCGTTTCAAGTTCTTTCCGGCGGAGGCCAGCGGAGGCGTCAAGGCGCTCAAGGCCTTCGGTGGCCCGATCGGCGAAGCGCGCTTCTGTCCTACCGGCGGCATCAATCTGGGCAATGCCTCCGAGTATCTGGCACTGCCGAATGTGATGTGCGTTGGCGGTTCCTGGCTGACGCCGAAGTCGCTGGTCGATGCCGGTGACTGGGATGCCATTCGCGCCCTGGCCAAGGAAGCCGCTGACCGCTTCCACCACTGAGCTCTCTGCACTGGATGATGATCCATGTGCTCTCTCTCGACAGCTGGTGCTGTCCTTGATCCGGCCTCTGGCCGGATTTTTTTTGCTTCGTCGTGAGCTCGTCCACACAATGTCGCTATAGCCACGGATATGGCTTCGGATATCGTCCCGGCATGGCAAGATGCAGGGCATTCTCAACGCGGCGGAGGCGGCGACATGAAGGTGCTGTTACTGGGAGCGACGGGACTGGTGGGGCAGGAGGTGCTGAGCAGGCTGCTGGATCATCCGCAGGTCAGTGCCGTGGTGGCGCCGGTGCGTAGACCGCTGCAGCGCGAGCACTCCTGCCTGACGAGTCCTGTCGTGGACTTTGCCCAGCTCGAACAAGGCGGTGAACGGTGGCACGTCGACGCCGTCATCTGCGCCCTGGGTACCACCCTCAAGGCGGCAGGATCTCGCGACGCCTTTCGCTGGGTCGATCTGGAACTA
This sequence comes from Halomonas litopenaei, assembly GCF_017303055.1. Lineage (GTDB taxonomy): Bacteria > Pseudomonadota > Gammaproteobacteria > Pseudomonadales > Halomonadaceae > Halomonas > Halomonas litopenaei_A. The sequence continues at coordinate 208,411 of NZ_JAEKJT010000004.1, read as the reverse complement.
CCGCTGTGGTTCGCCCGCCAGGCGCGAGCTGGAGGGGCCCAGCGTTTCTCTCTGAATTCGGCGTTGGGCGCCAGCCCCCACTCACGCTTCTTCTATTCCCGGGTCAAGGGTGAGCTGGAAGACGCGCTAGGGGGACTCGACTTCAATAGCCTGACGATAGTGCGGCCTGGCTTGATCGATGGCCAGCGCCTCGAGGTACGTCGCGGCGAGCGCCTGGGCCTGGCCGCGTCGCGTCTGCTGCGGCCGCTGCTGCCCAGGCAGTGGCGCCCGAGTCCGGTATCAAGGATTGCCCAGGCGCTGGTCGACGGTGCCGTCCTGGCCCCGGCTGGGCGTCACCTTGTCGAGGCCAGGGATCTGGCCTGAGCAAACACTGCATCTGCATCCATGCGCTGACGTGACACTACGCTGCGCGCATGGAACATCAGGCGACGGCCCCGGAGTCGGGCAGTCACCGTAGCGGATCGCTTCAGTCGATCACATCTTCTCGCCGGGGCAGCGCCGAGTACGCACCGGGACGCGTCACGGCATGGGCGCCGCAGCGACATGCCAGGGTCAGGGCGCGCTCAAGAAAGGCGCCGTCCTGGGCCCAGTCGGGCTGCTGCCAGTCGTGGTCGGCAAGGGCCGCCAGCAGGCCGCCGATAAAGGCATCGCCGCCAGCGGTGGTGTCAACCGCCGTCACCGCTGGCGGTGTCATGTGAGTCACGCCGCGAATCGTATGGGCTGCCACCGAGCCGGGACCATCAGTGATCACGATCAGACGTGCTCCGGCCGCCAGTCGTTCGGCCAACCAGTCTTCCCGGGGGTGATCGCCACGCAGGGCGTCGAGTTCGTCGGTCGACAGCTTGATCAGGTCCGCCTGGTCCAGCAGGCGGGTGACCAGGCCGATGTCGATCTGATGATCTGGCCACAGATTATGGCGCAGGTTGGCGTCCACACTGACCAGGCAGCCTGCTCGCGCGGCCATCTCGGTGATGGCCAGCGAGGTCTCGGCGATGTCCTCATCCGTCAGGCTGTTGCTGCAGAGGTGCACGATGGCGGGCTCTGCAAAGACGCCCTGGGGCAGGTGTTCCGTGCGGTAGAGCAGGTCAGCGGCAGGCGGCCGATAGAAGTCGAAGGTGCGCTCACCCTGGTCATCACGTGAGACGAAGGCCAGGGCGGTGCGGGCCTCTTTCGTGCGCGCAACGCCGCTGATATCGACACCGTGGTGCTGAAGCTCGGCAGCGATGAAGTCACCGAAGTGGTCGTCTCCCAGCATGCCCAGAAAACGACTGGTGAGACCCAGGCGGGCGCAGGCCACCGAGACGTTGGCCGGTGCGCCACCGGCGTAGGGCGTGAAGGTCTCTGGACCTTGCGTGCTGCTGCCCAGCCGGCTGGACAGCATATCCACGAGCGCTTCTCCGAAGGCGATCACAGGGGTCATGGGAGGCTCCTCGGCGATCAGTCGTTGGCCAATGATAGGGTGGTGCCGAGCATGTGCTGGGCTCCAGGTACCAGCCACACCGGGTCAAGGCGGGTGTTGGCGGATTCCACACACAGGAAGCGACGTGCGGCGTCGAGGGGAGTGTCCGGGTTGGGAGACTCGCCCGGGTTCCACACCACCACGGAGTCGCTGTTCTGACGAGCGATGCGCAGGCGCCGGTGGCCGTCATCCAGCACCACCTCGGCGTTGGAGTGGTAGATCCGGTCAATGCCCTCGCGCACGCCTAACTCGCCGATCTGCTCGCTCTCGGCAAAGCCCTTGAGCTTGTCCAGGTAGCGGGCGCCAGCCAGTCCTTCGACGCGGCAGGCAAAGACCTGATCCACGGCCAGATAGCTATGCAGCGCGGCAGTCATCTTGACCGGGGTTTCCCCCAGGTGCTCGGTGATCAGCTCGACATGCAGGCGCTGGGCGTTGGCCTGGACCACGGCGCGGGGATGAAGCTGGCTGTGCAGTCGCTGAGGCAGCGACAGATGCACCTCGACGCCGTCCTCGTGCTCATCCACCGCATCCAGCTGCCAGTCAGCCTTGCGCGCCGGACCGTGCATCGGCCCAGAACGATCGGCAGACTCGTCCGCCGTGTTCTCGTCGGCAAACCATGGCCAGCACAGCGGAATCCCGCCGCGGATGGCACCCGGCACCTGCTGGGGCGTCGGCGTTACCCACAGCCAACCTCCGGGCACCAGCGGGTCATCCGCACCGCTATCGACACCGCCGTCAGCGGCTGACGCGGGGCCGGACGCGGAAGAAGAAGCGCCTGCGGCTCGCGCGGGGTTGGACGCGGAAGAAGAAGCGCCTGCGGCTCGCGTGGGGTCGGACGCGGAAGAAGAAGCGCCTGCGGCTCGCGCGGGGTCGGGCGCGGGTAGATAGTGCAGTACCTGGGCCCCCTGGAGCGAGATCGCCAGCTGCCCCCAGGACTCGTTGGCCACCCAGACCTCACGACCGGCCCAGTGGATACGGCCCTGGCCTTGCACGTCATTGATCAAACTCTGCAGCGTTGCCGGAATCATTCGACCTCCTCGTTGTGGAGCGCCTCGGCGGCGCCCAGCAAGCCCGTCCAGGGGGCCTTGACCACCTGGATGGAGATGGCTTCGTTGTAGGGGCGCATACGGCCCTTGCTGCTGAAAGCGCTGAGAAAACCACTGTGGGGTAGCCAGTCCACCAGTCTCGGCACGATACCTCCGCACAGATAGACGCCCCCTCTGGCTCCCAGGGTCAGGGCGGCATCGCCTGACACATCACCGAGGATCTTGAGAAAGCGCAGGATGGTATCACGCCCCAGAGGGTCACCGCTGTTGGCCGCGCTGGTCACCTCCGCCGGAGATGACGCCAGTGCCGGCTGGCCGTCCATGTCGGCCAGCACGCGGTACAGGTCCAGCAGACCCTGGCCGCACAGGATGCGCTCCACGCTGACCCGCCCGTAGCGGCGGTGAAAGTGGCGATAGATGTCCAGCTCAAGCTCATCCGTGGGGGCAAAGCTTGCGTGTCCGCCCTCATTGGGCAAGGGCACCCAGGCACGCCGCGCCGGGAACACGCCCGCCATGCCAAGGCCAGTGCCCGGGCCGATCACCAGGCGCGCGGCATGCTCGACCTCGTCACCCGTCTGAATGCTGACCAGCTCATCGGCAGCGACATGGGGGACGCCCAGGGCCTGTGCCATGAAGTCGTTGATGACCTTGAAGTTATCGAGCCCCAGCTCGCGTCGTACATCACTCTTGAGAAAATCCCAGTGATTGTTCGACATGCTGACCCGTTCGGCGTGTACCGGACAGGCGAAGGCCAGACAGGCTTCCTTCGGCGCATCCTGGCCGCTGGCACCTGCTTGGCTCAGGTAGTCCTGAACGGCCTCGACCACTCCCGGATAGTCGGCGCAGGGAAGCGTCATGATGTGGTGGGGGGCAGGGTGGTCCGGCGACACCAGCGCAAAGCGCGCGTTGGTGCCGCCGATATCCCCGATCAGCGCTTGACGTGTCATGGCGTGGTCAGGCGTCCTCGTCGTGAATCTGTTGCTGCTGGCGCACCAGGTCGTCGGCCTCGAAACCGCCAAATACGCCAGCACCTTCCTCTGCGCCCATGGCCAGATGACGGAAACCGCCGAACAGTTCACGTCCCAGGCCCACATGATAGTGGTCCAGTTCGGCCACGCGCTTCGGACGATCCTGCCACTCGGCATTATCGAGCTGCACGGACAGTTCGCCCTTGTCAGCGTCAAGGCGGACGATATCGCCATCGCGCAGTTTCGCCAGGGGGCCACCGTCCAGCGCTTCCGGTGTCATGTGAATCGCTGCCGGCACTTTACCTGACGCACCCGACATACGGCCATCGGTGACCAGTGCCACTTTGTAGCCGCGGTCCTGGAGCACGCCGAGGTAGGGGGTCAGCTTGTGCAGCTCGGGCATGCCGTTGGCCTTTGGCCCCTGGAAGCGCACCACCACGATCACGTCCCGGTCCAGCTCCCCCGCATCGAAGGCCGCCTTCAGGTCATTCTGCTCCTCGAAGACCTTGACCGGGGCTTCCACGATGCGGTGCTGGGGCTCCACTGCCGAGACCTTGATGACGCCGCGGCCCAGGTTGCCCTGCAGCACATTTAGACCTCCCGTCGGGGCAAAGGCATTGGCCACCGGACGCAGCACATCCGTGTCGAGGCTTTCCAATGGGCCTTCACGCCATACCAGCTTGCCGTCTTCCAGGAAGGGTTCCTGGGTGTAGGCGGTGAGGTCGTCGCCGAACACGGTGGGAATGTCGCCGTGGATCAGGCCCGCGCCAAGCAGCTCGCGAATCAACAGACTCATGCCGCCTGCGGCCTGGAAGTGGTTGATGTCGGCCTGGCCGTTGGGGTAGACCCGCGTCAGGCTGGGTACCGCCGAGGACAGCTCCGAGAAGTCGTCCCAGGTGATCGTGATGCCAGCGGCAGCCGCCATGGCGACCAGGTGCATGGTGTGGTTGGTGGAGCCACCGGAAGCCAGTAGCCCGACCATCGCATTGACGATGGCGCGTTCATCGATCTGCCGATAGAAGGGGCGGTAGTTGCCGCCGGGCTCGGTGTTACGGATGGTCTGTTCGGTGGCAAACCGCGTCAGCGCCTCGCGCATCTGGGTGCCGGGGTTGACGAAGGAAGCCCCGGGCAGGTGCAGCCCCATGAATTCCATCATCAGCTGGTTGGAGTTGGCGGTGCCATAGAACGTGCAGGTGCCCGGACTGTGATAGCTCTCGGACTCGGCCTCCAGCAGTTCGTCGCGACCCACCTTGCCCTCGGCGTACAGCTGGCGGACCCGCGCCTTTTCCTTGTTGGGCAGGCCACTTGGCATGGGGCCGGCGGGAACGAAGGTGGTGGGCAGATGGCCGAAGCGCGCAGCGCCGATAAACAGGCCCGGCACGATCTTGTCACACACCCCGAGGTAGAGTGCGGCATCGAACATGTTGTGGGACAGGCCTACGGCGGCCGCCATGGCAATCACGTCACGGGAGAACAGTGATAGCTCCATGCCTGGCTGGCCTTGCGTGACCCCGTCGCACATGGCGGGCACGCCGCCGGCGAATTGTGCGGTGGACCCCATCTGGCGAGCGCTCTCCCGAATGGTCTCGGGAAAGGTTTCGAACGGCTGGTGGGCGGACAGCATGTCGTTGTAGGACGAAATGATTCCCAGGTTGGCGCTGTTCATCAGTTTCAGCTGATTCTTGTCCTCGCTACCGCAGGCCGCGAAGCCATGAGCAAGGTTGCCGCAGGACAGTTCCGCACGATGAACTCCGCGACGATGCTGGGCCTCCATGCGCTCCACGTAGAGCGCACGCCTCTCACGAGAGCGTTCGCGGATGCGTTCGGTAACGCGGGCAACAGTGGGATCGAGCGAAGAAGCTTGCTGGCTAGCCATGGTCAACCTCAGACGTGTTGATGCGGGTCAGGTATGTAACTTTACCAAACATTTGACCGCATTCCTCCCTTTTAACCGAATGCTTTGGTCGAATATGTAGTTATTTTACGGGAGTGAAGGGTGGGTTTCTCACCTTTACCGGTGAGCAGCGGCGTCCTGCCGTAAAGTCTGGCACTCTGTGGCGCAATCGCAAAGCGCTAGGAGGCAGTTGTGATGCCAATACCCCCTCTGGCCAACAGCAACGATCAGGAACCGGCGCTGGAGCTGCGCCGACTGACGGCCATGGCGGAGATACCGGCCCACCGCTGGAACGCCGTCGTCGGGCCGGACTATCCCTTTGCGCGCCATGAGTTTCTGCATGCGCTGGAGGCGACTGCGGCGGTGGGAGAGGGAACGGGGTGGCTGCCCGCGCACCTGACCCTGTGGCGAGGAGATCGTCTCGTCGGGGCGTTGCCCTGGTATTACAAGGAGCATTCCTGGGGCGAGTATGTGTTCGACTGGGCCTGGGCCGATGCCTGGGAGCGAGCAGGAGGTCGCTACTATCCGAAAGCGATCAGCGCCATACCTTTCACCCCAGCTCCTGGGCCGAGACTAGCCCTGGCCGAAGGCGAAGACCCTGGTGCCGCCATAAGGCTGTTGGCCAGCCAGTGGGAGGCCGACGATAGCCTATCAAGCTGGCATCTGCTGTTCGCCGAAGACGATGAAATCGCTCATTGGCAACAGGCCTGCCCTGAGCTCATCCCGAGGAAGGGACAGCAGTTTCAATGGCGCGACCGGGGATTTGGCGACTTCGATGGCTATCTTGCTGCCATGACCTCAAGGCGCCGCAAGGAAGTGCGGCGAGAACGGCGTCGGGTCGCCGATCAGGGCATACGCATGCGCCGGCTTCAGGGTCGCGACATCGATGAGACCGCGATGCACCATTTCTATCGCTGCTACCGCATCACCTATCTGGAGCGAGGCAGCGCCGGTTATCTCAGTGAACCCTTCTTCCAGCAGCTACGGCGCAATATGCCGGACAGCTTGGTGTTGATTCAGGCGCTGGTTGACGAACGCCCGGTCGCCGCAGCGCTGTGCCTGCAAGGTGGCAACACCTTGTATGGCCGCTACTGGGGCAGTGAGGTCATGGCAGACTGCCTGCACTTTGAGACCTGCTACTACCAGGGGATCGAACATTGCCTGGAGCAAGGTCTGACGTGTTTCGATCCCGGTACCCAGGGCGAGCACAAGGTGGCTCGCGGCTTCGCCCCCAGGCGTTTGACCTCCCTGCATCACATCGCCGACCCGCGCCTTGCTGACGCGGTGCAGCGCTTTTGTCGAGAAGAGGCCCTGCATGTGGACGGCTACGTCAAGGCTGCCGAGCGTGGATTACCGTTTCGAGGCAGCGAGTGATACGGTGCTATGATTCAACCGATAAGAATGTAAGACAACGACGACATACCGACGAAGCGTATCCAGGCAACCCAGTGGCCATCTTGGCCGTCACTTACCGGACGGCAGTACCGACCCGGCGTGATGTCGCAAGGTAACGAGCGTGATGTCCATGGGGCTGGTGCCGGCGCAGCGTGTCAAGGTTGTGCCGATTGGGCCATGGATCGCGCGATTGCCGTGATCATGGCCTGCTGGGCGAGGCGTCGGGTTCAGGGGACACACGATGGATGTGATGCCGCGGTGCAGTTGGTGGATCGGCAATCCAGAGGGGGACGCCGGTCATCTGCTGAAAGGCTTGCAGAGCAGTGGATGGCAGATGCATCCCCTGATCACCCCCTTGTCCGATTGCCGGTTACAGGTAGATGACCCTTGCCAGGTAGGGGTGATGGTGCTGGGGGATCTGTCCAGCCATGATCTCAGGCACCTGGAGCCGCTGATTCTCAAGAGCGAAAGGCCCTGGATTGCGGTGGGCTCGGAAGAACAGATAGGCGATGCCGACAAGCGCCGTATCATGGCCCATCTTAGCCATTCGCTGGTGTCACCCCAGGTCGATATCTTGCGTCTGTCGATTCTTCTGGAGCATGCGTCCGAGTTGGCGCGCCTGCAGCAGCGCGATCGAGAAGAGCAGAGCATGTCGACCAGCGCAGAAGATTCCGAATACGAGTTTGTCGGCACGACCCCGGTCATGTGGAATCTGTTCAAGACCATCCGCAAGGTCGCGGTGGTCGATGCGCCTGTCTTTATCAGCGGGGAATCCGGCACCGGCAAGGAGCTGACCGCCCAGGCCATCCACGAGCGCTCGGCCAGGTCACGAGAAGCGTTCCATGCGATCAATTGTGGAGCCCTGCCCGAGCATTTGATTCAGTCTGAGCTGTTCGGTCACGAAAAGGGCGCCTTCACGGGGGCCACCCAGCGCAAGATTGGACGCATCGAGGCCGCTGACGGGGGCACCCTGTTTCTCGATGAGATTGGCGACTTGCCCTTGGAGCTGCAGGTCAACTTGTTGAGATTTCTGGAGATGCGTTGCATCCAGCGTGTCGGGGGACTCGACGATATCCCCGTGGATGTGCGCATCGTAGCGGCGACCCATGTCAATCTGGACCTGGCGGTCAAGGAGGGGCGCTTTCGCGAGGACCTCTACCACCGTCTTAACGTGCTCCAGGTCAAGGTGCCTGCGCTGCGGGAGCACTCCGAAGATATCGAGATCCTGGCGCGGTTCTTCTTCGAACGCTTTTCCAGCGAAAAGGCCTCCTGTCTGAAAGGCTTTTCCCGCGAGGCGCTGTCGGTGATGCAGCGCTACCACTGGCCGGGCAATGTGCGTGAGCTGATCAACCGGGTGCGGCGGGCCATGGTGATGTGTGAAAACCGGCTGATTCAGCCGGAAGATCTCGGGATCGAGCGTCGCGGCCTGAACAGGCACCAGATGACCCTGGAAGAGGTGCGTGAAGAAGCCGAGCGGGATGCCCTGCTCTCGGCGCTGGGGCGCAACAAGTACCGGGTCAATGCCGCGGCCAAGGAGCTGGGAGTCTCCCGAGTGACGATCTATCGCCTGCTCGACAAGCACGGTATTTCCCGAACCCCGCCCCAGGAGGCCGCCTTCTCTTAGGGAGGCGGTGCCCCTTTTCTCGCCTGAAGCTGTCGATTCCTTGAGGCCTGCTCAACCCCATGTCGGTGGACAGTGAGGCCAAACAAGCGCTCTCTAGCCTTTTTCCCATGCCCCGCGCCGACATGACTGTCTCGGCGTTCAAGGGTGGCACTGGCTCAGGGCCGATACCCTGCAAGGCCCCGCGATGGCGGGGCCTTTGCGTGTCTGGCAAGCCACTTTCTCCCGAGGTTGACCTGCTGATACCGCCCCCCCGATGGAGGTCGCGAAATGAAGGCCGTCCAATGGCGGCCATGTCGTGAAAGCCAGGTAGTGAAAACCTGCTAGTGAAAACCAGGTAGTGAAAGCCATGCAGTGAGCTGAAGTGAGCCTGAAGGGGCTCGAAACAGAAACTGTATCGTGAGTGAAACAGCATAATTGCATCCCGCCTCATGTCCTTCGATTCTTTTTTCATCCAATAAAAACAGTTGCTTGCCGATGGCTTTTGGTTCTCGGAAGGCATTGGTCAGCATATCGGCTGCCCATGGGTACGTCCTTGCTGACTCGGGGGCGACGTTGGCGTAACGCATGCCAACAGCCTGTTCACCGGTGTGTCGATTTTTTTTCCTGTGCGCTGAAACCTACGATTTGTGCGGGTTCGCGTGCACTCCCTTCCTTTTCAGCTCCTGGCGTTTGGCCTCGGCGAGCTCGGTCGCGCCCAAGGCTGTACCAGTCCTGTTACTTATCCTTTAAATCCATTTAAAAACAATGGATTAAATCTCATTTTGTGCAGGTCCTTCAGGTGGTGTCTCGGCTCGTTGTATCAGCCAGTTAACAGTTTCCGACAGCGTGGAAAATAAAAGTTATTAAATATCAATGGTTTAAAAGTTGGCACGCCGTTTGCTCTGTACTTGGCGAGGAGCAAAGGGGCGCAGGGATCAACATCCGCAGGAGATGCCGACATGAACCAGATGATCGCGAAAGGCCGAATTCAGTTTCGCTGCGTAGCCAGCGCGATCATTGCGACCGCTGCGCTAGCCGCGGCAGGTCAGGCCCAGTCCGACAACTCGCTGACGGATGCGACCCAGGTATTCGCCACGCCGATAGAACAGCACATCGTCAATGACGGAGCGCTGGACCAGATTCGCGGACGCTTTGTTCCCGACACAGCAATAGACGCTGACGGCGTCATTCTTTGGGACGAGCGTCCAGGGCGCGGCGCAGGGGGCGGTGGCGGCGATAGCAGCCATCGTGTCGCCAACGGCCTGAACAACCGGCAGAGCGCCACCGTCACTACGCAACGGGACTGGTGATCACCATGGGACACCTGAAAATCAACGAAGGGCAGGGGATGGAAGCAGGGCAAGGGGGCGGCGTGGTCGTGGCCTGCCAGTGGCGTCTGATGCTGGCAGCTGCAGCAGTGGCGGCTCTGACCGGTGTGGGGACCGGTCAGAGTCAGGCTGCCGAGCTACGCCCTGGGGTCCAGCCGGGTGAAATCATCGTGCTGCGAGAAGTCGAGACAGCACCCTTCGGATACGTCAATCGCGAGAGCGGCCCTATCCGAGCGCGGGCTGACCTGATGCGCAGCAGCAATATGGCGCGCAGCGCGACCGGTAGCGTCCACAGCCGTATGGGAGGCGTCACCGCCATCGTTCTCGACGATACCCGGGCCGCGAGCATCAGTGCCGGCGTCGGGCAAGGCATGAACCAGATGCACCGCGCCCTCGGCACCGGCACCCATCTTGGCAGTGGTGGCGTCGGCTCGAGCAATCGAGTGGCGACATCCGTGGGCGGCGGATCCACCGGTGGCAGCGTGATCGGAGCCACCTCAGGTATCGCCAACACCGTGACCGGGGCGCTGGCGCCCCTGACCGGCGGGAGGCGCTGAGCATGCTGACTCAACAACTAAAGCCTGAGATGGACGCCTCAGCCGAGATGTCAGCGTTGTCCTCCATACCGCTGCGGCTGACACGGGTGGTGATGTTCGCCACGGCCCTGGGGCTGGTGATGGTCAGCCCGGATTCGGCCAGGGGGCAAGACCTGGGGGTGCTGAGAAACAGCAGCGTCATCAGTGGACAGGCGCTCAGCGGTGTCAGCGGTGTGACGTCGGCCAATCTGGCCGCCGGTAGTCAGAATCTTCAATCCAGCAGCGGCTCACTGGCAACCGGTGACGCTGCCACGATCAACAATCGTCTGGTGCAGCAGGTGCGCATCGACGAGCGACTCGCCGACATGGAGGTAGGGACGGCCATAAGAGAAGGCGCCTTTGGGCAATCTTCCGGATGGATGTCCGTCAACCAGACGGCGGGAGTAGGCAACCTTCAGAGCAACAGCTTCGGCATGGCTCTGGGGAGCACGGTCAGCGGCCTGAGCGACGACAGTCTGCAACAGGTGCTGGCTCCAAGGCAGGGGCTGAACGGGGGGGACGGCAGTGACTCCAACGGCGTGACCCGCAATCTCGACATTGACGAGAGCAGTTTTGCGGGGGCCAGAGGAGTGATTCAAGTCAACCAGTCAGCCGGCACGGGGAACGCCACTCGCAATAGCTTCAGCTTTCGCTTCAACCAATAGCGTCAAGATACGAAGCAAAGGGTGACGTCAATAACAGCAGTGAATAGGCAGTACGGTTCATTCAGGAGAACGACCATGAAAACTTTCCAAAAAGCTCCGCTCGCTCTGGCCATCTCTGCACTTCTGGCCGCGCCCGCGGCAATGGCGGACAACACCTTTGACACCGATTCCTACATGGATTCCGACGTCAACAACCGCTATGACGTTCATATCAAGAACGACTCCCACACTTACAAGCGCCTGGGCGCCGTGGGTGGGTCGATCTTCTATGATCCCAACTACTCTGGCGCGACCGTGGACAGCAAGCAGTTCAGCGACAGCAATGAGGCGTCTCAGACCCTGACCAAGAACAATGCCACCCTGGGCAGCGGTGCCCTCCAGGGCGCTTCGGGCAACGTCGGCGTCAACGTGGCGGCCGGTGACAACAACCAGCAGGCCAACGACGCGGCGCTGTCATCTTCTGACGCCGCCACCGTGTTCGGTCAGTCTGCGTCGTTCTCCTTCCAGTCCGCCTCCAACAACGCCACCGGCATCAGCGGCAGCCCGAACAATGCCCGCATGGGTACCAACGCGCTGCGTAACGCCAGCGGTAATGTGGGTGTCAACGTGGCCGCCGGTATCGGCAACGCCCAGCACAACAGTCTGGCCGCGTCGGTCAACACTGCCAGCGGCAGCGCCGATGCCACCACTGGCGGCGTCCAGGCCAGCTACGGCAACACTTCTATGACTGGCGGCGAGGTCGTGACCCTGACCAACACCTCTGCCTATCTCGAGAAGACCGCACTGCGCGGTGGCTATGTGGGTGGCGGTCGCGGCTCCTACGAAGGTGAGTGGGCTCAGACCAACGACGTCTATCCGGAAATCTGGCAGGGCGGCGCTGGACACTCTGGTGGCGAGGTGCTGTGGGGCCACATCGACTTCGACGACAATGGTCCGACCGTTGGCGGCCTGAAGAACGAAGGCAAGTTCAAGGGTGAGGAAGGCGGCTCCCTGAGCTTCCGCGAGCGCGGCCGGATCAGCCTGGGTGGCGTCTCCGCTGGCTTCAGCATCGATACACGCCAGCGCCTGGTCTACCAGGAAAACAACGCCTCGCTCGGCACCAACGCCCTGGCCGGGGCCACCGGCAACATCGGCGTCAACATCGCCGCAGGTGGCGGCAACATGCAGCGCAACTCGCTGTCCATTGCCTCCAGTATGGGCGTCGAATAAGCCAGCTTCGCTAGTGTGACACTCCCCGGCCCTTGCGGGCCGGGGTTCTTTCACCACGACGTTCAGCACGAAGGGAGACCGACCATGACGCTGCCACGCTGGTCGCTGGCCACGGCAATCGCCCTTGGCCTGGCACTGCCCGCCCTCGACGGGCACGCCGCCACCATCCGCCTGGGCGGCATTGTGCCGGGGACGGTGATCAACAAGGACGTCCAGTCCATCCGTGAACGTCGCTATGAGAACCTGGTGGAGCAGCGCACCGACTTTTCCTGTGGTGCCGCGTCACTGGCCACGCTTCTCAAGTACGCCTACCAGATGTCCGATACCACCGAGCACGATGTCCTGGCGGGCATGCTCGAGGTGGCTGATCTGGAGCTGGTGCAGCAGCAGGGCTTCTCTCTGCTGGATCTCAAGAACTATGTCGAGACGCTGGGTCTCAGGGGCCGCGGCTATGAAGTCGATGGCGACACCCTGGACCAGGTATCGATACCGGTGATCGTCCTTTTGGACCTCAACGGATACAGACACTTCGTGGTCATGAAGAAGGCCAGCGGGGATCGCGTCTACATCGGCGATCCGGCGTTGGGCAACCGGGTAATGACCCGTGACGACTTCCTGGCCGCCTGGAACAACATCATTTTCGCGGTGGTGGGAGACGGTTTCGACCGCTATACCGCCTTGCTGGATCCGCGCCAGCCGTTGACGGCGCATCGTATGAAGGACGTGTTTTCTCCCGTATCACGCGAACAGATGATCGACTTCGGTTTCCGTCACGCCGAGCTGTTCTGACAACAACGATCACAAAGCGGCAAGGCTCTGCGGCGTGGTGAGGCGCCGTCGATCAGGGGGCACGAACATGATGGGACAGGACAAGGGAACAGGGGCAGGTAGGGGCGCCATGCTGTTGGCGCTGGCGTTGTCCCTGTCGATACCGGCGGCACAGGCCGCCACCACCGATTTCACCACCTTTGAAGGCTTCGCCAGTGCACGCCAGCTTTCGGATAACGAGCTTGGCGTGCAGCGAGGCCGTTTTGCCGACAAGGGGCGGCTGATGTTCTTTGGCGTGCAGATGGTCAGTGAGTGGCGCACCGCCGCCGGTGACCAGCTGGCCGCGGGCGCTCGCATGTTGGGGGATCTCAGCCGGCAGCAGCCCCGCGTCAGCTTTGAACCCACGATCACCGTCGTGGAAAGCCGAGCGGGTCTGGCGCGACTTGGCAATGGCGCCCGGGTGGTCGACCAGGGGACCGCCAATGCCTCCGGGGTCGTGCAGTCGATCCAGGCCGGCGGTGACTTCAACGTGGCCGCCAATGACCTGGTGATCGATGTGCTGGATGCCTCCAGCTTCAGCACCAGCAGCGCGAGTGGGGGAGGTACCCGAATCCGCCAGGTCGCTGGCAGCACTATCGCAGTGTCCGCGGTGGGCAACGACATGAGCGTGTCCATCGACATGCCGGGCATGGGCAACATTCGTCAGGCCATCGTGCCTGGCAGTGGACTTAGTCAGGCAATTCAGCTGTCCAGCAGTCTGCAGCAGGTGCGCAACCTCACCCGGCTGCAGCTGTATATGGGCAATCAGTCCGGCGTGGGGGACCGTGCGACGCCCGGCATGCTGAGTGGAATCAAGGCGGCAGCCGCCTTGCGTTGACAATAAATGCCCGAATCGCGGTATTTAAGACTCTTTTAACGTACACATTAACTACGCTTGAGCAGGGGTGACAGGGAACTCCTGCCGGGAGAGGAGCACGGGAGGCACGCTGGTACTGGCATGCAGGTGGGCCAGGCCTCCCCCTGACGGGCGCGCCAGACGACCGGTTGCAGGTAGCCCCTCGAGAAAGAGTGAAGAACGACAAGCGACCATTTCGGGGACAAGGAGAACGACGTGAATATCGTCATCAACAGGACGCTCTGCCCGCCCCTGGCGGGCCTTTTGCTTGCCGGTGCCGCGACACCGGTTTTCGCCCAGCAGACCGTGGGTGCCGAGCAGCAGCAGGCGCTGGAGTCTCAGGAAGCCTCGCGCAGCGTGCAGGATATCTTCCGTGAGGAACATGCGCTGTTCTCGGACCGACTGACCATCGAGCCGGGCATCACCTATACCTACTCCGATCGCGACAGCCTGGCCCTGCGTGGCTTTCTGGCCCTCGATGCGATCTTCCTCGGCGAGCTCAATCTGGATAATGTCGAGACCCATATCACCACGCTGGATATCAACACCCGCTATGGTTTGACCGACAGGCTGGAGGCCAGCATCAACGTGCCCTTCGTCTATCGGACGACCACCATCCAGTCCATCGGTGGCGAGTTTTCCACCGAACAGAATGTCGAGGAGGATGTCGACGAGGCCGGATTGGGTGACATCTCGGCGAGTCTGTCCTATCGCCTGCTGCCCGAGACCACGGAGCGGCCCGACGTGGTAGTGAGTCTCGGCGTGCGCGCACCGACCGGCAAGGACCCCTACGGGATCGAGATCGAGCAGGTCGACTCGGCGGGTAACCTCTCGGTGCCCAAGGAGTTGCCTACCGGTAATGGGGTCTGGGGCGTGACGGCTGGGGTCTCGGTGTTGAAGACCCTGGATCCTGCCATCGTCTTTGCCAACCTGGGGTACACCTACAATATCGAGGAAGAGTTCGACGACATTTCGGCAGGCGAGGGAGACCAGAAGGCCGAAGTGGACCTGGGGGACAGCATCAGCGCGGGCTTTGGTACGGCGTTTGCCTTGAACGAGCGCTTGAGCCTTGCGCTGTCGTATTCACATGAGTACATCCGCAAGACCGAGATCACTCCGGATGGCGGTCGCAAGACCGACGTCATCGGCAGTGATGCCAACATCGGTGTGTTCAATATTGGTGGTACCTACGCCATGTCCGACTCCACCTCGGTGGTCACCAACCTGGGCATCGGCATGACCGATGACGCCTCGGACATCAGCTTGACCTTCCGCATGCCGTTCCAGCTGTAACGGTAGTCGGATGCAGCATTAGTCGGATGCGTGACCCAGCGGCCGCCATGATATGGCGGCCGCTGTCGTATCGGCTCCCTGGCATATCGGCACCCTGGCATATCGACTCCCTGTCATATCCGTCCACTGCGGTAGCGAGCGGTTGTGGCCGCGGTGTGTTGTGGCGACATCGAGCCTGGGATAGCCGCCGCACGCTCCGGATGGCCCTGCGGCTCGCCCCGGATGGGCGGGCGATGGCATACTAGGCGCCGAATCGAATGTCGACGGTACCCTCATGCTCAAGACCTTGGCGATAGTGCTGCTGGCACTGCTCGCCCTGCTTCAGTATCGACTGTGGCTGGGCCAGGGTGGTGTCATGGAAATGAATGAAGTCAGCGGGCGTGTGGAAGCACTGGAAGCCCAGAATCAGCCGCTGCGTGACCGTAACTCGCGGCTGAGCGCCGAGGTGGTGGACCTCAAGACCGGTCTGGATGCCATCGAGGAGCGTGCGCGCAGCGATGTCGGGATGGTGCGCACCGACGAGCAGTTCTTCTGGGTGCCCGGGGTCGAGACGGACGTCGCGCCGTCTCCCCAGCCTGAGCCAGGCAGCGGGCAGGGAGCGAGTAGCCAATGAGTGCTGCTGGTCCACGACTGTGGTTGATCGTGCCAGCCGCCGGCGTCGGGCGCCGAGTCGGGGGCGATATGCCCAAGCAATACCGGGAGGTGGCCGGGCGTCCGGTCATGGCGCATACCCTTGAACGCCTGTATCAGGCCTTTCCCGATGCCCACCTGTGTCTTTGCCTGTCGCCGGAGGATGCCTGGTTCGACCCAGCGCTGGTGCCGTTTCCACACTGGCAGCGTGTTCCTGGCGGTGCTGAACGGGTGCACAGCGTGGTCAATGCGCTGACAGCGATCCAGACCCAGTGCCAGCCGGATGACCTGGTCATGGTGCATGACGTGGCCCGCCCCTGTGTCAGTAACGAGGACCTTCAGCTTCTGTATCAGGCGGCACTGGAGGCTATGGAGGGTGCCCTGCTGGCCTCGCCGGTGGCGGATACCATCAAGCGTGACAACGGTCAGGGACACATCGCCTGCACCGAAGACCGTCGCGGCCTGTGGCAAGCCCAGACGCCGCAGGCCTTTCGTTTTGCGCTGTTGCAGCGCGCGCTGGGGCAGGCGCTGTCCGCCGATGGCATCGGCGTTGCGCGCATCACCGATGAGGCCTCTGCGGTGGAAGCGCTGGGCCTCTCGCCCCGGCTGGTGTCAGGACGCCGCGACAACATCAAGATCACCCATCCCGAGGACCTGCGTCTGGCAGAGCTGTTGCTCTCCAGCGCGGGCACGCCGCGGGAAACGTAAGAGACTCATCGACTATGCTACTGCCTTTGCGGATAGGCCACGGATTTGACGTACATCGCTTTGGCGACGGCGACCATCTGATGATCGGAGGTGTGCGCCTGCCGTTTGCCCACGGCTTTGTCGCTCACTCCGATGGGGACGTGCTGCTCCATGCCGTCAGTGATGCGCTGCTCGGAGCCTGTGCGCTGGGAGATATTGGCCACCTGTTTCCCGATACCGATCCGGCCTGGAAGGGCGCCGACAGTCGCGACCTGCTTCGGCGCGTGATGCAGGAAGTGACCGCAGCGGGATATCAGGTGGCCAACCTGGATGCCACCTTGATGGCTCAGGCGCCCAAGATGGCGCCTCATCTCCTGGCCATGCGGGGGCACTTGGCGGAAGACCTGGGAATCGATCTCGCCGCCGTCAACGTCAAGGCCACCACGACAGAGCGCCTTGGCTTTACCGGCCGGGGCGAGGGCATCGCCGCCGAGGCGGTGGTGCTGCTGTCCGCGATCGAGGCGGTCGGTATCGACCAGCAGGGAGAACGGGAGCGGGCTCAGGGACAGGAGCGTCCATGACCGACGCCATTGTCTGGCCGCCAGAGTGGCCTCGTTATCTGGATGATCGCCTGGGTGCACCCCTGCCGGGTGAGTACCGGCAGACGCCGGACGACTTCCTGGTCGAGGAGGACCTGGGCTTTGCGCCGGAAGGGCAGGGGGAACATCTCTGGCTGTGGATCGCCAAGCGTGATGCCACCACCTCCCGGGTCGCCTCGTCCCTGGCCCATCTATGCGGCGTCACTCGTCGTGACGTGGGGTATGCCGGCATGAAGGACCGGGTGGCGGTGACGCGCCAGTGGTTCTCGGTGCACCTGCCCGGCAAGGAGGCTCCCGCCGACCTGGAAGCGCGCCTGGCCGCCGAGGGCTACCAGGTGGAAGCGCGCGCCCGCCACCCGCGCAAGCTCAAGCGTGGCGTGCATCGCGGCAACCGGTTTCGACTGAAGGTGACGGGGCCGGTGGTGCAGGATACACAGCTGGCGGCGCGCTTTGACGCGGTCATCCAGGATGGCGTGCCCAACTACTTTGGCCCGCAGCGCTTTGGTCCAGAGGGACGTAACCTCAGCCGCGCCGTGGCGGTGCTGGCGCGAGGCTGGCGCAAGCGTGATGATCGCGATGGCATGCTGCTGTCCGCCGCGCGCAGCTACCTGTTCAACGCCCAACTCGCCGAACGACTGCGCCGGGGAGAGTGGCGTCAGGTTCTCTCGGGTGACGTGATGATGCTGGAAGGCAGCCGCAGTCTGTTCGAGGTCGGCGCCAGCGAGGCGCTCGCAGCCACGTCAGCAGATAGCGTGCCAGCAGGCAGCCACGCCGCGAGCGCCGACTCAGGTAGTGGCGAGAGGCCGGCGGATGATGACCTGTCCCTGCGGCTCGCCCAGGGTGATATTCATCCTACTGCAGTGCTGTGGGGCCGCGGCGGAAGCCGCGCCCGGGCCGATGCCGGCGCGTGGGAGAAGGACGTGCTTGGCGCCGCCCCCGCACTGTGTCAGGGCCTGGAGAAGGCGGGTGTGCAGGCATCGCGCAGGGCCTTGCGGGTGATGCTTGGTGAGGCCAGCCTGGTGCGGGAAGGGGAGGCCGTGTGGTTGAGCTTTCGGCTACCCGCCGGTGCCTTTGCCACCGCCGTGTTGCGCGAGTTGATGACCCATCCGAGCCTGCAGTTTCGCACTGCGTCAGAGGTCACCACAGGTGGGCGGAACATCGCTGACGAACAAGGAGATACCCCATGAGGCGACTGCTGCTATCGAACGATGACGGCGTCCACGCGCCGGGCCTGAAGGCGCTGCATGACGCGCTGGTGCCCTACGCCAGGCTCAGGGTCGTGGCCCCTGACCGTGATCGCAGTGGAGCCAGCAACTCGCTGACGCTGTCGCGGCCGCTGTCGCTGACCCCGACCCATGATGGGTTCTACAGCGTCGATGGGACCCCCGCCGACTGCGTCTATCTTGGCGCCAATGGGGTGTGGGACGAGACGCCGGATCTGGTCATTTCCGGTATCAATCATGGCGGAAACCTTGGCGATGACGTGCTCTACTCGGGCACGGTGGCCGCCGCCATGGAAGGCAGAAACCTCGGCATGACGGCGATCGCCATGTCACTGGTCGGCGAGCACCACTTTGCCACTGCGGGAAGGGTCGCGGCGAGTCTGGTGGGAGGGCTCGAGCAGCTGTCTCTGCCGCCGCGCAGCTTGTTGAATGTCAATGTGCCTGATCTTCCTTGGGAGGAGATCAAGGGCTTCCGGGTAACCCGCATGGGCTATCGTGGACCCGCCGAGCGTCCCATCGAGGCGCGAGACCCCCGCGGCCGCGTGCGCTACTGGATTGCTCCTGTCGGGGACAACGCAGACGATGCCGATGACACCGACTTTGCTGCCGTGGCGCAGGGCTACGTGTCCATTACCCCGCTGCAGACCGACCTGACGCGCCACGCCGCGCGCAACGATGTGCAGGATTGGCTTGATGCGCTCACCTGATCTCAAAGGCGTCGGCATGACCTCCCAGCGAACGCGGGACCGGATGGTCCAGCGGCTTCGCGATCAAGGGGTGTGTGCATCCCAGGTGCTGGAGGTGATGGCCAGCGAGCCGCGCCATCTTTTCCTTGATGAAGCGCTGTCGCACCGCGCCTACGAGGACACGGCGCTGCCCATCGGTCACGGTCAGACCCTGTCCCAGCCATGGATAGTCGGGCGCATGAGCGAGCTGGTGCTGCAGGAGTCTCCCCGGCGGGTGCTCGAGGTAGGTACCGGATCGGGATACCAGACCTTGATCCTGGCGCGCCTTGTCGAGGAACTCTGGTCGGTGGAGAGGATCAATGCTCTGCATCGCGTGGCGGCATCCCGGCTGCGCCTGCTGAAAGCCCACAACGCCAGGCTGCGGTTGGCCGACGGTGGTCATGGCTGGCCGGAAGCGGCCCCTTTTGATGTCATCCTGTTGACCGCCTGTGCCAGCGAATTGCCGGAGCCCTTGCTGTCACAGCTGGTCGATCAGGGGGTACTGATCGCTCCGTTGGAGGGGCAGGACGGACAGCAGTGGCTGACGCGGGTGCGCCGCCATGGAGAACGCTATGAATACGAACGGTTGGAGCCGGTGCGCTTCGTGCCCTTATTGGAAGGAGTGATTCGTTGAAACATTCGCTTGGCCTGTTCCTGCGAGGGGCGGGAATGGGGGCGGCAGATGCCGTACCGGGAGTCTCGGGGGGCACGATTGCCTTCGTCACCGGTATCTATGAAGAACTGATCCACACGATCAAGCGTTTCGGCCCGAGCGCTTTCGGTGCGCTGCGTAGCGGTGGCCTCAAGGGGTTGATGGTTCACCTCAACCTGAGCTTCCTGCTTCCGCTGATGGCGGGCATCCTGGCCAGCCTGATCACGGTGGCCCACCTGGTGGTATGGCTGCTGGACGCGCACCCGCTGTTGCTTAATGGCTTCTTCTTTGGCTTGGTCGCGGCCTCCGCGCTGGTGGTGGGCAAGCACCCTGCCGACTGGCGCTGGTGGCACATCTTGCCGCTGGCGCTCGGGCTGGTGTTGGCCCAGGCTCTGCCGTCGCTGATGCCGCTGGTCAATGCCTTGGGCACGCCGGCGCTGGTGCTGATCGTGGGCGGTGCCATCGCCATCAGCGCCATGCTGTTACCCGGGGTTTCCGGCAGCTTCCTGCTGCTGAGCATGGGCCTCTACGATGTCGTGATGCAGGGGATACGCGGATTCGACATTCCGCTGCTGGGACTGTTCGCATTGGGCTGTCTGATTGGCCTGTTCACCTTTTCCCGGGTCCTGTCCTGGCTGCTGCAACGTCATCACACGGCCACGCTGCAACTGCTGGTAGGATTTATCGTGGGTTCACTGCCGATTCTGTGGCCGTGGCGCGAGCTGACCCGCTATCAGCTGGGATCCGATGGCCAGGTCATACCGCTGGACTACCGCTATCTGGCGCCCTGGGATTATTCTGCGGTTACCGGAGACTCCGCGCAGTTGGTGGGGGTGACCGCGCTGGCGATCTTCGGCATGCTGCTGGTGATCATCGTCGCCAGGGTCGGAGACACCTCAGCCACTCGCAAAGACACTATCGCCGGCCGCCACTAGCGGACTGCCGACAAGGAGACATCACACGATGCACAAGATTTTCGTCATCTCCAGCCTGGCTTTGGCCCTGGCAGGCTGTGCCAATCAGCAGGGTGCCAGTCAACCGGTTCAGGTCCAGGACCTGTCCTCGGCCAGAGCGGCCCAGGTGCCGGCCCAGTACACCGTGCAGTCCGGCGACACGCTCTACGGTATCGCCTGGCGGCATGACATGGATTTCCGTGAGCTGGCACGTCTCAATAACATCACACCGCCCTATCGGATCGACGTCGGCCAGACGCTGCGCCTGTCCGCCGATGGCTCCCAGGCAGGAGGCATGGCGGCCACCGGTGCTGTCGCCAGCGCCAACGAGGGCGCCGTGGCCACGCCATTGGGCCAATCCACTCCGACCAGCCAGCCCTCCGGTGAAGATCTCGAATGGCTGTTGCCGGACGGCAGCACGGAAACGGTCAGCAATGGCGCTGAGCAGGTATCGTCAGCGGCCGTGCAGGGCGCTGCCGGTGTGGCGGGAGCCAGCGCTGGCAGCCCGGGCCCTGTTTATGACTATGACAGCCCCGGAGCCGAAGGCCTGAGCGACAGTGACCAGGCCGAGCGGGCCAGACGCGAGGCCGAGGAGTCGGTGGTGGCCGCCGCCGATGAAGAGGCGCGTGAGATGTCTGAAAATAGCGAATCTGCACAATCTGGCTCGGCCAGTGAAGCGGATTCCAGCACTGCTCAAGCCGCCTCCGAGGAAGCGTCCAGCAGCGGCTCCGGTAGCGCTTCAGCCAGCACCACGCGTACCTACACGCCAGTGGACGAGGTGCCCTGGCAGTGGCCTGCCGATGGCCAGGTGGTCAGCCAATTTGGCGAAAGTTCCAGCATCACCGCTGGCATTGATATCGGCGGTCAAAAGGGGCAACCTGTCAGAGCGGCGGGTCCAGGCAAGGTGGTCTACGCGGGCAGCGGTGTAAGGGGCTATGGAAAGCTCATCCTGCTCAAGCACAACGACGAATATCTCAGTGCTTACGCCCATAACGACAGCCTGAAGGTCAGCGAGAATGACGTCGTCGAGGCCGGTCAGGTGATCGCCACGATGGGAGACAGCGACGCCGAGGATGTTCGCCTGCACTTTGAAGTGCGCAAGGATGGCCAACCACAGGATCCGACGAAATATCTTCCTTCCCGTTGAGAAACTCCACGTTTCTCCCGGATGAGCGTCACACAATAATAATCTTTGGCGTTGATCGTGGAGGTTCACGACAACGCCGGGTCGCAACCACGGGGTAGTTATACGATGAGCATGCTTGAACGGGACCTTCAGGATGTGAACCTCGATACCGTAGACGAGGCCGATGATGACGCTGTCGAGGATGTGACAGACGAGGCCGATGACATCGAGGACGCCGATGACGATTCCGAGGCCTTCGAGAAGGCTCTGGGCCGTGAGGATCGCTACGCGCGCCAGAGCCTGGATGCCACCCAGATCTATCTGAACGAGATCGGGTTCTCCCCGCTGCTGACGCCCGAAGAAGAGGTCTATTTCGGGCGATTGGCGCGCAAGGGAGACCCCCAGGGACGGGCTCGCATGATCGAGTCCAACCTGCGCCTGGTCGTCAAGATCGCGCGCCGCTACCTCAACCGTGGGCTGACGCTGCTCGACCTGATCGAAGAGGGCAACCTCGGCCTGATTCGCGCTGTCGAAAAGTTTGACCCCGAGCGTGGCTTCCGTTTCTCGACCTATGCCACCTGGTGGATTCGCCAGACCATCGAGCGGGCACTGATGAACCAGACCCGCACGATTCGCTTGCCCATCCACGTGGTCAAGGAACTCAATATCTACCTGCGCGCGGCCCGTGAGCTGACCCAGAAGCTGGATCACGAGGCGACCGCCGAAGAGATCGCCGAGCATCTGGACAAGCCGGTGGATACGGTCAAGAAGATGATGGGGCTTAACGAGCGCGTATCCTCGGTCGACTACCCGATGGGCGGCGAGAGCGACAAGCCCTTGATCGAGACCCTGACCGATGACAACGATCAGGGGCCCGAGTCGACGCTGGTGGATGGCGACGTCAAGGCCCACGTCGATCATTGGCTGGCCGAGCTGACCGAGAAACAGTGCGAGGTCGTGGTACGTCGCTTTGGCCTGCGCGGGCACGAGGCGGCAACCCTGGAGCAGGTCGGTGAAGAGATTGGCCTGACCCGGGAGCGAGTGCGCCAGATTCAGGTCGAGGCACTCAAGAAGCTGCGTCGCATGCTCGACAAGCAGGGCCTGTCCCTGGACGCCATCTTCGAGTAAGCCGAGTCGCTTGACGCCGCCGGATGGACGGCGGTTGAGCGAAGAGATCGCTCAGTGAACGCCAGTGCGGCGTGGAAACATCAACCGACTTGTTCAAGCGCCGGGCGCTGCTCTGGATCACTCCAGATGCACTCCCGGCGTTTTTTATGGGATTTTTCTAAAGAGCTCTATTTGTTGAGAAAGAACAGCTAGGTACACAGGATTTAATGGCGTTTAATGCCATGAAATGGCTCCGAGTATCGAGCATAATGTGGTGGCGAACCATCCCTGAATCCTGTCATCGGAGCCCCCATGTCCCGCCCGCTCATCGCCCATATCGACCTGGACGCCTTGCGTCATAACTACCGTTTGGCGGCCGGGCTTGCTCCCGACAGCCTGAGTGTGGCGGTGCTCAAGGCGGATGCCTATGGTCACGGGGCGGTGACCTGTGCCAAGGCGCTGGCGGGCCTGGCGCCGATGTTCGCTGTGGCGGCGATCGAGGAGGCCATGGCACTGCGTGAGGCCGGTATTCGCGAGCCTATCGTGCTGCTCGAGGGAATCTTCAGCGCCGATGAGCTGGCGCTGGTGGAGTCGCTGGAGCTGGGTATGGCCATTCACAGTGACTGGCAGCTCGAAGCGGTGCGGGCCTGGCGGCCGGCCAGGCCGGTCATGACCTGGCTGAAGGTGGACTCCGGCATGCATCGGCTCGGCTTTTCTCCCGACCGCGCCGCCGCCGTGTGGAAGGCGCTCAAGGCGGCACCTGAAGTGGTGAGGGACCTGCATCTGATGAGCCACTTTGCCACCGCCGACAGTCGCGACGACCGCTACTTCGCGCAGCAGCGAGAGATCATCATGGCGCTCGCGGAACAGCTTGATGCTCCGCTGTGCGTGGCCAACTCTCCCAGCATTCTGGCCCACGTCGAGGCCCACGGGGCGATCAACCGGCCGGGGGTGATGCTGTATGGTTCCGATCCCCTCGAACAGGCCAATGACGCCAGCCAGCAGCTGTCTCCGGTCATGACGCTGCGCAGCGAGATCATCGCGGTGCGCGAACTTGGCGCAGGTGAACCGGTTGGCTACGGCGGCCGCTTTGTCACTTCTGCGCCGACTCGCATCGGTGTGGTGGCCTGCGGCTACGGTGATGGCTACGACCGACACGCGGTAGATGGCACCCCTGTGCTGGTCGATGGTCAACGCTGTCGTCTGGCGGGCAAGGTATCCATGGACATGATGACCGTGGACCTCACCGACATGCCTCAGGCCGATATCGGCAGCGAGGTGGTGCTGTGGGGGCGCAGCCAGGCGGGTACTGTGCTCTCCGTGGATGAGGTCGCGACCTACTGCGATACCATCAGCTATACCTTGCTGACCGGGGTGCTGCCCAGGGTGCCCAGGCGTTACAATGGCGGCCATATCGACTGACGGCCTGCCTCCGTTGGTCGCCTGGACCGACCGACGAGGGATCGCATGTCAGAGGACACATCGACCAAGCCACGCTACTGGACCCAGCCCCGCTACTGGCCGACTTACCTGGCGATTGCCGGCATGCGTGTCAGTGCCTGGCTGCCTTGGCGGGTCAAGCTCGGGCTTGGGCGCCTGACGGGGCTTGCCGCCTGGCGCTTTGCCAAGCGCCGTCGCCAGATCACCGAGACCAATATTCGTCTGTGCTTTCCCGAGCTGGACGAGGCGGCCCAGGCCCGCCTGGTCAAGGACAGCTTCATGGCCAACGGTATCGGCATCTTCGAGACCGCGACGGGCTGGTGTCGCGATCCCGAGCACCTGCGCCACCGCGTGACGTTCAAGGGCCAGCAGCATATGGCTCGGGTCGAGGAGGCGGGGAAGGGCGCGCTGATCATCGGCATTCACTTTTCCACGCTGGATCTTGGCGGTGCCCTGCACTCGCTGTTTTTCCCCGCCGATGTGGTCTACCGTCCCCATGACAACCCGGTATTCGAACGCTTCATGACCCGGGCGCGCAACGGCATCTTTGGTACGGCCATCGACCGCCATGACTTGCGTGGCGTGGTGCGTCGGATCAAGACGGGACACCACGTCTGGTACAGCCCTGATCAGGATTTCGGCCGCGATGCCAGCGTGTTTGCTCCCTTCTTTGGCGTCGAGGCGGCGTCGATCAAGTTGACCGCCAAGATCGCCAAGATGACCGGGGCGCCGGTGATGCCGCTGATCTTCCATCGCAATCCCGACGACCGGACCTACAGTCTGGAATACCTGCCACCGCTGGATAACTTTCCCAGCGGAGATGAAGTTGCCGATGCGGCCCGGATCAATCAGGTGATCGAACAGGCGATTCGCCGTCACCCGGAGCAATATCTGTGGATGCATCGACGTTTCAAGACCAGGCCCAGGGGCGAGGCCAAGATCTACTGATTCGATAGGCTTTGTCCGAAAAGTCGACGAGCGAAGGTTAGACAAGGCAAAAATCGGTGAGAAAGCGCAGTTTACGAGGTGTAAATGAGCATTTTGATGCGATTTTTAACGCCGGATCACCAAGCGCAGGCACTTTTCGTAGAAGCCCTAGGCAGGCTAGCCAGGACAGTGCCCCTGGCCGGCAGCCCTCGCCTCACGCAATCTCATGCAGTCGCGCCGTCAGCTGGTCCCGAACCGGGGCCATGTCGAGGCGGTGGGCCCCTTGATCCAGCCGCTCGAGAACGAACGTCAGGTCCATGCGGTGGGCGCTGTCATGAGCCAGCGCCTGGCCAACTCTTTGTGTCATCAGTTGCAGGGTCTCGAGATGATGAGGTTCTGCAAACAGCGATAGCGACTTCAATGACTTGAGCAGCCCCAGGAGAATGCTCTGGTCGTTTGCTCCGTAGTGCAGCAGGGGCACGAAGAGGCGATGCAGCAGGCTATCGAAGCGTTCCACCGGCCAGCAGACCCTGCGCCTGCCCTGGGCATCGACCAAGGTGTTGGCGGGTTGCCAGGACATGTAGCGGCATAGCAGATCCGTCATCCTATGCAGGCAGAGCCTGGCGGTCCCAGGGTCATTGATACCCGGTGACAGCGCCTTGATGGCGACCTCCATCATCTGGGTCATGCCGTGCACGAAGTGCTCATCAATGGATTCGCCGTCGAGGTAGGTCAGCGTGGCAAGCACCTCGCTGCACCACTCCTCGTTGGGCGCATCGTCGCATTCCAGAATCATGATCGGCGTGCCTTCCACCACGTAGTCGCCAAAGCGAAAATCGAGGTGCAGGGTGCCACCGATGCTCTCCGCCAGCGCTGCCAGGCGCTCGAGATTGGCGTTCTGCACGTAGCCGGTCATCTGGGCCCTGAGGGGATGCCACGACCCCTGAGCGGGGGCGCTGGCGGGCAGATACCGCCAGGGGTCTGAGGCTTCGGTCTGACGCTTGCGCTCCATGCTGCGCTGGGTGGCGGCATGCAGGCCGGAGATCACCGCGTCGACCTGGATCGACTGCGAGGCGTTATGGATGAAGTAGACGAACAGTGCCAGGCAATGCAGGACCATGGCGCAGGCCAGGTACAGAGCCAGTGATCGCCAGGCGGCCTCGCCTTCATCGACCTCCGGGACGATCAGCAGAATCAGGATGAACAGGATGGTGCCGAGATAGTGGCCAAGCACCCACTGATTGGCGCGCTCCGTCACCAGGCCGAAGACCAGCTTGTGGGAGAAATTTCCGCCGGCCTGGGAGAGCACGGACATGACCATCGAAAAACTGAACACCATCAGCGAGATCATGCCCCCCAGCAGCGCAGCCAGCAGCGACTGAGCACTTCCTGGCGCGGTCAGGCTCAAGCGCTGAATGACGTCGGGCAAGGAGGTATCGCTGATGGGCGGCATCAATGCCAGCAGGCCGAGTGCGCCATAGATCAAGGCAGATAGTGTCGGCAGATAGGCGATGCTGGTGTAGAAGGCACGCAACAGGCGCACCGGATTCAGACTGACAGATGACATGGAAGCGTCCCGGCGGATCCTTGGTATCACCTCGGCGTCAGGACGAGGCAATGATGCATTTACACTGACGTTTATGGCGCCGGAAGGGGTGAGCTGGCAAGCGCTATCTGTCTCAGGGGGAGTGAGCGCTCAAGGCAGGGGGCGTTGCTGAGGCCGTGAGCCGGTCACAAACAGCGACGCCACCGGAGCTACCGGTGGCGTCGAGGTGTCAGGTCAACAACCTGTCAGATCAAGCGTCGATGCGCTTGTACTTCATGCGGTGCGGGGTGTCGTCGCCGACACGCTTCTTGTGGTCCGCCTCGTACTCGGTGTAGTTGCCATCGAAGAATTCAACGTGCGAGTCGCCCTCGAAGGCCAGGATATGCGTCGCGATGCGGTCCAGGAACCAGCGATCGTGCGAGATCACCATGGCGCAGCCAGGGAAGGCCAGCAGGGCTTCTTCCAGGGCGCGAAGGGTCTCGATATCCAGGTCGTTGGACGGTTCGTCAAGCAGCAGCACGTTGGCGCCCTGCTTGAGTGTCTGCGCCAGCTGCAGACGGCCACGCTCACCGCCGGACAGGTCACGCAGGAACTTCTGCTGATCGTTGCCCTTGAAGTTGAAGCGACCGACGTAGGCGCGAGAAGACACCTCGTAACCGTTGATGTTGAGGATGTCCTGTCCGTCGGACACCGCCTCCCACACGGTCTGCTTGTCGTCGAGGGCATCACGCATCTGCTCGACGTAGGCGATATCGACGGTGTCACCCTTGACCACTTCGCCAGCGTCCGGTGACTCGCTGCCCTGAATCAGCTTGAACAGGGTGGACTTGCCGGCACCGTTGCCGCCGACGATACCGACGATGGCACCCTGGGGAATGGTGAAGCTCAGGTCTTCGTAGAGCAGCTTGTCGTCGAAGCGCTTGGTCACATTGTGGAATTCGATGACCTTGTCGCCGAGGCGCGGGCCAGGCGGAATATAGATCTCGTTGGTCTCGTTGCGCTTCTGGAAATCGCCAGACTGCATTTCCTCGAAACGGTTAAGACGCGCCTTGCTCTTGGCCTGGCGGCCTTTGGCATTGGAGCGCACCCACTCGAGCTCGTGCTTGATCGCCTTCTGGCGAGAGGCCTCGGCCTTGGCTTCCTGTTCGAGGCGCTTTTCCTTGGCTTCCAGCCACTGGGAGTAGTTGCCTTCGAAGGGGATGCCCTGGCCACGATCCAGCTCGAGGATCCAGCCGGCCACGTTGTCGAGGAAGTAACGGTCGTGGGTGATGGCCACCACGGTGCCGGAATAGTCGTGGAGAAAGCGCTCCAGCCAGGCCACGGATTCAGCATCCAGGTGGTTGGTCGGCTCATCCAGCAGCAGCATGTCTGGGCTTGACAGCAGAAGGCGACACAGCGCTACGCGGCGGCGTTCACCTCCAGACAGGTGCCCGACGTTGGCCTCCCAGGGTGGAAGCCTGAGAGCGTCGGCGGCCACTTCCAGCTTGCGCTCGAGGTTGTGGGCGTCGGCGGCTTCGATCAGGTTTTCCAGCTTGGCCTGCTCGGCGGCCAGAGCGTCGAAGTCGGCATCCGGTTCAGCATAGGCAGCGTAGACGGCGTCCAGTTTAGTCTGAGCGTCCTTGATCTCGCCCAGTGCCTCTTCGACGGTCTCGCGCACGTTCTTGCTGTCGTCGAGCTCGGGTTCCTGCGGCAGATAGCCAACGTTGAGGCCGGGCATCGGACGAGCCTCGCCTTCGATCTCGGTATCCACGCCGGCCATGATGCGCAGCAGGGTGGATTTACCGGCACCGTTCAGGCCGAGCACGCCGATCTTTGCCCCCGGGAAGAAGGACAGAGAGATGTCCTTGAGGATCTGCTTCTTGGGGGGCACGACCTTGCCCACCCGGTTCATGGTGTAGACGTATTGCGCCATGGGAACTCGCTAAAGTTGGGAAGCGGTGCCATGCAGGGCTGTCGGCGTACCTGGACGTCGTCAGCGCTCATGTTGTCCGGCTTCCTCAGTTGGGTTCGCGGAAAAAATGCTGGCCACAGATGATAGAGCCGGAGCACAGCGAACGCCAGCCACCAACCAAGATTCACCGCCTGCCGGCAGCGGAAGGGCTTAAGCAAGCCCCACCGAGAGAGACGCAAGAGCAGTACGCGCAAGCCCGATCGGCATCCCTATGGCCTCGGTGGCTCGTTTGGCAACTTGCGCGTCAGAGGCTTGCCCTATTCTTCCTCGTCGTAGTCCCAGTCATCGTCGATGGCCTGGCGCAATCGGCGTTCTTCCAGCAGGGCTTCGACTCGTCGCCTGGCGCGCAGGGTATCACTGCGGCTTGAGGATCGACTGCGTGAGTAGTCTTCGTCGTTGACCGCGTCCTGATCGGACAGGTCGAGATAGGCATCATCGAGAAGGGAATCGCGGCTCATGTGGAGTCTCCCATGGCCAGAGCGCCGGGGCGCGTCATATCACTCCATGCTTCCGGTACCCGGAAAGCGCCAACAGAATCCTTGGATTCTGTTGGCTATATAAGCGCGAATCGAGAAAAGTGCAAGAGGGGAAGAGCAATGGGCTGTCAGGCGCCGCTGGCGGCTGAACGTAGGCGTCCCAGCTCCTCGTGATCTGCAACGCGCTCCGAGACGTCCTTCTGGACCCCGATGAAGTAGACCAGTTCGTCGCTTTCATCGAAGACGGGCGTCAATGAGAGTTCGTTATAGAAGAGGGTGCCATCCTTCTTGTAGTTGCGCAGGACTTCCCGGCAGGGGCGCAGCTCGCGCAGCGCCTCGCGGACCGCATCGAGGCCAGGCTGGTCGGTATCGTCATTCTGCAGGAAGCGGCAGTCGCGGTAGAGAATCTCGTCTGCGCTGTAGCCGGTAAGACGCTCAAAGCCCTGATTGACGTAGATCAGGATGTGTTCGTCGCCTTCCTTTTCGGCCACCACGATCCCGTCCTCAGAGGCATTGATGATGCGTTCAAGCAGTTCCGGGTCGATCATGCTGGGTCGTTTCATGGGACGTCCTGTTAAAGGCTGCACGGGGGCTTCACCCGGAAGGCCGAGGGAAGTGGTGTCACTTTCAGCATAGTTGGGTCCCTAGCATGGGGATGCATGTCATTTAAATCAATGTCTGTCGAAGACATCTTGTGGGTCACCCAGAGCAAAGCAACCCCTCGTCACTCCTCGACTTCAGGGAGCCTGCGTGCACTTAACGCCGCAAGGCCTGCCGTGGCTGCCAGTACCAGCATCAATGGCCCCGTGCCGAGCCACTGGGCCAGGCCGCCGATGAACGCACCGACGGCCAGCATCAGAACACCGGTGATGGTGTTGGAGAGTGCCACGTACAGTGCCCGGTCATCGGCGCCAGCCATGTCTACCACGTAGGTCTTGCGGCCGAGCCGAATACCGGAGTGGACGATGACCAGCAGTCCGTAGACCAGGGCATAGGGCCAGGTACTGGCGGCAACGGCCGCCGGTGCCCAGGCCAGCCCCGCGCCCAGCAGACAGCAGAGTGTGGTGCCGATGGCGCCATCGCGCATGACGGTTCTGCTGGAAGCGTCGGATCGCTTGCCCCAGATGGGGCTCGCGACCATGCCGGCGACACCGGATACCAGGATCAGCAGGCCCAGGCCACCCAGCTCGGCGCTGCCATTGTTCTGGGCCATGAGCGCGACATAGGGCAGTGCCAGGGCGCTGGACAGCAGCAATGCCCGAGTCAGGTTGAAGTGCCGGAAGGCGACGTCGTCACGCATCAGCGCTACCCCGGTCTTGATCGAGTGCCAGACGCTGTCGCCGCCGTCGGTGGCCCCTTCGGCTTCCTCGATGGCCGCCGCGCACAAGGCGTTGAGCGTCCAGCCAAGTGCAGCGACGCTGAGCAGAATGGCCAGGGCCAGCTGACCTGGCCGGTCATCGAACAGGACCAGCACCGCACCCGCTGCCAGTGTCACTGCGCCCGCTACGCTGCCGCTCCAGCCCATCAACGTGCCGCGCCGCTGCTTGGAAATGGTCTTGCCCAGCACATCCTTGGTAGCGATGGAGGAGAGCCCCCTGGCCAGCGACAGCACGATCAGGGTCAGCAGCACCAGACTGCCGCCCAGGCTGCCGGACCCCCACAGTGCCAGTCCCGCGAGGACGGCGGCGGCGATCGCCTGCAGCAAGCCCCCGACCACCCACACCCATTTGCGCTGGGGCTTGAGGCGAATGAAGCCAGCCACAAACAGTTGGGGCAGCAGGGCGCCCGCTTCGCGGATGGGCACCAGCAGGCCGACCATCCAGGTCGGCGCGCCAATCGCGCCCAGCAGCCAGGGCAGTACCAGACGTGCGCTGGACAGCTCGTCGGCCAGCTTGTTGCCGAGAGCGGCGAACAGGTGCAGGAAGAAGTTGCGGGGCTGTTCGTTGCAGGCGCTGTCGGGGATGTCCTTGCACAGCCGGCTGTCCTCGTCGCCGGTCAGCCATTCGTAGAGTCGGGTCTGGGTCTCGCCTATGGCCATGTGAGGGTTCCTGGCTGATAAGATGCTGAAGGTATCCACGTGCTTGAACAGGGAGACTGAACTTGGCACGAATCCGAATTATCTACTGTACGCAATGTCAGTGGCTTTTGCGTAGCGGCTGGTACGCTCAGGAGTTGCTGTCCACCTTTGGCGAGGAGTTGGCAGAAGTCACCCTGGTGCCGTCTCATGGGGGGCAGTTCGAGATCCATGTTGATGACGAGGTAATCTGGGAGCGCAAGCAAGATGGCGGCTTCCCGGATATCAAGTCGCTGAAACAGCGTGTTCGGGATGCCATCGCCCCAGGGCGCGACCTGGGACATATCGACCGCTAGCAGGGGGGCGCGGGTGCGCCCCCGCCTAATCACCGAAGGCCATGGGAAACCGGCCTGCTGCTGTGAATGCAGTGCGATCAGCGTGGTCTCGCATGTGGTCTCGCGTGTGGTCTTGCGTAGCCCCGCTGTCGCTGCCACTGCTGCGCCATGATGCAAGGAACTGCAATGACTTCTGATCGACAGGCGATGGCCTTTGGGCTGGGCGCCGTAGCGCTGTGGTCCACCGTGGCCACTGCCTTCAAGCTGGCCCTGACGCA
Organism: Halomonas litopenaei; assembly: GCF_017303055.1. Classification (GTDB taxonomy): domain Bacteria; phylum Pseudomonadota; class Gammaproteobacteria; order Pseudomonadales; family Halomonadaceae; genus Halomonas; species Halomonas litopenaei_A. The sequence goes on along the minus strand of NZ_JAEKJT010000004.1, from coordinate 176,644 downwards.
CATGAGCCCGCTGGAATTGATGTGGCTGGCGGCGCTGGTGTCCTGGGCGCTGATGGGGGGGCTGGTGATCTATCGCGGTCAGCTTCGCCACGCGCTGAAGAGGGGCTGGAAGACGGCGCTTTGGGCAGGACTGATGAACCCGGTGGCCTATTACTTGGTGCTGTTCGCCGCCTATGACCGACTGCCCGGCCAGGAAGCCATGGCACTCAACTACACCTGGGCGCTGGCCATGGCGCTGCTGGCGGTGCCGATCCTCAAGCAGCGCCTGACCCGCATGGACATGGTAGCCGGACTCGTGGCCTACGCCGGCGTGTGGGTGATTGCCACCCGCGGCCAGGTCTTCAATGTGGATTTTGCCGACCCCCTGGGGGTCGCGCTGGCGCTGGCCTCAACCCTGATCTGGGCCCTTTACTGGCTGCTCAATGCTCGCGATCAGCGTCCTCCGCTGGTGGCGCAATGGCAGAACTTCAGTGTTGGGGTGCCGGTGCTGACCGTGCTGCTGGTGCTGGGGCCAGGGATGCAATGGCATGGCACGGTGTCCTTCGCCGCCGGCATCTACGTGGGCCTGTTCGAGATGGGGATTGCCTTCGTCCTGTGGCAGGCGGCCATACAGCGGGTCTCGCGCACGGCCAAGGTGTCCAACTTGATCTTTCTATCGCCGCCGGTATCGCTGATGCTGCTGTACCTGGTGGTCGGAGAGCCTATCCAGGCGTCGACCCTGTTGGGGCTGGTGCTGATTCTGGGAGGGCTCGGCCTGCAGCAGTGGCAGAAGGCGCCAGCGGTCGCCACTGCCAGCGAGTGAGGCAAGACAGCGAGTGAGGCAAGACAGCGAGTGAGGCAAGACAGCGAGTGAGGCAAGGCAGCGATTCGCCTGCGCTGGCGTTGATGCCGGGCTGGCCTATGAGGTCTCCGCTGACGCCGGGTCTCCCGCTTCGCTGGTCGTGGCGGCGCCATCCAGCAACGGTGACAGGGCCGGCCAGACGTTGTCGAGCATGATGGGCTGCGCCTCTGCGGTGGGGTGAATGCCGTCGTCCTGCATCAGTTCCGGTGTCAGCGCCACCCCCTCGAGCAGGAATGGGACCAGAGGCACCTGATGACGCTGCGACAGCTCCCTGAACACACCGGTAAAGGCCTCACGATAGGCATCACCGTAGTTGGGGGGAATGTCGATACCCAGCAGCAGGACCTCGGCCCCAGACTGTTGGCTACGTTCAATCATGCTCTCGAGATTGGCGGACATCTGGGCCGGGGGCAGGCCTCGGAGGCCGTCGTTGCCGCCCAGCTCCAGCAGAACCAAATCCGGGTCATGCTGTCGCAGAAGTTCGGGCAGACGCGTGGCGCCACCGCTGGTGGTCTCGCCGCTGATACTGGCATTGACGACATCGGCGCGTTGATCGAGGCGTTGTGCCAGCAAGGCCACCCAGCCTTCTTCGCGCTCTATGCCGTAGGCGGCGCTAAGGCTGTCGCCGACCACCAGCAGAGTCGGTGGTGCTGTGTCAGACTGGGCCCATAGTGCCCCCGACAGGGGCAGCGCCAGCACAAGTCCCGACAAGACCGGCAGCCACCTGCGCCTGGTGGCCCTCACGCAAGAGCCGGCGAACGACGCTCCTATTCTTGCCATCGTCCGAGGAATTGCTATCACCATGTCGCTGTCTCCCACGTGTGAATCCGTCAACTCTGCTGCTGCTCCGGTCCTTCTGGCGCGTGGCCTGTCCAAGCATGTCACCAGCGGCAGTCGCGAACTGACTATCCTGCGCGACCTGGAGCTTGAGGTACAGCCCGGGGAAAGCCTGGCCATTCTCGGGCAAAGCGGTGCCGGCAAGTCGACGCTGCTGGCGCTGCTCGCCGGTCTCGATACGCCCAGTGCTGGCGAGCTCGACATGTTCGGTACGTCACTGACCGCGCTCGATGAGGACGGCCGAGCGGCGCTGCGCAATGGCCGGGTCGGTTTCGTGTTCCAGAACTTTCAGCTGTTGCCTACCCTGACCGCGCTGGAAAACGTGTTGCTGCCTACCGAGCTTACCCCGCTGGATCGCCCCGAGCAGCGTGCCCGCCAGTGGCTCGAGCGGGTTGGCCTGGGTGAGCGGCTTGCTCACCTGCCCAAGCAGCTGTCCGGTGGCGAGCAGCAGCGTGTCGCCCTGGCGCGCGCCTTTGTGACTGGGCCCGAGCTGGTCTTTGCGGACGAGCCCACGGGAAATCTGGACCCCGAGACCGGGGAGCGCATCATTCAGACCCTGTTTGAGCTCAACCGTTCCGAGCGAACCACGCTGGTGCTGGTCACCCATGACCATGCCCTGGCACGGCGCTGCGATCGCTGCCTGCAGCTGGCCTCCGGCAAGCTGGTCGACATGCCCCTGTCGCAGCTGGGTCCCGCCGCGGAGGTGTCGTCATGAGCGCAGGCTCCCACCAGCCAAGCAGCACAGCATCGGCGTCAGCCGCCAAGGGGATGGGAAGCCGTCATGCCCGGGTGTTCATGCGGCAGTGTCTGATGGCACTGCGCTCGCTGCGGCGTGATCTGCGGGCCGGGGACGTGCGCGCGCTGCTGGTGGCACTCACCCTGGCGGTGGCGGCCTCCACCATGATGGGCTTCTTTCTCGATCGTCTCGAGCGAGGCCTGACCCGCCAGGCCAGCCAGATGATGGGCGGGGACGTGGTGCTTGAGCAGTCCGATCCCTTTACCGCTGAGGTGCGTCAGCGCCTCGAAACGGCAGGAATGACGCTGAGTGACCAGGTCGACCTGGTCTCCATGGCCAGTCGTGACGGTGCCTTTCAGCCCGTCAGTATCAAGGCCGTTGATCAGGATTACCCCCTCTACGGGGCGTCACGGGTCGACCAGGGGCAGGGTACCGAGGAACTGACCACAGGCCCGGCTCCGGGTGAGGTGTGGCTGGCCCCCAGGCTTGAAACCCTTCTCGATATCGAACTTGGCGACCAGCTGGACCTGGGGCAGGGGAGCTTTCGCGTATCTGGCTGGATCGAACGCGAGGCCGACCAGTCCGCCGGGTTCGGCAGTTTCAATCCCCGGGTGATGATGCACGTCGATGACGTCGAGTCCACCGGCCTGATTCAGCCAGGCTCACGTATCGAGTACGAAATTCTGGCGGCCGGTTCGCCTGATGCAGTGGCCTCCCTGTCCGGTTGGCTGGCGCAGCTTCGCGCCGAAGGTGTCGAGGTGCGCGATGTGCGGGTGGATCGACCGCGTCTTGGCTCGGCCCTGGAGCGGGCGGAGACCTACCTTAGCCTGGCCGGCCTTGCTGCTGTCCTGCTGGCTGGCGTCGCGGTTGCCATGGCCACCCGTCGCTATGTGGACCGACACCTGGATACCGCCGCGTTGCTGCGCTGCTTCGGCGCGTCGCAGCAGGACCTGACCCGTGTCTTTGCGCTGCAGCTGGCGGGCTTGGCTGTTGTCGCCAGTACGTTGGGAGCAGCATTAGGGTTGGCAGGCCAGGCGGCGCTGCTCGCCTTGATGCAACGCTTTCTGCCGCTGGAGCTGCCGCCTCCCGGCATCTTGCCGCTATGGCTTGGCATCTTGACCGCCGTCGCGGTGCTGGCGGGCTTCGCCGGGCCGACGCTGCTGCGATTGAAGCGTGTCAGTGCACTCAAGGTCCTGCGGCGTGAACTTGACCCCTTGCCGGCCTCCGGCTGGACCCTGCTGGGGGCGGCAGCGCTGGCCTTTGGCGGATTGCTGTGGCTGTATTCTGGCAGCCTGGGACTGGCGGCAGGACTGCTGGTGGGAGGAATGCTGGCACTGGCGCTGCTGTGGGGGCTGGCCGGGCTGATACTTGACGGAGTGCTGAAGCTCGTCTCCCGGTGGCAACATGGCCGACCTGACAGCGTCGCCAATGCCCTGCGTCTTGGCGCCCGCCAGCTGGCCCGTCGCCGTACCGCGAGCCTTGGACAGATGCTCGCCTTCGCGGTCACCTTCTTTGCCATGACCATGATTGCTCTGGTGCGAGGGGATCTGCTGACCACCTGGCAGGCTCAACTGCCCGACGACACGCCCAACCACTTTGCGATCAATATCCAGCCGACCGAGCGAGATGCCTTCGAACGACAGCTTGGTGATATTGCCCAGACCACCAGTGACCTTTATCCCATGGTCAGAGGAAGAATCACGGCGATCAATGGCGAGCCCCCGCGGCAGGCCGTCCCCGCCGACGCTCAGGGAGAGAATGCGCTGCGCCGGGAGCTTAACCTGACCTGGCGAGCGTCGCTGCCGAGCGGCAATCGGCTGGTGGCTGGTGAGTGGTTCGCCGCGTCAGCCAACGCAGATGACTGGCTGTCGCAGGTGGACGCTGAGCCAGCCGCGTCGTCTCCCGAGACAGTGACAGCCCCCATTTCTGTGGAACGTGAGCTGGCAGAGAGACTGGGACTAACGCTTGGGGATCGACTCAGTTTCAGTATCGGGGCCGACACCCTGGTCGGAGAAATCACCAGCCTTCGTGATCTCGATTGGGACAGCTTCAAGCCCAACTTCTATGTGATCTTCCCGCCGGGAGTGCTCGAGCGTTTCGGACACAGCTTCATCACCGCCTTCTATCTGGAGGCGGATCGCAAGGCTGACCTGGGGCAGCTGGTGGCGTCCTTTCCCGGCGTGACCTTGCTGGATGTGGATGCGCTGCTGGGCCAGGTGCGCGACGTGCTGGGACAGGTGACTCGCGCCGTCGAGGTGGTATTGGCGTTCGTGCTGCTGGCGGGGGTTAGCGTGCTCTATGCCGCTCTGATTGCCAGTCAGCCGGTAAGGGCCCACGAAAGTGGACTACTGCGCGTGTTTGGCGCGGGACGACGGCTGCTGGACCGCGTGCAGTGGTCCGAGTTTGCCGTTCTGGGCTTGGCCAGTGGACTGATGGCCGCACTGCTGGCCGAGGTCGCCACTGCGGCGTTATACCTGCTGTGGTTGGACCTTCCTCCCCGCTTTCATCTATGGATCTGGTTGGTGGTGCCGTTGTCCGGCGCGTTGATCCTGGGGGCGGTAGGGCACCTGTTGTCTCGAGGCCTGCGGCGCCAAGCGCCTGCGGCAAGCCTTGGGCTGTTGGGAAGCGCTGAGTAGCTGTCGAGCAGGGCAGGGCGCACAGTGGTTCCTGGGCAAGCGACATCAGCGCAGCGGTCGCGACCGCCGCGAAGGAGTGAACATGGGCAAGTCTGCGCAGGGAACGACCGAGAAGGGAGCCAGTGGCGATGGTGCGCAGAGCGCTTCAGGGGCGAGCGTAAAGCGCAAGCGCGCCAAGCCGGACAAACGACAGGGCAGCAACAAGATGTCGGCCGAAGAGCGGCTGCGCTTCGGCCTGCTGTCTGCGCAACTGACCCTGGCTCAGCAGGCGGATCGGGCGGTGTTGGTACTGGTCGCGGGACATGCGGCGACCGGCAAGGGCGAGCTGATCAATCAGCTCAACCACTGGCTGGAGAACCGGCTGACGGAGGTGCACGCCCTGGCGCCAGGAGACGAGGAGCGCTGTCGTCCCTACTGGTGGCGCTTCTGGCATCGCCTGCCGACGCGCGGACGGCTGGGAGTGTTCGTGCACGGCTGGGTTGGCGACGCGGTCCTCGCGCGGGCTTCCAGGGCGCTGGGCGAAGGCGCTTACAGTGACCGTATCGAGCAGATGCGCCAGTTCGAAGCCGAGCTCGCGGCCGATGGGGTGCAGCTGGTCAAGCTGTGGCTGCAGATCGACGCCGAGAGTCAACGCCGACGGCTCGAGATGCTGGCGGCAGACCCGGCGACTCGCTGGCAGGTCACCGAAGACAAGTGGCGGCGGCACGCTCAGCACGGGCTGCTGGATGAATTGGCGCGGGACCTGCGCAAGCGCACCCACCGCCGCCACAGTCCCTGGATTGAGCTGGACGCCAGTTCTGGCGACTCGCTGCTGCCCCAGGTGGCAAAGCTTCTCGAGAACGTCATGACAACGCCTCCTCCCGCCCTGGAAGCGGAGTCGTCACAGGCGCTGGAGGCGGTTCAGCCTCCCTCCCTGGCGGCGCTGGTGCAGCGAGAAGCACCTGAGCGGCTAAAGAAGCGCGACTATGTTGAACGCCTGTCCGAGTCTCAGGCCCGCCTGGCGGAACTGGCCCGCAGCGCCGCGCGCCAGCGAGTCCCGCTGGTGGTCATGTTTGAAGGCCACGATGCGGCGGGCAAGGGCGGTGGCATTCACCGCCTGACGTCTGCCCTGGATGCCCGGCTCTATCAGGTGCACCAGATCGCGGCACCGACCGAGGAAGAGTTGCTGCATCCCTGGCAATGGCGCTTCTGGCAGCGACTCCCCAGGGATGGCAGGGTCGCGGTGTTCGACCGCTCCTGGTACGGCCGCGTGCTGGTCGAGCGGGTGGAGAGCCTGGCCGTGGAAGATGACTGGCGTAGAGGCTACGAAGAAATACGCCAGTTCGAGGCGCGTCTGCTGGAGCATGGGGCGGTAGTGGTCAAGCTGTTCCTTGCCATCGACAAGGATGAGCAACTGGCCCGCTTCGAGGCTCGCGCCGCCACGCCCCACAAGCGCCACAAGTTGACCGATGAGGACTGGCGTAACCGCGAGCGGTGGGACGATTACCAGCAGGCGATCGACGAGATGTTCAGCCAGACTCATGTGCCCGGTGCCGAGTGGACGCTGATCGACGCCAATGACAAGCGCAGGGCGCGGCTGGAGGTGATCCAGGAAGTCAGTCGGCGGCTTGCCGCCAGGCTGCCCTTGGCATGATTATCCCTTCGGGTCTACCGGGTACCACAGCGACGGTGCCTGAGTCGGTCGAGAGGTGTCGTCGAGAGGTGTAAGAGTGGTGTGATAGCAGTGTGGCGTCAGGGCTGGCGTCATAACAAGGCTGTCGGCGGTCATGACGACAGGCTACAGTGATTCACTCAGGCCCATCTTGCTAGCGACCGGACGGATGGACCGGTCGGACGACACAGACGTTGCGACAGCCAATTGTTGAGATGGCTGAAAGGCTGATAACCGAATTCACAGGGGAGGTGAACCTCGATGAAGTATCTGATTCAACCGCGCCATGGGGCGCCACTTGCGCTGCTGCTGGCGCTGGGGTCCGGTATGGCGCAGGCCGATGCCGAACGTCTTGAGGCGGACCTCAAGACGATGCTGGGAGGCGAGGGCACGCTGGAGATCGGTGACGTGTCCGATGAACTCTTCGGCAGCACCACCAGCGCCGAGGATCTGGTGTTGACGGGCCCTGATGGAGAGCGGCTCAGTGTTGCTCGCTATCTGGTCGAAGGTGACTACGAGTCGCCCGACGAAGTCGTGCTGGAAGAGGTGGAACTGATTGACCGTGGCGCGAGCATGACCCTCACCCGGTTGAGCTTCGAGGAGCCCGGTCAGGCGGTTCTGGACCTGCGTGAACTGCCCTGGGGCCAGGACAATCCCCTGGCGGGGCTACGTCTGGAAGGCCTGGTCATGGACCAGAGCGAAGGATCGGTGGGCGCGGACCTGCCCTGGGGCGAGTTTCCCGGACAGATCAATATCGACAGTCTGGAAGCGACTGAGCTCAGCCAGGATGCCATCGGTAGTCTGGTGCTGTCGGGCCTGACGGGGGCGTTCCAGGGGGACGAAGACCTGGGCACCGGGACCTTTGCCCTGCCGTCGCTGAGCCTGACCGGCTTGAAGGGAATGGAAGGCGATTCGCCGACCGTCGACGCGCTTGAGCTGTCCGACTTCTCGCTGGATTCCGATCGTGTGGTGGCCTCCTTGGCCAGCCTGGTGGCGGATGGCGACATGACGGATGGGGCCTACAGCGGTCGCATGGAAGGACTGGCCCTGGACCTGGCGAAGATGATCGAGCTGGCGCCGGCGGATGAGCGCACCCAGCTGCGCATGGTCGCCAATGTGTTGACCGGAGGCACCGGGCAGTTGACCCTGGATGCCGACATGGACGGCACTTGGGAAGCACAGGGATCCAATGGCCAGGTGGCCAGTCGCTTTACCATGACGGCCCGTGACGCCCTGCGTATCGGTTTCGATAGCGACCTGCCCGTCAATCTTCCCAAGGGCCAGGACCCCGCGACCTATTTCGCGGGCCTGAACGACTGGACCGAGCTGGATCTGCAGGGAGGCGATGTGTCGCTCGATATCGGCGATCTCGGCGTCTTCGGACGGATTGCCCCGGTGATCGCGGCGACCCAGGGAGTCTCGGAGGACGCGCTGCTTGAGCAGTTCCGGACCCAGGCGGAAGGCTTCGGCATCATGATGGGGCCCCAGATCGGGGCGGTGCTCAGCGGTATCGTCAAGATGATGGCGGGCGAAGCCAGCAGCATGCAGATCACCACCGAGCTTCCGCCCAGCCAGCATATTCAGAAACTGGCCAAGGAAGACCCGATGGGTCTGCCGGACGCGCTGTCGATGCAGGTCACGGTGGAGTAATCGCGGTAAAGCGGCGCATCGCAAGGGAAGGATGAGTCGCTGCGCCGACGGCGGCCACGTCGTCGGCGTCCAAAATAACCGGCCTGTTCAGGCGTGGTTCAGTAAAACTAACCCCAAGATGAGAAATCATGGAACAGCTCATGACGGTCTTTCATGTGAAAGCGGTCATGGGCTGCGCTATTATGGCGGCCCGATTTATACGATTCTCTGTCGTCTTTCCCCTGCCGCGAGGTTATGCCGCCGATGTTCAGCCGTGATATGCAGATTGCCGGTTTCGATGATGCCCTGTTCGATGCCATGCAAAAGGAAGTGGCTCGTCAGGAAGCCCACATCGAACTGATCGCCTCCGAGAACTATGCCAGCCCCCGCGTGATGGAGGCTCAGGGTAGCCAGCTGACCAACAAGTACGCGGAAGGCTATCCCGGCAAGCGCTACTACGGTGGCTGCGAGTACGTCGACATTGTCGAGCAGCTGGCCATCGACTACGCCAAGGAGCTGTTTGGTGCCAGCTACGCCAACGTTCAGCCGCACTCCGGCTCCCAGGCCAACGGCGCGGTCTTCCAGGCGCTGGTCAAGCCGGGTGATACCGTCCTCGGCATGAGCCTGGACGCTGGGGGCCACCTGACCCACGGCGCACGTCCCAACTTCTCCGGCAAGCATTACAATGCCGTCCAGTACGGCATCGACGAGTCCGGACGTATCGACTACGAAGAAGTGGCACGTCTGGCCCGCGAGCACCAGCCGAAGATGATCATTGCAGGTTTCTCTGCCTACTCCCAGATCATCGACTGGGCTCAGTTCCGCAAGATCGCTGACGAAGTGGGCGCCTACCTGCTGGTCGACATGGCCCACGTGGCGGGTCTGGTGGCGGCGGGTGTCTACCCGACTCCGCTGCCCCACGCCCATGTGGTCACCACGACCACCCACAAGACGCTGCGCGGACCCCGCGGTGGCCTGATCCTGTCCGCCGAGAACGATGCCGACATCGAGAAGAAGCTGCAGTCCGCCGTCTTCCCTGGTGGACAGGGTGGGCCGCTCGAGCACGTGATCGCGGCCAAGGCGATCTGCTTCAAGGAAGCCATGGCGCCCGAGTTCAAGACCTACCAGCAGCAGGTGGTCAAGAACGCCCAGGTGATGGCCAAGGTGTTTATCGAGCGCGGTTACGATGTGGTGTCCGGTGGCACCGAAGATCACCTGTTCCTGCTCTCCCTGATCAAGCAAGGCCTGACCGGCAAGGATGCGGATGCCGCTCTGGGCCGCGCTCATATCACGGTCAACAAGAACGCCGTGCCTGGCGATCCCCAGAGCCCGTTCGTGACCTCTGGCCTGCGTATCGGCACCCCGGCGGTGACCACTCGCGGCTTTGGCGAGGCCGAGTGCGGCGACCTGGCCGGCTGGATCTGCGACATTCTCGACGTCATGGCCAGCGGTGAGTCCAGCGAAGCCGTTGAAGCGGACGTGAAAGCCAAGGTCGAGGCAGTCTGCGCTCGTCTTCCGGTCTACGCCTGATAGCGGCAGGGTAAGCACCATCAGGAACCGTAGCCTGATGACGTAGCCTGCACGACGGAATGCCCCCATGAGCCCTGCTCGTGGGGGCATTTTCATGCTGGCGGCATGCTCATCCAGGGGCTGGCCAAGCCTGCCGGGTGCTGCTGCACCATGTTGGTGCCTGGGTGTGCACCTGTCCTGACCTCGGTGGATGCTTCGTTGTGCACATGTTTTTGCATGTGACTGTTTTATTTATCTTCCTTAACGCGGTGGCGTGCCCCTTGCTATGAGTCAAGGTGAACTCTTTTGATGCGAAGGCCCTGCCATGCACGCCACTGCCACGCCCTGCCTGGGCGACAGCGCTGAACCCCGCCTTCTGTTTACCGACCTGGATGGCTCTCTACTTGACCACCATGACTACGACTGGGCGCCTGCCCAGCCGTGGCTCGAGACGCTGCGCAAGGCCGGTGTCGGGGTGATTCCGGTGACCAGCAAGACGCGCAGTGAGCTGCTTGGCTTGCGCCAGGCGCTGGGACTTGCTGATCAGCCCTTTATTGCCGAGAACGGAGCGGTCATCGCCCTGCCCGAGAGCTGGTGCCATGCCAGGCGCGAGGGTCCAGTGGGCCCCGATGGCCTGGTCATTCGCACCCTGGGTGTCGATATCGGACTGATTCGTCGGCGCGTGGCGATCTGGCGGGAGCGTCTGTCGGCGCGCTTTCTGACCATGAGTGAAATGGCGCTGGAGGACGTCGTGGCGTTCACCGGCCTGGATGAACAGGAGGCACGCCTGGCGCGCCTGCGCGAAGGCAGCGAGCCGCTGCTGTGGGAGGACGACGATGCGCTGTTGCAACGCTTTCGCGAAGGTCTGGCAGGCGATGGCCTGCGCATGACCCGTGGCGGACGCTTCTGGCATGTGCTGGGGGACACAGACAAGGGCCAGGCGGTGCGTTGGCTGTGTGCGCGCTACGAAGCGTTGAAGGGCAAGCGACCGACCACCCTGTCCCTGGGCGACGGCCCCAATGACGTGGCCATGCTGGAGGCAACCGACGCCGCGGTGGTGATTCGCGGCCAGCATGGTCTGGATGTCCGGCCGGATCAGCCAAACCTCTACCGCAGTGAAGGGATGGGGCCACGGGGCTGGGCCGAAGGGGTAGCCCATTGCTGGGGAGCGAACCCTCAGGCCCTCGAGGCAGCGGCCAGGGAAGACCAGGGCGCGCAGACAGACGATCAGCATCACCATCTTGGCGGAAAAGAGGACGACGCATGAGCGATTTCCATCAGAACGGCATCATTACCGATTTTCACAACCTGACCCGTCGTTCTGCCGAAGAGCTTGAGGCGGACCTTGAGCAGTTCTCCAGACAGCGGCCGCTGGGGCTGATCCTGCCGTCGCTCTATTCTGAACTGGAAGGACCGGCACTGGATGCGATCGTCGAGACCTTGTCGAGTGCCGACTACTTGTCCGAGATTGTCATCGGCCTGGATCGTGCCGACCGCGATCAGTTTCTGCGTGCTCGAGAATTCTTCTCCCGCCTGCCCCAGCACCACCGCATCCTGTGGAATGATGGACCTCGCCTGCGCGAGCTCGACGCCGACCTGTCTGCCGAGGGGCTTGCCCCACAGCAGCCGGGCAAGGGGCGCAACGTCTGGTTCTGTGCGGGCTATGTCCAGGCATCGGGGCGCACGGCAGCGGTGGGACTGCACGATTGCGATATTCTGACCTACGACCGCTCGCTGCTGGCCAGACTGATGTACCCCGTGGCGCATCCACGCTTCAACTACGCGTTCTGCAAGGGCTACTACTCGCGCATCGCCGAAGGCAAGCTGAACGGACGGGTGTCTCGACTATTGGTCACGCCGCTGCTGCGGGCGCTGAAGACCATGCACGGGCCGCTGCCTTATCTGGACTATCTCGATAGCTATCGCTACCCGCTGTCAGGCGAGTTTTCCATGCGCACGGAGGTGCTCGACAACCTGCGCATACCCGCCGACTGGGGACTGGAGATCGGGGTGCTGTCCGAGGTGCACCGTGACCATTCGACCAACCGCCTCTGTCAGGTCGACATTGCCGATGTCTACGATCACAAGCATCAGCCGGTCTCTGCCGATGATGCCAGTGCGGGGCTCAACCGCATGAGCCTGGATATTGCCAAGGCGCTGTATCGCAAGCTGGCAACGCAAGGGGTGGGATTCTCCTCCGAGGGTTTTCGCACGCTGAAGGCGACCTACTACCGACTCGCTCTGGATTTGATCGAGTCCTACGACCACGATGCCACCATGAATGGCCTGAGCCTCGATCGCCACGCCGAAGAGCAGGCCGTAGAGCTGTTTGCGGCGAATCTGATCGAGGCGGGAAATGCTTTCCTCGACAACCCCCGGGAGAAGCCCTTCATTCCCAGTTGGAACAGGGTAAGAGCGGCGCTGCCGGATCTTCCACAGCGCCTTTATCAGGCGGTGGAAGCCGACAACGCCGGAGATGTCTAGGAGGGAGAGTGCCTGTCACGGGGGCTCGCCATGGCAAGGCCCTTGTGATGACAGAGCTGATCCGCTGTGGTGCCAGCCCCTCAGGGGCTGGCGCTTCCCATGATGGTCTCGAACAGGGCCTGTCCCGGCAGTCCCTGAGTCATTTCGACCTTGCCATCATGGCGATAGACCATGCCTGGGGTGGCCACCATACCGAAGCCTCGGAACAGCTCATGATTGCTCTGTAGACGCTGTTCCAGGTCGCGGGGTAGCTGGCGCATCGGCGTAATCGGATCACCCCCTTCGTGAGCGGCCAGGGCGGCAGAGGGGTCGTCCGCGGCCAGCATGGTGACCGCCTGGCGTGGGCTCGCTGGATCCAGTATGCCCACCATGACGTGGCGTAGCTGGACCTCTCCGCTCTCCACGAAGGGGCGGGTCATCTGCCACAGGCGGGTGCAGTATGGGCAGTTGGGATCGGTGAAGACGTACACCGTGCGCGGCGCGTCCGGGTCGCCATCAGCGATCCAGGCGCTGTCAGCCAGGTCCTGCCACACCGCTTCATCCTGAGGTCCTTGCACCAGTCGCTCCAGCGGCTCTTCCGACAGGTTGTTGGCCTCACCGTCAATCAGGTTGCCGACAATGGCGTGCTCGCCATCGGCAGTCACGAAGATTGTCATGGGCTGGCCTCGGTGGCTGGCAGCGTAGCCCTCCAGGCCTCCAGGGGCATCAAATTCTCCATGCACTTCCAGGCCTTCTTTCTCGAGGGCCTCGATAGGCGCGGGGTAATCCTTGGCTTCGACGCTGGATAGCGGCAGCAGGCCGAAGGCCACCGCAGCAAGGGTCATGAAGGATCGCGGGTAACGCGGGCGCGATGGGGCATCGGGGCGGCGGGGGGTGTCCTGACTCATCGGTGTTCGGGCTCGCATGTCGTTGTCGGAGGGGCGCGCAGAGGTGACCTGATCATCCCGGTGGTAGGGCGGCCAGTGCTGTGACAACAGCTGGGACAACAGGATGAGAGGTCAGTTCGGTGGCCGGCCCGGTTGGTGGGGTTACGGATAAAGGAAACGCTGCAGTCATCAGCCGAGCGGCGCCAGGCGCCCGCAGCGCAGACGCCGGAGCCTTTGCGCTACAGGTGAGGCGTTCGAGGGGCGCGCAACGCAGCGAATCGTTGGTGCAGGCAGTGATGCAGTGCTTCCTGAACGCTCAATCATGACGTACCAGCCATAGTGAGCGATAGGGCGCCAGGGTATCGCAATGGCGCCATTCGCCGCCCTCCAGCAGGTCCTCCCAGCCAGGACGTTCGAGTTCCGCCATGGCCAGAGGTTGCGGGCGGTCGGTAACATTATGGATCGCCAGCAGGCGACGGCCGCTGGCAATCGGCCCACGCTGAATGGCCAGCAATTGTGGCGCGGTTGGCACCACCGTCTGAGCGGCGTCGGGGTGGAAGCAAGGCTCTCGACGGCGCAGTTCAAGGCGACGCGTGAGGGCGACGAATACCTCACGGGTCGGCGTGTGCCGGCTGTCCAGCAGCATCCCCAGTTCCTGGCGCTGCCAGCGCTTGCGGTTGATGGAGCGCAGGCGCCCGCTGCGCTCGACGCCATCTTGGTCATTCTGGGTAGCCGTCAGACAGTGAATGTAGACCCCGGGTATGCCCTTCAGGACCAGCATCAGGTGCTGACTCAACAAGAAGCGCTCGACCTGCCAGGGGTCGGGGCCTCGGCGGGTGCCGCTCATGGCATCGAACCAGGTGATGTTCAGTTCGTAGGGACTGTCACTGCCGTCGCTCTGGCGGCGCATGCTGACAAAGCCACCGAAGCGCTGCATCAAGCCAACCAGAGCATCGATTTCGTGTTGCTCGAGCCAGCCTTCCAGCGGTCGTACCCCGATGCCGTCGTGGCTGGCCGTGAAGTTGAGATAGCTGCAGCCCTCTGGAAGCTCGGGCAGCGTGTTCAGCCAGCGGGCGATGGTGCCGGCCTCACCGCTGGTCAGGGTATGCAGCAGCAGTGGGGGCAGCGGGAACTGATAGACCAGATGGGCTTCATCCGGTGGCGTGTGCTCACGCTCCAGGCCAAAGTAGCTGATGTTCTCGGCGTGAGGCACGTTGGTCTCGGTGATGATCAAGGTGCCGGGAGCCACATGATCGACGATGGCGCGCAGCAGACGCACCACGGCGTGGGTTTCGGGAAGGTGAATGCAACGGGTGCCGGGCCGTTTCCACAGGAAGGCGACGGCGTCCAGGCGCACGATCCGCGCGCCCTGCTGAAGATAGAACAGCAGTATGCCGATGAATTCGATCAGCACGTCGGGGTTGGCAAAGTTCAGGTCGATCTGGTCCTCCGAGAAGGTGGCCCACAGATGGCGTACCCCCCGACGGGTACTGACCGGTACCAGCAGTGGAGAACTGCGTGGCCGGACGACGTCGCTGAGATCCGTTTCCGGGTCCATCTCGATGAAGTAGTCACGACCGGGCAGGTTGCCGCCCAGGTAGTCGGCAAACCACAGCGACTCCCTTGAGACATGATTCAAGACCAGATCCACCATCAGGTCGTGGCGGCTGGCCAGCCGCCTGATGTCTCGCCACTCGCCCAGGGCCGGGTCGACCTCGCGGTAGTGAATGACCGAGAAGCCATCGTCGCTGCTCCAGGGAAAGAAGGGCAGCACGTGCACCCCGCTGAACACGCCAGCCAGTCGGCTGTGAAGAAAGTCATCGAGCACGGCCAGGGGAGGTTTGGGCGACGTCTCCTGACCGCTGTCCGAGCGTGATTCGTGCTCATCGATCAGCGAATCACCGTACAGAATCAACCATTGATCCTTTTCACTCCACAGTTCGTTTCTTGCACCATGACGGTGCGAAAGACGGGCGCCCTGCGCTTCGATCAGGCGCAACAGGCGGCGCAGCACTTCCTCGCTACGTTCTCCATACAGAGGTGTCAGCAAGGCTTTGGCATGCTGCTGGAAGCGGTCTGCGTCCATCGCTGTGAGGGGTGGGGCCATGGCGTCCTCCTTGGGCGGGCGAGGCGGGAGGTTGCGCCTGTGCCCGACGTCTTATTGGCAGGATAATGCACAACATCAAGCACAGGGCGTGCCAACTGGCATCGCGCAAAGGGCTTGGCGGACGGTTGCGCTGGGCGAAAAAGGCCGCAACCGTTACACTATGGCGACATTTTCTCCTGCCGGACTGCCCGCTATGCATTGCCCTTTCTGTGGCGCTCAAGAGACTCGTGTGACCGATTCCCGGCTGGTTGCCGAAGGCGACCAGGTGCGTCGACGTCGGCAGTGCGCGGGATGCGGGGAGCGCTTCACTACCTATGAGACCGCCGAACTGGTGATGCCGCGGATCGTCAAGGCCGATGGCTCCCGTGAGGTGTTTGACGAGAGCAAGCTGCGAGCGGGCATGCTGAGGGCTCTGGAAAAACGCCCGGTCAGTGCGGAATCCATCGAAGCGGCGGTGGAGCGCATACGCCAGAACCTGAGGGCCCGAGGGGAGCGTGAGGTCCAGGCGCGGGTCGTGGGTGAGGAAGTGATGAACGCGCTCAAGCGCCTGGACCAGGTGGCTTACATTCGCTTCGCCTCGGTGTACCGCAGATTTCAGGACATCGACGAGTTTCGTGCCGAGATTGACCGGTTGGCTCAGGAGCCGAACTTCACCCCCGACAATGAGGAGCCGTCATGAGCCGCGACGATGCACCTCCGGCGTCAGCCCCCGGCCATGATGCCCACTGGATGGCGAGGGCGCTTCGCCTGGCTGAGCATGGCCGCTACACCAGCATGCCGAATCCGCGTGTCGGTTGCGTATTGGTCAAGGATGGCGAGTGGCTGGCCGAGGGCTTTCATGAGCGTGCCGGTGAGCCCCATGCGGAAATCCATGCGCTGAACGGCGCCGGTGAGCGCTCCCGTGGCGCAACCGCCTATGTGACGCTGGAGCCATGCTCTCATCATGGTCGCACCGGCCCCTGCTGCGATGCCTTGATCCAGGCGGGCGTCGCCCGGGTCGTGGTGGCCATGCAGGACCCCAACCCACAGGTCGCTGGGCGCGGCATCCAGAGGCTGCGTGAGGCAGGTATCGAGGTGCTGGTCGGTTGTCTTGAGGACGATGCGCTGACCTTGAATGCGGGCTTCGTATCGCGCATGACCAAGGGGCGCCCGCGGGTGCGCCTGAAGCTGGCCATGAGCCTCGATGGGCGTACCGCCATGGCCTCCGGCGAGTCCCAGTGGATCACCGGCCCTGCGGCACGCCGCGATGTGCAGCGCCTGCGTGCCCAGAGCTGCGCGATTCTGACTGGCGTCGACTCCATCATCTTCGATAACTCGCGACTGACGGTGCGAGCCGAGCAACTGGGGCTCGATCAGGCTGACACCATTGCCCGTCGCCAGCCGCTGCGCGTGGTGGTCGATTCGCGTCTGCGCATGCCGTTGGCGGCTGCCTGTCTGAGCGAGCCCGGTCAGACCCTGGTGGTCTGCGTCGAAGGCGTCGAATCTCCTCGCCGGGAAGCGCTGGAGCGCAGCGGGGCCCGAGTACTGGAAATGCCGGCCGGCGAGGACGGTCGCGTAGATCTGCCGACGCTGCTCGACTGGCTGGGGCGTGAAGAAGGATGCAACGAGCTGCTGGTCGAAACCGGAGCGACCCTTGCCGGTGCCATGATGGATGCCTGTCTGGTGGATGAGCTGCGCCTCTACATGGCGCCGACGCTGCTTGGACCCGAGGCTCGTGGACTGATGTCGTTGAGCGGGATTGACCAGATGGCTCATCAGCGACCGCTCGAGATCATCGATATTCGCGCCTTGGGCCAGGACTGGCGAATTTTGGCTCGCCCCGCGCTGCCTGCCTGCACAGGGCGCTGAGCTAACGCCCTGGTAATGACAGAGCCCTGATAACCTAGAGCCCTGATGACCTAGAGCCCTGATTATTCTAGCGCCCTGATACGGGGCCGGGTGCAGGTGCCCGCGTGGATACGTGGTTCTCCGCATACCCTCTCATTCGCCGCCACTGGCGCCCAGGCGCGTCCCACGGTACCCTGACGGCCGTTTCTGGCCGCCGTCGCCGTGTGGCCACTTCAGATCCAGGGAGCACACATGTCGCAGTCTTCCAGCGGGGGCCTGGCCCCTATTGCCGAACTCGTCGAGGATATCCGTCAAGGCCGCATGGTCATCTTGATGGATGATGAGGATCGGGAAAACGAAGGTGACATCATCATGGCGGCCGAGAAGGTGGAGGCCAGCCATATCAATTTCATGGCGGTTCACGCTCGCGGCCTGATCTGCATGCCGATGACCCGCGAGCGTTGCGAGCAGCTCAAGCTTCCGCTGATGGTGCAGGATAACGGTTCTGGTTACGGCACCAAGTTCACCCTGTCCATCGAGGCCGCCGAGGGCGTCAGCACCGGCATCTCTGCAGCGGATCGCGCACGCACCGTGCAGGCGGCCAGCGCTCGCAATGCGCGCCCCGAGGATATCGTTCAGCCGGGCCATATCTTTCCGCTGATGGCGGAGCCGGGTGGCGTGCTGCGGCGTGCCGGCCACACCGAGGCGGCCTGTGATCTGGCGGCGCTTGCCGGGTGCGACCCCAGCGGTGTGATCTGTGAAATCATGAACGAAGATGGCACCATGGCCCGCCGGCCGGAGCTCGAGCGCTTTGCCGAGACCCATGGCATCAAGATGGGCACCATCGCCGACCTGATCCACTACCGCATCCACAACGAGCAGACGGTGGAGGAGGTAGAGCGGTTGCCGGTCAGCACTGCCTATGGCGAGCTGACGGCCCACGTCTTTGCCGACCGCATCCACAAGGTGCACCATCTGGCGCTGGTCAAGGGACACCCGACACCGGATGGCGTGACCACGGTGCGCGTCCATCTGGCCAACGAGATGCGTGACCTGATGTGCCTGGTCAAGGGTGAAGAAGCATCCTGGCGTGCGCATCAGGCGCTGGAAGAGGTGGCGCGAGCCGAGCACGGCGTGTTTGTGCTACTCGATGACATGCGCTCCCGCCAGGACCTCAACGACCTGCTACAGGTCTTTCTCGAGCGCCGCCGCACTGCCCGCGGCAGTGAGTCGGACGGGTCGGGCAACTACCTGACCATCGGCACCGGCTCCCAGGTCCTGCGCGAGCTTGGAGTAGGCAAGATGCGCCTGCTTAGCTCCCCCTGGAAGTTTTCGGCGCTGTCAGGCTTTGACCTGGAAGTGGTGGACATCGTGTCGCCCACTGATCTAGACGCATGATGATTCCCAGGCGATGCCCCAAGGCATCACCTGGGGATTCGGCTATCCATTAGGGGATTATCCCCGACTGCCGGCCAGGTGCCGGCGAATTCAGGAAATTTCAAGATGCAACCTATCTCCCAAGTCGAAGGCAGCTTTGTCGAGGTTCAGGGCCGCTACGTGATCGTCGTGGGCCGCTTCAACCACCATGTGGTGGACTCTCTGGTGGAAGGCGCTGTGGACAGCCTGGTGCGCCATGGCGTGGACATGGAGATGATCGATATCGTTCATGTTCCTGGCGCCTGGGAACTGCCTCTGGCCGTCAAGCGGGTGTTGCAGGTGGCCAAGCCCGACGCGGTGATCGCCCTGGGCGCCGTCATCCGCGGTGGCACGCCTCACTTCGAGCACGTGGCCGGCGAGTGCAACTCGGCCCTGTCGCGTCTTCAGCTCGACTTTGACACGCCGGTGGCGAATGGCGTGCTGACCGTGAACTCCATCGAGCAGGCCATCGAGCGTGCCGGTACCAAGGCAGGCAACAAGGGAACCGAAGCGGCCATGGCCGCCATGGAAATGGTCTCCCTGTTGCGCCACTTTGGTGACGATGGCGAGGAGACCTCCGCATGAGCCGTGAACAGCGTGCGCCGACCAAGGCTCAGCAATCCCGTCGTGCCGCCCGCGAGCTGGCGGTGCAGGGACTCTACCAGTGGCAGATGACCGAGAAATCGATCAGCGCGGTGGAAGCCGAGTTCCGCAGCCAGGTGCCGGATGATGACCTGGAAACCCATGAGAACTGGCTCAAGGTGATGGAAATCGCCGACCTGGCGCTGTTCCATGAGCTGCTGCACAACGTCGCTCGCTATCGCAAGGAGCTCGACGCGGACATCGCTCCCTTGCTCGACCGTCGTCTCGAGGACATCGATCCGATCGAGCTGGCCATCTTGCGTCTCGGTGCCTACGAGCTGTCGCGGCGCCTGGAAGTGCCGTACCGTGCGGTCATCAACGAAGGGGTCGAGCTGGCCAAGTCGTTCGGTGCGACGGATGGGCACAAGTACATCAACAGCATTCTCGACAAGCTGGCGATCAAGCTGAGAAGTGCCGAGGTCAGTGCCCGTCGCCGCTGAAGGTCGCTGCTGATGTACGGAGAATTCGAACTCATCCAGCGCTGGCTGGCACCGGCGAGACGCGGGTCTGCTGACGCGTCCGGCGTAAGCCTGGGCGTCGGTGACGATGCCAGCCTGATGCAGCCCACCCCGGGCCATGAGCTGGTGGTCAGCGTCGACACGTCGGTCGAGGGGCAGCACTTTCCGCCAGGTGCGCCAGCCGCTGCGCTGGGGCATCGAGCCGTGGCTGTCAGTCTCAGTGATCTGGCGGCCATGGGTGCCAGACCACGCTGGTGTCTGATGGCATTGACCCTGCCTGACGCCAACGACGACTGGGTGGCAGAATTCGCTCGTGGCTTCCATGCTGTGTGCGATAGCGCCGGTATGGTGCTGGTCGGCGGAGATGTGACCCGCGGTCAGCGCGCCATCAGTGTCACCGTCATGGGCGAGGTGCCGACCGGACAGGCACTGCGCCGTGATGGGGCCAAGGCCGGTGACGTGCTGGCGGTGACCGGAGCCCTCGGCGGAGGCGCCGGCGGTCTTGCCGCATGGCAGGGCGGAGCGCGAGATATGGAGCAGCCCCTGCTGAAGCGTTACCTGCTGCCCGAAGCGCGGTGGCAGGCCGGTGAAGTCCTGCGCGGGTTGGCGAATGCGGCCATCGACGTGTCCGATGGCTTGCTGGCAGACCTGGATCACGTGCTCAACGCCTCAGGCGTCGGTGCTGTCCTGGATAGCGCCTCGCTGCCTCTGGCCGACGGGCTGGCCGCCGAGCTGGGCCAGGATGCCGCCATTGAGGCGGCGCTATGCGGCGGGGATGACTATGAGTTGCTGGTCTCCTTGCCCCCGTCACGGGTCGCCCAGGCGAAGGCTGAGCTGCTGGCTCTGGGCATCGAGCTGACGCCGATCGGTCATTTGACCGAGACGCCTGGCATACAGGGCGTGAAGATCCCATCCAGGGCTGGCTGGCAACATTTCCACGGAGGGACATCGTGAACAAAGCACCGGCTAGCGTCTGGCACCGGCCGACCCACTTTCTTGCCTTCGGGCTTGGCAGTGGGGCGGCGCCCTTTGCTCCAGGTACCTTCGGCACCCTGGCGGCCATTCCGTTCTACTGGCTGTTGTCAGAGCTGACCCTCGGTTGGTACCTGGTGATGATCGCCATCACCTTCGTGTGGGGCGTCTGGTTATGCGACAAGACCTCCCGCGACCTGGGTGTCCACGACCACTCCGGCATCGTCTGGGATGAGTTCGTCGGCTACTGGTTGACCATGGCGGCGGTGCCCTTCTCATGGGAGGCGGCACTGTGGGGCTTTGTTGTCTTCCGGGTCTTCGACGTCATCAAGCCCTGGCCGATTCGCTGGGCGGATCGGCGTGTTGCCGGCGGTTTTGGCATCATGGTCGATGACGTCTTGGCGGGGGTCTACTCCTGGTGCACCATGCACCTGTGGTTCTGGTTGCACTGAGCGAGCGGTGCGTCAGAGGAAGACGTTCGCTGGCTGAGAGGAAGGAACATGCGCAAGGAACGATGGATCGTACCCGTAGTGGTGGTGCTGGCGGTGGCCTGGGCCGTGGCTCAGTACCTCGCCAGCCTGCTGTTCGAGCGTGAGCTTGCGCGTGCGCTGGCCGACCTGGAAGCCAGGGGCGACCTGCGCATCTCGCGCAGCGATGTCCGGCAAGGCTGGCTGAGCTCATCCGGCGTACTGCATATCGCCCCCCTCATCGGCCACGCCTGGCACCTGTCGCTGCCCTACGATGCGCGCCACGGCGTCCTCGATACCAGTGTCATCGGTACTGTGGAGCTGCATGTCGGCGAGGCCGACGAGCGGCTGTTTGGCGATGCCATTCCCGCTGCCCCGCCGCGCTGGGAAGCCCACTATCGCACCCTGGGCGGTACCCTCCAGGGTGAGCTGGCGCTGGCGCCCTTCATTGTCAGCCAGTCGCCCCCTCGCAGCGGCCCCCGCTCGCTGCATTTCTCGGGTGCGCGGATCGCCTTCGATGGCATCTACGGTGACTGGCGAACCCGCATGACCGTCGATTCCGTACAGTTGCGTGATGGTGAGGCCCGACTCGAGGTCGGTCCGCTTCAGTATCAGAGCCGCTATGCCTACACCCCAGGGGCGCTTCACTTCAATCAGCAGGACAGTCTGACCATCGAGGCGCTGAGCCTGCGTCATCCGCAGGTCAATCTGGACGGCACCTCGATCGTGCTGCAGACCGACACCCAGTTGGATGACAGTGAACTCAGGCTGAAGAGCAATCTGACGCTTGGCGAAATTCGCTCCGGCAACGACATGCTGGTGGATGGCGAGCTGAGCATCGAGCTGTCCCGGATCAATGCCGACGCGCTGCGCTCTGTCGTTGAGCTGGCGCGCCACAAGACGGCATTGGGCACGGTGTCGTTGGACGACGCCGCGGCGGATTCGGCCATGGATCGGGCGCTGGCTCAGCTGCTCAAGGACTCCCCGCGACTGGATCTGGTCGACGTCAACCTGGATAGCCCCATGCTCGGGCTGAGCCTGCATGGGGATGGCGTTGTCGTGTTTGATCCGCGTGAGCTGGATCAGTTGAGTCCCCTGGCGCTGGATGATCCCTCGATGCGCGCCAAGTTTCGGGAGCGCCTGGACGGCGATTTCGAGTGGCGTGAACCTCCTGCCGTAGTGGCGCTGTGGCTGAGATTGCCGCTGGATACGTCGATGCTGGGCATCGACGTGGTCAAGGGCCAGCTGCGCATCAATGGACGCCCGCTGCCGCCGCTGCTGGGCCGCTGACGCCAGATGATGGCTCCCCGCGTTGTCGCACCGGCACGCACTAACGCGCTTGGTTGTCACCCCACGCCTTGAACTTGGCGTCGATCGCCCACATTCCTGAGTAGCATATGGGCAAGGCCCCAACTTCAGGATGAGGTGACCATGAGCGATGATCGTGATTCCCGGTCTGATGAGCTGGACTGGATTCCCCTTGGCGGTGCTGCTGACGACGGTCAGAACGATGACGATGACAGTCAGTCCCAGCTTGAAAGCCATGCGGTGATTCCTGCAAGTGCGAGTCTGCCGGAGCGGTTGTACCTGCTGCCGATCCATAATCGTCCCTTCTTTCCGGCCCAGGTTCAGCCGTTGGTGATCAACCGCGAGCGCTGGTCCGAGACCATCGAGAGGGTGGCCAATACCCCCCACGACACCGTAGGCCTTGCGTTTGTCGGGGAAGCGGGCGTGGAAGAGCTGTCCTACGAAGACTTCCCTACCATCGGCACGGCGGTGAAAGCGCACAAGCTGCAGGGTGAGGATCAGCAGATCCAGTTCATCGCCCAGGGCGTCCGGCGCTTCAAGATCGAGCGCTGGCTGTCGCGCAAGCCGCCATTTCTGGTCGAGGTGTCGTATCCCCGCGAGCCGGTGGATACCGAGGACGACGAGACCCGTGCCTACGCCATGGCATTGATCAATGGCATCAAGGAGCTGCTGCCGATCAATCCCCTCTACGGCGAAGAGCTCAAGCACTATCTCAATCGCTTCAGCCCCCACGAGCCTGGACCGCTGACGGACTTTGCGGCGGCCATCACCTCGGCGCAGGGGGGGGAGCTGCAGGACGTGCTGGCGACGCTGCCAGTGGTTCCGCGCATGCAAAAAGTGCTGCCGCTGTTGCGCAAGGAGATTGAAGTCGCGCAACTGCAGAGCGAGATCAGTGAGCAGGTCAACGCCCAGATGCAGGAGCGTCAGCGTGAGTTCTTCCTGCGTGAGCAGTTGAAGGTGATCCAGCGCGAGCTGGGCATCTCCAAGGACGATCGCGAGAACGATGTGGATACCTTCCGGGCTCGCCTGGAAGGGCGCGAGGTGCCGGAGCGGGTTCAAGAGCGTATCGATGACGAACTGGGCAAGCTGTCGGTGCTGGAAACCGGCTCCCCCGAGTACGGCACCACGCGCAACTATCTGGACTGGCTGACCGCCATGCCCTGGGGCCAGCAAAGCCAGGATCAGCTTGATCTGGCCCATGCCCGCAAGGTCCTCGACCGCGATCATGACGGACTGACCGACGTGAAAGAGCGGATCGTGGAGTTTCTTGCCGAAGGTACGTTCAAGGGCGATGTCGGGGGCTCTATCGTGCTGCTGGTCGGCCCACCCGGGGTCGGCAAGACCTCTATCGGGCGCTCCATCGCCGAGGCACTCGGTCGCGAGTTCTACCGCTTCTCGGTCGGCGGGATGCGTGACGAGGCCGAGATCAAGGGCCATCGCCGGACCTACGTGGGGGCCATGCCGGGCAAGCTGGTACAGGCACTCAAGGAGGTCGAGGTCGAGAACCCGGTGATCATGCTCGACGAGATCGACAAGATGGGTCAGTCGTTCCAGGGTGACCCTGCATCGGCACTGCTGGAGGTGCTGGACCCTGAGCAGAACGTCGACTTCCTCGATCACTATCTGGACGTGCGCCTCGACCTGTCCAAGGTGCTGTTCGTGTGTACCGCGAATACGCTGGATTCGATTCCGCCGGCGCTGCTGGACCGGATGGAGCAGATTCGGCTGTCTGGCTATATCGCTGAGGAAAAGCAGGCGATTGCCCGCCATCATCTGTGGCCCAAGCTGCTGAAGCGGGACAACATCCCGAAGAAGCGCATCAACCTGACAGCGGCGGCGCTGCGCCAGGTGGTCGAGGGCTATGCCCGTGAAGCGGGAGTACGCCAGCTGGAGAAGCAGCTTCACCGCATTGTGCGCAAGGCTGCGGTAAAGCTGCTCGAGAATGACCAGGAAACCGTCAAGGTATCGCTCAAGAACCTGGAGGAATTTCTCGGTGCGCCGCTGTTCCGTAAGGAAAAGGTGATGAAGGGGCAGGGCGTTGTGACGGGACTGGCCTGGACGTCCATGGGCGGCGCCACTCTATCCATCGAAGCGGGCAAGGTGCATGGGCTGGATCGCGGCTTCAAGCTGACCGGCCAGCTTGGGGACGTGATGAAGGAGTCCGCCAACATTGCCTACAGCTACGTGCAGGGGCACCTGAGCGAATACGGTGCGGATGCCGGATTCTTTGACGCCAGCTTCGTGCACATGCACGTGCCCGAGGGGGCGACCCCGAAGGATGGTCCCTCGGCTGGGGTGACCATGACTACCGCGCTGCTGTCGCTGGCCCGCCAGCAGCCGATTGACCGCAATCTGGCGATGACCGGTGAACTGACCCTGACGGGGCAGGTGCTACCGGTGGGGGGTATTCGGGAGAAGGTCATCGCCGCTCGACGCAGCGAGATCTTCGAAGTCATTCTGCCCGAGGCCAATCGGCGTGATTATGACGAGCTGCCCGACTATCTGAAGGAGGGCATGACCGTACACTTTGCCGGCCGCTATCAGGACGTGGCCAAGGTCGTGTTCGGTTGATGGACTGAGCGAGGACGCTGGGGCTCTGTCTGACAGGCCCCAGCGCCTTCGTAGCCAGCGCTTGTCCGGTGTCGAGGACGATCAACGGCACGTCAATCACTTTGCTGCTTCCAGCATGTCTACTCGCCCCCGGTGTCTTGCCGGGGGCGACGCGTTGTATCCGCGCAAGGCTTTCCAGTGCTGCCCCGGCGTGACAGAATCGATGGTCTGGACACGAGACACCGCCTGGCGGCCAAGGGCCCCACAGGTGGACAAAAAATGACGAGGATTCCATGCCAGAGTATCGCTCCCGAACCACTACCGCCGGTCGCAACATGGCCGGCGCCCGCGCCCTGTGGCGCGCCACCGGCATGAAGGATGACGACTTTCACAAGCCGATCATCGCTGTGGCCAATTCGTTCACCCAGTTCGTCCCGGGCCACGTGCACCTCAAGGACATGGGGCAGCTAGTCGCCCGCGAGATCGAGAAAGCCGGCGGCGTGGCCAAGGAATTCAACACCATCGCCGTGGATGATGGCATCGCCATGGGCCACGACGGCATGCTGTATTCACTGCCCAGCCGTGACCTGATCGCAGACAGTGTCGAGTATATGGTCAATGCCCACTGCGCCGATGCGCTGGTGTGCATCTCCAACTGCGACAAGATCACCCCGGGAATGCTGATGGCCGCCATGCGCCTCAACATCCCGGTGATCTTTGTTTCCGGCGGTCCGATGGAAGCCGGCAAGACCAAGCTGCTGGATCACGGTCTCGACCTGGTCGATGCCATGGTCATGGCCGCCGACGACTCGGTGGACGAAGAAACCCTGAACGAGGTCGAGCGCAGCGCCTGCCCCACCTGTGGCAGCTGCTCCGGCATGTTCACCGCCAACTCCATGAACTGCCTGACAGAAGCGCTGGGTCTTGCGCTGCCCGGCAACGGTACGGTGCTGGCAACCCACGCGGATCGCCGTCGTCTGTTCGAGACCGCAGGCGAGCGCATCGTGGAATTGGCCAAGCGCTATTACGAAGGTGACGAGGCGCACCTGCTGCCCCGTGCCATCGGCTCCAAGGCGGCGTTCAAGAATGCCATGACCCTGGACATCGCCATGGGCGGCTCGACCAACACCATTCTGCACCTGCTGGCCGCGGCCCAGGAAGCAGGCGTCGACTTCAACATGCCGGATATCGATCGTCTGAGCCGTGAAGTGCCCCAGTTGTGCAAGGTGGCGCCCAACACCCAGAAGTACCACATCGAAGACGTCCATCGTGCCGGCGGTATCATGGCGATTCTCGGCGAGCTTGACCGGGCTGGCGTGCTCGATACGTCCGTGCCCACCGTGTATGGCGACAGCCTGCTCGAGGCACTGGACGAGTGGGACATCATGCGCAATCCCTCGGCGGAAGTGGTCAACTTCTTCAAGGCCGGGCCCGGCGGCATCCCGACCCAGACGGCATTCTCCCAGAGCGCGCGCTGGCCGAGTCTCGATGGCGACCGCGCTACCGGCTGTATTCGTGACTACGCCCATGCCTTCTCCAAGGAAGGCGGTCTGGCCGTGCTGCACGGAAACATCGCCGAAAGCGGCTGTGTGGTGAAGACTGCCGGTGTCGACGACAGCATTCTGGTCTTTGAAGGGCCGGCCCACGTCGTGGAGTCCCAGGATCAGGCGGTCGAGCACATCCTTGGCGGTGAAGTGAAGGAAGGCGACGTCGTGGTCATCCGTTACGAAGGACCCAAGGGCGGTCCCGGCATGCAGGAAATGCTGTATCCGACCTCGTACCTGAAGTCCAAGGGGCTGGGCAAGGCCTGTGCCTTGCTGACGGACGGCCGCTTCTCAGGGGGCACTTCGGGACTGTCGATCGGCCACGTATCGCCAGAAGCGGCGGCAGGTGGCGCGATCGGTCTGGTCGAAAATGGCGATTTGATCCGCATCGACATTCCCAGCCGTACCATCAACGTGCTGCTGGATGACGCGGAGCTTGCCGCCCGCCGCCAGCGTCAGGATGAGCGTGGCAAGGAGGCCTGGACGCCTCGTATCACGCGACTGCGCAAGGTGACACCGGCACTCAAGGCCTACGCGCTGCTGGCGACGTCGGCCGACAAGGGCGCGGTTCGCGACCTCGAGAAGCTGGACGCCTGATCCAGGCCGCTGGCAAGTATTCGAGGTGATCGAAGGCCGGCTGATGCCGGCCTTCAACGTTACTGAGCCTTCTACCCCAGTGGGCTGCCTTGGAGGGTGGCGACCGGCGTCCTGCGTTGGCCCGGGGCTAGCGTGAGTGCTGGAACTCGATTAATTCCGAGGATTTGGTCATGCTGGGAGCAATAGATATCGACGGATCAATAAAGCCCTCGACAAGACGGGCGCAACGCGGGCACAGGGGCCGAACATGAAGACACAGACGCTTAACGTGGGGCTGGTGGGGTACGGGATGGCGTCACGGACGTTCCATGCGCCCTTGATCCAGGCTGCGCCTGGACTTGAGTTGACGGCGGTGGTGAGCTCCGATGCGTCCAAGGTGTTGAACGACCTGCCGGATGTCACGGTGCATGGCAAGCTCAGCGAGTTGCTCGATGTGCGCCACGTGGACCTGGTGGTCATTGCGACGCCCAATGAACAACATTACGCCATGGCCAAGGCGGCGCTGGCGGCTGGCAAGCACGTGGTAGTGGACAAGCCTGTGACCGTTTCAGCTTCTGAAGCACGTCAGCTGCGGGCCCAGGCCGACCGGTCGGAACTTCTGCTCAGTGTCTTTCACAATCGTCGCTGGGACTGTGACTTTCTGACGGTGCGTCAGTTGCTGGAGGAAGGACGGCTTGGGCGGGTGACGTCGTTCACGTCCCGCTTTGATCGCTATCGCCCGGCGGTGTCCAACCGCTGGCGCGATCATCACAAGCCGGGAGGCGGCATCTGGTACGACCTTGGCCCCCACCTGCTGGACCAGGCCAGGGAGCTGTTCGGAATGCCTCGTGCGATCCTGCTGGAGCTGGCGACGGCGCGAGAGGGAGCAGAGGTCGATGATGACTTTCTTGCGCTGCTCGAGTACGACCGCTTGAGGGTGACGCTGCAGGCCAGCTCCCTGGTGGCCGAGGCGAGCCCGCGCTTCGTGGTGCACGGCACCGAGGGCAGCTATTCGGTCTACGGGCTGGATCCCCAGGAGGGCTGGCTGAAGCAGGGGATGGCGCCAAGCGACAACTGGGGTGTCGACGACTCTCCGGGTCAGCTGACGCTGAACCGCGGCAGTGCCGAGGAGCCTGAGTTGATCAGCGAATCCTGTCCGTCGGTGCCCGGCAACTACCCTGCTTTCTACGCCGGTATTGCTCAGACCCTGCTGCATGGCGACCCGCCCCCCGTCACCGGAGAGCAGGCGGTGGATGTCATGACGCTGCTTGAGGCGGGGCTCGACAGCTATCGTCAAGGACGCTGGGTACGTCTGAAAGAGGGCAACAGCAACTTGAGGCGTCTGCACGCCAGGCGCTGAGGTTGCCTCCAGCAGCGTTCACCAGAGCCGGTTGTCAGGCTGGTCGCCGCGCAGCCGGTCCCGTGCAATGTAGAGTGCGGCGATGGCACGCGCCTCATGGAAGTCTTCCCGGGCCAGCAGGGCGGGAAGACTGTCCAGGGCATGGGTTTCGACAACCAGCGGCTCCGGTTCGTCTCCCTCGAGGCGCTGGGGGTAGAGGTCGCTGGCCAGCATGACCTGGATGCGCTGTCGCATGTAGTTGGGTGACAGTGACAGTTCGATCAGCGGTTCGATGCGTCTCGCGCCGACGCCGCACTCCTCCATCAGCTCCCGATTGGCCGCGGTGACGATGTCCTCACCGGGGTCGACGACGCCTTTGGGCAGGGTCAGCACGTAGTCCTCGAACCCTGCGGCGTACTCGTGAATCAGCAGGACATGTTCAGGGTCGGGCATGGCCACGATCATCACCGCGCCAATCCCCTGTCCATTACCCAGCAGTCGTTCGAAGCGTCGTTCGGCGCCATTGGAAAAGCGCAGGTCGAGCTCCTCCACGCGAAACAGGCGGCTTTCGGCGACGGTCTTGCGCGACAGAATGTGGGGTTTCTCCCGGGTACGGTCTTCCATGGCTTCTCCTGGCGTCAATGGGAAGGCGGGGGCGCTCGTGCTGGCCGAGTCGATCGTCCTGGCCTTGGCCACAGGGTCCGGCCTGCGCCGGAGCGCATGCGAGCCCGAATGCCTTTGAGGTACACTAACACGTTACGCTGACGGTCTTCCGGGAAGCCTTTTGCCTGGCGGTATCGGCCGGGTCACGGCAACCGGGCGGCACACGAGCTGGAGAGACGTAATGATCGATTGGGACACCATCGATACCGTATTGCTGGATATGGACGGCACCCTGCTGGACCTGCATTTCGACAGCCATTTCTGGCTCGAGCACCTGCCGCGTCGTTATGTGGAACTGCACAAGCTGGATGAAGCGACTCAGGACGTCGTGCGCGAGCGCATCATCCGCGAGCAGGGCACGCTCAACTGGTACAGCCTGTCTTACTGGAGTCGCGAGCTTGACGTGGATATCGTCGCGCTCAAGCGAGAGGTTCAGCATCTCATTGGCCTGCGTGGCGATGCGCTGGATTTTCTTGGCTGGCTCAAGAGTGCCCACCCGCGGGTGGTGCTGGCCACCAATGCAGACCGCGAGAGTCTGGCGCTCAAGCTGCCGCTGACTGGCCTCGACGAGTATCTTGATGCCATCGTGTCGTCTGCCGATATTGGCGAACCCAAGGAAGAGCAAGCCTTCTGGCATGCGCTGAACGAGATCGAACCCTTCGACCGTCAACGCACGCTGTTTATCGACGACAACGCTCACGTGTTGGAAAGTGCACGTGAGTACGGCATCCGTCATCTGCTGGGGATTCGTCAACCGAACAGCCGCCGGCCCGAGAAGACGCTCAAGGATTTCGTGGCGCTTGGTCGTTTTGCCGAGATCATGCCTGAGGTCCCGGGAGGCGGTTCTCGTGGATAGCGTTCGACTCGACAAATGGCTGTGGGCTGCACGCTTCTTCAAGACCCGCGCGCTGGCCAAGAAGGCCATCGAGGGCGGCAAGGTGGAAGTCGATGGGGCCAAGGCCAAGACCAGCAAACTGGTGAGTCCCGGGATGCGCATTCGTGCGCCCCAGGGGTGGGATGTCTGGGAGGTCGAGGTGGTTCAGGTCAGTGAGCAGCGTCGTGGCGCACCCGAGGCCAGGCTGTTGTATCAGGAGACCGAGCAGAGCCGTGAGCGCAGAGAGCGCGAGGCCGAGCAGCGCCGTCAGGCCAACGAGGTCTTTCAGCATCCCCACAAGCGGCCGGACAAGCGCGCCCGCAGAGACATCAAGCGCTTTCAGCGTGAAGGCGGGTCCTGAGCCTCCCCCGTCGAGCGTCAGCTCGAAATGTCCGAACCCACGGTCCATCCTTCTTTTTCTAAGCGCGTCCTGTGAGGCGCGCCTACCGAGACGCTTTACATGATTGATCAGATTCAGCGATTCATCATCGATAACACCAATGTGCGGGGCGAGGTGACTCGCCTGGAACAGGCTTACGCCGATGTACTGGCACGGCACGAGTATCCCGCTGCCATCAATCGTCAGCTCGGCGAGCTGCTGGCCGCGGTCGCGCTGTTGACCGACACCGTCAAGCTCGACGGCACCATGACCATCGAAGTGCGTGGCAGCGGTGACGTTTCCCTGCTCATGGCCGAGTCCAACCCCGGCGGTGAGCTTCGGGCCATCGCTCGCCTGGCAGAGGGGGCGGCCCTGCCTGGAGACCAGGAGGGCTTTCGTTCGCTGGTAGGCGACGGCCAGATCGTGATCACCCTGGACCCTCGTGAGGGGCGCCGCTATCAGGGCATCGTCGGCATTGAGCACGCCAGCCTGGCGGGATGCCTGGAAGCCTACTTCACCCAGTCGGAGCAGCTGCCTACCCGTTTGTGGCTGGCAGCGGACGGGGTCAACGCCGGCGGTATGCTGCTGCAGCGGTTGCCCGATGAATCATTGAATCAGGATGATGACGCCTGGGATCGCGCCTGCCATCTGGGCGAGACGCTCAAGGACGAGGAACTGCTGTCCCTGGAGGCATCGACGCTGCTGACACGGCTGTTCCATGAGGAATCTCTGCGCGTCTTCGACGCCAAGGCGTTGCGCTTCGGCTGTACCTGCTCAAGGGCACGTATTGCCGGGGGGCTGCTGTCCCTTGGGGAGGACGAGTTGCGACACGTCGTCGCGGAGCAGGGCGACATCGAGACCCAATGTCACTTCTGTCACACTCGGTACGTGTTCACTGCCGCCGATGTGGAGTCGCTGCTGGAGAACCCCGACGCGGATACCGCCACGGTGCACTGAGGCTGTGGCCTTGGGGGGGGCGGCACCGGGCACGGCTGCTCGTAGCGAAATAGGGCGTGTAGTCAAATGACAGGAAATGCCCGAAAACCTTCATGATGTTGTAGTTAAACTACAATAACGTCTTGAAAAATGGGCATTTCCTGCGCTGAAGTTTTTTGTCATAATCGCCGCCGATCCTGCCCGTGTCGTTGCTCGGACGATGCCACGTCATCGCAGAAGACGGTTTAACCGCGTAGCCGACGCGCCGGATCCAACGCATCGCTCCTTTGACCAGGCGGTGCCAGTCCACGAGAGAGAAGCCGAAGGCCCAGGAATCCTATGACCACCACCCAGCAGTCTCCCGTCGTTCACGTCAACCTCAGTACTGCCGAGCTCATCGAGCGCGCGGTGGCCAATGGCGAGGGCCGTCTGGCCTCCCACGGAGCCCTCGTGGTCAAGACCGGCGAACGCACTGGTCGCTCGCCCAAGGACCGCTTTATCGTCGATGAGCCGTCCACCAGCGCCAAGATCGACTGGGGCAACGTCAACCGTCCCTTCGACGCCGAGCGCTTCGATGCCCTGTGGACGCGAGTGGAAGGCTATCTGGGTGAGCAGGACAGCTACGTCAGCGAGCTGCACGTGGGCAGCGACCCGACTCACTACCTGCCGGTGCGGGTGACCACGGAGACGGCATGGCACAACCTGTTCGGCCGTACCATGTTCGTGCGTCCCGAGGCCTATAACCCTTCGCGCAAGGACGAGTGGGCCATTCTCAACGCACCGCACTTTGTGTGTGACCCAAGCCGTGACGGCACCAACTCCGACGGCTGCGTGATCATCAACTTCGCCAAGCGCCGGGTGTTGATCGCCGGCATGCGTTACGCCGGTGAAATGAAGAAGGCCATGTTCTCGGTGCAGAACTTCCTGCTGCCCGAGCTCGACGTGCTGCCGATGCACTGCAGCGCCAACGTTGGCGAGGACGGTGAGACCACGTTGTTCTTCGGTCTGTCCGGCACCGGCAAGACCACCCTGTCGGCGGATCCGGGTCGTTTCCTGATCGGTGACGACGAGCATGGTTGGGGCGTAGGTACCGTGTTCAACTTTGAAGGCGGGTGCTACGCCAAGTGCATCGACCTGTCCGAGAAGAATGAGCCGGTCATCTGGAATGCCATCAAGTTCGGCACCGTGCTGGAAAACGTGGTGCTCAACGACCGTCGTGAGCCCAACTACGCCGACGACAGCCTGACCCAGAATTCCCGGGCGGCGTATCCGCTGGAGCACGTGGAAAAGCGTGTGGCGGAAAACCGTGCCGGCGAGCCAAGCGCCATCGTCTTCCTGACCTGCGACATGAGCGGCGTCCTGCCGCCGGTGTCCGTGCTGTCCAAGGAAGCTGCTGCCTATCACTTTCTGTCCGGCTATACCGCCAAGGTGGGTTCGACCGAAATGGGCTCTTCCAGCGGCCTTGAAGCAACGTTCTCCACCTGCTTCGGTGCGCCGTTCTTCCCGCGCCCTGCGCGCGAGTATGCCGACCTTCTGATCAAGCGCGTCGAAGAGAAGGATGCCCAGGTCTACCTGGTCAACACCGGCTGGACCGGTGGTGCCTATGGTGAAGGCGGTTCACGTTTCTCCATTCCCACGACACGCGCCATCATCCACGCCATTCAATCCGGCGTACTGCGCGACGTCGAAACTCGCCAGATCGACGGCCTCAACCTGTCTGTACCTACGGCGGTGCCCGGCGTCGAGTCGCGTCTGCTGGATCCCCGTCAGACCTGGGAAGACCTCGCGGCCTACGACCGCAAGCGCGACGAGCTGGCGGCCAAGTTTGTCGAGAACTTCAAGAAGTTCGACGGCGTCAGCGATGCCATCGTCAAGGCCGGGCCGAGCCTGGTCTAGACGCCGCACCGGCGCTGCCAGCGGGAACCTTGCCAGAGAGGAACCTTGGGTAAGCGGCGCGGTCGAGAGAGGAGAAGGCGAAAGCCTTCTCCTTTTTTTGTGAGTCGATAATGACAACGGCATGGCCGTGCGGCTGTAAGGTCGAGTGATATCGGTGCGACTGAGCAGCGACCCTGACGCAGGAGATAGCACAATGAAACGACGCAACTTCTTGGCGCTTATCGGGCTTGGCGGCCTGGCCAGTATGGTGCCAGCCGTGGCTAACGCTCGCCCTGAGCTGGATTTGACGCGTAGCCCGGATATCGAGCCGCTGGAGCTGAGCGAGGACGAATGGCGCGAGCGCCTGACACCTGCACAATTCGACGTGATGCGCGAGGAGGGCACTGAACCTGCAGGCTCAAGCCCTCTGGACAATGAGAAGCGTGAGGGAGAGTTCCGCTGTGCCGGCTGCGACCTGCTGCTGTTCACCAGCGCGATGAAGTATGACTCCGGTACCGGCTGGCCAAGCTTCTTTGACCATGTGCCGGGGCATTTGCTGACCAGCGCGGACTACAAGATTCTCTGGCCGCGCACCGAATATCACTGTGCCCGCTGTGGTAGTCATCATGGTCACGTCTTTGAGGACGGCCCGGATCCCACCGGTCTGCGCTGGTGCAACAATGGCGTCGCGCTGAAGTTCGTGCCCGCCTGACCTCCCATCGAGGCGACTGGGCGCATGCCAGGGAGGCTGCCGGGGTGTACCGGATAGCCATTGGCGGCATGCCCCGGCGCCCGTTTCATCAGGGTTTCTGTCCTTGATCCTCGGCAGTGGGTAGCGGCGGCGTCGACAGTCGCTTTGTGATACCTTGGCGGGATCATTGACGTCGTATTGCCAAGGATTTCATGGACGCTAACGCCAAGATCATTGCCCGCCTGGCCGAAGAGCTCGCGGTCAAGGCATCTCAGATCTCTGCTACCGTCGAGCTGCTGGATGGCGGCGCGACGGTGCCTTTCATCGCACGTTACCGCAAGGAAGTCACCGGCGGACTGGACGACACTCAGCTGCGCACGCTGGAAGAACGGCTAGGTTACCTGCGTGAGCTCGAGGAGCGCCGGGAAGCGGTGCTCGCCGCCATCGACGAGCAGGGCAAGCTGACCGACGCGCTGGCCGCCAGCATTCGCTCGGCCGACACCAAGCAGCGCCTGGAAGATTTGTACCTTCCCTATCGCAAGAAGCGTCGGACCAAGGCCCAGATTGCCCGTGAGGCTGGCCTTGAGCCACTGGCTGACGCCCTGCTGGCGGATCCTACCCTGGACCCCGAGCACGAGGCTCAGGCCTACCTGCGTCCAGCGGAAGGCGAGACGCCCGCCATCGAGGATGCCAAGGCAGCCCTGGATGGCGCCAAGCAGATCCTGATGGAGCGCTTTGCCGAGGACCCGGAACTGGTGGGTCGCCTGCGTGAGCGCCTGTGGAGCGAAGGCGAGCTGTCCAGCAGGGTGATTGCCGGCAAGGAGCAGGAAGGCGCGAAGTTCTCCGATTACTTCGAGCATGATGAAGCCCTGGCCAAGGTGCCTTCTCACCGGGCCCTGGCCATGTTCCGCGGCCGCAACGAGGGCGTGCTGGCGCTGTCCTTGCGCCTGCCAGGAGAGGACGAGGCACCGGTGCATCCTGCGCAGGTGGCCATCGCCAAGCATGTCAGCATCACCGATGAGGGCCGCAAGGCGGATCGCTGGCTTGCCGAAGTCGTGCGCTGGACGTGGCGAGTGAAGCTGTATACCCACCTCGAGACAGAGCTGATGGGGCGCCTGCGCGAACGTGCCGAAGGCGAGGCCATCGATGTCTTTGCCGCCAATCTGAAGGACCTGCTGCTGGCCGCGCCGGCGGGGCCCAAGTCGACCCTGGCCATCGATCCGGGTCTGCGTACCGGCTGCAAGGTGGCGGTGGTCGATGCGACGGGGCAGTTCCTCGAGCAGGCGACCATCTTCCCTCATGCACCGCGCAATCAGTGGGACGCCTCTCTGGCCGAACTGGCAAAGCTGGTCAAGAAGCACGATGTGGCGTTGATCGCAGTAGGTAATGGCACCGCCAGCCGGGAGACCGACCGCCTGGCCGGCGATCTGCTGAAGGCGATGAAGGATCCTGGCCTGTCCAAGGTGATGGTGTCCGAGGCCGGGGCTTCGGTCTATTCCGCTTCGGAATACGCCGCCCGAGAGCTCCCGGATCTCGATGTGACCATTCGTGGTGCGGTGTCGATTGCCCGTCGTCTGCAGGATCCGCTGGCGGAGCTGGTCAAGATTGAGCCGAAGTCCATCGGTGTCGGCCAGTACCAGCATGACGTGTCCCAGGTGCAGCTGTCCCGCAGTCTGGAAGCGGTTATCGAAGACTGTGTCAACGCGGTCGGGGTGGACCTCAATACCGCGTCGTCGGCGCTGCTGTCACGGGTGGCGGGCCTCAATCCGGGGCTGGCCGAGAACATCGTGCTGCAGCGAAATGCCAAGGGTGTCTTCCGCGATCGTCGCGATCTGCTGGAGGTGTCCCGGCTTGGGCCCAAGACCTTCGAGCAGTGTGCCGGCTTTCTGCGCATCATGAACGGCAGCAATCCGCTGGATGCCAGCGCGGTTCACCCGGAAGCCTATCCGCTGGTTGAACGCATTGCCGCTGGCAGTGGTCGAGAGGTGGCTGGACTGATCGGTGACAGTGCGACGCTGAAGTCGTTGAAACCCGCCGACTACGCCGATGAGCGCTTCGGTGTTCCCACCGTCAGCGACATCATCTCGGAACTCGACAAGCCGGGTCGCGACCCGCGTCCGGAGTTTCGTGCAGCGCAGTTCCGTGAAGGCGTCGAAACGCTGAAGGATCTGGAGCCAGGCATGGTGCTGGAAGGCACCGTGACCAACGTCACCCACTTCGGGGCCTTTGTCGACATCGGCGTCCACCAGGACGGCCTTGTGCACATTTCGGCACTGTCCGACCGCTTCGTCGAAGATCCCCGCAGCGTGGTCAAGGCCGGGGATATCGTCAAGGTCAAGGTGATGAACGTCGACCTGCCGCGCGCTCGCATTGGACTGTCGATGCGCCTGGATGACACCCCAGACGCCGAGGCAGGCGACTCCAGGCAGGCACCTCGTCGTCGCGAAGGCGGTGGCAAGAGCCAGCCTGGACAGGGGCGCCGCCAGCGGGGCAACGGTGGCGGCAAGGAGGACGCTTCCGCTGCGCCGATGGGCGCACTGGGGGCCGCCTTGCTCAAGGCCAAGCAGGGGCGTTCTTGAATCCTGTCGACGGATCGCCATAATCTGGCGACCACAAGGGCGGGCGCAGTAGCGCCCGCTGCCGTCGCCGCCACACGAAGCAGGCCCCCGGGCCCTTCCATGACACGGGGTGTTCACCTTGTCCACTCAGCTTTCCTCGCTCCTCGAACGACTGCGCGGCCCCGCGGCTGCGCGACGCTTCGGCCGTCTGCGCCGAGGCATCGAAAAAGAGGGGCTAAGGGTCGATGACCGCGGTCGTATCGCGGCGACCTTTCACCCACGGGCGCTGGGTTCGAAACTGACCCATCCGCATATCACCACGGACTACTCCGAATCGCTGCTGGAGTACATCACACCGGTCTATAGCCGTCCGGATGAGGCCCTGGAATTTCTGGCCGACCTCCATCGCTATACCTATCGCCAGCTCGATGGGGAGTGGATCTGGCCTGCCAGCATGCCGTCCCGGCTGGAGGGCAATGACAGCGTGCCGATCGCGGACTACGGCACGTCCAATGTCGGCACCATGAAGCACGTCTACCGGCGTGGCCTGGACGCCCGCTATGGACGCATCATGCAGTCGATCGCCGGGATTCAC
This sequence comes from Halomonas litopenaei, assembly GCF_017303055.1. Classification (GTDB taxonomy): domain Bacteria; phylum Pseudomonadota; class Gammaproteobacteria; order Pseudomonadales; family Halomonadaceae; genus Halomonas; species Halomonas litopenaei_A. The sequence goes on along the minus strand of NZ_JAEKJT010000004.1, from coordinate 139,678 downwards.
TACAATGTGTCCCTGCCGGATGACCTGTGGACTCTGCTCAAGACGCTGGACGAGCAGGAAGCCATGTCGATGGGCGAGTACCGTTCGGCGCGCTATTTCGGTCTGATTCGTAATTTCCGCCGCCATAGCTGGTTGCTGTTGTACCTGTTTGGGGCCTCGCCGGCGCTCGATACCAGTTTCCTGCCCGATGGCAGCGTGCCGAAAGGTCTGGAGCGACTGGGTGAGAACACCCTGGTATCGCGCTATGCCACCAGCCTGCGGATGTCGGATCTGGGCTATCAGAACAAGGTCCAGGATCAGCTGAAGATCTGCTTCAACTCGCTGTCGAACTACGTCAACACGCTGCGCCACGCGATCTCCACCGCCTGGCCAGACTACGCCGCCCTTGGTGTCCGTGACGGGGAACGCTGGAACCAGCTGAACGCCAATATCCTGCAGATCGAAAACGAGTACTACAGCGATATCCGGCCCAAGCGGGTGACGCGCCACGACGAAACCCCGAGCCAGGCGCTCGAGGCCAGGGGCGTCGAGTACATCGAGGTGCGCTGCCTGGATATCGATCCCTTCGCGACCCTGGGAATCGATGCGCAGCAGACGCGCTTCCTCGATACCTTCCTGGTCTGGTGCCTGCTGTCGGACAGCCCGTGGATTTCAGATGAGGAGTGCGATCATCTGGACGACAATCGTCGTCTGGTGGTGGAGCAGGGGCGCAAGCCGGGACTTGAACTCAATGACCGAGGGCAGGTCCGAGAAATGGCCGAGTGGAGCCATGGGATCATCGCCGACATGCGTGAGGTCGCCAGGCTGCTCGACCAGCTGGAGGAGGGCAGTCCTCACCTGGATGCCGTCGATGCCTTCGCGCCGCGCATTGACGACCCTTCGCTGACGCCGTCAGCGCGTCTGCTGGCGCGTCTGGAAGAGACCGGCGAGGAGTTCGTCGATGCCATGCTGGCGATCGCTCGAGAGCAGGCCGAGACGCTGGCGAGCACACCGCTCAATCGCTCGCGCCAGGGAATGCTGGACGAGCTGGTCGAGACCTCGCATCAGCAGCAGCGTGACATCGAGGCGGACGACAGCACGGCCTTTGCCGATTTTCTGGAAGATTACTTTGCACGGGCACGAGAAACCCGTGCCCTGACCCCGATGGACATGACGCCACCGACTGGAGAACGTCTTAAATGAGCGAATGGAGTCTGCGGCAGTGGAGCCTTGTGGGGCTGGGGTTCTGCGTGATGATGATGGCGGTAGCGCTGGTGCTGGAGCACGTGGTGGGACTCGAGCCGTGTCCGCTGTGTGTGTTCCAGCGAGTGGCGGTCATCGCGGCGGGGGTCGTGTTTGCCATTGCTGCGCTGCATGGGCCCGAGGGGCGTCTTGCTGGGGCTGTCTACAGCATCGTGGCGGCCATCGCGGTACTGTCGGGGGCGGGGCTGGCCATGCGCCATCTGTGGCTGCAATCGTTGCCCGCTGACCAGGTGCCCAGCTGTGGGCCTGGCCTCGATTACATGGTGGATATCCTGCCGCTTTCCCAGGTGGTGTCCATGGTCCTGACCGGTTCTGGTGAGTGCGCTGAAGTGGGTGGGCGGCTGCTGGGCTTGTCGCTGCCCGGTTGGACGCTGATCGGCTTTGTCGTATTGCTGGTGGTGCCGATTGCCATGCTGACGACCCTTCGCCGAAGCTCTACCGGCTATCGCTGGAACGGTTGACAGCGCTCGCCGCCCGGTCCCCTAGCGGACAAGTTGAGCGGCGCTGTTGTGCCGAGCAGGGGGAGTCGGCAACGGCCAATCAGGTACTTGGCATGCATGCGTTGACAGGGCGGTCTTCTGGAGTGAGTCTGTTGATCCGCGCATTTTCGTGGTGAGGCAGCGCTAGGGAGGCCGCCATGTTGGAAGATTGCAAGTCTGCCAGCGAACGCTGGGGAGGAGTCCATCAGCTGATCGATCGCTGGCTTGAGCAGCGCGAGCATCTGCTGGAGGTGCTGAGCGAGCTCGAACAGTCCTGTGATGCAGATCTCGAGACCATCACCAAGGAGCGTATCGACAGTTTCAGCGAGACGTTGATGGACTACATCAGCGCGGGGCATTTCGAGGTCTATCCGCAGTTGCGGGAAGAGGCCCGTGCCTTCGATGACACCGCTGCCCTCAATCTCGCGGATCGTCTGCTGGAACGGCTCGAAATGTCCACCGAACTGGTGCTGTCGTTTGACGAGGATTACTCTACCCCGGTGCGCTGTCAGCGGTTCCTGCCGCGCCTGCCGGCCTGGCTCGAGCGCCTGAAGAAGGGCCTGTCCGAGCGCTTTGGCCTGGAAGATCAGTTGATATCGCGCCTGCACGACGCTCACGCGCCTGCCGAGGGTGTTTCCTGACCCCATGAAGCGTGGCCATGGCGTGGCCGCCGGTCACGCCCCGCTGCCATTGGCGGCGTCATGCTGCCGGTCAAGTCGGGGTGTTTGTGGTCCATTCGTACCGGGTCGATTGAGTTTTGTGCACTGCAGGCATAAGATTTTCCGCGTCCTGAACGCCGCCTGGGCAGTCAGGGCATCTATCGCAGTGACCGTCAGCAGCCTTTGCCGCCGGTGACGGCCGAGGATGTCCCTGCCGATCCCGGGCCTTCCACGGCGACAATCCCAAGGAGCCAAAATGAAAGACCCCGTCCGTATTGCCATCACCGGCGCCGCCGGTCAGATCAGCTACTCTCTCGCTTTCCGTATTGCCGCCGGCGACATGCTCGGCCCGGATCAGCCGGTCATCCTGCAGCTGCTCGAGATCACCCCGGCCATGGAAGCGCTGAATGGCGTCGTGATGGAGCTCAATGACTGTGCCTTCCCGCTGGTTCAGGACATCGTTGCCACCGACGATGCCAACGTGGCCTTCAAGGACGCTGATTTTGCTCTGCTGGTCGGCGCTCGTCCGCGCGGACCGGGCATGGAGCGCAAGGATCTGCTCGAAGCCAACGCGGCCATCTTCTCTGCCCAGGGCAAGGCCATCAATGACAGCGCCAGCCGTGACATCCGTGTGCTGGTGGTGGGCAACCCGGCCAATACCAACGCACTGATCGCATCCTGCAACGCACCGGACCTCGATCCGGGTCAGTTCACCGCGATGATGCGTCTTGACCACAACCGTGCCAAGACCCAGCTGGCCCAGAAAGCGGGCAAGCACGTCACCGACGTCGACAGCATGATCGTGTGGGGCAACCACAGCGCCACTCAGTACCCCGACCTGTCCCACTGCAAGGTGGACGGCAAGCCGGCGTTCGATCTGGTCGAGCGTGACTGGTACGAGAACGACTTCATCCCCACCGTACAGCAGCGCGGTGCGGCCATCATCAAGGCCCGTGGCGCGTCTTCTGCTGCCTCTGCAGCGTCTGCCGCCATCGACCATATGCGCGACTGGGCGCTGGGCAGCGACGGCATCGTCAGCATGGGTATCCCCGCTGACGGCAGCTACGGCGTCGAGCCGGGCATCATGTATTCCTACCCGGTGGTGTGCAAGGACGGCAAGTACGAGATCGTCCAGGGTCTGGAAGTCGACGAGTTCAGCCGTGGCAAGATGAAGGCTACCGAAGACGAGCTGCGCGAAGAGCGTGCTGCCGTCGAGCACCTGCTGGGCTGATCAGCCCCAGGCGGTGCCCGTCAGCCATGCACTGTCTTGGATGCACTGTCTGATACGCAAAAGCCCCATCGCATCGCGATGGGGCTTTTTTTGCCTGTAGGGCGTGCCTGTCGGCGGAAACCAGAAACCAGAGCGGCAGGGGGCGGAGACAGGGCCCCTGAGACAGCCCCCCTGAGACAGCCCCCCTGAGACAGCCCCCCTGAGATAAAGGCCCGGTCGGCTCAGTCTCTCAGGCTGATGATCTTCCAGCCGCGGGCCTCGGCGACTTCGCGCAGGGCCGGGTCCGGGTCCACCGCCACAGGATGGTCGATCATTTCCAGCAGCGGCAGGTCATTGTGGGAGTCGCTGTAGAACCAGGCACCGTCCAGGGTGTCGTCGCGGGTATCGAGCCACTGCTGCAACCGGGTGACCTTGCCTTGCTGAAAGCTGGGCGTGCCGCTGACCCGACCGGTGTAGCGGCCATCCTGTATTTCCGGCTCGACGGCGATCAGCTCGTCGATGCCAAGGCGCTCGGCGATGGGAGCCGTAATGAAGCGATTGGTGGCGGTGATGATCAACAGAGTGTCACCGCGGGTGCGATGACGGGCGATCAGCTCTTCCGCCAGGGGCAGGATGTTGGGCTCGATCTTGCTGACCATGAACTGCTGATGCCAGGCGGCCAGCTGCTCCATGGAATTGTCCGCCAGTGGCTTCAGGGCCACCTCGAGAAACGCCATCATGTCCAGGCGTCCGGCATCGTAGTCCGCCTTGAAGCGATCATTTGCCTCGCGGTAAGCCACCGGGTCTACGGCGCCCTGTTCGAGCAGAAACTCGCCCCAGGCATGATCGCTGTCGATCGACAGCAGGGTATTATCCAAATCGAAGATCGCCAGACTCACTCGGTGTCTCCCAGCGCATGCGTGACATGGCCTCCTGCCCCGGCATTGTGGGTGGATCCGCCCGCGACGATAGCGCTCAAGGGACCCATGGCCGTGTGGTTTGGGGAGGCCGCAAAAGGGGCGATTATGTCAGAAGGTCGCCAGGGGTTCGAGATGTCGTATTGATGCGCTTCAAGCCATTGTGGAAGAATGCAGTTAATACCGATTAAAAAGGTGAAGCCCGTGATCGACGCAGACGGCTTTCGCCCCAACGTTGGCATCATCATCGTCAACGACCTGGGGCAGCTGCTTTGGGCGCGTCGGGTAGGGCAGAACGCGTGGCAATTTCCCCAGGGAGGCATCAAGTCTGATGAGACGCCACAGCAGGCCTTGTTCAGAGAGCTTCATGAAGAGATCGGCCTGACCGCCGAGGACGTGGAGATTCTGGCCTGCACCAGGGGGTGGCTGCGCTACCGCCTGCCGCGACGCATGGTTCGCACACACTCGCGCCCAGTGTGCATTGGACAGAAGCAGAAGTGGTTCCTGTTGCGTATCCGCTGTCAGGAAAACCGCATCTGTGTAGATGGCACCGCCAAGCCGGAGTTCGACGGCTGGCGTTGGGTCAGCTACTGGTATCCGCTAGGACAGGTAGTGCCGTTCAAGAGGGAGGTCTACCGCAGGGCGTTACGGGAACTGTTGCCCCGTGCCCAGAGCCTGGTGCTGGAGAAAGGATGATCCGGCGCGTGTGGCGATCTTGTCCGGCGAGCTCGCTGACCTGGCAAGATGGTCCCCAATCATTGTTCGGTCGCCCCTTGACCGGACCAGTACAAGAACAGGGGTGAGGCCTTTCATGCTCAAGGTCCTTCAACGCATCATTCAAGAGGTCAACAGCGCGCGCAGCCTGGACGCTGCGCTGGCGACCCTCGTTCGGCGCACGCGCAAGGCGATGCAGACCGACGTCTGCTCGTTCTATCTCTACGACAGCGAACGTGAAGCCCTGGTCCTGATGGAGACCATCGGCCTGCGTACCCAGGCCGTGGGCCAGGTGGCGCTTCCGGTGGGCGAGGGGCTGGTGGGTACCGTTGCACGCAGGGAAGAGCCTCTCAACCTGGAAGATGCCCAGGCGCATCCCAGCTTCCGCTATTTCGAGGCCACCGGCGAAGAGCGCTATTCCAGTTTTCTTGGTGTTCCCATCATTCACCAGCGGCGCATGCTCGGCGTACTGGTGGTGCAGCAGACCGAACGACGACGCTATGACGAATCCGATGAGGCCTTTCTGGTCACCATGGGCGCTCAGCTGGCGGGTGTGCTGGCCCATGCGCTGGCCACCGGTGGTCTGACCTGTCCGGCCTTTCCCGGTGTCCAGGCAACCTTTGTCGGGGTGGCGGCATCCCCGGGAATGGCCATCGGTGAAGCGGTGGTGCTGTCACCCCCGGCGGATCTGGATAGCGTGCCTGACCTGATTCCCACCGATGTGGAGTACGAGATCGCTCGCCTCAAGGAGGCCATCGCGCGGGTGCGTGACGAGATTCGCGCGGCAGGCGAGCGCCTCGCCAATCGTATCTCTACCCAGGAGCTGGCGCTGTTCGATGTGTACCAGCAGATGCTGGGAGAGGCGGCGCTATCCCAGGAAGTCGAAAAGCGCATCCGAGAGGGGCAATGGGCGCCCGGGGCGCTGGCCGACGTGGTCCGCCGTCACGTGCAGTACCTGGAGCGCGTGGATGACGACTACCTGCGGGAGCGCGCGGCGGACGTGCGTGACCTGGGGCGGCGCGTGCTGGCGCACCTCCAGGAGGAATCCCCACGCCTGCCGGAGCACTATCCCAAGGGCGCCATTCTTATCGGTGACGAGATCAGCGTTGCCCTGCTGGGCGAGGTCCCGCGGGAGCGCCTCGGTGGGTTGATTTCGGTGCGGGGTTCCAGCAACTCCCATGTGGCCATCATTGCCCGTGCAATGGGCATTCCGCTGGTGTCGGGGATGGTCGACTTGCCGCTGCCTCGCCTGGACGGTGCCCCCTTGGTCATGGACGGCCACCGCGGGCGCGTATTCGTGCGGCCCGGGCCAGAGCTGGTGGCCCATTATCAGAGCCTGATCAATGAGGAGAAGGCCCTGGCGGCTATGCTCGAGCACGAGCAGGACCTGCCCAGCGTGACGCCGGATGCCCACGCCATGACCCTGATGGTCAACACCGGCCTGACGGTCGATACCGTGGCGTCATTGAAGACGCGCATCGGCGGGGTGGGGCTGTATCGCACGGAAGTGCCTTTCATGATCACCGAGCGCTTCCCCGGCGAACAGGAACAGACACGCCTCTACCGCGAGCAGTTGGAGAGCTTTTCCCCTCTGCCCGTGGTCATGCGCACGCTGGACATCGGTGGCGACAAGGATCTGCCCTATTTCCCGATCGAGGAAGCCAATCCGTTCCTGGGCTGGCGCGGTATCCGCGTGACCCTGGATCACCCCGAAGTGTTGATGGTGCAGCTGCGGGCCATGTTGAGAGCCTCACAGGGCCTCGACAACTTGGAGCTGCTGCTGCCGATGGTGACCAACGTCAACGAGGTGGACGACACCCTGAGGTTGATCGAGCGCGCCATCGTCGAGCTGGGCGAGGAAGGCGTCGATGTGCGTCGTCCGCGCCTGGGGGTGATGCTGGAAGTGCCGGCGACCCTTTATCAGCTCAAGGCACTGGCAGCTCGGGTCGACTTCTTCTCGGTGGGCAGCAACGACCTGACCCAGTACCTGCTGGCGGTGGATCGCAACAATCCACGCGTGGCGGACCTCTATGACTCCTGCCATCCGGCGGTGCTGTCGGCACTGTATCGTCTGGCAGCAGAAAGTGACGAGCTGGGTGTGCCAACATCGGTGTGCGGCGAGTTGGCCGGTGATCCTGCGGGAGCACTGCTGCTGATGGGAATGGGATTCAGGGTGCTGTCCATGAACGGCCCGAACCTGCCCAGGGTGCGTGCTGCCATCCGTCGCGTGACCCGTCAGGACGCGGCAGAGCTGGTCACGCAGACGCTGGCCTTGGATACCCCGGCCCAGGTGCGTGCCCACCTGACGCAGCGAATGGAAGATTGGCAGCTGGCCCATCTGCTGCCGCCACGGGATTGAGGCCTCCATGGGATCGAGATGCTCAGGCGCAGTGCCAGGTACCTGCTGGCTTGCGCTGGGTTAGCGGCGGCTGATGGGCAATGTCAGCCGCGTTTCCCCGAGGAAGCTGCCACCAGGGCCAAAACGTTGTTCGTGGATGACAAAGTGCTCATCGACGCCGTTGTTCACATCGCCCCGCACGAGCACCACGCTGGTGGTCGCCCTGGTGCCGTAGTCATCGCCGACGATAAAGGCAGGTGACAGGAAGCGCTCAAGGTCGAGCCCGACGCCGGTGTCGGGCAGGCGCTCGTCCTCCGGGCGCCGCTGGTCACTGAACCCTCGACGGGCCTGAGGAAGTGTCTCGACCCGTTGGTGGATGACATCGTCAGTCAGGGCCTGCGTCACTTTCTCGAGTTTTGGCCATGGTGTATCCAGTGACGCATTGGACAGCCCGTGGGTACCTGGTGTGACCCGGTCAAGGGTGGTGCCATGACGATCCCGGCGCAGATGCCAGAGATGTTCCCCATCACCGACCAGCAGGTTGAAACCGGCATATGCCAGGGCATGGTCGCACTGTTGACGGTGCAGCCAGTGTTCTAGGTCGTCGGTTTCCAGTGCTTGTCGCACCAGTAGCCCGCGGCTCGCCACCGGAGGCTCGGGGACAAAGTCGGGGTCGCGGACGTTGGTGATGGCGGCAAAGCGCCCGCGGCGGTGCACCCCAAGCCAGGTGCCTCCGGCCTCGAGATCACGTCCTGCGACCAGGCCGGGAGCATCGTCCCAGGCCGCCAGCGGGGCGGTCGGGCGAGCGTGTAGCTCATCGCGATTGGCGATGAGAACAACAGCGTGCCGACTGTCGGGGACGCTGTCAGCTGGGGCGTGGTGCAGGGCGATAAGACACATCGATGCAGGGTAGCGGCATATGTCGCCGATGGGAATCCGCGAGGACAGCGTTTATGTCGTCGCCTGTGCCACCATGACAGTCGGCAGCTGGCGACGTAAACTCGTGGTTCCTTCACATAACGGTAGGGATGATGCTAGGCGACGACGGCAAGGAACGCTTGTGGCGCAGGCTGGTCATTCCCATCCTGTGGCCAGTGGCAGCTGCCCAGGGGGTACTGCTGGCGCTATGCCTGGTGCTGGCGCTATCGCTGCACTGGCTGATGCCGGCGGCATCCAGCTGGAGCACGACGCTGTGGATGATCACGGGGCTGCTGGTGGGCACCGCGCTCAATATCATGGTGTTCCTGGTGCTGCTCAAGCACCGACTAGCCGAAGTGGAGCGGGATCTTGGCGGGCTGCTCGACAGAGTCGAGGCATGCCTGCATCAGGTACTCAAGACGAGGACAGGAAAGCCCGCTGAGGCTGCCGGCGCTCCGGTTGACCGAGTCGAAACGCTGCTGGACGCCTTCGAGTCCAGCGCTCCTCCCGTGGCGGAAGCTCCGCCCCCTATGGTTGGCCTGGGGCCGATCATTCATGCCGATCAAGTCAGCAATTGGCAGCAGGAAAGCCGCCGGCTGGAAGCTGCACTATCCCGTGCTCGCGAGGAATCGCGCTTGAAGTCGAGCTATCTGAGCCACCTGAGCAAGGCATTGGCGCCGCTGGTGGTCGAGCTGGAATCACTGATGCAAGCAGATGGCAGCCCTTCACCGCAGGCCGACAGTCAGCAGGAAAGCCGTCGGGCAGCCGACACTGAGACCGTCGATGGTGTGGCAAGGCCCTCCGGCGAGCTGCTGCGCCGCTTGGGCGATATACGCCTGCTGCTGGACAACCTGGAGGCGGGCGACGAGGAAGAGAGAAGCGCCGCTCGGGATTCATCCCCGCGACACCAGGCACCGAAAGTTCTGATCGTCGACGATGGCCCGGTCAATTTGATGCTGGCACGCGAAGTGCTGGAACGGCGTGGGGTGGACGTGGTTACCGCAACCCGCGGCGAAGAGGCCCTGGAGTGGCTAGATGCCCATGTGGTGGACCTGGTGCTGATGGATATCGTGCTGCCTGATATCGACGGTATCGAGACTTCTCGTCGCTTGCGCGCTGTCGAGGCCGCTCACCCGGAACGCCCTCGTGCGGTAGTGATCGCGCTGACGGCCAATGCCAGCGATGAAGACCAACAGCGCTTCAAGGAGGTCGGCATGGATGCCTTCCTGGCCAAGCCGTATCGTCCCCAGGCATTGCTCGAATTGCTCGACACCTGGCTGCCTCAATCCGCGAGGCTGTCCTGATGCTCATGGCCATCATGTCCTATCTGGCGCTCGGGGCGGTCGCTGGGGCGCTTGCCGGCTTGTATGGCGTGGGCGGAGGACTGATCATCGTTCCCAGCCTGATGGCCGTGTTTGCACTGCAGCAAGTGCCTGTGGAGATTTCCATGCACCTGGCCGTAGGCACCTCCCTGGCAAGTATCGTCATCACCGGTTCTTCCTCGGCCCTGGGACACTATCGGCGCGGCAGCATTCGCCGCGACTGGCTGGTAGCCCTGCTTCCAGGGCTGGTACTGGGGGCCATCGCCGGAGTCTTCGTGGCGGGAGCCCTGTCCGGCGGCATGCTGGGCACGCTGTTTGGGGTGTTCCTGCTGCTGGTCGCGCTGAAGCTGGTACTGGGGCGCTCACCCAAGGCCGGCAGCAGCGCTCCGGGGCGGCGCAGCATGATCGTCGCTGGCGGCGTCATCGGGGGGATTTCTGCACTGTTCGGTATCGGCGGGGGCACTCTGAGCGTACCCTGGCTGATTCGGTGTGGCGCCACCATGACCCAGGCGGTGGGCACCTCGGCTGCCTGTGGCCTGCCGATTGCGCTGGTCGGGGCCCTGACCTTTGTCGCGGTGGGCTGGGGCGATCCTCGGCTACCCCAGGGGGCGGTAGGCTTTCTCATGCTGCCTGCCCTGTTCGGCATTGCCCTGACCAGCGTCCCCTGCGCCAGGCTGGGTGTGCGCCTGGCCCACCGGCTGCCGGCACGGGTGCTCAAGCTGTCATTCGCGCTGCTGCTGACGGTAGTCGGACTCGGCTTCCTGCTGTAGCGAACCCGAGCAGGGTTTCGCGGTCACATGAGTCTTCCGCCATATCGATTTCACTCTCTTACTGATCAGGGACATAACCGAGCATGCTGTCATACCCTCAAATCGACCCGGTGGCCATCGCGCTGGGTCCCTTCAAGGTCCACTGGTATGGACTGATGTATGTCGTCGGCTTTGTCGCGGCATGGTGGCTGGGCTGTCGCCGAGCGCATCGGATCGGTTTGACCCGTGACGATGTGGGCGACCTGCTGTTCTACGCCGCCATCGGTGTCGTGGCAGGGGGACGACTGGGGTACGCGCTGTTTTACGGACTGGACCAGTGGCTGGCGGATCCACTGTGGATCGTCAAGGTGTGGGATGGCGGCATGAGCTTCCACGGCGGCCTGATCGGGGTGCTGCTGGCAGCCTTGCTGTTCGCCCGCCGCAAGCAGCTGGCGTTTTTCACGCTGACCGACTTCGTCGCGCCGCTGGTACCGATCGGCCTTGGGGCAGGACGTATCGGTAACTTCATCAATCACGAGCTGCCGGGGCGCGTCACTGACCTGCCCTGGGGCATGCCGTTTCCCGGCTATGGCCCTGAACCGCGCCATCCATCGTCGCTGTACGAAGCCTTGTTGGAAGGCGTGGTGCTGTTTGTGGTGCTGTGGTGGGTGTCGGCCACGCCCAGACGTCGGGGCCTGGTATCGGGTCTGTTCCTGCTGGGCTACGGCGCCTTCCGCTTCTCGGTGGAGTTCGTGCGCAGACCCGACCCCCAGCTAGGCTTCATTGCCTTCGACTGGGTCACCATGGGCATGCTGCTCAGTCTGCCGATGATCGTTTTTGGCGTGCTGCTGGTGGCCTGGTCCCGTCGGCAGCCAGTGGATGCCAGGCTTAGCCCGAGCGCCGGATGAGGGCGCGCCTGTTGCTTGACGATCGGCGCTGACAAATCGCTTGCGGGACGAGCGCTGCCGCTTCTGGTATCACGGCTGGCCGGTCAGTAGAATGACCGGCCAGCTTCGTCTTGAAACGTTCCAACGAGTGATTGCCCATGTCTGTCGTCGCCCCTGAAACCGCCTCTCTGCCCGCCTTGGAACAGCCGTACCTGGATCTGATGCGCGCTGTGCTGGACAACGGCGTCGAGCGGGAAGACCGCACCGGCGTGGGCACCCGCTCGATCTTTGGTCACCAGATGCGTTTTGACCTGTCCCGTGGTTTTCCGCTGGTGACGACCAAGAAACTTCACCTGCGCTCGATCATTCACGAGCTGCTGTGGTTTCTGAAGGGGGATACCAATATTGCCTACCTGAAGGAACACGGTGTCCGTATCTGGGATGAGTGGGCGGATGAGGATGGCGACCTCGGGCCTGTGTATGGCTATCAGTGGCGCAGCTGGCCCGACCCGCGGGGCGGCCATGTGGACCAGATCGAAACGCTGTTGGAACAGATCGCCACGAATCCCGGATCCCGTCGCCTGATTGTCTCTGCCTGGAACCCTGCCCTGGTGGATGAGATGGCGCTGCCTCCTTGCCACTGCCTGTTCCAGTTCTATGTGGCTGACGGCAAGCTGTCGTGCCAGCTCTACCAGCGCAGCGCCGATATCTTTCTGGGCGTGCCGTTCAATATCGCCAGCTATGCACTACTGACGCAGATGATTGCCCAGGTGGTTGGGCTCAAGCCCGGCGACTTTGTGCATACCCTGGGAGATGCCCACCTTTACCTCAATCATCTGGAGCAGGCCGAGCTGCAGCTGAGTCGTCAGCCGACGTCCGCACCCAGGCTGGTGCTGGACCCGAGCGTCGACAACCTGTTCGATTTCCGCTTCGAACACATTGCCATCGAAGACTATGAACCACATCCCCATATCAAGGCAGAGGTGGCGGTATGACCCAGGCGCCGACGACGGAACAGTCTCATCCTGACAGTGATGCCCAGCGGATCGCGGAGCTCGACACCTTTGTGCCGGTGGCCATGATCGCCGCCATGTCGCGCAACCGAGTGATCGGTGTGGATAACCAGCTGCCCTGGTACCTGCCGGAGGATCTCAAGTTCTTCAAGCGCATGACTCAGGCCAAGCCCCTGGTGATGGGGCGCAAGACCTTCGAGTCCATTGGCCGTCCGCTGCCCAATCGCCTCAACATCGTGGTGACGCGGGACAAGACCTTCGCCCATGACGGCGTCAGGGTATGTCACGATCTGGCCAGCGCCATTGCCTTGGCAGACCAGCAGGCCACCATCGAAGCCGCTGAGGAAATCATGGTGATGGGGGGCGCTCAGATTTATGCCCAGGCCATGCCGCTGGCGTCGCGACTGTATCTGACCGAGGTCGATATCGAGATCGAGGGGGATGCCTTCTTCCCGGCTCTTGATGACGATTGGACCGAACAGGCAAGTGACGCCGGTACGCCCGCCGAAGGCCAGCCCCACTATCGTTTTGTGCGCTACGAGCGGTCCCGCTCGCAAGACGGCATGTCAGCCTGAACGCCCGGTAAATAGAGTGGGTGCCGATCGTCGCAGACAGGCGACAATTGCCACATCGCCGGGCCTGGCACAGACTGTGTCGATAATCCCGACAATAGCGGGCGCTGACATCAGCGGCCCCGTCATCGCAGTAACCTGGTGAGCCTGGAGGAGTCGACGTGAGCGAGACACGCGCAGAACACCCGTTGGAGGCGCTTGAGCAACGAACGGCGTCGCTGTTGGACGGACTGCGTGAAGGTCGCCTGCGCGAGCGGCAGCTGTCCAGCGACCAGCGCCAGCTGCTGGGTGACAAGCAGCGCCTGGCCAGCGAATTGAACGCTGCACGGGAGCGCCTGGGTGATCTGGAAGCACAGCTCGACGCCCTGCGGCAAGCGCAGCAGACCCTGGAAACCGAGCATCGTGCCCTGGCGTCCCAGCGTGAGTCGCTGCTTGAGGAACGCACGTCGTTGATCGAGGAGCGCGCGTCGCTGATTGAGGAACGCACGTCGTTGATCCAGGAGCGCACCGCGCTGTTCGAGGAAAATAGCGAGCTCAAGGAAGAAAACCGCGAACTCGATGAGCAGAATCGCGAGCTTGAGGCGCACAATGCCCGACTGCGTGACCGCGTCGAGCACCCGGATCACGAACCTGACATTACTGCCTTCCGTCCCCCCCAGCGCCGAGCCCAGGGGTTGGCTGCCCTGATGCAGCATCGTCCACGTCCTGTCAGCGATAGCCCTGTTATCGATAGCCCTGTTATCGATAGCCCTGCCAGCGATGAAGGAGAGCAGGGCGCTTCGTCCAGCGCGCCGACGATCGCGTCACAGCCCGGCCAGGACAGCCCGGCCTCTTCGGGCCATGGCAGCGAGCCGGTGAAAGAGGAAAGGGCACAGGAGTCGACTCCTGCTGAGCTGACTGCTGCCAAGGTGACTGCTACCGAGACCCCCCCAACGGCGACGGCCGACACGGCTGCGCTGTCCAGTCACAGCGATGACCAGGTTGCGGAAAAGCCTGATACAGAGGTAGGAGTGCAGGGCGACCTCGCCTTTGACAAGGCGCCGTCTCCCCAGGCGCTGCTGGGTGATTGGTATCGTCGTTATGACCAGACCTTCTTCAAGGGCCACACCCGACCGCTTAAGGTGGGCATCCACGAGGAGCTGGCCGCCCGGGAACCCTGGCCGGAAAAGCTCGTCCGCCGCGCCTTGGCCTGCTACGTCAACCTGCCTCGCTACCTCAAATCCGTGCGTGAAGGGGCGGAGCGGATTGGCCTGGACGGCGAACTGGTCGGCCAGGTCGATGCCCAGGCGGCGGAGCATGCCAAACGCAAGCTGGACCGACTGCAGGCGGAGCAGCGTGGGCGCGGCACAATGTCGCGCCGTCGGCGCAACAAGGGACACGGCAACGACAAATCCTCAGGCGCCGACAACCACTCAGACTCCGACAAGCGTTCCGATTCCGGCAAGCCTTCAGGCACCGGCAATAGCGACACCTCCGCATCAGCCAAGGCGTCAACTCACGCTGGCCACCGGGACACTGGCAGTGTGAGCGCGAAGCCCGCTCGCCCTGCGGAAAGCGTGACTTCCGCCGCCACCTCGGACCCTCAGGGTGATGGCGAGGAATCGCGTCTTCAGCGAAAGCTGGATGAACTGCTGGCGCGTCACAACAGCAGCCGCTAAAAAAGCGCTGACGTCAGCCGTCAAGCAATGCCTGACCCCTGCCGCCCAGCACCAGCCTATCCGTGAAGCACTAACACAGCACAACACAACGCAACGCGGTGACGCGCCGGTGCTGGCGTCGCTGCGATGGTAGCCCAATGCCGTTGATAGCAGGAGCGGCTGTTCAACCCGTTTGCTCTCTCATTGACTTGAAAGCGTCACATCAGCGGGGCATGATGTTAGCGCTACGCCCGATGCAGCTTTCTATGCAGAATCGGTAAGCAGTTGGCGAACATTGTTCGTTAACTGCCTTTTGCAGTTTCTGCTCGGGTAGCATTTTCGCAGGGATCGGTGTCGAAGCGATGGGCAGCTGGAACGAAAACAGTGTTTTTTTCTTGTTGCGCTCCTGAGAAACCCGGTATATGGTTGCCCTTGCGAGCATTGGACTATAACAAGGCTTCGCCGCTGTCAGGCTCGCTGTTCAGGTTCCCTGCCAGGAACCCGTCAGGACAGAAATACGAGCCGGCAATGACCGGCAAGCCAAGGCTGCCAAGCGCAGCAACGATCGAAACAGCAAGCTAGTCAAAAGGAACTCAGCAATGAAAAAGACACTGTTAGCGACTGCCATCGCTGGTGCTGCTGCCTTCACCGCCGTTGGCGCCCAGGCTGCTACCGTCTACAACCAAGACGGCACCAAGCTCGACATCTACGGTAACGTCCAGCTGGTTTACGCCGGCGTTAAAGACGAAGACGGCGAGACTCGTGACGAAATCGCCGACAACGGTTCTACCTTCGGTTTCGCCGCTGAGCACGTCATCTACAACGGTCTGATCGGTTACGCCAAGATCGAAATCGACGACTTCAAGGCCGACGAAATGAAAGTTGCTGGCCGTGATGCAGGCGACACCGCCTACATCGGCTTGAAGGGCAACTTCGGTGACGCTCGCGTCGGTTCCTACGACTCCCTGCTGGATGACTGGATCCAGGATCCGATCACCAACAACGAATACTTCGACGCTTCTGACTCCAACACCTTCAAGGGTGCTCCGGGTGAAGATGCTGACGACGCCGACGTTGTTGCTGGCGATCCCGAAGGCGACAAGATCACCTACACCTCTCCGGTCTGGGGTGGCTTCCAGTTCGCGGTCGGTAGCCAGTACAAGGGCGACGCCGAGAACGAAAACCTGTCTGACGGCGGCGAAGCTTCCTTCTTCGGTGGTCTGAAGTACACCTACGGTGGCTTCTCTATCGCTGGTGTGTACGACGATCTGGGCATCTACGACATCGAAGACCAGACCGTCACCTACAACACTACTACTGTTGATGCGACTGACAACACCGTCACTACCACTCAGAACACTGTCACCATCGATGACGAAGATCTGGGCGACCAGTACGGTGTGACCATGCAGTACCAGTGGGACAGCCTGCGCGTTGCCCTCAAGTACGAGCGTTTCGAGTCTGACAACGACTTCCTGAAGGACGCTGACTACTACGCCATCGGTGCCCGCTACGGCTACGGCAACGGCATGGGCGACGTCTACGGCGCCTACCAGTACATCGACTTCGGCGGCAGCGGCTTCAGCGACCTGGCCAGCGCCAACGATGACGAGAACGACGACGACAACTTCAACGAAGTGGTCGGCGGCGTGACTTACAACATCTCCGACGCCATGTACACCTACGTGGAAGGCGCCTGGCGTGACCGTGACAACGACCAGGGTGACGGCTACGCCGTGGGTCTGACCTACCTGTTCTAATCCAACAGGTTTGACCCCCTAGCGTTGTGACGCTATAAACGAAAGCCGATCCTCCGGGATCGGCTTTTTTTCTGCACTCTACCGCAAGCATGTGAGGATCCATGAAAGACGTCACCCTACCCGCGGCGCTGCTGGCGCTTGGCGTTGCTCTGGCCAGCTCCACCGTCCAGGCATCCGATAGCGTCATGACCGAGCGCTTCCGCGAGGAGAATCGTCAGCTCGACCTGACCGGCTTCTTCAAGCCGGAAAGCGACGCGCGCAGCCAGACCTTTCTGTTCGGAACTCCTCACGCGCATGATTTCGAGGTAGAGGAAGAGGGTGTCTATCGTTTCGAAAGCCGCGTCAGCGCCGGCTACGAGGATACCTACCAGATTGAAGCCGTACTGCAAGACGATGCCGGTAATGTCATCGCTCGCGGACAGGGCTATGGTCAGGAAGGCGGGCTGCAGCTCGAAAGCCGCCTGACCCCTGGCAAGTATGAGCTGCAGGTCAAGGGCACTCGCTTTGGCCGTCGCGGCCGCGCAGGCGATGGCTACAGCATTGCCGTGGTGGGACTGGATAGCCAGGGTAACCGGATCGAAGTCGATGATGGAGTCGGGCTGCAGTTCGTGGGGTCTGATCGTGACGGCAATCAGAGCGCCTTTGTCACTAGCCGTGACGCCGTCGTGACCCTGGGTGGCCAGTCTGCCGCTGCGACTTCTGCTTCGGCGACGGCTAGCGGTGCGTCTGCTGCATCGTCAAGCGCGACGGCTTCCAGTGCGGCTGCCTCCAGTGCTGGAGCGACCAGTGCAGCGGCAGGCGGTGCTGCGGTGGCCGGTGCAGCGGCAGCGGCCGGGGCCGGGGCCTCCGAAAGCGTCAGCGGCAGTGAAGCACGCAGCAATAACCCTGATGAACGTCAGGTACAGAGCGTCAAGACCGATGTCAAGATTCGTGCTCGCGGTGAGGTGCTGTCCTTCAACGTGGCCGAGCCTAGCCAGGTGCGCATCACTACCTCCACTTTCCCGCCGGGGGATGAGGACACCTATCGTCTGACCATGGAAGTGGCGGATGGCTCCGGTCGCATTGTTGCCGAAGGCGCTGGTGAAGGCTTTAACGGTAACGTGGACCTGTCCACCCAGCTGGACCCGGGCACCTACCACATCCGCGTTACTGGACAGAAGTTCGGTAGTTCGATGGACGGCCCCAACAACTATGAGCTAAAGGTTGTGCTCGACAACTGAGCCCCGATGGGCCGGTTGTGGCAAAGAGTAAAAAACGGGCCCCTCGGGGCCCGTTTTTTAGTGGTGAATGCGTCGTCAGTTCTGGTGATCAATCTCCGACTCGGGCAATAGCCTCGCGTACGCCAGCAGCGTACTCCGGGTGACACTTCTCGAAGTGGCCCAGCTGACGCTCCTTGATCTCGCTTGGAACCCCCTGCATATGACGGGCGATGTTGCCAAACAGGCGCTGCCTCTGGTCGTCGCTCATCAGCTCGAACAGGGCCCGCGGCTGGCTGTAGTCGTCGTTGCCTTCGCGGTGGTCATAGCGCCAGGCGTCACCCTCCAGCGGCAGCGGCGGCTCCACCACGCTGGGGTCTTCCTGCGGCCCACCAAAGGAATTGGGCTCGTAGTAAGCGTCGCCGTTTGCCTCGCCGTTGGCGAAGAAGCGCATCGGGCCATCCTTGTGATAGTGGTGGACCGGGCATTTCGGCTGGTTCACCGGCAGTGCCTCGTAGTGAGTGCCGAGACGGTAGCGATGGGCGTCTGCATAGGAGAAGACCCTGGCCTGCAGCATCTTGTCCGGTGAGAAGCCGATGCCCGGCACCTTGTTGGACGGTGAGAAGGCGGCCTGCTCGATTTCGGCGAAGTAGTTATCGGCGTTGCGGTTGAGCTCGAAGTGACCCACCTCGATCAGCGGATAGTCGCCGTGGGGCCATACCTTGGTCAGGTCGAACGGGTTGAAGGGGCAGCGCTTGGCCTCGTCTTCTGTCATCACCTGAATGAAGACGTTCCAGCGCGGGTAATCACCGTTCTCGAGTGCGTTGTAGAGATCTTCCTGAGTCGTTTCACGGCTCTTGCCGACCACTTCCTCCGCCTCGGCATCGGTAAAGTGCTGGTGTCCCTGGGCGGTGCGGAAATGGAACTTGCACCACACGCGCTCGCCGTCAGCATTAATCAATGAATAGGTGTGCGAGCCGTAACCATTGATATGACGCACATCGGTGGGCAGACCGCGGTCCGACATCAGCATGGTGACCTGATGAAGTGACTCAGGCGACAGTGACCAGAAGTCCCAGGCTGCCGTGGCGGAGCGCATGTTGGTGCGGGGATGGCGCTTCTGGGTGTGGATGAAGTCCGGGAACTTGTACGGGTCGCGGATAAAGAAGACCGGCGTATTGTTACCGACCAGGTCCCAGTTGCCTTCCTCGGTGTAGAACTTGAGCGCAAAGCCGCGCACGTCGCGCTCGGCATCAGCTGCGCCTTGCTCACCGGCAACGGTCGAGAAACGCGCCAGCATCGGCGTCTGGCTGCCCGGAGTGAAGACCTTGGCCTTGGAATAGCGAGTGATGTCACCGGTAATGGTCAGGGTGCCGTGGGCGCCCCAGCCCTTGGCGTGCACGGTACGCTCGGGGATGCGCTCGCGGTTCTGGTGGGCGAGCTTCTCCAGCAGTTGGTAGTCCTCAAGCAGCAAGGGCCCACGCGGACCGGCCGTCAGGCTGTTCTGGTTGTCGCCGATGGGGGCTCCGGCGCTGGTGGTCATGGTCTTGCGGGTCATGAGGCGTCTCCATTGTTCACTGATCACGGTCTACGTCTTAAAGATAGAGACTGATGTCTCATGGGAACAATGATTCCTTTCTATTTCGGTTATAGGAAATGAGTGTTTAGGAGTAGTATTTATGTTATTCACGACGGATGTGATAACTCGCTGACATATCCTGAGGACCAACCTTCGTGGCCAAGCTGTTCAGTGTCGTGGCAACGCTGTCACTACAAGTGAGAATGTTGATCGGTCTAGCAGCCACCTGGCTGGTAGTGATCACGATTCTGCTGGTCTGGGGCTGGTACACCGGGAAGGATCTGGTTCGCGAGGTCAACTTTTCCCACCTGCGTTACGAAACCCGACTGATCGCCGATGAGGTGACCGAGGAAATTGATACCCGGCTCGATATGCTCGGTCGACTGGCAGCGCTGCGTGATAACCGGGCTCTGCTGGACGCCTCCAGTGAGGCCCTTCGCGATAGTGGGGCCCTGCTCGAGCTGTTCGATGCTCTGGTCGTGATGGACGCAACCGGCAAGGTAGCCGCCGACTGGCCGCCTACGCCAGGGCGCCAGGGCCTTGATATCAGTGACCGGGAGTACTTCAGCTTTATGCGCGAGGTGCGCCGCCCCTACGTCAGTGAGCCCATCTATGGACGCGTCATCGGACTGCCGCTGGTTCTGCTCATGGTACCGCTGGTGTCCGACGAGGGGCGTTTCGAGGGCGCTCTGGCGGGGGTGGTGGAAGTCAACGCCGGAGGCATCTTTCGCCGCCTGAGTCGAGTCAGAATCGGCAATGACGGCTACGCTGCGGTATTTTCCGCCGCCGGTCAGGTGCTCTACCATCCGGACCAACGCCAGGTAATGGGGGAATTGGGGCGCGAGGGTGAGCTCAATCATAATCCGGCCCTCGACCTTGCTCTGTATGGTTGGCAGGGAGAGCGCTATGGTCCCGCATTCAGTGGTGAGATGACCTTCCAGTCCTATCGTCAGGTGTGGCCTGCCAACTGGGTGGTGGGAGTCTTCCTGCCGGAAAACCAGGTACTCGCGCCGCTACGAGGACTACTCGAGCGCTTGGGAGCGGTGGGCATCGGGATTGCCTTGCTGCTGCTGCCGTTGCTGGGATGGATGGTCTGGCTGCTGCTGCGACCGCTGTACCAGTTGCAGTCGCAGATCGCCCAGGTGGGCAAGGGCACCCGCGGTCGCGTGGTGCTGGATACCCAGATGAAGGAACTGGTCCAGCTGGCCTCGGCCTTCAATGCCGTCGAGGTGGAACGCGAAAAGGCGCTGGCCGACCTGCGCGGTCGTGAAGCCTTTCTGGACGGGGTATTGGCGTCTTCCCCCATCGGCATGTTCGTGACGGATACCCAGGGCCGTATCACCTATGTGAACGATGCCCTGGTGCAGCTGACCGGGCGTTCGCCGGATGACATGGACCGTTCGGCCTGGGTTCAGGCCATCCATGCAGAAGATCGCGAGTCCGCCATCGAGCTGTGGCGCTACAGCCTGATGTCTGGTCAGACCTTCCTGCGTCAGTATCGCTACTGGCGTGAAGACGGAGAACTGCTGTGGCTTGAGGTGCATGCCAGCCAGGTGGCGATTGACGACGATATCTTCGGTTTCGTGGGTACCGTCAAGGACATCACGGCTCGCCGCCAGCAGGAGGCCATGAGTCAATGGGAGGCCGAGCATGACCCGCTGACCGGACTACTCAATCGGCGTGGCTTCGAGCGGCGCCTGGAGGAGGCCATGGTGGACTGGCGCAAGACGTCGACGCCCTCTGCGCTGATCCTGTTCGACCTGGATCGCTTCAAGCCGATCAACGATGAAGGCGGCCACCCCCTGGGCGACGAGATGCTCAAGCGTATCGCCAGGGAAGTGTCGGGCTGTGTGCGCAGCAGTGATCATGTTGCCCGTCAGGGGGGAGACGAGTTCGCGGTGCTTCTGCCAAGCTGTTCCCTGGCTCAGGCCAGACGCATCGGCGAGGCTATCCTTTCTGCCATTCACGGGACCTGTGTGGTGCATGAAGGCCACGAGTATCGGGTGACGTCCAGTCTCGGTATCACCGAGTTTCGCCCTGGTGATGTCGATGTCGCGGCGCTGGTCGAGCGAGCCGATGCGGCCAGCTATACCGCCAAGCGGGAAGGCCGCAACCGACTGGTGGTCGATGCCAGCAGCGCCTGAGGCGCGTGCCAAGGCGGCGGAGTATGTCGTCTCCGCTCGCCTTTTTCGCTCACCCTGTTCGCTCGCTTTGTTCGCTCATGAGGTCTGTCGACGCCTGACCGTCAGTTGGCCCTTAGCTGGCGCTCCAGCTGGCCAAGCCGGGGGTCGTCAGGTCGCAGCCTTCGCAACTCCGCCAGTGCGGCCAAGGCCTCGGGGATTCGGCCGCTGGTAGCGTTGACGTAGACCAGCGCGTACAGCAGGTCGGCATCGCCGGGAGCCTGGCGAAGCCCTTGCATCAGCGCATCCCGGGCCTCGTCCTTCCTGCCCAGACGGTCCAGCATAAGGCCGCGGTTGTAGTGGGTTCTGGCGTGTCCCGGGCGCCATTCGGCGGCTTTCTCCAGCCACTCCACCGCCTCTTCCATATTGCCGCTCTCCGACAACGACAGGGCCAGCAGGTAGGCCAGATGACCACGGTCCGGCGCGGGCATGGCGTCTCTATCGATGCCATCGCGCAGCACCGCCTGGGCGTCCTCTCGCCGGCCCTCAGCGCTGAGCTGAGTCACCAGATTGGCACGGGCCGGCAGGAAGTAGGGGTCCATCTCCAGCGCCGCCCGATACTGCGCTTCGGCCTCGTCTTCACGGGCGGTACGTGCCAGCAGCACCGCCAGGTTGAGGCGATTGCCGGGCAGGTCCGCGTTTTCGCGCAGGCGTCGCTCATAGTCCCGTCGCGCCTCGAGGAAGGCGTCGCGCCGGTCTTCGGGCATGACCATCAACGAGGTCCCTGCCAGGGCCTTGACGGCTTCATCGCGAACCGCCAGGCGGGGGTCGTCGACCAGCGGCAGCAGCAGTTCGACCCGAGCATGTTCTGGCGCCTGGGCGAAGACCGGGATGGCGGCAGCCCGGACCTGAGCACTGTCATCGCTGAGTGCTTGTTCAAGGGTGGGCAGCGCTTCGCTGGCAAATGGCGCCAGTTCGTCGACGGCGGTGGCCCTGACAATGTCAGGGGTATCGCTGTCATCTATCAGCGCCTTGAGGTAGTCCGGGGCTTCGGGACGCCCCTGGCGGGCCGATTGCAGCGCCACGCCATAGTGGGATTCGCTGGCGGCCCGACGCTGGTCATCGAACCAGTCGCGAATCTGGTCGGCTGCCTGTTCCGGGGAAAGGTCCTCATGGCAGCGGGTACAGGCATCGGGACTGTCCGTGGCGGCGGCCAGGTCCGGGCGCGGTACGCGGAAGCTGTGATCGCGCCTGGGGTCCACCACCATGTAGGTGGTTTCCGGCATGTGGCAGCTGACGCACTGAGCGCCGGGGCTGCCGGGCTCGTGATGGTGATGCTCCGGCGTATCGTAGTGAGCGGCCTTCATCGTCGGAAAGCGCGGCGGGGGTGACGGGTTGTGGCACTGCATGCACAGACCGTTGCCCTCGACCCTGACCTTGTTGGTGTGTGGGTCATGGCAGTCGACGCAGCTGACCCCTTCCTGATACATACGGCTTTGGGTGAAGGAGCCGTAGACATAGACCTCTCCCTCGATCTGGCCATCGGCGTGGTACATGCCGTCGCTCAGCAGGCTGGGCAGAGCGGCATCGGTCAGCGGAGCCCCGTGAACCGGCCCGGCGCCGAGCATCTGGCGACGGCTGTGGCAGCGTGCGCATTGCTCGACCAGCTCAGGCCCAGGCATCTCACTCAGTGATAGCGGCAGGCCCTTGTCGCCGTTATTAGCCGATGCTTGAGCTGCATCCAGTGCGTTGTCCTCCGCGCTCCACTGCTCGGCCCAATCCAGGTGTGACTGGGCGGGCCCATGGCAGCTCTGGCAGCCCACACTCTGCTCGTGCCAGGTGGTGGCGAAGCTGTCGCTCTCCAGATCGTAGTGCTTTTCCAGGTTGGTGGAATGGCAGTCGGCGCACATGGCATTCCAGTTCTGATAGCGCCCGCGCCAGTGCAGTGGGTCGTCCGGGGTGAAGGCCTGGCCGGGGTAGAGCGAGAACCAGCGCTGCCCGCCTTCGCTCTCGGGGCGTGAGTCCCAGGCGATGGTCAGCCCCTGCAAGCGTCCTCCCGGTTGAGCCACCAGGTACTGTTGCAGTGGGGAGAAGCCAAAGGTGTAGAGAATCTCGAAGGTCTCGGCGGGATCACCGGGACCTTCCAGGGTCGCCAGAAAGGTCTCGCCGTCACGTGTAAAGCGGGCTTTTACCTCGCCATCCTCGAATACCGCATCATCAAAGTCGCCAAGCACATTGGCCGGAGTGGCCTCGCGCATGGCCCAACCGTGGTCCGAGTCCTGCCACGCCTGGGTCTCGGCCTCGTGACAGGAGGCGCAGCTGCCTTCGGGGGCATAGCCCTGGGTGGCACTGGCGAGGGTGGGCAAGGTCCCCTGGGGTTGACTGGCCGCAGCCGTGGGGGGAAATCCCAGTCCTGACATTGCCACCAGTACCGTCAGCCCCACCAGCAGGCCGATAGAGCGCTGTTTCCAGCCGAGCAGAGCGACAATGAGGGGCGGGCGCGTCGAGAAATAGCCACGGGGTCTATGCATTACGTCGAGTCACTTCTGCCATCGGGTTCAAGGGCTTCATGGAAGCAGGGGAAAAGGGGGAGGCTCCCTGCGTGTGCCGTGCAAGCTCGCGCACGGGAGGGAGCGCCTGCTCAAGACGTTGCCAGTCCTTAGCCACGCCTGGGTCAGGGTCTGACGACGCCGTGGTATCCGGGCCCAGCTTTCGTCTGCACAGGCGATCCAGCGCATCATTCACCTGCTGGTGGGCGCGACTGTCGATCGGCAACTTGCTGCCAAGGGCTTGCCAGTGGCGCCGGCAGGCGACCAGGTCGCGGCCAGCGATGGCCTGCTTGAGTCGTTCACGGTCTGCATGACCGTTGGCTTCCCTGTGTGCCTGCTGACGGCGACGGCGCTGCTCCAGCAAGAGGCGTCCGCGGGGCCCCAGACGACTATAGAGCCAGACGGCAAGTCCAAGCAGCACCGCTGCCAGCAGGCTCAGGCCGACCAGCAGGGGGGCACGGTTCTTGAGCTGGCTGCCGATCGCGGCGGAACCCGAAACGCTCACCGGGACCGACTCCAGGCTGGTGCTATCGAGCTCTTGCTCTATCGGGTTATACCAGCGAAGCGTGACGCCCGGCAGCTCTGTCTGTCCCCCGGCTTCGGCGACATAGGTCAGGGTGTCGGTGCGGCGACCGCCGCCTCGGCTTTCTTCCAGGCGCGGCGCCTGGGGATAGACGCCCAGGTTAGCGAAGCTGGCTGAATCATTGCTGTCTGGTGCCTCCAGCAGCGTGGGCAACAACAGGGCGCTGCCCCCTTCCAGGGTGGCGCTTACCGTGCGGCGGATGCTGTCCCCGGGGGCAAGCTCAAGGGGTCTGTCCGGATCAATCTCATCCAGCGTCTCGCTATCGCCATCGGCACGGGTGATCTCGAGGGATTGCTCCAGGTCGATGCGCGTCGCCGCCAGGTAGGGCTCCAGCCCACGGGCGGCCTCGGGCAGGCTTGCGGTGAGGCTGATAGGCGGCAGGACCATCTGCTGAACCTTGGCCTGCTGGCTGCCTGGGGTGGCAACGCTGACATCCAGCGTGCCACCGCCGAGCTCAAAGCGTCCCGCACTCAGCGGCGTCAGTTGATAGCGGCGCGAAACGCCAGACCAGGTCTTGCCGTCGACCTGTTGGCTGACGGGCGTGGTCGAGCGCTCGCCCAGGGTCACCCTCAGGCCAGGCTGGTCGAGGGTGGGGAATTCGACCGGTGTTGGCATCCAGGTGGGCACCAGCACGGTAATGCGCAGCTCGCTGCTTTCCCCGGGGGCGAGGCTGTCCTCGGACAGGCTCGCCTCAACGCGGGGCTGTGTAGCGGCTGTCTGGCTGGCGTCCGCGCCGTCCGCTGCGGCGTCAGGGCTCGCTGATGCCGCCGCTGAATCTTCCCCGGGGGCGAGGCTGTCCTCGGACAGACTCGCCTCAACGCGGGGCTGTGCAGCGGCTGTCTGGTTGGCGTTCGCGCTGCCCGCTGCGGCGTCAGGGCTCGCTGATGCCGCCGCTGGGTCTGCAGAAGACTCAGGCTCTGCCAGGGCGGTCGTGGCCAGGCTGCCGGCGGTGAGCAGTAGCGTCAGCAGCAGGGCGGAGGACACGCTTGAGCGTTGCGTGGCAGTCATGGCGTCGTCCTTGCCAGGTCCAGAAAGGGAGTATCGCTCGACATCATCGCCTGGCCATCCTGCAACGCCTCAATAGCGAAGCGCTGGCGCAGGTAGTCGCTGGTGTCGCTGTCGAGAGTCTCGATCCACTGCTCGGCACTGATCTGGCCGCTGGGCTCATCGACGGGCGTCTCGGTTTCTTCACCGCGGGCTTCCTTGTTGTCGAAGACCACGTCGTCAGCGCCGATTCCCTGATCCTCGCCGGTGTCGGACTGTTCCCGGGTCTTTTCGACGTACTCGAGAATTTCCCGGGCGAGGGCCAGGTTGCGCTCACCCTCTGGGTAGTCGGGATCTCGTTCGAGCACGGTCTCGAAGGCGGTGATGGCGGGGCGATACTGACGATTCTTGATCAGCGCAAGACCCTGGGTGAAAGCGGCGTCGGCGCTGTCCTGGCGTCCCAGCCACTCGGCAGCAGCGTCGTACTGGCCGTCGCGATAGAGCGCATAGCCCTTCCATGCGGGATCCTTGAAGTGCTCGGCGGCGCGGCCGTAGTCGCCACGATCTGCCCACCAGCGGCCCTGCTGGTCCGGCGTCAGCAACGCATTGGCGACAGATTGCGCCGCGCGCTCCAGCGGCGTCGCCACATGCTGGTCCACCGCGCGGGAGGCCTCCTGGGCGAAGGCCTGCGGGACGGGACCCAGCCACAGGCTCGGCAGTAGCACCAGGCCGGCCAGCGTCAGGTGCCAGCCACGCCTGAACCCGAGCAAGGCCAGCAGTGCCGCCGGCCAGGCCAGCCACACGCCGCGATCTTCCCAGGACAGTCGCTCGTCATTGTTGAGCGCCTGCTGGTAGGTCGCATCCAGGCTGGCCACGATCTGGTCCAGGTCGCTGTCGTCGGTGCTCAGGTTGACGCTTTGCACATCGGCGAACAGCGGGCCCGGCGCCATGTCGCCAAGGGACGGCGCACCGCTAGGCTGAACGGCGAGGGTGATCAGTTGGTTCAGCGAGTCTGGCGAAGGCGTGGACGTGCCCGCGCTGGGCGCGTCAGGAAGCGCATCGGTCACCAGCAACACCGAACCCGCCACGCTGCCGTCGCTCTGCTGTGCCTTGGCGAGGATATCACTGGCAAGGGCCAATGCATCAGCGCCCGCATCGCCGCCACCACTCGGCATGACATCCGTCGATAGTCCTTCCAGGTAGGGCGCCATCAAGGTGGGGTCGTCGGTCAAGGGCACGACCTGATGGACGCTGCCTGCGTAGGCCACCAGGGCAGTGCGGGCACCATCCCTGCGCTTCAGCAGGTCCTGAATCTTGTGCTTGGCGCGCTCCAGGCGGCTGGGCGGTACATCGGTGGCCTCCATGCTCGACGTCACCTTCAGCACCACCACCAGGGGAGCGCTATGGGCCACCAGCGGATTTGGCAGGCGGGTCCAGGAAGGACCCGCGGCCGCCAGGATCAGCAGGCAGGCCAGCAGTGCCAGGGTATCCACCGGTGACAGGCGCTTGCGGCGGTTACCGTCGGTGCGCAGCGCGTCGGCCAGGTGTGGTGCAACATGGCCTCCACCCAGCTGTTCGGCCGGTATGCGACGGCGCCACCACCACAGCGCGGCGACCACCGGCAACAGCAGACACCACAGCGGGCGCAGCAGGTGGAAGTCAGCGAGACCCGCCATCCAATCGCTCATGCGGCGTCCTCCTCTGGTCTTGCCGACGCGGGTTGCGGGGGCGTAGCAGGCGCGTGCGAACGACGATCCAGGGTCAGCATCAGCAGCGCCAGCAGGCCGGCAAGCGCCAGCGGCCAGTGACTGAGCGAGCGGTGTTCGCGGTAGCTATGGGTCGCCACCTTGCGCGGCGCCAGTTCATCGATGCGCTGGTACACCGCGGCCAGGGCCTGCTGGTCCGCGGCGGTGAAGAAGGCACCATCGGTGGTGTCGGCGATGGCCTTGAGGGTGTCGGTATCGACCCGATTTTCGCCACTGCCGTCAGGGTCACCGATCGCAATGGTGACCACATGAACGTCACGCTGGGCGGCGATGTTGGCGGCATTGATCGGGCTCATCCTGCTGCCGGTGTCGGCACCATCAGAGAGCAGCACCAACAGGCGCTGTTCCACCTCGCTGGCCTCGAATTGCCGAATCGCCAGACCCATGGCATCGCCCAAGGCGGTGTGGGGGCCGGCCATGCCCACCTCGGTCTGGTCGAGCAGTGCCGTGAGGGTGTCAAGATCCTCGGTCAGCGGGGCCTGAACGTAGGCGCGGGTGCCGAACACGATCAGCGCCAGACGCTCGCCCTCGCGGTCAGCAACAAAGTCGCGGATGACGTCCTTGACCGCCGCCAGGCGCTGGCGCGGCTGGTCTTCACTGTCGACCAGGTCACGTTCGTCCATGCTGCCGGAGATATCCACCGCCAGAATCAGGTCGCGGGCGGCGCTTTGCCAGACAATGGGCTCGCTGAGTTTTTCCGGGCGCGCCAGCGCCACCACGATCAGCACCCAGATCGTGAGCTGCAAAAGGCGGCTCAAGGGAGAGCGACGCTGTTCGCCCGCCTTCGTGCTGCCCGCCGCCTCCACCAGCTGATCAAAGAAGGGCAGCCGCAGGGCGGCCAAGGGGCGGCGATAGGCGGGTAACCAGCGGACCAGCCATAGCAGGGGCAGCAGGGCGAAGGCCCAGGGATTGGCCAGCTCCATCATTGGTCGGCTCCCTGGTCGTCATGCGGCGTCGGGGCATCCGTGCGGTGCTTGCGTATCCATTGACGGGCAAGCTGCGTCAGTGCCGCGGACGGCGAAGCGGCGCTGTCGCGATAGGCTCCTGCCGACAGCTCCTGCCCCAGCGGACCATCAAAACGCCGAGAGGCGGGCGAGGGCGTCGTCGGCAGCGTCTGGTCCAGGAACTGCCACCAGCGGGCCCCGCTGAGCCCGGCGACCCGCTCCCGGGGATAGGCGCTCAGGGCGGTTCGCTTGAGCACCTCCGCCAAGACGGAGGTGCCTTCCTGGGGGAGGCGAAGATCCAGCTCCCGCAGCGCGTCTCGGCGATAGGCATTGGCCTGCCAGTGACGCCACTTGCGCACTCCGATAAACAGCAGCAGGGCCAGCAGCAGCACGGCCAGCAAAGCCCAGCCCCAGGTCTGAGGGACCCAGGCAATCGGCGCCGGTTCCGGCGCCGGTGACAGCTGATCGATCAAATCCGACAGCAGGGTAATGTCGTTTACGTCAGCGCTCGGCGTCATGTCCGCCTCTCCTTGCCCGAGGTCTGGCTGTCGTCCTGGGTCGGAGCGAGCCCCAACAGGCGGCGTAGTTGGGGCAGCGTCGGCGCACCGGCGGACAGTGACACCAGGCTGATGGCGAACTTGCGCGACCAGGCGTCCAGTGCGGCTCGGCGCCTGTGGGCGACACCTTCCAGCGCCTCACGCTGGGCCGCTTCTGCGGTGTCCAGGCGCGCGTGCTGGCGCCCGTCGGTGGCCAGACAGCTCATGTCGTCTGGCAGGGCATCGGCCAGCGGGTCGCTGACCGCGACCAGGATGACATCGTTATGGCGCCGCAGCGCGCTGAGCATGGCCTCGGTGCGCGGCCCTGGCACGTCAAAGTCGCTCAATACAATGACCAGGTGATCGCGACTCGCCAGGCGTGACGCCGAGACCAGCACCTGATCGAGAGAAGTGGGCGAGGGGGCCGGACGACGGGCTTCCAGGCGCTGGTTGGCACTCGCCAAAGAGGTCAAGAAGCGCATGACCTGAGCACGCGAGCGGCGCGGCCTGAACTCCTCGACACCGTCATCGGTCACCACGATGCCTCCCAGTCGATCTCCCTGATGCAGCACCGCGAAGCTGAGCAGAGCGGCGGCTTCGGCGGCGACCACCGACTTCATCGCATGGCGGCTGCCGAAGAACATCGACATGCGCTGATCCACCACCAGCAGGGCGGGACGGTCACGCTCCTCGGTAAACACCCGCACGTAGGGGGAACCGGTGCGAGCGGTGACGCGCCAGTCGATGCTGCGCACGTCGTCTGACGGCTGGTAGTCACGCAGCTCGAGGAAGTCCAGGCCGCGACCGCGCAGGCGTGAGCCATGGCGGCCATTGAGCACACTGCGCGCGGGTTGCCGCGGCAGCAGTGCCAGACGGTTGCCGTGGGGCTCCAGGCCTGCCAGATGCTGCAGGTCGACGTGCACGCGCCGGTCAGAGCCGGGGCGAGGGTCAGCCTTCCTGGCGGTGTGTGGGTTGCGCATGGTGACCTTCCTTGGACGGTTCAGGGCAGCGCGACGCAGCCTAGCAGGGTGGCGATGGCGTCATCGCTGGTCATGCCCTGTCCTTGCGCCTCGAAGCTCAGTGCAATTCGATGGCGCAGCACATCGGGAGCCACCTGCTGCACGTCCTGGGGATCCACATAGTCGCGCCCCTCGAGCCAGGCGTGGGTGCGCGCGCAGCGATCGAGGGCAAGTGACGCGCGGGGACTCGCACCCAGTTCAATGGCGCGGCCCAACTCCTCGCTGAAATCGGCGGGATGGCGGGTGGCATCTACCAGCGTCGCCATGTACTGCTCCATGGCCTCGGCCACATGCAGCATGGCGATCTCGCGGCGCGCGGCGAAGATGGCGGACTGGGCCAGCGGCGCCGGAGTCGCCGCCACGGGGCGATCCCCTTCCGCTGCGGCATCCCTGCCGGCTTTGGCCTGCTCTTCCTGGCGCACCAGCCGGATGACGTCGACTTCCTCCTCGCGGCTCGGGTAGTCCACCCGCACGTGCATCATGAAGCGATCCATCTGCGCTTCGGGCAGCGGGTAGGTGCCTTCCTGTTCGATGGGGTTCTGGGTCGCCAGCACCATGAACAGCTCCGGCATCAGGTGCGTCTTGCCCGCCACCGTCACCTGCCGTTCTTCCATGGCTTCCAGCAGGGCGGACTGCACCTTGGCTGGGGCCCGGTTGATCTCATCGGCCAGCACCAGGTTGGCGAACAATGGCCCCGGCTGAAAGCGGAACACCGAGCCCTGCTCGCTCTGGTGATAGATCTCGCTGCCGGTCACGTCGGAGGGCAACAGGTCTGGCGTGAACTGAATACGGCTGAAGTCAGCCTCCAGGTTGCGTGCCATGGCCTTGACCGCGCGGGTCTTGGCCAGGCCTGGCAGTCCCTCGATCAGCAGGTTGCCCCCCGCCAGCAGACCGATCAGCAGGCGTCGGATCACCTCGCGCTGGCCAACGATGGACTCTCCCACGGCGGCTTCGAGCCCCCGAATATCCTCAAGCAGACTCATGGAACCTCCGGGTAGATGGTTTGCCAGTCCGTGGCCGTGTCGACCACTTGCCAATGGCGTGCAGCGGCCTCGTCGAGACCATGTTGTAGCGATGCCCGAACAGGCTTTGCCGAGCGCAGGCGATATCACCGTCTGCGCTTGTATGAAGAGGGTCCTGCCGCAGGTAACTGGCTGCGCCCATGTGCTCGTATCCTTGAGACAGTGGTCACGTTCCGCGACCACATCGATATGGCCACCGTGGATGCCGACACCGCTTGGCCTCGCGTGGCGATGATTACCGCACGTCAGAAAGTGCGTTATCAGCGAGCTTGAGGCTACTGTTCAGGTGTGTCGC
This sequence comes from Halomonas litopenaei, assembly GCF_017303055.1. Lineage (GTDB taxonomy): Bacteria > Pseudomonadota > Gammaproteobacteria > Pseudomonadales > Halomonadaceae > Halomonas > Halomonas litopenaei_A. Next base: position 108,668 of record NZ_JAEKJT010000004.1, on the reverse strand, counting down.
TAACATCTCGTTTTATCGTCGTTATTGATCCCGGTGAGCGAAGCATCGCGACCTGAAGAATGATTCAGTATGCCTCGTGTCGGGACTATTGTCGGGACTATATTTACCCTGGTAACTACTATGACGCGTCATATCCTGTCGACTGCCTGTCGCAGTATAAGAGGGTCCGAGCTGAGGTCATTACGTCAGAGGGGAGAGATATCCGTGGCTCTTGCTGAGGGAGTTTTCGACATGTCGCACGTTGTCGCATGTTTATCGACACGTTCGCCGTGGTTATCTTCGATAGCGGTAAATAATGGGAATGTCTTTTTTGGTAGCAAAATGTAAGTTTTCTTGCTGCCACGGGCCGAGCTAGAGGCTCAAATGATGTACATCAATATTGGCGCGACGTTTCCGAGTTTTCTCAGCTTTCTCTCGGTGTTGTCTCGGTTCCCGTTGGGGCATGAGACAGAAGCAGGATAACGGTTAAGAGAAAGGTGCAGGAGAACGGTTCGGGAAAAGGTGCAGGAGAAAAGACGCAGGGGACGGAGCAGATGGCAGGAGGGATAAGGGAGCAGTAAATAAGTGAGAAGTAAAAAAGTGGCGCGCCCGGGAGGATTCGAACCTCCGACCACCTGATTCGTAGTCAGGTACTCTATCCAGCTGAGCTACGGGCGCACAGTCGTCACACGAGCGGTGACGTCAAGAGGGGGCGCATGTTAGAGCAAAGTGGTCGAGGGCGCAAGACATACGGACTGTGCATCACGTCATCCGTCGTTTGGTTGAACCGACGGATGACGTGTTTAATCGTGGAACTGGCGTTCAGGGCGCTTGCGGATAGACCCGCTGCCAGTCGCTGGCCATGTCGATGACCTGCCAGTCGCGGTCTTCAGCCTGGTCCAGGCCGTCGGCCAGGCGACCGATATGGCTGTCCCTGTCGTAGGCCACTTCGCGCTCGGCGTCGGTGTGGTGGACCAGCACGCCCATACGCGGACCATCTCCCTGGGTCGTCCAGATCAGCATCGGCACGTCGCCGTCGGAGTTGCCCACCGCCATGATCGGACGCTGGCCGATATGACGCTCGATCGACACGATTTTCAGAGGACCATCGTTGATCCAGGTATCACCCTCTTGCTTGTACAGGCTGGGGTCGCTGTCCAGATCCTTGACTTCCAGGCCCCCTGTGCTGCCGATGACATTCTGCGGGGGAACGCCGTAGACGTCTTCGGCGAAGGTGCGGATGAAGTGGAGTCCGCCGCCGGAGACGATATAGGTGGAGAAGCCGCTGTCACGCAGGTAGCTCAACAGTTCCAGCATGGGCTGGTAGATCATGTCGGCGTAGAAGCGACCGGTGTCCGGGTGGGTGGCGTTGGCCAGCCAGTCGGACACATCTTCCTCGAACTCGTCGAGGGAGACGTCTTGGTGGGACAAGGACAGCAGCGCTTGAATGCCTTCTTCGCCGGCTTCCAGAACGGTCTCGATATCGCCCTCGGCTGCGGCCTGGTGCAGCTCGCTGGTCAGCTGCTCCGGCTCTGCCTCGCTGGCGCGATCCAGCGCGTACATCAGCTGAAAGTAGGCGGGCTGTTCGCCCCATAGGGTGCCGTCGTTATCGAATACCGCGATGCGCTGCTGTTGCGGCACGAAGTCGTCGCTGGTGGGGTCGCTGACGGCCTCGACAAAGTCGACGATAGCGCTCTTGTTGTGACCCGCATTCCAGGACGGCAGCGGATCCGCCTGAGCCAGTGCCGGAAGGGCGGCCACCAGCAAGGCAGGCAGCACGCGTGTGGTAATGAAGGTTTTCATGGCGAAGCATCCTCGATGAAGGGCAGGTCGCTGGTGCGATCGGTTGTCATGACGCAACAGGCCGCTCCCTGGGGAGCGGCCTGTATCCTGGCAATGCAGCGTTACTGAACGCTGGCGGGTTGCTCGAGGGCCTCCATGACCTGGTCGAGACTGAAGCTTGCCGCCTTCATGCGGGGCGGGAAGTCCTTGAAGGTCTCGAGGAAGGTACCCACGTAGGCCTGGGCCGGCACCAGCAGGAAGGAGTGCTCCAGCAGCCAGTCATAGTAGGTGTTGGACGTCAGCTGTGAACGCTCATAGGGATCGCGGCGCAGGTTGAACATCAGCGGCACGCGCAGCGGTGTGAAGGGGTTGGCCCAGACTTCGAAGGTGCCCTCAACACGCTGCTCCATGAACACCAGCTTCCAGTCGTCGTAGCGCAGGGCGGTCAGGTCACCGTCGTCCGAGAAGTAGAACACCTCGTTGCGTGGACCTTCTTCTGTCTCGCCGGTCAGCAGCGGCAGGAAGTTGTAGCCGTCCAGGTGAACGTTGTACTCCCGGCCGATGGCTTCGACGCCACCTTCCATCAGGTCTTCCTTGACGGTGTCGTTGCCGACCGCCGCCAGCAGGGTGGGCATCCAGTCCATGTGATGCATGATTTCATTGGAAATCGCGCCTTCCTCGATGTGGCCCGGCCAGCGCACCATGGCCGGAACACGCCAGCCGCCTTCCCAGTTGGTGTTCTTCTCACCACGGAACGGGGTCATGCCCGCGTCAGGCCAGGTGTTCATGTGCGGCCCGTTGTCGGTGGAGTAGAACACGATGGTGTTGTCGGCGATGTCCAGCTCGTCCAGTTTTTCGAGGAACTGGCCGATATGCATGTCGTGCTCGACCATGCCGTCGGCGTATTCGTTCTGGCCGGAGACGCCGCGCAGCTCGTCCTTGACGTGGGTACGGAAGTGCATGCGCGTGGCATTCCACCAGACGAACCACGGGGTGCCTTCAGCGGTCTTGCGCTCGATGAAGTCCAGTGCCGCAGCGGAGGTCTCGTCGTCGACGGTTTCCATACGCTCTTTGGTCAGCGGACCAGTGTCTTCGATCTGACCATCGGCGGTGGACTTGATCACGCCGCGGGGACCATAGGTCTCACGGAAGGTGCGACCGTCTGCCATTTCCAGATCGCCAGGATAGTCGGGATGTTCCGGCTCTTCCTCGGCATTCAGGTGGTAGAGGTTGCCGAAGAACTCATCAAAGCCGTGGTTGGTGGGCAGGTGCTCGTCGCGATCACCCAGGTGGTTCTTGCCGAACTGACCGGTGGCATAGCCTTCTGCCTTGAGCATGGCAGCGATGGTCGGATCTTCTTCGCTGATACCCTGTTCGGCACCCGGCAGGCCCACTTTGGACAGACCCGTGCGGAACACACTTTGCCCGGTGATGAACGAGGAGCGGCCGGCGGTACAGGACTGCTCACCGTAGTAGTCGGTAAACATCATGCCTTCGTCGGCAATGCGGTCGATGTTGGGGGTCTGGTAGCCCACCAGTCCGTGGGTAAAGGCGGAAATGTTGGACTGGCCAATGTCGTCACCCCACAGCACCAGAATGTTCGGCTTGCCCGAACTCTCGGAGTCCTGTTCCTGTGACGCACTGTCGTCCTGGGCGAGGGCAGAGGCCGACATGGACAGCGCCAGACTGGCTGTCAGCCAGTGGCACCAGTGGGCCGAGCCTGTTGGCAATTTAGGATTTTTGAACACCTTGACGTCTCCCTGACGATAGCGCTTGCTCTGAATCACAAAATCTAGCGATGGGTTCTTATTTGTTCCCAGGCCGAGTATAGATAACGTTCGCTGATTTTATGTGCTGAAAACCTCGGCTGAGCCAGATCTCCGCTATGGCCACAGGTGAGAATGACTCCGATTCGTTGATTAGCCCTATTATTTCCCGGCATTTACTGACGAGATCGACGGCATTGTCACTTTGTAGGTTTATTGTAAATGCTGCTAATGCTCCGAATGCTCCGAATGCTCCGAATGCTCCGAATGCTCCTAATGCCCCTAAGGACACCTGCATCTTGGAGACCAGATGTCGGAGAAGCGAGGCGCTGTAAGAGGCGTCACGGGAGAGAAAGAGGGGAGATAGAAAGAGGGGGCAACAGCGCAAGAAAAAACGAGAGAGATGAAAAGCGTGAAGATCTGGCAAGACCAGGCAAAAGAAAAAGTCAGTCTCGGTATCTTGAGGTGACAATTGTCACATATGGCCTGACCGCTCTGTTGATAGCCACCTGTCGATAGCCGTCTATCAATTCGCCAGATTATCGCTGGTGCCTAGAGAAGCGCTGAATGAGAGAAGCGCTGAATAAGAGAAGCGCTGAATAAGAGAAGCGCTGAAGTCGTCGGGCGACGCCAGCGCAAACCCTTAAGTCTTTTCAGCTACAGATGCATCGTTCGCGTAACGTGCGGTGGAGCAAATCGTCGGTGTAGTCACTATTGCACTTACTCATTGAGACCGCCCTGTCCTGTTACTGCTTGGAATTTAAAAACCAAGATATAACATAGGGTTAAGTAATCAATTGATCTGCCAGTTGTGACAGGTTATCGGTGACATAGTCAGGCATCGGGACGTTCTGCGCCGGTAGCAGAGCGTTGTAGGGACGCAGGACCAGTGCCCCTTGCCAGCCGCATGCCTGGGCGCCAATGGTGTCCCACAAATGGCACGCAATCAGGCACAGTTCATGCCCTTCGGCCTGCATCTCCTGGGCGACTTGAGCATAGGTGGATGCGGCGGGCTTGAATTGCCTGACCGGCTCGACACTGAAGCTGCGCTCGAAATAGTCGCTCAGCCCGGCCCTTTCTAGTGGCGACGGTGAGGCGCCCGGGGCAGAGTTGGTCAGGGTCACCAGGCGGAAGCCTGCTGCCTTCAGCCGTTCAAGCGCTGGGGCCACATCCGGATGTGCGGGCATGGAGCCGATGCGAGATGCCAGCTCATCGATATCGCTTTGCTCAAGGGCGATGTCATGGATATCGGCTGTCATCCGCAGCGCGCCAGCGCCGAGCTGTCCAAACGGGGTGTAGAGCCCCGACAGGGTCATGGTCTGTGAGTAAAGGATCAACTGGGCAAACCACTCCCTCAGCATTCCAGGGTCGTCGAACAGCCGCTCGAACAGTGGCTCAAGGTGGGTCAGGTCGAGCAGCGTCTCGTTGACGTCGAAGACCAGCACCTTGGGAATTGCGTGATCACTCATATCACCTCCTTGCAATGGACGAGCTTGCCTTGACTCGCTATTCCTCAGCTGTCTCGTACCTAAGCTATCGGTTCCAGGCGCGATCTGCATCATGGACGATCGGTGCTTGAGAGCAGCACAGATGGCGAGGAGGGCAGTGTGATGGGCAACGGGCCAAGGTAGCATTGCAGGGTGGTCCGTTGCCCAGTCACGACTTACTTTGCCTTGTGCCAGTCAAACTTGGCGAAGGGTTCGTCTACCGGAGTGTCGGCCAGGTGGTTGGTGTAGTTGCTCATCACCTTCTGTGACAGTGCCAGCACGACCTCGAGTACCTGGCGCTTAGTGTAGCCGGCATCCAGGAAGGCCTGGACCGCATCGGCATCCACGAAACCGCGCTCGCGTACCATGCTCAGGGTGAAGGTGCGCAGGGCTTCGAGGCGCTCGTTGGGCAGCGGGGTCTCGTTGCGCAGGGCATCGCTGACCGCGTCGTCCACGCCCATTTGCTTGGCGATGGCGGTGTGCGCCGGCACACAGTAGTGGCAGTTGTGCTCCACGTTGATGGTTTGCCACACCACGGTGGTTTCGTCCGCATCGAAACTGGAGTCCAGGAACAGCTGGTGCAGCTGCTGGTAGCCTTCCAGCAGGCCCGGTGCCTCGGCCATGACCGCATGCAGGTTGGGGACCATGCCGAACGCCTTGACGGAGTTGTCGAGCAGTGCCTGGCTGTCGGCTGGGGCACTTTGCTTGTCATGGAGAGTGAAGCGAGTCATGTTGCCTCCTGTGTGATGGCGTCTGTGGTCAGGGCGCAGGCCGTGGCAGCCTAAAGCGTTGCACGCGCCATTGAGTCCGTTTTGTTGAGCGATTGCTCAAGATTGGCCGCCAGCAAACCGTGCTGAAAGCCGTTCCGGCATACTCTAGCTATACCTGAGCGATCACTCAAGATAAAATTTGAGCGAACACTCAATTTTCTGAAGGTCAGCCACTGACCGGGAACATCGGATTCACCATGCCGCGAGCCACACTGCATAATCGCCAGGACTCACTGGAACGAGCGCTGCACCTGTTCTGGCAGAAAGGCTTTCATGCGACTTCGCTCAAGGATCTGGAACGGGTGCTCGACATGCGTCCTGGCAGCATCTACGCCACCTTTGGCAGCAAGGATGCGCTTTTTCAGGAAGCCCTTGAACGCTATGCCCGTCTGGCCCTGGTAGAGCTGGAACGGATCATGGCCGAGCACCCGTCACCGCTGTCCGGGCTTGCCGCCTATTTGCGCAAGCTGGGAGGCCTGCGTGACAGCGAAGTGCCCAGCCGCGCCTGCATGTTGATGAAGAGTCTGCTGGAGCTGGGCGAGCGTGAACAGGTGGCGTTGTCCAAGGCGGAGACCCTGCTGGTGGCGATGGAGCAGCGCTTTGTCGAACGTTTTGAAGCAGCGCGTGATGCCCAGGAGCTTCCCGCTGGGGCAGATCCGGTGCGCCTCGGCCGCCGGATGCAGGCCGAAGTGATGGGACTGCGGGCCTTTGCTCAGCGTGATGTCGACAGCGCTGCGGTGCACGCCCTCGCCGAGGATATGGCCGATGCCATTGAAGCCCTGCGCCAGGATCGTCCGCACTGATCTATCCTTCCTGATTCAGTCTTCCTGAGCCGGTCTTCCTCATACATCCTTGCTGATTCATCCTTTGTGGGCCGCCTCGCCGAGGTGGCCGGCATGGGCTTTCGTGGGCGCGCCGCCAGTTCTGTGTTCCCCTTGTCCCAAGCCTTACCTGTTTACCGTTGTCGGCGATGGACCAAAAAAGCCCCGGCTGGGGTAGGCCGGGGCAAGAGGGCTGTCATCGAAACAGCATTGGAACTCGTTGCAGTGCTCGCGCACTGCGCGCGGTCACTGATGAGGGGCATCGCCCTCCAGTGCGGGAGCGCTGGGGCTAGCGTTGGCGCGCTTGCGTTCCACCATGCGGCGCACGCCAACGTAGAACAGCGGGGTCAGCAGCAGGCCGAAGACGGTGACGCCAATCATCCCGTAGAACACCGCCACGCCCATGGCCTGACGCATCTCGCTGCCGGCGCCGCTAGCCAGCATCAGCGGGATAACACCCGCGGTGAAGGCCACCGAGGTCATCAGGATCGGACGAAGGCGCAGGCGGCAAGCGGTCAGCACGGCGTCGAGGCGCGACTGCCCCTGGTCCTGCTGTTCCCTGGCAAACTCCACCAGCAAAATCGCGTTCTTGCAGGCCAGCGCCACCAGCACGATGAGTCCGATACGGGTGAAGATGTTGTTGTCTCCCCCGGTCAGCCACACCCCGGCCATAGCAGACAGCAGTGTCATCGGCACGATCAGGATGATCGAGAAGGGCAGTGACCAGCTCTCGTACTGGGCCGCCAGCACCAGGAACACCAGCAGCACCACCAGCGGGAAGACGTAGATCATGGTGTTACCTGCCAGCACCTGCTGATAGGTCACCTCGGTCCACTCATAGTCCACACCGGAAGGCAAGGTGTCGGCCAGCACTTCCTCGATGGCCTGCTTGGCCTGGTCGCTGGACATGCCGGGCGCGGGTGAGCCGTTGATATCAGCGCTGACAAGGGTGTTGTAGTGCATTACCCGGTCAGGTCCCGTGGTGGGGCTGACGTCGACGAAGCTGCCAAGCGGGATCATCCGACCGTCGTTGCTGCGCACCTTGAGCTGACGAATGGCCTCGGCATCCAGGCGATATTCGGCATCGGCCTGGGCGCGTACCTGATAGGTGCGGCCAAAGCGGTTGATGTCATTGACGTAGAGCGAGCCCAGATAGATCTGCAGGGTGTCGAATACCGCATCCAGCGAGACATTCATCACCAGCGCCTGCTCGCGGTCCACCTCCACGTCAAATTGCGGTACCTGTATCCGATAGCTGGAGTACACGCCGGCCAAGCGCGGATCCTGGTTGGCCGCTGCCACGACCGCCTGGGTAGCGTCGAACAGGCCGGTGAACCCCACGTTGCCGCGGTCCTGCAGCTGCAACTTGAAGCCACCTGTGGTGCCAAGTCCCAGAATCGGCGGCGGCGGGAAGACCGCCACATAGGCCTCGTCGATCTGGCTGAACTGGGCGTTCAAGCGAGCCGCAATGGCGCTGGCAGACAGCTCCGGCGACTGGCGATCCTCGAACGCATCCAGCGGGGTGAACACGATGCCTGAATTCGAGGCATTGACGAAGCCGTTCACCGATAGCCCAGGGAAGGCCACGGTATGGGCGACACCCGGGGTCGACAGCGCAATCTCCTGCATTTCGCTGATGACCTCACTGGTGCGCTCAAGGCTTGCCGCGTCAGGCAGCTGGGCCATCGCCACCAGATACTGCTTGTCCTGGGAGGGGATAAAGCCGCCCGGCACTTCCTGGAACAGTTTGCCGGTCAGACCGAGCAGCGCCAGATAACCGAGGCCGACGATCAGACCGAAGCGCAGCAGGCGGCGAATCAGACCTGTATAGCCCCGCGACATGGCGGCAAAGGCACGGTTGAACGGGGCGAACAGCCAGCGTCCGAACAGGCCATCGATCACCCGGGTCAGCCAGTCCGGCTTCGCCCCATGCGGCTTGAGCAACAGGGCCGACAGCGCCGGTGACAGGGTCAACGAGTTGAAGGCCGAGATCAGCGTCGAGATGGTGATGGTCAGGGCGAACTGCTGGTAGAACTGGCCCGTCAGTCCACTGATGAACGCGGTCGGCACGAACACGGCGGTCAGTACCAGGGCGATGGCAATGATCGGACCGGTCACTTCACGCATGGCGATCTGGGTCGCCTCGTAGGGGGAGTGGCCGAGCTCGATGTTACGCTCCACGTTCTCCACCACGACGATGGCGTCATCCACCACGATGCCGATGGCAAGCACCAGTCCGAACAGCGACAGGGTGTTGATCGATACCCCGATCAACTGCATCACCGCAAAGGTGCCGATCAGCGAGACCGGTACCGCGATCAACGGGATCAGGGAGGCGCGCCAGGTCTGCAGGAACAGCACGACCACGACTACCACCAGCAGCACCGCCTCGAGCAGGGTGTGGACCACCGCCTCGATGGAGCCGCGCACGAAGACGGTGGGGTCATAGACGATGTCGTAACCCACGCCATCGGGGAAGGCCTTGGCCGCCTCGGACATGTAGTCGCGCACGCCGTCGGACAGCGCTATGGCATTGGAGCCGGGGCGCTGGAAGACCGGCATGGCGACCGCGTCCTTGCCATCGAGCTGAGCGCGCAGGGCATACTGGTCAGCCCCCAGCTCGACCCGCGCCACGTCACCCAGGCGCGTAATGCGGCCATCGTCGTCCACGCGGATCACGATGTCGCGAAATTCCTCCGGTGACGACAGCCGTCCCTTGACGTTGAGCAGGCGCTGGAACTGGCTCTCGCTGGGCGCCGGTTGTGCGCCCAGGCTACCCGCCGCGACCTGCTGGTTCTGCTCGCGCAGGGCGGCCACCACATCGCTGGCGCTGAGGCCACGGGAAGCCACCGCGTCAGGATCCAGCCACACCCGCATGGCATATTCGCCGGCACCGAACAGCTGCACATCACCGACACCATCGAGGCGAGCGATATCGTCCTGCAGGTTCAGCCGCGCGAAGTTCGACAGCCACAGCTGATCGTAGCGACCGTCGGGTGAGGTCAGGTGGACCACCATCGTCAGGTTGGGAGACGACTTCTCGGTCGTCACGCCCAGGGCCTGAACCTCCTGGGGCAGGCGGGGTGTTGCACGGGCAACACGGTTCTGGACGTTGACCTGGGCCTGGTCCAGGTCGGTGCCGAGAGCGAAGGTCACGGTCAGCGTCAGGTTGCCATCGGCGGTGGACTGGGAATCCATGTACAGCATTCCCTCCACCCCGGTGATCTCCTGCTCCAGGGGCGTCGCCACGGTCTTGGCGATGACTTCAGGGTTGGCGCCTGGATAGTTGGCCTTGACCACGACCGTGGGCGGCACCACCTCGGGATACTCCGAGATCGGCAGCTTGACCAGCGCCAGGCTTCCCGCCACCACGATCAGTATCGACAGGACCGCCGCGAACACCGGACGGCGAATGAAGAAACTCGACAGATTCATGAACGCTCCTGTGCTTCGTCGCCGCCCGCGGCACTGTCCGCGGCAAGCGCGTCAGCAGGGCCCTCGTCGCTCGGCGCTGGCTGTGTGTCCGCAATCTCGCCGGACGAACCGCCCAGCCGCTGGGCCAGGCGCTCGGTGCGCTGGCGCAGCTGTTCCAGCGTGGAGCGGTCCGGCCCGTCGATGACCTGGGGAGACACCGCCATGCCGGGGCCAAACTTCGACGGTCCTGCCGCGACCACCGGCTCGCCACCCTCCAGGCCTTCGGTGATCTCGCGCCAGGCGCCGAAACGCGCACCGGTGGTCACCTTGCGATAGGCAAGGGTGCCGTCATCGCCAGCCACCAGCACAAAGTTGGCGTCCAGGTCGGTGCCGATGGCACGGTCGGGCACCAGCACACCCTCGCGGTCACGTGCAGCGGCGAGTCTCACCCTGGCAAAGGCACCGGGACGCAGGGACGGATGCGCCGCATCGAAGCGGGCACGCACTCGCAGGGTGCCGGTGGCTTCATCCACCTGGTTGTCGATGAAGTCGAGCTGGCCCTCGAAGGCAAACTCATCCTGGCCAGCGAGCTGCAGCTCCACCGGCCAGCCCTGGTCGGCTGTCACCGCCGCGAAGTCGCGATTCCAGGTACGTTCATCGATATCGAAGTAAGCGTCGACCTGGTCGGTGCTGACAATCGTGGTCAACACGCTTTGCCCGGCGCTGACCACGTTGCCCACGGTCAGGTCGGCACGCGAGACGCGCCCACTGATCGGCGCGGTGACCTCGGCGTGTGCCAGGTCCAGGCGCGCGCTGTCGAGCTGGGCCTGCAGGGATGCGACCTGTGCACCCTGAGCCTGGGCGCCTGCCCGGCGTGCTTCGGCTTCCTCGCGGGCCATCAGGTTGCGGCCAACCAGCTGATTGGCGCGATTGGCCTCGCCGTTGGCCCGGGCCTGCTCTGCCTTGCCTCGGGCGAGCTGGGCTTCCAGCTCACGCACACGTGCCTCGAAGGGGGCCAGGTCCAGGCGCACCAAGGGCTGTCCCTGTTCGACCAGGCTGCCTTCCTCGAACAGAATGTCGGCGACCTGGCCGGTCACCCGGGGACGCAGGGTGACCCGCTCCGGTGCCTCGAGGCGCGTGGTGTAGCGATACCAGTTCGAGACCGGCTGGCGCACGGCCTCGACGACCTCGACGGCGGGGGCCTCGCTGGCCGCGCCTGAGGCATTCTGGTTCGACTGGCCCTCGCTGGGCTGGCAAGCCGCCAGCAACAGGCCAAGGCTGGCCATCCCCAGCACCCCGAGAAGCAGACGGCCAGCAGAGGGAATGCTGGCACTGGGCAGGGTGCGAGAGGGAGATTGCGACGCCACCTGGGGGTCGCGCGGGGGGCTGAGATGTGACATCTGGCGACTCCTCGAAAAAAGGTTGGCCAGTGTAATCGTTGATTGGGGGTTGTATTAGACCGGTTGGTCGCACATTATTGTTGCCACATATGCACGGTTTTATGCTGAATCAATCGCCCCCACATTCTCAGGCCGAGATCTCAGCGCCGGGACCTCAGCCCCGAGATCCCTGCTCCCAACCCCCACACGAGGAAAGACACGATGGACCAACCCAGCCGACTGCTGCTGCTGGTAGACGTAGCGGAACTTGGCAGTTTCTCTGAGGCGGCAAAGCGGCGTGAGCTGGATCGGTCCGTCGTGTCCAAGCATATCGCGAGGCTCGAGCAGGAGCTGGGCGTCCGCCTGCTCAATCGTTCTACCCGCTCGCTGTCGTTGACCCAGGCAGGCTTCGCCATGGTTCAGCAGGGCCGCGAGCTGCGGGAATGGATGTATAACACTCAGGCGCTGGCAGAGAACCTGCAGCAGGCACCCAGCGGCAGGTTGAAGATCAGTGCTCCCGGCATTCTTGGTCGCTGCCTGGGCTTCGAGGCCATGCGTCGCTTTCGCGAACACTATCCCGACGTCGAAGTGGATCTGCAGCTGGAGGAGCGCCGGGTCGACGTGATCGGGGAGGGCTACGACCTGGTCCTGCGGGTGGGGGATATTCAGGACTCGACGCTGGTATCCTCGCCGCTGGCACCGAACCATCTGCTGATTGGTGCAAGCCCGGAATTTATCGAGCGCCATGGAGAGCCCCGCGATCTCGCCACACTGTCGCGGCTGCCCGCGCTGACCTTCAGCTCCCTCGAGTTTCAGGTGGACTACCTGCCCTATCTGGACGACCAGGGACGAGAGCAGAAGCTGCCGCTCAATAGCCAGATGCGTACCAGTGAGGCGGAAGTGGTGAAACGGGGCGTGATGGCCGGGATGGGCATTGGCGTGCTGCCAGCCTTTGCCATGAGTGATGAGGTCAAGGAGGGCAAGATCGTGCCGCTGATGACCGACCTGCCGCTACCGGCCTTTGGCATCATCACCTTGCTGTATCCCCATCGCGAGATGCCGCTGCGGACCCGGCGGTTTATCGAGATTCTGCGCGAGATGGTCGGCACGCCCCCCAAGTGGGAGGCGCATATCCCAGGCTTTGCCGAGATGTACGGCAAGGCGGCCGGCCCCCTTGGCCCAGTGGCGGACCGCTCCGCCTGAACGTTCCCTCTGACCGCTCCGTCTGACCGCACCGTCTGAAAGGGGCGGGCGACGCTCTGTCGCCAGCCCTTGCGCCGCTAAGCCGTCTACTGCCTAGCCGTCTACACGGATGACCAGCTTGCCTGCCTGCCGCGGGCCGTGCTTGAGCTCGCTCAGGCGGGTCGGCAGCGCATCAAACTCATCCACCGCCACATCGGACAGCGACAGGGCGCCTTCGGCCACCTGGTTCAGCAGTGTCTCTCCAGCGTTGACCAGCGCCTGCCAGTCCTGGTCGGTGCCGGTCATGTGCAACGCGCCCAACGCCACCTCATGCTGGGACAGGGCACGCTCGAACGGCGGCGCCACTGGGCCGTCCAAGCGGTCCTGTACACATACGACATGGCCATTGGCGCCCAGATGCTGTGACAGTTGGCGGGCGTGCTCGCCGTTCACGGTATCGATGACGGCGAAGAGCGGTGCCGTCAGCTGATGGGGTGAGCTGATGGCCTCGTCGGCCCCCAGGGCGTACAGCAGTTCATGACGTTCGGGAGAGGACATGGCGATCACGTGGAAGCCACGCGCCTTGGCCAGCTGCACGATGATACGCCCCACACTACCTGAGCCGCCGGACACCAGCAGGTGCGCACCGGTCGTGACGGGCAGCTTTTCGATGGCCTGCCAGGCGGTCAACACCGGGCACGGGAACGCCGCCGCGGTGATGAAGTCGATACCATCCGGAAGCCGCATGACCGCACGGGCGGGCAGCCTGAGTCGGGTGGCAAAGGTGCCGGGTCCGGCCAGCGAGGTGTGTACCGCAATACGGTCGCCGGGTGCCAGGTGGTCGACGCCAGGGCCGGCGTCAATCACCACGCCGGCCGCATCGACACCGGGAATCTGACCGGGCTGCCACAGGCGACTTTCCATGGCGATGAATTTCCAGTCGACCGGGTTCAGGCCGATGGCCCTGGTATCGACGATGACCTCACCGGCCTCGGCGGGGCGCATCTCGTGATCTTCCAGGGTGAGGGACCGCGGCTCCCCCGGCTCGTGCCAAGTCCAGGCCTTGAAGGTGTCATGCTGGGGCATGGGTAACATCCTGTTGCGTTGTAGAAGACGACGACGCCTCAGCGTCGTGGTGAAAGGTGGGCAGTACCTCGGCAGCCAGGCGCTGCAGGGTATCCTCGATCGGGGCCTGGGTGCGCCGCAGGTTAAGCCCGATGTGGTTGACACCTGCAGCCTGCATGGCCGTCAGCTCCTGAATCAGGCCCTGGCTGCCGACCCGCAGGCCGAAGCGATGTCGGCGTGGCGGTTCCTCAGGGTTCTCGGCCAGGTCCAGGTGGATGAAGCTGACGTAGGGCTTGTCGCCGGCCACCCTGCGCCACAGGTCGACTCTTCGAACGTGGTCGTCGGGGGTGCCTGGGTAGGCCAGCCAGCCGTCCATGTGCTGCCCGACCCAGTCGGGGCGCTGCTGAGCCAGACCGGCGACCAGCAATGGTGGCTGCTCTGCCTCCGGCAGCAGGGCCTGTCCCGCGTCAAGGCGCTGGTCGGCGTCGCCCTTGAGCACCGCTACCGCATCGCGAAAGGCCTCACCTCGCTGCTCGAACGGCACACCGAACAAGGGATATTCCACCGGGCGGTCTCCGCTGGCGACGCCCAGCAGCAGGCGGTTGTGGCTGAGGTGTTGCACGCTGGCGGCGGCCTTCCTTACCAGCCACGGCGTGCGCAGCGGCAACACGGCTGCCGCGGTACCCAGCAGGGTCTGCCGGGTAGATGCCGCGAGATACCCCAGGTACGTGAACAGCTCGAACACCTGGCCGGCGTCACCGAAACTGGGGTCGTAGAGCGGAACATCGCGCAGCCACAGCGCGCGAAAGCCAAGTTGGTCCGCCAGCTGGGCGCGCTCCAGGTGAGCGCTCAGATCCGGTACGCCGAAGGGGCGATCGTCCCGTCGTCTCGACGCCTCGCCCGGCTGGCTCCAGTCGTTATCCAGGGGGAGCTCAAGACCAATGGTGAGAGGCCCCTGGGTCAAACGTTGCAAGCTCATTGTGGCTCCTGCCTTATGTAAGGCATCAACAGAAGGGTCATGGCACGAGTGTGCTGTCGCAAGCTGACGGGAAAAAGGCACCTGGGGCCGAAACACTTTTTCGTTTGCGACAACAATCTATCCGGAGTTAAGGAAGATCGCGCTATGCTGGCGTCATACTGGACCCCAGGTAATGGATGAGCCCTGGGCGGACGCAGATCGATGCCAGTGCCCGCCCAGCAGACCCATTGAAGTCGCCGCGGGAGTCCTGCTTCACTAAGCAAGCGCTGCATAGCTCAGCCGAGCGGTGCCCTGCGCCCGAGGGGCAGACCCCGCAGCCCATGCGGTACTGGTAAGGCATGCAATGGCGCGCCATCCAGCGACTCGTCCAGGCAGGCATTGACGCAGTGCTGGCTTGGCTCACGGAATGAGGCCAGGCTGCCGGTAGCTGATCAGGAGGTTGATGAGATGAATGACAACACCAGGCAAGAAGTGATTCTGGCCGATGAACCAGATCACGCGGAACACTATTCGGACGAACGCTTCTGGGCCAAGGTCAGCCGTTATGCCAAGGCCGCTGGCGAGGTCACCCTGTCACGGGCGCTGACGCTGTACTACGCCGCTCGCGACAAGGACACTCCAGTGTGGGCCAAGACCACCATCTATGGGGCGCTTGGCTACTTTATTTCTCCCATCGACGCGCTGCCGGATCTGACCCCGCTGATTGGCTACACCGACGACATGGGCATGCTGGCGGTGGCGCTGATCACCGTGGCCTCCTACGTCAAGGAAGAGCATCGACAACTGGCGCGGGTCAAGCTGGCGCGGTGGTTTTCCTAGAGCAAGAGAGTGGAGCGGTGACAGGACAGGAGCCGGGGTTGGCCCCTGCGTATGCTGTACAGGTCGCCACTCGCGTTTGCCATAGACAAAGGGCTCGCCATCAGGCGAGCCCTTTGTCTTTCAGGACGCGATGATCGCGCCGTGGCCAGGCATGGATGGCCGGGGCACCTGGCGAGGCGATCAGGCGTCGCTTTCAGCGTCCAGCTCTACCACCACCTTGCCCACGGCCTTGCCGGAGGTGAGATGAGCATACGCCTGGCCGACATCGCCAAGGCCAAAGCGGTGGTCATCGACCAATGGGGTCAGTGCACCGGCATCGATGATCTCGGCCAGGCGCGCCAGGATCGTGCCATGAACCTCGCGGCCGACATTGTGAATCATCGGAATCAGCATGAAGATCACGTGCAGCGATGCGCCCTTGAAGTGTGCCGCCGACATGTCCAGTTCTGCCAGAGACAGGGTAGTGGTCACCTGGCCATTCAGCGCTACGGCATTGAAGGAGTTGAGCAGGTTGCTCCCCCCGACAGTATCGAAGATGACATCGAAACCGGCGCCGTCGGTGTAACGCTGCACGTAGTCCTCGACGGACTGTTCCTTGAAGTCGATGGCGGTCGCGCCGAAGGCCTCGATCTGGGCCAGCTGGGCGGCGCCAGACCCGGTGGCGAAGACCTCGCAGCCGAAGTGCTTGGCCAGTTGCACTGCCACATGCCCAACGCCACCGGCGCCGCCATGGACCAGCACCTTGTGGCCGTTACCTGCGCCTGACCGCGTCAGACCCTCGTAAGCTGTGATCGCCACCAATGGCAGTGCTGCTGCCTGGCGCATGGACAGGCGATCAGGCTTGCGGGCAATCAGCCGAGCATCTGCCAGCATGTAGTCCGCCAGGGTGCCTTGCAGATCACCCAGGCCGCCAGCGCAGCCGTAGACCTCATCCCCCGGTGCAACGTCGGTGACGCCTTCGCCGACCTCGACCACGGTACCGGCGAAGTCCATGCCGAGCACGGCGGGAAGGGCCGGCGCGATGGGCAGCTCTTCCTGGCCGAGCTGCCGGATCATGGTGTCGATAGTGTTGACGCTGGTGGCGCTGACGCGCACCAGCACGTGACCCGGTGTCACCGTGGGGCGCGGCAGGGTCGCCGGCTCAAAGGGTGCGTCGGGGCCGTAGCTGTTGAGGACCATGGCGTGCATGGTGCTGGCGGAGAGGGTGCTGGCGGAGAGAGTAGTTGCGGGCATGGTGCGACTCCTGAGTCAGGGGTTGAGTTGCTGCTCAGGATGTCCGAATCGCCACGGCAGAAAAACGCCATGAGGCCGGAATCAGTTTCTTCCATTTCGCGAAGCTGGCCCGTTACGACATAGCCCGCGCCGTCGTTAGCGCTCCCAGACTGGCGGGTCGCCGATCTTTTCCAGCAGAAAATCGATAAACACCCGGACCTTGGCCGTGACCACGCTGGACTTTGGGTAGACCAGCCAGATGGCCGATCGATCGTCCACTTCGTAGTCCGGCAGCACGCGAATGAGGTTGCCCTGGTCGAGGTTGTGGCGAACGCTCCAGAGCGCATGCATGGTGATGCCGACTCCCGCCACCGCGGCGTATCTCATGCTGGCGCCGTCATCGCAGTACACCCGCGGCTTGATCCCGGCGGGGGGAAAGGTGTGAGGGGTTCTGACGCCATGCTTGGCCAGCGCGCGGGGCGCCCCGTCCTGGAACACCAACAGGCTATGTTCGGCCAGTTGCTGGGGGGACGTGGGAATCCCGTAGCGCTCCAGATAACCGGGGGAGGCGCACAGAATACGGCGATCGTCGGCCAGCTTGCGCGCCTTGAGACTGCTGTCCTCGATGGGGTAGTTGCGCAGGGCCAGGTCATAACCGCCCTCGATCAGGTTCATCTGGGTATCGGAGAGCCGGAGATCGACGCTGATGCCCGGATAACGTTCCAGAAACTCCGGGAGGATAGGAGCAATGTACTGCTGGGCGAAGGTGCTGGATGCGGCAAAACGCAGTCGGCCGACCACGTCTTCGCTGTCCTTGCCAAGCACCGCAAGCCCGGCATCTGCCTGGGCCAGCATTTCCCTGGCAAAAGGCAGAAAGGCGGCACCTTCCGGTGAGAGCGAGACCTTGCGGGTCGAGCGGTGCAGCAGGTCGGCCCCCACCTGGGTTTCCAGCTTCGACAGTCGAGCACTGGCTACGGCGGGGGCGATTCCCAGCTGACGTCCGGCTGCGCTGATATTCAGCGTTTCTGCCGCCAGGACAAACAGGCGCAAGCCGTCGGTATCCATGCGCTGACTCCTGAAAGATGAGGGGAGGGTATTATCTCGCGGCTTCAAGCGTTTACATCAAGTGCTCTGGCATTATATAGAAAATCTAAATTCTGAAAGCGGAAAGTAGCTATTCTGCTTGGACCAACGGCGCGCTAAGTTGGCTTAGACAACGACGACAACAGAACAGTATCGCTAAGCCAACATCGCCAAGCGACCATGCCAGCGGAGACACCCCATGCGCTACCAGAAGCTTGCCACCCTAGATGTTCAGATCGACGACGCCATCGCCTGGATCAGCTTCAGCGACGCGCCCACCGAACACTCCAGTGAGCTGGCGCTGGAAGAGTTGACCACAGTGGTACAGCAGCTGGAGCTGGACGTCACTATCAGCGTCGTGGTGTTTCAGTCGCGTCATCCCGATATCTTCAACGCCCAGATTGGTGGCAGCAGCTGTCAGCAGCTGGATGGAAAGTTCAACGTCCGCAATGAAGACGCCTATCAGGACTTCAAGGCACTGTTGACCCGTATTGGTCAACTGCCCCAGGTGACCATCGCCCGGGTAGAAGGGATTGCCCGTTACGGTGGTCACGAGCTGGCCATGGCCTGTGACAGTTGTATCGCCGCCCGAGGCAAAGCCCGCTTCATGCCGATGGAAACCGCCATGGCGGGCCTCCAACAGAGTGACGCGCGTGACTCATTGGCATCGATCTATCTCGGCGCCTTCGGCCGTGACTACGGCGTCGGCCAGGTAGCCCTGGGCAACCGTGACTATGGTGCCGATCAGGCCGAGTACCTGGGAATGGTGCAGCGCGCGCTGGACCCGCACGAGATGGGACCCTACGTCGAGGAAACCGCGACACGCATGGCGCAGTCCCACACCGCCAAGGTGGCCTCCATGCTGAGCCACGTCATCACTCCAGCAGGTGCTGCCGCAGTCAGCCTGGCATAAGCAGGCCCTGAGTAGCCCCTGAGCAGCCCCTGAGAAGGCCCAGAGAAGGCCCAGAGAAGGCCCAGAGAAGGCCCAGAGAAGGCGCTGTCGAGCTAGCCGTGTGATCTGCCGAACACGGTGTTCACAGTGTCTTAGGGAAACGCTGAATACATGTTTCGAGCGATGTCAGGTCGGTCGCTGCCGGAGCGGAAAGACCGGAGTTTATATGCGGTAAAATAAGGATCTTGAGCACCGCCAGCAGTCGAGATGTCGAGCGTCGTAAGTTATGCAGTGTGTCCTTGGCGTTGATAGGATACTGAGCTTCACTTATCGACAGGATGGATCCATGTCACGTCACCTTCTGCTTGCGACACTGCTCGTTGCCGTATCATCCGCCGCCCTGGCTGCAGATCTCAAGCCGGGCCAGTGGGAGATCACCCAGAGCATGGAAGGCGCACAGCTGCCCGCCGAGATGACCGAAGAAAGAACCACTACCCAGTGCATGACCGCAGAAGAATCCGATGACCTGGCCGCCACCATGCGCAAGGACTGGACCGAATCTGGCTGTGAGGGCATCACCATCGACCGTGATGGCAACGCCATCGACGCCCAGGCCTCTTGCACCGCTGGTGCACGCAGCACCAGCTTCGATGCGGACATCACCCTCCACAGCGATGAGCACTTCGCCAGCGTGATCGACATGGATAACGGCCAGCAGGTCACCATCCATCAGGAAGGCCGCTGGTTGGGCGAAAGCTGTGAAGGCTGATTTGCGCTAAGCGTTGATCAACTGAATTCGAAGAAGAATTGCAGTGAAAGGCGTGCCGAGGGGCGCGCCTTTATCGTTTGCTTGGACGTAGTGCGGGAGTTATCTCGACGGTAGTCCCGCTCGATTGACTGCCAGGTGTCCCTTTCATCCTTGGCCCCGTATTCTTCCCATATCGAAGAGATAGCCCAGGGGAGGGGATTGTTCGCCTCAGTGTTGGGTGTCTGATTCCCTAATGCTCTTTGGATGCCCTCCTGCGCACCACCGCCGCATTGATTTCTTCCACTTCCTGGTCAATGCGCTGGTGATACTCATCGCCGGGATGCAACCAGTCCTTTATGCGCCGAAGTATGATGGGGTCCTTTGATGCGAAGTCTCTTGCGCGCTCAAATGCCCGTTCTTGCAGCTCTTCAGGCGGTGATAGCTCTGCGACGAGCCCCCACTGATATGCCTCTTCACCTGTGAAGGCCTCTCCACCGAAGATCAAGCGCTTGGCCCGCGGAAGCCCTATGGCGCGCTGAAGCAGCATAGAGCTTGCCGCCTCGGGAGCGATGCCCAGGGCGACAAAGGGTAGCTTGAACGTCGTTTCAGCGCTTGTGACGACCCAGTCAGCATGCAGAAGCCAGGTGACGCCTATGCCCGCAGCAGAGCCATGCGCAGCGATGACTAGCGGCTTGCGCACGTTGGCGATGGCATGCAAAAAACATGGCACCGGGTCTTCGGGCTGTTGGGGCCACTCCTCGAAGGCTTTCAGGTCATGACCTGCGCAGAAGCTCTCACCATTGCCTGTTACCACAATGCAGAGCACATCATCCCGTTGTTCGGCATCCTTCAGGGCTGCGGTAAGTGAAGTGAACATCGGCATGGTGATCGCATTGCGTTTTTCAGGCCGGTCAATACGTATGTGCATGATGCTGTCTTGGACACTGCACTGAATGGCTTCGCTTCGCTCCATGAGGAAGGGTCCTGTTCCGGTAGATGGGATACGACGGTGGTCATCGACATTGGACAGGCCTATGGCATCCACATACAGTGTGTAAAATGACATAAAGTATGCGATTTACGACATCCTATGCCCCACGCAGCCATTCTCACTCTTGATCAGTGCTATGCATCGACTGCGGCGGGCTTTGCCGACATCCTGAATGTGGCAAATTCCCATCTGCGTCTTGCTCAGGCGCCGGTGTCGGCTTACTTTCACTGGGACTTTGTCTCAGCCGCGGGAGGCCCCGTCACCGCGAGCAATGGCCTTCCTTTGCAAACGCATCCGCTGGACACACGACAGCATTATGATCTGGTGTTCGTGCCTAGCGTTTTTTACGGCGGCTCGCGTGAGTTCGATCACTTCCTCGCACAGCAAGCGGGGGCAAGTGAGTGGCTGTTGCAGCAATGGAAAGCAGGGGCCTGGGTGGCAGCCAATTGCACCGGTACGTTTGTTCTTGCACAAACAGGCCTGCTGAATGAGCGAGTGGCCACTACCACATGGTGGCTTGAGCGCCAGTTTCGTGAGAGGTTCCCAGAGGTGGACCTTCGGCTTCAGTCCGTAGTGACGGAAGATGATCGCCTGATGTGCGCAGGCGCCTCAGCGTCGTACTTGATTCAGACGATACGTGTTATCGAGCGCTGTGCCGGACCTGTTATCGCATCGCAATGTGCGAAGACCATGCTGATAGATGTGAGTCAGGTGAGTCAGATTCCCTACCTCCCCTTGCTGGCGAGGAAGCAGCACTCAGATGCTCTGGTAAGCCGGGCCCAGCAGTGGCTGCAACGCCATATGTCGAAACGTGTGCGGATGACGGATCTTGCAAAAGCACTTGCTGTCAGCGATAGAACCCTGATCAGGCGCTTTCGCGCCGTCATGAATCAGACACCGCTGGTCTACCTGCAGGAGTTGCGGCTGGAAACAGCCCGTGCGCTCCTCGACAGCAGCTCCCATAGTGTTGAGGAAATTGTGGTTCAGGTTGGCTATAGCGACGTGAGCTCATTTACGAGGCTGTTTCGCCAACGCGTAGGACTTAGCCCTGGGGTCTATCGAGAGCGCTTTCATATGAAAACAGAGGGTTGAAGGTGGGGGCAATGCTCGCCGTAGCAGGACGTGACGCAAGACTACTCTATAGACCTCAGCATTATGGTCATGATGAAGGCGATAGCACATCAAGTTAGCTGTCTCTGACATGGCACAGATCCCTCGAATGCCGTATGACAGCCCAGAGCACAATAGTCCGCGCAGTGTGGTTGGCGAAACATCAGCACGTGATAGGAGTATCACGAGTGAGCGTGGGCCGTGAAGTGATGCTGGTTGTTCAAGAAGTAGGCGATGGTGTGGGATGCGTAGATGGCGCCCTCTGCAGGATTCGATTAGACCTGTTAACCATTTTTTGTATATGATTTTTTATGGTTTTTTAGATTTTTATTATGCCATTCGCTACACCATCTTTTCCCAACACACCGCTGTGCATCTATGCCCTCACAGCGAAGGGCGCGCCCCCTGCCCACTTTTGGCCAGAAGCGGACGTTGATACCTCGCTGATATCAACGACAGCGAACATGCACTGCTACCAATTGCAGGCGAAGCCGGCTTGTCCTAGTTAGCACTATTTGCCAAGTTTATCAAGTAGCTTCAATCTTATATAATCGAATGAAAACCTTTTGACCTGCTCGTTCTGAATATAGATACAATGGCCATATTTGTAGTCCCCATGATTTACCAAACCACTAGACTGACAAGGAGCACTGACAAAACCTAAGAATTTACCAAGAATAGATACTGCTACACCAAAGGTTTCACTAGACGGTACAAGTATTACAGAGGAACAGTCTCCAATTTCAGTCATCATCTTCAGAATATGAAATATATCATCACCTTCCTCAGGCGTATGAAATCGGGAATAGACTCGTGCAAGAGAATCTGTTGGTAAATTCTTCTTGTCCAAATTCATGATTTTCCTGAACTCATCAGTTTGCACACTTTGAACGAAATCATTGCCATAAGCATAGTACCCAGCAGCTAATGCTACCTTAGCAACAAACATAAGATCGATATCAATATCTATTTTGATATTTTTGCATTGAACTTGATGAGCTCGGGACTCCGAACGCTCTATTTTTTTCCTCTCTCGAAGATCAAAAAGTGAAAGTCCATCTTTACCAAACATAGCCTGAACAGGCGTGCCATCCATTAGCCTGGCATGTTTTACTGTTGGAATTGGATGCTTTTTGCTGTGCCCAACAGCACTCGCCTTGTCTCGATCAAACAAAACGAGAAAGTCATTCGCTAGTTTGCCATCCACTTTTGAACCAATGTCGTTATTAAACTTTCGGTCAACATCAATGACAAAATCATCGTGGCCACCAAGTGACAAGGGAAGTATATGCTCAGAGCTAGGGTCTGTTGTTTCTCTGTCAGTGTAAACACAATAAGTCATAATTTATTCATATCTCCCCAAGAGTGCTAACGCCGTGTAGTGCCCCCTGGTTTCTGCACGTCCTACGCAGCTAATGACGGGTGTGCTTGGGGTGCCACATAGCCGACAGACTGATGCGGCCGCTCTTCGCTGTAGTACCGATTCCAGCGGCTGATCACCGCTCAGGCCTGGCCCAGCGACTCGAAACGATGCTGCCAGATGCATTCTTCCTGCACGGGCCGGAAGAAGCGCTCGACCAGGCCGTTTTGCTCCGGGGTGGAGGGCGTCGTGAGCCCTTGTGTGGGCCCGTAGGCCTTCACCGTCGCCGTATAGTGCCGACTGCTGAAAACGAGGCCATTGTCAGAGCGTAGGGCCAGCGGTTGATGAATCCTTCCCAGTACGCCGAAGCGATGTACCAGCGCCTCTTCTAGCGCCGCTTCAGCCGTCTTGCTGCTGCCGTTGTCCTATCATCGCCAGCAAATAATCTCCTGCGTGCAACAGTCGATGATCACCGCCAGGCTCCGGGCCAGCGGCCGGAAGCCCTGGCACCGCTTGCCCGCCTCTCAGCCTTTGAGCCGCTGGATGCGCTGGTTCGGTTTGCGGTTCTCACCCAGCACGCTCACCAGGCGGCGATAGCCATAAGACGGAAACCGCTCAAGGGCCAGCTTCACACGTACGGCCAGAACTGCCTTGACCACCCGATGTCGAGGCTGGGGCCGATAGTAAATAGACTTGTGTGAGGGGCCCTGCCTCTGGCATAGCTTGACGAGTGATACCACATAACCCTCTTGGGCCTGTTCCGCTTACAGAGACACTACGGGCTCTCGTCCGCGTCGGACAGGCGGCGAAACAATTTTAGCGCATATATCTGTAGATGCGCCTCATCGATCCAGCGCTCAACCTCGGAAACGCTGAGATCATTCTGGCGTGCCACCTCATCCACTTGAGTCTTGCCTTGAAGATGTCCATGACCTCGGCGGATTTGCGCCTTGCAGCCCATCGCTTGATCGTGTTTTCGTCACTCATTCTGTCTTCTTAGCGGCTGCACTATGGCCTGTCGAGGTCTGGAGGTGGGCTCTTCAAAGTGACCATAGCGCTCCCCGTGGGTTACAAAGCGAGTATCTGAGATCCGACTGTCACGCCATGAGGGAACGACTATAGCCGATGAAGATGAGAATTAATAATAGCGTCTTATATGTTAACCCCTAGCTCTTTAAATCAAAATGATGAGTTTTGGCTCTATTTGCTTGTGAACGAAGACTAGATAGTCCTCTACTGACCATGTCTTTGTACTTTCTAATGTCTCTGAGGTTTTTAGCATCGTAACCTTTGTGAGTTCGGCTGTTTCTTTTTTCAGCTTTATCGAGAAGTTCGTTAGCTTGTAACAAGCGAGAATACTTTGTTTCATAATCGATTTCGTTTCTAAACGTGTAATATCTAGCTATAGCCTTTCTAAGAAGACAGAAAGACTCTGCTCGCCCCAGTTTACCTGCCTGGTCGATACGTGCATCCCCCCGTTTGATATCTCCTAGCCTATAGTAAACAAGTGCTAGACCTACTACTGCATCACAGTTGTTCTCATCAAGGTGTACCGATTTTTCTGAAACTCTTCTTGCATACTCATAATCATTGGCTTTGTTTAAAAGGAACCATGAAAATCTATCATGTAATGCAGAGTTAACCGGATCATCCTCTACCGCCATTTCATAAAACTCGATGGCATTGCGTATCTCTCCTTTTTCTGCAGCTATCTTAGCTGCTTTGGCATAATCACTCCTAAAGGCTTCAGCAACTCGATCTCGTTTGTATTCTTTTTCGATTTTTTCTCTTTCGATTGCATACTCATCAACTCTCCCGGCAATTTCCTTGATACGGGTTTTTTCGGTGTCATCCAACTTTGAAAATTGATTCAAAAAGAACCTTCGAGCCAAGCTAACAAGCTCGATAGAGTATGTACGACCATAGTCAGACATTATTGAAAAATGAGTTTCTTCTAGGCTCGACTGAAATTCAGTATGCTGAATTCCTATTTCTTGGCATACTTTTCCAATCGTACTTTGATCCATCGGGCTTGAAAGATGTATCAGACAAAGAAAAACATCGCTTTGAAGTTGTGTCATGCGTGCCCACGCATCCTCATATAAGAACTCCAAAAGCTCCTCGCTGGATTTTTTGAAAACGTTACTAATCGCTGCATCAATACCTACATCGGTTCGAGAAATATACTTAACTAGTGCTTCTAGCAGAATCGGCTTTTGCATCAGTTGACACGAAACTTTCCGTAGAGTCGATTCTCCCGCTTGTAAAATTGGCTTTGCATGAAACTCTTCTGCTAGTCTCCTCATAAGGTTTACGCTTTCTACTTCTGAGAGTCCGCCTACGACTATTGGCGTGGCTTCTATAAACTCTCGTCTTCTTGAGGTTATAATTACACGGCCTATCGATTTGCCAACTGCTTTGAAAAAGGCCCCAAGATCTCTTGCTTCATTCGAGTCAGTGGCAAGGGTCTCTGTATTATCAATGATTAGCAGTACATCATCTCGCGTAAATTTTTGGGATTGCAAGTTGGTTTTTACTTTGTCAATAAGTTCACGACCAGATGCAGTATACCAATCTTTTGATAGAACGGGGTGAAATAGCCTCATTAGTTCTCGGAGGCACTCGTCCATGATTGGCGATATACTTGTTAGATAAGTCAACCCACCTTCTGTCCATCGAGTCATCTTGGCAGTATGATAACTGAAAATAATGGGTGGAGTTCGGTTGAAATCATACTCATTTTCCAATAAGCGATTCAGCATTTCCAAGACTAATGTAGTCTTTCCATAACCTCCATCTCCATATACTAAGCAGTATCTGGAGTCTTCATCATCAAACCATTCTTTTAGATCATTGATCTCGTCCACTCTGCCTTCAAAAGTATCTGTTTGGCGCACAGGTATGTTGTGAAAAAAGGTATGGCTGTTATCGTTAACAATGACTTCGGCCAGCTCGTATTTGCTGCCCGATGAAATGCCGCTTGAGTTGAATACATTTTCATCATCAAGAGTTAGTGTGAACTCATGAGCGTTATTCCTCGATAATACCTGTCCTTTTAATTTCCAGATACCTTTTCTCGCGGTTATTGATAAGATTACGATGGCCTTTTTTTTGTAGGTCAAAGGTGTTTCTAATTTTAGACTTCCGAATTTTTTCGAAAGTATTAGGTCATCATTGTGATCAACTGTCGGTATGATGGGAGAAAATACTTCTAGGCAGTCTAGAAGTATTTCTTTGGTTTTTTCTGCCCATTCCTGTGAAAGTTGAGTGTCTATAACTCCATGGCCTTGCCTTTTGTTCCTAAATTCCACCCACTCTATAAGCTGCTTCGACAATGGTTTTTCAATGGACTTTGTGGCCTCAAACCACCCTTGTAGATATTGGTTGTCTAAATATCCTCGGATTTTTGGTGTGAGGATATCAATTATTTGTAATGGCACACCATCGGATGGTTTACAAAACCTAGTAGTCAGCTCAGAAAGTCCTACTTCATCGCTTGGTGTTTTTTGTTTTGTTATTTCAAAAGTTGAGATTACTGCAAGTTGGAGCAAAGATCTCAACGTCGCAGTTAAGTAAGACAGCCTATCATTATGGTTGTGTATATCATTAGACTCTGACAGGTGTTTTAAATATATTTCTTTCATTTTTTCGTCGCTTGTGAATAATTGTTGGTTGTCAATTAAATGATTTTGATTGGGTGGTGTGTTCTTTTAAGTGGCTGTTTGCGATTTTAGTTTTAATAGTGAATTAATGAAGTTCGGTATTCATAAATCTGAGCTTTTTTTGAGAAGATTGTTTCCTTCGCCCAGTAGCTGAGCTGCTTTCTCATGTCGCCAGTGATCATATTAATTCATCCGTGCGGCTTGATAAAAGCGGCTTTTCGGTAGTCTGTTCTTCAGGAGATAACCTGTACTATCGTGCCATTTGCTTTTTCACTGGCCCCACACTGCCCAAAGGAAGAGGAATTCACAGAAATATGGTGCTACTGTCACCCCTCTAGCCAACGTGCTGCGGAAATCTATGAATCAAGACATCAAAGGGCGCACCAAGGGCTCTTAGGAATAAATCACACTGAATTTGGCATAGAAATTTTCATGCTGCCACTCACGCTACTCTAACGCGTTGCATACTGGCCATAAATTCGCATGATTTCGCATGATCTTTGGTGACCCTCTACCACCGGCAGAGCCCAGTACTGGTGTGTATTGGCAGCCAGCGCATGAGTGCATTAAAACCGACGGGTTTAGCGCGCAGGCGGGGCGGGGTGTCGACAGCGCGCCAAAGTGGCGCACAGGAGGGGAGGGGGGCGGTGGCAACTGGGCGCTGGTGAGCCAGGAGAGCGCTTTACTCAAGGACGCCGATAGCAGCGTGTTTGATAGGGCTCACAAGGGATCAATCCCGCCGTATGGCGGGGTTGATGGGTAGGAAGCGTGTAGTAACTGCCGCTAGGCTGATGCGCTTTCCAGAGTTGCCTCCAGCTCTTTCAGATACCTTTAGGTCATAGCGCCCGGTAGCGTAGCGCTTTATATAAGTTGGCTATGTATGGCGTCCACGTTCAGCTTCTATGTATGGAGAGCAGTCACCCTACATGTGACCGTACAAGACTCGACGGTGTAGGAGCGTTGGGTGCTGGCTTGGCTTGCAGGATAAGTTCAGACGGAGCGAGGCGGTACGAGAATTTGCGAGGAAGGAGCGGGGGCGCGTGATGCAGTGATGGCGCCCTCTGCAGGATTCGAACCTGCGACCTGCCGCTTAGGAGGCGGCTGCTCTATCCTGCTGAGCTAAGAGGGCGTTGGGGCGGCATTATAAGCGGCTGACTCCACAAGATAAACCCGCAGTTGCCCGGTGAAGGGCGTGGGTGGGTGCCAGCGCCTGCCATGCTCGGTAGAATGCGCCTTTTGTGCGATCTCACTGGTTTCTGTCGATGTCCCAACCGTCACACGGCCCCGCTGCTTCGCTTTCCGAGGCGACCTGCTCGTCGCCAGCGGTCGATACGCCCGCAGCGTCCTCTTCGCTGTCGCCCCGTGGCGACCGCCATTTCGATGGTCTGGCCGACAAGTTCTCGGCCTCACTTTACGGCCACCTGCGCGGTGAGCTTCGCCTGTCCCTGCTGGATCGTCTGCTGCCCGAGATGCTCGAGTTGGCGCAGCAGCCGGTGCTAGACGTCGGGGCTGGCCTTGGCCAGCAGGCGCAGTGGTTCCTGCAACGGGGCCATCAGGTAACGCTGGCTGAGCCCTCTGCCGAGATGTTGGAGCGGGCCCAGGCGGGAATCGAGCAGGCCGCAGCCGGTCGCGAGCTGGCGGCCGACAAGGCGAGCTATCTGCCGCTGCCGCTGCAGGAGCTGGTCAGCGAGGTGCCGGGTCCCTGGCCCCTGGTGGTATGTCACGCGGTGCTGGAATGGTTGGGCAACCCTCGCGAGGCGATCTCTCACCTGGCCTCGTTGTTAGCCCCTGGCGGCCAGCTGTCACTGATGGTGTTCAATCGCGACGCGCTGAGGCTGTCCAATGTGGTCAAGGGCAACCTAGACAAGGCGCTGGAAGATCGCCTGGAAGGTAAGGGCCAACGCCAGCGGCTGACGCCGATTTCTCCCCTGCCCCATGCGCAGGTCACCGAATGGGCCGAGCAGGAAGGGCTTGTCTGTCAGGACGTGGCCGGTATCCGGGTGTTCCACGACTATCTACGTCGCCCCCCGCAGGACGATCGAGAGTTGGAAAAGCTGGTGGCGCTGGAACACCGCTATTGCCAGATGGATCCACACTGGCGCCTGGGGCGCTATCTGCTTTACACCTTTCGCCGCCCCTTGCCGGCAGACGCCAAGCGTCAGGAGATAACACCATGAGTGCCGACACCGCTGTATGCCAGCTGCTTGAGCGTCAAGACGCGGACTATCGTGGCTGGTGGTGGGTCGCGCCGCCGCGAGATAGCTGGCTGGAGGCCGGGGAGGGCTGTCTGGTCAGCGCTGACGTCTCGGTACGGGCTGCCTGGGAAGCGCGCCAGCGTTCGGCGCTGTCGCCCTTCAGTACGGAGCCTGCGTCACCCCCGGGGGCGGTACTGTTCTGGCCGAAGGCGCACGCCTTGGGGGAATGGTGGCTGCTGTGGTTGTGCCAGACCCTGCCCGAGGGCACGCCGCTGCAGCTGGTGGGGGAGCACCAGGGGGGCATCAAGCGAGTGCTCAAGGTCCTGGCGGCGCTGGGCATGGGCTGTCGCAAGCTCGACAGCGCACGCCGCTGTTCGCTGTTCGAGACGCGCACCAGCGCACTGGCGCTGGATCCTGAAGCAGTCTGGACCTCGTTCGAGGCGGCGGGCCTGCAGCTGTCGAGTCATCCGGGGGTGTTTGGCCACGGCAAGTTCGATGAGGGCACGCAACTGCTGATCGAACAGCTGGAGCAGCAGCTACCCCAGGGCAAGGTGCTGGACATGGGCTGCGGTGACGGCATTCTGGCGGCCTGGATGGCGCAGCTGGGGCGTGATGTCACGGCGGTGGATGTCAGCGCCTTTGCGGCAGAAGCCACGCGGCGCACGCTCAAGGCCAACGGGCTGACGGGGGAGGTGCTGGAAAGCGATGTCTATTCGGCGCTGGACGGCCAGCGCTTCACAGCGATTGTCAGTAACCCGCCCTTTCACCAGGAACGGTCCATCGACTACGGCCCGGCGGCCCGGTTGATTCAGCAGGCGCCGGACCATCTCGATGCTGGCGGCCAGCTAATCCTCGTGGCCAACGCCTTCTTGCCCTATGCCGACCCTCTTGAGCGGGCCTTCGGTAGCTTCGAGATCCTGGCCGACAACGGGCGTTTTCGCGTGTACCGCGCGGTGCGTCGCTGAAGCGCCTGTGAGCTTCGCTCAGCGGCCTGCGGTCTTGCCTGGCGTGCGGTAGTGAATCTCGGTGATCAACCAGGTGGTCTCGCCGCCCGGCGCGGCCACCGTCACCTCGTCATCCAGTGACTTGCCCAGCAGGGCCTTGGCCAAGGGCGCATCTACGCTGATCCAGCGCTTGCTGGTATCGGTCTCGTCGTGGCCGACGATGCGCAGCGACATCTCTTCGCCGTCTTCGTCCTCCAGGGTGACGAAGGCACCGAAGAACACTCGGTCGGTGTCGGCGGGAAGTCGGTCGATGACCTGCAGCTCGTCCAGGCGCTTGGTCAGGTAGCGAATGCGCCCGATGACGCGGTTCAACTCCTTCTTGTTATAGGTGTAGTCGGCGTTTTCGCTGCGGTCCCCCAGCGCTGCCGCTTCCCCCACCTTGGCCGACAGCTGTGGTCGCTTGACCCGGCTGAGGTGGTCAAGGATTCCCCTGAGGCGATCAGCGCCTTCCTGAGTGATCAGGTTGCTCTTGGGTTCCTGGCGCGGGTCCTTGGCCGGGTCACGCCAACGTGTCATGTTGCGGCCTTTCATGGCGATCCTCGGTGAGTCGTTGAAACAGACAAGGTCCACGAGGGTGCCGCGACTTGGGCCGCTGCGCAAGCGCCTTGGGTGGTGGGGGAAAGGCCGGGGGAGCGATGCAGTGATCGTTCAGCCAGAATGCGACTGGCGAATAAATCAAACGTTCGTTACATTTCGAGGAGGGCGCCAGAACGCGATGTGGTTTCTCGTATCGGGCTACACCCCGGCCGGTCAGTACCCGGCATTGCTTGGCCTGATTGCTTGGCCTGATTGCTGGGTCTGAATGCTGGGCCTGATCGCTCAGTTCGGCCGCCCACCATGACCACCCAGCATCAGGGTGCATCACAATAACAGTATCCGGAGCCGCCAAATGTCACGAACTCTGTTTTCCACCTCGCCTGATGTTCCATCCGTGTCCTTGCGCCAACGTCCGCGTCGGCTGCTGGCCACAACGGCGCTGACGCTTGTCACCCTGTCCGCTTGCCTCGCCAGTGGTGTGGCGCTGGCCTGGCAGGGTGAGCTCGACCAGATTAAGAATCGCTGGGAGAGCGTTACCACCTCGAGCGCCCTGTCGGCCCAGGAAGCCCCGTTGACGGCGCTGGCCGCCGAGGCCCGGGCGTTGAGTTCGGCCAATCCCAACGTCAGCGAACTGCTGGTGTGGGAGGGCATCATCGAGGCGTCGCTGGCCAAGGCCAAGGGCGGACTCGGCGCGCTGGACAACGCCAAGGCAGCGCGCCGCGCGCTGGAGCGGGCCATCGCACTGGATGCCAACGGCCTCGAAGGCTCGGCCTACGTGACCCTGGGAGCACTGTACGACCGCGCGCCGGGCTGGCCGGTCGCCTTTGGCGATGACGACAAGGCCGAGGAGATGTTCAAGCGCGCGCTGGCGATTCGCCCGGGTGGGGTGGACGTCAACTACTACTATGCCGCTTACCTGGCCGATGAAGGCCGCGACGCCGAGGCCCGCCAGCACGCGGAGAAGGCCATCAATGGCGCGGTTCGCGCCGGTCGCGAGGCCTCGGACCAGGCGCTCAAGGCCGAGGCGCGCGCACTGCTCAACGAGCTCTGACCCCCGCCGACTTCCCTGTTGTTTTCCGCCTTGACAGGAGGCCCCACCTGGACTCGCCTTGTGGGGCCCATGACCGATCCGGATAATGGTCCGATCTGTCAGCGGAGGCCCCCATGCCGGAAACGAGCCACATTGATGCCCCCTTCACCGTTCAGGATGTCGAGCTGGTGTCACGGGACTGCCTGTACCAGGGATTCTTTCGCCTGGACAAGCTGACCTACCGCCATCGCAAGTTCGAAGGCGGCTGGAGCGAGCCCGTGGTGAGGGAAGTCCACAGTCGTCACGATGCGGTGGGCGTCATGCTTTATGATCCCGAGCGCGACAGCGTCGTGCTGGTGGAGCAGATTCGCGCGGGAGCGCTGCAAGACCCCCATACCCCGTGGAAGCTGGAATGCGTGGCCGGGCTGGTTGACAAGGATGAGTCGCTGGAAGATGTGGCTCGTCGCGAAGCGTTGGAAGAGGCGGGCTGCGAGGTCGGTGACCTCATCCTGCTGCATAGCTACTATCCTAGTCCTGGTGCCTGCGACGAACGCGTGACGCTGTTCTGCGGGCTGGTCGACACCCGTGGGCTGGGCGGGGTGCATGGCCTTGATGAAGAGCATGAAGATATTCGCGTGCATGTGTTGCCCTTCCAGCGGGCCTGGGAACTTCTCGGCCAGGGACGACTCGATAACGCCATGTGCCTGATCGGTTTCCATTGGTTGGCTGCCGAACGCGCATCGTTGAGAGCAAGGAGGTAACGTGACCCATCGCAGCGCTTATGTAACGGACTTGCGCACCCTGCAAAGCGAGTGCACCGCCAATTACATCCGTCTGTCTCGGCTTCTGGGTGACCTGGAGGAGGGCGAGATTCGCGACGTCGAGCTGCGCAATGGTGAGCGGCGCCTGGGCGCGCTGCGTCTGCACGTCGAAGAGTTGGCTCCTTACACCACCATTGTTCGCGTGACCCAGGAAGGCGTTCTCGACAGCGTCATCGACAGCCCGCGCATGCGAGTGCACCTGTACCACGACGTGCGCATGGCAGAAGTCACCGACTTTCAGCGTCGGCGGCATTTCGATGGGCGCTATCGCTATCCCAACGCGCACATGCATCAGCCGGATGAAAAGCTGCAGATCAATCGCTTCCTCGGCGAATGGCTGGATCACGGCTTGGCCCATGGCCACTCCCTGGACCTTCCTCAGCTGCCCTGACCTCAGCTCCGGGCCCAACCTCTGATCTCGATCGCTTGCGCTCGACGCTGTCTGCGATACCCTGACCCTGCGCTGGCCCTCCTGGCGGAGGGCTTTCCTTGGTTTGGGCTGTCGAGACATTGCCATGCGTTTGATCCAGCTTAGCGATTGCCACCTGTATGCCGATCCCATGGCTCGCTCCCGACGGGGCCTGCCCGCTCGCCAGCTCGAGGCGGTCATCGCCGCGGTGGATCTGGACCGGCCAGACCTGGTGATGGTGACCGGTGACATCGCCCAGGATGAATCCGAAGGCGCGTACCGCCTGGCCACAGAGCGTCTGGCAGCGCTGGACTGTCCGTGGTTCTGGCTGCCCGGCAATCATGATGACCTGGCGCTGATGAGTGCAGAGCGAGAGGTGCTGGCAGAGGTCGACGCGGGAGCCTGGCGAGTGCTCAAGCTCAATACCCAGATACCGGGCGAGGCCAGCGGCCGGGTGGGCGAGGATGCCCTGGCTGCGCTCGACCAGCGGCTAGGCCAGGAGCTTCGTCCCACCGTGATCGTCATGCACCATCCCCCCATGGTCGTGGGCAGTGCCTGGATCGACGCCCTGGGGCTTGAGGATGCCGATGACTTCTGGGACGTGGTGGGACGATATCCGCAGGTAAAGATGGTCCTGTGCGGTCATGTGCACCAGGCCTTCCATGGCACCAGGGCACTGCCTGATGGTCAGGTAGAGGTGTATGCCTGTCCGGCTACCTCGGATCAGTTTCTGCCTGGCAGCGATGAGTTCGCCGTGGATGAGGCGTCCCGGCCAGGCTATCGCGTGGTGGACCTGAAGCGAGGGGGGGAGTGGCTGACCTGGGTGGAACGGGTCGAGCTGTAGCCAAGCGCTGCTGACATACCTGCGCCCACGTCCGGTGCCCCTTGCTTGGGCACTGATGGTTGTTGGGCGCGGAGGGTCGTTGGACGTAGTTGGTCGTTGTGTGCGCTTGGGCAAAAGTTCTTATGGTTCTAAAAAGATAGTTATTAATTCTTTTACGTTATTATTCCCTTCGCAGTATCCTCGCTGGCATCTTCCTTATTTCCGTCATGCGAGGTGTCCCGGTCATGACCAGCCTTTCCGCACCAGCCCGCGAGAGAGCCGCTCAGGCTTCTCTTACGCCGAAGCGACTGACTCACCTCAAGCAGCTTGAGGCCGAGTCCATCCACATTATCCGTGAGGTGGCCGCCGAGTTTTCCAACCCGGTGATGCTGTACTCGATCGGCAAGGATTCTTCGGTGATGCTGCACCTGGCGCGCAAGGCCTTCTATCCGGGGCCGCCGCCGTTCCCGTTGATGCACGTGGACACCACCTGGAAGTTCCGCGAGATGATCGCCTTCCGCGACCGTATGGCCGAAGAGGCGGGCATGGAGCTGATCGTCCATACCAACCAGGAAGGCAAGGCTGCCGGGATCAACCCGTTCGACCATGGGTCCAGCGGTTACACCGACGTGATGAAGACCCAGGCGCTGAAGCAGGCGCTGGACAAGTACGGGTTCGACGCTGCCTTCGGTGGTGCCCGCCGTGATGAAGAGGCCAGCCGGGCCAAGGAGCGCGTGTTCTCGTTCCGTGACAAGCATCACCGCTGGGACCCTAAGAATCAGCGCCCCGAGCTCTGGAACCTGTACAACGCTCGCATCAACAAGGGCGAGTCGATTCGCGCTTTCCCGCTGTCCAACTGGACCGAGCTGGACATCTGGCAGTACATCTATCTCGAAAACATCGACATCGTGCCGCTGTACTTTTCGGCCCCGCGTCCGGTGGTCGAGCGTGACGGCATGCAGATCATGGTCGACGACGAGCGCATGCCCCTGGCCGAGGGCGAGCAGCCCGAGGAAAAGTGGGTGCGCTTCAGGACCCTGGGCTGCTACCCGCTGACCGGTGCGGTGGAGTCGAAGGCCCAGACCCTGCCTGAGATCATCCAGGAGATGCTGCTGACCCGTACCAGCGAGCGCTCCGGCCGCGCCATCGACCACGATCAGGCCGGCTCCATGGAGAAGAAGAAGCGCGAAGGCTACTTCTGACGACGGCACCGACCGCACTCAGCCACGCGCCTTGCCCCGGCCGACAGTGACCGGGGACAAGGACGCAGATGACAGATCAAGGGCCGGACGTCCAGCGCGACGTCGGGTCACCCATAGGGGTACAGCATGTCTCACCAGTCCAGTCTGATTGCTGACAACATCGAGCAGTATCTGCACGAGCACGAAAACAAGGACCTGCTCAGGTTCATCACCTGCGGGAGCGTCGATGACGGCAAGTCGACCCTGATCGGTCGCCTGCTGCACGATTCCAAAATGATCTTCGATGACCAGTTGGCGGCCATCACCCAGGCCTCCAAGACCAAGGGCACCACCGGCGAGGAGGTGGATCTGGCGCTGCTGGTCGATGGTCTGCAGTCGGAGCGCGAGCAGGGCATCACCATCGATGTGGCCTATCGCTTCTTCTCCACCGACAAGCGCAAGTTCATCATCGCCGACACCCCGGGGCACGAGCAGTACACCCGCAACATGGCCACCGGTGCCTCCACCGCGGGCCTGGCGGTGATTCTGATCGACGCCCGTTACGGCGTGCAGACCCAGACCCGTCGTCACAGCTTTATCGCTGACCTGCTGGGCATTCAGCACCTGGTCATCGCGGTCAACAAGATGGACCTGGTCGACTACGCCGAGGAGCGCTTCGACGAGATCGTCGCCGAGTATCGGGCCTTTGCCGAGCAGCTGTCGGCGTCGGACATTCGTTTCGTACCGCTGTCTGCCCTCAAGGGCGACAACGTGGTCGAGCGCGGCGACAACCTGAACTGGTACCAGGGCCCGGCCCTGCTCGAGCTGCTGGAAACGGTGGAAGTCAGCCGCGACCAGAACCTCAGTGACCTGCGTTTCCCGGTGCAGTACGTCAATCGTCCGAACCTCGATTTCCGGGGGTATGCAGGCACCCTGGAGGCGGGCATCCTTCGCCCTGGCCAGTCGGTCAAGGTGTTGCCGTCCAACAAGCTCAGCAAGGTCGAGCGCATCGTGACCTTCGACGGCGACCTGGATGACGCTTATCCGGGGCAGGCGATCACCGTGACCCTGGAAGACGAGATCGACATCTCTCGCGGCGACTGGCTGGTGGCAGCCGATGCCGACATCACCCTGTCGAGTGCCTTCGACGCCGATATCGTGTGGATGCATGACGACGCGCTGGTGCCTGGTCGCCAATACGATATCCGCATGGCCGGGCGTGCCGTGTCCGGACAGGTCGAGGCGATTCACTACCAGGTCGACGTCAACACCCTGGAGCGTCACCAGGCGCAGCAGCTTGAGCTCAATGCCATCGCTCGCTGCCGGGTAGCGCTGACAGCCGAAGTGCCGATCGACGACTATGCGAAGATTGCCGGCACCGGCAGCTTTATCGTCATCGATCGTCTGACCAACGTCACCGTCGGCGCCGGCATGATTCGGGGTGCCGCCAGTGCCGAGGGCGCGTCTGTCGGGGAAGTCGACTGGGCAGGTTTCGAGCTGGAGCTCAACGCCCTGGTTCGCAAGTACTTTCCCCACTGGGAAGCCAAGGATGTACGTGACCTGCTGAACCGCTGACGCCGTCAAGGCAGTGCGAACAAGGCTCCTGCGTGCTGACGCAGGAGCCTTTGTTATGTGCGGGGATGGCCGTTCTGGATAGCCGATGGAAGCATCCGCTGGATCAGGAATGGTAGCTCGAATTGGCGCAATACCAGCGCTCTTTCTGAGCGGCAAGGCTCGTGCTTTTCGGTGAAACTAACGCGGTTTGTGCAGCCAAATGGTGCCGCGCTGGTATCTGGGCTAGACCAAAGGCAGGATGCCTCGCATGTGAGATATGTCACATGTCACGGCATCGACAGGGCGACGCATATCGGCAATCTCAACGTGATCCACAGATCTCGACACTGGTGAGTTAATACTTAGGCGAGTTGATAGCTAGGTGAGTTGTTACCTAGGTGAGTGAACACCTGAGTGAGTTGATTAACAGGGGAGGGCATGAGCATGGTGGCTTGCCATCTCTACGATAATATTGAACTTGCTTGCTTGTACCATTTTCCGGTCAAGCTTTCCTTGAAGGGTGGGGTCGAAAAACAGGGGGAAGCGGTAGACACCTCGTTCAACGAGGACCATGAGGAGTGCTTGTCGCTACGCACCGAAGGAGGTGACCGGCTGGTGGTGCTCAATGACATCACCCGCATGGAGGTGCTGGTCGACAACCCTCACTTCATGGTGCTGGACTTCGTCTGACACCTGCAGTCGCGATGGCGTGCTGAATGACGACGCCCTGCCGATAGACTCGGCAGGGCGTCTTGCCGTCGGTCATGCTGGCCGGGTGGCGATGATCACCGCACGCCGTGGTGCCGGATGTCCCTCTCGGGTGAGTTGGGGGTTCTCTGGATCAAGAAAATCATTCAGTGATTGAAAGGTCATCCAGTCCGTCGCGCGCTGTTCGTCCAGGCTGGTGGGGCCTTCATCGACAACGCGCACGTCACAGAATCCGACCTTTTCAAGCCAGCCAACCAAGGCCTTGGACGACGGCAGGAAGTAGACGTTGGGCATCGCGGCGTAGCGGTCTCCCGGCACCAGCACGCGGGTTTCATCGCCCTCGACCACCAGGGTTTCCAGCACCAGCTCGCCACCGCGACGCAGGGCGTCCCGTAGCTGTATCAAGTGTTCCAGCGGTGATGGACGGTGGTAGAGCACGCCCATGGAAAACACCGTGTCGAAGAAGCCGAGCCGATCAGGGACGTCTTCGATACCGACCGGCAGGAAATGGGTGCGTCCGCCATCGGCCTCGCCGACGAAGTGCTTGACGGCCTGGAACTGCCAGTAGAAGCGCGGCGATGGATCAATGACCAGCACGAAGTCGGCCCCGGCCCCGGCCATGCGCCAGGCGTGGTAGCCATTGCCTCCACCGACGTCGAGCACCTTGCGGCCCCGCAGCGGCGCCAGGTACGGCGCCAGGCGCTGCCATTTCCAGTCCGAGCGCCATTCGGTATCAATGGTGATGCCAGCCAGCCGGTAGGGCCCCTTGCGCCAAGGGATCAGCGCCCGAAGCAGGTTCTCGCTTTGACGCTGACGGCTCTCATCCAGCTCAAGTGATACCTCGACGGTGTCCTGGTCAAGGTGGACCTGGCGTTTGTCGGGTAGCGCCGGGAGCTTGGCCACGGCCTTTTCCCAGGCGGGAAGGTCACCATGACGCTGACGGTCCAGACCGCTGGCAAACTGTTCGGGCAGTCTGGCAAGCCAGGTGCCCATGCCGGCGTGGCGAAAGGAGTGTTCAAGGAAGGCGCGATACAGGTCACGCTGATGCTCGGGGATCACTCAAGCCTCCTTGAAGGCAATCATGGAGGCGAAGTTCAGGTACTGAAACCAGGTCAGCGAGCGGCCGAAGCCAGCATCTGCCAGGCGCTGATGATGCTGCTCAAGGGTATCGGGAATCAGCACGTTCTCGAGGGCGTTGCGTTTCTGGCTGATTTCCATGTCGCTGTAGCCGTTGGCCCGCTTGAAATCATGGTAGCGCTCCACCAGCCAGGCGTTGTCCTGCTCGTCGCCGGACTTGATCTTCTCCGACAGCACCAGCACGCCGCCGGGCTCCAGCGCCTGATACAGCCGTGCCAGCAGGTCGTTGCGATCTTCCGGTGCCAGGAACTGCAGCGTGAAATTGAGCACGATCATGCCGCTGGGGCGGTAATCGATGTGACGGATGTCCCCTTCGATGACCTCGATGGCGTGCTCGGGACACTCCTCTGCCAGGGTCTGACGTGCCCGTTCCACCATGGCCGGGGACAGGTCGATGCCGGTCAGGGTGAAGGCGTCCCGCGGAAGCTGGCCGGCCAGCGCCAGGCCTACGGCGCCCAGCGAGCAGCCAAGGTCGTAGACGTGGGCGCCGTGGCGTAGATGGCGCTCGGCCAGCACGCCCAGCATGCCAAGGATCTGGCCGTAGCCGGGAACGGACCTGCGGATCATGTCGGGGAAGCAGGCGACGACACGCTCGTCGAACGAAAAGCGCGCTACCTTGTCCAGGGGTGTGGAAAAGATGGCGTCACGGTAAGATGCGTCACTCATGGATTGCCAGTGTTGTCGGGCTCGGGGGCTGTGATTGTACGCGTCCTGGGCCCGTGCTGCACGATGAGGCAGCTGCCGTCGCTGACCCGTCACACCTTTGACCTGGGGAACCGTCGCAGACGTGACATGGATGCAGCCAAGGCTGCCGCTCCCCAGACTATGCCCAAGGAGAGGATAGATGCCGACGATCGACCAAACCCAGGCCTGGCGGTCCCTGCAGGACAAGGCCCAACAGGTAGGACAGCGCCACCTGTGCGACATGTTCCGTCAGGACCAGGGGCGTTTCGCCACCTTCAGCCGGGAAGCGGCTGGCCTCAAGCTGGACCTGTCGAAGCAGCGTTGGGATCAGGACACCCTCGCGGATTTGCTGCGCCTTGCCGAGGAGGCAGGGGTGCCGGCAGCCACTCAGCGTCTGCTGGCCGGCGAGAAGGTCAATATCAGCGAGGATCGGCCTGCCTTGCATACCGCCTTGCGTCTGCCCGCCGATGCGACGCTGGTGGTCGAGGGGGAAGACCTGGTGCCGGCGGTGCATGCCACCCTGGACAAGATGGCCACCATGGTCGAGCGCTTCCACTCGGGGCAGTGGCGCGGCGCTACCGGCAAGCCGATTCGTGATGTGGTCAACCTGGGGGTGGGCGGCTCCGACCTCGGGCCGCTGATGGTGACCCACGCCCTGGCCGACTATCGTCCTCAGGGGACTCATCCGGTGGAGGTCCATTTCGCCTCGACCATGGACGGCTCGCAGCTGGTCGACTACCTGACGCGCTTCGATCCTGAAACCACGCTATTCGTGCTGTCGTCAAAATCGTTCACCACGATCGACACCCTGTCCAACGCTAATACGGCGCGGGACTGGCTGCTGTCCCGGCTGGTGGGCTCGCGCCAGGAAGGCGTCGACCATGAGCTGGTACTGCGTCAGCACTTCATCGGCGTATCCGCCAGTCCCGAGAAGATGGCCGAGTGGGGCATCGCCTGTGATCACCAGCTCGAATTCTGGGAGTGGGTCGGTGGGCGCTACTCGCTGTGGGGGGGCATTGGTCTGCCCATCGCACTGGTGATCGGGATGGAGGGCTTCCGTGCCCTGTTGGCCGGTGCCCATACCATGGACGTGCATTTCCAGAAGGCGCCCTTGGCCGACAATCTGCCGGTGCTGCTGGCCCTGGCCGGTATCTGGAACAACAACTTCCTGGACATCCGAGCCCACTCGATCTTGCCCTACGACGGCCGACTGGAGTACTTCGCCGCCTATCTCGAACAGCTTGAGATGGAGTCCAACGGCAAGTCGGTCACCAATGACGGTGACACGGTGGACTATTCCACCTGCCCGGTGCTGTGGGGACAGCTCGGTCCCAACGCCCAGCATGCGTTCTACCAGTTGCTGCACCAGGGCACCCAGGCGGTGGAGTGTGACTTCATTGCGCCCCTGGCGCGCTACGAGGATGTCGAGGATCCGGCCACCCGTGAGCACCTGATGGGTCAGCACCGCCTGACTCTGGCCAACTGCTTTGCCCAGTCGCGCGTGTTGATGCTGGGTGATGACGCCATCGCCGAGGACGGCCCACGGCCCGAGCACAAGCGTTATCGTGGCAATCAGCCCTCCACCACCTTGCTGCTGGAGCGGTTGACGCCGGAAACCCTGGGCGCCTTGATTGCGCTGTACGAGCACAAGGTGTTTGTGCAGGCGACCATCTGGGGCATCAATCCCTTCGACCAGTGGGGCGTTGAACTGGGCAAGAAGATCGCCAACGAGACCCGTGACATCATTGAAGGCCGTCAGGGTCTTGATGATATGGACGATTCCACCCGAGGCCTGATCGAGGCAACCTGGCAGGCCTCGCGGGAGCGCTGAAGCGATCACAGTTCCCGCTGGCTCCCTGCCTCCCGCAGTGGGTCAGCGGGGCGGTCCTGTCAGCAAACTGGCCATTTATACAGGTTTTCCGTTATGCTGAGCCCCATGACGCCTCAGACGTCGCCAGTCGCCACCGGCATCTTGTACCTGCACGGGTTCAATAGCGCCGGGGCGTCGCCAAAGGCACGCCTGGTCAAGGCCGCCTGCGACGCACTGGACCTGCCCTGCGAGACCCCGGATCTGCCGTCGCGCGCCGTCGATGCGCTGGCGCTGGGCGAGTCCTTGACGTCGCGTCTCGGGCCGCAGCCGCTGGTCATGGGCAGTTCCATGGGTGGCTTTCTGGCCACGGTATTGGCCGAGCGACACGGGCTCAAGGCGGTATTGGTCAATCCGGCGGTGCGCCCGGCGCGGCTGGTCGATACTATGCTGGGCCAGAGCTTTGTGAACGCCTATACCGGAGAACGCTTCGTGGTCGAGCAGGGGCATCGTGACCAGGTGGCCCAGCTGACGCCCGAGAGCGTGACCCCGTGGCGTTACCTGCTGCTGCTGGTGACCCAGGACGAGACATTGAACAGTCACGATGCGTTCGAGGCCTATCGCGGCGCCAGAGCGGTGCTGCATCCCGGAGGGGAGCACGGCTTCAATGCCCTGGCCGATTACCTGCCAGCGGTGTTCGCCCACGCCGGGCATCGCCTTGAACCAGGCGTGATGGCGCCGGTGATGGACTAGGCGCAGGCCCTCGCGACTGGCGCCAAGGCAGAAAAGAGACGATTCCAGTCATCCTGATGATGGACCACGCATGACCCAATACAGTGCCAGTTCGATCGAGGTGCTTTCCGGGCTGGAGCCCGTTCGCAAGCGCCCCGGCATGTACACCGACACCTCCCGCCCGAATCACCTGGTGCAGGAGGTCATCGACAACAGTGTCGACGAGGCCCTCGCCGAGCACGCCAACGAGATTCGCGTGGTGGTGCGCGATGATGGCGGTATCGAGGTGTCGGACAACGGTCGTGGCATGCCCATCGACGTGCACCCCGAGCACGGAGTGTCGGGGATCGAGCTGATCATGACGCGCCTGCACGCAGGCGGTAAGTTCTCCTCATCGAGCTATCGCTTTTCCGGCGGTCTTCACGGTGTCGGGGTATCCGTGGTCAACGCCCTGTCCAGGCGCCTGGAAGTGGAAGTGCTGCGCGATGGCGAGCGCCACGCCATGGCCTTCGAGCACGGCGACAAGGTCGAGGATCTACACGTCATCGGTACTGCGGCCAAGCGGGCCAAGGGCACGGTGGTGCGATTCTGGCCGGACGTCAGCTATTTCGATAGTCCCAATCTGGCCGTGGGCCGACTCAAGCACCTGCTGCGCGCCAAGGCAGTGCTGTGCCCCGGGCTCAAGGTGGAGCTGGTCGAGGCCGATGGCACCGCCACCACCTGGCAATTCGAGGACGGTCTGCGCGACTACCTGGCCCAGACCACGGACGGCTACGAGGTCCTGCCAAGCTCGCCCTTCGTCGGTCACTTTGCCGACGACGAGCAGGCGGTGGACTGGGCGATCCAGTGGCTTCCCGAGGGCGGCGACTCGTTGATGGAAAGCTACGTCAACCTGATCCCCACCGCCCAGGGTGGCACCCATGTGAATGGGTTGCGCTCCGGCCTGCTCGACGCGCTCAAGGAATTCTGCGAGTACCGCAGCCTGCTGCCCCGTGGCGTCAAGCTGACCGCCGAAGACCTGTGGGAGCGCGTCGCCTACGTGCTGTCGGTGAAGATGCTGGATCCGCAGTTCGCCGGACAGACCAAGGAGCGGCTGTCGTCGCGCACCGTGGCGGGCTTCGTGTCCGGGGTGGTCAAGGACGCCTTCTCGCTGTGGCTCAACCACCATGTGGATCAGGCAGAGGCCTTGGCGGAGCTGGTCATCAGCGCGGCTCAGCGGCGCCAGAAGAGCTCCAAGAAGGTGGCCCGCAAGAAGGTGACCTCTGGTCCTGCACTGCCCGGGAAGCTGGCCGACTGCAGCGGTCAGGACCCCGCCATGAGCGAGCTGTTCCTGGTCGAGGGCGACAGCGCCGGCGGCAGCGCCAAGCAGGCACGCAACCGCGAGACCCAGGCGATCCTGCCGCTGCGCGGCAAGATCCTTAATACCTGGGAGGTCGACTCCCATGATATCTACGGCTCCCAGGAGGTCCACGACATTGCCGTGGCCATCGGTGCCGACCCGGCCAGCGCCGACCTGTCCAAGCTGCGCTATCACAAGATCTGCATCCTCGCCGACGCTGACTCTGACGGGCTGCACATCGCCACGCTGCTGTGCGCGCTGTTCGTGCGCCACTTCCCCTCGCTGGTCGACGCCGGCCATGTGTTTGTCGCCATGCCGCCGCTGTACCGCATCGATCTGGGCAAGGAGGTCTTCTACGCCCTGGACGAGAGCGAGAAGGCCGCCATTCTGCGTTCTCTGGAAGGCAAGCGCGGGACACCCAATGTTCAGCGCTTCAAGGGCCTGGGTGAGATGAGTCCGCTGCAGCTGCGCGAGACGACCATGGCGCCAGAGACGCGCCGCCTGGTGCAGCTGACCCGGGAAGATGGCGACGGCACGCTGGAGATGATGGACATGCTGCTGGCCAAGAAGCGCGCCTCGGACCGCAAGAGCTGGCTTGAAGACTACGGCAACCTGGCCGATATCGACGTCTGATCCGGCCGAGGCAGAGCGGGCGGCGCCGGTTGCGCCTGGGAATACCATGTCGTCGCTTGCGGCGACCAGGATGAGAACGAGGGAACATGACTCTGGACATTGAGGTGGCGGAGGGCGACGTCGAGCGACTGTCCCTGCGCGAATACACCGAGAAGGCCTACCTCGACTATTCGATGTACGTCATTCTCGACCGGGCATTGCCCCATATTGGCGACGG
The DNA here is from genome assembly GCF_017303055.1 of Halomonas litopenaei. Classification (GTDB taxonomy): domain Bacteria; phylum Pseudomonadota; class Gammaproteobacteria; order Pseudomonadales; family Halomonadaceae; genus Halomonas; species Halomonas litopenaei_A. The sequence goes on along the minus strand of NZ_JAEKJT010000004.1, from coordinate 65,356 downwards.
CATGAAGCCGGTACAGCGGCGCATCGTCTACGCCATGCGTGAACTGTCGCTGAACGCCAATGCCAAGTACAAGAAGTCTGCGCGTACCGTCGGTGACGTGCTGGGTAAGTTTCATCCCCATGGCGATAGCGCCTGCTATGAAGCCATGGTGCTGATGGCGCAGCCGTTCAGCTATCGCTATCCGCTGGTCGATGGCCAGGGCAACTGGGGCAGCCCCGACGATCCCAAGTCCTTCGCGGCGATGCGCTACACCGAAGCCAGGCTGTCGAAGTTTGCCGAGGTCCTGCTCAGTGAGCTGGGTCAGGGCACCGTGGACTGGGCGCCCAACTTCGATGGCACCATGAATGAGCCAGTGGTGCTCCCGGCACGGCTGCCTCACGTGCTGCTCAATGGCGGCACCGGGATTGCCGTGGGTATGGCCACGGATATTCCGCCCCATAACGTGCGCGAGGTGGTCGAGGCCACCTGCCAGGTGCTGCGTAACCCCTCGGTGACGACGGCGGATCTGATGGCGCACTTGCCGGGACCGGACTTTCCCACCCAGGCGGAGATCATCACTCCCCGCGCCGATCTCAGAAAGATCTATGAAAGTGGCCGTGGCAGCGTCAAGATGCGCGCCCGCTACGAGTTCGACAAGGAAGAAAGCCAGGTCATCATCAACGCGCTGCCGTATCAGGTCAGCGGGGCCAAGGTGCTCGAGCAGATCGCTGCCCAGATGCAGGCCAAGAAGCTGCCGATGGTGGCCGACCTGCGCGATGAGTCCACCCATGAGGAGCCGACCCGTCTGGTGATCGAGCCCCGCTCCAATCGGGTCGACATCGAGGCGATGATGGCGCACCTGTTTGCCACCACCGACCTCGAGAAGAACGTCAGGGTCAACCTCAACGTGATCGGTCTCGACGGCCGTCCGCGGGTGATGCCACTGCCGGAGCTTTTGGGCGAATGGCTCGATTTCCGCCGTACCACGGTACGCCGGCGGTTGGAGCATCGGCTGGGCAAGGTGAACGATCGCCTGCACCTGCTGGAAGGTCTGTTGATCGCCTACCTCAATATCGATGAGGTGATCCGGATCATCCGTGAAGAGGATGAGCCCAAGAGCGCCCTGATCGAGGCCTTCGGTCTCAGCGACCGTCAGGCCGAGGCCATCCTGGAGCTGCGCCTGCGTCATCTGGCCAAGCTGGAGGAAATGAAGATCCGCACCGAGCAGAGTGAGCTCGAGGCGGAGCGCAAGCGGCTCGAGGAGCTGCTGGGCAGCGACGAGGCCATGACCGATCTGATCGAGCAGGAGCTCAGACAGGCGGCGGAAGAACACGGCGATGAGCGTCGCTCGCCCATCGTCGAGCGTGGCGAAGCCAAGGCGCTGTCCGAAGTCGAGCTGGTCGGTGCCGACCCGGTCACCGTGGTGCTGTCCGAGAAGGGCTGGATTCGCGCGGCCAAGGGCCACGATATCGATCCGGCTAGCTTGTCCTACAAGGCGGGAGATGCCTTCCATCTCGCCGCCCGGGGCAAGACCAACCAGCCGCTGGTACTGCTGGACGATACCGGCCGTGCCTACACCTTACCGGCCCATCAGTTGCCCAGCGCCCGTGGCCAGGGCGAACCGGTGACCGGCAAGGTCAACGTGGTGGCCGGTGCGCATATGGCCGGGGTCATGCTGGCACCCGGCGACTCCCGCTACCTGCTGGCCTCCGACGGCGGCTATGGCTTTGTTGCGCGACTCGAGGACCTGACCGGCAAGAATCGCTCCGGCAAGGCGGTGCTGTCACTGCCCAAGGGCTGCAACGTGCTGCCCCCGGTGGAGCTGCCGGCGGCCGAAGAGCTGACCGTGGCCACGGTATCCAACGAGGGGCGGCTGCTGCTGTTCCCGCTGGAGCAGTTGCCGGAGATGTCCAAGGGCAAGGGCAACAAGATGCTCGACATTCCTGGCGCCCGGGCCGCCCGGCGTGAAGAATTCGTGCGTGGACTGGTCGTGTTGGCCCCAGGAGATACCCTGGTGGTCCATGCTGGCAAACGTAAGCTATCGCTCAAGAATGGCGAACTCGACTACTATCGCGGCGAACGCGGGCGTCGGGGCAGCAAGCTGCCGCGCGGTCTGCAGAAGGTTGATCGGCTGGAGCGCGTCGAGGCCTGATCCTCGGTGGGGGTTCACGTTGTCGCCACCCCATACAAGGCGGTGAGGTTACAGGACAGACTACATGACCAGAAGAATCTTGATGCGTGCCACCGGCCAGGCTCGTCCTGGCCAGCTGGCCGGACTTGGCAAGGCGCTGGCCCGCAGCGGGGCAAGACTTCTCGATATCAACCAAAGCGTGACCTTTGGCATCGTCTCGCTGGAGGCCCTGGTGGCGCTGGATCACGAGGCGGACCTGGAAGGTGCGCTGGCCCACACCGGCGACGAGCTCGGGCTCGATGTGCAGGCAATCCAGATCAGCGCCGAGGAGTACCATCGCTGGAGCCAGACCGCGGGTCAGCCGCGCTGGATCATGACCTTGCTGGCGCCGCGACTGCCTGCCGGCATCCTGGCCGAAGTGGGGGCGCTGACGGCAGAGCATGGCCTGACGGTGGAGTTGATGCATCGCCTGTCCGGACGCGAGCCGCTGGACGGCGAGGCACCGGCCCAGGGCAGCTGCGTCGAATGCTGGCTGCGCGGCGAACAGATCGATCTCGAGTCGCTGCGCGAGAAGGCCCTGGCCCTGGGCGCGGCCCACGGGGTGGATATCGCGCTGCAGGAAGACTCGATCTGGCGTACTCACCGTCGTCTGGTGTGTTTCGACATGGATTCGACCCTGATCAAGGCCGAGGTCATCGATGAGCTGGCCAGGCGTCACGGTGTCTATGACGAAGTGGCGGAGGTCACCGAGCGGGCCATGCGCGGTGAGCTGGACTTCCAGGAGAGCTTCCGCGAACGCATGTCCAAGCTCAAGGGGCTGGATGAGTCCGTGCTGGCCGAGATCGCCGCTGAGCTGCCGTTAATGGACGGCGTCGAGACACTGATGGCTCAGCTTAAGCGCTTGGGCTATCGCACCGCTATCCTGTCCGGTGGCTTTACCTACTTCGCGCGCTATCTCCAGCAACGCCTAGGCTTCGATGAAATCCACGCCAATGAGCTGGTCATCGAGAACGGCAAGGTCACCGGTGAGGTGCGTGAGCCGATTGTGGACGCCGATCGCAAGGCGCTGTTGCTGCGCGAGATCGCCCAGCGCGAGGGCATCTCCATGGAGCAGACCATCGCCGTGGGAGATGGTGCCAACGATCTCAAGATGCTGGCGGCAGCCGGCCTGGGAATTGCCTTCAGGGCCAAGCCCATGGTCAGAGCCCAGGCGAGACAGAGTATCTCGACCCTTGGTCTTGATGCCGTGCTGTACCTGATCGGCTATCGCCAGGCGGATTTGGAGCAAGACTGACCGGCCAAGACTGACCGGCCAAGACTGACCGGCCAAGACTGATCGGCCAAGACTGACCGGAAAGGACATCACGCTGGATGGGGCACCATGCCAGCACACTCGAAAGGGGAGTCTTCGGACTCCTCTTTTTCGTTTTTCCTGTGCTTTCTCCCTGCGTGTTCGCCGTGTCTCGGTGCGTTCTCGTATGCTCTGCGCGTTCTCTCATGCTGTGTGTTGTTCTGTTTACGACTTCTTTTGGGCGGCTTTCTGGTGCAGGTGTCTCTTTTTATGGCGTCCTGAGGCAGAGGAGTGGACGTTCGTGAAAGTGCTCAATACTTGACCCAAGTGGTGGTCACATGAGGTGGCTATCGTTGCCGTCCAGGCATGCAGATCAATGATGGGTTGCGGAGCCGCATTTCATGATCGATGTCGAATAAATTCGTCTTACTTCACGCTGTTGATACGAGTCACCGAAGAAGGGAATACCTCGGTTTGGGGCGTTATCGCGGAGAAAAAAGAGCGTAGGCTGAATCGGCAAACTTTTTTCCTGCGAGGAAGCCTCGATGGAAACACCCAGACATAAGCTCGGGCTTTGTGCACTGCTTGCGCTGGTCGTTGGTTCGATGATTGGTGGAGGAATCTTTTCACTGCCGCAAAACATGGCGGCAAGTGCATCTCCTGGAGCGATGCTGATCGGATGGAGTATTACGGCGGTCGGCATGTTGGCGCTGGTGTTCGTCTTTCAGACGCTGGCCAATCGAAAGCCGGAACTGGATGCCGGTATCTATGCCTACGCCAAGGCGGGGTTCGGTGACTACCTTGGTTTCTCTTCTGCCTGGGGCTACTGGATCAGCGCCTGGCTCGGAAATGTCAGTTATTTCGTTCTTCTTTTCAGTACCCTCGGTTTCTTCTTTCCCGCTTTCGGTGATGGCAATACGCCGCTCGCGGTGCTGTGCGCCTCAATGCTGCTATGGAGCGTTCACTGGCTTGTCTCGAGGGGCATTCAGCAGGCGGCATATATCAATATCGTGACCACCGTCGCCAAGGTGGTTCCGCTGGTGATGTTCATCGTGCTGGCGTCGATTGGGTTTCGGCTGGACGTCTTTACTCTGGATATCTGGGGGCAGGCCAACCCTGATCTTGGCAACGTGATGGATCAGGTGCGCAACATGATGCTGGTGACGGTGTGGGTGTTCATCGGCGTCGAGGGCGCGAGCATCTATTCCTCGAAGGCTCGGGAACGTCGCGATGTGGGGCGGGCCACTGTGCTCGGCTTTCTCGGTGTACTGCTGCTGTTGGTCATGGTCAACGTCCTGTCCATGGGCATCATGTCCCAGCCTGAACTCGCGGGTCTTAAGAACCCTTCCATGGCGCTGGTACTCAGCCATGTGGTGGGTCCCTGGGGGGGATACCTGATCAGCGCAGGCTTGGCGATCTCGCTATTGGGAGCCTTGCTGTCGTGGACGCTACTGTGCGCCGAGATACTTCGTGCCGCTTCCAGTGACGGCACCATGCCCGCGGCCTTGAGCAGGGAAAACGTCAACAAGGTGCCGGTCAAAGCGCTATGGCTATCCAATGGCCTGATCCAGGTGTTTCTTCTGCTCACGCTGCTCAGCGAGTCGACCTATCTCAGTCTCTTGTATCTCGCCAGCTCGATGATTCTGGTGCCTTACCTATGGTCCGCTGCCTATGCCCTCATGCTGACGTTGAAGGGCGAGGGGTACGAGGGCTCCCCGGAAGATCGCCTGAAGGATGCTTTCATCAGTGGCTTGGCCACGCTGTATGCCCTTTGGCTTCTGTATGCGGGAGGTATCCAGTATCTGCTGCTCTCGGCGCTTCTCTACACGCCAGGCGCGATCCTGTTTATCTGGGCTAAGCGTGAGCGCGGTGAGGCCGTCTTCAAGCGCTACGAGATGATCATTTTTATGGCGACTGTCGGTGCTTTTGCCTTGGCAGTAGCAGGTCTTTATCAGGGGTGGTTAAGCCTCTAGGGGGAGTCGAATAGAGTAGGTGAAAGAGGTTCTGGAGAGTGACTTTCTGATACGAATTCCCTTGTTTATAGGGGAAGGAGAAAAGCGATGAAGACAGGCGGTTATCGATTGGGTGTGTACTCGGAAGTGGGTAAGCTTCGCAAGGTCATGGTGTGTTCACCGGGGCTTGCTCACCTCAGGCTGACGCCCAGTAATTGCGACGAGCTGTTATTCGATGATGTGCTCTGGACCAATCAGGCGAAGCGTGATCATTTCGACTTCGTGACCAAGATGCGTGAGCGTGATGTCGAAGTGCTCGAGATGCACAATCTGCTGACCGAAACACTGGAAAATCGTGACGCGGTGCGCTGGGTTCTGGACCGCAAGATCACCTCCAACCTGGTCGGCCATGGGCTTGCGGATGAAGTTCGCGCCTGGCTGACCGACCTTGAGCCTCGGCGTCTAGCCGACTTTCTGATCGGCGGGGTGTCCTGGGCCGATATCACCGAGAGTCATGGTGGCGAGACCCTCAAGACCTTCCGTGACTACCTGGGGCGCTCGAGCTTTGTGCTGCCGCCGTTGCCCAACACCCTGTTCACTCGCGATACCACCTGCTGGATTTACGGTGGCGTCACCCTCAACCCCATGTACTGGCCAGCCAGGCGCCAGGAAACCTTGCTGACGTCAGCCATCTATCGCTTCAACCCGAGGTTTGTCGGCGCCGACTTCAAGGTGTGGTACGGCAACCCTGATCAGGACCACGGTGCTGCAACGCTGGAAGGTGGCGATGTCATGCCGGTGGGCAACGGCGTCGTGTTGATCGGTATGGGGGAGCGTACCTCGCATCAGGCTATCGGCCAGGTGGCCAGCGCCTTGTTCCGGGCGGGTGAAGCCGAACGGGTCATCGTGGCGGGCTTGCCGCGTTCTCGTGCCGCGATGCATCTGGATACGGTGTTCAGCTTCTGTGATCGCGATCTGGTCACGGTCTTCCCGGAGGTGGTCAAGGATATCGTGCCGTTCAGCCTGCGCCCGGACGAGAGCAAGCCCAGTGGCATCGACGTGCGACGCGAGAATCAAGGCTTCATCGAGGTCGTGGCCGAGGCCCTTGGTCTGCCCAAGCTGCGTGTGGTGGAGACCGGCGGCGACAGCTACGAGGCCGAGCGCGAGCAGTGGGATGACGGCAACAATGTGGTCGCCCTCGAGCCCGGTGTGGTGGTCGGCTATGACCGTAATACCTACACCAACACCTTGCTGCGCAAGGCGGGCGTCGAGGTCATCACCATCAGTGCCAGCGAACTGGGGCGCGGACGTGGTGGCGGTCACTGCATGACCTGCCCCATTTCCCGCGATGCCGTCGACTACTGATACCGGCTTGTGACGTCGACCGCTGACGTCAGCGGAACCGTCTTTTTCTCTTTTGGCTTCCCATCGACGGCTGCCAGGCAGCCGTCAAGGAGACACTCATGGCGTTCAACATCCACCATCGTCACCTGCTGTCACTGATGCATCACTCCGAGCGCGAGCTGCGCTACCTGCTGGACCTGTCTCGTGATCTCAAGCGCGCCAAGTACAGCGGCTGCGAGACCCAGCGGCTGAAGGGCAAGAACATTGCGCTGATCTTCGAGAAGACCTCCACCCGTACCCGCTGTGCGTTTGAAGTGGCCGCCTATGACCAGGGCGCCAATGTGACCTACATCGACCCGACCTCGTCCCAGATCGGTCACAAGGAGTCCATGCGTGATACCGCTCGGGTCCTGGGACGCATGTATGACGCCATCGAGTATCGCGGCTTCAGCCAGGAGGTGGTGGAGGAGCTGGCGGCCTTCTCTGGGGTGCCGGTCTACAACGGGCTGACCGATGAGTACCACCCGACCCAGATGATCGCTGACGTGCTGACCATGCGTGAGCACGCGGAGAAGCCGCTGCACGAGATCTCCTTCGCCTATCTGGGGGATGCGCGCAACAACATGGGCAACTCGCTGCTGCTGATCGGCGCCAAGCTGGGCATGGACGTGCGTATCGCCGCGCCAAGGGCGCTCTGGCCGGATGAAGAGCACCTGGCCAACTGTCGTCGCTTTGCCGAGCAGAGTGGGGCACGACTCTGCCTGACCGAAGATCCTCAGGAAGCGGTCAAGGGCGTCGACTTCATACACACCGATGTGTGGGTCTCCATGGGTGAGCCGGTGGAGGCCTGGGCCGAGCGCATCGACCAGCTGCTGCCCTATCAGGTCAACCAGGCCTTGCTGGCGGCGTCGGGCAACCCCCGGGTCAAGTTCATGCACTGTCTGCCCGCCTTCCACAACTGCGACACCAAGGTGGGGCGTCAGGTCGCCGAGCAGTATCCGGTCCTTAAGAACGGTATTGAAGTCACCGAGGAGGTGTTCGAATCCCCGGCCTGCATTGCCTTCGAGCAGGCGGAAAACCGCATGCACACCATCAAGGCGGTAATGGTGTCGACGCTGGGAGATGTGTGAGTCGCTGGCGTCGATGTTGGGCTGAACCTGGCGAGTGGCCTGGTGCCGCTCGCCAACCTGAACCGGGAGAGTAGCGTATGCGTATCACCATAGCGCTTGGCGGTAATGCACTGCTGCGACGAGGCGAAGTCATGAATGGGGACGCCCAGCGCGCCAACATTCGTATCGCCTGTGAGCAGATCGCACGGGTGGCGCCGGGCAACGAGTTGATCATTGCCCACGGCAACGGCCCTCAGGTCGGGCTGCTGGCCCTGCAGGGGGCGGCCTATGACGAGGACAATGCCTTCCCGCTGGATGTGCTGGGGGCCGAGACCGAGGGCATGATCGGCTACATGATCGAGCAGGAGCTGGGCAATCTGTTGCCTGGCGACGTGCCGTTCGCCTCGCTGTTGACTCAGGTGGAAGTCGATGCCGCTGACCCGGCCTTTGCTCATCCTACCAAGCCGATCGGTCCCATCTACTCGAAGGAAGAGGCCAGCCGTCTGGCGGAGCTCAAGGGCTGGGCCATGGCCAAGGACGGTGATCATTATCGCCGGGTGGTGCCGAGTCCCAGGCCCAAAAGGATCTTCGAGATTCGCCCACTGCGCTGGCTTCTCGAGCGGGGCACGGTGGTGATCTGTGCCGGCGGCGGTGGGATTCCCACCGTGTACGCTGAGGACGGCAAGCTTCAGGGCATCGAGGCCGTCATCGACAAGGACATGTGCTCGTCGCTGCTGTCTCGAGAGCTCGCCAGTGATCTGCTGATCATCGCCACGGATGTTGACGGTGTCTATCTGGATTGGGGAACGCCCCAGAGCCGGCGGGTGGCGGAGGCCGATCCTGACAGCCTGGAAGCGCTCGACTTCGCTAGCGGGTCCATGGGCCCCAAGGTGCAGGCGGCCTGTGAGTTTGTGCGAGCCAGCGGCAAGACGGCGGTGATCGGAGCACTCGCTGATATCGAGGCCATCGTGGCGGGACGTGCCGGCACCCGCATTACTGCTGAGGCGCAGGGCTTGTCCTTCGCCTGAATGGCTTGCCGCAAGGGAGTGCCCCTGGCTGGTGACGGACTTGGCGAGATGGCAGTGCCGCTGGTGGTCCCCTCGTCTGAGGGGGGCTGGGTACCGCCGATGGGGGAGCGCCGCAGCCAGGCAGGGTCGTTAGGATGGAACCCTCGGAATGGCGTTAGGGGCGCCAACGCCACGGAAGGCGTTCTGGCCGGGTGGCTTGCCACCCGGCCGTTTTTACGTGGTGGGCGCTAATCTTCTTGCCGAGAGCCTAGGGCGCCAGCTCGTCCGCCATGCAGTTGGCGTACAGGGTGACCGCCGCGGGCCAGTCCGAGAACACTGCCTTGACGCCGATATCCCTGGCCATGACGTCCAGCGCGACCATCTTGTCGCCATCGTTGTCTACCACGTCATCAATGGTCTGGTGGTACCAGGCGCCATCCCGGGTCAAGGGTGCCGAGCGCTCAAAGGACCAGGCGACCAGTTCAAGTCCCGCCTGCTTGGCCTCTTCGGCGTAGACCGATGGCACGATGGGCTTGTCAGGGTCGTCGCCGGCGGCCAGCAGCATCCACATCGGCGGGGCCAGAATCTTGACGCCCATATCCGCCAGCTCCTGCATGGACGGTTGCCAGGTGCTGGGGTCGGTCACGTCAAAGCCTTCCACGTCATAGCGGTCGTCCAGATAGACGGCGGTATCTCCAAACTCGGTGTTATCGACCCAGTAGCGCACGTCGTCCAGCAGGAATGACTGCGGAAAGACGTCGGCTGGCGCCACGCCTGCCTCGGCGTACTCATCGAGCAGCTTCTGCGCGTAGTCCTGCTGGCTCATGCCGTCGAAGGGCATCTCCACGCTAGGCGTCTTCAGCTCCGGCGTCATCTTGACCCCGAGCTGCTGGAACAGCGCGATGCTTTCGGCATGGCTCATCAGGGTGCCGCGATCGGCGTAGAGCTCTGTGCGCCAGCGGGGGTTGCCAGCCAGATAGGCTTCCAGGGTGTCGGCACTGGTGTCGACGCCATCCATGCGTCCTTCCAGGGTCTTGAACTCGGCCAGGGTGATATCGCTGGTACAACACTGGATATCGCTGGCGTTGCTCAGGGTGCCATCGGCATTGAAGGCTGGCGGCACGCTGCACTGGCTGGCCAGTTCGGTTTCCAGAATGTTGGTGGTGCCATGCAGGTCACACTGGGAGTGGCGGCACACCAGCTCCTTGTCTTCGGTGAAGGCCACGTCACACTCGAGCACCCCTGCACCCATTCTTGCCGCCGCCAGGTAGGACTCTTTCGTGTGCTCCGGGAACATGAGAGGCGCACCGCGATGGCCAATCGAAAAGTCGCTGGGCTCAAGCTGGTCCAGGGACGACGCACACTGCTGAAGTGTGGCCTTGAGCTCGGCGGACTGAGCGTTGTCCTCATCCATGTCGTCGATCAGGAAGTAGGGCCGCGGGCCGACGCTGACCGGTAGAGAGGTCGATGCGCTGGTGGAGTCGGATGCTGCCACCGCCGAGGAAGACAGGGCCATCGTCAGCAGGCTGATGCCAACGCTCAAGCACAGGGCTGTGCTCAGAACGGCGTGACGGGGCCTGTGGGGACTGCGGTCCTGGGGGGCGGTTGGTGTGCGATATCGCGTAATAGCAAGTGGGGTGCTGTGGTTCAGCGCAACCATCTTGTGTCTCCAGCAGTGTAGGAATGACGTGGGGGATTGAATGGCCTTGGGTGCGAGGCGTGGCGTCCCGAAATCGTCCAGATAGGGTGTAGGGACCGTAAAGCCGCGGCCGGGAGACAACCGGTGGCGTGCCGCCTTGTCCGTGGCTTGCGGGCCTATCGGGACCTGTGACCTAACACCTACTCTAGACGCCGTAGAGGACAAATGCGTGACAGTGAGATAGGGCAGCAAATCAGCAGAAAAGCGTCGTTCGCGCGTACCGCTGGCGCCGCTTCTGCGAGGGATGGCAGGGGGCTTGGCCGCTGCGTTGCAGGCAGGGTCATTCAGGCGAATGGTTGACAAGGGCAGCCAAGACTGATTTTCTAGGTGCATGAACATGACACTTCGACTCCTCGACCTACGACTACTACTACGCGTGTAAATGCGCGTGGCGATGGCGCCTGCCCTGGCTCTTCCCGAGCCGCCTTCATCGCCTGGAGCTTGTTGCCAAGAGTTAGTCGAATCGAGGTTGAACCATGTTAGTCAGTGTCTCTTACCCCTCCACGAATCGCCCCGGCACCGACCGCCCAGCCCTCGATAGCGTTGGTATGGATCGTCCTGTGATGGATCAGCATGCCCCTGCTCGCTCAGGTGCCTGTGCTCGTCATGAGCCGAGGATCGTCACGGTATGTGTGGGTGCCGATATTGATGTCACTGCGCTACGACTTATGACGCCCCGCTCTCCTTTGGTGAGCGGGGCGTCGCCGTTTATGCCTGGCCACAGCCCATAAGGCGCACGTCAGGCCTGCCAACAATAGCTCGACAATACCGCGAGCAAGATCGTACCAACGATCGCTAGACACAGCCCGTATCCGGAGAATTCGCCATGATGCTCAACGATCCTTCCAGCAAGTACCGTCCCTTCGTCGCCGTGGACCTGCCTGATCGGCAGTGGCCCAACCAGCGTATCGAGGCCGCGCCGAAGTGGTGCAGCGTCGACCTGCGCGACGGTAATCAGGCCTTGATCGATCCGATGGACCAGGAACGCAAGCAGCGTTTCTTTGACCTGCTGCTGAAGATTGGCTTCAAGGAAATCGAAGTGGGTTTCCCGTCAGCGTCCCAGACTGACTTCGACTTCGTGCGCAGCCTGATCGAAGACAACAAGGTGCCGGACGATGTGACCATTCAGGTGCTGACTCAGGCACGTCCGCACTTGATCGAGCGCACCTTCGAGGCCCTGAAGGGCGCCAAGAAGGCTATCGTGCACGTGTACAACGCCACGGATCCGGTATTCCGTCGTGTGGTGTTCAACGTCAACAAGGCCGAGTGCATCCAGATTGCGGTTGACGCCACCACCCAGATTCGCGACCTGATGAAGGCGGCGCCCGACACCCAGTGGACCTTCCAGTATTCACCGGAGCTGTTCACCACCACCGAGATGGACTTTGCTGTTGAAGTCGTCAATGCGGTGCGCGAGACCTACGGTGCAAGCGCCGACAACAAGATGATCGTCAACCTGCCGGCGACGGTAGAGTGCGCGACCCCCAATAACTATGCCGATCAGATCGAGTGGTTCTGCCGCAATGTCGAGCACCGTGATCACCTGATCGTCAGCGTGCATCCCCACAATGACCGGGGAACCGGCGTGGCTGCCGCTGAACTGACGGTGATGGCTGGCGCCGACCGGGTCGAAGGCACCCTGTTCGGCAACGGCGAGCGTACCGGTAATGTCGACATCGTCACCCTGGCGATGAACCTCTACACCCAGGGTGTGCATCCGGGGCTCGATTTCTCGAACATCACCCCGATCATGCGCGAGGTCGAGCACTGCAACCAGCTGCCGGTGCATCCGCGCCACCCCTACGTGGGTGATCTGGTGTTCACGGCCTTCTCCGGCTCTCACCAGGACGCCATCAAGAAAGGCATGGCGCTGCGCAAGGAAAACCCTGACAGCGTCTGGGAAGTGCCCTACCTGCCCATCGACCCGTTGGACGTGGGCCGCAGCTACGAAGCGGTGATCCGCGTCAACAGCCAGTCCGGCAAGGGCGGCGTCAGCTACCTGCTCGAGCAGGAGCACGGCATCGAACTGCCGCGCCGGCTGTCCATGGAGTTCAGCCTGGTGGTGCAGGAGGTGGCCGATCGGGTCGGCAAGGAGATTACCTCGGCGATGATCTACCAGACCTTCGTCGACGAGTACCTGGCCAAGACCGAGCCCTACAGCCTGGTCAGTCACCGTCTGTCGTCCGAGCCGGACAGTCCGACGGTGATGCTTGAGGCCTGCATTGCCAAGGACGGTCAGCGCCACACCATCAGCGGTGAGGGCAATGGCCCCCTGGCGGCCTTCGTCAAGGCATTGCGCGGTGAGGGCCATGACATCGAAATCATCGATTATCACGAGCACTCCCGTGGCCAGGGCGCCGACGCAGAAGCCATCGCCTACGTTGAAGTGCGGGTGAAGGGAGAAGCCGTGTTTGGGGTAGGTACCGACGAGAGCATCACCAGTGCCTCGATCAAGGGGGTGATGAGTGCGGTGAACCGCTGCCTGTCTACCGAGGAGGTGGCACCCAACGTCACCGCCGATAGCGTGGCCTAAGCCTAAGCGCCGCCAGGCGCGATGACGAGGCCCCCGCCGCAGCTTCCCTGCGGCGGGGGCCTTTTCCTTGGCCCGGGCACTGGCGCCCGGGTGTCACCGATCCCCGTTCCTTGCTCTTCTCCCTTCTCGCTTTCCTCGCTTTCCTCGCTTTCCTTTCCGTTCGCTTTTTCTCTTGTTATTACAGCGGTGTCTTGCTGGCCTCGCCGGGTATCTCACGCACCAGCGTTGGCATGAGGAAGCCGGGGAGTCGAGTGCGTAGCTCATCGACCAGGGCATCGGCCCGCGGGTCACTGACATCGAAATGGGCGGCGCCGACCACGGGATCGAAGGCATGCAGGTAGTAGGGCAGGATACCCGCCTCGAACAGCCGTTCTGACAAGGCCTCCAGGGCATCGACCGAGTCGTTCACGCCCTTCAGGATCACGCTCTGGTTGAGCAGGGTGACGCCGCTTCGAGCCAGTCGCTGGCAGGCGCGAATCACCGCGTCGTCGATCTCGTTGGCGTGGTTGATATGCAGCACCATTACCTTCTGCAGGCGCGTCTTGCCAAGCCAGTCGAGCAGCGGTCCGTCGACCCGATCGGGGATCACTACCGGCAGCCGGGTGTGCATCCGGAGGCGCTTGAGATGGCTGATGGCGTCCAGCCGTTCGACCAGCCAGGACAGTTGGCGGTCACTGGCGGCCAGGGGATCGCCGCCGGACAGAATGGCCTCTCGCAGGCTGACATCGTCGCGCAGGTAGTCGAGGGTATCGTCCCACTGAGAGCGTGAAGGCGCATTGTCCTGATAGGGAAAATGGCGACGGAAGCAGTAGCGGCAGTTGACCGCGCAGGCGGGACTGGTGATGAGCAGTACCCGGCCAGCGTACTTGTGGATCAGTCCGCGTCTGGCGGTGTGCTGCGCCTCCTGCAGCGGGTCCGTGACGTAGCCTGATGGCGTCGACTGTTCGTCGGACAGGGGCAGTACCTGGCGCAACAGGGGGTCCTGCGGGTCAGCGTGACGCATTCTGGCGGCAAAGGCCTCGGGAACGCGCACCTCGAACAGGGCGTGGCCGGCCTCGGCGCCAGGCACCAGGCTGGCATCCAGGCCAAGGCGGCGGCATAGCTCGGCAGGGTCGCGAATGGCTCCGGCCAGCTGGCGCTGCCAGCCACCGGGGGCGGGAAGGTCCGGCTCATCCGGGGCAGAGCAATGCAAAAGCGACGGGCTTCGGGTTATCATGCGGGCCATCCATCGATAGGCGCGAGGGGCTGGCCCTCGTGGAATGTCAGTCGTGTGCCGACCGGGGCCGATGGCCGGGACGGGCACCAAAAGGGAACAGATTTCATGGCGAACTATTCTACCAACGAATTCAAGGGCGGTCTGAAGGTGATGCTCGACGGCGACCCCTGCGCCATCGTCGAGAACGAATACGTGAAGCCCGGCAAGGGCCAGGCCTTCAACCGCGTCAAGCTGCGCAATCTGATGACTGGCCGCGTGTGGGAGCGTACCTTCAAGTCCGGCGACTCCCTGGAAAGCGCCGATGTCATGGATCTGGACATGGAGTACCTGTACACCGACGGTGACATGTGGCACTTCATGAAGACCGATGGTTCCTTCGAGCAGTATGCGGTGGAGAAGAAGGCACTGGGTGACAGCGACAAGTGGCTCAAGGAGCAGGTGGTTTACACCATTACCCTGTGGAACGACAACGCCATCTCCGTTACCCCGCCCAACTTCATCGAGCTGGAAGTGGTCGAGACCGATCCGGGCCTGAAGGGCGATACGGCCCAGGGCGGTTCCAAGCCGGCGACGCTGTCCTCTGGTGCGGTGGTCCGCGTGCCGCTGTTCATCAACCAGGGCGAAGTGCTGAAGATCGATACCCGCAAGGGCGAGTACGTCTCCCGCGCCTGAGGCGGGGCGAACGCCGTCGATCGACAGCAGCGATCGATTGCAGCGATCGATTGCAGTGATCGATTGCAGTGATCGATAGCTAAACGAGGGCCACGCGATCGCGTGGCCCTTCGTCTTTTACCCAAGGTAGGCAAGCATGAACGATTGGCAACCTTCCGCCACGCTAGACACGCTGCGGCGCCGTGCGGCTCTGCTGGCAAGGGTGCGTGCGTTCTTTACCGAGCGTGATGTGCTGGAAGTGGAGACGCCTATCCTGGGGCATGCTGGCAGTACCGATGTGCACCTGGCCTCGTTGTCCTGCCAGGCCCGCACTCCCGCGGGTGCTGAAACGCTGTGGCTGCAGACATCACCAGAATTCCATATGAAGCGTTTGCTGGCGGCAGGGGCAGGCCCTGTCTTTCAGATTGCCCGCAGCTTCCGTGATGGTGAAGTCGGGCGGCGTCATAACATCGAATTCAGCATGCTCGAGTGGTATCGCCCTGGCTGGTCACTGGATCAACTGATCGAGGAGACCCAGCAGCTGATTCGCACCCTGCTGCCAGACGATCCTGGCCCTACCCAGCGTCATCGATACCGAGCGCTGTTTGCACGTGAGCTGTCGATCGATCCCTTCGTGGTCGAGCTGGATGCACTGCGCAGGCTGGCCTCCGCGACCGGCGGACTGGACATGAGCACGGCGGAGCGCGATGACTGCCTGGACCTGCTGATGAGCCTGGTCATCGAGCCGACGCTTGGCCGCGACGGCATCGATGTAGTGCTGGACTATCCGGCGAGCCAGGCAGCCCTGGCCAGGCGCCATCGGGATCCCGAGGATGGCGCCTGGGTCGCCTCACGCTTCGAGGTGTACCTGCAGGGACTCGAACTGGCCAACGGCTACGATGAGCTGACTGATGCTCAGGAGCAGCGAGCGCGCTTTGCCGAAGACAATCGCGCTCGAGCCCAGGCGGGCTTGCCGGAGGTGGATGTCGACCAGCGCCTGTTGGCGGCCCTGGAGGCCGGTATGCCCGAGGGCAGCGGTGTAGCCCTGGGCCTCGACCGGCTGATTCAGCTGGCGCTCGGCAAGTCGCGTATTGATGAGGTCATGGCCTTTGCCACGCCCCGGTGCTGACCGGGGCCACTGCCACTTCCCTTAGTATCATTCAGCGCCGTCTGTTGCCGCGCCGGGCTGGTCCTCTGCCTTCGCCTCGCTGGCGTCTTGCGGTGCTGGAGTTGCCTGCTGACCGGGGTGTGCCCCCAGGCGCTGACCCATGCGAACCGGTACGGCGTTGCCCCCTTTGCCGCTCAGGGCGTCGAAGTCGACCTTTTCGGCAAAGGCCATCACCACCGTGGAGCCCAGCTTGAAACGCCCCATTTCCGCACCTTTTTCCAGATGTACCGGGCGGTCGAAGCGTATGCGTTCGACTCGGCCGGACTGAGGCGTAACCTGGCCTGCCCAGACGGTCTCGATGGCGGCGACGATCATCGCCCCGACCAGGACCATCACCATCGGCCCCTGCTCGGTATCGAAATGACAAACCAGGCGCTCGTTGCGTGCAAACAGGCCAGGCACGTGGCGGGTGGTAGCGTCATTGACCGAGAACAGCCGTCCAGGGACGTAGACCATCTCGGTCAGGGTGCCCGCCAGCGGCATGTGCACGCGATGGTAGTCCTTGGGAGACAGATACACGGTGGCGAAGCTACCGTCCTGATAGCGCGCTGCGGACAGCGGATCGCCCCCCAGCAGCTCGGAGACGCTGAAGCGATGCCCCTTGGCCTGCACCAGGCGACCACGATCAATGGCGCCCCACTGTGACAGCGTGCCGTCGGCGGGACACAGCAGTCCGTCCTCCAGCGGGCGAGCGTCGGCGGTCAGCGCTCGGGTGAAGAAGGCGTTGAAGCTTGGGTAGACACCAGGATCGCTCTCGACGGCCTGGCTCATGTCGACGTTGAAGCGCTTGATGAAGGCACGGATCAACAGGTTCTTGAGCCAGCCGATACGGCAGTCGGCGAGACGACCCACCAGCCTGGACAGCAGGTGTTGGGGGATCGGGTACTGGATCAGGGCAAACAGCTTGGCGAGGGTCACGAAATGACGGCTCCGGATAAACGGGTTGGAACAGGCTCAGGCCACCGTGGCGGTGAGCCTGAGCGTGTGAGACGTGCGGGTGGCTCTGGCGCAATGAGGCGGCGGCGTCAGCCCTCGATCGGCGTATCGTCGCGGTTGCCCCATTCCTTCCATGAGCCGGGATAGGCGCGGATGCGCTCGAAGCCCAGTGCCTTGGCCACCAGCCAGGTAAAGCCGCTGCGGTGATGGCTCTGACAGTGAGTGACCACTTCCATGTCTGGCGTGATGCCCATGGCGTCCAACTCGGTGATCAGCTCCGCATAGTCGCGCAGACGAAGTGAACGCTCACGATCCATGGCATCCGTCCACTCCATGTTGACCGCACCGGGCAGGTGACCACGGCGCTTGTTGTCGCCTTTGGTGCCCTCGAACTCGCCCACGGAGCGGGCATCCCAGATAGCGAAGTGGTCGCTGCCCAGTCGCTCCTGCAGTTCGAGCCGGTCAATGGCGACCTCGGGGTTAAGGATCTCGGCCTGGTAGTCGGAGGCGGTGGCGGCGTGCTCCTCGGTGGACTGGGGCAGCCCCTCGGCCCGCCAGGCATGAATCCCGCCATTGAGATAGGAGTAGCGGCGATGGCCGATCAGCTCAAGCGTCCACAGCAGGCGCCCGGCCCAGCCACCCCCTTCGTCGTCGTAAGCCACCACGTGGGTGTCGCGGGTCAGCCCGAGCGACGAGAACAGGGCTGACAAGGCCTCAACGTCG
Organism: Halomonas litopenaei; assembly: GCF_017303055.1. GTDB lineage: Bacteria > Pseudomonadota > Gammaproteobacteria > Pseudomonadales > Halomonadaceae > Halomonas > Halomonas litopenaei_A. The sequence goes on along the minus strand of NZ_JAEKJT010000004.1, from coordinate 47,617 downwards.
GGTACGTCGTTGGGCACGTCGCCACTGCCTTTCAGCAGTCGGCGGTGGTCCAGGAAGATCGCCCCTGGGACATGGCCCTGGGCGTAGCTGTCGGCCTTGAGCGGCACGTCGATCACCAGAATATCCTCGTGATCCAGCACGCTCGCCAGGTCCTCTGGCTCGGCGATCAGGGGCAGCAGATTGTCTTCTGAGCTCATGGGGGTCTCCTTCTGGATCATCCGGACGATAGCGGCGGCGGATTTAGGTCGGGCTATCCAGACTATCGACGATGCGACGATAACTGGCAAAGCGATCGGGGTGAATAGCGCCAGCATCGACAGCATCGAGCAGCGCACAGCCCGGTTCCTGCCGGTGGCGACAATCGCGGAAGCGACACAGGCCGAGGTAGGGTGCGAACTCGATAAAGCCCTCGGTCACTTGGCGCTCGTCCAGGTGCGTCAAGCCAAACTCGCGTATACCGGGGGAGTCGATCAGCTCTCCCGCGGCAAGGCTGTCGCTGGGTGGCGGAAGGCGATAGAGCTGGGCCGTTGTGGTGGTGTGCCGGCCCTTGCGAGAGTCCTCGGAGAGGGCGCCGATACGCAGCTCCTCATCCGGTAGCAGCCGATCGATCAGCGAGGACTTGCCAACCCCGCTTTGCCCGACAAATACGGAGGTGCGGTCGGCGAGCTGAGCATACAGATCGTCCAGTCCACCCGCGTGAGCGGTGGTCGTGGCGACCACCTGATAACCAATATGGCGGTAGCGGTCGAGCAGTGCGCGTAGCTCACCGCCTTGCTCGGGCAGCAGATCGGTCTTGTTGAGAACCAGCACCGGCGTAATGCCGGTGGCTTCGGCGGCGACCAGGTAGCGGTCGATGAGTCCGGCGTGGGGCTCGGGCTCTACCGCGAAGACGATCAGGATCTGGTCGATGTTGGCGGCCACCGGCTTCAGCAGCCCGCGCATGTCCGGGCGCTCAAGCACATTGTCGCGCTCGCCCCTGGCGACCACCACACCGCTACCGTCCTCGCCGGCGCGCCAGATGACACGGTCTCCGGTGACCAACCCCTCGAGGTTGGCTCGCAGATGGCAGCGAGTCGGGGTATCACCGGCCCGCTCAGCGACATCCAGCGTGCGTCCGAAGTGAGCAATCACTCGGCCGTCGCGTTCCGCGCCGTATTCGCCAGCCGCCAACTTCTCGTCGTCCCGCCCAGCCTTCTTGGCGGCTCGCTCGGCACGTTCGGCCTGGATCTTCTCGATGCGCCAGCGTTGCTGACGGCTCAACTTGCGTTTGCTCATGAGCACCTGATGGTCGGTACAATGGGCGGCATTGTACCTACCCGGACGCCCCCTGTCCCGACAGCGGGCGCCCTACGACGCAAGGAAACGATCATGGCTGATGCATCTGCCGCACAGGCTCCCACCACACCGCGAAGCGATCTGCTGATCTGGATTGACCTGGAAATGACCGGATTGGATCCGCAGCGAGAGCGGATCATCGAGGTGGCGACGCTGATCACCGATGGCGATCTCAATGTCATCGCTGAGGGGCCTGTCATCGCGGTCAACCAGAGTGAGGCGCTGCTGGCCGGCATGGACGAGTGGAATACCCGCACCCACGGTGAGTCCGGGCTGGTGGAGCGCGTGCGCAAGAGCACCGTCGACACCGCCGAGGCCGAACGCCAGACGCTGGCCTTTCTGGCGGCCCATGTCGCCCCGGGCAGCTCGCCCATGTGCGGCAATTCGATCCACCAGGATCGGCGATTTCTGGAGCGTGAAATGCCCGAACTCTGGGCCTTTTTCCACTACCGCAATCTGGATGTCTCGACCCTCAAGGAACTGGCCAAGCGCTGGAACCCCGAGGCCCTTGAAGGATTCTCCAAGCGCAACGTGCACCTGGCCATGGATGACATCAAGGAATCCATCGCGGAGCTTGCGCACTATCGCAAGACCTTCCTCAAGGCGAACATCAACGACTGAACCGCTCAGGGGGCTTTGACGACGCCGGCGTGATTCGCTGGTGTGCTCGGCCAACCACAAGGGCGTGCCAGCGGCACGGGTTACTGGGTCGGAATCAGCGCTGGGCGTTGACGGCGCTGACGATCCAGCGCCCAGCGCACATGCTCGCGCACCAGCTCGGAGGGGTAGGACAGGCGCACCAGTAGCGCACTTTCGATGGCGGAACTCCATGGCGCATTGCCAAGCCCCACGGCCAGGTTGCGCAGCCAGCGTTCGTAGCCGATGCGGCGAATCGGGCTGCCGGCGGTACGCTCGAGAAACTGCTCCTCGCTCCAGCCGAACAGGCTCAGTAGCGAGACCCTGTCGAGGTCATGGCGCGGGGCGAAGTCTGCTTCGCGGCTGACTCGGGTGAAGCGGGTGAACGGACAGACCAGCTGGCAGTCATCGCAGCCAAACACCCGGTTGCCCATATCGGCCCGAAAGCGTTCAGGAATGGCACCGTGGAGCTCGATGGTCAGGTAGGAAATACAGGCTCGGGCGTCGACCACCTTGTCGTCGACGATGGCGCCAGTGGGACAGGCGCTACGGCAGGCGCTGCAGCTGCCACAGTGCTCCTGCTCGAAGGGCGCATCCAGCGGTAGCGGCAGGTCGGTATACAGCTCGCCCAGAAAGAACATCGACCCCGCCTTGGGGTTGAGCAGCATGGCGTTCTTGCCGAACCAGCCCAGACCTGCCTTGCGGGCCAGGGCACGCTCCATCACCGGGGCTGAGTCGACAAAGGCGCGATAACCGAAGGTGCCGACTTCTGCTTCGATCATCTTCGCCAGGCGCTGCAGGCGCTTGCGCATCAGCTTGTGGTAGTCGCGCCCAGTCGCATAGCGTGACACGTAGGCCCGGTCAGGCTGGCCAAGCACCTTGGTGGTCTCGACCTCCGGCGGCAGGTAGTCCAGGCGTACACTTATAACGCGGATGGTTCCGGGCTCCAGTTCCGCAGGCCGGGTACGCTTGGTACCGTGTTTGGCCATGAAGCCCATTTCGCCGTGGTAGCCAGCCGCCAGCCAGCGCTCCAGATAGGCCTCGTCTTCGCTGAGGTCCACATCGGTGATACCGAGCTGCTGAAATCCCAGCTCGCGCCCCCAGGTGCGGATGCGGGCTGCCAGCTCGTGAAAATCGACGTCGGCGCGCGGAGACGATGCGGACATGAATGAGGACAACCCTGGCAAGATGGCGTAGCGGCGGGCCACCGAGCTTTGCTCAGCACGGGAACCGCTTAGACTGGAAGAAGGGTCGCCATGGTAAAGCATCCGGATCGTAGGGAGAACCGCATGGATAACGTCGACGTCGGCACGCCTGAGCCAGGTCAGACGCCGCTGTACACCGCCGAACAGGTACGTGAGCTCGACCGGCGTGCGATTGCCGGAGAAACGGACGGCTTTGCCTTGATGCATCGCGCCTCCGGTGTCGCCTGGCGCTGGTTGAAGGCGCGCTGGCCAGCCACCAAGTCGCTGAGCGTGCTGTGTGGCGGCGGTAACAACGGTGGCGATGGTCATGTACTGGCAGCCTTGGCGGCCACCGAGGGGCGCCAGGTGCAGCGGGTGTCGATGTGTCCACGTGGGCAGCTGAAAGGAGACGCCTTGCGTGCGGCGCAAATGGCAGATGATGCCGGCGTGGCCTTTGTTGAATGGAGTGACGAGCTCTTGGTGGACGGTGAGGTAGTGGTCGATGCGCTGTTGGGCACCGGCTTTACCGGACAGCTCAGGGCCGACTACGCCGCTTGCATTGCCTCGATCAATGCCAGTGGGCGGCCGGTGCTGGCGGTGGATATTCCATCGGGAATTACCGCCGATGGTGGTGCCGAGCCGAGTCTCGCCGTCAAGGCAGTGATGACCGTGACCTTTATCGGCGACAAGCTGGGCCTGCACACTGGCCGCGGCGCGGCGTTGGCCGGCGAGGTGGTCGTGGAGCCCCTTGGTGTCGATGCGCTGGCTCATGACGACATAGAGCCGACCGCCTGGCGACTGCAGTCCAGCCTGATCGAGTCGGCGCTGCCGCCGAGAGAGCGTGACATGCACAAGGGCGCTGCGGGCTTCGCCGGCATCTTCGGCGGTGCGCCCGGCCTGGGCGGTGCTGCGCTACTGGCGGCACAGTGCTGTGCCCGTGTCGGAGCGGGCAGAGTGCTGCTGGCGACAGCTCCCGAGCATGTCGGTGCCAGTCTGGTGCGCTGTCCTGAGGTGATGGCGCGGGGTGTGACCCATGCCAGTGAACTGGACGAACTGTTGGAGCGCTTGACGGTGCTGGCGGTAGGTCCGGGGCTTGGCCAGGGCAGCTGGGGCCAGTCGGTGCTGCAGACCGCGCTGGGGCGCTCCATTCCGCTGGTCCTGGATGCCGATGCGCTTAATCTGCTGGTCTCGCGCTTCTCCGGTCAGCGCCGCGATGACTGGATATTGACGCCGCATCCGGGGGAGGCAGCACGCCTGCTCGGGTGCAGCGTGGCCGAGATTGAAGCGGATCGCCCGGGCGCCGCACGGGCCCTGCGTGAACGCTGGGGCGGGGTGGTAGTGCTCAAGGGGGCCGGCACCCTGATCGCTGGTCCCCAGGGACTCGCGCTGTGTCCCTTCGGCAACCCCGGCATGGCCAGTGGTGGCATGGGCGACACGCTGACCGGCATCATTGCTGGCCTGGTTGCCCAGGGTCCCTCGCTCCATTGGTCACTCGAGCGTGCCGCGAGAGTGGGAGTGCTGGTGCATGCCCTGGCCGGGGATATGGCAGCGCGAGAGGGCGGCGAGCGTGGTCTGTTGGCCAGCGATCTGGCATCCTGTGCACGAAAATTAGTCAATCCGACGATGGGCGAGGAAGATGCAGCTGCGACTCGATGATGAAGACCGCCAGGTCGCACTGGGGGAATGCCTGGGACGAGCCCTGGATGGGCGTGGGCGTGTCCACCTGTCGGGAGAGCTTGGCGCCGGCAAGACCACGCTGGCACGTGGCGTGCTGCGCGCCTACGGCCATCAAGGCGCGGTGAAGAGTCCGACCTACACGCTGGTAGAACCCTACGAGCTGGCGCTCGGGGAGGAGCCTCTTACCCTCTATCACTTCGATCTGTATCGCCTTGGCGATCCTGAAGAGCTGGAATTCATTGGTGGCAGGGACCTGTTCGCCGAGGGCAACCTGTGCCTGGTCGAATGGGCCGAGCGCGGTGAAGGCTGGCTGACCCCGCCGGACCTGGAGGTGGCGTTGAGCCACGCGGAGCCCCGGGGGCGACGGGCCCACATCAGCGCGCTGACCGCCTATGGCAGCGAGGTGCTCGAACGCCTGGCGCAGCAGATCAGTGGTGACGTGCGGTTGGCAGGGGGCAAGGCATGATGCGTCAGCTGTTGACTCTGGTCGGGGGGCTGGGGCTTGCCGTGGTCTGCGCGGCGACCCATGCCGCCAGCGTCGATAACATGCGTCTATGGGCGGCGCCGGACCATTCGCGTCTGGTGTTTGACCTGTCTGCCGCGGCCACCGCCAATGTATTCGAGCTCGACAACCCGCGCCGGCTGGTCATCGACCTGGGGGATACCAGCCTGGCGGCCGATCCCAACAGCATGGACCTGTCGAACAGCGCGATCAGCGCTGTACGCACCGGCGTGCGCGAAGGCAACGATCTGCGCGTGGTGCTTGAATTGAGCCGTGCCATCGAGCCGCGTCACTTCTCGCTGGCGCCGAACAATCAGTATGGCCACCGCCTGGTGGTGGATCTCGAATATCCGGGCGAAAGTGCGGTGGAAGACCCCATCGACCCGATCGAGTCGATGATCCGTGAGCAGGAAATCGCCGCGGAACGTGCCAAGACCGTAGCGGTGGCGGAAGGGCGCGATCCGGTGGCCGCTGCGCCGGTGGTGGATGCCGCCCAGCCGCACCCCAAGCGTGACATTATCATCGCGGTGGACGCAGGCCACGGCGGCGAGGATCCTGGCGCGATGGGCCCCAGTGGCACCCGCGAGAAGGATGTCGTGTTGCAGATGGCGGATCGCCTGGCCCGCCAGTTCAACGACACTCCCGGCTTCAAGGCGGTGATGATTCGTGACGGCGATTACTACGTCGGGCTGCGCCAGCGCACCTTGATCGCCCGGGAGCAGAAAGCGGACTTCTTTGTGTCGATTCATGCCGATGCCTTCAATAGCCCCAGGCCCCATGGCAGCTCGGTGTTTGCGCTGTCCCAGAGTGGCGCGACGTCGGAGACGGCGAAGTGGCTGGCCGCTGCCGAGAACCGTTCCGACCTCATCGGCGGTGTCGATGGCAGCCTGTCGCTGGATGACAAGGACCAGGTGCTGCGCGGGGTGCTGCTGGACCTGACCATGACAGCGACGCTGAATGATTCGCTGACGATCGGCGATGAGGTGCTGAGCCGTATTGGTCGCATCAACGACCTTCACAAGCCCCGCGTCGAGCAGGCTGGCTTCGTGGTGCTGAAGTCGCCGGACATTCCCTCGCTGCTGGTGGAGACAGGCTTCATCTCCAACCCGGAAGAAGAGCGGCGACTGCGGGATGGCGCCTACCAGCAGCGCATGATGAGCGCTGTCTTCGGCGGGATCCGCGCGCACTTCGAGCGTAACCCGCCGCCGGCCAGCCTGCTGGCCTGGCAGCGTGACCAGGGGCGCTCGACGGCGTCCAACGAGTACCGTATTCAGCCCGGCGACACTCTGTCGGCCATCGCCTCGCGTCATGGCGTGGCGTTGAATGCGCTCAAGCAGGTCAATGAGCTGTCTGGCGACGTGATTCGTGTGGGGCAGGTATTGAGGATTCCCAGTTCATGAATGATCCCCAGCACGTATCCAGCAACGATGGCGGTCGCCGTGGTGCCCAGGACGAGACCCCGGGCGCTGGGCATCGCTTGAGCGACCCGGAGGCACAGCAGGATGCCCGCCGGCGTATCCAGATCCTCGATCCGCGCCTGGCGAACCAGATTGCCGCCGGTGAGGTGGTCGAGCGGCCAGCGTCCGTGGTCAAGGAACTGATCGAGAACGCCATCGATGCGGGAAGCTCCCGCATCGAAGTGGATATCGAGTCGGGCGGTGCGCGGCTGATCCGCATTCGCGACAATGGGTCCGGCATCGGGGAGGACGATCTGCCGCTGGCGCTGTCGCGGCATGCCACCAGCAAGATTCTTTCGCTGGAAGAGCTGGAAGGCGTGGCCAGCCTGGGATTCCGTGGGGAGGCGCTGGCATCGATCAGCTCGGTGTCACGGCTCGAGCTGACCTCGAATGTACAGGACGACCCCCAGGGTGGCTGGCGTGTGGTGGCTGAGGGCCGCCGCATGGAACCCCGCGTGACACCGGCGCCGCACCCCAGGGGGACATCGGTCGCGGTGCGGGATCTGTTCTTCAATACGCCGGCCCGGCGCAAGTTCCTGCGCACCGAGAAAACCGAATTCAATCATGTGGAAGAGGCGTTTCGGCGTCAGGCGTTATCGCGCTTTGATATCGGCTGGACGCTTCGCCACAACCAGAAGACGATCCACCAGTTGCCGGTGGCACGGGACGATCACTCGGTGGAGCGACGCCTGTCCTCGCTATTGGGCAAGAACTTCCTGGACAACGCCCTGACGCTTGATATTGCCACCGGCAGTCTCAGGCTGTGGGGCTGGGTTGGCTTGCCGACCCATTCGCGGGCCCAGGCGGATCAGCAGTACTTCTTCGTCAATGGACGTGTGGTGCGAGACCGTCTGGTGGCTCACGCCATTCGCCAGGCCTACCGCGACGTGCTGTTCAATGGCCGTCATCCGGTGTTCGTGCTGTATCTCGACGTCGACCCGACCGTGGTGGACGTCAATGTTCACCCGACCAAGCACGAAGTGCGTTTTCGCGACGGTCGCATGGTGCACGATTTTCTGTTCTCGAGCTTGCATCGCGCGCTGGGAGAAGCTCGTGCTGGCCAGCGCGATGGAGGCGCCGAGGGACACGACCAGGGCTACGCCAAACGCGATGATGGCCTGGACGTTGACCCGGAGACCGGCGAGATTCGCGAACCAGCTGCAGCATCCTCCCAGGCCAGGTCAGCCGAGGCGTCGTCGCCCTCCTGGCAGCAGCAGCCCATGGCGCTGCACCCGCGCAGGGAAGAGGGAGAGTCGAACGTGACCCCGGATCGGGTGCGGGCGTTCATGGACGGTTATCGCAAGCTCCATCCCGAGCATGAAGAGAGCCTGTTGAACCCGCAGCCTGGTGCCCCAGGCGCAGGGGGGATGGCCGCCGAGACAGCGCTGGCCGAAAGACGCAGGCCTGAACCGATCAGCATGCCTCGCGATGGCCAGGTCGCCGGACAGCATGGGATGAACGCCCCGCAGATGCCCGAGGAAGACGCCACCCAGGCGCCGCCGCTGGGCTATGCCATGGCGCAGCTGCACGGTATCTACATTCTGGCGCAGAACGCCCAGGGTCTGGTGCTGGTGGACATGCACGCCGCCCATGAGCGGATTGTCTACGAACGCATGAAGACCCAGGTACACGGTGGGGCGCTGGATGCCCAGCCGCTGCTGGTGCCGGTGTCACTGGCGGTCAGCGGGGCCGAGGCGGAGACCGCGGAGCGAGAGCGTGACGCCTTTGTGCGGCTGGGGGTGGAGCTGGATGCCGCCGGTCCTGAGACCCTGCTGGTACGCCAGGTGCCGGCGCTGCTGGCCGATGCGGATGTCGAGCCGCTGGTGCGTGAAATGCTGTCTGACCTGGAGCGCTATGGCCGCTCGGACAGGATCGAGGCGCATATCAACGAAATGCTGTCGACCATGGCCTGCCACGGTAGCGTGCGCGCCAATCGTCAGCTCACCGTCGCCGAGATGAATGCGCTGCTGCGGGACATGGAGCGCACTGAGCGCAGCGGTCAGTGCAATCACGGCCGTCCCACCTGGACCCAGATGAGCCTCAAGGATCTGGACAAGCTGTTCCTGCGAGGCCAATGATGAGCAATGACATGGCCGCAGAAGCGGCCGCGACAGTGGACCAGCGGCCGCTGGCAGTGCTGCTGATGGGCCCCACCGCGGCGGGCAAGACCGACCTGGCCATCGATATTCGCGAGCGTCTCGACGGAGAGATCATCAGCGTCGATTCGGCCATGATCTACCGCGACATGGATATCGGGTCGGCCAAGCCGTCTGCGCAGGAGCTGGCGCGGGCGCCCCACCGCCTGATCGACATCTGTGACCCTGCCGAGTCTTACTCCGCGGCGCAGTTTCGCGACGATGCCCTGGCCGAAATGCACGATATCGCGGCCCACGGCAAGCTGCCGCTGCTGGTGGGGGGCACCATGATGTATTACAAGCGCCTGGTCGAGGGCGTGGCCAACTTGCCGGCGGCGGACGACGATGTGCGACGCCAGCTGCAGCAAGACGCTGAGCGTGAGGGGCTGGAGGCGTTGCATCGGCGTCTGGCAGAGGTGGACCCGGCCTCGGCGGCGCGGATCCATCCCAACGACCCCCAGCGTTTGATGCGTGCCCTGGAGGTCTACGCGTTGGCGGGTCGGCCAATGAGTGAGCTGTGGCGTGAACAGCGCCGTGAAACCTTTCCTTTTCGGCTGTTGTCCATAGGTCTCGCTCCTGCCGACCGTTCGGTGCTGCACCAGCGAATCGAGCGCCGTTTTTCGCTCATGCTGGATGCGGGTTTCCTCGACGAAGTCGCCGCCTTGAAGGCACGAGGAGACCTGTCGCTGTCGATGCCTTCGATGAAGAGCGTCGGCTACCGTCAGGCCTGGCAGTACCTGGACGGCGAATTTGATCGTGACACCTTCGTCCACCGGGGCGTCGTCGCCACCCGTCAATTGGCCAAGCGTCAATTGACCTGGCTGCGGAGTTGGCCTGAACTGACATGGGTGGATCCGCTGGCGGGCAAGCCCGCCGAGCGGCTCCTGAAACTCGTGCGCAGCGCTGGGACTTAGCGTAAGATAACGATTTCGTGTGGCCGCTTTCAGGGTCCCGCAGAATACTGTGATGTCCGTCGCCTTGAAGGCAGGAGCGGGCGCCACCATAACCTAAAACCCTAAGACACCTTCAGGGAGAGCAACATGTCCAAAGGGCAGTCCCTTCAAGACCCGTACCTGAACATTCTGCGCAAGGAGCGCATTCCGGTATCGATTTTCCTGGTCAACGGCATCAAGCTCCAGGGCCAGATCGAATCCTTTGACCAATTTGTCATCCTGCTGCGCAACACCGTCAGCCAGATGGTGTACAAGCACGCTATCTCCACGGTGGTGCCGTCACGCAACGTGCGTCTGCCGGCCCAGGATCCTGCGGCGCAGCCGGAGAGCTGATATTTCGTGAGGTATTGATTGTTTTTTGAACGTCCCGACGCCGGTGAAACGGCGGTACTCGTCCACATTGATTTTCAGGACGAGAAGGAGCGCGAAGATCCCGGTGAGTTCCACGAGCTGGTGAGGTCTGCGGGTGCCGAGCCCGCGACGCTCGTCACCGGCTCGCGGAAGCGTCCTGACCCCAAGAGTTTCGTGGGGTCGGGCAAGCTGGAGGAGATCGGCGAGGCCTTGGCAGTGCACAAGGCGGAACTGGTGATCTTCAATCACGCGCTCAGCCCCTCTCAGGAGCGTAACGTCGAGCAGGCACTCAAGTGCCGGGTGCTCGATCGCACGGGCCTGATCCTTGATATCTTCGCTCAGCGCGCACGTACCCACGAAGGCAAGCTGCAGGTGGAGCTGGCCCAGCTGGAGTACATGTCCACGCGGCTGGTGCGAGGCTGGACGCACCTTGAGCGTCAGAAAGGGGGTATCGGCCTGCGTGGCCCGGGTGAGACCCAGCTCGAGACTGACCGTCGCCTGTTGCGGGCACGGATCAAGTCGATTCACAAGCGGCTGGACAAGGTGCGCAGTCAGCGCACGCAAAATCGGCGGGCACGTTCTCGTGCGGAAATCCCGAGCGTCTCGCTTGTGGGTTATACCAACGCCGGTAAATCAACGCTTTTCAACAGCTTGACGGCGTCTGAGGTCTATGCGGCGGATCAGCTGTTCGCTACTCTCGACCCTACGCTGCGGCGCTTGAACGTCGAGGACGTGGGGCCGGTGGTACTGGCGGACACGGTCGGCTTTATCCGGCACCTGCCGCACAAGCTGGTGGAAGCCTTCCAGGCCACCCTGCAGGAGGCCGCCGAGGCCAGCCTGCTGGTGCATGTCATCGACTCGGCGGACCCGGATCGCGAGCTCAACGTCACCCAGGTGGACGCCGTGCTCGACGAGATTGGTGCGCTGGATGTGCCGTCACTGAAGGTGATGAACAAGATTGACCTGTTCGACAGCTCGCCGCGCATCGAGCGTGATGAGCATGGTGTGCCTCAGACCGTATGGCTGTCTGCCCAGAAGGGGTTGGGGCTGGACCTGTTGACGCAGGCCCTGACCGAGCGATTGGCTGAGGACATCATCGACTTTTCCCTGACCCTGACGCCGGAGCAGGGCAAGCTGCGCGCCGCCTTGCACGAGGTGAACGCGGTGCGGGAAGAGTCCTTCGATGAACAGGGCAGGACTCAGCTGGAGATTCGCTTGCCGCGGCGCGATTTCAATCAGTTGATGGCTCGCCTGGGTGAGCGTGTTAATGATTACCTTCCCGACGCACTCAAGGAGCGTGACGTCTGGGAAGCGTGAACCGATCCGTCAGACGGGTCGGCTAGAGCGTCGCCCGGATGGCGACGCCACAAGGGAAACGCTGGATGGACGTCGAGCGCAGAGGTCTGTGCAGCGTGACCCAAGGATCGCAATCGATGCGCCTCGTGACGCGGGGGCACAGAGTGGAGACGACGTATGGCCTGGAATGAGCCTGGTGGCGGCAACGGCAACCAGCACGATCCCTGGAGTGGCGGGGGGCGTCGAGGCGGCAATGGTGGCGGTAACCGCGGCGGTGACAACCGTGGCGGCGATAACCAGGGACCACCTGATCTGGATGAAGCCCTGAAGAAGTTTCAGGACAAGCTCAATGGCATGCTGGGTGGCCGAGGCGGCAAGCGTGGCGGTGGCAGCGGTGGCAAGGGCGGCGGCAATCGTCCGCGCAACACCTTTGCGCTGCCGGGCCTGCTGATCGTTATCGGTCTGGCTGTCTGGGCGGCCAGTGGCTTCTATCTGGTAGACCAGTCCGAGCGTGGCGTGGTTCTGCGCTTCGGCAAGTTCCAGGAAGTCGTGACGCCGGGTCTGCAGTGGAATCCGCCGTTGATCGACGATGTGCGCATGGTCAACGTGACCCGCGTGCGCTCTGTCAGCCAGACCCAGTCCATGCTGACACAAGACGAAAACATCGTGTCCGTGGAAATGTCGGCCCAGTACCAGGTCGCAGATCCCCGCGATTACGTGCTGAACGTGCGTGATCCGGAGCTGTCGCTGGAAAATGCCCTCGACTCGGCCCTGCGCCATGTGGTCGGCGGCACCGACATGATCGACATCCTGACCTCCGGTCGTGAGATTCTCGGCAGCGCCGTGGCCAGTCGTCTGCAGACCTACCTGGACAACTATGGCACGGGTATCCGTCTGGTGACCTTGAACGTCGAGTCCACCTCGCCCCCCGATGCGGTGCAAGATGCCTTCGATGACGTCATCCGGGCGCGTGAGGATCGTCAGCGTACGATCAACCAGGCCATGGCCTACGCCAATGCCATCATCCCGGAAGCACAGGGTCAGGCGCAGCGTATCGTTGAGCAGGGCCAGGGCTATCGTGAGTCGGTGGTTGCCGAGGCCCGCGGTCAGGCCAACCGCTTCACGGCGTTGCTGACCCAATATCGTGATGCGCCTGAGGTCATGCGTGAGCGCCTGTACCTCGACACCATCTCCGAGGTGCTCGGCCAGACCAGCAAGGTACTGGTGGACGTCGATCAGAACAGTCCGTTGATGGTACTGCCGATGGACCGCCTTGGTCGTGGCGGCAGCAGCCAGTCCTCATCCGAAAGCGCCAGCTCGCTCGATCCGCAGGTGCTGGAGCGCCTTCGCGCCGAGAGCGGCTCTTCGAGCGCCAATTCAAGTTCCAGTCGCAGCGGCCGCGACAGTGGTATTCAGCGGGAGGGTCGCTAAATGATCAATAACCGATCCCTGCTCATCGTCGGTGGCCTGGCCGCCGTGGCCTGGCTAGCCAGCAACAGCCTGTACGTGGTCGACGAGACCGAACGTGCGGTCAAGCTGCGCTTCGGTGAAGTCATCGAGGAAAACATTCAGCCGGGTCTGCACTTCAAGGTGCCGATCACCCAGACCATCCGCAAGTTCGATACCCGGGTGCTGACGCTGGATACGGATGCCAGCCGTTATCTGACCCAGGAACAGAAGGCGGTGATCGTGGATTCCTACGTGAAGTGGCAGGTGGTCAACCCCACCCGCTACTACGAGGCGACGGCAGGGGATGAGCTGATGGCGGTGCGCCTGATCCAGCCCCGTGTCGACGAGAGCCTGCGTAACGAATTCGGTCAGCTGAATCTGCAGCAGATCATCTCTGAAAAGCGTGATGAGCTGATGTCTGGCCCCACCGAAGAGCTCGATACCCTGATGCAGGACGAGCTGGGTGTCGCCATTCTCGACGTTCGCGTGAAGCGTATCGATCTGCCGGAGGATGTGTCTTCCGCGGTGTACGACCGTATGCGCTCCGAGCGTGAGCGCGAGGCGCGGGAATGGCGCGCTCAGGGTCAGGAAGAGTCCGAGCGCATTCGCGCCAACGCCGATCGTCGCCGTCAGGTGCTGCTGGCCCAGGCCAACGAGCGTGCCGAGACACTGCGCGGTGAAGGTGACGCTGAAGCCGCCGCGATCTACTCCCAGGCATATCAGGGCGACACCGAGTTCTACCGCTTCTGGCGCAGCCTCAATGCCTACCGTGATTCCTTCGCGGAAGGTGACGGCAACATGATGGTGCTGGACCCGTCCAGTGACTTCTTCCGTTACCTGAAAAGCGCCAATCCCGATGCTGGCAGTACGCCTCGGGTGGTGAACTAGATCAGATGGCTGCGACTCGCAGGGGCGAAAGACGCCCCTGCGGGGTTCAACTGGCGGCCAAACGTGATAGAATCCGTCAACCGGGCGTGGCCCGGTTTTTTTGTGGCCGACATTCCCCGACATCGCCGAGTTCAACGCGTTCGCCTGCACGCCGAAGTCCTTGATTCTTGTTCCAAGACGAATCACCGGAATTCATCTGTGCGCGAGGTTTGGCGTGCGTGCGGGACAGGCAAAACGTCACAGCAAGATATCGACCAGGCAGGATATCGACATGACCATCGCTGACCGCTGGCTTCTGCCCGACGGCATGGACGAGGTGCTTCCTCCTCAGGCCAGCCGGATGGAGGAGCTGCGCCGGGCGCTGCTCGACCTCTTTCATCTCTGGGGCTACGACCAGGTGATGCCGCCTCCCGTGGAGTTTCTCGACTCCCTGTTGACGGGTACCGGCACGGACCTGGATCTCCAGACCTTCAAGCTTACCGACCAGCTCACCGGCCGCATGATGGGGGTGACGGCGGACGTCACGCCACAGGTCGCGCGGATCGACGCGCACTCGCTGAAACGCGAGGGGCCGGTACGCCTTTGCTATTGCACCAATGTGCTGCGCGCCAAGGCCGACAAGCATCAGGGCGGACGTAGCCCGGTGCAGGTTGGTGTCGAGCTGTTCGGCAGTGCCAGCCTGGCCGCTGACCTCGAGATTCTGCGCCTGGCGCTGGAAAGCCTGGAGGCCTCGGGTGCCGGTGAAGTTCACCTGGCGCTGGGCCATGTGGGTATCTACCGTAATCTAGTGGAAGTGGCTGGCTTGGATGCGGAGGCGGAGTATGCGATTTCCGCGGCCCTGGCGCTCAAGTCACCCGGTCAGCTGGAAGCCGAGGTCGCGCGCACCGTCAGCGATCCGGCGCTGGCCACCATGTTTCGTACCCTCGGCGAACTGCACGGCGGCCCCGAGGTCCTCGATCAGGCCCGCGAAGCCTTTGCCGAGGCGCCGCAGGCCGTCAACGATGCCCTCGACAAGCTCTATGACCTGTACCAGGGCGTGCAGCGCGAGCATCCCGAGGTAGACTGCTACTTTGATCTGGCTGAGCTGCGTGGCTATCAGTACCACACGGGCATGATGTTTGCCGCGTATGTGCCGGGATATGGTCAGGCACTGGCCAAGGGCGGTCGCTATGACGATACCGGTCGTGCCTTTGGCCGCGCCCGTCCGGCGACAGGCTTCTCCATGGACCTCAAGCTGCTGGCTACCCTGGCCACCAAGGATCCGGCCGGAGACAGCGTGTGGGCGCCTGCTGATGAGGGCGCTCCAGGGCTCGACGAGGCGGTACAGACGCTTAGGCGACAGGGCCGCCGTGTGATCCAGGGCCTGCCGGGACAGCGTGCTCCAGGGCACGACTGCAGCGAGCAGCTGGTCGCTAGAGGACAGGAGTGGGTGCTAGAACCCCTCACCACGTAACGCCAGAGTAAGGTGATGCCTTCTCACGAAGGCCGAATCGGGGCGCCGGGGTCTGG
Source organism: Halomonas litopenaei (assembly GCF_017303055.1). Lineage (GTDB taxonomy): Bacteria > Pseudomonadota > Gammaproteobacteria > Pseudomonadales > Halomonadaceae > Halomonas > Halomonas litopenaei_A. The sequence continues at coordinate 32,245 of NZ_JAEKJT010000004.1, read as the reverse complement.
CGCTGACACCGACAGTGGCGCCACGCAAACGCTGTCTCCAGTCGCGATTCGCGAGCTGTGCAGTGTTTCCCCAAGGCGCAACCAAGAGAGACGAGAAGAGCAATGGGCAAGAACGTAGTCGTACTGGGTACCCAATGGGGCGATGAGGGCAAGGGCAAGGTCGTTGACCTGCTGACCGAATCTGCCTCCGCCGTGGTGCGTTTTCAAGGCGGTCACAATGCCGGCCATACGCTGGTGATCGACGGTGAGAAAACGGTCCTCCACCTGATTCCGTCCGGCGTTCTGCGCGAAGACAAGACCTGCGTCATCGGCAACGGCGTGGTGCTGTCTCCTGAAGCGCTGATCAAGGAAATCCGTGAGCTCGAGAGCAAGGGCGTGCCCGTGCGCGAGCGTCTGCGCCTGTCGCCAGCCTGTCCGCTGATCCTCGACTACCATGTGCGCCTTGACCAGGCCCGCGAGAAAGCGCGCGGCATTGCCAAGATCGGCACCACCGGTCGCGGCATTGGTCCGGCCTACGAAGACAAGGTTGCCCGTCGCGGCCTGCGCCTGGGTGATATGCTGCACCGCGAGCGATTCGCCTCCAAGCTGGGCGAAGTGCTGGACTATCACAACTTCGTGCTGACCAAGTATCACGGTGAAGAGCCGGTGGACTTCCAGGCGACGCTCGAGAGCGCCATGCAGATGGCTGAAGAGCTGCGTCCGATGGTGGCCGACACCGTCAGCCTGGTTCACGACCTGCGCAAGGATGGCGAAAACATCCTGTTCGAGGGCGCCCAGGGCTCGCTGCTGGACATCGACCACGGCACCTACCCCTACGTCACCAGCTCCAACACCACCGCGGGTGGAACGGCCACCGGCTCCGGCGTTGGTCCGCTGTACCTGGACTACGTGCTGGGTATTACCAAGGCCTACACGACTCGCGTGGGTTCCGGTCCTTTCCCGACCGAGCTGTTCGATGAGCATGGCCGTCACCTGGCCGAGAAGGGCCACGAGTTTGGTGCGACCACCGGTCGTGCCCGTCGTTGCGGCTGGTTTGACGCCGTGGCCCTGCGCCATGCGGTACAGATCAACTCCGTCTCCGGCATCTGCCTGACCAAGCTGGACGTGCTCGATGGCCTCGAGAACATCCGTGTCTGCGTCGGCTACCGCAGCAAGGACGGCGACGTGCTCGATAACCCGGTGGACTCCGAGGGCTACGAGGCCGTCGAACCGGTCTACCAGGACCTGCCCGGCTGGAGCGAGTCCACCCTCGGCGTCAAGCGCGTCGAAGACCTGCCCAGTGCTGCTCGTGCTTACATCAGCTTCCTCGAGGAGCAGGTCGGTACCTCTATCGACATCATCTCCACCGGCCCGGATCGCAACGAGACCATCGTCCTGCGTAATCCTTTCGGGGCATAAGCAGCAAGACCGTAAAAGGCCGGCAATGATGCCGGCCTTTTTTTGTTTCTGACCCGCCCATTAGCTGCCGTTAGCCACTCTACAACTCATTGAAGTAACAGTGATGGCGTGTCTCGCAACGGGATACGCGGTATTCCAGTGCCTGGTCCTGAATATCCTTGGCAATGCGCCGAATCTCCAGAATCGGTGTTCCTTCCGCAATGCCCAGATGGGTCTGCTCATCCTTGCTTGCCGCCACCGCAAACAGGCGCTCCTCGGCGTGGCTTACGTTGCTGCCAAAGCGCTGCTGATACAGCTGGTACAGCGTGTTGGGCAGGGTTTCCGGATGGCTGTCCAGCGTGGCAAATCGCTCGGCACATACCACCACATCCTCAAGCAGTGCGGGGGTGCCTTCGAGCTCTCGTACCCGTTGAATGTGAATGACCTCAGCGCCATGGGCGAGTGCCAGTGCCTCACGTTCTTGTTCGCTTGCCTGGCGCTTCGTTCTGATCAGGATTCGCGACGTCGGTAGGGATCGTGTGCCGTCCAGTCGTGTGAGGTGGAAGAAGCGAAATAGCGAGCTGTCCTGATCGTGGGTGGCGACCACGGTTCCCTTGCCCTGATAGCGAATGACCACATTGTCGCTGGCCAGGGAGTCCAGTGCCTTGCGTAGTGTGCCCACGCTGACCTTGTACTCGTTGGCGAGCGCGGATTCGCTGGGAATAAACGTGCCGGGCGCCCATTCGCCGGACACGATGCGTTGCAGCAGGACGTCCTTGATCTGCTGATAGAGCGGGCGATAGCTGAGGTTGGGTTGTTCCATCGGATGTCCTTTCTTCGTTCCGCGAGGTCCGGTGCTTGCTGGACAGTATAGCGGTGGCCACCTGTAGATGATACTTGACTGTACTATATCCTATGTCCTATACATGAGTTGTGAGGGCGGCAAGCGTCGCCCGAGACCACCCGGCCATGATCAGGCCGTCCGGTCAGCTGGCGATATCACAACGTCAATAACATTCGTTCAGGAGAGCACAGCATGAGCATCGATTTTGTGGTTCACGATGCCGACGACAGCGTCGGGGTCGTGGTGGTGGAGGGAATCAAGGCAGGGCAAACCCTGACCGGCTGGGTGATGCACCAGGACCAGACCGTGACCTTTGCCGTCAGCAATGACATTCCAATTGGCCACAAGCTGGCCACGCGAGATCTGGCCGAGGGCGACACCGTGATCAAGTACGGGGTGGACATCGGTCGGGTGGTCAAGCCGATCAAGCAGGGTGAGCACCTTCACGTCCACAACGTCAAAACCAAGAGGTGGTAAGCATGGAAATCAAGGGACGCAAGTTTCAGGGATATCGTCGCGAGAATGGCCGGGTGGGCGTACGTAACCACGTGATCGTGCTGCCGGTGGATGATATTTCCAACGCTGCCGCCGAGGCCGTGGCCAATAACATCAAGGGCGCGCTGGCGCTGCCGCACCCTTATGGCCGACTGCAGTTCGGTGCTGACCTGGATCTCCACTTTCGCACGCTGATTGGTACAGGCTGCAACCCCAACGTGGCAGCGGTGATCGTCATCGGCATCGAGCCGGGCTGGACCAACAAGGTGGTGGATGGCATCAAGACCACCGGCAAGCCGGTCGAGGGCTTCTGGATCGAGCAGAATGGCGATCACAACACCATCTGCGCCGCCTCCAAGAAGGCCAAGGAATTCGTCCAGTACGCCAGCGAGATCCAGCGTGAAGAGTGCGACATCAGCGAGCTGTGGGTGTCCACCAAGTGCGGCGAATCGGACACCACCTCCGGCTGCGGTGCCAACCCTACCGTCGGTGATGCGTTCGACAAGCTGTATGACGCGGGCTGCACCTTGGTGTTCGGTGAAACGTCAGAGCTGACTGGTGGTGAACACCTGGTGGCCGAGCGCTGCGCAACGCCGGAAGTACGCCAGCAGTTCCAGGCCATGTTCGATCGCTACAGCGCCATGATTGATCGTCACAAGACCAGTGACCTGTCTGAGTCCCAGCCGACCAAGGGCAACATCGAGGGCGGCCTGACCACTATCGAAGAGAAGGCGCTGGGCAACATTCAGAAGATCGGTCGTCGCTGCAAGGTCGATGGTGTGCTCGACAAGGCCGAGACCCCGGACAAGCCGGGGCTATGGTTCATGGATTCTTCGTCCGCGGCCGCCGAAATGGTCACGCTGTGCGCGGCTGCTGGTTACGTTGTTCACTTCTTCCCGACCGGCCAGGGCAACGTGATCGGCAATCCCATCCTGCCGGTCGTCAAGATCTGCGCCAACCCGCGCACGGTGCGCACCATGAGCGAGCATATCGACGTGGATGTGTCCTCCATCCTCAAGCGCGAGATCAACATGGAAGAAGCGGGTGATCAGCTGCTCGAGATGATGGTGCGCACGGCCAACGGCCGACATACCGCCGCCGAAGCGCTGGGTCATCGGGAGTTCGTGTTGACGCGTCTCTACGAAAGCGCCTGAGACCGCGACACTGCTAGTGCAAGGTCCTCCCGGCAGTAGTCGGGAGGTTCGACGCGTTTGGAAAAGAAAGTTGTGCAAGAACGGCGAGCGATGTGGGCTCGCCACTTAGATCCTGACCACCCCATAACGACAATATCAGGAGTCACGTCATGCGCCTTTCCACTACCTTCACACTGACTGCGATGCTGGCAGCATCCTCCCTTGTCGCTCCGCTGGCGATGGCGGAAGCCGAGGACTTTCCGTCGAAGGATATCCAGTATGTCATTCCCTTTGGTCCCGGGGGCGAGTCCGATATCAGCGCCCGCCTGCAGCAAAAGTACTTTCAGGAGCTGACCGGCGAGCAACTGGTCATCCAGTACATGCCCGGAGGCGGCGGAGCGGTCGGCTGGTCGCAGCTCAATGACATGTCTGCCGATGGCTATACCATCATGGGGACCAACCTGCCCCATATTGTGCTCAAACCCATGGGCAAGGATGCTGGATTCGCTACCCAGGACATCCATAACTTCACCTTCTTCCACTATTCGCCGGATGCCATTCTGGTCAATGCCGACAGCCCTTATCAGACCCTTGAAGAGCTGGTCGAAGCGGCGCGCCAGGCCCCTGGCGCCGTGACCTTTTCGGGCAGCGGCACCTACAGCGCCAATGACGTGGCCAATACGCGTTTTCAGCAGCTGGCGGACGTGACCACCACCTATATTCCCTTCAAGGGCACCGGCGCTGCGGTCACCGCGCTGCTCGGTGGCCAGGTGCAGGCGGAATGGGGCTACACCACGGTCGCCGCCAATCATCAGGACAAGGTGCGCATGCTGGCGGTCGCGGCCGACGAGCGGCATCCGCTGTTCCCCGATGTTCCGACCTTTCAGGAACTGGGCTACGACATGGTAGGCGGTGCCTATCGTGGCATGGCGGTGCCTGCTGGCACCCCCGACGCGGTCACGGCCAAGCTGTCGCAGATCTTCGGCGAGATCAATCAGAACCCGCAGTTCCGCCAGGAAATGGAGGATCTGGGGTTCGTCCTGCTGGACGTCGGCAATGATGAGGTAGCGGATTTTCTGGTGGAACAGAGCGCCCAGTACGAGACCAGTGCACGAGAACTCGGCTTGATCGATTGAGGTTACGATCATGGAGCTCATCACTCATGCTCTCGGCGCGCTGTCGCCGCTGAATCTTGCGCTGGCCTTGCTGGGCGTCACCGCCGGCATCGTGATCGGCGCGCTGCCGGGGCTATCTGCCACCATGGCGGTGGCCGTGCTGGTCCCTGTCACCTTCGGCATGGCACCTGAGTCCGCGCTGATCATGCTGGGTGCCATCTATACCGGCGCCATCTACGGCGGCTCCTATTCCGCCATTCTGGTGAACACGCCTGGGACACCCTCGGCGATTGCCACCACTTTCGACGGCTACCCCATGGCGCAGCGGGGTGATGGTGATCTGGCCGTCACGCTGTCGACCATTGCCTCGGTGGTGGGGGGGCTGGTGGGGGTGCTGGCGCTATTGCTGCTGGCCCCCTTGCTGGCCCAGGTGGCTCTCAGCTTTGGCCCGGTCGAGTATTTCTGGCTGGCGATCTTCGGGCTCACCCTGATCTCTGCGCTGTCCGAGGACTCGACCCTGAAGGGCTTCATGGGGGCTGGCCTGGGACTATTGCTGTCCACGGTCGGCGTCGCGGTGATTGGTGGTGATATCCGCTACACCTACGGGATGCCGGTGTTGCTCGGCGGCATCGAGACCGTGTCGGCGCTGATCGGACTCTACTGTATTCCGGTACTGATCGACCTGGTGGCGACCCCAGCGGCTCACCTCAAAGTCGACGACGCATCCCGCGGCGTACGCTTCCGCGAGGGCCTGGGTGAGGCGATCAGGGGCAAGTGGAACCTGCTGCGCTCTGCGACCATCGGCACCGGCGTGGCGATCCTGCCTGGTGCCGGTGGCTCCATCGCCAGTCTGGTGTCCTACTCCGAGGCGCGTCGCGTGGCCAAGGACCCAGGCTCCTTCGGCAAGGGCAACCCACAGGGCGTGCTGGCGACCGAGTCTGCCAACAATGCCACCGTGGGCGGAGGGTTCATTCCTACGCTGGTTCTGGGCATTCCCGGCACGCCGCCGGATGCGGTGATCCTGGGGGCCTTGCTGGTGCAGGGATTTCGTACCGGGCCGGAGCTGTTCACCACCAACGCCGGCATCACCTACACCTTTGTGGCGGGGCTGTTCCTGGCGACCTGCCTGTTGCTGCCATTGGGCCTGTTGATCGGGCGCTACGCCTTCAAGTCGATCATCGCCATTCCCAAGGCGCTGCTGGTACCCACCATTGCCTTCATGACGGTGATCGGGACCTACGCCATACGCAACAGCGCCAGCGACGTCATGATCATGCTTTGCCTGGGCGTGGTGGGGTGGGTGCTGAACCGCTATGGCTTTCGGCCCTCACCCATTGTGCTGGGACTGATTCTGGGCCCCATCGCCGAGCAGGGATTTGTCCAGGGGTTTTTGATGGGACGTGCCAGCGGCTCCGTGGTCGGCACCTTCTTCGGAGGGCCGATCAGCCTGACCATCATCGCGCTATCGCTGTTGAGCGTCTTCTACCCGTTGGTCAAGGCGCGCCGCGTCGCCAAGCGGCAAGGCAACAACAGCCTTAACGAGGAGGTGTCGTCATGACGGCTGACAAGTCGATGCGTGCCGTACCGGCCGCCCGCTCTCGCGCCAGTGAGGTGCTGTTGCCCGTGCTGTTTATGGTGGGCGCTGGCCTTTGCCTGTGGGAAACCCGCCAGATGAGCCAGTTGGGCGCAGTGTTTCCTGCGGTCATCTCCGCAGGGGTGATGGTAGCCGCAGCACTGCGGCTGGCGCAGCTACTGCTGCGCGGGGTGATCGCGGGAAGCCCGGCGGGGGGAGGTTCCAGGCCTCGACGCCTGGCGCTGGTCGGGGTCATGTCGGTGTGGGCCCTGGCTCTGCCATGGCTCGGGTTTGTGCTGACCGGCCTTGGCAGCTTCGTGGCCTTGATGGCGGTAGCGCAGTATCAGCAATGGACGCGCAAGCGCTTGGCCGGACACCTGTTGGCCGGCTGTCTGCTGGTGGCGTTCTTCTACGTGCTCTTCGCCGTGGTACTCAACGTGCCGCTACCTACGGGACGCTGGCTTGCGGCATGACCCCACCCACACCCTGTCGTCCCCTGTGGCGGGCGAGATGTCCGCAGCAGGGGGGGGCAGGCAACAAGGAGAAGATCGTCATGGCCAGGATCGTGATTTCGGAGTTCATGGACGAGCGGGCGGTGGCCTGGCTCGCTCAACAGCATGACGTGGTGATGGACCCTCAGCTGGTGGATCAGCCCGAGCAACTGCGGGAAGCCGTCAGCCAGTGCGAGGCGCTGATCGTTCGCAACCGCACCCAGGTGGATAGTGCGCTGCTGGCGGCAGCCCCCCATCTCAAGGTGGTGGGACGCCTCGGGGTGGGACTCGACAACATCGCCCTGGACGAGTGCGCAAGGCGCGGGATCGAGGTCAAGCCCGCTCAGGGCGGAAACGCCGATTCGGTGGCCGAGTACGTGGTGACCGGCGCCTTGATGTTGAGACGCCGGGCGTACGCGTCCACTGAGGCGATGCTGCAAGGCCAGTGGCCCCGTCAGGCACTGATGGGCTGCGAGGTGAAGGGCGCAGTCATGGGGTTGGTCGGGCTTGGAGTGATTGCCCGGGCGACCGCTCGACTCGCCATGGGATTGGGCATGCAGGTACAGGCTTACGATCCGCATGTGCCGGCCAGTGACCCCGTGTGGCAGACGATAGATCGGTGCGAAACGCTGAACGATCTGCTCGGGCGTGCCGATGTGCTCAGTCTGCATGTACCGCTGGTGGATCAGACGCGCCACCTGCTGGATCGCGAGCGGCTTTTCTGCATGAAACCCCAGTCCGTGCTGATCAATGCGGCGCGGGGTGGCGTGGTCGACGAAGCTGCCCTGGCGGAAGCGCTGACGAGCGGTCATCTGGCGGGCGCCATGCTGGACGTCTTCGAACAGGAACCTCTGGCGGCGGGGTCGGTGCTGGAGGGGGCGCCCAACCTGATCCTGACACCGCACATTGCCGGAGTGACGGAGGAATCCAATCAGCGTATCAGTCAGATGACGGCAGAGAACGTGGCCATCATGCTGACGTCTGAGGAGGTGTCATGAAGCAAGCTGAACAACCCAGCGAGGGAGCGCTGCCGCAGACCACCGCGCTGAGCCGGGAGCAGGCCGGCCACCTCGCCATGCAGGCAATGCTGGCCAGAGGCTTTGCCGAGCGCGAGGCGACGCTGACGGTAACAGCATTGCTGGACGCCGAGCGCGACGGCTTGCCGTCTCACGGCCTGTCGCGACTGCCGTTCTATCTCGATCAAGCCGCCACCGGCAAGGTCAACGCCAGGGCGGTGCCCCGGGTGACGCGAGACGGGGCCGTCGTGCGGGTAGATGCTGATCAGGGGCTCGCCTTTCCTGCGGTGGCTCGCGGCCTTGAAGAAGGCCAGAAGGTGGCTGCCGAGTTGGGTGTCTGCGCTGTCTCCGTTGGACGCTCACACCATTTCGGTGTCGCTGGCGCTCCGGTGGAGAGCGCTGCCATGGACGGCTTCATGGCACTGGCCTTCAGCAACGCACCTTCGGCCATGGCGCCCTGGGGCGGTCACAAGCCACTGTTTGGCACCAACCCGATCGCCTTCGCCTGTCCGCGATGCTCTGGCCCACCGATGGTGCTCGACCTGTCCCTGTCCAAGGTGGCCAGAGGCAAGGTCATGCTGGCCCGCAAGGCCGGGCAACCTATCCCCGAGGGCTGGGCGGTCGGGCCCGATGGCCTGCCGACCACGGACCCGGACCTGGCCATTCAGGGCAGCATGGTGCCCGCCGGAGATGCCAAGGGTGCAGCGCTGGCGATGATGGTCGAACTGCTCTGCGCGGGCCTTTCCGGCAGTCGCTTCGGGTTTGAGGCGGGGTCGTTCTTTGAAGCCGAAGGTGAGCCCCCCGAAGTGGGCCACCTGATTCTGCTGTTCGATGCGGCTCGCTTTGCGCCCAACGTGCTGTCGCGTTGTGAAACCCTGTTTGCGGCGATGCTCGACCAGCCGGGGGTGCGCTTGCCAGGTGACCGCCGCCGCCAGCTTCGGCAGCAGGGTGGAGACCGCATTTCCTTGCCCGCCGGGTTGGTGGCAGAGCTTTCAGACATCGCCAGGAGCTTCTCCGGGGGCTAGGGATGTACTAGTCAGGAACAGGCCCCGTCGATTGGCGCAGCTTCACCTGCGCCTCCAGGGTGATATCCGCTGGTCGATGTCCGTGGCGTATCCACCCCATCAGCGCATCGGCCGCCTGGATGCCGATGTCCTTGGCGGGAACCGAGACGGTGGTCAAGGCGGGCGTCATGAACGCCGCCTGGGGCAGGTCATCAAAGCCGGTGATGGAGAGGGCATCGGGCACCCTGACACCACGGCGCTGTGCTTCCAGCAAGGCCCCTAACGCCAGGGTGTCATTGCCACACAGCAGAGCGCTGGGTGGGCGGTCGGACGTCAGCAGACGCGCGCAGGCCGCCGCGCCCTCAGCAATGCCATAGTCCACGACCTCTATCTGAGGTGCCGGGCATCCCGCAGCGGTCAGGGTGTCGGTAAACCCCTGAAGACGTGCCCTGGCGCGGTCGTTCTGGCCGAAGGGGGCCGTGATAATGCCAAAGCGTCGGTGGCCCAGGCCAAGCAGATGCTGGACCAGCTGGCGGGCGGCTGCGGCATTATCGAAGCCGATACATGGCCCCTGGGCCGTGGTAGAGGTCTGCCAGGAGGTCACGAAGGGCAGTTGTCGTTGCTGTAGCAGTGCATATGTCTGATCGTGATGCTCGTGGCCAATCAGCACGATACCGTCGACCCCATGCTGGACCAGCGTGCGCAGTGCCTGCAGCTCGTCATCCAGGTCGTAACGATAGGTCGCCAGCAAAAGGCGACAGTCATGTCCCTTGAGCTGGCGCTCGAGGTTGTCGGCCATGGTGCCGAAGATCGGGTTGTCGAGCGTGGGCACCAGCGCGCCGATTGCCCCTATGCGCCGCGATGCCAGTGCCCGGGCCGAGCCATCCGGCACGTAACCCAGCCGAGCCACTGCAGACTCGACCTTGGCCTTGAGTCGCTCGCTGACGTGGGGGGCCTGGTTGAGCACGCGCGATACCGACGCGGTGGACACGCCGGCTTCCCGGGCGACGTCTTCCAGTAGGGTTCTTCGCTGGCGCTCACTCATCTGGTGTCCTCGCTCGGTGGTATAGCCGGTTTGGCCTTTAGTCCTATAGAGGACTTTTTGCTGGACAGGTCCTATAGAGGAATCTACCTTGAGTAGTACGCTTTGTAAGCGCTTACAAAAATAATCTGACCAAAGTGTAGCACCGAGTGTCCATGGCTGCTGACGTCGTTTGGAGCGCTGGCCAACACTCGACACAACGCCAACGAAAGACCGGAGCCGCCTCTTATGTCCAGGTCGTCATCTGCTGCCAAGCCACTGCTTTGGCTAGCCATTCTTTTATTCGCCGCGTTCTTCATCAACGTTGCCATCCAACGCTATCTGCCGGGCCTATGGACCATGGGGGCGGCGGAGGAGGGCATTCTGCTCGCTGCTGCCACCGCCACCTTCGTATCGGCCTGCCTCAAGTTCGAGGCTGGCATGAAGGCGGAGGCGGAGGCGACGTCTACCGCACAACAACAAGGACAATAATCATGCTTGCACGCCACTTCGACACCACGGCCGACGGAGCGCCCAGCCAGCCGGAACGACGCCACTTCCTGGGCAGCGTTGCGCGTTTCGGCTTCACTGCTGCCATTATCGGCGCGGTGGGAGGAACACTGTTCTCCGAGCGCGCCATGGCGGCCACCGCCAAGGAAGAGTCCGAGCGGGAATCTGCCGCGGAGATGACCCTGGTCATGGCCACCGGCTACACGCTGGGGGCATCCCGGGCGTATCCCATCATGCAACTCAACTTCAAGGAGAACCTGCAGAACTTCTCCGGCGGTCGCCTGTACGTGAAGTTGGCGCCCGGTGGTCAGCTGGGCGCCGGGGGAGGTCTGATCACCAAGGTCCAGAATGGCACCATCGCCATGGCCCAGCATTCGCTGTCCAACCTCTCAGCCTTTGCCCCCGAGGTCGACCTGATCAATATCCCCTACTGGTGCGGTGACAACCAGCGGCTGGTCAACCTGGTCACTTCTGATGCATGGCGTGAGGTGGTCCATCACAAGGTGGAGGAGCGCGGTTTCAAGGTGCTGTCGTACATCTGTATCGACCCGCGCACCGTTGCCGTGCGTGAGGGCTTGCTCGACGGTCCCGTGCGCGTACCCGACGACATTGCCGGTATCAAGTTCCGCGTGCCGTCTTCCCAGATTCTTCAGCAGGTCTATCGTCTGGCCGGTGCCAACCCCACGCCGGTGGCCTGGGGCGAAACCTCCTCTGCCATCAAGCAGGGCGTGGCCGATGCCCTGGATCCCAGCGTGCAGGCATTGCTGGTATTCGGGTTTACCGATGTGCTGTCGAGCATCTCCACTATCCAGTCGGTACCCGACGCCCAGGTCTATACCTGCAACAAGGCCTGGTTCGATGGGCTGGATGCGGCACTGCAGGAAAGCGTGCTGGCGGCAGCCGATGTGACCTTCCGCGAGAATCTGGCCAAGGTGCCGGCGGCGCGAGCCTATGCCTACGACCAGATGCGCCAGGCGGGAGTGGAGGTCTATATCCCGGATGAGGATGAGCGCAGCCAGTGGAAGGAGAAGTGTGGCCACCAGCTGGCGGCCTGGGATGCGACCAAGCGCGAGCTGGCCGGTTCACTGGAGGCCTTTGATTCATTGCTGGAAGCTGCGGAGGTGTCAAATGGCTATTACGTCGACAGCAACGCCTAAGGACAACCGCTGGCACGCGCTCAGACTGCGCTGGGATGCCGTTGATCGGCGCACCGAGCGCTGGCTGCTGCTGACCTTTTATGCGCTGATCATCCTGACTATCGCGGTGGAAGTCATCCGCCGCTTTGTCCTCAACTACTCCTCGGTGTGGGGCGAAGAGCTGGCCCGCTATGCCTTCATCTATCTTGCTTGGCTGGCCGCAGCGGCGGCGGTGCGTGACCGTGCCCATATTCGCATCGACGTCTTGATCAATCTGGGCGGCCCAAGGATGAAGCGATTGGGATGGTGGATCACCGACGTGTGCACGCTGGTACTGGCCGTATGGGCGCTCTACCTGTCTGTCGCACCGGTCCTGACGTCCATCCAGTTCGGATCGGTGACGCCGGGCCTGCGGGTGTCCCAGGCGCTGTTTCTCGCCGCCATTCCCATGGGCTTCCTGCTGATCGCCTGGCGGGTGATCCAGTGCATGCTGGCCGATGTCCGTCGGATGCAGCGCGGTGATCCCGTGTTCGATGGCCAGAAGCTCTTCGACTGAGGTGATGCGTCATGGAATTCATGGAACTTCAGCAGGCTGCGGCCTCGCTTGACTGGACCTTCTACGCGCCGCTGACCGCCCTGGTCGTGATGATTCTGGTTGGCGTGCCCATCTGGGTGGCCATAGGGCTCGGGACGCTTGGCATGTTGACCTTCACCGAGGCATTGCCACTGTCCGTCTTCGGTGAGTCACTGTTCGAGGGGATCAATGCCTTCGCGCTGATTGCGGTGCCGCTGTTTATCCTCACCGGTGACGCCTTGGTGCGCTCAGGGCTGTCCGGCAAACTGCTCGATGTGGCGGAGGCCAGTGTCGGAGGGCTCAAGACGGGCCTTGGCAACTCCACCACCCTGGGCTGCGGCTTTTTCGCCTGTATCTCAGGCTCCGATGCGGCAGGCGCGGCGGCGGTTGGCCGCATGACCATTCCTCGCCTGGTGGAGCGGGGCTACCCGCTCCCGGCGGCCTGTGCGCTGGTCGCCTCGGGAGCCTGTACCGGCATTTTGATTCCTCCCTCGATTGCCTACATCGTCATGGGGCTGGTACTTGGCATGTCGGCGTCGACGCTGTTTCTGGCTGCGGCCATTCCCGGGGTCATGGTCATGATCTCGGTCATGGCGACCAATATGGTGCTCAATCGGCGCTATGGCTTCGAAGGCGATCGAGAGCGATTTTCCTGGAAGCGCTGGCTCGACACCGTATGGGATGCCCGTTGGGCACTGTTTGTGCCGGTGGTCATCCTGGGCGGCATCTATACCGGTATCTTCACCCCTACCGAAGCGGCCGCAGTGGCCGTGGTGGTAGTGGTCATCATCGGTCTGCGCCAGGGGCGGCTGACGCTGGGAGATATCCCGCGCATGCTGGAAAGCTCGGCCAGGGTGTGCGGCGTCATCGTGCCCATCATCGCGGTATCGCTGCCGCTGGCGCAGAGCCTGGCCAGTCTCGATATTCCCCAGACGCTGGTAAGCGGCATCAGCGGACTCACCGATGCACCATGGCTGATGATCCTGCTGATGATCGGCATTCTGGTACTGGCGGGATGTGTCATGGAGACCACCCCCAACATCGTCATCCTGGCGCCGCTGCTGTTGCCGGTCGCTCAGGAGGCCGGCATGAACGACTTCCACTTTGCCATCTTGATGGTCACCACCCTGGGGCTTGGCTTTATCACGCCACCGCTGGGGCTCAACCTGTTCGTGGTGTCAGGACTGACCCGCTGCTCGGTGCTGGCGATTGCCCGTTACGCGGTGCCCTTCGTGCTCGGCATGTTGATCGTCGTGTTGATGATTGCCTATCTGCCGTGGCTGTCCACCTGGGCGCTGGGATAACGGTACAGCGACATGGACGAGGGAGGACGCCTGTGCCTCCCTCTTTTAAGGCGTCATTTGTAAGCGCTTACATTGGATGCGACGTACCGCAGCGCAACGACTTGATGCGTCACAACGTGAGCAACGCCACTGGCTTAGACGGCCGAGCCGGTGGCACCTACTTGGAGCTGCGCATGCCCAGGCAGGCGCGGTGATCCACATTGGCCGATCACCTCTAGGAGAAACATCATGGCAATTCATTACTACAAGCAAGCCGACAAGAATGCCTCCAGCAACGACGACCAGACCCGCGAGGTGGTGTCGCGCATGCTCGCCGAGATTGAAGCGGGAGGAGAGGACAAGGCGCGGGAGTACTGTCGCGAACTCGATGGTTGGAGCGGTGATGTGATCGTCGGCCGTGACCAGATCGAAGCGGCCAAGGAAAAGGTGCCAGAACAGCTCAAGCAGGATATTCACTTCGCCTACGAGCGAGTCAGCCGCTTCGCCGCTGCCCAGCGTGACAGCATTCAAGGGTTCGAGACCGAGTTGTCGCCCGGCTTGTTTGCCGGCCAGAAGCTGATTCCCATGGAAACGGCCGGTTGCTACGTACCAGGGGGACGTTACGCCCATATCGCCTCGGCGATCATGAGCGTGGCGACGGCCAAGGTGGCTGGCGTCAAGAATGTGGTGGCCTGTTCGGTGCCCCGTGACGAGAACGGCATTCATCCGGCGATCCTGTATGCCATGGATCTGGCCGGAGCGGACGTCATTCTGCAGATGGGTGGCGTTCAAGGCATTGCCTCCATGGCCTTTGGTCTGTTCACCGGCAAGCCTGCCGACATCCTTGTCGGTCCCGGCAATCGCTTCGTGGCAGAGTCCAAGCGCCAGCTGTTTGGCCGCTGTGGCATCGACATGTTTGCCGGGCCTACCGAGATCGGCATCATTGCCGATGACAGCGCCGACCCCGACATCGTGGTGGAGGACCTGGTGGGCCAGGCAGAGCATGGCCCGGATTCCCCCGCCTGGCTGTTCACGACGTCCCGACGTCTGGCCGAAGCGGTGGATGCGCGGATCCAGACACGTATCGATGCGTTGCCTGACACCCAGCGCAAGGCTGCGGATGCCGCCTGGCGCGACTACGGCGAAATCATCATATGCGACAGCCGTGAAGAGGCGGTCGAGGTCAGCGATCGCTATGCCTCCGAGCACCTGGAGCTGCAGGTCGAGGACCTGGACTGGTGGATGGCGAGATTGAACAGCTACGGGTCGCTGTTCGTGGGGGAGGAAGCGTCGGTGGCCTTTGGTGACAAGTGTTCTGGCACCAACCACATCCTGCCGACCAAGGGTGCTGCGCGCTACACCGGCGGGCTGTGCGCCCAGAAGTTCCTCAAGATCGTGACCTACCAGCGTCAGAGCCGTGAGGCCACGCGTACCGTTGCCGCCACCGCCGCGCGACTTTCCCGCTGTGAGGGCATGGAGGGGCACGCGCGTACCGGCGACATCCGTCTGGCCAAGTACTATCCCGACGAAACCTTCCAGCTGGCGGTAGAAGACGAGGTATGAGCATGCGTCCTGACTTCCATCTAGCCGGTCGGGTGGCGCTGGTCACTGGGGGCAGTAGTGGTCTGGGGCGCGCCATCGGTGAAGCACTGGCGGCGAGTGGTGCTCGGGTCGTGTTGACGGCCAGGCGAGCAGAGGCGTTGGCCGACGGCGTTGATGTGATCTGTCGGGAGGGCGGCCAGGCGGCCGCTCTTGCTGCCGATCTGGCCGACCCGCATGGGCTTGACGAGGTGGCGCGGCGTGCCGCTGAACCCTTCGGCGAGCCCACCATTCTGGTCAATGCGGCAGGGGTCAACCTGCGCCAGCCGATGGGCGAGGTCGATCTTGCCGCCTGGGAACTGACGCTGCAGTTGCACCTGGGAACCCCGTTCTTCCTGTCCCGAGCCCTGGTGCCTGGCATGCGCCGGGCAGGCTACGGCCGCATCATCAACCTGGCCTCGTTGCAGTCGAGTCGCGCCTTTCCCGACAGCGCCCCCTATGGCGCGGCCAAGGGGGGAATTGCCCAGCTGACGCGCGCCATGGCGGAGGCCTGGTCGCGGCATGGGGTCAACGCCAACGCGCTGGCGCCTGGCTTCTTCCCCACCGAACTCACCTCGCCGGTATTCGGCGACGCTGAACGATCCGAGGCGTTGGCACGCCAGACCGCCATTGGACGCAACGGGCGGCTCGAGGACATCGCGGGGCCGGCAGTCTTTCTGGCATCACCGGCATCGGCCTATGTCACCGGGCAGATCTTGCATGTCGATGGCGGTTTCACCGCCAAGTAAACCAGGAGAAACAGGATGCAAGCCTTGTTCTATACCGGGCATGAGCGCATGGCGCTGCAGCAGGCGGAACTTCAGCCCCTGGCGCCGGGCGAGTCACGGGTGCAGGTTGAAGCAACCGGTATCTGCGGGTCGGACCTGCATGCTTATCATGGCCATGATCCGCGCCGTGTTCCGCCGATGATTCTGGGCCACGAGGCGGCCGGAAGGGTGGTCGAAGGTGCCTGGAAGGGGCGACGAGTCACCATGAATCCGCTGATCGTGTGCGGACATTGTCGCTACTGTCGCTCTGGGCGCCAGAATCTGTGCGAGAACCGCAGCATGATTGGCATGAACCGGCCGGGAAGCTTTGCCGAGTCGGTCACTATCGCCGACAGCAGCCTGATCGAGCTGCCTGCCACCTTGAGTGCCGAGGTAGCGGCCATGACCGAGCCCGTGGCAACGGCATTGCACGGCATTCACCGTCTTGAGCGAGTGCTCGATCGGCCGTTGGCCGAGTCCAGCGTACTGGTCATCGGTGCCGGAGCCATCGGGCTGATCACCGCACTGGTACTGCGCGGACGTGGGGTGCGCTCCCTGCGCATCGCTGACCTCAACCCACTGCGGC
The DNA here is from genome assembly GCF_017303055.1 of Halomonas litopenaei. GTDB lineage: Bacteria > Pseudomonadota > Gammaproteobacteria > Pseudomonadales > Halomonadaceae > Halomonas > Halomonas litopenaei_A. The sequence goes on along the minus strand of NZ_JAEKJT010000004.1, from coordinate 15,742 downwards.
GCGAGACGGCGGAAAGAGCGGGACTCGAGGCGCTGGATCCACTCTCAGCCGCGCCAGGCGAAAACTCCGTGGAGGCCGTCTTCGACTGCGTGGGGGCGGGGCCGACTCGCCAGATGGCGGTGGCCTGTACCCGTCCTGGCGGAGCGATCATGCACCTGGGGCTTCAGGATAATGCAGGCGTCACCGACACCCGTGCCATCACCCTGAAGGAGCTCAGCTTTCTGGGGGCCTACACCTACAGCCTCGAGGATCTGCATGCTGCGGTAGCGCTGTTGGACGCGTCGGCGCTGGGAGAGCTGAGCTGGGTGGAGCATCGGTCCCTCAGCGAGGGGGGCGACGCCTTCCATGCACTGGCCAATGGACGCACCGGTGCCGCCAAGATCATCCTGCACCCCTGAGCCGCTCCGACTCGGTGCGGGGTGTGCGACGAAAGTCGCATCGTGGTGATGAGGGTACCTCCCGCGGGGTAGCAGGCACTGTCGCAAGAGGTGGTGTGATCACGCCACGCCGCCGAACAGGGCGGGCTTCGACGCTCGGCAGGGCATAAGCTTACACCCCGCATGCCGCCGGTTCTCTTAATGGATTCAGGTGCTTGCTTTAACGCTGCACTGCACAATTTACTGTCGTTGCCCTCTTGTGCAGACCGGCCAGTAGAGGTAACACTGGTGCAAACGACAATAACAAGAACCCATAACAAGCAATCGCTATAACGTTGGCCACATGGGAGATCCATTGTGAAGATTGGAGCACCGAGGGAACGGCACAAGGGCGAGGCGCGGGTAGCGCTGACGCCCGAAAGCGCCGGACACATTCAGAAGCTGGGGCACGAATGCCTGATCGAGACAGGCGCGGGTGAGCCGGCCGGATTCAATGATGCGGCCTATGAAGCGGCTGGCGTCACCATCGTCGACAGCATGGAGGCGGTGTTCGAGCAGGCCGATGTGGTCGTCAAGGTGAGGGAGCCTCAGCAGCAGGAATCCGATCTGCTGCGCTCTGGCCAGACGCTGATCAGCTTCTTCTGGCCGGCCCAGAACGAAGACATGCTGAACACCTGCAAGGACAAGGGCGCCAGCGTCATTGCCATGGACATGGTGCCGCGGATTTCCCGCGCCCAGAAGATGGATGCCCTGTCTTCCACGGCCAACATTGCGGGTTATCGCGCCGTGATCGAGGCGGGCAATCAGTTTGGCCGCTTCTTTACCGGCCAGGTGACCGCCGCCGGCAAAGTGCCGCCGGCCAAGGTGCTGATCATCGGTGCCGGTGTCGCGGGTCTTGCTGCCATCGGTACCGCCACCAGCCTGGGTGCCGTGGTGCGAGCGTTCGACGTCCGTCCGGAAGTGTCCGAGCAGATCGAGTCCATGGGCGCGGAATTCCTGTTTCTCGACTTCGAGGACTCCCAGGATGGCTCCGAAAGCGGTGGCTACGCTGCCCCCTCGAGCCCCGAGTTCCGCGAGAAGCAGCTGGAGCTGTTCCGGGCGCAGGCACCCGAGGTGGACATCGTCATCACCACCGCCCTGATTCCTGGACGCCCAGCGCCCAAGCTGTGGCTCGAGGATATGGTCAAGGCCATGAAGCCCGGCTCGGTGGTGGTCGATCTGGCCGCCGAGAAGGGGGGCAACTGTGACCTGACCGTGGCCGACGAGCGCGTTGTCACCGATAACGGCGTTATCGTGGTTGGTTATACCGACTTCCCGTCGCGCATGGCCACCCAGTCATCGCTGCTGTATGCCACCAACATCCGCCACATGCTGACCGACCTGACCCCGGAGAAGGACGGGCAGATCGTTCATGACATGGAAGATGATGTCATCCGTGGGGCCACCGTGACCCACCAGGGCGAGGTCACCTTTCCGCCGCCGCCGCCCAAGGTCAAGGCGATTGCTGCGGCCAAGCCCAAGCCGAAGGAAAAGGAGCCGACTCCGGAAGAGCGCAAGGCTGCTGAGCACGCTGCCTTCATGAAGCAGACCAAGAGCCAGGTCGCCATGCTGGTGGTCGGCGGCGTCATCATGGGCTTGCTGGGTCTGGTGGCACCGGCCTCTTTCATGCAGCACTTCATCGTCTTCGCGCTGTCGTGTTTCGTCGGTTTCCAGGTGATCTGGAACGTCAGTCATTCTCTGCACACGCCGCTGATGGCGGTGACCAACGCGATCTCCGGGATCATCATTCTCGGCGCCGTGCTTCAGGTGGGATCCGGCAGCTGGCTGGTCGCCCTGCTGGCAGCCATCTCGGTATTGATCGCTTCCATCAACGTCGTGGGTGGCTTTCTGGTGACACGCCGGATGCTGGCCATGTTCCAGAAGTCCTGAACCGCGGAGAGACGAAATGCTAGGACAACAATTCGTAACCGCCGCGGCGATCGCGGCGAGTGTGCTGTTTATCCTTTCGCTGGGGGGACTCAGCAACCAGGAGAAGGCCAAGCGCGCGGTGTGGTATGGCATCGTCGGCATGGCGCTGGCCGTGTTTTCGGTCATGCTGGGCCCGAACATCGGCAACTATTGGCTGATGATTCCGATGATGATCATCGGTGCCGTCGTCGGCACGCTGGTGGCCAAGCGGGTCGAGATGACACAGATGCCGCAGCTGGTGGCGGCTCTTCACTCCTTCGTCGGTCTGGCGGCGGTGTTCGTCGGCTGGAACGCCGAAATGGAGCGCGCCCGAGTGCTGGATCTCAAGGCCGCAGGCGAGTCCCTCGACGGTCTGTCCGCCTTTGCTGCCACCCTGGCCCACAAGACCGCGGCGGAGCTGACCTTTCTCCAGGTCGAGGTGGTGCTGGGGGTGTTTATCGGTGCGGTAACCTTTACCGGCTCGGTGATCGCCTTTGGCAAGCTGTCCGGCAAGATCGACGGCAAGCCCAAGAAGTATCCCGGCGGCCATGCGCTTAACGCCGGTGCTGCTGCACTCTCGCTGGTACTGGCCATTGCCTACCTCAATGGTGCGGGCTTCTGGACGCTGCTGCTGATCGCTGCCCTGGCGTTCTTCATCGGCTGGCACCTGATCCTCGGGATCGGCGGTGCGGACATGCCGGTGGTGGTGTCGATGCTCAACAGCTACTCGGGCTGGGCCGCGGCCGCCATCGGCTTCACCCTGTCCAATGATCTGCTGATCGTTACCGGTGCCCTGGTCGGCTCTTCCGGTGCCATCCTCTCGTACATCATGTGCAAGGCGATGAACCGCAACTTCGTCAGCGTCATCCTGGGGGGCTTCGGTGGCACTCAGGGGCCGGCTCAGGAGATCGAGGGCGAGCAGATCGCCATTGATGCGGGCGGCGTGGGTAGTGCCCTCAATGATGCCGACAGCGTCATCATCGTGCCGGGCTACGGCATGGCGGTGGCCCAGGCGCAGAATGCCGTCAGCGAGCTGGTACGCAAGCTGCGTGCTGCCGGCAAGGAAGTGCGCTTTGGCATCCACCCGGTAGCCGGACGTCTGCCTGGCCACATGAACGTGCTGCTGGCTGAGGCCAAGGTGCCTTACGACATCGTGCTGGAGATGGACGAAATCAATGATGACTTCGCTTCTACCGATGTGGTGATCATCATTGGCTCCAACGACATCGTGAACCCGGCGGCTCAGGAAGATCCCAATAGCCCCATTGCCGGCATGCCGGTACTCAGGGTGTGGGAAGCCAAGCAGGTGTTCGTGTGCAAGCGTGGCCAGGGTACCGGCTATTCCGGTATCGAGAATCCGCTGTTCTACAAGGAAAACACGCGGATGTTCTACGGCGATGCACGAGCCAGCATTGATTCGCTGGTACCGTTGATCGATTGATCTGAGAGGCCCCTGCTGCTTCAGGGGTCCGCCGACGCCCCTGTTGCTTAAGGGGCCCGCTGCTGCCCCTCTTTGTTTGAGGGGCCCGCCGACGCCCCTCTTTGTTTGAGGGGCCCGCCGACGCCCCTCTTTGTTTGAGAGGCCCGCTGCCGCCCCTGTTTGTTTGAGGGGCCCGCCGACGCCCCTGTTTGTTTGAGGGGCCCGCCGACGCCCCTGTTTGTTTGAGGGGCCCGCCGACGCCCCTCTTTGTTTGAGGGGCCCGCCGACGCCCCTGTTGAAGGGGCGTTGTCGTTTTTCGGTATGGGGTAGGCAAGGTCTGGATGATGCGTCTCGCTGCGGGTCTATTATTCGGTACAATCCTTGTGGACTCATCGACTGCGGAGCGAGCATGACCGACAAGGACACCCGGGTAGCGGTGCTGGGAGGGGGCAGTTTTGGCACGGCGCTGGCCAGTATCGCGGCCGATAACGGCTGTCAGGTGCGCCAGTGGCTCAGGGATGCCTCGCTGGTAGACAGCATCAACCGCGATCATCGCAATCCCCGCTACTTGCCCGACTATGCCATCAATCCTCGGGTAGAGGCGTCCACGCAGCTTGAGTGGGTGCTGGAGGGGGCCTCCCTGGTGCTGGTAGCGATTCCTTCCAAGGCGTTTGCCGATGTCGTGAGACAAGCTCGTGCCTTTCTGACGCCGGAGCAGATCCTGGTCAGCACCACCAAGGGCATCCAGGAAGAAGGCTTCAAGCTGATGAGCCAGATTCTCGAGGATGAGACCGGCTTTACCCATGTAGGCGTCCTGTCTGGACCCAATCTGGCATCGGAGGTGGCTCAGAAACAGCTGACCGCCACCGTGATTGCCAGCCACGACGCCGAGACCCGTGCCCGTGTTCAAGCGGTGCTTGGCTGCGACTATTTCCGTGTCTATGCCAGCAATGATCGCTATGGCGTGGAGCTTGGCGGCGCGCTGAAAAACATCTATGCCATCGCCGCCGGCATGGCCGCGGCGCTGGGCATGGGGGAAAACACCCGCAGCATGCTGATGACCCGGGCGCTGGCCGAGATGAGCCGCTTCGCGGTGTCTCAGGGGGCCAATCCCATGACGTTCCTGGGGCTCGCTGGAGTGGGTGACCTGATCGTGACCTGTTCATCGGAGCTGTCGCGCAACTATCGCGTTGGCTTTGCCCTGGGCAAGGGGCAGTCCCTCGATGATGCGGTGGCATCCCTTGGCCAGGTGGCCGAAGGCGTCAATACCGTGAAGCTGGTACGTGACAAGGCCGATGCCGAAGGGGTCTACATGCCGTTGGCGGAGGGCCTGTATCAGGTGTTGTTCCGCGGTGTTCCGGCCAGAGACATGGCCAAGCTCTTGATGCGCAACGAGCAGAGCAGCGACGTCGAGTTTGTGCTTCCGCGGGAAGACGTCAAGCAGGACCGTCGTGACACGGAGGCTCGTCATGGCTGAGCTGTTGATCATGCGTCACGGTGAGGCCGCCCCTGGCTATCCTGATCACGAGCGACGTCTGACCGAGCGCGGAGAAGATGAGGCACGTGCCATGGGTCGCTGGCTGGCTGACCGCAGCGATATCGATGTGGCGAACCTGCGGGTCCTGGTGAGCCCGTTCGTCCGCGCCCAGCAGACGGCGGCGCTGGTGATGGAGATGCTACCGGGCAACATCAGCATGGATACCCTGGAGATCATCACGCCGGATGACCCGCCCGAGGCAGCGGTGGACTGGCTGACCCTCAACGCCGGTGAGGCGCCGCTGTTGCTGGTCAGCCATATGCCGCTGGTGGCATGCCTGACGGGGCTGCTGGTCGAGGGTCGAGAGCAGGCCGGAGTGGGCTTTGCCACTGCCGCGATAGCGGAGCTGGAGGCGGATATCTATGCCGCGGGCTGTGCGCGCTTGGTGTCCATGACCCACCCGGCTTCGCTTGCCTGATGTCCTTGCGTACGTCTGCCGCCTTGGGCGGCTCACTTTCTCGCCACAGGAATGACCATGAGTTTTATCGTCAACAATCGTATCTATGTCAACGAGGGTTTCGAGGCGGAGTTTGAAGAGCGCTTTCGCCGTCGAGCCGGTGAGATCGACGCGCAGCCAGGCTTCATTGCCATGCGTGTGCTGCGCCCACTCGGTAACCAGGCGCCATACGTGGTGGAAACCGAGTGGGAAAGCCAGGCCGCCTTTCGTGCCTGGGTCGGCAGCGATGACTTCAAGCGCGCCCACGCCAATCCGCTGCCCGCAGAAGCGACCCGCGAGGGCGGAGGCATCGAGCAGTTCGAGGTGGTCGAGGGCACGCAGGCCAGCCGCTAAGCCAGCTCCTGAGCCAGCTCCTGAGCCAGCCCCTGAGCCAGCTCCTGAATTAAATCAGCCCATTGATCCGCAGGATAAACACGCCTAGCGTCACGCTGATGCTGGCCATCAGGGTGGTCAAGGCAATGATGTTGGCGGTCAGCGTCTCGTCGCCGCCCATGGCCTTGGCCATGACGAAGGCGGCGGCGGCGGTGGGGCTGGCGAAGTACAGAAACAGCACGCCGAGCTCTGGCCCGCGAAACCCTGCCGCCATGGCCCCCAGGGTTGCCAGGAGGGGAATCACCACCATCTTCGCCAGGCTCGCGCTGACGGCGGTACGGTAACTGTTTTTCAGCGCTCGGGTCGAGATGGTGGCGCCGATACAGATCAGGGCCAGGGGCAGCGTCAAGGAAGCAAAGTAGTCACCGCTGGTTTCGAGCCAGGCGGGCAATTGAATGCCCAGGGCCGCCAGCGGTAATGCCGCCACCACGGCCAGGATCAGTGGGTTGGTCAGGATGTGGCGGAGAATGCTCTTCCAGTCGATGGCCCGACGCTCGCCATGCTCATCCAGCTGGTAGGCAGCCAGTACCACGACCGACAGGATGTTGTAGCTCAAGATCACCACGCTCAGCAGCAAGCTGCCCAACGACAGCCCGACATCACCGTACATGCCGGCGGCAAGCGCGAGCCCCACCACCCCGCAGTTGCCGCGGAAGGCGCCTTGCACGTAGACGCCACGCCGATGGCGCTTGACCCTGAGCGCGGCATAGCCCCAGCTGAGGATGAAGCTCGCCAAGGTGGCCAGGCCGAAATAGAGCAGCATCCAGGGGTTGAGGGTCTGGGCGATGTCGGTATGAATCAGGCTGAGGAACAGCATGACCGGCAGGGTGCCGCGGAAGACCAGCCGAGAGGCGGTGTTGACGAAGGACTGGTCGATCCAGCCCAGGCGCTTCAGGCCGATACCGATAAACACCATGGCGAATACCGGCAGGCTGATGTTCAGCGTCGAGACAAAGACGTCGAGCAGGGTCATGGGTGCGCTTGAAAGCCTCCGTGTCAGGCGCTGATTCGTCCATGAGATGTCCCACGACGGAGCTGGGTGCGCGCCTTGAACTTTGGTCTCAATCTACCATAACGCCTCTTGTCAGTCAGGACGCAAGTGTCTAGCTTGTACTTTGTATGATGTATGACTTGAGGGCGTCGAGACCCTCACGTCTCGCCATGTGAAGTGTGATGCGACAGGTGTTGCGAAGACGCAACGACATGAAGACAGGAGGACGTCCCGGTGAAATTTACCCATGCACAGGTCAAGCAGGCGATCAGCGATGGTCTGCTGTCATTTCCCGTCACCGATTTTGATGACCAGGGCCGCTTTGACGCCGACAGCTATCGTCAGCGCCTTGAGTGGTTTATCAGCCACGAGATTTCGGCGGTATTCGTGGCTGGCGGCACGGGAGAGTTCTTCAATCTCTCGATCCAGGAGTTTCGTGAGATTGTGCGGCTGGCAGTGGAAGTGGTTGACGGCAAGCTGCCGGTGATTGCCAGCGCAGGCCTCAGCGTGGCGACCGGGAGTGAATTCGCCCGCATTGCAGAAGAAGAGGGAGCCGACGGCATTCTGCTGATGCCTCCTTACCTGACCGAGTGTCCCCAGGACGGCCTGGTGGAGTATGCCGGACAGATTTGTGCGTCTACCAGCATCAGCGTGATCTACTACAACCGTGGCAATGGGGTGCTGAACCCTCAGTCGGTGAAGCGTCTGGCCGATGCCCATCCCAATCTGGTAGGGCTCAAGGACGGCAAGGGCGACATGCAGGCGCTCAACCGGGTGATCAAGACCGTCGGCGAACGCCTGGCCTACGTGGGCGGAGTGCCGACTGCCGAGATCATCGCCGAGTCTTACCTGGCCATGGGGGTGAATACCTATTCCAGTGCGGTGTTCAACTTCGTGCCGGACATGGCGGTGACCTTCTACAAGGCACTGCGCGGCGGTGATACCGACACTGTGCGCAAGATCTCCCGCGAGTTCTTCCTGCCATTCGTTGCCCTGCGTGACAACAAGGCTGGCTACGCGGTCAGCCTGATCAAGGCCGGCACCGACCTGATCGGCCGTTCGTCCGGCTCTGTGCGTGCGCCGCTCGAGATGCCGACGGCGGACGAGCGCAAGCAGCTCGAACAGCTGATCGAGCGCGCCCGTTCCTTCTGATTCTCCTGGCGGAATATCCGCCCCCGGCCCTGCTTGCAGGGCCAAGCACGAAGCCACCCACAACCATTTCAATCAGGTGACTCCATGAGCATGCCAAGACTCTCCATTACCCTGGCCACCACCGCTCTGGCGGCCTCCATGGCCCTGTCGAGCAGCGTGGCACTGGCCGCTGACGGCCCGCTGCGCGGCAACATTCGCGTGGTCATCGGCTCGAGCTCCACCGGGGGCGATACCTACCAGAATTCCGCCATCGTGGTCGACCAGCTGTCCGAGGCGCTGGACCTGAACATGAAGGTTGACGCGGTGGGTGTCAGTGCCGCCTATCGAGCCCTGGATCGTGACCCCCGTGGCAATACCCTGATGATCTTCCACGATCAGGCCTATCTGGGACATCAGTATGGGGTCGAGGGCTACAAGGATCCGTTCGAGAACTACATCATCGGGCCGACCATCGCCATCAATCCCGGCAACGCCTACCTGGTACCGAAGGACTCGCCGTACCAAAGCCTGGACGACATCATCGAGGCGGTAGGCAGCGGCGAGACGGTACGTGTGGCCATTCAACCGGGTGGCGTCTCGGAGATCGGCTACACCGCGCTGAAGAATGCGATTCGCATCGAGCACCCTGGTAGTGAGGAGAACCTGGTAGCGGTGAACACCGGCTCCCAGGCAGATAAGAACCAGCTGTTGTTTGATGACCAGGCTGACCTGATCAATGGCTCGGTGCAGGCCAACGAGCAGTACACCCGCCTGCCAGAAGATGACCAGAAGGCGATGCGCTTTGTCTGGCTGACGGCGCGTCACGACACGCTGCAGCAAGCCCATGAAGAGGGACTGGGTCAGACCGATCGCGAGACCCTGCTTCAGTTCGTCGAGCCCAACGTCGAGGTGACTATGGGCGACGCCGGGAACTTCGCCTTCGATAAGGAATTCTTCTTCCTTTACAACAAGGACATGAATCCCGAAATCGTCGAGCAGATCGACGCCACCCTGGCCGAGATCTACGCCGAGGGCGAGATCCAGGAAACCCAAAAGCAGTCGTTCTTTATCCCCGACTTCATGCCGTCCGACGAAGCCCAGGCTCACCTGCGCGAAAAGGCAGATCGTTACGCCGAGATCATCGACAGCATCAAGCCGTGATCTGCTGACCGATCGAGAAGGGCCGGCGGCGACCCGTCGCCGGCGCCTTCACTGTCACCTCATCTTGCAAGGCTCTCCCGACAGGCCTTCAAGGAGCCGCTATGGAAACCTCCCCGCTGAGTGTGTCGATCGACTTCGACTCGTCTCATCTGTTTTTTCCCACGATCATTCATTGGGCGCTGGCACTGCTGTTTGCCCTGGTCGTGGTGTTTCGTCTTGTGCCCTTTCTCGCCGCGGTCAAGCGCGGAGAAAAGACGCTGCCGATCATCGGCGAGTGCATGGATGGAGTTCGTTTCTTCGGCACGCTGGTGCTGATTGTCGGCTATTTCGCGCTGATGTCAGTGGTGGGCAACCTGTTTCCCTACACCGGCTATGGCTTCTTGTTCGTGTCCATCGTCTTTCTGTTTCTGATGTCGATGATGTACATGCATACCCGAACCCGCCGCAAGGTGATCACCGCCGCCATCAATGCCGTGGTGGCGCCATCCCTGGCCTGGCTGATCTTCGCCAAGCTGTTCTACATCACCTTGCCGTAGGGGAGCGTTGACCCATGGAAATCCTGTCCTACCTCGATATCACCTTTTTCTTGCTGGCATCGATCGGCACGCTGATTGGTATCATCTTCGGCGCCATACCCGGCATGACCGCGACCATGGCGGTGGCGGTGTGCCTGCCGCTGACCTATGCCCTCGGACTGGAGCACGGCCTGGCGCTGTTGCTTGGTCTCTATGTCGGCGGCATTTCCGGCGGCATGGTACCTGCCGTGCTGCTCAATATTCCGGGAACGCCGTCCTCCATCACCACGACATTCGATGGTTATCCCATGGCCCAGAAGGGGCTGGGGGAAATGGCGCTGCGCGTCTGCGTGGTGTCTTCCCTGGTGGGGGGGCTGATCAGTGCAATGGTACTGTTCTTCTTTGCCCCGCTGCTGGCGGAATTCTCGATCAAGTTCTCCTATGTCGAGAAGTTTCTGATTATCTTGCTGGCGCTGACGGTGATTGCGTCGATGTCGAGCAACATGCTGATTGGCATCTTCAGCGGCGTTATCGGTATCTGGCTCAGTCTGATCGGTACCTACAGCCTGTCTGATGGCGGCAACGGCAAGACCCGCTTGATGTTTGATGCTCTTGAGCCCTACCTGGTGGATGGCTTCTCGCTGCTGCCGGTATTGATCGGGATCTTTGGTATCTCGACGATCCTGCTGGAAGCGGAAAAGGGCGTGAAAAGCGGCCTGTCCGGCGCCAAGCTCGACATGGGTAAAGGCGGTGGTTTTTCCCTTGGGCTGTTCAAGGGGCGCCTTACCAACCTGACACGCTCCTCGTTTATCGGCACCTTCGTTGGCATGCTGCCGGGAGTCGGCGGCAGCGCTGCTTCGGTACTGGCCTACACCCAGGAAAAGAACCTGTCTCGGGACTCGAGCGAGATGGGCAAGGGCGCTCCCCAGGGGTTGATTGCCTCGGAGTCGGCCAACAATGCACTCACCGGTGGCGCACTGATACCGCTGTTGTCCCTGGGGATTCCCGGCGACTCCACTACGGCGGTGCTGATTGGTGCCTTCACCCTTCAGGGGATCCAGGTCGGGCCGCTGTTCATTCCTGAAAACCAGGATACCTGGACGGTGATGATGATCGCGCTGGTGTTTGCCAACGTCGTCATGTTTTTCCTGATGTTCTACGCCATCAAGTACATCGCCAGGGTGGTACTGGTGCCCAAGTACATCCTGTATCCCATTATCGTGATGATGTGTGTGGTGGGCGCTTACGCGATCAACTACGGCATCATGTTCGATGTCTGGACGCTGCTGATCTTCGGCATCTTTGGCTATCTGATCGAGAAGATTGGACTGGAGGTCGCGCCGCTGATCATCGGCTTTATCCTGGGTAGCTCCGCCGAGGTCTACTTCGTCAAGAGCCTCGAGTCCTTCGGCACCTACTCCATCTTCTTTACCAAGAGCCCCATTGCGGTCGTGCTGTGGCTGTTGATCGCGGCGTCGATTGGCTTCTCCATCGTGCTCGGACTGAAGAGTCGTGCGCGCCAGAAGATGGAGCTGAGCCAGGTCACCGGCAGCACCCAGCAAGGAGATCGCCATGACGGCTAACAACCAGGTGAATCAAAGCCGTGTCATCCGCGTCCATCCCAGCGATAACGTGGCGATTGTGGTCGGCCAGGGCGGCTTGCCTGCCGGTACGCGACTGGACGACGGAGTGGTGCTGGGGGTGGATATCCCCCAGGGCCACAAGGTGGCGCTGACCGACATCGGCGAGGGCGAGCGGATCATTCGCTACAACGAGGTCATCGGCACGGCGCTGTCAGCCATTGCTCGTGGTGGCCATGTCAACGAGAACAACGTCCGCCTGCCGATCCCGCCAACCCTTGATGAACTGCCGCTGGCGACCCGTGAAGCGCCCCCCGTGGAGCCACTGGAAGGCTATACCTTCGAAGGGTTTCGCAATCCCGATGGCAGCGTCGGCACACGCAATGTGCTGGGAATCACCACCAGCGTGCAGTGCGTGGCGGGAACGGTGGATCACGTGGTGGCCAGGATCAAGCGCGAACTGTTGCCGCGCTTTCCCCATGTCGATGACGTGGTCGGGCTTAACCACAGCTACGGCTGTGGCGTTGCCATCGGCGCGCCTGCCGCGATAGTGCCGATTCGCACGCTCAAGAACCTGGCGCGCAACCCCAATTTTGGTGGCGAGGTGATGGTCATCGGCCTGGGCTGCGAGAAGCTTCAGCCCTCGACCCTGATCGACGATGCGCCGGTCAAGATCTTCGAGCGCAGCGCCGATGCCTTGACGCACGACGAGACCAACGACGATGCCAACGTGCTTAGCCTGCAGCACGAGTCCTTCGAGGGCTTCGGCGAGATGGTCGAAGGCATCATGGAAATGGCCGAGCGTCACCTTGAACGCCTGAACCGGCGTCGTCGCGAAACCTGCCCGGTGTCCGAGCTGACGGTGGGCATGCAGTGTGGCGGCAGTGATGCGTTTTCCGGGGTGACCGCCAATCCGGCGGTAGGCTTTGCCACGGACCTTATCGTAAGGGCCGGCGGTAGTGTGATGTTCTCCGAAGTGACCGAGGTGCGTGATGCCATCCACCTGTTGACGCCGAGAGCCGTCGACCGCCAGGTTGGTCAGGCGCTGATCGACCAGATGGCGTGGTACGACGACTATCTCGCCCAAGGCCAGGCAGACCGCAGCGCCAACCCATCACCGGGCAACAAGAAAGGTGGGCTCAGTAACATCGTCGAGAAGGCGCTGGGGTCGGTGATCAAGTCCGGAAACTCCCCCATTGTGGACGTCATCGGCCCTGGCGAGCGCCTGCGCAAGCGCGGCCTGACCTTTGCCGCCACTCCCGCCAGCGATTTTATCTGCGGCACCCTGCAGGCGGCGGCAGGCATGAATCTTCAGGTGTTCACCACCGGGCGTGGAACGCCCTACAACCTGGCGATGACGCCGGTGATCAAGGTGTCCACCAACTCCACGCTGGGACGGCGCTGGCACGACCTGATTGACCTGGATGCCGGGCGCATTGCCACCGGCGAGGCCAGCATCGAGGACATCGGCTGGGAGCTGTTCGAGTTGATCCTCGAGGTCGCCAGCGGACGCCACCAGGTCGCCGCTGACCGCCTGGGACTCTACAACGACCTGGTGCTGTTCAACCCTGCGCCGGTGACCTGAGCGCTTCATCCTTTTCGATTCGAACGACCAAGAGGCCATGTAGTCATGTTCCCCAAGATCACCAAGATGAACATCGTGCCGGTTGCCGGTAAAGACGGTTTTTTGCTGAACCTGAGCGGCGGACATGCGCCCTGGTTCATTCGCTGCGTGCTGGTGCTGGAAGACGCCTCAGGCAATCGCGGGGTGGGGGAGATTCCCTCCAGCGACGGTATCCTCAAGGGGCTCGAGCAGTGTCGCTCCCTGGTGGAAGGGGCCCGAGTCAATGAGGTCAAGCAGGTACTGAGCCAGGCTCGCCAGGTGCTGTCTCGCAATGGCCCGGAAGAGCGCGGTCGTCAGACCTTCGACCTGCGGGTGGCAGTGCACGTGATCACCGCCATCGAGTCGGCGCTCTATGACCTGTTCGGTCAGGCACTCGGGATGCCGGTGGCGGATCTGCTGGGCCAGTACGGGCGCCAGCGTGATGAGGTCGAGGCACTGGGCTATCTGTTCCTGCTGGGGGACCCAGACAAGACCGACTTGCCCTATCCCAAGGTGGCTGACCCGGTAGACGCCTGGGATGAGGTGCGCTACCAGAAGGCGATGACCCCTGAGGCGGTGGCGAATCTGGCCAAGGCGGCTTACGACCGCTACGGCTTCAAGGACTTCAAGCTGAAGGGCGGGGTGCTGCGCGGCGAAGAAGAGGCCGACTGCATCCGAGCCCTGCACGAGGCCTTCCCTGACGCACGTCTGACCCTGGACCCCAACGGCGCCTGGTCGCTGGAGGAGGCGGTACGCGTGCTTGAGCCGATCAAGGATATCCTGAGCTATGCTGAAGACCCCTGCGGTCAGGAAGGCAGCTACTCCGGGCGCGAGACCATGGCCGAGTTCAAGCGTCGTACCGGTCTTGCCACCGCGACCAACATGATCGCCACCGACTATCGCCAATTGAAGCTGGCGGTGCAGCTTAACGCGGTCGACATTCCGCTGGCGGACTGCCACTTCTGGACCATGCAGGGAGCGGTAGCGGTGGGTGAGCTGTGCCATGAGTGGGGCATGACCTGGGGCTCCCACAGCAACAACCATTTCGATGTCTCGCTGGCCATGATGACCCACGTTGCGGCGGCGTGCCCCGGCAACATCACGGCCATTGATACACACTGGATCTGGCAGGACGGGCAGCGTATCACCAAGCACCCGTTCAAGATCGAGGGCGGCAAGCTGAAGGTCCCGACCACCCCAGGCCTTGGCGTCGAGATTGATGATGACAAGCTGATGGAAGCCCACCAAAAGTACCAGCGTCTGGATGTCACCAGCCGTAACGATGCCATGGCCATGCAGTATCTGATCGACGGCTGGGAGTTTGATCCCAAGCGCCCGGCCTTAGTCCGCTGATAGTGCGTTGATAGCGCGCTGATAGTCCGCTGACAGCGCGTTGATAGTCCGCTGTCAGCGCGCACGCGACCCATCACAGGAGACCTTTTCATGACTCTGCAAGGCAAGCAACTCATTGGCAGCCAGGCTGTGGCGGCCAGCGGCAAGGCCATCCATGCCATCAATCCGGCTACCGGCGAGACCCTGGAGCCCGGCTACGCCGCCGGCTCGAAGGCCGAAGTCGACCAGGCCTGCGAGCTGGCCTGGGCCGCCTTCGATCGCTATCGCGAGACCAGCCTCGAGACCCGTGCGACCTTCCTCGAGACCGTCGCCGATGAAATCGAAGCCCTCGGCGATGCCCTGATCGAACGCGCCATGCAGGAGTCCGGCCTGCCCCAGGCCCGCCTGAACGGCGAGCGCGGACGCACCTGCGGCCAGCTCAGGCTGTTCGCCTCCGTCGTGCGTGCCGGCGAATGGCTGGACGTGCGCCATGATCCGGCCCTGCCCGAGCGTCAGCCGCTGCCCCGGATCGACCTGCGTCAACGCCAGATCCCGCTGGGGCCGGTGGCGGTATTCGGCGCCTCCAACTTCCCGCTGGCCTTCTCGGTGGCCGGTGGTGATACCGCCTCGGCCCTGGCCGCTGGCTGCCCGGTCATCGTCAAGGCCCACTCGGCCCACCCCGGCACTTCCGAGCTGGTTGGTCGCGCGGTGCAAAAGGCGGTGGCCCGCTGCGAGCTGCCCGAAGGCGTGTTCTCGCTGCTCTATGGCTCCGGTCGTGAAGTGGGTCAGGGCCTGGTCAGCGATCCGCGGATCAAGGCCGTGGGCTTCACCGGTTCCCGCAGTGGCGGTACCGCGCTGATGCAGACCGCGCAGGCACGCCCCGAGCCGATTCCCGTCTACGCCGAGATGAGCTCGATCAACCCGGTGTTCCTGCTGCCCGAGGCCCTCAAGGCCCGTGGCCGGGAGCTGGGCGAGGCCTTTATCGGTTCACTGACCATGGGCGCCGGCCAGTTCTGCACCAATCCAGGCCTGGTCATCGCGGTCAAGGGCCCGGCGCTGGACGGCTTCGTCGAGGCCGCCGCCGAGACGATCCGGTCGGCCTCCGCCCAGACCATGCTGACCCCCGGCATTCATGACGCCTACACCCAGGGCGTGAAGACCCTGGCGGATAGCCAGAGTGCCCGGGAAGTGGCGCGCGGCCCGGCAGGCGACGGTCCCAACCAGTGTCAGGCAGGGCTGTTCGTGGCCGACGCCCAGGACTTCCTCAAGGATGACGCCCTGCAGGCGGAAGTGTTTGGCTCCACCTCCCTGGTGGTGCA
>NZ_JAEKJT010000003.1 GCF_017303055.1 Halomonas litopenaei | reverse complement strand
CAATGCAACGCATTGTCAGGCTCGAACGGGCGAGGGATGTAAAGCCGCTTGCGGCGCCCCGAGCCCAGGCTCAAGGCCACGAAGTGGCCGCAGAGGCGTCAGGCATTTATTCAGAAGAACCCCGATTATCGAGAGATAGTCGGGGTTTTTCGCATGCATGGGGAGACCCGCTCTTTATTTGTGGGGCCGACTCGCAGGCTCGTGGCGTTCGCCACCCCTTGCAGCTTCGCTGCAAAAGCCAGGGTGGCTCACCCCCATGCAAGAGTTGCTGTAGCCACGGCGTCATCGGCAGGCATTTATTCAGAAGAACCCCGATTATCCAGAGATGGTCGGGGTTTCTTAATTTAAAAAGCCGCATGCATGGGCTCTTGATACGTTCAGCCGCTCTTTATTTGTGGGGCCGCGCCGATAACCCCCTCGGCGTGGTCCAGCCTGGCTCTTCTCAGGGGCGGGCTCGTGGCGTTCGCCACCCTTTGCAGTTTCGCTGCAGCCGTTGTAAAGAGCTCGAGGGTGGCTCACCCCCATGCGACTCCCCTGTAGGGAACAGGGGAGAACCTCCGCAGGCGGGCCCTGAGTAACGAAGGGCGAGTCTCAGGGATGAGGCGAGTAGAGACATTGATATCTAAGCGTCATCGTCAGGCATTTATTCAGAAGAACCCCGATTATCGAGAGATGGTCGGGGTTTTTCGCATGCATGGGTCGACCCCGCTTTTTATGTGTGGGGCCGCACTGCGTGCGGTCCGGCCACTCGCAGGCTCGTGGCGTTCGCCACCCCTTGCAGCTTCGCTGCAGCCCTTGTAAAGAGCTCCAGGGTGACTCACCCCCATGCGACTCCCCTGTAGGGAACAGGGGAGAACCGCCGCAGGCGGGCCCTGAGGAATGAAGGGCGAGTCTCAGGGAGGAGGCGAGTAGAAACATGGATATCTAAGCGTCATCGTCAGGCATGTATCCAAAAGAAGCCCGGTCATCGAGAGATGACCGGGCTTCTTTATTATCAGGCAGACCGCGCTATAGGCGATAACGTTCTGGCGGCAGCTGGCCTCTCTCGAAGGCGTTCAGGCTTTCCATGGTCGTGGAAGCAATCTCGGCAAGGGCTTCCTGGGTGAAAAAACCTTGGTGCCCGGTAACGACGACATTCGGGAAGCTGATCAGCCGGGCAAAGATATCGTCCAGTGGTATATCGTCGCTATGATCCTCAAAGAACATACCCGCCTCTTGCTCGTAGACGTCGAGCCCCAGGTAACCAAGCTTGCGCGTCTTCAAGGCATCGATACAGGCACGGCTATCGATCAGGGCACCGCGACTGGTGTTGATCAACATGACGCCGTCCTTCATGGCGGCGAACGCCGCCGCATCGATCAGGTGATGCGTCTCTGGCAACAAGGGGCAATGCAGGGAAACGATATCGCTCTCCTTCAGCAGTTGCTCCAGTGCCACTCGTTCGATGCCAGGGGGTACTGGATGTGCATCTGTCACCAACACACGGCAGCCGAAGCCTCTCAGGATGCGATCCAGTGCCTGACCGATCTGGCCGTAGCCGACGATGCCGACTGTCTTGCCCGACAGGTTGAAGCCGAGCAGGCCATTGAGGTCGAAGTTATCTTCCCTGACTCGATTGTAGGCCTTGTGAATCTTTCGGCTTAGCGAAAGCATCAGTGCGACACAGTGCTCTGCTACCGCTTCAGGACTGTAGGCGGGGACGCGACACACCTGAATATTGAGACGTTTCGCTGCCTCGAGGTCGATGTTGTTGAAGCCTGCACAGCGCAACGCCACAAGCCGAACGCCAACCACGGCGAGACGCTCCAGCACCGTGCGGCTCAGGTCATCATTGACGAACACGCAAACAGCGTCGAGTCCCTGGCAGAGGGTGACCGTGCGAGCGCTGAGGCGCTGCTCGAAGTGAACGAGCTCGACGGATGATGAAGGTGAGTCAGGAAAGAACGGTCGCTCGTAAGGCTGTGAACTGAAGAAACCTACCTTGATCATGCAGCGTCTACTCCCAGCGTTGGGTCATGAGTGTCGGTCAGGCGGTGGTCTCATAAAGCTCTATCGGTGTGCCGTCCGGGTCGCTCAGAAAGGTGAAGCGTGCGCCTGTAAACTCGTCGACTCTTACCGGTTCGGGAGTGGCCCCCCGCTCTTTCAGGATCTCAACGCAGGTATCCAGGTCATCCGTCGCAAAGGCTATGTGCCTCAGGCCACAGGCTTCAGGGTAACTTGGACGGGCCGGGGGAGAGGGAAAGGAGAAAAGCTCGAGTTGAATGTTGCCAGGCAACAGAAGATCCAACTTGTAGCTATCGCGGTCACTGCGATATGCCTCATTCAAGACGTGTGCGTCGAGTACCTCGATATAGAAACGCTTGGCACATTCATAGTGGGCAGTGATCAGTGCCACATGGTGAAGACGACTCAAGGGTAGACGAGCGGTCATGGACAACCTCGGAACGGTGGGCGCCGTGACGGCGCCCTGTTCAACTCAGCGGCACAGAATTTCCAGCACTTCGACCAGGGAGTCCATCTCATCGTCGGTGCCGATGGAAATGCGCAGGTAATGGCGAAGGGCTTCGGTATTGAAGTGACGCACCAGCACGCCGCGCTCACGCAGGCCCAGAAAGAGCTGCGCTGCATCGTGCTCCGGGTGTGTGGCGAGGACAAAGTTGGTCTGTGAAGGCAGCACCTCGAAACCAAGCTGCGCCAGGCGCTGACGGGTGCGTTCCCGCGTGGTGATGACGGCTTGCCGAGTGGCTTCGAAATAGTCGGTATCTTCCAGTGCGGCGATCCCGACCGCGCTTGCCAGCGCGTCGACCGGATAGGAATTGAAGGAGTCCTTCACGCGAATCAGGCCTTCGATCAGTTCCGGGGAGCCGACGGCGTAGCCAAGCCTCAGTCCCGCGAGGCTGCGCGACTTGGAGAAGGTGCCTGTTACCAGCAAGTTGGGATAGCGCTCCACGAGGGGCACCGCACTTTCTCCACCAAAGTCGACGTAGGCCTCGTCCACCAGCACGACCCGGTCCGTCACCTTTTCGAGCAAAGCGGCAATGGCCTCACGTCCGTGGCCATGTCCGGTGGGAGCGTTGGGGTTGGCGAAAATGACGCCACCGCTATCGCTGGCCAGCGCGTCCAGGTCAACGCTCCAGTCATCGTTCAGGGGAAAGGTGCAGCTATCGATGCCGTACATGCGGCAATAGACAGGGTAAAAACTGTAGGAAATGTCCGGCATGGCCAGTGGCCGCTCTTGCCGGAAAAACGCCTGGAAGGCCAGCGCCAGTACTTCATCTGAACCATTGCCGGCGAACACTTGGTCAGCCGTGGTACCGAGCGCATGGGCCAGGGAGTCCCGCAAGGCACTCGAGGTAGGATCCGGGTAGCGCCTCAAGTGGTCTGGCGAAAACTCACGCAGCACACGCTCCACCCCAGGTGCGGGAGGATAGGGGTTCTCGTTGGTGTTGAGCTTGATCAGCTTCTCGCGGGGCTGCTCACCCGGTACGTAGGGGGTTAGCTCCCTGACGCTTGGACTCCACAACTTGCTCATGGTCTCTCGCTTGGCAGAGGTAGAAGGCGTGTTTACCACTTTGGTCATGGTGACCGCTGCCACCGCCCTGCGCAAGTCGCCGGCATGATACGCTGCGCTTGCTTAGCCATTCGCCGCCTAAGGGATTCCATGACTGCCCAGATCCTTGCCACCTTGCTGCCGGTCTTTTTGATATCTGGCGCCGGGACCCTCTATGGGCGCCTGCGCTCCCCCGATATTCGGAGCCTTAACACCCTTAACATGGAGCTTTTCGTTCCCATGCTGGTGTTTGTGGTGCTGGCAGATCGAAAGGCGCCGCTGGAAGAGTATGCGTGGCTGGCTCTGGCGGGCGCCATCATTGTGGTGGGGTCTGGCTTGCTGGTCTGGCCGATCGTCAAGTGGCTGAAACTCGACGCCAAGACGGTCGTGCCCCCGATGATGTTCAACAACTCGGGCAACATGGGCATACCTTTGCTCATTTTGGCATTTGGCGAGGAGGCGCTGCCGGCCGCGGTGGTGTTGTTTATCGTCGAGATGGTGCTGCATTTTTCACTGGGGCTGAAGATGCTCAGCCCGCATACGCCGCTCTGGCGTCTGATGAGAATGCCCATCGTGCTGGCCAGCCTGGCCGGGCTTGCGGTCAACCTGTCTGGCTTGGCGCTGCCAAGCTGGTTGCTGGAAGCCATGCACATGCTGGGCGGCGTCTGTATTCCGCTGCTGCTGTTCGCCTTGGGTGTGCGTATGCTGGATATCGACTTTGGAGACTGGAAAATCGGGCTGTTGGGCGCGCTGCTGTGCCCTTTGTCAGGGCTTGTGCTGGCATGGCCATTGATCGCACTGTTCGAGCTGGAAGGACTCAAGGCAGCGTCACTGTGGGTCTTTGCAGCACTACCGCCGGCGGTGCTCAATTATCTGGTGGCCGAGCAGTACCGCCAGCAGCCACATACCGTGGCGTCGCTGGTGCTGATCGGCAATCTGGGTAGCCTGATCGTCATGCCGATCGTACTGGGACTGATCTTTGCCCATGTGATGCCCCCAGTGTCCTAAGTGCAGGACAACACAGGGCTGTGCGCAGGGAAGCAGGGAGGTTATGCTGTCGTCAGGCTGCCGATTCGTCGGTTCCATGCTCAATGGTTAGGAGGACTTATATGCAACTCAGGACTTTGCTGGCGGGATCCGCCATGCTCGCCCTTTTGGCCGGCTGTGCGAGTGGCCCCAGCGATGACACTGCCGGTGGTGAAGCCATCCAGGCAACGTCTGCGACCTATCAGGGTACCCTGCCGTGCCGCAACTGCGACGGCATCGCCCTGACTGTCACCATGGACGGTGAAGAGCAAGGTGCTCCGGCACAGCGCACCTTCGATCTGACCGCTGCCTACCAGAACCACCCCCAGAATCCGCCGAACGAGAACTACTCCGGCAACTGGGATGTGTTGACCGGTACCGCAGACAACCCGGAAGCCACCGTTTACGAGCTGGTGCCTAACGGAGAAGGTCAGACCTACTACTTCATGCGTGTCAATCCGCAGACGCTGGAGCTGATCGATCCGCAGCGTCGTCGTTTCCAGAACAATGACATGCTGCAGCTGACTCGCCAGCAGTAAGCGCGACGGCCAGTGACAAAAGGGCAGCCTTCGGCTGCCCTTTTGCGTGGTACGGTGCGGTTAAGCCAGCGCTGTCGCTTGAGAGTCGCCCTTGCGCTGATCACCTAGGCGGCGTCGCAAGCATCGGTCGGTCCCCTCGGCTCCCTATTACGACCTGTTTGGCAGGCCGTTGACCGTTGACGGCGAGCCCGCCAGAGAATGAGAGAGAACGTCTATGGCCAAGGCCAAGAGCGCCTTTGTATGCACTGAGTGCGGTGCCGAGTATCGCAAGTGGCAGGGCCAATGTTCCGCGTGTCAGGAGTGGAACACCCTGAGCGAGGTGCGCTTGTCGTCACCGGCCCGCAGCGGAACAAGCGCTGGTACAAGTGGCCGTGGCGGATATAGCGGTAGCCTGTCGACGGAGGTGATCGATCTTGCCAACGTCGATCTGTCCGAAGTGCCCAGGCTGTCGTCCACCTTTGCCGAATTTGACCGGGTGCTGGGTGGCGGTCTGGTGCCCGGATCGGCCGTGCTGCTGGGCGGACACCCGGGGGCCGGCAAGTCGACGCTGCTACTGCAGACCGCCTGCAAGTTGGCCCAGCAGCGCAGCGTGCTGTATGTGACCGGCGAGGAATCGCTATCTCAGGTCGCCATGCGCGCCCATCGTCTGCAGCTGCCAACCCAAGGGCTTAAGATGCTGGCGGAGACCAGTATCGAGACCATTCTGGCGGTGGCAGAGCGTGAGCGTCCCGAGGTACTGGTGATCGACTCTATCCAGACCATGCACCTTGAGGACATTTCGTCCGCGCCTGGTGGCGTTGCCCAGGTGCGTGAGTCCGCGGCGGCGCTCACGCGCTTTGCCAAGCAGTCGAACACGGTGCTGCTGCTGGTGGGGCACGTCACCAAGGATGGCACCCTGGCCGGGCCGAAGGTGCTTGAGCACATGATCGATGCCTCACTGTTGCTCGAAGGTGGCGCCGACTCGCGCTTTCGTACCTTGCGCGGACAGAAGAACCGCTTTGGCGCGGTCAACGAGCTGGGCGTCTTTGCGATGCTGGAACATGGCATGAAAGAGGTGAAGAACCCCAGCGCCATCTTTCTGTCGCGTCAGCAGGAGCAGGCGGCGGGCAGTCTGGTCATGGTGGTATGGGAGGGTACCCGGCCCATCCTGGTGGAAGTACAGGCCTTGCTGGACGAGTCGGCACTGGGCAACCCGCGCCGCGTTGCGGTCGGGCTCGACGCCAATCGCCTGTCGATGCTGCTGGCAGTGCTGCACCGTCACGGCGGCCTGTTCACCGGGGATCAGGATGTGTTCCTCAATGTGGTCGGAGGCGTCAAGGTACTGGAAACCAGCGCCGACCTGGCCGTCCTGCTGGCGGTGGTGTCCAGCCTGCAAGGGCGCGCGCTACCGCGGGAGCTGGTGGTGTTCGGCGAGGTGGGGCTGTCTGGGGAGATTCGTCCGGTGCCAAGTGGCCAGGAACGCATTGTCGAAGCTGCCAAGCATGGTTTTACCCGCGCCATCGTGCCGCGAGGAAACGCGCCCAAGACCTCTCCCCAGGGCATGGAAGTGGTGCCCGTGGACAAGCTATCCGACGCGCTGGAAGTGCTGTAGCCCGGCGGCTTGCACGAAAGATCGCTCGAATGCATCGCACCGAGGCGCCGTATCAGCACGTTCCAACAGCGCCGCAAGGCAAGCCCTGAACCCGTGGCAGGCTTCCTCGTGGCGCAGATGACATGTCAGGGGCCAGCCACACGCCGGGCCGCGTTGTGCGGTTCGGCTGGTGTAGAATGGGCCTATCACTGCCAAGGAGGTTTACATGAGCGCCATCCGCTTGACCCAATACAGTCACGGTGCCGGCTGTGGCTGCAAGATCGCCCCTGACGTGCTCGATGGCATCCTGGCCAAGGCAGGCCCGGGGGCGAGTCACTCGCAGATGATCGTGGGCAACCAGGGGCGTGAGGATGCCGCTGTCTTCGACCTGGGGGATGGGCGTGGCATGATCAGTACCACCGACTTCTTCATGCCGATTGTCGATGACCCCTTCGATTTCGGGCGTATCGCCGCCACCAATGCCATCAGTGACGTCTACGCCATGGGCGGCGACCCGGTGATGGCGCTGGGCATCCTGGGCTGGCCGCTGGACAAGCTTGGGCCGGATATCGCCGGTGATGTCGTGGCAGGTGCTCAAGCCGTGTGTCGCGAGCTGGGCCTTGCCCTTGCCGGGGGGCATTCCATTGATGCGCCTGAGCCCATCTTTGGCCTCTCCGTCAACGGGTTGGTAGATCTCAAGCACCTCAAGCTCAACAAGGGAGCCAAGCCGGGGGACCTGCTGTTTCTGACCAAGCCCCTGGGGGTTGGCATGCTGACCACCGCCGAGAAACAGGGCCTGTTGCAAAGCGGTCATCATGGCCTGGCGCGCGAGACCATGCTGGTCAGCAACAAGATTGGGGCGTCGCTGGCGCGTATCGAGGGCGTCAATGCGATGACGGATGTCACCGGCTTCGGCTTGGCAGGCCATCTCTCTGAGGTATGCGCGGCCAGTGGCGTAGCGGCTCGCATTGATTTCCGGCGGCTGCCTCGTCTGGCCGAGGCCGAAGCTTATCGCCGCCAAGGGGCCGTGCCCGGCGGCACCCGCCGCAACCGCGAAGCCCTGGGCGCCAGCTTGCCAGCGATGGACGAGGCACACTGGCAATGGTTGTGCGATCCGCAGACCTCCGGTGGCCTGTTGATCTCCGTACACCCCTCCTGGGAAGACGACGTGGAGCGCGTGGGTCGCGAGTTCGGCATCGAACTGGCCCCCTTCGGTGAGGTGGTCGAGGCCCGTGGCGACGCCTTGATCGAGGTGCGCGGATGACACTGCCGCTGGTACCGGCAGATCTCGGACTGCTGGTCGAGGGAAGAACCTTGATCGACGTGCGGGCGCCGGTCGAGTTTGCCCAGGGTAGCCTGCCTGGCGCGGTCAACCTGCCGTTGATGAATAACGACGAGCGCCACCGGGTCGGAATTGCCTACAAGGAATCTGGCCAGGATGCGGCCATCGCGTTGGGTGAGCGCCTGGTGTCCGGCGAGGTCAAGCAAGCCCGCATCGATGCCTGGCGGAACCAGCTGGCGTCCACGCCGGACGCCATCATCTATTGCTTTCGCGGTGGGCTTCGCTCCCAGATCGCGCAGCGCTGGCTGATGGAGTCAGGGATTGAGCGCCCGCGCATCGAAGGCGGTTGGAAGGCCATGCGCCAGGGACTGTGCGCGCGTATCGACGAGGCCGCCAGTCAACCGATGCTGGTCGTGGGCGGGCTGACCGGATGTGCCAAGACCGCCATCGTCCAGGCGCTGGACAATGGGCTGGACCTGGAAGGGTGTGCCCGCCACAAGGGCTCTGCGTTTGGCCGGCATCCCTTGATCGCACCCAGCCAGATCGACTTCGAACATGACATGGGGCGGCGCCTTCTCTCGTTGCACGGCCCTATGGTGCTGGAAGATGAGTCGCGCCACATCGGTGCCGCCAACATACCCTTGACGTTCTGGCGAGGCATGGAAGTGGCACCGCGGATCCGGGTGGAGATGCCCCTGGACTGGCGGCTGAATCAGATCCACAAGGACTACATCGACGACCTGTGGACGGTTTACCGCCAGCAGTTCGGCGAAGTGCTGGGCTGGAAGCTGATGCGCAAGCAGCTGTCTTCGGCCCTCGGGCGGCTCAAGAAGCGCCTGGGAAGCGCCCGCCTGGCCAGGCTCGAGCGCTTGCAGGCGCTGGCGTTTCGCGAGCACCAAGCCGGCAATCGCCAGGCCCATGAGGCCTGGCTGGCGCCCCTGCTGACCGAGTACTACGATCCGATGTACCGCTACCAGCTTGAAAAGCACGGGGAGCGAGAGTTCCTGCACGTCGGCGACTGGGACAGTTGCCTCGACTTCGCCCGCCACTGGAGCCAGCAGCGGGCAGCGACAAGCTGAAGGTGCTTCAACCGGCCGGCGCGCTGCGCAACCACTGGCTGAGCAGGCGATCCAGCAGCGGTGCCAGCGTATCGAGCCGCTGGGTGGCGTCCACGATATCCTGGCCTGAGGGTGACGCGAGAGTTGGCTCAGCCCCTTCCGGCGGTGGAATCTGGGACAGCAGCGCCTGCAGGCTCTCGCTATGGTGATGCAGATGGCAGGCGAGTCCTACGACGCGGCCCGCGTCCCAGGAAAATCCCAGCACGGGGCTCGACGCCGTGCCGCCTAGGGGCAAGGCATCGTCGGGTAGGCCAAAGACTTGGCGGTGCCATAGCAGAGCGGAAAAATCGTCGGGTAGGTCGAAGGGGCTGTCATCGGCGAGGTGAACGACGTGCCAGCCGATCTCGGCACGGGTGCCCCGGCCCACCGGTGCGCCCAGTGCCGCAGCGATACGCCGGGCCCCGCTACCCAGGCCAAGCAAGGGTTTCTGGCCGTCCAGCGCCTGGTCGATCAGCTTGCGTTCAGCCTTGAGCCATGGCGCAGAGGTCCGTTCCTCCAGGTCATCGAGAATGATCAGGGCATCGCAATCGCCGGGGCGTGGGACCAGTTCACCGTCGTAGAGATGGAAGATGGTGAAGCTGTGTCCCATGCTGGTCAGCCAGTCGCCGATGCGTGCGGGGCCCAGGTGTGGATGGTGCTGCAGCAGATGAAGGTGCATGGGGCCTCGCTCCAGTGCCGGGCCGAATCCTTCGGCCCTCGATGAAAATGCAACCAGAACCAAAGGTTACATGAATCCGAACGTTCGAGAACAGATCCTCACGATCATCAGTGAGATTCCCCCTGGTCGGGTGACCAGTTACGGTCGGATTGCTGCCATGACCGATGGCGCGACCGCCCGCATGGTGGCGAGGGCGCTGCGCGACCTGCCTTCCGGGCATGGCTTGCCCTGGTTCAGGGTCGTCACCGCGTCGCGTAAGCTGGCAGACCATGGGGGCGCAGACGAGCAACGCAATCGATTGATGGACGAAGGGGTGGCGTTTGATGCCCGCGGACGCATTGCCCAGGATCGGTTCTGGCCATAGCCTGGAGCCGTAAGCCCCAGCAGTGACGTTCAGCCGTGAGCCCCAGCGATAAATCAGCGTCAACATTCCCAGGCCATGACGTCGAGACGCGACGTCAGCCGTCGAACTCTCGAGATAGTGGCCATACAGGAGCCGTCATGGCGAAACCAGGATTTCACCAGCGCTTGCAAGCGCTGTCCCTCCGACAGCAGCAGGGCTTCATGGCCGCGCTGACCGAGCGCATGTTGCCCAACTATGCGCTCTATGCCGATACCAGTGGCCACGGAGATATTTCCGGCATGCGCGTGATTCTGGACCTGGTCTGGGAGCAGCTGACCGTCAAGGACGCGCGGATCGACTTCGACCGTCAGGCCGAAAAGCTGGCGGAGCTTGAACCGCCGGCGGATGACGACAGTTTTGGTGCGCGGCGTGCACTGGATGCCGTGGTGGCACTGTCGGCGATACTCGACACCATGCGGGGTGATGCTCCGGACGCCGTGCTTGAGGTGAGCCGGGTGTCGCGCGCCGCGGTGCGTGGGTTTATCGAGCTGACGGAAGGCGAAGATGATGCCGAGCGCTTGGTGCAGATGGTCAAGACGCACCCGCTGATGGAAGACGAAAACGATTTTCAGGTTGCAGCGTTGGAGGAGGCCGAAGCAGAGCCCTCCAAGAAACAGATGAAAGTATTGAAGAAGCTGGGCCGCAATGGCGGTGTCAGCAATCTCGGGCTGACGCTGGACTGAGCGTGTTGGCGGTCCAGGCAGACCGCCTCTTGCATATCGCCCCCGCCAGGGACTACCTGACGGGGGCGACATGCTTAGGGCACCTTGTAGCACTTATCTTGCCGTGCCCCTTAGAGGCTATCTCGCGGGCCGGCTGTTCAGGCAGGCCACGCCAGGCCTGTACCGGGCGAGGATGCACCTAGAGGCGCATGGTGATGCCTCTGTCGGCCATGTAGCGCTTTGCCTCAGGGATGGTGTACTCGGCAAAGTGGAAGATACTGGCGGCGAGCACAGCGTCGGCATGACCTTCGCTGACGCCCTCGACCAGGTGATCCAGATTGCCGACGCCGCCGGAAGCGATGACTGGCACTGCTACGGCATCGCTGATCGCGCGGGTCACGCCCAGGTCGAAGCCAGCCTTGGTGCCATCCCGGTCCATGCTGGTAAGCAGCAGTTCACCGGCGCCGTACTCCACCATCTTCTGTGCCCACTCGACCGCATCCAGACCTGTCGGCCGGCGACCGCCGTGGGTGAAGATCTCCCAGCGGGCGGGTTCGCCGTCGGCGCTGACCCGCTTGGCATCGATGGCCACGACGATGCACTGGCTGCCGAAGCGCTCTGCGGCTTCCCTCACGAAGTCGGGATTGGTCACCGCCGCAGTATTGATCGAGACCTTGTCGGCACCGGCGTTGAGCATGGTGCGGATATCGTCACAGGTGCGAATGCCACCACCCACGGTAAGTGGGATAAAGACTTCGCCAGCGATGCGCTCGACCATGTCGACGGTGGTATCGCGATCCTCGTGGCTGGCGGTGATGTCGAGGAAGGTGATCTCGTCGGCGCCCTGCTGGTTGTAGCGCTGGGCCACTTCCACCGGGTCGCCGGCGTCACGAATGCCGACGAAGTTGACGCCCTTGACCACGCGCCCGGCATCAACGTCGAGACACGGAATGATGCGCTTGGAAAGTGCCATGGAGCCTCCTCAGACCTGGGTCAGTTCGTCGCACAGGCGCTGGCCTTCAGCCACATCCAGACTGCCTTCGTAGATGGCGCGGCCGGTAATGGCACCAAGGATACCTGGCTCGCCTGCCGCGATCAGGGCACGCAGGTCATCCAGGTTGGTGACACCGCCCGAGGCGATGACCGGGATACCACCATCTCGCGCCAGGGCGGCGGTGGCTTCCACGTTGACGCCATTCATCATGCCGTCGCGCGCAATATCGGTGTACACAATGCTGGAGACGCCGTCGTCGGCAAAGCGCTTGGCCAGGTCCACGGCCAGCACTTCCGATACCTCAGCCCAGCCATCGGTCGCCACGCGTCCATCATGGGCGTCGAGGCCGACGATGATGTGGCCAGGGAAGGCGCGGCACATCTGCGTGACGAAGTCCGGTTCCTTGACCGCCTTGGTGCCGATGATGACCTGGGAAACGCCGGCGGTCAGATAATGCTCGATGGTCTCCGCACTGCGGATACCCCCACCGATCTGGATAGGCAGGTCGGGATAGCGTCGCGCAATGGCGGTGACGGCTTCGCCGTTGACCGGACGTCCCTCGAAGGCGCCATTGAGATCGACCAGATGCAGACGGCGCGCGCCGGCCTCGACCCAACGGGCGGCCATGGCGACCGGATCGTCACCGTAGGTGGTGGCCTCATCCATGCGGCCTTGCTTGAGACGGACGCACTGCCCATCCTTGAGATCGATGGCGGGAATTACCAGCATGTTGTGTCCTCGGGGGGGGGTGCCTAGAGTGTGCCTAGAGTGTGCCTGTAGAGCTGCGTGAGACGATAATCAGGGGAACGCGTGCCGCCATGCCACCACAAACGCTGTGGGCGGGGTGGCTGGGCGGTGCCGAATCGCGACCCGGTCAGGGCGTCCATTGCACAAAGTTCTCGAGCAGCCTCAGGCCGTCACGAGCGCTCTTTTCGGGATGGAATTGCACCGCAAAGGTAGCGTCACGGCCGACGGCCACGTGCGCGCTGACGTTGCCGTACTCCGTGGTACCGAATACCTGCTCGTCCTGCTCTGCGGCGACATAGTAGCTATGCACGAAGTAAAAGTGTGCGCCGGGCTCGATACCGTTCCACAGCGGGTGAGCGTTAGGCTGCTGGACCAGGTTCCATCCCATGTGCGGCACCTTGAGGCGAGCCCCTTGGGTGTCCTGCATGTCCAGCGGGAACTTGCGGACCTGACCGGACAGAAAGCCCAGGCAGTCGACGCCACCATTCTCGTCGCTGTGGTCCATCAGCATCTGCTGGCCCACACAGATACCCAGCAGAGGCTTCGACTGGTTAGCCAACAGCTCCCGTACCAGTCCGCTCAGCTCGGTCCGTTCAAGCTCTCCCATGCAGTCGCGGATGGCGCCTTGGCCTGGCAGTACGACGCGAGTCGCCCCCTGGATCGAGCGGGCATCGCGGGTCACCAGCACATTTTCGTGGGTGACGTGTTCCAGTGCCTTGGCGACAGAATGGAGATTGCCCATCCCGTAGTCGATGACGGCAATGGTCATGAAGCGCTCCTTGATGGTTGGCCCCGAGGCGCCTCCGTCGGAGATCACCTCAGATGTTGTGATTCTGGCGGAGTTGGCCGCAGGCGACCGAGTTACAGGCTACCCTTGGTAGAAGGCATCTTGCCCGCCATGCGAGGGTCTTCGGCAGCGGCCATGCGCAACGCTCTACCAAACGCCTTGAAGATGGTCTCGGCCTGGTGATGGGCATTGAAGCCTTTCAGGTTGTCGATGTGCAGGGTGACCTGGGCATGGTTGACGAAGCCCTGGAAGAATTCCCAGAACAGCTGGGTGTCGAAGCGGCCAATGGTGGCGCGGGTGAAGTCGACATTCATGAACAGGCCTGAGCGGCCGGAGAAGTCGATGACCACGCGAGACAGGGCTTCATCCAGCGGCACATAAGCGTGGCCGTAACGGTAGATACCGCGCTTGTCGCCGATGGCCTTGGCGAATGCCTGTCCCAGTGTGATGCCAAGATCCTCGACGGTATGGTGGTCGTCGATGTGCAGGTCACCGGTGACGTCGATGTCCAGGTCGACCATGCCGTGGCGAGCCACCTGGTCGAGCATGTGATCGAGGAAGGGAACGCCGCTTTCACCCTTGAGGTTGCCTTCGCCATCCAGGTTGAGGGTAACGCTGATCTGGGTTTCCTTGGTGTCACGGCTGACCGTGGCAATACGCTCGGACATGTCGTCTCCTGCGCTCGCGCGCATGTCGAATATGAGGCCTTGATTCAGGGCGGGCCGCTCGCGGTGCGAGGCGCACAAGGCTGCCATTATAGTGAATCCGCGCCCCCATCCGCTACAATGCCACCATTCCAGTGGCGGCTTGCGCCGCCCTCCGGCCAAGGGAGACAGCTTATGCCGGTGACTCTCTATCGCGTCGACCGGGATGTCTGGGACGCCGATGAACAGGTGAGGATCGACCTGACTCGAATTTATGCCGATGCGCCAGAAGACCGCATCCAGCTACCCCCGGGGACTTACGTTACCGGTCAGCTTGAGCGAGGCTTCTTCTGGACGGCTCGTTTCAACGAGCGGCTGCTGGGGGCAGTGGCCGTCAGCCAAGGCGATGACCGCTGGCATATGCGTGACCTGTGTGTGCGCAAGACGACGCGTCGGCGTGGCGTGGGCTCGCGATTGCTGGCTTTGATCAGCGCAGCCGCCAACCAAGAAGGCATGAAACTCAGCGTGGCGGCGTCCCAATTGACGCTGGCCGACCAGATGCTGCTCAAGCGCCTGGGGTATCAACTGACGCGTAGCGGTGATGATTTTCAACTCGACCTGCCCACGGGAGAAAGCGGCACATGAAACGTCTTGTAAGAACCCTTCTGGCGGTCGTCGGCGTCCTTGCGCTGGTGACGGTGGGAGCGGTGGTTTACGTCACCACCTTCTTCAATCCGGAAGACATGAAGCCGCGGCTGGTGGCGGTGGTGCAGGAGCATACCGGGCTGGATCTGTCGCTCGAAGGCCCGCTGGAGTGGTCCTTCTATCCACGTATCGGCGTCAGTGTGGCTCAGGCAGAGGCGCGCCTGGCCGACCAGCCTGATGATGCGCCGGCCTTCGCCGCATTTTCTCGGGCATCGGTCAGCCTGGCGTTTACCCCTTTGCTGCGTGGCGAAATCGCCATCGATGGTCTGACGCTGGATGGCCTGACGCTGAACCTTGAACGTGATGCCGAAGGCACGGGCAACTGGGAAGCACTGCTTGAGCGTCTGGAAGACAAGGGACAGGACGCCGAAAAGGCGCTCGCCCCGGCCAGCGCGGGTCCCAATCCCAGCGATGATGGAGGGTTGTCCGTTGCCCTGAACATCGCCAGTGTCGAAGTCACCAATGGTCAGCTGTCCCTGGTGGATCAGCTGGCGCAGCGTGAATGGCAGGCCGACAAGCTCACCATCAATGGCAGCAACGTCAATCCTGATACCGCCTTCCCCCTTAGTTCGACCTTCCAGCTGCGCGTCTACGACCTGGTTGACGGCCAGCACAATGAAGAGGGTGACGCCATCGCCAGTCTGCAGAGTGACGTCTCGCTCGACGCTGACGTCAACCTGGGACTGGCCGACAGTCGCCATGTGCTGACCGATCTTACCCTGGAGACCAGCACGCTGGTGGAAGGAGCA
Source organism: Halomonas litopenaei (assembly GCF_017303055.1). Classification (GTDB taxonomy): domain Bacteria; phylum Pseudomonadota; class Gammaproteobacteria; order Pseudomonadales; family Halomonadaceae; genus Halomonas; species Halomonas litopenaei_A. The sequence goes on along the minus strand of NZ_JAEKJT010000003.1, from coordinate 762,257 downwards.
GCGGAACCCCAGGAAGCCACCCTGAGCAGTGAGGAGCTGGTGCTCAACCTGAGCGAACAGCGCGTTCACATGGCACCTAGCCAGCTCGATGCCAGCCTGCTGACTCCCTCCTTGGGGGAAAAGCGTGTCGCGCTGGCGCTGGCCTTTCAGCTCGAATCTGATCTCGCTGCAGGGACGGCGCAAGTCAGGGACCTTGCCCTGACCGGGCCTGACAGTCTATCGATCAAGGGCAATCTCAACGTGACTGGCCTGAATGACGCTCCGCGCTATGACGGTCAGGTCCGTCTCGCGCCGCTGTCGCTGCATCCCTGGCTGGCCCGGATGGGCGCCATGCCGCGCATGACCAGTGACGAGGCACTCACCGAAGTCGCCTTGACCAGTCCGGTGGAAGGCACCCTGGAAGGTCTATCCCTTAGCGGACTGACGCTGGTGCTGGACGACAACACCTACTCAGGCAGTCTGTCAGCCGACTTTGACGGGTCACGCCTTGAGGCCGATCTGGATGGCGATCGACTGAACGCTGACAACTACCTGCCACCACCGCAGCAGGACACGGCGGCTAGCGGCCTGCCGGGCATCAGCGCTGCGCTGGCGCAGGAGGAAGCGCCTGCCATTCTGCCCGCCAGCTTCCTGGCGCAGCTGGACGAGCGCATCTCCCTGTCGTTGGGTCAGCTTGTGCTTGGTGGACAGCAATATCAGGACGTTACCCTGGAAATGGAAGGGGAGGGCGGCGTTCATCGGCTCACCGAGTTTGCGGCAGGCTTTCATGAGGGCCGCCTGAAGGCGACCGGGTCGCTGGATGCCAGCGGCGACACCCTTGCCTGGCAGCTGGCGCCGGTCATCGAGAGCGTGCGTCTGGAATCGTTGTTGACCTCGCTCGGCCAGCAGCCGGCGCCGGTCAGTGGCTCTCTGGTCGCCAGCGGTGAGCTGACCACCCGGGGGAATGCGCGCCATGAGCTGACTCGCCACCTCAACGGCACGCTGGATACGCGGATCAATGACGGCAGCATTCCACGCGCCAATGTTTCGCGTCAGCTGTGTACCGCGGTGGCCCGTCTCGAAGGTGAGCAGACCACCCGTGAATGGAGTGAAAACACCCGCTTCGACAACATCAGCGCGCGCTTTGTCATTCGTGATGGCGTCGCCCACAACGATGACCTGATGATTACCCTGCCGGGCATCGAAGTCGCGGGTGGCGGACGCCTGGACCTCGGCGCGCAAACCTTTGACGCCGACGGCGCGGCGCGTTTCGTGGACACCGCTGATGCCGCCTGCAGCGTGAATCGGCGCCTCGAGAAGGTGCCCTTTCCGGTGCACTGTGAAGGCTCACTGGAAGGCGACAGCAGCCAATGGTGCCGCTTTGACATGGCGGCATTCCAGAGCAACCTGGGCAACCTGGTCGCTGACGAAGCCAAGGCTCGCCTGAATGAAGAAGTCGAGGACCGGGTGAGCAAGGAGCTCGAGCGACTCGACGAGCGCATCGGTGAAAAAGCTGGCCAGGAACTTCGCGACGCAGTCCGTGGTCTATTTAATTGAGCATCAAGCAAGCCAGTCTCTGCGCCGACCACCGTGTCGGCGCTTTTTTTCGTGTGCATCCTGGTTTGTGATCACTAACTATCTGGTTTTATGAAATATTATACAGAAGCCCCCGGGCGCCCCGATGATCGACAGCAGCATCAGGAAGCCGCGGCGGCGCAACCCGTGCTGACCGGAACGGCCTTTGCTGAACGCCTGCTGGCATGGTTTGACCGGCATGGACGGCATGATCTGCCATGGCAGGAGAATCGCACGGCATATTCCGTGTGGGTCTCGGAAATCATGCTGCAGCAGACCCAGGTGGCCACTGTTATTCCCTATTTCGAGCGCTTCATGCAGCGGTTTCCTGATGTGCAGTCGTTGGCAGAGGCCTCTCAGGATGAGGTGCTCCACCTGTGGACCGGGCTTGGGTATTACGCAAGAGGCCGGAATCTGCATAAAGCTGCCAGAGAGGTGGTGGAACAGCATGGCGGAGAGTTTCCGGTCGACAGCGTCGACGCCATGGCAGCACTGCCCGGCATAGGGCGGTCGACGGCTGGCGCGGTCATCGCCCAGAGCACAGGACGGCGTGCGGTCATTCTGGACGGTAACGTCAAACGCGTGCTGACCCGCCTGCATGCGGTGGAAGGTTGGCCTGGTCGACCTGCCGTGGAGCGGCAGCTGTGGACGCTGGCCGACCACTACACACCAACCGAGCGGGTGGTGGACTTTACCCAGGGCATGATGGACCTGGGCGCGACGCTGTGTCGTCGCGGCCAGCCTGAGTGTGAGCGTTGCCCCTTCAACGATGTCTGTGTGGCGCGAGCGCGCAACGAGCAAAAGCGTTTCCCCGAGTCCAAGCCGAAGAAGCGTGTTCCGCTGCGTCAGACCCGAATGCTGGTGTTGCGTGACCGGCGTGGTCGTATTCTGTTGGAACAGCGACCTTCCCAGGGGCTGTGGGGCGGGCTGTGGAGCTTGCCGCAGTTCGACAGCGATGACGAGATCGATACATGGCTCGCCCTGCAGATGGGGCATGCACAAAGGCAGGCGCCGTGGCAGAGCTTTGTACATGTGTTTAGCCACTTCCGGCTCGAGATCACGCCTGTACCAGCGCAAGTAGAGGCGGCGGATCAGGTCGCCGAGGGGCGCATGTGGTACGACCCGGAGGCGCCGGAGTCAGTTGGACTGGCGGCGCCGGTGAAAAAGCTGCTGGAAACGCTGGCGCCCTTTACTCTGCGCCCACCAGGGCCGGAGAGGGCTTAAGCGAGGCCGGCCTGGGCTGCTATGCTCGGGCCAGCTAGCGACCGCTTCATCTATTTGGCGCTTCAGCAGACGCTGCATCCACAGGAGAGAGTCATGAGTCAGACCGTATTCTGCCGCAAGTATCAGAAAGAACTCGACGCCCTGCCTTTTCCGCCCCTGCCGGGCAAGAAGGGCCAGGAGATCCAGGCCAGTATTTCGCGTCAGGCCTGGGAGGAGTGGCAGGCGCTGCAGACCCGCCTGATTAACGAGAAGCACCTCAACATGATGGAGCCCAGCAGCCGCGAGTACCTGATGGAGCAGATGGAACGCTTCTTCGACAATCAGGAAACCGACCGCGCAGAGGGCTACGTCCCGCGTGATATCTAGGCTTCAGCCTGCTTCGGTCGTGGTCGCCATCATTTTGAAAGAAAAGGGGTTGACGGAAAACGGAGGAATTGGTTTAATACGTCGCGTTGGCAAGGGGCCAGATAGCTCAGTTGGTAGAGCAGGGGATTGAAAATCCCCGTGTCGGCGGTTCGATTCCGTCTCTGGCCACCAACTCTGCTGGGGTATCGCCAAGTGGTAAGGCACCGGTTTTTGGTATCGGCATGCGCAGGTTCGAATCCTGCTACCCCAGCCACGCCAACCCCGTTTCGGGTGAAGCGCTGAAAGGCGAATCATCAGAGCAGCAAGCGACCGTTAGGTCGACCCGAGCCGGCATAGCTCAGTTGGTAGAGCAACTGACTTGTAATCAGTAGGTCCCGGGTTCGACTCCTGGTGCCGGCACCATCTAAAAGATGGTTGGAAATCAAAAGCTTGTTGCAACATCAAAACCGCCCCTTGAGGCGGTTTTTTTGTGTCTCAAAGAAATCCGACTCTCTATCTCCGGTTAACCTTGAGCGCGTTGTCGTGTAGCTCCCACAACGTGGCGACTGCTACGGGTAGCGCGATTGGTAAGTGCACTGGTAGGCCGCTTATCGACCCTGCATACCCGTCGCTGACGCCACCGGCATGCAGGGTGCTGTGTTTCGTCCACTGCGCACATTCAGTGCCGTGTCAGTGGGTGGTGGGGGCGTCACCGGGTGGCGACCACGACTCTGCCTTTGATCTGGCCGTCGATCAGCCGCTCTGCCGCGTCAACCGCCTGTGACAGGGGGATTTCGGTGGCGATCTGCTCCAGGCTGTCATTGGACAGCAGTTCGGCGAGACGCTGCCAGGCGGCCATGCGTACCGCCTTGGGCTGCATCACGCTGTCGATGCCGGCCAAGGTGACGCCGCGCAGAATGAAGGGCATGACCGTACCAGGCAGGTCCATGCCCTGGGCCAGGCCGCAGCAGGTGACGGTGCCGCCATAGCGGGTGGAGGCCACAACATTGCTCAGGGTGTGGCTGCCAACGCTATCGATGGCGCCCGCCCAGCGTTCCTTCTGCAAGGGCTTGCCTGGTTGCGTGAGCTCCTGGCGATCGATAATCGTACGGGCCCCGAGGGACTTGAGGTATTCCGCCTCATTGATCTTGCCGGTGGCGGCGACCACCTGGTAGCCCAGCTTGGCCAGCAGAGACACCGCAAAACTGCCGACGCCACCGCTGGCGCCCGTCACCAAGACCTCGCCCTGGTCGGGGGTGACGCCATGACGCTCCAACGCCATGACCGACAACATGGCGGTGTAACCCGCGGTGCCGATCGCCATCGCACTCTTGGTCGAGAAGGCCGTGGGTAGTGGAATCAGCCAGTCACCGTTCAGACGAGCCTTCTCCGCCAGCCCGCCCCAGTGAGTTTCGCCGACTCCCCAGCCGTTCAGCACCACCTGGTCCCCCACCGCAAACTCCCCATGGGAGGATGATGTCACCGTGCCGGCCAGGTCGATCCCCGGCACCATGGGAAAGCTGCGCACGACCGGGCCCTTGCCGGTAATGGCCAGGCCGTCCTTGTAGTTCAGCGTGCTGTAGTCCACCGCGACAGTAACATTGCCTTCAGGCAGGTCCTGTTCGTGGATGGATTCGATGGCAACCTGCTGGTGGTCGTCTTCCTTGCGGATCACGATGGCCTTGAACATGGCTGGCTCCTTTTTAGACTGACTGTCTATGAAATGTCGCGGGAAGGTCCCGCAGGATGCATGGCAGCGGCTTCAGGATGCCGCTCATTAGCGTCAGGCTGCGGGCGAAGTGGTCTGCAGTCCGGCGAGGAAGTGTGACGTGAAGACGTCGATGGGGCGTGGGCCGCGCTCGAGTCTTGCGCGCATGATGGCGCCCTCCCACCCAATCCAGAAGGCTTCGGCGAGTAGCATGCAGTCGCTGTCGCCGGCGATATCACCGCGTTGGCGGGCCTCCTCCAGGCACGCGGCAAGGCGCTGCTGCCAGTCTGCCAGGGTCTCGATCAGCCACTCGCGATAGTGGCTGGGCAGCCCGGCCGCCTCCTGGCCGAGGTTGCCGACCAGGCAGCCGCGACGATACCCATGGCGCGCCATGCCGGCCTTGGCGTCCTCGGCAAAGGCCAGTAGTTGGGCAAGGGGGGGCTGGGAAGCATCCTCCAGGTGGCGCTCGAGCTTGCCCGCAAAGTAGCTGGCATAGCGCTCCATGACCGCCTGGCCGAAGGCTTCCTTGCTGGCGAAGTAGTGGTAGAAGGACCCCTTCGGCACGCCGGCGCGCTTGAGTATTCCCTCCAGGCCAGCGCCCAGGTAGCCATGTTCCGTCAGCGTCTCGAGGCCGCTGGCGATCAGGGCGGCCCGGGCATCGCCTTCCTGGGTGCCGATGCGGTAGTCGGTCTTGGGGGGACGCCCTCGGCGCTTGGTGTTTGCGTGAGTCATGGAGAGATTTTAGACCAGGCGTCTATAAAATCAATTGCCACCAAGGTCGAGACCTCCCCGGCGCCATGTCTGACGTTGGCAGGCGATGCAGGTCGACAGCGTTGGGTATGGCGGGCGTCAGCAGGACGCTTTGAGGGGGGCAACATGCGAATGGCCAGCGCCCGGAGGGGACGCTGGCCATGGGGATATCGCCTATGTCAGGCGTTGGTTCAGGCCTGGGCTGACAGACTCTCCACGGGGGCACGAGACTCGCTGGATTTACGCATCAAGCTGATGACCACGAAGATGGCCGAGTTGATGACCAACCCACAGAATCCCGGATGCCAGCCGAATGGCGCGTCCACGCCAAATTGCAGCAGCAGGGTGATCACTGCGCCGACACTGAGCCCGATAAAGGCCGCTGTCTGGGACGCACGCCGCCAGAAAAGAGCCCCCAGCAGCATCGGCAGTAGCTGCACAATGATGCCGTAGGCGCCAAGCAGCAGGCTCACCAGTGAGCCAGGATTGGCCAGCGCCAGGAGATAGGCCAGCAGTGAGATCACGATGACGCCATAGCGGGTCATCGACAGCGCCTGTTGCTCGGGCAGGGCGCGCATGCGTGGTGCGAACTGGACGACGTCTCTGACCAGAATGGTGGCTGAGGTATGAGCCAGGTTGGCCGCCGTGGACATGGCGGCGGCCAGCGCGCCGGACAGCGCCAGTCCGATGACCCAGGCCGGCAGGTCAGCCAGTTCCACGACGATGGTCAACAGCACCTGGTCTGGGGATTCCAGCGGCGTATCCGCCAGCAGCACGATACCGGCAAAGCCAATGATCAGCAGCGGCACCAGCAGATAGCTGTAAAGCGGATACAGCACGAACACCCGCTTGAGCGTCCTGACGTCCCGCGCGCTGTAAAACTTCATGAAGATGTGTGGCCACATCACGCAGCCCAGCGCGCTGACCAGTACAGCGGTCGAGAAGGCACCCCAGCCCATTCCGGTAGCGCCCGGCATGGTCAGGTACTCCGGTGCCTGATCCTTGATCTGCTGGAACATCTCGCCGACGCCGCCGAAGAACTGCTCGGCTGTCGTCAGTCCGAGGGCCCAGGCGATGACGACCATCATCAAGCCCTGCATCAGGTTGGTCCAGCCGATGCCCTGAAGGCCGCTGGCGTAGACATAGGCGGCCACCACCCCGCATGCCAGCAGGCTGCCGAGCCAGAAGGGGATGGTGCCCGAGGTGGCGGCCTCGAACAGCAGGCCAGCACCGGCGATTTGAATCGTCAGATAGGGAATCATCGCCAGCACACTGACCACACCAATGACCAGTCCCAGCAGGTTTTTCGGCGTGGGGTAGCAGGCAGACAGGAACTCGGCCTGAGTCAGGAACCCGTGGCGCCGACCCAGTCGAGAGATGTGCGGTGCAATCAGCCACCAGACAATGACCGCCAGGGTCAGGTAGGCGATGATATAGAACGCCGGAGCGCCCTTGCTGTAGGCCCAGCCGGGAGCGCCGAGAAAGGCAAAGGCAGAGAAGATCTCTGCGCCGAGGATGAAGAACAGCACCAGCAGGCCCATATGGCGGCCGCCCGCCACATATCCTTCCAGCGATGAGGTCTGACCGCGACGAGCGCGCAGGCCGACCAGCAGGACCACCACCAGGTAGCCCACCGTCATCGCGGTGATCAGCATCGAATCACTCATGATCCACCTCCTTCTCGGCGTCCTTGCGATAGGCGATCACCAGGCCGACGAAGAGTGCGAAGACCCAGGCGACGTACCAGAACATGAAGAAGGGCATGCCAAGGATGATGGGGTCGATGCGATTGGCGATAAGAGCCCCTGGCCAGACCATGGCCAGGGTGCAAAGCACGAAGTAGAGCAGCAGGCCTTTCGACGGCATGCCAGTGGAGTGTTTCATGAGAGACCTCTTGTTGTGGATTGTGGTCGTGGACGCTGTTGCCAGCTGATATCCCTGCGGGCGTCAGCTGTGATCGGCCAGCTGTGACTGGCCAGCGGCGATCGGGTCAGGAGGCCTTGGCCAGTCCTTCGAGCGCGATGGCGACCAGCAGTTGGCTGCCGGTAGGAATGATGGCGTCGTTGAAGTCGTAGCGAGCGTTGTGCAACGGCGGAGTGTCCGGCGTGTCGGCGCTGCCCAGGAAGAAGTAGGCACCAGGGCACTGCTCCAGCATGAAGGCGAAGTCCTCACCCCCCAGGCTTGGGGCTACCTCTTGCTCCAGCGCCGATTCACCGAGCACCCCGCGGGCCGTATCGATGACATGCTGAGTGGCCTCGGGGTGATTGATGGTGGCGGGGAAAATGCGCTGATGGTCGACCTCGATCTGGCCCCCGTAGGTGGCTGCGACACCGTCGCAAGTACGGGCGATGGCGTCGGCAATGCGGTCCTGTGTGGCCAGGTCGAGGGTGCGGACGGTGCCGCTCAGGCGGACCTCATCGGGAATGATGGCGAAGCCATCGAGTTCTCCGCCCTTGATCCCGCACAGGCTAAGGGCGGCAGGCGACAGCGGGTCGGCATCTCGCGATACCACACTGTGCAATGCCTGAATGAGGGCTCCGGCCATGCGCACCGGGTCGATGGAGAGATGAGGGTTCACGCCACCATGGCCGCCCTTGCCACGGACGCAAATGTCGAGGCGGTCGGTCGCAGCCATGATCGGGCCGGGGCGGATCGCAACCTGGCCTCTGGGCAGGGCGGGCCAGTTGTGCAGGCCGTAGATAGCGTCCATGGGGTAGCGCTCGAACAGGCCGTCCTTGACCATTTCGCGTCCGCCACCCAGGCCCTCTTCTGCCGGCTGAAAGACCAGGTAGACGATGCCGGAAAAGTCGCGATGGCGAGCCAGGTAACGCGCGGCACCAATCAGCATGGTGGTATGACCATCATGCCCACAGGCGTGCATGATGCCGGGTACTTCGGAGGCATGAGCGTGGTCGCTGGCCTCCTGGATCGGCAGCGCATCCATGTCCGCACGCAGCCCGATGCGACGCCCGTTGTCCGCCGCCAGGCCCTTGATGGTGGCGACCACACCCGTACCGCCCAGACCCTGTTCGTAGGGAATATCCAGGCGTTCAAGCTCTTCACAGACCCGCGCCGAGGTGGCGTGCTCCTTGAACCCGAGCTCGGGGTGGCGGTGAAAATGATGGCGAAGTTCCGTCAGGCTTTGCAGTTGATCGTCGAAGAACGAGGTGTCGATAGTCAGGGTCATGGGATGCCGCAGATGTGTGAATGATGTTCACCATCATGGTCGGCGGCTTTTTATAGATAAAATATTATTATTTTTCTATTACCATGCTTTTATTGTATGGATGCCGGGTGTCTGGCATGCCCCTGGGGGCGTCGGCGCCGGTGGCTGGACCACGAGGAGGCGAGCATGGACTTCAAGCAATTGCGCTATTTCCTGGCGGTGGTCGAGGAGGGCTCGATCTCCCGCGCTGCCCGGGAGATTCCGCTGGCCCAGCCCGCCCTGACGCGGCAACTCAGGCTGCTGGAGGAGTCGGTAGGGGCAACGTTGCTGGAGCGTTCGCGTCACGGTGTCAGCCTCACGGCAGCCGGCAGTGCGTTTCACCGAGAGGCGAGGCGGCTACTACGGGAGTTCGAGACGGCCAAGCACGATGCGCGGCGTATCGCCGATGGCCAGCTTGGTCAGCTGCGCTTGGGCGTGACGGTCATGCACCTGTGGGTGCCGCAGATTGTCAGGCTGCTCAACCAGTTTCGTCAGAGCTACCCAGATGTCAGCCTGAAGGTGCAGTCACTGCTGTCTGCCCCACAGGTGGAGGCGCTTCGGCATCATCAGCTGGATGCAGGCATGCTGTTCTTCCCCCCACAGGACGATGATCAGCTCGACAGCCACTGCCTGTATGAAGATCGACTGGTGCTGGTCGTGAGCAAAGGTTCCCGGCTGGCGCGGCACCCGCCGAAGACACTGGCTGAACTGACCGGCGAGGATTTCATCTGGTTCGAGCGAAGCGCGACGCCGGTCTACCACGACAAACTCATCCATGCGTTTCAGCGGCGCGGCTTTACCCCGCATGTGGTTCAGGAAGGGACCGACAATGCGACCATGCTATGCCTGGTGGCGGCTGGTATGGGCTGTACCATCATGCCGGAGATGACCATGACGGGGGCACCGGAGGGCGTAGTCAGCATCGCGCTGGATGACCTCGACATGGTCTTGCCATTGATGCTGGTGTGGCGGCGAGACGCCAGCCTGCCGGCGGTGCGTCGGCTGATCGACGTTGCCGAATCCCTGGCACTGAGTCGTTGATTGCTGCTCAGCTCCTTTCTCTGCCGCCGGGAACGTTGGCGCACAACAGCAGGCCTGGGATCTGCAGCAGACGGCGTCCGCGTCACGGGGACGCCGTCCTATCCCGCTGGGTCGCTGCCCGGTGAGCGTCAGAGCACCATCGCTGCGATCCAGGCAAAGACCAGCATACCGAGGTTGCAGTGCAGGAAGGTGGGGATGACGCTGTCCCGAATATGGTCGTGTTGGCCGTCGGCGTTCAAGCCGGCCGTGGCCCCGAGGGTAATGGTCGACGCAGGCGAGCCGGCATCGCCGAGGGCGGCAGAAGCGCCCAGTAGGGCAATGGCCGCCAGCGGGTCAAAGCCCAACGTCAGCGCCAGCGGCAGATAGATCGGGGCCAGGATGGGCACGCTGGCAAAGGAATCGCCAAAGCCGATGGTAATGAACAGACCGACGATCAGCATGACCGCTGCGCCCACCGCCATGTTGCCGCCAATCAACGCTGCCGAGGCGCTGACCAGGGCGTCGATTTCCCCCGTCGCGGTCAGTACGCCGGCGAAGCCTGAGGCGATGGTGATGATGACGGCGATCTGAGCCATCATTCGCAGCCCATCGGTGAACACGTCGTCCTGCTCCTGCCAGCGGAAGATGCCGCCAAGGGTCAGAATCAGGAAGCCCACCATGGCTCCGATCAGCAGTGAATCAAAGCTAAGCTGAAAGACCAGCGCCACGGCCAGCGCCGCCAGCGTGATAATGAGCTGAAGGGGCTTCAGCCGCGTGGGGGCGGTCGGCCGGGTGATCGCGACGGAGGCGTCAGCAGTGGCGTAGTCCCGCGGCCTGCGGTAGCTGATGAAGACTGCCACCAGCAGCCCTGCGACCAAGCCCAGCACGGGTAAGGCCATGGCCTTGGGCGCCATGTCGGCAGTCGCTGTCAGGCCGTGTGCAGCGCCCACGCTGTTGACGTTGGCCAGCAGGATCTCGTTGAGGAAAATGGCGCCAAATCCGGTGGGTAGCAGCAGGTAGCTGGTGCTAATAGAGCACGCCAGAATGCAGGCTACGGCGCGGCGGTCGACCTTGAGACGGTCCAGCACACCAAGCAGCGGTGGGATCAAGATCGGGATAAAGGCGATATGCACCGGTACCAGATTCTGGGACATCAGCGAGGCCACGATGAATAGCCCGAACAGCGTCCATTTGACGCCGCGCCGAGTGCCTTCCTCGTGACTGCCAAGTCGCGATGAAATGGCATCGGCCAGCAGCTCCAGCAGGCCACTGCGGGACAGCGCAACGGCGAAGGCGCCGATCATCACATAGGTCAGACCGACCTGAGCGCCTACCAGCAGATTGTCGTTGAACGCGCCGATGGCGTCGGTCATCGGCATCCCCGCATGCAGTGCGCCGAGCATGGCCGCACTGATCAAGGCAATGGCCACGGGAATCCTCAGCAGGCAAAGGATGATCATGCTGAGAATGGTCAGCACTACCGCGTTGATGTGATAGCCGACTGCCAGGCTGATGCCGTACAGCGCGGCGCACACCACGAGGATAGGAAGCGCCTGGGCGCGGCTGTCTTGACGGCGCGCTGAGGCCGCCGGAATTGCATTGTCGGGCATGGTGTCTCCGGCTCAATCTGAGCCATGTGTCCAGGTGGTTACGGGGCGGCCAGTGAGGGGTGTGACGCGGGTTTGACGCTGCTCACCTCTCAGTGTGCTGGCAGCGGCAAACGTCACTGGCGCCAAGATCATACCTCAAGACACCGCTCGCCAGGCGTCTAACCCTGCAAGCCCCCTGTCATGTCAGGTGCTATTTCAGGTACTTGCCAGACCGGTGATTCACCATGCCAATAAAAAGCGCCGCCCTGATGGGGCGGCGCAACATCGCCAGGACGCGGTGGCGTGTCAGTGTCTCAGGCCATGGCCGCCGCTGGGCTGGGCATGGGCTGAGGGGGAGGTGGCGTCGTCGCCATGAGTGCCCGTTCCAGGTCCATGGCCTTGCACTTGTAGGCGGTACAGTTGGCACAGTGCACGCTGTCACCGTCGTCGCGACCAACAGGAAGAGTGAAGCGGCTGTGACCGCAGATGCTGCAGTTGAGGTCTAGAGCAACGGTAATCATGCGCTGCACTCCTGTGCGACAGCACTGCGGTGTTGGCCATGTTGCTCTCTGCGGATGGCCATCATCAGGCTGCGAGACTTGTTGAGAAATCGCAGATAGTCCGGTGTCTGACGCTGCTCCCAATCGGCAACGGTGGCGTGAAACTCGTCACACTCGACGCAGCGGAGTTCATCCCAGTCATTGCGCTGCGAAACGGATGCCGGAATAAGGGTGGCCTGGTCATGGCCGCACAGTGTGCATGTGATGGGGTAGTACATCTGGCGCCCTCCTTGGCGCGTCATCTTTCATCGCTCCTTGCGAGGTTACGCTGCAAGCGGTGGCTCGCTGCCTTGCTGGCCTACCCCTTGCAGCGTCATGTACAAGGTTGTCATGTATTTCTATTTTGTGCAAGTTGTGTATAGCTTATACGGGGTGCGCTTGCGCTGTGGCGTCGCCGACGTTTCTTTCGACGCAGCATGATGACGCCTCTTTGTGACGTTTTGATGGATAGGGTGAGGGGAAAGCGTCGGGTAGAAAAATACTTGTACGATATATTTATCTGGTCTAGTTTTTGTACATGATGTTGTTACATACCGCCTCGGTGTTCTGAGTGGTGCAGATGGCCTTGGTTTACAGGGCCTTGGTTCACAGGGCTTTGGTTTACGGGGCTTGGTTTACGGGGCCTCGGTTTCAGGAGCCAGGTTTCAGGAGCTCTGGTTTAAGGAGCCGGGTTTGCGGAACGCAGGTTAAGAAGCCCTGGTGGGTAGGGCTCCGGTGCCACGAGCCGACAGGTCCACCGAAGGCATGATGTCAGGAGGAAGGAGCATGAAGGCAAAGGGACTTTTGGTCGCCGGGTTGCTGTTCAGCGCCTCGGCAGTTTGCACCAGCGCAGCAGCGGCTGAGGGCGACACGCTGTGGCAGGTGATTCAGGACGATGAGCGCCTGACGACATTTGCTACTGCGGTGGAGGCGTCCGACCTGGACGAGCGCATGAGCGAGGAAGGGGAGATGACGGTCTTCGCGGCGACCCAGGAAGCCTTCGACGCGCTGCCCGAAGGCCGCCTCGACGATTGGCTAAGCGACGACAAGACTCAGCATCGTCGTCTGGTCGAAGTCGTGTCCTATCATCTCGTGGATGGCGCGTGGCAGCCAGGCGACAGCGATGTTGTCACCACCCTGCAGGGTACCGACATGTCGGTCGAGGAGCAGGATGGTGATTGGCAAGTAGGCAACGCGACGCTGGTAGAACGTGACATTCAGGCAAGCAATGGTGTCATCCACATCATTGACGCTGTGCTGATTCCGGAGTGAGTTCTGGACTGACTAATAGGTTTCGATCGAATCCTGTCCCGTCTTGCCGCCCTTCAGGGCGGCTTTTTTTGTCATGAACAGGCGTAGGGAAACACTGCATAAATTCCTTCGCTTCGTTGCGCGCTTCTCGATCTCCTCACCTATACCGCCTAGGCTCCGGGGTCGGCGCTGCGTGGGCCTTGCGCCGCTAGGCTGATGCCTTCAGCACTTCCTTAGCGAGGGCTGTCGGTGCGCCAGTAACGGCGTGTCAGGCGTACCAGCAGGGCCAGAGTCAGGGCCGCATAGACGGCGGCCATGACATCATCCGCGACAATGCCCAGGCCGCCGCCGATGCCTTCGATCTCCCGCACGGGGGATAGCTTGGAAATATCGAACAGACGAAACAGCAGGTATCCGAGCGGCAGCATGATCCGGCGGCGGTGGCGCGAGAAGGCCAGAACTACCAGCGGCAGGGCTACCCACTCATCCAGCACGATCTGGGAGAGATCGCCGCCACCCAGCCACAGCGAGGCAAAGTGGCAGATGGGAACGGCGGTCAGGATCAGCAGCAGCGCGATCGCAAGCCGTCGTGCCGGCGGCAGCCGCAGCAAGTACCAGGCCACGGGAATGCCGATCAAGGTTCCGACGGTTCCGGGGGCCCAGGGCGAGTGGCCTAGCCCGAAGCCTGTGGCGATCCAGATCAGCAGGTCCTGCATGACACCTCTCCAGCAGTGCGCCCCAGGGAATCGTCAGGCGCCAAGACGCCGATAGTGGCGATTGGCGAGCGGGAACGCAATGCGAACATCCCAGTGTGGTGTAACGCTCAGGCTCCAAGTGCTAGCGGCTCGGGCCGTGCCGTTTCAGCTGGCCAGCGGCTCGTCCATGCTGTCGCTATTGTCCCCATGACCCCCGGCGCTGGCGTCCGGGTCGCTGGCGATGGGCAGGACATCGACTTCGACCTCAAGCTGTTGCCGGCCGCCACCGGTCACGACGCCCTTGATCGGCGCTACGTCGTCATAGTCTCGGCCCCAACCCAGCAGCAAGTGACGCTCGCCAACGCGCACACCGTTGGTGGGGTCGAGGTCCAGCCAGCCCCACCCCGGTATCAGCACCGCGAACCAGGCATGTGAGGCGTCTGCCCCTAGCAGGCGGGGCTGCCCAGGAGGCGGACTGGTCTCCAGGTAGCCGCTGACGTAACGAGCGGCCAGGCCGATAGAGCGCAGGGCGGCGATCGCAAGATGGGCAAAATCCTGGCAGACCCCGCGACGCTCTACCAGTACCTGCGACGGCGTGGTTTCCAGGTTGCTGAACTGACTGTCGTAGTAGAACTCGTCATAGATACGGCGATTAAGGGCATCCACACACTCCACCAGGTCGCCGCCAGGGGGAAAGCAGGCCTCCACCCACGCCGCCAGCAGTGGACGACGCTCGATATAGGCCGAGTTTTCGAGAAATGGCTGAGCTTCCCAGTAGCTCGTGGTGCCAGGTGTTGCCAACAGGTCGCGGCAGGTTTCCCAGGACATGGCATTGGCAGGGGGCTGGGGCCGTGGGGAGGTGGTGATCCGCGCTTCCAGGGTCACTTCCAGCACCTGGTGCGGCGTGTCGATGGCAAACAGGTTGATACGGTTGCCAAAGGCATCGCAGCGTTGCTGGTGCAGCGGAGTCAGGGGCGATGTGGACAGGCGCGCGAAGGCCACCTGTTGCCAGCCCAGCACGCGAGGGGACAGACAGGCTTCGTTCTCGCTGAGCGTCACGATCTCGCTATAGCGATAGCGGGTGGTATGGCGCAGGTAATAGTTCATCTTGCAGTGCCCGAGCGAGGGCCTGATACGCGCATGACGCAGCGCCGGCTGGCAGGCACGTCATGGCCAAGGATGGACCGTCCTGCGGTCCCGGCATACGAGGACATGATGAGTGCGATGTGTCTCCTGATGACGAAGGGATACAGCACCCGTGGCGCTGTGATCAAGATGTACCCCAGGCTGGGCATCGGCTCAAGTCCGCCGTATGCCCGTTGAGCTGCACTGTAACCTTATACCCTCAGAACCTCATCCCTCAGGACCCCTGGCAAGTATCCGCAGGTGGGTCCATGAGCTTGGCTCGCTTTCCTGACCAAGCTCTCCAGACCAAACTCTCCAGACCAAACTCTCGTGGCCAAACCATCCACACCCCTTTGGCGGCGACAAAGCATCCACATCCTGTTGAGGTTGGAGAGGCCGGCGTCAGCCCGTCGTGACGCACTGTCCTGGTGCGCGCGTCGGCAGAAGTGCCCCGAGGACGAGCCAGCAGCCTACCAGGGGAGTGACGCATGCGTCGCCATGTGGCCGTTGCGGTGCCGATTGTCCCGGCGGCTAACTTACCTGTGTCCGATACGGCAGATTTTCTGTGTTCTGGTACAGACCTTGCTATACAGCAGGTAGGGGACCCCGATATGTCGATGGGATGTACGCCAGTCTGGTGCATCACGATCCGGTGCAGGATGCCCCGGTGGACGAAGGCATAGCAGGGTAGACCGCTGTTGATAACAAGAGGGTGTGCCGATGAGCCATGTGGATTGGCAGCAGTACAACTGCGCTGGGTTCTACGATGAACTGGTGGCCATGCCCGGGATGCCGCGGGACGCGGCCAAGATGCTGTGCGACGTGCTGGAGGGATTTGCGCCGGATGAGCTGGCTGAGCGCAAGACGGCGGCAGAGATTGCCATCAGAACCATGGGCATCACCTTCACGGTGTACTCGGAAGGCAGCATGATCGATCGGGCCTGGCCCTTCGATATCGTACCCAGGATCATTCCCGCCGATGAATGGCGGCGTACCGAAGCCGGCCTGAAGCAGCGCGTCGAGGCGCTCAACCTGTTTATCGACGACCTCTACCATGACCAGAAGGTCATCAAGGATGGGGTCTTGCCCGCCGATGTGCTGGCGCAGTCGGTCAACTTTCGTCCCCAGTGTGTCGGTATCGACCCGCCCCACGGCGTCTGGGCACACATTTGTGGGTCCGACCTGGTGCGCGGTGGGGACGGCACGATCTACGTGCTGGAAGATAACCTGCGAATCCCCTCCGGCGTCTCGTACATGCTCGAGAACCGCAACGTGACCAAGCGCGTGCTGCCGGAGCTGTTTGCCTCGGGCAAGATTCTTCCCGTGGACGATTATGTGCCCCAGCTTTACGACATGCTGGCCGGCATGTCGCCTCGTCCCTGGGACGACCCGCAAGTGGTGGTGCTGACGCCGGGGATCTACAACTCTGCCTACTACGAGCATGCCTATCTGGCGCAGCAGATGGGGGTGCAGCTGGTCCAGGGCTCTGACCTTGTCGTCGATGATGACGATGTGGTCTACATGCGCACGGTACAGGGGCTGACCCGGGTAGACGTCATCTATCGGCGTATCGATGATGCCTTCCTCGACCCGGAGGCCTTCCGTGCCGACTCTGTATTGGGGGTGCCGGGACTGATGCGGGCCTGGCGCAGCGGCAAGGTGGCACTGGCCAATGCCCCCGGGGCCGGGGTGGCCGATGACAAGGTCGTTTATGCCTTCGTGCCGCAGCTGATCAAGTACTACCTGGACCAGGATGCCTTGCTGCCGAACGTACCGAGCTACCTCTGCATGCTTGAGGAGGATCGGCGCTACGTGCTGGAGCACCTGCATGAACTGGTGGTAAAGCCGGCCAACGAGTCAGGCGGCTACGGCATGCTGATGGGCCCTCAGGCCTCCCAGGCGGAACGCGACGCCTTCGCCAAGTTGATCCAGCAGGACCCGCGCAACTACATGGCCCAGCCCATGCTCAACCTGTCGACCACGCCGACCCTGTTCGACGGTCGGCCTGAGCCTCGCCACGTCGATCTTCGGCCCTTCATCCTGTCTGGCCAGGATGGTGCCTATGTCACCACCGGCGGCTTGACCCGTGTTGCGCTGGTAAAGGGCTCGCTGGTGGTCAACTCGTCCCAGGGCGGGGGTAGCAAGGACACCTGGATCGTCGAGACGGGGGAGGACTGAGACCATGCTGATGCTTTCAAGAGTCGCCGAGAACCTGTATTGGATGGCCCGCTATATCGAACGGGCCGAGGACACCGCGCGCCTGATCAATGTCTCCAGCCACCTGATGCTCGACATGCCCTATCGACAGCCGCTGGGATGGGCGGCGATGGTCGATATCACCGGAGGCGGGGAGCTTTTTTCCACCCTTTACGATGAGCCCAATGACCGCAACGTCATCCAGTTTCTGTGTGCTGACCGGCGCTACTCCGGGTCGATTCTGTCCGCCCTGGCTCAGGCCCGGGAAAACCTGAGGACTACCCGGGACGTGGTGCCCCGGGAAGTCTGGGAAGAGATCAACCAGCTCTACATGAATGCCAGCGCCCAGGCAGATGCCGGGTTGGGACCTGGCCGTCGCGAGGTCTTTCTCAAGCTGGTGATTCGTGGCTGTCAGACGCTGATTGGCCTGATCGAAGGTACCCTGAGCTACGGCGGTCCGCGGACCTTCATGATGTTGGGTCGCCAGCTGGAGCGTGCCGACATGATCACCCGCATCATTGATGTGCGTTCGGCCAACCTGCTGCAGCGAGACAGTGATGAGATTCGGCCCTTCGAGCACCTGCAGTGGATGAGTGTGCTGAAGTCACTGACCGCCTACCAGATGTATCGCCAGCACGTGCGTTGTCGAGTAAGAGCCACTGACGTACTGCGTTTTCTGGTGCAGGACGGCAAGTTTCCACGCTCGGTGTCGCGCAGTCTGAAGGACAGCATGCGTGCGCTGCGCTCGCTGCCGCGGCATGACAGGGCATTGGCCACCGCGACGCTGGTTCACGCCGATGTGGCCGAAGCCGACGTGCTGGCGCTGGTTCGTTCTCCCGAGGCGCTGCACGAGTTCATCGACACCCTGCAGCAGGGCGTTGCAGAGCTGCATGCCGCCATTGCCCGCACGTACTTTCCGACGCTGGATGACCTGGAAGAAGTGGCGCTGGCGACGGTGGCCAACGAGGAATAGCGGGACGTCGCGAACGGTAGCTACGCCATGCGCCGACTCGCTGTCGGCGCCATGGCAGAATCCTGAGCGGTCGAGTTGTTGACGTCCGCCATCACCCGTATGGCCTTCCATGCCTGCTGTCGCTTGCTGACGGTAAAGGGGTCAGGCAAGCGTTTGCTGTGACGCGGCGTCTGCATGGCGGGCAGACAGCACCATCTCGTGGACGTAGCGCAGCTTGGCGGCAATAGTCGGCGTAATCACTTCCGGGACCAGGTCGAGCAGCCCCATCTCGCGGTTCATTTCATTGAAGCCCAGGCTCAAGCGACCAAAGGTGTAGAGCATGGCGTCCAGGTCCTCGTCAAAGCCGGTGGGGGTGATGCCGAAGTGTCCGGCGGTATCGAGGATCGCCACCATATCGAGGTAGAAGCCGAAGGTCTCGGCGAAATCCTCCCAGGGGTGCATGGTGGCGTAGGCGGACAGATGGTGCTCTCGCCAGTCTGCAGGTGGGCCCTGCTGGTAGTGGCGCTCGAGGGCGTCGCTGTAGCTGGGGTGGCGATGGTCACCAAAGACGGCGATGCAGGCGTCTTCGTCTTTCCCCTTGATCAGCAGCTCCCAATAGTAGTGACCGATCTCGTGTCGGAAATGCCCGATCAGCGTCCGATGAGCCTCATTGAAGTCGGTGCGCAGCCGTTCGCGTTCGACATCATCGGCCTCCTTGACGTTGATGGTGATGTGACCGCCGGCGTGCCCGGTAAACACCGGCATGCCTTCTTCGCTGCTGTGCCATCCTCCTTCCACCGGTACTTCGTCCGCCAGGAACGAAAAGGATAATGGCGGGTCGGCCTTGTCTGGGCTGACCTCATGGGGAAGCCCCAGCAGATCAAGGGTATAGAACAGGCGTCGCTTGGCACTCTCGAGCTTGGCCCAGCGCTCGCGATGGCCTTCGATGGACAGGTCAGGAATGGCCCGGTTGTGGCGGCAGCAGTCACACAGGGTTATCCCCTGGTCGGCCTCCTGGGCCGTGAGCATGCGATTGCACACCCCCTCCACCGCATAGTTATGACACTTGACCAGCAGGGTGCCACAGCCGTCGTCGACACAGCGGTAGCGCCCGTCAGCTTGCCGCTCCATGGCGACCAGGGCATTGCATCCCGGACACCAGCCCACCTCCGTCGCGCAGACCAGGCATTGGGTGTTATCGAAGAACAGCCGATTGTCGCAGCGGTGACAGGGGTAGTGGCGCATTGAGGCGTCCTCGATCAACGGCAATACATCAGTTGCCGCTAGTATAGCCAGCCTAGTGGTCAGCGCTGTGTTGAGTGTGCTCAACGGATGGGCAGACCTGCCCCGCTGCGCCAGGCTGGCTCGCTCACCGGCATCAGCCGAAGCGTTGAGACGGCCCTTGGCATAAATGCGCCAGGAAGTTTGCCTGGTCCTCGGCGAGGCGGGGTTGCCAGGGGGATTCGTAGATCGCGAAGTGGCCGGTGTCGTAGGTCTTGAGGGTGACCCGGCCCTTGAGGCTGTCGGCCAGTCGGTAGCCGGGGGCAATCGGCGTCACGCTATCGCGGAGGCAAAGTTGCAGCAGCAGCGGACAGGACAGCCGGTGGGCGATCTTGACGGGCCGATAGAGTCCCAGCGCCAGCAGCGCACGCGGGGCAATGCGGTTGTCGAAATCGTCACTGGCGAAGCGCTGAATGCCTTCCAGCGCATCGGGTGCGGTGAGTGCGGCCAGCGTGCCCGGCTCATCTGCCAGCGGGATATAGTGTGGGGACCGCCCGAGGCTGCCGCGTATCAAGTCGGCAAGGCCCGCGCCGGTCATGCGCAGGAAGGTCCCGATCCCTTCGTCCTTCAGCTTCACCAGTGATGAGGCCTGGCCGTCCAGCATAGGATTCATGGCGATGACGGCGGCGATATCCCGACGCCGTGCCGCCAGCTGGAGGACGTGGGCGGAGGAAAATGACGTCCCCCATAGCACCAGCGGACGGAGCGGTTCGAGGCTGCGCGCATGATCGATGGCCGCGAGGTAGTCCTGCTGCTGACGGCGAATGCCGAGCAGCTGGCGCGGTTCCCCAGCGGAGCGTCCGAAATGGCGATAGTCGAAGGCGAGCACGCTGTGGTCCGCCTGCTGGAGCGCCATGGCGTAGGGCATCAAGCCGCCCTCGACGGTGCCGCCAAGGCCATGGGCCATGACCACCAGGGCACCGCTGTCCGGCGTCGCTGACGCCGACGGTAGCCACCAGCCGTGGCAACGGGTGCCTTGGCTAGGAAATTCCACCTGGCGAATGGGCTCTGGGTGTCTGTTGCTATCGCTCATGGCGTGGCCTTGTCTCTCACCGCTTGGCCCGGTATCCCGGGGTGGTGGGGAGCGAGCTCCAGGGTCATGTAGACGCTGTTAGGATCGACGACATAGTCGGCGAAGGGCGCGCAGGTGACGAAGCCATGCTGTGCATAGAAGCGCCGGGCCGGGGCAAACCCAGGCTGGGAGCCCGTCTCAAGGCTCAAGCGTCGGTAGCCGCGCTGACGAGCTGCCGCTATCAGGTGTTCGAGCATCCGCGTGGCGATGCCACGTCTCAGTTGATCCGCAGCAGTGCGCATTGACTTGATCTCGCCGTGATCGTGGCCAATCGCCTTCAGCGCCACGCAGCCGACAAGTCGATCCTGCTCCCACAGCCCCCACAGGGTGACGTCATCGCCCTTCAATTCGTCCAGGCTAAGTGCGTGCTGGCTCTCCGGAGGAGAGTCTGGCGCCAGTCGCTTGAGGTCTCGGCGGTGGGCGCGAATCATGGCCACCATGTCGGGGTGAGTCAGATCATCTTGCTTGAACTGAAACATAAGGGTCCTCGAAGATGCTGGCGCCTGGCCGGGCCAGCCACGGACTTGTGTATCGCAGTCTCCGATCACAGTCTCCGATCACAGTCTACAAGGCTAGGCCGCATCCGGCGAAATGCGTACCCAGGCCGCGAGTGGCTATCAAGTCAGCCGTGTCAGGGCTTCGTGGCAGGAGACGTCCACTGTCATGACGACCTATTTTCGCCAGGTTATGTGCCATAACGTCGTCGTTTTGAAGGGCGGCGTTCCCGGTCAATGACGTCGATCGACAAAGCATAGATATATGCGCGTTATGTAATCTTATGTTGCGGTGAATTAAGGCCCGCTTAAGGTTGGCGGTCCATGCTGTCCCTCCTGCACTTGCTGATGGAGAGGCCAAGATGGCGCCCGTTACCTTGTCGGTACTGATCCCCGCCCACAATGAGTCGGCCAATCTGCCCGGCCTGCTCGACGAAATTGCCCAAGCCCTGGCGGACCATGACCACGAAGTGATTGTGGTGGACGATGGTTCGGATGATGACAGTTGGACGGTACTGGTCAGCCGGGCTAACCGACAGCCGACGCTTAGACCGCTGCGTCATCACAGCAGTGCAGGCCAGAGCACGGCGCTGTGGCAGGCCGCCCGACATGCGCGGGGGGAGTGGTTGGCCACGCTGGATGGGGATGGTCAGAATGATCCCGCCGATATTCCTGCGTTGTTGCAGGTCGCCATTGCCGAACGAGCCGACCTTGTCGGCGGCCATCGAGTCCGTCGCCAGGATAGCTCCCTGAAGCTGTTTTCCTCGAAGGTGGCCAACGCGGTTCGCGCTCGTTTGCTGGGCGACGGCTACCCCGATAGCGGCTGTGGCATCAAGGTCATCCGTCGAGCAGCATTCGCCTCCTTGCCCTACTTCGATCATATGCACCGCTTCCTTCCTGCCCTGATCACCAGCCAGGGAGGTCGTTGCCTGGCTCGGCCAGTCCATCACCGGCCCCGTGGTCAGGGAGCTTCCCACTACGGTCTCGGCAATCGGCTATGGGTAGGCATCGTCGACATGCTCGGGGTCATGTGGCTTCAGCGACGCAGTCGCCTGCCGGTGGACTGCCGCTGCGTGGACAATGCCCTGGACCTGCCTCGGGTCAGCGATAGCACAGCGCTTCCATCTCACTTCATCGCGACCCAAGCGACCAATGACCAATCAGTGCCTGCAGTGCCGACGCTGGAGCCGGTGCGATGACCTGGAACCTATGGTTGCTGGTCGGCTTTCTTGGCCAGGCGCTGTTCTCCGCTCGGTTTATCGTGCAGTGGATTGCCAGCGAGAAGGCGCGGCGCAGTGTCATGCCAGTGGCTTTCTGGTTCTTAAGCCTGGGGGGCGGTGCCACGTTGCTGGCTTATGCGATCCATCGTCGCGACCCGGTGTTCATCATGGGGCAGGGTGCGGGCCTGTTCATCTATTTGCGCAATCTAATGCTGATGCGCAAGGCGTCCCAGCGTGACCGTAACGTTCGCCAGGCGGCGTAGACGCCGAGCGGGCCCTGGTGGAGTGTCTGTGCTCTGCTCGAGGCCAGCGTGCCTGTTCAGAACCCTGTTGAGGAAAGCAGCATGTTCGTAGTGGGATTACCCCGACGCCCCGGCTGGGGCTGGTGGCTTGGCCTTGTCGTCTTTGCCGTGGCGCTGTTGGCCCTGGGGCTTGGCTGGCGGGATCCGTGGCCCGCCGATGAACCACGTTTTGCGCTCAACGCGGTGGAAATGCTGGTCACCGGCGAGTTTTGGATTCCTCATCGGGGCGGAGAGCTGTATGCCGACAAACCCCCGATCTTCATGTGGGCCAGCGCCTTCTTCATCTGGCTGACCGGATCCATGCGTATCGGCTTCATGCTGCCCTCGCTGTTGGCGGGGCTCGGCACCCTGGGCCTGATCGTGGATCTGTGTCGTCGCCTGCATGGCCCCCGGGTGGGTCTGCTGGCGGGTATCGCGACGCTGGCCACGTTGCAGTTCGTGCTGCAAGCCAAGACCGCTCAGATCGACATGCTGCTGACATTTTTCACCACGCTGGGTACCTACGGCGTGTTGCGTCACGCCTTGCTCGGACCCGCCCGGGGCTGGTGGCGGGCAGGCTTCGTCGCCATGGGGGCCGGCATCCTGACCAAAGGCGTGGGCTTTCTGCCGCTGGCGCTGTTGCCCGTCTGGGGCGTAATCAGTTGGTGCGGTCGTCACCAGGGACAGGCCAGGGTCACACCACTGCGCCTGCGCGACCTGGTGGAAGGCCTGGCGTGCCTGCTGGCGGTGGTGCTGGCCTGGGGGCTGCCGATGATCCTTATCACGTCGTTGTCCGATGATCCGGCGCTGGCGGCCTACCGCGACAACATCCTGTTCAAGCAGACCGGCGAGCGCTATGCCGATGCCTGGGCCCACCTGCGGCCCTGGTATTACTACATCGTGCAGGTGCTGCCCTGGGCCTGGATGCCATTGGTGCTGACCTTGCCCTGGGCGCTGCCGAACTGGTGGCGCCGAGTGAAGCGCGGCGATGCCAAGGTACTGCTGCCACTGACAGCCGTCATCCTGATCGTGGTGTTCTTCTCGCTTTCACCGGGCAAGCGAGGCGTCTATATGCTGCCGACGCTGCCGTTGATGGTCATGGCATTGGCCCCGTTGCTGCCGGCCCTGGTCCGGCGAAAGGGACCTAATCGAGCCGGCTTCGGTGGCCTGGTGTTTTTCGCCCTCTTGCTGGCGACGGCGGGCGTCCTGGGATTGGTGGGCTTCGCTCCGCTGGAGCGCCTGGCCCATCGCTACGGTGTGACACCGTGGTGGGAGTGGCTGGCGCTGGGCGCTATCGCCCTTGCTCTGGCGCTGGCCCTCAAGCCACGCCGTGGAATGACGGCCATCACGCTGTTCTTCTTCTGCCTGTGGGGGTGGTGGAGCACCTTTGGCTATGCCTGGATGGATCCGGAGCGCTCTCCCCGTGACATGATGGCTCGCGTCTCTCAGGAGGTGGGGCCCAACGGTGAGGTCGCGCTGTTGAACTTCGATGAAGAAATCCTGCTGCATGCGCGGTCTCGCAGCGTGCATTTCGGTGACATGACGCCGCTGGAGAAAGAAGTGCCGACAGCCATGGCCTGGTTGGCCGAGGCCCCCGAACAACGCTGGATGCTGGTGGTGGACAAGGATCTGGAGGCGCTGAGCTGTGGAGATCTTGGCCAGGCCGTCGAACTGGGCCACCAGAATCGTCATGACTGGCTGCTGTTGCCGGGGACAGCCTTTGCTGGCTGCCCAGCGGATCGCTTCGCTGCTCCCATCTACCTGGCGCCGACCTCGGTGCCTGCCAATGGCGCCGGCAGATATTTCGGTGACGCAAGCCGCTAGGCAAGCACTGTGCGGGTGACTGCGCGGACGAGCTAGGGTAGCGAACAATACTTAAACCGATCTTGTGCAAAAGTTGCATTTAAAGGGTTGCATGAAGAGGGGTGAGTGGGTAGCTTGTGGCAGGGGGCAGACGGCCCCCTGCAAGCGGCGCAGACCCGATGAGGTGGGCTTCTCATTGTCATGCCTCGCTGGCTGCGTCGCTGGTACGAGTTCGAATCTGAAAGCTGATCAATACCAATGGAGGGTGATCGGATGGAAGTGCAGACGTCGTCCAATCCGCAAACAGTCAACCGTCGTGGCGGCATGGCGCATCGCGCGCGTCAGAGCCAACATGACGGACAGCGTCACGCTCGCCGTGGCGCCCATCTCAAGCAGCAGACACAGAGCGCCAACCAGGCCTCTTATCAGGCCCTTGACCAGGGTGGTGAAGGCTATCCGACCCGGCTCCCTCAGCCGATGCAGAGCCTCTGGGTGGATCGTCGCGGCCCTGTGATCAAGGGAAGCGCCGAGCAAGGGCCCCTGAGCCAGCAGCAGCTGGATGAATTCGAGAACAAGGGATTTCTGTTCGAGCCGAATTTCATTTCCGGTGATGAGCTCGCCTTGCTGCGCGAGGAATTGAAGGTACTGCTCGAAAACGATGCGTTCCGTGGCAAGGATTACAGCGTCGTGGAACCGAGCGGCAAGGAAATCCGCTCGCTGTTTGCCGTGCATTACCTGTCCGAGGTGTTTGCGCGGCTGGCCAATAATGAACGCCTGGTCGGCCGGGCTCGTCAGATTCTGGGTGGCGAGACCTATGTGCACCAGTCGCGGATCAACTACAAGCCAGGGTTTGAAGGCAAGGGCTTCAACTGGCACTCGGACTTCGAGACCTGGCACGCCGAGGACGGCATGCCCGAGATGAATGCGGTCAGCGCCTCGATCGTGTTGACCGACAATCACGAGTTCAATGGGCCCTTGATGCTGATTCCCGGCTCGCATCGTGTGTTTGTTCCGTGCATCGGCGAGACGCCGGACAACAACCACGAGACGTCGTTGAAGAAGCAGGAGGTGGGTGTCCCCAGCCAGGAGGCGTTGCGGCAGCTGATCGAACGCAACGGCATCGAGGCACCCAAGGGCAGCGCCGGCGGCCTGTTGCTGTTCGATTGCAATACCCTGCACGGCTCCAACGCCAATATGTCGCCGGATCCCCGCAGCAACGCGTTCTTCGTCTACAACCGAGTGGACAATCGCTGCGGCGAGCCCTTTGCCGCCAAAGGCCGTCGCCCTGACTTCCTGGCCCACGAGCCGGAGGGTCGATTCGAGCCCTGAGGTTCTGCCGCCTCAGCCGCCTTGGCATCCTTGAGGGAGACGGGTGACAGTGGTCGCGGGAGCAGCAAAAGCTGGGATAGACTCGAGAGGCGCGCCAATGGCGCGCCTTTTTTGCGAGTGTCGCGGCAGGTTGCCGCCTGCTCGTGACCTCTCTACTGATCTCAGGAGCCTGTCATGTCTCTCGTCCCGAGCTTTGTCGATGGCGACACCTTTTCACAGCCGCTTGGCAAGGTGGTTTGCGTCGGTCGTAACTACGCAGAACACGCCAGGGAGCTCGATAATCCTGTGCCCGACGCCCCGATATTGTTCATCAAGCCGGCGACCAGTGTCGTGCCGCTTGAGGATGACGTGAAGGGTCCGTTCGAGCGCAGCGATGTGCACTTCGAGACGGAGCTGGCGCTGCTGATTGGCGAGACGCTGCGTGAAGCCACCCCGGAGCAGGCAGAAGCTGCGGTGGTGGGCGTGGGCCTGGCGTTGGACCTGACGCTGCGTGACGTGCAGTCCGCACTGAAGAAAAAGGGGCATCCATGGGAGATCGCCAAGGGCTTTGACGGCGCTTGCCCGCTGTCACGCTTTATTCCGGTCGAGGCGCCGATGGATTGGTCTGCCATCGAATTCAGCCTGGACATGAACGGCGAACGTCGCCAGCACGGCATGGCGAGCCAGATGCTGTTCCCGATTCCCGCGCTATTGGCCGAAATGAGCCAGCACTTTACCCTGGCCCCCGGTGACGTGGTATTGACCGGCACCCCCGCTGGCGTCGGCAAGCTGGAAAAGGGGGCCTCTCTGGCCTTTGAACTGTCTCTGCCCAACGGCCAGAGCCACCAGCTCCAGACCAAGGTGGTGGGCTAGGCGGCACAGGCTCGCCCAAGGCTGATAAGAGCTAAAGAGCGCTGATCAGTGCTAAGTAGCGCTGATCAGCGCGAGCTCAGGCTGGCGACGCCCCACCCTGCAGACCCCGCGGTGGGCCTTGTCCGCAGGTAGCGGGTTCAGTCCAGCGGGGGCGGTATCAGGACCAGGTTGCCGACGTGGTGTTTTTCGAGGAAGCTCTTCTGGGCCTCGACGATGTCCTGCAAAGGAAAGATTCCGGCCAGCAGCGGGCGAATCTCGCCGCGCTCGATGTAGCCGATCAGGTTGGGGAAGACGGGCTCATCCCAGGCGGTGGAACCGATCAAGCGGATATCCTTGAGATACAGCTTGCGCATGTCGAGTTCCACCACTGGCCCGGCGATGGCCCCGGAAGACACGTAGCGCCCACCTCGATCAAGCACCTCCAGAACGCCGCCAAAGCCTTGGCCCGCCACATTGTCCACCGCCACGTCGATGGCGGATTCTCCCAGCGCCGATACCAGGTCATCATGACGATCAAGCAGGCGATCGGCCCCCAAGGCCTGGATCGCCGGATGCTTGGCCTGGCTGGCCACCGCAGTGACGTGGGCGCCACGACGCTTGGCCAACTGCACGACCGCTGAGCCAACGCCACCGGAGGCACCGGTCACCAGCAGCCTGTCGCCTGCCGTGACCCCTGCACGATGCAGCATGTTTTCGGCGGTGCCATAGGCACAGGGGATGGTGGCAAGCTCTGCATCGCGCCAATCGCAGTCGACGGCAAACACCTCACTGGCGGGCACCTTGACGAACTGTGCAAACGCGCCATCGAAGTCCGATGCCATCCACACCGAATCCCAGTGCTCGAAGCCCTTAGTGCGCATGCAGGCTCGCACCAGCACGCGCCTGCCGATCAGCTCGGTGGCGTCGACGTCTTCTCCCAGGGCGACCACCTCGCCGCAGCAATCGGTACCCTGAATCAGTGGGAAGGGCGTTGCCCCATTCCAGCCACCGTCGTCGCTATTGCCTGCATCGTCGTCCAGGGCGCTGTCCGATGACGCCTGGGTATCGCTCGTGACGCTGGACGAATACCAACCCAGGCGGGTATTGATCTCGGTATTGTTGATGCCGGCGGCCAGGACCCGCAGCAGCACCTCTCCAGGCCCCGGCTCCGGGGTGGCCACGCGCTGGTAGCTCAGCTTGTCGTAGCCGCCATTGCCCAGGGTGACGACGGCCAGCATGGTTGGCGGTGGAGTGAAGGAAGAGGAAGGGGAGCTGGAATCGGTAGGGCGTGAGGTATCGATGACGGCATCCTCCTGGTGGCTTGTGGCACGGCGCATACGACCTATCTCGCCATGGCTGACGGCTGGGTGCAAGTGCTACGCAAGGTAGCGCGCCCGCAGACACGAGGAGTGTCGGCGGGCGCGGCAACAGGCGGTGGGCGCGGGGCTTGTCTGGTCTGGGATGGCTGGGCTGGCTGGCACCCAGCGGTATGGGAAGGCTTACTCCAGATAGGTGTAGCCGTCGAGCCCCTCCGACAGGTCATCCAGGAAGTGACGCTGCTCGCGAGGATCCAGATTGCTGCGGGTGAGCTGCACGCGCAGGCGTTCGCGCAGCACGTCAGCATTGAAGTTGACGTAGCCCAGCACGTCGGATACCCGGTCGCCCCACTGCAGGTTGGTCAAGCGCCAGCCGCCGTCGCGATCCAGTGAGGCATCCACCGCATCGGTATCACCGAACAGGTTATGCAGATCGCCCAGAATTTCCTGGTAGGCGCCCACCATGAAGAAGCCGAGCAAGCGCTCATCCCCCTCATGCCACTCGGGCAAGGGCAGGGTGGTCTCTACCCCCTGGCCATCCACGTAACTGTCGATGCGTCCGTCACTGTCACAGGTGATGTCCTGAATGACGCCGCGACGGCTGGGTTCGCGGTCCAGTCCGCACAGCGGCAGCACCGGGAAGATCTGCTTGATGCCCCAGACATCGGGCATCGACTGAAACAGCGAGAAGTTGACGAACAGCTTGTCCGCGAGCTTCTCGGCGAGTTCATCAAGGATCTCGCGATGGGCGCGATTGCGGGGGTCCAGCTGTGAACGTAGGGCGGCACAGGCGGCAAAGTAGACGCCCTCGCCTTCGGCCCGCGCTGCCAGGTCGGCGGCTCCCAGCACGAAACGATCATGCAGATCGCCCATGTCCTGAATCAGGTCGTGCCAGGCTTCCATCAGGCCG
The DNA here is from genome assembly GCF_017303055.1 of Halomonas litopenaei. Classification (GTDB taxonomy): domain Bacteria; phylum Pseudomonadota; class Gammaproteobacteria; order Pseudomonadales; family Halomonadaceae; genus Halomonas; species Halomonas litopenaei_A. The sequence goes on along the minus strand of NZ_JAEKJT010000003.1, from coordinate 733,567 downwards.
CGCGGCTCGGGCTCACGCTGCAGAAAGTCCAGCGTACGCCAGAGCGCTTCCACTTCGGGGTCGTCGCTCCGGCGCTCGCTGGGCGGCTGGGTGTCCACGCTCTCTTCGCCGATCACGTTGGTGATCAGGACGGCGTGGTGCGCGGTCAGCGCTCGGCCCGACTCGCTGATCAGGTGCGGCTGAGGCAGGTCCTCTGCGCTACATACCTGATTGAAGGCATAGACCACGTTGCGGGCGTACTCGAGCATGGAGTAGTTGATCGAGCAGAAATTGCGCGAGTGGGTGCCTTCGTAGTCGACACCCAGTCCGCCGCCCACGTCCACCGTGTCCACCGGGGCACCCAGCTGGTGCAGGTACTGGTAGAAACGGGCACATTCACGCAGGCCGCGCTGAATATCACCGATATTGGCGATCTGGGACCCCAGGTGGAAGTGCACCAGCTGCAGGCTGTCGAGGCGGCCTGCCTCGCTCAGGCGCTCGACCACCGCCAGGATCTGGCCAGCGGTCAGGCCGAACTTGGACTTCTCTCCGCCGGTATCCTGCCACTTGCCACGTCCCACGGATGACAGCCGAGCACGCAGCCCGATGCGTGGCGTCACGCCCAGGCGTTCGGCCTCTTCCAGAATCATCGGTAGCTCGGACAGCTTTTCCACGACCAGGTAGACCCGGTGGCCGAGCTTCTCGCCCATCAACGCCAGACGAATGTACTCGCGGTCCTTGTAGCCGTTGCACACGATCAGCGACGGGCCATCCCCTGACAGGGCCAGCACCGCCAAGAGCTCTGGCTTGCTGCCTGCTTCCAGACCTACGCGATCGCGCCCGCGCTCGTTGGTGGCGAGAATTTCCTCGACCACGCGACGCTGCTGATTGACCTTGATCGGGTAGACCGCGGTGTAGCCGCTGGTGAAGTTTTCCTCTGCCATGGCCTGGTCAAAGGCCGCGCACAGCTGCTCGACCCGGTCATGCAGAATATCGGTAAAGCGGATCAGCACCGGCAGGCGCAGGCCGGCCTTGCGTACCTGCTCGACCAGGCCGATCAGGGGCAGGCTGGGGCCCGGCTCAACCTCGCCGAGAGGCCGCACCAGCGCTTGTCCGGCTTCATCCACGTCGAAGTAGCCACTGCCCCACTGGTCAATGTTCCAGGTACGGCGGGCGCGTTGCACGGCTGCATCAGGTTGCGGCTTCTGGCTCACAAGCGAACCTCGGTGTCGGGCAGGGGAAGAGCGCCATGCTCCAGGCGCGAGCGCAGGATGCGCCGGAACTGCTCTGGGTCATGGGGCGTCAGGTCATGGGCCGGCGGGTCCACATACACCACCAGCAGGCGCGACAGCCAATAGCGCAACGCCGTCAGGCGCAGCATCAGCGGCCATAGCGCGCGTTCCTGGGCGGTCAAGGGGCGCTCGGCGAGGTAGGCCTCCAGCAGCGCATCGTGGCGCTGCTGGTCGAGATGGCCATCGCCATCGGTGGCCCAGTCATTGATGACAATGGCCAGGTCGAACAGCAGGTCACCGGTGCAACCATTGTAGAAGTCGATGATGCCGCCCAGCTGCTCGCCGTCGAACAGCGTGTTATCGCGGAACAGGTCACCGTGCAGCGCGCCCTGGGGCAAAGGCTGCTCAAGGGTTTCCAGGGCCGCCTGGTAGGCATCCACTTCATCCTGCATCAGCGCCTGGTCTGCGGGTGACAGATAGACCAGCACCTTGTGATGCATGGCGCTCAGCCAGTGAATGTCACGAGGGTTGGGGCGGTGTCCGCTGAAATGACGCGAGACGCGGTGCATTTCGCCCAGGGCCTGTCCCAGCGCCCGGCATTGAGCGGTATTGGGGGCCTTGGGGTGGCTGCCCGGCAGGCGCGGGAAAAGCAGCGCAGGGCGACCCGCCAACTCGTGCAATGCGACGCCGTCGCGGTCGTGAATAGGGCCAGCGACGGGGATGCGATGCTCGTCGAGGAAGTCCAGCAGCTCGACGAAGAATGGCAGTTCTTCGTGTTCACCCTGCTCGAACAGAGTTAGCACCAGTTCTCGCCTGTCGGTGGTGACAAAGAAGGTGCTGTTTTCGGTGCCTGCGGGCACCCCTTGCAGCCTTGTCAGTTCGCCGACGTCAAAACGGCTGAGAAAGCCTGAGACCTGTGAGTCTTCAAGCGGAGTGAATACGGCCATGGATCGTCTCGCCCGGGGTTGCCAAGGCGCCTATTGTAGCGACTTGGCAACGAGTTGCACGTGATCGAGAAACGTAATCTCAGCGGAATGACAGTGCCGCTTGGGGCAAGTGCCCGGCAGAGGGCCTGGGGCGCGCAGGTCGCAGACAGCAAACGTGCAAGGTGAGCACAACGGGCGGGCAGCGAAGGCGGAGCGACGACGCTCGTCGATTGGCCCCGGCCAGGCTATTGGACCCTGCTTGGCTATTGGACCCAGCCTGGCACGTCGACGCTATCGCTGGTCTGGCGCTGGAAGTTGCCGTCGCCATTGCGGTCCACCAGGAAGTAGGTGCTGCCACCCTTGGGCTCCACCTTGATGGCATACAGCTTGCCGTTGACTCGGTACTCGCTCAGGGTCTGGCCGGCTTCCTGGCGTACGCTGACATCCGGTTGCACCTGCGCCACAGCGGGTGCCGCTGTCGCCAGTAGCGTCAGGGCCAGCAGGCTAGCGCTGGTGAGGCGTTGAATCATCATGGTAAGCCTCCTGATGACAGTTCATCGTCAAACGGTTTGGTAGAACGGTGTTCGATAAGACCATGATACGTGTCGCGGGGTTCCCCGGCAAAGGCGTTGTGGTCGCGCCGCAGCGGGCAGACGCTGGTGCCAGGGTGGAGCGACGCTCTGGACTTCACTCGGCGAAAAGCGACCGGCAAAAGACGCACGGGATGCGTATCATGTGTGGCAACGTAGACATTCTTTCTTACAGGGACGCCGATCCATGGCCTCTAGCCCCATCGTTCTCGTCGACGGTTCCTCCTATCTTTACCGTGCCTTTCACGCCCTGCCGCCGCTGACCACCTCCGAAGGTCAGCCTACCGGTGCCATCAAGGGCGTGATCAACATGCTCAAGCGCCTGATCAAGGACTATCCGGACAGTCCCATGGCGGTGGTCTTCGATGCGCCCGGCAAGACCTTTCGTGATGAGCTGTACGATCAGTACAAGGCGCAGCGGCCGCCGATGCCGGATGACCTGCGCGCTCAGGTCGAGCCGCTGCACGACTGCGTCAGGGCGCTGGGCTTGCCGCTGCTGTGCATCAAGGGGGTCGAGGCCGATGATGTCATTGGCACCCTGGCTCGGATGGCGACGAACGCCGGCCGCGACGCCGTGATCTCTACCGGCGACAAGGACATGGCGCAGCTGGTCAATGGCCATATTACCCTGGTCAACACCATGAAGGACGAAACCCTGGATGTGGCCGGGGTGAAGGACAAGTTTGGTCTGCCGCCGGAGTTGATCATCGACTACCTGGCATTGATGGGCGACAAGGTCGACAACATCCCAGGTGTGCCGGGGGTTGGCGAAAAGACCGCTATCGGCCTGCTACAGGGCATGGAAGGCGGGCTGGATGTGATCTATGGCGATCTCGACAGGGTCAAGACCCTGTCTTTTCGTGGCGCCAAGACGTTGCCCAAGAAGCTCGAGGAACATCGCGATCAGGCCTATCTGTCGTACACGCTGGCCACGATCAAGACCGACTGCGAGCTGGAGCTCGGCCTCGATGACCTGGCCATCGCTGCGCCGGACCGTGAGGCGCTGAAGACGCTTTACCAGCGCCTGGAGTTCAAGAACTGGCTGGCGGAGTTGCTGGCCGGTCAGGACGAGGGCGTTGACGACGTGGCGGGTGGCACGGCCACCCCGGCGGGGAGCGATGACGCCGAGGGTGGCCAGATCGCCGCGGGGGACACGCGGGAGGATCACGTGATTCTCGAGCAGGCCGAGCTGGACGCCTGGCTCCAGCGGCTGGCCGACGCCGAGGCCTTCTGTTTCGATCTGGAAACCACCAGCCTCAACTATATGGAGGCCGAGATCGTCGGTATTGGCCTTGCCCTGGCCCCGGGCGAGGCCGCCTACATCCCGCTGGCCCATGACTACCTGGATGCCCCTGCCCAGCTCGATCGCAAGCAGGTGTTGGCGTCGCTTGCTCCGATACTGGCCGATGAGCGCATCGCCAAGATTGGCCAGAACCTGAAGTACGATATCTCGGTACTGGCACGCTACGAGATGGCGGTCGCCGGGCCTCTGATCGATACCATGCTCGAGTCCTACGTGCTGGACTCCACCGCCACCCGGCATGACATGGACTCCCTGGCGCTGAAGTACCTGGGCGAGGGCACGGTCAAGTTCGAGGATATTGCCGGCAAGGGTGCCAAGCAGCTGACGTTCAACCAGATTGCCCTGGAACAGGCGGCTCCCTACGCCTGCGAGGACGTCGATATCACCCTGCGCCTTCACCACGAATTGCGCCCCCGCCTCGAGCAGACGGGGCGATTGGCCGAGGTGCTCGACAGGCTTGAACGGCCGCTGGTTCGGGTGCTGTCGCGGATGGAGCGCAACGGGGTAGCGTTGAACGTCGAACTGCTGCACACCCAGAGCCAGGAGCTGGCCGAGCGCATCCGTGAGCTCGAGGCCAGGGCGTTCGAGCTGGCCGGACGAGAGTTCAACCTGGGTTCGCCCAAGCAGCTGGGACAGATCCTGTTCGAAGAGCAGGGCATTCCCGTGATCAAGAAGACCCCTAAAGGCGCGCCGTCCACCGCCGAGGCGGTGCTTGAGGAGCTGGCACTGGATTATCCGCTGCCCAAGCTGATCATGGAGCATCGTGGCCTTTCGAAGCTGCGCTCCACCTATACCGACAAGCTGCCCAGGCTGGTCAACCCGTCCACCGGTCGTCTGCACACCAGCTATCACCAGGCGGTGACGGCCACCGGTCGTCTGTCGTCGTCAGATCCCAATCTGCAGAATATCCCGATTCGTACCGACGAAGGACGCCGCATCCGTCAGGCCTTTGTGGCACGGCCTGGCTATCGCATCGTGGCGGCGGACTATTCTCAGATCGAGCTGCGCATCATGGCGCACCTGTCCGGCGACAAGGGCCTGCTGTCGGCCTTTGCCGATGACAAGGACATTCACGCCGCCACTGCGGCTGAGGTGTTCGGTGTCGGCCTGGACAAAGTGTCCAGTGATCAGCGCCGCAGTGCCAAGGCGATCAACTTCGGGCTGATCTACGGCATGAGCGCCTGGGGGCTGGGTCGCCAGCTGCACATCGAGCAGAGCCAGGCCAAGACCTACATCGATCGCTACTTCGATCGCTACCCCGGGGTAGCCCGCTATATGGAGCGTATCCGTGCTCAGGCGGCCGAGGATGGCTATGTCGAGACAGTGGCCGGGCGCAGGCTCTATCTGCCGGAAATTCACTCTCAGAACCGCGCTCGTCGCCAGGGCGCCGAGCGCACCGCCATCAATGCGCCCATGCAGGGGACGGCGGCAGACATCATCAAGCAGGCCATGATCGATATGGACGATTGGCTGACCGACCAGGCGGGCAGCAATGGCTTCGATGCCTGGATGGTGATGCAGGTCCACGATGAGCTGGTGTTCGAGGTCAAGGAAGACCAGGTGGACGCCTTCATGGCCGAGGTCAAGGCGCGCATGCAGAATGCTGCCAGCCTCGATGTGCCCCTGATTGTCGAAGCCGAGAGCGGTGCCAACTGGGACGAGGCCCACTGAGGCCAGGGGGAGTGCTGGACCACCACTGCGCGCCTTTCAGCGCCAGCGCAGGGGGTGACGCAGGCCAAGGCGGCCGTGTTCATCCCAGTCGTCCCAGCCAGAGAAGGGGATCGTCGACTCCCCTTCCAGGCTATCAAGCCTGGCTCGCCAGTCGGCCTTGGTGCTTTCGAGGTGGCAGCGGAACGCGGCCTCCTCCTGGTAGGCAAGGCCGCCGCCCTGGATGCCGAAGGCGAGCTGGGGCGGCAGCACCTCAAGGCCGAGGTAATAGAGGGAGCAGTGGAGGGGGTACATCAGCTTAACGATGTCTCCCGCCCGTCCTGTTGGCTCGAAGGCTTCCGCCGGCGACCCGGTCGTTACTGCACAGATGGCGCGCTTGCCCTTGAGCCGCCCGCGATCATAGCGGCGACTGCCGGAATACATGCCTCCGTATACCATCACGCGATCAAACCAACCCTTGAGCATGGCCGGTGGGCCATGCCACCACAGTGGAAACTGAAAAATCACTAGGTCCGCCTGTTGCAGCCGTTGGATTTCTCTTGCCACATCCTCGGGAAGTTGTTCGCCTTCGAAGGCATGGCGCTGTTCCGTCAGTGCATTGAAGACCTGTGAATCCTGACGATGGCGATAGTGGCGTGGGTGTTCAATGGCATCGAAGCCTTCAGCGTACAGGTCGCTGATCTCCACCCTGTGTCCCTGGGTGGTCAGGATGTCGACGGCGATGGCGGACAAGGCGCCGTTCAAGGATTGGGGCTCGGGGTGACAGTGAACAATCAGCACATTCATGGTCGACTCCATGGCGGTGGGTGTGGTTCAGGCTATGCCTTACACTTGTGCAACGAAATTCCCTATTCTTGTCGGCAGGCTTTGCAAAAATGAACAGTTGGGACGACTTGAGGACGGTGCTCGAGATTTCGCGCTCGGGCTCACTCTCAGGGGCGGCACGCCAGCTTGGCGTCAGCCACGCCACCGTGTTTCGGCGCCTGAAGAACATCGAGCGGCGTCTGGGTGTGCTGTTGTTCGAACGCTCACCTGGTGGTTACCAGGCCACCTTGGCGGGGGAAGAGATGGCACAGGCGGCAGCGCGCGTGCACCAGGAGGTAGAAGGAGTGACGCGCCGCATCCAGGGGCGGGATCAAAGGCTGGAGGGCGTCATTCGCGTCACCCTGACAGACTCCTTGCTGCAGGGGCTGCTGATGCCAGTATTCGAGGCGTTCCAGCGACGCCACCCCGCCATCGTGCTTGATGTCTCAGTGTCAAATGCCCTCTATGATCTAGCCGCACGTGACGCCGAGGTGGCAATTCGTCCCTCCAATCAGCCGCCGGAGACGTTGGTCGGTCGGCGAGTCGGCTCGATTCGCCAGGCGATCTACGTGGCTCGCGACGGCGACATCTCCGAGCCGGGCGACATCACCGCCTGGATCGATCAGGGACAGCGCCCCGACGATGCGGCGCTGGCGGCTTGGATGGAAGACAAGGTCGAACAAGACATGGTTCGCTTCCGTTGCGATAGCCTGCTGGGGCGGCAGCAGGCCGCCAGACGTGGCCTGGGGGCGGTAGTGCTTCCTTGTTATCTGGGCGATGCGGATGCCGACTTGAAACAGGTAGGAGATGAGCAGGAGGCGTTGACGGTGGGCCTGTGGCTGCTGGCCCACCAGGACATGCGTCAGGTTGTGCGTATACGCCTGTTTATCGACTTTCTTGCCGAGTCACTCCGGGCGAGGTTGGCGCCCGAGGCGTCGGGCGCAAAACACTAGGCACTTTTCAGACAAGCCCTAGGCCAAGTCCTTGTCCTGACGTCTGCTAGCGCTACGACTTCGGACAAGATCCACCGGCAGCGAAACAAGGAGAGCAACAGCATGGCGACGCCCTGGCAACGACCCAAGATACTGGCCTTCGATATCTTCGGCACCGTGGTGGATTGGCACGGCAGTGTCGTGCGCGAGGTCGAGGCCCTGGGCCTGCTTGACGGTCCCGGCTGTGCGCTGACGCCAGCTGACTTTGCCCGAGCCTGGCGGGCGGGCTACAGGCCTGCGATGGCTCGGGTGATGTCAGGCGAGCTGGGCTGGACGCGCATCGACGACTTGCACCGGATGATTCTGGACGAGCTGCTCGATCAGTATCACCTGGCGCTGGACGAGCCGGGGCGGAGGCAGCTCAACCTTGCCTGGCACCGGCTGGCGCCATGGCCCGACAGCGTCGAGGGGCTTACGCGACTCAAGCAACGCTATGTGATCTGCACCCTGTCCAACGGTAATCTGGGGCTGCTGGCCGATATGGCCAAGCTAGGAGGACTGCCCTGGGACCTGATTCTGTCAGCAGAGGTCTTCCGCGCTTACAAGCCCCATCCGGACACCTACCTAGGCGTCGCCGAGGTGTTCGAGGTGGACCCATCGGAGGTCATGCTGGTGGCCGCCCACCAGGACGACCTCGACGCCGCTCGCGGCTGTGGCCTCAAGACCGCTTACATCGAGCGCCCCCACGAGTTTGGCGCCGATGCCCCCAAGCCGGTGGAGGGATCCTCCGCCAACGACCTTCACGCCAGCTCGCTGACGGACCTGGCCCGCGCACTACAGTGCTAGTGGGCCAGTCCCTGGAGGCTAAGGGTAATGACCCTGGAATCTGGTGATGCCTGGGCGCTGGCTTTGCTCGCCAGGTAGTCCGCCTCGACAAGTGGTCATTCACCACTGCCGAGATCGTGTTGCGGGTGCTATGGTGTCGGTCATGGAATGCCAAATTGGTCGTGGATGCCACGGCCCCATTGCCGGAGACAAGGATATGACACGGGTAAAGATGGGATGGGCAGCGCTTGCCATGGTGACGCTGGCAGGCTGTGCGTCGACCTCGCAGCCACAGACCGCCGCGGAAATGTTTGACTGTAGTGCGCTCAATCAGGCGGTGGCGAGTGCCGAAGGAGGCTTTGCTGGCATCAAGGGGCGTTTCGAAGACAACCGTCTGACCCGCACCTGGGAAACCGACGTGCAGGCGTTTCATGAGTCCTGCCTGATCAGCTCATCCCAGCGTCCCGATCATTATTCCTGTTTCGGCCGCATGGACAGCGATGATCCGCGCGGGGCGCTCACGGTCGGTGGGGAGGCGCTGGGGCAATGTCTCGGTGCGGACTGGTCCTCGACTCGTGAGGAAGGCAGCGACCGCTTGATCTTCTCCAAGGCAGGCACCGACACCACCGTGTCACTGGAAACCTTCCTGAATGATCGTGGGCGCCGCATGGCCAGCCTGGATGTCTGGCAGCACCCGGATGATCTGCGACTGGAGTCCACCGGCCGCTGAGCGCCATCTCGACGTTGCGGACGAACACGCCGCGATCCAAGACGCTGCGAACGAAAAAGCCCCGAGCCATCGACTGGCTCGGGGCTTTTTTTGCGTCAGGCCTGCAACTTGGCAGTCGCTGGCCTCAGCGACGGATCAACGCCAGCCAACGCGGTCGAAGATCTTGATCGCTTCCGGGTTGTTTTCACCCAGCACGCTGACGTTGACGTCGTCCTTCTTGAACTCGCCCCAGGAAGACAGCACCTCATCGAGGGCGACGCCTTCCACCACCGGGAACTCGTGATTGCCCACCGCAAACAGCTCCTGGGCCTTGTCGGATGCCAGGAACTCAAGGAAGGCCACCGCGTTATCGTGGTTCGGCGCACCCTTGACCAGGCCTGCGCCGCCGACGTTGACGTGGGCACCACGGTCATCCTGATTGGGGAACAGGATCTGGACGCTCTCGGCGGCTTCGCGCTCGTCGTCGTTGTCGGATGTCAGCAGGCGCACGTAGTAGTAGTGGTTGGCGACGGCCACATCGCACTCACCGCTGGCCACGCCCTTGATCTGGTCACGATCACCGCCTTCCGGGTCCCGCGCCATGTTATCGACGACGCCCTGGGCCCACTCCTCAGCCCCTTCCTCGCCGTGGTGCTCGATCATCGATGCCAGCAGTGACTGGTTGTAGATGTTGTTGGACGAGCGAATGCAGATCTTGCCCTTGAGGCTCGGGTCGGCAAGCTTCTCGTAGGTGTCGACCTGTTCAGGATCGATGGTCTCCGGGTTGTAGAAGATCGCACGCACACGCTGGCTGAAGCCGAACCAGTCACCTTCAGGGTGGCGCATGCTGGCGGGCAGGCGCTCATTGAGCACCTCGGAGTCCACCGCCGCGAAGATGCCTTCTTCCTCGGCACGCCACAGACGGCCAGCGTCCACGGTCATCATGATGTCTGCCGGGCTGGCTTCGCCTTCGCGCTTGATGCGCTGAATCAACTGATCGGAATCGCCCTGCAGCACATTGACCTCGATGCCGGTCTCCTCGGTAAAGGCATCGTACATGGCCTGGTCTGAGTCATAGTGACGAGCGGAGTACACGTTGACGCTGCCGTCGGCGTAGGCAAGGCCGGAAGCGCTTGCCAGGGCAATGGCAGCGGCGAGGCGAGTGGCGTTTGACATCGGAGACCTCTTGTAGTGGGGAATGATAATACGTGTCATTCTGCGATGATATTGAACGGCTTGTTGCCGGTGGCGTCAATCATTGTGCCTCCACGGAGCGATGGCGATGGCTTCACTCGGCATAGTCGGCACGGCTCATCCGAGGGAAGCCCGCTACCATAGGGGCAGTTACCTCAATAGAGGCAGTAGCCTCGACGAGGATTGCGCCTGCCAGGGGTGTGACAGGCGGTGCGGGGCACATACCGGCGCTTGCCAGCGTCTGGTGAAGGGAGCTGGCCGGTCTGGTGAAGGGAGCTGGCCGGCGTCTGGTAACAGAAAAAGGAGGAAGGCGTGTTGGAAGGATTCGCGTTACCATGGCCTGCCCAGCGGCGCTGGTGGGCGTCCCGAGGCCGCAGGGCCTGACACCCGCCACTCTTGTTTTCGGCTCTTCAGGTGCGATGACCGTCATGCCCCCACACTCTGCCTCCGCTGCTGCCGAGCAGCTAGCACTCGAACAGACACCGTTGATGACCATGCACAAGGTCCAGCATCGCTACGCTGATGCGCTGGCGGTGCGTGATGTGTCCTTTTCGATAGCGCCAGGGGAAGTGGTGTGCCTGCTCGGGCCCTCCGGCTGTGGCAAGACGACCTTGCTGCGCATTGTGGCGGGGCTTGAGGCGCTGCAAAGCGGGGAGCTGGTGTTCGATGGGGAGCGCCTTGCGGCCCCCGGGCTGGCCCATGTCCCCCCCGAAAAGCGCAGCGTCGGCCTGGCATTTCAGGAGTCGGCGCTGTTTCCTCACCTAAGCGTGCTCGACAACGTCAGTTTCGGGCTTAAGGGATTGCCGTCAGCCAAGCGCCGACAGCGGGCGCTGGAACTGCTTGCCCAGCTTGGCATGGACGGTTATGCCGAGGCATTTCCTCATACCCTGTCGGGAGGTCAGCAGCAGCGCGTGGCCCTGGCCCGAGCCCTGGCGCCTTCGCCCAAGTTGATGTTGCTTGACGAGCCCTTTTCCAGCCTCGATGCACGACTGCGGGACCGGATTCGGGACGATACCCTGCACGTGCTGAAGCAGCTGGGCGCTGGCACCCTGCTGGTGACCCATGACCCGGAAGAGGCCATGTTCATGGCCGATCGTATCGTCTTGATGCGAGAAGGCAGGGTGGTGCAGGCAGGCACCCCGGAAGAGCTCTACTGTGCGCCCGCGACGCCCTTCGTGGTGACCTTCTTCGGGGACGTCAATCGTCTTGAAGGGACGGTGCAGCGGGGCTATGTGCGCACGGCCGTGGGTCCGGTGGCAAGCGACCTGGCCGAGGGTTCGCGTGCACAGGTGCTGGTGCGACCGGAAGCGCTGCGGGTGGTGGAAATCGACAGCCCCAAGGCGCACGAACATCACAGCCACGTGCTGATGGCACGCCTACTGGGACGCAGCAGCCTGTTGCACCTCTGCGTGCATGGCAGTGATGGCCAGGAAGCCCACATGCACGCCCGCGTACCCGGCGTCTTTCTTCCCCGCGAAGGCCAGGCCGTCCAGGTCAGTCTCGATCCGGCCCAGGCCTTCGTCTATCCGGCCGACATGGTCTGATATCAGGTGACATGAGCTGGCCCGGCTGACGCCCGGTCTGATCAGGCGCCTCTGTGGCCAGGGCGCGAGCGGCGCATGGCCAGGCTCAGCAGGACCACCGGAATGATCCCCACCGCCACGATCGCCAGCGAGGACGTGGACGCCTCGGCGAGCCGCTCGTCGGCGGCCAGGTTGTGGGCCCTGACCGCCAGGGTGTCGAAGTTGAACGGACGCAAAATGATCGTGGCCGGCAATTCCTTCATGACATCCACAAAGACCAGGATACCGGCGGCCAGCAGACTGCCTCGCATGATCGGCGTGTGCACCTTGCGCAGCGTGCCGGTAGCGGTCTCCCCCAGGGTGCGTGCAGCGGCATCCATCGACGGTGTGACCTTGCCCAGGCTGGCTTCCACCGCGTTGAAGGACACCGCCAGGAAGCGCACTACGTAGGCGTAGATAAGGATGAAGGCGGTGCCGCTGAGAATGAGCCCGATCACCTCGCCGGTGGCGGCCTTGTAGAGCTGATTGACATGGTCGTCGACCCAGGCAAAGGGAATCAGGATGCCGACGGCCACGACGGACCCCGGGATGGCGTAGCCAAGGGAGGCAATTCGCGTTGCCGTGCGGGTCACCGCGCTGGCTTCCAGTCTGGCGCCGTAGCTCAGGATGACCGCCAGTCCCACCGCCACCAGCGAGGCGCTGATGGCCAGCAGCAGGCTGTTGCCGGCGTACTCCAGAAAGGCGCCTCCCAGCACGCTGTCGCCAGCCTTCAGGGCCATGCTGCCCAGCAACAGGCAGGGCAGCACGAAGCCCACGGTCACCGGCACGGCGCAAGCCAGTGTCGCCCCCCAGGCACGGGCACCTCTAAGTCGATACTCCGGCAGCTGCTGATAGCGGTGCGAGGTGTGATGAAAGCGGCGCTTGCCCCGTGACCAGCGCTCGAGCAGCACGAACAGGATGACGAAGGCCAGCAGGCAGGCGGCCAGCTGGGCGGCGGCGACCTGCTCGCCCAGGCCGAACCAGGTGCGGTAGATGCCCGTGGTGAAGGTATCGACGCCGAAGTACTGCACGGCGCCAAACTCATTGAGGGTCTCCATCAGCGCCAGCGATACCCCGCCCACCAGAGCCGGACGCGCCAACGGCATCGCTACCTGGGTGAACATCTGCCAGGGCGTGCGACCCAGCGTTCGTCCCACATCCAGCATGCACACCGACTGCTCCAGAAAGGCGGCTCGCGCCAGCATGTAGACGTAGGGGTAGAGCACCAGGGTGATCAGGGTGGCCGCCCCAGGCAGGGAGCGAATGTCGGGGAACCAGTAGTCACCGCGCGACCACTCGAAGGTCTCCCGCAGCAGGCTCTGCAGTGGGCCTGCGTACTGCAGAAAGTCCGTATAGGCATAGGCGATGACATAGGTAGGCACCGCCAGTGGTAGCAGCATGGCCCACTCGAACAGGCGCTTGCCCGGGAAGCGGCACATGACCACCAGCCAGGCGCAGCCGGTACCGATCGCCAGCGTGCCAAGGCCGACGCTCAGGACCAGCAGCAGGGTGTTGACCAGGTAGCGACTCAGCACAGTGTCGGCAAGGTGGCGCCAGATATCGCCAGCAGGCACAAGAATGTGGCCAAGAATGACCAGCACCGGCAAGGCGACCACGGCGGCAACACCCAGAGTGAGCCAGCCCCAGCGAGATAGCCGTCGTGATGGAGCGTTGGCCATTGAGGAAGAACTGCTGGACAAGAGGATACTCCTGGTCGGACACCGCAGGTCGGGCGGGACGCAAGATGATACCAGCCCGTCGCCGATGCTGCAGTCAGTGGAAAGGGGCAGGGGCGCGGTATCGCTCAGGTATTCCTGCCAGGCAACCACAGGATGGCTTTGAAAGTGAATGAGTATTCATTTATTTTAAAAGGCATCTGACAGGAGGCTTTTACATCGTGCGACCCCGTGATGACAGCAAGCGAGTGGGACTGCTCGAAGCCACTCTGGTCGAAGTGACAGAGCACGGCTTTCAGGTCGCCTCGGTCGCGCGTATTGCGCGTCGCGCCAAGGTCTCGCCGGCGACGGTCTACATCCACTTCACCGACAAGACCGCGCTGCTCGAAGCGACCTTTGTGCACGTGTGTGACCGCTTGATCGATACCGCGCTGGAAGCCTTCGATGACGAAGTCGACTTGCGTGCAGGGCTCAAGGCGATCTGGCGGGCGTTGTTCGGCTTGGCGCTGGAGCAGCCGCGGCTGTTTCGCTTTCACGATGCCTTTAGTCACTCGGTATGGATGACCGAGGCACTGCGTGAGCGCAACGACTGCCGACTGTCGCCGCTGCTTGACGTGGTGGACCAGGGCCAGCGCAGCGGTGTGCTCAAGCCCGCCGGTCGCGCCCTGGTGCACTGCTTTCTGTTTTTGCCGATCTATCAGCTGGTGCACGGCCAGCAGTGCCACCCCTTCGACCCCAGTGACGCCAATATCGAGCTGGCCTTTGCCATGGCCTGGGATGCGATAGCCGCCAGTCCGGAGGCGGCTACGCAAGGCTGTCGCTGAATACGTCCTGTTGGCGCAACAGCCTGAACCAAGAGCCTGACGCAAGACATTGAAACAAAACTGAATACTGACCCCCGATAGCCCCTGACCCAAGACCCCTGGATGCATTGGAGCCCCCATGATCCCTTTCCGCCAGCGCCTGATTCTTCGTCGACGAAGCCTTGTTGCCACGCTGCTTGCCGTCGTTGTGATAGCCGGCTGTGAGGCCGACCAGCCGCCACTGACGCAGCAACAGGTGCATCCGGTGAAGCTGGTAGCGCTGGATGCCAAGCGCCAAGGCATGCTGATGCGCTATCCCGGTCAGGTTCAGGCGTCTGAGCGTTCGGAGCTCTCCTTTCGCGTTGGCGGAGAGCTGCGCGAGCTTGCCGTACAGCCAGGCGATGAGGTTGAAGCCGGCGACTTGATCGCTCGGCTGGACGACCGCGACGCCGAGAGTCAACTGGCCAGCGCTCGCTCCAGTTACAGCCTGGCGGAGGCGACCTACGAGCGCATGCGTATCTCGCTGGAGCGCGGCGCCATCAGCCGCTCACGCTTCGACGAGGCCAGGGCCGAATACCTCTCGGCCCAGGCCCAGCTCAAGCAAGCACAGGACCAGGTCAGCTACACCGAGCTGACGGCGCCGTTCAGCGGTGTGATTGCCTCGGTGCCTGTCGATAACTACCAAGTGGTCACCGCCCAGCAGACCATCGCCGAGCTGCAGCAGCCAGGTTCCATCGATGTCACCTTTCAGCTGCCGGAACAGCAGGTGCGCCGGATCAACGACGAGCGTGCTCAGGCGGTGCAGGACGGTGATGAGGCCGTGGTGTGGGTCACCTTCGCCGAAAATCAGCAGCAGCGGTACCCGGCCCGCTACAAGGAGCACGACAGCAGCGTGAGCCAGGGCTCACTGAGCTATGAGGTGACCCTGACCCTGCCTGAGCCGGAGGACATCACCGTGCTGTCAGGCATGAGTGCGACGGTGCTGCTCGACATGAGTGCGCTCACCGGTGACAGCCGAGACCCCTGGCGCGTGCCGGTGGCCGCGGTGACCACTCGCGAGTCAGCCCCTGAGCAGCCAGTGGTGTGGCGCTTTGTGCCGGATGATCCCGCCGCCGCTGAAGGCCCCGGCAAGGTCGAGGCCGTGCCGGTGACGCCGGGGCCGATTACCACCCGGGGGATGTTGATCGAAGGCGAGCTTGAGGCCGGTGATCGGCTGGTGGCTGCCGGTGCAGAGCGGATGCAGGAAGGGCGACAGGTGCGCCCGTGGATCAAGGAAGAGGGGCTCTGATCAATGGTCGATTTTTTCCTGCGCCAGAAGGTGATCAGCTGGATGATCACCCTGCTGCTGGCCATCGGCGGCGTCGTCTCCTTCTTCGGTCTGGGCCAGCTCGAGTTCCCCGAATTCACCATTCGCAACGCTATCATTTCGACCCAGTACCCTGGCGCGACGCCTGAGCAGGTCGAAGAAGAAGTCACGCTGCGTCTGGAGAAAGCCATCCAGCAGATGCCTGACCTCAAGCGTGTCAGCTCGGTCAATGCCGACGGGCTGTCGCAGATCACCGTGGAGCTGGAGAACACGGTGCGCGAGAACGAGCTGGATCAGTACTGGGACCTGCTGCGCCGCAAGATCAATGATGCCCAGGTTCAGCTGCCTCCTGGAGCGGGCACGTCGATCGTCAATGATGACTTCGGTGACGTTTTCGGCTTGCTGCTGACCTTGACGGGGCCGGACTACGGTCAGCAGGACCTGGAAGATCATGCCGACCTGCTGCAACGCGAACTGCGCCTGGTCGAGGGGGTCAAGAAGGTGGCCATCGCCGGCACGGTGCAGGAGCAGGTGGTGGTGTCCCTCGATCGTGACCGCATGAAGGCGCTGGGAATTTCGCCGCAACAGCTCAGCGACCTGCTCAATGCGCAGAACGTGGTCGGCGATTCCGGTCACATCAAGCTGGATGGCCTGTCCCTGTCGCTGCAGCCGACCGGCGAGTTCGACAGCGTCGAAGCGCTTGAGCAGCTGGTGGTAGGGCGGCCGGGTAACGGCCTGATTCGGCTGGGGGATATCGCCGAGGTGTCGCGTGAGCTCAGCGACACGCCCCAGTTGTTGTATCACGCGGGCGGCCAGCCGGCGCTGTCCATCGGGATTTCCTTCGCCTCCGGGGTCAATGTGGTGGAGGTCGGCGAGCGGGTAGAGGCCCGACTCGCTGAGCTGTCCCAGCGCATGCCGCTAGGGATGGAGCTGGAGACCGTGTATCACCAGCCCCACGTCGTGGAAGACGCGGTCAACGGGTTTTTGATCAACCTGGCGGAAGCCGTTGGCATCGTCATCCTGGTACTGCTGCTGTTCATGGGCGTGCGCAGCGGACTGCTGATGGGCTTGATTCTGCTGCTGACCATTCTCGGCACCTTCATCATGATGTCGATCCATGGGATTCAGCTGCAGAAGATATCGCTGGGCGCCTTGATCATCGCCTTGGGCATGCTGGTGGACAACGCTATCGTTGTCACCGAAGGCATGCTGATCGGCATGGCCAGAGGCAAGACCAAGCGCCAGGCGGCGCTCGAAGTGGTTGGACAGAACCGGCTGCCCTTGCTGGGGGCCACGGTGATCGCCATCACCGCCTTTGCCCCGATAGGGCTGTCTCCTGATGCCACCGGTGAGTTCGTCGGGTCGCTGTTCTGGGTGCTGTGCTATTCGCTGTTTCTCAGTTGGATCACCGCCCTGACCCTGACACCGTTCTTCTTTGATCTGTTCTTCAAGGACCGCGTCGCGGGCGATGACCAGAGTGACGACGTGGACCCCTACCGCGGGCTTTTGTTTCGGGTCTTCCGGCGCATGCTTGTCCTGGGTATACGGTTTCGCTACCTGACGCTGTTGCTGGCGGTCGCCCTGCTGGCCGGCGCTCTGTCGGTGTCCGGTCAGGTCAAGAACGCCTTTTTCCCAGATGCCACCACCCCGCTGTTCTTCGCCGATGTGTGGCTGCCGGAAGGGACCGATATTCTCGATACCGAGCGCACCGTCGAGCGGCTGGAGCAGAAGGTCCTCGAGATGGAAGGCGTGACCCAGGTGACCAGTGTGATCGGTGGCGGCGCCCAGCGCTTTACCCTGACCTATGCCCCGGAAGACCGCTACGCGAGCTTTGGCCAGTTGATCGTCGAGACTCGTGATCGCGACAGCCGAGAGGCGCGCATGCGCGACGTGATCGAGACGCTGCGACAAGACTTCCCGCGGGTTCAGTACAAGGTGCAGGCGCTGCAGGTAGGCCCATCGGCCAAGGCCAGCATCGAGGCGCGTATCTACGGTGATGACCCCGAGACCCTGCGTGAACTGGGGGCACAGGTGCGCGGCATCTTTCAGGATGAACCCATGGCGGACAGCATTCGCCTGTCATGGAGCAACCGCGAGAGTGTCATTGTCCCCGAGTTCCTGGATGAGCAGGCACGCCGGGTGGGGGTAACCCGCGATGGTCTGCAGCAGGCCTTCCGTCTCAACAACGATGGCGAGCAGGTCGGCGTCTATCGGGAAGGCAGTGAGCTGATCCCGATCGTGATGCGCTCCCAGGAGGGGCAGCGTCACGACATCGATAACCTGGGCGCCATCAACGTCTGGAGTGAAGAGCAAGGGTGCTACCTGAGTGCGGGCAACGTGCTGGGTGAGCTGCGTACCGAGCTGCGGGACCCCTTGATCAAGCGCCGTGACAGGCGGCGGATGTTGGCCGTCTACGCAGAGCCCATGCCGCTCTCCGGTGAGACCGCTGCCAGCGTGCTGGGACGGCTGCGGCCCCAGGTGGAGGCCATCGAGCTGCCGCCAGGCTACGCCATCGAGTGGGGCGGTGAGTACGAGACCGCCAGCGAAGCTCAGCAGGCGCTGCTGTCGTCGCTGCCGATGGGCTTGCTTGGCATGTTCATCATCACGGTGCTGCTGTTCGGGCGCCTGCGACAGTCGCTGGCCATCTGGTCCATCGTGCCATTGATGATGATCGGCATCATTGGCGGCCTGGCCCTGTTGGGAGCACCCTTCACCTTCATGGCGCTGCTCGGCACCCTGAGCCTGATCGGCATGGTGCTGAAAAATGCCATCGTCCTGATGGAAGAGATCAACGTCCAGCGCAAGCTTCAGGACGATGCCCATGATGCGGTGGTCCAGGCCGCCGTCAGTCGTGTACGCCCGGTCACCATGGCGGCGATCACCACCATGTTGGGCATGTTGCCCCTGTTCACCGATGCGTTCTTTGCCTCCATGGCCGTGGTGATCGTGTTCGGCCTGGGGGTGGCGACGCTGCTGACGCTGGTGATGGTGCCGGTGGTGTACTGCACGCTGATGCGCATTCGCGCGAGCTGAGAGTGGGCAGTGATAGCTCCCGGCGACGTCAGCCGCCGGGGGCATAGAGTTCGCGATTCGGTGTGACGGCAGAGGTATCCGGCGTGCTCTGTGCCTGCGGGTCAGCGGACGCCAAGTGCTGCTCCAGCCACCCCGTCAGCAGGGGCCACAAGGTCTCCCGGTGGCGTCGGCGGAAGCCGTCCAGGTGTCCCAGTGTGCCACTGCCCAGCGTCTCAGGAGTGAGCTGCAGACGCGTCACCGGGGCCTGGGTGAAATAGGACGCCAGCAGGTCAATGCTGTCGCGGCTGGCGTAGGGGTCGTCATCGAAACCGACCACCAGCAGCGGTATGGTCAGCCTGGCGAAACGGGCCTCCGCGGCAAGCTCAGGATCATCGAAGAAATAGCGCGGCAGACTGATCCAGTGGCTGCACTGGCGGGCAACGCCGCAGGGGACGTCTTCACTGACCCCCAAGCGCCGACAGGGGACATAGCCGGCGACGCGGGACAGCAGAGGAAACAGGATCTTCAGCAGCACATAGGCCCGCAGGCGAAGCCACGGTGACGTGATGAAGCGCAGGCAACTGGCGTTGCAGGCGATCAGCACGGCGGCGCTCAGCAGTCGACTGGCCTCGCCCAAGCCAATGGCATGCCCGCCAAAGCTGTGTCCC
Organism: Halomonas litopenaei; assembly: GCF_017303055.1. GTDB lineage: Bacteria > Pseudomonadota > Gammaproteobacteria > Pseudomonadales > Halomonadaceae > Halomonas > Halomonas litopenaei_A. Next base: position 714,378 of record NZ_JAEKJT010000003.1, on the reverse strand, counting down.
ACCGCCAGCATCGGGAGCGTCGGCCAGCGCTGGTGCGCCCAGCGCGTCACGCTGTCGGCGTCCAGTTCTGCCCAATCCTGCATGCTCACCTGTAGCTGGTCGAGGTGTTCCGGTCGCGACCGGCCTATCCCGCGGTAGTCATAGCAGATCACCGTCAGCCCTCGTTCACACAGGGCATTGGCAAACCCCTGATAGAGACGCTGGGAGACAGCGGAGGCGGGATGGATGATCACCACTCCTCGCGGGTCCTGGTCGGGTTCGAAGAGGCTGGCGCCGAGCGGATAGGCGTCGGCGGCAGGTAGGGTAAAGCGAGAGACATTGGCCATCGGTTGGGCCCTGCACGGTAGGTGGATCGAGAGGTCGGGATCTCTCGATAAGTAATACGGCGCAGGAACTAGGTCGAGGCTTTACCAAAACGGTAGCGCGGGAGGGTGAAAAGCCGAAGAGTATGCTCTCTCGGTACTGGAAATCTCGTCGCTGCAAAGTAAAAAAGCCCCCGCCGAAGCGGAGGCTCACTCGTACCGTCGCGGTGATCTTGCGTGTACTTATCCGAGCAGCTTGGAGGGCAGGCCGGTGACCAGCCAGGGGAAGTACGACATCAGCACGCAGGCCAGCAGGATCAGCGCGCAGAAGGGAATGACGGCCTTGTACAGATCCAGCGTCTCGACCTCGGGCGGGGCCACGCCCTTGAGGTAGAACAGCGCGTAGCCGAAGGGCGGGGTCAGGAAGGAGGTCTGCAGCACCACGGCGACCATGACCACGAACCACAGCATGTCGACACCCATGGTCTCCACGATGGGGAGCATGATCGGGAAGCTCAACAGTACGATGCCGGTCCAGTCGAGGAACATCCCCAGGACGAATACCAGCAGGAACATCAGGATCAGCGCACCCGTGGTGCCGCCCGGCATGGCCAGAACCAGCTCGCTGATCACATCCATGCCCCCGCCAATCGAGAACACTCCGGTGAAGGCGGTGGCGCCGACCAGCACGAACATCACCATGGTCGTCGTCTTGCCGGCCTCGATGAAGGTGGTATAGCAGGTCGACAGCTTGCGGTCGCCGAAGATCAAGAACAGGCAGAACGCCAGCGTCACGCCAATGGCAGAGGCTTCCGTGGCCGTGGCAATACCGGTGAACAGGGCTCCCAGCACGCCAAGGATCAGGCTCATGGGCGGCAGCACATACTTGCACAAGCGTACGATCAGCTCGCCGGTACTGGTTTCGGCGCGTTCCTCGACACCTACCGGGGGACCGAAGTCAGGTTTGATCAGGCAGACGATGAGCACATACAGCGCATACATGCCCCCCAGCAGCAGGCCAGGCACCAGGGCGCCGGCAAACAGTGCGCCGACCGACACGGGAGAGTAGCTGGCCATCAGGATCAGCATGATGCTCGGCGGGATCAGAATGCCGAGACAGCCGCTTGCCATGATCACCCCGGCGGACAGCCCCTTGTGGTAGCCGTACTTGAGCATCGGCGCCAGAGCGATCAGTCCCATGACGGCGATGGAGGCACCGACGATGCCGGTAGTGGCCGCCAGCAGTACCGAGACGATGACCACCGTCAGCGCCAGGCCGCCGCGCACACGTCCGAGCAACAGTCGCATGCTCTCGAACATCTTCTCGGTGACGCCGGAGTCGTTGAGAAAGCGTGCCATCAGAATAAACAGCGGGATCGCCACCAGAACATAGTTGTCCATGGCGCGCCCGTAGATGTTGTTGATGATGATGCCCAGCACCTGTGGGCCGGGGCCCAACCAGGCACCCAGCACCGCCATGCCACCCAGCACGAAGGCAAGCGGGTGGCCCATGAAGAGCCCCAGCATCAGTCCGGAGAACATGAAGATGGTAAGAAGTTCGGCACTCATCGGGCCTCCTCCCTGTCGTGGGTAGTCAGCTCCGTGATAGCGCGGATGACGATGGCGACGGCCTGCAGCAGGATCAGGACACCGGCGATGACCAACACGGCCTTCACCGGGTACACCGGAATGGAGACGATGCCGTAGGTGGACTCGGCGCGGCTCCATGAGCGTTCGAAGAAGCGCCAGCTATAAGTGATGAACATGATGATGAAGGGGGTGAAGAACAGCAGGTAACCCAGCAGGTCGATCAGCGCCCGGCCACGGCGGGACAACAGCTGCTTGACGATATCCACCTCCACGTGGGCGTGATGACGCAGCCCATAGGCGGCCATCAGCATGAAGTGGGTACCGAACAGCATGGTGGTGATGTCGAAGGCCCAGTCACTGGGGCGTCCGAAAAAGAAGCGCATCGCGATGTCGTAGACCACCACGAGGGTGATGATCGCGATCAGCGGAGCGATCAAACGGCCGAACCACTCGTTCAAGCAGTCAATGGCCTTGGCAATGGCGTTCATGGTGGAAGTCTCGTCGATATCCAACGATGACCGGCGGCCTGATCAAGGCCGCCGGCCGGTGAAGGCAAGCGTGTTGCCTAGTTCATGCAGGCTTCGATGTCGTCGAGCGACGGGATGTTGTCGGTGACGCGGCTCATGTTGAAGGGCACTGAGACGTCACGCCACTGGGCGTAGTCCTGCAGGTAGCTGATCATCGACTGATAGACCTTGGCATGCATCGGGTCCTCGCAGGCACCCTGCACGATCACCTCGTTGGTGATGTCCTGGATCTTGGCCAGATCCTCTTCGGACAGCTGGTTGATGGTGGTGCCATCCTCGATGAACTTGGCGGTGCCTTCTGTCGACTGCTTCTCGGACCAGGCCAGTGACCAGGCCATGGTGGCTTCAGAGGCGATCTTCAGCTTGGCCTGAGTTTCCTCGGACAGTGCGTCCCAGGCATCCTTGTTGATCATGACGCCGAACACACTGGCGGACTGGTGCCAGCCAGGGGTCATCCAGTAGTCAGCCACCTCGGAGAAGCCGGCCTTGTAGTCCACCCCAGGGGTGGAGAATTCGGCGCCATCCACCACGCCACGTTCGATGGCCTGATAGATTTCACCGCCAGCCAGAGTGACCTGAGAGCCGCCGAGTTGCTCGAGGACGCGGCCTTGGTCGCGACCGGACAGGCGCAGGCGCTTGCCTTCGATGTCGGCGATGGACTCGATCGGCGTGCCACCACGGAAACCCGATTCATTGTTGGTGATACCGTAGGGCAGGTAGACCATGTTGTACTGGCCGTAGATCTCCTGGTAGAGCTCAAAGCCCCCCCATTGGGTAATCCAGTTCAGGTAGTCGACGCCGTTGAACAGGCTGGTGGTCGTTGCCAGCGGCGAAAATGCCGGGCTGCGACCGGCCCAGTAGCCAGGCCAGTCACCGGCGGCCTGGATGCTGCCGGTTTCGGTGGCATCGAAGACTTCGGTGCCAGGCATCAGGGTGCCGCCGGCGTAGAACTCGATCTGGACTTCGTCACCGGCCAGCTGGTTGACCAGCTCAGCCCAATGCTTGTCGATGGCGATCAGGTCGAGGTTCTCTGGCCAGGTGGTGGTCATGGTCCACTTTTCCTGGGCCATCGCCGAGCTGGACATGGTGGCCAGGGCGATACCAGCCACCAGGCCGGTAAGCGTGAATGTGGTGGTGTGCTTCATGCAGGTGCTCCCCGTGGGTTGTTGTGATTCTGCAAAGGAGGCGGTCGCTGCCTCTCCAGGTTGGCGTTTGGCATCCATGGTGGCGGTGCCTGGGAGTAGTGGCCGAACAGCGGGGGGACCCTCGCTGTCGCCTCGGCTTCATCAAGCTAGCACGGTCCACAAGCGTTGTTCGATGCGACACATGTCGATGAATCACCACGCTTTTTTGGCATATGCACAGCTCTTGAAGCGATAAAAAGTATCGACAATTCAAGAAAATGAATAAGTTAGAAGCGGATCTATGCTGCACCGCCATAGATCGCACGAGCGTTTAATCGGTGCTTTCATTAGACCAAAGTTGATTTATCTTGGAGCCGCCATGCATAGCCTCGTCACCCATGCCGATCTCGAGCGCCTACGCGACTATCGTGCGCGTCTGGCCCAGCAGCGTCAGCGCGGGATGGTGTGGATGACGGGGTCGCCGGAACAGGTCCGTCGTCGAGCCCTGGAGTGTCTCGCACAAGGGGGCTGGGAGGCGCCGCTGTGGGCGGGCATGGACCTTGAGGTCGTGGCAGAACCCGCACGGGACGAAGTGGAGATGGTGGCGCTCGGCAAGGCCAGGATGCGCCTGGGGCATGAACACGATCTGCTGATCGTCGATGCCCTGTCACCCGCCTCGGGGCTCGACCCCGATGCGCTGGGCGCGCTGTCCGGTACCCTGGTCGCCGGCGGTCTGCTGCTGCTGCTGATGCCAGACGACGGCGGCCGCCAGCCTGACCGGGACTACCGGCGTATCGCCGCTCACCCCTGGGCGTCGGCGTCGCTGACCAGTCACTATCTTAAGCGCCTGCACCGCTTGCTGGGCGAGCTGGATGGCGTCATGCATTGGCATGGCGATGCCGGCCTGTCGCCAGCGCGCTCTTTAGATGGGGCCCCGGCCCAGGCTTCAGACCTCGCTTCAACTCGGGCTCCGGCGTCCTTATCGCCGACTCAATCCGAAACGGTGTCACCGTCCTCGGATGCTGACTGCCTCACCGCGGACCAGGCCGAGGCGGTGCGCCGGTTGTCTCGCCTCAAGCGCCGCCGTCCGCTGGTGATCACCGCAGACCGTGGTCGTGGCAAGTCCGCGGCGCTGGGCATCGCCTGCGCGCGAATGCTGGAGCACGCCTCCGCCGATTCGCCGGTCGAGATCCTGCTGACCGCCCCCAGGGTGTCATCCGTGGAGGCGGTGTTCGCCCGTCTGGCGGCGCTGTTGCCGGAGGGTGTGCGTGACGGCAATGACTACTGCCTGGCCGCCGGGCGGCTGCGCTTCATGGCCCCAGATGGGCTTTCCGATGCCGTGACCACGGGCGAAGCCGGCGGCGCCGGCAGCGTCCTGCTGGTGGATGAGGCTGCGGCGATTCCGGCAGCGCTGCTGGGTCAGTGGCTGAAGGCATTTCCGCGTGTCGCCTTCGCTACCACCGTGCACGGCTATGAAGGCTCTGGTCGAGGCTTTGCGCTGCGCTTCAGGCGTCAGCTCGACGCTATCACACCGCAGTGGCAGGCCATGGAGCTGACCGCGCCGATACGCTGGGCGGCCGGTGATCCCCTGGAAGCGGCGATATCGGCTCTGCTGTGTCTGGACGCGGAGATGCCCGACGTACCGGTGGCAGCTGGCGACCTGGCGTCCCAGGTCGCGGCGCTGCCGTCGTCAGTCATCGATCGGGCGGCCCTGGCGCAAGATGAGGATGCCCTGCGCGGGATGTTCGGGCTGCTGGTGCAGGCCCATTATCGCACCACCCCCAGTGACCTGCGGGCGCTGCTGGATGGTCCTGACACCCGCCTGTGGGTGCTGGGCCCGCCGGCCCATCCGGTGGCGGTCTGCGTGACCATCGATGAAGGCCGCTTTGACGACGACCTGGCAGAGCAGGTGCTGCTGGGGCAGCGGCGTCCACGGGGACACCTGATGGCCCAGTCCCTGGCCGCACACGCCGGCGAGCGAGGTGCCTTGACCGGGTCGTTGCGCCGGGTGTCCAGAATTGCCGTGCATCCTGACTGGCGTCGTTGCGGATGCGGGGCGCGCCTGCTCGATGATGTCGCCGATCAAGCGTCGCTAGATGGCTGCATGCTGCTGGGGACCAGCTTCGGTGCAGATCCCGAGTTGCTGAGCTTCTGGTACAGCCGGGACTATCGTCCGGTGCGCCTCGGCCTGACCCGGGAAGCGGCCACCGGCGAGCACGCGGTCATGCTGGCCCGGAGCCTGACAGATGACGGGCAGCGGATCCTTGAGCGCCTGACCCAGCGCTTCCAGCGACAGCTGCCAGGGCTTCTGGCGTTCGAGCTGCCGCTGCTGCCGCCGCAGGTGGTGATGGCGTTATTGGCCCATTCCACCCTGGCGCCGCCGGATGATCATGACCTGGGAGAGCTGACGGATCTGGCGCGGGGCCTGCGTGAACCCGCTTTGTCGCGACCGGCTATCCAGGCCCTGATCGTTGCCCTGGCCCGGCTGTCTCACCAGGCCATCACCTGTGGCGATCAGGGGGGGAATGGCGACCTGGCGTGGCTCGCGGCCTGGGCGTTTCAAGGCCGCTCGGAAAGTTCCCTGGCCGCGGCGCTTTCGCTCAGCGGCAAGGCACAGGTCAAACAATGGCTTCGGGACGCAGTGGGACATGGCCTGGACGTGATCGGTCACCTTTCCAAGCCGGCGGAGCAGGGGTAGAGTGCCTGCATCTGCAAAACCTGGGCATCACCTGCATGAACCAACATCTCGACACCCTCGCGCCTGCCATTGTCTGGCGCCACTTCCGTACCTTGTGCAACACACCGCGCCCGTCGGGCCATGAAGCCGCCCTGGTGGCCGCTATCGAGGCCTGGGCCGAGCAGCAAGGGATCGCTCACGACCGTGATGCCTACGGCAACCTGCGCCTGTCCAAGGCCGCCAGCCCGGGCCACGAACAGGCCCCCGGCGTCATTCTCCAGGGCCATCTCGACATGGTGGCCCAGGCCAATGCCGACATGCCCCACGACTTCACTCGTGACCCCATCGTGACCCGGGTCGAAGAGGGCTGGCTCAAGGCCGATCGCACTACCCTGGGCGCCGATAATGGACTGGGCGTTGCCGCTGCGCTGGCCATTCTCGAGGAGCCGGAGCTGGTCCACGGACCCCTTGAGGCCATCTTTACCCTGGAAGAAGAGACCTCCATGGGGGGCGCTCTCAACCTGGCCAAGGACTGGCTGACCGGCAGCATACTGCTCAATCTGGATTCCGAGGAGCCCGGTCAGGTCTACATTGGCTGTGCCGGCGGTGCTGATGTGGTGGTCGAGGCCCAGCTACCGATGGAGTCGACCAGCGAGGACGAGCAGGCGCTGACGCTCAGCCTCAAAGGCCTGCGGGGTGGGCATTCCGGGATCGACATCGACAAGGGGCTGGGCAACGCCAACCGGCTGCTGGTGCGGGTGCTGCGTGCCCTTGATGGCGGAGAAGTGCGCCTGGTGGAATACCAGGGCGGCACCCTGCGCAATGCCATCCCGCGGGAGGCGCAGGCGGTGATCATGGTGCCCCGGGACGAGGTCGAGCACGTGCACGGCCGTGTCATCCAGCTGGAGGAGGAGCTGCGTCAGGAGCTGAGCGGCGTGGATGAGGGCCTGCGCCTGACCCTGGAGCCCTGCCCAGAGCCTCGTCATGAGGCGCTGACCTGTCACGCCAGCCGGCTGCTGGTGGCGGCCTTGCATGCTGCCCCCTGCGGCGTCGAGCGCATGAGCGTCGATGTTCCGGGCGTGGTCGAGACCTCCAACAATCTTGGCGTGATCCGCCTGCAAGAAGGCCGCTTTCACCTGTGTGCGTTGGTGCGCTCGCTGCGTGACAGTGCCACCGCCGACCTGGCCGAACGTTTCAGTGCCCTGTTTGAGCTGATCGGGGCTCGGACCCGCATTGAGAACGGCTATCCTGGCTGGACGCCACAGCCTGACAGCAGCGTGCTCGAGCGCTTCTGCACGCTGCATCGGGAGCAGTTGGGTGTGGCGCCGGAGATCAAGGTCATCCACGCCGGGCTCGAGTGCGGTATTCTCGGTGGCAAGTATCCACACCTGGAGATGATTTCCTTCGGCCCGCTGATTCGTGGTGCTCACTCCCCCGATGAGCGTGTCGAGATCTCCACGGTGGAAGCATTCTATGACCTGCTGAAGGCCGTGATCAGTGACCTGGCAAGGACCCCTGACTGAGATGAAAGAGGCGTTGCTTACGACCCCGATGACGCCGGCCTTTGCCGGCGTCTCGCTGTTGGCCCTGGTGGCGCTGTGGCTGGTCTGGCGTGGTCGCCAGCATCGCCGCCGCCAGGATCAAGCGCTGGAGCAGCTGACACAGCGTCTGGAAGAGCGTCAGCAGGCCTCGCGTCAGCTGGAGCAGGAGCTGGCGATCAGCGATGCCCAGCTGGATGCCAGTCGAGAGCAACTGGAGACCCTGCGGCGCGAACGGGATAGCCTGCGTGAGCATATGGCCGAGGTGCGCGAGCACAATGCCCGGCTGGAAACCGAACGCGAGCAGATGACAGCACGCCACCGTGAGCAGATGGCGCTGGTGGAGCAGGCACGGGACAACCTCAAGCAGGAGTTCCACCAGCTGGCCGGCCAGGTCTTCGAGGAGCGTCAGCAGGCGTATCAGGCGCAGAGTCGAGAAGGCATGGAGTCATTGCTCAAGCCCTTCCGTGAGCAGGTCGATCAGTTCCGGCGACGGGTCGAGGAACTGACGGGACAGCACAGTCGTGAAGCGGTGTCGCTGAAGTCCCAGATCGAGCAACTGGCCAGCTTGAACGCGCGACTGGGAGAAGAAGCCGCGGGCCTGGCCCGGGCGCTCAAGGGTGATCAGAAGGCCCAGGGGGGCTGGGGCGAGCTGATGCTCGAAACGGTGCTGGAACGCAGCGGCTTGAGGCGCGACATCGAGTACCGGCGAGAGGTCTCGATGAATGGTGAACAGGGGCGCCAGCGGCCCGACGCCATCATCTATCTCCCCGAGGATCGCCACCTGATCATCGATGCCAAGGTCTCGCTGACCGCCTGGACGAGGGTGGTCAATGCCGACGATGAGGCAGAGCGAGAAGCGGCCATGAGTGCCCACCTGACCTCCCTGCGTAGCCATATACGCGGGCTCGCCGCCAAGGATTACCCGGCGTTGCCGGGGCTGCATTCACCGGATTTCGTGTTTCTGTTCGTGCCGGTGGAACCGGCCTTCGCCGCGGCCTTTGAGCGGGATCCCTCGCTGTTTCAGGAAGCCTTCGATCGCCAGGTGGTGGTGGTCACGCCGACCACCTTGCTGGCCAGTCTACGCACCGTGGCGGGACTGTGGAGCATGGAGCGCCAGAATGAGAACGCGCGCATCATCGTGTCCCGGGCCGAGCGTCTGCTGGGCAAGTTCTCTGGCTTCGTCGAGAGTCTCGACGATGTGGGCAAGCACCTGGAACGGGCCAGTAACAGCCATCAGCAAGCGATGAACCGGCTGTCTCGCGGGCAGGGTAGCCTGGTGGCCCAGGCCGTGGAGCTCGAGCGTCTTGGCGCGCGCATGAAAAAGCCGCTGCCTCAGGAGTTGAAGCGTGCGGCGGAGGCTTCCAGCACGCTGACCGGCACTGATGAGGCCAGCAGCCATGAAGGCCACGGCAGGTCGTCCTGACGGCTGCCCCGGAATCCGCCTTGAACGTCGCCCTGGAACCCGCTCCGACGTCAGAGGACTCGCGCAGGCAGCGCGGTGGTGACGGTCGGGTGGTTGGAAGCAAAACGCCCCGCACGCCAGTGGCTGGCGCGCGGGGCGAGATCATTCAGGCCGGTGTGGCGGTGTGGTCAGCCCAGGTAGGCGCCCAGCATCCACACGGTCTTCTCCTGCTCACGGATGTAGTCCCCGACCTGAGAGGCGGTGCCCTCATCGTCGGCATCCGAGGCCACCGACAGGATTTCGCGCTGTAGCTCGATCAGCTGCTGGTACCCTTGGAGCACGCCGCGCACGCAGGCCTCTCCGTCGTGCACGTCCTTGTCTTCGCTGATCCGCGACAGGGTGGTGTAGTCACTGTAGGCGTGGACGGGCTTGTGCCCCAGCGTAAGGATGCGTTCTGCGACCTCATCTACCTTGACCAGCAGGTCGGTGTAGAACTCCTCGAATTTTTCGTGCAGCTCAAAGAAGTTGGGGCCCTTCACGTTCCAGTGATAGCCACGCACGTTCATGTAGAAGATCTGGTAGTTGGCCAGCAGTTCGTTGAGCTTGTTAGCCAGGTCGCTGGCGCTGCCTTGGTGCAGGCCGATGGCGTTGGTGTCGCTCATGCAATACCTCCTTGATCGCTGTGGTCCTGTATATCCCGACAGGGTATCGATACCGGTGGGCGGGAGTGAAACCAATTACCTCCATCGCCGCGATAGGGCCCATTGATGACCGCTCCTAATGACATAGTGATGACCCCCTGCATTTTCAAGGGGCGTGTCCAAGGCGGCGTGTTCCACCAGTCCCAGCAAGAGCGCTTGTCGACGGACCTTAGCGGCCTGACGTAGCGAGCATGGCACGCAGCAGATTTTCCGTGCGATCAGACAGCAGTTCGGCACAGCGAGCCAAGGCTTCATCGAGGTTCATGGGCCCATCTGCCAGTGCAAAGGCGGCGCTGACGCCCTCGTCCAGAGCGGCCTGCCAGCCGGGTGCCATGCGTCCTGCCAGCACGATGACCGGTATGCCTCTGGCCCGTGCCGCACGGGAAATACCTATCGGCGTCTTGCCCGACAGGCTCTGGCCATCGAGCTGGCCCTCGCCGGTGATCACCAGGTCGGCATTGGCCAGCCGCTGCTCCATCCCGGCCTGCTCCATGATCATCTCGATACCCGGGCGCAGCTGCCCCCCGAGGAAGGCCTTTACCGCGAAGCCCATGCCACCAGCGGCGCCGGTGCCTGGCGCATCTCTCCAATCCTGGCCCAGCTGCTCCGCGGCCTTGTCGGCCCAGCGTGATAGCGCGGCATCCAGGCGCTCGACGTCCTCCGGGGAGGCGCCCTTCTGAGGGCCAAAGATGGCACTGGCGCCACGCTCGCCCAGCAGCGGATTGTCCACATCCACGGCGGCCTCGACCACGACCGAGTCGAGGCGCCGGTCTAACCCGGAAAGGTCGACCCTGGCCAAGTGCTCGAGGCCGGCGCCAGTGGGGGAAATCGGCTGATCATCGGCATCCAGCAGCCGTGCCCCCAGCGCTGCCAGCATGCCGGCTCCGCCATCATTGGTGGCACTCCCGCCCAGAGTGATCAGCATGCGCTGGGCGCCGGCGTCGAGGGCCGCCAGGACCAGCTCCCCGACGCCGTGGGTAGTGCTGTGAAGCGCCGTACGCTCTTCGGGGCTCAGTGCCTGCAGTCCGCTGGCCTCTGCCAGTTCGATATAGGCCGTCTGGCTGGCGGCATGCCATCCCCAGGCAGCCTCGCCTGGTCTGCCCAGAGCATCCTGCACGGTGGCGGTACGGCGCTCGGCGCCGGTGGCGCTGAGCAGGGCCTCAAGGCTGCCTTCTCCCCCGTCTGCCATCGGACATTCATCCATGGTCAGGGTGGGGTCGGCGCGTCGCGCACCCTCGGCGATGGCGCGGGCAGCATCGGTGGCGCTCAGCGCATCCTTGTAGCTATCGGGGCAGATCAACACATTCATGGGTGGCCTCTCCGGTTCGAAGAAATGAGCGGGTGACATGAGCTGGTGACATGAACTGGTGATAGGGGGGACGACATGGACAGCCCCCTGGTCGGAATGTCCTGCTGGACCAGCGTTTGCCCCTGACTCGGGACAGCGTAGACTCTCGGAAGTATTTCACGTCATCGGCAGGAGGTCCTGATGCAAGTGTCCAAAAAATGGCGTCCTTCAAGCCGCCCCGATTGGGCGAAATGCTCAGGCGTGGCGGCGTTGTGTCTGTTGCCGTGGCTCAGCGCCTGTCAGACCACACCTCAGCAGATGCCGGTGGCGGAGCCAGCCCCGTCGCAAGCCTGCCAGTGGCCCGTCGTTGACGGGGCAGTGAGTCTTGCGGATGTGGTGGCCGTGCTCGAAGGCCGTGACTTTCTGGTGCGCGATACCGATACCGCGCTGGGGGTGGTCAGTGCCGAGAAGACCGAGCGCACGACCTACCATAATGCCGATGCGGTCAGGCCACGCCTTGGTGGCTTCGTGCTGGGGGGTAGCGGTGGGCATGTCGGCGCCGGAGTTGGCGTAGGGTTCGGTTCCTGGGGCTGGGGCGGCAGCGATGATGCCACCCGAGTGGAGCGCGTGTCCGTGGCGCTGACCGACCAGCAGGTTCAGCTGACGCGTGACATTCGTCTGTTTGACTGGACCGGCCAGCTACGGGAGTCGCGTACCGCCAGCGATGCCTCGTTCTGCACCTCGATTCGCCAGCAGCTGGCATCCCAGGCGGGTGTCTCGGGAGGCATCGAATGAGCCGTTGCTGGGGAATACTCGTGCTGCTGTTGCTCAGCGGCTGTGCCGGCCCATCGGTCACCACGGAAGCGCCGCGGCAGATGCAGGTGGCCGTGAGCGCAGAGCAGACCCTGAACGAGGCGCTTGCCCTGTTGATGGAGCAAGGCTACGTCATCACCCAGGCAGATGGTGCACTTGGACGCATCGATGCCTCCTTGGCGCGGCCGCCTGGCTATCGTCTCGAGGTGCGGGTCGAGGACGTTGGAGACACCCAGGCCAGTGTCAGCCTGCAGGGATTTCGTGGCGGTCGCACGCTGCCCGCTGACGTCGTAGAACCGCTGTTTGTTCAACTACAGGGAAGACTTGCCCGTTGATGTACGCTCTACAATCCGTCCTGGCCGCGGCTGTCTCGCCGAAGCGGCGTGCCACCTGTGGGGATCGCCATTCGCTGTGGCCACGTGTTCGCCGCTTGATGACGATGACCAGTCTCGTGCTTGTCCTGGTGGGGCCCTGGGCAAGCCAGGTGGCGCTGTCACACCCCCATAGCTGGGTCGATCTGTCGGTCCAGCTCGAGACCGATAGCGAAGGCCGGGTGGTGGCATTACGCCAGATCTGGCGTCTTGATCCGTTCTACAGTCTGGTGCTGCTGGAAGAGATCGATGCCGACGAGGAAGGGCGCGATGCGGCCCTCGACCGCCTGGGAGGGGACATGCTGACCAGTCTGGCTCCCCGGGACTTTTTCACCGAAGCCGAGATCGACGGCGAAAAAGTGGTCTTTCAGGGCGTCAGCGATGCCACGGTGATGGAGCGCGATGAGCGTATCGTGCTGCACTTTCGCCTGCCCCTGGCCGAACCCATGGAGCTTGCCGGCAGCACCCTCGAGTACCGGGTATATGACCCCTCCTACTACGTGGAGGTGGTCCATGAGGCCGATGCGGATGGTCCGTTGGACGAAGCGCTGACAGCGCCCGACGGCTGTCAGGCATCGGTCATCATTGCCGAACCCGATCCGGACAAGGTGATGGCGGCCGCCCAGCTGGATGTCGACGACAGTGCGCCGGAAGGGTTAGGACGCTTCTTTGCCGAGACGGGGCGTGTAGCGTGCTGAAGCTGCAACAACCGTGGGTTCAGGTGTGTCTCGCGGTGGGCGCCGTCGCGGGCGTCTTGCTGCTGCTGGCGGTGACCGGCGCGCTGGATACGCTCGGCCACTGGGTGCTCGCCATGCAGGCCGACCTGCATCGTCGCTTGACTCAGGCGGTCACACTGATCGACCAGACGCCGTCCGCTGCAGCCTGGGCCACCTTGATAGGCCTGAGCCTGTTTTACGGCGTTTTCCACGCGGCAGGACCAGGACATGGCAAGGCTGTGATCAGCGCCTACCTGGTCTCCCAGGGAGGCGCCTGGCGTCGCGCCCTGGCTCTGTCGGTGGGAGCCGCGCTGATGCAGGGAGCGGTCGCCATCCTGCTGATACTGGCGCTGGTGCAGGGGCTGGGCTGGCTGACCCGCGAGGCACTGGGCAGTGTGGTGTGGGTCGAGCGGTTGAGCTTCGCCCTGGTCGCACTGCTGGGGCTGTGGCTGAGCGGACGCGCGCTGAAGCGGCTGGTGTCGCTGTCGCGCCCAGCGCAGCAGTCTGCTGGGTCTGAGCACCATGGGGCACACCATCACGAGCCGCACCATATCGAGGCGCACCACCACGAACATCCGTCCCACGGGCATCATGCTCATGGTTCGCATCATGATCATCACGAGTGTTGTGGCGGTCATCACCATGTATCGCCGGATGGCAGTGGTCGCGAGGCCTGGCTGGCCGTGTTGGCGATCGGTGCCAGGCCATGTTCGGGGGCCGTGCTGTTGATGGGCGTGACCAGCCTGCTGGGCCAGCCATGGATGGGGGTGGCAGCGGTGCTGGCGATGTCGCTGGGTACCGCCATGACGGTCTCCACCCTGGGCATCGCCAGCGTGCTGGCACGGGACTGGGTGTCCGCTCGCGTGGCGCGGACATCCGCCACGCGAAGTCGCGCCGTGGCACGCCTGGCCGCCATGGTGGCACTGACCGGTGGCGTGCTGATCATCGGACTGGGCGTTCTGCTGATGCTGCAGGTTGGCGCATCGGATCCTGGCTTGCCACTGATGGCGCCAGGTAGTCGCAGTGGTGGCCTCGGCGTGTGACAGCCCGTCAGGGGTGCAAGGACAGCCCGCCGGCCAGCGCCAGCACACGGTCCTTGGTGGCGGCCAAGCTGTCCTTGTCGTAGGCGATGGCCTGGCTGTGGCCCCACACCGGCCCTGGCCAGGCCGCGTCGTCTTCTCGCCGCACGATCACATGCACGTGCAGCTGCGCCACCATGTTGCCGAGGCTGGCAATATTGAGCTTGTCACCCCCGGCGTGGGTCTTCAGCGCCTGGCCCAGGCGAGTGGCTTCTCGCCACAGCTGCTGCTGGTCGGCTTCCGACAGGTCGAACACCTCGGTGACGTTGGCCCGCCTGGGAATCAGTACCAGCCAGGGGTAGCGGGCATCATCCATCAGGCGCAGCTGACACAACGGTAGTTCGGTGACGGGATAGGTGTCGGCGACAAGGCGTGGGTCGATGACGAAATCGCTCATGGCGGGCTCCTGAATGGCGTTTCAGGCAGGGTACATCAGGCGGCCACGACAGGGGCATCTATTCGACGAAGTTCCTGTTCGACGTCACCCCTGCTCGATACACCCCCAGTTCGATACACCCCCTATTCGATACAAGCGAGAGAGGAAAGACGATGACCCTGGTCGAGGGAGCGGCCCTGCTGACGGCAGGTATCGTGGCAGGTTTTATCAATGTGCTGGCGGCGGGCGGTTCGATGCTGACGCTGCCGCTGTTGATGTTTCTCGGACTTCCCCCTCAGGTGGCCAACGGCACCAATCGGGTGTCGATCACTCTGCAGAGCGTGTCAGCGGTGGCCAACTTCTTTCGTGCAGGAGCCCGTCATATCGGGCTCAGCCTGCGCCTGTCGGTGCCTGCTGTACTGGGCTCGATGCTGGGCGTGTGGCTGGCGCTTCAGGTCAGCGATGCGTTGTTCGAGACGATCCTGATGGTGGTGATGGTCGCCGCGGCAGTGATCATGCTGCTGCCACAACCGAAGATCGACACTCGGCCCCTGACGGTGGAGCGGCTGACCCCTGGCATCTATCTGGCGATGTTCGTGATCGGTGTCTACGGCGGCTTCCTGCAGGTCGGGGTCGGGATTCTGTTCATGATCGTGCTGTATCGCATGCTCAAGATCGATCTTGGCCAGGTCAATGCCTTCAAGGTGCTGATCATCCTTGTCTACACCCTGCCTGCCCTGGGCATCTTTCTGTGGCATGACCAGGTGCGCTGGAGCTACGGCCTGGTGCTGGCCGCCGGCAGCATGACCGGTGCCTGGCTGGCGGTGAAGGTCAACATGAGTTCCCGGGGCGCCATGGTGGTCAAATGGCTGACGGTGGCGGTGATTGCCGTGATCATTTTGCGCCTGGCCCTCTACTGAGTGCTGTGCAGACCCTCGAAAAGCGCGACACAAAGCCTAGCGAATGAACGTCATCGTGCTAGATTATCTGAGGATGATGTATTTTGCTTACCCACCTGGCTGCAAGGAGAAGGGACAATGAAAAGGACGCTGGCATTGATTCTGGTATCGATGTTTACCCTGGCGCTGTTGAGTGGCTGCAACACGGTGCGGGGTGTCGGCCAGGACATCGAGAAGGGTGGTGAAGCCATCCAGAACAGCACCGCCTGATCGCTGGCCACAAACCTGCACTCCGCCAGGCTTTCTCCAAGGCCTTGGCAGCAAGGTCTTGGCAGCAAGGCCCTGGCAGAGAGCCACGGCAACGCAGGGATGCTGATCCAGCGACAGGAATAGGAATACGCAAAGTAAAAGAAACAGAAACACAAACGGCGGTGATGTCACTCAGGTGCATCACCGCTTTTTTGTGGACAGGGCAGGCGCCTAGCCAGTGATGAAAAAATAAGGAACATGAGGCAAGTCAGGAGGGGACGCCAAGCATGGTCCAAGGCATCTGCTATGCTGGCCCCTTGTCATGTGCAGGGCCGCCTGGCGCCAGCGTTCAGGCAGCAAGTGGCCCCTTGCCATGGGCCAGACGAAAGGACATTCAGGCACTGGAGGCCGATGATGAAAGCTCTTCTTCCGTTATTCATGGTTGCTGCGCTGGCAGGGTGCAGCGCGTCGTCGGGCGGGACCGGTGAGCCCGCTCCGTTGCCGCCCAAGCGGGCTCCCTTGGCTGAAGCCTGTGACGCGGCGGCTGTTCAGGACTGGGTGGGGCAGCATTACCAGGAGGCACAGGATGAACGCCTGAAAGCCGAAAGTGGTGCCAAGACCCTGCGCGTGCTGAGACCGGGCGGAGTGGCGACCATGGACCTGCGCCTGGACCGCTTGAACGTGCGCCTGGATGACGCCGATACGATTGTCGAGCTGGGCTGCGGTTGATCCCTCGTGCTGGCCGGCATCGTGATGGTGCGGGCCAGCAACCAGGAACCGTAACAGGAACCAGCACCGTAACCGCAGGCTGCGACAGGCCGCCTAGCGGCTGGCCTGTCGGGTCATCGCCGACCTCGTCGGATACGGCTTCGGGTGTCTCAGCGTTGGCCCAGCTCCTGCTGGGTGCGCTGCTCCTCTTCTTCTGCCTGCTTGCGCAGCTTCTTGCGCAGGGTGGCTTTTTCATAGCGCAGCTTGCGTATCGGCGTGTCCAGCGTCAGCGGCGGCACCGTGGCGGGGCGTCCGTCCGAGTCCACCGCGACCATGGTCAGGTAGCAGCTGTTGGTATGGCGAATGATCTTCTGGCGAATGTCTTCCGCCACCACCTTAATGCCAATTTCCATTGACGAGCGGCCGACGTGATTGACGCTGGCCAGGAAGGTCACTAGCTCACCCACATGGATGGGCTGCTTGAAGCGCACCTGGTCGACCGACAGGGTGACCACATAGTGACCTGAGTAGCGACTGGCGCAGGCATAGGCCACCTCATCGAGTTTCTTGAGGATGGCGCCACCGTGCACCTTGCCACTGAAATTGGCCATGTCGGGTGTCATCAGCACGGTCATGGTCAGTTCGTGCTGACCCGGGAGGCTCTGTTCTAGCATGGATGGCTCCTCAAGCATGCAGTTCGGTCTGTGATGCACATAGCATAACGCCTTGCCTCCGCGAGCGGAGACAAGGCGCACGTTGAAACTCAGTTGTTGCCGGCACTGTACAGCGGGGCGGTGACCGATCGGCCCGCCTTTGCCATCATCTCGCCCGGCTCGGGCGGCTCATAGCCAGGTCAGACACACCGAGATGATGATGCCGGTGATGAACAGCTGAACCAGGCAGAAGCCCATGATGTCCTTGGCCTTCAGTCCTGCAATTCCCAGCACCGGCAGCGCCCAGAAAGGCTGCAGCAGGTTGGTCCAGGCATCGCCCCAGGCGACCGCCATGGCGGCACGCGGGATGTCCACGCCAAGCGCCTGAGCGGCAGGAATGACGACAGGTGCCTGGACGGCCCACTGGCCTCCGCCCGAAGGCACGAACATGTTGACGATGCCGGCGCTGATGAAGGTCCAGAACGGCAGGGTGGTCTCGGTAGCGAAGGACACCATGGCCTGCGACATGGTCTCGGCGAGTCCTGACTGCACCATGATGGCCATGATACCGGCGTAGAAGGGGAACTGGATGACGATGCCGGCCCCGCCCTTGATCCCCTCGTTCAGGCTGTTCAGCAGGCTCTGAGGGGTGCGATGCAGCACGATGGCCAGAAACAGGAACATGAAGTTGACCACGTTCAGGTTCAGGCCACCGCCACCGACGAAGTAGCTGATCAGGTAGATCAGACCTGGCATACCCACCAGCAGCGCCAGCGTCATGCTGTTTTCCAGGCGCTCGGCCGGGCGGCTGATGCGCACGCGGCGGTCTTCTTCCTCTCCCAGCAGGGCCGGATCGACGTACACGCTTTCCTTTTCCCCCGGCAGCATCATGCGGTTGACCAGCGGCACCGCGATGAACAGAGCCAGCACAATCAGCAGATTGAAGTAGGAAAAGATGGTTTCGCCGGTGCCGATGACACCGATCTGCTCTGCCCAGGGGTTCCCTTCCGTGGCAATCGTCAGGGGGACCGATCCGGCCAGGCCGCCATGCCAGACCACGAAGCCGGAGTAGGCACTGGCGACCAGCAGGCGATAGTCGACGCGCACGACGCGGGCCAGCTCCTTGGCGAACAGGGCGCCCACCACCAGGCCGAAGCCCCAGTTGATCCAGCTGGCGGCCAGCGACACCAGGGTGACCAGCAGGATGGCGGCACCCGCGTTATTGGCGATGCGAGCCAGACTTGCCAGCAGGCGCTTGACCGGTGGCGAGCTGGCCAGCATGAAGCCGGTGACCAGTACCAGCAGCATCTGCATGGAGAAGGACAGCAGGTTCCAGAAACCGTCGCCCCAGTACGTCAGCACCGCCATGGGCGACTGGCGCTCCACCGCGATGGCCGCTGCCGCAGCGATGATGGTCAGGAGCAGGACGAAGACATAGGGATCTGGTAGATAGCGCTCCACCAGTTTCACGGCGGGTCGTGACAGAGCTCTCAACATGGCGTATTTCGCTTCTTCTGGTTGTGAAAATGGCCTTCCCGGCCACCTGGCGTCAACGGTGCCGCAGTCCGCCGCCGGGCGTCAAAGTCACCTTTCAAGCGATGACGTTTGGGCATACACCGGCATCTGAGCTGACAGCAGGGGCATCGACCGGGCGAAGGCCTTAACCCGTGCTGCTCCAGCGCGTGCTGCGATAGCGAAGATAGTAGGCCACAAGGACCCCGGAACGCACTGCGGTAAAAGTCGTAAAGGCTAACCAAAGTCCATGATTTCCCATGCCTTGGGTCAGCCACCACAGGGGCAGATAGGCGGCCAGTGCAATAAAGATCGAGTTGCGCATTTCGGCAATGGCGGTGGCGCCGATGAAGACCCCATCGAGCAGGTAGCTCCATACCGCCACCAAGGGCATCAGGATCACCCAGGGCATGAAATCCGCGGCGCTGGCGCGTACCTCGGGAAGCCCGGTGAGCAGGGCGATCAAGGCGTTACCGCCCAGGGCAAAGGCCAGGCTTGCCAGGGCGGCGGTCGCCAGCGAACACAGGGCAGCCGCTCGCACCGACAGGGCGAAGTCATCGAAGCGCCGGCGGCCGATGGCATGGCCGGTCAGCGCTTCTGCGGCATTGGCGAATCCGTCCAGGCCATAGGAGGTGAGCATGATGAACTGCAGCAGCACCGCATTTGCCGCCAGCACCGTATCCCCCTGGGCGGCCCCCTGGGCGGTGAAGAATGCCTGGGCAAACAGCAGCCCCAGCGTGCGCACGAACAGGTTGGCATTGACCGAGAACAGCTCGCGATAGGCGCCCACGGTAAACAGCCGGGCCCGCTCGAAGTGGCCTCCCAAGCGGCCGAGGCGGTGCCGGCACCACCATAGCCCCAGCGCCACCGTGCAGTAGTCCGCGATCACCGTGGCCCAGGCGACGCCGTCACTGGTCATGTCCAGGCCCACCACGAACAGCAGGTCGAGGACGATGTTGACGCCGTTATTGGTCAGCAGCAGTGCCAGCGTCACACGACTGTTCTGTTGCCCCAGGAACCAGCCCAGGATGGCGTAGTTGGCCAGGACCGCAGGGGCCGACAGCAGCCTGATCTCGGCGTAGCTGGCGGCCAGTTCACTGGCTTGCGGGCTGCCATCGAGCAGCCATAGCCCCAGCGCAATCAGCGGGCGCCCCAGCAGGATCAACAGCACGCCGATGGCGCCGGCCAGCAGCAGTGACTGGCCGAGCAGATGACGGACCTGGTCATCTCGACTGCGCCCCATGGCCTGGGAAGTGAGGCCGGTGGTGCCCATGCGCAGAAAGCCGAAACCCCAGTAGAGAAAGCCGAACAGCGTGGCCCCCAGGGTCACACCGGCCAGGTAGCGTGAGTCCGGCAGGTGGCCGACCACGGCAGTATCCACGAGCCCCAGCAGGGGCACGGTGATGTTGGACAGGATGATCGGCCAGGCCAGCGCAGCGATGCGCGGCAGTCGACCAAGGGTGTCGGCTAGGCCGCTGGGGGAAGAGGGTGGAAGACTGGCCACGGTTGCACGTCTGCTCGGCTGATGAAGATTCGGGTGAGGAGCGCAGTGTCCCGGCGCCGACCTCACGGGTCAAGCGGGACGCCTTGGCGGTCATGACGCAATGGCGTCATCCGGATCGTCATGGTGCGATGGATGGCCACGGAATGGCCGCTGGTCCGTTGGTTGCGTCCTTCATAACGGCACAGCGTGTGCAATGTCAGACATATTGAATGCTGGTTCATTGATATCCGAATGAAATGTTTAGTATCAGTCACTACCAAAAAATTACATTCCGTTGCCATCTCTAAGGTGACATAAATACCTCTTCTGGCTACTAATAAGATAATCCTATGAATTAATAAAAAAGGACTAGCAAGAAGGAGTAAGAAGCAGCCAGTAGACATCACGGGTGAGAAGGAACAGCCCCATAAAGACTGGCGATCTTGGTGACCGTGTGACGAACAATGATGAATCGGTAATTAAGATATAACGTATATAAAAATATCGATTTTACGCAGGAGTATCCACAATGAAAAAGTCCCCTCTCTTTTTCGCGAACCCCCTTTGCCCCAAGGCCGTCAAGGTCGCTGCCAGGCAGCCTCAGTGCCCCCAGCGCCGCCGTCAGCGCGGGGCAACCGCTATTGAATACGGCGTTATCGTCGCCTTGATCGCCGCAGCGCTCTTCTTTGTATTTGGTGCAGGAGACGCAGGTGGTGGATCTCTGGCCGATATGATCAGCAGCCTCCTTGATGACGTAAAGACAACTCTCGGCATCACTGGCTCTGCGGGAGACTGAGTCACTTCAGCTGTATCGAACTCCTTTGGGTATTGTCGATGTCGGTGGCTAATCAATGGCGGCTATAAACGAGGCGAGCGGAGTGGGAGTGAAAGGGCTGCGAGTCGCGGCAACGGTGCTCATTCTATTGGCCATTATGCTGGCAGGCTTAGGGTGGTACACGAGCAGTACCGAAGCACCTCCGCTGGATGCGGGGATTGAGTCGATGCAACCTTCTGCGCCGCCCGAACCACTGGGCTATCCGGTGCTGGTGGCCGCTCGGGAGCTGAGTGCGGGGGAGCGTCCCTCTGACCTGCCCGATGCGTTGCGGCTGGCCTATTTTCCTACCCCGCTGGATGGCAGCTTTGCTGAGCTGGCCCAGGTGCCGGATGCGCGCCTGGCGCGGCCCCTCGGTGAGGGCGATGTACTGAGGCCGGGCGGATTCGTCGGCGGTGGTGCCCTGGCCGATGTGGTGCCCCCAGGCTTTCGTGCCGTCGGGGTGGGTATCGACGCGGTCATCGGCGGCGGTGGTTTCGTGGCGCCGGGGGACCGGGTCGACGTGTTGTTCTTTGCCGAGACGGATGACGGCAACGGTCAGCGCCATCGGCTGGCACGGCGGTTGTTTTCCGATGTCAGCGTGCTCGGGGTAGGCGAGCGCCTGGTAGGTGGCGACCGCCAGGAAGACAGTGGCTCCGAGCGTACGGCCGTGCTGGCCATGCCGGAAACCCAGACCGCGCGGCTGCTGCTGGCCGAGGCGACGGGGCGGCTGCGACTGGCAGTGGTGGGCAACCAGGAAGCGGCTCTGGGCGAATCCTTCGATGACGGTCTGCGCTTCGCGCTGGGGCAGAGCGTCCTGCCGGTATCGCTGGGCCAGAGCCTGAGCCAGCCCGGCAATAGCGTCAGCTTCGATGAGCTTACCGGTATCGAGCGACAACCGCCCAGACCGGCGGCGCAGGCGTCACGCGCCCAGGGATACCAGGTGGTGCAACACGTCGGAGCCCGCAGTCGAGTGGTCTCACTGCCGTGATCGCGGGCAGCCAGCGGTAGGAAGGCTGGAAACGGGCGGTCAACAGACTGACATCATAATGAGAGGTTCGGCAGCGGTGGCGGCAGTCGCCATGGCTAGCGGAACCCGCGCAGGGAACAGGACCAAGCATGCAGCTAGATGGCAAGATCGCCCGACCGAAGTCGGTGTGCTGGAGAGTGTGTGCCCGCGGGACAGGGCGCGGACTGGCGCCAGGCAAACGCCTGGTAGCCGCGCTGCTGCTGGCAGT
This sequence comes from Halomonas litopenaei, assembly GCF_017303055.1. Classification (GTDB taxonomy): domain Bacteria; phylum Pseudomonadota; class Gammaproteobacteria; order Pseudomonadales; family Halomonadaceae; genus Halomonas; species Halomonas litopenaei_A. The sequence goes on along the minus strand of NZ_JAEKJT010000003.1, from coordinate 692,318 downwards.
GGCGTTGATCCCCGCTGTGGGGCTGGCGCAGTCACCCGAGTCACGACTGAGCCTGGCCGTCGGTGATCAGCAGTGGCTGGGCCAGCCAGGACGTATCACCCGCACCGCGGTGGGGCGGGGGGACATCATTGACGCCCAGGTGCTGGACCCGCGGTCGCTGCTGGTGACCGCCGTCGGCCCCGGAAGCACCAGCCTCAAGGTATGGGTCGACGGTGCCAGCCAACCCCGGGAAACTCTGATTCAGGTGCGCCCCGCCGGTGGCGAGGGGCTCGAGTCGGAGTACTCTCTGGCCCCCGGCACCTCGCGTCCTGACGTGCGTGGCGTGACGCGCTCCCTCGAACGCCATGATCAGGCGATCTCTCGCTTTGCCAGCGATCCCATTGATGGGACCACCCAGGCCGGGCCGGTCCAGGTCCAGACCGACATCCGCGTGGTAGAGGTCAACCGCAGCCGCATGGCCTCCGCGGGCTTCTTCATCGGGCGCAACCAGGCAGGCTCGACCCGCTTTGCCCTGGGCCGCAGCGATGAGACGCTCGACTTCCTGGCGGGCGGTGCGGTGGCCCCCAATGCGGGTGACGGCGGCTTCTCGATCATTCAGGTCAATACCAGTGGCGTGCTCTCGGCACTCAGCGCCCTGAGCGCCAATGGCTTTGCCTATACCCTGGCAGAGCCCAGCCTGGTCAGCCTGTCTGGCCAGAGCGCCAGCTTTCTTGCCGGTGGCGAATTTCCCTTTCCCGTGCAAAGCGGTGACGACCAGATCAGCGTCGACTTCAAGGAGTTCGGTATCCGTCTGCAGTTGACGCCGACGGTGCTGGACGAGCGTCGCATCATGCTCAAGGTGGCGCCCGAAGTGTCCGAGCTGGACTTTTCCCGCGGGGTGCAGACTGCCGGGATCGCGGTGCCGGCGCTGAATGTCCGCCGCACCGATACCACGGTGCAGCTGGGCAACGGCGAGAGCTTCATCATCAGTGGTCTGGTCAGCCGCAACATCATTCAAAGCGTCGACAAGATCCCTGGACTTGGTGATATCCCGGTCATCGGCGCGTTCTTCCGCTCGACACGCCTGGATCGTGACGAGAAGGAACTGGTCATGATCGTGACGCCGCACCTTGTCAGGCCGCTGGCCGCCGGGGTGGATCTGGGGCCGATGCCTGGCGCCGCGTTCGAGAGCTATGACCCGAACTTCCTGGAACTGATGTTCGATCCACAGGATGCACAAGCCATAGAGCGCGTGTCCGAGGTGGGCTTCAGTCGCTGATCGGTGGTTGCGGGTGGGGTGAGAGGAGAGCGCCATGCCATTTCGTCAAAAGCGTGCCGAGGTCAGTCAGCGGAAGGCGGCGCCGGGGGCAGAGCCTGCCTTGATCAGCGAGCTTCACCAGCTGGTGGTCGAGCGCCTGGAGGATGACGTCAGGGGCATCGCCGATGAGCCCATGCAGCTGCGTCAGCAGGTGCGCGAGCTGGTGACAGAGGCGCTTAGCCTGCGGGGCTACGCCACGCCGACCGACAGTGTCGACGCTGTGGTCGAGGATGTCTGTCGCGAGCTCAATGGCTTCGGGCCCCTGGAGCCATTGCTGGCCGATGACACCATCTCCGACATCCTGATCAATGGTCATCGCCAGGTCTACGTCGAACGCCGTGGCCGGCTGGAGCCGTGTCAGCTCGCCTTCCTCGATGATGATCACATTCTCAGGGTCGTGCGACGCATGCTGGCGCCCCTTGGCAAGCGTCTGGATGAATCCAGTCCGATGGTGGATGCCCGCCTGGCCGATGGCTCCCGGGTCAACGCCATCATTGCGCCGCTGTCGCTGAACGGGCCCAGCGTCTCGATCCGCAAGTTTCGGCGGGAGGCGCTGACCGGGCAGGACCTGGTGGCCATGGGCAGCGTGCCGGCCAACCTCATGGCCTTTTTGCGCCGAGCGGTGGAAGAGCGCTGCAATCTGCTGGTCAGCGGTGGCACCGGGGCCGGCAAAACGACGCTGCTGAACGTGCTGAGCGCAGCGATCCCACCTCAGCAGAGGGTGGTCACCATCGAGGACAGTGCCGAGCTGCAGCTGGCCAGCCACCACGTGGTGCGGCTGGAAACCCGAGCGCCCAACATCGAAGGAGAAGGCGAGGTCGGCGCCAGTGCACTGGTCAAGAATGCCCTGCGCATGCGCCCCGACAGGATCCTGCTGGGGGAAAGTCGGGGCGACGAAGTGCTGGACATGCTGCAGGCGATGAACACGGGACATCAGGGCTCGATGAGTACCGTTCACGCCAATTCGGCCGCCGATGCCGTGGTACGGCTGGAGATGATGGTGCGCATGTCGCGCTTTCAGGGGACCGATGCGCTGGTGCGTCAAATCATCACCACTGCGCTCGACCTGATCGTACACGTCGCTCGCGACAGCAGCGGTCAGCGTCGGGTAGCAGAGGTGCTGCGTGTGGTCGGGTTACGCCAGGGCGAGGTGGTCCTGGAGCCGCTCTACCGAGAGGGGCAACCGGTGACTGACCACCTCACGGCGCGGCCAGCAGACCAGGCGTCTGCGGTCTGCTGGCCGCGGCTGCTGGCGGCGCTGGTAGATGGCGCTGAGGAGGCGCACCCATGAATGTCTGGGTGGTCTTTTCGCTGGTGGCGGCATGCCTTGCCACGGCTGCATGGCTACTGATGAAGAGCGCGCGTGCCCACACCGAGCGCGCGGCTGGCGGTCAGCGCACCGCGCGACGCCGCTCGCTGGTTACCCATGACTCGCTGATGGAATGGCTGGTCGAGCGCCTGACGGCGGCAGGGTTGCCCGCCTCGCCACTGAGTGTCGCTGTGGCCGGTGGCAGTCTGCTGGTGCTGGCGATGTTGCTGCTGTCACGCCTGGGGGCCGTCTGGGGCCCGGCGACCGTGGTGCTGGTGGTGGTGCTGGCCAATGCGCTGATTCGTTTGCGTGCCGCGCGCACCCGGCGCCGTGCACGCCGCCAGCTGGCGCCATTTCTCAGTCAGGTCAGCCGTGGCCTGGTGGCCGGTCAAGGGCTGGAAACCGCCTTCGTGCACGCGACACGGCGGGTACGTCCTCCACTGTCGGATGCGCTGTCTCGCGTCATGTTGAGGCGTCAGCTCGGTCAGGAACTGGACGAAGGGTTGGCCCGTGAGGGGCAGATACTGCGGCTCGACGAGTTGGGGCTGCTGGCTACCGCCATGCGCATCAACCAACGCCATGGCGGCAGCCTGTCCGACATGCTCGATGCCTTTGCCGCCGCCTTGCACCAGCGCGAGCAAAGCGGTCGTGAGTTGGCGGCCATGACCGGAGAAACCCGCATCAGTGCTCTGGTACTGGGCCTGTCCCCCCTGCTGTTGACGCTGTTTATCCAGCTGACGCAGCCGGCGTTTCTGCTGCCCATGCTGGAGAGCAGCGGAGGTCGCCAGGCCCTGGCGCTGGCCGTGGTCCTGCAGCTGAGCGGGGGATGGTTGCTGTGGCGCATGCTCAAGTCGGTATGACCCCCTCGCTGCAACGAACGTCTGCCGGCGCTGCAACGCGGGTAGGACAGACAAGGAGAACAGGCGGCTGATGTGGAATCTTTGGTGGAGCGGGTCCGTCGTGGCCTTGGCCCTGGCGGCAGCAGCCTTGCTGATCAGTACGCGGCTGCCCGTGGGTGAGGAAGGACAGCGCCGGCGGGAGGAGTCGCGGCTACTGCGGGAAGGGCGCGGTCTATGGCGCAGTCGCGCCAGCCGCCCTGGTCTGGCGGGACGGCTGTCCTTGCGTCTTCGGCAGTCCGGGCATGTGGGGGCCAAGGCTCAGCTGGCGGTGCTGCTGGCGTGGGCCGTGGTCATGGTCGGCGCCGCCATGCTGGGCGGGCTGCTGGCGATCATGGGCGGCAGGCCTGTGGCGGGTATCGTGGTCATGTCTGCCCTGTGGGGGGGCTTCGCAGCGGGACTGGGGTGGCTCGCGCTGGAGCGCAAGCGTCGTCGTCGAACGCTGCGGCTCGATGAAGATATCGAACTGGTGCTGCAGGTGACGCGGATGCTGTGGGACACCGGCATGACCCTGGAAAGCCTGCTGCATCGACTGATTCAACAGCTGGGTGCGACGACCCCGGATATGGTGCTTGAACTGCGGATCGCCGCCAACCGCATCGACAGCGGCCAGGATCGCGAGAAGGTGCTGGAAGAGCTGGCCGCGGTGCAGGCCAGCGAAGGCGTCGAGCAGTTCTTCCTGATGTTTGCCCAGATGGCCAGAACGGGAGGCCGCGCCAGGGATAGCCTGACCACCCTGGTGGAGCGCCTTGGGGCCCAGCGCCGCACACGTCTGCAACAGCGTGTCAGTCAGCTGTCCGGAACCATGTCGCTGGTGATGATGCTGTGTCTGTTCCCCGCCCTGTTGATCGTCATGGCCGGTCCCGCCTTGGTCAACCTGAGTGGACTGATGGGATCCCTGGGAGGGCCGTGATGCCGAGTCCTTTGCTTCACTACCGGTGGGAGACGCCGATGACATCGAGAGATCGCCACTCCACCCTCGCCGCTTCCGGCCAACCACCAGCTGGCATGCCACGGCACTCCGGAATGGGGGCAGCGTGGTGCGTCCTGGCCGCGCTGCTGGGAGTCTCGCTGCTGAGTGGATGTACCAGCGCGTCTTCACAGCCCATGCCCATGACGGCGTTCGCGCCGGCCGTCGAGGTGGTGGGCGACGCCCAGCAGCAGAGCAGCGGGCCCTGTGGACGCCGCTATGCTGCCGATATCGGTGTCGAGCTGTCGTTGATCGAGCGCATGCTGGACGACGGCAAGCCGCGCTCCGCCGCCGCTCACCTGGAGGCAGGTGACTATGGGCTGCCGCTTGCCTGGCGTCTTGAAGGCGATGCACGACGCGCCATCGGCGATGTCGAGGGCAGTAATCGCGCCTACGAGGCCCTGCTGGGCACCTGCCTGGTGGCAGATGGCTATCGCGGGCTGGCACGCAATGCCTTTCGCGCTGGCCGTCACGACCAGGCCATGACCCTGATGCGGCAGGCCCGGGAGTCCCGGCCGATCGATCCACGCATCCGCAATGATCTCGGCTACCTGCTGTTGCTGGCAGGCGAATCGCCGCAGGCGGCGGAGGAATTTCGCACCGCGCTGGAGCTCGACCCCAGCCACCAGCAGGCGGCCGCCAACCTGGTGCTGGCCCTGCGGCTGAGCGGGCAAGCCGCTCAGGCCGAACGCACCGCACGACGCCTGGGAGTCGACGCCCGACTGCTGGCGGCGCCGCCGCGTACGATCTCCCCGGCGGCATCTCCCGGTGAGAGGACGGAATCATGATGAGCCGACGCAGGATGCGCTCCTGCAAGGAGCGATGGACCGTGATGTGCAAGGACATTGTCACCCAGCCCAAGACCCTCATCGTGGCGGCGATGGTCTGTCTGCTGCTGAGCCTGGCGCTGATGCTATGGCCGGATCGCGCGGAAGCGCAGCAGAGCGCTAACAGCCATCCCGGCATCGTGCGACTTCCCGCCAGTCGCGACCCCTTCGGCGAACGTACCCGAGCAATGCTGGCCGCACAGCGTGAGGGACGCGTGGCATCGCCCTCCGTCCAGGTGCTGTCGGGCAAGGTCCAGAGCCAGATCTATCAGCGCTATGTGGACAGCTTCGGCCACCCGATTCCAGAGCGCTATATCGAGACCGGCTTTGGCGAGGATTGAAGCTGACACACCGCGACGGCGACCGATGACATCGGCTGGCAGGCTGCAGCGACAGCGAGGCGCCATCGGCGTGATGACCGCCTTCCTGCTGGTCTGGCTGGTCGCCCTGGTGACCCTGGCCCTGGATGCCGGGCGCCTGTATCTGGAGCAGCGTCGCCTGCAGCAGGCGGCGGACCTGGCGGCAGTATCCGCGGCGGCAAGTTGCCAGGCGCTGTTTCAGGGGGATGCCTGTGGCCATGCCAGCCTGCGCCAGTGGGCCATCGATGCCGTTCAGGAAAATGGCATCGATGTGGACGCGGGGGACGCCACCCTGACCCTGACCCAGGGCGCGGTTGACGACGGTGGCAGGTTCATCACGGAGTCAGGGCTCGCCAACAGCGTCGAGGTCAGACTTCAGCGTGAGGTGCCCAGCAGCCTGCTGGCCAACCTGGGTGAGCTGATCGGCGGCGAGGTGGACGACAACACCCGGCTGACCGCTACCGGGGTGGCAAGGCGCGCCTCGATGGTAACGCTGAGCGCCGGGACCAGCCTGCTTGAGGTCGATACCAGCGAATCGGCAGTCCTGGCGCTGCTGCTCGATCGACTGGTCGGTGCTCGGCTCGACCTGACGGTGCTGGGGGCGTATGACGGCGTTGGGCTCGAGCTCAGCCTGGGCGAACTGCTGGGGGTCGAGTCGCTGGACGTGGACCTTGAAGAGCAACTCGCGCAATCGCTGGATCTCGAGGCACTGGGCCAGCGTATCCGTGAGGCACTGGACTCGGTAGGCGCCAATCCGGTGCGTCCGGGGGCGCCTGGCGAGCGCTTCACCCTGGCCGAGCTGCTGGCGATCGACCCACAGGGAGAGGTCGCGGTGCGCGATATTCTCACCGCTCGAGTGCCGGTTCGCGAGCTGCTGGAAGGCGCGCTGTTGCTCGACGCCAGCAAGCAGGGCGGAGTCCGTCTCGGGCTGGCAGACCTTTCCTCGATCGCCGTCGGGCTGGGGTTGGCCGACCTGTCGCTGGCACTCGAGGTCATCTCTCCTCCGACCATCGCCGTGGGACCTCCGGGCCCCGCTGGTGCAAGTCTGGCCAGCGACTGTTCATCGTCCTGCTATCCCAGCGTCGCCCGCAATGCTCAGCTCGAGCTGTCGTTGGAGCTTGGGCTTGGCGTGGCCGGACTGCTGAATGTGGAGGTGAGCACCCGGGTGACCGGGGCTGAAGGGCGCGCGGCGGTCGACGCCATGGCTGCGCTGGATGACGGGCTCGAGCTTAGCGTCGTGGCCCAGCGTTCGCTGGTGCAGATCGAGCAGGAGGTCAGGTTGCTGGGGCTTTTCTCCAATGACGAAGAGGCCACCGCGGGCAGCGCCCAGGGCGCCAAGGAGCAGCGACGACTCGGCTGGCCCGACCAGTCCCGGGCGGTCTTTGATGGCCAAGGTGGGGCCCAGGTGACCCAGGTGCTGAATGGACTGGTCACGAGTGTGGTCAACCAGCTGGGCTTGCTTGGTGGGCTGGTATCCACTCTTGGTGTGCCCTCCCTGCTGTCGGCGACGCTGTCTGACGTCAACACGGCCTTGCTGGAGCCGGCGCTCGAGGGCTTGGGCATCGGCGTCAACACCCTGGATGTACGGGTGCTGGCGGTGGATGCAGGGGGCGTTGAGTCGCTGACGGGGTGCGCCACCAGCTGGGCAGGCTGTCAGGACGGCGAGTCGCCCTGATACGACAACCGAATGACTCGGTGGAGGAGCGATGAACAGACACCGCAGGGGAGTGCAGGGCCAGCGAGGTGCCGTGGCCATCGAGTTCGCTGTCGTGCTGCCGATTTTCCTGCTGCTGCTGTACGCCTTGATCAGCTACTCGGTGGCCATGGTGCAGCAGCACCAGTTGACCCAGGTGGCCAGCGAAGCGGCGAGGTCTGCCGCGGTGGTCGCCAGTGCCCCGTGGCTCGCCGAGGAAGACGTCGAGTCTGACGCCGCGCAGCGGGTACTCGACAGTATCAGCGCCATGGGCTGGAGCGCCGAGCAGACTCCAGGATGCGCTGATGGTGCCAGAGTGCGTCTTGAGGGCGACAGCCTGATCGTGTGCCTTGAGCGCCGGCCAGCGATCACGCCGCTCACCCTGCTGGGGATCAGCGTGCCTGACCTACCGGAGGCCCTGAGTGGGCGTGCAGTGGTCAAGCTGTAAACGCCAGGAGCCGCCCTGGGGCGGCTCCTGCTAGCATTAACGGTCAGCATGAACGGTCAGCATGAACTGTCAGCATAGACATGCCGGCCTCAGCACGTCAGTCTCAGCACATCAGCGTCAGTATGGTCGACGATGGCCGAATGTGATCAGGCCGCCGTGATGATGTGGTACTTCTCCATCAACGTCTCGTGGCTTTCGACACGCTCGGGGTCCAGCGGTATGCAGTCCACCGGACACACCTGCTGACACTGAGGCTCGTCGTAGTGACCGACGCACTCCGTGCACAGGTTGGGGTCGATGACGTAGATCTCCTCGCCGGGAGAAATGGCGCCATTGGGGCATTCCGGTTCGCAGACGTCGCAGTTGATGCACTCGTCGGTGATCATCAGTGACATTGAGGGTCCTCACGCAGAGTCGCGGCCCTGGGGCCGGGGCTTCCGGTCAGGCGCGTCGCACAGCGACGGGGGTTGGCCTGGCGGGCAGCCCGGGGAAACGGCATTGCCGGTCCCGGTGTTCGGGATCAACGGGATCAGTCCTGCAGCGCAAGAGGCATCCGCAGCGTCAAATCCCAGTGTGATGGTCAGGTATTGTAATGGCTACGCAGGGTTTGTGCGACCTTGGGGTGCACGTGCTTGCTGATGTCTCCACCGAGGCGAGAAATCTCTCGCACCAGGGTGGAAGAGATGTAGGAATTCTCGACCTCTGGCGTCAGAAAGACGGTTTCCAGATCAGGCATCTGCGCGCGATTCATGTTGGCGAGCTGAAGCTCGTACTCGAAGTCGGATACCGCCCGCAACCCTCGCAGCAGTACCCGTGCATTCTGGGCTTGCATGAAGTCGGTCATCAGCCCGCTGAAGCCGACAACCTCGACGTTGCCAAGGGGGGCGACCACGTCTCGGGTCAACTCGAGTCGGGTATCCAGGTCCAGCGCGGGCCCTTTGCCGGGGCTCGCCGCGATGGCGACCACGACTTTCTCGAACAGGCGTGACGCCCGTTCGATCAGGTCGTAGTGACCGTTGGTGATCGGATCGAAGGTGCCGGGATAGACGGCCGTCGTCATCACCTTTGCTCCTGTCTCTCGTCGTCGTTGTCGGCAAGCTGGCCAAAGGGGTTGTCCACCGCCAGCGATACCGGCTGGGCGTAGCCCGGGATATGGATGCTGTCGTGCTGCACCTCGAGCTCCGGCCCTTCGAGCACGCCTTCACCGAAACGATAGCGCACGGCGAAGTGCCCCGCATCCGCCTGCTGATGATAGGCACGGGCCTGGGCCCGTGTGGCCTCGCGGCGCTCACGCCAGGCATCCATCGCCTGGGCCCCGTGGCGCTGGGTCAGCAGCCGCTCGGTGGCATTCGGCGAAATCAGCACGCCGGTGGCATTGTTGCCGCCAAAGCCTTTGGCATTGATCAGGCTGGCATCTGCGACGAAGGATTGGGTCTCACGGAAGAACCGAAGGCGCTCGGCGTGGACATCGTCTGCGACCTTGTCCAGGGTGCAGATCCCCGGCAGCAGGCCATGGGCGAAGCTGCCCAGGGCGCTGGTGAGCTGATCACCGGCGGCGCTGCCCTGGGAATGACCCAGGAAGGCCTTGATGGCCACCACTGGCCACTCGGTGATGCCGTTGGCCTTGGCCACCGCGTCAAAGACGTGGGACTCGGTGGTGCGGTTCTTCGGTGTCGAGGTACCGTGGGCATGCAGGAAGGAGCGCTCGCGCAGGCTCTTTTCTCCAAGCATGTCGCGGATCAAGGCGCAGGCCTTGCCCAGGGTCACGTAGTTGCCGATACCGGGCGCCGAGATCGAGCGCTTCCAGCCGTCGGCGTTGACGAAGACCTCCGGTGCAGCAGCCAGGATATCCGCGCCTGTTTCCAACGCCAGGGCGTCGTCCATCAGCATCACGAACTGGCTGGACTCGCCCATGGTAAAGCCGCAGTTGCGGGCGAAGGGGCGGCTGGCACGCTGGTAGTCGGCGTCGGTCAGCAGCTCCAGGGCGTCCAGGGCCTTCAGGCTATCATCGTCGGCAAGGGCCCCCATGGTGCGGAAGCCCTCGATGATCTCGGGAGTGATGGGCGCATCGGCGGTGCCCACCATGACGATTCTGCGACGGCCGCTGCGGATGTCGTCGATCCCCAGGCGCAGGTTGTACAGAAAGCTGGCGCAGGCCCCCAGTGCCGCGCCCGTGGCGCCGACGCTGCCCAGTACATAGGCGTTGAGGAAGTCGGCAGGCATCTGCCCGTAGCCCAGCGGCATCTGCTTTGAGGTGGCGCGTTTGCCGGACACAAAGCTCTTGAGCAGACCGCCCCAGCCTTCGTCATCCAGCTGGCCGATCGAGTTGCCGGCGTAGACGGCGATCGCATCCGGGTCGAGCCGGTCGCGCAGCGTGTCCCAGTCGAGGCCGCTGTCGCCCAGGCAATCGCTGGCAGCGAACACCGCCATGGACAGACCGCGGGGGTGGTGCACGCTGCGATACAGCTGGCTGGGATCAAAGCCGCTGGGTAGCTGGCCGGCGGCGCGCACCTGAGCAGGGCGTGTCTCGGGCAGCATGACGTCCATCTGCCCCGCTGGCACGGTAACTTCCAGGTGATGCCGGTCGACCTCACGCACCTGCCAGGTAGGCGGCAGGTCGTCGGGTAGCTGGCGTCGACGCAGGCGGAAGGTGATCGGCGATTCCAGTGCCAGGTTGGCGCGACGATTGGCCGGCAGGCCTTCGTCGTTGAAACGCGGATCTTCGATGCGACGAATCAGGGTATGGCTAAGTACCTGGTCACGGGTTTCGAGCGCCAGTTGGGCGGCATCGAGCTCCTGGCCCTGGGCATTGTGCCAGTGCTGGTCAGCATCGCAGTGGGCCAGGCGCATCATGGCGGCCAGACCGAGCAGGGTGGAGGTCTGCTCGTCGTCGGAAAGGGCGTCGAGCACGGTGCGACGGAAGGCCTGATGGCCCGAGGTACGGCCGGCCGGGTTGACGCCGCCCATGCCCACGATCACCGGTAAGTGTGACAAGCCGGAGTCCTCGTATTGAAGCGGGTGAAAGGCTCGCTCTGGGAGCGCAGAAAACGGCGCTGATGAAGACCCGGGCAGATCAGCACGTCAGTGCTGCCCTTGGTCGAGGTGACGCCAACAGGCCAGAAGCGGGAATCCGTGGATTCGGCGGTCTGGCTTCAGTGCTGCTGGTGTTCATGCCTCGATGCCAAGGTGGCGAGGAGTCGTGCCTCGCGCGATGCTGCCCGTGTCCCAAGCAAAACGCCGTTCGATATTGCCACGGGATAGGATTTCAGGCCAGCGATGTTAGCACCTGGTCGGTCCTTCGTCATGCGTGAGCAGGGCGACAGTGCTGCTGCGACAGCGTGCACCAGGTGTGTTGCAAGGTGTTGCACATGGTGAGAGTGGCGCCGTTGCCCTTGCGCTGGCGAGCATTGGGCTGAGGCGTCTGTACCTGCTCACTTACCGGGGCTTTGGTACACTGGCTGTGCTATTCACGGCAGCATGTCGCTGTTGCCGCTTTCCCCGCTCGAGACCGCATATGTCTGATGTTCCCCGTATCGTGACCTCCGCCCAGACCGGCCCTCACGAGGACCTGCTGCGCAGGGTCACTCGTGGCCTGTCCCATGTCTGGCGCAAGCCTTTGGCTCAGCACACCCGAGACGCCTTTGACGATGCCGAGGCCTGGCGTCGCTCCCAGGGTGAGCGAGGGCTTATTCTCGATGCCTGCTGTGGTGTCGGTCTGTCGACACGCAGGCTGGCCGAGCAGTTTCCCGAGCACAGCGTAATCGGCGTCGACCGCAGCGCCGACCGCCTGTCCAGGGACCATGGGCCGCTGCCGGACAATGCCTTGCTGGTGCGTGCTGACCTGGTGGATTTCTGGCGTCTGGCCCTGGCGACGGGCTGGCAGCCCGAGCGGCACTATCTGCTGTACCCCAATCCCTACCCGAAGTCGGTCCAGCTGAAGCATCGCTGGCACGGGCACCCGGTGTTCCCGGCCATTGTGGGGTTGGGCGGGAGGCTTGAGGTGCGCTCCAACTGGAGGGTCTACGTCGAGGAGTTTGCCGCCGCGGTGGCTCTGGCCACTGGAGTGTCGGCGCCGGTCGAGGCCCACGACCCCGGCGCAGCACCGATGACCCATTTCGAGCGCAAGTACCACGAGCACCACCAACCTCTGTGGCGCCTGGTCGCCACGCTCGATCATCGCCCCCAGCTGATGCCAACCCCCTAGCGGACGGGGTCAGCGGGCGCCGGGGGCGGTCAGGCTATGGCTGACGGCGCGGAAGTTCTCGCCCAGGGTGGCGACCAGCCAGCGGGCGATAGGGCCCTTGGCGGCATCGCGGCGAATGACCGTTTCGACCTCGATGCTCGGGGGCTCGCCAAGGCCCGGTCCTGTCAGCGTCTGCAGCTTGTCGCGAAAAGGCGGATAGTCTGCCACGTGCTCCGGTACCAGCGACCAGCCGAGTCCGCGGGCCGTCAGCTCCGCCATGGAATAGAAGCTATTGAGGCGCCAGTGCATGGGGCTCAGGCAAGGCTCGGTGTGGGGCGGTGCCGTCGCCTCGCTATGGCGTGACGCCATCATCAGCTGTCGATAGCTGGCCAAGGCCGACGGCGTTACCGCTGCCTGCTGGGCCAGGGGGTGAGTGCTTCCTACCACCCAACGCTGCTTCAGGTGGGCGATGCGACTGCCCTCGAGGGGGCCTGCCGCATGCACCTGACTGAGCAGAATGCCCAGGTGGGCGGTGCCCTGCTCAACCCATTCGGCGACGTCCCCCTGGGCGCCGTACAGCAGGGTCAGCGACAGTGCGGGGTAATGCTCGGCAAGGGCCTCCAGCGTCGCGTCCACCGGGGGCATCTCGATCAAGGCTTCATGCATGGCCACCACCAGCTGGGCCTCTTCGCCCTGTGCCAGGGTCGCCGCACGGGCGTTGAGTCGTTCGCACTGCGCTTGTACGGCTCTGGCTTCCGGCAGTAGCGCATGGCCCGCTGCGGTCAGGGTGGGGGAGCGCGAACGGCGATCGAACAGCTCGCAGTCAAGGTCCAGCTCAAGATGGGAAATGCCGGTACTTACCGCCGATTGCGCACGCCCAAGGTGACGCGCGGCGGCCGAGAACGAGCCCTGCTCGGCGCAGGCGATGAACAGCTGAATCTGGTCCAGGGTCCAATGCATGGTGGAAGGCCTACCTATCTGTTTACCTGATAGTAGCTAGCTGGAATCCATCGGCCAAGTGCCTAGAATAGGCGGCATCGTCAAGCGACAACGCCCTCGGGCGGGAGTGAACGTGATGCGGTCCTTGAAGGAACGTCTGGTACATATGGTGTCATTTGAGCTGGGTGGGCTGGTGATCGTCACGCCGCTGGCCAGCATGCTCAGCGGTCACGGCCTCGCCGAAATGGGAGTGCTGGCGGCCGGGCTCGCCACCGCCGCCATGCTGTGGAATCTGGTGTGGAACTGGATGTTCGATCGCTGGGTCCCCAGTCGCCGGCGCACCTTGCAGCAGCGTCTGGCCCAGGCCTTTGGTTTTGAGCTAGGGCTACTGGTCATGACGCTTCCTGCGGTGGCCTGGTGGATGGACATCGGTCTGGTGGAAGCGTTCTGGCTGGACGCCGGCTTTATGCTGTTCTTCCTGATCTATGCCATGGTTTTCAATTCGCTGTTCGACCGGATTGTCGAACGTCGTCTTCAGGGAGCAAGCGGATGAGCTACTTGTATCTGGCACTGGCCATCGTCGCCGAGGTCATTGCCACCTCGGCGCTCAAGGCCTCCAACGAATTCACCCGGCTGTGGCCCAGCGTAGTGGTGGTGGTGGGCTACCTGGCGGCCTTCTACCTGCTGTCGCTGGTACTGCGCAGCGTACCGGTGGGGATCGCCTACGCCTTCTGGGCGGGGCTTGGCATTGTGCTGGTGACCCTGGTCGGCATCATCGTCTACGGCGAGAAGCCCGACCTGCCCGCCCTGGTGGGGCTCGCCATGATCATTGGCGGGGTCTGCGTGATTCAGCTGTTTTCTTCTACGGCGTCGCACTGACGGTTCTCGGCGTCCCTGTGACGGGTTCTCGGCGTCCCTGTGACGGGTTGTCGGCGTCCCTATGAGCGTGACGGGTAGCGATAAGCGCTGCGGCGTGGTCATGTCATCGACCCGCAGTCGAATCCTGTCGCGCCAGGCGGTAGACTCGGCCCTCGTTGCGTCGAAACGGCGTGACGTCCGTCCACCCCAGGGAAGTCTTCATGTCGTCGCGCTCTTCATCCGCCATATCCGCCTTGATGACCACTGCGTTGCTGACGCTGGCTACCGTCATGGTGCCTGCCGCCAGCGTGCAGGCGGCGGGCTTCTCGAATCTTGCCGAATTGACGAATCAGGGCTTCCAGGTCAGTGCCGAGGCACGCTTGCTCGAAATGGGCGCCGCGCCAGCAGAAACCCTGGGTAGCCTGGAACCGGGCCGCCTGTTGACGCCGGCATCGGTCACCAAGGTCTACACCGCCGCAGCCTCGTTGGATGCCTGGGGGCCACAGCATCGCTTTACCACCGATGTGGTCAGCACCGCTCGTCCGGATGCCGGCGGGACCGTGGCGGGCGACCTGGTGCTGGTGGGCGGCGGCGACCCCAGTTTGACCAGCGAAGACCTGTGGCGCCTGGGTCAGCGGCTGCACCAGGCGGGCGTGCGGCGTGTCTCCGGCAGGCTGGTCGTCAGTCAGTGGCGCTTTGGTCCGGTGACCTGCCGTACCATCGACCGCTGCACCGCCCGTGAGCGTTCCGACAATGCCTACAGTGCGCTGCTGACCTCGGCCGGCGTCAACTACGGCAGCTGGTGCGTGCAGGTGGCCCCTGGCGCCGTGGGTGGCCCTGCGCGGATCACCGGCTGCAACAGCCAGGCGCCGCTGTTCGCGGTCAACAATCAGGTCACCACTCAGGGCGCCAATGCCGGTACCAGCCTGCAGGCCACCCGAGTCACTGGCAGCACCGGCGAGACCTTGACTGTCAGTGGACAGATTTCCTCCAACGCGTTGCCCCGTGAGGTCTACCGTGCCAGCGCTGATCCCGCGGCGCAGACGGCTGCCACCTTCCAGGCCATGCTGGCGAGCATGGGAATCACGGTGGAAGGGGGCGTGGCCACGACCAGCGAGCCGCCGCCGGCCTCCGCACGGCGCCTGGCAGCGGTGGATGGCAAGCCGCTGCAGGAAATTCTGCTGCGTATGCTCAACTACTCCAACAACTACATGGCCGACGTGCTGGCGCTGAATCTGGTCGATCAGCCGAGGGCGGAGCTCGACCAGGCCGGGACGGCACTGGAAACCTTTATTGCCCAGGTGCCAGGTCACGGCGCCGCGACCATGGAAAGCGGCAGTGGCCTGACCACGGGCAACAAGATATCCGCCATGGGGGGTAACGCCCTGCTGGAGTACATGTTCCAGCGAGCCGACCTGTTCCCGGTGTTCAACGCAGGACTGCAGGCGCCCACCAACGGCCCGATGCGCTTCATTCGGCGGGGGTCGTCGACCTTCCAGAGCCACGTCACGGTGAAGACCGGCACGCTTAACCAGCCGGTGGCGGTGCGTGCCGTGACCGGCTACTTCCGGACCGCAAGCCATCGCTTCGGGGTATTCACGGTGCTGGTCAACGGCACCTCCTCCACGCCCTATATCAGCTGGTCCAGGGTGCTTGACCTGGTATCTCTCGATCTGGATCGCATGATTGCCAACCACTGAGGGACGCAGGAACGCGTCCCGCTGCACGAGGAAGTCTCATGAAGCCCGGACACACCGGCTGGCGCCACCTGATTCACTCGACGCGTTACTCATTGAAGGGATTGCGAGCGGCCTTTCGTCATGAATCGGCCTTCCGCCAGGAGCTGGGGCTGTGCATGGTGCTGGTACCGCTGGCCTGGTGGATTGGCGATACCCCGGTGGAGTGGATCCTGCTGGTGGGCAGCTGCTTCATGGTGCTGATCGTGGAGCTGGTCAATAGCGCCATCGAAAGTGTGGTCGATCGCATCGGGCCCGAACGACATGTGCTGTCCGGGCGAGCCAAGGATATTGGTTCCGCCGCAGTGATGCTGGCGCTGTTCATGGCGGGATTGACCTGGGCGTTGCTGGCCGCCGAGAAGTTCTTGATGGGCTAACGGCCATCTTGCGCCAGCGGAGGGTGTCGGGACCGCCGCGCTTGTTTATGCTCAGGGTATGAACCGAGGCATACACCGCCGGCTGAAGCGCACGGCGACGATGACGAACAAGGAGAGCCGCCATGGAACAGAGCCCGGACTTTCTTCCCCGCGATGATATTCCGGCTGCCTTGCACGGTGCTCTGGACAAGGCATGGGGACGCCTGGCCGCGCGTATCGATCAGGCGGACAACATCGCCGAGATGAGCGGCAGCGAGCCCCCCGGTGAGCTGTATCAGGCGCTCGAAACCCATCGACGGGTCGAACTCGCCCGAGTGCTGGCGATCTCCGAGTTTGCCGCCGAGACGCTGGTGCGCTATCCCCAGTGGTTGGGCTGGTTGGACTCCAGCGGCGAGCTGGATCGTGCGCTGAGCCTTGCGGAGCTTCAGGAGCTGTTGGATGAGGTCCTGGCGTCGGCCGACGACGAGGCTGCCATGCAGGCAGCCGTACGCCGCTTTCGTGCCGCGCGCATGCTGGGGATCGTGTGGCGTGATATCAATCGCCCTGAGGGCATCGATGCCTGGGCCACTGGTGCCGCGGTGTCGCGCCTGGCCGAGGTCTGCCTGGAAGGGGCGCTTGGCTGGCTCGAGCGCTTTGTCGAGGCCCGCTGGGGACGCCCCGCGCCCCGCGGGGACGGCAGCGAGCAGCGCCTGGTGGTGCTCGGCATGGGCAAGCTGGGCGCCGGTGAGCTGAACCTGTCGTCGGACATCGACCTGATCTTCGCCTACCCCGAGAAGGGCGAGACCCAGGGCGGGCGCAAGGCGCTGGACCACGTCGAGTACTTCACCAAGCTCGGGCAGAAGCTCATTTCGGCCCTGGACCCGGTGACCGCCGACGGCTTCGTCTTTCGCGTCGACATGCGCCTGCGGCCGCTGGGGGACGGCGGGCCACTGGTCGGCAGCTTTGCCTCACTGGCAGGCTACTACCAGGATCAGGGCCGCGAGTGGGAGCGCTACGCCATGCTCAAGGCGCGCCCGGTGGCCGGCGATATCGATGCCGGCTACGAGCTGTTGTCGAGCATCCGCCCCTTCGTCTATCGCAAGTACCTGGACTTCGGTGCCATCGAGTCGCTGCGGGAGCTCAAGGCGATGATCAATCGCGAGGTCCGGCGCAAGGGCATGCAGGGCAACATCAAGCTGGGCCCCGGCGGCATCCGCGAGGTCGAGTTTATCGTTCAGGCCTTTCAGCTGATTCGCGGTGGGCGTGATACCGAGCTTCAGGTCACCTCGTTGAAGACCGCCATGCAGCGTCTGCCGGAGCTCGGCCTGTTGCCCCAGGGCGTGGTCGACGAGCTGCTGCCGGATTACGCCTTCCTGCGTGATCTGGAGCACGCCATCCAGGCGCTGGAGGATCGCCAGACCCAGGCCCTGCCCGATGACGAGCTCGACCGCGAGCGAGTGGCGCTGGCCATGGACGCCAAGGACTGGCCGGCGCTGATGGCGCAGCTGGATGAGGTGCGCGCACGGGTCCGCCAGCACTTCGATGCGGTGATCAGCGATCCCGAAGACGAGGTCGAAGAGGACACGGAGGAGGGCGCCAACCTCGAAACCTGGCGCCAGCTGTGGCGCGGCGAGCCGGACGACGAGGAGGCCGAGGCCACGCTGACGCGGGCTGGCTTCGAAGACGCCACCACCGCGCTCAAGCGGATCAAGGGCCTGGCGGGGTCGCGTCAGGTTCAGACCATGCAGCGGGTGGGCTTTGAGCGTCTCGACGCGCTGATGCCAATGCTGCTGGACGCGCTGGCCGACAGCGAGGCGCCCGATGCGTCACTCGAGCGAGTGCTGCCGCTGATCGAGGCAGTGCTCAGGCGCACCGCCTACCTGGCCCTGCTGCGGGAGAACCCGGACGCCCTGGGCCACCTGATGAAGCTGTGCGGCGCGAGTCCCTGGATCGCCGAGCAGATCGCCCGTTATCCGATCCTGTTGGATGAGCTGCTGACGCCTGACACCCTCTATACCCCGGCCGACAAGCAGCGTCTGGCCGATGAGCTGCGCCAGACCCTGGCGCGGATCCCCGAGGATGATGAAGAGGCCCAGCTGGAAGCCCTGCGGGTGTTCAAGCACGCCCAGGTGCTGCATGTGGCGGCCTCTGACATCGCCGGCACCCGTCACCTGATGAAGGTCAGCGATTATCTCACCTACATCGCCGAGGTGATTCTCGACGCGGTGCTGGTGATGGCCTGGAAGACCCTGACCCGCAAGCATGGCTTTCCGCTTGGCAAGGAGGGCGAGCGGGTGGGCGAGACCCCGGCGTTTCTGGTCGTCGGCTACGGCAAGCTCGGCGGCATTGAGCTGGGCTATGGCTCGGACCTTGACCTGGTGTTTCTGCATGACTGCGCGTCCCAGGGCGAGACCGACGGCAAGCGCCCGATCGACAACACCGTCTTTTTCACCCGCCTGGGACAGCGCATCATCCACCTGCTGTCGGCGGTGACGCCAGCCGGGTCGCTCTACGAGGTCGATATGCGCCTGCGCCCATCGGGCAATGCCGGTCTGCTGGTCAGTCCCCTGAGCGCCTTTGCCGACTATCAGCGCGAGCAGGCCTGGACCTGGGAGCACCAGGCGCTGGTGCGCTCCCGGGTGGTGGCCGGCAGTGCCGAGCTGACCGAGGCCTTCGAGCAGGTACGCCGCGATATCCTCGGCAGCGAGCGGGACCAAGACGCCCTGCGCGATGAAGTGGTCAAGATGCGCCACAAGATGCGCGACCACCTGGGGTCAAAGGGCAGTGACGACACCTTCGACCTTAAGCACGACCCCGGTGGCATGGTCGATATCGAGTTCTTGTGTCAGTACGCGGTGCTGGCACTGTCCCATCAGACGCCGGAGCTCATGCGCTTCAGCGACAACATGCGGATTCTCGAGACCCTGGAAGAGACCGCTCACCTGGCCCCCGACGAGGCCCAGGCCCTGCGTGATGCCTACCTGGCCGCGCGCAGCGCCAACCACCGTGCAGCGCTGACCCGGGAGACCGCCCGCGGCGATGTGGTCGAGTTCAAGGCCCATCGGCAGGTGGTCATCGACGCCTGGCGGCGCTGGCTGGAGCCAGAGCAGGGGTGAGTGACGGCGGTGCCATCGCTCGCATGTGCAGCACACCGCAAGAGGGCAAGGCACGGCCGGGCATCAGGGTAAATACCTAGTGAAGCTACATGACCGTGGATTCAAGCGTCGCACCTCGCTACCGGTTCGCGGTCAAGTGCATGGACGCCTTCAAGCGGTTCTGTGAGGATGAGCATCAGCGTGCTGCCGCCGATGAGCAAGCCGCATCCCTGTTCGCCCACTACCGGCGAGAACTGTTGAAGGAGAATCTCTGATGAGTGGCAAGGTGCTGGTTCTGCACGGTCCCAATCTCAACCTGTTGGGCACCCGTGAGCCCGATATCTACGGTCACGAAACCCTGGCGGACATCGACAATGGGCTGCGCGAGCATGCGCTGCTCGCGGGATGGGAGCTGAGTAGCCGGCAGAGCAATCATGAAGGCGAGCTGATCGACGCCATTCATGCCGCTCGTGTGGACGGCACGGTGGCCATCATCATCAATCCTGCCGCCTTCACCCACACCTCGGTGGCCATCCTGGATGCACTGAACGCCTTCGACGGCAGCGTGATCGAGGTCCACCTGTCCAACGTGCACAAGCGCGAGAGCTTCCGTCACCACTCCTACGTGTCGTTGCGGGCCGATGGCGTTATCGCGGGGCTCGGCAGCCAAGGCTATCACGCCGCCCTGGAGGCGCTGATCAAGAAGGGCTGACGCCACAATGTGACGGTGGGTTTCAGCGACCCCGTGGTGTGACGTGAAGGGGCTGCCTCTCGCTAGACGTCGCGACCTGGAAGACGCATGCATAACAACAAGGAGGGCCGTATGGGACCCATACGTATCGGGGTGATGGGGGCTGGCATCATCGGCCGTGAACACGTGGCGTTGGTACAGGCGTCGGCAGACGCTACCTTGGCGGCTATCGCCGATGTGACGGACGCCGGTCGCGCCTTCGCCGACGGGTTGGGCGTGCCCTGCTATACCGACTACCTCCAGATGCTCGATCAGGTCGAGCTCGACGCGGTCATAGTGGCGCTACCCAATGCCCTGCATGTGGCGGCGGGCCTCGCCTGCATCGAGCGGGGGCTGCCGACGCTGATGGAGAAGCCGATTGCCGACACTGTGGCGGGAGCGCTGGCGTTAGCCGATGCCAGCGAGGCGGCGGGAGTACCCATGCTGGTGGGTCATCACCGTCGCCACAGTCCCGACATGGTCGAATCGTTGCGGGCCATCCAGGCGGGAGAACTGGGTCAGCTGGTCACCGTCAGCGGGATGTGGCTGTGTCGCAAGGACGAGCCCTATTTCGATCAGGCATGGCGGCGGGAAGCGGGTGGCGGTCCCATCCTGATCAACCTGATTCATGAGATCGACTGCCTGCGTTTTCTGTGCGGTGAGATCGAGAGCGTGCAGGCAGTGACCGCCAACAAGGCGCGGGGCTTCGAGGTGGAGGACAGCTTTGCGCTCATCCTGTCATTTGCCAACGGCATGATCGGCTCCTTTGTCGGCAGTGACGCGGTGCCCTCACCCTATATCTGGGACGTCGCTTCTGGTCAGTCCCCCAACTTTCTGCATGAGCCGGGTGATTGCTACGTGATTGGCGGCACCCGCGGTAGCCTCAGCGTGCCGGGTATGGCGCTGTGGCGTCATGCCGGCCAAGGTCACTGGCGTGAGCCGCTGATGCGAGAGCGTCTGCAGCCTCCGCGCAGCCACTGCTATCCCGAGCAGCTGCGTCACTTCATCGCCGTGGTGAGAAAAGAGGCCGAGCCGCGTGTCAGCGCAAGGGAAGGGGCGATGACCCTGGCCGCGACTCTGGCGGTGGACAAGGCCGCTCGCCAGGGCGGCCGGGTGCTGGTCAGCGAGATGCTGACGTCGTGACGCCGCTGGCGTGATGGGGGGCGCGACATGAATGACAGCGCACTGGCTCAGCCACTTTTTCTTCGACAGGTGGCCAGCACGATACCGGCGACGGTGATCAGGGCAGCGCCGATCCAGGTTTCGGGACGGGGGATATCGCCAAAGAAGACAAAGCCGAACAGAGCCGCCCAGACGATCTGCAAGTAAAGAAATGGCGATACCAGCGACGCTGGTGCGTAGCGCATGGCCAGGATCAGGGTGAGCTGGCTGGCTGCGCCCATCAGCCCGACAAACATGAACAGCGGCAGATCCCCCAGCGCCACCGGAGTCCAGAAGACCGGGACCACCAGCGAACTGACCACGGCACCGGCAAGACCTGCGTAGAACAGCGATGTCAGCGGATGGTCCTCGCGGCCGAAACGCCGAGTGGACAGCTGGTAGAGCGCGAAACAGGCGGTCAGTCCAAAGGGCAGAAGAATGGCCGGGTTGGCTCGCCAGTCCACCGGGCCCACGCAGATCAGCACTCCGGCGAAGCCGACCAGGATCGCCAGCCACTGGCGCCAGCCGACCCGCTCCTTGAGCAACGGAATCGCCAGCAAGGTCACCAACAACGGTGAGCTGAAGTTGATCACATAGACCTGCAGCAGCGGCAGACTGCGGAAGGCCAGATAGGCGAAGGTGCTGGCACCCAGTAGCAGCAGGCCTCGGACGAACTGGCCGCCCAAGGATGAGGTCTTGAGCATGGCCATCCCTGGCCCCCGGCCCAGCCACAGAAAGTAGCCCACCAGCACCAGCATATGGCCGACGTAACGCGCCCACACCACCTGCACCGGTGAATAGTCCTGAGCCAGAGTCTTGACGCCGGTATCGAGCATGCAGAACAGCAGTCCCGCGGCCAACATGAAGGCAATGCCTTTCAGTGGACGATCGCGGCTCAGGGCCCGCGGCGGCGTCAGGAGAGCGGTGTCTGGTGACGATGAAGGCGTGGACATGGCGGGCCGTTGGCGTTGGGGCGTGGTGGCAGCATTCGATGCTGCCAAAAAGTAGCAAGCTAAATGAATTGCTTCATGGTACGTGAGCCCGCCATTGGGCGCCAGCAAGTCAGCCAAGCAGCGGCAGCAGGCCCACCCGGGACAGCGCCCAAAGAACCGCGCTTAAGGTGAGGAAACTGGCCACGGTACTGGCCATCAGGGCGGCCGCCCCGACCCCTTCCATGCCAAAGCGCTGGGCGATCAAGGGATAGATGCTGATCATCGGGCAGGCGGCGAAGATCATGGCGCCGGCAAACAGGTGGGGTGGCAGCGGTCCCGTCACCGTCTCCAGGGCCAGCAGCAGGCCCAGCACCAGCAGCGGGTGCAGCAACAGCTTGCCTGCCATGATCTGCCCCATGTCCTTGAGCATGCCGCGAATCTTCAAGCCATACAGGGTGCCGCCGATGACGAACAGCGCGGCGGGCCCGGCGGCGCCTGCCAGCAGCTCGATGGTCCGCGTGAGGGTATCGGGCAGGCGAAACCCGCTGGCCGCGATGGCAAGGCCTGCCGTCAGCGAGATCAGGATCGGGTTGCGGGTAAGGCGCTGGCAGGTCTGACGCAAGGCAGCGCCCGCCTTGGCATCCGCCTGCTGGCCGATTTCCGCCAGTACCAGCGCGCCGGGGATGACCAGCAGCACCTCGACCATCATGGTATGCACCAGGATGACACCCGCCGCCGCCTGGCCCAGCGCCAGAGCCGCGATGGGGTAGGCGATAAAGCCACTGTTGGAGGCCGACATGCCCAGCGCCTGGATGGCACGCTCCGTGGCGGTCTTGCGGCGGCGATTGCGCGGCAGCCACAGGCACGCCACAAAGGTGGCCACCGAGCCCAGTGCGTAGGCAAGCAGCAGCGGCAGGCTGATGACCTCCCCCAGGGAATTGCGTGTGAGCGCGCCGACAATCAGCGCCGGCAGCGCGGCGTACAGCACAAAGTTGGCGACGCCGGACAGCTGGACCGGCGATACCAGGTTCCAGCGCCTGGCCAAGAAGCCCACGCCAATCAGCAGAAAGATCGGCGTGGTAATCGAGAGTATGGCGAGCATTCAGGCCTCCCTGCCGGCGTCAGCTCAAGCGTGGTCGAACAGGTGGCGAGATCAGCTGACGTTGGCGCGGATCTGGCGTGCCTTCTCCTGCAGTAGCGGAAGGTAGCGCTCAAGCAGCGTGTCATGGTCGACCCGAGCGGCATTGGTGCTGATGTTGATGGCGCCGAGCAGCTCACCGTGGGCATCGTAGGCGGGCACTGCCAAGGAGCGCAGGCCGGAGTCGAGCTCCTGGTCCACGATCGCATAGCCTAGCTCGCGGGCGCTCAGGATGGCTGCCTTCAACGCGCTGCGGTTGGTGATGGTCGTGTCGGTGAAGGGTTCCAGGGTGACGCGCTCGAGAAAGGCGTCCAGCGCCTGGTCATCGAGTTGGGCCAGCAGCATCCGCCCCATCGAGGTGTAGGCGGCCGGCAGCCGAGTGCCCACGGCCAGCGTAATCGCCATCAGTCGCTGGCGCGAGGCCGAGCGGGCGACATAGGTGACCTCGTCGCCGTCCAGTACGCCAAGCGATGAGGATTCACCGCTCTCGGCGGTGATGTCCTCGAGCACCTGTTGAATCAGGTGACGATAATTGTTGGCGGACAGGAAGGCATAGCCAAGCTGCAGCACCCTGGGGGCCAGTTCAAAATGGCGCTGGTCCTTGCGCACATAGCCGAGTGCATGCAACGTCAGCAGGAAGCGTCGGGCACGGGCGCGGTTCATGCTCGTACGTGCAGCCACCTCGCTCAGCGTCATGCGTGGGTGGGCCTCATCAAAGGCCAGAATGACATCGAGGCCGCTGGCGAGAGCGGTGACAAAGTCGCGATCGTCCGGGCTCAGGGCGGCGTCCGTCGGTGCCGTATCCATCGAGGTGTCCTTTCGGAAAGATAAAGCGTGGATGATACCAGTGCGGCAATGGTCTGAGGGCGTGTCGACACACCGCTTAGCGAGTGTCGGACCTCCCGTCCATGTGGTTAACCTAGCATATATGTTCGACTTGCGAACACTTGTACGACTATTGGCGAGGCGGCATGATTCAGATATCCCCGTTCACCCGCCTAGCACCGCAAGAGGAAACGCCATGACTGCCGCCCTGCTAAGCCACCCCTGCATGAGCCAAGATGCGCTCAAGGACTGTCGTGATGCGGACTTTATCGCCTCAATGCTGGCCTTCGAGCTGGCCTTGGTGCGTGCACAGGAGCGTATCGGGGCGGTGCCGTCCGGTACCACCGCAGACATGGCCGAGCGGCTGGAGCATCACGCGTTCGATGTGGCCGAGCTGGCCCGTGGTGTTGCCAGTGGCGGTAATCCGGCCATTCCCTTCGTCAAGGCAGGCCGTGGCGCGCTGCCGGATCATCTCAAGCGTTACTGGCACCAGGGGGCCACCAGTCAGGATGTGGTGGACTCGGCCTTGATGCATCTGCTGACACCTCGTCTGGGAGCCATCGATGGACTGCTTGAACGGTGCAGGACCGCAGGCATGGCCCTGATGCGGACACATGCCGATACGCCCATGGTCGGTCGTACGCTGATGCAGCAAGCCTTGCCGATCACCTTCGGCGCCAAGGTCGCCCAGTGGACGGTGGGGCTCGAACAAGCCAGGCGACGGCTGGGTGAGGTGGCGGATCAAGGGCTGCCGGTACAGTTTGGCGGTGCGGTAGGCGTGCACTCGGGATGGGGCGATGAAGGCATGGCCCTGATGCAGGCGATAGCCCAGGAGCTGGGGCTGAGCTGCCCGATATTGCCCTGGCACACCAATCGCCAGCCGATCCATACCCTGCAGACGGCTCTGGACGCCGTGGCCGGGGCGGTGGAGAACCTGGCGCTCGACGTCTCCCTGCTGACCCAGACCGAGGTTGGTGAAGTCAGTGAACCCAGCGCCCCCGGCATGGGTGAGTCTTCGTCGATGCCGCACAAGCGCAACCCGGTGCGCTGTGCGCTGATACGCTCGTCGGCTCGTCGGCTGCATGGACACACCAGCGTGGTGCTGGGTGCCGTGGCGCAGCCGCTGGAGCGCGGACTGGGAGAGTGGCATGCCGAGTGGGTGCCCCTGACGGAATCGGTGCTGCTGGTGGAGGGCGCCCTGGAACAGGCGGCGGTGCTGCTCGAAGGCCTGGAGATCCACCCCGAGCGCATGGCGGCCAACCTGGCGGTGACCGGGGGCGCCATCATGGCCGAGCCGGTGGCGCGTCTGCTGACCCCGTCCCTAGGGCCCGAGCGCGCCAAGGCGCTGGCGGCAGACGCCGCCGAACAGGCCAGGCAGCAGGGGCGCCGTTACGCTGACGTGCTGGTGTCGCTGGTGCAGGAAGGTGGTGACGCGGTGAACGGCGGCGCCGATGCCAGCACCGCTGCCAGCAGCCAAGCCAGCACACTGCCCAGTGCCGAAGCGATACGAGCGGCCACCGATCCTGCCTTATACATTGGTAGCAGCAAACACCAGGTCCGTGCCGCGCTTGAGTGGCTGCAGCGCTGATAACCCTCTGAAGCAAAAGATAACCTCCAGTAAAGGCGAGCGCAGAGTCGATCTGCGCTCGCCTTTTTTGCATTTGACGATCGAGGGAATCGACAGTAGGTTTGTTCGTATAACAAACCTACGTTCACATAGCGAACAAAAAAGATGCGTGGTCCAGGCAACAGCGTCCTGGGCTCTTCATCAAGAGCTCAGCATCAAGAGCAATGCACCAAGAGCTCAACATCAAGAGCACAGCATTCAGCACACCCCTCCAGAACACACATGAGGCAATCCACATGGCCGAGATCCTGAGCCTGAGTGATGCGGTGAAGCGCTACGTCGAGGATGGCGCCACCGTTGCCATGGAAGGCTTTACCCATCTGATCCCGTTTGCCGCCGGGCATGAAGTCATTCGCCAGCGCAAGCGTGATCTCACCTTGATCCGCATGACGCCGGACCTGGTCTACGATCAGCTGATCGGTGCGGGTTGCGTCAAGAAGGTGATCTTTTCCTGGGGGGGCAACCCCGGCGTGGGGTCGCTGCACCGACTGCGCGATGCGGTAGAGAAGGGCTGGCCCCATCAGATCGAGATTCTCGAGCATAGCCATGCGGCCATGGCCTGCGCCTTCGAAGCAGGGGCCGCAGGACTGCCGCTGGCGGTGTTGCGAGGCTATGTGGGCAGCGAGCTGCCCAACGTCAACGAGCAGATCAAGTTTATCGAGTGTCCCTTTACCGGTGAGCGCCTGGCCGCCGTTCCGTCGGTACGCCCGGATGTGTCCATCGTGCATGCCCAGAAGGCGGATCGGGCCGGCAATGTGCTGGTCGAGGGCATCATCGGCGTGCAGAAGGAAGCGGTACTTGCGGCCAAGCACGCCATCGTCACCGTCGAGGAGATCGTCGACGACCTGGGGGCGCACCCCAATGCCTGCGTGATCCCTGGCTGGGCCATCGACGCCATCGCCGTGGCGGAAAAGGGCTCGCTGCCGTCCTACGCCCACGGTTACTACCCCCGGGACAACCGCTTCTACAAGGAGTGGGACGCCATTGCACGGGACCGGGATGCCTTTACCCGGTGGATCGACGACAACATCATCCAGACAGGGGGGCACGCCTGATGAACACCGCTACCGACTACACCTCCGCCGAGATGATGACGGTCACCGCCGCCCGCGCGCTGGAGAACGGCATGACCTGCTTTGTCGGCATTGGTCTGCCCTCCGAAGCCGCCAACCTGGCACGCCTGACCCACGCTCCCGAGGTAGTGCTGATCTACGAATCCGGCACCCTGCAGACCAAGCCCGATGTGCTGCCGCTGTCGATTGGCGACGGTGAGCTGTGTGAGTCGGCGCTGACCACCGTGTCCGTGCCCGAGATGTTTCGCTACTGGCTGCAGGGCGGCAAGGTCAGCGTCGGCTTTCTGGGCACGGCGCAGATCGATCGCTACGCCAATCTCAATACCACGCTGATCGGTGACTACACCGCGCCCAAGGTACGCCTGCCGGGCGGTGGCGGGGCACCGGAAATCGCCACCAACGCCGGCGAGGTGTTCATCACCTTGAAGCATTCGCCACGCGCCTTCGTGCGCGACGTGGACTTCATCACCACCCTGGGCTTCGGCCGCGACGGCAAGGGACGCGACGGCGTGCCCAACATCGGAAAGGGCCCGACCCGGGTGATCACCGACCTGTGCGTGATGAAGCCCGATCCCGTGGATCGCGAGCTCACCGTCGTCTCGCTGCACCCTGGGGTGAGCCGCGAGCAGGTGCAGGAAGCGACGGGCTGGGATATCCGCTTTGCCCCCGAGCTTGCCGCGACGCCCGAGCCCAGCGACCACGAACTGGCGGTGCTGCGCGAACTGAAGGCCCGCACCGAGCGCGCCCATAGCGGCCAGTAAGGGCCCCGGTTTTCCCCTATTTCCGACACGCCCTGCGCCGATGCGTGGGGACAGCAAGGAGTCCGCCATGAGCGACGTCTATCTCTGCCATCCTCGCCGCAGTGCCATCGGCCGCTTCGGCGGCACCCTGTCCAGCGTACGTCCCGATGATCTGGCGGCCGATATCTTCAAGGCAGTGCTGGCTCAAGCGCCCGATCTTGACCCTGCGGCCATCGAAGAAGTCTTCATGGGCTGCGCCAATCAGGCCGGTGAGGACAATCGCAACGTGGCGCGCATGTCGTCGCTGCTGGCGGGGCTTCCCACCTCGGTTCCGGGCACTACCATGAACCGACTGTGTGGTTCCGGCATGGATGCGGTGGGGACCGCCATGCGTGCGATCAAGGCCGGCGAGATGGATCTGGCCCTGGCCGGTGGCGTCGAGTCCATGTCGCGGGCGCCTTACGTCATGGGCAAGGCGGAGGGGGCGTTCTCCCGCGGACAGAAGATTGAGGACACTACCATCGGCTGGCGCTTCGTCAATCCGCTAATGAAGAAGGTCTACGAGACCCACTCGATGCCGGAAACTGCCGAGAACGTGGCCGAGCAGTTCGCTATCTCGCGGGCCGACCAGGATGCCTTCGCCGTGCGCTCCCAGGAGAAGACCGCACGGGCTCAGCAGCAAGGGCGTTTTGCCCTGGAAATCACGCCTATCGAGATTCCCCGGCGCAAGCAGCCGCCGCTGGTCTTCGACAGCGATGAGCATCCGCGCTCCGGCACCACCCTGGACAAGCTGGCGAGCTTGCCGACACCCTTCAAGCAGGATGGCAGCGTCACCGCCGGCAATGCGTCCGGGGTCAACGATGGCGCCTGTGCCATGCTGGTGGCCAGTCAGGCCGCGGTGGAGCGCCACGGCCTGACGCCCATGGCGCGCATCCTAGGGATGGCCACCGGCGGGGTCGAGCCGCGTATCATGGGCTACGGCCCGGTGCCCGCGGTACGCCGCCTGCTGGCGCGCACCGGGGTAAGTATCGATGAGATCGACGTGATCGAGCTCAACGAAGCCTTCGCCGCTCAGGCGCTGGCCTGCATGCGGGACCTGGGCATTGCCGACGATGACCCCCGGGTCAATCCCAATGGCGGCGCCATCGCCCTGGGACACCCCCTGGGGATGTCCGGTGCGCGGCTATTGATGACCGCCGCCCACGAACTGCATCAGCAGCAAAAGCGCTATGCCCTGTGCACCATGTGTGTCGGTGTGGGCCAGGGGATCGCCACCCTGATCGAGCGCGTTTGATCCCGCCAACGGAGACCGCCATGAGCTTTGCCAAGATCCACCACCGCACCCTGAGCTATCGCCTGCTGGGCAGTGAGGCGCTGCCATTACTGGTGCTGGCCCATCCGCTGGGCATGAATCAGTCGGTCTGGGATGAGTTGCTGCCGCGCCTGATCTCTCGCTATCGGGTGCTGACCTGGGACCTGCCGGGTCACGGGGCCAGCGGCCCATTGGAGCCCGGCGGCGCGATCACCCCGCAGGACCTGGCGGATGAGCTGCTGGCGCTGCTGGCCGAGGTGGGGATTGCTGACACCACGAGCCTGCATTTCGTCGGCACCTCCATCGGTGGTGTCATTGGCCAGGCGTTGATCGCGCATCATCCCGAGCGACTGGCCTCGGCCAGCCTGACCAATACCGGGGCGCAGATCGGCAATCTCGAACTGTGGTCGACCCGCGCCGGGCGCGTGCGCGCTGAGGGGCTCGCCGCGATGTCCGGCGAGATCGTACCGCGCTGGTTCGCCGCCAGGGCGTTTGAGGCCAACCCGGCGCTGGCGCCAGGCTGGCAGCTGGCCATGGGCCGTGGCGATGATGAGTCCTACGCCCAGCTGTGCGAGATGCTGGGGCAGGCGGATTTCCGGGGCCGCCTCGGCGATGCGGGTCATCGCCATCCAGCGCTAAGGGTCAACCTGCTGGCGGGCAGTGAGGATCTGGCGACGCCTCCCGCCTCGCTGGAGGCCTTGGCCGAACACATCCCCGGTGCTGAGCTGACGGTATTCGATGGCGTTGGCCATGTGCCTTCAGTGGAGGCACCCCAGCGCTTGTGCGACTGGCTGTTCGATGCGCTGGCGCCGGCGCTGGGCGATGTGGCCGAGCACGGTGTTGCCTATTCGGTCGGGATAGAGACGCGCAAGCAGGTGCTGGGGGAGGCGCATGTGGCGCGCTCCACCGCCAAGGCCACGTCGCTGGACGCGCCGTTCCAACAGATGATCACCCGGCTGGCCTGGGGCGAGCTGTGGTCCAATGACGACCTGACGAGACGCGAGCGCAGCATGATCACCACCGGCATTCTCGCCGCCCTGGGGCGCGAGGAGCTGACCCTGCACTTGAACACCGCCAAGCGCATCGGGCTGAGTGAGGCGGAACTGCGTCAGGTACTGATGCATGTCGCCATCTACGCTGGCGTACCGGCGGCCAACCACGCCTTTGCCCTGGCCAAGGAACTGGGCTGGGGCGCCTGTGAAGGTGAGGGCTAGGCAGGGTAGGGCAGGGATAATCTGCATCTGCCGCACGGTTGTCGCCGCAGGGGAAGAGTGATACATAGCTGTCACACAGTGGCAGCGCTGAATGTTCCAGTAGGGAGTGCCGAGTCCTTGCTGTCTGCTTCCCTCTATTCCGTCGTTCACTACACGGCCGAGTGCCCGTGATAGTGGCCTAACGTTTCGGGCCGTTGCTAGACTGGAACGGGGACGGATGCTGGGTATGAGGACGCGGCTCGGTGCATGCCCTTATTTGGCGGCAAGAGGTAACTCCTAGATGCGGTTCATGACGTGTGTGGCAGCGTTGCTCGGTGGGCTGGTGGCCCACTCGGCGGCGGCCGATTGGCGTTTCACCCAGGCCCACCAGATGTTTGGCGATGCGCCAGCGGCCAAGGTAGAAGATGGCGACGGCCATTCGCTGGCGCTGGTGTGCTTCAATGGGGTGCCCATGGTGTCGGTGGCGGGTTACGCCTCCGGCATGGGTGCAGACCGGCGCAAGCCTCTGGATGTGCTGGTGGATGGCATCGGCTATCGCCTGGAGTCTCGTCATTCACCCAAGGATGGCGTCTGGTTCGCGCCTTCGCCGGCTCGCCTGACGCGCACCCTGCAGTCAGGCAACGTCGCCGTGATCACTCCCCAGGACACGCTTCCAGCGCGCTTCTCGCTGATGGGGTCTGGCGAGCCCATCGAACGCGTGCTCGCTGCTTGCCAGTGAGTCCTGTCATCCCTCGTCGTTGAGATGGCCAGCGCCCTGATGCCCAAAGTCCTGACGTTTTATGCTCAATCACCGTATCAAGCTGCGTCATCTCAACGCCTTTCTTGAGGTCTCTCGGCGCCGCAGCTTTGCGCGGGCTGCCGACTCCCTGGCGATCACCCAGCCGGGCATTTCCAAGGCCATCCGTGAACTCGAGGACATCGTCGGTGCCACGCTGTTCGAGCGTGGCGCCCAGGGCGTCAGCCTGACCCAGGCCGGGCTCACCCTGTTAAGGCACGCCGGCCCTGCGCTGAAGGCCCTCGAGGAGGGTGTGGGTGCCCTGGCGGATGCCCATGGTGGCCATGCCTGGTTGAGGATCGGTGCGCTATCCACGGTGGAGTCACGGCTGATGCCCGCGGCTCTCGGCCGTTTCCAGACATCGCCTCACGGCCGCACTACCAGCGTCACGGTGGTCACGGGCGCCAGCGCCTATCTGCTGTCTCGACTGTCACTTGGCGAGCTGGACATGGTAGTCGGACGGATGACAGAAGCCCGAGAGATCCGTGATCTGGCCTTTGAGCATCTCTACTACGAGTCCTTGCGGCTGGTGGTACGTCCCGGCCATTGGTTGGCCGGACACGCGCTTGAGGATACCGCCCCCTTGGGGGAGTGCCGCTGGGTACTGCCGCCCCAGCAGACGACCCTGCGACAGCAGGTCGACAGCTTCTGTGTGCGTCACGCTATCAGCCTGTCGTCGCCCTGTCTCGAGACCCTGTCGCTGACGCTCAGCCGCCGTTACACCCTGGAGAACGACGCCATCTGGGTGGCGCCCTTCGATGCCGTGGATGACGACCTGCAGGCAGGCCGTCTGGTGGAGCTGTCGCTGGCCTTCGAGCACCAGGGGGGATCGGTAGGACTCTGTACCAACGCGTCAGTGGACACCAGCCTGGCGCTGGATGATTTCGCCGAGGCACTGCGCCAGGCTGCCGCCGAGCGCCAGCACTGAACGTTAGGCCATAGTGATCGGTGCCAGGATCAGCTGGCCATAACCTATGGGTTATGGAAGCTCGTCAAGGTCTCAATTGGCAGTCCGTGAGGGCCTGGTCACACTGGCGTCATCGCCTTGCCGGCGAGACGTGTCTGAACAACCAATAATCATCCCTTACGTCAGGACCTGGCCCTATGACTCTTCGTCGTCGTTTTGTCGAGCGCGATCGCCAATCGCATCCGCCTGCCTATGCTCCCGGTTACAAGACCACGGTGCCGCGCTCTCCTTCCCAGGCCTTGGTCAGCCTGCAGACTCCCAGCGTGTCGGAATTGACCGGCCCGGACTTTCAAAAGCTGCGCATGGGACCCCATGACAACGACCTGTTGCTCAACTTCCGCGATGGCACCGCCCCCGGCCTGCCAGTGGGAGAGCGGGTCATCATGTTCGGGCGGGTCATCGACCAGTTCGGCAAGCCCGTGCCCCACACCCTGGTTGAAATGTGGCAGGCCAACGCGGGCGGCCGTTACCGCCACAAGAAAGATAGCTACCTGGCCCCACTGGACCCCAACTTCGGCGGGGTGGGGCGCTGCCTGACCGATGAGGACGGCTGGTATCACTTCCGCACCATCAAGCCAGGCCCTTACCCCTGGCCCAACGGCATCAACACCTGGCGTCCGGCGCATATCCACGTCAGCGTCATGGGGCCAGCCATCTCCACTCGCTTGATCACCCAGATGTACTTCGAGGGCGATCCACTGATTCCGATCTGTCCGATCGTGCAGACGCTCAACGACAAGGAAGCCGTCGGCACCATGATCGGACGTCTCGACATGGCGCGCTCGCGTCCGATGGACGCGCTGGCCTATCGCTTTGACCTGGTCGTGCGCGGCGAGCTGCAGACCTATTTCGAGAATCAGTGACACGCTCGGCAGCAATGCTTCCGGCAACCAACAGTGATATGCCCTGCGGACGTGTGGCTATGGCGTCCGACGGCAAGGAGATTCCATGCAACAGCCCAATTTCACTCCCACCGCCAATCTGATGCTGCGCGAGACCGCGTCCCAGACAGCGGGCCCCTACGTGCATATCGGTCTGGCACTGGCCGTCGCCGGCCTGCCCGAGCGCGACGAAGAAATCTGGAACGAACTGGCCAAGGACAGTGCCAGCGGCCAGCGCATCGAAGTGGTAGGACGGGTCATCGACGGCAACGGCGACCTGGTCCGCGATGCCTTGCTTGAGGCGTGGCAGGCCGACAGCAGCGGCCACTATCAAACCGCCTTTGACCTCAAGGCGCCGTTCAACAGTTTCGGGCGCACCGCGACCACCGCCGAGGGTGACAGTGAATGGCGCTTTGTTACCGTCAAGCCCGGTGCCATCAGCCGTCCCGACGGCCGCACCATGGCCCCCCACATCAACCTGGCGATCTTTGCCCGGGGCGTGAATATCCATCTGCAGACCCGCCTGTACTTTGACGACGAGGGCGAGGCCAATGCCGACTGCCCTGTGCTGGGCGCGATTGAGTCACCCAGCCGTCGTCAGACCCTGATCGCTCGTCGTGAAGACAGTGAAGGCGGACTGCCGCGCTATCGCCTGGATATCGTGCTGCAGGGGGAGGGGGAAACGGTGTTCTTCGACTTCTGATCGTGTTCGCCTGATCACACGGACGTCGCGGCCTGAACCGCGTCGTCCGTGTCGCTATTTGCCCGCGTTTGCAGCGACGCTTCCATGGCCTATGCTAGCGATCCTTTCCTCCCAGGCATCGAGGCTTCTCCATGGATATCCATCGCATCAACCCCACTCCCCGCTGGTCCGACATCACCGTTTTCAACGGCATGGCCCACTTCGTCGAAGTCGCCGAAGCGGACACCAGCGCCGACATCACCGGCCAGGTCGAGCAGATCTTCGCGCAGGCCGAGGAGTCGCTGGCCAAGGTGGCCAGTGACAAGACTCGGATCATCTCGGTGACCATCTACCTGACCGACTTCGCCCACTTCGATGCGCTGAACATCGCTTGGGAGCGCTGGTTCGAGCCCGGCACCGCCCCCAGCCGTGCCTGCGTCAAGGCCGAGCTGGCCAACCCCGAGCTGCTGGTCGAAATGGCCTTCGTGGCAGCGGCGGGGGATGATTTTCGGTAACACCTAAGCGTTAGCCACCCGCCACAGGCAGGGCCTTGGCCCTGCCGTCCCGCGACGTTTTTCACGGATACTTCCCGCTGCGACGATTCTCCACCAGTACCTCGAGGATGGCGTTGGCCGCCTGCATCGTCTCGCTGGGCGCTTCGCCACGTCGGCGGCTGCACACGATCGGTGAAGTGATGTGCTTTTCGGCCAGGTAGAGGTAGCGGATACCGTCGCGGTTCTGTCGCTTGACCTGTTCCGGTACTAGGGTGATGCCGAAGTCCGATACCACCAGGCCCAGCGCCGTCT
The DNA here is from genome assembly GCF_017303055.1 of Halomonas litopenaei. Lineage (GTDB taxonomy): Bacteria > Pseudomonadota > Gammaproteobacteria > Pseudomonadales > Halomonadaceae > Halomonas > Halomonas litopenaei_A. The sequence goes on along the minus strand of NZ_JAEKJT010000003.1, from coordinate 658,489 downwards.
GCATCTCGTTGGCCTCCTGGGCCACCGTGACCTTGAGGCCGCGTCGGCGAAACAGCCCCAGCACGATATCGGCAAGGCTGGGGCGTGGGCTTGCCGGGTACAGCACCAGCGGATAACTCGCCAGCTCGGCCATGGTCGGGGTGGTGCCCACCAGCGGGTGTCCTTCCGGCACCGCCGCCATCATCGGCTCCTCGAACAGGACTTCCTGTTCCACATCCGGGTCGTCGAGACGCAGACGCCCAAAGCCGATGTCGATCCTGCCTGCCTTCAGCGCCTGCACCTGCTCCACCGTGGTCAGTTCGGCCAGGGTCAGCTCTACCTCGTCCTTTTGTCGCAACTCCCTCACCAGCAGCGGCAGCTGTCCATAGAACAGCGATGGCACGAAGCCGATACCGAATAACTCCTTGTGGCTGCGGGACATGCGGCGCACGGCGGCCACGGTGGTGTCCAGCTTCTCAAGCATCTGCAGGGCATGCTCATGGAAGAACTTGCCGGTGGGCGTCAGGGCCAGACCACGGGGTCCACGGATGAACAGCTGGGCCCCCAGCTCTTCTTCCAACTGATTGATCTGGCGCGTCAATGGGGGCTGCGCCATATGCAGTCGAGCGGCGGCCCGGGTGATGTTCAGCTCTTCTGCTGCAGCGCAGAAATAGCGTAGGTGTCGAAGCTCCATGATACCTCCAGGGTATGCCTGATTACCCAGACCATATTGGTTCCGCGGTCCGTAGACAACCAGAATTCGTGAAGACGCCGTAAACAGGGGGTTTCGCATCATGGGCCATAAGAGATGGCGTGTGAGAGAAGTCGCCTCTAAGTAAGAAAAATCTTACTCAGGTATGGCTTGTTCACCTGTTCCCGTTCTGTCACGTGCCGGAGTTCCTATGAGCATCACCATTGCATCCATCGAGACGTTGCTGGTCGATCTTCCGACCATCCGGCCGCACAAGCTGTCGATGGCCACCATGGCCACCCAGACCCTGGTGATTGTGCGACTGCGATGCTCCGACGGTATCGAGGGGCTGGGTGAAGCCACCACCATTGGTGGTCTGGCCTATGGCCCGGAAAGCCCCGAGAGCATGAAGGTCAACATCGATACCTATCTGGCGCCGGCGCTCGAGGGCCTGCCAGCAGACAACATCAATCTGGCCATGGCGCGACTGGACAAGCTGGCCAAGGGCAACGTCATCGCCAAGTCGGCGCTGGAGACCGCGCTGCTGGACGCCAAGGGCAAGCGCCTCGGGGTGTCGCTGGCATCGCTGCTGGGTGGCCCTCGCCATGACCACCTGCCGGTGCTGTGGACGCTGGCCAGCGGTGACACCGATAAGGACATCGAGGAGGCCGAGCGGCGCCTGGAGCAGCGTCGCCATCGCGACTTCAAGCTCAAGATCGGCGCCAACCCGGTAGCGCGTGACGTCAAGCACGTGGCCGCGATCAAGGCCGCGCTGGGGGATCGCGCCAGTGTCAGGGTCGACGTCAACCAGGCCTGGGATGAAGCCACCGCGGTGCGGGCGATTGCCGAGCTCGAGGCCGCCGGCGTCGAGCTGATCGAGCAACCCATTCCCGCCCATGAACGGGCCGGACTGGCGCGCCTGTCCAGCCGTTTCGAGGTGACCATGCTGGCCGATGAAGGCGTTCAGGACCTGCGCTGCGGCCTGGCGCTGATCGACTCCGGCTTCAGCGGCGCCTTTGCCCTGAAGATTGCCAAGAGTGCCGGGCCCCGGGGGGCGCTGCGCCTGGCCCACCTGGCCGAAGCGGGCGGCATCGGGCTCTACGGCGGCACCATGCTCGAAGGCACCATCGGCACCGCCGCCTCGCTGCATGCCTGGGCCACCCTGCCCGAGATGGCCTGGGGCACCGAGATGTTCGGCCCCTTGCTGCTGACCGACGACATCGTCACCCGACCGCTGCACTACACCGACTTCGGCGTTGCCTTGCCGGATGGCCCCGGCCTTGGCCTTGAGCTGGACGAAGACAAGCTGCGCGAGTACGCCCGCCGTTAAGGGCGCCTTACCCCACGACCATCAGGAGACACGCCGTGCTATTTCACGTCGAAATGACCGTCAAGCTGCCGCCGGACATGGACCCCAGCCGGGCCGCCGAGATCAAGGCCACCGAGAAGGCCTATTCCCAGGAACTGCAGCGCGCCGGCAAGTGGCGCCACCTGTGGCGAGTGGCGGGCAGCTACTCCAACGTCAGCATCTTCGATGTGGAGGACAACGCCGAACTGCAGGAGCTGGTCGCGAATCTGCCGCTGTTTCCCTACATGGAGATCCGCGTCAAACCGCTGTGCCGCCACCCGTCCTCGGTACGCGAGGACGATCGCTGAATCACGTCGGGAAGGGCGTAACGCTCCCTTCCTGGTCATCCCCGAGCCCGGCCGGCCCCCTGACGAGCCTACGGCAGATGCCGTCCCGGCCAGCTCACCCCGCGCCAATGTCAACGAAGACGTCAATAACAACGATAACAGCGCCATCCCGTGAGGAGTGTGAGATGAACAAGCTAACCACCACCACGCCAGTCCGTATCTTTGACACCCCGGAGGTCCAGGACTTCCTTAACACCGTTGCCGGCTTCGACAAGAACGGCGGCGACGAGCGCGCCAAGGAGATTCTGCATCGCCTGCTGTCGGACCTGTACAAACTGATCGACGACTATGACGTCACCCCGGAGGAGTTCTGGGCGGGTATCAGCGTGCTCAACGCACTGGGTGCCGGCACCCAGTTCGGCCTGCTGGCGCCGGGTCTTGGCTTCGATCATTACCTGGATATGCGTATGGACGCCGAGGACGCGGCCCGCGGCCTTCAGGGCGGCACCCCGCGCACCATCGAAGGGCCGCTGTATGTGGCTGGCGCACCTGAGTCCGAGGGCCTGGCGCGCATGGACGATGGTTCCGACACTCAGGCCGAAGTGATGTGGCTGACCGGTCAGGTCCGTGACACCAGCGGCCAGCCCATCGCCGGGGCCAAGGTCGAGATCTGGCACGCCGACAGCAAGGGCAACTACAGCTTCTTCGACCCTTCCCAGTCGGACTATCACCTGAGGCGCAGCATCTTCACCGACGCCGATGGCCGCTATCGTGCCCGCAGCATCATTCCCTCCGGTTACGGCTGCCCCCCCGACAGCCCGACCCAGCAGGTGCTTGACCTGCTCGGCCGTCACGGCCAGCGCCCGGCGCATATCCACTTCTTTATCTCGGCGCCAGGCCACAAGCACCTGACCACCCAGATCAACCTGGCCGGTGACCCCTACACCTTCGACGACTTCGCCTTCGCCACCCGCGAGGAGCTGGTGGTGGACGCCAGTCGCATCGACGACCAGGCCGAGGCCAGTGCCCGTGGCATTGAAGGACCCTTCACCGAGGTGGTGTTCGACATCGAGCTTGCCGCCACCAGTGATGAGGCCCTGCAGGCGCGCCACAGGCGCCCGCGTGCCCTCGAAGACGTCTGAGGCGCGCACACCCGCTGCCCGATCGCCGGACCCGTGCCGGCCCCTGACTCACACAGGAGCGTCTCGTTCGCGGACTGTGCCTTGCCCCTGACCGGCCCGACAGGCCGACAAGCGACGGGCGAGGCGAGGACGAGATAAAGGACGAGATAGAGGACGAGAGAGGAGAACAACGATGAGCAATAAACTCGATCAGATCGAAGCCCGCGTGCGCGGTGCCGTCGAAGACAACCCAGAGAAGGGCGTCTTTCGCTGCCATCGCAGCATGTTCACCGACCCCGAGTTCTTCGAACTCGAAATGAAACACATCTTCGAGGGCAACTGGCTGTTCATGGCCCACGAGAGTCAGGTCGCCGAGCCCGGCGACTACTTTACCCTGAACATGGGGCGCCAGCCGGTGGTCATCACCCGCGACAAGGACGGGGAGCTGCACGCGCTGATCAACGCCTGCGCCCACCGTGGCGCCACCATCTGCCGCCGCAAGCAGGGCAACAAGGGCACCTTTACCTGTCCGTTCCACGGCTGGACCTTCAAGAACGATGGTCGCCTGCTCAAGGCCAAGAACGAGAAGGTCGGCGCCTACCCGGATGCGTTCAAGCAGGACGGCTCCCATGATCTCAAGCGACTGCCGAAGTTTGCGAACTACAAGGGCTTTCTGTTCGGCAGCCTGAGCGCCGACGTCATGCCCATCGAGGACTACCTGGGCGAGACCAAGAAGGTCATCGACAACATCGTCGACCAGGCTCCCGAAGGCCTCGAGATCCTGCGGGGAACTTCCTCCTACACCTACACCGGCAACTGGAAGCTGCAGGCGGAGAACGGGGCCGATGGCTACCACGTCAGTACCGTGCACTGGAACTACGCCTCCACCATGGACCGCCGCAACTATGACGAGGGCGGCACCAAGGCGGTGGACGCTGACGGCTGGTCCAAGTCGAAGGGCGGTTTCTACTCCTACGAGAACGGCCACATGATGCTGTGGACCCGGCTGCTCAACCCTGAGGTGCGCCCGGTGTACGAGCACAAGGAGCGCATCGAGCAGGAGCTGGGCGAGGCCCGCGCCGACAACATCGTCAACCAGACCCGCAACCTGTGCCTGTACCCCAACGTCTACCTGATGGACCAGTTCTCGACCCAGATTCGGGTGCTGCGGCCGCTGGCGGTGGACCGCACCGAGGTCACCATCTACTGCTTCGCGCCCAAGGGCGAGTCGGCGGAGAACCGCCGGGTGCGCATTCGCCAGTACGAGGACTTCTTCAACGTCAGCGGTATGGGCACGCCGGACGACCTGGAGGAATTCCGTGGCTGCCAGAACGGCTACAACGGCGCCCTGGCCGAGTGGAACGACCTGTCCCGCGGCGCCAAGCAGTGGATCGATGGTCCGGATGAAGACGCCGCCGCCATCGACATGAAGCCGCTCAAGAGTGGTGCCTCGCCAGAGGATGAAGGGCTCTACGTGCTGCACCACCAGCACTGGGTCGAGGAAATGCTGCGCGCCATCGACAAGGAACGCAGCCAGTTCATCGCGACCACCACGGCCACCGCCTGAGCGCCACACAGAGGAGCATGATCATGAGCATCAGCTATCACGATATCCAGGCCTTTGTGTACCGCGAGGCGCGGCTGCTGGATGACCGCCAGTGGGACGAATGGCTGACCCTGTATGCCAAGAAGGCCGAGTTCTGGATGCCCTGCTGGGACGATGACGACACCTTGACCCAAGACCCCCACAGCGAGATCTCGCTGATCTACTACCCCAACCGTGAGGGACTCGAGGATCGCGTCTATCGGATCAAGACCGAGCGCAGCGGCGCCAGTACCCCTGAGCCTCGTACCACCCATCAGATCACCAACATCGAGGTGCTGAAGGACGAGGGCGATGTGGTCGAGGTGCGCTTCAACTGGCACACCCTGAGCCACCGCTACAAGCAGACCGACAGCTACTTCGGGGTGTCCTACTACACCCTGGACGTGTCCGGCGAGAGTCCGCTTATCACCCGCAAGAAGGTGCAGCTCAACAACGATTACATCCACCAGGTGATTGACGTGTACCACGTCTAGCGCGTCGCAGGAGAACGGCCATGAGCTACACCATTGCGCTCAACTTCGAAGATGGAGTGTCGCGCTTCATTGACTGCAACGAGGGCGAGACCGTCCTCGATGCCGCCTACCGCAACAAGGTCAACCTGCCGATGGACTGCTCCGATGGCGTCTGCGGCACCTGCAAGTGCCACTGCGACCAGGGCGAGTTCGAGCTGGGTGACGAGTACATCGACGAGGCATTGTCCGACGAGGAGCTGCACGAAGGCCAGGTGCTGACCTGCCAGATGGTGCCGTCATCGGACTGCGTGCTGTCGGTGCCGGTGGCCTCGACCGTATGCAAGACCGCGGTGGACACCCGCAGCGCCTCGGTGGTGCACGTCGAGTCGCTGTCCGAGGACTCCATTGAGCTTGCCATCGACATCGAGGGCGAACCGCTGCAGTTCCTGCCCGGTCAGTACGTGCACCTGGAGGTGCCGGGAGCCGAGCAGCATCGCAGCTACTCGTTCAGCTCACTGCCAGGGGAGAGCCGTGCCAGCTTTCTGATTCGCAATGTGCCTGACGGCCTGATGAGCGGCTATCTCAGCGAGCGCGCCAAGGGCGGTGACGCCATGGCGGTGACCGGCCCCATGGGCAGCTTCTATCTGCGCGCCATCCAGCGCCCGATCCTGATGCTGGCGGGCGGTACCGGCCTCGCGCCCTTCCTGTCGATGCTCAAGCAACTGGCGTTGCTGGAAGCGCGGGGCGAGGGCGCAGGCCAGCCGATCCACATGATCTACGGGGTGACCAAGGACGATCACCTGGTCAAGTGCGAGGAGCTGGACGCCGCCGTCGAGGCGCTGCCCGACTTTGACTATCTGACGGTGGTCGCCGACGAGGGCAGCAGCCACGAGCGCAAGGGCTACGTCACCCATCACATGGACGAGAGCAAGCTGCATGGCGGTGATGTCGATGTCTACCTGTGCGGCCCGCCGCCGATGGTGGACGCGGTGCTCAAGCACTTCGACCAGCAGGGCATCAAGCCCGCCAGCTTCCACTACGAGAAGTTCACCCCCAACTGAGTGAATCGCCAGCCAGGCCAGGGACCCACGCCGACGGTGTCCCTGGAGACATAACGACAATCACAACCTGACGAGAATCGACCATGACAACCATGAAGAAGCGCTCCGGCGCACGTTCTCTCTTCGCTCGTCGAGCCGCGCTCGGCGCTCTGATCCTGACGCCGGCCCTGGGCCTCACCCTGGGGGCCGCCAGCCCGGCCCAGGCCGACCATGACGTCAAGCTGGGCCTGATGCTGCCCTATTCCGGTACCTACGCGGCCCTTGGTGAATCCATCACCAATGGGCTCAAGCTTGCCATTGAGCAGGAGGGCGGAAGCCTCGGTGGCCACGGCGTCGAATACGTGGCCCTGGATTCCGAAGCCAACCCCTCCAAGGCGCCCCAGAACATGAGTCGCCTGGTCAAGGGCGACGGTGTCGACGTGGTCATCGGTCCGGTCCACTCAGGCGTTGCCATGGGCATGCTGCGGGTGGCCAAGCAGACCGGCGCGATCACCATCATTCCCAACGCCGGGCTCGAGGCCGCCACCAACCAGCTGTGCATGCCCAACGTCTTTCGTACCTCGTTCAGCATGTGGCAGAACAGCTACCCCATGGGTCAGGTGGCCTATGACCAGGGCCATCGCCGGATCGTCACCATCACCTGGGACTATGCCGGTGGCAAGGAGGACCTGGCCGGTTTCGAGCAGGCCTTCACCGAGGCCGGCGGCGAGATCGTCGAGCAGATTCTGGTGCCCTTCCCGAGCACCGAGTTCCAGACCTACCTGGCCCAGATCGCCAGCATCGCCCCGGATGCGGTCTACACCTTCTTCGCCGGTGGCGGTGGAGTCGGCTTTGTGCGCGACTACGCCGCGGCCGGGCTCAACGACAGCATTCCGCTGTACGGTTCGGGCTTTTTGACCGACGGCAACCTGGTGGCCCTGGGCGACGCCGCCGACGGCGTGCAGACCACCATGCACTACGCCGAGACCCTCGACACTCCGCAGAACCAGGCCTTTGTCGCCGCCTATCAGGAGGCCTACGGCGAGGTCCCCGACACCTACGCGGTGCAGGGCTATGACGCTGGCAAGATGCTGGCCCAGGCCTATGGCGCGATCGACGGCGAGCCGACCCGGGAGGCGCTGATCGCCGCGCTCGGCTCGGTGCAGCTCGACAGCCCGCGCGGACCGGTCAGCTTCTCCGAGTCCCATCACCCGATCCAGAACGTCTACCTGCGCGAGGTCAAGGACGGTGAGCACCACGTCACCGCCATCGCAAGCCCGCAGCTGGAAGTTCCCGACAGCGCCTGCCCGATGAAGAGCTGAGCCCAGCAGGCGGCCGCGCGAGCTTGCGTACTGCCGCCTGCTTGCCCTCATCCAGACGAGGAGAACGACGATGGATCTTGCCTTCTTCGGGGTACAGCTGCTCAACGGCCTGCAATACGGCCTGCTGCTGTTCCTTATCGCCAGTGGCCTGACGCTGATCTTCGGCATCATGGGCATCATCAACCTGGCCCATGGCGCCATGTACATGATCGGCGCCTACCTGGCCTTCGACCTGACCCAGCGGCTCGGCAACTTCTGGCTGGCCATCCTGATCGCGGTCCCCATCGCGGTGATTCTCGGCCTGGTCATCGAGCGACTGTTTCTGGACACCCTGTACAAGCGTGACCACCTCTACCAGGTCCTGCTGACCTTCGGCCTGATCCTGGTGCTCAACGAGGCCCAGCGCATCATCTGGGGCGGCGACGTGCACTCGGTGGCGTTGCCGGCGCCCTTCGACGGCTCCATCGCGCTGACCGACAACCTGCAGTACCCGGTCTATCGGCTGTTCGTCGCGGCGGTATGCCTGGCGCTGGCCGGTGCCATCTACTGGGTCATTCGCCATACCCGGCTGGGCATTGTCATCCGCGCCGGTGCCGTCAACCGCGAGATGGTCGAGGGCCTTGGCATCAATATCCGCACCCTGTTCACCCTGATCTTCAGCGTCGGCGTGGCGCTGTCGGCCTTCGCCGGGATGATGGCGGCGCCGCTGTCGTCGATTACCCCCGGGATGGGGGATTCCATCCTGATCACCTGTTTTGTGGTGGTGGTCATCGGCGGCATTGGTTCGATCAAGGGGGCCTTCTTCGGTGCCCTGTTGATCGGCATGGCCGAGACCTTCGGCCCGGTGCTGATTCCGAGCCTCGCCAGCATGCTGATCTACCTGATCATGGCGCTGGTGCTGTTGATTAAGCCGCGCGGGCTGTTCGCCTGATGCAGGCCTCACCCTGACACGACCTTGACGGGCGAGTATCCGCCCGGAGGAGAGGGACCATGTTGCACCGTTATCCCAAGCGCGTGACGTTTCTGCTGCTGGCAGGTCTTGCGCTGTTGATCGCCTATCCGGCCTGGGGGCCGGCCCTGTTCGGGGAGTCCAGCGCCTTCTTCATGGAGAAGCTGACTCTGATGCTGATCTTTGCCCTGTTCGCCGTCAGCCTCGATCTGCTGGTGGGTATTCTTGGCCTGGTGAGCCTGGGCCATGCGCTGTTCTTCGGCCTTGGCGCCTATACCCTGGCCATGGCCAGCCCTGACTTCAGCCCGGCCTCGCTGTGGTGGATGCTGCCGCTGGTGATGCTGGTCACCGGAGCGGTGGCGGCCATCGTCGGCGTGCTGGTGCTGCGCACCAAGGGCATCTTCTTCATCATGACCACCCTGGCCTTTGGCCAGATGCTCTTCTACACCGTCAGCACATCCAGCATGACCGGCGGTACCGATGGGGTCTTCATCATGTTCCGCCCGAGCCTCGCCATGGGTGAGACGCCCCTTGTCGATCTCGACAATCCGCTGACCTTCTTCTACTTCTGCCTGGCGCTATTGGTGGCGGTCTATCTTATCCTGCGCGCCCTGACCCGTTCCCACTTCGGCCAGGTGCTCGATGGCATCCACGACAACGAGCACCGCATGCAGGCGCTGGGCTACGCCACCACCGGCTACAAGCTGATTGCCTTCGTGGTGTCGGCGATGATCGCCGGTGTCGCCGGCATGCTGGCGGCGATGCAGTACGGCTTCGCCAATCCCGCGCAACTTGGCTGGCACCACTCCGGCGAGGTGCTGATGATGGTGATCCTTGGCGGTATGGGCACCATCTTTGGGCCGATCCTCGGCGCCTTTGCCTATGAACTGCTGCTGTACTTCTATGAGCACCTGACCAACCACTGGCCGATCCTGATGGGGATGACCATCATCGTCGCGGTGCTGGTACTGCCCCGGGGCATCGCCGGGCTGCTGCTCGATCCGCCAGGACGCAAGACGTCGCTGTTCGGGCCCTGGAGCGCGGCCAGAGATGCCCAGCAGGCAGAGCGTGTCGCCTCGGCGTCGCAGGCGTCGGCGGGCAAGTCCGCCGGGGAGGTGTCGTCATGAGCAGCATGCTGTCGACCCGCGGCCTGACCCGCAGCTTCGGAGGCCTGCTGGCGGTCAATGATGTGGACTTTCAGGTCGAGCGTGGCGAGATTCACGCCATCCTGGGACCCAATGGAGCCGGCAAGAGCACCCTGATCAACCTGCTGTCCGGGGAGATTCCCCCCACCCGGGGCGAGATCGTCTATCGCGGCAGCGCCATCCAGGGCAAGAAAGCCCACCAGGTCGCGCGACTGGGAATCGGGCGCAGTCACCAGAAGACCAATATCTTTCCGCGCCTGACCTGCCTGCAGAACTGCCAGCTGGCGGCGCGCATTCACCATGGTGGGGTCATCGGCAGCTGGCGCTCGCGCAAGCGCGCCAAGGAAGTGGACGAGCGGGCGCTGGCAGCGCTGGACACCTGTGGCTTGGTGCCCCGCGCCCACACGCTGTCCTCCGGCATGAGCTACGGCGAGCAGCGTCAGCTGCAGATCGCCATGGTGTTGGCCACCCAGCCGCAGCTGATGCTGCTGGATGAACCCATGGCCGGCATGGGCCGCGAGGAAACCGACCAGGTCGCCGATCTGCTCAAGCGGTTGTCCAGCGACTACACCATCGTGCTGATCGAGCACGACATGGACTCGGTGTTCCGCCTGGCCGATCGCATTACCGTGATGGTCGACGGCTGCGTGCTGGAAAGCGGCAGCACCGACAGCATTCGTGCAAGCGACAGCGTGCGCGACGTCTACCTGGGTCGCCATGACTCGGGCCAGGACGACGCCTCTGACGATATCGATGACCGCCCCCAGCGCCGCGAGGTAGCGCCATGAACGCCCGTCTTGATCGCACCATGAATGGCGCTGGCAGCGGAAGTGGCGCAGACACGATCGACACCAGCGCGCCGTTGATTGACGCCCGTGGCCTGCACACCTTCTATGGCGAGAGTCACGTGCTGCACGGCGTGGACCTCAGCCTGAAGGCCGGTGAGACGTTGAGCCTGCTCGGCCGCAACGGCATGGGCAAGACCACCACCCTGAAGTCGATCCTCGGCTTTGTGCCACCGCGCCATGGCGAGGTCAGGATCATGGGTGTGGATACCCGCAAGCGGCGGCCTTGGCAGGTGATTCGCCAGGGGATCGGCTATGTGCCGGAGGGACGGGGCATCTTCCCTGGCCTCAGTGTGCGAGAACATCTGGTGATGGCCGCCCGCACCGGCGTCGATGGCCGCAGCGACTGGAACATCGAGCGGGTGCTGGACACCTTTCCCCGGCTCAAGGAGCGGATCAGCCACGATGGCTCGCTGCTGTCCGGCGGCGAGCAGCAGATGCTGTCGATCGGTCGGGCGCTGATGCTCAATCCCCGGCTGGTGATCCTTGACGAGGCCACCGAAGGGCTGGCGCCACTGATCCGTGACGAGATCTGGTCGATCATCCGCACCATCAAGGCCTCGGGCATCGCCAGCATCATCGTCGACAAGAACATCGACAACCTGCTCGAGGTGGGCGACCGCCACCTGCTGATCGTCAAGGGCAAGGTGGTGTTCGACGGCAGCAGTCAGGCGCTCAGGGACGACCCCTCGATTCTTGATACCCACCTTGGCGTGGGGTGAGTCGTGCCCATCGCTGGACCATAGGCATAGGACTGTAAGCACAGGACCGTAAAAACAGGATCGTGAGATGAAACGATTTGAACAGAAAGTGATGCTGATCACCGGCGCCGCCCAGGGCATTGGGCGGCGGCTGGCGGAAAGGGCCGCACAAGAGGGCGCCCGGCTGGTGCTGGTGGACCGCGCCGAGCACGTGCATGACGTGGCGGGTGCGCTGGCCGACCAGGGCGCCGAGGCGCTGGCGCTGACGGCCGATCTGGAAACCTGGGACGGTGCCGAGGCCGCCATGGGGGGAGCCATCGAGCGCTTTGGGCGCATCGACGTGCTGGTCAACAACGTCGGTGGCACCATCTGGGCCAAGCCCTACACCCACTATGCGCCGGATCAGATCGAGGCCGAGGTGCGCCGCTCGCTGTTCCCGACCCTGTGGTGCTGCCGTGCGGCCTTGCCTCATCTGACCGAGAGTGGCGGTAACATCGTCAACGTATCGTCGGTGGCGACGCGGGGCGTCAACCGAGTGCCCTACGCCTCGGCCAAGGGTGGGGTGAACGCCCTGACCGTGGCGCTGGCCATCGATATGGCCGAGCACGGGGTACGGGTCAATGCTACCGCGCCGGGTGGCACCGAGGCGCCACCGCGGCTGACGCCGCGCAACGCCGAGCCCCAGAGCGAACAGGACGCGCGGTGGTACCAGCAGCTGATCGACCAGACCAAGGCATCCAGCCTGATGCATCGCTACGGCACTCTGGATGAACAGGTGGGGCCGATCCTGTTTCTGGCATCCGATGACGCCAGCTACATTACCGGTAGCGTGCTGCCGGTGGCTGGCGGTGACCCAGGCTGATCAAGGAGCCCAACCATGCGCCATCCCTCTGCTGATACCGGGAACGACCGGGCCAGCGCTTCCTGGCTAGGTTCCCTGGCCCGGGATCTGTCGCTGTCGGCGGTGACGGCGGGCTTCGTGGCGGTACTGATTTCCTATTCAGGGCCGCTGGCGATCTTCTTTCAGGCCGGGGCAGCGGCGGACATTTCCCCCGCCATGATGACCTCCTGGGTGTGGGCCATCTCGCTGGGGGCGGCGGTCTCCGGCATCGTACTGAGCCTGTGGCTCAGGGTGCCGGTGGTGACCGCCTGGTCGGCGCCGGGCACGGCGTTGCTGGTCAGCCTGTTTCCCGAATTGTCCCTGGGCGAGGCGGTGGGGGCCTACCTGAGCGCGGCGGTACTGATGCTGGTCATCGGCGTCAGTGGCAGCTTCGACCGGCTGATGGCGCTGATTCCCAAGGGCGTGGCCGCCGGAATGATGGCCGGCATCCTGTTCCAGTTCGGGCTGGACGCCTTTGCGGCGATCGAGACGTCGCCGTCGCTTGCCCTCGGCATGCTGGTGGCCTATCTGCTGTTCAAGCGCGTGGCGCCGCGCTACTGCCTGATCCTGCTGCTGGTCACCGGTATTGTGCTGGCCGTGTTGCTGGAGGATGCCAGCCTGGCTGGCGTCGGCCTGCACCTGGCGGTGCCGGTGTGGATCACCCCGGAATGGAGCCTCGCCAGCACCCTGAGCCTGGCGCTGCCGCTGGTGGTGGTCAGCCTGACCGGCCAGTTTTTGCCAGGCATGGCGATCCTGCAGGGGGCGGGCTATGACACCGAGGCCAGACCAATACTGACGGTGGCGGGCGTGACGTCTCTGGCGACCGCATGCTTTGGCGGTATTTCCACCGTGGTCGCCGCCATCACCGCCGCGCTGTGCACCGGCAAGGAGGCCCACGAGGACCCGGGACGGCGCTATGTGGCGGGGGTCGCCAATGGTGTCTTCTACCTGGTCGGCGGGCTGTTCGCCGGTACCATCGTGGCGCTGTTCAGCTCGCTGCCGGGGGCCTTCGTGGCGGTGCTGGCAGGGCTTGCGCTGATTGCTGCGATCGTCAGCAACCTGGCTGCCATGATCGCCGCCGATGATCACCGCGAGGCCTCTGTGATCGCCTTTATGGTCACCGCCTCAGGCATGAGCCTGTTCGGACTGGGCGCGGCCTTCTGGGGCGTGGTGATCGGCGGCGTTGCGGTGAAGCTGTTGCATGGCGCAGGTAGCAAGAGCTGAGACCTGCCCGCAAAGATCAGCGTCACATGTCTGGTACCTCTGGCCGGGGGTGCCGGCCCGCGCATGCAGCTAGGGTTGTTGTACGGGGCAGCCAAGTGGCCGACTCTCACCGGTGTGGCGGGCAACGATTCCCCGCTGCGTTTGTGTTCGCAGCACCAGGATGACGTCATGCAGCGCTATTCACGATGTTCCCTTGCCTGCCATTCCCTGGCGGCGTTGATCCTTGTCGCATTCGGCGTCGTCTATCTTTCGCGCAGTGAATTTATGCCTTACCACGCGGCGGCCATGGGGTCGGATTGGGTGTCGGTGGACGGCGGGACCCAGCAGGTGCTGCTGGCGTTGATGCGCGCCCTTGGCGGTGCTTGCCTTGGCGTGGCGGTATTGGTGGGCACCCTGTTGTGGGGGCCCTTCCGCCGGGGAGAACGCTGGGCAACCCTGGCGATACCCATGGCAGGGCTGCTGCTGTGCGCCACTTCGCTGTATGCCCAGCTTGGGGTGGCTCTGAAGACCGCCGCTTCGCCGCCGATGTTGCCGGTGCTGGTCGCCGGGGCGCTTCTGCTGGTGGGGCTGTGGCTGTCGTGGCGCTGGCGCCGACACCACGTCCCGTCGAGCGCCCGGTCGGACTCACGCTAGCGCACTGTGCTGATACCAACCGCAGGGTCAGTCTTCCTCCCACCTCTCCACCAGTCGGTCGTGATAGTGCCCGAGCTCCAGCAGCCGACTGGCACCCCGCCCGCTTTCGGCAAGCCGTGCGCGCAGAAGGCGCAGGCGCTTGTCGCAGGCGCCTCGCTCGGCGGCTTCCTGTGTCTGTGCCAGCAGGTCTTCCACCTCACGCATTTCGCGCTGAAGCTGAAGCTCCGGGGGCAGGTAGCCCGCATTTTTCAGCAATCGATAACCCGCCCGCAGCGTCTCGGGAATCATGCTGTCGTCGTCGAGTTCGATGGGCTTGCCGCGGTCCGGCAGATTATCGAAGGCGCCTTCCTGCTGCGCCTTCTGGATGCGTGTCTCGGCCAGTTGATCGAGCAGGGACATGGGGCACCTCGTGGCGTAAATCGGGTCTGTTGACCCGACTTTAGGCCATCGGCGTCATTCCATCAGCCTTCACCGGGTGCCAGCAGAAGCCAGCGAGGGGAAAAGGCTCGAGGGCGACAGGTCTGGATGTCGACGATGCCAGTCGGTGATCTGCTGGAAAGCCCAGCCGGCGCGTACCAGCATCGCTTCCTCGAACATCGGTGCGATGAACTGGAAGGCGATGGGCCCGCCCTGTTGGCTGAAGCCCGCCGGCAAGGTAATGGTCGGATGCCCGCTCAGGTCGAAAGGACAGGTATAGCGCAGCATGCCGGAAAACAGTGCTTCATCCTCGCCGAACTTCTCCATAAAGGCCATCGACGGGGCGGCGTAGGCGGTGACCGGGGCAATCAGCAGATCGACGCTGGCCAAGAGGCGGTCGACCCGGCCCTTGAACTCGGCCCGGCGCAGCAGTCGTTGCTGGTGGTCCACAGCGCTCTGGGCGCGCCCCAGGTCGATCAGGCCGGCAAGACCAGGGCCGTACGCTTCACGCTGGCTGGGGAAGGTCTCGGCGTGGGCGACGGCGGTCTCCACGCCGCACAACGGCGCCCAGTCGAATACCGCCTGCTGGGTGTCGGGGAAGTCGATTTCCTCGATCTGGGCACCGAGCTGTTCCAGGTTGGAGAGTGCCTGTTCGAGGACGCCTCGGGTCTCGGCATCCACCGCTTCGATGGCCCAGCGAGGGTCGAGCCCGATACGCACACCCTTCAGGCCGCGTGTCATGCCGGCCAGGTAATCCGGCACGGCGAGGGGGACAGCGGTGGGGTCACGTTCGTCGGCACCGGCAATAGCGCCAAGTAGCGCCCCGGCATCGGCGGCGCTGCGGGCGATCGGCCCGATGTGGTCCATCGAGGCCGCCAGTTCGAAGGCGCCGTGTCGGCTGACGCGGCCCCAACTCGGCTTGAGGCCGGTGACGCCGTTGGCGGCGGAGGGGAAGCGAATCGAGCCTCCGGTGTCGGTGCCCAGCGAGCCAAAGCACAGCCCGGCGGCGGTGGCCACGCCGGAACCGCTGGACGAGGCGCCTGACCACAAAGCCTCACCCCAGGGGTTGGTGGGCGGCGTGATGTCGGGGTGATGATCGGCGAAGGCGCCTTCGGTCTGCTGCAGCTTGCCCAGCAGCACGGCCCCGGCCTGGTCGAGGCGTGTAACCACGCTGGCCGTTTCTCGGGGCACGTGGTCACGGTGCAGGGGCATGCCGTGGGTCGTTGGGGTCCCCTTGGTCCACAGCAGATCCTTGACGGCCAGCGGAACACCCTGAAGCGGCCCCTTGTGGTTGCCGGCAGCCAGATCTCGGTCTGCCTGGGCCGCCTGCTGAAGTGCGCTGTCGGCCATGATGGTAACAAAGCTGTTCAGGGTGATATCGATGCTGTCGATGCGCTCGAGCATGGTGCGAGTGACCTCGACGGCGCTCAGCTCCCTGGACTGGATACGACGGCCGATCTCGATAAGGCCGTCAAAGTGCAGCGGATGGTCTGTCATTGTTCTCATCCTGATGGTCAGAAAAAATGCACACCTTCAGGGTAGGCAGCGGGCAGGACGCAGGTTTGCCTGAGCGGGCCAAGCGTTGGCCCGAGAGGGCCAGGACGTGCTTGTGGGGTCACATCGTCTCGGGTGCGTGGCGAGTTGCGCGCAGCAAGGTAGAGGGCGAATGGCCATAGGCCCGACGGAAGCTACGGCTGAAATGGGAGACACTGGTAAAGCCATGCTCCAGAGCGACCTCGGTGATGCTGCGGGTACCACCTGCTCGCAGGGTGGCGCGACTCTGCTCCAGGCGAATCGCCCACAGTGCTGCCATGGGCGTCTGACCATGCCGAGCGAACAGGCGGGTGAGGGTGCGCCGAGAGACATGGTTGTCCCGTGCGATGCGCTCAAGGCTCAGCGAGCAATCCTGGTGCTGTTGTCGCAGGTAGTGACAAAGGCGTCGGTAGAGAGCGTCGTTGCGATCGTCTCCCGCGCCGCCAAGCCCCTCGAGCACCAACGCCGCCAGATCGACCATCGCCTCGCCGAGCCCAGTCGACGACGCCCCGGCGTCCAGCCGGGCGCCGTCGTGGATCAACGCCTTCAATGAGGTGGCGCCCGGCAAGGTCGTCGGGATAGGCCGCGCGGTCAGCGACTCGGTGGAGGCCAGGCGACGCATCAGGGGCGCCCGAGGCAGGCGCACAAGATGAAGCGCGCTGGCGCTCAGGCACCATTCGAACGGGCGGCAGGCATCGTATAGCACCAGGTCGCCGGGCCCGATGGTGATACGCCGCTGATCCTGATCGAGCCTTGCCGTGGCGCTCTCGAGAAAGCCGAGCCACAGGTCATCGTCGCTGTCGTGGGACAGGTGATGGGACTGCCGGCGCCAGCGGTGGGAAGAGGCGGCCATCGTGCTGATGGCGACGTCGCCGTATTGCCTGACGCTGAGACTGCCATGGAAGGGCCGCTCGTCGAGGCATTGACTGTCCGCGGGAATGCAGTGACGGCAGACGACGTCGTGCCAGAAGGCGAAGCGCTCTCGGGAGTCGATCTGTCGGGTGGTAAAGGCGGCCGTCATGCGGGTGTCCTTACGGGCGGGGCGACCACAAGGTCTCGCAATGGACACCGATGTCGCCATCTTTCCGACACTATAGCGCAGGTATCGCGCAGGTGGGTTGGCTGGCGGCATGCACGTCGGTTGGCCGCTTGGCTCAGGGGATGTGGTCTGGCGAATGTCTGCAAGACGCTAAAGCCCCCGCGAGTCACTCTCGCGGGGGCTGTGGTTGTGGCGGGACACCGTCGATCAAGCCCTGCCGAGGAGCCAGGCGCCAGCCTGGACTCAGGCGTCGGCCTTGGCCTTTCTCGCCTTGCGTGCCGGTGTCTTGGCTGCCTGATCCTTGGCGCCCTGATCCTTCGATGCAGGTGCACTGGGGACCTCTGCGTCGGCCTTGGGCTCCTCGCGCTTCTTGATCACGGTGGTGCCGGCGAAGGTCTCACCCTCCACGTAGACCTCACCGTAGTAGGAGGCCCGCAGCACTTCCTTGAGTTCGCTGATCAAGGGGTAGCGCGGGTTGGCGCCGGTGCACTGGTCATCGAAGGCTTCTTCCGCGACCTCGTCGAGCTTGGCCAGGAAATCCGCCTCGGCAAACCCTGCGTCCTTGATCGAGGCAGGAATATCCAGGTCGCGCTTGAGCTCGTCGAGCCAGTTGATCAGCCGCTCGACCTTCTGGGCGGTGCGGTCTCCGGCCTGGGACAGGCCCAGGTGATCGGCGACCTCGGCATAGCGACAGCGCGCCTTGGGCCGGTCGTACTGTGAGAACGCCGTCTGCTTGGTCGGGTTGTCGTTGGCGTTGAAGCGCACCACGTTAGTGATCAGCAGGGCGTTGGCCAGACCATGGGGCAGGTGGAACACCGCGCCGAGCTTGTGGGCCATGGAGTGACACACGCCCAGGAAGGCGTTGGCGAAGGCCATGCCGGCGATGCTGGCGGCGCTATGCACCTTCTCTCGGGCCACGGCGTTGCGCTCGCCTTCACGGTAGCTGACCGGCAGGTACTGCTTGAGCAGCTTCAGCGCCTGCAGCGCCTGGCCATCGGAGAATTCATTGGCCAGCACTGAGACGTAGGCTTCCAGCGCGTGGGTCACCGCGTCGTAGCCGCCGAAGGCGGTCAACGACTTGGGCATCTTCATCACCAGGTTGGCGTCGACGATGGCCATGTTCGGGGTCAGCTGATAGTCCGCCAGCGGGTACTTGATGCCGGTCTTGTCGTCGGTGACCACGGCGAAAGGCGTCACCTCGGAGCCGGTGCCGGAGGTGGTGGGAATGCACACCAGGCTGGCCTTCTCCCCCATGGTGGGGAACTGGTAGATGCGCTTTCTGATATCCATGAAGCGCATGGCCAGCTCCTCGAAGTGCACCTCCGGATGCTCGTACTTGACCCACATGATCTTGGCGGCGTCCATCGGCGAGCCGCCACCGAGGGCCAGGATCACGTCCGGCTGGAAGCTGGCCATGGCTTCGGCGCCCTTGTCGACGATGGACAGGGTGGGGTCGGCCTCGACGTCATAGAAGGTGTGGACCTCCATGCCCTGGGCCTTGAGCAGCGCGGTCAGTTCATCGACGTAGCCGTTGTTGAACAGGAAACGGTCGGTGACGATGAAAGCTCGCTGCTTGTCCTTGAGGTCGGTCAGGGCCACCGACAGGCTGCCGCGACGGAAGTAGATCGACTCGGGGAGCTTGTGCCACAGCATGTTTTCCGCCCGGTTGGCCACCGTCTTGGTGTTGATCAGGTGCTTGGGACCGACGTTCTCCGAGATGGAGTTGCCACCCCAGGAGCCGCAGCCCAGCGTCAGCGACGGTGCCATGTCGAAGTTGTACATGTCACCGATGCCACCGTGGGAGGTGGGGATGTTGATCAGGATGCGCGCGGTCTTGAGACGGTCGCCAAAGTAGCGAATGCGCTCCTTTTGGGTGTCCTGGTCGGTGTACAGGCCCGAGGTGTGGCCGATGCCGCCGAATTCGACCATGGTGCAAGCCTGGTCCACGGCGTCCTCGAAGGAGCTGGCGCGGTACATGCCAAGGGTCGGCGACAGCTTCTCGTGGGCGAAAGCGTCGTCGATATCGACCCGCGGGCCCTCGCCGATCAGGATCTTGGTATCGGCGGGCACCTGGATGCCGGCAAGCCCGGCAATGGTGACCGCCGACTGGCCGACGATGGCAGCGTTGAGGTGGCCATTCTTCAGCAGGATCTGACGCACCTGGTCGGCTTCGGCGGGCGACAGCAGATAGGCGTTGTGGGAAGCAAAGCGCTCACGTACCTCGCTGTAGACCTCGTCCAGCACGATCACCGCCTGCTCCGAGGCACACACCACGCCATTGTCGAAGGTCTTCGACATCAGCACCGAGGCGACCGCCCGCTTGATGTCGGCGGTCTCGTCGATGATCACCGGCACGTTGCCGGCACCCACGCCAATGGCCGGCTTGCCGGAGGAGTAGGCCGCCTTGACCATGCCGGGTCCACCGGTGGCCAGGATCAGGTTGATGCCCTCGTGCTGCATCAGGGCTTCCGAGAGTTCCACCGAAGGCTGGTCGATCCAGCCGATGATGTCCTTGGGCGCCCCTGCCGCCACCGCTGCCTCCAGCACCAGCCTGGCCGCCGCATTGGTGCAGTGGCGGGCCCTGGGATGGGGCGAGAAGATAATGCCGTTGCGGGTCTTCAGCGAAATCAGCGCCTTGAAAATGGCTGTAGAGGTCGGGTTGGTGGTGGGCACGATGCCACAGATCAGCCCCACCGGCTCGGCGATGGTCATGGTGCCAGCCTCGTCGTGGGTGGCGATCACACCGCAGGTCTTGTCGTCCTTGTACTTGTTGTAGATGAACTCCGAGGCAAAGTGGTTCTTGATCACCTTGTCTTCGAGCACGCCCATGGCGGTTTCTTCCACCGCCTGGCGGGCCAGCGGAATTCGAGCGTGGTTGGCAGCAAGCGACGCCGCTCGAAAGATCGTGTCGACCTGCTCTTGGGAGAAGCTGGCAAAGACGCGCTGCGCGGCCTTGACCCGTTCCACCAGGGCATCGAGTTCAGCAAGATTGGTAACAGCCATCAGAGGCCTCCAGACAAGAGATAGAAAGACAAAAAGCAACCTGCGAAACCTCCTCCAGCTCCCTGGTTAGGCGTGCCACGGAGGAGGCTTGAAAAGCGGCTTTGACCTGTCCCCGTCAGTCTATGGCTGTCACGATTCAGCGCTGCTGATAGAGGTCAGCTTTTTCGCCGCTTATATACCGTTTCGAACATCATGATGATCGCAAGCATGGGGTCGGCCTATCCGTGGACCGGGGTATGAGACGTGCGTTTGGCGAGATTCAGTGGTGGCCGCGAGAGGTAGTCATCGAGGCTGGCATGACCCACCTGAGGCACTGAAGAGACGGCGGAGCGGTACAAAATGTCACTGTTCGCCCCCTTGCGAGGGATCGGCGAGCTGTCTAGGATTCTGTGACGATAGTTGTACGAAAGTTGTTCGCAACGAAAGCTTTGCGACATAAAGCTGTGCGACGCAAGAGCTGCGCGACGCATGAGCTGCGTGACCCAAGAGCTGCGCGAAACGGACGTTGTGCAAAACGGAGGGAGTCGGTATGTGGAGCCTCAAGGATTTGCAGTTGCAGCCCATCGCCGGGGAATGGCGAGACGGGGGATCTGGAAAGACACTGGAAGTGTACGATCCCTATCATCAGACGTCGTTGATCAAGATCGTCCAGGCGGACCGTCATGACGTGGATCGGGCGTTCGAGACCGCGCAACAGGCCCAGCAGCAGTGGTCTGCCACCAGTGCCATCGAGCGGGCAGCCGTACTGAGAAAGGTGGCCGAGCGTCTCGAGGCGCGTAAGGATGAGTTGATCGAATGGTTGGTTCGTGAGTCCGGGAGTACCCGCATCAAGGCGGAACTTGAATGGAACAATGCCCGGGAAATGTCGCTGGAAGCCGCCGCCATGGCGACCCGCGTGCAAGGATCGATGGCCGCGTCCAGCGTGCCGGGCAAGGAACATCGCGTTTATCGCAAGCCACTGGGCGTCATCGGCGTCATCAGTCCCTGGAACTTTCCCTTTCACTTGACCCAGCGCACCATCGGGCCGGCGTTGGCCTTGGGTAATGCCGTGGTGCTGAAGCCTGCCAGCGACACGCCGTTGACCGGCGGACTGTTATTGGCTCGGCTGTATGAAGAGGCAGGCCTGCCGGCCGGGCTGCTCAGTGTTGTGGTGGGCTCCGGCAGTGAGTTGGGGACGCCCATCGTCGAGCATCGGTTGGCCAAGCTCATTTCCTTTACGGGTTCAACGGAAGTCGGACGGCAGATTGCCAAGGGCGCTGTGGGCGGTCGCTTCATCAAGCCGGTGGCGCTGGAGCTGGGCGGTAATAGCCCCTTCGTTGTGCTCGACGATGCAGATATTGACCAGGCGGTCAGAGCCGCCGTGGTGGGCAAGTTCATGCACCAGGGGCAGATCTGCATTGCGATCAATCGGCTGATTGTCGATGCCACCATCTACGATGAGTTTGTCGAGCGCTTTGTCGAGCGGGTCAAGGGGCTCAAGGTCGGTGACCCTGCCGAGGCCGACACGGTCATTGGTCCGATCATCAATGAGCAACAGCTCGAGGGCTTGAAAGAGGTCGTGCACAAGGCTCGGCAGTCGGGGGCCAAGGTTGCCCTTGAGGGTTCTCTGGAAGGGCCCTGTCTACGGCCTTGGGTATTTCGCGACGTCAGTGAACAGATGGATATGGCCTGCAATGAGATCTTCGGGCCGGTCGCCGGAATCATCATGGCCCATGGTGAAGACGACGCCGTACGTATCGCCAATGCGACCGAGTACGGCCTTTCCGCAGCCGTCTTCAGCGGCTCCCTGGAGCGCGGCGAACGCGTCGCTCGGCAGATCGACTCCGGCATGGTGCATGTCAACGACATGCCGGTGAATGACGAGCCTCATATGCCCTTCGGTGGCGAGAAGAACTCGGGCATCGGCCGCTTCAATGGTGACTGGGTGCTGGAGGAGATGACCACCGTGCAATGGGTCAGCGTTCAGCGTGAGCCCCGACAGTATCCGTTCTGATGTGGCTGACGAAATGAAGCCACGCAGTGTCAATTTTACTTAGTTCCCGAGCAACTGCTCCGTCGGTGGGGCGCTCGCCCCCTAGCCAGTGTCACATTGGCACGCTAGGGTGATAGTGAACTTCGACCAATGTTGTACAAGGAGATGTCATGAAGAACAGCATGATGCGTCGTTTTGGTATGGCTTTCGTGATCGCCATGATGGCCGGTGGCCTGGCAGCCTGCGAAGAGGAAGGACCCGCGGAGCAGGCCGGTGAAGAGATGGATCAGGCGGTGGAAGATGCCGGTGAATCCATGGAAGAGATGGGCGAGGAGATGGAAGAGTCTGCCGAGGACGCGACCAACTAAGCCTGTCGATACATCGTTTTAGGTAAGAGCCTTGTCTCAGACGAGCCGGCATTGATGCCAGTGTTCGCCGACCAGCCGGCCGAGCTGGCGATCGATTGAGCAGTCTTTGCTTTAGCGATATACAGCCAACGCTGGTATGCCAATCGGTCACATGAGACCTTCAACGATCAGTAGGATAAAGAGCCTGCCCTATGGGGCAGGCTCTTTTCTTTTTTGTTGGACAAGGATGACGAAAATGACTCTGTTGAAGGTCACCAGCTTTCTTAGCTGCGCACTTTTCACCTGCAGCGCGCTGGCAGCCACCGAAGCGCCTCACTGGTCCTACCAGGGTGAGACCGGACCGGCTCATTGGGCGGAACTTAGTAACAGTTACGAGGTGTGCGGGCTGGGCCATAACCAATCGCCGGTGGATATCGCCTATGGTGTTGATGCGGCGCTGGCACCGCTTGAGCTCTCCTATGGCCAGCCTGGGGCTGCGGTGGTCAACAATGGCCACACGGTTCAGGTGGCCTCTTCTCAGGACAATACCCTGACGCTGGATGGTGACGTCTATACCTTGTTGCAGATGCATTTCCATGCTCCGTCTGAGCACACGGTGGATGGACGCCAGTTCCCGCTGGAGGCGCACCTGGTACATGCCAACAAGGAGGGAGATCTGGCAGTCGTGTCCGTGATGTTCGAAGAAGGTGAGCAAAATGCCGTGTTTGACGGGCTTGTGGCGAGTTTGCCCAGTAGTGCCGGAGATACGGCGGAAATAGATGGCGGCATTGACTTCGCCCAGGTGCTACCGGAAGACCAGGAATATTTTCGTCTGAATGGTTCGCTGACCACCCCTCCTTGTACCGAAGGTGTTCGCTGGTTGGTGATGAAAGCGCCGCAGTCGCTGTCCTCTGACCAGATGACTGCCTTTGCTCAGGCCATCGGCGATGACAACAACCGCCCGATTCAGCCGCGCAATGCGCGGGTCGTGATCGAGTAAGCTGAGGGTTGGCGGGTGCATGCTGGCATGTGCCCGCCTGTCGCTGCAGTGGCGTCGTTTCCTTGGAAACTGCACGGTCTTTGCGGAATACGCGCAAGGAGAGGGCTAGCCAAGACGCGCCCAGGCTTCTAATGTAAATGGGGAGTTCATACTCATCATTCCCTGGAGGTCTTACATGAAGCAAGGAACGTTTCGTCGCCTGGCCCTGGCTGCTGCTATTTCGTCGTTGATGTTGGTCATGGCCGGTTGCGAGGATGATGCAGCCGAGGAAGCCGGCGCCAAGGTGGATGACACTCGCGAAGCCGTCGAGGAGCAGGCGCAGGAGCTTGCAGCGGATGCCGAGCAGGCCATGGATGAGGCCGCAGAGGGCATGGCGGAAACCGCTGACGACGCGGAACAGGCCATGGATAACGCCGCCGCCGAAGCCGAGCAGGAAGCCGACGAGGCCGCCGCCAGCATGGCGGAAACCGCTGACGACGCGGAACAGGCCATGGATAACGCCGCCGCCGAGGCCGAGCAGGAAGCCGACGAGGCCGCTGCCGGCATGGCTGACGCTGCTGACGATGCGGATCAGGCCATGGATGAGGCTGCCGCAGAGGCCGAGCAAGAGGCCGACCAGATGGCGGACAGCGCCGGTGAGACGGTCGAAGAGGCCGGCGATGAAGTTGAGCAGGCCACCGACAAGGCCGCGCAGTAATCTGTCTGACGCCGCTGCGCTGTCTCCTGGGGCCCTGTCTCGGCTAGGCACCAAGTGCCGACTCACGCCGCCAGCCTTCAGCTGAATAGTGCGGAGTTGCTCGAACCGCTCTATCGTTCACGCGGCAAATGAAGAAAAAGGGGCCGAGATCCTAGGATCTCGGCCCCTTTTGCGTTCGCTGCCGATAAGCGTCGACCGCTTGCCGGCAGCGGGTAGCACAGACTGCCGTCAGGCGTTTTGTTCGATGCCCTGCACGTACCAGGGGGCATCGTCACGCATTTCGCGCACCAGGTGCCAGGTTTCGTTGAACTCTGTTTCGGTGCCGTTTTCGTTGAGCACTCCATGGAACAGCACGCGGGCTTCGGCCTGGGTGCCCAGTTCCTGCACCCCACCGAGTTCCGCAAACAGACGCACGATCTCGGTCTGGTTGTTGGCCGGCTCGCTGGCGCGCTGCTCGCGCAGCAGGTTGTAGAGCTCCGGTGTCACGTACTCCTGGATGCGCGGGAGGTCGTTGTTGTCCCAGGCCCGCTGCAGGGTCATGAAGTGCTCCTTGGCACCACCGAGGAAGCGCTCACGGTCGAACCACTCTGGGTCGCCCTGAGGACCGCCGAAGGCGGCACCGGAAGTACCGGAGCTGCCGGGCATCTGGAACGGAGAAGAGGGGGCCTGCTCGCGCTGCATGCCATATCCGCCACCTCCGGCCGATGCCGTTGCCGAACGACGCCGGGCCAGCAACTTGAACGCCAGGAAGGCGAGGCCCGCCATCAGCAGGATATCGACCATGCCAAGCCCATCGAAGGCACCGCCGAAGAACAGTGCGCCGAGCAGGCTGCCGGCCAGCAGGCCGCCTAGCATGCCTCCCATCAGGCCGCTCTTCTTGCCCGCGGTGGGTGCCGCGTTCGGACGCGCCGTGTTTTGCGTCTGGGTGGCGCTGGGACTGGCCTGACGCGAGAAGGAGCCGACACTCTTGCCGCCGCCCAGGCGACGGGCATCGGCGCTGTCGACGGCGAGGCCGAAGCCCATCACGCCGACAAGAATCATCACGAGAAGGTGACGCATCTAGACATCTCCATAATTCGGCCTGCGTTGGCCTGTCTTTACCGGTGTCCCTGGTGGTCACCGGTGAGTCGCTCGTCCATTCTAGCGATAACGAGCGTCGCGGGAAGCCGTGTACAACGAAAAGGCGAGGAGAGAGTATGCTGATCGAGCGTAGCGATAGTCTACTACTGGTGGTCGACGTACAGACGGCCTTGATGCCGGTGGTGGCGAGGGGGGACCAGGCGATCACCGAAATTGGCTGGCTGGCAGCCGTGGCGGAGCGCCTGGAGGTTCCGGTGTGGGTGACCGAGCAATACCCCCAGGGGCTGGGGACGACGGAGCCGCGCCTGACGTGCGCCCTGCCACAGAGCGCGCACTGGTTTACCAAGAGTCACTTCAACGCCTGTCGAGAACGCGAGGTGGCGCAAGCCCTTGAGGCGGCAACGCCGCGTCAGGTGGTGATCGCCGGAGCCGAGGCCCATATCTGTGTGCTGCAAACGGCGCTCGGACTGTTGAAGCAGGGGGTCGAGGTATTCTGGCTGGTCGAGGGTTGCGTCAGCCGACGCGGGGAGGAGGCGAGACTTGCCGGCGAGCGGGCCCGTCAGGCCGGCGCCCACTTGGTCAGCGCTGACATGGTCGCCTACGAATGGCTCGAGCGCTGCGATGACCAGGCCTTTCGTGAGGTGCATCGTGAATTGCTGCGACCCAGGGCGTCGCGGCCGCTGCGACTCGGGACCTGAGGATCCGGAGCTGAGGACCTTGAACCGAGGATGGTGACTAGAGTCTCTTGAAGACAGGGCTTTGAAGACAGGGCTTTGAAGACAGGGCTTTGAAGACAGGGCTTTGAAGACAGGGCTTTGAAGACAGGGCTTTGAAGACAGGGCTTTAAAGACAGTGCCTTGGTAGAGAGGGGGCGGAAAACAGCCCCTGAAACTGGGCCCTTGAAAAAAGATCCGGTAAGCCCTCCCGGAAGAGGGCTTGTCATGCCGGGCCCCGGCGCTTCGGCCGCTGCCTCAGGCGGGGGTGTCGCGGGTGAATACCAGGGTGTTGCCCTCGGATTCGGCGGCGCTGAAACGGTAGCCGGCCACGTTGAAGTCCTTGAGGCCTTCCTTGTCATCCAGGCGCTGCTGAATCATCCAGGCGGCCATCAGGCCACGTGCCTTCTTGGCATAGAAGCTGATGATCTTGTACCGATCGTTTTTCCAGTCCTTGAACACCGGTGTGACCACGTCTGCGTTGAGGCTCTTGGCGTCGATGGCCTTGAAGTACTCGTTGGAGGCCAGGTTGACCAGCACCGGGGAGCCACTGCGCGTGACTGCGGCATCCAGCTCGGCGGTCAGCAGCGGCTTCCAGAACGCATAGAGGTCCTTGCCGCGCTCGTTGGCAAGCCGAGTGCCCATTTCCAGTCGATAGGGCTGAATCAGGTCGAGCGGGCGCAACAGGCCATAGAGACCAGACAGAATCCGCAGATGGTCCTGAGCGAAGGCATTGTCGTCATCGCTGAAGGTGTCTGCCTGCAAGCCGACATAAACGTCGCCCTGAAAGGCTTGGGCCGCGACCTTGGCGTTGTCCGGCGTGAAGGGTGTCTGCCACTGACCAAAGCGCGCTGCATTGAGGCCAGCGATCTTGTCACTGACTCCCATCAGCTCCGAGATCCTGGCCGGGCTGTAGTCCCGCAGGATGTCGATCAATTCGCGAGAATGCTCGAGATAGTCGGGCTCCGTCCAGGTGGCAGTGGTGGCCGGGGTCTCGAAATCCAGCGTTTTGGCAGGTGAGATCACGCTCAGCATGGGCGGGCTCCTGGGGTCGTTATAGGCCGTCAATCAAAGAGGGGTAGTGTATCAAGCCCCGGCGAAGGCCGGGGCTATGATGCAGATAAGGCCAGAGTATCAGGCTAGCTGGCTCACGCCCTTATGCCTGGGACGTCATGGCAAGGGCGTGCGCCAATGGTGTGTCGAAGGAAAGTCGCAGCTCACGACAAAGCCTAGGCCTTGATCAGGGGCTAGGGTTCGGGATCCGCTGGTGGATCGCCTCGATGCCCTCCAGCACTTCTTCCGACAGTGTCAGTGCCTCCGAGGCCAGGTTGCTCTCCAGCTGATCCATGGTGGTGGCGCCGATGATGTTGCTGGTCAGGAAGGAGCGGGAGTTGACGTAGGCCAGTGCCATCTGGCCCGGGTCGAGGCCGTGCTCGCGTGCCAGCGCCACGTAGGCTTCGGTGGCGGCCGTGGCCTGTTCGGAGCTGTAGCGGCTGAAACGGTCCCACAGCGTCAGGCGTGCGCCCTCTGGGCGAGCGCCGTTCAAGTACTTGCCCGTCAGCACGCCGAAGGCCAAGGGAGAGTAGGCCAGCAGGCCCACCTGCTCGCGCTGGGCAATCTCCGCCAGCCCGACTTCGAAGGTGCGGTTGAGCAGGCTGTAGGGGTTCTGGATCGATGCCACCCTGGGTACGCCGAGAGTGTCAGCCAGCTTAAGACAGCGCATCACCCCCCAGGGCGTCTCGTTGGACACGCCAATGGCACGTACCTTGCCCGCGTCGACCAGTTCTTTCAGGGCTGACAGCGTTTCCTCTAAAGCGGTGGCCTGCTCGTCCTCGTCGTGGGTGTATCCCAGGCGGCCGAAGAAGTTGGTGGAGCGATCAGGCCAGTGCAGCTGGTAGAGATCGACGTAGTCCGTGTTCAGCCGCGACAGGCTGCCATCGATCGCCTCGTGCAGGTGCTGGCGGTCCAGGCGAGGGCCGCCGCGGATATGGCTGATACCGGGGCCTGCGGCCTTGGTGGCAATCACCACGTCATCGCGGCTCTGGCGGCCCTTCAACCAGGAGCCGATGTAGGACTCGGTCAGCCCCTGGGTCTCGGCCTTGGGTGGCACCGGGTACATCTCGGCGGCGTCGATGAAATTGACCCCAAAGGCCACGGCTCGGTCGAGCTGGGCGTGGGCTTCTGCTTCCGTGTTCTGTTCGCCGAAGGTCATGGTGCCAAGACAAATGCGGCTGACGTCGATACCGGTAGTGCCGAGAGGGCGGGTCTGCATGGGAGCTCCTTGTGTCGGTGCGTGCACAATGGCACGACCGAACGGTGAATGCTGCATGGCACCGAAATGTTACCTTTGCCCGATATACGTCGCCACCCTCAGGGGTTGAGTCCTCTTCGGGCCAGGCGTATGCTTGCCAACCCGTTGCCCCGGAGGAGTCCGTGGCACCGCAGATTGAACCAGAAGAGCGCCCGTGACACAGGAGGTGTCCGGTCCGACTTCCACGCTTTGGATTCAAGGTTGTTGCCATGCAGCAGGCATCGTCACTGAAGACGCGGCTCGAGTATCGTCTGGCCCAGCAGTTGTTTCATACCCGCTGGCTGCCCCGCTCGCCGCGAACCCAGAGGCTGACCATGCGTCTGTTTCAGCGTTGTGCGGACGCCGGCCATCCGGCGGCTCTATCCCTTTATGGGCACATGCTGTTTCACCGGTCACGGGCTCCCCAAGACAAGGCACGTGGCGCCCGCTACGTGCTTCAGGCCGCTCACGGCGGAGACGCTCGCGCCCAGTATCAGGCCGGGCAAATCCATGAGAATGGGTGCGCCCTGTATCCCGCCCGTCACGACCATGCCGTCACCTGGTACGCCAGAGCCGGCGAGGCCGGTCATGCGCTGGCCGCCGCGCGTCTTGAGCGGGCCTACCGCCATGGAGAGCTGTCGCTGCCCGTTGATCGGGAGCGCGCTGACTACTGGGCATCCTTGGCCCGCCCCGGCCAGGCTCCGGCGACAAGCGACGGTGGAGACGATGTCGCTACCGCTTCGCTGGACAAAGCAGAAGGCCAGCAGCGACACTAGGGTGATCTAGCGCGACCACGGGTTGCGCGCGGGTCCCGGTAAGGCCGATGCGAGCGGCGGTTCAGGCTACCCTGACCGCCGCTGACAGTTTGGGCGTCGGGAAGGGTTTTCGTTGTCGGATAACGTCGAGTCGGCGTTTCGGCCGGCAGTCACTTCGAGGTTCTCAGCCTGTGGCGTTACCGACTCTGCTCGATATCGAGGCGTCTGGTTTCGGGCGCGGTAGTTATCCCATCGAGGTTGGGCTGGCCCGCCCTGATGGCAGTTGCTGTGCCTTTCTCATTCAGCCGCTTGATGAGTGGACCCATTGGGATCCCAAGGCCGAGCTGTTGCATGGCATCTCCCGCGCACGCTTGCAGCGGGAAGGCTACCCCGTGCGGCACGTGGCGCGCTGGCTGAATGATGAGCTGCATCAGGTGGGTATCGCCTATAGCGACAGCTGGGGCTATGACAACACCTGGCTGTCACTCCTCTTTCATCATGCCGGAATGATCCCCGCTTTCCGTCTGGAAGCCTTGAGGCGTTTGCTGGACGAGGCCCAGATGGCCATGTGGAGCGACGTCAAGGAAGCGATGATTGCCGAGCAGGGTATTCAGCGTCACCGAGCCGGTGACGACGCCAAGCTGCTGCAGATGACCTTTGCACGGACCCAGGCGCTCAGTGCGCGACGCTGAGCGCTGGCGTCAGCCAGACAACTTGTCCACAGTGGCCAGCCAGTGACTGTCTGTGGACAAGTCGTGTTTCAGAGCTCGGCCACCTGGAGCAGCACCTTGCCGGTGTTGGCGTTGGCGTCGACGTGGCGATGGGCGGCCTCGACTTCCTGAATGGGCCATTGGGCGTCAATCTGTGGCGTCAGATCGCCGCGCTCTATCCTGGGCCATACGTGGCGTGCCAGCTGATCCAGTATCTTGCCTTTGGCCTGGGGGGATTTGGCGCGCAGGGTGGAGCCGATCAGGCGCTGGCGTTTCATCAGCATTCGCCCTAGATCCAGCTCGGCGTGGCGCCCTCCCATCAGGCCGATGAGCACCAGTCGGCCATCGGCGGCGAGCACGCGCTGGTTGTCTGCCAGATAGCTCGCGCCTACTGGGTCGAGAATCACATTGATCTCGCCAAACGCCTTCACCGCTTCGACAAAACTTCCGTGATGACGATTGACCCCGGACTTGGCACCCAACGCGAGGCAGTGCGCCAGCTTGTCGTCGCTGCCCACGGTGACAAAGCAGGGGTGGTCGAACTCTCGGCATAGCTGAATGGCGGCAGTACCGACGCCGCTGGCGGCCGCGTGGATCAGCACGCGCTCTCCCGGCTCCAGCGCCCCCTCCATGAACAGGTTCAGCCAGGCGGTGGCATAGACCTCCGGCAAGGCAGCGGCCTCGCGCAGGTCCACACCGGCCGGAACGGGCAGGACCTGGCGCTCGTCGACGCACACGCGCTCGGCATAGCCACCGCCGGCCAGCAGGGCACATACGGGCTGTCCACGTCTGAGCTGCTCGACGTCGGGACCGACGGCTGCCACGCGGCCACTGACTTCCAGCCCCAGCACGCTGGAGGCCCCCTCCGGGGGAGGATAGTGCCCGGCGCGTTGCATCAGGTCGGCGCGGTTGACGCCGGCCCAGGCCACCTCGATATGCACCTCTCGACCCTGCGGTGGAGCGAGATCCTGGCTGCGTTGCCACCGTAGCTGGTCGCCGTCTGGTTGAATGGCGTACATGTGACATCCTCCTTGTCGGTGTTCAGTGGTGGCGCAAGGCGCCGAGCCGACGGCTCTGCGGTCAGCCCGGCAGATGGGCCAGCCGTTGCTCCAGTCGGTCCAGTAACTCGTCCGGGGTAGCGGCCGTGACCAGCGTCTGCAAGGTACGAGCATCCAGGAAGCCCTGGGCAACGCCGGCTTCCAGAAAGTCCAGCAGCGGACGGTAGAACTGGCAGCTATCCAGGATGCCGATCGGCTTGGCGTGCAGTCCCAGGTAGTGCCAGGTCCAGGTCTCGAAGAATTCTTCCAGCGTGCCGATGCCACCAGGCAGCATGACGAAGGCGTCGGCACTGGCTGCCATCTGGGCCTTGCGCTCGTGCATGTCGGCGACCCTGATCAGCTCGCTGAGACCCGTGTGGGCCAACTCTCGATCCACCAGGTGATGGGGCATGACGCCAACGACCTGGCCACCGGCGTCCAGCGCTGCATTCGCCAGCGCCCCCATCAGGCCGACGCTGGCGCCCCCGTAGACGAGTCCATGTCCGCGCTCGGCCAGGCGACGGCCAAACACGCGTGTGTCGTCGATGAAGCGTGGATCCTCACCCTGGCGTGAGCCGAGATAGACGCAGATCTGGGCCATTTGAGGCCTCCCTGAGGTAATGATGGGGTCGCGAGGAAGGCCCGAGATGAGGCACGGGCCAGGGGATTACGGCAGCAGGTCGATGATGCCGTAGTGCTCGTCGACCCATTGTCCGATCACATTGTGGCCGCACAGGTGGTGGGCGTACTGCGTGTGCAGGCAGCGAACCTGGTCGTGGTTGGCGATGCCGCCGATTCCTCGCTCGCGCAGTACCCGGTCATAGCCCAGGCGCTCGACCTCGGCACGCTGGGCGTCGCTCATCAGCGCCCAGCGGGTGTCGATGTAGTCCTGGTGGCTGGCGTGATAGGCCGCGCGAAATTCCTCGTCTTCCTGCAGGCGCGCTTCCAGCGACTTGATCACGCCGGCGGCTTCGATTCTCGACAGCTCGACCTTGAGCAGGTCGGAGCTCAGCCAGAACAGGGTCGGGAAAGGCTTGCCATCGACGATGGGAGCCATGCGCAGGACCAGAGGAGTGCCTTTGCCGTCGGTGGCCGCCAGGGCCTCGATGCCGCGAGGCTCGCGTCCCAGCTGCTCGGCGATGATGGCCATCTGGGCAGCGTCGGGAGTCGTGTCAGGATGGATCACCATCGGGGTTGTCTCTTACAAATTTGGTGGAGCGGCCCACGGCACGGAAGAACGCGCGATTGAGCTGTTCCGGGGTGGGTACATAGGCATGTTCGCGCTCGAGGTACTCGCTGCCTCGTGCGATCAGAACGTCGTAGAGTCGATTGAAGGGCGCATCATAGTCGTAGGGATCAGCACCGAACAAGCGGATGTGCGGGTAGTCCGCGAAGCGCTCGAGAAAGAAGGTCTCGAGGCTGGTCTCAGCCGCGCGGTGGCGCACCTTATCGTCCGGATCGAGCCAGAGGGTATAGCGGATCGCCATGCAGTGCATCCT
Source organism: Halomonas litopenaei (assembly GCF_017303055.1). GTDB lineage: Bacteria > Pseudomonadota > Gammaproteobacteria > Pseudomonadales > Halomonadaceae > Halomonas > Halomonas litopenaei_A. The sequence continues at coordinate 626,174 of NZ_JAEKJT010000003.1, read as the reverse complement.
AGTTGACGTTGCGCCAACCTAGCATTTTTTGCGCCTTAGACCCAGCGTATCAGGACCTCCGCCATCGCCTGGCCGCCGCGCCAGACCCCGTGGCTTCGGGTAGCGCACTAGTGGCAACGGACTAGCGCACTAGTGGCAACGGACTAGCGCAAGAGCGGAGCCACGGTTGCCCGCGTCAACACCACCAAGTCCTCCGGGGCCAGGCAGATTTCAAGGCCCCTACGTCCTCCGCTGACGTGCATCTGGGGCAGCCTCTGGCAGCTGTCGTCGATGAAGGTAGCCAGGCGCTTCTTCTGCCCAAGGGGACTGATTCCCCCGACGATATAGCCCGTGGCGCGCTCGGCGTCGGCGGGGTCAGCCATGCTGGCCTTGCGGGCGCCCGCCGCGCGGGCCAGCGCCTTGAGGTCGAGCTTGGCAGAGACCGGGACGATGGCCACTACCAGTCGATGGCCGTCCAGGTTCGCCAGCAAGGTCTTGAACACACTCTCGGCGTCTAGCCCAAGCTGTTCGGCGGCCTCTTCGCCGTAAGCCGCCGAGCGGGCATCGTGTTCATAGCTCAGTACGCTGAAGTTGACCTTGGCCCTTTCCAGGGCCTTGATGGCGGGGGTCATGGCGATGAAGGTTCCTTGGGGTGGGGCAGGCAGGCCATTATCCGCGAGGCCAGGCGAACGGCCAACCGTACCCTTATCGGATGATCTGGCCTGCCATCGGGGCAACGTGCTCAGGCTTCGGTCATTTCCGCCTCGTGCAGGTGTTCCATCAGCGCCTCACGCAGCGCGCCGGTAATCGGTACCGACGCCTTGGTGTGATGGTCGAAATGCACCAGCACGGTATGGCCGATGTTGGTCATGACCCCTTGCTGGTGCGCTTCCTGGGTCACGGTAAAGGAACTCTTGCCGAGTCGCGACAGATAGGTGCGGATCTCGATGTCGTGACCGTAATGAAGCTCAGCCCGGTAGTCGATCTCCATGCGCGCCATGATCAGCCGCCATTTGGCGGGATCCAGGTCTGGAGTGAACAGCCGGAACAGCTCGTTGCGGGCCAGCTCGAACCAGGCCGGCAGGCGTGTGTTGTTAATATGGCCGAGGGCATCAGTGTCGTAGAAAGCGGGCTCGATCGTGCGGGTCAGCATGGACATTCTCACGTGCAGGAAGGTGTGCTTCAGGATTGACCCAAGCAAGCGCTAGGTCAAGCCCGCTTCCAGGTCACAACGTGCGCTGCTGGCGCCGACGATGGCGGCGAGCTGCCCACCACTGTTGCAGTCGCATCCAGCCCAGCAGCCACAGCGTGGCGGCGACGAAGCCCAGCAGCGTGCCCTGCCAAAGTCCCATCGTCGCGTAGGTCAGCGATACCACCAGGGCATAGCACAGCAGTGAGCCAAGACCGGCAGGGTAGTGCTTGATGACCGTGGCCACTGGAGCGGTACCCTGGGTCAGGTGCAGAATCACCAGAAAGGGGTACATGGTCACCGGGAAGGCGGCCATGACCCCGGCCCAGGCGCTGGGAACGGCGTGGGCAAGGCCGGTGATCAGGAAAATGATGGCGGCAGCGAGCCCAGCCCTTAGTGCCAAGGCAGGCCAGGAAAAGCCACCCTTGGGGCTGGCCTTGATGTCCGGGACCCCGCGATAGAGCCAAGTGAATAGCGCAATGGCGACGAGGGTGATCAGGGTTCCGCTGATGCGATTGAGGTCGAGCTGGGTCAACAGACTGCTGGCGGCCAGCCAGGCAACGAGCCCTCCCGCAGTGCCCGTCAGGACTCCTTTGAGGCCATCCCCACGGGCCGCGAGCAGGTAGCCGCCGCCCAGCGCCAGGGTGGCCGTGAAGCCTGCCAGGGTATGCACGGCGCTATCAGCGGCAAACTGGGGGGAAAGCTCCAGCCCGATAAAGAACAGGGCGATGGCCGTGCCCAGGGGATAGCCGGAGAGCAGTCCAGCGACGCGAGTGCTGACTCTTTCGGCGATGACTGACAGGCCGAGCACGACGCCGATGGAAATGAGCAGCTTGGCCAGCTGCCAATGGAAGGGAACGTCCATAAGAAAAATGCGATCCTTAAGCTATCGTTAAAGCATGATGCCGATCCGGGAGGTCGACATGACAGAGCTGTCGCCGCCGCCGCGCCCCGAATGTTGCGAGCTGTGTGAGCGAGCCGCGCCCTTGACCAAGCACCATTTGATCCCGAGGTCACTACACGGCAAGGCGCGCTATCGACGGCGGCACGACCGCGTCGAGCGACTGACGGCCATCCTGTGGGTATGTCATGGTTGCCATCGCCACTTGCATGCGGTGCTCAGCGAGAGGGAACTGGCGGACCATTATCGCAGTCGAGACGCGCTGCTGGCACACCCTGATATTCGTTCCTTCGTTGAATGGCTGGCGACCAAGCCCGCTGGATTTCGGCCGAAGCGACCGACCCGGCGGCGGCAATGATCTGGTCGCCACGGCGACGCGGCGGGGTTATACCAGGCGCAATCCCTGACGGTCCGTCCAGGCTGCTGTCAGGGCTGGTGCCAGGGATTCCCGGAGGTGCTCCGGCAACGCATCCAGGGCCTGGTCGCGGCTGGTGAATTCACGATTGCGCAGCCAGCAGTAAGCCCATGCGCAGGCCTCGTCTTCATCTCCTGGCGTCGGGCGAGCGGGCATCTGGACCAGCAGGAACAGCGCGGTGCGCACCGCCCAGTGAGGCGGAAGGTCCTCGTCCTGGCGGTCTGCCCACAGAGCAAGCGTCGCGCCGTCGGGAGTCTCGCCCGGCTCGCCGAGTCCCGCCACCCTGGCCGTTTCGGCCAGGATCAATGCCAGTCGATCGGGATCACCGCGACCCAAGGCCAGCCATTGGCCAATCAGCGCCGGCATTCCGCGACACACCTTGGCGAAGAATCCGTGATGCGGCATGGTGCTTGTCATGGAAAATGCGTCCTTCAAATACTTGGCCAGGGTAACCTGGTAATCGAACAGCCATCGTCAGGGAGATGACCATGAACTTCGATTTTGCCACGCCGATTGATCGACGGCAGCCCCGGGATGCCGATCAGTGCCCGCCGTGGCCGTCACAGAAGTGGCATCGCTACGCCGATGACGTGCTGCCGCTGTGGGTGGCCGATATGGACTTTCGTTCACCCCCTGCGGTGATTGATGCCCTGTCAGAGCGCGTCGGTCACGGGGTCTACGGCTACGGCAAGGTGCCAGAAAGCCTCGAGCAGGCGCTGGTCGACTGGAGTCGCGAGCACTACGGCTGGGAAATCTCCCCCCGCTGGCAGCACTGGTTGCCGGGGGTGGTGCCTGCCCTTCATCTGGCGAGCTTGGCATTTACCAAGCCAGGCGATGGGGTGCTGACGATTACCCCGATCTATCCTCCTTTCCTGCAGGTGGCCGAACGAACCGGTCGCCTGGCGCAGCAGGCCGAGATGACGCCGCCGGCGTCACCAGGAGAGTCCTGGGCGCTGGACCTGGATGCCATCGAGGAGGCCATCACCGAGCGCACACGACTGCTGTTATGGTGCCATCCCCATAACCCCACCGGGCGCCAGTGGCGACGGGACGAGCTCGAAGGCCTGGCGGCGCTGGTCGAGCGCCATCAACTGATCGTGGTGTCCGACGAGCTGCATTGCGATCTGCTGCTTGAAGACGGGGCGCGACACGAGCCACTGGCGGCCGCACTGCCGCAGCTTGCCGAGCGCACCGTGACGCTGTGGGCACCGTCCAAGACCTTCAATCTGGCGGGACTAACCGCTGCCTGCGCGGTGATACCGGATGGGCGATTGAGGCAGCGTTTTCGTGACCGGGCAAAAGGGCTGATGCCGGACGCCAATGTGTTGGGACTGGTGGCGGCAGAGGCCGCCTATCGTCACGGCGAGCCCTGGCGCCAGGCGCTGCTGGAAGTGCTTCGAGAAAATCGCCAGCGATTGGCCGAGCATGTGGCCGGCTGGCCGGGTGTGGTCTGTGCGGCTCCGGAATCTACCTATCTGGCGTGGCTGGACCTGCGGCAGTCGGCGCTGTCGGGCCAGGAGTCACCCGCCAAGGTGCTGCTCGAACGTGCTGGCGTGGCGTTGTCAGACGGGGCTGACTTTGGCTGGCCGGGCTTTGTCAGGCTCAACTTTGGTACCACCGCCGCCCAGCTGGGTGAGGCCTTGGCACGGATGGATCGTGTGCTCGCTGGCTGACCATGTCGGTAGCGCGCACTCGCTAAATGCCAGCAGGGCCCATCAAGGGCCCTGCTGGTGGTGGTTGGCAGACGCTGCCGGGTGAGGGGGGGCGGTATTCAGCCTTCAGTACAGCAGGGCGAACAGCTTGCGCCGGTAGCTGACGGTCAGCGGATGGTCTGCCCCCAGGGCGTCGAACACCCGTAGCAGGGTCTTGCGAGCCAGGTCATCGCCGTAACCACGATCACGCTTCATTACCGTGAGCAGTCCTTCCAGGCCGTTCTCATAGTCACCGTCGGCGACCTGGCGCAGGGCCCTCTGGTAGTGGGCTTCACTGTCATCGCGCCCTTCCAGAGACGCGAGTGTGGCCGCATCGGGGGCTTCCTCGCTGAACTCGATGCTGGCACGAACGCCTCGGGCCTCGGGGCCGTCGCGATCCTCTGGCGCTAGGGCGTCGAGCAGCTGGCGTGCCTCGTCGTTGCTGCCCTCAGCGACCAGAACCTTGGCCAGCTGGATACGATAGGCCACGTGGTCAGGATATTGCTCGCTCAGCTCCTGGTAGATGCCGCGCGCCGTCGCGGTATCGCCGGACGCCAGGGCCTGCTCTGCCTGTTCCTCGGGACTTGCGGGGGCATCTTCGGGTGCCGGAAAGTAGCGTGCGAGCCACTCACGGATGTCCTTTTCAGGCAGCGCACCCTGGAAGTGGTCGACCAGGCCGCCCTGGCTGATCAACTTGACGTCGGGCACCGAGCGCACGCCCAGCTGGCCTGCGATGTCCTGGTTGTCGTCGATGTTGAGCTTGGCCAACAGAAAGGTGCCGCGATACTCGCGCGTCAGCTTTTCCAGCACCGGCATCAGGTTCTTGCAGGGTTCGCACCAGGGGGCCCAGCAGTCGAGGAGGATCGGCACGCGCATGGACAGTTCCAGCACCTGCTGAATATTGCTGCGATCAACGTCGAAGATCAGATCGCTGTCGGCCGGCCCCTGGGTAGCGGCCTCTGCTTGGCCAGCGCTGTGCTGGGCGGGTTCGGTGCTCAACGGCTCGCCGGTGCGCGGGTCGACGATTGGCATGGGGACGCAACCTTGTCTGATAAGTGGATAGAGCTAAGAGATGCGGTCGCTGGTCGCCGACTTCAAGGCCTGTCGCAAGGTCGTTGATGAGCGCTATGCGACTAAAGATGGAGGTTAAATGGGACTTAGTCTTCTGCTAAATAGACCCATGTTTCGCGTGGGGCGGCATAACACTCGCAGCCGAGTGAACGTGCGTGTCGAAGGATGGGGCTGCGCCGACCCGGTGTCCGATCAGCAAGGCGTCGAGATAGCAGTGGCGCACAAGAAAACGGGGCAATCTCAAGAGATTGCCCCGTTTCATGATGTTTGGTAGCGGGGACCGGATTTGAACCGATGACCTTCGGGTTATGAGCCCGACGAGCTACCAGACTGCTCCACCCCGCATCAACGAGGACGAAGTATACGGATTTTTTGGCCCACGTCAACCCTGTGCGAATTCGCGTGAGATGGCTCGTACCGGTTGAGCGCAGTGGTCCATACTGGAGGGGCTGTCATGGAAATGTCAGTGGCGGACGCTAGCCTGAAGATGACCGTCGGCTTGCTCCGAAGCGTGTGACGTCCACGACGTGTTGCGCGTCATTCGTGACAGGGCTGTCGTCAGGTGTCAGGTTGGTGGCAGGCGGGCGCAACGTGGCAGGAGGCCACGCGCGATGCCTCGACACACTGTGATGAGGATCGTCTCCCGCCGATCCGTCCCAACGTGCTTGCTACAACGTGCTTGCTACAACAAGGTCCGTCGGCAAACGGCGGAAGCATAGACAATCAGGGAGGTCGTCAATGACTCAGCAAAAGCCCGTCGCATGGGTCACCGGTGGCACAGGTGGTATTGGAAGTGCCATCTGTCGCGAACTGGCGGATGCCGGTTATCAGGTGCTGGCCGGTTACAACAACCCCGAGAAGGCCAAGTCCTGGTTGGAGGCTCAGAAGTCTGATGGTTACGACAATATCGACGTTGCCGGTATTGATCTGACCGATTTCGAGGCGTGCCAGAACGGTGTAAAGAAGATCGAGGAGCAGTATGGTCCGATCGCGGTGCTGGTGAACTGCGCTGGCATCACCAAGGACGGCACCATGAAGAAGATGTCGCCCGATCAGTGGAACCTGGTCATCGACACCAATCTGAATAGCGTCTTCAACACCTGCCGTAGCGTCATCGAGAGCATGCTCGAGCAGAATTACGGCCGCATCATCAATATTTCGTCCATCAATGGGCGCAAGGGGCAGTTTGGACAGGTCAACTACTCCGCCGCCAAGGCGGGTATGCACGGTCTGACCATGGCGCTGGCCCAGGAAACCGCCACCAAGGGGATTACCGTCAACACCGTCTCTCCTGGCTATATCGCCACCGACATGATCATGAAGATTCCGGAGAAGGTGCGTGAGGCGATTCGCGAGACGATCCCGATGAAGCGCTACGGCACGCCGGAAGAGATCGGGCGCCTGGTCAGCTTCCTCGCCAGCAAGGACAACGGCTTTATCACGGGTGCCAACATCGACATCAATGGTGGCCAGTTCATGGGCTGAACCCTCTCGTGTCGGAGCCTGGCAGGCTCCGACGTCATTTGGGCGGTCGGCCATGTCGTCGACGACAACCCGCGAACGCCAATGACAGAGCGGCAACAAGAGAAAAGCGAGGCGCAAGCCTCGCTTTCCTGTTGTTGGGCGCTGGAGGGGGGCTGCGACGTCGCCTTGTCTCCCCGAACTTACCGCAGCGCTATCACGGCGGCGGCAGCTGGCGCAGCCCATCAAGCAGCGCGTCCAACTCCTGAACCTCCTTGTCCCACAGCTGGCGGGATACCGGCCCGGTGGCCAGCAACCCACACAGTACCGACAACAGTTCTTCCTCCCGTGTGGGCATCTGGCCAAGACTGTCGTTGAGACGGTCTACCTGGATGGCCAGGCGCAGGGGTTCGTCATGCTGGCCTATAGGTTGGCCCGCCAACAGCGCCAGGTGCACGCGCAACCGCGCCAGCCGCTCGGCGACGCTGTCCAGAGAGTCCGGGGAGCGGCGTGCGGCATTGCGTTCGGCGTGTGCGGTGGCCAGTTCATTGGGGAGCGTCAGCGTGTCGGGAATCAACACATCCCCGCACTGCTGTCCGGCGAGACAGGCATCGTCGGCTTTCAGGTGCTCCAGGATAAGCGGCTTGAGCTGGTGCCAGCGGCTGACCGTTTCTGCTACCGCGATGCGTTCAAGCCGCTCGCGGCGAGCGCGGACGATGCCCGTCCAACGTTTACGCATCCCCTCGCTGCGTCGTCCCGAGGGCAGCGGTTCCAGAGCGTTGGCTTCGTCGACGGCCTTGTCGAGCCAGTCCGCCTCCTCACTGGTGGTCGGTTGCCAGGCGTCGATGCGATCGATCAGCGCCTGCATGCGATCCAGTCGGTCCTTTGCTCGCTGAGCCCGGTCGTCTCGTTCCGCATCGCGCTGGGCAAAGATCTGATCACACAGCTGGCGGAATTCGCGCCACAGGGTCTGCTCTTCACCCTTGGGTGCGCGCCCGAGTTCGCGCCAGCGCTGTTGCAATGCCTTGGCCTGTTCGCCCCGTTGGCGGGCGGCCAGTGACGTCTCCAGCAGCGACCTGGCCTGGTCGATAAGCGCGCGCTTGGATTCGGCAATCTCGTTGGCACGACGATCGATCAGCGCCTGCAGCTGATGACGGATGCGGCCAAACCGCCGGCCGATAGCCTCGGCTTGATCCCGGGGCACCGGGGCAGTGCGTCGCCATTGATCGCGGGCGTGTTCGCGAATGTCCCGGAGGGCATCTGGGTCGGCGTGGTGAGAGGGCTGCGCCAGCAATGCTTCGAGCTGTTCGCACAGGGCGACGCGCTCAGCCAGGTTGGCCTCCCTCAACTGCTGCTGCTGTTGGCGCCAGCCAGCCAGGGACTCGCGAATGCGGTCAGAGGCGGCACGAAAGCGCTCTGACTGCTCCTTGTTGGCTGCGGCATCGGCCAGGGCTTTCCATTCCTTGACCAGCTGGCGGTGTCGGCGGTCCCGATCCCGATCGCTCAGGGTGCTGTCCTGCTCCAGAGCCTCGATGGCCTGGCACAGTTGCTCACGTTTGGGGCCTGCGACGAAACCGCGCCAGTCGCGTAGTTCTGCCAGCCTGGCACCCAGGCGCTTGAGCCGGCTTCGTTCCGACTCGGCTGAGGCGGGCAGGGCCTCGGCCAGGTGACGCAGGCGTTGATGCAGTCGGCTGGCCCCCTTGAAGGAGCCCTCATCCAGCAGCGCGTCAAGGCGGTCGAGTTCTTCAGCGAAACGTGCCAGCTGCTCTGCCGACGGCGCCGGGGCGGCCAGGTCGCGCTCCAGCCGCAGGTAGTGACGAGCCCGTGCGAGCCGCGGCTCTGGCGGCAGGTTATCAGGCCAGCGGCAGGCCTCCACGAGCTGTCTGAGGGTGGCTTCGTCGCCGCTCTTGATGGCCTCTTCCATTGCCGGAGAGCGCTCCACCAGGCGCTGATACGCCTGGTTGATGTTGTCAAAGGTCTTCAGGGCGGCGTCGTAGCGCTGGCGCAGCGCGTCGTCGGCCAGGTGAATCTCCGATAGCGCCTGCCAGCGGCTGGCCAGCAGCTGCTTCTGTGCTCGCAGGCTGGCCAGATCCTGCTCGCCCACATGGTCGCCCTGATACAGCGCGGACAAACTCTCTTCCAGCGCCATGACCAGCGCTTCGCGATCGTGGTCGGCCTGCTCGCGGCGCTGTCGATCGGCACGCAGCGCATGCTCCTGGGCTTCGTGATCGTGGATGACCTTGCGACAGCGTAGACAGGCTTCCTGATAGCGCCTTTCCTGCTGGTCCTCGGGCAGATCGGGCAATTTGAGCCACTCGCGCTCCAGATGGCGGAAGCGACCGGCATATAGCGGCTCCCAGGCGGCCCGAGCATGCTGCTCCAGACTCTGCAATAGCTGCTCGCGTCGCTCCTTCGCCTCGGCCACGGCGTCAGCGTCGGCGCGCAGGCGTCCTAGCCGTTCCTTGGCATTGCGGGCGACATGGCGATCACGGCGAGCTGCCTGCACCAGCTGCTTGAGCCCCTCTTCGGACGTCACTCGCTCGGCGGCAGCGTGGCGCACAGCGGCGATGCCGTTGTCGCAGGCCTGGCGGATCAAGGCCTGTTCGTCATCGAGTCGAGCCAGGGCACTGAGCCGAAGCTGTTGGTTATCACCCTGGAGGGCAATTTGCTCAAGCAGCTGGGGATCGTCCAGGCCGTCTACCACGCGCTGGCGCTGGCTGAGCTCGATACCGCCCTGGCGGCCGATCAGCAGGCTGATCAGCTGGCGGTCGAGTTCGCGGGAGCCATGACGCGCTCTCAGTGCCAGCAACTGCTGCGGGTCTTCCAGGCGTGCCACGGCTGCCTGCCGAACCTCGGGTTCCGGGTCCTGCACAAGGGTTTCGAGCGCATCGCGCTGGCCATGGGGGTCGAGCCGCTCGGCAGCATCGCGTCTTACCTTGGGATCGGGGTGTCGCCAGCGAGGCGAAAAGAGTCGGCGGAGGAGTCCAGACATGGGGCTTCCTGAAGAAAAATAGACGGTGACGAGACTGCCTCATCATCTTGTTGTAGCGACCGGCTTGTCATGGCAGCCCTGGGTGCCAGGCGTGGAAGACGGTAGAGATCAATCTAAGCATGCGCGCCAGCATCAGAAAAGGTCTCTGCCGAGGCGTGTGGCTGATTGGAGACACTGACAAGGACCCGTTAGAGGCTTATGATCGGTTGCAGGACCGGGTGCTCTGGCATAGCTTGAGAGCAATCCCCGACCAACACCCGACGTGGAGTTCGGCAATGAGCCTCAAAGTGGACAGGGACAGCATGGCGTTTACGTTCAAGGGCGGGATGCTGCCCATGACGGTGATGGAGCTTTCCAGCGCCGATCCCGAGGAAATTCGTGATCAGCTGGCGGGCAAGTTATCGCAGTCGCCTGCTTTCTTTCAGCATACGCCGGTAGTGCTCAGTGTCGAGAAGCTCGACGAGCCGCACCTGGCACTGGAGCGCATCTGCGCCGTGTGTCGCGCGCACAAGCTGCTGCCGGTGGCGGTACGCGGGGGCACTGACCCGGTCAAGCAGTCGGCATGGGCACTGGGCCTTGGCTGGTTTCCTCCCCAGGACGCGGCGCGGGCACGCACGCTGGAAAGCGTGCCCACCCAGGATGACGAGCCCGAGGTCGCTGACATCGCGGCCGAGGACGTCACGACGGCGTTGCCCCGTGGCGGACGCGTGTTTCGTGGCACCGTGCGTTCCGGCCAGCAGATCACTGCTCCCGATGGCGACCTGACCGTGATTGGCGCCGTCAACGCCGGTGCCGAAGTACTGGCGGCGGGCAATGTTCACGTTTATGGCGCGCTGCGAGGACGGGCGCTGGCGGGCATCCATGGGGATCATCAGGCAGGCATCTTCTGCCGTGAACTGCACGCTGAATTATTGTCCGTCGCGGGCAACTACAAGCGTCTTGAGGACATTGATCCTCAGCTGCTGGGGTCATCGGTGCAGGTAGTGCTGAGTGACGACCAGCTAGGGATTACCGCGCTCAAGTAGGCCCACGATGGCATGAACCGTTAATGGCCTGGCCACCCGAGTGGCCACACAGGACCAACAACATTACGACGACAGGATGCGACACTTGGCCAAGATCATCGTTGTGACCTCCGGAAAAGGTGGGGTCGGCAAGACAACCAGTGCGGCAGCCATAGCGACTGGCTTGGCGCTGCGAGGCAACAAGACCGTGGTGATCGACTTCGATGTCGGTCTCCGAAATCTGGACCTGATCATGGGCTGCGAGCGCCGTGTGGTCTATGACCTGGTCAACGTCATTCAGGGCGAGGCAGGTCTCAATCAGGCGCTGATCCGCGACAAGCGGGTCGACAACCTGCATATCCTGCCGGCCTCACAGACCCGGGACAAGGACGCTCTGACCCAGGAAGGGGTCGAGAAGGTGCTCGAGACCCTGACCAAGGATTTCGATTACATCCTGTGCGATTCGCCTGCCGGGATCGAGCGCGGTGCTCAGCTGGCCATGTACTTCGCCGATGAGGCGATCGTAGTCACCAACCCTGAAGTCTCGTCGGTACGGGACTCCGATCGTATTCTCGGCCTGCTGTCGTCGAAGACGCGGCGCGCGGAGCAGGGCAAGGACCCGATCAAGGAACACCTGCTGATCACCCGCTACAACCCGGGTCGTGTCGATCAGGGGGACATGCTCAATCTTGATGATATTCGCGAGATCCTTGCCATCGATCTGGTCGGGCTGATTCCCGAGTCCGAGGCCGTGCTGCGGGCGTCTAACCAGGGCGTTCCTGTGACCCATGACGATAGCAGCGATGCTGGCCAGGCCTACATGGACACGGTCAGCCGCTTGATTGGCGAAGACGTGCCGCTGCGCTTCCACGAATACCAGAAGAAGGGGCTGCTGAGCCGTATGTTCGGAGGGGGAGGTCGCCGGTGAAACTACTCGATTTCCTGAAGCGAGAACGCAAGAAGTCCGCGTCTGTCGCCAAGGAGCGGCTGCAAATCATCGTCGCCCACCAGCGTAGCCAACGGGGCCAGCCCGATTTCCTGCCGATGCTGGAAAAAGAGCTGCTGGAAGTCATCCGGCGCTACGTTGAAGTGGATGACGATGCGATCAATATGTCGCTGGACAGCGAAGACAACTGCTCTGTGCTTGAGCTTAACGTGACGCTGCCCCGCAGCTGAGCCTGCGGAGCCCGCCATCGGCGGGCAAGCGGTTGCGGCGAGTCGCTCTGGCGAGCGGCTCGCCGTTTGCGTTTGATGGCGCCGACAACTGCCCCGATCCAGTGCGACGCGTGGTGATGGGTGGTTATCTGGCTGAGTCAGGCTCCTGCCTGTGCTAGGCTGGCGGGCTCAAGCAGCCCGCGTGGAGACACTATCGCCATGGCGCAGCCGAAAGCCGCTCCGCTCACTTTCCTGTGGCACGACTACGAGACCTTTGGTGCCGATCCTCGGCGTGATCGCCCCTCGCAGTTCGCTGCTATCCGTACCGATGCCGAGTTCAATGAAATAGGTGAACCGGTGGAGCTGTTCTGCAAGCCTGCCGATGACGCTCTTCCCCATCCGATGGCGTGCCTGATTACCGGAATCACGCCTCAGCAGGCCCGGCGCCAGGGCCTGCCGGAGGCCGAGTTCGCGGGTGCCATTCAAGATGAGATGAGCGTGGCTGGCACCTGCGCGGTGGGTTACAACAGCCTGCGCTTCGATGATGAAGTCAGTCGGCATCTGTTCTATCGCAACCTGCTGGACCCCTATGCCCGAGAGTGGCAGAACGGTAACTCACGCTGGGATCTGATCGATGTCGTAAGGGCGTTTCATGCGTTGAGACCTGAAGGTATCGAATGGCCGACCCGGGAAGATGGCAGCCCCAGCTTTCGCCTCGAAGACTTGACCGCCGCCAATGGTATCGAGCATGTGGGCGCCCATGATGCCCTGGCCGATGTGCGCGCCACCATTGCCCTGGCGAGACTGCTGCGCAACGCCAATGCCAACCTGTTCGACTACCTGCTGTCATTGCGGGCCAAGCGCGAAGTGCGTAAGCGCCTGGATGCGACCCAGCGCAAGCCGATCGTGCACATTTCACGTCGCTACCCGGCCAGCCGCGCCTGCGGGGCTCTGGTGCTGCCTCTGGCTGAACATCCGACCAACCCCAACGGGATCATCGTCTACGATCTGTCGTTGGATCCAGAGGATCTTCTGCGGCTATCACCCCAGGAGATTCGTGCCAGAGTGTTTGTCAGCAACGACGACCTGGCGGAAGGAGAAAGCCGTATCCCGCTGAAGGTGGTGCACATCAACAAGTGTCCGGTGATCTTCCCTCCCAGCGCGCTCAAGGACGTGTCGGGTCCTCAGCAGGGAGAATACGGCGATATCGTGGCACGTATGGGCTTGGACATGGAGGCCTGTCGTGGTCACTATCAACGTCTTTCCCGCGATCCGGATATCGCCGCCAAGGTCCAGGAGGTGTTTGCCGAAGGGCCGCCGGAGCCGCCGCGCGATCCTGATCTAATGTTGTATTCCGGTGGGTTTTTCTCACCGGCAGATCGACAGCAGATGGAGCGGGTGAGGGCAGCTGATCCTTGGGATCTGGTCGATGCCCATTTTGCCTTCCAGGATCCACGTCTGGAGGAAATGCTGTTTCGCTACCGTGCGCGCAGCTACCCCGACACCCTGACGGGGGAGGAGCAGGCGCGCTGGGAGAGTTTCCGCTGGGAGCGCATGAACGATGCCGCGCTGTCGAGCCTGACCCTGAAGGACTTTGCGCGGGAGATCGAGCGTCTCAATCAGACCTCGCTGAGTGGTCGTGAGCGTCAGGTCCTGGAGGAAATGGTGATGTTTGTGGAGTCCATTATGCCGGCACAGGCGTTCGGATAACGGCGACGTCGCAACCGGCGACATCACGCGACCGGTGGAGCTATCTGTGCCATCAAAACGCCCGGCCTGGACGTCATCGTCCGAGCCGGGCGTTGTCGTGTCTGACGGTGACGCTGGGCGCGCCACCGCCATGTCAGCGGCCTGTCAGATCAGGGGGTGTCGACCTTGACCGCCTGGGCGGACTCCTCTTCGCCGCGCGGCGATAGCGGTGCCTCTTCGTTCCCCGGCAGCACTTCCAGCTCGCCCTTGAGCGCCATGATATCGCTGGGAGTGGCGCCCGGATCGAAGGCGACGTCCACCACCGCGTTGTCGCGCAGTGCCTGCCAGCTAGGCAGCAGGTCGGCAAGCGTCACGTCCAGCACCGCTGCTGCCAGGCGCTCACGGCGGTCGAAGTGGGTATCGCCGAAGGATAGTGCACGCCACAGCCGATTGGTGCGCTCTTCCAGCCCGGCATCGCGCTGGGTAATTTCGTCATGGACCGCTTGACGGTAGGTGGCCAGGGTCGCTTCGTCGAGTCCCTCAAGCTGGGCGGGAACCTGGTCAAGAAAGTCATCGACGTGGGTTTTCAGCTCTTCGCTGGGGGTCGAGGGTGACTGCACCAGCAAGCTGATGCCGGGTGCATGCAGAAGCGGGGAATAGCCCGCATTGACGATATAGCCGAGCTGCTGCTCGGTGCGCAGTCGCTGGTAGAACGGGGTTTCCAAGAGCTTGCCGAGCACCGCAATGCGAGCCTGGGTAGGCAGGCTTTGATCGGGTCCTTGCAGGTAGCGCAGCAGCAATGACTCCTCGCGCTCCGAGTCGGGCGTCAGGCTAGGCAGGTCGGTGGCCTTGAGCACTTCTAGATCGGCGATGGCGTCAGCATCAAGGCCGGGTTCGAGGGCTTCGATGGCAAGCGAGGCTTCTTCTTCTGCGAGGCTGCGAGAGAGGTTGCCGACAGCGAGAAGCTGCAGGTGGAGCTCGCTCAAGAAGAGATCGCGATAGTCGCGCAGGTCTTGTGGTGTGACCTCGGCCAGCGACTCGAGTAACACCTGGGGCGACCACTGGGGGCGGATCAGCGCCTCGGACAGGGTGCGTTGGCCCTGGTGGTAGAGGGGATCGCGAGGGGCGTTGCGCCATTCACGCTCCAGCCCGAAGCGGACCCGCGCGACGCTGTCATCTTCGATGCTGCCTTGCTTGAGCTGGTCGATGACCTCTGCCATGACGCGATCCTGCCGGTCGCGCCAGCCGGTAAAGGACAGGGTCATGCCGCGAGAGTGGGCGTAGGCTTCATACTTCTGCCCGGCCAGCCGCGCCGCGTAGAGGCGTTCATTGAGGCTGTCATTCAGCCAGCCCGCCAGCAGTTGCGTCAGCACCGCCTGGCGTGGCGTCTGGCTGGCGCCGGGATGCTGAAGGCTAAAGCGCCAGGACGCCTTTGGCGTGTCGAACTCGGCGTCCGCCTTGTACCACGCATCCGCCTGATCGGTGTCGGTGATAAGAGTGGGTCGTTCGGCGTGATCTTCCAACAGAGCAAGATCTTCGGCGATGAACGGGTTAGGAGCGGGCAGCGCCAGGCCGTCCAGCGGCTCCGCCGTCGACGTCGGCAGCGCTACCTGTTGCCAGCGGGTGTTGTAGTAGGTGGTGCGCTGGTCGCCCTCCACCTCTGGGCCGCTGTACAGCCGAATCATGTTGTCAGGACGCAGGGCGCCGAGCCATTGTCGAACCTCTTCGACGTCCAGCCCATCCATGCGGTAGCCGGCGCGATTGACGTCTTCCAGCGGGTAGTGCGTCAAGCTGATGGACAGGCGCATGGCCTCATCCAGCGCATCGCCGTGCTGCTGGAACTGGAACGCTTGTTCCGAAAGACTGGCCTGTTCGTCATAGCGATCATCGCTGACGCCCTCTTCGCGAATGCGCTCGATGGCGGCAAACAGGCTGGCCTGAATGCGCTCGAGCTGCTGGCGGCCTTCCGGTGTCAGGCTGATATCCACCGCCAGCAATGCATGCTGGCCATCACCGCGGGTCACTCCCGCTGACAGGCCATCGGCCCAGCCAGCATCACGCAGTCGACTCAGCAGGCTGCCGGGCCCCTCGTGGCCGATCAGGTTGGCAATATAGCTGGCGGGCTTGCGCTGATAGCTGAGGACCGGGTCGGGTACCGGAAACAAGAAGCTGACGCGACGGGCGTCACGCAACGAGTGGGCCTCCGCCGCCAGCGGCAGTTTGGCCGTATCCACCAGCGGTGTGGTGATCTCGGGCGCCGTCAGGCCGCGATTTGGCACCTCAGCGAAGCGCTCTGCCACCATCCCCTGCAATTGATCGAGGGGCATCGGCGCGACCACCGCCAAATGCATGACGTTGGCGCCGTAGTGGTTCTGGTAGAAGCTCATGACCCGCTCTCGCAGGCTTGGCTCGCCCTCGGGGCGCTCTGCCAAGGTGTCCTTGCTGCCGACGGAGAAGCCAACGGTCGGGTTTGCCGGGTTAAGCAAGCCGTCGAGTACCTCGTTCTCACGACGGGCATCGTCGCGCAGCCGTGCCTGGTACTCGGAGTGGACGACATTGCGCTCACTGCCTAGCTGGTCTGCATTGAACAGCGGGTCGACGAAGAATCGGCTGAAGCGGTCCAGGGCGCCCTCAAAGGCGTCCGCTTCCACATCAAAGAAGTAGTTGGTGTTGAGCGACGCAGTGAAGGCGTTATGACGGCCACCGTGGCGACTGATGTAGCCCTGGTAGGCGTCTGCTTCAGGATAGGCCTCGGTGCCGAGAAACAACATGTGCTCCAGCAGGTGAGCCAGTCCCTGCAGGTCGTCTGGATCCTGGGCACTGCCGACGGAGACGTTCAGCGACGCGGCTGCCTTGTCGGCCTCCGGGTCACTGACCAGCAGCACTTCGAGTCCGTTGTCGAGGGTCAGGACGCGATAGTCCCGGTCGTCGTGAGGGCTGACGATGGGCGAGGTGGCCGCCGCAATGGACGTGGTGGCGGTAGCTGTCTCGGCGCTGCTGGACGGGGGAGCCTGATCCCCCGGAGCAGCCTGTGCCATGGGTAGCCAAATGCACGCCAGGGCGGTGGCGAGGCAGGGGGCGCCTCGCCTGATACGGATCGAAGCCATCACGTCTCCTAAAGTGTCTGTCGCCACATCTGCCCGATGGGGTGGGCGCAGGACGGATCCTGTTCCAATGGATTGTTCACTCGTCTTGATACCGGAAAAGCGCCCAACAGTTCCCCGGGAGGCGTGCGCAGCATCTGTTCCAGCGGCTCGCTGTCGCTGGCCGGGTCGAGCCAGGCCCGCGCCTGGTGCCGTTCGATGATGGCCGGCACACGGTCGGTGAGCGGGGTCAGCAGCTCGGGGCTGGGAACGGTGATCAAGGCGAACGAATCTGTATAGTCGGTCAAGGTAGTGTGAAACCTACACCAAAGCCCCGCCAACAGCAGTGGTCCCCGGTCCGCCCGGGTGATCAGAAAAGGCTGCTTGTAGTGGGGGCGGGGTTGCCAGGCATAGGCGCCGGACGCGGGCACCAGACAGCGTCGTGCCCGGAAGGCGTCGCGAAACATCGGCCGGGACTCGAGGCTTTCGGCGCGGGCGCAGTGCGGCGCGTGGTCGAGGACCTTGAGCCATGGTGGTGTCAGGCCCCAGAAGCCGGTGCCCAAGGTAAAGCGCCCTGCCTCCAGGCGGATGATCGACAAGGGGCGCCTTGGTGCCATGTTGACGCCGCTGATGGCCTGCACCGGTGCATCGAGGTCATCGAGCGCATGTTCGATGGCGCGAGCGGGGATATAGAGGCGGCCGGTCATGAGGACTCCTGCGATCTGGACGGTCAGCCTACCCAAGAGCTAGACGCCGCGAAAGTCTCGTTGACTGTGGTGAGCCGTGCATACCTCAACGTTCTGTCGAAAACAGTGTTCGATTAATGTATGCTCAGGAAAACGCCGCTTACCCAAGGTCGCCGATGCTCGGCGCGAGTGATACAGCGAGGAAGAGCAATGGCTCGTCCCAGACAGCACGCCCCCGAGGAGCTCCATGCCCAGGTGATGGCCGCCTGTGATGCCTGGCTGGCAGATCAGCCCGTGCATGCGCTGTCGCTGCGCTCGCTGGCACGCGAGGTAGGCTGTGCCCCCAGCACCTTGCTCAAGCTTTACGGCAGCTTCAACAACCTGTTGCAACACGTCAATGTCGAGAGTCTTGCTCGACTGCGCACGGTGATGGAGCCGCTGCTGGTCGATACCACCGAGCCAGAGGCGCGCCTGCGCGCCCTCGCCCAGGGGTACTGGACCTTCGCGCGGGAGGATGCGCATCGCTGGCAGCTGATGTTCGACTATCCCCTGGCCCAGGAAGGTGAGCTGGATCAGCGTCAGACGGACATGATCGGCGCGCTCTTTGCGCGGGTCGAGGACACCTTGACCGAGTATCAGCCGGGTCTTCAGACCATCGAGGCCCAGCGCCTGGCCCGTACCCTGTGGGGCAGCGTGCATGGCTTGGTTCAGCTGGGATTGAATGATCGACTCGGCTATTCCCAGGGCGGCGCCTTTGAAGTCGAGGAGCTGCTGGATCAGCTGCTATCCACCACCCTGGCGGGCCTTACGCAGACGAACAGGGTGTCGTGATCGAAATCTTCCTTTGGGGCCTGGTTGGCCTTATTGCCTGTCTCGCCGTCTGGCGCTTCTCTCGGACCCCCGCCGTCTACATCCGACGCCTGGTCTTTGCTCTCATCCACCTGCTGTATCGGCTTCGCTTCCAGGGGCGACGCTTCGTTCCTCCCCGTGGACCCGCCTTGGTAGTGTGCAATCACGTCAGTTTCATGGATGCCCTGGTGATGGGAGGCGGGAGCCCTAGGCCCCTGCGCTTCTTGATGGACCGGCCGATCTACGAGTCGATCTGGCTCAACTGGCTGTTCCGCATGGTGGGTGCCATTCCGGTGGAGTCGGATCGTCGCGACCCCGGCAACGTGCGGCGCGCGCTTGATGAAGTCAGTCGCGCGCTGCGCAATGGCGATGTGGTGATGCTGTTTCCGGAGGGGCGGCTTACCTCGGACGGCGAGATTCGGACCTTTCGTCGAGGTTTGGATCTCATTCTGGCCAAGGATCCGGTGCCGGTGATCCCGGCGGCCCTGTCCGGCCTGTGGGGGTCATGGACCTCCAATCGGCACGGCAAGGCGCTGGCCCATCTGCCCAGGCGCTGCCGCGCCCGCGTCGCGCTGTACTTCGGAGAGCCTGTGCCTCCGGGGCAGGCCAGTCGCCAGCTGCTGGAAGCCCAGGTGCGTGAGTTGAAGGCCGAGGCTGATCGTTGGGTCGAGACAGGCAAGCCGTAGGGCGGCCGCCCTCCATTGAGGCTGAGCGGCCGCCCTCCATCGGGGCTGAGCGGTCGCCCTCCATCGGGGCTCGCTGTTGCGGGTCCTCTGGCAAAGGCGCTGGTAGAAACGCAAAGGGACGGCCATGGCCGTCCCTTTCTGGCTGCGTTGTTGTCGCGGGCCTGTCTCAGGCGTCGGTATCGCTAAGCACGCGGCGGGTGCTGGGCCAGCAGCAGACCGAGGTGATCAGGTTGTCGCGCATCTCGAGAATTTCCATGCGGATATTGCCGATCTGCAGACAAGCGGGGCCGTCGGGGAAGGATTCCAGGTGCTCAAGGATGACGCCGTTGAGCGTTTTCGGGCCATCCGTGGGCAGATGCCACCCCAGCGACTTGTTGATATCGCGAATGTTGGCGGTGCCGTCGATCACATGGCTGCCGTCACTCTGGGGCAGCATGTCCTGCTCCTGGCCGGCCACGTCAGTGGTGAACTCCCCGACGATCTCCTCGAGGATATCTTCCAGCGTTACCAGCCCCTCCACGTCACCGTACTCGTCCACGACGATGCCGATGCGGCGTTTCTGCTTCTGGAAGTTCAGCAGCTGCGTGTGCAGTGGCGTTGATTCGGGGATGAAGTAGGGCTCCCGCGCCTCCTGAACGATGGCCGCCTTGGTCACTTCGGGCCGGGACAGAAAACGTGCGGCATTGCGCAGGTGCAGCATGCCGATGATGTTGTTGATGTCGCCCTTGAATACCGGCAGTCGCGTATGCTGGCTGGTGCGGATCTGGGTCAGGATATCTTCCAGACTGTCGTCCAGATCGATGCCCACCACCTCATGACGCGGGACCATGATGTCGTTCACCGTGACATTCTCCAGGTCCAGAATGGACAGCAGCATGGCCTGGTGGCGGTGGGGGATCAGGGTGCCTGCTTCGTGCACGACCGTACGTAGCTCGTCGCGGGTCAAGTGGTCGCCGCTGCCGTCAATGCTCTTGACGCCAAGGAGCCTGAGCAGTCCATTGGAGATCACGTTGACCACCCATACCAGCGGGTACAGGAGCTTGAGCAGGGGCTCGAGGATCATCGACGCCGGGTAGGCAATGCGCTCGGGTTTGACGGCGGCAAAGGTCTTGGGCGTGACCTCGGCGAAGATCAGCACCACGATGGTGAGGATGGCCGTTGAAATGGCCGGGCCGCTGACATCGCCGAAGAAGTGAATGGCGATGATGGTGGCAATCGACGCCGCCAGGTTGTTGACGAAGTTGTTACCGATCAGGATGACGCCAATCAGCCTGTCTGGCCGTGCCAGCAGGCGCAGGACGCGCTTGGCGTTGCGTTGTCCGCTGTTGGCCTGGTGGCTTAGCCGGTAGCGGTTGATCGACATCATTCCCGTCTCGGAGCTGGAGAAGAAGCCCGACAGGGTGATCAGCAGAAAGAGCAGGCCGAACAGCAGGCCTACCGGAAAGTCGTCGTTCAAGACGTTGGATCCTTGGTCGCGGGTAAGGGACGAGTTGTAGGGGGTCGCTCAGGGAGTGTCAAGGTCGCCCCGGTCACGGCAAAGGCGGGTGCGTCGCCCTCGCAGGCCTTGTCAGGCCGTGCCAAGGCCCTGGCAGGATGCCGGATGTTTAGGCCTAACCCCATGTTTGTAGCACTCTTTATTCTTGGTGGTCAGCGTCGGGGTGACAGTCCTGCCATCAACTGTGCGCGAGCAGGATTTCCAGCACAAACTTGCTTCCGAAATAGGCGAGCAACAGGGCCAGGTAGCCCCCTAGGGTCCAGCGAACCGCACGCATGCCCCGCCACCCCAGACGATAGTGGCACAGCAGCAGGACCGCAAACACCAGCCACGCCAGCAGAGACAGGACCGTCTTGTGGACCAGGTGTTGGGCAAACATGTTGTCGAGGAACACGAAGCCGCTGGCGATGGCCAGGGTCAGCAAGGCCTGGCCAACCCAGATCATCTCGAACAGTACCCGCTCCATGGTGGTGAGGGGCGGCAGCGCCTGCACCACTCCGCGTATCTTGTGGTGTTTCAGCGCCTTGTTCTGAATGCCCACCAAAATCGCCTGCAAGGCAGCGATGGCCAGTACGGCAAAGGCGAGGGCGGAGCTGACGGCGTGAAAGGCGATACCCGGCGTCATGCCGTTCTGCCCGGTGGGTGTCGGGAGCTCGATGCCCAGCAGCAACACGATGCCGGCAAAGGGGAACAGCACCGCGGCGATATTGAGCACCGGCTTGAACAGGCTGGCACCGAGCAGGACGACGACGGCCAGCGCTGTCACCAGCACGGCGCTGGTGGACAGGCCAGGCAGCATCGAGCCTTCCAGCCCGATAAGGCCTCCCGCCACGACCAGGTGCAAGGCGGCAGCCAGGGTGCCAAAGCTGCGCACCAGAAGATCGCGAGGGGGAACTCGGCGAATCAGCGTCAAGCCTTGCCAGGAAGCGGCTGCCAGATAAAAGACAAAGGCCAGTAGGGCCAGAGGTAACGCCTGCATGCTGTGCTGTCCGTGCGCCACGCTGGCGCCAATGGGTAAGAAGTGAACCGTCGGGGCAGGGCGCTCTCCCTGTCCCCTGGCAATGACTATACCGGATCGTACCTCTTCTGACAGCCAGGGGCCGTGCGCCACGACCTGGTGGCCTGGACTGGGCTGCCAGTGTCAGTCGACAGAGCCAGTCAGCAGAGCCAGTCAATAGAGCCAGCCAACAGAGTCAGGGCGGCAGGCGCTGGTCGTCAACGCCAACCAGCGGGGCTCCCCGTCAGCAGAGGAGATGCGAGACCGGCCACGAGTCAGTGCATGGAGAGTCGGCGCCACAAGGCGTATAATTTGCCCCAACGTCAAGGCCGCGCAGGCATGCGGCCGCCTCGGAGGAGAGTTTGCGAGGCGCGTAAGGCCGGTCGCACCAGCCGTATCGCACCAGCCGTATCGCGCAGCGCACGAGGCCAACGCATTCCGCGTATTTTGGAGAGTTCCATGTTTCAGAACTTGAGCGAGCGTCTTTCCCAGACGCTGAAGTCGATCAAGGGCCAGGCCCGCCTGACCGACGATAACATCAAGGACACCCTGCGCGAGGTGCGCAAGGCGCTGCTCGAGGCCGATGTCGCGCTGCCCGTGGTCAAGGCGTTCATCGAACGCGTGCGTGAGCGCGCTGTCGGCCAGGAAGTGTCGCGCAGCCTGTCGCCGGGCCAGCAATTCATCAAGATCGTCCAGCAAGAGCTCGAAGTCACCATGGGGGAGGCCAATGAAGGGCTTTCTCTCAAGGGGACGCCCGCGGTCGTGCTGATGGCGGGTCTGCAGGGGGCGGGTAAGACCACCTCCGTGGCCAAGCTCGGCAAGTACCTGCGCGAGCGTGAGAAGAAAAAGGTGCTGGTGGTATCCACCGACGTCTATCGTCCGGCGGCCATCGACCAGCTCGAGACATTGGCCAAGGAAGTCGACGTCGATTTCTTTCCGTCTCGCTCGGACCAGGCGCCGGTGGACATCGCCAACGCCGCCCTGAAGCACGCCAAGATCCAGTTCCACGACGTCGTGCTGGTCGATACCGCCGGCCGTCTGGCCATCGACGAAGCCATGATGGAGGAGATCAAAGGTCTCCATCAGGCCATCGAGCCGTCAGAGACGCTGTTTGTGGTCGACTCCATGACCGGCCAGGATGCTGCCAATACGGCCCGCGCCTTTGCCGACGCCCTGCCGCTTACCGGCGTGGTGTTGACCAAGGCCGACGGTGATGCCCGTGGCGGTGCGGCGCTGTCGGTGCGCCACGTGACGGGGCGCCCGATCAAGTTCATGGGGGTGGGCGAAAAGGTCGATGCCCTCGAGCCGTTCCATCCGGACCGGGTGGCCTCGCGCATTCTCGGCATGGGGGATGTGCTGTCCCTGATCGAGGAAGCCGAGCGTACCGTCGACAAGGGCAAGGCCGAACAGCTCGCCAAGAAGGTCAAGAAAGGCCAGGGCTTCGATCTTGAGGACTTTCGTGAACAGCTGCAGCAGCTCAAGAAGATGGGCGGCATGAGCGGACTGCTGGGCAAGTTGCCGGGCATGGGGCAGATGGCCGATATGGCTCAGGGCCCTGGACCTGAGAAGGAGCTGGGCAAGCTCGAGGCCCTGATCAACTCGATGACTCCCAAGGAGCGCCGTAACCCTGACATCATCAACGGATCGCGCAAGCGCCGTATCGCTGCCGGTGCGGGCTTGCAGGTGCCCGACCTCAACCGCTTGCTGAAGCAGCACAAACAGATGCAGAAGATGATGAAGAAGGCAGGCAAGAAGGGCGGCATGCAGAAAATGATGAGAGGCATGTCCGGAATGATGGGTGGCGGTGGCCCAGGCGGTCCCGGTGGTATGGGCGGAATGGGCGGCCCCGGCGGCATGCCCTGGCGCTGAGACCGCATTGATACCTGCTCCTGCCGGTGCCGGCCGTCAAGGCCGGTGAGGCAAAAAAGGTTCCCAAGGGGGGCGGTTTTCCGTAGAATACTGCCTCTTCGTTCGAGGACCGTGCATTGGCGCGGCCCTCGTCGTGAGCAAAACATCGGTGGCAGACCCGTCCGTCGCCGTTATCCGTAAAATCCCAACCGAAGGACAGTCAACGTATGGTTACCATTCGTCTGGCACGTGGTGGCGCCAAGAAGCGTCCCTTCTACCACCTCGCCGTGACCGACTCCCGCAATGCCCGTGATGGCCGTTTCATCGAGCGTCTGGGCTTCTTCAACCCGGTAGCACGTGGTCAGGAAGAGCGTCTGCGCATCGACCTGGATCGCATTGCTCACTGGCAGTCTCAGGGCGCGCAGCTGTCTGATCGCGTTGCCGAGCTGGTCAAGGAAGCACGCAAGCAGGCCTGAGGCGAACGCCTTGCCTGTGACAGTCCCGGTGTGAATGAGGTTTGACCCAGATGGCATCGCCCCAAGGCAACAACGCGTCGCCAGCGGCGCAAGACGATCGCCACAGCGATGATTACGTCGTGCTGGGCAAGCTGACCAGTCCTTACGGCATCAAGGGCTGGATGAAGGTGTATTCGTATACCTCGCCCATGGAAGGCATTCTTGATTATGCCGAGTGGGTGGTCCGTCATGACGGACAGCTTTCACGCCACCGCCTCAAGCAGGGGCGCAAGCAGGGACAAGGGCTGGTCGCCCAGCTGGAAGGCATCGATGACCGTGACCGGGCCGAAGTGATGGCCGGGGCGGACATTCTGCTGGCCAAGCAGGACCTGCCCGAGCTCGACAGTGAAGAGTACTACTGGCACCAGCTGGAAGGCCTGCGGGTCGTGACCCTCGAGGGGGTTGTGCTGGGCAAGGTGGCTTATCTGTTCGAGACCGGTGCCAATGACGTGATGGTCGTGAAGGGTAGCGATGCCCCGGACGACCGTGAACGTCTTCTCCCCTATCTGCCCGATGACGTGATCAAGCGCGTCGACCTGGGTGCGGGGGACATACTGGTCGACTGGGACCCGGAGTTTTGATCGCCTGGCGATCAAGCAGCGCGTTGACGGGAGATCAGTGAGATGTGGATTGGGGTGGTGTCACTCTTTCCGGACATGTTCGAGGCGATCACTCGCCACGGTGTGACCGGCAGGGCTGTAGACAAAGGCCAGGTGACGCTGGAGTTCTGGAATCCCCGGGACTACGCCACCGACCGCCATCGTACCGTGGACGACCGCCCTTACGGCGGAGGTCCGGGGATGCTGATGAAGGTCGACACCCTGCGTTGTGCAATCCACGCTGCTCGCGACCGGGCGCACGTCGCGACCGGGCAGCGACCCCGAGTGATCTATCTGTCGCCCCAGGGCCGCAGGCTGGATCAACAGGGCGCGCGCGAGTTGGCGTCAGGCCCGCCCCTGGTGGTAGTGGCAGGACGCTATGAAGGCATCGATGAACGTGTGGTCGAAGCGGACATCGATGAGGAGTGGTCCATTGGCGACTATGTGCTGAGTGGAGGTGAACTCCCGGCCATGGTGCTGATCGACACAGCGGCAAGGCTGGTGCCGGGTGTACTGGGGCATCAGGATTCCGCAGTCGAGGACTCCTTCAATGACGGTCTGCTGGACTGTCCGCACTATACCCGTCCGGAGGAAATCGACGGACGCAAGGTGCCGGATGTGCTGCTCAGCGGTCACCATGGACAGATTCGCCAGTGGCGAATGAAGCAGTCCCTGGGGCGTACCTGGTTGAGACGGCCTGACCTGCTCGAGGGCAGGGCTCTGTCAAAGGAGCAGCAGCGTCTGTTGAACGAGTTCATCGACGAATACGCCGACAAGGCGGAGGTGCAGGACGACGGTCACGAGGTCGACCGGGCGGCCAATCGCCGCTGACGGACCTGCGTCATCAACGACCCGAGCGCTCGAGCTTCGAGTGCCGGGATCACGATCCATCGGCATCCACGACCGATCGATGGATCACAACGATTTCAGGAGCAAGTGAAATGAGCAGCAAGAACAAGGTGATCCAGGCGCTCGAAGCCGAGCAGATGAGCAAGCAGGTGCCGGACTTTGCCCCGGGCGACACTATCGTCGTTCAGGTCAAGGTCAAGGAAGGTAACCGCGAGCGTCTGCAGGCGTTCGAGGGCGTTGTCATTGGCAAGCGTAACCGCGGTCTGAACTCCGCTTTCACCGTGCGCAAGATTTCCCACGGTGTTGGCGTCGAGCGTACTTTCCAGACCTACAGCCCGCTGGTTGACTCCATCAGCGTCAAGCGTCGCGGTGACGTGCGTCAGGCCAAGCTGTACTACCTCCGTGAGCGTAGCGGCAAGTCTGCACGTATCAAGGAAAAGCTGGCCTAAGACGCCTGAGGAAGCGCTGAATACATCAGCCGAGCGGATTGAGGTGCCAGGCGCCCGCAGCGCAGAACCCGGAGCCTATGCGGTATAGGTGAGGAGTTCGAGCAGCGCGCAACGCAGCGATTCGTCCGCGCAGGCATTTATGCAGTGTTTCCCCTAAGCGTCAGTCAGTCCGAGGGAGGACCTTCCTCCCTCTCCCGACACCCCGTCACCACCTCTGTGGGGCGGGGTGTTTGTGCATTGAGGCCCTGGCATTCGTCCGGTCGCCCAGGCAGCGAGGCAGGCAATGAGCGCAGGCCACGGTCAGATCATCGACACCTTTCTCGACACCCTGTGGCTGGAACAAGGGGTGAGCGACCATACCCTGAGTGCCTATCGTCATGACCTCGAGGCCTGGCAGGCCTGGTTGGACGAGGCCGCTCTGACGCTGTTGGCACCGGGGGCAGAGAGTCTGCCGGCCTGGTTGGATCAGCGCCGCGAGGGAGGCTATCAGCTCAGCAGCAATGCCAGGCTGTTGTCGAGTCTCCGGCGGTTCTACCGCTGGGCCCTGGCGGAAGGCCTGATCGACGAGGACCCGTTGGTCAAGGTGCGTCTGCCCCGGGTGCGTCCCGCGTTGCCGGATACCCTGGATGAGGACGAGGTCGAGCGCCTGCTGCAGGCGCCAGATGTGACCGCCGCCCTGGGCTTACGCGACCGGGCCATGCTTGAGGTGCTGTACGGTGCTGGGCTCAGGGTCAGCGAGCTGATCGGCCTGACCACAGACGCCATCAACCTGCGGCAAGGCGTGGTGCGCGTGCGCGGAAAGGGCCAGAAGGACAGGCTGGTGCCGTTGGGCGAAGAGGCATGCGACTGGCTGGAACGCTATCTGCGCCAGGGCAGATCTGAACTGATGAGCGATATCCAGAAGCCAGCGCTGTTTCCCGGAAGGCGGGACAACGCCATGACGCGCCAGACCTTTTGGCACCGAATCAAGCATTACGCCAGTGTTGCGGGTATCGACCGCCCCCTCTCTCCCCATACACTGAGGCATGCCTTTGCCACCCATCTTTTGAATCATGGGGCAAACTTGCGTGTCGTACAGATGCTGCTGGGGCACTCGGACCTGTCGACGACCCAGATATACACCCATGTGGCGCAGGCGCGACTGGAAGCCCTGCATGCCGATCATCATCCTCGAGGCTGACTCATGAATCGCCCCTCCTTCGCGACCCTGCTGACCAGCGTGCTTCCCGCCACGCTGCTCGCCACGTCCCTGGCCGCCGGCAGTGCCGTTGCCGCGCCGCCCGCTGCGCTCAACGAGCTGTCCGTGAATGGCCAGAAGATGCCGGTGAGCCAAGTGCTCGACACCCCGATGAGCGGGATCTACGAGGTTCGTCTGGAAACCGGTGAAACGTTCTACACCAACGCCAGCGGTAGCCATTTTCTGGTGGGCGATCTCTACGAGAATGCCGAGGACGGCCTGGTCAACTTGTCCGAGCAGAGCCGCAACGCCAGCCGCGCCGAGCGTCTGGCCGCCGTCGCCGAGTCCGACCAGATCGTCTACCGTGGGGTGGACGAGCCGAAGGCCACCATCCACGTCTTTACCGATTCGACCTGCCCCTATTGCCGCAAGCTGCACGAAGAGGTGCCGCGCTTGAACGAGCTGGGGATTCAGGTCAACTATCTGGCCTTCCCGCGCGGCGGCATGCAGAGCGAGGGCGCGCGTCAGCTCACTCAGGTGTGGTGTAGCGACAATCGCTCTGAAGCCATGACCGCGGCCAAAGAGGGAGAGGTTCCGAGCGACGCTGCAAGCTGCGACAATCCGGTCGAGCAGCAGTATCATCTGGGGCTTGAACTCGGGGTCCAGGGGACGCCTGCCATCGTGTTGCCGGACGGCACCATGGTGCCTGGCTACGTTCCGGCGGAGCGCCTGGCCGAACGCCTGGGCATCGACGGCTGATCGCCAGCTGTCTGCAAGACGGACCAATAATGAGCGGGAGCGCTGGCGCGGCCGGTGCCTCCCGCATCGACAAGGCTCGACGCAGATTCGGGCCACCACGCATCGCTGACACAACTGCCGCCCGTGGCGGCAGCGAGTAAGGGAGAATGACATTGAAACCGGTAAGAGTGGGAATCTGTGGGCTAGGTACCGTCGGCGGCGGTACCTTCAACGTACTGACACGAAACGCCGATGAAATTGCCCGCAGGGCAGGGCGTCCGCTTGTCATTGAGCAGGTCGCCCATCGCAGCATCAACCCCGACTGTGATCTTACCGGTATCCGTACCACCAAGGATGTCTTCGAAGTCGCGACCAACCCGAACGTGGACGTGGTGGTCGAGCTGATCGGTGGCTACGAGGTGGCGCGTGACCTGGTCATGACGGCGATCGACAATGGCAAGCACGTGGTGACGGCCAACAAGGCGCTGATCGCCGTGCACGGCAACGAGATCTTCAAGGCCGCCCACGACAAGGGCGTGATTGTGGCGTTCGAAGCGGCGGTGGCCGGCGGCATCCCGGTCATCAAGTCCCTGCGTGAAGGTCTTGGGGCCAACCGCATCAGCTGGGTGGCTGGCATCATCAACGGTACCGGCAACTACATCCTGACCCACATGCGCGACGAAGGCCGTGCCTTTGAAGATGTGCTGGCCGAGGCCCAGGCGCTTGGCTATGCCGAGGCGGACCCGACCTTCGACGTCGAGGGCATCGATGCCGCGCACAAGCTGACCATTCTGGCGTCGATCGCCTACGGCGTGCCGCTGCAGTTCGAAAAGGCCTACACCGAAGGTATCTCGCGGATCACCGCAGAGGACGTCGAGCAGGCCGATAACCTGGGCTACATCATCAAGCACCTGGGGATTTCCAAGCGCACCGGCTGTGGCCTTGAGCTGCGGGTGCATCCGACCCTGATCCCCAAGGAGCGCCTGCTGGCCAGCGTGCACGGCGTGAAGAACGCCATCGCGGTGATGGGGGATGCGGTAGGCCCGACCCTGTATTACGGCGCCGGTGCCGGCGACGAACCGACCGCCTCTGCCGTGGTCGCGGACTTGCTGGACGTTGCCCGCGATATCTCCACCGAGCACCGCTACCGGACCCCCTACCTGGCCTTCAGCGGCGTCAGCGACGATTGTGACGAGCTGCCGATCATGCCGATGGAGGAGATCACCACCGCCTACTATCTGCGACTGCTGGCGGTTGATCGTCCCGGGGTGCTGGCTCGTGTGGCCACCATCCTGTCCGAGGAAGGCATCTCCATCGAGGCGCTGATCCAGAAGGAAGCGACCGAAGGTGAGCTGGTGCCGATTATCCTGATGACGCACCGCACCCTCGAGAAGCAGATGAACGAGGCCATCCGCCGGATCGAGGCCCTGGCCGACATCGCGGGTTCGGTGACCCGAATCCGTGTCGAGAGCCTCGACGAGCAGGATTGACGATGTCCATGGGGCGGCCGCGGCCATGCCCCATGGCGCTTCGCTGGACCCCTCAGGCCGCGCTGCAGCGGCGGCAAGGAATCACAAGATGCGCTATATCAGCACCCGTGGGCAGGCGCCCGCGCTGTCCTTTGAAGATGTCGTTCTCACCGGCATGGCCACCGATGGCGGCCTTTACGTGCCCGAGGACTTTCCCCAACTCAGCGCGGATGATCTGGCCGACATGGCCGGTCTCTCCTATGCCGAGATCGCCTTTCGTGTGATGAAGCCGTTTGTCGGCGGTGAGATCGACGACGACACCTTCCGCGGCCTGGTCCGGGACGCCTACGCCACCTTCAGCCACGATGCGGTCGTCCCGCTCAACCAGCTGGATGCCAACCACTTCCTGCTGGAGTTGTTCCACGGGCCGACGCTGGCGTTCAAGGACGTGGCACTGCAGCTGTTGGGCCGCATTCTCGATCACTTCCTGCAGAAGCGCGGCGAGCGCGCGGTGATCATGGGCGCCACGTCCGGGGATACCGGCTCTGCGGCCATTGAAGGCTGCCGCCACTGTGACAACCTGGATATCTTCATTCTTCACCCCCACAACCGGGTGTCGGAGGTGCAGCGCCGCCAGATGACCACGGTGCTGGCCGACAACGTCTTCAATGTCGCTATCGAAGGCAACTTCGATGACGCCCAGGCCATGGTCAAGGCGAGCTTCGCTGACCAGAGCTTCCTCGAGGGGACTAGGCTGGTAGCCGTCAACTCGATCAACTGGGCGCGTATCATGGCCCAGGTGGTGTATTACGTGGCGTCGGCGGTGGCCGTCGGGGCGCCCCAGCGCCAGGTCAGCTTCTGCGTGCCCTCGGCCAACTTTGGCAATGTCTTTGCCGGCTATGTGGCATATCGCATGGGACTGCCGGTCAAGCAATTCATCATCGCGACCAACGCCAACGACATTCTTCACCGCACCCTGGCCGACAATGACTTCTCCAAGAAGGACCTGCTGGCCACCCTGGCACCGTCCATGGACATCGTGGTGTCGTCCAACTTCGAGCGTCTGCTGTTTGAAGCCTACGAGCGGGACGGCGCAGCCGTCGATGCGCTGCTCACACGCTTCCAGCAGGAGCCGACCGCGTTGGCCGACGCGCCCCTGGGCCGACTGCGCGACATTTTTGCCAGCCATAGCGTCGATGACGCTACCATTCTGGAGGTGATCCGCGAGGCTCATCACCGGACCCAGGAAATTCTCGACCCGCATACCGCGACAGGCTACCGTGCCGCCGAGCGCGAGCGCAGGGATGCCGCCACGCCGATGATTACCCTGGCAACGGCCCATCCGGCCAAGTTCGCCGAGGCAGTGGTCAAGGCGGGCTTCCCTGGTGTGCCGCTTCCGCCACATATGGAAGACCTGCTGGAGCGTGAGGAACGCTACGAGGTGCTTCCCGCTAGACTCGAAGCGGTACAGGCCTTCGTGGCCGAGCATCGCCGCCGCTAGGCTTGCCCGTTCCGGTCGAGGCGAGGATCTTGCTTCGACCATTCCGTTTCGCCAGGGAGACAATCATGAAGCTTTGGGGACGCAGCAATTCGGTCAACGTGAAGAAGCCCATGTGGTGTGCCGCCGAGCTCGGTATCACGCTCGAACGGATCGACGTGGGAGGGCCTTTCGGAGGGCTGGATACGCCGGACTATCTGGCCAAGAATCCGAACGGGCTGATTCCCTGCCTCGAAGACGGCGACCTCGTCCTGTGGGAGTCCAATGCAATCGTGCGCTACCTGGCGGATGCCTACGGTAACGTTCAGCTGAACACGGCGACTCCCGCCGAGCGCGGTCGCTCGGGCATGTGGATGGACTGGGCCCTGGCCAGCCTGGCGGGGCCCTATCGTGACCTCATCATGAACCTGGTGCGGGGAACGCCCGAGACCCGTGATGATGCCGCGATCGAGCGCGGGCTGTCGGGGTTCGAAAAAGCACTGCGCCTGGCGGACGGGGTGCTGGCCAAGCAACCCTGGCTATCGGGCGATGCCTTTGGCCTGGCCGATATTCCGTTGGGGGCCTATGTCTATCTGTGGTTTGAGCTGGACATCGAACGCCCCACGCTTCCCCACCTGGAGGCCTGGTACGGCAAGCTGACCCAGCGCACCGCCTACCGCGAACATGTGATGCTGCCGATCAGCTGAGGCCGACGTCGCCTGCTGAGGGAGTGGCTGACCTGCCGAGGGGCCAATTTGTCCCGCTGACCCCGGATAGACGCCGGAACGTCACCTACCCCCATATCCCGAGAGTCCGATGTCTGAGTCTTCTGTGATCGACAGTGCCCCGCGTCCCTTTGTCGAGCCACGTCCGAGAATACAGCGCCGTCAGCGCAATGAATCCCTCTACCGTCAGGGCCTGGACGCCGGCCTGTCCGAGCTGCAGGCACGCCTGCTGGCTGGCCGCCTGGTGGACTACAAAGGTGAGCTCGAGCCCCTGGTCGATCCCAGTCTGCGCTACCTGGTACACCCTGAACGCCTGGCCGATGCTCCGCGTGCCGCCGAGCGCATCGCCAGGGCGGTGGCCGAAGGGGAGCATATCGGTATTCTTACCGACTACGATGTCGACGGCATCACGTCCCACGTGGTGATCCGGCGCACCTTGAACGAGCTGTTTGGCGTACCGGCATCACGACTTCACAGCCTGATTGGTCACCGCATTCATGATGGGTATGGCATCAGCCTGCCGCTGGTGGAGCGCACCCTGCGGCTCAGTCCCCGCCCAAGCCTGGTGATCACCGCCGATTGCGGCAGTAGTGATGAAGCGCGTATTGCCCGGCTGAAGCAGGCCGGCATTGACGTGGTGGTGAGCGACCACCACGCATTGCCCGTGGAGGGTCCGCCGCCGTCGGCCTATGCCACGGTCAACCCGACCCGACAGGACTGTGACTATCCCGATGCCACCATCGCCGGCTGCATGGTGGCGTGGCTGTTGATGTCGCTGACGCGCCAGGCATTGATCGAGCAGGCGGTGCTGTCACCGTCGACGCCCAAGCTGTCGCCCTGGCTGTCCTATGTGGCCTTGGGCACGGTGGCCGATTGTGTCTCCCTGGGCGCAAGCGCCATCAATCGTGCCGTGGTTCGTCACGGTCTGGCCGTGATCAATCGCATGGGCGAGCCGTGCTGGCGAGTGATGGCCGAGCGGCTGGGAGCGGATAGCGTGCCCTTCGATGCCGAGACTCTAGGCTTCCAGATGGGGCCCCGCATCAACGCACGCTCGCGCCTGGATGATCCTTACGCCGCGTTGCATTTCATGCTGGCCAGCGATGACAGCGTGGCGCGGCGCCATCTTGAGACGCTGGATGCCGACAACCAGTCACGCAAGGCCATCGAGGCGGAGATGGTGGCTGATGCCAAGGCATTGGCCAGAGTGGCGCTGGAGGCCGATGACCCGATGATCATCGTGCATCTGGAGGAGGGGCATCCTGGCGTTCAGGGGATTGTCGCATCGCGCCTGGTGCAGGCCTATGGTCGTCCCACGCTGGTGCTCACTCCTGCGGCAGAAGCCGGTATGCTGACAGGTTCCGGGCGTTCAGTAGACGCCTTGCATCTGCGTGATGCGCTGCAACGTGCCCATCAGCTTGCCCCCGATGCTCTGGTCCGTTTTGGAGGCCATCGCGGTGCGGCTGGAGTCGGTGTGGTGCAGTCGCGTCTCGACGCTTTTCGAGCTGCGATGCTGACCGCGGTACGCGAACAGTTGGGCGAGCGGGAATTGGTACCCTGTATCGACACCGACGGTGAGCTCTCTGAACAGCAGTTACGTCTCGAGACCCTGGTCGAGATCGAGGGGCTCGGTCCCTTCGGTCGCGAGTTCGAGGCCCCCTTGTTCGAGGGACGCTTTGTGGTGGAGCGGCTCAAGCCAGTAGGGGATGGCAGTCACCTGTCACTCGAACTGTCGTGTCAGGGGCTGACGCTGAAAGCCATCTGGTTTCGCTGTCTGACACCTGGCCAACTGCCCGACTTTGATGTGGGGTCGACGTTGCACTGTGCTTACAAGCTCAATCGCAATCGCTACCGTGGGCGCGAAACCCTGCAGCTGATGGTCGAACACGCAGACCCCGTCGATTGATACCTTCCAAGCACAGGCCAGCGTCGAGCCCTGAACCGCGCCAGCTAGCTAAGTGAAACGGCTGTGATTGAGGTGGAACGGCCGTGATTGAGGTGGAACGGTCGTTCCCTGGGGGGACAGTGAGGGGCTCGCCCCGGTGCTCAACGATGTCGCCGTCAGTAATGGGGCCAGACTCCCGGGGTCGCCAGTTCCAGCAGATGGCCATCCGGGTCTCGGAAGTAGAGGCTTTCTCCGCCACGCGACCAGCGCGTTCGGCCTTCGATCTCGACACCATGGGCATGGAGTCGGGACTCCCATGCCGCCAACTCTGCGTGGCGAATGGCAAAGGCCATATGGACCCAGCCGCGACCGTCGTGGGGCGGAATGGTGCCCCCGTTGTCCGGCAGTACGACGGTTTCCAGGGTTCCCCCTTCCAGAAACAACAACAGTACCGAGGGCCCCACCTGATAGGCGGTAAAGCGATGGTCTGCGGTAAAGGGGGACAGGCCCAGGGCCGACTCGAAGAACTGTCGTGCCTTGGCCATGTCGGCCACATACAGCGCCGTTTCCAGCACTCGATCGAGGGTGGGGCCCGTGGGCGATTCCGCTTGGCTCATGGTCTTGCCTCCTTTTCCCGTCTTCACGCCTGTCTGGCCCAGCGATGTGGTCCTTACGCTGGGAGTGCTCTTTCAGGATAGCCAGAACCACCAGATGATCAGCGCGATGAGCCCCAGCCCCGCCAATGTCACGATGATACTCATGAAGAGACTCCTGACGCTGTAGAAGAGTCGGCGTCTGCCGAGGGCTGCGTCATAGCACCCTGCAGCCGTTTAAGACGCAGTCGGTTGGCGTTGGCGACCACGGTGATGGAAGAAGCGGACATTGCCGCGCCGGCGATCATCGGTGACAGCAGGGTGCCTGTCAGCGGATACAGCAGACCTGCAGCGATGGGGATACACAGGGCGTTGTAGCCAAGGGCGCCCCACAGGTTCTGGCGAATGTTGCTCAAGGTTGCCTGGCTGATCTCGATGGCCGCTGCGATCCCGTGGAGAGAAGGCCGCATCAGCGTGATGCCGGCGCTTTCAATGGCCACGTCGGTGCCCTGGCCCATGGCAAAGCCCACGTTGGCGCGGGCCAGCGCTGGCGCGTCGTTGATGCCGTCACCTACCATGCCGACGATCTCCCCTTGGGCCTGGCGTCGTTCGATGTCGGCATGCTTGTCACTGGGCGACAGCTCCGCATGGACCTCGTCGATGCCGACGGCTTCGCCGATGGCTGTTGCGGTGGCGGCGTTGTCGCCGGTCAGCATGACCACCTTGATGCCATCGGCCTGGAGGCGAGCGATGGCGTCTCGGCTGTCCTCGCGCAGCGGATCCTCGATCGCGAAGGCTGCTGTCAGTTGATCGTCTAGCGCAGCATAGACCAGGGTGCGTGCCTGCTGTTGCCAGTCAGGTAGCGTGTCAACAGCGGCGTGCAGATCGATGCCTCGTGCCTCCATCAATGCCCCGTTGCCGATCGCCAGCGTAGGCCCTTGCGCTGTTCGTGCCTTGACCCCCTGACCGGTGATGCTCTCGAAGTCGTCGACGGTGACGTCGCCGTGGTGAGCGGAGGCGGCTTGCTGCTCGGCGAAACGCGCCAGCGCTTCCCCCACCGGGTGTTCGGACCGGCTCTCGAGATTCGCGATGAGTGCCAGCAGCGATGAGCGTTCGAGCCCACGCGAATCGAACCAGTGCACGTCGGTCACTCTGGGACGTCCCTCGGTCAGTGTGCCGGTCTTGTCGACCACCAGGGTGGTCAGCGTACTGGCCGTCTGCAGCGCCTCGCCCGAGCGGATCAGTACGCCGTGGTCGGCCGCCTTGCCTACCCCGATCATGGTCGACAGCGGCGTGGCCAACCCAAGGGCGCAGGGACAGGCGATGATCAGCACCGTGGTGGCAGTGACCAGCATGTGAATCACCGCCGGTTCGGGGCCCAGGTGGTACCAGGCCAGAGCGGTCAACACCGCGATAATCATGACGCTGGGCACGAAGACCGCAGACACCCGGTCCGCGAGATTGCCGATGGGCGGCTTCGACCCCTGGGCCGTCGCCACCTGTTCGGTGATCCGCCCCAGCCGCGTGTCCGCGCCAATGCGGGTGGCGCGGAATACCAGTGAGCCGCGTCCGTTGACGGTGCCGGCGCTGACCTCGTCCCCTGGCCCGCGGGCGACGGGGGCCGGCTCCCCTGACAGCATCGATTCGTCGATGTAGCTGCTGCCTTCGGTCACCTGGCCGTCCACCGGCAGGCGTTCGCCGGGTCGTACCCGGATCAGGTCGCCCTCGGTGACGTCGTCGATGGCGACTTCTTGATCACCATGCTGGGTCACCAGGCGGGCGGTTTGACTCTGCAAATCGAGCAACCGATGCAGCGCCTCGGAGGTATGCCCCTGGGCGCGCAGCTCCAGCGCCTTGCCCAGCAGCACCAGACCGATGACCATGGCGGACGCCTCGAAATAGAGGCCTCGGGCGGCCTCGGGTAGCCAGGGCGCTGCCAGCACCACCACCATGGAATACAGCCAGGCGGTACCGGTGCCCAGGGCAATCAGGGTGTCCATATTGGCCTGATGATGACGCAGGGCTTTCCAGGCGCCACGGAAGAACTGGCGCCCCGGGCCGATCAGCACTGCCAGGGTCGCCAGACCGACCAGTCCCCAGCCAAGACGCGCCACGCCGGTTGGGGCCGGGTGATGGATCAGCATCATGATCATCAGGGGGACGGCGAGCCCCAGGGAGGCGATGCTGCCCTTGAGCATGCGCCGGTAGTCCTGCTGGTTGCGCTGTGCTCGCTGCTTTTCCGCCTCGCGCAGGTCGACAATGGGCGTGGCGCCATATCCCACCGACT
Source organism: Halomonas litopenaei (assembly GCF_017303055.1). Classification (GTDB taxonomy): domain Bacteria; phylum Pseudomonadota; class Gammaproteobacteria; order Pseudomonadales; family Halomonadaceae; genus Halomonas; species Halomonas litopenaei_A. The sequence continues at coordinate 590,223 of NZ_JAEKJT010000003.1, read as the reverse complement.
CGACCGCTTGCACCAGTGCCTGGGGATCGACGCTGCCCCGCACCCGTGCCGTATGAGAGGCAAAGTTGACGTCTGCCTGTTCGACACCGGGGGTATGCGCCAGAGCCTTTTGAACGCTAGCGACACAGCCTGCGCAGGTCATGCCCTGGATCGCCAGACGCTGGGCCGAAGCGGTGGAGGCGTCGGGTTGTGAGGGTGGTTCGTCCGGTACGGGGGAGGTCGTCGCCTTGCCACAGGCCGCTGGGTCGTCACAGACCGGAGGGTTGGTGGCGTCAGTGTGCTCGGCGGGGTAGCCGGCCTGTGCCAGCAGGGCTTTCACCTCACTGGCACCGAGTGCCGAGGCGACCGAGAGCCTGCCGCTCCCGGGATCACCTTCGACCCTGGCCGTGTTGTCACGCTCCTGGATGGCCCGGCGCATGCGCCCGACGCAGCCCTGGCAGGACATTCCGCTCACCTGAAACTGGTGCTCCTCGAGGTGATTCATGATGACTCCTGCTGTCTGGCCGTGGTGGATTCCGGTACGGACGCCTTCGGCACGCTTTCGATCAGACGGCACAGACTGTGTCCGTCCGGGACGCCGTCGGGCAGGTGTTGCCAGCTGTGCATGGCATCTTCCATGCGCTGAGCCAGCGCTTCCAGTTCCGCAATACGCTGGCGTATCTTCGGCAGCCGCTCCGCCAACAGGTCGCGGACCAGTGGGCAGGGAGAGTCTCCCTGGTCCGCATGAACCAGGATCTGGCGTATGTCGGCCAGGCTGAAGCCCAGGGTGCGGGCACGCTGAACAAAGCTCAGGCGTTCACGATCCTGCTCCGAGTAGCGGTGATAGCCGTTCGCTGGGTCCTTGCTCGGGGACAGCAAGCCCTCTCGGGTGTAGTGACGAACGGTCTCGGACGTGACCCCTACGGATACGGCCAGTTCACTGACTTTCATCTTGTCTCCTTGGGCGGGGTGGCGCGGGACAGGGAGCGATGTGGTGCAATGTCAGTGTAAAACCTTTGTGTTACCCAATGGTCAAGGGGATATTTTGTATGCCGTAAACAACAAAGCATGAAGTCCTAAGTCACTGAATTGACGTTATCAGCAAAATTCGTTGGACCAAAGTATGAGCAAATTAGCTATTAAAACGAACGTTTGGCCTTGAACTCTAGCCCGCCTTCGCAAACACTGCGATCAAGCCCGCTAACAAAGGCGGTGCCAGCCGATAATAAATGCGCCGACACGCTTGCTGATATTAAGGACGTCGAGATGATCTATAACAAAGTCAAGCCGTTGACCCTGGCGGTTGCCGTGGCCGCCTCCGCTCTTTCTGGTCAAGCCATGGCCGGTGCCTTCCAGCTGAATGAGCAAGGTGTCAGCGGGCAGGGCACTTCCAATGCGGGCCGCGCCTCTACCGTCAATGATGCCAGCATCGTGTTCGGCAACCCCGCCGGCATGTCGTTTCTTGATCGCGCTCAGGTCACCGCCGGTGCCGCCTTCCTGACCGTGGATACCGATATCAAGAATGCCGATGGCAGCGCAACGGGTTCCAACGAAGGCGATATGGTGCCCAACAGTGTGATTCCGTTCGGTTTCTACGTGCAGCCGATCAATGACAACCTGCACTTCGGTCTCGGCGTGTATGCGCCCTTCGGTTTGATCACCGACTACGAAGGTCAATTCCAGGGCCGCTTCTTTGGCGATCGCAGCAAGGTTGAGGTGGTGACCGTCCAGCCGACCATCTCGGTCAAGTTCAGCGAACAGTTCTCGGCGGGCTTCGGTCTGACCTATAACCAGATCGACGGCGAGCTGACCGCCAATACCCAGGGTGGCCCCGTAGGCCTGTTCGACGCTGCAACCGGTGCGCCTCTGGGCGGCAATGGTATCGCGGGTGAAGGCGATGTCGACATTGAGGGTGATGACAACGCCTGGGGCTATACCCTGGGCGCCATGTACAAGCCCTGGGAACACACCACCTTCGGCTTCGCCTATCACTCCGAAGTGGAGTATGACCTGGAGGGCAAGGCGCGCTTTACCAACGTCCGTGGCGCGCAGGCCGGCCCCTTCCCTGGCACAATCGCGGCAGGTACGCGGACCCAGGCTGCGGACGCCGCCCTGTCCATTACCCTGCCTGCCGTCTGGGATTTCTCGGCCACTCACCAGATCAACGACCGATGGACGGTGATGGCCGGTGCCGCCATGACCAACTGGAGCGAGTTTGACGAGCTGCGCGTCGAGAATGATGTGCGTGAAATCGTCGAGGCCCAGAACTACGAGGACAGCTGGCAGTACTCCGTGGGTACTACCTACCAGCTGAATCCCCAGTGGGTCCTGCGTACCGGCCTGGCCTACGACGAGACACCGATCAAGGACGAATATCGCAGCGTGCGGGTGCCGTCCGATGATCGCATCATCTTCTCACTCGGTGCCGGCTGGACGCCGATGCCGGATCTGACCGTGGACGTGGCCTACAGCTACATTCATGAGTCCGACGCGGAACTGTCCCAGGAAGAGGAAAACCGCGGCACCTACGAGGCGGACTTCGAGAACACCGCCCAGGCCTTTGGTGCCCAGGTCACCTACCGCTTCTGATCCGTTTGGTCGCAAGACCACGGCCACGGCCACAGACACTGGCCCCACAGCGCCCCTCCCTGGAGGGGCGCTGTCGTTGGTAGGTAGCTAAGGAACCACGGTAGAAACGGCTGCGCGGACGATTCGCTACGTTGCGCGATGCTCTCATTCTTCACCTGTATCACATAGGCGCCATGGACTGTGCTGCGGGCGCCTGGTCTCTCATTGCGCTCAGCGCTTTCCCGAGGGTTCGCATTGCCGCTTGGCGCAACCGTCAACGTGGCGCTGTGGACGAGGGCGATAGCCATCTGCGGCGATGGGTACGAGCGGCATGGTTGCGGAAAATAGAACATGCCGTTGTGACGAAAGCATGGCCAAAAGGCCGCTTAACGCTGTTTGGACGGCATCGACCTCTCTAGAATTGAGAACTAATAACGTTCAATACGAATTGACGATACTGGTGTTCTCCATGCTTTCGCGATCTTTGCTCCCTTGGGTGGTTGTTCCTCTTAGTGGCGCTGCCCCGCTGGTGGTCCACGCTCAGGATGACATCAATCTTGACGATATCGTCGTCACTGCCGCGGGTTACGAGCAGACCGTCAGCAATGCCCCAGCTTCCGTCAGTGTCGTCACTCGCGAGTCCTTGGAGAGGCGTGCATATCGTGACATCACCGATGCTCTCCAGGATGTTCCAGGGGTTGTCGTCACGGGAGGTGGCGACGGTGAAGATATCAGCTTGCGGGGTATGCCCCCCCAATACACGCTGTGGTTGGTGGATGGCCGCCGCCAAACCTCTCGGGAATCCCAGCCCAGTGGTGGTGGCGGCTTTCAGAAGGACTGGCTGCCGCCGCTCAGCGCCATCGAGCGTATCGAGGTCATCCGGGGGCCCATGTCGACTCTTTACGGCTCCGACGCGATAGGAGGTGTGATCAACGTCATCACCCGCAAGGTCAGTGATGAATGGGTCACCAGCGTGCGCAGCGAAGCGACAATTCAGGAAGACAGCGATTCCGGCAACGAATTCAACAACCAGCTATATGTGTCGGGACCTTTGATCAGCGATGTGCTCGGTGTGCAGCTTAGTGGCCAATACCAGCATCGTCAGGAAGACAAGATCGAGCGGGGCTATGCCAAGCGCGAGTTCGACAATCTGGCGGCTCGCCTCTCCTGGCAGGCAAGCGACGAGCACGCCTTTTCCTTTGATGCCAGTCGGCGCAAGCAGGAGCGCACCAGCCGGGCGGGATTTTCATTGCCAGAGCGATCAAGCGACAGCGAAACCGAGAACCGGCACAAGACGCTAGCGCTCTCCCTTCAGGGCAGGTGGGGCGCCATGACCTCCGATTCTTACCTCCAGCGGGAAGAGACCGACAACGTTGGGCGCGATATCGAGATCCGCAACACCGTAGCCGATTCGCGCTGGGTGCTGCCGTTGGCCGATCACTTCGTCACCTTTGGCGCTACCTGGGAAGACGAAAGGCTTCAGGATACGACGACCAATGCGCTCTCCGATACCGACGAGATCACCGTCTATCAGTACGCGTTGTTTGTCGAGGATGAGTGGTTTCTGACGGACCGCGTTGCCCTCACCGCAGGTCTTCGCATGGATGATCACGAGTTCTTCGGCGACCACTACAGCCCCCGTCTTTATGGTGTGTGGGACTTTGCCGACGAATGGACGATGAAAGGTGGCATGTCCACTGGTTTTCGTGCGCCTAACCTGCGTGAGCTGTCAGGGGAGTGGGTCCAGGAGAGTCGTGGGGGCGATATTTACGGCAACCCGGATCTGGATGCGGAAGAGTCTCGCAGCTACGAGATGGGGCTGGTCCATGATGGCGCCGGAGGCCTGCAGGCCAGCCTGACCCTGTTCTACAACGACTTCGATGACAAGATTGCCACCGTGGGCTGCGGGGGCCGTGACTGCGGCGATGCGGCGACGGGGGATCCGGATGCTCGCACCAACGTCAACATTGATGACGCTATTACCCAGGGAGTGGAAGCTAGTCTCACCATACCAGTAGGGCAGCGAGTTCAGGCCCTGGCGTCATACACCTACACCGACTCCGAGCAGAAGAGCGGTGACAACGAGGGACAGCCTCTGACCCAGGTGCCGCGCCACCTGTTCACAACCACGCTGAACTGGCAGGCCAGTGACAGCTTAGCGCCCTGGCTGCGCTTTACCTTCCGTGGTGAGGAAAGCCAGCCGGTCAACTTGTCGAGTAACAGCAGTACCTCCATTCGTGCCCCATCCTATGCCACCTGGGACACCGGCCTGGGATGGCAGGCGACGCCTCGGCTAGAGCTATTGGCAGGCATCTACAACCTGACTGACAAGGATATCGACTACGACAATTTCGGCCATGTTGATGATGGACGACGCTATTGGGTTGGGCTGGAGATGGAATTCTGAGCACGTGATGACCGGCCTCTATCGAATCGATGCCGCCCTGATTTTGTTTAAGGAACTGAAAATGAAGCACCTATCCAATCCGACTCGGCGAAACGTGGCACGGCAGGCGATCACGCTGGGTCTAGGTCTGCCGGTGGCGCTGATCAGCCTGTCAGCAGTGGCGGACGTTGCTGACAGCGAAGCGCCCGATATCCTGGCTCAGGCGATCGCCGAACGGGGCCTGGCTGCCGGTCAGGCGTTTCCGGGGTTGGCTAGCCTGTGTGACCTGTCCACTCGTCTCAAGGTGGCAGGGCAGCGTCCCAAGGGCAGTGGCGCCGAGCACGAGCATCGTGAGTCCCACCGGGAAAACCGGCGCGGCCCGGCAGAACCAATGCCGACCCGGGTGTTTGATAACCTCTACTATGTCGGTACTCCGGGCGTCGCGAGCTGGGCGGTCACCACCAGTGAGGGCATCATTCTGATCGATGCCCTGAACAACAATGAGGAAGCCGAGCGTTTTATCGAGCAAGGGCTCGTCGATCTCGGGCTTGATCCTGGCGACATCACTACCCTGATCGTGACCCATGCCCATGGTGATCACTATGGTGGTCAGCAATATCTGGTCGACGCCTACGGTGCCCAGGTAGTGATGAGCGATGCTGACTGGATAGCGCTGGAGCAGCCGGAGCTGGCGATCGATAACCCGCGCTGGGGCGAGCCTCCGGTCCGTGATGTCACCGTGGCCGATGGCGAAGCGATCACCCTTGGTGATACCTCTATCGACGCCTACGTTACCCCTGGTCATACGCCGGGCACACTGTCGCTGGTCATTCCACTCAAGGATGGTGAGTCGACCCACCACGCCGTGCTCTGGGGAGGCACCGGTTTCAATTTCGGGCCGGATGAAGCTCGCTTGCGTGAGTACTCAGCCTCAGCCGCGCGGATGAAGGCGATCGCCGCAGAACATGACGTCGATGTCTTTCTCTCCAACCATCCCACCCGGGACAACTCTCTTCAGCGTATCGAGGCCTTGAAGCAGCGTGAGGAAGGCGCTCCACACCCCTTCGTCAGCGACCAGTCGCTGGGTGCCCTGGACCTGTTGATGAGCTGCTCGCTGGCCCAGGCCGAGCGCGTCTACGCAGGTGAGCACCCGGCAGAGTAAGGACACCAAGCGAGCAATAGCGAAGGCGGCGACCGCTGCCATCGCACACCAGGCGCTGTCTAGGCAGAGCCTGGTGTCATGCTGGCGACCCTTCGTTACGCCACCTGGTCGAGCATGGCGGCGGCCAGCAGGCGCTTGGTGTACGCGGTCTTGGGTGCAGCAAACAAGTCCTCGGCGCTGCCCTGTTCCACCACCTGGCCGTCCTTCATCACCAGCACGGTGTCGGCCAGCGCCCGCACCACGGCCAGGTCGTGGCTGATAAACAGGTAGGTCAGCCCATGCTTTTGCTGCAGCTCGCGCAGCAGGTCGATGACGGTGACCTGTACCGAGCGATCCAGCGCCGAGGTGGGCTCATCCAGCAGCAGGAACTCGGGCTTGAGGACCAGCGCCCGAGCGATGGCGATGCGCTGGCGCTGGCCGCCGGAAAACTCGTGGGGGTAGCGGTTGCGCATGGCGGGATCCAGCGAGACTTCTTGCAGGCTGGCCATCACCTGGGCGTCGCGCTCGGCGCGGGACAGGTGCGGGGCATGGACCTTGAGCCCCTCGCCGATGATGTCGCCCACGGTCAGGCGTGGCGACAGCGAGCCGTAGGGATCCTGGAACACTACCTGCAGCTTCGAGCGGATCGGCCGCATGGCGGTCTTGTCGAGCACGTCGAGTCGGGTGTCGTGGAAGCGTATCTCGCCCTGACTCTTGAGTAGCCTGAGCAGGGCACGCCCCAGGGTCGACTTGCCCGAGCCGGATTCACCGACGATACCCACCGTCTGGCCCCGGCGGATGGTGACATCGATGCCGCGCACCGCCTCGAAGTACTCGCTGGGCCCGAACAGGCGCTTCTTGAGGGCGAAGCGCACGCGCATATCCTTGGCTTCCAGCACCATGGGCTCGCTGTCAGGCACCGTGGCCTTGCGCCCTCGCGGCTCGGCGTCGATCAGCATGCGCGTGTAGTCGTGGTGTGGGTGGGCGAAGACCTCGGCGGTGACGCCCTGTTCCACCAGCTCGCCGTGGCGCATCACGCAGACCCGGTCGGCGAAGTGCTTGACGATGGTCAGGTCGTGGGTGATGAACAGGATCGCCATGCCATAACGGCGCTGCAGGTCCTTGAGCAGATCCAGAATCTGGGCCTGAACGGTCACGTCCAGCGCGGTGGTGGGCTCATCGGCGATCAGCAGCTCCGGCTCGCCGGCCAGCGCCATGGCGATCATCACCCGCTGGCGCTGGCCGCCGGACAGCTCATGGGGATAGCTCGCGATGCGCCGTTCTGGCTCGGGTATACCGACCTGCTCGAGCAGGTCGATGGCCTTGGCGGTCGCTGCCTTGCCTTTCACGTTCTGGTGGCGGTCGAGGACTTCCTTGATCTGGTCGCCGATGCGGTGCAGCGGATTGAGCGAGGTCATCGGCTCCTGGAAGATCATGGCGATGTTGCCACCGCGAATCCGGCGCATGCGCTTGGGCGTGGCGCTCAGCAGTTCCTCGCCCTTGAAGCGAATCACCCCCTCGGCGCGGGCCAGCTCCGGCAACAGGCGCATGGCGGCGGTGGAGGTCACCGACTTGCCGGAGCCGGATTCCCCTACCAGCGCCAGGGTCTCGCCGGGGCTGATGGCAAAGCTCACGTCCTTGACCGCCTGGACGGTGCCGTGGGGCAGCTCGAAGCTGACGCTGAGCCCCTCGATCTCGAGCAGCGCCTCGCGGGCGGGACGACGGGTGGGCTTATGTTGTGTGTCGGTCATGGTCGCGTCTCCGTCGTCACTTAGCGGGTCTTGGGGTCCAGGGCGTCACGCAGGCCGTCGCCGAGGAAGTTCAGGCAGAACAGCGTCAGCGCCAGGAACACCGAGGGCACCAGCAGCATCCAGGGTGAGGTCTGCATCATGTCGGCCCCCTCGGAGATCAGCACGCCCCAGCTGGTCAGCGGCTCCTGCACGCCGAGGCCGAGGAAGGACAGGAAGCTCTCCAGCAGGATGACCTTGGGCACCGTCAGGGTGACGTAGACGATCACCGGGCCGATGGCGTTCGGAATCAGGTGACGGGTGACGATCTTGCCGTCCTTGACGCCCAGCGCGTGGGCCGCCTCGACAAATTCACGCTGCTTGAGCGCCAGGGTCTGGCCGCGCACGATGCGGGCCATGTCGAGCCACTCCACCGCGCCGATGGCGGCGTAGATCAGGAAGATGTTGCGGCCGAATACCACCATCAGCAGGATCACCAGGAACATGAAGGGCAGCGAGTACATGATGTCGACGAAGCGCATCATCAGGTTGTCCAGGCGACCGCCGACATAGCCGGAGATGGCGCCATACAGCACGCCGATGATCAGGCTGACGAAGGTCGCCACCAGCGCCACCGACAGCGATACCTGGCCCCCGTAGAGGGTTCGGGTCAGCAGGTCGCGGCCGTTGGCGTCGGTGCCGAGCCAGTGGCCACCCTCCAGGGTGGGTCCTACATCAAAGGCGTTCCAGTCAACGTCGGCCAGCCCCCAGGGGGTTAGCCAGGGGCCGATAAAGCAGGCCAGGGTCATGGCGCCCAATAGCCACAGGCTGACCATGGCGGCGCGGTTCTGAGTCAGGCGCCGCCAGGCATCGCGGCCAAGGCTGTCGCCGGCAGGGGCGCTGGGGGCGAGGGTATCGGTGGTCATGGCGTCGCCTCAGTCGTCGTAGCGGATTTGGGGGTCGAGGGCGGAATAGATCAGGTCGACGATCAGGTTCATCAGCACGATCAGCGCGCCGTAGAACACCACCGTGCCCATCACCAGGGTATAGTCCCGGTTGAGCGCGCCTTGGACGAAGTAACGCCCGATCCCGGGGATGCCGAAGATCTGTTCGATCACCACCGAGCCGGTGATGATGCCGGCGATGGCCGGACCCAGGTAGGAGGTCACCGGCAGCAGCGCCGGACGCAGCGCGTGGCGCCAGACCACCTCGGCCTCGGTCAGGCCCTTGGCCCGGGCGGTGCGAATATAGTGACTGCCCATCACCTCGATCATGCTGGCGCGCATCATGCGGGCGATGTAGGCGATCTGCTGGATCGACAGGGCGATCACCGGCAGGATCAGATTGGGCAGGGCGCCGTCGTTCCAGCCACCGGCAGGCAGCCAGCCCAGCATGACCCCGAAGACCAGCGCCAGCACCGGGGCGACCACGAAATTGGGCACCGCTATCCCGGCCAGCGCCGTGCCCATGACCGCGTAGTCCACGGCGGTATTGCGTTTCAGCGCGGCAATGATGCCCAGCGGCAGCCCGATCGCCAGCGCCAGCAGCATCGCCAGACCGCCGATCTGCAGGCTCACCGGGAAGCCCTGCAGGATCAGTTCGGTGACGGTGAAGTCCTTGTACTTGAACGAGGGGCCGAAGTCGCCCTGGGCCAGGTTGCCCAGATAGCGGAAGTACTGCTGCCACAGCGGCTCGTCCAGGTGGTAGGCGGCCATCAGGTTGGCCTCGATCTCCGGTGGCAGCGCGCGTTCGCCGTCGAAGGGGCCGCCGGGAGCGATGCGCATCAGAAAGAAGGCGATGGTGATGACGATCAGCATCGTCGGAATGGCCTGAGCCAGGCGCTTGAGGGTATAGCTCAGCATGGTGCCGTTCCTCGCTTGCGGCGGCGGGCGGGGCGTTCGCGGCCGCGCCCAATGGGTTCATGGATCGGGGCTGGGCGAGGGTGTCCCAGCGGTAGGGTGGGGCCGGGCTTGCTCATTTTGCGGCTGCCTCGTCCACGGACACGTAGCGCAGCGGATGCACATCGAGCGCCGTGGGCTGCCAGCCCTCGACGTCCGGCGAGACCAGATTGACGACCACGTAGTCGTAGATCGGCAGCATCACGTCGGCGTCCAGCAGGCGCTTCTCGGCCTCGGTCATCAGCGCGGCGCGTCGGTCCACGTCGAGCTCATGGGTGCTGGCCTCGACCAGGGCGTCGTACTCGGGATCCGCGTAGCCGGTGCTGGCCGCCGCCGAGCCGCCCGCCGCGTAGGCGTTGAGGAAGTCGTAGGGGTCGTTGACCGTGGCCACGAAACCGTAGCGGGCGATCTCGAAGTCGCCCTGGCGCAGGCCGGCGAAGTGCACCGCCGCCTCGCGATTGACCAGTTCGATCTCCACACCCAGTGGGCGCCACATGGCGGCGATGGCCACGGCGATCTTCTTGTGGTCTTCCAGGGTGTTGTAGGAAAGCTCCAGTTCAAGCGGTCGATCGGGCCCGTAGCCGGCTTGTTCCAGCAGCATCCGGGCCCTGGCTCGGCGGCTGTCCATGTCCTGGTCATGGAAGTCGAGGCGGGCCGAGGTGGGCGAGGCGATGGTGCGCGGCACGAACCAGTAAGACGGCGTCTGGCCTATGCCCAGCAGGCGTTCGGTGATGACCTCGCGGTCCAGCGCCAGATTCAGTGCCTCGCGCACTCGCTTATCGCTCAGCGGCGTGCCGTCACGCAGGTTGAGCATATAGAAGTAGCTGCCGATCAGCGGACCTACCCGCAGCGATTCGCTCAGGTTCTCCTGGGCCCACTCGAACCGCGCGGAAGGCACCGCGCCGTAGGCGATGTCGAGTTCGCCCGAGCGAAAACGGTTCATCAGCGCCGAGGTGTCCTCGATGGCGTGGAAGTCGACACCGTCGAGGGCCACCTCATCGGCGGCGTAGTAGTGGGGGTTGCGGCTAACCTCGACCTTGTCCTGGGGCTTCCAGTCGACCAGCACGAAGGGGCCGCTGGCCACCAGGGTGCCTGGCCGGGTCCAGTCCTCGACGCCGCTGGTAAGCAGGTGACGGGGCAGGGGGGCGGCCTCGGTCATCGCCATGGCCTGAAGAAAATAGGCGGTGGGCTCGGACAGCCGGATTTCCAGGGTGTGGGTGTCCAGCGCGCTGACGCCGAGGCTCTCCGGCTCGGCCTTCCCGGTGTTGATCGCTCGGGCGTTGACGATGGGGTAGTAGAGGTTGGCGTTGTGGTTGGCGGTGGCCGGCGTCACCAGACGTTGCAGCGCGAAGACGGCATCGTCGGCGGTGATCGGCTCGCCGTCGGACCAGTGAGCCTGGCGCAGTGTGAAGGTGTAGACCAGGCCGTCTTCGGACAGCGTCCAGGATTCGGCCAGGCCCGGCTCCAGTGAGCCGTCGGGGCCGTAATTGATCAGCCGATCAAACAGCTCCCGGGTGATCCGGCTCTCCCAGTTGCCGTTGACCTTCTGCGGATCCAGGGTACTGGGCTCGGCACCGTTGCCTACCTGCAGCGTGGCGGCTTGAGCGCCGAGGGCCAGTGAGGCGGACGCCAGCGTGAAGATCGCACGGGCCACGGACCGCAAGGTCGAGAACGAGCCAGCACGAGAATCGGCATGCAACATGGGGGGTATCCTTTGCGGAGCGGCGAGGAGACAGTGGCCCGGTCCCGAGAGGGCCTCGGGACCGGGGAAGCTCAGGTTGTCGGTGACAGCCTTGTCTATTCCTCGAAGGAAACCCAGCGTGAGGGGTGGTCGTCCTCGATGTTGTCTTCCCAACCACTGATCGCCGGGTTCACCAGGTTGCGTGAGACGTAGTAGAGCATCGGGATCAGCGCGTCGTCGTCCATGGCCAGGGCCTCGGCACGTTCCAGGATAGCCTTGCGCTCGTCCAGGTCGAGGGTCGTGGCCGCCTCGTCGTACAGGGTATCGAACGCCTCGTTGGCATAGGCCCCGTAGTTGTTGCCGACGCCGGAGCGCAGCAGCGCGAGGAAGTTCTCGGCGTCGTTGTAGTCGGCAATCCAGCCGGCCCTGGCCACGTCGAAGTCGCCCTCGGCGATGGTCTGGTAGTGCACCGTGGCCTCGGCGTTGACCAGCTCCACCTCGACCCCCAGCGGTCGCCACATGGAGGACACTGCCACCGCGATCTTCTTGTGCTCGTCAGTGGTGTTATAGCGCAGGCGCAGGGTCAGCGGGTTGCCCTGGTCGTAGCCGGCGTCTTCGAGAAGTTCCTTGGCGCGGGCCATGCGGGCGTTCAAATCGCCGGTGATGTCGTTGCCCTCGGCGTCGTCGAAGGCTGCGTTCTGGACTTGGTAGTGATCGATGCCATCGGGCACGAAGGACAGTGATTTCTGGAAGGTGCCGCCCATGATGTTGTCGGCGATGACGTCGCGGCGTACGGCCATGTTGAGCGCCTCGCGTACCCTGGGGTCGGCTGTGGGATGGCCGTCGCGATGGTTGAACACGTAGTAGTAGCTGCCCAGGTAGGTGGCCATGTGGGTGGCCTCGGGGATCTCTTCCTTCAACAGCGGATACATGCTCGAGGAATACTCGCGCATGATGTCCAGCTCGCCTGCGCGAAAGCGCGAGACGCCGGCGTTGCGATCCTCGATGGTGTGGTAGCGCACGCCGTCCAGCGCCACCTGGTCGGCCTCGTAGTACTCGGGGTTCTTGACCGTGGTGATGCGTGACTGGGAGATCCACTCGGTAGGGGTGAAGGCGCCATTGGTGACGATGTGTTCGAGATCCACGTACTCCTTGCCGTACTGCTCGAAGGTGTGCTGCGGCTGTGGGTAGGCGGTGTAGTGGGTCAACAGCTGCAGGAAGTAAGGCGTGGACTGGTTTAGCTGGACGACCAGGGTGCGGCCATCGTCACGGCTTTCCACGCCCAGTTCTTCCAGTGCAAGCTCGCCGGTGTTGACCTCCCGGGCGTTGACCAGCGGATACAGCATGTAGGCGTACTTGGAAGCGTTGGCCGGGTCCAGCAGGTGGCGCCAGCCGAACACGAAGTCCTCGGCGGTGACCGGTTCGCCGTCGGACCAGCGGGCATCCTCGCGCAGGCTGAAGGTCCAGGTCTTGCCGTCCTCGGAGACCTGCCAGTCGCTGGCCATGCCGGGCAGGACCTTACCTTCCGGAGACTTTTTGACCAGGCCCTCGTAGACGTCCATCAGGATCTGGGATTCCCAGATACCGCCCGAGATCTGGGAGGTGTCGAAGGAGGCGAGTTCGCCGGTGACGCCCAGGTCGAGAGTCTCGGCCATGGCCGGTGCGGCGATGACGGCAGCCAGTGTGGACAGGGTCAGGCCAGAGGCCAGCCCTAGCTGGCGCACCCAGCGAGGACGGATCGCGATCATGTCAGTTCCTTGTTGATGTTGGCATTGTTGTGGCGGGCAGGGCCGTTGGTAGCGCCTGCGGCGAGCCTGAGAAGGTCGCACAAGGTGTACGACATCGGCTAAGCCCGCTTAGTCGCTAATGACCATCGCGCTGAGTCGCTGGTGCTGTCCAGACGAAAATTTTCATAGCGTCTTGCGTTTCGTCGATAGCCCGGCGCGAGCCCTTTTGCCATGAGGGGTGGCCGCCCTGGTCAGGATGACGGGGTTAGACGTTTTGGCTACAATGCTCCCCCTTTATCGCGTTGCCCCTGGCGACGTTCGACCAAAGCCCATTTCACGTGCCCTGGCCGCCCTGTGGCGAGGGACAACACAAGGCGAGCACCATGTTGGAAACCAATCCGATTCACAACCAGATCAAGGACCTGTCTGAGCGGACAGATGTTCTTAGGGGGTATCTTTGACTATGCCGAAAAGAAAGATCGGCTAGAAGAAGTGACCCGCGAGCTTGAGGATCCGGCGGTCTGGAACGACCCGGACTACGCTCAGAAGCTCGGGAAGGAGCGCGCCTCGCTGGAACTGGTGGTCGCCACCATCGACGAGCTGGACCAGGGACTCGGCGACAGCCGTGACCTGCTGGAACTGGCCGAGATGGAAGACGACGAAGCGACCGTGGCGGAAGTCGAGAAGGAGCTTGATTCGCTTCAGGCCAATCTCGAGAAGCTTGAGTTTCGTCGCATGTTCTCCGGTGAGATGGACGAGAACAGCGCGTACCTGGACATTCAGGCAGGCTCTGGCGGCACCGAGGCTCAGGATTGGGCCAACATGCTGTTGCGTATGTATCTGCGCTGGGCCGAGGCCCACGGTTTCAAGGCCGAGATCACTGAGCTGTCTGCCGGTGAAGTGGCGGGCATCAAGTCGGCGACGGTGCATATTCAGGGCGAGTACGCCTTCGGCTGGCTGCGCACCGAGACCGGAGTACATCGCCTGGTGCGCAAGAGTCCGTTTGACTCTGGCGGTCGCCGCCACACCTCGTTTGCGTCGGTGTTTCTGTCGCCTGAAATCGACGACAGCTTCGAGATCGAGATCAATCCGGCGGACCTTCGCGTCGACACCTATCGCTCCAGTGGCGCCGGTGGTCAGCACGTCAACACCACCGACTCAGCGGTGCGCATCACCCATGAGCCGTCCGGCGTGGTGGTGTCCTGCCAGAGCCAGCGTAGCCAGCACGCCAACCGCGACTTCGCCATGAAGCAGTTGAAGGCGAAGCTGTGGGAGCTGGAGATGCAGAAGCGCAACGCCGCCAAGCAGGAAGCGGAAGACTCCAAGGCCGACATCGGCTGGGGCAGCCAGATTCGCTCCTATGTGCTGGATGACCAGCGCATCAAGGATCTGCGTACCGGCGTGCAGTCCAGCAACTGCGACAAGGTGCTCGACGGCGACCTCGACCAGTATATCGTCGCCAGCCTCAAGCAGGGGCTCTAAGCGACCGTCGACGCCGCCACCCAGCCCCAGGCGCTCGTGCCTGGGGCCTTTCGCCACCATCATTCATGGGTCCCTGCCGGGACCATCCGGGAAGGTCGTTCGTTGGCCTTCCCCTTCGTGACAGAGACGACTAGCCATGGCCCAACAGGATACGCCTTCCCCTCAGGACGCCGCCGCCGAAGAAAACCGTCTGATCGCGGAACGCCGCGCCAAGCTTGCCGCCCGTCGCAAGCTGGCCGAGGCCGAAGGTGGCAGTGCTTTTCCCAATAACTTTCGCCGTGACAGCCTGGCGGCCGAACTCGATGCCGAGCTTGGCGACAAGGACAAGGAAGCGCTGGAATCGCTGGGGCGTGAGGCGGCCGTGGCCGGGCGCATCATGCGCAAGCGTGGTCCCTTCATCGTGATTCAGGATGTCAGCGGCCAGATTCAGCTCTACGTCGACAAGAAGGGGCTCGATCCCGCCCTGCTCGAGGACATCAAGAGCTGGGACATCGGCGACATCGTGGCTGGCCATGGCCCGGTGCACAAATCCGGCAAGGGCGACCTGTACGTGATGATGCGTGAGGCCAAGCTCCTGACCAAGAGCCTGCGTCCGCTGCCGGACAAGTTCCACGGCCTGACCGACATGGAAGCGCGCTACCGCCAGCGCTATGTCGACCTGATCATGAATCCGGACTCGCGTCGGGTGTTCGAGACTCGCGCCGGCATCATCAGCGCCATGCGCCGCTTCTTCGAGGATCGCGGCTTCATGGAGGTGGAAACCCCGATGCTGCAGCCGATTCCCGGTGGGGCCACCGCGCGTCCCTTCGTCACCCACCATAATGCGCTGGACATCGACATGTACCTGCGTATCGCGCCGGAGCTTTATCTCAAGCGCCTGGTGGTAGGCGGCTTCGAGCGAGTCTTCGAGATCAACCGTAACTTCCGCAACGAAGGGCTTTCCACCCGCCACAATCCCGAGTTCACCATGGTCGAGTTCTACTGGGCCTACGTGGACTACCAGGCGCTGATGGACCTGACCGAGACCATGCTGCGGGAGATCGCTCAGAAAGTGCTGGGCACCACCACCCTGAATTACCAGGGTTCCACCTACGATCTCGGTCAGCCGTTCGTGCGCATGACCCTGCGTGAGGCGATTCTGGCCCACGGCGAGGGCATCGAGGCAGCGGACATCGACGAACTCGAGCCTGCCCGCGCCCTGGCCGGCCGTCTGGGTATCAAGGTCAAGGACGGCTGGGGGCTTGGCAAGCTGCAGACCGAGATCTTCGAGGAAGTGGCCGAGTCGCGTCTGGATCAGCCGACCTTCATCACCGAATATCCGGCGGAGGTGAGCCCGTTGGCACGCCGCAACGACGCCAACCCGTTCGTCACCGATCGCTTCGAGTTCTTCGTCGGCGGCCGTGAGATTGCCAATGGCTTCTCGGAGCTCAATGATGCCGAGGACCAGGCCGAGCGCTTCCGTGCCCAGGCTGCCGAGAAGGATGCCGGCGATCTGGAGGCAATGTACTACGACGCCGACTACGTGCGCGCACTGGAAGTCGGGCTGCCGCCCACCGCTGGTGAGGGTATCGGGATCGACCGTCTGGTCATGCTGTTCACCGACAGCCCGTCGATTCGCGACGTGCTGCTGTTCCCGGCCATGCGCCCGGAAGCCGGCGACGCGTGAACCAAACGGGCGGCCGCTGGGAGCCTTTCCGAGCGGCCGCAGGCGAAACCGCGCCGCAGTGGCCGGGTTTTATTGGCAAGGGACGCCCATAGCACCCATAATGGCTGCGATTCGAGACTGCGATTCGACGTCGAGGAGATCGCGATGAAACTGCTCAACCGCTCCGCACTGAGCGTCAGACCCACCCAGCACTTTGTTGACTGGATCAATGCCCTGGAACCGACCATGGGCGATGACGATCTCAACCTGTCCGACGTCGACCGCGAGAGTACGGTCTACCTGATTCCAGAAATGGATACTCCCGAGGCGTTGGAAGCCTTCGTTCGCGAGCGGTATCTCGAGGTGCTCGAGAACGAGCTGCGCGCCTGGGAAGAGGACGAGCGGCAGTGGCCTGAATCGCTGGACTGGGCGCTGTTCCAGCGTTTCCTTCAAGTCGAGCACAGCTATCTGGCCATCGATCTGGATAGCGAGGCGGCGCTTGAAATCTCCGAGGTTGACGACGAGTTGCTGGCCGACCTCGAACAGGACTGAGCTCGGCACCCAGCGGCAGGCCTGCTTGCCGCATGTGCAACGCGCCTCTTTGCTGACAGGACCGGCCCAGGCCGGTCCTATCAGCGTTCGCGCTGGTTCCCCATGACGCCCCAGGACGGGACGATACCTGCATGAGTCGACTGTTCTCTACCCGTGACGGCGACGATGGCTTGCCCGGGCCGGAACGTCGTCTGGCGGTCATCGCCCTGGTGTTGGGCACCTTGATGGCGGTGGTCGACACCACCATGATCAATATCGCGCTGCCCTCCATGGCTCGCGATCTCGGCGTGTCGGATGCCCGCGCCGTATGGATCACCAACCTGTTTCAGGTGGTCTGCGCGGCGATGCTGCTGGTATTTGCAGCGGCCAGCGAGCTGCTCAGTCGGCGCAAGGTCTACGTCGCCGGGCTGTCGCTGTTTGTGCTGGCCGCCCTGGGCAGCGCGCTGTCGCCTAACTTCGAGACCCTGCTGGTGTTTCGTGCCTTGCAGGGCGTTGGCGCCGCAGCCACGCTGTCCATCGGGCCAAGCCTGTATCGTTCGATTTTTCCCTCGCGCCTGTTGGGTAGCGCACTTGGCCTGTCGTCGCTGGTGGTGGCCGGTGGCTATGCTGCAGGTCCTTCCATCGGCGGGCTGGTACTGTCGGTGGCCAACTGGCCATGGCTGTTTGCGCTGAACGTGCCGCTGGGGATCGCCGCGGCCTTCATGGCGTGGAAGGCGCTGCCCAGGGAAACACGCCGCGAGGGTAGCTTCGATGGACCTGGCGCGCTGGCGTCCATGGCCATGCTGGCGGGGCTGTTCATGGCCATGGATGCCATTGGCCATCGTGCGCCGATGCTGGATATCGCGTTGTGGCTGGCAGTGACGCTGGGGTCTGCGTGGGCCTTCATCCATCGCCAGGGGCGAGCGCCGCATCCGCTGCTGCCGCTGGGACTGTTTCGCGAGCCACGCTTCAGCCTGGCCGTGTCGGCCCAGGGTACGGCCTTTATCGGCCAGGGGCTGACCTTCGTCGCGCTGTCGTTTCTGTATCAGCAGCAGATGGGCTACTCCGCCCTGCACACCGCCTGGTTGTTCACTCCCTGGCCACTGACCATCATGATTGTCGGTCCGTTGGCCGGGCGTCTGGCAGATCGCTTCAATCCCGGTCTGGTCGCTAGTGTCGGCCTTGCCGTACTGCTGGTGGGGTTGCTCAGCCTGGCCAGCCTGGACAGCGATGCGACGGCCCTCGATAGCCTATGGCGCACGGCCCTGTGTGGCGCTGGCTTTGGCCTGTTTCAGCCGCCTAACAATCGTGAGTTGATGACCAGCGTGCCGAAGTCTCGCAGTGCCAACGCCTCTGGCGTGATGAGTACCACCCGCACGGTGGGGCAGTCGCTGGGGGTGGCGTTGGTGGGCCTGTGTCTGGCGGTCGGGGCGGGGGTTCAGCAGTCGTTGTGGGTGGGCGCTGCCACCACCTTGCTGGCGCTGTTGATCAGCCTGGTGCGACTGCCGATGGCCCAGCGTGCGTACCGTATCGCCCGTGAAGAAAAGAAGGCGGCCCGCCGCGAGGCATCAGGTCAAGCTTAGTCAGCCAGGCTATGAATGCGTACAATGGCATAGTACTGAGGACAGCCCGCAAGGTTTGTCGTGCCTTCGCGACAATCATGCAGGGGTGCGTCGAATTGACGTCCATCGTAGCCATGTTTGCCGTCTCGACCGAGGCAATGACAAGAGATTTCATCATGAGTATTCAGGCGACCATTGAACACAAGCTCGCGGCTCTCGAACCCACCGAAATGGTGGTCGAGAATGAAAGCCACATGCATAGCGTGCCGCCGAATTCGGAAACCCACTTCAAGGTGACGCTGGTGTCTGAGCGTTTCGCCGGCCTGATGCCGGTCAAGCGTCACCAGCAGATCTACTCGTTGCTGGCCGATGAGCTGTCCGGCCCGGTGCATGCCCTGGCCCTTCACCTCTACACCCCTGCCGAGTGGCTGAGCCGTGGCGCGGCACGCCCTGACTCGCCCAACTGCATGGGTGGCTCGCGCTCGTGACGCCTGAGCCGACACGACTGGCCTATCTGGATGCCATGGGGCTGACCGCTTGGGTCGCCCGGTATCAGTTCCCCAATGCGCGGGAAACCGAGGTCTGTGACTGGCCTGAGCTGGAGCCTCAGCAGCCGCCGGAAACGGGGGCCCGAGGCTTGCACGCGCTGTTGGATGAGGTGCCTGCAGCGCGCAGCCACGAAGCTGCCCAGGACAGCAGCGTCGCCGTCACGGCGGCGTCCACTGCCCAGGCGCCGTCTCCAGAGCCGTCTCAGCCTGCAGCGCCGGTCGCCCGCAAGGCGAGAGCACTGCTGGGCGATATGGTGCCTGATGATGAGGCGACCAGCGCCATACCGGCACTGGACAGCGAAGAAGAGGGTGTCGAGGACGCCGAGCCGCTGCGCTTTGTCTGCCAGGTGGCCTGTCTCGATGGACGCTGGTTGTTGTTGGTGGCCCAGCAGGCGCCGTTGGGCGTGGAGCATCAGCGGCTGCTGTTCAACATTCTGCACTGCAGTGGAGTGACGGCCGAGCAGCGTCCGGTATTCGAGACGCTGACCTGGCCTCTGGCGGAAGGGTTGCCGGTCAGGCGTCCTCTGGAAGAGGCTCGTCAAGGGCTCAAGGCCTTCGTGGCTGGTCGAGCCCGGCGGGGCTGGGCGCCTGAACGCGTGCTGGTATTCGGCCACGAAGACGCCTTGATGCAGGTCCTGGGTGAAGCCGGGCAGGCTGCCGGCGCCGAACCGACAGCGGCCAGTGAATCAGGGCATTCCAGCACTCTGGCACTCCCCCAATGGAGTGGGCCAGGCCTTGATGAGCTGCTGACCAGTGCGACGGCCAAGCGCCGTTTGTGGGTGTCGAGTGCCGATTGGCAAACCCTATGGCAACAGGGCCGCGAGGCATGACGACCGGATCCGCCGGGCGGGGTGCTGGGCAGCAGCCTGGACGGGACACCGAGCCCTTCGTGGTGCGCCAGTTGAGGCCTGATGACCTGGCTGCTCTCGAGGCTCTCGAGGCGTCCCAGACCCATCGACTGTCTCGGCCACAGGCCCTTGAGCAGGCCTTCGTCGATGAGCAGCGCCTGCTGCTGGGAGTCGAGGATAGCAACGGAGGTCTAGCCGCCTACGCGCTGGTGTCGCGGCTGCCCTTTGAAGCCGAACTGGAGGCCATACTGGTGGCCACAGATGCGCGGCGCCAGGGGCTCGGTCGTTTGTTGCTGTCGCAGTTGGTAGAGCAAGCAAGAGATTGGGGGGCAGAAAGGCTGCTGCTGGAAGTCCGCGCGGATAACGCTGAGGCGATCGCCCTCTATCGTGCGCTCGGCTTCACCCAGGATGGGCTGCGTCGCGCTTACTATGCTGCTCACTGCGCCGCCCACGAGCCGGGTGGTGAACGCGTCGACGCGGTGCTGATGTCGTTGACGCTGGCCTAAGCGCGCGAGATGCAAGGGGCTCTCTTCAAGGGGCTCTCTTCAAGGGGCTCTCTTCAAGGGCTCCTCTTGGAGCCCTCGGATCGGGCGGTGTGGCTCGCGGTGCTTAGATCGTGGTGCCTGGATCGTGATGCTTAGACGCTGTGCGCCGGTGCTGGCTGCGCGCTGCCCTGTTCTGCATCCACGTCGTCGAGTTGGCCCAGGATAGCCGTCAGACGGCGCTCCCACTCCTCACGCTCCTGCTTCAGTCGAGCGTTTTCCTCGCGCAACTCCTCAGCTTCCAGTTTCAGCAATTCCAGGGCCTCCAGCGCGCTGGTGACCTTCTTTTCGAGTTGGTTGAAGAGTTCCGTGCTCATCCTCGTCTCCTGACATGACGTGGGGTGAGGGCGCAACGCGCGCCCCGATGGCATGAGCGTAACGCCGAGCTCGTCGGTGGACAAGCGTCGCGACGCGGCGACGCTGTCTGATAGAGAGTGCCGGTATCCCTCCGGGGCACAGCGCAATGGTCGAGAGGCCTGGAAAGCACGTCGTAAGGGGCGGTAAGAGGGCTCAGCTCGACGTCGTATGACGCCGATAGAGCCGCCCAAAACTGTCGCCCGCCTTGACCTCCCGGTGTAGATGCCAGTGCTCCGGTACGCTCAGCTCCAGTCCGCTTTCCACCTCGACATAGATCCAGGCATCGTCGGTCAGCCAGCCTTGCTCCAGCGCAGAACAGCAGGGTTCGGCCAGTGCCTGGCGGAAGGGCGGGTCGATAAACGCGATGTCAAACGCTACCTCGGGCGGGTTCGAGAGCATCGTCAAGGTATCTTGAGTGATCACCTCGGCGCTACTGATGGAGAGCGTGGCCAGGTTGTCGTTGATGGCCTTGGCGACCTGGCCATCACGCTCGACGAAGGTGGCGGCCCTGGCGCCGCGTGATAACGCTTCCAGGCCCAGGGCGCCGGTACCCGCGAACAGGTCCAGCACTCGCTTGCCGTAGAGCGTACCGCCAAGCCAGTTGAACAGCGTTTCGCGCACGCGATCGGGCGTCGGGCGCAGGCCTGGTTTGTCGAGGACGGGCAGCAGTCGGCGTCGGTGGTCGCCACCGATGATACGCAGCTTGCCAGGGGCGCGGCCTGTGGCTGCTGTTTTGGCGCCGGGACGGGGGCGCGGTCGAGAAGGGCGATGTCGGCTCATGGCGAGAGATTTTACCCGTGCCGAGTGGCTGCGTCATGCCAAGGACGGCCTCAGCGTCATCTTTGTTCGTCGGGTGGTGGTTGGGTTGGACCCTGAACGGCGCAAAAGCCGCTGACAGGTCCGCTAGTGAGTTCGACAGCCTGCCTTGCGAGTCCACAGAAGACGGGCAGGGTGGTAGGATGTGGCGGTTCGTTCACCGGCTGAGGCGGCAGGTCATCCATGTTCGGTATTTTCAAGCGCAAGAAGAAGCAGTCGGGTGAAACACCCGTTGAGGATCAGCAGTCACAGGACCTGGCATCCCGCGAGGAAGAGACGCGGTCGAGCGAGGGTCCTGCTGAGACGCCGGATCACGCTGAGTCGTCCCCCGATGCGGCACCTCGGGCTGATGAGGAAAGGTCGACTCCGGCCGCTGAGCACGGGGCAGACTCGGATGTCACATCGGCGCAACAGCACAGCGAGTCTCAGCAGCAAGCAGCTGGCGAGCCTGCCGAGGCGCTGGTGCCGGAGCCCATCGAGCCTGACGCCTTGCGTGAGGCCAGCACCTCGCAGGCCGAGCCCGAGGCCGCAGCCACACCTGCGGCCCAATCAGAGCGCGAGCCGGGTGCTGAGTCAGGGGTTGAGACAGGGGTTGAGACAGGGGTTGAGACAGCGGCTGGGCAAAAGACCGAGCGAGATCTTCAGGCAGCGTCGGAGGCCTCCGAAACAAGGACGCCTGCCGCTGATGCCGCTCCCCAGCGACCCGTCGAGACCGAAGCGGGGCACGAGAATGCGCCGACGGTCGAGGCGTCGCCAGAGCCAGAGCTAGAGCTAGAGCCCTCCTCTCAGCGTCTCGAGCACGCCGAGGTCATCGAGCCCAGCCGCTCCAGCGGGCCTGCGCTGCAGGAAAAGCCGAGGGCCGCGGCTGCCGATAAAGGTGCAGAGAAAAAGGGGTGGTTTGCCCGCATGCGGGCGGGGCTGGGCAAGACCCGGGCCAATCTTAGCGATGGGCTGGCCGACCTGTTCATGGGGGCCAAGCAGATCGATGACGACCTCATCGAGGATATCGAAACCCAGCTGCTGATGGCGGATGTAGGGATCGAGGCGACCAGTGAGATTATCGAGGCACTGACCGAGCGAGTGTCGCGCAAGGAGCTGAAGGATCCCGAGGCGCTGTATCGTGCCCTGCAGCAGGAGCTGGCCAGTATGCTGGGGGCGGTCAGCGATCCGCTGACCCTGACCACGGAAGATGGCGGACCCTTTGTGATTCTCGTGGTGGGCGTCAACGGGGTGGGCAAGACCACCACCATCGGCAAGTTGACCCAGCGCTTCCAGCGCGAGGGCAAGAGCGTGATGCTGGCGGCGGGAGATACCTTCCGTGCCGCCGCGGTCGAGCAGCTCAAGGTCTGGGGCGAGCGCAACAGCGTTCCCGTGGTGGCTCAGCACACCGGTGCCGACAGTGCCTCGGTCATCTACGACGCGGTGGCCGCTGCGCGGGCTCGCGGAGTCGACGTGCTGATCGCCGATACGGCGGGGCGTCTGCACAACAAGTCCCACCTGATGGAAGAGCTGAAAAAGGTTCACCGCGTGATGGGCAAGCTGGATGCCAATGCGCCCCATGAGGTCATGCTGGTACTGGATGCAGGCACTGGCCAGAACGCTCTGTCCCAGGCGGCGACCTTCAACGAGGCCGTGCCGGTCAGCGGGATTACTCTGACTAAGCTCGATGGCACCGCCAAGGGCGGCGTCATCTTTGCCCTGGCGAAGCAACTCAAGACGCCGATTCGTTTTATCGGTGTCGGCGAGAGCCTCGATGACCTGCGACCGTTCAAGGCAGAGGATTTTGTCGATGCCTTGTTTGATCGTCGCTCGAGTGACGGCGACGAATGATCGCCTTCGAGCACGTCGGCAAGCGCTATGGAGGGCGCTTCGAGGCGCTTTCCAATATCGACTTCCGTGTTTCCCGCGGAGAAATGGTGTTTCTCACCGGGCATTCCGGGGCCGGCAAGAGCTCGTTGCTGCGTTTGATCATGCGCCTGGAGCGCCCGAGTCGAGGGCGCGTGCTGGTGGCCGGACACGACATCGACAAGCTGCACTCGAGCCAGCTGCCCTTCTACCGGCGTCAGATTGGTGTGGTGTTTCAGGATCACCAGCTGCTGTTTGATCGCTCCATCTATCACAATGTGGCGCTGCCGCTGGAAATCCGCGGACTACCGCCGCGAGATACGGCTCGACGTGTGCGTGCCGCCCTCGACAAGGTCGGCCTGTTGCACCGTGAGAAGGCCTTGCCGATCGAATTGTCCGGTGGTGAGCAGCAGCGTGTTGGAATCGCCCGTGCCGTCGTCAACAAGCCGGCCCTGCTGCTGGCCGACGAACCCACCGGTAATCTGGACCCCCAGTTATCCGCTGACATCATGGGCTTGTTCGAAGATTTCCATCGCATCGGCACCACCGTGATGATTGCCAGCCACGACCTGGCACTGATTGCGCGCCTGCGTCACCGGACCCTGCGCCTGAGCGAGGGACGGCTGGTGGGTGATGAGGAGGCTGCGTGAGTCTAGATCCCCCCCGTAGAAGAGCGGCCACGCCGCGCAGCACTGGAGCCCGCAGTCGGGGTGCCGTCAGGTCGGACCGACCAGCCGGTCGAACCGCGGGTACGCCGGCCCAGGGTGGTGCCCGTCAGCAGTCCGCCAGGCCGCAAGGACAGTGGCGGTCATGGCTGCGTCATCACCGGGCCATGTGCCTCGACAGCCTGCGCCGGCTGATTCGCCAGCCGGTGGGCAGCCTGCTGACCATGCTGGCCATCGCCATTGCCTTGGTGCTCCCTAGTGCGCTGTGGCTGTCCCTGGACAGTGCCAAGCTGGTCGATGCAGAGCTCGATGCCAGCGCCACCTTGACCGCCTATCTGGACAAGGGCGTGGATGAGGCCCAGGCCCAGCGTATTCTCGAGGCCATCGAGGCACAGTCGAATATCGCCAGTACGCGCTTGATTACCGCGGCTGAGGGCATGGCGGAGTTCCAGCAGGCGCTTGGTCTTGACGACGCGCTGGCCCGACTCGAGACCAATCCACTGCCCGCTTCGGTGGTGATATCGCCGCAGTCGCCGTCACCCGAGGCAATGACGGCGTTGTCCGAACGGCTGACGGCCATGCCGGGCATTGCCGAGGTACGCCTTGATCTGGCCTGGATCGAACGCTTGCGGCAGCTGGCCGAGGTGGGACGGCGTGTCACGCTGGCGTTAGGCGTACTGTTCGGACTGGGGGTGTTGCTGGTGGTCGGCAACACGATCCGGCTGGCGGTGGAGAATCGCCGCAAGGAAATCGAAGTGGTGACGCTGATTGGTGCCACCCATGCCTTCGTGCGCCGCCCGTTCCTTTACAGCGGTGCCTGGTATGGGCTCGGCGGTGGCCTGCTGGCCTGGGCATTGCTCACTCTTGGCAGTGACTGGCTGTCAGCCCCGGTAGCGTCGCTGGCTGCGAGCTATGGGGCACACTATCAGCTGCCCGCGCTGGGGCTGGCTGGTTCTACAATATTGCTGAGTTGTAGTACACTATTGGGCTGGTTAGGTGCCTGGATCGCCGTCAGTCGTCATCTGGCGGGCATCAAGCCCCGCTAGGTCATCACGTTGCGCACGGTCATCTCATAGCGCACGTGAGTCGTCAGCGAAGCCTGAGGCGCCACCAGGTGGTTTCGTCGGAAGCACCCTGAAGGGCTATACGACGAAAGGGGAACTTTTTGAGCGTGTGTTCCTCCAAGGTGCATTCGAAATCTTGTTGGTCTTCGAGGAGACAATCTGCACATGAGCAACAGTCTTCTGCCGGTGGGTCATCTATCACCGGGGCACGACCTGAACGGCTACATTCAAGCCGTCAACCGCATTCCCCTGCTGACGGTGGAAGAAGAGCAGGATCTGGCCCATCGCCTCCAACAGGAAGGTGATCTGGAAGCCGCCCGCCGTCTGGTCATGTCCCATCTTCGTTTTGTCGTGCACATCGCACGCAGTTACTCCGGCTATGGGCTTCCCCAGGCTGACCTGATTCAGGAAGGTAATGTTGGCCTGATGAAGGCGGTCAAGCGTTTCGATCCGACCCAGGGCGTCAGGCTGGTGTCCTTCGCCGTGCACTGGATCAAGGCGGAAATCCACGAGTTCGTGCTGCGCAACTGGCGCATCGTCAAGATCGCCACCACCAAGGCCCAGCGCAAGTTGTTCTTCAACCTGCGTGGTGCCAAGAAGCGTCTGGCCTGGCTGAACAGCGACGAAGTCGATGCGATTGCCAAGGATCTGGACGTCAAGCCAGAGGTGGTGCGGGAAATGGAAGGCCGGCTGGCCTCCCACGATGCCGGCTTCGATGCTGCTCCGTCCGATGACGAGGAAAGCGCGTATCAGGCCCCGGTGCATTATCTGGATGATGCCAGCCAGGATCCGGCGACTCAGCTTGAGGACAGCGACTGGGAAGAAGACGCCACCCGTCGCCTGCAAGGAGCGCTGGCGGACCTGGATGAGCGTTCCCGGGATATCCTGACCCAGCGCTGGCTAGCCGAGAACAAGGCGACGCTGCACGAGCTGGCGGACGTCTATGGGGTATCGGCTGAGCGGATTCGTCAGCTTGAGAAAAACGCCATGAAGAAGATTCGTGAGCGTCTTGGCGATGCCCTGGCTGCCTAAGCGGCGGTAGGGGAGGTCCCTTCGGCACTGGCCTGAACGCAAGCCTAAACGCAAGCTATGTTCAGCAGCAGTGCCAGCCCACGAAAAGAAGCGCCCGAACCGTCAGGTTCGGGCGCTTTGCGTAAAGACCGGTCCGTTCGCGGCAGCCCTCAGAATCAGGCGGGCACCGCGCTGTCTCTGAGCAACTGAGACGACAGCGCAGGCCACTGATCTTCCCAGTACTCGGTGGGACGGTGGCGATAGTCGCTGCGCACGTACTGGGCGATACGCCCCTCGATCTGTGCTGTCAGTAGATTCGCGCTGGCGCTCGCCGGCATGGCCAGACGACGTCCCTCACGAAGTTCCGCCTCGCGGAGTACCTGCTTGAACTGGGTTTCCAGGCGCTCGAACAGCTGGTGAATGCGCAGGCGTAGCCTGGCGGTTTCACCGGTCAGTACATCGCCGCCGAGCAGGCGCGACAGTCCGGGGTTCTTCTCGGCAAAGGCCAGCACCAGGGTCATGATCTGATGGCAGCGTGGCAGCGCCTCCTGCTGCTCGTCGAGGATACGCGTGATGCGTTCAAACAAGGTTTCCTCGATAAAGCTGATCAGACCTTCATACATCCTGGCCTTGCTCGGAAAGTGGCGATAGAGCGCGGCTTCCGAGACGCCCACCTGTCGGGCCAGGGCAGCAATGGTGATGCGCTTGCCGCTGTCTTCCTCCAGCATCAGGGCCAGGGCCTGCAGAATCTGGTCCCGCCGGCTTGGGGTGTTTTCCTGCGTCATGGTGTCGAGTTCTTTATCGTTGATGGCCCGCCAGGCTATCCGGCGGGCGAGTTCCCTTGCGATTCGACGATCTGGCTGGCGAACCGCATCTTCCTTGCGTGTCAGTCTTGTTGGCGCCGCTGGGCGGTATCAGTCAGGTGCGTGGTTGGTGATCAGGGTGCCGACGCCGGCATTGGTGAAAATTTCCAGCAGGGTGGCGTGGGGCACGCGGCCATCGACGATATGGGCGCTGACCACGCCGCCCTTGACCGCATCCAGCGCGCAGCGGATCTTGGGCAGCATACCACCATGAATGGTGCCATCGGCGATCAATTCGTCGACCTGCGCGGTAGACAGCCCTGTCATCACCTCGCCGTCACGGTTCATCAGGCCTGCCACATTGGTCAGCAGCATCAGCTTTTCAGCACCCAGCGCTTCGGCCACCTTTCCCGCTACCAGGTCGGCGTTGATATTGTAGCTATGGCCTTCGCCATCGACGCCGATAGGAGCGATGACGGGAATGAAGTCCCGCGCGGCCAGCATTTCGATCAGGTCCGTGGAGACATGCTCCACTTCACCCACGTGGCCGATATCGATGATTTCTGGAGCGGTCATTTCCGGGCTCTGGTGTTCCACCTTGAGCTGGCGAGCCCGAATCTGCGCGCCGTCCTTGCCGGTGAGGCCGATGGCCTTGCCGCCGCACTGGTTGATCTGATTGACGATGTCCTTGTTGACCAGGCCGCCCAGCACCATTTCCACCACGTCCATGGTCTCGGCGTCGGTCACCCGCATGCCACCGACAAAGCGTGACTCGATGTTGAGCTTCGCCAGCAACTCGCCGATCTGAGGGCCTCCGCCGTGGACCACGACGGGGTTGATCCCTACTTCCTTCATCAACACCATGTCCCGTGCGAAGGAGTCGATAAGGGCATCTTCGGTCATGGCGTTGCCGCCATACTTGACCACTACGGTCTTGCCGGAAAACTTCTGGATGTAGGGGAGGGCCTCAGAGAGGACCTCCACCACCAGGCGCGGATCGTGAGCCTGTTCGCTCATTGGCGTAGTGTCTCCTGCGGGTTCAGTTCGGAAGGGTGAGCGAGGCGTCTACCGCCGCCAGAGCCTTGGCAAAACGCTCGCGAATGCGTGCCAGGGCATCACCATCATTGCCCTCGAAACGCAGCACCAGCATCGGCGTGGTGTTCGACGCGCGGCACAGGCCCCAGCCGTCAGCGTAGTCCACACGGATGCCATCGAGGGTCGTCTTGACGCCGTCGTCACCGAAATCCCCCTCCCGAGCCAGGCGATCGACCAGATCGAACTTGGTCTCGTCGGTCACTTCGATATTGATCTCCGGCGTGCTGATGTTCTGCGGATAGCGATCAAAGAAAGTGTCGGCGTCACCGTCGAAGCGGGACAGGATTTCGAGCAGGCGGGCCGCGCCGTAGAGACCGTCGTCAAAGCCGTACCAGCGCTCCTTGAAGAAGATGTGGCCGCTCATCTCGCCGGCCAGCAGGGCGCCGGTTTCCTTCATGCGAGCCTTGATCAGAGAATGACCGGTCCGCCACATCTCAGGCGTGCCGCCGGCTTGCTCGATCACCTCGATCAGCTTGCCGGTGCACTTGACGTCGAAGATGACGCGGGCGTCCGGATTGCGGCTCAGCATGTCTTCGGCAAAGGCCATCAGCAGGTGGTCGGGGTAGATCAGTCGCCCCTTGGGGGTGATCACACCCAGGCGATCGCCATCGCCGTCGAAGGCCAGGCCGATATCGGCGCCGTGCTCGGCCACTGCCTTGATCAGGTCCTTGAGGTTTTCTGGCTTGCCCGGATCCGGGTGATGGTTCGGGAAGGTGCCATCGATCTCATCAAACAGGGGGATGGTGTCAGCGCCCAGTGCCTTGACCAGCTGTGGGCCAAGCTCACCTGCGACACCGTTGCCACAGTCGACCACCGCCTTGATCTTGCCGGATACCGAAACGTCACCAAGGATGCGTGCGAGATAGGCCTCGCGAACGTCCTGCTCGGAGACCTGGCCCTGACCTGAACGCAGATCACCGTTCTCAAGACGCGTGTAGAGCGCGGTGATCGCGTCGCCGGACAGCGTCTCGCCGCCAAGGACCATCTTCAGACCGTTGTAATCCGGCGGGTTGTGGCTGCCGGTCAACATGACCCCGGAACTGGTGCCGTCGAGAGTATGGGTCGCGAAATACAGCACCGGGGTCGGCACCATGCCGATGTCGATGACATCGCAGCCGCTGGCGGTGAGGCCGCGGGTCAGGGCCTGGATCAGTCGGGGGCCGGACAGGCGGCCGTCACGGGCGACGACCACCCGGGTTTCCCCGCGGTCCTGGGCCTCGCTGCCGATGGCCTGGCCAATGGCTTCGACCCCCGCCTCGGTCAGGGTGTCGTCGACGATGCCGCGAATGTCATAGGCACGAAAGATCGTGGAAGGTACGTGTGTCATGGGCAGGTCCTTTCCTTTTGACGTAGCGCTGGGTCAGGTGAGTCGCGATCAGTGACGGCCAGAACTGCCGAAGCCGCCATCGCCGCGCAGGCTGGCGGAGAAGTCGTCGACCACTTCCAGGTTGGCTTGAACCACCGGCACCAGCACGTACTGGGCGAGGCGTTCAAAGGGTTCCAGGGTGAAGGAGCGGTCCGAGCGGTTCCACACGGACACCATCAGTTCGCCCTGATAGTCAGAGTCGATCAGGCCGACCAGATTGCCGAGCACGATCCCGTGCTTGTGGCCGAGGCCTGAGCGCGGCAGGATCAACCCGGCCAGTGCCGGGTCGGCAATGTGGATGGCGAGGCCGGTGCGCACCAGCTCGCAGTCTCCTGGCGCCAGCGTCAACGGCGCATCGAGCAGCGCATGCAGGTCCATGCCGGCGGAGCCTTCAGTGGCATAGCGCGGCATGCGGTCCTTGATGCGCTCGTCGAGTATCCTGACCGCCATGGTGGGGCGAGTGGCTGTGCTGGACATGCAAAATCCTTGAGTCGTGAGAGCGCTTCCGGCCCCCGTGTTGAGCGTAGTGCAGCGACCGCATGGTCGGCCGCAGTGATACAGTGCCACGGCACCGCACGACCGGCGCGAAGTGTCAGTCGTGGTGCTGGCGAGCGGCAAGACAGGCGCTGGCCTGGGCGATGACAGCCTCGGCCAGGCGCGTCTTGTCCTGTTCGGCCTCGTGGCGTGTGTTGACCTGGTCGCCGTCGCGCCACATCAATAATGCCGCATTGCGATCGGAGCCAAAGCCGAGTCCTGCGCGGGAAACGTCATTGGCCACGATCATGTCAAGATTCTTGCGCCTGAGCTTGTCCTTGGCGTAGCGCTCGAGGTCACGGGTCTCGGCGGCGAAGCCGACAATCAGGGGGCGTGGGTGACGACTCGCCAAGGTGGCAATGATGTCCGGGTTCTTGACCAGTGTCAGCGTCAGACCGTCCTCGCCTTCCTGCTTCTTGATCTTGTGTTCGGCGGGTGCCGCGGCGCGGTAATCGGCCACAGCTGCACAGCCAATGAAGATGTCGCACTCGGCGACTAGGCCTTCGGCCGCGGCGAGCATCTGCTCAGCGGTATCCACATCCATGCGAGTCACTCCGGCCGGGGTAGGCAGGCTGACAGGCCCAGCGATCAGCGTGACCCGGGCGCCGCTGTCGCGAGCTGCCTGCGCCAGCGCAAATCCCATCTTGCCCGAGCTGTGATTGCTCAGGTAGCGCACCGGATCCAGAGGCTCGCGCGTCGGCCCTGCGGTGATCACGATATGGGGCGCCACTGCGGAAGGTGGTGTGCTCGTTTCACTCTGTGCCGCGACAGTCGCCTCTGTGGTATCCCGGAACAAGGCCGTGACGATCTGCTCGGGCTCCATCATGCGTCCAGGGCCTACATCACCGCAGGCTTGATCGCCTTGATCGGGGCCCAGCAACTGCCATCCATCGTCGCGCAGCTGGGCGGCATTGCGCGCCGTAGCCGGATGGCTCCACATGGCCTGGTTCATGGCCGGTGCCACTACTCGTGGCGCATCGCTAGCCAGACAGGCGGTCGTCAGCAGGTCGTTGGCCATGCCCTGGGCCAGGCGTGCCATGAGGTCGGCAGTTGCGGGGGCGATCAGGATCAGGTCGGCCCAGCGTGCCAGCTCGATGTGCCCCATGCCCAGTTCCGCATCCGGATCCAGCAGTGATGTCCTCACCGCACGTCCCGTCAGCGCCTGCAGCGTCAGCGGCGTGATGAAGGCCTGTGCCCCTTCCGTCATGACAACCTGGACCTCGCAGCCTGCCTGCACCAGCAAGCGAGCCAACACAGCACTTTTATAGGCAGCAATGCCAGCGCTGATACCAAGCAGCACACGCTGTCCTGCGCGCAGCGCCGGAGGGCCATAGCGCGTAGAGGAAGATGGTTGAAGCATGCAAAACGATCCACGACCGGGGTAAGAGTCCTACCTTACCACCGGTGTCGGATCATGCGTAGCCGCGCACCCCCGTCCCAGGTCATCGCTGATGCCACTAGACTCATCAGGTATGTCGGCGCTCGCCGACACTGGCGCGCATCGCTACCCAGGGAAAGGCCGCCACCCACAGCGGGACAAGGCAGCGGGAGGGCGGTCAGACAGGCAGACAAGAAGGGCAGACAACAAGAGCTGACTAGAAAGGCTGACAAGAGGGGCTGACAAGAGAGGCTGACAACAGCGGGCGGCCAGAGGGGCGGATAACACAGGCTGACCAGAAAGCGCGGCAAGAGCGCTGTTCATAAAGGAGACAGGGATGTCGATACGGGATTGGCCTGAAGGAGAAAGGCCCAGGGAAAAGCTTTTAACCATGGGGCCCGGTGCGCTGTCAGATGCCGAGCTGCTGGCGATCCTGCTGCGCGTCGGTGTGGCAGGGCGCTCCGCCGTGGACCTGGCTCGGGATGTACTGGTGGCGTTTGGTGGCCTGCGCGCGCTGCTTGAAGCTCGCCAGCAAGAGGTCTGCGCCCAGCGCGGCCTGGGGGTGGCGACGTTCGTCCAGCTGCAGGCTGCCCAGGAGATGTCGCGCCGGCACCTTGCGAGCCACCTTGAACGGGGTCAGCCGTTGGATTCCCCCAGTCGAGTGAGGGCCTTCCTGGCCGCCCAGCTGCGCCACCTTGACCACGAAGTCTTCGCCGCGCTGTTTCTCGATAGCCAGCACCGAGTGATTCGATTCGAGGTGTTGTTCCATGGCACGTTGGACAGCGCCTCGGTGTATCCGCGAGAAGTCGCCAAGAGGGCGCTCGCTCTGGGGGCCGGAGCGCTGATCCTGTGTCATAACCATCCGTCCGGCGTTGCCGAGCCCAGCGGCGCAGATCGACGAATTACCGAACGACTGAGGGAGGCGCTGGGGCTGTTCGATATCCGTGTGCTGGATCATTTTGTGGTGGGAGACGCAGAAGTGGTGTCATTTGCCGAGCGAGGGTGGGTATAATACGCCGCGCGCAGGAACCGGGTGGTTATCGGCGGCGTCTACGACGCATGACGACACCGGGATCCTCTACCATCGACAACGCCACGCCACCGCCGTGAACGCACCCTTGCCGCTTCGATGCAACACACGAGACAGGCAACGGCGCGAACGGGATGGCGAAGCTTGGCGTAACTCTTGCCCAGGCGGCAGGGTTCTGGTATAAAGTGCACCCTTTGAATTCCCTTGGGTTGAAAGCACGGGGCTCATGACAGGGCTTGAGGTTGCTGAGGCTTGATGACTGCGGATCTGCGTCGACACCGCGCGGCGGGTTTGCGACACAGGCTGACAGGCACGCCACTTATTCAGTTAAGGTTCTCGCCCTTCCCGGTTTGCCCGACAGGTTTTGAACAACTCGCCACGCGGTTGGAGGCTCTCATGTCCAAAGTATGTCAGGTTACCGGCAAGCGCCCGGTGACTGGTAACAACGTTTCACACTCCCAGCGCAAGACACGTCGTCGTTTCTTGCCGAATCTTCACAGCCATCGCTTCTGGGTCGAGTCCGAAAAGCGTTTCGTGACTCTGCGCGTCTCTTCCAAGGGCATGCGCATCATCGACAAGAAGGGCATCGACGAGGTGCTCAGCGATATTCGTAAGCGCGGCGACGCCATCTAAGGATGTCGTCACTCGGAGCCTGTAGAGCGTAGCTCGTATCACAGGTTCCGGCCGACTTGAATGACTGGCCTGGTGTGGCGAACGTACCAGGCAGCAATCTGGGAGAATTCTCATGCGTGACAAGATTCGTCTGGTGTCCAGCGCCGGTACCGGCCACTTCTACACCACCGACAAGAACAAGCGTAACACTCCGGACAAGATGGAAATGAAGAAGTTTGATCCGGTGGTTCGCAAGCACGTGATGTACAAGGAAGCCAAGATCAAGTAAGGCTTGATCTCGCTTCCACCGCAGGCGAGCCGCCTGTCGACGAGAACCCGGCCCCGAGGTCGGGTTCTTGCGTATGAAGGTGCTGACGCGGCGCCTGGCGAGAATGTGTCGCCTGACGTCCGGATATCAGCCTCACTGCCGCAGGTGCAACATGCCCGAGTTGCCTGAAGTCGAGACGACCCGGCGCGGTATCGCTCCCCATGTGGAAGGGCGAGAAGTGCGCGAGGTGCTGGTGCGTCAGTCGCGCCTGAGAGTGCCCGTGCCCGAGACCCTTGCCGAGCGCCTGGTAGGGGCGCGGATTGGTCAGATTCGTCGTCGCGCCAAGTACTTGCTGTTGCCTGTCCTGTCTCCCTCGGATAGCGCTACGGCGGACGAGGTGGAAGCGCCCCGGGAACGGGGTACCTTGCTCTGGCACCTGGGCATGTCGGGCAGCCTGCGGATCGCTCGTCTTGGCGATCTGCCGAAGAAGCATGACCACGTCGACCTGGTGCTCGAAGGCGGCGCGATTCTGCGCTACCACGATCCTCGTCGTTTTGGCTTTGTCGATTGGCTGCGCGAGGACGAGTCTCAGGATACGCGATTGTCGCGTCTCGGCCCTGAGCCGCTATCGCCAGCGTTTGATGGCGCTCGCCTGTACGCCCTTTCCCGTGGGCGGCAAGCCGCGGTGAAGCCGTTTTTGATGGACAATACTGTGGTCGTTGGCGTGGGCAATATCTATGCCAGCGAAGCGTTGTTTCTGGCGGGAATCGACCCTCGGCGAGCAGCCGGGCGCATCGGCCGCGAGCGCTATGACAGGCTCGCCGCGGCTGCCAAGGATGTACTTGCCGCAGCCATCACCCAAGGGGGCACGACGCTGCGTGACTTTGTCAGCGGCACCGGCGAGCCAGGCTATTTCGCTCAGCGCCTCAATGTCTATGGTCGCGCTGGAGCGCCCTGTCGCCGCTGCGGCGGCGAACTCAAGCATGTGACCCTGGGGCAGAGGGCCAGTGTCTTTTGTCCTCGCTGTCAGCGCTGATAGCACTGGCACCTCCACACCTTAGATATCTTGAAGAGAGTGATCACCGTGACTCGACCGCTGCGCTTGAAAAAGAATGCCGATCGTCGCCTCAAGTCTGGCCATCTATGGCTGTATTCCAACGAGGTCGATACCACCGAGACACCGCTCAAGGCATTTGAGGTTGGCGAACAGGTCATCGTCGAAGCCGCCAATGGCAAGCCCATGGGGCTGGCCTATATCAACCCGAACTCGCTGATCTGTGCACGTATCGTGTCGCGTGATCCGAGCCAGCGCCTGGATCGCTCGCTGCTGGTGCATCGCCTCAACCAGGCGCTGGCCCTGCGTGATCGCCTGTTCGACAAGCCTTTCTACCGTCTGGTGCATGGTGAAGCCGACCTGCTGCCCGGTCTGGTGATCGATCGCTATGCCGACGTGCTGGTGGTACAGCTGAACACAGCAGGCATGGAAGCGGTGAAGGACGAGCTGCTGGATGCCCTCGACAAGGTGGTATCGCCAGGGTGTGTGGTGTTGCGCAATGACACCAGTGGCCGTCGTCAGGAAGGTCTTGGCGAAACCATTGAAGTGGTCAAGGGCGCGCTTCCCGACCAGGTGCTGCTGGAAGAAAATGGCGTGCAGTTTATCGCCCCCGTCATGGACGGGCAGAAGACCGGTTGGTTCTATGACCATCGCGTCAACCGTGCCTGGTTGAACCAGCAGGTCGCCGGCAAGCGAGTGCTGGACCTGTTCAGTTACGTCGGTGGCTGGGGTGTCCAGGCGGCGGCCCATGGCGCCAGCGAGGTCTTGTGTATCGATGCCAGCGAGTCCGCACTGGACCGCGTCGCGGAGAACGCTGCCCTCAACGGTCAGCACGAACGCGTCGCCGTCGGTCATGGTGACGCCTTCGAGGCGCTGGCCGCGCTCAAGGCAGATGGCGAGAAGTTCGACGTGATCGTGCTCGACCCTCCCGCCTTCATCAAGCGCCGCAAGGATATTGCCAACGGTGAGCGTGCCTATGCCCGCTTGAATCGCGATGCCATGCGTCTGCTGGGGCGCGATGGTCTGCTGCTGTCAGCCTCCTGCTCCATGCATCTGGCGCCGGAGCGTTTGACCGACGTCGTGCGCGGCGCAGTGCGCCATCAGGATCGCCATGGCCAGATCCTGTTCCAGGGACATCAGGGCCCGGACCATCCGGTGCATCCCGCCATTCCCGAGACCGCCTATCTGAAGGCGCTGGGCGTTCGCGTGTTTCGTGATTGAGGGCGGCGCGATACCCCCTTCCACGACGTCTGCTCCAAGGAGGGCGGGCGACATGATCGACCCTCGTTAAGGCGGGGGGATCAAGTGTCGTTCGAGTATCGATCAGGGCTTGTCCTTGTGGCGGGGTTGGGCGCATCGTGGCCAGTAAGGCTGCGGCCCTTGCAACGATAAGGATATCCGCCATGAACGACGTGCCCTGGACGATGGTCTTCTCCGACAGCAATGCCCTGATGGTGGGGCATGTACGTAACCTGCTCAATGGAGCAGGCATACCCACGGAGCTTCGCAACATGACCCTGGGGGGTGGTGCCGGCGAGTTGCCACCGCTCGAGTGTGAACCCCAGGTGTGGGTGGCCGAGCACAATCGCCAGCGCGCCGAGGCGGTCATTCATCAGGCGTTGCGCGCATCCTCGCCTGGGGGCGAGTGGCGCTGCCGGGTGTGTGGTGAGGAGCTGGAGGTCGCCTTCGATACCTGCTGGTACTGTGGTACCGAGCGCGAGGATCAGAAATAGTGTCTGTCTGCAGCCAGCCCAACTGGGACCTGCCTAATCCCTTCGTCATCGACATCCTTGTGACAGCGGATGCCATCGACCACTACGGCCACGTCAATAACGCCCAGTACCTGCGCTGGGTCGAACAGGCCAGCTGGGCACACTCGGCTCAGCTAGGTCTGACCTTGGATCACTACCGGGCGTTGGATCGTGCCATGGCGGTGCACCGCCACGAACTCGATTATCTGGCGCCAGGGTTTGAGGGCCAGCAACTGGCCATGGCGACCTGGATCGTGGCCTGTGACGCACGCCTTACCCTGACACGTCGATTCCAACTCTTCCGACCCGATGATGGGGCGACCCTGTTGCGGGCACGCACGCGCTACGCATGTATTGCGCTGTCCAGCGGTCGTCCACGTCGTCTGCCTCCTGAGTTTGTCAGCGCCTATGGGGGGGCATTGGTGGCAGAGGCTTAGAGCGTGGAACCTCGCTTTTCGGCCGAGTGCTGTCGATGCACCTGGCTATCTGCGAATACCTGTGCTGACGGCGGCGATCGTTTCTGCTTCCTGCTTTCCCTTTCCTTCTGCTTCCTGCTCTCCCTTGCCATCCGTGCTCTTGCTTATTCTCTTTCCCAGAGAGATGCGGAGTAGGTCGGCTATTTTTTGTTATTCATGCCGCGCCTCTTTAAGAGATATCGGTTTTGTTTGTAGGAAATAGTGGACAATGCTAGATGAGGCGGCATTACCTCTTTTCAGTAACTGCTTTCCTGCCCTCGGCCTTTTTATGTCAATCCTTCTATCGTTGTGCTTTTTCGCTACGACATTCATTTCTGGTGCATTTTTCCACTTTCACTCCTTGAGGTAGCATCACGCTACTGTCAACCACCTCAGCAGTGGCTGGGGGTCAATGTTAGAGACATTATGTGGCTGGCAATCTTGAGCCGAGTCACGATAGTTGTCCGCCATAACGCCGAACGAGGTGTCGCGGTAGCCGTGCTGTTGCCACGCTTCCGGATGGCCAGCCACGCAGGGTGGTGGGTGAGTTGGGTAGAAGAAAATGAAGGGAAAAAGATAACGACGCTAAGGATGGAAGCCAGGAATAGACGCTAGGGGTGGAAGTTAGAGGCGGAAGTTAGAGATAAAAAATCAAGATGGGAATGAAAGATAGAAGTCGAGATAGCAATTCGAAAAAGAAGTTAAAGGTAGCCACTTTGAGTGCGTGAATCAGCATAACAATATGACGGCTCAACGTCGTCAATAAAACGTGGAGCAGGCCAGGCCAGCGACCACGAGTCAGTGTCTCTTGCAGGGGAATCTCATAGATGATGGTGCATTGCGTCGACGCGTCTAGGCCGGGCGTGGCGTTTCTTGTTGACCCGAGGTGTTTACGCCTGATTGGCGCAACACTGTTGGCGATGGTGGCGTGCTGTCCGACCTCGGTACTCGCCCAGGTACAGCCACCGGTGTCGCTGCCTTCAGCGGTTCCACCCAATGCCACCTTCAACGAAAACTTCATTCGTGACGATCAGCAGCGCTTGCTTGAGCAGCAGCGTGAACGCCTGGATCAGCTGGAGCGCTTGCCCGGTGAGGCCGTGGTGGCTCCAGAGGTGCGCCCTGATGACGGGGGCTGCCTGGATATTCATGAGATTGAACTGGAAGGCGCGAGCCTGCTCAGCGAGAGGCAGCGAGGGCGGCTGTTGCAGCCCTATCTGGGACGCTGCCTGTCAGCAGCTGAGCTCAATGGGCTGCTGGGTGAGGTGACCCAGTGGTACCTCGAACGTGGCTACGTCACCACCCGCGCCTATCTGCCAGAACAGGACCTGACTCAGGGGCGGCTGCGGGTGGTCGTTGCCGAAGGTCGCCTGGAAGCGTTGGACAGCGGCGGAGTGCGACCTTCCCCCCGAGAAGTCTTGATGGCGTCACCCACGCGCCCGGGGGACATCCTTAATCTGCGTGATCTTGAACAGCTGATCGACCAGTTGAACCGCCTGCCATCACGCCGCGCCCAGATGGAATTGCTGCCGGGTGACGACCTGGGCGGCAGCCGCGTGCGCATCGACCCGGATGCCGGGCAAGGGCGCCCCGTGCGCGTCGCGCTGGGTCGCAGCAATGACGGCAGCCGCGAGACCGGCGAGCAGCAGTGGACCCTGGGCGGCGAGTGGGACAGCCCTCTGGGGCTGGCCGATCAGCTCAGTCTGCAGTTCGGTCACGATGTCACTGGCGCCCCCGGCATTGGCTCCAGCAACCAGTATTTGGCCTATCGGCTGCCCTGGGGGCGCTGGAACTTTCGCTATCAGTACAGCCGCAGCGACTATCGCAGCATCGCCCGCGCCGATGGGTTTCGCTTCGACCTGGACGGTGCCAGCGAGCGCCACAGCCTGTCGGCCGAGCGTCTGATGCACCGGGACCGCGTCAGCACCACCTCTGCCAGCGTCGGCGTCAGCCGGCTGAGCACGCGCAATGACCTGGACGAAACGCGCATCGAGGTCAGCAGTCAGCGTCTTAGCGAGCTGAGCCTGGGGTTGAACCATGGCCGCCGCCTCGGGCGTGGGCTGATCAACGCGGACTTGGGCTGGCACAAGGGCCTCGACATCCTGGGCGCCCAGGACGATGACGACCAGCCCGCGGGGTCGCCCAAGGCCCAGGGCGAGCGCACCACCCTGACGCTGAGCTATGCCCGACCGTTCGAGGTGCTGGGCCAGTCCCTGACCGTGACCAGCCTGGCCAGCGGCCAATGGAGCGACGATGCCCTTTACAGCCCCCAGCGGCTTAGCCTGGGCGGCCAGCACTCGGTGCGTGGTTACAAGGACCAGACCCTGAGCGGTGACAGCGGGGGGTACTGGCGCAATGAGATCAGCTGGGCCCGTCCGTTACCTGCGGAGGTCCCCCTGGTGGATCGGCTCGAGGCAAGCCTTGCCTACGATGTGGGCGTCATCCGCCACGATGACGATAGCGGCGACCAGCACGGTCGTCTCAGTGGCATGGCCCTGGGGCTTGGCGTCAGCGGCGACTACCTCAGTGCCAGTGTCACCCTGGCCAAGTCCATTGACCGTCCCGATGCCATCGATCATCGCGAAAGTCCCGTCTATTTCACCGTTCAGGCGCGCTTCTAGTGGCCGCGCCAGATACGTGCCATGCCCTCCAGGAGGGACGTTTGATGAACCCACGCCGTCCGCTGTTTCGCCATCTGGCCATCGTCATGATCAACGCCCTGTTCTGGCATCCCGTGGTGGTGCTGGCAGACGGCATCGTGGTGGCGCCGGGGGGCAACACCCGGCTCGATCAGGCGGGCAACGGCGTGCCGGTGGTCAACATCGCCACCCCCAACGACAAGGGGCTCTCCCACAACCGCTTTCGCGACTACAACGTGGACGCCCGCGGGCTCATCCTCAACAACGCTACCGGCAAGACTCAGTCGACCCAGCTTGGCGGCATCGTGGTCGGCAATGCCAATCTGCGCGGTCAGGCGGCCCAGGTCATCCTCAATGAGGTCAATGGCGGCAATCCGAGCCGACTGGCGGGCTACACCGAAGTGGCCGGCCAGGCCGCCAAGGTGGTGGTGGCCAACCCCTACGGCATCTCATGTGATGGCTGCGGTTTCATCAACAGCCCCCGGGTCACCCTGACCACCGGTGCGCCGGTGATCGAGGATGGCCGGCTGGACCACTACGCGGTGGACCAGGGGCAGGTCGCCATCGAGGGGCTGGGGCTGGACGCCCGTGAGGTGGATCAGTTCGAGATCCTTACCCGGGCCGCGGCGCTCAACGCCGAGCTGCACGCCCAGGACCTGACGATCGTCGCAGGTGCCAACGATATCGATGCCGCGAGCCTGAACGCCACGCCTCGCAGTGGCACAGGGTCCCGTCCGGCCCTGGCCATCGATTCCTCCGCTTTGGGCGGCATGTACGCCGAGCGCATCCGCCTGGTCGGTACCGACGCCGGGGTCGGCGTGCGCCTGGCCGGTGACATGGCCGCCAGTGCCGGCGACATTCGCATCACCGCCGATGGCCAGCTGAGGCTTGCCGACGCCTCGACCCCTGCGCGCCTGATCACCCAGTCCAGTGACGCTAGCTTTGGGGGTGACGTGCATGCCGACCAAGGGGCCGACATTCAGGCCGACAATGCCCTGGACATCTCTGGCCGGCTGACCAGCGGTGGGGATATCGCGCTGTCAGCGCAGCGCCTGACCACCACCGGTGATGTAGTGGCCGGCGTCCGCGGCGGACAGCGACGCGCGGGGGCTGAGCTTGCGATCACCGCCGCCACCCTGGACAACCGTGGCCGACTCGACGCCAGTGACCGTCTGGCCGCGACCTCCGGCGTGACCCACAACCGAGGCCAGATGCTGGCAAGCGAGCTGGCGCTGACGTCGCGCCAGAGTCTGGACAATGGCGGAGAGATCCTGGCGGACAGCGTGTCCCTGAACGCCACCCAGCTCACTAACCAGGGGCTGGTGGAG
Organism: Halomonas litopenaei; assembly: GCF_017303055.1. GTDB lineage: Bacteria > Pseudomonadota > Gammaproteobacteria > Pseudomonadales > Halomonadaceae > Halomonas > Halomonas litopenaei_A. The sequence goes on along the minus strand of NZ_JAEKJT010000003.1, from coordinate 549,890 downwards.
GGACAGCGTGTCGCGCTGACAGCGGATGTCATCGACCAGCAGGGGCGTGTTCAGGCCGATCACGCCAGCCTGAGCGCCACGCGCATCGATAATCAGGGCACGCTGTACGCCGAGCGGCTGGCGCTGTCGGCCCCGGACCTGATCAACCGTGGAGACCAGGCGACCCTGTCCGCCGGTAGCGCCCTTGAGCTCGAGACGCGACGCCTGGCCAACCTGGGCGGCTCGCTGGTGTTCGCCCCGGGGCAGGATCTGCGACTCGACCTGGAGCGCTTCAACAACCAGGGCGGGCGCGTTGTTCTGGACGGCTCGCTCAAAGGTGACATCGGTCAATGGAACAATGCCGAGGGTCAGCTGGCGGCCAAGGACATCGCCTTGAGCGCGGCCTGGGTCGATAACCGCAGTGGTCTGATCAGCGCCGAGACCGGTGCGCTGGCGCTGGCCAGCGACGGGGAGATCATCAATACCGGGGGCACGTTGCAGGCCCGTCAGGGCTCGCTGACGTTGACCGCGGCGGAACTCGACAACCAGGGCGGCAAGGCCGTTGCCGCCGGCGCCCTGAACGTGAGCCTGAGCGAAAGCCTGGATAACGCGGACGGTCGCATCAGTGCCGGGCAACTTGCCATCGTCGCCCGGCATCTCGAGAACCCAGGGGGCCAGGTGGTGGCCGACGGCGACCTGACGGCCACCCTGAGCGGCCACCTGGCCAACCGCGACGGCGGCACCTTGGGCGCCGAGCGGGTCGTGCTCACCACAGGGCAGTTCGATAACCGTGATGGCGCGCTGTTGGCAGGCGATGTGCGGATCCACAGCCAGACCCTGGACAACGCCCGGGGCATGATCAGTGCCGACGATGCTCTGGCGCTGACGGTGACCCAGGCGCTGGCCAACCGTCAGGGCCAGATTCAGGTGGTCGAGGGAGGTCTCGAGGCGCGCCTGGGCAGCCTCGACAATCAGCAGGGAACCCTGGTCGCCAGGCGGCTCAGCGTGGCCTCGCAAGGCGCCGTCGACAATCGTCAGGGGCAGCTGGTCGGCGACGAGCTGCGCCTGGATGCAGGGAGCCTGGACAATCGCCAGGACGGCCGCCTGACCGCCTCCTATCTGACGCTGGCCATCGATGACGCCCTCGATAACCAGGGCGGGGTCCTCGACGCCGACCACGGCGAGCTGCAGGTCGCGGCCCGGCGTCTGGACAATCGTGGTGGCACCCTGAGCGCCGGCCAGCTGGATCTGGACCTTGGCCTGGACCCGGACCAGGGCATCGACAATCGCGACGGCGGCCTACTGCTGGCCGATGACCTGCGCCTGACGGCCGGGTCGCTGTCCAACACCCAGGGGCGGGTACTGGGGCAGTCGCTGGTGCTGACCTTGGCGGAACTGCATAACGCCGGGGGGCTGATCAGTGCCACGCAGGCGCTGGGTCTGGCGCTGAACGGCGCGCTCGACAACCAGGGAGGACGGCTGCAGGTCACCGACGGACAGCTGCAGTTGAGCGACGCCACCCAGGTGGATAACCGCCAGGGCGTGCTGGTAGGCCAGCAGTTGTCCCTCGTCAATATCGGTCGGCTGGACAATCGACAGGGCCAGCTCGTCGCCGATGGGATCCGCGTGGCGGCGACCACCGTCGATAACACGCAGCAAGGGCTGATCAGCGCCGCCGAGACGCTGGACCTGACCGTTCAGGAGGACCTGGTCAACGCCTCGGGCACGCTGGAGGCCGCTCGGCTGAATGTCGCGGCCACCCGCGTCGACAACACCCAGGGCAGGCTGCTGGCGGACCGGATCGGGCTGAGGGCAACGACCCTTGGCAACCAGGGCGGCGCCATTCTGGCCGAGCGCGACGGCGCGGTGATCACCCTCACCGGTCAGGACGCTGCGCTTAATAACGCCGACGGTGTGATCGACGTGGCCGATGGCACGCTCGCCATCGTCGCGGCCGAGGGGGCGATCCACAATCAGGCCGGGTCGATCAGCGCCGACCGGCTCACCCTTGAGGCCGCGAGCCTTGATAACCACGACGGTCAGCTGGCGGCGGTGCAGGGCAATGCCGCCATCACGGCAGACCGGCTCGACAACCAGGCCGGCCTGCTGGCCGCCCAGGGCGGCGAGCTGACGCTGGACATCGCCACCGTCGACAATCGCGCAGGCCGTCTGCAGGGCGACGGCGTCCGCCTGACCGGGGCGCGCCTCGATAACCGTCAGGGCACGCTGACCGCGGTGGAGCGTGACCTGGAGGTGCAGCTCAGCGGAGCGCTGGATAACGGCGACGGACGAATGCTGGCCAATGGCGTGCTGGGGGTGGACAGCGCGGCCCTGACCAACCTGGGCGGTCAGCTGGCCGGTCGTGGTCTCAGCCTGACCACCGGCATGCTCGACAACCAGCAAGGCCTGGTCGAGTCCAGCGCCGCGCTGAGCGTTGACGTCGATGGCCTGGTCAATGGCGGCGGCACGCTAAGAAGCCTGTCTGGTCAGACGACGACCCTCAGCGCGCGTCAGCGCCTGGACAACCGTGGCGGCGTGATCGAGCTGGGGAGCCGCGACGCCCGTGTGAACGCTGCGGATATCGACAACCGCGATGGAACGCTACGCCATGATGGTGACGGGGTGGTGCAGCTGGTGGCCGAGCAGTTGGCCAACCTCAACGGCCGCCTTCAGGGAACCGGTGGCGTCAGTGCCGAGCTTGGCCGTGTCGAGGGGGTAGGGCAGTGGCAGGCCAATGGTCCGCTGGTCCTCGCCAGTGACGCCGCGCTGAGCGTCGGCCAAAGCGAGCGTCTGTCCAGCGCCATGGCCTTGAGCCTACGGACGGCGGGGCTGGTCAATGCCGGTCTGGTGGCGGCCAACGACAGCCTGACCCTGACGCTGGACGGCGCGCTGAACAATACCGGGCAGCTGTCGAGCCAGGGCCGTCTGGAGGTGACCGCCACCGGCCTGACCCAGGACGGCGGGCGCATCGCCAGTGCCGGCGACGCTTCCTTCCGCTTGAGCGGTGATGTGACCAACCTGGGACGCCTGACCAGCCAGGGCGACATGACCCTGAGCGCGGCCTCGCTCGATAACCAGGGCACCCTGGGCAGCCTGGGCGACCTGCGCCTGGATAGCGCCAGCATCACCAATGCCCCCGATACCCTGCTGTTCGCCGGTGGCGACATGACGCTGCATACGCAGCAGCTGTTCAACCGCTATGGAGACATCTATAGCCGGGGCGACCTGACCCTGGCACGCAACAGCGCCTTGGCCAAGGCGGACCGGCTGGAAAACCGCTCCGGCACCATCGAGGCCGAGGGGGATATGACGGTCGCGGTGAGCAATGTCACAAATACCGTTGATGCGTTTTCTACAGAGCAACAGCTGGTAGGTCGTGAAGTTTCGGGCACTCAGTACGAAGTTCGTATGTATCGCAAAACGGTGGACCACGACGGCCATGATGGGAGCGGAGCGACAGAAACCATCACGCTTCTGGGCACTATCGATCATTTCGGTGAATACCAGCTCGTTGAGCGCTTCGAAAATAGTGTCAGCCTGGAGTCCGCTGCTGCCGAAATAGTGGCCGGGGGTAATGTCACGTTGCTCACCGATGAACTGGTGAATGATGCCAGTATCATCGCTGCCAACGGCGATGTGGTGATTCGTACTGACACCTTGGAAAATACCGGCCGGTCCAACACCTTGGTCGAAAAAACCACCGTGTTGGCAACGGACGAAGACGCACTAGCCTGTACAAAGAGAGAAAACTTTAATCGCTGCATGGGCTATAGCGGCAGCGGTGGCCGTTTCTATCGATTGTTCATTGATGAATCCAACTCTCGATTCGATAGCTGGAATACAACGAGTGGATTTGATAGCAGCAACACGCTTCTTCCTCTTCCTTTTCTCACTGATGATGTGGTCAAGGTCAGCGAGGTGGAAACCCGCACCATTCTCCCTGGTGGTGCTCCCGCCGTGATTTCCGCCGGTGGCCGTGTCTCCATTACCGCCACCGAGCAACTCCATAACGGAGATATCCAGGAACATACCCTGGCCCAGTTGCAGGGGCGTCTTGGTGATGCGGCGACCCAGGGGCCGGTTTCCACGCTGTCCATGACCCTGGGCCGTGATGCCGACCAGGCCAGTGCCCAGGGGCTGAACGCGCCATCGCGAGTGGACCGCAGTGGTGCCAGCCGCGATGCGTCGCTGGTGGATATCGGCGCAACGCCAAGCACCGCTGGCGGGGGGCTTGACGGTGCACTGGACGCCAGCGTGGGCGCTGGCTTTGACGCGGGAGGCGGCGTCTGGGTCTTCGACGACGCGCCCTTCCTGCGGGTCGATATCGCGCAGACGCCGTCCTTCCGGCTGCCGGAAGGTGACTATGGCCTGTTCGTGCGCGCCCCCGAGGCCCAGGGGCGCTATCTGGTCGAGACCAACCCGGAATTCACCAACCTCGAGCAGTGGCGCGGTTCCGACTACCTGCTCGACAAGCTCGGCTACACCGACGACGAGGCCTATCGGCTGCTCGGCGATGGTCGCTATGAATCCCGGCTGATCCGCCAGGCGGTGTTGGCCACTACCGGCCAACGCTATCTCAGTGAGGGGCTGGGCGATGACTACGCCCAGTATCGCTACCTGATGGATAACGCCCTGGCCTCGAAGGACCGTTTGTCCCTGGCGTTGGGGGTGGGCTTGAGCCCCGAGCAGGTGGCGGCGCTGACCCACGACATCGTCTGGCTGGAGGAGCGTCAGATCGACGGCCAGACGGTGCTCGCGCCGGTGCTGTACCTGGCCAACCTGGACAGCCGAGACGTGCGCGGTGGTGGGGTGATCCAGGGCCGTGACATCGACCTGATCAGCGGCGGTGACTTGGTCAACGTCGGCACCCTGCGCGCCACCCACGATCTTAATGCCTACGCTGCTGGGTCAGTGTTGCAGGGCGGCCTGGTCGAGGCCGGAGACGCCCTGACCCTCACCGCCCGCGACGATATCCGCAACGCCATGGGGGGACAGATTCGCGGCGATCGGGTCAGCCTGACGGCCCTTGAGGGGGACGTGGTCAACGACCGCCTAAGCGTGGCGGCTGGCACCTCACGGGACTATCGCAGCTATCTCGACCAGGGCGGCAGCATCAGCGCCCGCGATCAACTCGACATCCAGGCCGGGCGTGACGTGATCAATCGTGGCCGCCTGACAAGCGGTGCTGACCTGTCCGTGACCGCCGGTCGTGACATCGTGGCCGGAGCCGTGGTGGACGTCAGCCATTGGCAGGATGCCCGTGGTCGCGATTATCAGGACAGCGCCACGACGCTCGGCTCAACCACCACCGCCGGGGGCGATCTTACCTGGCAGGCCGGACGGGATATCGCGATCGACGCCAGTCAGGTCTTAAGCGGTGATGACCTGGTGCTGGCCGCCGGGCGCGACATGGCCATTGTCTCTGGCGAGGACCGCGGCGCCAGCCGCGACGTCAGTCGTCGCCAGATCACCACCGCCGATAACGTGACCCAGGTGGGCAGTACTCTTGAGGCGGGAGGCAGTGCGAGCCTTAGCGCCGGAGGCGATATCGGCCTGCTCGCCAGCCGCGTCGAGGCCGGCGAGGGGCTGGGCCTGGTCGCCGGCGGCGACATCACCCTGGCGTCTGCGGCCAACTCCAGCGAGAGCCACACCCGCAAGCCCAACAAGACCTACGACACCCGCACGGTGCGTCAGCAAGGCAGCGAGTTGGCGGCCGGCACCGACCTGACGGTGGCCGCCGGGGGCGATCTCACCCTGGTGGCAAGCACCGCCAGTGCCGGTGATGAGGCGTATCTGTATGCCGGTGGTGACGTGGCCCTGCTGGCCGCCAACGACGAGGATTACTCCCGCTACGAGAAGAACGAGAGAGGTGGCCTGTTCGGCGGTGACAAGCATCGTCTCGATGAAGTGCAGGACCTGCGCGCCCAGGGCAGCGAGATTGAAAGCGGTGGTGATCTGATCATCGCAAGCGACGGCGACCAGACCTATGAAGGCGCCCGACTCGATGCGGGCAACGACCTGGTGCTGGACAGCGGCGGCGAGATCACCTTCGCCCATGCCCGCGACCTGCATAGCGAGACCCACGAGAAGAGCTCGAGCAATGCCGTCTGGCAGTCGGCCAAGGGCGAAGGCGAGACCGTCGAGACCCTGCGCCAGAGTGAGCTGGTGGCCCAGGGGGAGCGGATCATCCGCGCCGCCCAGGGCGTCAACGTCGACATCGAGCAGGTCGATGAACAGAGCATCCACCAGACCATCACCGCCATGGTCGAGGCCGACCCGAGCCTAGCCTGGCTGGCCGAGATGGAAGCCCGTGGCGACGTCGACTGGCGCGAGGTCAAGGCCCTCCATGACCAGTGGGACTATGACCACTCGGGTATGAGCGCCGCCGCGCAGCTGGTGGTGGCGATTGTGGTGGCCTACTTCACCGCAGGGGCGGCCAGTGAGCTAGTGGCCGCTGCCGCGAGCAGCGCGGGAGCCAGTGCCGCCGCTGGCACTGCCTGGGCCGCGGCCACGACCACCACTGCAGCGGGCTGGGCCAATGCGGCCGCCACCGCCGCCTTGACGGGCATGGCCAGCAACGCCGCTGTCAGCACCATCAATCAACAGGGGGACCTGGGCGAGGCCTGGGGCGACGTCACCTCCAGTGATGCCCTGCGTGGCTACGCCGTGGCGGGCGTGACCGCCGGGCTGACCAGCGGCCTGTACGACGGCTGGACCGGCACCCAGACCGGCACCACCACCGGCTTTCCTAATAGCGGGACCGTCACAGGCGCCCCCCTTGGCACCTGGCAAGGGGCGGGCCAGTTCGGCGCCAATCAGCTGTTGCAGAACACCACCTCCGCGCTGCTGGACCGGGCGCTGGGCGGCGACGCCGAGCTGGGTGACGCGCTCCAGGCGAGCCTGGCCAACACCTTAGCCGCCGCTGGCTTCAACGCCATCGGCAATACCTCCCTTGAAAACGGCAGCCTCAACAAGGCTGCCCTGCATGCCGTCATGGGCGGCCTGGCCGCCGAAGCCGCAGGCGGTGACTTCACCACCGGCGCACTCGCCGCCGGGGCCAACGAGCTGCTGGTCGACAAGCTCGCTGGAGAGTACAGCGACCTGAACCAGGCCGATAAAGGCCGGCTGCTGGTAATGAACTCCCAGATCATCGGCGTGATCGCCGCCGAGATCGCTAGCAATGACGACAACGAGCTGCAGATCGGCGCCCAAGTGGCGAGCAGTGCGACGCAGTATAACCGGCTGCTGCATCCGCAGGAGCGGGAGGTTCTGGCAGACCGGTCTCGCGAGCTAGCAGCGGAGCGGGGTGAACCTAGTGTTGGTGACCTGAGCTGGGACGATATGTTCGCGTTGGTCTCTGGCTCTCAGTTGGATGCTAGCCAAACCACCGCCTTCAGTGACTTGCTCGCCAGCTTGGACACATCCAGCAATGCAAACAACCCACAGTATGCTCGTTTTCTGGATGACCTTCAGGTCGCACAGGCCGCCTACAATGAAATAAGGCAACAGTACGTTGGTCAGCCGCTCAGGTGGAGTGATGGAGAAGTTATCGTCGCTCACGGTGAGCCAGTGATCATGTTCCAAGCCAGCGAGGCCCAGTACCAAGATGGCAGCCTGTTTGGAGCGGTGGATTCCAGCTACTGGGGAAGTGGGCTCGACTCACCGTATAGTCTGGGAGCAACTGTCCACCACCAGGGCGAGATGGCTTCGATTGGCAGCGCTGGCTCCGCCGATACCACCAGGGTGTATGATCAGGCCTACTGGAGTGCCATGGGGGGCGGCGCTGAAGTCGACACCACCGATGTTGACATTGTACTGACGCTATCGGGTGGTGGTGTTGCAGCCAAGGCTGCGGCGTCGGGGATTAGAAGGTTGCTGCAGTCGCGGGTATCGGGGGCGGCGGGTGTTTCACTAAGACAGACTGTTGATGATTTGCTCTCTCAAGGCTCTCGATTGCCAAGTACTGGTGGAAAGAGCATTCAGTTCCAGAAAAATGGTGGGTATGACAGGGCAAATGCTGACTTTGACTCGCTTGGTCTGAGTAATGTTCGAGAGATTTCTATGCCCTCCGGTGGGTCTGGAAGAGTTGGGACATTGTCAGATGGACGAAAGGTTGTAGTACGCTCGAGAAGTTCAGAGAGAATTCCAGGGCATTTTAGTCAGCCAACTCTTGAGATTCAAAATCTTGATCGAACACGAATTAAAATTAGGTATTAGTCGTGAAGAAAAGAACTCACCATAGAATCCCTCTTGAGCTTCCTTCTGTGATTGACTTTGTTTCGTTACAGTTGGATGAGCGTGGGTGTAGAGTTTGTGTGGCCGAGCTTGGTAGTGGTCATCGACAAATTTTTGAAGTTGATTTTGGTTATTCTAATTTGGCAGTTAGAAGTATGGACGAAGGAAGTTACTTGTCCATGTCTTGGGATGTGGAAGAAAGTGACGAGCCAATAGGGCCTATAGTTATTGTAACAGGATCGGATTTCCTTGACTGGTTCCAAGAGCAAAGTTGCGGTGTTTACTTGGAAGACAGCATTATCCATGTGGCTGTGTTGACTCAGAATGACTGGGTTGAGGTACTATGCACTGAAATGCCAGTAGTTCGCACTATTTCTTCTCAAGATGCCTAAGATTGATGATGGTCGGGAAATAAGATTGAACTCAGATGGGGAGATTAAGAGATTTATCGATTGATAGAATATGAAAGACTCTTTTGAAGCTGTTGTAGAAGGCGTCGAAATACAAGATCTAGGTAAGCTTATGCAACACTTGTGGAGTAAATCACGTGAACCGTTTGAGGTTTCGCTATTTGATGGGGAAAAATGCGAATACTATAGTGGTTTCACTGATGAAATTGTTTATAAAATGGAGAGGTGTGAGGAAAGCATTTATATTTCTACAGTGATTCGAGAGTTAGAGATCTCGGATAATCTCACGTTGTCTATTGTTTTTATAAGATTTTTTTTGTTAGTTGTAATAGTGTGGCTCGCATTGACATGAATATGTTTTTTGAATGTGAGTGGTGTGAGTTAGACATATATATGACTGAAATTAAAGAGATATTGCTGTCAATTTCGACTTTCGTTAAAGTTGACGAATTCTTTGGCGGGCTGGAGCCTGCTAGCGATATCAGAACGAGATATTTCACAGTGACCGAACTAGGTCCTTTAGCTTTAAATAGTAGAGCAATAGATTAGGGAGGATGCAGTTTTTGCGTACAACACGATCAATGGATCGATTGAGGACCTCATAGTACTTCGCCCTCTGCCCACTGATCATCCTGGAGTCATAGAATAACCGCAGTACTTTGGGGCCGGCAGGTAGATGTCAAGTCCCGGATGATTAATGACTTGGCGGATACAGTTTCTGAGTGCAGCACGATCAATGGTTGATGGAGGAGCTTCATGGTACTTCGCCATTAGCTCACTCATCATTTCAATGGGGCACTTGAAGTCGAAACGTTTCCGTGGACGCATGTTCAGCTCCAGCGCGATGTCATCCAGGTCCTGCTGTCTGTAGATCGATAGGTCCGTCCCCTTGGGCAAGTACTGTCGTATGAGCCCATTGATGTTTTCGTTGGCGCCTCTTTGCCACGGACTGTGTGGGTCACAGAAATAGATGGCAACGCCAGTATTCTGTGCCGTGTCATTTCGTGCCCCTGGTCAAATGTCATGCTTTTCCGTGCCGCCAGTGGCATGAGGTTCAGTGCAGCGCTGAAACTTTCCACGGCGGAGGTGGCGGTCGCATCATCCATTTTCACCAGGATCAGGTAGCCGCTTTTCAGTTCGACAAGGGTACCAGCAGCGGATACATTGCCCTTGCCTTTGATCAGGTCGCCTTCCCAGTGCCCAGGAAATTCACGTTTTTCCACCTCGGGAGGACGAAGATGAATGCTGACCATATCAGGGATCTGATTACGCCGATCGACCTGCCCTCGCCGAGGCTTTCGGGTGGACTTTCCTTGCCGTAAGCAGTGGATCAGCTCTTTTCGTAGCTCGCCAACGGGCAACGCATAGATAGCGTTGTAAATTGTTTCACGGCGACGTAGGCGTCTCGGAGGTTAGGGATAGTCATATACTTGAGCTTGCCGCTGATCTGCTCGGGAGACAAGCGTCGACGCAACATGTGCTGAATCAAGGCGAAGCGGGGGCTTTCAGAAAGCAGCTTTCGCCTTGGCCGACAGACGGCCCTGCGATCTCGGCGACGCTGTTGTGCATATGGTACACGGTATCGGCCATCGGGCGAGCCGTTTCGACGGATTTCCCGACTAATCGTCGACGGAGACCGCTGGAGCAGAGCCGCCATCTTCCGGATGCTCAAGCCTTGCTCGAGGCTAACCTGGATCATGGCGCTTTCTTCAGTGCAGAGTCCGGATTAGGCCATAAATACAACACCTTCCCGGTTTGGTCAGGTGTTGCACTCAGAATTTGCGGCTAAGCTTTCTTGGTAAATAGCTCCGGGCGCTTCTTCTGCCAGTCCTTCATTGCATCTACCGGAGTCTGGAGCATTTGGCGACGCCCTTCATGCCACCAAGGACCTCAATGCCTGTGCGGTTGAGACAGGGCTGCCTGGTTTAGACCGGCGACGCCCTGAACCATACCGTCAGCGATGATGTTTGCATTAATTAGCGGCCTTACGCTTCACAGTCTAGCGTTTCACGGTAGGTTTGTTTCTTATGTCATCCTCTTGATGGCTGCACTATAGCCTGTGCAGCGCGGGAGGGGGGCACTTCAAGATAGTGTGATAGTTATCTTTTTTTCGCCCACCAAAGGGCGAGCTAGGATATCGGTTTAAATGACTCTGTTCTGCTTTTTCTTTGATTGCTCGATAGTGACTAACGTGGTTCGTTCGAATGCTGGATTCAGGATAATTCTGCCTGGTAACCCCTCGGTTAATTGTCGTACTTTGAGCTTGCTGTCGACAGGGGGGGGGCAGGGCGCGACCGCCTCAGCTCTATGATGGCGGAGGCAGTGATGTTGCTCGATCGATAGGACGCCAGCTGCTAATGCTAATGGCGGATGGCTGTGTCTCTATTATCGTATCGGCATGAAAAAAGCAGGTGTGACATCACATTGTGCGTGCCACAGGCGGAGTCTTTGTGCGCAGGTGTTGACCTTAGAACCTGCGGCTAAGCTCTTTCGGTAGTAGCTCTGCCTTGATCAACGCTTAGGTTATCTTTTGTTGAAAATAACAATGTTCTGGAGTGTGAAGATGCGATGTATGGTTTGGTTGATGTTGGCCTTGGCGCTTGTGGGGTGCTCCGCCAGTCCGATGAAAATGGATGTACATAATTTGCATGAATCGGAGTCGGTGATTATTCATGATTCTAGGCCGGCTTCAGAGTCAGAGTTGGAAACCTTCAGTTATCTAGTGACAAGCGATGCCTACGGTATATACCGTGTGAATCATGATGCGACAGACCCGTCTCCGTTAAGGCTGTTTCAGCATATGGCATTTGATGCTATTTCGCCTGACGAGGATGCTGTTGAAATCAAGGTTCATCATTTTGTTATCTATTCGAATATGCGAAAGGCGCTAAAAGCTCAGGCAGCAGGTAGTGTTTTCGGGCTTATCGGTGCAGCCGTAGCGACATCGATGATGAACCATGAGGCGGATTTTAGCTTCACGGTCATGGACCAGAATGAGTTTGAAGAATATTTCTCAGGTGAGGAGTATTTAAGGGGCGTGTACTCGGAGGAGGAAAACCCCAACGATGCATCGATATTTATTATTTATATTGATGCTGAGGTGAATGGAGTGAGGCGTTTTATCAGGAGTGTCTATCCACTAGTAGCAACAGACGAAAGCCAGCCCCTGGAGATGGCGCTAAAAGATACGATCAAGGCGTTTCTTGCCCTTTACTAAGTGAAGGTGTGAGCAGAAGCCGAAGAACCTCTCCACCCTCTTGAAGTGCCCCCCTCCCAGCTCGCTGCCACGCCGTGACGTTCGGGAGGGGGCTGCGCTCCTCCCCCCCCAGCCTTGCCAGTCTGTCTTGCTGTTTAACCCTCTGACGGAAGAGGGTTGTTTTGCCTGGTCGCTGTCTTTTTAAGGATTTTTCCGTTTTTGATGGGGCGCTTCCACCGCAAAAAAATCTTGTGCTTCACTGGTGATGAAGAGAAAAGCACTACAGGTGCTCGCTATCGTTATCACGTGTGGAGAACGCCATCATGCAGATCGCCGTACCCAAGGAAATCAAGAACCATGAGTACCGTGTCGCGCTGACGCCTAGTGGTGCGCGGGAATTGAGCGAGCGTGGTCATCAGGTGGTGGTCCAGTCCGGTGCCGGTGACGGTGCTGGCTATAGCGATGATGCCTACATCGCCGCCGGTGCCTCCATCGAGGCCGACGTCGAGGCCTTGTTTCAGGCGGCGGAGCTGATTCTCAAGGTCAAGGAACCGCAGCCGGAAGAGGTGGCTCGGCTAGGACCCCAGCATACCCTGTTTACCTATCTGCATCTGGCTGCCGAGGAAACCCTGACCAAGGGTCTGCTGGACAGCGGAGCTACTTGCATCGCCTATGAAACCATTACCGCTGCCCAAGGCGGGCTCCCGCTGCTGGCCCCGATGAGCACTGTTGCAGGACGTATGGCGGTACAGGCGGGTGCCCATAGTCTGGAGAAGGCGCAGGGTGGAGCTGGCGTGCTATTGCCAGGCGTGCCAGGCGTCGCTCCGGCCCGGGTCACCGTGATTGGTGGTGGTGTCGTCGGCGAAAACGCGGCCCGTATGGCGCTGGGTCTAGGCGCCGAGGTGACTGTGCTGGACAAGTCGATTCCCCGCCTGGAAACACTGGATGACCGCTATCAAGGGCGCATGAAAACGGTGTTCTCCTGCGCCGATGCGCTGGATGAGGCGGTGCGCGAGTCCGATCTGATCATTGGTGCGGTGCTGGTGCCTGGGGCGGCAGCTCCGAAGCTGATTACCCGGGCCATGCTGGCCGACATGAAGCCTGGTGCGGTGCTGGTCGACGTGGCCATTGACCAGGGGGGATGCTTCGAGACCTCGCGGCCGACCACCCACGCGGCGCCCACCTATATTGTCGATGGCGTCGTGCACTACTGCGTGGCCAATATGCCGGGTGCGGTCGCGCGCACTTCGACCCAGGCGTTGACCAATGCCACGCAACCCTTTGTGGTAGCACTGGCGGATAAGGGATGGCGCCGCGCGCTGGCGGAAGACCGCCATTTTGCGGCGGGGCTCAACGTGCACGACGGCAAGCTGACCTATGCGGCTGTGGGCGAGGCGTTCTCACTTCCTGTGGTCAGTGTCGACAGCGTTCTAAGCTGACGGGCTGCGCTGTTCCCGATGGGCAGAGCTCGCCGCTCCACTGGCGAGCCCTGAGCATGTCCACTGCGTCGCTGCTGGCAGCACGACGCAATGTGGCCGGGCAGGTCGCCATCGTTCGGCCTTGGCGTTACCATAGCGGGCATTTGCCGATACAGAGTGTCGTTCATGTCCGCTACTTCCGCAGCCTCCGACAAGACCCGGGTTCTCACCGGTATTACCACGACCGGTACGCCTCATCTGGGCAATTATGTTGGTGCCATCAAGCCTGCCATCGAAGCCAGTCTCGATCCGAGCGTCCAGTCCTATTATTTCCTGGCCGACCTGCATGCCTTGATCAAGTGTCAGGATCCCCAGCGGGTTCAGCAATCACGCCTGGAAATCGCAGCGACCTGGATGGCTCTTGGGCTCGATACCGACAATGCCATCTTTTATCGGCAGTCCGACATTCCTGAGATTCCCGAGCTGACCTGGATGCTGTCCTGCGTCTGCGCCAAGGGCTTGATGAACCGCGCACATGCCTACAAGGCCGCCGTGGCAGACAATGAAGAGGCGGGCAACCAGGACCCGGACAAGGGCGTCACCATGGGCCTGTTCGGTTATCCGGTGCTGATGGCTGCGGACATTCTCATGTTCCAGGCCAATCGTGTGCCGGTGGGGCGTGACCAGATTCAGCACATTGAAATGGCGCGTGACATGGCTGGCCGTTTCAATCACCTGTACAAAGGAGACTTCTTCACGCTGCCCGAGGCGGTGGTGGATGAGCGCGTGCAGGTGCTTGGTGGACTCGACGGACGCAAGATGTCCAAGAGCTACAACAACACCATTCCGCTGTTTGTGCCTGAGAAGAAGCTTCTGAAGCTGGTGCGCAAGATCAAGACCAATTCGCTCGAGCCCGGCGAGCCGAAAGACCCCGACAGCTGTACGCTGTTTCAGATCTACTCTGCGTTTGCCAGCGAGTCCGATACTCAGGCCATGCGAGACGATTACGTCGCCGGTATCGGCTGGGGCGATGCCAAGAATCGCGTTTTCGAGCTGCTCAACGAGCAGCTGCGCGAGCCTCGGGAGCGTTATCACGCCCTGATGGAAGACCCAGGCCACATCGAGTCAGTGCTGAAGAAGGGCGCTGAGCGTGCCCGGGCCGAGGCGGCTCCCTTGATGGACCGCCTGCGCATTGCCTCAGGCCTTGGCCGCTTCGTCTGACGCCGCAAGGGATGCTGGCTCCGGCCCACGGGGGCAGCATCCTTATGGTCGGCCTCCTGGGGTCTGAGCCAAACTGCGCATGACTGTCCCCTAGCACCACCGCTTTTCCTGGGGCCTGCTCGCTGGCGTGCTAGAGTGGGCACAAAGGGTACCGCAAGAGTACTCGGACTCGACCGAGCCCCCTGAGAAGGGCGATTGACAAGAGTCCCTTGACCGAGTCACCAAACGAGACGAGAGATGAGCACAGAACCTAAGCGTCCCCTCTATATTCCCTACGCTGGCCCCTCTCTGTTGGAGATGCCGCTGCTCAACAAGGGTAGTGCCTTCACCCAGAAGGAACGTCTGCAGTTCAACCTGATTGGCCTGTTGCCACAGAACGTCGAGACCATCGACGAGCAGGTCGAGCGCGCCTATCACCAGTACCAGCAGTGCCAGAATGATCTGGACCGCCATATCTATCTGAGGGCGATTCAGGACGATAACGAGACGCTGTTTTTCCGCTTGGTGTCCGGCCATCTCGAAGAGATGCTGCCGATCATCTACACCCCCACGGTCGGCAAGGCCTGTGAGGAATTCTCCAATATCTATCGCAACCACCGGGGCCTTTTCATCTCGTACCCGGATCGCGAGTACATGGATGACATCCTCAGAAGTGCCACCAAGGATAACGTCAAGGTGATCGTGGTCACCGACGGCGAGCGCATCCTGGGCCTGGGGGATCAGGGCATCGGCGGCATGGGCATTCCCATCGGCAAGCTGTCGCTGTACACCGCCTGTGGCGGCATCAGCCCCGCCAATACCCTGCCGATCATGCTGGACGTAGGGACCAACAACCAGCAGCTGCTGGATGACCCCCGCTATATGGGCTGGCGTCATCCGCGCATCAGCCAGGAAGAGTACGACGAGTTCATCGAGACCTTCATGCAGGCGGTGAAGCGTCGTTGGCCCAAGGTATTGCTGCAGTTCGAGGATTTTGCCCAGGCCAACGCCATGCCGTTGCTGGAGCGTTATCGCGACGAGATGTGCTGCTTCAATGACGATGTCCAGGGCACCGCTGCGGTCTGCGTGGGGACATTGATGGCAGCATGCCAGGCGCGTGGCGAAGGCATGGCTCGTCAGCGGGTCGTCTTCGTGGGTGCCGGTTCTGCCGGCTGCGGGATTGCCGAGATGGTGGTCGTGGCGATGATGGCCGAAGGGCTGACCGAGTCCCAGGCCCGTGAGCGCGTCTACATGGTCGATCGCGAGGGCCTGGTCACCGATGATCAGACCTGGCTGAGAGACTTCCAGCGGCGCCTGGCACACCCCGCACAGTCAGTCGAAGGTTGGAACGGCCAGGACCTGCTGGAGGTGGTCAAGCAGGTGCAACCGACGGTGCTGCTTGGTGTGTGCGGACAGAAGGGCATCTTCACCGAACAGGTGGTGAAGGCGATGCATGCCAACTGCCAGATGCCGCTGATCATGCCGTTGTCGAACCCGACCTCCCGTGCTGAAGCGGTGCCCGCTGACGTGCTGGAGTGGACCAACGGTGATGCGCTGGTCGCCACCGGCAGTCCTTTCGCCCCGGTCGAGATCAACGGCCGCACCATTCCCATTGCCCAGTGCAACAATGCCTACATTTTCCCAGGCATTGGCCTTGGAGTGGTGGCCAGCGGCGCCCGCAGGGTCACCGACGCCATGTTGATGGCCGCCTCCCGTGCGCTGGCGCGTGAAGCCCCGATCGTCAAGGAAGGCGAGGGCGCCATGCTGCCGCCGCTGTCGCGTATCCGCGAGATCTCCAAGTCCATCGCCTTCGACGTCGCGGCCCAGGCCCAGCATGAAGGGGTGGCGTTGAAAAGTGACGGCACCAAGTTGCGTCGGGATATCGAGAAGAGCTGCTGGAGTCCGAATTACAGGGACTATCGGCGTCGCGCCTTCTAATCATCCCGCACGTCAACACCACACGAGGAACCCTGCCGGTCGGCAGGGTTCTGTGTTTTTAGCTGCAGCTTCCAGCCTGCCGCTAGCGGCACAGACAAAAAAGACCCTGCCGGAGCAGGGTCTTTATGGCGATAACACCAGGAGCGAGGGCTCCTGGCTGGCTGATCAGGCGGCGCCGATCATCTTGCGCAGGACGTAGTGCAGAATGCCGCCGTGGCGGTAGTACTCGAGCTCGTTGGCGGTGTCGATACGACATAGCGCATCCAAGGTCTTCTCGCCCTTGTCGCTCTTGATGGTCACCTTGACCTTGCCACCGGGACGCAGGCTATCCAGCCCCTCGATGGACACGGTCTCGTCACCGGTCATGCCCAGCGACTTGCGGTCCTCGCCTTCGGGGAACTGCAGCGGCACCACGCCCATGCCGATCAGGTTCGAGCGGTGGATGCGTTCGTAGGATTCCGCCAGCACTGCGCGTACCCCAAGCAGCAAGGTCCCCTTGGCGGCCCAGTCCCTGGAGGACCCGGTGCCATATTCCTTGCCGGCGACCACCACCAGCGGTGTACCTTCCTGCTGGTACTTCATGGCCGCATCGTAGATCGCCATCTGCTCACCACTGGGCACGTGGCGAGTCTCGCCGCCGACCACGCCATCGAGCATCTCGTTTTGAATGCGCACGTTGGCGAAGGTGCCGCGCATCATGACTTCATGGTTGCCCCGGCGAGAGCCGTAGGAGTTGAAGTCGACGGGTTTGACCCCGTTTTCCTGCAGGTAGCGGCCAGCCGGACTGTCGGGCTTGATGGCGCCGGCAGGGGAGATGTGGTCCGTGGTGACACTGTCGCCAAGCATCGCCAGGATATGGGCGTCCTTGACGTCCTCGACCTTGGCCGGCTCCTTGCCCATGCCCTCAAAGAAGGGCGGGTGCTGAATGTAGGTGGAGTTGTCGTCCCACTCGTAGACCTCGCTTTCCGGCACCTTGATGGCTTTCCACACCTCGTCGCCATCAAAGACTTCCGCGTACTCCTTGTGGAACATCTCGGTGTTGACCTTCTCGACGGCCTCGGCCACCTCGGCCTGGGATGGCCAGATGTCCTTCAGGTAGACCGGCTCACCTTGGCTATCCTCGCCGATGGGGTCCTTGTCCAGGTTGCAGCGCACATTGCCGGCCAGGGCAAAGGCCACCACCAGGGGCGGTGATGCCAGCCAGTTGGTCTTCACCAGCGGATGCACCCGGCCCTCGAAGTTGCGATTACCGGACAGCACCGAGGCCACGGTCAAGTCCCCGTCCTTCACCGCCTCTTCGATGGGTTCCGGCAGCGGCCCGGAGTTGCCGATGCAGGTGGTACAGCCGTAGCCGACCAGGTTGAAGCCCAGCTCGTTGAGATCATCCTGCAACCCGGCTGCGGCCAGGTAGTCGGTCACCACCTTGGAACCGGGGGCCAGCGACGTCTTGACCCAGGGCTTGGTGGTCAGGCCCTTTTGCTTGGCCTTGCGGGCCAGCAGGCCGGCGGCCATCATCACGCTGGGGTTGGAGGTGTTGGTGCAGGAAGTAATGGCGGCAATCACCACGGCGCCTGGGTCAAGGCTGAAATCCTTGCCCTTGTAGTTGACGTCCTGGCTGCTGGAATGGCGATAGCTGCGCTCGACACCGACGGCGGTCTGGCCACCCTCAGAGCCCAGCTTGTCATTGCGGCTATCGGACGATGGCGTCCCCTCGTCGGCCATCAGCTTTTCGAAGGTCTGCGCGAGCTGGCTCAAGGCAACCCGGTCCTGTGGGCGCTTGGGGCCGGCCAGGCTGGCTTCGACGTCGCCCATGTCCAGCGCCAGGGTATCGGTGAAAATCGGCTCGTGGCCCGGCTCTCGCCACAGACCCTGCTGCTTGCAATAGGCCTCGACCAGCGCAATCTGTGCCTCGTCACGGCCCGACAGGCGCATGTAGTTCAGCGTCTCATCGTCCACCGGGAAGAAGCCGCAGGTCGCGCCGTACTCGGGGGCCATGTTGGCGATGGTGGCGCGGTCAGCCAGCGGCAGGTCCTTGAGGCCGTCACCGTAGAATTCGACGAACTTGCCGACCACTCCCTTCTTGCGCAGCATTTCGGTGACGGTCAGTACCAGGTCGGTGGCGGTAATGCCTTCACGCAACTTGCCGGTCAGCTTGAAGCCGATGACTTCGGGGATCAGCATGGAGACGGGCTGTCCCAGCATGGCCGCCTCTGCCTCGATACCGCCGACGCCCCAGCCCAGCACGCCCAGGCCGTTGATCATGGTGGTGTGGGAGTCGGTGCCGACCAGCGTATCGGGGTAGGCCAGGGTCTTGCCATTGTCATCCCGCGTCCACACCGTCTTGCCCAGGTACTCCAGGTTGACCTGGTGACAGATGCCGGTTCCCGGAGGAACGACGCGGAAGTTGTCGAAGGCATCCTGCCCCCAGCGCAGGAACTCGTAACGCTCACGGTTGCGATCCATCTCCAGCGCCACATTGTCCTTGAAGGCGGATGGGTCGCCGTACTTGTCGACCATGACGGAGTGGTCAATCACCAGATCGACCGGTGACAGCGGATTGATCCGTGAAGGCTCTTCCCCGAGTGTTTCCACGGCAGCGCGCATGGACGCCAGGTCGACCACCCCCGGAACCCCGGTGAAGTCCTGCATCAGTACCCGCGCCGGGCGGTAGCCGATCTCACGGTCGGAGCGGCCTTCCTTCTGCCAGTCGACCAAGGCCTGCAGGTCTTCCTTGGACACGCTCTCGTCGTCAGCAAAGCGCAGCTGGTTTTCCAGCAGCACCTTGAGGGTCATCGGCAGGCGCTGGATATCCCCCAGGGCGTCTGCGGCCTGGGCGAGGCTGTAGTAATCGTACTGCGTCCCGCCAACGTCGAGGGTCTGGCGAGTATCCGGTAGGGAATCACTGCTCATGCTTTCCTCCTGAGGCATTGAGTCGAACGGTCCAGGTTCGCGGGGATCGGCGAGGTCTTGCGGCAGATCCCTTAGTAGTACTTGGTCATCATAGTTGCGTTATTCAACCATGGTGATGAAATCGGGTGCCGGATCGGGCCTTGAAAGCAGCGTCGGCCAACCCCATGGTGGGTCCTTCGACAGGCCTTGGCCAACCACGGAGGCGTGGCATGCATGAATCGACATTGCCTGAGTGGACGCTCGACTGTCCCTACTGCGATGCCACCATCGAGGTGTTGGTGGACACGTCCCAGGGCAGCCACGAAACCTGGGAGGACTGCTCTCAGTGCTGCGCACCCATTCATTTTCGTATCGAGGTGGACCCGGTGACGGAAGAGATCCTCTCCGTGGTGGCCGGAGACGATGACGAGGTCATCTAAGCGCTTGAGCGGTGGCCGGCCAGTGGCGGCCGCGAGGCGCGTTACCGCCGAGCAATGACAGGGTCATTGCGGCGTCATCCTCGGCAGGTGACAATAGCGAGCCTCTATCGGACCAGTGATGCTGGTCGATTGGCCCAGCAGGACGTGCTCGCCTAGGGTATGCCCTTGTCTTGTACGCCTTGCTGGGAACAAAGATAGCTTCCCTTATCACGCTTCAATCCCCAAGGAGACTTTCATGAGCGTACTGGTAGGACGTCAAGCTCCCGATTTTGAAGCTGCTGCCGTAACCGGCAGCGGTGAGATCGTCGACAACTTCAAGCTGTCCGACAGCAACGGCAAGCTGCGCGTGCTGTTCTTCTGGCCGCTGGACTTCACCTTTGTGTGCCCCTCCGAGATCATCGCCCACGACAACCGTCTGGCGCAGTTCAAGGACCTGGGCGTCGAGGTGATCGGTGTCTCCATCGACTCCCAGTTCACCCACTACGCCTGGCGCAAGACCAGCCCCGACGCCGGCGGCATCGGTGAAGTCGGTTTCCCGATCGTGGCCGACGTCAAGCACGAGATCACCCAGGCCTACGGCATCGAGCACCCGGACGCCGGCGTTGCCATGCGTGCCTCTTTCCTGATCGACGAAGACGGCGTGGTACAGCACCAGGTGGTGAACAACCTGCCGCTGGGCCGTAACGTTGACGAGATGCTGCGCATGGTCAAGGCGCTGCAGCATCACCAGAAGCATGGCGAAGTGTGCCCCGCTGGCTGGGAAGAAGGCCAGGAAGGCATGAAGGACACCGCAGAAGGTGTTGCCAAGTACCTGGGCGCGCACTCCAGCGCACTGTAAAGGTATGGCTGGGGCCAGTCTCGGGTAGATTGGCGCCAGTGGTGGACGGGGCGGCGAGCCCGCCCCGTCGGCCGCAGGCAGGGTGAAGAAGACGCAGCTTGGCCCATGGTGATGAACGCAGCTCCTCGATGACTGCACGACGACGTCACCAGCGGCGAATCTGCCGAATCATTTTCTGAATTTGCTGCACGTTCTCTCTGGACGTTGCAGCCATCTGGTCCAGTGAGGTAGCCATGAGTGAAGCGCGCCACGAACGTCTGATTATTCTGGGCTCCGGCCCGGCCGGCTACAGTGCCGCAGTATACGCTGCCAGGGCCAACCTGAAGCCGCTGCTGATCACCGGCATGCAGACGGGTGGGCAGCTGACCACCACCACCGACGTGGACAACTGGCCTGGTGATGATGCTGGTGTACAGGGTCCCGAGCTGATGGAGCGGATGCGTCGTCACGCTGAGCGCTTCGATACGGAAGTGCTGTTTGACCATATCCATGAAGTGGAACTGCGTCAGCGCCCCTTCACGCTCAAGGGGGATAACGGTACCTACACCTGTGATGCCCTGATCATTGCCACCGGGGCCAGCGCCCGCTATCTGGGACTGCCCTCCGAGCAGCAGTTCATGGGACAGGGCGTGTCTGCCTGTGCCACCTGCGACGGTTTCTTCTATCGCAATCAGGAAGTGGTCGTCGTCGGCGGAGGCAATACCGCGGTGGAGGAAGCGCTGTACCTGTCCAACATCGCTTCCAAGGTTACCCTGGTGCATCGTCGCGATAGCCTGCGGGCGGAAAAGATTCTGCAGGACAAGCTGTTTGAAAAGGCTGAGAACGGCAATGTCGAGCTGGTATGGAACCATACGCTGGATGAAGTGCTGGGTGACAACACCGGCGTGACCGGTGCCCGACTCAAGTCCGTCGAGACCGGCGCAACCCGCGACATCAGCGCCCCTGGGGTGTTCATCGCGATCGGCCACAGCCCGAACACCGCGATCTTTGAAGGTCAGCTGGATATGGCCGGAGGCTACATCAAGGTCAAGTCCGGCCTTGAAGGTAACGCCACGGCGACCAGTGTGGCTGGGGTGTTTGCCGCTGGTGATGTGATGGACCATGTCTATCGCCAAGCGATTACCTCAGCCGGAAGCGGCTGCATGGCGGCGCTGGATGTAGAGCGGTACCTGGACAGCCTCGTCTGAGGTGATCGCTCGGCGCCTTTTCACAAGGTCAGCTCAGCCGGAAGCGGCTGCATGGCGGCGTTGGATGTAGAGCGGTATCTGGACAGCCTCGTCTGAGGTGATCGCCCGGCGCCTTTTCACAAGGTCAGCTCAGCCGGAAGCGGCTGCATGGCGGCGTTGGACGTGGAGCGATATCTGGACGGTCTCGTGTAAAGTCATAGCGCTAGCGGCCTGACGCCCCGTCAGGCCGTTGACAGCAGCACCGCCAGGCATCCGTCTGGCGGTGTTTTTTTATCTATGAGGTGGGGGCTTCAGTAGTGGGGGGGAAGCTCGTCCTCGGGGCCGGGAGCATCACCAAGGTCACGTTCATTATCCGCTGACAGTTCGCGCAAACGCTGCTGCATCAGGCGGTTGATGCGCTCCAGCTCCATCATTCGGCGCTCTTGGGAGGCGATGGTCGCATCCAGGCTGTCGAGCCAGTGTTCTTGATAGGCCAGCCGGCTCTCCAAATCTTCGACACGCTTTGCTAGATCGGCGGACGGCTTGTCAATACCCGTGATAGACTCATGTTGCGGTGTGTCACTGTTCATCGTGTCTGCTGCCTGCCTTGGGCTTTTTCCAAGAAGTCGTGGCGGAAGGGTCTCGCCTGTGTCATTGGCATAGACGATGATCCCATGGTCTTTCCATCTATCTTCATCATGCCAAGAGAGTTTTTTACGTCCATGAATAAAAGGGTTTTCTTTCGTTGTTGTGTGATCAGTGTGCTGCTGGCCGCTCCTGCGCCGCTGCTGATTGCCCTGGCGGTGAGTCTTGCCACGGGTGTGTCAGTCGAGGCATTGCATGGGGTTGTCGGTGAAGAGGCGTTGCTGATCGGCTATGTCGCTGCAGCCAGCGCCATCTTTGCCGTGTTGCTGCTGGCTACCCTATCGCTTAATGCGCTGACGCCGCGCCTGGTCAATCTTGCTGATGTCGAAGATGACGACCGCGAGATTGGTGAGGTCAAATGGTTCAACGTCAACAAGGGATACGGCTTCATCACACGTGATGGTGGCGACGATGTGTTCGTGCATTTTCGGGCGATACGCGGTCGCGGACATCGCACCTTGGCCGAGGGCCAAAAGGTCCGCTATTACGTGGTCGAAAATGAGCGAGGGCTGCAAGCCGACGATGTAACGGTCATCACCTGACCCCTTTCCGCTATCGTCGCTACCCTGAAGACGCCCCGCCATGTGCGGGGCGTCGTCGTTTGAGCCGGTCCCTCAATGGCCGGAGTCAGGCCAGTCGAAGGCGCTTTCGCTGCCGTCGGGCAGCACCCGCAGGAAGCGGTCAGGGTCATCGCCAGGCTGCCAGCCGCCCAAGGAACAGCGGACCTCGCACTCCAGCGCCTTGGCCGCCGCGCGGGCGAACTCTGCGTCAGTAGCCCAAGGGGAGTCGGCGCTGTCGAGCCACAGGCTGGCAAAACCGTCTGCCGCCTTGGCCACCAGCAACACCGGGATCACGCTGCCTTCGCGCTGCCCTTGAGTGCTCCACTTGAACTTGCCGCGGGATACCAGCGGTGCAGCGTCGATAGTCTCTGCCAGCCAGCGACTGATGCGCTCAGGGTCGCAATCGCCCAGGTAGATCTCGATATCGGGATAGCGCTCCATCATCACCTCACTTCGTTGCGCTGGCGAAAAGCCGCGTCAGGATGGCTTCATAGACGTGGCTGAGGTCATCGAGATCGGCGGCGCGGACACGCTCATCCACCTTATGGATGGTGGCATTGAGCGGGCCAAGCTCGACCACCTGGGTGCCCAGGGTGGCAATGAAGCGGCCGTCGGAGGTGCCACCGGAGGTGGACAGCACCGGGGTAATGCCGGTGATATCACGTACTCCAGCGACGGCGGCATCGACCAGGGCCCCTTCGCGGGTCAGGAAGGGTTGGCCGTTCAAGGTCCAGTCAATATCGAAGTCCAGGTCGAAGTCACGCAGGATGGCTTCGGTGCGATCACGCAGCTCCTGGTCGGTCGTCTCGGTGGAGAAGCGGAAGTTGAAGGTGGCCTCCACTTCGCCAGGAATGACGTTGGTGGCTCCCGTGCCGGCGCGCAGGTTGGATACCTGAAAGCTGGTCGCAGGGAAGCAGTCGTTGCCCGAATCCCAGTGTTCGTTGGCCAACGCATCCAGAGCCGGAGCGATCTGGTGGATCGGATTACGCGCCAGATGCGGATAGGCCACATGTCCCTGGATGCCACGCACGGTGAGAACGCCACCCAGCGAGCCGCGACGCCCGTTCTTGATGACGTCGCCCAGACGCTCCGTCGATGACGGCTCGCCGACGATACAGTAGTCCAGACGCTCGTTGCGCTCGCGCAGGCATTCGACGACGGCACGGGTGCCGTCCACTGCCGGTCCTTCCTCGTCAGCGGTGATCAAGAAGGCGATACGCCCAGGATGATCGGGGTGCTCCTGGATGAACCGCTCCACCGCTGTGATCATTGCCGCCAGGCTGCCCTTCATGTCAGCCGCTCCACGCCCCCTGAGCATGCCGTCGGCATCAATCTCAGGAGCGAAGGGAGGCGTCTGCCACTGGTGCTCCGGGCCTGTGGGTACAACGTCGGTGTGCCCAGCGAAGGCCAGGACGGGGCCATGATGCCCATGTACCGCCCAGAAGTTGTCGACGTCGCCGAAGCGCAACGTTTCGACGTTGAAGCCAAGCCGCTCCAGGCGCTCGATCATCAGGGTTTGGCAGCCCATGTCGTCCGGTGTCACCGATGGACGACGCAGCAGCTCGAGGGCAAGCTCCAGGGTGGGCGAAAGCGTCTCGGACGGCGCAGTTGCGCCGGTCGGGGCGGGAAGATCGGTAGTCGGCATGGCGGTCTCGGTGAGGGGCGGCGGCCGGGGCCGCCGCACTCAGGATCAATTGTGGGCGTGCAGCGCTTCGTTCAGGGCGATGGCGCTCTTGTTGGTCAGGCACTCGATGCGGCCGTTGGTCGAGTTGCGGCGCAAGAGCAGGTCGCTCTGACCCGCCAGCTCACGGGCTGCCAGGGTGCGAACTTCCTGGTTCTGGTCGTCGAGCAGGGTGACCTTGGCGCCCGCGGTGATGTAGAGGCCTGCCTCCACGGTGCAGCGATCGCCCAGAGGGATGCCGATACCGGCGTTGGCGCCGATCAGGCAGCCCTCACCCACGGAGATGATGATGTTGCCGCCGCCGGAAAGGGTGCCCATGGTCGAGCAGCCGCCACCCAGGTCGGAACCCTTGCCAACCATCACGCCAGCAGAGATGCGTCCTTCGATCATGCCGGGGCCCTCGGTACCGGCATTGAAGTTGACGAAACCTTCGTGCATGACGGTGGTGCCCTCGCCCAGGTAGGCGCCCAGACGTACCCGCGCGGTATCGGCGATACGCACGCCGCCGGGTACCACGTAGTCGGTCATCTTGGGGAACTTGTCGACGCAGTCCACCGACAGGGTGCGGCCTTCCAGGCGGGCCTTGAGGCGGCGCGCCGGCAGCTCGATGACGTCGATCGCACCTTCGCTGGTCCAGGCAATGTTGCGCAGCAGACCGAACATGCCGGTGAGGTCGAGCTGGTGCGGCTTGACCAGACGGTGGGACAGCAGGTGCAGCTTCAGATAGACCTCGGGGGCCGACTGCGGAGGCAGGTCCTGGTCAATGAAGGTCGCGACCAGCGGGCGCTGGCTGGCAGCAAGGCTGGCGGCCAGGTCGGCCTGTTCTGGATGACCTGCGTCGCGCAGGGCATCAGCCAGTGCCTGGCAGTGCTCGGGCAGGAAGCTGACCACGGCGGTGCCCTTGGGCGCATCGAGGACCTTGGCTGCGGCCTCGACCAGGCTGGCGTCAGGGGTCAGCAGGGGGGCCGGATAGTAGACCTCGAGCCAGTCGCCCTGGGTGTTCTGAGTGCCGATACCAAGTGCAAAGCTGTGCATGCCGTATGTCCTTTAAAGTGAACGTGTTCAATCGGGGTTAGAGAGCGTCGTAATCGCCGTCGCGATAGCCGACCAGGATGTCATCACCCTTGTCGAGCAGCGGGCGTTTGATCAGTGTCGGGTTGGCCAGCATCAGCTCGCGGGCCTTGTTGGCGTCGACGTCCTGCTTGTCGTCGTCGGGCAGCTGGCGCCAGGTAGTGCTGCGGGTATTGAGCAGCGTCTTGACGGCAACCGACTCGAGAAAGTGCTCGAGCAGGGCGGCAGAGACACCGTCAGCGCGCAGATCATGCACCTGGTAGGGGTGTCCGCTTGCGTCCAGTGCCTTTTGCGCCTTGCGGCAGGTGTCGCAGTTCTTGATCACATAGAGCGTCAGCATGGCCTGTCCTCGAAGTGGGGCGTCGTGGTGGCAGCGACGTCAGCCGCTGGCCAGCAGGTGTCGAATGCGTTCTGCTGCCTCGCAGGTGGCGGTGAGCTCATCGACCAGAGCCAGGCGCAGGCGCCCACTGCCGGGATTGCTGCCATCGGCA
This sequence comes from Halomonas litopenaei, assembly GCF_017303055.1. Lineage (GTDB taxonomy): Bacteria > Pseudomonadota > Gammaproteobacteria > Pseudomonadales > Halomonadaceae > Halomonas > Halomonas litopenaei_A. Next base: position 523,733 of record NZ_JAEKJT010000003.1, on the reverse strand, counting down.
CCGATCCGGCCCATATAGCTGCCGGGTAGCACGCTGACATGCGCTTCAGCATACAGGCGCCGGGTCAGTGCCTCATCGTCACCGTCGGGCACTGCTGGCCACAGATAAAAGCTGGCTTCCGGAGTAGGAAAGTCGACCACCGACGAGAGAATCTCCGTGACTGCCGCGAACTTGGCGCGATAGGCGTCGCGATTGTCGCGCACGTGGGTTTCGTCGGCCCAGGCGGCGATGGACGCATGCTGAATCGGCAGGGCCATGGCGCAGCCGTGGTAGGTGCGGTAGCGACGGAAGCGAGCGATCAGATCGGCATCACCGGCAACGAAACCCGAACGCAGTCCCGGCAAGTTCGAGCGCTTCGACAGGGAGTGGAAGACCAGGCAACGTTGATAGTCGTGGCGCCCCATGGCGGCGGCAGCTTCGAGCAGGCCCGGAGGTGGCGCCTGTTCGTCCAGATACAGCTCCGAGTAGCACTCGTCCGAGGCGATGATGAAATCGTGTTCGTCGGCCAGGCGGATCAGCTGCTGAAAATCCTCGAGGGGCGTTACGGCGCCGGTGGGGTTGCCCGGTGAGCAGATGAACACCATTTGAACGTCGCGCCATGTGTCGGCATCGATGGCGGACAGGTCTGGCCGGAAGCCGTTGTCAGCACGGCAGTCCAGATAGAGCGGCTGGCCGCCGGCCAGCAAGGTGGCGCCTTCATAGATCTGGTAGAACGGGTTGGGCACCACCACACGCGCCGGACGTGAGCGGTCCAGGCAGGCCTGGACGAAGGCGAAGATGGCTTCCCGCGTGCCATTGACCGGTAATACCTGGCGCTCGGCATCCAGGCCTTGCAGAGCAAAGCGGCGGCTGGCCCAGGCGGCGATGGCCTGGCGCAATGGTGGCAGACCAGCGATCGCGGGGTAGCGCGCGAATTCCCCCTGATAGCGCACCAGGGCGTCCAGTGCCGCCTGGTAGGGCGGATGCTGGGGTTCGCCGATGGTCAGCGGCCTGTGGTTTAGGTGCGCCGGTGGCGTCAGGTCGGCCTTCAGCGCCGCCAGGCGCTCGAAGGGATACGGTTGCAAGGCATCGAGATCAGGGTTCATGAGGTCCTGGCGCGCCCTTGGGGCGTCGTTGTCATCGCGGGAATGGGGCTGTCGGCGATTATAGGGAAGCGTCGGGCCCGCCTCAAATGCACGGGCGCCGACGGCTCCCCGTCGTTACACGCTGAGCACTTCGATCAGTCGCTCGCGCAGCGCCTGCTGGCGCTGCGGGTCGGTGATCGGGAGGCCGGCGCGGTCGGTGACGTAGAACACGTCTTCGACGCGCTCGCCCAGGGTCGCGATCTTGGCCGCCGACAGTGTGATGCCCTGCTCCATGAAGATGCTGCCGACCCGGGCCAGCAGGCCTGGACGGTCAGGGGCAGTAAGCTCCAGCAAGGTGCGTTCGCCGTTGGGGTCCTGTTCAATGGCGACCTGGGTGGCGACCTTGAAATGCTTGAGCTGGCGCGGTGTATGGCGCGTCACGATGGTGGGGTAGTCGTCCGGATCATCCAGTTCCTCGACCAGATGGCGGCGAATCTCCTCCAGGCGCACGGCGTCGCGAATCGGCTGGTCGTGATCGTCGAGCACGATGAAGGTATTCAGCGTCCAATCATTGAGCGAGGTGGCGATGCGGGCGTCGTGGATCGACAGACCAAGCTGCTCCATTGCCGCGGCGGTGGCGGCGAACAGGTCATCCACGGAGCGGGTATGGATGAACACCTTGGTGCCGCCCTCGGGCATGTCGTCGGTGGGGGCATTGATCAGGATCAGCGGCATGTCGCTGCCGGCGTGATCGAGCATGCCCTGGGTCTGCCAGACCACTTCGCTCGGCGCGTACTGCAGAAAGAAGTCTTCTCCCAGAGAGCGCCACAGGGCATCTACCCGCGCCATGTCGGCGCCGATGGTCGCCAGTAGCGAGTGGGCTTCTTCACGGGTTTCGCGCACCCAGTCGTCACGCTCCAGCGGGTTCTCGAGTCCGCGACGCAAGGCGCGCCGTGTTTCGGCGTGCAGTTGGCGCATCAGCGACGCGCGCCAGCCATTCCACAGCGTCGGATTGGTGGCGGTGATATCGGCGACGGTGAGAATGTACAGGTAGTCCAGGCGCGTCTCATCGACCACCGTGGCGGCGAAGTCGCGTATCACTTCGGGGTCGGTGATGTCCCGCTTCTGGGCCACCATCGACATCAGCAGGTGATGCTCCACCAGCCAGCTGACCAGGCGGGTGTCGCGCTGGCTGAGTCCGTGTCGCTCAGCGAAGACCTCGACCTCGCGCGCTCCGATCAGCGAATGGTCACCGCCGCGGCCCTTGCCGATGTCGTGAAACAGTCCGGCAATCCACAGGATGTCCATCTTCGGCACCTGGTGGATCAGGGTGGCCGCGACGGGAAATTCCTTCTTGGACTCCGGCTTGCGAAATCCATGCAGGCATTTCAGCAGGCGCAGAGTATGGGCATCTACCGTGTAGATGTGGAACAGGTCGTGCTGCATCAGGCCGACCGCCTGGCCAAAGGCCGGCAGATACTTGCCCAGTACGCCATAGCGGTTCATGCGACGGAGCTGGCGTGCGACATTGCCGGAAGAGCGCAACAGCGCCATGAACAGCGCCTGGTGGCGAGGGTCATCGCGGTAGCGATCGTCCATCAGGTGTCGATGGTCGCGGATCAGGCGAATGGTATCGGCGCGCACGCCCTCAATTTCAGGATGTTCTGCCATCAGGTAGAACAGCTCGAGCAGGGCCGAGGGTTGGTCCCGAAACAGGGTGCGCGAGCGTACCTGGATGTAGCCACCGGCGACTTCAAAGCGCTCGTTGAGCGGGGTGACCGCAATCGGCTCGTCGGGGCGCAGGATCTGCTCGTCGAAGTGCTGCAGCAGCATGTCATTGAGCCCAGCCAGGGCGGTGACATGACGGTAATAGCGCTTCATGAACTGCTCTACCGCCAGACGCTCAGGGTTGTCGCGATAGCCAAACAGCTCGGCGATGGTGTTCTGATGGTCAAACAGCAGGCGGTCTTCGGCGCGCCCGGTGAGCATGTGCAGGGCGTAGCGAACCTGCCACAGGAACGCCTGGCCCTGGCTCAGGATGCGGTGTTCGGCGTCGTTCATGAAGCCTTTGGCCACCACATCCTCGTAGGACTCGGTATCGAAATGGCGTTTGGCGACCCAGCCGATCATCTGGATATCGCGAAGCCCACCGGGTGAGCTCTTGATGTTCGGTTCCAGATGATACTCGGAGTTGTTGAAACGATAGTGGCGGGCGATCTGTTCCTGCCACTTGGCTTCGAAGAAGCGATCCGCCGGCCACATGTGCTCCGCCGCCAGCCGCTCACGCATGGCCTGGCGCAGCGCCTCCCGCCCTGCAATGGTGCGAGATTCCAGCAGGTTGGTGATGACGGTGACGTCGGCTTCGGCCTCGCGCGCGCAGTCGTTGAGCGAGCGCACGCTATGGCCGATTTCCAGGCCGATGTCCCACAGAAAGGTGATAAACGAGGTCAACGCTTCCCGATAAGGGGTGTCGTCATCGTCTTTCAGCAGGAACATCAGGTCGATATCGGAATGCGGATGCAGTTCGCCGCGGCCGTAGCCGCCTACGGCGAGCAGGGCCACCCCGTCGTCCAGTCCCGTCTGACGTGACCAGGCCAGGGCCAGCAGCTGGTCGAGGCACCAGGCCCGCCCGCGTACCAGATCACGGATGTCTGCGCCTCCCAGGAAGCGCTCATCGAGTCGGGCCTGAATCTCCTTTAGCGCCCCCTTGAACGGAGCGATGGGAGAACGTTGGCCGTCGAGCTGGCGAGCAAAGTCGTCGACGTCGAACAGCTCGAATTCCGGTGCGAAGCGGTAGTGGTGCAGCAGCATGGGCTCTCAGCGCTCGAGGAAGGACAGGTCTTCATCCGAGCGAGCGGTCAGCACCTCGACCCCGGTCTCGGTCACCAGCAGGGTGTGCTCCCACTGGGCAGTCAGTCCCTTGTCCTTGGTGACCGCCGTCCAGCCATCGCGCAGCACCTTGGTGCGATGGTCGCCGACGTTGATCATTGGCTCGATGGTAAAGCACATGCCGGCCGCCAGTTCGATGTCGGCTTCCGGGGCGTAGCCATCGTAGTGCAGTACCTGGGGATCCTCATGGAAGCCGGCGCCGATGCCGTGACCGCAGAAGTCCCGAACGACGGAGTAGCCGTTGGCCTGGGCATGGCTTTCAATGGCGCGGGCGAGCTCGGACAGCCGCACCCCGGGGCGTACCAGCGCCATGCTGCGGTACAGGCACTCCTGGGTGACGCGACACAGGCGCTCGCCCTGAATGGTGTCACCGATGATGAACATGACGCTGGAGTCGCCGTGGTAGCCATCGGCAGTCTTCACGGTGATGTCCATGTTCATGATGTCGCCCTTCTTCAGCTTCTTGCTGTCGTCGGGGATGCCGTGGCAGACCACATGGTTGATCGAGGTGCAGATGGACTTGGGAAAGCCATGATAGTTGAGCGGGGCAGGGGTCGAGCCGAGCTCATTGACGATGTAGTCGTGGCACAGCTTGTCCAGGTGGCCGGTGCTGACACCAGCGACGACGTGAGGGGTGATCATCTCCAGCACGCTGGCCGCCTGGCGGCCGGCTTCGCGCATTTTTTCGATTTCGTCGGGCGTCTTGATGGGTACGTTCATGGAATCTCGATCTGTGTGGGGTCGCCATGGGGCAGGAGGCTGCGGCTGACACAGCGCAGAATGGCCGTATGCGGGTGTCGATGCGGCGGCGTCGAGCGCGCGAGACGCTGGGCGACTTCAATTCGAAAGTCATCCATGGTATAAAGCTGCGCGCTTTCCTGCAATCGCCGTTCCCTGCATGGGTGTGTCGATCACGGAGCGGGTGAGATAAGGAAGGGTTACGATCCTTCGCTCCCTGCCTGCGACGCCCTCGCCAGGCGGCGCGTTACGGGAAGGCGGCAAACAGAAGAGGCTTTCACAGTGGAAGCCTCGAGCCTTGAAAACACACATGCACCGACACATGGTCCCGGGTGCCTGAGGGAAACCTCTGGTCGGATCCATGGGGTGCATGGAGGCCTAACCCGATTTTTCAGGAGTCATCCATGGCACACGTCAATATGCGTGACCTGCTCAAGGCAGGCGCACACTTCGGTCACCAGACACGTTACTGGAACCCGAAGATGGGCAAGTTCATCTTCGGCGCTCGTAACAAGATTCACATCATCAACCTCGAGCATACCCTTCCGGCGCTCAACGAGGCGATCGATGTGGTCGAGAAGATGGCCTCTGCCAACAACAAGATCATGTTCGTCGGTACCAAGCGTAGCGCGAGCAAGATCATCAAGGAAGAAGCCAACCGCGTTGGTCAGCCGTTCGTCAACCACCGCTGGCTCGGCGGCATGCTGACGAACTACAAGACCATTCGTCAGTCCATCAAGCGTCTGCGCGAACTCGAGACCATGCACGAAGATGGTACTTTCGAGAAGCTGACCAAGAAAGAAGTCCTGATGGCGACTCGCGAGCAAGAGAAGCTCGAGCGCTCCATCGGCGGTATCAAGGAAATGGGCGGCCTGCCGGACGCACTTTTCGTGATCGACGTCGACCACGAGCGTATCGCTATCAACGAAGCGAACAAGCTGGGCATCCCGGTCATCGGCGTGGTTGACACCAACTCCGATCCGGACGGCGTCGACTACGTGATCCCGGGCAACGATGACTCCATCCGCGCCATCCAGATCTACGTCAAGGCCATCGCCGATGCCTGCGGTCGTGCAAAGGAAGGTCGCCCCGATGAGTTCGTCGAAGTGACCGACAGCGAAGGCGATGCCGCCGCTGCTGCCGAGTAAGCTTCGGCCCGCCTGGGCCAGCTGATCGCGCAAGCGATCCACGCCGGACAGGCGCAAAGGGGGCCGAGGCCCCCTTTTCTCTACTCTGGCCCGCGGTCAAGCCGAGGGCCTCTCCGACACCCAGGTCGAACCATTTAGAGGTGAATACCATGGCAGCTATCAGCGCCTCCCAGGTCAAGGAACTGCGCGAGCGTACCGGGCTCGGCATGATGGAGTGCAAGAAGGCACTCACCGAAGCCGGCGGTGACATCGAGCAGGCCATTGAGGATCTGCGCAAGAACTCTGGTCTCAAGGCCGCCAAGAAAGCGGGTCGTACCGCTGCTGAAGGCGTTGTCGTGACTCGCGTGTCCGAGGACGGCAGCTACGGCGTGATGGTCGAGATCAACTCCGAGACCGACTTCGTTGCTCGTGACGACAACTTCAAGGCATTTGCCGACAAGGTTGCGGATACCTTCTTCGCCGCCAAGAGCGAAGACGTCGCCGCTGTGACCGCTGGCGAGCTGGAAACTGCTCGTGAGCAGCTGGTCCAGAAAATCGGCGAGAACATCGGCGTGCGTCGCGCTGTGGTCGTCGATGCGGCTGACGGCAACCTGGTGGGTGCCTATGTGCACGGTGGCCGCATCGGCGTGCTGACCGAGCTCAAGGGTGGCACTCAGGAAGCCGCCAAGGACGTGTCCATGCACGTGGCTGCGATCAACCCGGCCGTTGCTCGTCCTGAGAACATGCCTCAGGAAGCGCTCGACCAGGAAAAGGCCATCATCCTGGCGCAGCCGGATATGGCGGGCAAGCCCGAGCAGATCGCCGAGAAGATGGTGCAGGGCCGCCTGAAGAAGTACCTGGCCGAGAACAGCCTGACCGAGCAGCCCTTCGTCAAGGATCCGAACCAGAGCGTGGCCGAGTTCGTCAAGGCCGCCGGTGGTGAAGTGATCGGCTTCACTCGCTTCGAAGTGGGCGAGGGCATCGAGAAGGAAGAGGTCGACTTCGCCAAGGAAGTCATGGAACAGGCCAAGCGTAGCTAAAGGGATGTGTTTCCCGAGGCCCAAGGTTCCATACTGTGCTAGCACAGTGTAAAGATGGCGTGCGCGAAAGCGCACGCCTTCGTGTATGCGTCAGCGGTGAGCGTACGGCCTGACCGACCGTCACTCGACCCATCCAGTCCCCAGTGGAGAAATGCCATGAGTAGCGCCGATTCTTCCCCCCAGTCCAAGCTCGACAAGCCCCGTGCCGATGTGTCGAAGTACAAGCGCATCCTGCTGAAGCTGTCAGGCGAGGCGTTGACCGGGGATGCCGAGTTCGGGATCGATCCCAAGGTGCTTGATCGCATGGCCCTCGAGATTGGGCAGCTGGTAGGCATCGGCGTCCAGGTAGGCATCGTGATCGGCGGTGGCAACCTGTTCCGTGGTGCCGCCCTGCATGAAGCCGGTATGGAGCGTGTCACCGGTGACCACATGGGCATGCTGGCGACGGTGATGAACGCCCTGGCCATGCGCGATGCGCTTGAGCGTTCCAACATCCGCTCGCGGGTCATGTCGGCGATTCCCATGAGTGGGGTGGTGGAGCACTACGACCGACGCACGGCGATTCGTTACCTGACGTCCGGCGATGTCGTGCTGTTCTCCGCCGGTACCGGTAACCCGTTCTTTACCACCGATTCCGCTGCGTGTCTGCGCGGCATCGAGATCGATGCCGACGTGGTGGTCAAGGCAACCAAGGTAGATGGTGTCTACGACAAGGATCCGGTCAAGTTCGACGATGCCGTCAAGTATGACCAACTGTCCTATGACGACGCCCTCGAACAGAAGCTCGGGGTGATGGATTTGACCGCGATTTGTCTGGTGCGTGACCATGACATGCCGGTTCGGGTCTTCAACATGAACAAGCCTGGCGCCCTGCTCAACCTGGTAGTGGGTGGCAAGGAAGGCACGCTGATCGACAGAGGGTGAGATCGTGATCAACGACATCAAGAAAGACACAGAAACGAGAATGCAGAAGACCATCGAGTCGCTGCATCATAACCTGAACAAGATTCGCACCGGCCGCGCGCATCCCAGCATTCTGGATGCCGTCCAGGTCGAATACTACGGCTCCATGATGCCGCTGAACCAGGTGGCGTCGGTCAACGTCGAGGACGCCCGCACGCTGACCGTCGTGCCCTGGGAGCAAAGCATGGTGCCCAAGGTCGAGAAGGCGATCATGACCTCTGACCTTGGCCTCAATCCGGCGTCTGCCGGCAACGTGATCCGCGTGCCGATGCCGATGCTCACCGAGGAGACGCGCAAGGGCTACATCAAGCAGGCGCGTCAGGAAGCGGAGAACGCGCGGGTCGCGATCCGTAACGTTCGTCGTGATGCCAATAACGACATCAAGGCGCTGCTCAAGGACAAGGAAATTTCCGAGGACGAAGAGCGTCAGGGCGAGGATGAGGTGCAGAAGATCACCGATCGCTTCATCGCCGAAATCGACAAGACCTTGGCGGCCAAGGAAGAAGACCTGATGCAGGTCTGATCCGGCGCTGCTCCGGGGCTGCCGCGACGGCAGGCCCGGGGTGCCGCTGCACTGGGCGTGCGCTATCGTGGTGCATGTGACCAGTGGCCGAGGTTGCTTTGTCGGCCATCGCCTTGGCCGATGGCCGACAAATGAACCGATTGTCTTGCTGCCAGGATGCGGTGAGGCTGGATTCAAACGTCATGCGAGACCCCATGAAGTCAACGCCGTCTCCCGAACTTCGCCCGCTGCCGCCCTCTGCGAGTCTGCCTCGTCACGTGGCCGTGATCATGGATGGCAATAACCGTTGGGCCAAGGCGCGCGGTTTATCCGGTGTGCGCGGGCATCACGCGGGTGTCGAAGCCGTGAGAGCGGTGATTCGTCGTGCCGCCGAGAGACGTATCGAGACGCTGACGCTGTTTGCTTTCTCCAGTGAGAACTGGAAGCGTCCCGCCGCTGAAGTGAACGCGCTGATGGAACTGTTCCTGATGGCGCTCAAGCGCGAGGTCAAGAAGCTCCACGAGCACGATATCCGTCTGTCGGTGATCGGTGATACCTCGGGGTTCTCGTCGGCGATCCAGAAGCGGATTGAAGATGCCGAGCGGTTGACGCAGGGCAATCAGGGATTGCGCCTGGTCATTGCCGCCAACTATGGCGGTCAGTGGGACATCGCCAGCGGCGCGCGGCGGCTGGCCGAGCGCGTGGCGCGGGGTGAGCTCGAGGCGGATGCCATCGACGAAGACACCCTGGCACAGGAGCTGTGCTTGAGTGACGCGGCGCCAGTCGATCTGTGCATCCGAACCAGCGGCGAGCGCCGTATCTCCAACTTCCTGCTGTGGCAACTGGCCTATGCGGAGCTGTACTTCACGCCCGTGCTCTGGCCCGACTTCGATGGCGAGGCCTTCGACGACGCGCTGGAGGACTTCTGCCAGCGCAAGCGCCGCTTCGGCATGACTGACGAACAGCTAGAGGCCCAGGGTGCTTAGACAGCGAATCATTACCGCGGTCTGGCTGGCGCCGTTGGCGCTGGCAGGCTTGTTTGGACTGGAAGGGGGCGCCTTCGCGCTGTTCACCGGCGCCATCGTGGTGCTGGCGGGCTGGGAGTGGGCCAACCTGGCAGGCCTGGATCGGGGAGTGAGGCGTTGGCTAGCCCCGGCGGCGCTGGCCGGGGTCATGCTGGTGATGTGGCTAACCGGTCAGTCTCACGCCCTGTGGCCCTTGGTGATAGGCGCCGTTGGCTGGTCGATCAATCTGTGGTGGGTGCTGGGGCATCCTGAGCGCACGCCGCAGTGGTCGTCGACCTGCATGCGCCTGGCCATGGGCGGCTGGGTTTTGCTGCCCACCTGGGTCGGCTTCAACCTGCTGCGGGAGAGCGGCGCCGCCTGGCTACTGTTCGTGCTGCTGCTGGTGTGGGGAGCCGATATCGGTGCTTACTTCGTTGGTCGCGCCTTTGGCCGTCGCAAGCTGGCGCCCAGCGTCAGTCCCGGCAAGTCCTGGGAAGGCGTATACGGTGGCATGGCCGTCACCGCCTGTCTGGCGGTGGTGTTTGCCCTGTGGCAGGCGCTATCGCTGTCCGCTGCCATCACGCTGGTGCTGCTGACACTGGCCGTGACCCTGATCTCGGTGCTGGGGGATCTGCTCGAGAGCATGCTCAAGCGCCATCGCGGGATCAAGGACTCGAGTGCCCTGTTGCCCGGGCATGGCGGCGTGCTTGATCGCATCGACAGCCTGACGGCTGCGATTCCCGTCTTCGCACTTTTCTTTACCTGGCTGGTGGCGTCATGACAGATCCTAAGCGCTCTGACGCACAGGCGGTAAGGGGGGTGACTGTGCTGGGAGCCACCGGCTCTATCGGCACCAGTACCCTCGATGTCATCGCCCGGCATCCCGACCGCTATCGCGTCCACGCCCTGACGGCACACCGGTCCCGCGAGGCGCTGCTGGAACAGTGCCTGTCTCACCATCCCGAGGTGGCCGTGCTGGGCGGTGCAGCCGATGCCGACTGGCTGGCACTGAAGCTCCGGGAGTCTGGCCTTGCCACCGAGGTACGCCACGGTGATCAGGCATTGGCGGAGGTCGCCAGTGCGCCGGAAGCCGAGGTGGTCATGGCGGCCATCGTGGGCGCCGCCGGACTGTTGCCGACGCTGGCTGCGGTGCGGGCGGGCAAGCGCGTGCTGCTGGCCAACAAGGAAGCGTTGGTCATGTCGGGGGCGCTGTTCATGCAGGCCGTCGAGGAGAGCGGCGCGGCGCTGTTGCCGATCGATTCCGAGCACAATGCCATTTTTCAGTGTCTGCCCGGTGAACACCGTGGAGGGTTGGCGCAGCATGGGGTCACCCAGCTGCTGCTGACCGCTTCGGGCGGTCCCTTTCGCGGTTACTCCTCCGAGCAGCTGGCCCAGGTCACCCCCGACCAGGCCTGTGCGCATCCCAACTGGTCGATGGGCCGCAAGATTTCCGTAGACAGTGCCACCCTGATGAACAAGGGGCTCGAGCTGATCGAGGCCTGCTGGCTGTTCGATGCTCGGCCCGAGCAGATTCAGGTGGTGGTACACCCGCAGAGCGTGATTCATTCCATGGCGGCTTACAGCGATGGGTCGGTGCTGGCACAGCTTGGCAACCCGGATATGCGCACGCCCATCGCCTACGGCTTGGCGTGGCCCGAGCGGATCGATGCCGGTGTGCAGTCGCTGGATCTGTTCGCGGTGGCTCGTCTGGACTTCGAGCCGGCCGACGAAACGGCGTTTCCCTGCCTGCGTCTGGCTCGCGAGGCGATGGCGGAAGGGGGACTGCAGCCTGCCGTACTCAACGCCGCCAACGAAATCGCGGTGGAGGCCTTCCTGGATCGGCGCCTGAGCTTCAATGCCATTGCTGCGCTGGTACAGGACGTCAGGGAGGGCCACTTTGATGGCCGCGCCGATGATCTGGAGGCGGTGCTGGCCGCCGACCGCCAGGCCCGGCGTCATGCGCTGGCCTGGCTGGAGGCACGCCGCTGATGCGTTGTTTAGTGGAACCTTTCTCATTCTCTGCTGCCGGAACAACGACGGCGCTGGCGCCGACGCACGCGACATTGCCAAGGAGACGTAGGTGGGCCTGATTCAGAACATTCTGGCCGTGCTGGTGGTGCTCGGCCTGTTGGTCACCTTCCATGAGTTCGGTCACTTCTGGGTGGCGCGCCGCTGTGGCGTGAAGGTGTTGCGTTTCTCGGTAGGTTTCGGCAAGCCCTTGTGGTCGCGAGTGGACCGCCATGGCACCGAGTTCGCGATCGCCGCCATTCCATTGGGCGGCTACGTCAAGATGCTCGACGAGCGTGAGGGCAATGTCCCGGCTGACCAGCTGGATCAGGCCTTCAATCGCAAGTCAGTGTGGGCGCGTATTGCGATTGTCGCAGCGGGTCCGCTGGCCAACTTCCTGTTGGCGCTGGTGGCCTATTGGGCGCTGTTTGTGGCGGGTACCACGACTGTCGTGCCGGTAGTGGGCGAGGTGACGCCGCAGTCTCCGGCGGCCGAGGCGGGGCTGGAGCAGGGCATGGAAGTCACCGCCGTCCGCGGTGAGCCGGTTCGCTCCTGGGACGACATCAACTTGAAGCTGGTGGCTGCCATTGGCGCCAGCGGCAGCCTGGCCATCGAGACACGGGCGGAGGGCAGCAGCGTTGCCCGGACCTACCCGGTCGAGGTGGACAACTGGCTGGTGGGGCAGGACCCACCGGAGCCGCTGGGAACGCTGGGTATCCGGCCGTGGCGCCCGGACATGCCGGCAGTGATCGGCCAACTGGTCGAGAACGAGCCAGCGGTCCAGGCGGGGCTGCAGCCCGGTGACCGGGTGGTGGCGATTGATGGCGAGCCGGTGGCGGACTGGCCGGACCTGGTCCAGCGCGTCCGGGCGCGTCCCGGCGAGGCCATGGAGCTCGACGTGCAGCGAGGCGATGCCTCTGTCACGCTAAGCCTGACCCCGCGCGGGAACCGTCTCGATGATGGTAGCGAGATCGGCTATATCGGTGCCGGCGTTGCACCGGTAGACTGGCCCCAGAAGTATCAGCGAGATATCCGCTACGGACCTCTGGAGGCCGTGGGGCAAGCTGCATCGCGCACCGCCGAAATGACAGTGTTGACCTTCGACGCGGTGCGCAAGATGCTGGTGGGCCTGATTTCACCGACCAACCTGTCGGGCCCGATCACGATTGCGCGCATCGCGGGCGATACGGCTCGCTCGGGTCTGGAGAGCTTCGTCAACTTCATGGCGTACCTGTCGATCAGCCTGGGGGTGCTCAATCTGTTGCCCATCCCGGTGCTCGACGGTGGCCATCTGCTGTATTACTTGATCGAGGCGGTGCGCGGACGGCCTGTCTCCGAGCGCACCCAGGCGGTCGGACTGAAGGTGGGTCTAGCGCTGGTCGGAACGCTGATGATCATGGCCCTGTACTTTGATGTGATGCGGCTCTGGTAGGGCGACAGACCATCAGCAAGGCCCGAGTGTCGGGAGACGCCGCAGTCGTCACCAGGGGTGGTGGCGGCGAGTGACGGGAGACGGTGCCCCTTTTTTGAGACGCCGCTGTCAACTTGTCAGTAAGGCGGAGAAATGTATAAGGTGCCTGTCTGGACAGGTACGCTGACTCAACGCGAGCGAATTGACTGCATGAAAATCAAGACCATCGGATTGGCGACACTCTTGACCGCCTGTGCCCAGGTGGCGCACGCGGATTCCTTTACCGTGTCGGACATTCGTGTGGAGGGCCTTCAACGGGTCTCCGCTGCATCCGTCTTCAATGCGTTTCCCGTCAACGCTCGCGACCAGGTGGATGACCGCGAGCTGGCCGACGCCGCGCGCCAGCTGTTTGCCACTGGGCTGTTCGAAGATATCGAGCTTGCTCGTGAGGGCGATGTGCTGATCATCCAGGTCGAGGAACGTCCGACCATTTCCGCCCTCAATATCGAAGGCAACTCACAGATCACCGATGAAGATCTGCGCAACGGCCTGAAGCAGGCCGGGATCAGTGAAGGCCAGGTGCTGCAGCTGTCGACCATCGACGAGATGAAGCGTGAGCTGGAGGGGCTGTACCAGTCCCAGGGCCGCTACAGCGCCCGCATTGATACTGAGGTGACGCCGGTCGGCCAAGGCCGGGTGCGCGTCGATATCAATATCAATGAAGGTGCCGTTGCCAAGATTCGCCAGATCAACATCGTGGGCAACGAGGCCTTTTCCGACGATATCCTGCTTGATGAGTTCGAGCTTGAGGATGATCCCGGCCTGTTCTTTGGCTGGTTCTCCGCCGACGAATATTCCCGGGAAGCCCTGGCGGGTGACCTGGAGCGCCTGCGCTCCTACTATCTCGACCGCGGTTACGTGAATTTCGAGATTACCTCGAGCCAGGTGTCCATCAGTCCTGACAAGTCCCGGATCTTCATCACCATCAATGTCGATGAAGGCAACCGCTATCGGGTCGGAGATATCAACTTCGTCGGCGACCTGAAGGTAGCCGAGGCAGAAGCCCGCGATCTGCTGCAGTTCCAGTCCGGTGACGTGTTCTCCCGCAGCAAGGTCATTGCGTCCTCTGAAGCCATGCGCTCGCGCCTTGGGGCAGAAGGTTTTGCCTTCGCCGAGGTCGACGGCATCCCGGAAGTACGCAGTGACGGCGAAACCGTCGACTTGAGCTTCCAGGTCGCCCCCGGACGTCGCGCCTATGTGCGTCGTATCCAGTTTGTCGGCAACACCACGACCAAGGACGAGGTGCTGCGCCGCGAGATGATCCAGGCGGAAAGCGCGCCGGCGTCGACCGAGGCCATTTCCCAATCGCGTCAGCGCCTGGAACGTCTTGGCTTCTTCAAGCAGGTCGAGGTGCAGACGGAGCCGGTGCCGGGCGAAAGCGACCAGCTCGATGTCACCTACAACGTCGAAGAGCAGCCTTCTGGCTCGCTCTCGGCAAGCCTTGGTTTCTCTCAGAGTGCCGGCGTCATCTACGGCGCCTCGCTGTCCCAGAACAACTTCCTGGGTAGCGGCAATCGGGTCAATATCGGTGCCCAGAAGAGTGATACCTACACCAGCATCAACTTTGGTTTCACTGACCCCTACTGGACGCTTGACGGTATCTCTCGCGGCTACAACTTCTACTACCGCGCGACCGACTACGAAGATTCCGATATCTCCACCTACTCCACCGATGCGCTGGGGGCAGGCATCAACTTCGGCTATCCGATCAACGAGCTGACGCGCATGAACTTTGGCGCCAACATCGAGAAGCTCGAGATCGACACCTATGACGACACGCCGTCGGAAATCAAGCGCTACGTGCTGGATGAAGGTGATGACGCCAACACCCTGTCGGTCACCGGTAGCTGGACCCGAAACGATCTGAACCGGGGCATCATGCCCACCGCCGGTAACTACCAGCGCCTGTCGCTGGAGCTGGGTGTGCCCGGCAGCGACGCCGAGTACTACAAGGCCCGTGCCCAGGCCAAGCAGTTCTTCCCGTTCAACGAGGAAGAAACCTGGTCACTCAAGTTCAGCGGACAGGTGGGTTACGCCGACGCGCTCAACTCGAGCGACCCCTATCCGTTCTACGAGAACTTTCTGGCCGGTGGTCTTGGCTCGGTACGTGGTTTCACCGACAACACCCTGGGTCAGCTGACGACCGAGCGTGAAGACGGTGACGACGAGACGCTGGGCGGTAACGTGCTGATCGAGGGCAGCATGGAACTGATCTTCCCGATGCCTTTCGTCGAAGACAAGCGTTCGGTGCAGCCGTCGCTGTTTATTGATGCCGGTAATACCTTCCTGACCGAGTGCTATGACGTACTGTCTGAAGACGAAGGTCGCCAGAAGTGTGATTCTGGAGTGGAGTTCGGTGATATTCGCTACAGCGCGGGTGTCGGCGTGTCCTGGCTGACGCCGGTCGGGCCGCTAACCTTCAGTATCGCTGAACCGCTCAATGACAAGGACGAGGATGACACCCAGGTGTTCCAGTTCTCGCTCGGTCAGACGTTCTGATGTCAGTGAGTGGACTGCGCCGTTGCCTGGCAGTCATCGTGGCGTGTGCCGCCCTGCCATGGCAGGCGGCGCAGGCCTCGGGAGTCGCGGTGCTGGATTGGCAGCAAGCGCTGCTGGACACCCGCATGGCCCAAGGTGCCATGCAGTCCCTCCAGCAGCAGGTGGGGCCGTGGCAGCAAGAGGCTGAAGTGCTTCGCCTGGAGCTGGAAGGGTTGGCCGATGAGCTTGCCCAGCAAGGGCAGCAGCCGAATCCCGCCAGCGTCCAGGAGTTTCAACAGAAGGGACAGCGATTCGATCGGCTAAGGCGTGATATCCTCAACGCTCGCCAGGAAACCGAACAGCGTTTGATAAGTCGCCTTGAAGGTCGTGTCGACGAGGCGGTGGCGCAGGTCATTGATCGCCACGATGTGGACGTGCTGGTCACGCCGGATGGCGTGCTGCACAGCAGCCGCGATCTGCCCGACCTGACCGCCGAGGTGACTCGGTTGCTGGACACGCCCTGACAGCGCGTGACCAGCGCTTCCTTTCTCGAATTTTGTCGTTACCGCATCACGGTCATTCATGAAATCATCACGCACCCAGCCAAGCCTTTCCGAGATCGCCAGCCAACTGGGCGCGCGCCTGCACGGCGATGGCGATCAGCGCGTGCGAGGGCTGGCGACGCTCAAGGATGCCGGGCCTGACCAGGTCAGCTTTCTCGCCAACCGGGCCTACCTCAAGGACCTTCCCTTTACACGTGCCGCTGCCGTATTGCTGCATCCTGATCATCTAGAAGCCTGTCCAGTGCCCGCACTGGTGCTGGACAATCCCTATCTGGGGTACGCCGAGCTCTCCAGGTTGCTCGATCCCCTGGTCGGCGCTCATCGCCCGGGTGTGCATCATAGTGCCGTGGTGGCCGACGATGCGGTACTGGGTGAGGATGTCTGCATCGGCCCCAATGCGGTAGTCGAATCCGGCGTGAAGCTGGGCGACCGCGTTGTCGTAGGTCCCGGCTGCGTGATCGGAAGCGACAGCCAGATCGACGATGACGGTTTCCTGCATGCCAATGTCACGCTGTATCACGGGGTGGTCATCGGCAAGCGGGTGATCTTGCACAGTGGCTGCGTGATCGGCGGCGACGGCTTCGGCTTTGCCCACGATGGAAGCGGCTGGCGCAAGATTGCCCAGCTGGGTGGCGCGGTGCTGGGCGATGATGTCGAGGTCGGCAGCTGTTCAAGCATTGATCGCGGTGCACTCGGTGACACCGTGATCGGTAACGACGTCAAGATCGATAGCCAGGTACAGATCGCGCACAACGTGCAGATCGGCGATCACAGCGCCCTGGCCGGCTGCGTCGGCATTGCGGGCTCCACCCGGGTGGGACGCCACTGCATGCTGGGAGGCGGGGTCGGCTTGTCCGGACACCTGACCATCAGTGACGGCGTGCAGGTCACCGGCATGAGCCTGGTCACCAACTCGATTCTTGAGCCAGGTGTCTACTCCTCCGGCACCGGTGCAATGGAAAACAGCCAGTGGCGCCGCAATGCCGTGCGCTTCAAGCAGCTCGATAGTATCGCCAAGCGCGTCAGTCGCCTGGAGAAGCGGGATTCCAGCGATACTTGAGGGGGTGGTTCAGGTCGGTATAATCCACCGCCTATTGTCGGCTCGGCGCGCAAGCCCGACGCCGCTCGTGTCCTTCTCGGAGAAGGGCTCTTGTCATTTTAGAGGTCGCTACGATGGTTATGGACATCAACGAGATTCGCGAATATCTGCCCCACCGCTATCCTTTCTTGCTGGTGGATCGGGTCACGGAATTGACCCACGGCGAGACCATCGTTGCCTACAAGAATGTCAGCATCAACGAGCCGTTCTTCAATGGTCACTTCCCGCACCATCCCATCATGCCGGGGGTGCTGGTGGTCGAGGCGCTGGCCCAGGCCTGCGGCATTCTTGGCTTCAAGACGGTCAACAAGCTGCCCGCCGACGGCTACGTGTACTACCTCGTCGGTAGCGATAACGTGCGCTTCAAGCGTCCGGTCATGCCTGGCGATACCCTGCAGCTGCGTGCCGAGGTCGAGCGGGCCAAGCGCGGCATCTGGAAGTTCAAGTGCCGTGCCACCGTGGAAGGTGAGCTGGCCTGTGAAGCCGACATCATCTGCGCCGAGAGGAAGATCGCTTGATACATCCGTCCGCCATCGTAGATCCCGGCGCCCGCCTGGCCGACGATGTCGAGGTTGGGCCCTTCAGCGTGATTGGTCCCGACGTCGAGATTGGCGAAGGCACCGTGATTGGTCCCCATGTCGTGGTGCAGGGGCCGACGGTCCTTGGCAAGCGCAATCGCATCTTTCAGTTTGCGTCTGTCGGCGAGGCTTGCCAGGACAAGAAGTACAACGGAGAACCGACGCGCCTGGTGATGGGCGATGACAACGTTGTCCGTGAGGGAGTCACCCTGCACCGCGGCACCGTGCAGGATCGCAGCGAGACCACCATCGGTTCGCGCAATCTGTTCATGGCCTATGTCCATGTCGGGCATGACTGCATCATCGGCGATGACTGTATTCTGGCCAACCAGGTGACCCTGGCCGGACATGTGCAGTTGGGCGATTTCGCCATCATCGGCGGTCTGTCGGCGATCCATCAGTTCTGCCGCTTTGGTTCCCATGCCATGGCCGGGGGAGGCTCGATCATCACCAAGGACACACCCGACTTCGTGATGATCAACGGCAACCCTGCTCAGGCCCATGGTCTCAATGTGGTCGGCCTCAAGCGGCGTGGCTTTGCCAGTGAGGCGATCCGCGCGCTCAACGAGTCCTACAAGCTGGTCTACCGGCAGGGACTGACCGTCGAGCAAGCGGTCGCCGAGATTCGCCAGCGGTTCTCGCTGGCGGAAACCGACGCCTTCGTGGCCTCCATCGAGGCGTCTACCCGGGGCATTATCCGCTGATGAACAGCGGCCTTGCCTGACCATCCGGTGAGGCCGCTGCCCCCGGGACACTCCATCGCTGATCCGGGGAGCCCCCATGACCCACGTCGTTCGCCAAGCCGAGAGTGACGCCGTCCCTGTCCGCCGTGTCTACCTGGTCGCCGGAGAATTGTCTGGCGACATTCTTGGCGCGGGATTGATGCGCGCGCTCAAGGCGCGACATCCTGGCGTCGAGTTTCGTGGGCTCGGCGGGCCACGCATGCTGGCCGAGGGCCTGACGTCACTGTATCCCCTGGAAACCCTGTCGGTCATGGGTCTGGTCGAGGTGCTCAAGCACCTGCCCGAGCTGGTGCGTGTGCGTCGCCATCTGCGCCGCGACGCGCTGGCATGGCAGCCTGACATCATGGTGGGCATCGATGCGCCTGACTTCAATCTGGGGCTCGAGCGACAGCTGCGCGAGGCGGGTATCACCACGGCTCATTACGTCAGCCCGTCGGTATGGGCCTGGCGCCAGGGGCGGGTCAAGGGCATTGCCCGCTCGGTGGATGCCATGCTGACCTTCTTGCCGTTCGAGGCAGCCTTCTACGTCAAGCATCGCGTGCCGGTGGCCTTCGTCGGCCACCCGCTGGCAGACGAGCTGCCGCTGGTGAACGATCGGCAGTCTGCCCGCAGGGCGTTTGGGCTCGAGCCGGACGAAGAAGTATTGGCGCTGCTGCCAGGTTCAAGGCGCAATGAACTGCGTTTCATGGCGGCGACCTTTGTGGAGGCCGCACAGCGACTGGTGGAAACGCGTGAGCGCCTGCGGGTGGTGATTCCGGCTGCCACGCCCGAGCGTCGCCAGGAGCTCGAGGTTCTGCTGCAACAGCGGCCGGCTCTTCGCGATCGCGTCATGCTGCTGGACGGTCAGGCCCGCGAAGCCATGGTGGCCAGCGACCTGGTTCTGCTCGCCTCGGGTACGGCGGCGCTGGAAGCCATGCTGTGTCACCGGCCGATGCTGGTGGGCTATCGCATGGCGCCGATGACGCATCGGATTGCTCGCTGGATGGTCAAGACCCCGTGGATCTCGCTGCCGAACCTGATCGCCCAGGAGTCGCTGGTGCCTGAACTGATTCAGGACGAGGCCAGTGCCGAAGCGATTGCCCGGCAGCTGGAGTCCATGTTGTCGGATCCCCAGGGGCGTAGCGCGCTCGAGACGCGCTTCGCGGCGATGCATGAAGGCCTGCAGCGTGATGCCAGCCGTCGCGCGGCGGAGGCCATCGAAGCGCTGGTGGCAGGTCGGCCGTTGCCACCGAGTGTGGCCCCGGAGTGCGCGCAGGAGGTGGCGGACCCGGACAGTGCCGGGAGCGACGCTGGCGCTTCTTACAAGACCGCCGCAGGTGCCTCTAATAAGACCGCCGCAGGCGCTTCTCATAAGACCGCTGCAGGCCCCTCTCACAAGATGGCTTCTCAGGTTAGCGACACCGGCGCTGGACCTGCGCAGGCCAGAGGAGACAAGGATGGCCGCTGATTCGGCTCGCAAGGGGCGCGCCGCGAAGGCGCCGTTGCCGCCATTGGTGGTGGACTATGATGGCCAGCTCCTGGCCGGGGTGGATGAGGTCGGGCGGGGGCCGTTGGTCGGCGCGGTGGTCGCCGCGGCGGTGATCCTGGATCCCGAGCGGCCCATCGACGGGCTGACCGATTCCAAGGCGTTGTCGGCCAAGCGCCGAGAAGCCCTCGATGGGCTGATTCGTGAACGTGCGCTGGCCTTCCACGTGGCAGCCGCCAGCCCCGAGGAAATCGATCAGCTCAATATCTACCACGCCACGCATCTTGCCATGCGCCGTGCCATCGATGGGCTGATGCCTTCGCCTGAATACCTGCTGGTGGACGGCAATCGCCTCCCCGGGCATCATGTTCCCGGCCAGGCTGTGGTCAAGGGTGATGCCCGTCACCCGGCCATCGCCGCCGCATCCATCCTCGCCAAGGTGGCGCGGGATGCTGCCATGGTGTCGCTCGACCGGCGCTATCCTGACTATGGTTTCGCCCGCCACAAGGGCTACCCGACGGCTGAACATCTGGCCGCGCTGGAACGTCTGGGGCCACTCGACGAACATCGTCGCTCCTTTGCCCCTGTCAAGCGCCAGCTGGCGCTATTCTGACCCGTATTCACAGCCCCGCCACGGCGGGTCGAGGTAAGGCTTTCACATGTCCGCTCCTTTCGTTCATCTTCGCGTCCATAGCGAGTTCTCTCTGGTTGACGGCCTCGTGCGCCTCAAGCCTTACGTCAAGGCTGGCGTCGAGCATGGCGCGCCAGCGCTGGCGTTGACCGATGAATCCAATCTGTTCGGCCTGGTGAAGTTCTACAACGGGGTCCAGGGCGCTGGCATGAAGCCCGTGATCGGTGCCGACCTGTGGCTGGTCAACGCCCATGACCTGGATCATCCGTATCGGGTGACGCTGCTGGCGATGAATGACGTCGGCTATCGCAACCTGACCGAACTGATCTCTCGCGGCTGGGTCGAGGGCCAGCGTCAGGACCGGGCTTACCTGGAGAAAGCCTGGGTACTGGAGCAGAGCGAAGGCTTGATCGCGCTGTCTGGTGGGCGTGAAGGAGACGTGGGCCGCCATTTGCTCAGCGATCATCATGCCGATGCGCGGCGTTTGCTGGATGAATGGTGTCAGGCGTTTCCCGGCCGTTTCTATCTGGAGCTGACCCGGACCGGTCGCCCGCTGGAAGAAGACTGCGTGCATGCGTCGGTGGCGTTGGCCATGGACACCGGGGTTCCGGTGGTGGCGACCAACGATGTGCGCTTCCTCAAGCGTGAGGACTTCTGGGCCCACGAAACCCGCGTGGCCATTGGCGAGGGCAAGGCGCTGGATGACCCCCGTCGCGAGCGGCGCTACACCGAGGAACAGTACCTCAAGTCGCCACAGGAGATGGCGGAGCTGTTTGCCGATATTCCCGCGGCGCTGGAAAACAGCGTCATGATCGCCGCGCGTTGTAACGTCAACGTTCGCCTGGGCGAGATCTTCCTGCCGGAATACGGTATTCCCGAGGGCATGACCCAGGACGAGTTCTTCCGCAAGATCTCCCACGATGGCCTGACCGAGCGCCTTGACGCTCTTTACCCGGTGGACAGTCACCCACGCGACAGCGACGACTGGGCGGCGCTCGAGAAGCGCTACCGAGAGCGCCTGGACTTCGAGCTGGACATCATCCTGCAGATGGGGTTCCCCGGTTACTTCCTGATCGTGATGGACTTTATCCAGTGGGCCAAGGACAACGATGTCCCGGTAGGGCCGGGGCGCGGCTCCGGTGCCGGCTCGCTGGTGGCCTACGCGCAGAAGATCACCGATCTCGATCCGATCCAGTATGACCTGCTGTTCGAGCGCTTTCTGAACCCCGAGCGGGTGTCGATGCCGGACTTTGACGTCGACTTCTGCATGGAAAAACGTGATCGCGTCATCGATTACGTGGCCGAGCGCTATGGCCGTAACGCGGTGTCGCAGATCGTCACCTTCGGCACCATGGCGGCCAAGGCCGTGGTGCGAGACGTTGCCCGCGCCCAGGGCAAGCCGTACTCGCTGGGGGACAAGCTGTCCAAGCTGATTCCCTTCGAGGTGGGCATGACGTTGTCCAAGGCCATCGAAGAGGAGCCTCAGCTCAAGGAATTCATTGAGGTAGATGAGGAAGCCCAGGAAATCTGGGACATGGCGCTCAAGCTCGAGGGGGTGACGCGAGGCACCGGCAAGCACGCCGGGGGCGTCGTCATCGCGCCCACCAAGCTGACCGACTTCTCACCGCTGTTATGTGACGAGGATGGCTCCGGGCTGGTCGTTCAGTTTGACAAGAACGACATCGAGGATGCCGGGCTGGTCAAGTTTGACTTCCTGGGCTTGCGTACGCTGACCATCATCGATTGGGCGCTGGAGATGGTCGATCGGGTGCGCGCCAGCGAGGGCAAGGGGGCGCTGGATATCGATGCGATCCCGCTGGACGACGGCAAGACCTTCGAGATGCTCAAGAAGGCCGAGACCACCGCGGTGTTCCAGCTGGAATCCCGGGGGATGAAGGAGCTGATCAAGCGCCTCTTGCCGGACTCGCTGGAGGACATGATCGCACTGGTGGCACTGTTCCGTCCGGGGCCGCTGCAGTCCGGCATGGTCGATGACTTCATCAACCGTAAGCACGGACGGGCGGAGATCTCCTACCCCCACCCGGATTACCAGCACGAGCTGCTGAAGCCCGTGCTGCAGCCGACTTACGGCATCATCCTGTACCAGGAGCAGGTGATGCAGATTGCCCAGGTGATGGCGGGCTACTCCTTGGGTCAGGCTGACCTGTTGCGGCGCGCGATGGGTAAGAAGAAGCCGGAAGAGATGGCCAAGCAGCGTACCGGTTTCATGGAAGGCTGTGCGGCCAACGGCATCGATGCGGACCTTGCTGGCAACATCTTCGACCTGGTGGAAAAGTTTGCCGGTTACGGCTTCAACAAGTCCCACTCGGCGGCCTACGCGCTGGTGTCCTACCAGACCGCCTGGCTCAAGGCGCATTACCCGGGCCCGTTCATGGCGGCGGTGATGTCCACCGAAATGGACAACCTGGACAAGGTGGTGCCGCTGATCGAGGAGTGTCGCCATCTCAAGCTCACGGTCACGCCACCGGACGTCAACGTGGGCGGCTACAAGTTCACGGTCGATGATGAAGGCCGGGTGGTGTATGGCCTGGGTGCCATTCGTGGCGTGGGGGAAGGTCCGATCGGCGCCATTGTCGAGGCGCGTACCGCCGAAGGCCCCTTTACCGATCTGTTCGACTTCTGTCGCCGTATCGACCCCAAGCGCATGAACAAGCGTACCCTGGAGGCGCTGATCCGCTCCGGAGCGCTGGATAACCTGGGGCCCAATCGTGCGGTGCTCAGCGCGGCCCTGGATGACGCCCTCAAGGCCGCTGCGCAGAGTCACAAGAACCACAACGCCGGGATGATGGACCTGTTCGGCGAAGCGTTTGCACCGGACGCCGATGAAGGGGCCAGCGATCCTTATGCGGACTATCTGCGCGTGCGGGAATGGAGCGATCGCGATCGGCTGGCCGGCGAGAAGGACACCCTTGGTCTCTATCTGACGGGCCACCCCATCGATGAGTACGAAGAGGAACTGGCACGTTTTGTCTCGACCCGCATCGCGGACTTGAAGCCTTCCCGGGAGCCGCAGCGGGTGGCCGGGCTGGTGGTGGCGCAGCGCACCATGAAGTCCAAGCGGGGCGACACCATGGCCTTCCTCACCCTGGACGACCGCACGGGGCGGATCGAGGCGTCACTGTTCGGCGAGCTGTATGACAGCGTGCGTGAGCAGCTCGACAATGCCGAGGTGCTGATCGTCGAAGGAGAAGTCTCCAGCGATGACTACTCCGGTGGCCTGCGCCTGCGAGGCAAGGACGTCACCCCCATGGTCCAGGCACGCTCGCGCTTTGGCCAGGCGGTGGAGGTCTCGGTGGATGGTCGTCAGGCGAACGGCCGGTTGATTGACAGCCTGCGCGCAAGCCTTGAGCCCCATCGACATGAGGAAGGCCTGCCGGTGCGCCTGCGCTATCGCAATGTCGACGCTACCGGCTGGCTGGAGTTCGACGAGCAGTGGAAGGTCCTGCCATCTGATGACCTGTTGATCGCCCTGCGGGATGTCGAAGGACAGGATGGCGTACGTCTCAAGTATCGCTGAGGTGGCCAAAATACGCTGCGGCGTTAAGGTCGCTGGACGGCTGCGCCTTGCGTGGCCCCGTCAGGGTGCGATAATGCACACCACTTTTTATTTGCCATGGGTGGGCCTGCGACCTGCGGTCGCGCCCGCCTGACCATGATCACAAGGCTGGCCCATGAACCCCAACTATCTCGATTTCGAACAGCCCATCGCCGAACTGCAGGCCAAGATCGAAGAGCTTCGTCTGGTCGGCAACGACAGTCAGGTCAGCCTGGCTGACGAGATTTCGCGCCTTGAGGAAAAGAGCCGCAAGCTGACCGAGTCGATCTTCAAGGATCTGACGCCGTGGCAGGTATCGCAGCTGTCTCGCCATCCGCAGCGCCCGTACACGCTGGACTATCTCGAGCATGTGTTCAGCGACTTCGATGAGCTGCATGGTGATCGCGAGTTTGCCGATGACGCCGCTATCGTCGGCGGTGTTGCGCGCCTCAATGATCGTCCGGTGATGATCATCGGTCATCAGAAGGGCCGCGACGTCAAGGAGAAGGTCCGCCGCAATTTCGGCATGCCCCGCCCGGAAGGCTACCGCAAGGCGTGCCGTCTGATGGAAATGGCCGAGCGCTTCAAGATGCCGGTGCTGACCTTCATCGACACCCCTGGCGCCTATCCGGGTATCGACGCGGAAGAGCGCGGCCAGAGTGAGGCCATCGCCTATAACCTGGCGGTGATGTCGCGTCTCAAGACCCCCATCGTCTCCACCGTGGTAGGTGAAGGTGGCTCCGGTGGCGCCCTGGCCATCGGTGTCTGTGACGAGCTGATGATGCTTGAGTACTCTACCTACTCGGTCATTTCTCCTGAGGGGTGTGCCTCGATCCTGTGGAAGAGCGCGGAACGCGCCAGCGATGCCGCTCAGGCCATGGGGATTACCGCCAGCCGTCTCAAGGAGCTCGGTTTCGTCGATAACCTGATCAAGGAGCCGCTGGGCGGTGCGCACCGCTTCCCTTACGAGGCAGCGACGCGAGTGCGTGACGCCATCAGCGAGAGTCTGGAGCGCCTGGACGCTCTGGACAGCGACGCCCTGTTGGCACGTCGCTATGAGCGCCTGATGAGCTACGGCGCCCCCGCCTGAAGCGTCGGGTCTTCGTGGTAACCCCGCGGCCCCTGTCGTTCTGCGATAGGGGCCGCTTGCATGTGATGCCCGGGTATCGGGTGGAGAGCAGGCATGTCTGAGTCCCCTGGCCTTGAGGCCATTGTCGCGCCCTTTATCGATGACCTGCCCGATGATCGCACGCTATGGGTGGGGCTTTCGGGAGGACTGGATTCCTGCGTGCTGCTGGCACTGGCCGCGGATGCCTGCCGGCGCCGTGGGCGGGCGCTCAGGGCGATTCATGTCCACCATGGCCTGCAGCCGGCGGCGGACGACTTTGCGCGCCACAGCCGTGCCCTGTGTCGCGAGCAGGGCGTCGCGCTGGAGGTGGTCCGGGTCAGTGTCGATGTGGCGGCGGGCAAGGGCCTCGAGGCAGCGGCCAGGGCGGCCCGCTACCGGGCCTTTATGGATGTCATGGAGCCTGGAGATCATCTGTGGCTGGCGCAGCATGCTGATGACCAGGCCGAGACCTTCTGGCTGGCGGCCCTGCGTCGGTCGGGGGTGATGGGGTTGGCTGGCATGCCGACACGCCGTCAGCAGCAAGGACGGGTCATCGTCCGTCCGCTATTGAGTGTCGGACGCCTCGCGCTGGAGAAGGAGGCCGCCAGGCGAAGGCTTGCCTGGATCGAGGATCCCAGCAATCAGGACCTGTCGCTGGATCGCAATTTCCTGCGCCATCGGCTGGTGCCGTCACTGCTGGAGCGTTGGCCTGACGCCCTTCAAGCGCTGTCCGCCAGTGCACGGCATGCTGGTGAGGCGGTATCGCTGCTCGAGGAATACGCCCAGGAGGATCTGGACAGGCTGGGGGGCGATCCGGCCAGGTTGCCGCTAAATGGGCTACTGGCGCTGTCGCGACCGCGCCAGCGCTGGCTGCTGGGCTGGTGTCTGCGCTGTCTGGACCTGGCCACGCCACCGGGGACACGGCTGGATGAGATCATGTCCCAGTGCCGGGCACGACGTGATGCCGAAGTGAGGATCCACTGGTCAGGTGGCGAAGCGCGCTGCTGGCGCGGCACCTTGTATCTGCTGGCGGACAGCCGCACGACCCCGGTCTCGCTGCCGGAGATGCCGTGGTGGTCTGGGCGTGAGGTCGTGGTGGCAGGGAGGACGCTTGCCCTGGTCGCGCCTTCTGGCCAGGCGCGTTGCCTGCTGACGCTGCGAGCGCGCCAGGGGGGAGAGCGCATTTGCCTGGAAGGCCGTGGACGGCGCGATGTGAAGCGGCTGCTGCAGGAGGCTGCGGTGCCTCCCTGGCAGCGTTGTCATATCGTGCTGCTGTGGCGAGCCGACGAATGCGTCGCGGTGCTGGATGCCGCTTCAGGGGCCTGGATCGCGGTAGCACAAGGCTGGACGACCATTCCCTGATGGGAGTTTGCTCGCCGACGGGACCTTAGTACGTGACCCCGCTAGGTGATCCCGCCAGCGTGCGTCTGTTGTCTGGCCACGTCGTCAGCGGTCCGCGGTCACCGCATGCAGCACCAGCGCGAAGTCGGTGCTGGCAAGATAGTCGGCTTCTCGTTCCAGGTCGGTGCACAAGAGTCCTGGCTCATCGCCACCTTCGTAGTGCAGGTGAAGGGTGTCGTCATCCACCTCGAGGCGCGGCGCCGCGGGCGCTTGCTCGGGGCGCGAATGGTTGAGAATGACCGCCAGGCGCAACAGCCGGGCCAGGCGCTGGCTGTCGCGCTGTTCGCTTTCGGGCAGCGCTTGCCACTCCTTGAGCGGAAACTTGCGGCGGTGCGCCCGCACCAGGAATGACAGCAGGCGCTGCTCCGGGCGCGAGAAGCCGGCCAGGTCGGAGTATTCAAGCAGATAGGCGCCGTGACGGTGGAACTGGCTATGGGAGATGGACTGGCCGATCTCATGCATCCAGGCGGCCCATTCCAGATAGCGTCCGCGCTCCTCGTCCAGGTTCCAGTCCTGCTTGACCTGCTCGAACATGGCCCGTGCCGAGGCGGCGACATTGTCGGCCTGGCGTGTGTCCACGGCGTTGTAGCGGGCCAGCGTCTCCAGGCTCTTCAGGCGCGAGTCCTCAGGACTGTTGCGGCCCGCCATGTCGTAGAGCACCCCTTCGCGCAGGGCGCCATCGGCGAAGCGCATCTGCGTCAGCTCAAAGGCTTCGAAGATAGCGCTGAGAATCGCCACTCCGGCCGGAAACACTCGTGCACGATCGGCCTTCAGACCCTCCATCGACACCTTGTCCAGCTGTTTGGTCTTGATCAGACGCTTGCGCAGCTTGGCCAGCCCATCGCGAGTGATGACGCCCTCTGGGGAGTCACCTGCAGCATGCAACACCGCAGCTGCCGCCTTGATGGTGCCGCTGGAGCCGACCGGATCATCCCAGCCCAGACGTTGATAGGGGCGACGGATGTTGGCGAGCTCCGACAGCGCGGCAAGCTCGGCGTTACGCATGCGCTTCTCGGTGATGTCGCCATCGCCGAAGAAGCGGCGGGTGAAGGTGACGCAGCCCATGGAGAGGCTTTCCAGCGCCTTGGGCTCGAACTGTTCGCCGATGATGAACTCGGTGGAGCCGCCACCGATATCCACGATCAGGCGTCGACCGCTTTCCGCCAGGGCATGGGCCGCACCCAGATAGATCAGGCGGGCCTCCTCGCGACCGGCGATGATCTCGATGCGCGTGCCGAGCAAGGCTTCGGCGCGATCGATCAGCTCCTGACTATTGTGCGCGTCGCGCAGGGCGTTGGTGCCCACGACACGCATGCGCGTCGCCGGAATCCCTTCAAGGAAGGGGGCGAAGCGCCCCAGACAGTCCAGTGCGCGCGCCATGGCGTCCTCATTGAGGTAGCCGTCATCGTCGAGCCCGGCTGCCAGCTGGACCTTTTCGCCCAGTCGCGCCACCACCTGAAGCCGATCGTCCTGATAATTGGCCACCAGCAGGTGGAAGCTGTTGGAGCCCAGATCGATGGCGGCCAGGCGAGCAGGGTCCTTGCCGGGGTCATGGGGCGTCTCACGCAGGGCGCTGAGCGAATCCGAGGGTTGGTTCATGTGGGGTCCTTCACTGGAGATGGGTCAAGGTTGCGTATCGCTTTCTGGTATGTCAATGATCTGGGGGAGGCAGGGGGCTTGCGTTCCCTCGCCGGCTTGTCTAGTATCGGGTCATTCGCCTGTTTCGAATGTGTTTTCCCGGTCGCGTCGCTGCCGCGGCGTGACCATCCCAAGTCGTCAGACAGCCCGCACGATGCCAGCTCTGCCAGAGCCCCCCAAGGGTTCCAGCAATCGAGATCTGGCAATGGCGAATGAATCTGCTCCCTCGTCCAGACGCTGGCGTGGTTCTCCCTTCTGGAGAATCCAGCCCATGGCCCTATCATCTTTACCAGGCCTCGCACGAGCAGCCCCGGGCTCTGAACGCACTCAATCGGCGTGTCCTTTTTTCGCCCCACGGCGCCCTGTCGCCCGGCTTCCACGAGTAATTTCTGAACTCTGATGAATCTGACCGAACTCAAGCAAAAGCCCGTGCCGGAGCTTCTCGATATCGCACGCGAGATGGGTATCGATAATCTGGCCCGGTCCCGCAAGCAGGACATCATTTTTGCCATTCTGAAGAAGCACGCCAAGAGCGGCGAAGACATCTTCGGCGATGGCGTACTGGAGATCCTTCAGGACGGTTTCGGATTTTTGCGCAGTGCCGACAGTTCCTACCTGGCCGGCCCCGACGACATCTACGTCTCGCCCTCTCAGATCCGTCGCTTCAACCTGCGTAAGGGCGACACCATCTCCGGCAAGATTCGCCCCCCCAAGGAAGGCGAGCGCTACTTTGCCTTGCTCAAGGTCAGCCAGATCAACCTTGATCGTCCGGAGAACGCCAAGCACAAGATCCTGTTCGAGAACCTCACGCCGCTGTTTCCGCAGGATCGTCTGCGCATGGAAATCGGCAACGGTTCCACCGAGGATCTGACGGCCCGCATCATCGACCTCACGGCGCCCATCGGCAAGGGCCAGCGTGGTCTGATCGTGTCTCCGCCCAAGGCTGGTAAGACACTGATGTTGCAGAATATTGCGACATCCATTACGCGCAACAACCCCGAATGCCAGCTGATCGTGTTGCTGATCGACGAGCGTCCGGAGGAAGTGACCGAGATGTCGCGGACAGTGCGCGGCGAAGTGGTGGCGTCTACCTTCGACGAGCCCCCGGCGCGTCATGTACAGGTCGCCGAGATGGTCATCGAGAAGGCCAAGCGGCTGGTCGAGCACAAGAAGGACGTGGTCATTCTGCTCGACTCCATCACTCGTCTGGCCCGTGCCTACAACACCGTGGTGCCGTCTTCGGGCAAGGTGCTGACCGGTGGTGTCGATGCCCATGCACTCGAGAAGCCCAAGCGCTTCTTCGGCGCCGCGCGAAACATCGAGGAAGGTGGCAGCCTGACCATCATCGCGACGGCTCTGGTCGATACCGGCTCCAAGATGGACGAGGTGATCTTCGAGGAGTTCAAGGGTACCGGCAACATGGAAGCCCATCTGGATCGTCGCCTGGCCGAGCGTCGCGTCTATCCCGCTCTGAACATCCGTCGCAGTGGCACCCGTCGCGAAGACCTGATTGCTTCCGATGACGAGATGCAGCGGATGTGGATCCTGCGCAAGCTGCTCAATCCCATGGATGATACGGCTGCGACCGAGTTCCTGATTGATCGACTCAAGGACACCAAGACCAATATCGAGTTCTTTGAGGCCATGAAGCGGCGCTGATCGTCGTTCATTCGAGGTCAGTCGAAGGGGCAGCATGCTATGCTGCCCCTTTGGTGTATTTGACAGCGAGAAATTCGCATGAAGTATAGCGACTTGCGTGACTTTATCGCGGGTCTTGAAGCGGCTGGCGAGCTCAAGCGCGTTAGCGCGGAAGTGGATCCGTATCTCGAGATTACCGAGATCTGCGACCGGACCTTGAGGGCCGGCGGACCGGCGCTGCTGTTTGAAAACGTGAAAGGCAGCGACATGCCGCTGCTGGGCAACCTGTTTGGCACCCCGAAGCGTGTGGCCATGGGCATGGGGCAGGAGTCGGTGGAAGCGCTGCGCGAGGTCGGCGAGCTATTGGCTTTCCTCAAGGAGCCGGAGCCCCCCAAGGGCTTCCGAGATGCCTGGGAAAAACTGCCGATCTTCAAGCAGGTGATGAGCATGGGGCCCAAGACCGTGCGCTCCGCACCTGTCCAGGCGCGGGTGTTCGAGGGTGACGAGGTCGATCTCGACATGCTGCCGATCCAGCATTGCTGGCCCGGTGATGCGGCGCCGTTGGTGACCTGGCCACTGGTGATCACCAAGGGCCCGCACAAGTCCCGCCAGAACCTGGGCATCTATCGTCAGCAGAAGCTCGGCAAGAACCGCTTGATCATGCGCTGGCTGTCCCACCGCGGTGGGGCGCTGGATTTCCAGGAATTCCAGCAACAGCATCCTGGCGAGCCATTTCCCGTCGCGGTGGCTCTGGGAGCCGACCCCGCCACGATCCTGGGCGCCGTCACCCCCGTGCCCGACTCGCTGTCCGAGTACGCCTTTGCCGGCCTGCTGCGTGGGTCGCGCACCGAACTGGTGAAGTGTGGTCATGCGGACCTGCAGGTACCGGCGTCCGCCGAAATCATCCTTGAGGGGTTTCTCTACCCCGATGATACGGCGCCAGAAGGGCCTTATGGTGACCACACCGGCTACTACAACGAGGTAGAGACGTTTCCGGTGTTTACGGTGACGCGCATGACCATGCGCAAGGATGCCATCTATCACTCGACCTACACCGGTCGCCCCCCGGACGAGCCGGCGATTCTCGGGCTTGCCTTGAACGAAGTGTTTGTGCCGATCCTGCGTCGCCAGTTTCCCGAGATCGTCGACTTCTATCTGCCCCCGGAAGGCTGTTCGTACCGCATGGCGGTGGTGACCATGAAGAAGCAGTACCCTGGCCACGCCAAGCGCGTGATGATGGGGGTCTGGAGCTTTCTGCGTCAGTTCATGTACACCAAGTTCGTTATCGTGCTGGATGACGACGTCGACGCCCGCCAGTGGGAAGACGTGATCTGGGCGATTACGACCCGCATGGACCCCGCCCGGGATACCGTGATGGTCGAGAACACGCCTATCGACTACCTGGATTTTGCCTCTCCGGTAGCCGGACTCGGCTCCAAGATGGGGCTGGACGCGACCAGCAAGTGGCCCGGTGAGACCGATCGTGAGTGGGGCGTGGCAATCAGCATG
This sequence comes from Halomonas litopenaei, assembly GCF_017303055.1. Classification (GTDB taxonomy): domain Bacteria; phylum Pseudomonadota; class Gammaproteobacteria; order Pseudomonadales; family Halomonadaceae; genus Halomonas; species Halomonas litopenaei_A. Next base: position 492,521 of record NZ_JAEKJT010000003.1, on the reverse strand, counting down.
GACGACAGCATAAAGTCCCGGGTCAGCGAACGCTGGGACGACTATGGTATTCCCCTCCCTGACACCGACAAGAGGTCGACATGACGGCAAGGACCCTGACCTGCCAGGTTATCGAGGTCGAGGATCTCACTCCTGACGTATTTCGTGTGGTGCTTGAAGGACGCGCCGAGGCCATGGCGCATGCGCCGGGACAGTATCTGGAGATGCGTCTGTCAGACGACTGCTGGGTGCCGTTCTCGATCGCCAGTCGCCATCGCGATGACGGCAGACTGGAGCTGCACATTCAACACTGGCCGGAGCGCTCCAACTCGGCGCAACTGCGCGCCATGCTGGTGGTGGCGGAGCACCTGACGGTGCGCTTGCCCAGTGGTGATTGTGTGCTGGACGAATCGAGTGTCCGGCCCCTGACGCTGATTGCCGCCGGCACCGGCTTTGCCCAGATGAAGGCCATCGTCGAGGCAGCCCGTCACCAGCACCCCGAGCGTCCCATCACCCTGTGGTGGGCAGCGAAGGAGCGACGCGACCTGTATGCAGAGGAGCTGGCGCGACAGTGGGTGTCCGAGTGCAATAACCTGGTGTTCCACGCGGTCTGTGAGGCGGGTTTCGAGGAAGGCTTCGATGGTGAGCGGGTATACGCCCACCATGGCCGTATCGATGCGGCGCTGGGCGATCACCTGGAGGATGTGTCGCAGGATGATGTCTACCTGTCCGGCTCTCCTGGCATGGTCTATGCCTGCGTCGATGTGCTGGCGTCGCTGGGTCTTGAGCCGTCCCGGGTGTTTTCCGATGTGTTTGCCTATGCCCCGCGTGACCCCTTGGTGCCGGTGGTCGGCAGCCTGATCAAGGAAGAGGCCCCGTGAGCGCGTCGCCGATCCTGATTACCGGTGGCGCCCAGCGGCTGGGGAGGCACTGTGCCGAGCGCCTGGTGCAAGATGGACATCCGGTCATCGTCAGCTATCGCCGTGAGCGAGCGGAGCTGGACAGCATGCGCCAGCGAGGCATCGTGACCCTTCAGGCCGATTTTTCCAGTGAAGCCGGCATTCTTGACTTCATCGAGCGCCTCAAGGGCCAGACTAACGCTTTGCGGGCAATCGTCCACAATGCCAGTGACTGGGCGCCGGACAGTCTGGACAGCGACGCCGGGGCCAATTTCGAGCGGTTGTTTCGCGTCCACATGCTGGCGCCTTACCTGATCAACCTGCACGCCAAGAGCCTGCTGGACGCCTGCAGCGAACCCCAGCGCGATATCATCCATATGACCGACTACGTCGTGCAAAAGGGGTCCAAGAAGCACGCGGCCTATGCGGCGACGAAGGCCGGATTGGATAACCTGACGCTATCGTTTGCGGCCCAGTACGCCCCTGAGATCCAGGTCAATGCCATCGCGCCGGCGCTGATCATGCTGAACGAACAGGATGACGAGGCCTATGCCGCCAAGGCGCGAGCGAAGTCGTTGATGGACATGGTGCCTGGCCCCGGTGTGATCTATCAGAGTCTGCGCTACCTGCTCGACAATCGTTACGTGACCGGTACCGTGATGGCCGTCGATGGCGGACGCCATCTGCGCTGAGAGGCCTCGCCAGCAGGCCCTGGTGAGCTAGACTCGTGGTGTGCCCTGACAATCCAACGATGAGAAGAGGCTTCCATGGCCCACCACAACGCTCCTGACCAGCGCCACACCGATGGCCACGCCAGCGTTCACGGCAAGACGCATGGCAATGTCCATGACAGCCCCCACGACCCGGCTGACTTTCGTGATGAGAGCGGCTTTCTGACGATCTTTCTTGGCCTGGTGGTGATGGCGGGCATGACGTGCCTGCCGGCGACCATCGCCTGGGTGACGCTGGCAACAGCAGGATAGGTGTCAGGGGTTGCCATTTGTCTCGGCGCCGGGCAGGATGAAGGCATATTCAGGAGATCGTCATGTTATCAGTCACCTCTCAGCCAACAGCTTGCCCTGACGGAGCATCTTGCTCCGCAAGTGGTGCGCTGGCGACCGATGTCGCGTCGCTGAGTGGTGGGCAAGCGATGACGGGCGTGTCCTTTTATTGGTCCAGCTTTACCTGGTATTGGTTTGATACCGGGGCGCTGGTGCGCGAGGCCTGACGACAACGTCGGCACTCGCGAGGCGCTCCCACCCAGGGCCGCCTCCCAGAACCCCCGGACGGCAGCCCGTCCGGGGGTTCTTTGTTTTTGGCATGATGCTCCAGAGCGTCGCGACAGCCTGCAGTGGCAGGTAACAGGAGATAACCGATGACCGCATATCGAGATTTCGTCTACGCCGACTTCCAGGGTTACGCCTATGGGTATGGCTGGCGATTTATCGACACGCGGTCGGCCCAACTGGCCACCTCCGACCGTGAGCGCCTCGGTGGTCGACATGTTCAACGATGTACGACCCTTTGGAGCTGATACCATGACCGCGACCCTCTCCCTTGCTACGACCTCCCACATGGCCACGACGACCCCAGAGACTGCTGTGCAGGATCGATCTAATGGGACCACATTGCCCGCACCGCTGTCGCTCAAGCAGCAGTACCCGTTGAGCGCCACTCTGGCGGACCGTGTCGACGCACAGCGTCAGGAAATTCGCGACATACTGGAAGGCCGAGATGACCGCCTGCTGGCGGTGGTGGGGCCCTGTTCGATTCATGATCCCCAGGCGGCCCTGGAATACGCCGAGCGCCTGGCCGGCCTGGCGGCCAGTATCCGCGATCGTGTCCTGGTGGTCATGCGCGTCTACGTCGAGAAGCCACGCACCACCGTGGGCTGGAAAGGGCTGGCCTACGATCCAGACCTGGATGGGACTGGCAACATGAGCCGTGGCCTGGGGCTGTCGCGCCAGCTGATGCGGGACATCGTCGAGATGGGGCTGCCGGTCGCCACCGAAATTCTGCAGCCGATGATGGCCCCGTACCTGGAGGATCTGCTGGCCTGGGTCGCCATCGGCGCGCGCACGACCGAGTCTCAGCTGCACCGCGAGATGGCCAGTGGCCTGGGGGCTGTCGTCGGTTTCAAGAATGCCACCAGTGGTGATGTGCAGGTGGCCCTGGATGCGATGCACAGTGCTGCCCACCCCCATCAACATTTTGCCGTAGGCAGCGACGGCCAGCCGATGATGGTCGAGACCCAGGGCAATCCCCATACCCATGTGGTGCTGCGGGGCGGCCACGGCGAACCGAACTACGATGTTGCTGCGGTGGCGGCAGCGCGTAGAGCTCTGCGCGAGGCCGGGCTGTCGCCGCGCTTGATGGTCGACTGCAGTCATGCCAATGCACGCAAGGACCACCGCCGCCAGAGCGAAGTCTTGCTCGACGTGCTGGCTCAGCGGCTGGCGGGCGATACGGCGCTGATCGGGGTGATGCTCGAGAGCCATCTGCATGAAGGCAAGCAGCCTCTGGACCCCGGCAAGCTGCGCTACGGTGTCTCCGTCACGGACGCGTGTATTGGTTGGGAGACCACCGAACACCTGTTGAGTGTGGCCGCAGAGCGCCTGGCCGAGGGCGCCTGATCAACCCCGGCAAAATGGCCAGACCTCGAAGAATCCATCGCAACGAAACTCCGCCTCGCAGGCGGCCAGCTGGCCGCGATAACGCGAGGCGGTGGTTGCAACCTCGCGCGCCGCGCGCATGACCGCAGGCTTGGCGCGATAACTACCGCGCTGATAGCCCCCCTGGCCCTCGTGGTAGGCCAGGTAGAGGTGTTCCGGATTGGCCAGCGAGACGCCGGTCATGCGCTGCGTTCGGGCGTTGTACCAGCCGATGAAGTCGGTGGCATCGTCCATGTCGCTGCGGCTTGAGAACAGCCCACCCGCATCATCAGTGTATTCTCCCCAGACCGGGTCCTGGGCCTGGGCGTAGCCGTAGGCCGAAGAGGGACGCGTCCACGGAATGAACCCCAGTAGCGTGGTTCTGGGAGGCCTGACGTGGCTGCGAAACGATGATTCGCGCTTGATGAATGCCATTTGGGTCCAGGGGGGAGTCCCCCACTTTTCATACGAGGCACGCGTCGCGTCATACCAGTCCGGCTGCTGGCGAAAGACGTCGCACAGATTGTCCTGATGGGCCGGTGGCGCTGGGGCGAAGGCCGCACAGCCTCCCAGCAGCAACACGCCGCTCAAGACCAAGCACTTCAAGACTAAGCACTTCAAGACCCTGCGAGCCGGTTGAGAGACAGCGCTCCTGGAGATACAGCGCCCATAGACAGAGCGCTGAGAGCAACAGCTCCTGGAGAAGGAGCTCCTGAAGAAAGACTCGGGGGCAGGCCTTGAGGCGGGCATGGACACTCCATTGTCGTGATGAGCTTGAGCATTATGCCGTTCTCGCCACCTGGAGAACACTTGGCGTCACCTATGCCGCTTTCATCGACTTGTTCTATGCCGTTTCAGGCGTCGCCTGAGAGAGCTCCCCTGGATCCTGCATGTCCTCCGGCACCCGTGGCAGGTCGACGGGTATATGGCGGGCGAAGAATGCCAGGCAGTCGAGACTGCTGGAGGCGTCGGGAGCGAGCGGGCAATTCCATGGGGAATCGCGCAGCTCATCGGGCAACTGTTGGCTGAGCTGCTCCAGCTCCTGGCTCTTTGGCCAGCTGAGCCAACGCTCCCTCTCCAGGGCCTGGGGCTGACGCCACTTGAGCATCCAGTCGTCGCCCCAGGGTAGTACCGCCAGATGTCCGGGGTCTGGCAACGGCAGTCCCTGGAAGGCGCTGGACCACCAGGTGGGGTGGAGCTGCTGGCGGTGAAGCCGGTTCAAGCACTGGGCCAGCAGTCCCCGCTGGATCACCATCACATCCAGGTACTGATGGTCCTGACTGAGCACATGTACCGCCAGGCTCTGTCGACTCACACACAGCTCTTTCGCGATCAGCGTGTCGAGTGACGCTTGCGGGTCACTATGGCCCAGTACCCCCCGCTCTAGCGCCACCAGAGCGATAGTGTGGGGTGGCATGACCAGCACGCAGGGTAGGGCAGGATCCAGTTGACCAAGGAGATCCAGCCGGGAGTGGCTCCCCCCTCGCTGCTGCCTTTGATCGGTGCAATGTACCCAGTGCCAGCAAGGTTCTGGGTCCTCATCGCTAGAGGGTGCCTTTTGCGGCATGAGCAGAATGCGCTGATGTCGGTGTCCCAGATGCCACATGGTTCTGGTCCTGTCGAGAGCAAGCGTTGGATCACTCTGTCGTCACGTAAGCTTAGTTTCTTTCACTAATTGTTACCCTTTTAACATTTCAGTTACCTCTTATGCTTTGTCCGGCGTACCGCATCGTCACATCCCTGTCATCTAGACATCCTAGGGTGTCGCGAGGACCGACATCGCCGAGATAGCGCACCCAATAGCGCAGATCGGCGCGAGTGACCGCCCGCCACCGGCCCGCAGCCGGCAACGACATCCCGTCTGCCGACGTTCCACACGTCGACGGCCAAGAGAGGACTGCGCAATGAGCAAGGAAATCGAAGATCACCGCCTGTTGAACCCCAGCAGCAATGAGCCCTTTTCTTCAATACTCGATCGTCGCCTGTCGCGCCGCGCTGTGATGAAGGGCGGCATGGGCATGGCAGCCATGTCCATGCTGGGGGGCTTCGGGCTGACCGCTATCGCCGATCAGCATGGGTCGGGCATGTCCAAGACGCCGCTGGCACTGGCCTTCGACGCGGTCAAAGGGTCGCGCACGGATGCGGTAGTGGTGCCTGCGGGGTATACCGCCCAGGTACTAGTGCCCTGGGGGACCCCGCTCGATGACAGCGCCCCCCAATGGCGCGAAGACCTGGCAATGACGCCAGAGGGACAGGCAGCCAGCGTCGGCATGCACCACGACGGCATGCACCCCTTCGCTCTGGATGATGCCAGCGGCTCTGAGCGCTTCCTGCTGGTGATGAACAATGAGTACATTGATGAAAATGCCCTGTGGGCGCCCCAGGGCGGTCCCACCAACATGGCGGAGGGCAAGCGTCCTGCCGATGAAGTCCGAACGGAAATCAATGCCCACGGGGTCACGGTCGTAGAGGTGCAGAAGGGCGCCAACGGACACTGGAGTCACGTCAAGGGATCCCGTTACAACCGTCGCTATACCAGTGCCACGCCGATGCACCTGTCTGGCCCGGTGGCCGGCAGTGACTACGTCAAGACCCGGTTCTCTCCGGGGGGAACCCAGGCGCGGGGCACCAACAATAACTGTGCCAATGGGTATACCCCCTGGGGCACCTATCTGACCTGCGAAGAAAACTGGCCGGATTATTTCGTCAAGGACGAAGGGCGGACGCGGGACGATGATCGTCTTGGCATCGCCACCGGGCGCGGTCGCTATGGCTGGGAAACCGCAGCGGGCGACGCCAGCGAACGTGATGACGAGTTTACCCGGCTGATCGGCAACCCCGGCGATGGCGATGCCACCGGCGACTATCGCAACGAGGCGCGTCAGTTCGGCTATATCGTCGAGATCGACCCGTACACCGGCGAGCAAGCGGTGAAGCGCACGGCGTTGGGGCGTTTCCGCCACGAGGGGTGCTGGCCGGGCAAGCTGGAGGCTGGCCAGCCGGTCGTGTTCTACTCTGGCCACGACTCCCGCAACGAGTACATCTACAAGTTCGTGTCCAGGGCGGTCTGGGACCCGGCGGATGCCATCGCGCCCGGTGCCGAGGCCGACCGTCTGGCGCTAGGCAGCAAGTACATGGATGAGGGCACGCTGTACGTGGCTCGCTTCAATGCCGATGGCAGTGGCCAGTGGTTGCCGCTGACGCCGCAAGCCACCACCCAGGATGGTCGCCCCCTGGCCGAGGCCCTGGAGCTCGGTGCCGACGATCTGGCAGGGGTGATCATCCATACCTGCGATGCCGCTGACCTGATGGGGGCAACGCCGATGGATCGCCCGGAGTGGGGCGCGGTGGATCCTTCCACCGGTGAGGTCTACATGACCCTTACCAACAACTCCAAGCGTACCGAGGAAGGCACCGAGGCGACCCTGACCGGCGATGGCGACAGCATCGAGGCGTTGGGGAATGGCTATGCCACCGCTCCGGTCAATGCCGCCAACCCCAGGGCCAACAATGAGGCGGGGCAAATCATCCGCTGGCGTGAGGGGGCAGATGCCAGTGCTTTCGAATGGGAGGTCTTTGTCTTCGGTGCCGCCGCCAGCGATGCCGATAACCTGTCGGGCCTGACCGCAGACAACGAGTTCGCCAGTCCCGACGGTCTTTACTTCGACGAGCGCGGCGACGGCCAAGGTATCCTGTGGATTCAGACCGACAATGGCTATGAGGGCGTTGCCGAAAGTACCAATGACCAGGTTCTGGCGGTGGTGCCGGCAGGACTGGAGCGTGCCGATGGTGCGGCTGCGGTGCTGTCCGGTGCCAACCAGGACAAGCTCAAGCGCTTCTGTGTGGGCCCCAACGGCTGCGAGGTGACGGGTATCTTCTCGACGCCTGACAAGACGGCGCTGTTCATCAACATCCAGCATCCTGGCAACTGGCCTGCCAGTGATGATGCGACCCAGGCCACCGATTCCAGCGTGCGTCCGCGTGCTGCCACGGTGGTCATTCAGCGCGAAGACGGTGGCCAGATCGGGCTCTAGCCTTCGCTAGCCGCCTTTGACTGCGGCGTCCAGCACCGGCCCCCGGCTCCTTCATCGGAGCCGGGGACTTTGCTTTGGGGCAGGGGGCAACAGGGGCGGTGCTGGCGCCAAGGCGCCCTGATGTCCGTGATGTTGGCGGTGCCGGCATGATATGCCCCCGACAGCATCGCTGGCGGGGGCTTTCTAGGAGCGCTGTGTCCTGGAGCTAAAGCCGTCAGGCCCGGGCGGCATAGGCGTAGAGCAGCGTTTCCTGGGCCGAGATCGGGGCGGCCTCGCCGGGATCCTGCTTGATGTAGGTCCCGTCGCCCTGCAACAGCCAGCTCTGACAGTTGTCGACCAGGTAGGTTTCCAGGTCCTTGCGCACCCGTGCGGCCAGTTTCTTGTCCAGCAGCGGGAAGCAGGTCTCGACCCGGTGGAACATGTTGCGGGCCATGAAGTCGGCGCTGGAGCCCCAGGTTTCGGGCTTGCCGTCATTGTGGAAGTGGAAGACTCGGGTGTGCTCCAGAAAGCGACCGATGACCGAGCGCACGCGAATGTTCTCCGAGATGCCGGGAAGTCCGGGGCGCAGGCAGCACATGCCGCGAATGATCAGATCGCATTCGACCCCGGCCTGGGAGGCGCGATAGAGGGCCTGAATCAGCTTGGGTTCGGTCAGGGAATTGCACTTGACGATGATATGGGCACGCTTTCCCTTGCGCGCGAAGTCGGCTTCGCGCTCGATCATTGCGACGACTTGCTCGTGCAAGGTGAAGGGAGCGTGGAGCAGCTTTTCGATCTGGCGAGTGCGGCCCATGCCGGACAGCTGCTGGAATACCTTGTGCACATCGGCACATAGTACTGGGTCTGCGGTCAGCAAGCTGTAGTCGGTGTAGAGCTTGGCCGTCTTGGAATGGTAGTTGCCGGTGCCCAGGTGGGCATAGTGACGCAGCGCGCCCTTCTCGCGGCGCACAATATGCATCATCTTGGCGTGGGTCTTGTAGGCCATGACACCGTAGATGACGATGGCGCCGGCCTCCTGCAGGCGTGAGGCGAGGGCCAGGTTGTCGGCTTCATCGAAGCGGGCACGCAGTTCGATGACAACGGTGACTTCCTTGCCATTGCCGGCGGCCTCCACCAGGGCGGTGACGATGGGGGAGTCGGCGCCGGTGCGATACAGCGTCTGCTTGATCGCCAGCACGTCCGGGTCGCGAGCGGCTTCACGGCACAGGTCTTCCACGGGAGTGAAGGACTGGAAGGGGTGGTGCAGCAGGATATCGCCTTCCTGCATGGCCTGCATGATGCTGTTGGGCTGTTTGACCTGCTTGGGTATCCCCGGCACGAAGGAGCGATACATCAGCTCTGGGCGCTCCGCGTCCCCCAGTACCGACATCATGCGAGTGAGGTTGACCGGGCCGTTGACGCGATAGAGGTCATTGGGCTCGAGCTGGAATTGCTTGAGCAGAAAGTCGGACAAGCCTTCCGGGCAGTTGTCGGCCACCTCGAGGCGCACGCCGCTGCCGTAGCGGCGGGCCAGCAGCTCACCACGCAGGGCCGAGGCCAGGTCCGAGACTTCTTCCGGGTCCACGGTCATGTCGGCGTTGCGGGTCAGGCGGAACTGATAGCAGCCCTTGACCTTCATGCCCGGGAACACTTCGTCGGCGTGGGCATGGATCATCGAGGACAGGAACAGGTACTCGTTGAAGCCTTCCTCACACAGCTCGCTGGGCAGTGCGATCACCCGTGGCAGGGAGCGGGGCGCCGGAAGAATGGCGAGGCCGCCTTCGCGGCCGAAGGCATCCTTGCCTTCCAGCTCGACGATGAAGTTCAGGCTCTTGTTGACCAGGCGTGGGAAGGGGTGCGACGGGTCCAGGCCAATCGGGCTGACGACCGGAATGATTTCGTTGGAGAAGTAGTCATGGACCCACTTGCGCTGAGCCTTGGTCCAGTCGCTGCGGCGGCGGAAGCGAATGTTCTGTGCCTCCATTGCCGGAATCAGCTGCTCATTGAGAATGCGGTACTGACGTTCGACATGCTCGTGGGCGATCTTGGAAATCTCGTCCAGCACGGAGCGCGGGCTGCGCCCATCGGCCCCGGTGGCGTCATCGCCCATGGCGATCTGGCTCTTCAGGCCGGCGACGCGAATTTCGAAGAACTCGTCCATGTTTGAGGAGAAGATCAGCAGGAACATCAAGCGGTTGAGCAGCGGATGCGCTTCATCCAGTGCCTGTTCGAGCACCCTGATGTTGAACTGCAGATGCGACAACTCACGATTGAAGTAGAGGCTGGGATCGCTAAGATCCGCCTCCGGGTCGGGCAGAGCCTTGGGCTTGATCCCGGTGCGCGTCTGATTCAGCCGCGGCACCGGGGTATCGGCCTGGGGGGAGTCTCCCACCGAGACATCGGACTTGCCCAGGGTGGCCTGTTCAATGGTGGCGTTGTCGGTCTGTGCGTCTTCCATGGTCATTCCTCAAAAAGGGCCCGGGAAGGCGCCGTTCCTTCCCCTCGTCAGCTTGCCAACAGTCTGGCCGCTCGCTTGGCAAAATAGGTCAGCACGCCGTCGGCTCCGGCACGCTTGAAGCACATCAGGGACTCCAGAATGACGCTGTCGGCATCCAGCCAGCCATGGTCGAATGCCGCCATGTGCATGGCATATTCACCACTGACCTGGTAAGCGTAGGTGGGCACACGCAGTTCGTCCTTGACCCGGCGCACCACATCCAGATAGGGCATACCTGGCTTGACCATCACCATGTCGGCGCCTTCGGTGATGTCCATGGCCGCCTCGTGGAGCGCCTCGTCGCTGTTGGCGGGATCCATCTGGTAGGTGGACTTGTCGGCCTTGCCCAGGTTGGCCGCGGAGCCCACGGCGTCGCGGAAGGGGCCGTAGTAGCGCGATGCGTATTTGGCGCTGTAGGCCATGATGCGAGTGTTGTGCAGACCTTCCTGCTCCAGCAGCTCGCGGATCGCGCCGATGCGGCCGTCCATCATGTCGGACGGTGCCACCACGTCGGCGCCCGCCTCGGCATGGGACAGGGCCTGCTTGATCAAGGTCTCCACGGTGCGGTCATTGGCCACGTAGCCGTGCTCGTCGAGGATGCCGTCCTGGCCGTGGCTGGTGTAAGGGTCCAGCGCCACGTCGGTGATGACGCCGAGTTCCGGCAGGGCCGCCTTGAGCTCGCGCACGCTGCGCTGGACGAGTCCGCCTGCGCTGTAGGCTTCTTCCGCCAGCTCGCTTTTCTTGTCGGCATCGACGACCGGAAACAGGGCAATCGCGGGGATCCCCAGCTCGACCGCTTCTCGGGCTTCTTCAATCAGCAGGTCCAGCGACAGGCGCTCGACACCGGGCATGGACGGCACGGCCTCGCGACGACCTTCGCCTTCCAGCACAAACACTGGCCAGATCAGGTCATCGGGGGTCAGGGTGTTCTCACGCATCAGGCGGCGAGAGAAGTCGTCCTTGCGCATGCGACGGGGACGAGCAGCAGGAAACAGGCGAGGGGTGATGGCACTCAAGACGGCACTCCACTGGGAACGAGATTTGGCGCCACGCGCTAGTGTGGTGGCGTTAGATGACAGGCGCGTGACATCCGTCGAGTATATTCCTCCTCGCCTGTTCGTCGAAAGTCGCGTCTTGTCGCACCCTTGGTGACTCTCTAGAGTAGTGGCTGTCTTGGCTGCACTTGGCGCCCTGGAGAGCCAAGTGCGCTCATAAGGAGAATGAAATGAGTAAACAGGTAGCGATCGTCCTGTCAGGTTGTGGCGTCCAGGATGGCTCTGAAGTCTATGAAACCACCCTGACCCTGCTGCGCCTGGATCAACTGGGCATTGCCTATCGCTGCTTCGCACCGGATATCGATCAGGCGGTGGTCGATCATCACCGCGGCGAGGCGGTCGAGGAGACGCGGAACGTGCTGGTGGAATCTGCGCGCCTGGCCCGGGGAGAGATTTCTCCGCTGGATGAGCTGTCTGCCTCGGACTTTGATGCGCTGATCTTGCCCGGTGGTTTCGGGGTGGCCAAGAACCTGTCGAACTATGCGACAGCCAAGTCCGATATGGACGTGCACCAGGACTTGAGTGAGCTGTTGATCGAGTTTCACGACGCCCGCAAGCCGATCGGACTGATGTGCATTGCCCCGGTGCTGGTGCCTAAGGTCCTGGGGCCGGGAATTGCAGTGACCATCGGCAGCGATCCGGAAGTGTGCGGCTGCATCAGTGCCATGGGCGGGCTGCATCGTAGCTGCGCCGTTGACGATATCGTGGTGGATTTCGAACACCGTATCGTCACGACGCCTGCTTACATGCTGGCGACCCGCATGAGCGAAGCGGCACTAGGCATCAACAAGCTGGTCGAGCGCATCGACGAGATGATGGACCTGAATCACTGAATGTGCGGTACGCACATCACCCAGTGATCGGGATTGGATAGCAAAAAAGCCGACGTTTTTACGTCGGCTTTTTTGCGTCTTTCGCTACAGGTCTTTCGCTACAGGTCTTTCGCTACAGAGGCGTCGGTTGCTGTGTCCCTAGCGACGCGCAGGTTTGCACAATGCTCCGGGATCAGGCGTCGTTGGCGTCTTCGCTGGTGCTGTCTTCCTGGTCGGCATCAGCGCGGCGGCGCTTGACGAGCCGGCCGAACAGCAGCCCCACCTCATAGAGCAGATACATGGGAATGGCCAGCAGGCTCTGGCTGACCACGTCCGGGGGCGTCATCAGCATGCCGATCACAAAGCAGCCGAGTATGACGTAGGGGCGCTTGGCGCTCAGGCTTTCGACGCTGGCGGCTCCGGTAAGCACCAGCAAGAAAGTGGCGATCGGGATCTCGAAGGCAATGCCAAAGGCGAAGAACAGCTTCAGTACAAAGTTGAGGTACTGGTTGATGTCGGTCATTACCTGCACGTTCTCCGGCCCGGTCTGGGTGAAGAAGGCGAATAGCAGGGGAAACACGACATAGTAGGCGAAGGCCGCGCCGAGATAGAACAGCACCACGCTGGAGGCCAGCAGGGGCAGCGCCAGGGCCTTTTCCTTGTCGTAAAGTCCCGGAGCGACGAAGGCCCAGGCCTGGTGCAGCACGAAGGGAATGGCCACGAATACCGCCACCACCAGCGTCAGCTTGAAGGGCGCAAGGAAGGGCGATGCGACCTCGGTGGCGATCATCTGCGAGCCTTCCGGCAACAGCTCCATCAGGGGATCTGCCACAAACTGATAGATGTCGTTGGAGAAGGCGTAGAGCGCCAGGAAGATCACCACGATGGCGATCACCGCGCGCATCAGTCGCGAGCGCAGTTCCACCAGGTGTTCAATCAGCGGGGCGTGGCCCTGACCGGACGGCGGCGTGTCACCAGAATGGCTCATCGGGCGGTGGAATCCTTGTGATCGGAAGTGGCAGCTGAGTCGGCGGACGAGGTTGGCTGGCTGGCGCTGTCAATGGCGGCGTCCAGGCGCTGGTCCGCGCTGGTGCTGCCGTCGCTCTGCGGGCGAGCGCTGTCACGAGGCGGTGCGTCGGCGATGGACTCGACACTGCGCTTGGCGCTTGCCGCACTGTTCTTCGCCTGGCTGACGCCTTCGTTGAGCTTGCGCTCCTGCTCCTTGAGTTTCTGCCGCAGTTCCTCGGCTTCGAGCTGGGCGCTGATTTCGCGCTGCATGCCCGCCACTGAGCGTTTGATCCGGCCTACCCACAGGCCGGCGGTACGCGCGGCCTTGGGCAGACGCTCGGGCCCCAGCACCAGAAGCCCCACCACCCCGATGATCAGCAGTTCGAGAAAGCCGATATCGAACATGTGGCGTTACTTGCGTTCGTCGGAGGACTCGGGCTTGCGCTCTGCCTCGACATCGTAGGTGTGGGTGCCGTTGGGCTCGTCATGACGCACCTGGGCCTGAGGCTTGTCGTCCTCGGACTTCTCCTCGTCTTCGTTGACGGCCTTCTTGAAGCCCTTCACGGCGCCTCCCAGGTCGCTGCCGACATTCCTGAGCTTCTTGGTGCCGAAGATCAGGATGATGATGCCGAGCACGATCAGCAGCTGCCAGATACTGATACCACCTAACATAAGTGCTTCCTCAATGTACGGCGCCAAGCGCCTTGAATCGTTGGTTCCGGCCGCCTTGTCAGCGGGGGCGGGACGCCTTTTCCTCGTGGCCCGATACGCCAAAGCGACGGGCCAGTTCATCCAGCACCTGCTGATGGTCAAGGCCCAGGTGCGAGAGCATCACCAGACTATGAAACCACAGGTCTGCCGTTTCAGCGATCAACGCCTCTTGACTGGCTGGATCTGCGTCAACGTCCTTGGCGGCGAGGACGGTCTCCACCGCTTCCTCCCCCACCTTCTCGAGTATCTTGTTCAGGCCCTTGTGATGCAAGGAAGCGACGTAAGAGGACTCGGGGTCGGCGTGTCGACGTTCAGTGAGGGCGGCGTCGAGCTGCTTCAGAATATCGCTCATCGGTGAAGGTTCCATGAAGGGTCAGTTCCAGATCACCAGCAGGGTGCCAATGCCTGCCGCCAGCAGGACGGGCCATGGCTGGCCCGATAGCCATGCCGTCAATGGCTGCCAAGCCAGTGCGACGGCGGCCAGCGCCAGGCCCAGGCGGGTCCGTCGGACGCGCTTGGCCTGGCGGGTGAGCTGACTCAGGATATGGGTCAGTACATCGGCCTGCTGTGTGATCTGTCGGGAGCGCTTTTCGGTTTCCGACAGCGCCTTGTGGGCCAACACGGGCAGTTCCGGTAGCTGGCGGGTGAGCTCCGGCGCTTGCCGCTTGAAGGAGTCCCAGAGTCCGTGGGCGCCGGCGCGCTCTTTCATCCACTGCTCCAGATACGGCTTGGCGGTGGCCCACAGGTCAAGATCGGGATAGAGCTGGCGGCCGAGTCCCTCGATATTCAACAGGGTCTTCTGCAACAGCACCAGCTGTGGCTGGACTTCCATGTTGAAGCGCCGTGCGGTCTGGAACAGTCCCAGCAGCACCTGGCCGAAGGAAATATCCTTGAGCGGCTTTTCGAGGATCGGCTCACACACGGTACGCACCGCGGCGGCGAACTCGTTGGCGCGGGTGTCTTCTGCCACCCAGCCGGACTCGATGTGCAGCGCCGCCACCTCGTAGTAGTCCTGGTGGAAGAAGGCCAGCAGGTTGCGGGCCAGATAGTCCTGGTCTTCCCTTGTCAGGCTACCGACGATGCCGCAGTCGATGGCGATGTACTGGGGATCGCTCGGATTCTGGCGCGAGACGAAGATGTTTCCCGGGTGCATATCGGCATGGAAGAAATTGTCGCGAAAGACCTGGGTGAAGAAGATTTCGACGCCTCGCTCTGCCAGCCGCTTGAGGTCTGTCCCCTGGGCCTTGAGGGCATCGATATCGGCCACCGGAACGCCGTGGATACGCTCCTGGACCATGACCTTCTGGCGCGTCAGCGGCCAGTGGATCGACGGTACGTAAAGCAGTGGCGAGCGCTCGAAGTTGCGCTTGAGCTGGGAAGTGTTGGCCGCCTCCTTGGTCAGGTCCAGTTCATCGAACAGGGTGACCTCGTAGTCGCGTACCACCTCCAGCGGATGCAGCCGGCGTGCCTCGGGCAGAAAACTCAGGGCCTTGGCCAGCAGATACATCAGCGACATGTCCTGGCGCATGACCCGATCAATGCCCGGGCGGATGACCTTGACCACCACATCCTGGCCATCGTGCAGGCGCGCCGTGTGAACCTGGGCGATCGATGCAGAGGCCAGCGGCTCCCGCGAAAATTCGGCAAACAGCGCCGACAGCGGTTCACCCAGGGACTCTTCGATCAGCGCTTCTGCCTGCTCGCCAGGGAAGGGCGGTACCTGATCCTGCAGTCGCTTGAGTTCGTTGGCGATATCGTCGGGAAACAGGTCGCGTCGCGTCGACAGCATCTGGCCAAACTTGACGAAGATCGGTCCCAGCGACTCCAGCGCCAGGCGCAACCGCTCACCCCGTGAGCGCTCACCTACGGGCACCAGCTTGAGCGGCGACCAGGTGAACACCAGGCGTAGCCACCAGGGTAGTTTCTCCAGGGGCAGCAGGGTATCCAGGCGATAACGGGTGACGACCCAGATGATGCGCAGGGGGCGAAGGATCATGGGGCGTCGTTCTCCTGGGCCAGGCGGCGGGTCAGGCGCTTGAGGCGTGCTTCGGTGCGATCAGTGGCGAGTTCGAGCTCGGTCAGGGCGTCGCGCATGGCTTCCAGCTGGTGGCGGCCGGGCAGCCAGCGAGCTTCCTCGAACACGTACTCGGAGACATCGGCGCACAGTTCCCGCTGGGTGCGAAGCCCCCAGCGGGATAGACCGCGTAGCCCTTCGGCAAGCTGGTGGGCGGGTAGATCCCCCAGCCAGCGGGCGAGTTCGGCCTCCCAGTCCAGATCCAGGTCCAGCAGCAGGTCGCGGGTTGCCTCCAGCAGGTGGATCTTGCCGCGCACCGCCAGGCGGCCCTCGAACATCAGGCGCTCCATGTCGGCACCGCCGGCGAGGCGTCCCAGGGTATCCGTGTCCAGCTCGACCACCGCGTCCCAGGCAGCTTCCTCGACCTCGTCGATCAGCAGCAGGTCAAGCCCTTGAGGGTGGTAGCACAGGCCCAGCTGCACCGGCGGCGATTCCAGGCACAGCAGGACGCGCTGGCCCGCCAGCTGGCGTAGCCGCGAGGGGGCAGCGGGGTCGCGGGCAAGCAGGGTGTTGACGGTCTTCTCGATGCCGGCCAGCAGCAGGGTCGGGGTCAAGGCCATCATGTCCTCAAAGCTTGATGCCGCGGTGCAGGGCGACGATACCACCGGTGAGATTGGTGTATTCAACACGCTCGAGGCCGGCCGTTTCCATCATGCCCTTCAGTGTCTCCTGGTCAGGATGCATGCGAATCGATTCGGCCAGGTAACGATAGCTGTCGGCATCACCCGCCACCATTTCGCCCATCTTCGGCAACAGGCGAAATGAGTACTCGTCGTAGGCTCGGGTCAGCAGGGGGTTGCCGGGCTTGGAAAACTCAAGCACCAGCAGACGGCCCCCAGGCTTCAGGATGCGCGCCATCGACGCCAGCGCGGCATCCTTGTCGGTAACGTTGCGCAGGCCAAAGGCGATGGTGATGCAGTCGAAGGTATTGTCGGGAAAGGGCAAGCATTCCGCGTTGGCCTGAACGTACTCGACGTTGCCACCGACGCCGCGGTCGAGCAGCTTGTCACGGCCCACTCCCAGCATCGATGCGTTGATGTCGGCCAGAACGACCTTGCCGCGAGGGCCCACCATACGCGAGAACTTGAGCGCCAGATCCCCCGTTCCACCGGCAATATCAAGCACGCTGTGGCCTGGGCGAACACCGGAGCGCTCGATAGTGAGGCGCTTCCACAGACGATGGATACCGAAGGACATCAGGTCGTTCATGACGTCATAACGGGCTGCCACGCTGTGGAAGACATCGGCGACGCGTGACGCCTTTTCGTCGACCGGCACGTCCTGAAAACCAAAGTGGGTAGTGCGCTTATCCATGGGACTCCCGAGTCGTGAGCTGTCGCGAGATGGGCCTAGAAAACGGCCATTGTAGCCTTGCGGGCCGGGCTTGTCTTTGACCGTGGCCTGGCCTCGGAAAGACGAGTGCTGCTACAGCTGACGGATCTCGATACCCAGCGGCTCGCGGCTGGCGCCAGCGGCTTCGAGGCGTTCGAGGTAGTCGGCCCAGTTGGCGTCGCGCTCGCGGATCAACCAGGCCAGGTAGTCCCAGCTGTAGAGCCCACTGTCATGGCCGTCATCGAAGTGAAGCTTGAGCGCGTAACGTCCGGCCTGGCGAATATCGGCAAGACCTACATCCTTCTTGCCTACCTGCAGGGTGGCGGTATCGGCGCCGTGGCCGCGAACCTCGGCAGACGGCGAGAACACCCTCAGGTATTCCACCGGCAGGCGGTGTCGAGAGCCATCGGCATAGCCAATCTCCAGCTCTCGCGCTTTCCTGTGATAGTGCACCAGGGTAGGGGTAGGGGATGTCATGTCGATCTCCACGGAGTGATATGCCGATCTTGCGCTTGCTGCTGCCCTTGTGGTTGAAGCTGATCATCAGGGATGGTCATGACAGCCTACCATCACGACACGGGCCGCGGCGCGATGCGCGGCGGCCCGTGGGAGTGATGCTCAAGCCTCGTCGGGCATGGCAGGGTATTACAGAATATACCGGCTCAGGTCCTCGTCCATCGCCAGCTCACCCAGCTGAGAGTCGACGTAGGCGCGGTCGATGACCAGCGGGCTGCCAATGTCGGAGCCCTTGAAGGAAGCTTCTTCCAGCAGTCGTTCCATCACGGTGTGAAGACGGCGAGCCCCAATGTTCTCGGTGCCTTCATTGACGTTATAGGCGATCTCGGCGATGCGCTCGATGCCGTCGTCGGTGAACTGCACTTCCAGGCCATCGGTGGCCAGCAGCGCCTCGTACTGACGGGTCAGGGCGGCGGACGGCTCGGTCAGAATGCGCTTGAAGTCCTCCGGCGTCAGCGCCGACAGCTCGACGCGGATAGGCAGACGACCCTGCAGCTCCGGAATCAGGTCTGACGGACGCGACAGGTGGAAGGCCCCTGAGGCGATGAACAGGATGTGGTCGGTCTTCACCATGCCGTACTTGGTCGACACGGTGGAGCCCTCGATCAGCGGCAGCAGGTCGCGCTGAACGCCCTCGCGGGAGACCTCCCCGCCGCTGGACTGTCCGCTGCCTTTGGCCACCTTGTCGATTTCGTCGAGGAAGACGATACCGTTCTGCTCCACCGCCTCCACGGCGCGGGATTTGATGTCGTCCTCGTTGACCAGCTTGCCGGCCTCTTCGTCGCGCAGGATGGAGAAGGCTTCCTTGACCGTGACCTTGCGGGTCTCGGTCTTGCCCTTGCCCATGCCGGAGAACAGGCTCTGGAGCTGGTTGGTCATCTCTTCCATGCCCGGCGGCGTCTGGAATTCCAGATTGGGGGCCTGGGGACACACCTGAATCTCGATTTCCTTGTCGTCGAGCTGACCCTCGCGCAGCTTCTTGCGGAACATCTGGCGGGTGGACGAGTCTTGACGCGGTTCGTCTTCCTGGCCCCGCGGCGGCGGCAGCAGGGCGTCGAGGATGCGATCCTCGGCGGCGTCCTCGGCGCGGTGGCCGACCTCTTCCTTTGCCTGTTCACGGACCAGCTTGATGGCCGCTTCGGTGAGGTCGCGGATGATCGACTCGACGTCGCGCCCGACGTAGCCCACCTCGGTAAACTTGGTGGCCTCGACCTTGATGAACGGTGCCTTGGCCAGCTTGGCCAGGCGTCGAGCAATCTCGGTCTTGCCGACACCGGTGGGGCCGATCATCAGAATGTTCTTCGGCGTGACTTCCTGGCGCAGCTCACCGTCGAGCTGCATGCGACGCCAGCGGTTGCGCAGGGCGATGGCCACGGAGCGCTTGGCATCCTGTTGACCGACGATGTACTGATCCAGCGCGTGGACAATTTCGCGGGGTGTCATCTGGGTCATGATCAAAGCTCTTCCAGGGTCACGTGGTGATTGGTGTACACGCAGATGTCACCGGCGATTTCCAGCGACTTCTCGGTGATCTCGCGGGGCGACAGCTCGGTGTTTTCCAGCAGTGCGCGGGCGGCGGACAGGGCAAAGTTGCCGCCGGAGCCAATCGCGATAATGCCGCGCTCGGGCTCGACCACGTCGCCATTGCCGGTAATGATCAACGAGGCCTTCTTGTCGGCGACCGCCAGCAGGGCTTCAAGACGACGTAGAGCGCGATCGGTGCGCCAGTCCTTGGCCAGCTCCACCGCTGCCTTGACCAGGTTGCCCTGATACTTCTCGAGCTGGGCTTCGAAGCGTTCAAACAGGGTGAAGGCATCCGCGGTACCGCCGGCAAAGCCTGCCAGCACCTGGCCATGATAGAGCCGCCGCACCTTGCTGGCGTTGCCCTTCATTACCGTGTTGCCCAGTGACACCTGGCCGTCACCAGCCAGCGCCACCTGGTCGCCGCGGCGAACGGAAACAATCGTGGTCATGGAGCATTCTCCTTGAGGAAACCCCGGCATTCGACCGGCCTCGGGTTTCCTGTGACTTTCGAGGGAAGGATCCCTCGTTGAAGACGATAGTCTGGGAGGTGTGGGCACCATGCCGAGATTTCAACCGGGCACAGCGGGCATCGCGCTGGCGGTGGGGCAGAATACGTTCGTGGCGTAGCCATGAAGACTGTCGTTGGCCATGGCTGACGCTGCATTCATCGCTCCGGGCCCGTAAACGACAGCACCCGGCCGAGGCCGGGTGCTGTTTCTTCCTTTTACATCAACTGCTTCCTTGCTACTGCGGGTATCGATAGGGGCTCAATGCAAGCCTTACTCGATATCGAGCTGGTGGTTCTCCAACAGACCCTTGAGGAAGTCATCGCTGGAGCCCGACATGCTGACGTCGGACAGCACGATGACCTGGCTGGCGTTGCTGCCGTCGGCGCTGATGTTGCCACCTGCGTCGATGTGCAGCACGGTGTCGGCCCCTTGCTGTTCTGCCAGCAGGTAGTCAGACAGCGACGCCTCTGATGCATCTTCCAGCAGATCCGACAGATCCAGCTTGTCGGCACTGGAACTAGCGCCATAGACACCGGTGTGGAAGTCGACAATGGTGTCCGTCGCGGGCGAGCCCTCGACGCCTGCGTCAGCGAGAGTGAAGACAAAGGTGTCTGCACCGCCACCGCCGATCAGGATGTCATCGCCGGCACCGCCCCTCAGGGTGTCGTCACCGCCCTGGGTACGAGTGGTTTCCAGCAGCGATTCGTAGTTGTCGCGAACGTAGTCGCTGAGCTGGGCATTGGTCGGTGCTTCACCATCACCGTGCTCCGGAGACCACGTCAGGAACTCGAATACCCCTCTCAGGCCCATGCCGTCATGGGTGCCAGCAGCGAAGCTTGCTCCCGTGTCGCCATTGGTCCAGCTCAACTCGTCACTGTTGGTGGTATCACCAAAGATGATGTCGTTGCCGCCGCCGCCATCCAGGGTGTCGTTGCCAAGACCGTTGTATCCAGTTTCCTTGGAGCCGGTGGCCAAGGCCAGGTTGAGCTCGAACTGGGTGTCGACAATCTCCGCCTCGCCAATGGTGCCGGTGAATTCGGTGCCGTCATCCAGAATGACGGTAGATTCCCCGACCACGTTGGTGTTGTCGAAGTACTGGGTGATCTGCGAGACGTTGGTATCGTCGGGCAGAATCGTGCGGGTCTTGGGCGTTTCATCCCAGCCCACCGCGTGCACATCGGTGTACTGCGTCAGGTCGTTGAAGGCATCTACCGTCTCCTGCATCGTGACCTGGGTGGTGTTGGCCGTCCACACCTTGGCGTCGTTGTTCACGCCCGCCATGTAGAACTGAGGCGTACCGTCGGTGTAGAAGATGGTCTGGTTTTCCACGTCGTCAGTACTGACTTGCTTGAACCAGGTCTCTGTCTTGCGGAACGCGTCTTCGGTGTTGGTGTAACCACCCGGGCCCCAGCCGTTGACACGGTCGATGATGGACTGGAACAGGTTGTTGCCGACGACGTCCTTGTACTCCATGGTGTAGGCGTGATCGTTGAAGATGACCACGTTCATGTTGATGACGCCAACATGATCCTTGAGGCCATTGACGAATTCGGTGACCGCCTCCCTCAAGATCTCGATACGCGTCTTGAAGTACCCGGGGTAGCCGTCTTTCGGTATGTCGGTATACGCCGCAGTACTCACCGAGAAGTCGAGCACCAGAGCCAGGTTGTAGTCCTTGCCGTTCTCGATGATGGTTGCGCTGCCGCCATCGTCGCCGATGATGACATCGTCGCCGTGGCCTGCGGTGATAGTGTCATCGCCGTCACCACCGGCCTGCACGCTGTCTTCCTCGCGGGTCTCGAGGGTCAGGTGGCCTTCGGCGTAGTCGCCATCCCCATCGGTACCGGTCAGCTCGTAGGTGACATCGAGGCTGCCACCTTCACCACCTGAGCGATATTCCATGCCGCCGAGGCTAAGGTCATTGCCCGCCTGGCCAGTGATTTCCACCGCCTGGAAGGGCTGGCTGCTCTCGAGTTCGATACGCCATCCGTCCTGGATGCCGGCCACGGTGATGCTGTTGCCGGTATCGGTCAGGGTGATTTCCGAGGTGACCTCGACACCCACGGCATCGAACACCGAGATGTCGCTGACCGAGAGGTCGACGGGGGTGCCACTGCCCAGGGCAGGTACCGTGCTGCCGGCGCCGCCATCGGCATCAAAGGCAAATGCGGAGACCGAGAGCGACGCCTTCGAGCTGGACTTGCCATCGACATGCAGCGTCTGCTGGTAGCGGCTGATGGACTGATGGCTATCCCAGGATACCTGACTCTTGCTGATGACCGCATTGTTGAGGAAGTCGACGCGGATGACCTCACCAGCGCTGATCTTGGCATCACCGACCCCATAGGCACTGCCCTCACGAACGATGGTCTGGCCCTTGGAGCTGATCAGCACATCGTTGCCGGGCTCTGCGTCTGCCACGTTGTAGCCGATGAAGCTGTTATCCCCGGCAGCGGTACCCGTTGATACCACGAGGTCACTGGTCTCACCCGTAGTAAAGGCATCGCTGGCCATCACAGAATAGCTGGTCCCATCGTCCGACAGGGCCACTGAGAAGGCGACGTCGCCATCAGCGGTAACCGCTGACAGCATCTTGCCATCGTCGCTCAGTGCGTAGGTCAGGGGCTTTCCAAGGTAGACCAGAGCGTTGCCAGCGCTGTCCAGCGCTGCGGTGCCATCGATGGCTTCATAGAACACCACGCTATCGGCACCATCGGCACCCGCATGGGTGGCAAAGTTGATAGCGCCGGACGCGCCATCTTCCAGGAAGGCCGGGTCCGTCATGAACACTTCCGGCATGTCGTCGTTGATGTTGACGGTCAACTTGCCGGAGACAACATCGCCATCACCATCTTTCAGCGCATAGCCGAGGTTCAGGGAGATGGAATCCTCGATGTTGATCATAGGATGATCAAGCACATCGCTGAGGACCACCTCGTAGCTGCCGGAGGCAAGGTCGGTGACCTTGACCGTCAGTACCGGCGTGCCATCGGCCTTGCTGCCCGTCAATACGGTGCCGTTGGCACTGACGTTAAAGGTGATGGCATCGCCGCCAGAAGTCAGCGACGGCAGACCCGCCGTCTGCCAGGTGAAGGCGCCGGTGCTGGCCGGACCATCCTCGCCGAAGGTATAGCCCAGAGATCCCGTCGTCTTCACGGTCTCGCCGGACACATCGCCGTTGCCGCCGGCAAGGCCACCTGCCAGGCCGTCCTCATCGACGGTGGTAACGGGTGAGGTGGTGGCAGGATCACCATCGGTCTCAGGGGTCGTGGGGGCAATGCCGTTATCCACGATATTGACCTTGACCGAACCGCTGGCGGTATCGCCGTCACCGTCCACGAGGGTGTAGGAGATTGTAGCCGTGCCTTCGAATCCGGGAGCATGGATGAAGGTCAAGGTGCCGTCAGGGTTGATCGAGACGGTACCAACGTCGGCGCCACCGGCGACGCTCACTTTGCTGATGTGGCCGCCGTCGGCGCCCAGCGCATTGTTTGCCAGCACGTCAAGCGTCACAGGCGAGTTGTTCTCGGCCTCTACGCTGTCATTTCTTGACGTGGGTGAGTCGTCATTGACCTGAATGTTCAAGGTGCCAGATGCCTCGGCCCCTGCACTGTCAGTAATGGTATAGCCCAACGCCAGCTCGATGTCGTCCTCTTCCGTCGGGTCGGTGTGATCCAGCGGCTTATTAAGCACCACTCGGTAGCTTCCTGACGCCAGGTCGGTCAACTGTACGGTAATGACCCTGTTGTCATTCTCGTCAAAGCCGACCAGAGAGCGCCCGTTGCCGTTCAGGTAGAAGCTTATCTGGCTGCCTCCTGAGGTCAGCTGAGGCAGTGTACCTGCGTCCCAGGTGAAGGCTTCACGGGGTCCCGCCGGGCCACGAGAGCCAAAGTCATAGTTCAATAGCCCCGTCGTCTCGATAACGGTGCCTGCAACGTCGCCCGAACCGCCTTCGTTACCACCAAGCAAACCGTCTTCGTCCACTACCGCAAGAGGGGTGTCTGATGAGGGATCACCATCGGATTCGGGGGTGGTCGGTCCGGTGGCAGCCTGAGTGACGTCCACCTTGAGCTTGCCTTGGGCAGTATCGCCATCACCGTCGCTGAAGGTGTAGTCGACAATGGCTTGCCCAGTAAAGTCCTGTGCGGCAGTAAAGGTCAGGGTGTTGTCGTCGTTGACCGTAACAGTGCCTACGCTATTTCCGCCCACAACGGTCGCGGATAGGCTGCCCTCGCCATCGGCACCAGCCTGATCGTTAGCCAAGACATCCACCACGACAGGAGTCTCGTTGTCAGTGCTGGCCTGGTCGTCCTGTACCACCGGCGAGTCATCATCAATGATGATGTCCAGTACGCCGTCCGCGGTCAGCCCCTGCTTATCTGTGACGGTATAGCCGACTCTCAGCAGAATATCGTCTTCGATACCAGACCTTTTGTGGTCAAGCGGCTTGCTGATGGCCACCCTGTACGTGCCGTCAGTCAGGTCCGTCAGCTGGATGAAAATGACCGCTTCGCCAGAGCTGGTACTGCCGACCAGTGATTGCCCGTTGTCACTCAAGTCAAAAGTGACGGCTTGACCGCCAGTAGTCAGTCGTGGAAGGTTGCTCGTATTCCAGCGGAAGGCTCCGGTGTCCGCAGCCCCATTGCTGCCAAAGTCGTATCCCAATGAGCCGAAACGTTCTGTGTCGGTGGTCGCTGCATCTTTAATGCCGCCTTGCACGCCGCCGGCTAGGCCTTCGTCATCCACAACTGCGCGAGGGGCGCTGGAAGCGGGATCGTCATCGGTCTCGGGGGTAATCGGGCCGGTAGATGCCTGAGTTACATTCACTTTTAACGTGCCATGGGCGATATCACCATCACCATCGGTGAAGGTGTAGTCGACGATGGCCTTGCCAGCAAAACCCTGAGCGGCAGTGAATGTTAGGGTGTTGTCGGCATTAACGACAACGGTCCCTACGCTATTGCCGCCCGTGACGGTCGCGGATACGCTGCCCGCACCGTCAGCGCCGGCCTGGTCGTTGGCAAGGACATCCACCGTGACGGGGGTCAGGTTATCAGTGCTGGCCTGATCGTCCTGTACCAGTGGAGAGTCGTCGTCGATAAAGATCCGAACCGCGCCGTCGGCTGTCAGTCCCTGTTTGTCGGTCACCGTATAGCCAACCAACAGTCGGAGGTCATCCTCGGCGTTAGGGTTCTGGTGGTCCAGTGGTTTGGTGATGGCCACCTTGTACGTGCCGGTAGCAACATCCGTCAGTTGGATGATGACAATTTCGTCGCCTGCATCAGTGCTGCCGACCAGCGAGTGCCCGTCGCCGCTCAAGCGAAAGATGATGGCTTCGCCAGAGGTGGTGAGCTTGGGGAGGTTGCTGTCGCTGAGACTCCAGCGAAAGGCGCCGTTGTCCGCTGCCCCGTATATACCGAAGTCATATCCGAGCTTGCTGAAGCGTTCGCTCTCGGTGGTTGGCGCATCGAAGTCACCGCCCTGCACACCGCCGGATAAACCTTCCTCGTCCACTACCGTTATCGGATTTTCAGTCAGAGGGTCACCATCGCCTCCTGGTGTCGTCGGCCCTATGTTACCGGCCCGGTCGACGCCGACTGTTAGCTCCCCATTGGCCTGATCACCGTCTCTATCCATGAGGGTATAGGTGATGACGGCGTCTCCTGCGAAGGTGACGTTAGGCGTAAAGGTTACGGTACCGTCGGCGTTGATCGCGGCGGTACCGGTAGCGGCGCCGCCCTGAACGCTCACTTGGGTCAGCGTGCCCCCGTCGCCACCGAGAAGGTCGTTGCCAAGTACGTCTACCGTCACCGCCGTGGCGCTGTCAGTAGAGGCTGTGTCCTCGGTCGGCGCGGGGGAGTCATCATTGACGACGAGGTTCAGCTTGCCATCTGCGCTCAGGCCTTCGGCATCGGTGATGGTGAAGCCGACGGAGAACTCGATATTGTCCTCCTTGGTCGCGTCAGCGTGATCCAGCCCCTGCTGAATGAAGAGGGTATAGCTCCCTTGCTGCAGATCGTTGAGCTGCAGAGCGATGACCGTGTCTCCATCGGCCGTCTTGCCCTGAATGACCCGTCCGTTGGGACTCAAGGTGTAGTTGAGAGGTTCGCCCCCGGACGTCAGGGCTGGCATATCCTCCAGGTGCCAGGAAAAGGCCCCATTCCCCGCTGCGGGCTCGTTGGCACCAAAGCTGTAGCCGAGTTCGCCCCGTGCCGTGGTAGATCTTCCAGGCACATCGCCGATGCCTCCTTCGCCCCCACCTTCTAGACCATCTTCGTCTACGGTAGCCGTCGGCGACGTGGTCGCGGGATCATCGTCCGTCTCGGGCGTGACGGGGACAGCCTTGAGTTTCACCGTCGTATTGAAGGTGCGGCTGGTGACGTCACCGTCGGTATCGCTGGCCGTTACGGTGAAGCTGAGTTTAGGGTCATCCTCGATGACGTCCCTGTCGATGGTGAAGGTCCATGTGCCGTCGCTCTTGATGGTCAGCACGCCATTGTCCAGCTGAATGGCGGTATCGAGTGCATAGCTGGTGCTGTCGCCAGGCACCTTGACGCTGGCATCTTCCAGACCGTCGGCACCGCCGCTGAGCGTCCAGTTGCCGGTGTGCGTGGTGGAAACTTCGATTTCGCTGCCATCTTGGTAAGTGATGGCAGGCGAATCATCGTCAATAAAGACAGCGATCATATCGTTCGAGGTGGCGCCGGCACTGTCGGTCAGGGTGAAGCCAACCTGCAACAGCAGATCGTCTTCCGCCGTGGGAATGCCATGGTCGGCTGACTTGAAAAGTGTCGCCTCAAACAGACCCGAAGAGGTGTCTTGCATAACAAGTTCGAAGACTTTTTCGCCACCTTCGTCGGCGGCTGTCAGGGTCAGACCGTCACCTGACACTGAATACGTCACGGCGGAGCCACTGGACGTGATTGCCTGAATGCCTGTGGTGTTCCAGGTAAAAGGCGAGCTGCTGGCAGGGGTTCCATTCTTGTAGGAAAAACTGATCAATCCCAGGGTGGTGATATCCGTGCCGGGGAGGTCATTGATTCCACCAGCATTGCCGCCTGTCAGTCCATCTTCATCAAGGAACGCGGTTGTGTTCACTGTTTCAACGTTGCTTTCAGCCATCACTATCCACCTGTTAGTAGAGGAAAATGTGCCGACGCTCAATGACAGAACTCGCCATTGTTGTGCAGTTTCAGGGTTGTAGGCGTAACCCCATCAAATGGGCATGCGCTGGCGAAAACCATGCTAGTGATAAGGACAAAGTGGTTATACTGGCTGCATGGGCAGGTGGGTAATCTAATTACTGCGTGTTTGGGTAATGTAAGAAGGATGATATTTATCTTGATCAGCTCATTGGATGACGTTTAAGAGTATTGTTTATGCAAGTGTGTTGTTTTTCATGCATGTCTGTTGAGCTAGGTCAGCGCTGCATGCACTTCGGTACTAGGGGGAGCGTGTCAAAATGGTACAGGGTGATATGACGGCTCCCGCTCAACGATCATTAACTTGACAGGTAGCCAAGAGAGAAGACGGAAGACGCGGTGATGATGGCCAGTACGGTGCTGCGGGAGGCGGTTCCAAAAGAGCGATGGCGTGACGGGCAAACGGAACAAGCCTCTATGGAGAGGTCGAAGCCGGCAGGATGAAGATGGCTGTCGTAAACAACAAGGCCCGCTCCTGGGGGCAGGAAGCGGGCCTTGAGGTGTCAGCAAGGCGTCGTCAAGTGACGGGGTAAGGCATCAATTCTGCAGTTGAATCAGCAAGGGTTCGATACCTTGGGTGCTCATCAGGTCCTGGGCGCGTGCCAGCTCGTTGCGGTCGCTGTAAGGACCGACCTGCACCCGGTGCCATGTCGCCCCGCCGGTGGCCTCGACCTCACTGATCTTGGCCAGCAAGCCGAAGTCCTTAAGCCGGCCAGCCAGTTGACGTGCATCGCCCACTTCACGAAATGACGCTGCCTGCAGCATGTAGCGGCGTTCGGCGCTGCGGGGCGTCTCGGAGGGCGTGCTCGCCGATGTGTCCTCGCGGGAGTTGGCGGCGATCACGGCGGCAATGGGGTCATCGTCCGAGATGGCATCATCACTGGACGTTGCCGCTTCCGGTCGACGAGCCGTGGACTCGGGCACTTCCTCGTCTGACGCAATGACCTCTGACTCGGGGAGCAGGGTGTAGAACTCGAAGGTCGGCATGGGCGGTTCGCTGTCGCTGCTCTGACCTTGTCCGCCGCTGGTGGAAGTACTACTTGTTCCACCGCCCTGACCATCATTGCTCGATGGCTTGGGCAGTACCGCAGCGATCGGCGATCGCGGATCCTGCCATGGCGCGGTGCCGTTCTGGTGGTGTGCCAGAAGAAAGCCAGCCGCCAGGCCGACGGCCGCCCACAGCCAGCCGGGAATGCCGCCGCGGCCGCGCGTGGAGGGCTGTTTGCGCTTCTGGCTGCTGGTGGCTCCCCGCTTGCGGGGCGGCGCCTTGCGAGTGGCCATGGCTTACATCTCCTCCGGCGCGCCGACGCCCATCAGGTCAAGCCCATTACGCAGCACTTGGCGCGCAGCAAGGCCCAGTGCCAGGCGGGCATTGCGCAAGGCAGCGTCCTCGACCATGACCTTGCAGGCGTTGTAGCAGCTGTGGAAATCGGCAGCGAGGTCCTGCAGATACTGGGCGATCTGCTGGGGCTCGCGAGCCTTGGCGGCGTGTTCGACCACCTCGGGGTAGCGGGCCAGTCGATTGAGCAGCGCCTTTTCCTGATCCGCTTCGAGCAGGCCCAGATTGGCCATGCCCGTGGCGTGGTCGAAGGCCAGGCCTTCGCTCTCGGCCTTGCGCAGCACGCTGCAGACGCGGGCGTGGGCGTACTGCACGTAGTAGACCGGGTTGTCATTGGACTGGGAGCGCGCCAGATCAATGTCGAAGGTCAGCTGGGAGTCTGCCCGCCTGGCAGCGAGGAAGAAACGGGTGGCATCTCGCCCGACCTCATCGATCAGGTCACGCAGGGTGACATAGCTTCCCGCGCGCTTGGACAGCTTGACCTCGACCCCTGAACGGGTCACCAGCACCATCTGGTGCAGCACGTAGTCGGGCCAGCCCTTGGGAATACCCACGTCAAGGGCTTGCAGCCCTGCGCGTACCCGGGTCACGGTGGAGTGGTGGTCGGCCCCCTGCTCATTGACGACGGTGGTGAAGCCCCGTTGCCACTTGTCGAGGTGGTACGCCACATCCGGCAGGAAGTATGTGTAGCCGCCCTCGCTCTTGCGCATTACCCGGTCCTTGTCATCGCCAAAGTCCGTGGTGCGCAGCCACTGAGCGCCTTCCTGCTCATAGGTGTGACCATTCTCTGCCAGGCGGCGTGCGGTTTCCTCGACCTTGCCGTCTTCATACAGCGAGGACTCCAGGAAGTACACGTCGAAGCTGACGCCGAAGGCACGCAGGTCGAGGTCCTGCTCCCGGCGCAGATAGGCCACGGCGAAGTCGCGGATGGCCTCAAGGTCATCGGGGTCGCCCTTGCCGGTCACATGGCGATCGTCGGCATGGACGGTGTCACCGGCCAGGTAGGCGTTGGCCACGTCGGTGATATAGTCGCCGCGGTAGCCGTCCTCCGGCCATCCTGCGTCGTCTGGCCCGAGACCCTTGGCGCGGGCCTGGACGGACAGCGCCAGGTTGCTGATCTGAGCGCCTGCATCGTTGTAGTAGAACTCGCGGGTGACGTCGTAGCCGGTGGCCTCAAGCAGGCGACACAGGCAGTCGCCGACGGCAGCGCCACGGCCATGTCCCACGTGCAGCGGGCCGGTCGGGTTGGCCGAGACAAATTCCACCTGCACCTTCTCTCCCTGGCCTGTCAGGCTGCGGCCGAACGTATCGCCAGCATCCAGCACGTGGCGCACGACCTGGGCAGCGGCATCCGTGGCGGCGAAGAAGTTGATGAAGCCTGGGCCCGCGATGTCGACCTTGGCGACAGCATCGCTTTGCGGGAGAGCGGCCACCAGTTTTTCCGCTATCTGGCGCGGGGCTGACTTGGCGGGCTTGGCCAGCATCAAGGCGAGGTTGGTGGCGTAGTCACCGTGAGCCTTGTCCTTGGTCGGATCGACCTTGTAGGTGGGGGCGAGTTCCTGGGGAATGACTTCCTGCTGCTTGAGCTCGGCAAGGGCGGCATCCAGCAGCGCAACGATAGTGTCTTTCATGAGGCGTCTATGTCCTGTGGCACGGTGGCCGAGCGCGGCGATCAGGGCGCCAGTCGGCAGGCAGACCGTGCATTATCGATGATTGCGTCCAGCCTTTAAAGGCCGGACGTCTGCTCATGGAAATTCCGGATCAGCTCAGGCTCTGAGGGTCGACATCGATCGACCAGCGAACGCGTCGGGCGTCGGGCCAGGCCTCCAGCCGCTGTGCCAGCCACGCCAGGGCAGGGTGCAGCTGACTGCGCTTGTCAGACATCAGCGCCAGCTGCAAGTGGTAGCGGTTCTGTCGCCGCTCCATGGGGGCGGGCACTGGGCCGAGGCAGTCGAGTTCGAGCGCCTGTTGCTTGATGTGATCGCGCAATTCGCGGGCGAGCTCTCGTGCCAGGGTGGTCAGTGCCTCTTCTCGAGGCCCCTCCATGCGCAGCAGGGCCATGAAACGGTAGGGAGGAAGGGCGGCGATGCGTCGCTCATCCAGCAGTGTCTGGGCCAGAGCGTCATAGCCCCGGTCTGCCAGCAAGCGGAGGTTCGGGTCGTCCGGGTGCATGGTCTGTACCAGCACCCTGCCCGGGTGGGCCGCGCGCCCGGCGCGGCCGGCCACCTGCTCGAGCAGCTGAGCGGAATGCTCGAGGGCACGAAAGTCGCTGGCATAGAGACCTGCGTCGGCATTGACCACGACCACTAGAGTGACATGAGGCAGATGGTGTCCCTTGGCGAGCATCTGAGTGCCCACCAGGATGGCCGGCTCGCCACGGCGCACCTCAGTCAGCATCTTCTCCAGGGCATCCTTGGTACGGGTACTGTCACGGTCGATACGATGCACGGGAACGTCGGGAAAACTCTCGGCCAGGCTTTCCTCGGTGCGCTCGGTGCCGCTGCCCAGCGGACGCAGGTCAGCACTGCCACACTCTGGGCAGGCGTCGGGAAGGACTCGCCGGCGGTCGCAGTGGTGGCAGGCCAACATGGGAGGCTGGCGATGCCACGTCATGCGAGCATCGCAATGATCGCAGTCCGCCATCCAGCCGCAAGCATGGCAGGACAGGGTGGGTGCAAAGCCGCGGCGATTGATGAACACAAGGACCTGATGTCCGGCGCTCAGAGTGGCCTTGATGGCGTCGATAACCGGTGGAATCAGGCCTCCGCGGCGAGTGCGCCCCTTCAGGTCGACAAGCTCCAGGCGAGCGGGAGCGTGGCGGGTGGCTCGCTGGGTCAGCCGCAGGTGGGCGTAGTCCCCTGTCAACGCGCGATGCAGGCTTTCCAATGAGGGGGTTGCGCTACCCAATAGCAGCGGGGTCTGGTCGCGCTTGGCGCGCACCACCGCCAGGTCTCGCGCGTGGTAGCGCAGTCCGTCCTGCTGCTTGAAGGAGCCGTCGTGCTCTTCATCGACGATGATCAGGCCTGGCCTCGCCAGCGGCGTAAAGATGGCCGAGCGGGTGCCGATGACGATCAGCGCTCTGCCGCTGGCAGCGGCTTCCCAGGCATCCAGGCGTTCATGGTCGGTCAGACCGGAGTGTAGCGCGACGACGGGCACACGAAAGCGCTGGCGGAAGCGTCCCAGGGTCTGGGGGGTAAGCCCGATTTCCGGAATCAGCACCAAGGTCTGGCGACCTTTGGCCGCGACGGCCTCGATCAGCTGCAGGTAGACCTCGGTCTTGCCGCTTCCCGTGACACCGTGCAGCAGACACGGGTGAAAGCGATCCAGGCCCTGGTGCAACCGATTGAGCGCTTTCGCCTGTTCGTCGTTCAGGCTGAGGGCGGGGCTGGCGAGCAGGCCCT
This sequence comes from Halomonas litopenaei, assembly GCF_017303055.1. Classification (GTDB taxonomy): domain Bacteria; phylum Pseudomonadota; class Gammaproteobacteria; order Pseudomonadales; family Halomonadaceae; genus Halomonas; species Halomonas litopenaei_A. Next base: position 460,999 of record NZ_JAEKJT010000003.1, on the reverse strand, counting down.
TGGTGTCGTCCGTGGGGGCCGCGGCGAGCGCTTCCTCATGGCGGATGATCAGTCCCTTGGCTTCCAGGGAGCCCAGCTGGTCTCGGCTGAAGGACTGTGCCAGGACCACCTGGGTCGTCAGGCCGTGAGGATGCTGGCCCAGCATCTCGAGTAGTGCGGCCTGGCGAGGCGCGCGTCCCAGTCGCGAGCGGTCGGCGTTGGCATTGATCATCCAGCGCTCACGGGTGCGGGCCTGCAGTGGTCGCCCCTGGCGGAGGAGCACCGGCATGGCATGTGCCAGGGTGTCGCCCAGCGCATGTTGATAGTAGCGTGCGGTGAACCGGCACAGCCAAAGCCAGTCCGCCGGTAGCGGCGTGCTGTCGATACAGCTCTGAATGGGCTTCAGCTTGTCCAGTGGGAAGTCGCTGTCATCGGCGCAGGCCACGATGACGCCCACCACCTGCCGACGACCGAATTCGACGCGCACGCGCAGGCCCTCCTGCCAGCCGTCGGGCGGAACTGGGCCGCCAGGACGGTAGTCGAACAGTCTGCGCAGAGGTGAGGGAATAGCAATGCGCAGTACGCGCGGGGCAGGGGTGTCAGGCAATTGGCCTCCACAATGAAGTCTGCTAGAATGCTCCGCCGCCTGTAACAGGCAGGCGGTTCACCGGCCGGCACGGTGGTGCGTCACAGCATGCACGATGGCCGTGCCATTACCCGTATGCGGTGCCTGGCAATGGATCAGGTGGCGGCATACCGAAAAGTGAGGTTCACGATGAAACAAGGTATCCACCCGGATTACAAGACGGTCAACGCGACTTGCTCCTGCGGCGCCAGCTTCGAAGTCGGCTCCACTGTCGGTCACGACCTGCACCTGGACGTCTGCTCTCAGTGCCACCCCTTCTACACTGGCAAGCAGAAGCAGGCTACCACCGGTGGCCGCGTCGAGCGCTTCAACAAGCGCTTTGGTGCTGCACTCAAGCGTTGATCGTCTGATGGGCGCCGTCGTCAGGCGACGGCGCAATGTCATGATGACGCTCGGGCTTTGCCCGTCACAAACCCGCCAGCATTGGCGGGTTTGTTGTATCTGGAGGACGCATCGCACCACGTTTCTGGGTATCGCTGTTGCGGCGCATCAATGCGTAAGATGTCGCTGAGGTCTAGTCTTCTAAGGACGCTTGCGTCGCTCGGCTGATGGATTCAGCGCTTTGTTAGACGTTGGTGCAATGCAGCAAAAGTTGTCGACATTGTCAGCGAACATCTTCAAACGAGCGTGTAAATATCGCTTTTGGTGCCAATGTTGAGAAATGGAATATTTTTCTATATTGTGTGGCCACGTTCCACAAGGATATCCGGACACCAAGCATGACAGACGCAAAGAAGCAGGCTGCGCTGGACTATCACGCACTTCCCATTCCCGGCAAACTGTCGGTCGAGCTGACCAAACCGACGGCCACCGCCAAGGACCTGGCGCTTGCCTATAGTCCTGGCGTGGCGGAGCCCGTGCGCGAAATCGCTCGGGACCCGGAGAATGCCTATCGCTATACCGGCAAGGGCAACACCGTCGCGGTGATTTCCGATGGCACCGCCATCCTTGGCCTTGGCAACCTCGGTCCGCTGGCCAGCAAGCCGGTCATGGAAGGCAAGGGGGTGCTGTTCAAGTGCTTTGCCGGCATCAACTCGGTCGATATCGAGGTCGATGCCGAGAGTCCGCAGGCGTTCATCGACACGGTGGCGCGCATTGCCGACAGTTGGGGTGGCATTAATCTCGAGGACATCAAGGCGCCGGAGTGCTTCGAGATCGAGCAAGCCCTGGTTGAGCGCTGCAAGATCCCGGTCTTCCATGATGACCAGCACGGCACCGCCATCGTGACGGCGGCGGGCATGCTGAATGCGCTCGACATCGCCGGCAAGTCGCTTGAGCAGGCGCGGATCGTCTGCATGGGGGCTGGTGCTGCTGCGATTGCCTGCATGAAGCTGCTGGTGGCTTGTGGTGCGAATCCCGCCAACCTGGTGATGCTCGACCGCAAGGGAGTCATCCATAGCGGGCGGGAAGACCTGAATCAGCACAAGGCGATGTTTGCGGTAGATACCGACAAGCGCACCCTGGACGACGCCATCGATGGCGCGGATGTCTTTATCGGCCTGTCCGGCCCCGGCCTGATGACGGCCGACCATATCCGCAAAATGGCCAAGGATCCCATCGTCTTTGCCTGCACCAACCCGGACCCCGAGATTCATCCCGATCTGGCCCGGGAAACCCGCCCGGACGTCATCATGGCGACGGGGCGGTCTGACTACCCCAACCAGGTCAATAATGTGCTGGGTTTCCCGTTCATCTTCCGTGGCGCGCTGGATGTGCGTGCAACTCGCATCAACGAGGAGATGAAGGTAGCGGCGGTCCATGCGCTCAAGGACCTTGCTCGCGAGCCTGTTCCTCAGGCGGTGCTGGATGCCTACGAGCGTGACGCCATGAGCTTTGGCCGGGAATACATCATTCCGACCCCGGTGGATGTGCGCCTGCTGGAGCGAGTGACCTCCGCCGTCGCCCAGGCGGCTGTCGACTCAGGGGTGGCACGCAAGCCCTATCCTTCGCACTATCCGCTGAAGACCATCGACGACGTCTACGGCAGCTGAGCGCCGTCTCAAGCGTGGCTCTCTGGTCATGCGGTAATGAAAAAGCCCTCCACTGGAGGGCTTTTTTGTATGGGCTTTTTTGTATGGGCGGGCTCGATCAGGGAGCGCAGTGCTTGGTGTATCGAGAGCGGCTGGTTCACCAACGCTGGCACGGGCGCTGATCCAGGCTGACGTCGTCTTAGAACTCGTAGCGTAATGAGGCTGACGTAATTCGATCCGTCCGTGCTTCGGCGTCTTCGGGTGGATCCGAGTTGTGCTTTATCTCATGCGACAGTCGCAGCGACATGTGCGCATTGATCCGGGTATCGAGTGCGGTGTAAGAGCGTAGCGTCGAGTTCTTGCGCGTGGTCTCGACCGAGAGTTCCTGTTCAAGACTGGCGCTGGCGCTCAGGATGTAGCCGGCTTCCATGGCGCCGTAGGCGACGGCCAGGCGCTGATCGTCCTCGTCGGGCAGGATGTCTGCGCGATAGCCTGGGCCTGCCTCAAGCTCAAGATGGGCACGGGGAGAGTCGAGGATCTGCCGGCCGTAACCGGTAATGGCGGTGAACTGATGATCGTAGCCGCTGAAACGGTCCTTCTCCCAGCGACCAAAGGCAAACAGATAGTGAGGACCCACCAGCTCGCGGCGCTGACGAAACGAGGTCATGTAGCGTTCGGCGCTGGTTTCACTGTCCTCGCTGGCATGGCGGGCTTCGGCCCGAAAGCGCGATAGCCAGGCGCCGTTGAGCCAGGTCAGCTGGGTCTTGCCCAGCACGGTCTCGGTGTTGGTATTGCCGGAGAGGCGGGTATAGCCAAATTCGACATGCCCGATAAAGTCGGGGGCGTCGTCGTTCGGCGCCGCAGGGGCGTAGAAGGAATCGGCCAGGGATGGCGATATCGGCACAAAAAGCCCAAAGAAGCACAGTGTGGCTGCCAGCGTGCGTAAGCGGGAAAGCACCATGTGGTGGTCACCTGGATAAGGCTAGGGGAAGAGATCAGGATGCCGCCATGGCGGCAGTCTTGCTTCTCCCCCGGGCGGGGGAGAAGCGACTTGCGGGATGAGGCTAGAAGATAGCTTCGTAGGCGCCAGTGCCCTGGGAGCCGCTGTGACGCTCCACGGCGCTTTCCACGCGACGGGGCTGGACACTGGGCATGTGATCTTCGTCGAAGATTTCCTCGATGCCACCGCCCTGGTTGTCGCCGAGTAACCGGCCGGTGTTGGCGTCTACGCGGGCCGTCACGATACCTGGCGGCTGCGGCGGAATGTTCTCCGGCTTGCCCGCCAGCGCCTGGCCCATGAAGTCGACCCAGATCGGCAGTGCGGCCTGGGCGCCGTACTCCGCCGTGGGAGTGTTGTCGTCCTTGCCGACCCATACGGTGGTGGCGTAGTCGCCGTTGAAGCCCGCGAACCAGGCGTCGCGCTGATCGTTGGTGGTACCGGTCTTGCCGACGATATCGCTGCGCTCAAGGGAGAGCGCGCGACGAGCGGTGCCGCGTTCGACCACGTCACGCAACATGTCACGCAGCAGGTAGACCGCGCGGGCATTGGCCACCCGCGGAGCGACTTCATAGGTCTTGCCGTCGATCTCGGTGGTGCTTTGTCCTTCCTCGCACTCACGGCATGCCACCCGCGGGCTTGCCTCTTCCACCAGCGTCTGTTGCTCACCCTGGGTAATCTTTTCGATAAACCAGGGAGTGACGCGGAAACCGCCGTTGGCGAGCACGGCGTAGGCATTGGTCATCTCCAGTGGCGTCAGGCTGGCGCTACCCAGAGCCAGCGACAGACCGTTAGGCAGACGCTCTCGGGAGAAGCCGAAGTCGACCAGAAAATCGATGGTGCGATCAAGGCCAATGCTTTGCAGCAGGCGGATGGTAACCAGGTTGCGCGATCGTGCCAGACCAGTGCGCAGACGGGTCGGGCCAAGGAAGTCGCCGCTGGAGTTCGATGGGCGCCACAGTTCGTTGCTGCCATCGTTGAGCACGACGGGGGCGTCGTTGATCACGGTGGCGGGGGTCACATCGCCGCTGTTGAGGCCTGCCAGGTAGATAAACGGCTTGAAGATCGAGCCCGCCTGGCGACGTGCCTGAATGGCGCGGTTGAACTTGCTGGCATCGAAGTCAAAGCCCGCCTGCAGGGCCAGAATCGCACCGGTCTTGGGATCCATCACCACCAGCGAGCCTTCCGCATCGGGCTGCTGGGAGAGTCGCCAGCTGTCGTCTTCGCGCTGCAGAATGCGCACGAGATCACCGCGACTGGCGATCTGGGAGGCTGCCGTGGGCTTGGCCCCACGATAGCGAGCGCTCTTGTAAGGTGCTGCCCACTCAAGGCCCGCCCAGTCCAGGGTGATCAGCTGGCTGTCGTGGGTAAGAACCTTCATTTCACGGCCATCGGTCGCCACCACAATGGCGGGCTCCAGGGGGCCGAAGGAGGGGGTGCGCTCGAGCACTTGCAGCCAGTTGCTGACGTCGCCATCGATGCCTTCGACCGTTGTCTGACTGCGTTCTGCGGCACGACGAGCGGTCTCCATCACCTCGGGTGAGCCAGACAGCTCTTCTTCCAGGCCAGTGCGCTCGGTCTGGTCCTGCGCTTCTGCCAGACTTTGCGGGATATCGGTGTCTTCCGGGCCCCGCCAGCCGTGGCGGGTATCGTAGGCGATCAGGCCATTGGCCAGCGCCTGGCGCGCCATGGGCTGCAGCTCGCTGTCGATGGTCGTGGTGATGCGATAGCTGCCGGTATAGGCCTCGTCACCGAAACGTTCGGTGGCAAACTGGCGCGCCATCTCCGCGACATAATCGGCCTGAACTTCGGCACGGGCGACGTGACGGCTAGCCGTGATCGGGGCCTGGACGGCGTCGTCGTAGGCTGCCTGGTCGATATACCCGAGCTCGCGCATGCGGAACAGGATCCAGTTGCGGCGAATCAGAGCGCGTTCGGCATTGGCCAGCGGGTTGAAGGACGAAGGCGCCTTGGGCAGCCCGGCAATCATGGCGCTTTCGGCCAGGGTCAGTTCGTCCAGCGGCTTGTCATAATAGACCTCTGCCGCAGCGGCAATGCCGTAGGCGCGGTGGCCCAGGAAGATCTTGTTGACGTACAGCTCCATGATTTCCTGCTTGGACAGAATCTGTTCCATCTGCAGCGACAGCAGGATTTCACGCAGCTTGCGGGTAAAGGTGCGGTCCAACGTCAGCAGATAGTTTCTCGCTACCTGCATGGTGATGGTCGAACCCCCGGACTGGGGCGTGCCGCCGCTGGTGATCAGCTGCTTGACGGCCCGCGCCAGCCCTTTCGGATCCACCCCCGGGTGTTCAAAGAACGCCGCGTCCTCAGCGGCCATCAGGGCCTGCAGCATGGGCTCGGGGATCTCATCGAAATCGACGGGCATGCGGCGTTCCTCGCCGAATTCGCCAATCAGCTGGTTGTCCCTGGTGTAGATGCGCAGCGGGGTCTGCAGCTCGAAGTCCTGCAGCTGGCGGACATCGGGAAGACCGGGCGCAAAATAGAGGGCGGCACCAACGACACCCAAGGCTGCTGCGGCGCCCAGTGAGATCACTAGCCACACGGCAGAGAATAAGAGCGTTCTGAGATACTTCATGAAATCGCGGTGTCCATGCTGAAAACGAAAACGGCGGGGTATATCACTGAAAAAGGCAATCCTTTGCGTCGGCCATTATAGGAACTGGGCGCAGCCGTCACCACCTTTGTGACGAATTACCCGCCTTGTTGCACAAAGTCGTGGCATAGATCAGTAACCTCTTGCCTACGGTTGGCTAGGCTGGCACCACGGTAATGTGCATCGGGTGCATGCCATAGCTGCGGATGCGACGACGACATGTGGTTTACCTCAAGGGCCAATGGCCTGGTGGGTGTGGATATCACGTCTGCCACGGTCAAGCTGATCGAGCTTGAGTCGGTAGCGGGTGGCCACCGAGTGGTCAGCCATGCGGTGGGACCCTTGCGCCAGGGAGCCGTGGTCGAACGCCGTATTCGCGATATGGGCGAGGTGATCGAGGTCCTGTCCCGTGTCGTCGAGCGCGCCGCCCCGCGCAGTCGGCATGCCGCCGTGGCGGTCCCTTCTGGAGCGGCGATCACACGCTTGCTGCGTTTCCCGGCGGACTTGAACGAGGACCAGGTCGAAGCCCGGATCGAGTGGGAGTCTGACAAGCACATTCCGTTTCCGTTCCGTGAGGTGGCATTCGACTTTCAATGCCTCGGTGAGTGTGTCGATGATCCGGCATTTCGGGAGTGGTTGCTGGTGGCGTGTCGACGCCACGATGTCGAGCAATTGACCCAGGCGCTGGAGGCCAGTGGGCTGGTGCCGGCCGCCGTCGATGTGGAGAACTTTGCCATCGAACGAGCCATGGCTGGGCTCTATCGGCGTCTGCAGATGGGGGATGAGGCCTTGGCGCTGGTGGATGTTGGTGCCTATCTCAATGCGCTGCATGTGCTTGAGGCAGGGCGGATCATCTATAGCCACGACAGTCTTTACGGCGGCATGCAGTTGACCGAGGCCATCCAGCGTCACTACGGCATGAGTCTTGATGAAGCGGGTTTCGCCAAGAAACGCGGCGGCTTGCCGGGGGACTATGGGCATGCCGTGCTGCTGCCGTTTCTCGATACCTTGATCGGCCATATCGAAAACTCGCTCCAGCTCTATCGCGTGTCGGGGGGATTTCGCCCGCTGAGTCGCCTGTTGGTGGCGGGGGGCACCAGCCTGATCGGCGGCTTCGCCGAACGGCTATCTGAGTCGATCGGATTGCCGGTCAGCCTGGTCGATCCGCTGGAGGGCATGAGCATTGCATCATCCCTGGACGTCGACGCCGTGCGCGCCGAGGCCCCCGCGCTGCTGACCGCCTGTGGCCTGGCGCTGAGGGGGCGGGCATGAGCCGGGTGCGCATCAATCTGCTCGATTGGCGCGACGCGGCCAGGGTGCGGCGCACCCATGGCTTCTGGCTGACGGTGGTCATGGCTGCAGCAGCAGGCGTGGGAGTGGCCTTGCTGGCGTCGCTGTGGCTGCAGTGGCAGCTGTCGTTGATGGCTGAGCGCGACCAGCACGTGCAGCAGGCGATGACGCAGCTCGAGGCAACGTCGCGGGAAATGGCGGACCTTGACCGGCAGCTGGCGCTGCTTGACCAGGAAGAGGCACTGCTGTCTCGCTTGCAGGACCAGCGTCGGCAGACCCTGGATGTGGTCAATGGTCTGGCTGCGACGCTGGTCAATGGCGTGCGTTATGACCGGGTCGAGCGCCGCGATGATGCGCTTATCCTCGAGGGGGAGGCGGTCGACAGTGCGTGCCTGGTCGAGCAACTGCGTGCCCTTGAGCGAGTGCCGACGTTCCTGGAGCCGCAGCTGTCTCGGGTAGGGGCACAGCACGGTCGCCAGCACTTTGTCGTGCAGTTGCAGCTGGCGTCCCACGCCGTCGAGAGGCCAAGGCCATGATGCCGTCACTGGATCGGCGCAGGGCGGTGGGGCATGGGGCCGACGCGATAGCGGGGGTGCCATCATCGCGCTCCCGGTGGCTGCGCCTAAGGGAAGAGTGGCGTCGCTTGGGTGTGGTCGACTGGCGACGGTTGGAGCTGGGTGAGGCCGGGCGCTGGCCATGGATGTTGCGCGTGCTGGTGGGCTCCAGCGCCTTTTGCGTTGCGCTTGTTGTGACGCTGGTGTGCTACGTGCGACCGCTAGCGATACGCCTGGAGCAGCTTGAGCTGCAGGAGCAGCAGGCGATCGGGGAGTTTGAGGCGCGGGCGCGTGAGCTGGCGGAGCTGGATCGCATGAAGCGCGTGCTGGTGAATCTGGATCAGATGGTCAGCGAGCGTCGGCAGATGCTGCCGGATGGGGCTGATATCCCCTCGCTGCTTGAAGGTATCGGGGATGAGGCCAGAGCCCGGGGGCTGGCACTGCAGGAGCTGGCGCTGGGGCAGCCTCGTCCGCTGGCGCTCTATGTGGAGCGTCCCTTCGAGCTGCGGGTGCGGGGGGGATATCACGCCATCGGTGGCTTTATCGCTGACCTCGCCAATCTGCCGCGCTTGGTGACCATTCACGACTTCAGTCTGCTGCCCGTGGAAGGCCAGCTTGAGCTGAGTGCTCGGGTGCAGACCTACAGTATTGGCGATGCGTCGGCCGCCGCTGTGCGCGTCTCCGATGAGCAGGTACGGCGTCAATGAGCAGCCGCTGTCGGGGAGAGTTCACCCGTCTGTGGCTGCTTCTGGCCTGTGTCATGACGGGCTGTGTCTTGACGGGCTGTGAACACGACAGCCTGGAAGCGTTGGATGAACGACTGGCGGCGGCGCTGACCACCGAATGGCGCCAGCCGGCAGGAGAGCTGCCTGAGAGCGTTGAGCTTCCGATTCTTCACTACCTGTATGCCGAGTCGAGAAGCCCCTTTCGCTTCGCCGGCCAGGTGCAGCGCGACCCCCAAGGGTTGGCCGCCTTTGCTCTGGACGAATTGACCCTGGTCGGGGTGCTGGAGCGCCAGTCCCAGCGCTGGGCCTTGTTCGAGACGCCTGGAGGGCGGGTGCATGCCGTAATGGAGGGGCAGTCGCTGGCCTCTCCAGCGGTCAAGGTGGCAGCCATCGAACCCGATGCGGTCAGGCTGGAAGCCGATGATCCGGAGCATTATGCCTGGCGGGATCGCCTGGTGTCGGTGGGCGAAGGGCCAGCAGGGTCCGTCGTCGCCACAGCAACTCAATGACGCGGGGCGAACATGCAGAGACTGATGAAATCATGGCGCAGCCCGATGAAGGGCCGCAAGCACCGCAGGCGGGGGCTGTTGCTCTGGCTCGTGCCGGTCATCTTGGGAGTGGCGTCCTGCAGCGTGCAGGCGGCAGATTATCCGCAGGCGGACTATCAGGGCGCGCCGATCACGCTGAACTTCCAGGATGTCGAGGTGCGTTCCGTGCTGTCGGTGCTGAGTGACTTCACCGGCCTCAATATCGTGGTCAGTGATAGCGTCAGTGGTCGCGTCACGCTGAATCTCGATAACGTGCCCTGGGACCAGGCCCTGGAGATGGTGCTGCAGACCCAGGGGCTGGGTAGTCGCCGCCAGGGCGATATCCTGCTGGTGGCCCCGGTGGCGGAGCTTGCCGAGCGGGACCGGCTCTCGTTGGAGGCCGCTTCTCGACGCGACCTGTTGGAGCCGCTGGTGACGGAGCATGTCGAGGTGCGCTATGCCAAGGCCAGTGAGCTGGCGGCGCTGCTGCGAGGTGAGAGTGGCTTTGGTCTGCTGACCGAGCGCGGCAGGGTCGCCACGGATCCGCGCACCAACACCTTGCTGATCCAGGATGTGCCGGCTCAGCTGCTCGAGATCAGAAGAACCCTGGCGCGGCTCGATGTGCCGGTCAAGCAGGTACAGATCTCGGCGCGTATCGTCGTCGCCAGGGACAATACCGCCGAGGAAATCGGCGTCAACTGGGGTGTCAGCAGTCGCCATGGCAAGACCGTCGGCGATAGTGGGGATATCACCATCGGGGATGTGATTTCGGGCAATCGAGGGGATACCTACGGCGGCATGTCCGTGGACCTGGGAGATGCCCTGGAAGCGGGTAACTCTTTCAACATCGGCTATCTGGCCGGTGACGTGCTGCTGGACCTGGAGCTTCGAGCGCTGGAGAGCGAAGGCAAGAGCCAGACCATTTCCGAGCCCAGGGTGATCACTTCCAATCAGCATGCGGCGCTGATCAAGCAGGGTACGGAGATCCCCTACCAGGAGTCCACTTCCAGTGGCGCCACCAACGTCGAGTTCAAGGAGGCCGTGCTGGCGCTGGAGGTAACGCCACAGATCACCGGTGACGACCGGGTGGTGATGGATCTGACCATCAACAACGATACCTTGGCCGAGCAGAGCATCGACGGCGAGCCCGCTATTGATACCAACGAGATTCAGACCCAGGTGCTGGTGGATGACGGTGAAACCGTGGTGTTGGGCGGAATTTTGACCACGCAGCAGCTGCATACCCTCTACAAGACCCCCTTGCTGGGTGACCTGCCGGTGCTGGGTAGGCTTTTTCGCTATACCGAGGACGTCAACGATAAGGTAGAGTTGTTGGTATTCATTACACCCCGGATACTTGACGACGGCCTGGCGAATCACTGATGCAGGATGTACCGAACCTGATTCTGATAGGCCCCATGGGGGCTGGAAAGAGCACCATCGGCCGCCTGCTGGCGGCCGAATTGTCACGTCCCTTCTACGACAGCGACCATGAGATTCAGGCACGCTGCGGCGCGGATATTCCCTGGATCTTCGATGTCGAGGGCGAGAGTGGCTTTCGTGATCGTGAAAGCAGCATGATCAGCGAGCTGGTCGATTACGATCAGGTCGTCATTGCCACGGGTGGTGGCGCCGTGCTGCGCGAGGAAAATCGACAGTGCATCCGGGAGGGTGGCACCGTCATCTATCTCTATACCACCGTGGAACAGCAGCTCAAGCGTACCGCCAAGGATCGCAACCGTCCGCTGTTGCAGCGCGGTGATCGCGAGCAGCTTTTGCGTGACATGTTTGCGCTGCGCGACCCGCTGTATCGTGCCACCGCCGACCTGGTAGTGCGTACGGATCGCCGCGGACCGCGCTCCGTGGTCAACGATATCGTGCGGCGTGTCCATCGTCTTCTCGACCCCCTGACTTGCAAGGCTTCCTCATGACCACCGCATCGATTGCTGATCCCTTGTCGTTGAACGTCTCCCTGGGAGAGCGTAGCTACCCCATCTATATCGGTGCGGGACTGATGGACCAGGGCGAGCGCCTGGTCTCGCACCTGTCCGGGCGGCAGGTGATGGTGGTGACCAATGAGACCGTGGCGGCGCACTACCTCGAGCGCCTGACGACGGCGCTCGCCCGGGCGGACGAAACGCTGCGTATCGAAACCCTGGTACTGCCCGATGGGGAGGCGTACAAGAATATCGAAGGGGTGTCGCGCATCTGGGATGCCTTGCTGGAGGCTGGCTTCAACCGCCGCTCGACGCTCGTGGCCCTGGGTGGCGGGGTGATCGGGGATATGGTCGGGTATGCCGCAGCGTCTTATCAGCGTGGCATCTCGTTCATTCAGGTGCCGACCACGCTGTTATCTCAGGTGGACTCTTCGGTGGGAGGCAAGACCGGGGTCAATCATCCCCTGGGCAAGAATATGATTGGTGCCTTCTGGCAGCCCCGTGCCGTGCTGATCGATACGGCGACGCTGGCGACGCTGCCCCAGCGGGAGTTGTCCGCCGGGCTTGCCGAGGTGATCAAGTACGGCTTTATCTACGATCGCGCTTTTCTCGAATGGCTGGAGCAGCAGCTCGACGCGCTGCGTCGGCTGGATGACGTGGCTCTGGCCACGGCCATCGAGCGTAGCTGTGCGATCAAGGCCGAGATCGTGGCCCTGGATGAAACCGAGCAAGGTGTTCGGGCGCTGTTGAATCTGGGCCATACCTTTGGTCATGCCATCGAGGCCCATATGGGCTACGGTGCCTGGTTGCACGGCGAGGCAGTGGGAGCGGGCATGATGATGGCTGCCGACCTGTCGATGCGGCTCGGATTTATCGATAGCGAAGCGGTCGACCGCACACGGCGGCTGATCGAGCGCTGTGGTCTCCCGGTGTCGGCGCCGGCCGAGATGAGTGTGGAGGACTTCGTGTCACGCATGAAACTCGACAAGAAAAATCTCGACGATCGCATTCGACTGATCCTGCTGCAGGAGCTCGGCAAGGCCTGCGTCCATGATCAGACGCCATCCGCGGTCCTTCACGATTGCATCAAGGAGTTCCCGCGTTGCTGATGCTGGGCTGCGGCAGGGGGTAGTGCCCGACCGGTTTTGCTCGAGCGTGGATCGCCGGCGCCCGCCATTGTGCGGGCGTTTGCGTGTCTGAGGGTAGCGTCGCTCGCGACAGACTGATGCAAGGGGGGGGTATTCCGTCAGTCTGTCAGCCAGTCACAGGCAATCAGAGCGGCTGACGAGCAGGTTCACGAACAGCGTTCATGCGTCGATCAGTATGTCATATGCCTGATCGGCATGGGGTGTCGACAGTTTTTACGACTAAAGTCTAGTGGCGAAATCGGGGTAGTCGAACTTGCTGGAAAACACTTCCAAGTGGTTGACCTGATACGTTTTTTTTCTTGCCTGTCTGTGCAACCTTCAGATTTACGGTGTTTTTTTATCTATGTGGAGGTCGCGGGTAATTGCGCAAGGGCGGGGTGCTGGCTATGCTGGGAACCCATTTTTCCTGCAGTTAGCGATGGCCCGAGTGGGCGCTAAATAAAAAGAAAAACCGATAACAATATCGCGAAAATGCTGTGACTACAACCCTTTCACCCGAGGCGCGCCCATGAACAAAGGTCTTCATCAGCCTGGCGAGTTCCGTGACAACTGCGGGTTTGGCCTGATCGCCCACATGGAAGGGCAGGCTAGCCATGAATTGCTCAGCACTGCCATCGAGTCCCTTACCTGCATGACCCACCGCGGTGGTATCGCGGCCGACGGCAAGACCGGCGATGGTTGCGGGCTGTTGTTGAAGATGCCCGACGGCTTCATGCGTCAGGTGGCTCAGGAGAGCCTTGATGTGGCCTTGGGGGATCGCTACGCCGTAGGGGTGATCTTTCTGCCGGATGACGACCAGCGCGAGACGGCCGCCCGACAGACACTGGAAGACTGCCTGACCCAGCGTGGTGTCAAGGTCATCGGCTGGCGCGACGTGCCGGTCGACCCCAGTGTCTGTGGTCCCATGGCCCTCGACTGCCTGCCGCGGATCCGTCAGCTGTTTGTCGAGCCGGGTGCGGGGGAAGAAGCGTTTGATGTTTCCCTGTTCATGGCTCGTCGTCTGGCCGAGCAGGCCCTGATTCATGAGCCCGACTTCTATGTAAGCTCGCTGTCCAGTGAAGTGGTGTCCTACAAGGGGCTGGTCATGCCGGTAGACCTGCCGGCCTTCTATCAGGACCTCGGTGATGAGCGCCTGGAAACCGCTATCTGCGTGTTTCACCAGCGCTTCTCCACCAACACCGCCCCCCGTTGGCCGCTGGCTCAGCCGTTCCGTCTGCTGGCCCATAACGGCGAGATCAACACCATCGAGGCCAACCGTGGCTGGGCCAACTCGCGCAAGGAGAACTTCATCTCCGAGCGGCTGCCCGACATCGCCAGCCTCGACCAGATCGTCAACACCACCGGTTCCGACTCCTCGAGCATGGACAATATGCTGGAGGTGCTGTTGACCGGTGGCATGGAGCTGCACCGTGCGGTGCGCATGATGGTGCCGCCTGCCTGGCAGAACGTGGAAATCATGGACGGCGACCTGCGCGCCTTCTACGAATACAACTCCATGCACGTGGAGCCGTGGGACGGTCCTGCCGGCGTGGTCATGACCGATGGGCGTCAGGCGCTGTGCATGCTTGACCGCAACGGCCTGCGTCCGGCCCGCTGGGTGATCACCAAGAACGGCTTCATCACCCTGGCCTCCGAGATCGGCACCTACGACTACAAGCCCGAAGACGTGGTCGCCAAGGGACGTGTCGGTCCCGGTCAGATTCTGGCGGTGGACACCGAGACCGGTGAGGTGCTGCACACCAGCGACATCGATGAGCGGCTGAAGTCTGCCTATCCCTACAAGCGCTGGCTGAAGCAGGAAGCCCAGTTCCTCGAGTCTGCCCTGACCGAGCTTGCCGCCTTCAAGAACATGGACCCTGAAACGCTGCAGGTGCAGCAGAAGATGTTCCAGGTGAGCTTCGAAGAGCGCGACCAGGTGCTGCGCCCGCTGGGAGAAAGCGGTCAGGAAGCCGTCGGCTCCATGGGTGACGACACCCCCATGGCGGTCCTGTCGGGCAAGCATCGCATGCTCTCGGACTACTTCCGTCAAAAGTTCGCCCAGGTGACCAATCCGGCCATCGATCCGCTGCGTGAAGCCATCGTCATGTCGCTGGAGACCTGCATCGGCGCCGAGCGCAACGTGTTCAAGGCGACCCCGGAACACGCCCACCGGATCGTGCTGACCACCCCGATCCTGTCGCCACGCAAGTTCACCGCCCTGGTGAGTCAGGACGACCCCGCCTTCGCCAGTCACACCCTGTCGCTGGGCTATGACCCGGAAGAGAAGGGGCTCAAGGCTGCGCTGCTGGAGCTTTGCCGCGAGGCAGAAGCCGCGGTGCATGAGCAAAAGGTCATTCTGGTCCTGTCCGACGCTGACCTTCCCCAGGGGCAGGTGCCGATCCATCCGGCACTGGCGGTGGGGGCGATCCACAACGAACTCGGTCGCAAGGCCCTGCGTCCTCGCGTCAACCTGATCGTCGAGACCGGCTATGCCCGCGACGCGCATCAGATGGCGGTGCTGTTCGGTGTCGGGGCGACGGCGGTCTATCCATGGCTTGCCTATCAGGTCATGGCCGATATGCACCGTAGCGGTGAGCTCTCTGGCAACCCCGCTGATGCTCGCGAGAATTATCGCAAGGGCCTGCAAAAAGGGCTCTACAAGATCCTGTCGAAGATGGGTATCTCGACCCTGGCGTCCTACCGTGGCTCCCAGCTGTTTGAGGCGGTGGGGCTGTCCTCGGAAGTCATGGATCTGTGTTTCACCGGCATGGCGTCGCGCATTCAGGGTACTGGCTTCAACGAGATTCAGCTGACCCAGGTGGCGCTGGCCAAGGACGCCTGGAAGCCGCGCAAGGGTATTTCCCAGGGCGGCCTGATGAAGTACGTTCACGGGCACGAGTATCACGCCTACAACCCCGATGTGGTGAAAGCGCTGCAGGAGGCGGTGCAGGAGGGCGACTACAGCAAGTGGAAGAAGTTTGCCCAACTGGTCAATGAGCGTGACCCAGCCACCATTCGTGACCTGCTCAAGCTCAAGCCCGCCGCCGAGCCGCTTCCGCTTGAGGAGGTCGAGCCGGTCGAGGACCTGCTGCCACGCTTCGACAGCGCCGGCATGTCCCTGGGGGCACTGTCTCCTGAGGCCCATGAAGCGTTGGCGCAGGCCATGAACGAGGCCGGTGGGCGCTCCAACTCTGGTGAGGGCGGTGAAGACCCCTCACGTTACGGCACTATCAGAAGCTCCAAGATCAAGCAGATCGCCTCTG
This sequence comes from Halomonas litopenaei, assembly GCF_017303055.1. Taxonomy (GTDB): domain Bacteria; phylum Pseudomonadota; class Gammaproteobacteria; order Pseudomonadales; family Halomonadaceae; genus Halomonas; species Halomonas litopenaei_A. The sequence continues at coordinate 445,370 of NZ_JAEKJT010000003.1, read as the reverse complement.
GTCGTTTTGGTGTCACTCCGGCCTATCTGGTCAATGCCGAAGTGCTGCAGATCAAGGTCGCCCAGGGTGCCAAGCCTGGTGAAGGCGGCCAGTTGCCGGGTGGCAAGGTGAACGAGCTGATTGCCCGTCTGCGCTACTCGGTGCCGGGGGTGACCTTGATCTCGCCGCCGCCACATCACGATATCTATTCCATCGAGGACCTGGCTCAGCTGATCTTCGACCTCAAGCAGGTCAATCCTGATGCCCAGGTGTCGGTGAAACTGGTGTCTGAGCCGGGTATCGGCACCATCGCGACCGGTGTGGCCAAGGCGTATGCAGACTTGATCACCGTGTCCGGTTATGACGGTGGTACCGCGGCAAGTCCGCTGACCTCCATCAAGCACGCCGGTTCGCCCTGGGAGTTGGGCCTGCCGGAAGTGCATCAGGCGCTGCGTATCAACGGCCTGCGCGACAAGATTCGACTGCAGACCGACGGCGGTCTGAAGACCGGTCTCGACGTGATCAAGGCGGCGATTCTCGGTGCCGAGAGCTTCGGCTTTGGTACGGCGCCGATGGTGGCCCTGGGCTGCAAGTACCTGCGCATCTGTCACCTGAACAACTGCGCCACCGGCGTGGCGACCCAGATGCAGTATCTGCGTGATGAGCACTTCCGCGGCACGGTGGACATGGTCAAGCATTACTTCCGCTTCATTGCCGAAGAAGTGCGTGAGTTGATGGCGCTCGTAGGGGTGCGCAAGCTCACCGACCTGATTGGCCGCACCGATCTGCTCGAGGTGTTTGAAGGGCTGACGCCGTCTCAGAACAAGCTGGACCTGACGCCGCTGCTGGCCAACGATCACGTGCCGGCAGATGCGCCCCAGTCCTGCCAGGTCAGCCGCAACGTGCCACATGACCCTGGTGCCAAGAACCTCGAGGTGCTCGATGCGCTCAAGTCGGCGATCGAGTCCAAGGCCGGGGCCGACGTGTCCTTCACCATCACCAATTGTGATCGCTCGGTGGGTGCGCTGACTTCTGGCGCCATTGCCAAGCAGTATGGCGAGGCCGGTCTCGACGATGCCCCGGTGACGGCACGCTTTACCGGCGTGGCGGGTCAGAGCTTTGGTGTATGGAACGCTCGCGGGCTCAACCTGTACCTGGAAGGGGATGCCAACGACTACGTCGGCAAGGGCATGAATGGTGGCAAGATCGTCATCACGCCGCCGAAGAACAGTCAGTTCGACAGCCACAAGACAGCGATCATCGGTAATACCTGCCTGTACGGCGCGACCGGTGGCAAGCTGTTCGCCGCGGGCACGGCCGGCGAGCGCTTTGGCGTGCGCAACTCCGGTGCCCATGCGGTCATCGAAGGCTCTGGCGATCACTGCTGTGAGTACATGACCGGCGGCATCGTCTGCGTGCTCGGTGAAACTGGCGTCAACTTTGGTGCAGGCATGACCGGCGGCTTTGCCTACGTGCTCGACGAAGATCGCTGCTTTGTGGATCGCTACAACCACGAGCTGGTGGAGATCCATCGCGTCAATACCGAGGCCATGGAGGCCTATCGGAGACACCTGAGGGAGACCATTGAGGAATATGTTGCCGAGACCGGCTCACAACGCGGCCAGGCGATCCTTGAGGACTTCAGCGACTTCATCCGCCATTTCTGGCTGGTGAAGCCCAAGGCGGCGAGCCTGAGCGGTCTGCTCGCCCAGTCCACGCGTCAGCCCGAATAACCCGACGGCGTCCCGAACAAGGCAGGAGAACATCATGGCAAACCGTTTGAGCAACGACTTCCAGTTCATCGACGTCGGTCGTCAGGATCCGCAGAAGAAAGCGGCGCGCACCCGCGCCCGTGAGTTCGCTGAAATCTACGAACCGTTCAAGCCCATGGATGCGGCGAGTCAGGCCCATCGCTGCTTGCACTGCGGCAATCCCTACTGTGAATGGAAGTGCCCTGTTCACAACTATATTCCCAACTGGCTGCAACTGGTCAGCGAGGGCAACATTCTCGAGGCGGCAGAGCTGTCTCATCGCACCAATTCGCTGCCCGAGGTATGCGGCAGGGTGTGCCCCCAGGATCGCCTGTGCGAGGGTGACTGCACCCTCAATGATGGCTTTGGCGCCGTGACCATCGGCTCCGTGGAGAAATACATCACGGACACGGCCTTTGCCATGGGCTGGCGCCCGGACATGAGTCAGGTGACCTGGACCGACAAGAAGGTCGCCATCATCGGTGCCGGACCCGCCGGGCTCGGTTGCGCGGACATTCTGGTGCGCAATGGGGTCAAGCCGGTGGTGTATGACAAGTACGCCGAGATCGGTGGTCTGCTGACCTTCGGCATTCCGGAATTCAAGCTTGAAAAGACCGTCATGGAGCGTCGTCGCGCCGTATTCGAGGAGATGGGCGTGGAGTTCCGCCTGGGCGTTGAAGTCGGCAAGGACATTGCCTTCGACGAGCTGCTCGAGAAGTACGACGCGGTGTTCCTCGGCATGGGTACCTACACCTACATGGAAGGTGGCTTCCCGGGCGAGGATCTGCCCGGCGTGCACAAGGCGCTCGACTACCTGATCGCCAACGTCAATCATCGTCTGGGCTTCGAAAAGAACCCCGAGGACTTCGTGTCTCTGGAAGGTCAGCGGGTGGTGGTGCTGGGTGGCGGCGACACGGCCATGGACTGCAACCGTACCGCCATCCGGCAGGGTGCCAGGGAAGTCACCTGCGCCTATCGTCGTGATGAAGAGAACATGCCGGGTTCCCGTCGCGAGGTAGCCAATGCCCGGGAGGAAGGTGTCGACTTCCTGTTCAATCGGCAGCCGGTGGCGGTCGTCGGTGAGGAGCGAGTCGAAGGCGTCAAGGTGGTGCGCACGCGGCTGGGCGAGGCCGACGAGAACGGACGTCGTCGTCCTGAAGTGGTGCCAGGATCCGAGGAAATCATTGCGGCGGATGCCGTGGTCATTGCCTTCGGTTTTCAGCCTAGTCCGGCCCCCTGGTTCGAGACCTTTGGTATCGAGGTTGACGAGCGTGGCCGGGTGAAAGCGCCGGAGCACGGCAGCTTTGCTTTCCAGACCACCAATGAAAAGATCTTCGCCGGTGGTGACATGGTACGCGGCTCCGATCTCGTGGTGACCGCCGTGTATGAAGGCCGCCAGGCGGGCGAGGGCATCCTCGACTACCTCGATATCTAGAAACCGAGAGTGATGCTGGCGCCCGTTCGATCAGTTGGGCGGGCGCCAAAGCGCTGGCGAGTTGGGCAGAGAGAAGAAGCTTCCCTGTTGTGCAAATTGAGCCGTTGATCGAATTCTGCTAGTCTGTCGTCCCATCCTGGCGCGGCTTCCTGCCGGGCCTACCGATCACGTTTCGACAGGTTCTCCATGACACGATATATCTTCGTGACCGGCGGCGTTGTGTCCTCTCTTGGCAAGGGCATTGCGTCGGCCTCGCTGGCGGCGATTCTCGAGGCTCGCGGCCTCAAGGTCACCATGCTCAAGCTCGACCCGTACATCAACGTGGATCCGGGCACGATGAGCCCTTTCCAGCACGGCGAGGTGTTCGTCACCGAGGATGGCGCAGAGACGGACCTGGATCTGGGTCACTACGAGCGCTTCATCCGGACCAAGATGACCCAGGCCAACAACTTCACCACCGGCCGAGTGTACGAGCACGTGCTGCGCAAGGAGCGCCGTGGTGACTACCTCGGTGGTACGGTGCAGGTGATTCCGCACATCACCGACGAAATCAAGCGTCGCGTGTACGAGGGTGGTGAAGGGTTCGACGTAGCGCTGGTCGAGATCGGCGGTACCGTTGGCGACATCGAGTCACTGCCGTTCCTTGAGTCCATCCGTCAGATCCGCAGCGAGAAGGGCGCCAGTAACGCCATCTTCATGCACCTGACCCTGGTGCCGTACATCCAGACGGCAGGTGAGACCAAGACCAAGCCGACCCAGCACTCCGTCAAGGAACTGCGCTCTATCGGTATCCAGCCGGACATCCTGATCTGCCGCAGCGAGGTCGAGCTGGAAGAGACCGAGCGTCGCAAGATTGCGCTGTTCACCAACGTCGAAGAGCGTGCGGTGGTGCCGCTTCAGGATGCCGACACCATCTATCGCATTCCGCTGATGCTGCACGAGCACGGCCTTGATGACATCGTCTGCGACAAGCTGCGTCTGGAAGCCCGCGAGGCCGATCTGAGCGAGTGGGTCAAGGTGCTCGATGCCAAGCTCAATCCGCTGAAGTCGGTCAACATCGCCATGGTCGGCAAGTACATGGAGCTGCTGGACGCCTACAAGTCGCTCAACGAGGCCTTGATCCACGCGGGTATCCAGACCCGTGTGAAGGTCAACGTCGACTACATCGACTCTGAGGATATCGAGCGTCACGGCACCGAGCGGCTGGCAGGCAAGGACGCGATTCTTGTGCCAGGTGGTTTTGGTGAGCGCGGGGTCGAAGGCAAGATTGCCACCGCGCGCTTCGCCCGTGAAAACGACATTCCTTACCTGGGCATCTGCCTGGGGATGCAGGTAGCGGTGATCGAGTACGCTCGGCATGTGGCAGGTTGGGACGATGCCAACTCCACCGAGTTCACCCACGATACCCAGCATCCGGTGGTGGGCCTGATCACCGAGTGGCTCAATCCGGAGGGCAAGATCGAAATCCGGGATGAGGCCTCTGATCTCGGCGGCACCATGCGCCTGGGCGGCCAGGAGTGCCGGCTGGCCAAGGGGTCCAAGGCGCGTGACGCCTACGGCGACGAGGTCATCGTCGAGCGTCATCGCCATCGTTTCGAGGTCAATAACCAGTTTATTGAAGAGCTCGAGAAGACAGGACTGGTCATCTCCGGTCGCAGCGTCGACAACTCCCTGGTGGAAATGGTCGAGCTGCCGGATCACCCTTGGTACGTGGCGTGTCAGTTCCATCCGGAATTCACCTCGACGCCGCGTGACGGGCATCCGCTGTTTACCGGTTTCGTCAATGCGGCACTCGGGCACAAGGCCAAGCGCACCCGCGCCCAGTCCACCCATCAGGAGTGATACTGATGTCTGACGCCCAGCGTATTATCGAGTTTGCCGGCCTGAGGGCCGGCAATTCGTTGCCCCTGGTGCTGTTTGCCGGGATGAATGTGCTTGAATCCCGCGAGCTGGCGCTCGAGGTGGCCGAGGCCTACGTCGAGGTGACCGGCAAGCTCGATATCCCTTATGTGTTCAAGGCGAGCTTCGACAAGGCCAATCGCAGCTCGGTGCATTCCTTCCGTGGGCCTGGGCTGGACAAGGGGCTTGCGATCCTCGACGAGGTGAAGTCGCGCTTCAATGTGCCGGTGATTACTGACGTTCATGAGCCCTACCAGGCGGCGCCCGCCGCTGAGGTGGCTGACGTTATCCAGCTGCCGGCGTTTCTGGCGCGCCAGACGGATCTGGTGGTGGCGATGGCCGAGACCGGGGCGGTGGTCAACATCAAGAAGCCCCAGTTTCTTGCCCCCCACGAGATGCGCCATATCATCACCAAGTTCCGTGAGGCCGGCAACGAACGGCTGCTGCTGTGCGAGCGCGGTTCCAGCTTTGGCTACAACAACCTGGTCGTCGATATGCTCGGTTTCGGCGAGATGAAAGACACCGGCTTCCCGCTGTTGTTTGACGTCACCCACTCACTGCAGCGTCCGGGCGGACGCGCCGACAGTGCGGACGGACGCCGTGCGCAGGTGCTGGACCTGGCCCGTGCCGGGGTTGCCGTCGGTATCGCCGGGCTCTTCCTGGAAGCGCACCCGGATCCCGACTCGGCAAAATGTGACGGCCCATGTGCCTTGCCGCTTGATAGACTCGAGCCCTTCCTGGCACAGATCAAGACGTTGGACGACGTCGTGAAACAGCTTCCGTCCATCGAGATACGCTAGCGCTACCTCTGATAGCCTGACGGGCCTGACCCAAGGGCCTATGGCACGTCCAGAGTAGATCGACAACGCTGACACGAGCTTTATCACCCACAAGGACCCATCGAGATGACCAAGATCGTCGATATTCGCGCCCTAGAGGTGCTGGATTCACGCGGTAACCCCACCGTCCAGGCAGAAGTGCGCCTGGAAAGCGGCGCCGTGGGCGTCGCCTGCGCGCCGAGCGGCGCCTCCACCGGCTCCCGCGAGGCGCTGGAGCTGCGTGACGGCGACAAGGGTCGTTACCTGGGCAAGGGTGTGCTCAAGGCCGTCGACGCGGTCAATGGCAAGATTCGTGACGCTCTGGTGGGCATGGATGCGCGTGATCAGCGTGGCCTGGACGACGCCATGCTCGAGCTCGATGGTACCGACAACAAAGAAAACCTGGGCGCCAACGCTATCCTGGCGGTGTCACTGGCCGCCGCCAAGGCAGCGGCCAACGCCAAGGGCGTACCGCTGTACGCCCACATCGCTGAGCTGTACGGCCAGCCGGGGCAGTACCTGATGCCGGTGCCGATGATGAACATCCTCAACGGTGGTGAGCATGCCGACAACAACGTCGACATTCAGGAGTTCATGGTGCAGCCGGTGGGTGCCGCCAGCTTCCGCGAAGGCCTGCGCGCCGGTGCCGAGATCTTCCATGCCTTGAAGAAGGTGCTGTCGTCGCGGGGTCTTGCCACCGCCGTAGGTGATGAAGGTGGCTTTGCCCCTAACCTGTCTTCCAATGCCGAGGCGCTGGCGGTCATCAAGCAGGCCGTTGAGAACGCCGGCTACGAGCTCGGCAAGGACATCACTCTCGCGCTGGACTGTGCCGCCAGTGAGTTCTACAAGGACAGCCAGTACGTGCTGGCAGGCGAGGACAAGCGCTTCGACGCCGAAGGCTTCGGTGATTACCTGGTGGGTCTGGCCAACGAGTATCCGATCGTGTCCATCGAGGACGGCCTGGACGAGTCCGACTGGGACGGCTGGAAGTCTCTGACTGCCAAGCTGGGAGACCGTGTCCAGCTGGTCGGTGACGACCTGTTCGTGACCAATACGCGGATTCTGAAGCGTGGTATCGATGAATCCATCGGCAACTCCATCCTGATCAAGTTCAATCAGATTGGTTCACTGTCCGAAACGCTGGATGCCATCCGCATGGCACAGGACGCGGGGTTCACGGCGGTCATCTCCCACCGTAGCGGTGAAACCGAAGACACGACCATCGCCGACCTGGCGGTAGGCACTTGCGCGGGCCAGATCAAGACGGGTTCGTTGTGCCGTAGTGATCGTGTCGCCAAGTACAACCGCCTTCTGGTCATCGAGCAGGAGCTGGGAGAGCGCGCTACTTACCCAGGTCGCGCGGCGATCAAGGGACAGGCGTAGGGTTTGATAAACCCTTTGGGGTGGTTGTGTCCTCACATTTTGTAAGACATTGACTACATTTTATGTAGGACATTAACCCCATATGACCCGAAGAGGCCCGCGATGTTATCGCGGGCCTTTTTTATGTTGTTAATTTCTATATATTTTTTGGGGCGTCGCAAAGAAGCGTGTCACGTAGGACATGTCGCAGTGCAAAATAAGGCGACTTGAGATGATGCCCAAAGCTGACAGAATGCACTCATGAATCGAGAGGTCAGGCTTCGCGGCATCAGGCTGCTTGCCAGGACTGCGAGACGCCTAGTGTGGTCGGATTCGTCTGCATGGAGGTAGACAGGTTCGGCAACAACAGGCAGGCATGGAACGCCGATCGCAGGACCATCACGGCATGTGGCTCGACGTTCGATTCAGTTGGGTGTTTTCGGGATGCGTTCTAGAGTCAAGAGTGCGCCTGGTGCGACAGGATGTCGCTTCTGGGCACGGAGGGCACTCAGGGAGTCGGGCGGAGGGAGCCGCCCAAGGAAATGCTTGGAGCGGGCGGCCTACGGGCCGCCTTTTTTTATGCCAGCAGGTTGGCTGTCGTGACGAGATGCTGGGCCTGGTGGCCGGCGCGGTCGGCTCGAACAGCTGCCCTGAACAGCGGGTCCGGGCAGGTGGTTTGGACAGGTCGTTTGGACAGTGAAAACGGCCAGCCGAGTTCGGAGAGACGCCTGATGGCCGGGCAAGCGAGCGCCATGGAGCTATCGTCTGAAGGATGCTCGCCACACCGCCAGCAACACAATAGCCGCCTCGTTGGGCGGCTATTGTGTTGAGCAGGTAGTGGCTTGTCGTGCCAGATCAGCGTTCGAGCTGCTCCAGCTTGCCTGTCTTGCCGTCCCACTGCTCGGCGTCTTCCGGTGGATCTTTCTTTTCGGTGATGTTGGGCCACACCTCGGAAAGCTCCGCATTGATCTCGATGAACGCCTCCTGGCCCTCGGGTAGCTCATCCTCGGAGTAGATGGCCTCGGCCGGGCACTCGGGCTCACACAGGGCGCAGTCGATACATTCGTCCGGGTGGATCACCAGAAAATTGGGACCCTCGTAGAAGCAGTCCACCGGGCAGACCTCGACGCAATCGGTGTACTTGCACTTGATGCAGTTTTCGGTGACGACGAATGTCATGCCAGTCTCCCTTCCTCGGGCCAGTTCGGTGCTGGCCGCTCAATCATTGGTCACTTGCGCCCGAAAGGTCGCCATGGCGACGCTCCGGATCATGGGTAGCTCACGCCCCGACGCAGAGGAGCTGAGCGTCGTTTCGCCTGTCGCGTGTTAAGCCTTAAAGTTATATGGAAATGGCTTTCTTATAATGCACGGTCCTTGGGTGCCACATTCTAGACCCGCACTTCTGTAGGGGCAAGCGCGGGGTGCACGGTCATACTGACGATTTCCAGCGGTATAGAAGCTCCAGTGCCTGACGCGGTGACAGTTCATCGATGGCCAGTTGCTCGAGCTCTTCGATCAAGGGGTGAGGCGTGCTGGCGAACAGGTCTGCCTGCTGGGGGGCAGGCTCCGCTCGCGACAGGCTGGACGGGCCTTGTCCATGATCCACTTCCTGCTGCTCCAGCGCGGCGAGCTTGATCCTGGCTTCGGCGATGACGGACTGGGGGACGCCGGCCAGTTGCGCGACCTGGAGACCGTAGCTTTGGCTGGCTGGGCCTTCTTCCACCCGGTGCATGAACACGATGCCTTCATTGTGCTCTGCAGCGGTCAAGTGCACGTTGGCCACCGCAGCAGAATCTCCGGCCAGAGCGGTCATTTCGAAATAGTGGGTGGCGAACAGGGTGAAGGCCCGCGTGCGGGTCAGGTGTTCGGCACTGGCCCAGGCCAGCGACAGTCCATCAAAGGTACTGGTGCCGCGGCCAATTTCGTCCATCAAGACCAGGCTATGATCTGTGGCGTTGTGCAGGATGTTGGCAGTCTCGGTCATTTCCACCATGAAGGTGGAGCGGCCACCGGCCAGGTCATCGCTGGACCCTATGCGGGTAAAGATGCGGTCCACCGGGCCGATGGTGGCACTGTCAGCGGGAACGAAGCTGCCACAGTGGGCAAGCAGGGTGATCAACGCGGCCTGACGCATGTAGGTCGATTTACCGCCCATGTTGGGGCCGGTAATGACCAGCATGCGGCGGTCGTCATCCATCAGCAGGTCGTTGGGCACGAATGGCGTGTCACTGACCTGTTCGACGACCGGGTGGCGTCCACCGCGAATATCGAACCCGGCCACATCAGCGAGCGTGGGGCGTACAAAATCCAGTGCCCGTGCGCGTTCGGCCAGGGCGCATAGCACATCAAGGGAAGACAGTGCTCTGGCGGTGGCCTGCAGGCGAGCGAGCTCCGCGTTGAGGCTGTCGATCAGGCCATCATAAAGCAGCTTTTCCCGGGCCAGTGCGCGGGATTTGGCGGATAGCGCCTTGTCCTCGAACTCCTTGAGCTCCGGGATGATGAAGCGCTCTGCGTTCTTCAGTGTCTGGCGCCGGATATAATCCGCAGGGGCTTCCTTGGCCTGGGCCCGAGGAATCTCGATGAAGTAGCCATGGACGCGGTTGTACCCCACCTTGAGCCCGGCGAGTCCGGTGCGTGCCCGCTCCCGTGCTTCCAGTTGCACGAGGTAGTCACCGGCGTGCTCTGCCAGCCCTCTGTGTTCGTCCAGTTCTCTGTCGAAACCGTCAGCGATCACGCCCCCATCCCGAATGACCACCGGGGGATTGTCGATCAGCGCACGGGTGAGCAAGTCCGCCAGCTCGGGAAACGGCTGGATATGGACGCGCAGTTCGTCAAGCGTGGTGCCTTCAGCGTAGCCAGCCAGCTGATCGCGCAGAGCGGGTAACGCATTGAAGGCGTCTCTCAGTCTCGCCAGGTCCCGCGGGCGAGCGCTGCCCAGCGCCACCCTGGCCAGGATGCGCTCGATGTCGCCAATGGCCTTCAACTCGTCGCGCAGCGGCTCGTAGCCTTCCTGGTCCAGCAGCAAGCTGATCGCGGATTGACGTCCCATGACCTGCTGCCTGTCTCGCAGCGGGCGGTTCAGCCAACGCTTGAGCAGGCGCGAGCCCATTGCCGTGGTGGTGGTGTCCAGGACGCTGGCGAGGGTGTTGTCGCTGGTACCTCCCAGGTTGATGTCAATCTCCAGGTTGCGCCGGCTTGCTGCATCAATGACCACGCTATCGTCACGATTTTCCACACCGATCGCGGTGACATGGGGCAGGGCGCTGCGCTGGGTGTCCCTGGCGTAGTCCATCAGCACACCAGCCGCAATGATGGCGGAGTGCAGGTGTGCGCAACCAAACCCCTTGAGGTCCTGAACCCGGAACTGATCACACAATACCCGGTGCGCACTTTCATGATCGAACAGCCAGTCACTCTGGCGTCGAAGCCCGCGTCGCTCGGACATGGAGGCGGGTAGTTCCAGGCTTTCCGGCACCAGCAGTTCAGCCGGATCCAGGCGCGTCAGCTCGGACAGCATTTCGGTTTCACTGTCGACCTCGAGCACGCTGAAGCGTCCGCTGGAGACCTCCAGCCAGGCCAGGCCAAGGTGGTCGCCATAGGGAGCTACCGCCACCAGCAGGTTGTCGCGGCGTGCATCCAGCAGTGCCTCATCATGCAGGGTGCCTGGGGTGACGATCCGCACCACTTGACGCTCTACCGGGCCCTTGGACGTCGCCGGGTCACCGATCTGCTCGCAGATGGCCACCGATTCGCCCGCACTGACCAGGCGAGCCAGATACCCCTCGGCGCTATGGTAGGGAATACCGGCCATGGGAATCGGCTTGCCTGCTGACTGGCCACGCTGTGTCAGCGTGATATCAAGCAGTGCCGCGGCGCGCTTGGCGTCGTCGTAGAACAGTTCGTAGAAGTCCCCCATACGATAGAACAGCAGGACGTCAGGATGCTCGCGCTTGATCCTGAGGTACTGGGTCATCATCGGCGTATGGCTGGGAGCACTGGGCTTGGCCATGTCGTTCATGGAATCTCAATGCGCTGGTGGGCGGATGGATAAAGCGAGGATCGGTCGGAACAAGGCCGACGAAAGCCCATAAGGATAGCATGGCCTACGGGCCGATCTGTAGCGCAGCCAGGACGACGGAGGGGGATGATAGAACCGCCTACATCATGGCAATATGATGCATGCGCGACACGGCATCTGTTTGTCGGAGAGATCTCCGGCTACCCTAGGTGGTATGCCTCAGGGCGCGAGCAAAGGCGGTGACGGAGTCACCGCTGCCCCTGGGAGCATCAGCCAACAGATGTCACTGCAAGGACCACGCTTCCCGATCCCTCTTGGGCGATGATCCAAGTTGGGTGATGATTCAAGGACGTTGAATAAAGGAGCAAGTATATGGACGTTATTCGCATCATTCTGGCCATCCTGCTGCCCCCGCTGGGTGTCTTCCTGCAAGTTGGCTTCGGTCTGCACTTCTGGCTGAACATCCTGCTGACGCTTCTCGGCTATATTCCCGGGATCGTTCACGCGGTGTGGATTATCGCGAGGCGCTAGGTGGCCTCGTCGTCAATCCTGTGATCGGCGGTAGAGCACATTGCGGCGACTGAGGTCGCCGCAATGCGTTGATCCCGAGTTGCGGGCACGATGTTGGCGTCGTATCCCGCGCGCCTGCATGACGTCGCGGCCCTATCGTTTCGGCCCCAGCGTTGCGGCCCGTGCCCCCCACCTTCACTTCAGGAGCTATCTCCATGACGCCTGCACCAGAAGATATCCGAGTGCTGTCGAGTCGCTTGGGTGAACTGTGCCTCAAGCGTCAGGTCCAGGTGACCACCGCCGAGTCCTGCACCGGTGGCGGCGTGGCCACCGCGATCACCGATATCGCAGGCAGCTCGGACTACTTCGAGACGGGCTATGTGACCTATTCCAATGCCGCCAAACAGCGCCTGCTGGGGGTGCCATTGGCCTTGCTGGAGCGCCACGGGGCCGTCAGTGAGTCAGTGGTCGAAGCCATGGTGGCTGGAGCATGTGCCGAAAGTGGCGCATCCCATGGCGTCGCCATCAGTGGTGTTGCGGGGCCTGGCGGGGGCAGCGACCATAAGCCGGTGGGCACGGTCTGGTTTGCCTTTGCCGCAGATGGCGTATGCGTGGCAGAACGTTGCCACTTTGCAGGAAATCGCGATGACGTGCGCCGCCAAGCCATTGCCTACGCGCTGCAGGGGCTGATTGATCGGCTGAGCTAACGCCAAAGCTAGCGTTAGCCCCCAGGGTGATGATGTTGGCGGCCGGCGGCTCGCTGGCATTGGACTCCGATGGCAGCAATAGGCCTGGAGCAGGGGTGGTGGTCAGCGCATTTTTTCGTCATACTACTGTTCAGTCATACAGTAATTGCCAGGGTCCGGCGCAGGGCCCGATGGGGACCAGGACACGCCGTTCGGCCCCGATCCATTGTCTACAGGAGCTCCGAAATGGCGCAGGATCAAAACCGCAGCAAGGCGCTTGACGCCGCTCTTTCTCAGATCGATCGCCAGTTTGGCAAGGGCACGGTCATGCGTCTGGGCGATGCCCCCAGGGTGGTCATGCCGTCGGTGTCCACCGGCTCCTTGGGTCTGGATATCGCCCTGGGCATTGGCGGTCTGCCTTACGGGCGCGTCGTGGAAATCTTTGGCCCGGAATCCTCGGGCAAGACCACGCTGACGCTGTCGGTGATCGCTCAGGCACAAAAGGACGGCAAGACCTGTGCCTTTATCGATGCTGAGCACGCCCTTGACCCGAGCTATGCAGAAAAGCTCGGTGTTAACCTGGATGATCTGCTGGTCTCCCAGCCGGATACCGGCGAGCAAGCCCTGGAAATCTGCGACATGCTGGTCCGTTCCGGCGGTGTGGACGTGATCATCATCGACTCGGTGGCGGCCCTGACTCCCAGGGCGGAAATTGAAGGCGAAATGGGGGATTCCCACGTGGGTCTCCAGGCGCGTCTGATGTCCCAGGCGCTGCGCAAGATTACCGGCCACATCAAGAACGCCAACTGCATGGTGGTGTTCATCAACCAGATCCGTATGAAGATTGGTGTGATGTTCGGCAGCCCGGAAACCACCACTGGTGGTAACGCCCTGAAGTTCTATTCCAGCGTGCGCCTGGATATCCGCCGCACCGGTTCGGTCAAGCAGGGCGATGAGGTCACCGGTAACGAAACCCGGGTGAAGGTCGTCAAGAACAAGGTGGCTCCGCCGTTTCGCCAGGCCGAGTTCCAGATTCTCTACGGCAAGGGCATCTATCACGCCGGCGAAGTGGTCGATCTGGGCGTCCAGTGCAAGCTGGTGGACAAGGCAGGTGCCTGGTACAGCTACCAGGGCAACAAGATCGGTCAGGGCAAAGCCAATGCCGCCCAGTTCCTGGAAGACAACCCTGCGATCATGGAAGAGATCGAGTCTCAGATTCGTGCTCAGCTGCTGGTCCAGCCAGATCCCAAGAAGGAAGAGCAGGACAAGCAAGCGGAAGCCGCACCAGCGGGTGACGACTTCGGCGATGACCTGCTGTAATTCGCTGCTGCGGTACTGGATGGGGGTAGGCAACGCCGGCCTCCATCGCCATTCGGGCCCCTGCTAGGGGCCCGTTGCGTTTTGACGTTCACCAGGTGGGTGGGGCGCGCGCCGTACCACGCCGAGCATGAATGCTGGTGGTCATGCAGTGCACAGACGGGAGGCTTGCATGCGCAAGGCGAGAACGGAGATGTCGCCACGGGAGCAGGCGGTCGAACTGCTCGCCCGGCGTGAATATGGTCGTCAAGAGCTGACGACACGGTTGCTGAGCCGAGGGCACGAGCATGATGAGGTCGAAGCGCTGCTGGACGAACTGGCCGAGCAGGGCCTGCAGAGTGATCGTCGCTTCGCCGAGAGCTTTCTGCGTGGACGAGTGCTGCGCGGGCAGGGGCCGGTCAAGATGCTGGCGGAGTTGGGGCAGCGTGGGGTCGACCGGGAGTTGGCCAGAGACGCCCTGAGAGAGATAGAGCAGGAGGAGTCGGTGGACTGGTATCAACTGGCGACCGAGGCCCTCCAGCGTCGATTCGGCAGAGGGCCTGCAGGCGACCCGAAAGAGCGGGCAAGGCGAGAGCGCTTCCTGGCCGGGCGAGGGTTTGATTTTGATCACGTCCGCGAGGCACTGCGCGCCATGTCTGAGGCAGATACCTAGTATCGTTGAAGGCTCATATAAAGCGGTGTGGTTGTCCGCCCATCCCAGGGCTCGTGTGCAGGTGTTTTACGTGACCCACTTTAGTCGCTTGACAACTACGCTATAATGTCCTCTTTTGCGACGGCTCCGGGGTGTGGTGTCATGCCCGGTAGCTGCCGGCGTGCCACGCCAGCTGGCCGGCTCGACGCGCTCTATCGCTCATCGTCACGGGTATTTCATGAAAAGCGCAGATATCAGACAGGCCTTCCTGAGGTTCTTCGAGGAGCACGGTCACACTCGCGTGCCGTCCAGCTCCCTGGTGCCGGGCAACGACCCGACCCTGCTGTTCACCAATGCCGGCATGGTGCCGTTCAAGGATGTGTTCCTGGGGCGTGATCCCCGCGACTATGTCAGGGCCACATCCTCCCAGCGCTGTGTGCGTGCTGGAGGCAAGCACAATGACCTGGACAATGTCGGCTACACCGCTCGCCATCACACCTTTTTCGAGATGCTGGGCAACTTCAGTTTTGGCGATTACTTCAAGCGTGACGCCATCGGCTTTGCCTGGACCTTTCTGACCGACGTGCTGGGGCTGCCGAAGGAAAAGCTGTGGGTCACGGTGCACATCAGTGATGATGAGGCCGAGCGCATCTGGAAGGACGAGATCGGGATTGATCCCGAGCGCTTCTCCAAGCTGGATGAAGACAACTTCTGGCAGATGGGCGACACCGGTCCCTGCGGGCCCAGCTCTGAGATTTTCTACGACCATGGCCCTGAGGTGTGGGGTGGTCCTCCCGGCAGTCCGGAAGAGGATGGCGACCGTTACATCGAGATCTGGAACCTGGTGTTCATGCAGTTCGATCGTGACGCCAGCGGTGAAATGACCCCGCTGCCCAAGCCGTCCATCGACACCGGCATGGGCCTCGAGCGGATCGCCGCGGTCATGCAGGGCGTGCACTCCAACTACGAGATCGACCTGTTCCAGAATCTGCTCAAGGCCGCTGCAGAGGCTACCGGTACCGACGATCTGGCGTCCCCGTCGCTGCGGGTGATCGCCGATCACATCCGCTCCTGCGCATTCCTGATCACTGATGGCGTGCTGCCTTCCAACGAGGGGCGCGGCTACGTCCTGCGCCGGATCATTCGTCGTGCCATCCGCCACGGGCACAAGCTCGGCGCTCAGGATGCATTCTTCCACCAGCTGGTGGCGGCCCTCGACAGCGAGATGGGCGAGGCCTATCCCGAGCTGCGCAAGGCCCGCGATCAGATCGAGCGCGTGCTGCTCAAGGAAGAAGAGCAGTTTGCGCGCACCCTGGACCACGGGATGGGGCTGCTCGAGCAGGCACTGTCGCAACTGGATGGGGATACCCTGGCCGGTGAGACCGTGTTCAAGCTTTACGATACCTACGGTTTCCCCTACGACCTGACGGCAGACGTGTGTCGCGAGCGTGGCGTGACGCTCGATGAAGAGGGCTTCAACCGTGAGCTGGAGGCCCAGCGCGAGCGTGCCCGTGCCGCCAGCCAGTTTGGAGCCGACTACAGCGCCACTATCGAGCTGGATGGCGAGACCGAATTCACCGGTTATGACCGCCTCGACGACCAGGCGCGCGTGGTCGGGCTTTATGACAGCGAAGGCAATGCTCTGGAGCGGCTGACCCAGGAGCAGTCCGGCGTGGTGGTGCTGGATCGTACCCCGTTCTACGGAGAATCCGGCGGGCAGGTAGGGGATACCGGCTATCTGTCCTTTGGTTCGGGACGTTTCCTGGTCAAGGATACCCAGAAGCAGTCCGGCCACCACTTGCATCAGGGGATGCTGCTGGAGGGTGAGCTGGTCGTGGGCGCAGACGTCACGCCGCAGGTGGATTCCAGCCTGCGTGCCGCTACCGTGCGTAACCACTCGGCCACACACCTGCTGCACAAGGCGCTGCGCCTGGTGTTGGGCGAGCACGTTCAGCAGAAGGGCTCGCTGGTGACGCCCGAGCGCCTGCGCTTCGACTTCAGCCACTTTGAAGCGATGACCGCCGAGCAGCTCAAGGAAGTGGAGCGCCTGGTCAACGAGCAGGTGCTGGCCAATGCTCCGACCCGCGTCGAGACCATGACCCTCGATGAGGCGAAGGAGAAGGGGGCCGCGGCGCTGTTCGAAGCCAAGTACGCCGACAGCGTCCGCGTCCTGACCATCGGTGCCGACGATTTCTCGATAGAGCTGTGCGGCGGCACCCACGTGGCACGTAGTGGCGATATCGGCTGCTGCCATATCGTCGCGGAAAGCGGCATTGCCTCTGGCGTGCGTCGTATTGAAGCGATCACGGGAGAGGGGGCGCTGGCCCACTTCGCCGAGCAGGAGGCGCGCCTGTCGCGGGTGGCCGAGCGCCTCAAGGCCAAGCCTGAACAGCTGGAGGAGCGGGTCGAGAGCTTGGTGGAGCGTAATCGCGGCCTCGAGAAGGAGCTGGAGCGGCTCAAGGCCAAGCTGGCCAGCGCGGCAGGCAGCGACATGCTGGCCAAGGTGGTCGAGGTCAAGGGCGTCAAGGTCCTGTCCACCCGCCTGGAGGGCGTGTCAGGCAAGGAACTCCGCGGCATGCTGGATCAGCTCAAGAACAAGCTGTCCTCAGGCATCGTGGTGCTCGGTGTGGCGGATGAGGCCACTGGCAAGGTCAGCTTGATTGCCGGTGTCACCGATGATCTGACCGCCAAGGTCAAGGCTGGCGAGCTCGTCAATCATGTCGCCAGTCAGGTCGGTGGCAAGGGCGGTGGCCGCGCGGATATGGCACAAGCAGGGGGGAGTGACGTTCAGGCGCTTCCTGGCGCACTGGAGAGTGTGCCCGCCTGGCTCGATGCCAGGTTGTAGCCCCTGCGGGGTCGTGGACTCGAGAGAGTCCACGGCCCTTTTTTCTGTCTGACACAGCGCTGTGCAGATACAGCTTCGCAGAGACAACAGTTTCATTCATTGGAATCCAACGAGCGAGGATGACGGCATATGGCACTATACGTACAGAAGTTTGGTGGGACGTCGGTCGGCTCGGTGGAGCGGATCAAGGCGGTCGCCGAGAAGGTCAAGGGCTTTAGAGACCAGGGCCATCAGGTCGTGGTGGTGGTATCTGCCATGAGTGGCGAGACCAATCGCCTGATCGGTCTGGCCAACGAGATCAACGACGAGCCTACCCCCCGCGAGATGGACATGCTGGTGTCCACCGGTGAGCAGGTGACCATTTCCCTGCTGGCCATGGCGCTACACAAGCTGGAAGTGCCCGCGACGTCCTACACCGGCTCGCAGGTTGGCATCATGACCGACAGCGCTCACACCAAGGCGCGTATCCAGCGTATCGAGACAGATGAGATGCGCGAGGATCTGGATGCCGGGCAGGTGGTAGTCGTTGCCGGCTTCCAGGGCGTCGATGCGGAAGGCAATATCACGACCCTCGGTCGTGGTGGTTCAGATACCACCGGTGTGGCGCTGGCGGCCGCGCTCAAGGCTGATGAGTGCCAGATCTATACCGATGTAGACGGTGTCTATACCACCGATCCCCGCGTCTGCAGCAAGGCCCAGCGCCTGGATGAGATCACCGTGGAAGAGATGCTGGAGCTCGCCAGTCTCGGTTCCAAGGTGCTGCAGATTCGCGCTGTCGAATTCGCCGGTAAGTACAATGTCCCGCTGCGTGTGCTGTCTAGCTTTGAAGACGGCCCCGGCACCCTGATCGTTGCAGACTCTGACCAAGACGAGGATTCCATGGAAGAACCGCTGATTTCCGGTATCGCCTTCACCGCCAATGAAGCCAAGCTGACCCTGCTTCACACTCCTGACGTGCCGGGCGTGGCCTCGCGCATCCTGGGTCCGATTGCCGATGCCAACATTGAAATCGACATGATCGTGCAGAACGTTGCGCCGGCGGGTGACTACACTGACTTCACCTTTACGGTCGCCAAGGGTGATTACAAGCAGACCATGCGCATCCTCGAGCAGCAGGTTATCCCTGATCTGGGCGGCGGTGAGTTGCGTGGAGACGATAACATCGCCAAGGTGTCACTGGTGGGTGTCGGTATGCGCTCTCACGCGGGGGTCGCTTCGAAGATGTTCCGCGTGCTGGCCGAGGAAAATATCAACATCCGCATGGTGTCCACCTCGGAAATCAAGATTTCCGTGGTGATTGACGAGAAGCAGATGGAGCTAGCGGTGCGCGCCCTGCACAAGGCTTTTGGTCTCGATAAGGCAGACATCGAGAGCGAATAAATTCCTCGACGCGGCGCACACCATCTACGCTTTAAGGAGTCCCCGGTACCGCTACGGCGGTAGGGGGCTTCCCTTAAACGGCACAATCAGGTGTCATGAGTCGCTAGTGCTCGCCACCAAGAAAGAGGGCACGTCGTTCGGAGACGGGACGGCGTAGCGGCTCACGTAACAAGTCTGAGAAGGAGATCAGTCATGCTTATCCTGACACGCCGCGTCGGCGAAACTCTGATGATCGGTGACGATATCACCGTTACGGTTCTAGGAGTGAAGGGAAACCAGGTGCGTATCGGCGTCAATGCGCCGAAGGACGTTGCTGTACACCGCGAAGAGATCTATCAGCGCATTCAGCGTGAGAAAGCGGATGACGGTAGCGTTGATGACGAGTGACAGCGCAGAGACCTTGCGCAACTTTTTTTGTCACGGGCTGGACAAAGGCCTTAAGTCTCGGTAGGATACGCACCGTGCCGATGAGGGAGAGGTGGCCGAGTGGCTGAAGGCGCTCCCCTGCTAAGGGAGTATGGGGTTTATAGCCTCATCGAGGGTTCGAATCCCTCCCTCTCCGCCATTTGCCTGTCGTGAAGCGAGTAGCGGCAGTCAAAGGTCTTCATGGGTACTGACAAGAAGGCGTATCTGTCGTCTTGTTATCGTAAGTGTGAAACGCGCCCGTAGCTCAGCTGGATAGAGTACCTGACTACGAATCAGGTGGTCGGAGGTTCGAATCCTCCCGGGCGCGCCATACACTTGCACATCGTGGTTTGTGCTGTCCTGATGTCGCCAAGCGCTGCAGGAAAGAATGAGCACATGTCACCTGCAATACGATGTATTGCTCACGCGCCCGTAGCTCAGCTGGATAGAGTACCTGACTACGAATCAGGTGGTCGGAGGTTCGAATCCTCCCGGGCGCGCCAGAATTTCACCCGCTCTCTCCGGAGGGCGGGTTTTCTGTTTGTTACCGTGCTGCGACGGTTCTGCTTGAGTGTCCTGTTGAGCGCTTGTCGGTCGACGGTGACGTGCACTCGCCTCAGGAGCTAGTGGCAGCGGTCTACTCTCGCGTTTTTTCATGCTGACCGGCTTGCGGGCTCGCCGCCCGGTCGCGATCGTTTGGGCGTCCATCTCTCGATGGACGCCTTTTTTTATGCTCGGCACAAACGGGTGTCAGTCTGCGGCTATCGCCTGGGGTCTGGCGTTTAGTGCCCTGTGGCGGGCAGGTGAGCCGGATTCGGGGGTGTCAGCGGAGAGTCCGGCGATAAAGTCATCGAGATCGGTGATGCGTCTCAAGGCCTTGAAGCGGGCTGCGGACTCCTCGTCACGTGCTCTCATGTGGTTCATCCACTGCTTTAGTAGTGATACCACCACTTTCGCCGGGAGTATGCTACGCTGCATTGCAGCATATTCCATGAGCACTTGTGCGCGCTGTGCCCAGGTCGTGGCTGGAAGGCGTTCGCCGGTGAGCTGCCAATGTTTCAGGCGCGGGGCGAGGAGGGGGTCTGCGAGGGCGCCGCGGCCCAGCATGACGTCGGTGCAGTCCGACAGGGTGCGTGCCTTCCAGTAGTCTTCGAGGGTGAAGATGTCGCCGTTGGCCACGACCGGGATGCGCAGGCGTTGGCGGATCTTGCCGATCCACTCCCAGTGGGCCGGGGGGCGATAGCCTTCGTCGCGGGTTCTCGCATGGACGACCAGCTGTCTGGCGCCGGCGGCTTCCGCTGCCAGGGCGCAGTCCAGGGCCAGGCGGCGGTGGGAGAATCCGAGCCGGATCTTGGCGGTCACCGGGATGTCCTCGCCGACGGCCTGATGCACTGCGGCGACAGCAGCGGCCAGTCGGTGAGGGTCGCGCATCAGCGACGCGCCGCCGTCGTGACGGTTGACCAGCTTGGCCGGGCAGCCAAAGTTGAGGTCCAGGCTGATGGCGCCCAGGCGCAGCGCTTGTCGCGCGTTGGCTGCCAGGGCGTCCGGGTCTGAGCCGAGCAATTGCAGGTGTACCGGGATGCGTGACGGCGTCGTGACGCCTTGCGTCGCCAGTTCAGGGCAGTGCTTGTAGAACACTCGGGGCGGCAGGCGTGCGTCAACGACGCGGACAAACTCGGTGACCGTCCAGTCGAAGCCCTGCTGTCGGGTCAGCAGGTCGCGGGTGTTGGCATCAATGACGCCCTCCATGGGCGCCAGCCCTATGCGACCTTCGTCCAACCTATGTCTATGTAGTAAATTAACAACCAAAACTGCTACCTTTAGACCATGGCTATACGCCGGGGGTGTGGCAGGGTATAGCAACAAAAAATATGCGCAAGCCGAATGATCTAGAAAGATCAAGGCAACTTAGTCGTCGTAAAGCGGAGGATCCCGCATGAACGAATCACAGCTTGTTAGCGAGGGTTTGTCCCTCATGGCCCTTGGGATGGGCTTCGTTTTTGTTTTTCTTACGGTTCTGGTGGTCACGACGACACTGATGTCGCGTGTCATCGGGCGCTTCTTCCCGGAGCCGGTAGCCGAGGCTTCCGCTCCCCGCTCAAGAGCGGCGCCGACGCAGGACGACACCCTGATGGCGGTAATCGCTGCTGCTGTTCACCGTCACCGCCAAAAGCGATGAGTCTGCCAGGCGCTGTCAGTGGGCTCGTCAAACCACGTTGTTGATGAGCTCCCTCGCACAGTGCCGGCGGCCGTGATTTTCGACGAAAGCGCTTGGTATCGACAAGCCATAATGATAAGGACTCGACCATGAGCGACACTGCACGCCCACTTGGCATCACCGATGTCGTGTTGAGAGACGCACACCAGTCTCTGTTTGCGACCCGTATGCGCATCGATGACATGCTGCCCATCGCCGAGAAGCTCGACAACATCGGCTTCTGGTCACTGGAATCGTGGGGTGGGGCCACCTTTGACGCTTGTATCCGCTATCTCGGTGAGGATCCGTGGGAGCGGATACGGGCGTTGAAGGAGGCCATGCCACGTACTCCACAGCAGATGTTGCTGCGCGGGCAGAATCTGCTCGGCTATCGTCATTACGCCGACGATGTGGTGGATCGCTTTGTCGAGCGCGCCAAGACCAATGGAGTGGACATTTTCCGTGTCTTCGACGCCATGAATGATCCGCGCAACCTCGAGCGTGCGATCAAGGCGGTGAAGGCCAACGACGGCCATGCCCAGGGCACGATCTCCTATACCAAGAGTCCGGTGCACACCCTGGACAGCTGGGTAGAGCTGGCGCAGTCGATCGCTGACATGGGGGCCGACTCCCTGGCGATCAAGGACATGGCGGGCTTGCTGACGCCTTACGATGCCTATGAGCTGGTCACCAAGCTCAAGTCGGCGCTGGATATTCGCATTCACCTGCACTGTCACGCCACGACCGGTCTATCGTCGGCGACGGCCCTGAAGGCGGCTGAGGCGGGTGTCGATAACGTCGATACGGCCATTTCTTCCATGTCCATGACCTACGGTCACAGCCCCACTGAATCCTTGGTGGCCATGCTCAAGGGAACCGACCGCGATACCGGCCTTGATCTTGAAGCGCTCGAGGACATTGCGGCCTACTTCCGCGAAGTGCGCAAGAAGTACGCCGCATTTGAAGGTTCTCTCAAGGGCATTGACTCACGCATTCTGGTGGCTCAGGTGCCTGGTGGCATGCTGACCAACATGGAGAGCCAGCTGAAAGAGCAGGGTGCGGGTGACCGGCTCGACGATGTACTGAACGAGATTCCGCGGGTGCGCGAAGACCTGGGCTTCATTCCTCTGGTGACGCCTACCTCACAGATTGTGGGCACCCAGGCGGTCATGAACGTAATGATGGGGGAGCGGTACGCCTCTATCTCCAAGGAGGTGCAGGCACTGCTGAAAGGGGAGTACGGTGCCGCGCCTGCGCCCTTCGAGCGAGACCTGCAGCAGCGTGTGCTGGAGGGTGCCTCGCCGATGACCGAGCGTCCGGCGGATCGCCTTGAGGCGGAGATGCCGCGCCTGACCGAGGAGCTGCTTGCCAAGGCCAAGCAGGATGGCATTCGCCTGGCCGACGGGGAGCAGCAGGTCGATGATGTGCTGACCTATGCACTGTTCCCGCAGATCGGTCTCAAGTTCTTGAAAAACCGGGACAACCCAGACGCCTTTGAGCCTGCTCCCGAAGCCGAGACGGCGCCGGCCGCAACAGCGCCCGCGGCCAGTGCTCCGGCCAAGTCGGCGGCTCAGTCCGGTGGTTCAGACACCTACACCGTCACCGTCAATGGCACCGCCTATGTGGTCGAGGTTGCCGAAGGGGGAGATATTTCCCAGGTTCAGCCTGCAGCAGCGTCCGCTACGCCAGCTCCGGCGCCCGCCGCTGGCGGCGAGGCCTCATCCGGAGCCACGGTGCAGGCGCCGCTGGCGGGCAACATCTTCAAGGTCAACGTCAAACCCGGTGATAGCGTGGCGGAGGGCGACGTGGTGATCATCCTTGAAGCGATGAAGATGGAAACAGAGGTACGCGCTGCGTCGTCGGGAACCGTGTCCGATGTGAAGGTGGCTGAGGGTGACAGCGTCGCTGTCGGTGATGTACTGGTAGTGCTCTAAGGACGGGTCATGGAGAAGATACTGACGCTCTGGTACGGCTCCGGCCTGTATAACCTGACGCTCGGCCAGGCGGTGATGCTGGTGGTGGGTCTACTGCTGCTGTGGTTGGCCGTCGCCAAGAAGTTTGAGCCGCTGCTGCTGGTCCCGATTGGTTTTGGTGGAATTCTCGCCAATATTCCCGAGGCGGGTCTGGCGCTGTCCGCGGCAGAGCAGGCCGCTCATCTGGGTCGCCCTGAACTGCTGGCGCAGATGGCTCAAGCCTTGGGGATCAGCTTGCCCACCGGTGCTGAGCTGGATATCTGGCGCCACACCCTGTCTGACGCGCTGCACGGGGACATGTCCCCGGCGCTGATTCGCGCGGCCAACGATGTGGCCATGGACGGTGGCTATGCCCACGGCATGTTGTTCCAGTTCTACAACGTGGCGATTGCCTCAGGTATTGCGCCTCTGGTGATCTTCATGGGGGTGGGGGCGATGACCGATTTCGGCCCGCTCCTGGCCAACCCTCGCACCCTGTTTCTCGGTGCTGCGGCCCAGTTCGGAATCTTTGCCACCCTGTTGGGGGCGGTAGCGATGACGGCGATGGGGTGGATGGATTTCAGCCTCAATCAGGCCGCTGCGATCGGCATCATCGGCGGCGCCGATGGGCCGACGTCGATCTACGTGTCGAGCATTCTGGCGCCGGAACTGCTGGGTGCCATCGCCGTGGCGTCCTATTCCTACATGGCGCTGGTGCCGTTGATTCAGCCTCCGATCATGAAGGCGTTGACGACGCAAAAGGAGCGTAGCATCGCCATGACCCAGCTGCGCCCGGTGTCGAAGCTCGAGAAGATCGTGTTTCCTCTGGCGCTGTTGATTCTGGTGGTGCTGTTCTTGCCCGACGCTGCACCCCTGTTGGGCATGTTCTGCTTCGGCAACCTGATGCGCGAATGTGGCGTCGTCGAGCGTCTGTCGGATACCGCACAGAATGCGCTGATCAACACGGTGACCATCTTTCTGGGGCTGTCGGTGGGCTCCAAGCTGATGGCCGACCGTTTCCTGGCGGTAGAAACCTTGGGCATCCTCGGTCTTGGTATGGTGGCCTTTGCCATTGGCACGGCGTGCGGGGTGCTGATGGCGAAGTTCATGAACCTGGTGAGCAAGCACCCGATCAATCCGTTGATCGGCTCTGCCGGCGTGTCGGCGGTACCCATGGCGGCGCGAGTGTCCAACAAGGTCGGGCTCGAGTCCAATCCTCACAACTTCCTGCTGATGCATGCCATGGGACCAAACGTGGCGGGTGTCATTGGTTCCGCGGTGGCGGCTGGGGTGATGATCAAGTACCTCGGATAGGTTCCAGCACTACGCCATATGCCCAGGGTCGGCGTGACGTCTGATCCTGGCAGCCACATGCGGCGCCCCTGCTGAAAGGTGGGGGCGCCGCATGCTTTTGCCGTTCAGCTGCGTCGGGCACGTCATCCGCTCAACATCGAATCGCCACGCTTCTGTCATGCTCGCTTCCTAGTCTGACGTTCGACACGTCAGGGGGAATGCGCATGATCGATGTAGAGAAGGCTCTGCTGGCCAAGGCGCCGAAGGTCGGGGGCTGGCCTCGTTGGGGACGACAGCTGTTGATGTCCGGCCTCAAGCGTCTGGTACACGAGCGTGAGATCAATGCCTTCCTCAAGCAGCATCGGCGTGCCGGTGGGCTCGAGTTTATCGATGCGGTGCTTGATCACCTGAATTTCGGCTATTCGCTGTCGTCGCGAGATCGAGACAACATTCCGGTGGCCGGTCGGGTCGTCATCGTGGCCAATCATCCACTGGGCGCCCTTGATGGCCTTGCCCTGGTGCGCATGGTGGCGGACGTGAGGCCGGATGTAAAAATCATCGCCAACGACCTGCTGATGCAGCTGTCTCCCCTGGCGCCGCTGCTGTTGCCGGTGGACAACCTGTCTCGCCGCGGTTTCCGCAAGAGCCTGCAGGGTATCGTCGACGCCCTGGACGATGAGCAGGCAGTGATCGTGTTTCCCGCGGGGGAGGTCTCTCGGGCAGGTCCTGGAGGCATCCGGGATGGCAACTGGCTGTCTGGTTTCCTGCATGCGGCGCGGCGCACCAACGCGCCCATCCTGCCGGTGCATGTGGGCGGCAGAAACTCTCCGCTGTTCTACTCCCTGACGTCGCTGTACTCCCCGCTGGGGACCTTGCTGCTACCCAACGAGATGTTTCGCCAGCAGGGGCGCCATATCACGATCAAGATCGGCGGCGAAATTCCGCTGGCTCGGTTTGATCGAGACGACCTGGCGACTCAGGCGAAGCTGAAGCTGCTGCGCAAGCATATCTATCGGTTGGGGCGCGGCAAGAAGGGGGTGTTTGTCAGCGAGGCGGGGATCGCGCATCCCGAGAACCGCCAGCACCTGCGCGAAGAGCTGGCGCAGGCCGAGGTGCTGGGTAAGACCCCGGATGGCAAGCAGATTCTGTTGTTTGAGCACCAGCCAGATTCCGCCGTCATGCGGGAAATCGGACGGCTGCGGGAGATTGCCTTTCGCCGTGTCGGTGAAGGGACGGGCAAGAAGCGCGACCTGGACGAATACGACGAGCACTATCGTCATCTGGTGCTGTGGGATGACCGCGATCTGGAAATCGCCGGGGCCTACCGCTTGGGGGATGTGGGCCACATCCTCGACAGCATCGGCATCGAGGGGCTTTACAGTGCGACCATCTTTCATCTCGACCAGGCGCCCTGGGAGCAGTGGCGCCATGGGCTGGAACTGGGCCGCAGTTTCGTCCAGCCACGCTACTGGGGACGGCGCAGTCTGGATTACCTGTGGCACGGATTAGGCGCCTATCTTCGCCACCATCCAGAGGTGCGCTGGATGTTTGGCCCCGTCACCATACCCAACCATTTGCCACCGCTGGCCAAGGACCTGCTGGTCAGCTACTACCGGCACTACCATGCCGATGGCGACAGCCTGATTCGGGCCAAGGCGGTCTGCCCACTGTCCCGCGCCGGGCGCGAAGAGGCGGATCGCCTGTTTGATGGCAATGATGTGGCAGAGGATTTCTTGCGCCTCAAGGCCGCGCTTCAGACCATGGGGGCGGGTGTGCCCGCACTCTACAAGCAGTATGTCGATGTCGCTGAGCCTGGCGGGGTGTCGTTCAAGGCCTTTGGCGTCGACACGGCGTTTGGCTACTGCATCGACGGCCTGGTGGTGGTGGATGTGGCGCGGCTCAAGGCGGACAAGCGCAAGCGCTACATCGGGGCTGCATCAGCCCCTGCCCATGCATAGGCGTGTCACCACCTTGGTGTGCCAACACGAGGTGTGCATAGGTTGGGTGTGCACGTATGAGGGGCGCATGCGTGGGCAAATGGATAGGGCGCGTTGACAGGGCATGAGCCAAACCGTCGGACGGCGAGGGGCCTAGGCCGTGTCGTTTTGCTCGTTGTTCAGGTCGTCGTCCCGGGCAATGGCGATGCGTCCCTTGAGGCGGGTGCTCAACTCACTCAGGTCCACGGGCGCTTCAGTGGGCCAGCCCAGGGTCAGACTGACGCCTTCGGCCGCGTAGTCGACCGCGTCGACAGGAATGTGCCGGGACTCACACCACTGGCGCGCGTCGGCTTCGCCCGCAAAGTCGACCTGGATACGCACCTGGCGGCGCTCAACGCATTCGCGCCTGGGCAGTGTCTCCAGGGCCTTGACCAGGGCCTGGGTGTACGCCCGCGCCAGTCCGCCAGTGCCCAACTTGGTGCCGCCAAAGTAGCGAATCACCACCGCCGCGGTCTGGCCGATTCCGTCACCCTCCAGCGCCTGGAACATGGGACGTCCCGCGGTGCCGCCTGGCTCGCCGTCGTCGGAAAAGCCGATGTGGACCTGCTCGCCGGGAGGGCCAGCCAGATAGGCGCTGCAGTGGTGGCTGGCATTGGGGTGCTGTCGCCGGGCCCCGGCCAGCAGCACATTGAAAGCGTCCACATCAGGGGCGTGAGCCACCCAGGTGATGAAGCGGCTTTTTTCCACCTCAATTTCCGCCACGTGCCATTCGCCTGCCGCGAGATCCGGTATCGGGTAGCGCATCAGGCAACCAGTTCTGCCTGGCGAGCCACGCCCATCACCAGTCCAAGCACCCGAATGTCACTGTTTTTCAGGTAGATGGGCGGCATAGTCTCGTTGGCGGGCTGAAGCCGCACGCCATTCTTCTCGATGTACAGCTTTTTCAGGGTGACCTCCTGGTCATTGATCATCACCACCGCGGTTTCGCCGTTCTCGGCGCTTTCCTGGCGTTCGATAATGATCACATCGCCGTCGAAGATATTGCAATCGATCATCGAGTTGCCGCACACCTTCAGCGCGTAGGTGTTGCGACGCACCATGCGCGAAGGCACCTGCAGAGTCGCGTTGTCGAGGCAGGCTTCGATGGGCATCCCGGCGGAGACATGTCCCAGCAGGGGGATGTCCACCAGCGCATCGGGGGTGTCAATGGGCTCCCAGCTGTCGGCGATGGGCAGGTTGGGCAGGCGTTGAAGGAACTGGCAGGTCGCGATATCCATGGCACGGTGTCTCCCTGGTGGTAAGGGTCGGGCTGTCACGGGTACGGAAGTGCGGCGCGGGCTGGGCTCCGGCGGCGGGTCATACTGGATACTGTCGATTCATACAGTACACGAGAAAGATAGCAGGGCCTAGCGTTCGCGCAAGTGCCATGGATCAACGAAAGGTGCATTGGCTGTGCGATTGCGCTGGTACGGGGGGCCGGCTGTCTGGTTCGGATGTGGCAATCGGTGTAAAGTCTGTGCGTGTTTTCCCCCTCTCGGTCCTGGCAGTGGAGTGCCCTTTGCGTCTGTGTCTTGAAGCCCGACAACTGGCCTGTGAGCGCGACGGTCGCTGGCTGTTTCATGGGCTCGACCTCATTCTCGGGGCAGGCGACGTTCTGCGGATCGAGGGCCCCAACGGCAGCGGCAAGACGACGCTGCTGAAGGTGCTGTGCGGCCAGATCAGTGACGTGGAAGGGCAGGTGTTATGGGACGGCAGAGCGCTGCCCAAGGCACGCGCCGACTTGCTGGCCAATCTGCTCTACCTTGGCCACGCGCCGGGTATCAAGGCCCACCTGACGGCGATGGAAAACCTGCGCTGGTATCAGGCCTTGGCAGGTCACCGATGTAGCGATCGCGAGCTTGGCGCGGCACTGGCCGAGGTCGGCCTGGCGGGCTTCGAGGATGTGGTGGCCTCCCAGCTGTCAGCTGGACAGCAACGCCGAGTGACCTTGGCCCGCCTTGTGCTCAGTCGTCATCCACTGTGGATTCTGGATGAGCCTTTCACGGCCATTGACGTCGATGGCGTGTCGGCGCTGGAGCAGCGTCTGGTCGAGCACGCCGGCCGGGGCGGTGCCGTACTGGTCACCACCCATCATGCCCTGGCCAATGTGCCTGGTCTGCGCAGGCTGTCCCTGTCAGGCCCAGCCCGGGAGGTGGCATGAGCGCTTGTTCCACTGACGTCGAGCCCGCGGTGGTGGCGGTCAAGGAGGCCGGCGCGGGGCTGGGAATGGCGCTATGGGCGACCTTTCAGCGAGATCTCGTCGGCGTGGCCAGGCGTCCCGCTGACGCGCTAACCCCGCTGGTGTTCTTCGCCATGGTCATCACCTTGTTTCCCCTGGGAATTTCACCGGAACCGGAGCGTCTGGCCTGGATAGCCCCCGGCGTGCTGTGGGTGGCGGCTTTGCTGTCCGCGCTGCTGTCGCTGGATGGATTGTTCCGCGCGGATTATGAAGACGGCACGCTGGAGCAGCTGTTGCTGGCTCCCCACCCGCTGTCACTGTTGGTGGTGGCGAAGGTGCTGGTGCACTGGCTGACCACAGGTCTGCCGCTGGCACTGATGGCCCCGTTGCTGGGAGTGCTGCTGGCCTTGCCCCAGGGCAGCTACCTGGCCTTGAGTGTCACCCTGGCCGTGGGCAGCGGCTGCATCAGCCTGATCGGGGCCATTGGCGCCGGATTGACGGTAGGGTTGGCCCGCGGAGGCATGCTGTTGTCGCTGTTGGTGCTGCCATTGTTCATGCCGGTCCTGATCTTCGGTACAGGAGCCATGGGGGCGGCGCTGTCGGGGGGCGAGTGGCTGCCTCACCTGGCGGTGATCGGCGCCATGCTGGCGCTGGCACTGGCCAGTGCACCGTTGGCGATTGCCGCGTCACTGCGCATCAGCGTGCATGGCTGATGCGCTGATGTCGGCGTCACGATTTCACGCTTGATCGAGGTACAACGCTCATGTGGGCCTTCTTTCACAAACTGGGGTCGCCGCGCTGGTTCTACGGCATCGCGGCCAGGCTGGCACCATGGTGCTGGGGCCTGGCGCTGGCGTTGATTGTGGTGGGGAGCGTCTGGGGGCTGGCGTTTGCGCCATCCGACTACCAGCAGGGCAACAGCTTTCGCATCATCTACGTCCACGTGCCGGCGGCGTTTCTGGCCCAGTCGATCTTTATCGCCTTGGCCGCGTCAGGCTTCGTGTTCATGGTCTGGAAGGTCAAGATCGCCGACATGGCCGCGGCGATGATGGCGCCCCTGGGCGCCGCCATGACCGCGATTGCGCTGCTGTCAGGCTCCGTCTGGGGCAAGCCGACCTGGGGCACCTGGTGGCAGTGGGACGCGCGCCTGACCTCGATGCTGATTCTGCTGTTCCTGTACGTGGGCGTGATGTTGATCCGGCGCGCCTTCCCGCGTCCACTAAGTGGCTCGAAGGCGGCCTCGGTGCTGGCCATGGTCGGAGTAATCAACATTCCGATCATCAAGTACTCGGTGGAGTGGTGGAACACGCTGCATCAGCCGGCCAGCTTCACCCTCACCGAACGGCCGGCCATGCCTACCGAGATGTGGCTACCGCTGTTGATCATGGTGCTGGGTTTCTATGCCTTTTTTGCCGCTTTCACCCTGACCCGTACGCGCACTGAAATTCTACGCCGCGAAGGCAGCAAGCGCTGGGTCAAGGAGCTGTTCAAGGAGGATGCGTGATGGCATTCGAATCATTGGCTGAGTTGTGGCAGATGGGCTCCCATGGCCCCTACGTCTGGACGGCCTGGGGTGCCACCCTGGGTGTGTTGCTGCTTAGCGTGTTGCTGGTATGCGGTGAAAGTCGTGACGTTCGGCGCACCCTGCGTCGTCGACTCAGGCGAGAAGGCGCCGCGGCGCTGAAGTCCACGGAGGGTCGTCATGAGGGCTAAGCGTCGAAACCGGATGTTGCTGGTGCTCGGTCTGGTGGCGCTGTGTGCGGTGGCGGTGGGGCTGACGCTGTATGCGTTGCGCTCCAATATCAATCTCTTCTTCAGTCCAGTGCAGATTGCCGCGGGAGAAGCTCCCGTCGACCGCCAGCTGCGTGCCGGAGGCATGGTCAAGGAAGGCAGCGTGCGGCGTGATAGCGACAGTCTGGACGTCAGCTTCGTGGTCACTGACTATGTCGACGACGTTGAAGTGCGCTACAGCGGCATTCTGCCGGACCTGTTTCGCGAAGGGCAGGGGGTCGTGGTGGTCGGTAAATTGACCGGTGATGGCATCATCGCTGCCGACAAGGTACTGGCGAAGCACGACGAGAACTACATGCCGCCCGAGGTTGCCGAGGCGCTTGAAAAGGCCGGCTATTCGCCCGCCGACTACAAGCAAGCCGCGCCGGGTTCCCCCCAGTGACGCACAGACCGGGCAGACCAAGGTGATGTCATGCTGATCAAGATGATCCCCGAGATCGGACACTATGCGCTGGTTATCGCGCTGTTGATGGCAGTGGTGCAAGCGGTGCTGCCTCTGGCGGGGGCTGCCACGCGACGTCCCTTGTGGATGGCCTATGCCAGGCCCATGGCGGCCGGCCAGCTGGCCTTTCTGCTGATCGCCTACGGCTGCCTGACAGCCAGCTACCTGCTGGATGACTTCAGCGTGGTCAACGTGGCCAACAACGCCAATTCGTTGCTGCCCTGGTATTACAAGTTCAGCGCGGTGTGGGGCAACCACGAGGGCTCGGTCCTGCTGTGGAGCCTTATCCTGGGAATCTGGACCTTCGCGGTCGGTTGCTTCTCGGGTCGCCTGCCGCCTGACATGGTGGCGCGGGTGCTGGGAGTGATGGGACTGGTCAGCGTCGGCTTTCTGGCCTTCGTGCTGATCACGTCCAACCCATTCGAGCGCTCGCTGCCCAATATTCCGGCGGACGGTGCAGACCTCAATCCGCTGCTGCAGGACGTCGGCCTGATCATTCATCCGCCGATGCTGTACATGGGCTATGTCGGTTTCAGCGTGGTCTTTGCCTTTGCCATTGCGGCCCTGCTGGGGGGGCGTCTCGACAGCGCCTGGACCCGTTGGGTGAGACCCTGGACCAACATCGCCTGGGCTTTCCTCACGGTCGGCATCGCCCTCGGCAGCTGGTGGGCGTACTACGAATTGGGCTGGGGCGGCTGGTGGTTCTGGGACCCGGTGGAAAATGCCTCCCTGCTGCCGTGGCTGGCCGGCACTGCGTTGATCCATTCGCTGGCGGTGACCGAAAAGCGCGGGACCTTCAAGAGCTGGACGGTATTGCTGGCGATCACCACCTTCTCGCTATCGTTGATGGGGACCTTCCTGGTCCGCTCCGGCGTTCTGACCTCGGTCCATGCCTTTGCCAATGACCCGTCGCGGGGACTGTTCATCCTGGTCCTGCTGGGTATCACCGTCGGCCTGTCGTTGCTGATCTTTGCCCTGCGTGCGCCGCGGGTCAGCCAGCCAGGCGGATTCAATTGGCTGTCTCGGGATGCGCTGTTGCTGGTCAACAATATCCTGCTGGTGGTGATGACGGTGACGGTGCTGCTCGGGACGGTCTATCCGCTGCTGCTGGATGCGCTGAACCTCGGCAAGATCAGCGTGGGGCCGCCCTACTTCAATGCCTTGTTCGTGCCGTTGACGGTATTGCTATGCGTGTTCATGGGGCTGGGGCCCAGCGCCCGCTGGAAGCGCATGAGTGGTCGCGAGCTGCTGTCGCGGCTGTGGCTGGCGGGAGCCGCTGCGCTGGTCATTGGCGTGCTGGCACCGCTCGCCTATACCGGGGCATGGAATCTCAAGGCGTCCATTGGCCTGGTGGCAGCCCTGTGGCTGGTGCTGTCGCTGGCACGGGACCTGTGGGACAAGACCTCCCGCGGCGCTTCCCGACGCCAGGCAGTGAAGCGCCTGACGCCAGCATACTGGGGCATGGTGCTGGGCCACCTAGGCCTCGCGGTCACGATTGTCGGTGTCGCTCTGGTCTCCAACTATTCGGTGGAGCGCAATGTGCGGATGAATGTCGGCGATAGCGTCGATGTCGCTGGCATCCGTTTCCACATGACCGCTCTGGATGAGCGCAGGGGGCCCAACTTCGTCTCCGATGCCGCGACCATCGAAGTGACCCGCCAAGGCGCCACGCGGAGCTTCGAGATGCATCCAGAAAAGCGCCTCTATATTGCCAGGGGGATGCCGATGACCCAGGTCGCGCTGCGTCCGGGACTGTTCCATGACCTGTATGTGGCCATGGGCGAAGAGCTTGACGATGGCAGCTGGGCGCTGCGGGTGCAGATCAAACCCTTTGTTCGCTGGCTGTGGCTGGGGGCGTTGCTGATGGCGGCAGGCGGCATGATGGCCGTGGCGGACCGTCGCTATCGACGCCAGCTCAGCACCCGTGCACCTGAGCGCGAGTCGAGCAGTGCGGCCAGCTCCGGCGTGGTCAGCGCCAGTCAGGTCACCTCCAAGGAAGTGCGGGCATGAAACGACGGTTACTGCTATTGGTGCCACTGGTGCTGTTTCTGGTGTTGGGAGCCTTCCTGTATCAGGGGCTGTCGATCAACCCCTTCGACAGAGAGTCGGCGCTGATGGCGCGCGAGTTTCCCGCCTTCGAGCTGACCACGCTGGATAATCCTCAGCAGCGCGTGGATGAAGGGGATATCAAGGGAGAGGTGACCTTGGTCAACGTATGGGGCAGCTGGTGTCCCACCTGTCGCCAGGAAATGCCGCAGCTTCTGGACCTGGCGGACCGAGGCGTGCGCTTGATCGGTGTCGACTACAAGGAGACCGCTGCCAGCGATGCGGAAAAGCGTGCGCAGGGGCAGGCGTTCCTGACCCAGTTCGGTAACCCTTTTGCCTTCAACGTGTTTGATCCGCTGGGCAGCCTGGGCTTTGATCTCGGCGTTTACGGGGCTCCCGAGACGTTTCTGGTGGACGCAGACGGTATCATTCGCTACCACCACACCGGTTACATCACTGCTGATGACGTGGAGAGCATCATTATGCCGGAGGTGGAGAAATGGCGCTGAAGGCACCTTCTCAAGGTCACCCTTGGCTGGCCAGCGTGCTGCTGTTGACGGGCTGGCTGCTGGCCCTGCAGGTCATGGCAGAAGCGATTGAAGTGCGTCGCTTTGAGAGTCCGGTGACGGAGCAGCGCTATCAGTCGCTAACGGCGACCTTACGCTGCCCCAAGTGCGAGAACCAGGCCATTGGAGACTCCAACTCGCCGATTGCCGCGGACATGCGTGACAAGGTCTATGAACAGCTGAATGACGGCAGGTCTGACAAGGAAATTATCGACTTCATGGTCCAGCGGTTTGGCGACTACGTGCTCTACAACCCCCGGCTGGAAGGTCGCACCCTGCTGCTGTGGGGGCTGCCTGGGGCGTTGGTGGTGGTCGGCGGGCTGGCGCTGTGGGCCATCATTCGCTCTCGCCGTCGGGTGAGTGTCCGGCAGCTGTCTGCCGAAGAGCAGGCCCGTCTGGACGAACTGATTGATCGAGAGAGACGCTCATGACGCTGCTGTGGCTCGCCTTTGCCCTGTTACTGTTACCGGCTGCCTGGCTGCTGATCCTGCCTTTGCGGCGAGCGGCGTCTCTGGAGCAACGTCAGCGCGAGCTGGAAGCCAACGACGATGCGGCTGCCCAGAATGTGGCGGTGTATCGCCGTCGCCTGGCCTCGCTTGAGGCCGCCAGGTCTCGCGGCGACATTGACGCTACCCGTTTCGATGAGGATGTCAGCGAACTGAAGCGTGCGCTGCTCGACGATACCGAACGGCTAAAGCGGGCTCCGCTCAAGTCAGCGGGATCGGGCAAGCTGGCGATTCCTGTGGTGCTGCTGCTGGTCATCGTGACCAGTGTGGTGTGGTATCAGCGCGAAGGTGCCGAAGGCGATCTGGTGCTTTATCACACCATCGAAGAGGTGCGTAACGACCCCGCGGCCAGCCTGGCGCTGATGCTGGAGCGCCTTGAGGCCCAGGCCGACCGCCAGCCCGACAATCCCCGCGTGTGGCAAACCCTCTATCCCCTCTACCGAGATAGCGGCGCCTACCGCGAGGCCGGTCAGGCCATCGAGCGGGTGCTGGCGCTGGAAGGGCGCTCCCCCTGGTGGCTTGGTGAGCTGGCCAAGATGGAGTACTTCACCAACGAAGGGCGGTTGAACGAGCGTATCCTGGCGCTTTCACGGGAGGCCAGTCGTGAGGCGCCGAACCTGCCCTCCGCCATGTGGTTCCTGGGAGTCGAGGCCTTTCAGCAGGATGATTATCAGGCGGCCCTGGGGTACTGGCGCAGAGGACTTTCCGCCGCAGACGGCTCCCCCCTGCAGGAAGCCATGCGGCAGGGCGTGGCCCAGGCGGAACAACGTCTCGCTCCGGCGGGTCAGCACGCCATTCGCATTCGCCTGTCGCTGGCACAGGCGCTGAAGAGCGACCGGCTGCCGCCATCCACCACCGTGTTTGTGGTGGCCCGTGACAGCGACGGCAAGCTTCCTCCTCTGGCGATCCAGCGCCTGACCCTGGCCGAGCTGCCAGCGAGCATTACCCTGGATGCCGGTGATGCCATGTCGCCGATGGCCAGCCTGGAGGATGTCGACCAGGTACGCCTGTTGGCACGGGTCTCACCCAGCGGTCAGGCGCAGCCGCAGCCCGGTGATCTGATGGGACAGCGTGAAGGGGTTGCAGTGGGGGCCTCGGATCAGGATCCTGTCACGCTTGTCATCGATCAAGTGATTGAATAACCCATGCGTCTGACGTCGATCCGGCTGGCCGGCTTCAAGTCTTTTGTCGACCCGGTCACGGTGCCCTTCGACAGCAACATGACCGCGATCGTCGGTCCCAATGGCTGCGGCAAGTCGAACATCATCGATGCCGTGCGCTGGGTCATGGGTGAATCCTCGGCCAAGACCCTGCGCGGCGAGTCGATGACCGACGTCATCTTCAATGGCTCCACCGGGCGCAAACCCGTGGGCATGGCATCTATCGAACTGACGTTCGATAACCGTGACGGGACCATGGGGGGCGTCTACGCCCAGTACGCCGAGATATCGGTCAAGCGCCAGGTCACCCGTGACGCCCAGTCCAGTTACTTCTTCAACGGCCAGAAGTGCCGTCGCCGCGATATCGCCGATCTGTTCCTGGGGACCGGCCTTGGTCCCAGATCCTACGCCATCATCGGCCAGGGAATGATCTCGCGGCTGATCGAAGCTCGCCCCGAGGAGCTGCGTTCTACCCTCGAAGAGGCGGCCGGCATCTCCAAGTACAAGGAACGACGACGCGAGACGGAAAATCGCATGCGTCGGACCCAGGAAAACCTGGATCGTCTGGACGATATTCGGGAAGAGCTCGACAAGCAGCTCGAGCGACTCAAGCGACAGGCAGAAGCCGCCAAACGGTATCAGTCGCTCAAGCAGGAAGAGCATCGGGTCAAGGGAGAGCTGGCGCTGTTGCGGGGGCGTGCCCTGCGAGCCGCCCAGACCGAGCAGGACAGTCGAGTACGCGAGCTGGAAACCGCCGTCGAGCGCGAGGTGCTGGGCATGCGCCAGTGCGAGACGCGCCTGGAAGAGGCGCGTGCCGAGCACGACGGCCTGGCCTCTGAGCTGGACCAGCGTCAGGCGAGGTTCTACGAGACCACCACCGCCATCGCTAGATTGGAACAGGAGCTCGAGCATACCCGCACCCGGGATCAACAGCTCGCCCGAGATCTTGAGAGTGCCAGGCGTGAGCTAGGTGAGCTGGATCGCCTGGGGGAGACCGACAGCGAACGTCTGGCGGCCCTGGATGACCGGCTAGAGACACTGGGACCCGAGCAGGAAGAGTTGGCCGAACAACTGGCCGAGCTCGAGGCAGCGCTGGAGGAAGCCGAGCCCGCGGTAGAAGACGCCGACGCCGAGTGGGAAGCGTTCAACGAACGCTGGCGTGGGGACAGTCATGAGGCCGAGCGTACCCAGGATCGGCTGCGCGAACTGGAGGCGCGGCTGGAGCGAATCGCTGGCGATCAGACCAAGCGGCGTCAGCAGCTGGGTGAGTTGCCCGACCTGTCCGAACTGAGTGCTCAGCGCGACGAAGTGCGTGCGCAGCTGTCCGAGCACGACGCCCGCGCCCAGGAGCTCGAGCAACGTCGAGAGAGTGTCAGTGAGCAGCGTGACGTCAGTCGCCGCCAGATCGCCGAGCATGATGCCTCCCGGGAGCAGGCTCGCTCACGCCACAGCGCCCTGACCGGTGAAATCGCCTCGCTGGAGGCATTGATCGAGGCCGCCCTGGCCGACCACGACGAAGGACTCGACCGCCATCTCGCCGCCTATCAGCTTGACCAGGCCCCGCGCCTGGGCGAGCAGTTGGTGGTCGAGCCCGGCTGGGAAGAGGTGGTGTCGTGGGTGCTGGCGCCCTGGCTCAAGGCTCGGCTAGCGCCTGACAGCAGCCTGCGCAATGCCCTGGGCGAGCCCCTGGACGCGGAACTCGCCTTGCTGTCGTCTGCCTCCCCAGGGTCGCCCCCGGGCGATAGCCTGGCAGCCAAGGTGTCCGGAGCCGGTGCCGCGGCCAGCTGGCTGTCGCGAATTCGCTGCGTCGAGTCCCGCGACGCCGCTTGGCAGGCTCGGTCCCAGCTTGATCCCGGCGACAGCCTGATGTCGGCTGACGGTCTGTGGCTAGGACCTGACTGGGCGCGCCAGCGCGGTCACGGGGAAGGTCCTGACGCGTTGCTGGTCAGTCGCGCACGGCTGAGTGAGGCCAGCGAGTCGTTGGCGCAGGAAGCGCAGCGGTTGGAGGCGCTGGACGAGGCACGGGAAAGCGCCCAGCAGGCCATGGACCAGGCCGAGCACGAGCTTGAGCAGCTGCGTCTTGCCGAGCGCGAGCTCGACCAGCAGCGGCAGCAGCTGGCGGTTCAGGACAGCGGCCTGGCCAGCCGGCTGGAGCACCTTTCACGTCGGGGTGCGGAGATCCACGAAGAGCTGGAAGGACTCAGTGAGGCAGATGAAGAGGCGCGGCTCGCCATCGAGGAAATGCGCGAGCAGTGGCAAACGGCGATGGCCCGCCTCGAAGACGGCGCCAGCGTACGCGAGCGCCTCGAGCGCTCCCGCAGCGAGGCCCGCGAGCGTCTCGCCACGTTGCGTGCTCGCCAACGCCCGCTGGCCGAACGGGCTCAGCAACTGACGCTGGAGCACCAGCGGCTGACCACCGAAAGAGCCGGCCTGGCCGAGCAGCAGGGCCGTGCGGGGGATACCCGTGCACGCCTGGAAGAGCGTGTGGCAGAGCTTGAAGAGGCCCGCGAAGGCCTGCATGAGCCTGATGAAGAGCGTCGTGAGCAACTGGATGAGTTGCTGCATCGGCGTGAGCAGGAGGAGCGTCAGCTCAACGAGTCCCGGGCCAGAGCGGCCGCGCTGGTTGAGCGCCTGAGGGATGACGAGCAGGCGCGACAGACCCATGAACGTAACCTGGACGGGGTTCGTGAGCGGCTGCAGGAAGCGCGCATGCAGGTGCAGGCGCTGGCGCTGAAGGCCGAGACCCAGGACGAACAGCTCAAGGAGTTGGGGCACGATGCGGCGGCATTGACCGAGCAGCTCGACCCGAATGCCACCGAATCGGCCTGGCAGACCCGGTTGGAAGAGCTGGGTGAGAAGATCCGGCGGCTGGGTGCCATCAACCTGGCGGCCATCGAGGAGTACGAGCAGCAGGCCGAGCGGCGCGACTATCTGGAGGCGCAGCAGGCCGAGCTGAATGAAGCGTTGGAGACACTGGACAAGGCGATTCGGCGCATTGACCAGGAGACCCGTGCCCGTTTCCGCGATACCTTCGAGCGGGTCAACGCCGGGCTGCAGTCTCTTTTTCCGCGAGTCTTTGGGGGCGGAGCCGCATGGTTGACCCTGACAGGCGAGGATTTGCTGGAGACCGGCGTGGCGATCATGGCACGACCACCGGGCAAGAAGAACAGCACCATTCATTTGCTGTCAGGGGGAGAAAAAGCCCTCACCGCGCTGTCGATGGTATTTGCGATCTTCCAATTGAATCCGGCACCGTTCTGCATGCTGGATGAAGTGGATGCACCTCTGGACGATGCCAATGTTGGCCGCTATGCCAAGTTGGTGAAGGAGATGTCCGACAGCGTGCAGTTTATCTATATCACCCATAACAAGATCGCCATGGAAGCCGGGGAACGATTGATGGGTGTCACCATGCAGGAGCCCGGTGTCTCTCGTCTGGTGTCTGTTGGCGTTGACGAAGCCGCGGCTTTGGCAGAAGCATGATGCACTTTAAAGACGGTTATAATAGGGTGTCCCAATAAGACCATGATGCTGCATGGCAAGGTAAGCAAAGGGAGTTGGAAGGGCGAATGCGAAGGGCATTGTCGAGAAGAGCGGAAAAAATCCGACGCTTGACAAACAAAAAAGTGGCCCTTTTTTTCGCAATCACGCTATGCTGTTGACGGACAACCATCAGGCATGGCGCCTTAGCAAAGGCATGACGACCCATGGAACTAAGAGAGTGGCTGATCATTCTGGGGCTGGCACTGGTGACCCTCATCGTTATCGATGGGGCGCGTCGCCTGCAGCGCCAACGTCGCACTCCCCGCCTGGATGAGGTGCAGGGAGATGTTCTCGATGACGCTGGCTTGGATCGAAGCCAGACACAGGAGGCCGCCGTTGCGGGCCATCCTGGCGTCAATGTGTCCGCCAGACGTGACACAGTAGACGGGGGCACTGATCTGGATGACCCCGAAGAGAGAGCGCGCGAGGAAGAAATCAATTGGGAGCTGCCCAACGGAGGGGCTCGGGTGATCAAGCCCGCGGATTTCTCCAGTGTGCAGCCCAAACCCAAGCTTGAGCGCCAGGAGCATCCTGGACCTTCTCGGGTATTGTCCGAATTCCGCTCCAGTCAGGCCCACCGTGGTAGGGCTGGGGTGACGACTGCTGAAGCGCCCGCGGCTGGTGTTGAAGAAAAAGCGCCTGCGGCTGGGGTGGATAGAACAGCGCCTGCGGCCGGGGTTGACGCTGAGGTTAAAAGGTCAGCGCCCGCGGCTGGTGTTGAAACGACAGCGCCTGCGGCCGGGGTTGACGCCGAGGTTGAAA
Source organism: Halomonas litopenaei (assembly GCF_017303055.1). Lineage (GTDB taxonomy): Bacteria > Pseudomonadota > Gammaproteobacteria > Pseudomonadales > Halomonadaceae > Halomonas > Halomonas litopenaei_A. Next base: position 405,921 of record NZ_JAEKJT010000003.1, on the reverse strand, counting down.
GGAAAGCGCCCGCGGCTGAGGTTGAAAGGTCAGCGCCTGCGGCTGGGGTGGATAGAACAGCGCCGGCGGCTGAGGTTGAGAAGAAAGCGCCTGCGGCTGGTGTTGAAGAAAAAGCCCCTGCACCCGCTATCCCGAGTGAGGCCCCAGAAGCGTCAGAGGTTCCACCCGCCAACACCCCGAGCGTTGCCGAGACACCGGCGGCGCACGTGGACGCAGAAACGGCTGGTCCGGCCGATGCTGGAGATCGTCGCGAGCCGGTGCTGTCTGCCACCGCTGACGATAGCGACACCACTGGCGAAGCTGGCGTCAAGGGTGCGGAAGAGCGCACTGCAAAACGCGACCCGAACGCCATGCACCTGGCTGCCGATCCTGAAGATCATGAAGACTTCGATGAAGATCAGTATCGCCTGGTCGACTTCGAGGGCATGGGTGACTCGCTCAAGGATCGCTCACGCCGCATGGGAAGCTCCATGCAGCGCTTTGGCGCCTCGTTGCAGAAGAGCGTCAGCGAGCGCCGCGAACGGCGTGAACAGCAGAAAGCGGAAAAGGCCCGCCTCAAGGCTGAGCAGAAAGCAGAAGCTGCCAAGCGCAAGGCCGAGCAGGATGCCGAAAACGCCGCCAAGCGGGAACGCGAGCAGGCAGAGCGACAGCACCTGGCCGCAGAGCGGGAAGCTGCGCTGAAGCGGTCCGAGCGCGAGCGGATAACAGCCGAGCGCCAGCGGGCAACAGCCGAGCACGAGCAGACGCTTCAGGCCTCCCACCAGGCACCAGCGGCCGAGCCGCGCTGGGAAGCAGACGTTCCCGAGCCCGAGTTTGACGTTGAGGATGGTAGTGGGTATGCCGCTTACGACGAAGGTTTCGATAGCGGGCACGGCGGCAAGGTACGCCCGCATCCTGTGCTGGAAAAGGCGCTTCGTCATGATGTCAATGCCGAGCACGCCCGCGACAGTCTCAGCAACGCCGAGGAAATCATCGTCATCAGCGTCATGTCCCGTGATGAGAACGGCTTCCCCGGCACAACGCTGCTAGAGCTGATGATGGCCTGCGGCCTGCGCTACAGTCGTGAGATGGGGATCTTCCACCGGTTCGAGACCGAGGACGAGGGCAGCGCCCTGCAGTTCTCCATGGTGAACGTGCTCAAGCCGGGCACCTTCCCGATCGAGGCGATGGACGACTTCACGACCCCGGGCATCACCCTGTTGATGCCGCTACCCAGCGCCAAGGACAGCTCGGCTGCCTTTGAGGCCATGGTCGAGACCGCCATGGTGATCGTGCGCCACATGGGGGGCGAGCTGAAGGATGAAAACCGCAGTGTAATGACCGCTCAAACCGTGGAGTTCGCTCGTCAGCGCGTGCAGGAGTTCGAGCGCAGGCATCGTCTGCATCGCTACCAGGTCAACTGAGAGGAGCGGCGACGCTCGTTCTCCATCGACCGACGGCTACGGCGTGATGCATGGCGAAGACTGCCACCGTGACAGCGATACCAGACAGCCGGTCAAGTCAGCAGTAAAGAGAAAGCGGCCCCGTGAAAACACGGGGCCGCTTGCATTTGCGTCGTCTGGCGAGAGCGGTCCCGCAGCGGTTTTTTCCCGAGGGGCATGGGGTAAAATGGTGCCAGACCAAGACGTTTGCTATTCGCCAAAGGGCTGACATGACCACCGACGCTTCGATTCGCGACGAGGTGGCGCAACTGCGCACCGAACTCGATGACGCCAACTATCGCTACTACGTGCTGGATGATCCGCGTCTGCCGGACATCGAGTATGACCGCAAATTGCGTCGATTGAGCGAGCTCGAGCAGGCGCACCCCGACCTCGCCAGCCCGCAGTCCCCGACCCAGCGGGTCGGCGCCAAGCCTGCCGATGGTTTTCCTGAAGTCACCCATGCGCTGCCGATGCTGTCCCTCGATAACGCCTTTGACGATGAGGAGCTTCGCGCCTTCGTGAACCGCGTGGCCGAACGGCTGGAGCTCTCGCCTGAGGCGCTGTCGTTTGTCTGCGAGCCGAAGCTGGATGGCGCCGCCGTGTCGCTGGTGTACGAGCAGGGTGTGCTGGTCAGCGGTGCCACCCGCGGAGATGGCCGTACCGGCGAGGGAATTCTGTCCAACCTCAAGACCCTCAAGTCGATTCCGCTGCGCTTGCGCGGTGACCAGGCGCCTAGCCTGATGGAGGTGCGTGGCGAGGTGGTCATGCGCCACCGGGAGTTCGAAGCCATGAACGAAAGGGCGCGGGAGCAGGATGGCAAGGTCTTCGCCAATCCCCGCAACGCCGCCGCCGGCAGTCTGCGTCAGCTCGATCCCAGAGTGACGGCCAAGCGTCCCCTGGAATTCAGCGCTTATCAGGTCGCCAGGCTGGAGCCGGATCAGGGCGCCAGGACCCACAGTGAGCTGATGCACTCTCTGGCAGCGGTGGGGCTTCCGGTCAGCCGTGACCTCGAGGTGGTCACCGGCGCCGAGGGGGTGATCGACTACTGCCGGCGCCTTGGCGAGCGCCGCGATTCCCTGGATGTGGACATCGATGGCGTGGTGATCAAGGTGGATGAGTTGCGCCTGCAGCGGGAGCTGGGGTTCGTCTCGCGCGCGCCACGCTGGGCGATTGCCTTCAAGTTTCCCGCCCAGGAGCAGACCACCACCTTGAAGGATGTCGAGTTCCAGGTCGGCCGAACCGGCGCCATCACCCCAGTGGCGCGACTGGAGCCTGTCAGCGTGGCAGGCGTCACGGTGTCCAATGCGACCCTGCACAACGCGGACGAGATCGCCCGCCTGGGTGTGCGCATCGGTGATCGTGTCGCCATTCGGCGCGCAGGTGACGTTATTCCTCAGGTGGTTCGGGTGGTCGAGGCTGCCGCCGACGGCGACGGCCAAGACATCGCCTTTCCCCAGCATTGCCCGGTCTGTGAGTCCGAGATCGAGCGTATCGAGGGCGAGGCGGTGGCTCGCTGCTCCGGCGGGCTTTACTGCGCTGCCCAGCGCAAGGAAGCGCTCAAGCACTTCGCCTCACGTCGCGCGCTGGATATCGATGGACTTGGGGTGAAGCTGATCGAGGCGCTGGTGGATCGTGACATGGTCAAGACGCCGGCGGACCTGTTCTCGCTGACGACACCGGAGCTTGCCGGGCTGCCTCGCATGGCGGAGAAGTCCGCGACCAATCTGGTCAAGGCGCTCGAGCGCTCGAAAGACACAACGCTGGGTCGGTTCATCTATGCGCTAGGAATCCGCGAAGTGGGTGAAGCCACGGCGGCCAACCTGGCTAGTCACTTTGGCAGCCTGGAGGCCCTGATGCAGGCCGATAGGGAGGCCCTGGAAGCTGTCGAGGACGTAGGGCCGGTGGTGGCGAAGCATGTGGCCACCTTTTTCGACCAGGAGCACAACGTCGATACCATCAAGGCGTTGCTGGCGGCTGGAGTCCGCTGGGACGAGATCAGCGTCAGCGAGCAGGCAACACCGCTGGAAGGCCAGACCTGGGTGTTGACCGGCACCCTGGAAACCATGACGCGGGATGAGGGCAAGGCGCGCCTGCAGGCGCTCGGTGCCAAGGTCTCGGGCAGCGTCTCGAAGAAGACCCATTGCCTGGTGGCTGGCCCCGGTGCGGGAAGCAAGCTAACCAAGGCCGAACAAGCCGGTGTCCCGGTCATCGATGAAGCCACGTTTCTCGAGCGTCTAGCGCAATGGGAAGCTAGCGATAAGGAGGACGCATGAGTCGATTCGTGGAAGTGCCGTATCGGATGCTGCCTGGCGAGACCCTCGATGCACTGCTCGAGAGCTTTGTGACTCGTCAGGGCTACGACACCACAGACACAGGGGAAGGCATGCACGGCTGGGTCAAGCAACTCAAGGGCCAGCTGGAGCGCTCAGAGTTGATCATCGCCCACGACCTGGAAACCGAGAGTACCGAAGTGCTGACACTGGCCCAGTGGCGTGCCTTTGGCAGGGATCTGGCTGACGACGAGGAAGAAGGCGATATCTAAACAGCGAAGGGACGCTCGACTCACGTCTAGCGCCCCTCCGCTGCCGCTTCCCCAGTGAAGCAAGGGCGGGTATCAGTGGCGACGCTTGCCTTGAATGATGTCTCTGATCACCCTGCGCCCGGGGTGCAGATGGTCGGCCAGTGGCGCTTCTAGTGGCAGTGGTTCGTCGCAGATCCGTGATGCCAGCACCTCAGCGCACAGTGGCGCGCTGGCCAGGCCACGGGAGCCGTGGGCGGCGCTGATCCAGAGCCCCCGATGGTGACGACCTGGTGTATCAGGCACTCGGGTGGCGTCCTTTTCCAGTACCGCATAGTCCTCGACCCAGGCCTGCTGGTCGGGCAGCGGGCCTGCGTAGGGGCTCTTGTCAGGGCTGGCGCAACGTACGCCACCTCTGCCGTCGAGAGACACGGTACTTAGCGTGATTCCCTGTGCACGCAGCCGGTCGGTGTAGCCAGGCAAGGTCTGGTCGAGTTCTCTTAGATTGGCCGCATGATCCTCTGGCAGCGTGTCGGCATCGCTGCGGCCGGGGACGAAGGTGGCGCCAAAGGTCAGTACGCCCTCCAGGGGCGGAGCCACATAGCCGCCTGCGCAGACGACCCGCTGCGGCGCCGGCGCGTCAGGGGGCAGTCGCCAGCGACTGACCTGGCCTCTGACCGGCTGCAGCGGCAGCCCCTGGGTATACTCGAACTGGTTCGCCTGGTGGGCAGTGGCGATGACGACCTGGTCTGCGTCAACCGCCACCTGACTGCCATCCGCTGCGGTGCCCAGCAGACGCCAGCCCTGGTCTGAGGCCTTCAGGTCATGGATCTGGGCCTTCACGAAGTTCACGCCAGTACGCGCGACCAGAAACTCGCACAGGGCGCGTGGCTTGACCCAGCCCGCTCCGGGATAACAGAGCCCACCCGCTGTCACAGGCACTCCTGCCAGTTGTGATGCCTGCGCGGCATCGATCGAATGCACCACCGAGTGCGGCAGCGGGTGATGCTCGAGGAAGCGCCGCTGACGACGAGCCTCGCGGTCCCCATGAGCCAGCTGCAGCACGCCACAGGGTGACCACAGCTGATCCTCGCCGTCGAGCCGAGCCAGCCAGCGCTGGCTATAGAGCAGACCAGCCAGGTAGACCCTGCTCTGGTGGTTGGTGTCGGCCGCCAGCTTGACGTAGAGGGCGCCCTGTTCGTTGCCCGACGCCCCGGCCCCGGGCGCAGTGCTGTCGATCAAGGTGACCTCGATACCACGGCGAGCCAGCGCTTCGGCGGTGGCACAGCCGGCGATCCCGGCGCCGATGATGGCCACCCGGCGATGGGGCAGAGCAGGCGGTGGGCTATACCAGGGGGTGGCCTGACGCCGCTTGTCGGCTGGGGGCGTGTCGATCTCGCCTGCCAGCATCTCGCGTTTACGTCCATGGCCTGGGACCTTGCGCCACTGAAAGCCCGCTGCCTTGAGGCCGCGCTTGACGATACCCGCGCAGGTGAAGGTGGCAAACGTCGCGCCTGGGCGCGAGCGCGCCGCCATCTGCTCAAACAGCGCGGGTTGCCACATGTCAGGGTTCTTGGCCGGGGCGAAGCCATCCAGGAACCAGGCATCCACTCGGCCATCCAGCAATGCCAGGCGCTCGCTACTGTCCCCGATGTGGAGGTCCAGAGTCACCCGTGGGGACAGCGTCAATCGGTGAACGCCGATGACCGGTTCAGGCCAGGCCTCGATGAGCGCGGCGGCGCGATCCGCCAGGTCTGGCCACCCCGCCAGCGCTTGGGCAAGGTCAGCGGCGGACATGGGGTAGCGTTCAGTGGACACCAGGTGAAGGCGGGCACCGGCGGGGGCATGCTGGTCAAAGGCTTGCCAGGCACACAGCATATTCAAACCCGTACCGAAGCCTGTCTCGCCGATCACGAAGGGCCGCTCCAGAGTCCATTCCCGGAATCGCTGGGGCAGGTGATTGGCGTGAATGAACACGTGCTCGGTCTCAGCGCGACCGTCATGGCGGGAGAAGTAGACGTCGTCGAAGACGCGTGAGTGCGGGCTCAGGCCGCTGCTTTCCTCACGCCATTCAAGCTCGGCCGGCGTTGCGGAGGTCAGGGCGGGAAGGCCGTCGGGAGCGTGGGTCACGGCTATCGGTTCCTGCGGATGAGAGCTGGTCAAGAAATGATCATCTTGCTGTCATAAGCGTGACAGCAGGGCTGCAGCAATGCGTCCGCGGCGTTTCAACAGACTTTTCCACAGTCTCTGTGAACAAGCTGCTGTGGATAATGGCGTCTGCGCCGTCGCAGCGAGGGGCCCCAGGTTCTGGGGAGCGGAACGCCTGACACATTGGCTCGCTGGCTGACAGGGTGCTGCGTTGGATTCAGGGGTGATGGCGCCCCGACCGACGTGTCGGGGTCGCGCGTGCCTGGTTCAGGGCAGGACCTTCTTGAAAGGCTTGACGCTGACGTTGGCGTAGACGCCCGCGATCACGTAGGGATCGGCGTCCGCCCAGGCCTGGGCGGTGGCCAGGTCGGCAAATTCGGCCACGACCAGACTGCCGCTGAATCCGGCATCTCCAGGGTTGTCGCTGTCGACGGCGGGGTGCGGGCCAGCCAACACCAGTCGTCCTTCGTCACGCAGCGCTTCAAGGCGGGCCAGATGGTCCGGTCGCGCGGCCAGGCGCCGTTCCAGGCTGTTATCCACATCTTCACTGATGATAGCGTAGAGCATCGCATCTTCCTCGATTAGGGCCCGAGCGTGACAGCTGGGGCAGGCTAACTGGCATCACCGGATGGCGTCGGCGCGGACAGGTAAATGCCCGTTGAACCGGTCACCGGAGCGGCAGCACAGGCTGGCGTTCAGGGCGTCAGCATTGACCGTGGCGGGCGCCACGCGCACCATGGACGGCATATTCTGTCAAAGTCGCCGCCCGGCGTCATGTCGAGGAGCCAGTTTCCTGTCCCATGCCTTCCCTTTTTGATACCCCTGCGCTTGCTGATACGCCGGCGCTGGACAGCCGCGCTGCGCTGGTTGATACCTTCGAAGGCGCGCCCCTCGCCGTTGACCTCCACATGCATTCCACGGCCTCGGATGGCGCTCTCGCACCCACTGCGCTGATGGACCTTTGCCATCAGAAAGGGCTGAGCCACGTCGCTCTCACCGATCATGACACCCTGGCTGGGGTGGATGAGGCGGGCCAGCGTGCCCGCGACTTGGGCATGTCACTGCTGCCGGCCACGGAGCTTTCCTGCCAGTGGCGCGGGATCAATATCCATGTGGTGGGCTTGCTGCCTGGTGGCGCCGGTCCCCTGCTCGAAAGCGGTCTGGCCGGGCAGGCGCTGGCGCGGGAAAAACGCGCCGACACTATCGCCAAGCGGCTGGAGCGCATCGGGCTGAGCGACGGGCTGGCCAAGGCGCGTGCCTGGGCCGGCAGTGATCGTCCGCTCAATCGCCCGGACTTTGCCCATGTCATGGTCGCCGAGGGACTGGTGGCCGATCTGCCGACCGCGTTTGGCAAGTATCTGGGCAACGGCAAGATAGGTGACGTGAAATCGCATTGGCCGTATCTGTCGGAAATCGTCGAATGGATCCTCGATAGTGGCGGCGTTGCGGTGCTGGCTCATCCCTTGCGCTACAAGCTGACCCGGCGCAAGCGTGGTCTGCTGCTGGATGAGTTCTGTGCGGCTGGCGGACAGGCAGCCGAACTGGTCAGCGGTTCCCAGAATCCAGACGTCACGCGGGATCTGGCGCGACAGCTGATGGAACGCGACATGTATGGATCCCTCGGCAGCGATTTTCATTTTCCTGGGGGGCATCTGGCGCCAGGTACCATGACGGCGGTCCCGCGCACTGCCGTGCGGCCGGTATGGACCCATCCGCAGCTGTCTCGGTGGACCGCCTGAGCGGCGCGAGCGAGGACGCCGTCCGGAGCAATTCGGTCTAGGCTCACAGCAAGGCCTGAAAGACAGCGGATGCCCGGGATGCCTGATGCGCTGCTGTCATTACATACGCTCTATTGCATCGCCAGGGAGGCGACATGACTCAGTATTTTCAGATACACCCGGACAACCCCCAGAAGCGCTTGATCGATCGCGCGGTGGAGATCATCCACAAGGGGGGCGTGGTGGCCTATCCGACGGATTCGGGCTATGCCCTGGGCTGTCATCTGGGTGACAAGAAGGCCATCGAGAAGATCAAGTGGCTGCGCTCGTTGGATGACAAGCACAATTTCACCCTGGTGTGTTCGGACCTATCCGAGATCGGTACGTATGCCAAGGTGGACAATGCCGTCTTCCGCTTGCTCAAGGCTCATACGCCTGGTGCTTACACCTTTATCCTCAACGCCACCACGGAAGTGCCCCGGCTGTTGCTGCATCCCAAGCGCCGCTCGATCGGCGTGCGGGTGCCGGACCACGAGATATCGAGAGCGCTGTTGGAGCGGCTGGGCGAACCCTTGATGAGCGTGACTCTGATTCCCGTGGACGAGACGCTGCCTATGACCGATCCGGAAGAGATTCGTGACCGCTTCGGTGCGCATCTCGACCTGATCATCGATGCCGGGGCCTGCACGCTCGAGCCCACCAGCGTCATCGATCTGCGCGAGATGCCGCCCGTCATCGTGCGTGAAGGCCGTGGGGATGTTGCGCCGTTCACCGAGTAGGCGAGCCGGAGTTGCCCCGGGGAAGCCTGCCCCGAGGCATGGTGAGTGCGAGCTGTCTATTTGTCGTCAGCAGGGCTGGGCGTTTGTTCATCGCCCGCGTCGCCCTCTGATTCAGACTCAGGTTCGGGTTCTGGCTCTGGGGCGTTGGGGTCCGGCGTTTCCTCGTCCAGCCAGGTGCCACAGATCAGGCAGTACTTGGCCCGCTGCTCATGACGGTCATGGCCGCAGCCAGGGCAGGCCTCGTCCGAGTAGCGGTCTGATCGGATCGAACGGATGACCTCGGCGGAGAACACGCCGGTGGGCACCGCGATGATCGAGTAGCCGATCAGCATGACCACCACACTGATCGCCTGGCCCAGCGGTGTGACCGGTGAGATATCGCCATAGCCGACGGTGGTCAGCGTGACCACCGCCCAGTAGATGGCGACGGGGATACTGGTGAAGCCCGCTTCCCTGGGCTCTATCAAGTACATCAGGGAGGCGAAGATCGTGACCAGCATGAACACGGTGAACAGAAACAGAAAGATCTGATGGCCGCTGCGTTTCAGGGCATCGATCAGCAACCTGCCTTCGCCGACGAACTCCATCAGTCGCAGTACTCGGAAGATGCGCAGGCTTCTGAGCAGACGAATCACGATCAGCGACTGTGCGCCGGGAATCAGGAGCGCCAGCCAACTTGGCAGGATCGCGATCAGGTCAACGGCGCCGTAGAAGCTCTTCAAGTAGTTGAGTGGGCGCTCCAGGCAGTAGAGCCGCAGGCCAAGCTCGATAGTGAAGAGAATCGTGAAGGTCCATTCCAGCGAGCGAAACAGCTCTCCATGCTCGGCGCGCAGTCCATCCACACTCTCAAGCACCACTACCAGCACGCTGAGGAGAATGGCCGTGATCAGGGCAATATCGAAGCCTTTGGCAAGGCGCGTGTCGGACTCGAAGATGATCTGAAACACGCGAGTCTTGAGGCCTTCGGCAGCCGGCTTATGGCCATTGATCACGGGCGCTTTCCTTTCGCTGTAGTGAGAGATAGGGCTGATAGATAGGGCTGAGAGACAGTCGTGAGAGACATAAGCGTGATCATGATCTGTATCGGCCAGGGTCTGTTCGATACAAGGGCTGCTCGATACAGGGTCTGAGCGACACAGGGCCTGATCGATCGGGATACAGGCCTGGGGTGGGCGCGCCGTAGACGGCGCGCTACCTCGTCACTGACGTTACTCCATCTCGACGCTCTGGGGTAGCCGGCGACCCAACCGCAACAATAGCGCTCCCATCTCCGAGGTGAGCCAGTCCTGCTCCTGCGGTGCCTGCTGCAACGCGTCGCGCAAGCTGTGAGCGTCGTGGCTGATGTCGGCACTGTCGCTGTCCTCGGCTAGGTGTCCAAGCGCCTCGCAGGCGGCCTCGCGCCAGCGCTGCTGCTGGGTATCTGCGTAGGCATCCAGAGCAACGACCACCTGGTGCAGGCGATCCTGTGGTCCTCTGCCAAGGGGCAGTTGCCAGCCTTGGGTGAGGGCGGTGCCGCGTGCGGCCTTGCTCGAGTCGGAAGGCCGCAGCGGCACGCTTTCAGCGAAGCCCTCGGCCAGTTCGAGCAGGCGCGACGCCTCACCCTGCTTGAGTTCGAGCTCCAGCTCACGAATGACGCAGCAGGCCTCGCCCACCTCGATGGAGCCCTCGTCGAGGGCGACTTCGATCTGGCTGCCATCGCTGTCTACCCACCACAGCTGGCGCTGGAAGTTGGTGGTGAAGCGAGGTCTCAGGCGCGACAGCAGCACATCGATATCGACGTCATCGGCCAGCGCCTGAAAGGGCGGCAAGTCACGCAGACCGTCGAGGTCCAGCTGGTCGCCGTCTACCTGCCACTCCCACTCGCCACGGGTGGACAAGCCGGAGCTGCCCTGGCCACTGGTTTTCAAGGTCTGCAGCCACTGGTCGCCGATCTTTCTGAGCCGGAGGGCGACGCGTGCCTTTTTCAGGTCATCTTCAGGGGTGTCGAAGTAGGTATTGATCAGCGTCTTGCGCTGGCTGTCGGCGCCGGCCAGGCGAGGGTGGCGGCGCAGCGCGTCGGGGCCATGCTGCCCAAGGGCGAGCTTCAGTTCGATTTCATGGCTCATGGTGGTGTCCTGGCGTGCCAAAGGGAATGTGGACCGGGTCAAGGTTACGCGGTGATGACGGTAACTTTTCCATGACGTGACAGTTTGGGGTCACTATACTGTCGCCGCCATTTCTCCAGTGTCCGTGACTCCCTATGGTGACATCAAATCCGTTTTCGGCGATGTTTGGCCGCTCCCCGTTTCAACCGCTGCTGGCCCACATCGAAAAGGCCCACGACTGCTCTGCTGAGCTGTTGCCGTTCTTCGAGGCAACGCTGCAGGGTGACTGGGATGCTGCCGCCGCGCACCGCGAAGTGATCACTCGACTCGAGCATGAGGCCGACTCGCTCAAGACCGAGCTGCGTCTCAACTTGCCCAATACCCTGTTCTTGCCGGTATCTCGCTCTGACCTGCTCGATCTGGTCAGCGTGCAGGACAAGATCGCCAACAAGACCCGCGATATCACCGGCATCATGCTCGGGCGTCAGATGCAGGTGCCTGACTCCCTGGCGACGCCGATGCGCGAGTACATCGCCACATCGGTGGACTGTGTCGCCCAGGCACGCCAGGCCCTGGAAGAGCTCAAGGACCTGCTCGAGTCCGGCTTCGGCAAGAACGTGACCGAGCTGATGCAGAAGCTGATTCGTGATCTGCACGCGCTGGAACAACGTGCCGACGAGCAGCAGATCGCCATTCGCCGCCAGCTGTTTGTCCTCGAGAAGGACCTGCCGCCGGTTGACGTGATGTTCCTCTATCAGATCATCGAATGGATCGGTGAAGTGTCGGACCGCGCCGAGCGGGTCGGCAGTCGCCTCCAGATCATGACGGCGAATTGAAGACCGTCGCTCCTACAGGCCGCGCTAGCGCGGCCTGACGTCATTCAGAGTTTCCTCAGTCAGCAATCAAGGGATCTTCTCCCATGTCGATCATTGCCCAGCACGGTGACATCTTCATCCTACTGGCCTGCGTGTTTGGTTTCTTCATGGCCTGGGGTGTCGGCGCCAATGACGTCGCCAACGCCATGGGGACCTCGGTAGGGTCTCGGGCGGTCACCATCAAACAGGCGATCATTATCGCCGTCATCTTCGAATTCCTCGGCGCCTGGCTGGCCGGTGGCCAGGTCACGGAAACGATCCGCAAAGGCATCATCAATCCGGCGCTGCTCGAAAACGATCCACAACTTTTGGTCTACGGCATGCTGGCCTCGCTGCTGGCGGCAGGGACCTGGCTGTTGATCGCCTCGATGAAGGGCTGGCCGGTGTCCACCACCCACTCCATCGTCGGCGCGATTGTCGGTTTTGCCCTGGCCGGCCTTGGTATCGAGGCCGTCGGTTGGAGCAAGGTCGGCCAGATCGCCGCCAGCTGGATCGTGTCCCCGCTGCTGGCGGGTTCCATTGGCTTCATGCTGTTCAAATCGGTCCAGCGCCTGGTCTTCGAGGCCGACGATCCGTTCGTCGCGGCCAAGCGCTACGTGCCCATGTATGTGTTCCTGGTCGGCTTCATCGTCGCCATGGTGACCTTGACCAAGGGCCTCAAGCATGTGGGTCTGCACCTGGCGCCCTTCGAGAGCCTGCTGATTGCCTTGGCCTTTGGTGTGGCGCTGGCGGGTCTGGGTGTCTGGCGTGAGCGCAGCATCGATCGCAGCCAGCGCAAGACCGATGCCTTCGGCTTTGAAGGGGTCGAGCGAGTCTTCGGCGTACTGATGATCTTTACCGCCTGCGCCATGGCGTTTGCCCATGGCTCCAACGACGTGGCCAACGCCGTGGGCCCGCTGGCGGCGGTCATCAGCGTGGTGCATGAGCACGGCAGCATTCAAGGGGCGTCGGCTGTGCCCTGGTGGGTGCTGGTGCTCGGCGGCGGGGGTATCGTCGTCGGCCTGGTGACCTATGGCCACAAGGTCATCGCCACCGTGGGGACCGGCATCACCGAACTGACGCCGAGCCGTGGCTTCGCCGCGACCCTGGCCGCCGCCACCACGGTGGTGCTGGCATCGGGCACCGGTCTGCCGATCTCGACCACCCATACGCTGGTAGGTGCGGTGCTTGGTGTGGGACTGGCACGCGGTCTGGCCGCGCTCAACCTGCGCGTCATCGGCACCATCGTGATGTCTTGGCTGATCACGCTGCCGGCGGGTGCGGGTCTTGCCATCATGTTCTTCTTCATGTTCAAGGGCATCTTCAACTGATCTCAGTGTCTGCCCTGGATATCGACGGCGCCTGCGGGCGCCGTCGTCGTTTGCGACCCTGGGCGCGCAGGTGTGGAGCGCCAGCAGGCTCTGATATAGTGATGACTCCATCATTCCCCTCGTCCGCTGCAGCAGGTTCGGTCCTTGACTACCTCTTTCTCCTTCGTTGACTGGTTTCGCCACTCATCCCCCTACATCAATGCCCACCGAGGCCGAACCTTTGTGGTGCTGGTCGAAGGGGAGGCGATGGCGGCCGGCCGAGGCGAGTCCCTGATTCAGGATCTGGCACTGCTGCATACCCTGGGGGTCAAGCTGGTGGTGGTCTTTGGCATTCGTCACCAGGTGCACGCCGTGCTCGACAGTGAGGGCATCGTTCCGGTGCGCCACCAGGCACGTTGGGTGGCCGACGACACCATCATGGCTCGGGTGGAGCGTGTCGCCGCCGAGCAGCGTCTGTGGCTGGAAGCACGGCTGTCGCTGGGGCTACCCAATACGCCGCTGCATGGCATCGAGCTGACGACCGTGTCCGGCAATCTGGTCATGGCCAAGCCGCTGGGCGTGCGTGACGGTGTCGACTTTCAACGCTCCGGCGAGGTGCGCCGGGTGCGCTCTGGTGCGGTGCGGGCCTTGCTCGACCAGCAGTCGCTGGTGTTGTTGCCACCGCTTGGCTTCTCCAGCACCGGCGAAGTGTTTGACCTGGATGCGGCAGAAGTCGCCCAGCAGGTCGCTGTGGCGCTCAAGGCCGACAAGCTGATCCTGCTGGGGCAGTCCGACGGCCTGTGCGATGAGGGCGGGCAGCTGTTACGCCAGCTCACCCCTGCCCAGGCGCGCCCGCTGTTGGCCGAGGCTGATCCGGCGGAAGAGCGCTCGCGACATCTGGAGGCCGCCTGCGAGGCGGCCACCCATGGGGTGGCGCGCACCCACCTGCTGTCCTGGCGTGATGCGGATGCATTGCTGGCCGAGCTGTTCACCCGTGATGGTGTCGGCACCATGATCACTGAGCATCGCTATGAGCAGCTCCGAGCGGCCGAGATCGATGATATCGGAGGGTTGCTCGAGCTGCTGGAGCCCCTCGAGAAGCGCGGTATGCTGGTGCCACGTTCCCGCGAGCGACTGGAGCATGAAATTGATGACTACCTGGTCATCGAGCGGGATGGCATGGTGATCGGTTGCGCCGCACTGCACCGTTTCACTGACGCAAGCGTCGCCGAGCTGGCCTGCGTGGCGGTGCATCCTGACTATCGCAGTGGGGCCAGGGGGGAGCGCCTGCTGGCGGAGATCGAGCGTCTAGCTCGGCGGCAGGGGATTCAGCGTCTGTTCGCACTGACGACGCATACGGCCCACTGGTTTCTGGAGCATGGTTTCGTGCCATCGGCGCTGGACGAGCTCCCTCCGCTCAGGCGCGATGCCTACAATCATGCGCGGCAGTCCAAGGTTCTCTGCAAGGGGTTATAGCCTAGGCAAGCTCCGGGTGAGTAGCTGACCGGTCACGATGATCGCCGTGCGTGCATTCGCGGGGAGATTGACCGTCGGCACCGACAAGCGCTGTTTGTCAGCCCGGTTTATCCGCCCTAGCGACAAGCCCTGTTGTTGGTAGGGAGTCTCAGAAAAGACGCGGCGTCTCCAATAGGAGACGCCGCATCTTTTTGTTTTTCCAGGTTTTCTGAAAAAATCCTGAAATTGCGTCGGCAAACAGAGACGTTTTTGGTCGTGGGCGACATGTCGATCGACGCTGATTGAGCTTACAGCACAGTTTGGTGACGTTTCTTATTTTTTAACTTGTTGATATTAATGGCTTTTATGTTTTTTTGGCACAGCTTTCGCTATGTATTTAACGAGCGGGGAGGACTAGCCGGATAGCCGTCTAATTCTCCGAGGTTGGCACAGAATCACTGCCCTGTGCGTCTATGTCGATCTCTGCGTCTGCTCCGCGTGATGTGCGACACGCTATGTGAAACACAAGGTTGCGATGAGACGGTACCGGCCTTGTTGGCATGGACAGGTATCGTGAAGAGCAAGGATGCTCTGGCAAGGATGCCGACCCCTTCGGGGGAGTATGTTGCTCCGGCGCTGCGGCGACGGGGCCAGAACGAGGCGGGATGGGAGACCATCCGCTGAACACCGTCAGGTCCCTGGTGACGACGGCGGTGTTCTGGCTTCGGGCCTTCGGGCCAACGGAAAACCGTTCAATGGGCGGACCAGGCCATCGATTGATCTGTTTTTCGACCCTTCAGTTCCCTGCGTATTCGGGCCGGCTCAGCCGGCCCCTTTTTTTTCGCAAGCGATGCCGAATGAGAGGTTGACGCGGGGCGAGTGGCCTAACTCTGGTATCCTTCTGGATGGATTGATGGACGCTTCATTCACCTTCCTTCACAGAACTCTGGTCATGACCACTGCCGCTACGCGCCGTTGGCGCCCCCGTTCGTTGTTGCAACTGGTATTGCTGGCCTTTGTGGTGGTGATGCTGCCGCTTGGTGTACTGATGTACCAGGCAGGTCAGGCGCTGTCCGAATTGTCGCGCCTTGCCGAAGTCAGCGCTCGTCAAGCGGTGTCGGAGACACGGCGTGCCCGCACCCTGGGCTCCCTGGCGGTGGAGATGGAGCGTGGGGCGCGCCAGTACGCCGTGGTTCAGGAAGAGAGTCTGCTCGACATCTACGCCGAGAGGGTGGCGGAATTCCGCCAGTTGCTGGCGCGCCAGCGCCTGCTGCTGCCTGAGGATCCCGACATCCTGGCACTGGAACGGCTGTTGAATCAGCTGGCGACCCTGCCCGAGAAGGAGCAGGACGCCTTCATCGGTTCGCTGGACACCTTTGTCCCCTTTTCCCGACACGTCGAAGGCATGCGCCAGGCCACCAACCTGCGCATCGATCAGCGCCTGGATGCCATACGCGAAAGGGCCGAGCAGGTGCAGCAGCGGCTGTGGTGGCAGACGGGGGCGCTGGTGTCATCCAGCCTGCTGTTGATGCTGCTGTTCACGCGGCTGATCATTCGCCCGGTGCGTCAGTTGGAGCGGCGTATTCTCGGCATCGGCAGTGGTCATCAGGATCGTCTCGCTGGTCGCGTTCAGGGTCCCGCGGAGCTGGTCGCCCTGGGTGAGCGTCTGGACTGGCTGACCCACCGCCTTGAAGAGCTCGAAGCCCAGAAGCAGCAGTTCCTGCGGCATATGTCCCACGAGTTGAAGACGCCGCTGGCCAGTGTGCGAGAGGGCTCTGCCCTGCTGTCTGATGGGGTGGCAGGTGAGCTCAGCCCACGTCAGCGAGAAGTGCTGGAGTTGATCGACGCCAGTGGCGCCGAGCTTCAACGGCTGATCGAGCAGCTGCTGGACTATAATTTGCTGCAGCATCACCGCAGTGCCTCCATCGAGCGCATCGACATGGCGACCGTGGCGCGAGAGGTGCTGGCCAAGCACAGGCTCAGCCTGCAATCGAAGGACATGCAGGTCGAGGTGTTTTCCGGTCCGCTGCAGTGGAACGCCGATCACCAGGCCACCGCCAGACTGCTGGATAACCTGGTATCCAATGCGGTGGCATATGGAGAAGACGGCGGCAAGCTGCTTATTCGTGCTCGGACCCGCCAGGACCGCCTGGAACTTGAGGTGGCCAATACCGGCGATCCGATCGCAGAGCAGGATCGCGAGCATCTGTTCGAGGCCTTCTATCAAGGCCGGGCTCGCCGCAAGGGCGCCCTCAAAGGCTCCGGGATTGGCCTGTCGGTGGCGGCAGACTGCGCACGGCTGCAAAATGGCCGGCTCGAACTGGTCGACGATCCAGACTGGCCGGTGTGCTTTCGCCTGAGTCTGCCCGTGGCGCCGCCACAGGGTCGCGGTAGCGACCCCTATAACGATACAAGGCCCGCATTGACGGGCCAGCACGCAAGGAACCTGACGCTATGACCTCTAGGGGTGTGACCCTGACACCCCGGCGCTCGCGATATCGCGCCGCCGGCCCCGCTGCTGTTGTCGCCCTGGTGGCGCTACTCAGCGGCTGTGAGTACCTGCCTATCGAGCCTGGTGGCGTGACCGCACCCAAGGTCGAAACGCTCGACCTGAGCGCATGCCATGCCGATATTCCCACCTTCGCTGAGTCAGAGTGCATGCTGACGGACTGGGTCGCCTTTGGGCTTGCCTCCCAGCGGGGAGACCGCGAGTGGCGCAATACCATGCTGGCCCTGCTGGAGGGACACGCGCCGGAACAACGCCTTGGCCGTGCCGTGGTGCTTGCCTGGGGCAGCGAGGCGCAGTGGAACCAGGCCTCCGAATTGTACAAGGCCGACCTCAGCATGGCCCCCAGCGAATTGCAGCCGCTGATGCGCTACTGGCTTAACGAGCTGGAGGGTCGCCGTGCCCTCAGCCAGCGGGCCGGACGTCGCCATGGCGAGCTATCGCGACTGCGTGAGGAGAATCAGGCGCTGGCCGACAAGCTGGACGCGCTGACCAAAATCGAACAGAACATCAATCTGCGCCAACAGACGGAATGAAACCTGTGGAGACGGCGATATGAAGCAAGTCGCAGCAACCCTGAGTGCCAAGACGAGTGCCCATGTACTGCTGGTTGACGATGATGTCAGCCTGCTGAAACTTCTTGGCATGCGCCTGGAAAGCCGCGGCTATCGCGTTACCACTGCCGAGAGCGGTCGTGAGGCGCTCAAGCGACTGGAGGAAGGGCGCCCGGATCTGGTGTTGTCGGATTTGCGCATGGATGAAATGGACGGCATGGCGCTGTTTCAGGAAATTCAGCGGCGCATGCCGGGTCTTCCGGTGATCATCCTCACCGCCCATGGGTCGATCCCGGATGCGGTCAGCGCCACTCGCCAGGGTGTGTTCAGTTTCCTGACCAAGCCGGTGGACCGTGAAGAGCTGTTCGGTGCCATTGACGATGCATTGTCGAACACCGCCAGCGGTGTCGAAGGTGATGACAGCTGGCGCGAGGCCATCATTACCCGCAGTCCCGAGATGGAGCGAATCCTCGAGCAGGCCAGGATGGTGGCAGGCTCCGACGTCAGCGTATTGGTCACCGGACCTTCTGGCTCCGGCAAGGAGCTGTTGGCCAACGCGATTCACAAGGCCAGCGCGCGGGCCGACAAGCCTTTCATTGCGATCAACTGCGGTGCCTTGCCGGAACAACTGCTGGAAAGCGAGCTGTTCGGCCACGCCAAGGGCGCCTTTACGGGCGCCATCAGCGAACATGGTGGCCTGTTCCAGGCGGCAGATGGCGGCACCCTGTTCCTGGACGAAATCGGGGACATGCCCCTGGCGATACAGGTCAAGCTGCTGCGCGTGCTGCAGGAGCGTCAGGTACGGCCAGTGGGCTCCACCACGTCGGTACCGGTGGATGTGCGGGTGCTGTCAGCGACCCACCGCGATCTCGACCAGGCCATGCACGAAGGCGAGTTTCGTGAAGATCTCTACTATCGACTGAACGTGGTCAACCTGAAGCTGCCGGCGCTCAAGGATCGTGCCGAGGATGTGCCGCTGCTGGTGAAGCACCTGGTTGCCCAGGCGGCGTCGCGCCACAAGCCGTTCGTCAAGGGCTTCTCGCCGGAAGCGCTCAATCTGCTGGCAACCTGCGCCTGGCCTGGCAACGTGCGTCAGCTGGTCAACGTGGTGGAACAGTGCGTGGCGCTGTCCAGTGCGCCAATGATTCCCGAAGCCTTGGTGGCCCAGGCGTTGGCGGCGGAAGACAATGCCATGCCGACCTTCAACGACGCGAGGGCAGGCTTTGAGCGTAGCTATCTGGTCAAGGTGCTGAAGATCACCGAAGGCAATGTGACACAGGCGGCACGCATCGCAGGCCGCAACCGCACCGACTTCTACAAGCTGCTGTCCCGTCACGAGCTGGAACCCGCCTCGTTCAAGCCGGGAACGGCCGATCAGGCGCGCTAGCCTGGCGTAGGAGCGCCAGCCGGCGACGGCTTCCGCAGTGAGTCGGGCTCCGTCGCCAGAAGCCGTTGTCAGTCCCCTTTGTCAGGAGCCGCCAGGATCGATGACGGTGGGGGAGCGCTCGCTGGCCGGGGCGGTATCGATCACCTCGAGATGCAGGACCCCCTCCTGCAGGCGAGCCTGCAGGTGCTCCCCTGGGTGCGTCTGGCTCGCCTGGGTCAGCGCCTCACCCCGTGGATTGGTCAGGATGCTGTAGCCACGGGCCAGCACGGCCAGTGGACTGACAGCCTGCAGCTCGCGCACAGTGGCGCTCAGTCGCTGGCGCTGTCGCGTCAGCTGCTGGTACTGGGCAGCCACAAGCCGTCGCCTCAGATCGGTCAGCTGTTTGTGATGCTCCGCCACAGCCCGTTGTGGAGAGCGTAGCGCCAGGCGCCGGGTCAGATCGAGGTATCGTTGCTGCTCGCCGTTCATCCTCCCGGCCATGGCCCGCGCCATGCGTGAGCGCAGCTGGTCGAGTGTCTGGCGCTGGCGCACGATGGCCTCCCCGGGATGGCGTAGCCGCGCCCGCAGGTGATCCAGCCGCTGTCCTTCCCGCTGCAAGTGGCGTAACTGGGCGCCCTTGAGTCTCCCTTCGAGTTGCCCGAGCTGGCTGACCAGCTCCTGTTTCGATGGCACCAGCCGCTCGGCCGCGGCTGAGGGCGTCGGCGCACTGGCATCCGCCGCCAGATCGGACAGGCTCTGGTCGGTTTCATGACCTACCGCTGACATCACCGGCAGACGGGAATGATGAATGGCTCTGGCCAGATGTTCGTCATTGAAGGCCCACAGGTCCTCCAGGCTGCCGCCACCACGGGTGATCAGTACCACGTCTTGTGCGGGATCGAGTGCTGGCTGGCGATTGAGCAGGCCAAGGGCGGCAATGATCGCCGGTGCCGCCTCGGCGCCTTGCACCGGCACGGCAATCAACGTCACCGTGGTCAGCGGCCAGCGTTTGCTCAGCACCGCCAGCACGTCGCGCAGGGCGGCTCCCGTGGCCGACGACAGCACCAGCACATGGCGGGGAGGGTAGGCGAGGGGGCGTGCGTTGGTGAAGACGCCCTCGTTGGCCAGGCGGGTCTTGAGCGCCTCGAGTGCCGCCAGAAGCGCCCCAGCGCCCGCGGCCTGGACCGCCTCCACGATTAGCTGATAGTCCCCTCTTGGCTCGAACAACGACACCCTGGCGCGTACTCGAACCAGGTCACCGTCGCGCATGGGCGTAGAGACGAATCGCGCCCGAGTGCGGAACAGCACGGCTTTTACCTGGGCGCGCTCGTCCTTGAGGGTGAAGTAAAGATGGCCCGAGGCCGGCCTGGAGACCCCAGACAGCTCGCCTTCGATCCACTGTTCGCCAAGATCCGCTTCCAGTGCCTGCCGCGCGCGCAGGTTGAGATCGCTGACCGATAGCACGTGCTGGGGGTCGTCCGAAGGATCCAACATGACGGCAATTCCTGAAGGGTGGGGCGTGAACCAGGCCAGTCACAACGACTCCACCAGAAGACAGGCAGTCGGAACAGGCATGGCAGCAGTGAAGCCACAGGGTAGCAGAGGCCAGGTCGCCGCTTCACCAAAGGCGAACTATCTTTACTCTCAGTGTGTGATAGCAGCGTTTGCACAACGTTGAGCGATGGCGGAGGTGGGAGCCGTAGCGAGCCGCACCGCGCAGGCGACGTCGTGATGCAGACACACTGACCTAGATACAGTGAGCTGGACACATCGTGACGCGGACACAGGGACTGGACACACAGGGACGAGACATCGTGACGCAGGAGGCCCCATGTCGGGACTGCGCTCGCCCGATATCGGGCCTATCGTCGGACATACCACCGCCCATAGTTGCCGGCTGTGGGTGCGTGGCATCGCCCCCAGCGATGACGGAGTCGATCTTAGCGCCTCGCTGAGAACCGTGGGGCTGGTAGCCGTGGTGGAAGACAACGGGATGCCGTGTCGGCTGGCAGGCAGCCCACCCCGGGCGCATGCTTTCTACTTCCGCCTGCATCGTGAATTTGACCGCACCGGCACCTTCGAGCTGGGTGCCGAGCAGGGCCTTGGCGCAAAGGACGGTGTCGCTCCGTTGGGGCAGCCAGATGGCGTGGTGCCCCTGGCGCCGGACACCCGCTACCGGGTGCGTGTCGCCACCCTGACCCTGGATGACACCACCCCAGACGTCGAGAGTCTCAGCGATAGCGAGATCGTGGCGCGGCTGCCGGATATCGGTGGCATGTCCAAACTGCTGGCCAGCCTGGAGGGCGCTCACTGCGAGGCGGAGTTCACGACCTTTCCGGCGCAGCCGTCAGCCCGTCTGGCCTTTCTGTTGGGGTCCTGTCGCTATCCTGGCACGCTATGGAAGACCAAGGAGTCGGACCGCATCTTCGGTCCCATGCAGCAGCACCTGCGCCCTCGAGGCAGCCGAGCGGCAGCGCGCTTCAGCCTGCTGGTCGGTGACCAGATCTACGCCGACCAGTACAGTCGCTACCTGCCGATCGGTCGGGCCGATACCTTCGCGGAGTTCCAGGAGCGCTATCGCACGGCCTTTGGCTCGCCGCTGGCGCGGCGTTTCCTGCGCCAGGCCCCGGTGTACATGATCCTCGACGACCACGAGATCGAGGACAACTGGCATCGCGATCGGCTGAGCGCCAAGCGCGAGCTGTTCAACGTCGCCATCGGTGCTTACATGAGCTACCAGTGGTCCCACGGGCCACGCAGCTTCGGTCGCCATCTGCACTATCACTTCGACTGCGGCGGTTATCCCTTCTTCGTCTGCGATACCCGCACCCATCGCACCTACGGGCGCGAGGGGCGGGTGATGGACAATCACCTGCTGGGGCGGCCCAGTATCGACCCCCTGCACCCCTCTCAGCTGGATCTGTTGCTGCAATGGCTGAGCGACCAGCAGGCGCGGTGGGGAGCGGTCCCCAAGTTCATCGTGACCTCCACGGTGTTTGCCCCCAGCCCGTTGGACGAGCGACTGGACCCCAGCCTAGATGGCCACGACGACCAGGCGGCGGTGGACCTGGCGCGCACCAACCTGTCACGCCGAGCCGACAGCGACAGCTGGTCCGGTTTTCCAACGACCCGCAAGGCCTTGATCGAGCACATCGTCACCGCCGGTATCGACAACGTGATCTTTCTCAGCGGCGACGTTCATTGCGCCAATATTGCTGAGATGCATGTTGAAGAAGAGGGAGGCGGCGGCGGTCAGCGGCTCTACGACATTACCTCCTCGGCCCTGTACTGGCCGTTCTTCTGGGCCGATGGAGACCCCAACGGCTTCGTGCACGACTCTCGGGTGGCGGGACAGCGCGATGGCTTCCCGCTGTTCGACGGTGCCATGACCCTGCACTACCGGGCATACGGCTTCTATCAGCAGGAGAACTTCTGCCGCCTCGAGGTGGATCGCCAGCGCCATCGGCTGAGGGTGAGGGTGCTGGACAGGGACGGTCACGAGGTAAAGGTAGCGGGACCGAATGGCCAGACCGTGGCCTATAACGACCTCGAGCTGAGTCCCTGGTAGCCGATGACCGTTGGCAGTTGAGGCGAGCCAGGGGAGCAACCATCGTGGCAGGGAGGTGCGTGTGAACAGAATCACCATGGCGCCAGGCTTGACCTTCGAGGAGACCATGTCCGGCCACTTCTCGCTGGATAGCCAGATGCCCGAGCGCGGTGAGCGGTTGGGACATCGCGAAGGCACCGAGCTTGCGCTGCACGCCAAGATCCAGATCGACGACATGAATGCCTTTCTGGCCGACGAGCATCACCATGGCAAGCTGGGTGGCGTGGTCGACTTTGCCCCCCTGGGGCTGGGACTGGTCATTCTGGAAGGCGATTTTCAGCTGTTTTCCCAGGGGCCCGGAGCCGGGCGTCAGATGGTCTACGATGCGTTGCTGGAATACGGCCACAGGCGACTCTTTCTGCATGGCGTCAAGCGCGTACACGATGATCCTGGGCCCGATCTGTGGAGAGACACCACGACGCTGTATACCACCTTGCATGAAGGTGTCAGCGACACCGCCGACATCATAGGGGCGGGGGTACTCCACCTGGGGGTAGCGGAGCTGATGGCCATGCTCGGGACATTGACGCCCAGCGGTCGGGGGGGCCTGGCGACGGTCGCGGACTTTGGTCGCTTCTTCTTCGGTGAACTGTGGCACCTGTATGCCCCCTGGGTGATCCGCCGGGAGTCCGACGCATGAGCTACGACGCGATTGTGGTGGGCTCCGGATTTGGTGGCGCAGTGGCGGCCTGTCGTCTGGCCGAGGCTGGCCAGCGGGTGCTGGTGCTGGAACGAGGACGGCGTTGGGAGCGCGAGGACTTCCCGCGGGGGCCTGACGATGACTGGTGCTTCGACGTTGAAGAACCGCGGGGTCGCCATGGCTGGCTCGACCTGCGCTTTTTTCCGCGCATGGCGGTGGCTCAGGGAGCGGGGGTCGGCGGTGGCTCTCTGGTCTACGCCAATGTCTCGGTGCCTGCTCAGCCGTTTGCCTTCGACAGCGGCTGGCCTGAGGCGATCAGCTACAGTGACCTTGCGCCCTACCAGCAGCGCGTCGGGCAAATGCTGGAGGTCTGTGAAGTGCCCTCGGCTCAGGTCAGCGAGCGCCACAAGCTGCTGAAGCAGGCGGCGGAGGCCAGCGGGCACCCTGAACGCTTCCGCTCGCTGCCCTTGGCGGTGCGCTTTGACCCGGACTGGCATTACCGGCTGGAAGAGCCGCATCATCGTCGGCACAGTCGGCAGAGCCTCAATGCCTACGGCAAGTCCCAGGGGACCTGCATCCACTGCGGTTACTGCGATATCGGCTGTCCCGTGGGAGCGCGCAATACCCTGGACCTCAACTATCTGGCCAGGGCAGAGCAACTTGGCTGCGATATTCGCCCGCTGAGCCTGGTCCGCTCGCTGGTGCCAGAGGGCGATGGCTACCGGGTCACCTTTCAGCATCTCGAGGGCGCACCAACCATCCGCCACGAGCGGGCCGAACGGGTGATCCTGGCGGCGGGCTCGCTGGGTTCCACCGAGCTTTTGCTGCGGGCCCGCGACCAGTACCGCACCTTGCCGGAACTGTCGCCCCTGTTGGGCCATCGCTGGTGCGCCAACGGCGACTTCCTGACGCCCGCGATGTATCCGAATCGGCGTATCGATCCCTGTCGCGGCCCGACCATCAGTGCGGCCATCGACTTTCTGGACGGTATCGACCAGGGCCGGCGCTACCTTGTCGAGGACGGCGGCTACCCGGACCTTATAGGCCATGCGCTGTCGCGGCTGCTGGCCCATTCCTCTGTCGCCGGCATGCTGCGAAGCGGCTGGCGTGCGGTGTTGGCGGAAGCGCTCAAGCACAACGACCCGGATCGTTGCCTGATGCCGTGGTTCGGCCAGGGCGTGGATGTTGCCGATGGCGTGCTGCGGCTCTCGCGCCGTTGGCTGGAGCGAGAGCCCGCGCTGTCGCTGGATTACCGCGTGGATGCGTCACGCTCGGTGGTTCAGGCCCTGTGCGATCGACACAAGCAGTTGAGTGAGCTCACCGGAGGCGTCGCCATCGAGCCACCCAGCTGGCGCCTGTTGGATTACCTGGTGACGCCTCATCCCCTGGGAGGCTGCCCCATGGGCGAGAACCGTTGGGACGGGGTGGTCGACCACGCCGGCGAGGTATTCGGATATCCGCGGCTGTACGTGCTCGACGGTGCCGTCGTGCCGCGCGCGCTGGGGCTGAACCCATCACGCACCATCGCTGCCCTGGCCGAACGTGCCATGGCGCGGATGTTGGCCTGAGAAGACATTGCTGCCTGGGCAGGATGAGGCTCTTCGGTGGCGGCAGGGTCGATGATAGAGAGGTGACCCCATGGTCCGGGAAATCGCACTGCACACCCTGGAAGGCGTGACCGATGCCGAGATCAGCCAGCATGGCTTCTGCACCGGTGACGGTCTGGGGCTGTCGTTGCTGCGTTTTGTCCGTAGTCGCGGTTCCAGTTCCTGCGCCAAAGGGCGCCGGGCGGTCATGATCGTGCATGGGCTGACGACATCAAGCGACATGTTCATCCAGCCCGAACACCGCAACCTGGTAAGCTTTCTGCTGGACGAAGGGGTCGACGAGGTGTGGACGCTGGATTTCCGCATGAGCAACCGCCACCCCTACAACTTGCAGCCCAGCCGCTATTCTCTGGATGACTGCGCGGTGTATGACATACCGGCAGCGGTGGCGGCGATTCGTCGCCTGACCGGCGATCCCGCCGGGGATGAGCTGCAGCTGCATGTCATTGCTCATTGCCTGGGGTCGATGAGTGTCGCCATGGCTCTGTTTGGTGGCACCATCCGGGGGATTCGCTCCTGCGTGCTCAACAGTGTGGCGTTGACGCCCCACGTGCCACGCTGGTCGATGGTCAAGGGCCACGTGTTTCCCTTTATCGTTGAGCGCATCCTGCAGCAGCCTTATGTCAGCCCGCG
The DNA here is from genome assembly GCF_017303055.1 of Halomonas litopenaei. Taxonomy (GTDB): domain Bacteria; phylum Pseudomonadota; class Gammaproteobacteria; order Pseudomonadales; family Halomonadaceae; genus Halomonas; species Halomonas litopenaei_A. Next base: position 380,718 of record NZ_JAEKJT010000003.1, on the reverse strand, counting down.
CTGGAGCGACGACCCTCGCCTGACCCTGGGCAAGCTGCTGTCGAAGGGCGTCTCGCTGTTTCACCGGGAGTGCGACGTGCCTGCCTGCCATATGCTGTCGCTGATGTGGGGCACCGGCTGGCCGGCGCTATATCACCATCACAACCTGGACGAGCGCACCCACCGGCGAGGTGGAGACCTGTATGGCCCGGTAGGGCTCAACTATCACCGTCACGTCATGAAGATGCTGCGCCGAGGGCATCGCACCGTGAGAATGCGCAAGGCGCCCGAGTATGACGTCTTGCCCGATGACTACCTGGTCGCCGCAGAGCGCATCGAGACGCCATGCCTGCTGCTTACCGGCCGCGATAACCGAGTCTTCAGCGACAGCAATCTGCACTGCCACCGCGCACTGGAGAAGGCGGCGCCTGGTCGCCACCGCCTGGAAGTTGTCGAGGGCTATGGCCACCAGGACGTGTTCATGGGGGCGCGGGTCGACCGAGACGTGTTCCCGCGCTTGATGGACTTTCTCAGCGCCAATGCATGAGTCGCAGGCGGCGAGGGACAAAGCCTAGCGCTTGAGTCGCCGGTGGGCCCATGTCACCAGCGGCGGCAGGGCGATCAGCAGCACGGTGATGCGCAATAGATGGTGGGAGGTGACGAACGCCGGCTCGATGTTGAGCGATAGTGCCACCAGGCTCAGCTCTGGCGCGCCACCCGGCATGTAGGCCAGCAGGGCCGCGGCGACGGACATGCCGGTCAGGGCCTGGCCGACCCAGGCGGCGATGACCGCCAGAATCACCAGAATCAGCGCCTGCACCACGGCCAGCCCCAGATGCCTGGCCATCTCCGACAGCGCGACCCCGACGAAGCGCACGCCGACCGAGGTGCCGATGACGACCTGGGCCAGGGCGATCAACGCAGGCGGAAGCACCGCGTGGGTCATGCCTGAGAAGTGCAGTATCGACGACACCAGGGCGGGGCCGAACAGCAGGGCGTTGGGCAGGCGCAGGACCTTGCCTACCAGTGCGCCCAGAGCCGCCGCTGCCACCAGCCACGCGGTTCCGCTCAGGGTGGGTAGTTCACTCCAGCGGGTGGGCCCGTTGCTGGCGCCGGCCAGATCCACATGGCCCATGATGGTGAGGATAGGAGGAATCGCCAGCAGCAGCACCAGGATGCGCACGGCGTGGGTGATGCCCACTGCCTTGAGATCCGCGCCGGACTCATGGGCCATCATCAGCAGCGCCGACAGTCCACCAGGGGCTCCAGCATACAAGGCCGTGTCCAGCGAGTGCCCCGCCACCTTGTAGCTGAAGGCGACCGCGACCACCATCATCACTGCCGTGGCAGCGAGCATGATGGCGGCACTGGCCAGCCAGTCCGAGAGATCGCCTGAAAGCTCCGGGGTGAAGGCCGAACCCAGCATGACGCCGATCACCACCAGAACCCCCTTGCGCAGGCGCCCGGGGGAACCCAGCTTGATGCCGGTCAGGCTGATCAGGGTGGTGGTGATCAGCGCCCCCAGCAGCCACGGGAGCGGCAGATCGATGAGGTAGGCCAGGTAGCCGCCCACCGAGCCCAGGGCCAGGGTGGGAAGGAATCGCCAGGCGCCGGAGGGAAGAGAAGAGGGAATGGCGGGCATGGCGTCTCCTGGCAGGGCGACCGGCAGTGGGTCGTGGGTAAGTAACGATATCGGGGATAGTGGTCGATCGGTTCAGATGGCCGTCGATGTGGGTCGTGGATAAACGGCGCGCGGCGCCATCAGGCGCCGCGCAGGGATAGCGTCAAGACTGTGCTGACGGACGCCGTTTCAGCAACATCGGCACCAGCCACGGCAGCACCAGCAGCGCGATGGCGGCGATCCACAGTCCCAGCGAGATGCCGGACTGCCACAGGATGGAGGTATCGCCTCCGCTGATCGCCAGAGCACGGCGCAGGTTCTCTTCCATCAAGCCGCCCAGCACATAGCCGAGAATGACCGGGGCCAGCGAGAAGCCCAGCTTGCGCAGCAGGTAGCCGAACACGCCGATGATCAGCATCAGGTAGATGGCGGTCAGGTCGGAATGCAGCTGATAGACCCCGACGAAGGATAGCACGGCGATGGCGGGCACCAGTACCCAACGGGGGATCGTCAGCACCTTGGCGAACACCCCGGCCAGGGGCAGGTTGAGAGCCAGCAGCACCAGGTTGCCAATATACAGTGACGCAATCAGACCACCGGCCACTTCCGGGTTCTGCGAGAACATCATCGGGCCCGGCGTGATGTTGTAGAGCATCAGGGCGCCGAGCAACACGGCGGTGGTGCCGGAGCCGGGAATGCCAAGGGTCAGCATGGGCACGAACGAACCGGCGGCAGAGGCGTTGTTGGCGGCCTCGGGGGCGGCCAGGCCGCGCATGTCACCGGTGCCAAAGGTGTTGTCCTTGTCGACCAGGCGCTTTTCGGTGGTGTAGGAGACGGCACCAGCGACCGAGGCACCGGTACCTGGCAACACCCCGATGATGAAACCCAGCACCCCTGAGCGCAGCATGGTGCCCTTGCAGGCCAGCACTTCCTTGAGGCTGACGAACACGCGTCCCAGCGGTGGCAGCTCGTTGTCCACGTCCTTGCGATGGGCGTGTTCCAGCATCAGCAGAATTTCGCTGATGGCGAACAGGCCGATGATCATCACCACAAAGTCGATGCCATCGTAGAGCTCCGGCATGCCGAAGGTGTAGCGCATGACGCCGGTACCGGAGTCGACGCCAACGGTGCCGATCAGTACGCCCAGCACGGCGCCGATGGCGGTCTTGATCGGATCCTTGCCCATCATGACGGACATGGAAGAGAAGGCGAACACCATCAGGGCGAAGAATTCAGCGGGACCGAACATCACCGCTACCCGGGCCAGTAGCGGGGCAAACAGGGTCAGGCCGATGATGGCGATGGTGGCGCCGATGAAGGAAGCCACGGCAGACAGGCCGAGAGCCGGGCCGGCTAGGCCTTTCTTGGCCAGCGGGTGGCCGTCCAGGGTGGTCATGACGGCGCCGGCATCGCCCGGCACGTTGAGCAGAATGCTGGACATCCGGCCGCCATATTCGGCGCCGGTGTAGATACCCGCCAGCAGAATCAGTGCGGACTCGGCCGGCAGGCCCAGGGTGTAGGCCAGCGGCATCAGGATGGCGATACCGTTGATCGGTCCGATCCCCGGCAAAGCCCCGAACAGGGTGCCCAGCAGGGCGCCAAGAAAGGCCAGGCCAAGGTTGAGTGGCGTCAGGGCAACGCCGAAGCCTTCGATAAGGAAGTCGAACATGGGGATACCTTGAGCAGAAAGCGGTCGCGTCGGTGGCCTGGCTTACCAGGGCAGGCCGGGCAGGGTGATGCCAAGGCCATGGGTGAACAGCCACTGGCCGCCGAAGGCCATCAGCACACCGGTGGCAATGGCCTTGGGCCAGCTTGCCTCGAACAGCCGGGCGAGGGCGGCGATCACCAGCATCGAGCTGATGGCAAAACCAAGGCGCGGGAACAGCAAGGCGTAGACCAGCAGCAGGGCCAGGACGCCGATCAGGCGCAGCGCCAGGCGCTTGTCCGGCCAGTGGCCGTTCTCGCCGGGACGAATCACCAGCACCACAGACAGCAGGCCCAGCAGGATCGAGAGCCCCAGAGGAAAGGCCTTGGGGCCGACGGGGTCGTAGCTGAACGGCACCTCGAGGGACAGGGCGTTGACGGCGGTAAACGCCGCCAACCCCATCAGGGCAATCCCCAGACAGCGGTCGGCGGCAAGACTCATTGTGTCAGACCCACATCAGCGGCCAGCTGCTTGAACTCCGCAACCTGATCCTTCACGTAGCCGTCGAAGTCATCTCCGAACAGCGCCATGGGGAACAGGCCACGAGCTTCCCGCAGCTCGGCGAAGGTGTCGTTCTCGGCCAGCTGTTCGAACTTCTCGACCCAGGCCTGGTAAGCCTCATCGCTGACCTCGGGGCCCATGTAGTAGCCGCGCCAGATCGGCCACTCGACGTCATAGCCCTGTTCCGCGGCGGTGGGGATGTCGGCGTAGGGGCCCTCGACGCGCTCTTCGGCCAATGCGGCCAGGACTCGGATATCACCGCTTTCCAGCTGCGACTTGAGCTCGGAGAGGTCACCGGTGAAGACCTGGATGTGATTGCCAAGCAGAGCCGCCAGGGCTTCGCCGCCGCCTTCGAAGGCCACGTAGCGAAGGCTTCTGGGGTCGACGTCTGCGGACTTGGCGGTGAGGGCTGCCTTCATCCAGTCCTGGCTGCCGACACTGCCGCCGGCACCGAAGGCGACCTGGGTCGGATCTTCCTGCAGCGCGGTCATCAGCTCTTCCAGGTTCTGCCAGGGAGCATCGGCCTTGACCACGATGGCACCGTAGTCGACGCCGAGCGCGCCGACCCAGCGCACTTCGCTGGCGTCATACTGGCCAAACTTGCCCAGCGCCAGGTTGACGGCGGCGCCTGTGCTGGCAGCAACGATCAGGTTGGGGTCATCGGTACGCACGCCGTTGACGTGGTTGTAGGCTACCGCGCCGATGCCGCCGGGCATGTAGGTCACCAGCATCGGGTCTTCGATCAGCCCCGTCTCGAGCAGGCCATTGGCGGCCAGACGGCAGGTCAGATCGTAGCCGCCGCCGGGCTTGGCCGGAGCGATGCACTCGGCGTCGTCGGAAGCCTGGGCCGTGCCGGTCGTCAGGCTGGCACCCAGCAGCAGTGCAGCAAGGCCTGCGGGAAGGGCTATGGTAGTCTTCATGCGTACTCCTGATCAGATATTATTATGAGTCGACGAAAGTGATTGGTGTTGCCGACGGCGCCTGGCACGGCGCTGGCGCAAGCTAGCGCAAGATAGTGGCGTGCAGCACTGGCCAACCGGAGCGAAGCATACGGCGCGTATCGTCAGCCCAGCGGATGCTAGGCCTTCTAGCTTTCATCAACCTGTCATCCACCTGATTTACGGATAAGACATTAGTCTCATGCGCCTTCTCGTCGTTGAAGATGATGCCCTCATCAGCCGCTCCTTGGTGGAGGCCCTGACACCGCTTGGCAACACTGTCGAGGTGCTGTCGACCCGTGCCGCCGCGCGCTCAGCGTTACGCCAGGGTGGCGTCGACCTGGTGCTGCTCGATATCGGGCTGCCTGACGGTGATGGCCTGTCGCTGCTGGCCGAGATGCGTGATGGCGGCGATCGCACGCCGGTCATCCTGCTGACGGCCAGGGATGCTCTCGATGACCGAGTCAGGGGACTCGACCTGGGGGCCGACGACTACCTGGCCAAGCCCTTTCAATTGGCCGAGCTGGAAGCGCGCGTGCGCGCCTTGCTGCGGCGCAGCCAGCAACGTGCCGATAACCGCCTGAGCCTTGGCCCACTGACCTTCGACCCGGCCAGCGGTGCCGCCAGCCTGTTCGGTGAGCCCATGGCCCTGCCTCATCGCGAATTGCTGTTGGTCGAGAGCCTGCTGCTGCATGCCGGGGCCATTGCCCCGCGGGAAACCCTGGAAGGGCGTCTGTTTGGTTTTGGTGAGGTCGGCTCCAATGCCCTTGAGGTCTATGTCAGCCGTCTGCGCAAGCGGCTCAAGGACTCTGGACTGCGGATTCGCACGTTTCGGGGGCTGGGATATCGTCTGGAAGATGACGCGTGATGTCGTCTCGACAGTCTAGCCATGGAGCGATGCTGTGATCACCCTCGGGAGCTCGCTGAAACGGCAGTTGCTCGGGTGGTTGTCGGTCACCGTGTTGCTGTTGGGCCTGGCGTTGATGGCGGAGGCCTGGATCAGCAGCCAGCGCGCGGCGAATCGCGCCTTCGATGCCCAATTGCAGGCGGCTGCACTGACGATTGCGGAAGCGGTTCGCTGGCGAGAGGGGGTGCCCCATGTGGTGGTGCCCGAAGCGGCGCTGCAGATACTCTCCACCGACAGTCAGGATCGCGTGTTCTATGCAGTGCTCGACGAGGACGGCGGCGTATTGTCGCGCAACTGGCCGGTGGTGATCCCCTCCGCCTGGCAGGACAGGCTGGATGCCGGTGGCCTGTCCCGCGACTTGATGACCTCCCGGGGTGATCTGCGGGTCCATGGGCAGCGGGTGGCCTCGGCGGGTTGGGTCAGTCAGCTGCCGGTACAGGTCTGGGTCGGTCACACCCTGGAAGGCCGCAAGGCGCTCGCCTGGGCGCTGTTCCGCGGCTCCCTGTCGCGGTTTGTGGCCATGGTGCTGATGACCAGCGCGCTGATGGGGCTAACCGTGCGCGCAGTGCTGCTGCCGCTGCGACGATTGCGACGACAGCTCAGGTCGCGTAGTGCCGATGACTTTCGGCCATTGTCGGCCAAGGTGCCCCAGGAGCTGCACGAATTGGTCCAGGCCCTGGATCACCTGTTTGCCCGTCAGCGCCAGGGACGGGAAGATCTGCTGCGTTTTACCGCCGATGCCAGCCACCAGTTGAAGACCCCATTGGCCGGGTTGAAGACCACCTGTGAACTCGGGCTTCGCAGTCATTCCCCAGAGCACTGGCGCGATGCGCTGGTACGGGTGCACCAGCGGGTCGACGATACCAGTCGCCTGGCGGGACAGTTGCTGTCGTTGGCGCGCCTTAGGCACCTTGACCAGGATCAGGGATGCCCGGCGCTGGAGCTGACCGCGCTGGTGCGCGATGTTGCGCTGGACTGGGCGGGGCGAGACCAGGCCCGGGATCACGACCTGGGGCTGGGCGAGGTGCCCGCCGGGCCTGTGCTGGTGCGCGTCGAGGGTTGGGCGCTGCGAGAAGCGCTGGGCAATCTGATCGACAATGCGCTGCGCTATACCCCGGCAGGGAGCGCGATAACGGTGATGATGGAACGAGAGACCTCGTCCAGGGACTTGGCATCTCGGCGTGTTCAGGTGTCAGTGGTGGACAATGGCCCGGGCGTCAGCGACATGGCGCTGGCTACCCTCGGCCAGCCGTTCCAGCGGGCGGGGCGCCAGGACACCGCTGGTTCAGGTCTGGGACTCGCCATCGTCGAGACCACGGCCCGCCGAATGGGGGCAACGCTGTCCTTCGCGCACTGCCAGCCCCAGGGGTTGAGGGTGACACTGTCGCTGCCGCTGGCCGACGACGAGATGCAACAGGCTCCGCTGACAGCGGCGTCAGAAGAGAAGAGCGACGTGCCAGTAGGGGGGCAGGCATGAAGCCTTGGCGAAGCATGCTGCTGTGGGTGATGGCGCTGTCGCTGGTGGCAGTGTCGCTGGCGGGCTGTGGTGATTCACAGGACAGCGTGCCGACGGTGGAGGATCCACTGGTGATCTCGGCCGCTCTTGATCTGGATGTGGTCGAGCCTCTGCTTGAGGCCTTCCGCGACGCGTATCCGGAGATTCCGTTGAGCTTTATCGACCGGTCGACGCTTGAGGTGGATCGCAGTGTGGTGGCAGGCTCCGCGTCGGCCGATCCTAGCGAGGAGTCTCAGCCAGGGGGCGCGGAGTGGAGAGCGGAGTGGAGAGCAGAGCCCCCTGACGTGGTGATCAGCTCTGCGATGCCCTGGCAGATGGACCGCGCCAACCAGGGGCTGGCTCAGCGTCTGCAGGGGGCCGAAGTCGACAGCTGGCCAGCCTGGGCGCGCTGGCGCGATGAGGTGTTCGCCTTTACCTTCGAGCCGGTGGTGATGGCCTATCGACTCGACCTGTCCCGACACATGCTGCCACCCCAGAGTCATGGTGACCTGCACCGCCTGCTGGCAACCGAGGCAGAGCGGTTGTCCGGCCGGGTGACGACCTACTCACCGCTGGACAGCGGTGTGGGCTATACCCTGGCACAGCAGGATGCACGCTATTCCTCGCGCTTCTGGGATCTGGTGGCGGCGATGGGGGCGGTCGACACCCAGCTGGAAGCTAGCACGCGAGACATGTTGCGGGGGCTGAGCGACGGGCGTTATTGGCTGGGCTACAACCTGTTGGGGTCCTACGCCATGGTCTACGCCCAGGAGCATCCTGAGGTCATCGTGCAGGTGCCCATGGATTACTCCCTGGTGCTGATGCGTCTGGCGTTCGTTCATCGTCACGCCCGCCATCCGCAGGCGGCCGCCACCTTCGTCAAGTTTCTGTTGAGTCGAGCCGGCCAGCATGTGCTGGCGGGGCAGACCCCACTGTTCAGCATTCGCCCCGACGTGACCGGGCCCTATACGGCAGCACGGCTGCGCTCTCAGGTCGGGGAGAGGCTGTATCCGATTCTGCCCAAGGCGTCCTTGCTGGCGTTTGTTGATCCGGTGCGGCGCCAGGAGTTTATCGATCGCTGGGAAGCACGCTTTGGCGATAGCGCAGGCAAGGCCGACATCGAGGCACCGTCGGAGATAGAGGCACCGTCGGAGATAAAGGGTGAGACAGCGGATGCGAAAGCATCGATCGACACGGGGTCACTCTCGACACAGGGAGACTCTCGATACAGATAAGCAGTGGGCGCAGATGAAGCTGGGCTGTCGCGTCGATAGCGGGACTTCATCGAGGGCAGGCAGCGCCCGTCACAGGCGGGCTTGAGGACGGTGCAAGAGGGCGCAGGACAGGGCCGGGCCATGGCAGTATCGAGTGGGCACATTGCCCGATGGTGGGGCGAAACGTTATAATGCGCGATTAACTTCTTCCCTCCCTCCAAGCCTCTGTGGGTGTTGCCGATTATGCTACGTATGGCCCAAGAAGCACTTACGTTTGACGACGTATTGCTCGTTCCCGGCTACTCCGATGTTCTGCCCAAGGACGTCAGCCTCCGGACCCGCCTGACTCGCGACCTCTTCCTGAATATCCCCCTCGCCTCTGCTGCCATGGACACTGTGACCGAAGCCCGTCTGGCGATTGCCATGGCTCAGGAAGGTGGCATTGGCATCATCCACAAGAGCATGAGCATTGCCCAGCAGGCGCTGGAAGTGCGCAAGGTCAAGAAGCACGAGAGCGTCATCGTCAAGGATCCGGTGACCGTAGGTCCCAAGGCCAAGCTGCAGGATCTGCTGTCCATGGCCAAGGAACACGGGTTCTCTGGTTTCCCTGTGGTGGAAGGCGAGACCCTGGTCGGCCTGGTCACCGAGCGTGACATGCGCTTCCAGCCCAACCATGGCGACAGCGTGTCGGACATCATGACCCCGCGCGAGCGTCTGGTGACGGTACCGGAAGGCACCCCGCTGGACGTCATCAAGGGCAAGATGCAGGAACACCGCGTCGAGAAGATGCTGGTGGTGGACGCTGAGTTCCGCCTGCGCGGCCTGGTGACCTTCCAGGACATCGAGAAGGCGCGCACCTTCCCCAATGCCGCCAAGGATGCCGATGGGCGTCTGCTGGTTGGCGCCGCCGTGGGCACTGGTCCCGAGACCCCTGACCGGGTCAAGGCTCTGGCAGAAGCTGGCGTCGATGCCATCGTGGTCGATACCGCCCATGGCCACTCCCGTGGCGTCATCGAGCGCGTGCGCTGGGTCAAGGAGCACTTCCCCCAGATCCAGGTGATCGGTGGCAACATTGCCACGGCCGCCGCCGCCAAGGCACTGGCCGAGGCGGGCGCCGACGCGGTCAAGGTGGGCATCGGTCCCGGTTCCATCTGTACCACCCGGATCGTGGCCGGTGTGGGCGTGCCCCAGATCACGGCCGTGTCCAACGTGGCCGAGGCGGTCAAGCCCTATGACATTCCGCTGATCGCCGACGGCGGTGTGCGCTTCTCTGGAGACATCGCCAAGGCGGTGGCAGCCGGTGCCAGCTGCATCATGGTGGGTGGTCTGCTGGCGGGTACCGAGGAAGCCCCGGGCGAGGTGGAACTGTTCCAGGGACGTACCTACAAGGCCTATCGTGGCATGGGCTCCATGGGCGCCATGTCCCAGACCCAGGGTTCCAGCGACCGCTACTTCCAGGACAAGGATGACGGTGTCGAGAAGCTGGTACCGGAAGGCATTGAAGGCCGTGTCCCCTACAAGGGGGTGATGAGCGCCATCGTGCACCAGCTGATGGGTGGCCTGCGAGCGTCCATGGGCTATACCGGTTGCGCCAGCATCGACGAGATGCGCACCAAGCCTGAGTTCGTCAAGATCACGGGTGCCGGCTTCAACGAGTCCCACGTGCATGACGTGCAGATCACCAAGGAAGCCCCGAACTATCGCGTAGGGTGAGGCGTCCACCGTCGCCCTGAAGCTGGAAGCGCCCTGGCGCTTCCAGCTTTTCACTTTATTGCCCTTTGATCGCCAGGCCTTTTGGCCACCGCCTGCAAGGTAATTCCCATGACCGATATCCACGCCCACAAGATCCTGATCCTCGACTTCGGCTCCCAGTACACCCAGCTGATTGCCCGTCGGGTTCGCGAGATTGGCGTCTATTCCGAGATTCGCGCCTTCGACATCACCGAAGAAGAAATCCGCGAGTATCGCCCCAATGGCATCATCCTGGCCGGTGGGCCGGAGTCGGTGACCGAGCTGGATTCGCCGCGGGCGCCTGCCTGCGTGTTCGAGATGGGCCTGCCGGTGTTTGGCATCTGCTATGGCATGCAGACCATGGCCGAGCAGCTGGGCGGCAAGGTCGAAGGTTCCAACAAGCGCGAATTCGGCTATGCCCAGATTCGCCTGGATGCCGAGACGGCGCTGTTCAAGGACATCAAGGACCACGTTGATCCCGAGACCGGTCGCGGCCTCCTGGATGTGTGGATGAGCCACGGCGACAAGGTTGCCCAGGCGCCTGAAGCGTTCACCGTGACGGCCTCCACCCCTAGCTGTCCGATCGCTGCCATGTCCTGGGAAGAAAAGCGCTTCTACGGCGTGCAGTTTCACCCTGAGGTGACGCATACCCAGCAGGGCCAGCGTATCCTCGAGCACTTCGTGCTGGACATCTGCGGTGCTGAACGCAACTGGACTCCGGCCAAGATCATCGAAGACCAGATCGCCCGGGTGCGCGAGCAGGTAGGCGACCGTCACGTGTTACTGGGCCTGTCTGGCGGCGTCGATTCCTCGGTGGTGGCCGCCCTGTTGCACAAGGCCATCGGCGACCAGCTGACCTGTGTATTCGTCGACAACGGCCTGCTGCGCAAGAACGAAGGTGACCAGGTCATGGAGACCTTCGCTCAGCACATGGGCGTTCGCGTCATCCGCGCCGACGCCGAAGACCTGTTCCTCGGCAAGCTCGAGGGCGAGGCCGACCCCGAGGCCAAGCGCAAGATCATTGGCAACACCTTCATCGACGTGTTTGATGAACAAGCTGCCAAGATCGACGGCGTGGACTTCCTGGCCCAGGGCACCATCTACCCGGACGTGATCGAGTCCGCCGCGGCCAAGACCGGCAAGGCTCACGTGATCAAGTCGCACCACAATGTGGGTGGCCTGCCGGAGACCATGAAGCTCAAGCTGGTCGAGCCGCTGCGCGAGCTTTTCAAGGACGAAGTGCGCAAGCTGGGACTTGAGCTCGGCCTGCCCTACGACATGGTCTACCGTCACCCCTTCCCGGGGCCGGGCCTGGGGGTGCGTATCCTCGGTGAGGTGAAGAAGGAGTACGCCGATATCCTGCGCGAAGCCGACGCCATCTTCATCGAAGAGCTGCACAACTCCGGCTGGTACCACAAGACTAGCCAGGCCTTCGCCGTCTTCCTGCCAGTGAAGTCCGTTGGTGTGGTGGGCGACGGGCGCCGCTACGAGTGGGTCATCGCCCTGCGCGCTGTCGAGACCATCGACTTCATGACCGCTCGTTGGGCGCACCTGCCCTACGAGCTGCTGGAGAAGGTGTCCAACCGCATCATCAACGAGCTGTCCGGCGTCTCCCGCGTCACCTACGACGTGTCGTCCAAGCCGCCGGCGACGATTGAGTGGGAGTGATGTCGCCGGGCCAGACCGTGTTGGCCTGAGACTGCGTGTACACCGTTCGATCAGCACAACACCCGCCTAGGCGGGTGTTGTGCTTTTCGTGGAGAGTGGAACGACACGGGGAGAGGACAGAGTATGGCGTGGTGATCCGTTCCGAGAGCGCATCCGTCGTTGTGCGCGCGACTCATTCTGCCTTCGGCCATTCCAGTGCCAGTACCACCCTGCGAGTGCTCGCCGATTTCTTCTCTATCTTGGACACGCTCACCGCGCCAACCTCCCGTGTATTGGCGACATGGGTCCCCCCGCATGGCTGTAGATCGGTATCCTTGATGTTCACGAGTCGCACCTGCCCGCAGCCCATGGGCGGATAGACGCTCATGGTGCGCACGAGCTCTGGATGGGCTTGCAGTGCCTCGTCGCTTATCGTTTCGACCGTCACCGGGTGCGCCGCCTCGACCATTGCCGCCAGGGCTGTCTCAATGCGTTCACGTGACAGCGGGTCGCTGGTCACGAAGTCAAGGCGCGCATAGTCAGCGGTAATACTGCAGCCGTTGACCGAATACGGCAGCACGGCACACAACATATGTGCGGCGGTGTGTAGGCGCATGTGTCGGTAGCGGCGCTGCCAGTCGATGTTGGCACACACCTCGTCACCAGGCTTGATTCTCTGAAGCAGGGGTGTCTGACCAAGAGCCGGGATATGCTGCACGGTATTCTTGTCAGGAAATGCCTCACCTGCCTTGCGCGACTCTGTAATCCGTAACCGGGACCCACCTTTCAGGGTCAACCAGCCGCTGTCTCCTGCCTGGCCTCCCCCCTGTGGGTAGAAAACCGTTTGGTCAAGCAGTAGCCCTTCTTTTGAGACATGAGACACGATGGCCCTGCATGCGACTTGATAAGCGTCGTTGAGATACAGGTGATCAGTTTGCATGATGCACATTACCTCGTAATGTGGGCCTACATAGCCTCTTGTCCCGCAGTCTTTCGGAGAAGCGCTCGAGGAAGGCAACGCGGGTCAAGGGGGCGGATGGGCTCATCAGGCCAGGCAAATAGTAGCATTCTCATAGTGTGTCCTAATATTGACGGCGAACACCGAGAGAAGAACGAAGCCAGCAGAAAATACGAAAGCGGCCAAGCGCTGCGACGCCCGCGGAGAGTTCGCCGATGGTGGCCACCAGGCTACGCCAGAGCCCCGGAGGATTGAGCCACGAAGGGCAGCGTACAAGCACCACGTTACTTGGGTACGTGTTGCTGCGTAAGAGTGTGCCAACCACAAATGCCTTAACGACATGGAGCAAACATGAGTGATCCATGGCGTACATGCCAGGGGGAAAGGTCAGATGATAGGTGAGGCATTCGCGTACCTGAATGCACAGGCGTAGAGCGATATTGCCAACTGCGATGGCGTCTATGGCTTGGCATAGAGCACTGTCTAGCTATCGTACGATTTACGATAAGGAATCTCATCACAAGAGAAGAAAGCGGATGGTGAGTGGCAGGGACGTTGTCGACCTGGAGCATTGCCGGCTTGGACAGTGCATCGTCGGCTAGTCCCGCCACCACCATCTCGCTTTTCCTAGTACGAGAAAGGCGTTCTACCCGTTCGTGTTACCAGTGGAAGCCTGCGCCGACACCGACACCCATATTCCCTTGAGAGTCGCCGGAGCCGTTGAGCTTGAAGGCCCACTTGCCGTTCTCAGTCAGGTGCGAAACGCCTACCGCCGCTGCGGATTCGCCTGAGTAGTTGCCTCCACCGACTGCGATCATGCTCCTCCCCGGCAGGTACGCCTGAGGAACGGATGCCATGGCAATGGCGGTAGCTGAGCCGGCATTCGCCTCGTCCTCTACGTCACCGATCTTGTCCGCCAGTCGACTGAACTGACGCTGCACGTTCTGGTTGAGGGCATTCAGCTGCCCGACGTTGGCTGCATCGGTGTCAGCGACGCCAGGTCCGACGTTGTGAACGGTGGTAGGGCCTGCAGCGGCATCGCCAAGGGTCACGGAGCCATAGTCGACGCTGCCATCCTCGTGCCGGTCGTAGTTGACGGCGCCCGCCTGAACGGACTCAAGCTGGCGAACATTGACCGCGTCGGTGGCTTCGGTGCCCCCTGCAACGTTGGTGATCTGACGTTCACCCCCCGCGCTACCCACCGACAGTGCTCCCGCGGTAGAGCCAACAGCGACATCCGAGAACGCCTCGCGGGCACCGTTCATTCCACCTCGATCAGCGACGGAACCTGAGCCCAGGGCGATGCCGCCCTCAGCTCCCTCTTCAACGCGCGCGCCGCCCCCCATGGCAATGCCATCTGCTGCATCGATCTGGGCGCCAGGCCCTGATGAACTGATGTTGCTATAAAGGCCGCCTCCACCTCCAGCACCGCTCAGCTGCTGACTGAGGTCCCAAAGCTGTCCGCCGGTTACCGCATCAGTGCTGCCACTGCTGATGTCGCCATCGGCCAGATTGGTGATGCTGGTGCCATTTTCTCCACCGAGGGTAAGGCTGCCTTTATCAGAGCCGGCGTCATAGGTCAGGGCATCGTCGCTCAGGCTGGCGTACTGCCCCTCGAGGTCATCCACTCGACTTGAGATGCCCTCCACAGCCTGGTTGGTGGCGTATAGCTGGCTACCATTGATCGCATCGGTGCTGCTGGCGCTGACCCGGCCCGCGGCCAGATGTGTCAGGGTGCGCTCTTGACCAGCGCTGCCAATGCCCACGGTGGCGATTGGCGAGCTACCGGCGAAGGTGTAGTCCGTACCGGCGAGCGTGATACCCGACGTCGCCACTGCTGCATCGGTCACCGAGTTGCTTCCCAGCGCCACGCTCGACGCCTCGCTGGCGCTGGCGCCATGCCCAATCGCAATGGCTTCTGCGGCGGTTGAAGCACCCTCGGCACCGAGCACGATCGTATGATCAGCGCTGGCAACACCGAAATTACCCACAACAATAGCCTCGAGGCCGTCGACGGCAGCATTGTTACCTACGACATTGGCATGTGAGGAAACCGAGGATACCGTGTTATTCGAGCCGGAAATGCCGGCATAGGCCGCATTGATCTCGTTGTTATTACCAAGGACGCGAACGGCATTTCCATCGATAGTGTTTTTCATACCGAGTACGCTGGTGTACTTCGACTGATCGCTCACGCTATTGGAGTAACCGATCGCCGTTGCATTGATCGCGTTGGTAGCGATCGAGCTATCCGTGCCGATGACCACACTATTTTCGGCGCTTGCGGTAACGGAACTGCCCAGGCTCACTGCTCGAGTCGCGCTTGACGTATTGCCATCTCCCAGCGCGATTGATCGGTCTCCTGACGCCGCTGAATCGACCCCTATGGCGATGCTCTTGCCGCCACTGGCTTCACTTCCGTCGCCCATCTCGATGGCTTGAGCCCCGGTCACTCTTAACTGCCTCGTTGAGATGGCTGCGCTGAAACCACTGATCGCTGCGGTGTCCTCGTCGGTAGCCTCACTGGCGCCTTCAGCGGCGTTACAGTCGTTTGAAAGGGGCGAGGTCCCGTTGCCGTTGGTGGCCTGCGGCGTGTTGAGAAGAGTCCCCTCGTGATCCATGAGGGCCGAATTCGTCAGAGTACTTCCAGTACATGACTCGTCTGTATTGATGGAGTTCGCTTGAGCCGTTGTTGCCATGCCGGCCATTACGACAAGGCTTAGCGCTGGCAGTAGGGGATAATGGAAAAGTGCGCGCCCAGTTTTGACTATCGCGGCGGCGAGTGGCCGGCGCGTAAAGGAAATGGTTCCCGAGTTGAGCTTTGCGTCTTCGTAAGATGTCTTCATGTTCACTACTCTCTGCCTACTGTCGCACTAAGCGGCGGTAGTCTATGCCGCGCATTGTGCTGTCGATATCACTTGGCCTTTGGAATAAAGGCGTCTTAGTAATCTGGTCATCAGGATTACGATGCTCACTATTACGGCGTTAAGAATGCCGCAATGTAACCTTAGGTAACAGAGAGGTGGTGCCTGAGACGAGAGCGAGCCCCTCGTCGAGATTTTCTGTGCTGAATCAGGCGAGCAAGCTGCCTATGTATGCGGGGAGGAGATGTGTCGTCCGATCTCGATTTGCTTCGCCATGTAAGGTGAAGTTTGATGGTGTCTAGAATTTTAATATATAAAACAAATGCTTGGAATCTGCTGCGTTTTTGTTTTGCTCATCGAATGACACACTGGTGAATATGCATGTGAATTGATGTAGGAGACGTGTGGGGATGGAGCTGTGCTGAAATGCCTGTTCGTGACTCAGATAAAGGGTATTAATTTTGCAGTAATTTGTTTATTTTTTTAATTTAAAATCAGTGTGTTGCATTGCTTAATGCATGTGTGTTGCGACATTGTTTTATTGTCAAAAGCTCTTTTTGGCATAGTTGTGTTTGCAAAATAGACACAAATGCTAAGTTTAATTTGAGGCTATGCTCAAATTTCTTACGACTGGGTATGAAAAGGCATAGTTGTATCTGAAAGAAGATGAGTGAAGACTCCGAAATACCAGGAAGAGGTCTTCGCTTAGACGCCTCAATTGATGTGTTTGAAAGTAGAGATGTTGCGGTAGCGGTAGGTCGTCACCTTTGCCCTCGACCACTGTTTATGGGTGTTTTTTTCAAGCATTTTTTTGCGGTTTCATAGCCCTGTCTAGGGAGTCTTTCCGATGGAGCCTGATACTCGAGATGGTGACGGAGAGCCTGCTTCGCTGCTTGTTGCGAGGCCACTAGAGCGGTCGATATGACGCTGCCAATATCACAACACCCGCCGATGGGCGGGTGTTGTGTTTGAGTGGGTACGGTCGACCTGGCGTCGTCGATCCAGGTTGTGGGTCAGTCGCTCTCGTAAAGCTCTGCCTTGGCATCGCGCATGATGTTTTCACAGGCGGCGTGCTGGGCCAGCTCTGTCATCAACGTCTGGGACAGGGCGAAGCCCTTGCCCAGGCAGCGATCCACGTCTTCACGGGGGATGCCGGGCCGCACATCCACGTCCAGGGTGAGGGTGCGCTTGCCGCCTTCGAGGCGGTCGGCAAGGTGCCTGAGCTGCCATGCCAGGCGGTGTTTCCAGCTTGCGGTTGTTTCCACGCCTTCGGTCACGTCCAGGGTGCACTGCCACTGAGGCTTGTAGACCTTCATGGTAACCTCCTTGCTGGTGAAGTGAGCGTTCTCCTGTTCCTTCATCACGTCCAGGTTTCAGCATACTCGCATATGTCCTCCTTGCCACTCCCTCCCTCGGGGGCGGTCCCCTGTTTCTATTGGATGGGGCCTTTAGGGTCGGTTCTATTGGGTCGTACTGGGTAAGCGAGTCCTTGCTGGGGCAGAACAAAAGAATGCTGAGAGATTGAACAAAAGGTCCTCGGATTGCGGCCTCGGGCGGCTGAGCGCCAGTGGAAACTGGCTACACTGAACCGGGGTCACGGGGAGTGCTGCGATGCAGTCTCGGGGGACAGGAGCGGCAATCGGCAGGGATAGGCGACTATGGCTGGTACTGCTGGTGGCAGTGGTATCACTGGCCTGGGACCTGGCGGGTGAAGCGTCGCGGCCACCGCCCAATGTCACAATGTGGGTGCTCGACCACACAGATGAGCTGCCGCCGCCGCCCAACAGCTCTGATGCCTTGGTGCAACGTCGGCTGGAAGAGCAGGTGAGCCTCGGCCTCAGGGCGCATCCCGTGTGGCTGCGTGTCGTCATTCATAATGTGCAGGCGGGCCAGCGCCTGGTGTTCTCGAATCCTCTGGTACAGGGCATCGAGTTGTTTGGATGCACCGCGAACGATTGCCATCCCGTTCGTAGGGCGGCGCATTTCGCCGACAATGAGGGTGTCGCTGCAGCGCTTCCCCAGTTTGTGCTGCCTGACGGAGTGAGCGAGTACTTGCTTAAGGTGGTGACCAATCAGGCGATCCGCTTTGACCTTACCGTGCTCGATGACGCTCAGCTGCATCATCACTGGCGTCAGCTGCTGTTGGGCCAGGGGCTGTACTTCGGCCTGATTGCCGGACTCGCTGCCTACAATAGCCTCTTGCTGTTCAGTCTACGCGACGGTAATTATCTGTGGTACCTAGGGTTTCTCAGCGGGTCCGGGCTTTACTTCCTGAGCCAGAACGGCCTTTTGATGATGCTCTTTCCGCATATGGGCGCTCGCCTCAACGAGGCGCTGCTGCTGTCCTCCCTGTCGGTGATCAGTATTTTCGGTATCCAGTTCTGTCGTCGCTTCTTGCGCACGCCCTTTCAGGACCCTTGGGTGGACAGGCTGATGCGTTGGTTGTGCTGGCCGTTGTGTGCGGCGATAGCGGTGGCCTGGCTTCTACCCAGCTTCTTGACGGTAGTGATCTACTCGGTGCTGGGTGCGCTAGTGCTGGCGGCCTTTCTGGTGTCATCACTACGAGGCCTGTGGCGAGGGTTTCGCCCAGCCCAGTGGCTGCTGATGGCGTGGTCGGTGCTGGTGGTGGGGGTATCGCTATTACTGCTGGTCACCTATGGGATCATTCCCCATAACGTCTGGACGTTACACGGTTTTCAAATGGGTTCCGGGCTTGAAGCCATCTTGCTGTCGTTGGCCCTGGCCGATCGCATCAGCTTGCTGCAGCACGAGCGCGAAACATTGCTGGAAGAGAAGGCGCGGCTGCATGGCATGAGCTATCTGGACGGGCTGACCGGCGTGCACAACCGGCGTTATCTCGATGAAGCACTGCCCGCAGCCATCGCTCAGGCCGAGGCGAGTGAGCACCCGCTGTCACTGATCATGTTGGATATCGATAACTTCAAACGCTTCAATGATGGCTGGGGGCATGCCGAGGGGGACCGCGCCCTGCAGCACCTGGGAACGGTAATAGAGGACGTGGTGCGTGATGTGGATCCTGTCTGCCGCTACGGTGGTGAAGAATTTGTCATTCTGCTCAAGGAGCGTGATGAGCACCAGGCAATGGAAGTGGCCGAGCGAATCCGCCATGGGTTGGCCTCGACACCGCTGCTGCTGCATAGCGGCGAGTCGGTGCTGTTGACCTGCACCCTGGGAGTAGCGCGACGCCAGCGGGGAGAGTCGGCCAGTGACCTGCTGCGACGTGCCGATCAGGCGCTGTACCGTGGCAAGTACGCCGGGCGCGACCGCGTGGTACTCAATGCGTCTGCTGTCAGTGCCGGCGACACGCCCTGAACATACCGCCTTCCCCATGACCTGCCGCACCAGGCCATTCTTTTCAGGGAACCCTGGTGGTGGTGCGGGTCGAAGCTAGCGGGTGTCACGTTGTTCAATAATCCAAGGAACCGGCATGAAAGATGTCTCTGTGTTACCTCGGCCAACAGCGGCCGGCGCTGTGTTTCTGCTGGTGGTAGCGGCGGTCCTGTCGATGGCGCTGCTGGTATCGGGTGGAGCGAGTGCCGCGATGGACAAGCGAGACGACGATACGGCAGAGCCGTCAGAGGGACAGGCGCCACTGGCGCTGCCGGCCACCTACCTGGGAGAGCTACCCTGCGATGACTGTCGTGGCATACGACTCGAGCTGTCCCTGGATGGTGCTGGCCGCTTGCTGCTCAAGGAGCGTCACCTGGGGCCGGGGGAACAGCCTGACCGGCGCTACCGCGGCGACTATGAGCTCCAGGCGAGTCGTCTGGCACTGATGGGGGCAGTCCCTCAGCCGTTTGATGAGTGGCGAATGGGCGCCAATGGTGGCTGGCTTGGCCAGGGGGATCAAGCAGGTGAACAAGGGGCCCGCCTGGAGCGACTGGAGACCGTGCTGTCAGAGCCGCTGGAAGGGCGCTATTGGAAGCTGGTCGAACTGTCGGGCAAGTCGCCGCTGACCGGTGAAGCGCATCTCGTATTGCATGAAAAGGAGGGGCGCGTCGCCGGCTTTACCGGCTGCAACCGCTTGATGGGCCACTACCAGGTAGAAGCGGACGCGTTGGCGCTATCGCCGCTCGGTACGACGAAAATGGCCTGCGCTCAAGAGACGATGATCCAGGAACAGGAGTTGCTGGAAGCGCTTCAAGCGACTCGCCGCTATCGAATACTGGGTGACGAGCTGTTCCTGCTGGGAGACCAGGGCGCGACCCTGGCGCGCTTCGAGGTCGTGCATCTGACCTGACCTGGCCTGAACGGATGTGAACTGGGCTGGGCTGGTGTGAACTGGGCTGGGCTGATGTGAATTGGGCTGGGCTAGCTTGACTTAGGCTGGCCCGGCTTAGCTCAGTCCCTTCAAGGCGCTATCAGGCGGTCGTCGTGCTGACGTCTGCACGGTCGCTGACGATGCAATCTCGGCCTTCGGCCTTGGCACGGTACAGCAGTCTGTCCGCATGGTTGATCAGCGCATCGTAGCTGACGCCGGGAGAATGGCTGGTCACCCCAGCGCTGACCGTGAGCGAGATCACATCGCCATTGTGCATGATCGGCAAGCTGTGCAGTCGCTTTCTGAAGCTCTCCAGTACCGGCAGTATTTCGCCAAGGTCGGCGCCGGGGAAGATCAGCAGAAACTCTTCGCCTCCCCAGCGGCATAGTACGTCGGAGCGTCGAAAATGACGCAACAGCAGGTCCGACAGCTGGATCAGGCACTGGTCGCCCACGCGATGACCATGCTTGTCATTGATCAGTTTGAAGTGGTCGATGTCGATCAAGGCAAGACTGTAGGGGATGCCCTTGCCTTCCCTGCGGTCGCTTGCCAGCTGACGCAGGTATTCCCCCGCGTAGCGGCGGTTGTGAAGACCGGTCAGCGCGTCTCGGGTGGCCATGCTGGTCAGGCTTTCTTCCTGCGTTTCGTAGACGTGTCTTGCCAGCATGGCAAAGCCGATCATGGTGAACAGCGCGATCGCCAGATTCAGCGTCGCCAGAATCAGCGGGAAGGGCGCTGCCTGCTCGACGGGAAACAGCTGGGCGATCGGAAATTCGAGGAAGAGGAAGATGACCATCCCCATCAGCCCCAGCAGCAGCGATACCCACCTCACCGAGTGGGTGACCGCGGCCCAGCAGGCCAGGGTCAGCAGGTAGAAGTGGAAGCCCGCTGTGGTGCCGAGCACCAGCGTGGCGATGATAGCGTGGCAATAGGCCTCCGCGATGATCAGATAGACAGCGCGATCCTGTTCGCCCCGCTCGTTGGCCAGATAGGCGCCCAGCCACATGCCGACGCTGACGATGTTGGTCAGTGCCAGCGCGGGATAGCCCAGCCACCAGAACAGCGGAATAAACAGGAAGTGAACGCCAGCCCCCATCAGGCTGGCCCAGCGCGTCAGCAGGTGCTTGCGCAGGCGTCGATGGCGGATGGAGGCCGGGCGCTGGAGTGCCGTCTGGGCGAGAATCGAGTGTCGGTCCATGCACGGGAGCCTCGCATTCGGTAAGGGGAGTCTCGACGTCTCGTCAGACGACGTGCTTGACCATCAGGGTGGGGCGAAGAGCGTGCCTGGAAGCAGGCTCCCGCCGGACACCCGGCTACAGGTTGCTACATCCAATGTAGCAGTTCCGGTAGATGAATAGTGCTACGCACTCACGCCAATTCAGCGCTGTGATACACGTTCTGTACGTCGTCGAGATCGTTGAGCATGTCGAGAAGCTTCTCGAACAGGGCCACGTCGTCCCCTTCCAGTGGGGTCGTCGCCTGGGGCAGGAACTGGATCTCGTCCACCTCAAACTCTGCCGCGCCCACGGTATCGCGCAGTGCCTGGCGAGCCTTGGCGTATTCGGTCGGCGGAGCGAAGACGGTGATCACGCCGTTTTCGTTCTCGATGTCAGTGACGTCCACGTCAGCTTCCATCAGGGCTTCCAGCGCCGCTTCTTCGTCTTCGCCGGCGTAGGACAGGATCGCCAGATGGTCAAACATGTGGCTGACGCTGCCGGGAGTGCCGATCTTGCTTTTGGTCTTGGTAAAGCAGGCGCGCACGTCGCCGAAGGTGCGGTTGGGGTTGTCGGTCAGGCACTCGACAATGACCATGGCATTGCCGGGGCCGAAGCCTTCGTAGCGCGCACTGGAGTAGTCCTCACCACCCACTCCGGAGGCCTTCTCGAGCGCGCGCTCGATGACGTGGCCGGGTACCTGATCTTTCTTGGCGCGGTCCAGCAGACTGCGCAGCGACAAGTTGGCGGTGGGGTCAGGCCCCCCGGCCTTGGCGCAGACGTAAATCTCGCGCCCATACTTGCTGTAGACCTTGGTCTTGGCGGCGGCCGTCTTGGCCATGGATTCCTTGCGGTTCTGAAAGGCCCTACCCATTGCGTATTCCTGTGACGTGACAACACGAACACAGAATTCTACGAGAGTCTGCCCCCTGGCGAGAAGCCTTATTTCCCGCCGAGAGGGCTTATTGCCCTGCTGGGTGACCGGCCCGGGTCGCCCAAGCATAGGGCATGAGCTGTCTACACTGGGGATACTGACCAAGGAGAGCGCTTATGGATCATCTTGCCTATCGTCATGCGTTGACGGAACGCCTGGCCGGTGCCGAGCTTCCCTTTGCCGCTGAAGAGTTTGATCGACGGCTGGCCCGGACCCGCGATGCGATGCAGCGTCAGGGGCTGGATGCGCTGCTGCTGTGTCAGCCATCGGATATCTTCTATCTGTGCGGGTACCACACCTTTGAAGTGTCGGTACATGCCGCGCTGGTGGTCACGACTCGGCGCACCATGTTGCAGGTGGCCTCGATCGAAACCGGGCCCGCAGTGGTGACCGCGCGGGTCGACGAGATTGTCGGCTATCGCTGGGAGGCGCCCGAGGAGATCATCGACCCGCTGGCGCAGGTGCTGTCAGAGTGTCGCGCCATCGGGGTGGATGGCAACAGCCCTGGTCTTCGACACAGCGTGATGCAGCACCTTCAGGGACGCTTGGGAGGTGATCGTTTCCAGCACGCAGCAGGACCCTTGATGGCCGCACTGAGATTGGTCAAGAGCGACGCCGAGATCGATTGTCTCGTGCGCAGCGCCGCGATGACGGCTGAGGGACTGGAACGAGCCATTGAGGCGGTCGAGCCGGGCGTCAGCGACAATCACATCGCCGCCGCTGGCGCCCAGGCCATGCTGGAGGCTGGCAGCGAGTTTTTCAGCCTGGCGCCTATCGTGACCACCGGCCCGCGCAGTGGCACGATTCATGTCAACCATCAGCGTCACCCCGTTCACCAGGGGGATGTGGTCTTTCTGGAGTTTGGCGCGGTCTGGCGCCGCTATACCGCCCCTGTTATGCGCACCGTGGTGATCGGTAGCGTCACCGACGAGATGCAGCGCGCAGCCGAGCTCTGTGCCGTCATGGAGTCCGAGCTGTGCAAGGCCATGGTGCCAGGACGCCGGTTCGAGGAAGCCGCCAACGTGGCCGATCAGCTGCTGGCGCCGCAGCGCGACAGCTTCTTTCATTCCGGGGTCTACGGATACTCGGTCGGGGCCCAGTTTCCGCCTAGTTGGGTGGAGGGAACCGGTTACCTCGCCCCGGGCCAGACGACTCGATTCGAGCGCAACATGGTCTTTCACTTGCCCCTGTGCTTGCGTGTTCCCGGGCAGTTCGGTATCGGTTTGAGCAACACCGTGCGTGTTACCGAGCGAGGGGCGGTGCGCCTGACGAATCACGACATGGCATTGGTCCAGCGGTAGGCCTGGTCTGCAGCTGGGGACATGGGTGCCGATGCACCACATTCAGCGCTAGACTGGCGCGCCAATGCGCTTGAGAGCACGACATGCTGAGTTTCTTTGAACGGCTGGTCGATCCCTACCCGGATCAGCCCGAATCGGTGCCGACGCCCCAGCTTTGGCCCTTTATCCTGCACTACTCGCGCCCCTTCGCCGGGCTGCTGCTGTCCATGGCGCTGGTCACCGCCCTCGTATCCGCTGCCGAGGTGGTGTTCTTTACCGCCATGGGCGAGCTGGTGGACTGGCTGGCCGAGGCGGATCGAACCCGCTTTGTCGATACCCACCTGATGCCGCTGGTGGGGTTGGGGGTGGCGGTGTTGGTGGGGTTGCCGCTGCTGGTACTGGTGCTGTCTCTGATCACCCATCAAGGCATTTTCGGCAACTATCCAATGCTGGGGCGCTGGCTATCTCACCGCTTGATGTTGAACCAGAGCCTATCGTTCTTTCATGACGAGTTCGCGGGACGGGTGTCCCAGAAGGTCATGCAGACCGCCCTTGCCATGCGTGAGACGGTGACCAAGCTGCTCGATATGCTGGTGTATGTGCTGGTCTATTTTACCGGCGCACTGGTGGTGCTGGGCAGCGCAGAGCCCTGGCTGATGGTGCCGCTGCTGGTGTGGTTGGGAGGCTACCTGGGATTGATGCGCTGGTTCATTCCTCGGTTGCGTCGGGTGTCGATGGCCCAGGCCGACGCGCGAGCGGTGATGACGGGGCGGGTCGTGGACAGCTACAGCAACATCCAGACCATCAAGCTGTTTGCCGATGACGGCGCCGAACAGGCCTACGCCCGGGAGGCCATGGATGGCTTCATGGGCACCGTACATCGGCAGATGCGGTTGGCGACGGGACTGTCGGTAGCGCTGACGGTGCTTAACACCATGCTGCTGGTGGCCATGGCCTCGCTGGTGGTGCTGGCCTGGTACCACGAGTGGGTATCACTCGGAGTGACCGCCGTCGCCATTGGCCTGGTCATGCGAGTGCGCTCCATGTCGGATTGGATTCTGTGGGAGGTGGCAGGTCTATTCGAGAACATCGGTACCGTGCAGGACGGCATCAACACCCTGTCGAAGGTCCCTGAGGTGCAAGACCAGCCTGGCGCTCCCCGGCTTGTGGTGTCTCGAGGCAAGATTGTGTTCGACCACATCACCTTTGGCTATGCGCGGGGACAGCTGCCTGGACGCAAGGTATTCGATGGCTTCGAGCTGCAGATCGCTCCGGGTGAGAGAGTCGGCATCATCGGTCGTTCGGGTGCGGGCAAGTCGACGCTGGCATCGCTGCTGTTGCGATTTCACGATGTCCAGGATGGACGAATCCTGGTGGACGATCAGGACATTGCCGGCGTCAGTCAGTCGTCACTGCGTCAGCAGATTGGCATGGTGACCCAGGACACCTCGTTACTGCATCGGTCGTTGCGCGAAAACGTGCTGTATGGCAGCCAGCCATGTAGCGAGGAACGCCTGTGGCAGGCATTGCGTCAGGCGCATGTGCATGAGTTCCTTAATGAACTGGTCGATCCGCAGGGACGGCGCGGGCTCGATGCGCAAGTGGGAGAGCGTGGTGTGACGCTGTCTGGCGGCCAGCGCCAGCGGATTGCGATCGCCCGGGTGCTGTTGAAGGATGCTCCCATCCTGGTGCTGGACGAGGCCACATCCGCGTTGGATTCAGAGGTGGAGTCGGCGATTCAGGAACAGCTCTATACGTTGATGGAGGGCAAGACGGTCATCGCGATTGCGCATCGCCTGTCCACCATCGCGATGCTGGATCGACTCGTGGTGATCGACAGGGGACGCATTGTCGAGATGGGAGATCATCACAGCTTGCTGGCCCAGGACGGGCTATACGCCTCGCTGTGGCAACGCCAGGTCGGAGGGTTTCTGGGGGAGTAATCCTCGTTGTGCTTTGGCGGTTTTCCTGCATTTTCTTAGCTGATAACTTCGCTATATGTGCGCCAAGTCAACGTCTTGGCTACCATTCGTG
This sequence comes from Halomonas litopenaei, assembly GCF_017303055.1. Classification (GTDB taxonomy): domain Bacteria; phylum Pseudomonadota; class Gammaproteobacteria; order Pseudomonadales; family Halomonadaceae; genus Halomonas; species Halomonas litopenaei_A. Next base: position 355,414 of record NZ_JAEKJT010000003.1, on the reverse strand, counting down.
TGATACTGGACAGCTATTTCAACCGCCAGCGGAGATGACCTATCCCATGAAGGCTTCTGAGAGTGCTCATGGCCTGCACCGACAACGTCATGAGCGCTCTGGCGGACGGGGTGAAGCCCGCTGGTGGCGTCGGTGACAGGCAGGCGCGCTACAGCAGAAGGCCACGCTGAGCCTGAGTCCCGACCAATGTCGCCCCAAGGGCAGCGGCGGCGTCTTGCCGTCGCGATTTATGTCGTTGCTCTGATGGTGTTGGTGGTGACGCTGGCCGGTTCCTTGCGAGCGCAATACCTAAGCGAGCTCGAACGGACCGACCAGCGTCTGCTGGCGCGCGTGAGTGTAGTAGAAGCCCTTGTCAGTGGCGCCTTCGACACGGTGTCCAGCACGCTATCTGGAATTCTCACCCTCGACGATGCCCTCGACGGTGTGGATGCAGGCTACTCTCGAGATGCCTTGCTGACCGAGCGGGCTGCGCAATTATCCTTGGTCGATAGCCTGATGATGGCTCCGCTGTCCTTACCTCAAGAGTCGGCGCTGGCCAATGGGTGGCTTCCCCTCGATAGCTTTCATCAACACCTGGCAGCGCTGGCCCCTGGAGACACCTTGATCTCCCCCTTGCACCGGACAGCGCGTGCCGATGGTTTCCGGGTGACCGTAGCGCAGCGCGGTGTCTCACCGACCTCATCGCAGCACGTGGCCCTGGCGCTGGTGGATCCGCAGCCGTTGGCCGAACTGATCGCAGGCCTGGGGCTGGTGGATGGTGAAAGCATTGCACTGGTGGATAGCGCCTCGCGTCTGCTGGTTCGCGTACCCCATGTGGCGCTGGCGACAGGTGAGGTGGTTCCCCGGGTGGAAGCACCGCTGTTGACGGCGAACACCCCTGACACACTGCGCTTCCGTGAAGTCTCTCATCTGGATGGCCAGGCACGCTTCTTTTTGGCTCGCCGGGTCAACGGGATGCCGCTATGGCTGGTGGTGGGGCAAACGACCGATGAGGTGTTGGCAGGTTGGTATCAGCGGCTGTGGTCGCTGCTGGCGTTGGCCGCTCTCTTGGCTCTGAGCGGTGGATGGCTGTTGCGCCATATGTTGGCACAGTGGCGTGTCCAGGCCGAGCTGCGCGGGGAGGTGGTCGAGCGTCAGCGGGCAGAGCAGGCGTCACATCGGCGAGAAAATCGCCTACAGGCGTTGATCAAGTCCATGCAGGATGTGGTGATGGTGTTGGATGGAAGAGGGGTCTTCACCTTCGTCCATGCCGGTGATGAAGGGCTGTTGATGGCTCCTGTCGAGCAGCTGATCGGACGCCATTACACGGACGTTCTACCTGAGGACATTGCGGCACGACTGCGGAGTACTCTTGCATCGAAGATCGACAGCGGCGAGGCCCATCGGCTTGATTATAGCTTGAGCCTTAATGGCGAGCGCCATGAGTTCAGCGCGTTGATCAGTCCGCTGTTCAGTGACACTGGGGTCCATGATGGGACCTTGATGGTGGTGCGTGATGTCACTCAGGATCGCTTGCTGCAAGCACGCATGAGCATTGCCGCGGTGGCCTTCGAGACCCACCTGGGAATGATGATCACGGATGCAGCTGGCGTGATTCTCAACGTCAATCAGACGTTCACCGAGATCACCGGATACACCGAGAGCGAAATGAGAGGTCAGCGTCCCGGCATTCTGCGTTCAGGACGACACGATGAGCATTTTTATCGTGAGATGTGGTGCCAGATAAGAGAGTACGGGGTGTGGCAGGGGGAGATATGGAATCGCCGCAAGAGCGGTGAGATCTACCCGCAATGGCTGACCATCAGTAGTGTGCATGACGAGCAGGGGTGTGTGCGCAACTACGTGGCGACCCTTAGCGACATCACCGAACACAAGGCCGCCGAAGAGGAGATTCACAAGCTGGCCTTTTTTGACCCTCTTACTGGCCTTGCGAATCGACGCTTGCTGCTCGATCGCCTGGAAGAGGCATTGGCGTTAAGTCGTCGCGAAAATCACTACGGTGCTCTGCTGATTGTCGATCTTGATAACTTCAAGCAGGTCAACGATATCCTCGGGCATCGTGGTGGTGATGCACTGCTACGCGAGGCCGCCAAGCGCTTCAAGGCGGTACTGCGGGAAAGCGATACGCTGGCTCGTTTCAGCGCGGATGAGTTTATCGTGGTGGCGAGCCACCTGGGGGCCGAGCTGGAAACCGCTACCCGCCTGTCTGAGGTCATCGCCAGCAAGCTGCTATCGACGCTGGAAACGCCGATGTGGATCGAGGGGCGACCCATGACCCTCACCGCCCGTGTTGGCATCAGTCCGTTCCGTGATGAGGTGTCCAAAGAGCGTCAGATGCAGCAGGCAGATATGGCACTTTTCCACGCCAAGTCGCGCGCCGTGACGCCAGTGTGCTTCTTCGACCCGGGCATGCAGCAGCGAATGCAGCAACGCGCCCAGCTCTACGAAGATCTGGTCGGAGCGATCGATCGTGGAGAGCTCTATCTGGCCTATCAAAAGCAAGTCGACGAATACGACCGCTTGACTGGAGTCGAAGCGCTGTTGAGGTGGCAGCACCCTGAGCGTGGGATGGTGCCCCCTGCCGAGTTCATTCCCCTGGCCGAGGAACGCCCACTGATCCAGGAGCTCGGACTCTGGGTGATCGAACAGGCCTGCTTGACTCTGGTGTCCTGGCAACAGGCACAGGGCGATATCGCGGCGCAGCCAGCGGGAACAGAGCCAGGGGAGACAACGAGCGCGGCAGTCACGCAAGGTGCGAGAACAACGGGCTCAGATGCAGCAAAGAAGACGCCGTGTCCCAGCGTGTCGGTCAATGTCAGCCCCAGGCAGTTTCAGGATCCGGGCTTTGTGGCCAGGGTCAGCGACATCTTGGCCCGTACCAAGGCGCCTGCCGAGCGACTCAAGTTCGAAGTGACCGAGACACTGTTTGTCGGGGACCGTGACGGCGTCGAGCGCACCATGAGACAGCTCAAGGCACTGGGGGTGACCTTTGCGCTGGATGACTTTGGCACCGGTTACTCATCGCTGGCCTACCTGAAACGCCTGCCCTTGGACGAACTGAAGGTAGATCAGTCGTTCGTTCGCGATGTCCTCGACAATGCCACCAGCTCGGCCATCGTGGCCAGTACCATTGCCCTGGCGCGCAGTCTCGGGCTCGATGTGATCGCCGAGGGGGTGGAAACCCTTGAGCAACGTGACTGGTTGATTCAGCATGGCTGCCATCGTTTCCAGGGCTACCTCTACGGCCAGCCAGCGCGCATATCGGAGCTGAGCCTTACCGTGTTGTAGCCGTTCTATCGCCGGTACTATCGCAAACCCTATCGCCAGCCCTATCGCCGGTGTTGTGTTGAACCATGATGGAGCCATGATGACAGCGCCATTCTTTATCGATGCCTGGTCGTTCACCCATGGGCGGCGCCAGCTGCCTGAGCCCGCACCAGGCCCCCTCGAAGTGGGCGCCTGGTACCACTTTCAGCGGGATGTCGAGGAGACGTATCACCGGCTGGAACAGGCCGGTATCCCGGAGTCCGCAATTGACGGTGTTCTGGCCGAGGACACACGACCACGCTTTGAGTCACTGGGCGATGGCAACTTTCTGTTGATCTTGCGGGGCGTCAACCTCAACGCAGGCGAGCAGCCGGATGACATGCTCAGTATTCGCATCCTGCACTACAACGGGGTGCTGATCTCGACCCGCAAATTGCCCTCCCGTGCCATCGCCGACATTCGCCATGACCTGGAACAGGACACCGGCCCGGATGATCTAGGAGCGGTGGTGGTGGAGATCATCGAGAAGCTGCACCAGCGGATCGAAGATTTTGTCGAACCCTTCGATGCCATTATCGCGTCACAGGAAGAAGCACGCGAGACCGACAATAGTGTGCTGATGGCGCTCAACAAGCGCCTGATCAAGCTGAGACGCTTCCTCAAGCCCCAGCGTTATGCCCTGGAGGCCATGATCGACAACTTGCCGCCATTGCTGGGCGACGATCGCTTTGACCTGGCCAATGGACGAGACACCATTCAACGCATCAACGAGTCGGTGGATTTCTATCTCGAGCATGTGGGGATGGTGCAGCAGTACCAGGCTCACCAGCACACGGAGAAGGTCAATCGCAACACCTACCTGCTCTCGATCATCTCCGGCGTGTTCCTGCCCATCAGCTTTCTCACCGGGCTGCTTGGGGTCAATATTGGCGGCATGCCCGGTGTCGATAGCCCGCTGGCCTTCGCGCTGTTCTGCATCTTCATGGTCGTGCTTGTCGCGGTCGAGATGGTCGTGCTCAAGCGCTGGCGCTTTATCTAGTCGATGGGCTAGCCGGGGCTGAGGCTGGCCTGTTCAGGGTATCCCGCGGGACACGCCGCAGGTGGCTTTCTGTCTTGCCCCCTGGCAGGGCGGCGATCAAGTCGGCGGCGTGCAGCAGGCGCGGCAGATCAATGTCGCTGACCAGACCACCGCCCTGCAGGGCATAGACCAGATCCTCGCTGGCGGTGTTGCCGGTGGCTCCAGGGGCGAAAGGACAGCCACCCAGCCCACCGCTGGCCGCGTCCAGTGCGGTGGCGCCCTGAGCCACCGCGGCCAGCGCGTTGGCAACGCCCATGCCAAAGGTATCGTGGCCATGGAAGGCCCAGGCCAGCGTCGAGGAGCGGTGACGTTCCGTCAGCTGGGTGAAGTGGTCCGCTACCTGGTAGGGCGATGCCCGCCCAGTGGTGTCACACAGCGCGACCTCCAGCGGCACATCGCCAATGATCGCTAGCGCCCGCTCCAGCACGTCATCCACCTGTTGCCAGCGGATCGTGCCGTCGAAGGGGCAGTCGAAGCAGGTGCCCAGACCCAGGCGCAGCGTGGTATTGCCCTTGGCCCGCAGCGCCTCGACCACCCGGGAAAGCCCTTCAAGGGATTGCTCCACCGTTTGGCGCACGTTGTTGAGGTTGTGCGCCTCTGACACCGACACCACGTAGACCAGTTCATCCAGGTCATGGGCCAGGGCCAGTTCCGCGCCCTTGAGGTTGGGCACCAGGGCGGAGAAGCGCACGTCCTTGCGATGTGCGAAGGCGTGAATCAATTCGCTGGTATCTGCCATCTGAGGAATGGCGCGAGGACTCACGAAGGAGCCGATTTCCATGCGCGTGATGCCGGCATCGAGCAGCGCCTGGATCACCTGAATCTTGCGCTCGGTGGGCAAGGGTTCGGCAATCGATTGGAAGCCATCGCGGGGCGCGACTTCGACCAGTTCGACAGCGGCGGGTGTAGCAGTCATGACGATTCTCCAGAGTGTTCAAGGGCAGAAGGGGATGGCTGGTCAGCGATCGGCTGATCGGGAGGCGGCAGCGGTCCGCCGCGACCCATGCTGGCTAGCGTGTCGATCAGAAACTGCAGCCCCAGCGCGGTGAAGCCGATGGGGAGCAAGGCGTAGGGCAGCACCATGGGCGTGCCGAGAGAGCTTGAGACCCGCTCGCCGTATTCGAAGGCTTGATACGCCATCAGCCCCCCACGCCAGGCAAGAATGGCGCAGAAGATGACGCCCGCAAGACCCGTAAGGACCTCCAGCCAGCGGCGAACCGCTTGGGGCAGCTTGTCCTTGAAGAAGGTGATGCGTATATGGGCATCGAAGCGCTGGGCCTCGGCGGCGCCCATGACGGCCAGATAGACCAGCAGGAAGGAGTTGATCTCCAGGCTCCAGTGAGTGGGGGCGGCGAAGGCGTAGCGCATCAGGGTGTCGTAGCAGATGGACACCATCATGAAGACCAGCACCAGCATGGATGCCGCCCGCAGCAAGGTGAGTACCCTGTCCCAGCCCAGACGAACCAATGTCAGAGCAAGTGTGTTCATGTGTTGTCGTTCTCCTTCCGATGACCCCAGGCGCTCACGACTGTCCCAGCGCCAGCTGAATGGCGCGTTCTCCGATGTCTTCACCCACCTCGCCTTTCCAGTGATCCCAGACCTTGTGGGTGGTTTCGTTGAAGGCCGCCAGGTCCTCCTCGGTGGGCGCGATGACCTCGACGTTCTCGGCGCGCACCTGGGGCCAGTAGTCATTGGGGTAAATGTCGTCATTGCAGTGGTGGATGAAGTTGTCGTCGTACCACCGTGCGGCGTCAGTCAGCAGGTTCCGGCTGTCGTTATCCAGCGCGTCCCAGCGATCTCGCAGCATGAAAGGGGCGACCGAAAAGCCGGTGATGGGCAGCTGGTAGCACACGTCGACCTGCTCCTGAAGGCTGCGCCCGATGATGGTCGAAATGTTGAAGACCCCCGCATCCACGGTGCCGCGCTGCAAGGCCATATACGTCTCTGAAGAGGGAATTCGCACGGCGCCGATATCGTAGGCCTCCAGCGCTGAGGTGGCCTCGAAACTGACGACGCGCACCTTCTTGCCACGAATATCGTCTAGCTGACGCACTGCGTGCTGCTGGGTGCTCCAGATGTATTCCGGCTCGAGAATCCCGCCGCCCGAGGACAGCATGTAGAGGTTCTCCTTGGCCAGCTGTTCGTTGATCAGCTCGAACAGTGGGCTGCCAAGGCGAAGGCGCTCCGGGTGTCGGTACAGCTCCCCGACGACGCCGGGCAAGCCAGTGATGCCAAGAATGGGGAGAGAGCGGGTGATGTAGGAGGTGGTATGAAACATGAAATCGATCGTGCGCGAGCGCAGCGCCGGAAGCTGCTCGTCGGCCTTGAGCAGCTGGCCCGAATCATAGAAGTCCACCTCCAGGACGTCGCCCCCGTTGTTGCTCAGGTAGTCAACGAATCCTGCCGACCCGTAGGTCAAGGCCTTGTAGGACGGTGGCAGATAGGTGACGCCGGTGAAGGTCGTGGCGGCCTGGGCGCGCCGTGTCATGAGCGCCTGGGGCCCCAGCAGTGCGGTACCGGCTCCGGCGAGTGCGGTGGTCTTCAGCAGTTGGCGGCGAGTCAGTGTCATGGGAACGTGTCCTCTTATCATTGTCGTTGTCGTTGCTTCAGCGGTTGCTTGGCTCTTGGGCAGAAGTGTTGTTTGAGGCTTGTCTGGTCAGTGCATCAGGCCGGGTAGCCATAGGCTGATGCTGGGAAACATGACGAACAGCATCAGCACGATGAACTGCACCGCGACAAAGGGCAGCGCACTCTTGATGATTTCCTCGACGGATAGCTCGGGGCAGACGCCTCTGAGCGCGTAAAGATTAAGGCCCACCGGCGGTGTGATGACCGCGATCTCCAGGTTCAGCACCATGACGATGCCGAACCACAGCGGGTCATAGCCCATGGCCTGAATCAGCGGCAGCAGCACAGGGGTGGTCACCACGATCAGGGACACCGCATCGACAATCATGCCGAGCAGGATCAGCAGCAGCATGATGGCCAGCATGATCGCCCAGTCAGGCAGACCAGACACCGTCAGTGACTCGGTCAAAAGCTGTGGCACGCGGACCATGTTGAGATAGTCGCCGAAGATCTTGGCGCAGCCGATAATCAGCAGAATGGCGCCGCTGATGCGTGCCGTACTGGCGAGAATCCTGGCGAAGGAGGCCCAGGACAGGCAGCGGAACACCAGCGCAGCGATGAGTAGGGCCCCAAAGGCACCAATCCCCGCGGCTTCGCTGGGGGTGGCCAATCCCGAGTAGATCGACCCCAGCACGACCAGCACAAGTAATGCGGCATGCCAGATATGGGCGAGACTGTACCAGCGTTCTCGCCAGCTGAAACGCTGCTCGACGGCGGGCGCCTCTGCAGGCCTGAGGCTTACCCGCACAAAGATGAAGAGTGACAGGGCCAGCGCCAGTACGACGCCTGGCACGATGCCGCCAATGAACAGGTCGGCGACCGACACGCTGGCCACGGCGCCATAGATGATGAAGGGAACGCTCGGTGGAATCAGCATGGCCAGGGCGCCAGCGCTGACGACCGCTCCAGCCGCTAACGAACGGCTGTAGCCACGTTCGAGCATCTGGGGCACGGCGATGGAGCCGACCGCTGCCACCCCCGCCAGACTGACTCCCGACACGGCACCGAAGACCGCAGAAGCGCCCACTGATGAAATGGCCAGGCTGCCCCTGAGCCAATGCAGCCACGCCAGGGCCGCGCGGAACAGATGGCTGCCTACCGGCGTTGCCCCCAGCAGATTGCCCATGAGGATGAACAGGGGCAAGGCAATCAGCTCGAACGCATTGAGCTGACCAAACAGTGATGAAGGGGCGAAGAAGAACGCCATGGAGCCGCGGGCCATATAGAGGCCCGCGAGGCCAGCAAGCCCGAGTGAAAGAAAGATCGGGATGCCAAAGGCAATCAGCGCAATCAGCAGCGCCAGCACGATGATGGGTTCCATTCAGAGGCCTCGTTGTTGTTGTAGCCTGTTGCCGGCACTGACGAGCAGCAGCGGCTTAGGGAAACACGGCATAAATGCCTGCGCCGCTCGGCTGATGACGTCAGCGCTCCCTCAGATGACCCCGTCTCTACGCAGCTGGTCGATATCGCCTGACGCCATCGACAGCCAGTCTCCCAGTATGGTGTCGGTGTGCTCGCCCAGGGCGGGACCAACATGGCGGACCTGGCCAGGAGTCGCCGACAGACGAGGAAAGACATTCTGCATGGGCAGCGGTTGGCCGTTGCGGTCAGGCACGTCGACGATGGAGCCGCGCTCACGGATGTGCTCGTCCTCCAGCATGTCCTTGGCGGTATACACGAGACCGGCGGGCACACCTGCCTCGGCCAGCAGGTCGACGATGTGCTGGGCATCGCGGCGGGACGTCCAACCGGCGATCAGCGCATCGATGGCCTGCTGGTTGTCGCCTCTGGCACGATGGTCGACGTAGTCGGGGTGGTCTGCCAGTCCTGGCTGGCCCATGGCCTGGCACAGCCTGCGGAAGACAGTGTCCTGATTGGCGCCGATGATGACGTCACGTCCATCCCTGGCGGGGTAGGCGTTGGACGGCGCAATCTTGGGCAGGAAGCTGCCGGCGCGTTCGCGAATTTTACCGGCCCTGGCGTAATCGGGTATCAAGCTTTCCATCATCGCCATTACCGCTTCGAAGATGGCGCTGTCCACCACCTGGCCCTGCCCGCTGCGCTCGCGCTGGTGAAGGGCAAGCAGCGCGCCCATGGCGCCCTGGACGCCGGCCAGGGTGTCCCCCAGCGAGATGCCTACCCGGACCGGCGGACGATCGGGATAACCGCTGATGTAACGCAGTCCGCCCATGGCCTCGCAGACAGCGGCAAACCCTGCCCGTGAGGCATAGGGGCCATCCTGACCGAAGCCGGTGACCCGCACCATGATCAACCCAGGGTTATCCGCAGACAGGCTGTTGTAGTCGAGCCCCCAGCGCTCCATGGTGCCTGGACGGAAGTTCTCGATCAGCACGTCGGCCTCTGCCGCCAGGCGCTTGAGCAGGGCCTGACCTTCGGGCTTGCGCAGGTCCAGCGTGAGCGACTGCTTGTTGCGCGCGATCACGTTCCACCACAGCGGCTCGCCGTTGGCGTCGGTCTGGCCCCATTGGCGCATGGCGTCCCCCTTGCCCGGTGGCTCGATCTTGACCACCTGGGCGCCGAAGTCGGCCAGGATCTGGCCGCAGGTCGGGCCGGCAATCAACTGTCCTAGTTCCAGCACCTTCAGGTCATCGAGAGGCAGGTTGGCGATGAGGTCTTTCATGGCGGAGTCCGTAGGTAGAGGTTCAATGGGGCGCGTTACCTGGCCGTGTCAGGCGACGTGACGATAGTGGTATGCAATTCGCGGGCGGCGAGCAGGTGGGCTCGCATCACGTTCTCGGCCCAGGCGGCATTGTCTGCCGCGATGGCGGTCAGCATTTCCCGGTGATGCTGCATGCTGCGATGCAGGGCCTCGCGGTCGTAGCTCGCGAAGTTGCGGCGGATGATCGAGGTTCGCACGACACTCTCGAGCATCTGGGCCAGTCGCTGATTGCCGCTGGCCTGAATCAACAGCCGATGAAAGCAGTGATTGAGCGAGGCAAGCTCACTGTGCTCCGCGCCGCCGAGTGGTCCCTCCGTCAGCGCTTCCATGCGAGTTGCCAGGTCCTTCAGTTGGGTCATGGTCGCGGGATCCATGCGCCTGGCCGCCAGGCCAACGGCCATGGGCTCCAGGACCAGGCGCAGCTCGAAGACCTCCCGGGCATCGTCTGCGGTCCATTCGCTGACCCTGGCGCCCTGATGGGGAATCGCCTCGAGCCAGCCTTCAGACACCAGTTCGCGCAGCGCCTCTCTGACTGGGGTGCGACTGACCGCCAGCTCTCTGGCTACCGCCGCCTCGCGGACGAACTGGAGGGGACGATAGGTCCCGTCGAGAATTCGCTGCTTGATGGCCTCATGGACCTGGGCAGTGGCCGTGGGGCCGGGCGTGGCGGTGCTGTGGTCGGTAGACGTCACGGCGCTTCTCTCACATTGCATGCAATTCCAAGGGTAGCGGCTAACATCAGCGTCTGAAGTTAGACTTTGGAACGAAATTGCATGCAACCTGCGTCAACTATGGGCAGGAACGGGCGAGGACGAGCCGAAGGCTTGGTCGGACAGGTAGGGGCAAACAGGGGCAAGCAGGGCAGCACAAGATAGCCGCAGCGAGGGGGCGCTGATGATCAGGCCCCACCGCGGTCAGCGACCTGCGTCAACGATGCGCGGCGAACAGGCTGTCGGCCAGGTAGCGCTTGTCGAACTGTCCGGCGTCAGCCAGGGCGGCCGGATCCGGCAGCAGCAGGCGATGTCTGCTGCGATGGATAAGGCCTTCCTCGTCCAGAGCAGTAAAGGTGCGGCTGACGTGAACCGGGCTCAAGCCCAGCACATCGGCCAGCATTTCCTGCGACAGGGGCAGGCGCAGTGCATGGTCCTGTTGTCGTCCTGCGGTCTTGGCCAGGCGTTCATACATTTCCATGATGAAGTGGGCGAGCTTCTGACGAGCGCTGCGGCGCGACAGGTTGACCAGGCGTTCCGTCAGCAGCACCTGCTGTCGGCTGGCCATGGCGAACAGGATGGCGGTCAGATTGGGTGACTGGCGAAAGATGTCGTCGAGTCGGTCGTGGGGAAAGCGGCAGACCACTCCATCCTCGATCATGCGCACGCCGGTCAGGCGCTGATGAAAGGCGTACTCCCTTAGCCCGATCACGTCCCCGGGAAGGTAAACCTCGAGAATCTGGCGCGATCCATCTTCCAGCTGCCGATAGGAGTAGGCCCAGCCTTCGCTCAGCGTCAGGAAGTCGTTGGCGGGATCTCTCTCTTCCCAGAGTTGCGAGCCCGCGGTCACATCCAGCGGGGACTTTTCCAGCGCTTCCACCAACTGTTGGTCATGCTCGCTCAAGCTGCGGTAATGACGGAAGTGTCTGACGATGCAGCTGTCCTTGGACGGCACGGCAAGGCTCCTTGAGGTGTGATCGTGACGCAGATGAATCCTGCGGTTACGTTAACCCAGGTTATGTCGGGGCGGTAGTCGTGGGCGCAGGATGGACGAGCTGTCGTAGGGATTCCCTCAGCATCACCCGGTCTGCGCTCGACACTGCCTTGAACGGCGGTGTCGGGCATCCCGTGGGCGAGGGAGCTTCCTCCCACTCTCCACCGAAAGGAAAGCATCATGCATATCGGCGACACCCTGCGGATCCGTCGCGAGCTCGTGATGGTCGCAGATGACCAGCTCGTGTCCGGCAATACGGCAGACATCATTGATACATCAGGCCTTAGCCCGGACGACCACCAGGATCCCTTACCCCGCTATCGCGTGTTGATCGACGACGTAGGCGAGCATGAGTGCTCGTGCACCATCCTTGATCGCCTCACGTAATGCTCTTTTGAGGTTGGGGCGAAGCCCTGACGTGCCGTTGCGGCACGCTCGTGCATCCAAGCGGTAGGTCTCCCTCGTCGGCCAGTGCCGGCGAGGTGGCGATGTCTTTAGAGAGGCTTCGTTGGCCAGGATCCAGCGCGCACTATCTTTCTTCACTCACTCTCATTTCCTCATCCTCATTCCCTCGCTCTGATTCCCGCTTCCTCGTTCCCTCATTCTCCTTCCCTAGGCTTCTTTTCTTCACCATCTTGTGCTGAATCGGAAGGTGGCTGATAGTGCTCGGGAAGGCGTCTTGCCTTCTCATTGGGCTCTGTTCTGGCGGGAGGGAAGGCATGTTCGACTGGGTGGCATCACCCGAGGCATGGATTGCGCTGGGCACGTTGACGGCGCTAGAAATCGTGCTCGGCATCGACAATATCATCTTCATTTCGATACTGGTGGGACGCCTGCCGGAGCATCAGCGCCAGCGCGCCAGGATGCTGGGGCTGGGACTGGCGATGGGGGCACGCATTGCGCTTTTGCTATCGCTGGCTTGGGTGATGAGCCTGACGGCACCACTGTTCACGATACTGGACGTGGAGATATCGGGGCGTGATCTGGTGCTGTTGCTGGGTGGGCTGTTCCTGCTGGCAAAGAGCACTCACGAGATTCATGCGGCGGTGGAAGGTGCCGGCGACACTTCCGCGACCAAGGCCGCGGCGTCCAGCATGGTGGCAGTGCTGGCGCAGATTGCCGTGATCGACATTGTGTTTTCGCTGGACTCCGTCATCACCGCAGTGGGCATGGTCGACCATGTTCCGGTCATGGTCATTGCGATAGTGGCGGCCGTGGGTGTGATGATGGTGGCCGCCAAAGGCATAGGGGAGTTTGTTGATCGTCACCCGACGATCAAGATGCTGGCACTGAGCTTTCTCATTCTGATCGGCGTCATGTTGGTGGCCGAGGGACTCGGCTTCCATATTCCGAAAGGCTACATTTACTTCGCCATGGCCTTCTCGGTCACCGTCGAGATGCTCAATCTCAAGATCCGCGCAAGGAACCAGCGGTCAGACCAGAAGGACGTTCCTTCCGACGGCTGACCCCGCAGCGAGAGGCCGGGTACAGGCGTCGACATGCTCAGCCGCCGCTGGCTCGCACGAACAGCAAGCGCCTTGCTGTTCGTGCTGAGTGGGCGCTAGGACCCCTGGCGCAGCCGTGTCAGACCTTCCTGGGCACTGGAGGCCACCAGCTCGCCCTTGCGGTTGTAGATGCTGCCGCGGGCGAGGCCTCGCGCTCCTCCTGCCCAAGGGCTGTCCATGTCGTACAATAGCCAATCGTTGACGACGACGTCCTGATGGAACCAGAGCGAGTGATCGAGACTGGCGATCTGCAGTGAAGGATCGCCAAAGCGAATACCGTGTGGAACCAGCGACGTGGTCAGCAGATTGAAGTCCGAGCTGTACGCCAGCAGGTAGCGGTGAAGGGCGGCGTCATCGGGAAGCTCGCCACGCAGGCGGAACCACAGTCGCTTGCGCGCAGGCTGTCCCGGCTCAGCGCTGTCCTCGACGTGGCGAAACTCGATGGGATGACCGGGGAACCTTAGTATCGCATCGCTGGCGTCCGGTTCGCTGATATCGAGGCTGGGCATGCTGGCCTGGTGGCTGAAGCCGTCTTCACGGCCGTGGAAGGACGCACTGCAGAAGAAAATGGGACGCCCTTTCTGAATAGCGGTGATGCGACGAGTGGTGAAGCTGCCGCCGTCGCGCACGCGATCGACCTGGTAGACCACTGGCATGGATGCGTCACCCGGGCGCAGGAAGTAACCGTGCAACGAGTGCACTTGGCGCTCAGGATCGACCGTCTGAGTGGCCGCGGACAGGGCTTGCCCCAGCACCTGTCCACCAAACAGCTGAGGCAGTCCCAGATCCTGGCTACGGCCCCTGAACAGGTTCTCCTCCAGCATTTCCAGGCCCAGCAGGTCAACCAGGCCCTTCAAGGCGTCGGACATTCGCGTATCCTCCATGAGCCGGCATGAAACCGGCCTGTCGATGACCGCTGCGACAAGGTGTTCTTCGCCGCGGCGATCAGAAATCAGTAATGTGCTTGTTGACCAGTTTACGGGAGAGACCCATCTTGCGCAGTGATGAATTCTATATGCACCGAGCGCTTGAGCTGGCCGAACAGGCGGGGCGCGCGGGAGAAGTGCCGGTGGGGGCGATCGTGGTGGATGCCGAGGGAAACATCGTCGGCCGAGGATTCAACTCCCCCGTTTCCCGTCATGATCCGAGCGCCCATGCCGAGGTCCAGGCGCTAAGAGACGCAGGCGTCACGTTGTCCAATTATCGTCTGGAAGGGTGCACGCTGTACGTCACGCTGGAACCCTGCATGATGTGCAGCGGCGCGATCATTCACGCGCGCATTCGCCGCCTGGTGTATGGCGCCAGTGAACCACGCTCGGGAATGGTCGAGTCCAAGGCAAATCTGTTGGCCCAGCCTTGGCACTTTCACCGGGTGGAGGTGCAAGGCGGTGTCCTGGCCAGTCGCGCCTCTCGACTGTTGAAGGCATTTTTCGTGGAGCGCCGCGCCGCGGCTGAACAGCGCAAGGGGCAGGACGCTAGCTGAGACAGGTGGCAGGTAACTCAAGTCCGTCAGCGGCTGGCGTCAGCCACCGGGCTCAGCGTGAAGGTCTGTGCTATCGACAGCTACCTCGGGGGCCGCTGAGGCTTCCTCCACTCGGTTGCGCCCCCTTCGCTTAGCCCGATAGAGCGCCAGATCCGCTTGGTGCAACAGATCCTTGGGCGCAACGCGGCCTTGGGCCTGCGTCATCAGGCCAATGCATACGGTCAGAGGGCGGCCATCGACATGCTGTATGCCGCTGGACTGAACCGCTTCACGCAGCGACTCGGCCCACTCTCTGGCCTTCGCAGCGTCGCCCTGAGGAAGGTAGATGACGAACTCTTCCCCCCCGTAGCGGGCGGCGAGTCCGCCCTCGGGCAGTCGTCTACGAACGGTCTCGGCGAATCGCTTGAGCGCCCGATCACCCGCCTGGTGGCCTTGCTGGTCGTTGATGCTCTTGAAGTGATCCAGGTCGCACAGCAGTAAGCTCAGCGGCTGCTGTGAGGCGCTTTTCGGCAAGCTCGCCAGAAACTTGCGGCGATTCAACAGTCCTGTCAGGTCGTCATGGTCTGCCAGCCATTCGATGTTTTTCTGCAGTCGCGAACGGCGACGCATCTCGCGACGTAGCTCAATGTTGGTGTCGGCGATCTGGTGGTGCTGTTGACGCTGCTGGTGACGGCTGTAGAGCAGCTGATACAGCAACCAGGCCACAATGAAACCGGCGCACAGCGAGGCAGCAGGATAGTGCAGCTTGAGTTGGCTGAGGAGGGCGTGGCTGGGGCGAATCTCCAGTCGCAGGGGGTGCGTCAAGAGTTGCACTGTACTGCTGACAGACCAGGGCCCCTCTATATCTGGGCCAGGAAGACGCCACACCGGACGCTTGTCTGACCATAGCGTGGCCTGCCAGACACGGCCGTCGCGAGCTTCAGCAGGCATGACCTGAGTGGTCAGCCGGTCCAGGTCGAAGGCCAGCCAGATCGTGCCCAGCGGCTGATGGCTGGAGGACGACCTGACCGGCAGGAAGCTGATGATGCCACGTGCACCGTCCGGCAAGGTCAGCACGGCAGAGGCGCTCTCACGGGGGGATGTTGCGGAGTCTTGCGCGTCTGGCATCAGCAGGCCGACATGGCGAGCAGCGTCGCGATCCAGGCCGGTGAGACCTGTGGACTGAAACCGTCTCAACCTGCCCTCTGGGCCTGCCAAGGCGATGAAGGCAAGGTTGGGGAAGTCAGCGAGAAAGGCTTGGGTCTGCGCTTGCCAGCGCAGTGCGTCCGGTAGCGCTCCGTCGAGTTCCCAGTCCAGGCGCAGGCGACGCGCGGCCAGCAGCTTTTCATTGATCCTTGAGGTGATCTGCTGGGCCAGACGATCCGACTCGCGCTGGGCCCGGTCCATCAATTGATGATTGGCCTCGCTTTCCTGTAGATACCACACCCCCGTGGCAATGCCGGCGATCAGACAGGCTGGCCCCAGGCCGCGCAAAACGCTGGGCAAGGCGTTACGCCATCCGGTGACGACGGTAACCACTTGGGTGACCAGTAGCAGTGCTGCCACTGCAAGGAGCCATGGACCGGCCATCGGCGCGAGGGGATTCATGGCTCCAGGCCACCATTGCAGATAGGCCAGCATCGACCAGACCAACACTGCCAGAGCATGCATGAGCGGCGCTCCGAGACTTGCCCGAGTACGCAGCAGCAGACTGAGACTCAAGCAGGTCAACAGCAGGGTATCCAGTAGGCTGGGCGGGCTAAAGCCCCAACGTGGCGGCGATGTAGCCAGCGCTAACGGTTGGTCGAAGAGCGGAGCGGATAACCACGGTACGGGCAGTAGATAGCCCGACAGGATCATCAGCATCACCATCAGTGATGGCACCAGCAGGCACTGGCTGAGCCACAGTCGCTGGCGGTACCAGGCGAGTTGCCCCAGGCTGATCAACAGCGCCAGACAAAGAGCGGTGCCGGTCGATGAGGCGCCGAAGGCTGTATCTGACACTACCAGCGTTGCCCACAGCCCGGCTGCAGATAGCGCCAGAGCGGCGAGCGTCAGCGGAATCCGCAGGGGGGGCATGATGTGGCTCCGGGAAGACATGTCAGATGCTGTTTGTCAGTGCGGGTCGCTGAACCTTCCCGTATCGGCTGGTGTGCTCGTATCGGCAAATTTCAGCGGTCATGCGCCAATGGTAAGCAACCTAATGTCTTCGTGCCTCCATAACCCTCGTTTACTTGGCGGTGGCTTGATCCTTGTCAAGTTAGGCGTCGGTCTCAGTGCGATTGCGCCCATTACGCTTGGCACGATAGAGCGCGACGTCGGCGCGATGCAGCAGATCTTCGGGAACCAGAGTCTGTTCGTCGTGGGTCGCGACGCCAACGCTGACCGTCATGGGGCGACCATCGGCATG
Organism: Halomonas litopenaei; assembly: GCF_017303055.1. GTDB lineage: Bacteria > Pseudomonadota > Gammaproteobacteria > Pseudomonadales > Halomonadaceae > Halomonas > Halomonas litopenaei_A. The sequence goes on along the minus strand of NZ_JAEKJT010000003.1, from coordinate 338,680 downwards.
CTCTATGCCGCTATGCATCACCGCCTGGCGTAGAGTCTCGGCGATTTCCAGGGCGTTGTCGGCATCATCCCCGACCAGTAGAACCACGAACTCCTCACCTCCGTAGCGTGCCAGCACGGCATCTGCCGGTATCGCCAGGGCCCCGACTCTGGCGAAGCGGCGCAGGGCCTCATCACCGGCCTGATGGCCCAGCTGGTCGTTGATGCTCTTGAAGTGATCGATATCACACAGCAGGACCGCCAAGGGACGCTGCTGTCGTTCACGCTGCAGGGTGGTGAGAAACAGCCGTCGGTTCGGCAACAGGGTCAACTCATCGTGGCCGGCGAGCCATTCCACCTCTCGCTGAAGCTGGGTTCGGTGGCGCACTTCCCGACGCAATTCCTCGTTGGAGCGGAACATGCTGGTGTGCTGCGCGGACATGCGGTGGTGGCCGAAGACCACCATGTACAGCAAGTAGGCCAGCAACAAGCCAATGCTGAGACTGGCGGCCGGCTGGCGTGACTGCTGGGCCAGCAGGTACGCCGAGGAGGCGCTGAGTGACACCACCAGTTCGTGACGTCCCAAGGCGATGACGCTGTCGTGGGTCCAGGGGCCGGGTGTCTCTGCTGTGGGCCAGTCGCGGATCACATTATCGGCAACGGCCAGGCGCATGTGGTTATGCTCGCGGTTCAGGCGCGTTGCGGCGTACAGCTGATCGGCCAGCACCGGCAGGCTGAGCACCATGGCGGCTGCCCCGGTGACCTGCTGGGTGCGGTCACTGATGATGGGAAGATAGTAGATCATGCCCGGCATTCCTTGCAGCAAGGGCACGACGCCGGTGTGCCCCTCCTCGCCCTCGCGCAGCGCCCGTGATAAGGCGTCGATATAGGGGCGGTTAACGTCCAGCGCATTGATCCCGACGATGGCGAGATTGGCGTCGTCCCGGGGGTAGACGTAGCGAATCGTGCCGTCGGGTTCGACGTAGGCAATGTTGAGGAAGTAGGCAAAATCGCGATGGTAACGTTCTGCCTGGCGCTGCCATTGTGTCGCGGTAGGTTGCACGTCGAGCAGGCTCCAGAAACTGGCAAAGCGACGTACCGCTTCAAGGTGAGCCGTCACCTCGTTGCTCAGTTGCTCCGACAGTCGATCCGTCTCTTCCTGCATCTGGGCCTGCAGGCGGCGATCTTCGTACAGCCGTTGCTGGTGCCACACCAGTATGGTCACCAAGACCAGTGCCAGGGACGGTAACAGACTGCGCAGAATGCTGGGACGGGTATGGCGCCAGCCGGCGACGACGCCGCTGAACTGGGCGCCAAGAAGCAGCGTCATCAGCGCCATGCTGGCGGGGGTGCCCGCAAGATTCTGCGGGGAGTCGGTGTGGCCGTTGAGCACGAGCCACAGCTCGGTGATCAGCAACAGCAGTGACAGTGACTGGAGCAGGGGCGTGGCGAGGCTGGCACGTGTGCGTCCGAGCACTCCTCCGGCCAGCGCCAGCAGAACGAACAGCTCGATCAACGGAGGACGCAGGCTGTCGATACCGCTGACGCCGGGCAGGCGCGCGGCCCAGTGCTCGAGCGTGGCGTAAGGAATCAGTCCCTCGGGCAGCAGGTAGCTGGCCAGGCCCAACAGCAGCACGGCGAGCACCGGCGCCAGACAGACAGCAGACAGACGCACCCCCCGCCAGTACCAGGCGGCTTGCCCCAGGCTCACCGCGAGCAATAGCGACCAACTGGCGATGTAGCTCTGGTCTTGGATCATCACTGGCTTGATGATCAGGCCCGTCGCTGCCAGCACAGCAACCAGCAGGGTGAGGACCAGGGCGATTCGCGACATTGGCAGGGGTGTCCTATGGCATCGGCGGAACGAGTTCAAAGATCTCGGAATCCGCCTGGTCCGGCAAGCGCGCATTCAGCTTGTGAAATTGCTGTTGGCTGCGGTCGACGTAATCGAGGATCTCAAGATAGCGGCGGATATTCTGCACATAGATCACCGGTTCGCCACCCCGGGCGTAGCCATGGCGGGTCTTGCTGTGCCATTGGCTTTCCTGCAGCAGCGGTAACGCGTCGCGTACATCTCGCCAGTGGTCCGGGTTGCCACCCCGCATCCGGGCAATATCACGGGCGTCGTAGAGGTGCCCGAGGCCGACGTTGTAGGCCGCCAGGGCCATGTAGAGTCTGTCGTCGCCGCGTATCGAGTCAGGCAGACGTTCCTCGATGCTGCGCAAGTAGCGGGCGCCTCCCTCGATGCTTTGGGCCGCGTCCAGGCGATTGGCCACGCCGACTTCCTCGGCGGTGGCATTGGTCAACATCATCAGGCCGCGGACGCCGGTGGGTGACGTCGCTTCCGGGTCCCAATGGGACTCCTGATACCCCACAGCGGCCAGCAGCTTCCAGTCAAAGTGCTGCTCTCTTGCCGCCTGCTTGAACAGTTCATCGTAGCGGGGCAGGCGCTGGTTGACGTGGTGGATGAAGACCCGGGCACCGACATACTCGAGATAATCATCGTGGCCGAAGTAGCGGCTGACAAGAAGGTCCAGCTCACCGCTGTCCTGCAGATCCTCCAGAAAGGCGTTGGCCTGTTCGACCAGGGCCAGACCGTCCAGGGAGGCAAAGGCCCAGGCCATGGTGACCGGCTGGCCGACATCGAAGCCATCTTCCACCTCAGGGAAGAACAGTCGGTTGAGCCGGAACTGGTGGGCATAGACCACCGCAGCGTCCAGATCGCCATCTTCGACTCGGCGCAGCAGGGCGGCGATTTCCAGGTCCTCCGCCTCCTTCCAGCTGAGCTGTGGACGACGCTGCTGCAGCTCGTGCATGACGCGACTGATACCGGTGCCCTTGGCGATGCCGATGTTCAGTTCGAGCAGATCATCAAGCTCGTCTGGCGGTGGCAGGTCACGCCGGTAGACGACCATGGGCTGCATCGACAGAATCGGACGCGAGAACATCAGCCCCGGTGCCAGCGGGTCCAGCGGCAGCGCGGCGGCGCCCAGGTCTCCCTGATCACGCACCGCGTCGAGCACGCTTTGCACGTGGTGATCATCGCTGAGGTTCAGGCTGACCCCGAGGCGATCAGCGAAACGCCGCATCAACTCGTACTCGAACCCTGTGGGCCCTTGGCGTCCCTCGTAGTAAGTGAAGGGGGTGTTGCGGGTGTGCACCGTGATGAAGTCGCGCTCCAGCACTCGCTGCAGCGTGACGTCGGAGGGGGGCACGGGCGGTCTGGGCCAGCATGCGAGAACCAGGCCCAGGCCGATGGTGACAAGGGTGCGCAGGTGTCGCGCGTGACGTAAACCGTCCTTCATCTTAAGACATCGCTGGCCGTGGAGCGCCCACCTTACCCAGCCCCTGCGAAACTGTCATCCGCGACGATTTCTCGCACCCGCCGGTTTCCAGTATCATATGCCGTCTCGCCCGCCGCGGCCCCTTCTTTTATCGCTGACCTTCAGAGGCTCCTGGATATGCTCGAACTGCGCGGAGCGCCCGCCCTGTCCAACTTCCGTCACGCCAAGCTGCTGGCTCAACTGCGTGCATCCGTCCCCGAGATCGAGGCACTGCACGCCGAGTACGTGCACTTTGCCGATGTGGGGGAGGAGCTCAACGCTGACGAGCAGGCCCTGCTGTCACGGTTGCTCGACTACGGTCCGGCGCAACAGGAATCCGACGTGGAAGGCCTGACGCTGTTGGTGGTGCCGCGGGTTGGCACCCAGTCCCCGTGGTCGTCCAAGGCCACCGACATTGCTCGTAACTGTGGCTTGACCCAGATCAAACGTCTGGAGCGCGGTATTCGCTACCGCTTGAGCGTCCGCGGTGAGCTCAAGCAAGCACACTTTGATGCCATCGTCGCTGGCCTGCACGATCGCATGACCGAAACCGTGCTGCATGATAGCGCCGACGCGGCGACCCTGTTCGCCCACCACGAGCCGGCTCCGCTCGGCCAGGTCGACGTTCTTGAAGGCGGCCGCAGCGCGCTGGAAACCGCCAATCGCGAGCTCGGCCTGGCCCTGGCCGAGGACGAGATCGACTATCTGGTCGACGCCTTTGTCGAGTTGGGGCGTAACCCCAGCGACGTCGAGCTGATGATGTTCGCCCAGGCCAACTCAGAGCACTGCCGTCACAAGATCTTCAACGCCGACTGGCTGATCGACGGTGAGGCCCAGAGCCACTCGCTGTTCAAGATGATCAAGAACACCTATCAGGCCTCGCCTGAGGGGATCTTGTCCGCCTACAGCGACAATGCTGCCGTCATCCAGGGCAGCGAGGCGCGACGTTTCTATCCCACGCCGCTGACCGGCAAGGCCGGAGAGCGTGCCAGCTATGGCGGCAAGGTGGAGCCGATCCACATCCTGACCAAGGTCGAGACTCATAACCACCCCACCGCCATCGCCCCGCATCCGGGCGCCGCGACCGGTGCTGGCGGCGAGATTCGCGATGAAGGCGCCACCGGCATCGGCGGCAAGCCCAAGGCGGGCCTGACCGGTTTTACCGTGTCCAACCTGCGCATTCCCGAGTTCGTGCAGCCCTGGGAAGCCTTCGACTACGGCAAGCCCGAGCGGATCGTCACCGCGCTGGACATCATGCTTGAGGGCCCCATCGGTGGCGCCGCCTTCAATAACGAATTTGGGCGTCCCAACCTTACGGGCTACTTCCGTACCTACGAGCAGGACGCCCTGGGCGCCGGCGGTATCGAGCGTCGTGGCTACCACAAGCCGATCATGATCGCTGGCGGTTACGGCAACATTCGTGATGAACACGTTGCCAAGGGCGAGATCCCGGTGGGCGGCAAGCTGATCGTGATGGGCGGCCCGGCCATGCTGATCGGGCTGGGCGGCGGCGCGGCCTCTTCCATGGCCTCGGGCTCATCCAGCTTTGATCTCGACTTCGCTTCGGTCCAGCGCGACAACCCCGAGATCGAGCGACGTGCCCAGGAGGTCATCGACCGCTGTTGGGCCCTGGGTCAAGACAACCCCATCTGCTTCATTCACGACGTGGGCGCCGGTGGACTGTCCAATGCCTTGCCGGAGCTGGTCAAGGATGGCGACCGTGGTGGACTGTTCAGCCTGCGCGAAGTGCCCAACGCCGAGCCGGGCATGAGCCCGCTGGAAATCTGGTGCAACGAGGCCCAGGAGCGCTACGTGCTGGCGGTGGCCCCCGAAGATCTCGAGACCTTCGACGCCCTGTGCAAGCGCGAACGCTGCCCCTACGCGGTGGTCGGTGAAGCGACTGCCGAGCATCATCTGGCCGTGGTGGATGGCCACTTCGATACGCGCCCGGTTGATCTGCCCATGAGCGTGCTGTTCGGCAAACCGCCGAAAATGCAGCGGGAATTCGAGCGCAATAGCCTCGAGCTACCGGGCGTCATGCTCGATAACCTGGACCTACGCGAAGCCCTGGACCGAGTGCTGCGACTGCCGACGGTGGCGTCCAAGAGCTTCCTGATCACGATCGGCGATCGCTCCATCACCGGACAGGTGGCGCGCGACCAGATGGTGGGTCCGTGGCAGGTGCCGGTGGCCGATGTGGCCGTGACCACCGCCAGCTTTGATACCCATGCCGGTGAAGCCATGGCCATGGGCGAGCGTTCGCCGGTGGCCTTGATCAACCCTGCGGCCAGCGCGCGACTGGCGGTAGCCGAGTCCATCACCAACCTGGCGGCGGCCCCCATCGCCAAGCTGGGCGATATCAAGATGTCCGCCAACTGGATGAGTGCTGCCGACCACGTCGGTGAGAACCAGGCATTGTTCGACGCCGTGCACGCCGTAGGCATGGAGCTGTGCCCGGCGCTGGGTATTGCGGTACCGGTCGGCAAGGATTCGATGTCCATGCGCACGGCCTGGGAGCAGGATGGCGAGCAGAAGGCCGTCACCTCGCCGCTGACCCTGGCGATCACCGGGTTTGCCCCGGTGACCGACGCGATGAAGACGCTGACGCCGCAGATTCGCCTGGATCAGGACGAGAGCGACCTGCTGCTGATCGACCTGGGCGCTGGTCTCAACCGTCTCGGTGGCTCTGCACTGGCTCAGGTCTATGGCCAGGTGGGCAACGAATGTCCTGACCTGGACGATGCCGAGGACCTCAAGGCGTTCTTCAGCGTGATCCAGGGGCTCAATGCCGATGGCCGCCTGTTGGCCTACCATGACCGCAGCGACGGTGGCCTGATCGTCACCCTGCTGGAAATGGCCTTTGCCAGCCGCGCCGGTCTCGAGATCAAGCTGGACTGGTTGATCGATGAAGCGTCCGAGGCGGTCAATGCCCTGTTCAGTGAAGAGCTGGGCGCCGTCATCCAGGTGAGCCGTGAGCACACCGAAGAGGTGCTGGCGCAGTTCGCGGCGGCGGGGATCGAAACCTGCGGCGTCATCGCCCGTCCTCGCTACGACGACCAGATCCGCGTGACACTGTTCGAGGAGCCGCTGCTCGAGACCACGCGCCAGCTGACTCAGCGTACCTGGTCCGAGACCAGCTATCGTCTGCAGGCGCTGCGTGATAACCCCGAGTGCGCCAAGAACGAGTTCGACAACCTGCTGGATACCCGTGATCCCGGGCTGAGCGCCACGCCTACCTTTGATGTGGACGAGGACATTACGGCGCCCTTCGTCAATCTGGCGCGCCCCCGTGCGGCCATCCTGCGTGAGCAGGGCGTGAACGGGCATCTGGAGATGGCCTGGGCCTTCGACAAGGCCGGTTTCGAGGCCGTCGATGTGCACATGAGCGACCTGCTGGAAGGGCGCGTGGGTCTGGACGAGTTCAAAGGGCTGGCCGCCTGCGGTGGCTTCTCCTACGGCGACGTACTCGGCGCGGGCGGTGGCTGGGCCAAGTCGGTGCTGTTCAACGAGCGCGCTCGCGAGCAGTTTGCCGCCTTCTTTGCCCGTGAGGACAGCTTCTCGCTGGGCGTCTGCAATGGCTGTCAGATGCTGTCGCAGCTCAAGGAACTGATTCCCGGTGCCGAGAGCTGGCCGCGCTTCGTGCGCAATGAGTCGGAGCAGTTCGAGGCCCGTGTGGCCATGGTTCAGGTGGAAAAGACACCGTCGATCCTGCTGGCCGGGATGGAAGGATCGCGACTGCCTATCGCCGTGGCCCATGGTGAGGGGCGTGCCGAGTTCCGCGATAGCGCCCACCTGCGCAGCATGCAGGGCTCGGGGCAGGTGGCATTGCGCTATACCGATAACTACGGCCAGTGCACAACGCGCTACCCGGCCAACCCGAATGGGTCGCCATCCGGCATCACCGGACTGACGACACCGGATGGCCGCGTCACCATCATGATGCCGCACCCCGAGCGGGTGGTACGCGCCGTGACCAACTCCTGGCGTCCGTCAGAGTGGTCTCAGGATGGCGCCTGGCTGCGGTTGTTCCGCAATGCGCGGGTGTGGCTGGGCTGAACCAGGTCCCTCTCAGGACTCAGCGTGTCTGCTAGACCCTGTGATAGCGCCGCCTTCGGGCGGCGTTGTCGTTGCTGGCGATGGTGACTCGCTGGAAAGGTTGATGCTTGAGCTTGTGCTGCTACGCAACAGGTGCCAAGTTTGATGCTGCCGATATCGGTCTTTTTCAGATGGAGCCCCCATGTCGCCTCCCACCCAGCGCCGTTTCCATGATCGCCTGAGCGTGACCCTGGCCAACCACGTGGCCAGCGTTCACCTTGAGCGACCAGATCGTCACAATGCGATGGACCCCCCGATGATCGACGCTCTGCTGGATGCCCAGCAGTGGCTTGCCGAGCGTGTCGGGGTTCGCGCGGTGGTGCTCAGTGGTGAGGGCGAAAGCTTCTGCTCTGGTCTCGACGTGGCCTCGGTCGTGGCGTCCCCGGAGCGCATCGCCTGGCTGTTGAGCCCGGATGCCCGCGGCATCAACCCCGCTCAGCGTCTGGCGCTGGGCTGGCGCGAGCTGGGCGCACCGGTGGTGGCGGCGCTGCATGGCCATGTCTATGGGGCAGGCCTGCAGATGGCGCTGGGGGCAGATATTCGGATTGTTCATCCCGAGGCGATCCTGGCGTTGCCGGAGATAGAGTGGGGGCTGATGGCGGACATGGGGGTCAGCGTAACCGCCGCCTGGCTGCGCCACGATATCCTTCAGGACATGATGCTGACCGGGCGTCATCTTGCCGGCGATGAAGCCATGGTACTGGGCCTGGCGTCGCGCCTGGATGAGGATCCGCGGGATGCCGCGGCTGAACTGGCGGGCGATCTGGCGCGACGCTCGCCCAAGGCGGTGGCCGCCGCGCGCAAGTTGTGGCGTGAAGCCCCCGGTCTCGACCAGCGCGGGCGTCTGGCGATGGAGGCCGAGCTCCAGCGCAATCTGCTGGCCGGGCAGGAACAGCGCGAGGCAACCCGTGCCCGCCTGGATGGCAGACCGCCGCGCTTTGACTGAGCGCGAGCTAAACCGCCGTGCCCGCCTGGGTGGCAGACCGCCGCGCTTTGACTGAGCGCGAGCTAAACCGCCGTGCCCGCCTGGATGGCAGACCGCCGCGCTTTGACTGAGCGCGAGCTAAGCCGCCGTGCTCGCCTGGATGGCAGACCGCCGCACTTTGACTGAGCGCGAGCTAAACCGCCGTGCTCGCCTGGATGGCAGACCGCCGCGGTTCGACTGAGCGCTGTCCAGGGAGCGTTGCTCCGGCAGTCGGCACAGGGCCCCGGCGGTGCAGCAGCACCGTCGGGGCCCTGTCGTTGACGCTATCCCCCGCGTTATCACTGGGGACTCACCCTTGTGGTCAGCCCGCAGTGGCGGTTCGGGCCGGTGTGTTCGGGTAGATGCCGAACAGGGTGGCGTAGATCACGGGCAGAATCACCAGGGTCAGCAGTGTCGCCGCCCCCAGGCCGAACACGATGACCACTGCCATGGACGCGAAGAAGGCGTCACCGAACAGCGGAATCATGCCCAACATGGTGGTGATCGCGGCCATGGAGACGGGACGTACCCGGCTGATGGCGGCGGCCATGATCGCGTCGAAGGGCGCATCGTGCTCACCCATCTGGATCTTGATTTCCTCTACCAGCACGATGGCGTTCTTGAGCACCATGCCCACCAGGCTGAGGGTGCCGAGCAGCGCCATGAAGGTAAAGGGGGCGTTGAATGCCAGCAGACCGCCGACGATGCCGATGACGGTCAACGGCACGATGGACCAGATCGCCAGCGACTGGCGCAGATTGCCAAACAGCAGCATGGTCAGGATGAACATGCCGAGAATGCCGAGGGGCAGCAGCTTGAACAGCGCTTCCTTGGCATCCCGTGAGGTTTCGTCCTCGCCCCCCCAGCCGAGGTGGTAGCCCTCAGGCAATGGGATCGCCTCGATCTTCGGCTGCAGCCTGGCCAGGATATTGGCCGCCGTCTCGCCGGACAGCGGCAGCGGTTCGGCGTACACGGCCAGCATGCGTTGACGATCTCGGCGCTTGATCAATGGGTCGTGCAGACGTGTCTGCAGCGGCCCCATGACGGACCCGGCGCTGACGTACTTCTGTTGTTCGGCGCTCCACACATTCAGGCTGGAAAGGTCATTGAGTCCGTAGCGCTGGGAGGCTTCGTCACGCAGGACGATGGGTATCAGGTCAGAGCCCTCGCGGTAGACCCCGGCGACCTGACCGTCATTGTGAATCAGCAGCGCCTGATGCAGGGCTTGGCGGGTGACGCCCACGCGGCGGGCCTGCTGTTCAAGGAAGTCCGGGGTCAGTTCTTCCACCCGATTGCCCCAGGACAATCGGATGCTGTCGACCAGCGGATCGGCACGGAACACGTCGCTGACCTGGGTGGCCAGGGTACGCAGGGTGTCAGGATCAGGTCCGTAGATCCGCGCCTCCAGACTTGCCTTGGCCGATGGCCCCACCTGCAGTGCCTGGACCTTGTACTGTACCTGAGGGTATTCATCGCGCAGCAGGGTGATGATGTCGGCCATGCGCTGGGCTCTGCTGTTAAGGTCGTCGGTCTCGACGATCAGCTGGCTGTAGCTGGCGTAGCGGTCCTCCGGCGAATAGGTCAGGGTAAAGCGCTGGGCGCCGCCGCCGATGACGCTGGTGACGTGGACCACTTCATCCATCTTGGCCACCTGGGCCTCCAGCTGCGATGCGATCCGCTCGCTTTCGAGGATATCGCTGCCCTCCGGCATCCACACGTCGACAAAGAACAGTGGCGTGGTGGAGTCGGGGAAGAAGGCATTCTTGATATTGGAGGACAGTGCGAAGGCGCCGACGAGCAAGCCGATGCAGGTAGCGATGGTGAGCCAGCGGAAGCGGATGCCCTTGTCGACCAGCCAGCCGAAGATGACGAAGATCAGTCCCTTGTAGGGATCGCTGTCTGTCTGCTCCGCGTCCGCCGGTGCGTCCTTGAAGAACATGTCGAAAAAGAAAGGCGTCAGCGTCAGGGCGGTCACCCAACTGAGCAGCAGCGAGTAGAACAACACCCAGAACAGTGAACCGACCAGTTCGCCAGTGGCGTCCGGCGACAGACCGATGGGAGCAAAGGCGGTGATGGCGATGGCGGTGGCACCCAGCAGCGGTAGCCAGTTCTGGCCAGCCACTTCCTTGGCCGCTGCGAGCTTGCTCTTGCCCTTGCCAAGGCCAATCAGCATGCCTTCGGTCACCACGATGGCGTTGTCCACCAGCATGCCCAGCGCGATGATCAGCGCGCCGAGGGAGACCTTCTGCAATTGCAGGCCGTGGGCGGCCATCAGCATCAGCGTGCCGAGGATGGTGATGGTCAGGATCAGCCCCATCAGCAGGCCCGAACGCACGCCCATGAAGATCAGTAGAACGACGATGACGATGCCGACCGATTCCATGAGGTTGATGACGAAGCCGGATACCGCTTCCTTGACCACTTCGGGCTGGTGGTAGACCGGCGTCAGCTCCATGCCCAGTGGCAGGCGGGATTCTAGCTCGGCCAGGCGCGCATCCACGGCCTCGCCTACCTTGACCACGTTGACACCGGAAACGAAGGACAGGCCGATGGAGATCGCCGGTTTTCCGTCGGCGTGATAGAGCTGCCCGGGTTGGTCCGTCAGCCCACGCGTCACGGTGGCGATATCGCCCAGGTGGACCGGGTTGGCGTCTGGGCGCCCGATGATCAGATCCTCCAGCGCCTGAACGCTCTTGAACTCGCCGCTAGGCTGCAGTGAGATGATCTTGCCGTCACGACGCACGCTGCCGGCATCGGCCACGGCATTCTGGGCGTTAAGCAGCGCGATCAGTGCATCTGGCGGGATGTTCAGCGCCTGCATCCGCTCGCGGTTGAGCGAGATGGTGACCTGTTCGGGACGGTCGCCGGCAATGACCACCTTCTTGACGCCATCGACCAGGCGCAGCTCCCGCTGCAGGAAGTCGGCCTGGTTCTTCAGGTCATACAGGCTGTAGTCGTCGCCGGACAGGTTGAGCAGCAGGCCGTAGACGTCGCTGAAGTCATCTACCACCAGCGACTGGCCGGCGCCGGGCGGCAGGCTGGCCTGGGTATCGCCGATCTTGCGCCTGAGCAGGTCCCAGTATTGGGGCAGAGCGGTGCCCTGCACATCGGTGTCGAGCTCTACCGTAATCTGGGACAGGCCCGCACTGTTGACCGTGCTGACCCGCTTGAGGTTGGGGATCTCCTGAATGGCCTTTTCCAGCCGCAGGGTGACTTCTTCTTCGACCTGCTGTGGGGTGGCGCCAGGGTAGGCGGTGCTGACCAGCGCCATGCGGATGGTGAAGTCAGGGAATTCGAGCTGGCCAAGGCCAAGGAAGGAGACCACGCCGCCCACCGATAGCAGCAGGGTGATCATCCAGCTGATGGTCTTGTTGCGTAGAAAATAGCCGATCATGGTCAGAGCCCCGCTTCCTGGACCCAGGGAGTGACCGTCAGCTTGTCACGCATAAGGTGGGCGCCTGCGGTGACCAGCTGATCTCCCGGCTGGAGATCACCGGCAATGAAGACGCCATCGTCATTGGTGGTGTGCACCTCGACCGCGACTGCTTCGACATGGCCTTCGGTCTCGTCGTCGGCCACGTAGCGCCACACCACGGTGTTGTCCGGGGCATCCTCAAGGGTGACGACGGTGCCGAGAGGCACCCGCCACAGGCCCTCGCTGTCCCCGGTCAGGGCGTTGATGTCGATCTCCACCACGGCACTCATGCCCGCCAGAACGTTGACGTCATCGGGGGTGGGCAGGGTCAGCTTGACCTCGTAGCTCAGGGTGCCGCTTGACGCGCGGGAGTCGTGCTCCTTGTAGCGCGCCGGGAAACGGCGTGGATCGTCACCCAGACGCACCCAGGCCAGGGAAGCGTCACGGCTCTGGATATCGCGAATGCGCTCCCGATTGAGGCGGCGCACCTGTTGTTCCGGCAGCTCGAAGGTCACGTCGATATTGCCCGGCTGCTGCAGCACCGCGATGGTCTGCTGGGGGGCGATGACCTGGAAGTTGTCGACGGGAACACTGGCGATGACGCCATCGAAGGGAGCTTTCAGCTCGGTGTAGTCGAGCTGATCCTTGGCCAGGTCGAACTGGGCCTGGGCCGAGAGAAAGGCCGCGCGAGCTTCGTCAAAGGCGGCGCGGCTGATGGCGCCCTTTTCCACCGAGACCTGCATGCGGTGGTAGGTCGCCTGGGCCAGATCATAGCTGGATTGAGCGTTGGACAGGGCGTTGCGAGCATCACGGTCGTCAAGCAGGGCCACCCGCTCGCCGCTGCTGACGACCTGGCCTGCTTGAACATTCAGCTCCTTGAGTTCGCCGCCGACCCGAAAGGACAGGTCGGTACGCTCTGATGCCTCGACGACGCCGGGGTAGGCGCTCATCGAGCTGTTTCCGATCTCGTCCAAGGTCAGTAACTTGACCGGTCGAGTCACCTGCTTGGTCAGGGCAGGCGTTTCTTCGCTGCAGCCATGCAGCAGCGGTAACCCGGCGATGACGAAACACGTAGCCAGCTGGCGAAAGTGGCGAAGGATCATGAAGGGGTCCTTGGTAAGGGGACAAGGTGGTCGGCGGGAGGTGCCGACATGGATGACGCAGCTGGGCGGGGAGAGCCCGGCTGTCAGCCTGTTGTGACGGGTTACCAAGATGGCGTAGAGTGCATCGCCTTCTTGGTGGGATGACCTGCGGTGGCTCGCGTCGCTGGGTGCCCTGATGGGGACCCTGACGACGCTCATTGTCGAGATGCCGGTGGCAGCATCGCCTTCGATAGCGGCCTTTATCCCTTCGGCACGCACGCACGCGCAGGCGCTCCATGCTACGAATCGAACGGGTTAAGTATCCTGCGCTAGATCAAGACATGCCGAACTCGGCAGAGGAGTGTTGCGCGAATGGCGGTAGCTGGTGCGAATTTTGACCAAATAAGCACACCGACACTGCGCCCCTATCAGCAGCAGGCCGTGGCGCAAGTGGTCAGTCACTTTCGTCGTAGCGATGACCCCGCCGTGGTGGTGCTGCCCACGGGCAGTGGCAAGTCACTGGTGATTGCTGAGTTGGCACGTCTGGCCAAGGGCCGTGTGCTGGTCCTTGCCCATGTGCGGGAACTGGTGGAACAGAACCACGCAAAGTATCTGGCCTACGGCCTGGAGGCAGATATTTTCAGCGCGGGCCTTGGCCGCAAGGAAAGTGCACGGCAGGTCGTGTTTGGCTCGGTGCAGTCGGTGGTGCGCCATCTGGATGCCGTCAGTGATGAACAGAACGCCCACGGGCCTTTTACCTTACTGGTGATCGATGAGTGTCACCGGGTGTCGCTGGAGGCCTCGTCTTCCTACCATCGGGTCATTGATCACCTGCGTCAGCGCAACGCGTCGCTCAAGGTGCTGGGCCTGACGGCGACGCCTTATCGGCTGGGGCAGGGGTTTCTCTATCATCGTCATCACCATGGCATGGTGCGGGGGGATGAAGACTGCTTCTTTCGCGACTGTGTGTTCGAACAGCCGCTGAGGCTGATGGTACGCCAGGGCTACCTGGCCAAGCCGGTCAAGATTGATGCGGCGGTGGCACGTTACGACTTTTCCCGACTGGTGCCTGGCAGCACCGGTATATACCGCGAAGAGGACCTGAATCGTGTCGTGGCAGGTCACCGTGCGACGCCTGGTATCATCAGTGAAGTGATGGAGCGCGCTGCCGATCGTCAGGGGGTGATGCTGTTCGCGGCCAGCGTAGCCCACGCTGAGGAAATTCTGGGCTATCTGCCCGCGGCGGACGCCGCCTTGATCACCGGAGCCACCGCTGGGGACGAGCGCACCCGGATCATCGATGCGTTCAAGGCCAAACGCCTCAAGTATCTGGTCAATGTGTCGGTGCTGACCACCGGGTTTGATGCGCCCCATGTAGACCTGATTGCGATCCTGAGGCCTACGGAGTCGGTCGGTCTGTACCAGCAGATCGTCGGCCGTGGGCTGCGTCTCTCACCGGGCAAGCAGGACTGCCTGATCCTGGACTATGCCGGTAACCCTTGGGACCTGTACGCGCCTGAGGTGGGGAGCCCGCGTCCAGACAGCGATAGCGAGCCGGTTCAGGTGGCGTGCCCGCAGTGCGGACATGCCAACCTTTTCTGGGGAAAGCGCGATGGCGAACTGGTGATCGAGCACTTCGGTCGGCGCTGTCAGGGGCTGGTCGATGCCCAGGGGCAGGCGTTGACGCAGGCGGAGCCAGGTGCAAGACAGTGCGATTTCCGCTTCCGCTTCAAGACCTGCGGCGACTGCGGCGCAGAGAACGATATTGCGGCGCGACGCTGCCATGGGTGTCAGGCGTTGCTGGTGGATGCCGATGACAAGCTGCGCGACGCGCTCAAGCTGAAGGATGCCAGAGTGCTCCGAGTCTCGGGCATGCAGCTTGAGGCGACCACCAACGGTCGTGGCCTGCCTCGGCTCAAGGTCACCTATCACGACGAAGATGGCGCTAGTCTGTCGGAGTGGTTCGCGCTGGAAACGCCGGCACAGCGCAGGGCCTTTACGGCGATCTTTTTGCGCGACCACGCCCGTGCACCTGGGGTAGAACTGGCGCCGTCGACGCCGCAGCAGGTCTGCGACGATCAGCACCGGCTGAGAGCGCCAGACTTTGTGGTAGGGCGCAAGGTGGGGCGGCACTGGCAGATTCGCGAGAAATTATTCGACTACCATGGTCGCTACCGCACCGCCGACAGCGCGCAGTAGTGCAAAAGTGCAAGAGTGCAAAAGCGCCGGCAGCGTGGTGCATGCGCTGTCGTCTGCAGCCAGGGAACGACCGTCCCTGTCGTCGAGGCTCGAGGCTATTGAACAGACGCTTCCGGGCATCGGTCTCGGCTTAGCCAGAACGCGCAGAGCTTGATAAACTGGGCGATCGGTAAAGCAGCGGTAGTTCTTTCATGTCGGTCTCACATCGGGGCCAGATCCAACGCGACCAGGTTCACGTGTGTGAGTGATTTGCCGACAACCAGCGAGAACGATGCCGGGGGGGAGGATGCTTCCTCAGCGAACACGGCGTCTGCGCCGACCCAGGTGCAGGCATTGGGCCGGCTGTTTGATGAGCCGATCACCGAATTACCCGAAGATCTCTACATTCCCCCCGAGGCGCTGCGGGTGTTTCTCGAGGCGTTCGAGGGACCGCTTGATCTGCTGCTTTATCTGATTCGCCGCCAGAATCTCGACATCTTGTCGATCAATGTCGCCGCCATTACCCATCAGTACATCGAGTATGTCGAGCTGATGAAGGCCATGGAGATCGAGCTGGCGGGCGAGTATCTGCTGATGGCGGCGATGTTGGCCGAGATCAAGTCGCGTACCCTGCTGCCGCGGCCGCCGAAGAGTGAAGACGGCGATGAAGACGAAGATCCTCGTGCCGAGCTGATTCGGCGCCTGCAGGAATACGAGCGGCTCAAGCTGGCGGCCGAAGCGTTGGCCGAGCTTCCGCGGATAGGTCGCGACTGGTTTCCGGCCCGAGCGGTACTGCCTCCGGTGGAGTCGCGGGTCATCCACCCCGAGGTGGAACTCGACGAATTGCTGGGTGCCCTGGCGGGCATCCTGCGTCGCGCCGAACTCAACCAGGCGCACCAGATCGAGAGCGAGGTGCTGTCCACCCGCGAGCGCATGCTGGCCATCATGGAGCGCCTGACCCATGAGCACTACACGCCCTTCGAAGCCTTGTTCTCGCTGGAGGAGGGCCGGGCCGGAGTGGTGGTCACCTTTATGGCGATCCTTGAGCTGGCCAAGGAAGCGATGATCGAAATTGTGCAGAATGCGCCGATGTCACCGATCCACGTTCGAGCGAGACTGGCCGGCGACGAGGAAGAAGACCCCTACGAGGCGCTCGACGATGACGGCGAAAGCGCGTTCGATGTCGAGCCATTCGAGGAAGGGGGGGTGGAAGATGAGATGCTGGACGACGACATATCCGGCCAGGATAGCTTGGACGATGGGCACAGTGATGCCTACGATGAGTCTGCACCAGCCTCCACCGGAGAGGGGCTGAGCGAGGGAGACAAGCCCGCATGAGCGTGATGGAAACGCCCGATGCGCTGGACGAGATCGTCGAGGCAGCGCTGTTGGCTGCCGGTCAGCCGCTGGCGCTGGACCGGCTTGAGCAGCTGTTTGACGATCATGAGCGTCCGACCAGACGACGTCTCAAGGAAGCGCTCGAGCGTCTGACCGAGCGCCACGTCAGTGGTGCCATGGAGTTGATCGAGACCGCCTCGGGTTACCAGCTGCGGATTCGTCCGCGCTTGGCCAACTGGGTGGCGAGGCTGTGGGACGAGCGGCCCCAGCGATATTCCCGCGCCCTGCTGGAAACGCTGGCGCTGATTGCCTACCGTCAGCCGGTCACCCGCGGCGATATTGAAGAGGTGCGCGGCGTGACCGTAAGCGGTTCGATCATGCGGACGTTGCTGGACCGGGGCTGGATTCGTGTGGTGGGACACCGGGATGTACCGGGCCGTCCGGCGGTCTACGCCACCACCCGCAGCTTCCTTGATGACTTCGGCCTCAAGACGCTGGATGAGCTGCCGCCGATGCATGAGCTAAAGCAGTTCGAGGAATTTGATACCGAGGATGAGCCGCCTCCGCCACCTCCCGCGCTGCTGTCCCAGGCCGACGAGCCTGTGGAGGATGATCTCCAGGAGGACCTTCAGGATAACCTTCAGGAAGGCCAAGGGCGGGATGAGGCAGACGTCCCTCACCAGAACGCTGGGACGGCTGAGGGTGGGGCAGGCGATCAAACCGAGGCGCCCATTGAGGGCGCCGACACGACGGCCGGGATGGCCGACGAACAGCACGCCGGGAAGGCGTCCGAGCGGGCAGGGCTGAGCTTCGCCGATCTTGAAGCCAGGCTGTCCGAGCGCGCCCGGGGCCGCGTCGACGATGACACTGCCTCGGGGGTGGAACCCACAGAAAGCGAGAACGATGAATGACGACCACCAGCGAAAAACTGCAAAAGGTGCTGGCCCGTGCCGGCCTGGGATCCCGCCGCGAGATGGAGACCGCGATCTCCGATGGACGGGTCAAGGTCAATGGCTCGGTGGCGACTCTGGGTGATCGGGTCGAGGCCCGCGATAGAGTCAGCTTTGATGATCGGCCGATTACCTTGCGCGCGGCCGATGAGGTGCCGCGCCGAGTGATCATGTACAACAAGCCGGAGGGTGAGCTGTGCACGCGCAAGGATCCGGAGGGGCGTCGTACCGTGTTCGACCGGTTGCCGCGTCTCAAGGGCGAGCGCTGGATTGCCATCGGGCGACTCGACATCAACACCAGCGGCTTGCTGCTGTTCACCACTGACGGCGAGCTGGCCAACCGCTTGATGCACCCTTCCACCGAGGTCGAACGCGAATACGCGGTTCGCGTCATGGGGGAGGTCAAGCGCGAGCATGTCGTGGCCATGGTCGACGGCGTGATGCTGGAAGATGGCCCGGCACGCTTCACCGACGTGCAGGAGTTCGGCGGTGAGGGCATCAATACCTGGTTCCATGTGGTGATCATGGAAGGGCGTAACCGTGAGGTCAGACGCTTGTGGGAGTCGCAAGGCCTCACCGTGAGTCGCCTCAAGCGTGTGCGCTACGGCAACATCTTCCTCGACAAGCGCGCCAAGGCCGGAGAGTGGGTGGAGCTGTCCCAGGACGAGGTGGACGATCTTGCCAGCGTGGCGGGACTTGAGTCGCGCAAGGTGCCTGAGCTGACCCCTGATGAAAAGAACCGTTGGAGCCGTGACAAGCACAAGCGCCGTCCGGTACAGACCATGAAGCGTGGTGGCAAGCCTACCCGCAAGGGCTGATGTTGGTGGCGCGAAGGCGAGCCCGGACCTGGGCCGGGTGCAGCGTCGAGGTGCCCCACGGATATGCCCCGAGGAACAAGAAAACGCAGGTAATGAAAAAAAGGCTTGCGTCTAAAGGGGCATATCCGTAATATCTGCACCCGTTCGGAAGGGTCGTTAGCTCAGTTGGTAGAGCAGTTGGCTTTTAACCAATTGGTCGTAGGTTCGAATCCTACACGACCCACCAACCGAACCTGTGCATGGTCAGGCTGATTGCCTCCATGATTGGGTCGTTAGCTCAGTTGGTAGAGCAGTTGGCTTTTAACCAATTGGTCGTAGGTTCGAATCCTACACGACCCACCAGTTTCGCGGCCCTCGCTCTTCGGAGCGGGGGCCGTTTTTGTTGGGTATTCATGACACTGCATGCTGGCGTAGGGCCACGGCCCGTTGCCGTCAGGCCCGCCAGACCGAGACACACCGGTGTGCTGGTGTCATTCCTTGGTCAGCTTGACGCAGCGGAACTCGGCATCCTGTGGTTGCTGGGTTAAACTGTGTAGCAGCTCGCCGTAGCGATAGACGCATGGGCGAGGGTGAGGACCCCGCATCGAGGGTGCCGCCGGCCTGAAGGGCTGGCCGCTCTGACAGAGGGTCCTCCTGGCGTGCCATGCAGCGGATGGCTGGTGGCACTGTCCCATCTGCAGGGGGATTCCCTGCCGGTCACAGTGGTAGACACGATGACAATCATGACTTCCCGCGCCGAGATTCGAGAGCATCTCGCGCGTCCCTACTGCCCCACCCGTATTCCCTCGGAAGACGCCGCTCGCGTCGATGAGATCAGGCGACTGCTGAAGGCCAATAATGCCGTGCTGGTCGCACACTACTACACCGATGACGCGATCCAGCAGCTTGCCGAGGAGACCGGCGGCTGCGTGGCAGACTCGCTTGAGATGGCGCGCTTTGGCGCTCGCCATGAGGCAGACACCCTGGTAGTGGCCGGCGTGCGCTTCATGGGCGAAACGGCCAAGATCCTGTCGCCGGAAAAGCGCGTGCTGATGCCAACGCTGGAGGCGACCTGCTCGCTGGATGTGGGCTGCCCCGCGGACGAGTTCGCCGCTTTCTGCGACGCGCATCCAGATCGCACTGTGGTGGTCTACGCCAACACGTCGGCGGCGGTGAAGGCCCGTGCCGACTGGGTCGTCACCTCATCCATCGCGGTCGACGTGATCGAGCACCTCAAGGCCAAGGGCGAGAAGATCCTGTGGGCGCCGGACAAGCACCTGGGCGGCTACATCCAGAAGCACACGGGTGCCGACATGCTGCTCTGGGATGGCGCCTGTATCGTCCACGAAGAGTTCAAGGCCAAGGGCGTCGAGGATCTGAAGTCGGTCTATCCCGATGCCGCCGTACTGGTTCACCCGGAGTCACCGGAAGCGGTGGTCAGCCTGGCCGATGTGGCCGGCTCCACGTCGCAGCTGATCAAGGCCGCAAAGGAATTGCCCAACGACAAGCTGATCGTGGCCACCGACCGCGGCATCTTCTTCAAGATGCAGCAGGCTGTGCCCGAGAAGACACTGTTTGAAGCGCCTACTGCCGGTAATGGCGCCACCTGTCGCAGCTGCGCGCATTGTCCCTGGATGGCGATGAACGCCCTCGACAATCTGGCAGAAGCACTGAGGCATGGCTCGGGTGAGATTCAGGTCAGTGATGCATTGCGGGTTCAGGCGCTCAAGCCGCTGACGCGGATGCTCGAGTTCCAGGCCTGAGATCGTCGCTGGAGAACGCTTGCCGCAAGAAACGCCCACGAGGCCCTAGATGAAGAGGGATCTCGTGGGCGTTGTCGTTGTCGCTAGCGGAATTTTTCCATCGTGCGGCGGTAGTCGAGGAAAGCGTCGCGGCGTCGCTGAATGCTGGCTCTGGCGTTAAGGTCGCCCTGACGATCCGCCACCGCTTCGGCCACCTCCAGCTGACGAATGGCGCGATCGATCTCGCCGGTCAGCTGCAGCTGTTCGGCACGCGCCAGGTGCCCCCACGCTTCGCGACCGCTGCGGCCTGCGGCTTCGGCCAACAGCCCGAAGACGGTGGGGTCTTCAGGGCGCCGTTGAGCCAGATCGAACAGCTCGCGATAGGCCGCATCGGGGTCACGCTGAAGCAGCGCTTCGCCCAGCAGTTGGCTGGTGGGGGGGTATCCCGGCATCAGTCGCAGCTGGCGTTGAGCGCGTGCGATGGCATCATCCACGCGGCCGCCTTCCAGTGCGACCTGGACGGCGCTGGCCGGAAGCAGCGCAGTGTCCGGGTGAGCCCTGGAGAGGCTGTCCAGCGCCGAGAGAGCCGTGTCGGCCTGACCCGAGCGGGCGTCGATCAAGGCTTGCAGGTAGCGTTGTGCGTCGGCGGGTGCCTGGTCTTGACGTAGTACCGTCAGGGCTTGTCCTGGGGCGCGCTCGTGGATCGCCAGCAGCGCCCTGGCCCGGATGAGCTGGTACTGCAGGTCGTCCGGTGCGGAGCCGCTGACGCGCGTCTGGTTGACCCGTGACTGAGTATCGCTGATGCGCGACTCGGTAATCGGGTGGGTCAACAGGAATTCAGGCGGAGTGCCGCCTTGCAGGCTCATCATGCGCTGCATGGAGCGGAACATATCCACCATCGCCTGGGGGTCGTAGCCGGCGCTGGCCATCGCCTGCAGCCCGATGCGATCGGCCTCTTCCTCATAGCGACGGGAGTAACGCAGCTGGTCCTGGATCATCGCCGCCTGGCTGCCTGCCAGTGCAGCGATGCCAGCGTCGCCGGCGCCACTGGCGGCCAGGATCAAACCTGCCAGCATGGTGGCCATGGCGGGAACCTGGGTTTGTTCCGCGCGAGCCTTGCTGCGCGCGTAGTGTCGCTGGGACAGGTGCCCCAGCTCGTGGGCCAGAACCGAGGCGACCTCAGCTTCATGGGTGGCGAAGCCGAACAGGCCGCTGTTGACCCCGACCACACCTCCGGGAACGGCAAAGGCATTGAGGGTCTTGTTGTCGACCAGGGTAACCGCGATATTGATCCCGCCCAGATCGCTGTAAGGCACCAGACGGCCTACCAGGGTTTCCACATAGTGTTGGGCCAGCGGGTCCCGCCATTCCGGTACGTGGGCGCGAAACTGGCGTAGCCAGGCTCGGCCTAGGCGGGTTTCCTCACCGCTGATGGCGTTGCTGCCGGTGGACATCAGCGAGGGCAGGTCGAGCTCTCTGGGCTCATTCAGTCGAATGCCCTGGTCCAGGTACTGTGCCTGGGCGAGGGGCGCGGTCTGGGTCAGGGCCATAACGAGGATCAACCCCGCGCTGGGCAGGGGGCGAACGGTGGCGGCGAACAGCGATCGCTTGAGCATCGTGATCCTCGTCGATAGCGATGAAGGGGTTGCCTTGGGACATTGATTCGGCCGGAAAAGTGCCTTTAAATCAAAGTGCCTCAAATTTGCCAGCGGGGCTGTATGCCCATGGGGTGGCAACGCTTGGGGCGGACCAATATCGCATTCTCTCGGGAGAGATCATGGCAGTGCAACCTGACGATGTGCTAGATGCGTGCGGACTTCCCTGTCCGCTGCCGCTGCTGAAGGCGAAGCAGGCGCTTTCACGCCTGGCGCCTGGGCAGTTGCTGGAAGTCAGGGCGACCGACGCCGGTTCCTGGCGAGATTTCGAGAGCTTTGCCGAGCATAGTTCTCATGTGCTGGAAGGGCGTGAACAGCGCGACGATGTCTATGTCTATTGGCTGCGCAAGGCGGGTGACGCATGAGCCTGCGGACGGTATTCCGTAGCTGGGTAGACCACTATTTCTCGGATGAGGAAGCGGTTCTGCTGCTGGTGCTGCTGGTGGCCGGCTTTGCGGTGGTGATCTGGCTGGGCCAGATGCTGGCGCCGTTCCTCACCGCTCTGGTAGTGGCCTTTCTGTTGCAGGGCGCGGTCAACAGCCTGACGCGACGCAAGGTGCCGCATCTCGTCGCGGTAATGACCGTCTTCCTGGCCTTCGTCGGTGTGCTGCTGGCGATGGCGCTGGTGTTGCTGCCGCTGATCTGGAATCAGCTGGCGAGCCTGATACAGGAAGCACCAAGGATGTTCGCCGCCGGCCAGCAGATGCTGGATGACCTGCAGATGAGCTACCCCCAGCTGATCACTCCAGACCTGGTCCAGGACTGGATCGGGGTGCTGAGCCGTGAAGCAACGCAGTTGAGCCAGCGCGCGCTGACGCTGTCGCTGGCTTCCCTCGGCAACGTGCTGGGATTGATCATCTATCTGGTGCTGGTGCCGATTCTGGTGCTGTTCATGCTCAAGGATCGTGATCGCCTGGTGGGCTTCACGGTGTCACTGCTGCCGGCCAAGCGTGATCTGATGACGCGGGTATGGAAGGAGATGGACTGCCAGATTGCCAACTATGTGCGGGGTAAGGCGACGGAAATTGTCATCGTCGGGACGGTGACGTTTTTCACCTTCGCCTTTTTCGGTCTGCCTTACTCAGCGCTGCTGGCGGTGCTGGTGGGTTTCTCCGTGCTGGTGCCTTACATCGGCGCAGCGGTGGCGACACTGCCCGTGGCGGCCGTGGCAGGATTTCATTTCGGCCTGGGGGATCAGTTTCTGTATGTCATCGTCGCCTATGGGGTCATCCAGGCGCTGGATGGTAACGTGCTGGTGCCGGTGCTGTTTTCCGAAGCGGTCAACCTGCATCCGGTGTCGATCATTCTGGCGGTGCTGTTCTTCGGCGGCGTGTGGGGCTTCTGGGGGGTGTTCTTTGCAATCCCGCTGGCGACCCTGCTCAAGGCGCTGGTCTATGCCTGGCCACGGGGCATCAAGGAGCGCAGCATGGCCAGGCTACCGGGGAGTACCGGCACCGACGGCTGATCTCGTGCGTCGATGCCGGTCGGTCAGTGGATGCGACGGGGCGTGCCCGTCGCGGCCTGGCCCTGCTGCTAGCGCTGGGCGTTCAGTGCCTGCGCTGCTTCCAGCACTTCTTCCACATGGCCTTTCACCTTGACCTTGCGCCACTCCCTGGCCAGTTGCCCTTCAGCGTCGATCAGAAAGGTGCTGCGCTCGATACCCAGGTGTTCCTTGCCGTAAAGCTTCTTGAGCTTGATGACGTCAAATAGCTGGCAGACGGCTTCGTCCTTGTCGGAGATCAGCTCGAAGTTGAAGGACTGCTTGGCCTTGAAGTTCTCCTGGGCGCGGATGCCATCCCGAGACACGCCAACAATCAGCGTGTTGGCAGCATCAAAGTCGGCCTTGTGGTCCCGGAAGTCGCCCCCTTCGGTGGTGCAGCCGGGGGTGCTAGCCTTGGGATAGAAATAGACCACGACCTGGCGGCCACGTTGCTCGGCCAGAGAGAAGGTGGTGTCACCGGTGGCGGTGGCGCTGAAGTCGGGGACCTGTTCGCCAACAGTTACAGTCATGGGGGCTCCGAAATTGGCGTAGATGGATGTCCGATTACACGCAATGCAACACGCTATGTAAAGACGCGGCTGTACAGGGTATGGCCGCCTGAGTACCATTTGTGCTCTGGTCACGATCACGCTTCCCCGGGTCGCGACCCCCTTGGCCAACCACGCTTGCCGGAATCGCGGAAATCAGGTGTTTGGCAAGCCGACAACAGAGGAACAACGAGGATGATCACGGGCAGTATCGTCGCTCTGGCGACACCGATGAAGGCCAATGGCGATATCGACTGGGAAGTGTTGCGCAAACTGGTTAACTTTCACCTGGATAACGGTACCGATGCCATCGTGGCGGCGGGCACCACCGGTGAGCCCACGACCATGACCTTTGCCGAGCATTTCGATGTGATTCGCACGGTAGTGGAAGAGGTCAATGGCCGTATTCCCGTTATCGCTGGCACTGGCTCCAACAACACCACCGAGGCGGTGGAGCTGACCCGCTACGCCAAGGAAGTCGGTGCCGACTACTGTCTGACCGTGGCGCCTTACTACAACAAGCCGACCCAGGAAGGCTTGTACCAGCACTTCAAGGTCATCGCCGAGACCAGTGACTTGCCGGTGATCCTCTACAACGTGCCGGGCCGTACCTGCTCCGATATCTACAACGAGACGGTGCTGCGTCTGGCCGAGGTGGATAATATTATCGGCCTGAAGGACGCCACCGGTAACCTGGAGCGGGCAGAGGACCTGATCGAACGCCTCGAAGGCAGCGACTTCATGCTGTATTCCGGCGATGATGCCACGGCCTGTGACTTCATGCTGATGGGCGGCCACGGTGATATCTCGGTTACGGCCAACGTCGCACCCAAGGCCATGCACGACCTGTGTGTCGCCGCGATTGCCGGCGAGACGGAAAAAGCGCACCAGATCAACACGCGGTTGCTGCCACTGCACACCAATCTCGGCATCGAGGCTAACCCGATTCCCGTGAAGTGGGCGCTCAACCGTATGGGCATTATCGAGCCGGGGATCCGCTTGCCGCTGACCTGGCTCAGCGAGAAATACCACTCCACCATCAGCGAAGCGCTGCAGCTGGCGGGACTGATCGAGGACTGATGCTGCGGCATTCCTCTCGGTCGTGATGACGTGGACTCAATTATCAACCAAGGTGGACGCATGAATTCTGCGCTTAAAGGATTGCCGCTGGCGATGATCGCGGCACTGGCTTTGGCTGGCTGTGCCAAGGAAGGGCACTATCACGACCGCAACGAGGACTATGCTGACGCTCGGCAGGCGGCTCCTCTGACGCTGCCTGGAACCCGGGACCAGAGCCGCTACCGCGACATCATGCCGGTGCCTCAGGCGAGCGGCAGTTTCTATGCTCGAGAGGGTGACTTTGCGGCGCCCTTGCCTCAGACCTTGTCAGCCAGCACCGCGGTGGCTGCCGGTGATGTGGCGGTTCGAGAAACCGATGCAGATCGCTGGCTGGTGGTGGGTGCTGCGCCCGCGGTGGTGTGGCCAGAGCTTGAGCGCTTTGCCGAGCAGCGGGGACTCGAGATCACGCGCAGTGATAGCGCCACTGGGGTTATCGAGACTTCCGACGCCAGCCTGTTGCTGCGTCAGGGGCTGCGCACGGGTACCAGCGAGATTCGCTGTGATACCGCGGGGCAGCTCAACCGTCTGTGCCTGAACTCGCTGCAGCGTCATTTCGAGGCTCGCAGCGCCTCCGCCAGTATCGCGTCTGCCTCGGCCCAGCAGGCGACGGATCGTCAGAGCATTCGCTTCGAGCCCCGCGGCGACGATTGGGTAATGGTGCTGCCCTTCGATATCGACCGGGCCTATGCCGAACTGGCGTTTCAGCTCGAGAACAACTTCGATATGGAAGATCGTCGCGAATTGGTCTCTGCAGATGAAGCCAGCAAGCGGTTTGTCATCGACTACGTGACCGAAAGCGAGCGCACCCGCGGCTTCGTTGACTCACTGATGTCCATGGACCTGACCGAGTCGATGCATCGCGTCGAGATGCGGCTGACGCCTCAGGGACAAGAGACAGTGATGGAAGCTCGGGCGGTCGACGAGGAGCCTCTGTCCGGTGATGACCAGCGTGAGCTGCTGCAGCGCATGGAGGGCTTGCTGCGCTGATGGGGGAAGGATCTACCAGCGAGTCGGTGCACCGAGGCCTTCGCTTTGCCTCTCTCGGGAGCGGTAGTAAGGGCAATGCGACCCTGGTGACCGACGGCGATGCGCTTTTGTTGGTTGACTGTGGTTTTGCGCTGAAGGAAGCCGAGCGACGCCTGGCTCGGCTAGGCGTTCACCCGCGGCAGATCGACGCCGTGCTGGTTACCCACGAGCACGGTGATCATGTGCGTGGTGTGGGCCCGCTGGCGCGCCGTTACGATCTGCCTGTGCACCTGACGCCCGGCACCTGGTTATCGGGAAAGCTGGGGCGCCTGCCTCGTACCCATTGGATCACTCCCCAGTCTCGGTTTGCGGTGAAGGGGCTGGAGGTCGATGCCGTCACGGTGCCTCACGATGCCAGAGAACCCGTGCAGTTTCGCATCAGCGCCAGCGATGTTCGGCTGGGATTGTTGACGGATCTGGGACACCCCACCGAGCACGTCCAGAGAGCGTTTCGCGGCTGCGATGCGCTCGTTCTCGAATGTAATCATGATGTCCAGATGCTCGCAGATGGCCCCTATCCGCCCAGCCTCAAGCGTCGGGTGGGCGGGCACTGGGGGCACCTGGCCAATGCCCAGGCTTCGGCACTGCTGACCACACTGGGGCTGGACCGCCTTCAGCGTATCGTCTGCTCGCATCTGTCGGAGCATAATAATCGCCCCGAACTCGCTCTGGAGGCTCTGATGCCTCTGATGAGCGGCGATGAATCTCGCCTGACCGTGGCTGCCCAGGACGACGGCCTGGATTGGCAAGCGATCCATTGATTCAGGACTTCGGTCCTTTGACTAAGAACCCTTTTGATTGCCTGTGGAGGCACCCATGGAAAAGCGCGAAGAACTCTATGCCGGTAAGGCCAAGTCCGTCTACGCCACCGATGATCCTGATCGGCTGATTTTGCACTTCCGAGATGATACTAGCGCCTTCGATGGTCGCCGCATGGAATCGCTGGAGCGCAAGGGCAAGGTCAATAACCGCTTCAATGCCTTTATCATGGCGAAGCTGGAGGAAGCGGGCATTCCCACCCACGTCGAGACACTGCTGTCGGACACCGAGTGTGTGGTCAAGAAGCTCGACATGATTCCGGTGGAGTGCGTGGTGCGCAATATCGCCGCCGGTAGCCTGGTCAAGCGACTAGGGGTGGAAGAAGGTCAGGCACTCAATCCTCCGACGTTTGAACTGTTTCTGAAGAATGACGAGCTGCATGACCCCATGGTCAACGAGTCGCTGGCGGAAAGCTTCGGCTGGGCAACCTCTGAGCAGCTGGCCGAAATGAAGGCACTGACCTTCAAGGTCAATGAGGTGCTGAAACAGCTGTTTGCTGATGGCGGCATGCTGCTGGTGGACTACAAGCTGGAGTTCGGTGTTTTTCACGGAAAGATTGTGCTCGGAGACGAATTCTCGCCTGATGGGTGTCGCCTTTGGGACGCCGAAACACGAGAAAAGCTCGACAAGGACCGTTTTCGTCAGGGACTCGGCGGCGTCATCGAGGCCTATGAAGAAGTCGGTCGGCGTATCGGCATCGATTTTAGCTGACAGAGCGGCGCAGTCTCTCTTCTGCTCTGCAACATCACGCATAGCGCCCGGACAATGGTCCGGGCGTTTTTTTGTGGGTATGATTTTTCTTGAAAAGAGAGGGGAGGCTTATCTGCCGGGAAGGAGAGGAGAAAAGGGTGGACACTCAGCTATTTATTAGAAATTTTTTTTGAGATATTTCGGAATTCTATACGAGCAGGACCTGAGGTTCTTCATACTTGATTGTATTCATTACTAACTCGAATTGTCACATGCGCTACTGTAAATATAAGAACCTTCTGTATATGTGATGCCCTGCAGTAAACCGATATTGGAATTGTTTAATAGATTGTAATATAAGTATTTTTTTTCTCTATCTTTTACGTCGTTGAGCGTATGTGTGAGGTTTTTTGGAGCGAGTGCTGGGCTTTTTCTCATAAATTGTGCATATTCCATATATTTTTGCTTCCCGTAAGTGTTGCGTGCACATGAGTACAATGTTGGGCCGCAAAAGAGTCTCCTAGTCTGTAGGCGTGTAAAAAAATGTATCTCTGTTGTCGCCTAGGGAGCTTAATCAATGAGTTCGTCACAAAATGTAGATGCTACACAGCTCATCAGTACCGCCGTCACGAGTAGCGACTCGGGCTTTGCTGATATTGCTCACCTCGATGAAGACGGTCTTGCAGGAGGACTGGTGGGGGGAGCCGCTGATGATGCGGGCAAGGCAGTGCTCTTCCAGGGCTCGTTACCCTACAGCTTCGGTGCGGCTGGCCCAGCCGATAGTGGTGCTTTTCAGTGGAACTCTGATGGACTGCCGACCCTGACATCCCAAGGCGAGCCGCTGACCTTCCAGCGCTCTGTGGATGGCCAAGTGATTGCCGCCAAGACGCCGGATGGTACGCCAATCCTGCATATTAAATTGACCGATGTCGCGACAGGTGCGTACAGGGTATTTCTGCTGGGCCCCTTGGATCACCCGGAATCTGGTGTGGAAGATAATCTGGTCTTCTCGGTGGGGTACACCATTACCGATCAGGAAGGCAACCAAAGCTCATCCCGCCTGGCCATCGACGTCGATGACGATTCCCCGGTGAACAGGATCGATGCGCCTGACAGTGTGCAGCCAGGAGATGTGGTGACTGGTACCTGGGCCGAGTCAGGTGGTGCCGATGGCATTCGTAGCAGCGTGGTCAAGCTGCCGGGTGATAGCACCGAATATCCGCTTGGCAGTGATATCGAGACGGGTGCTGGGACTCTTATCGTGAACGCCGACGGTACTTGGAAGTTCACTGCAAACGAGTTGGCGGCGGGCACGCTGCGTTTTGACATTATCACCACCGATGGTGACGGAGACGCTGCGAAGAGTAGCGCGACCGTGGAGATTGACTGTGGCTGCGGCGAGGGGCCGACGACGCCCGAAATTGATGATGACCCCGACTCCGAGCCGTCCCAGGCTATCGTCGATGAGGATGGTTTGGCCGGAGGGATCGCTGGTGGAGTTCAGGATGTGCCGACCAACCCTACGGTGGCCTCGGGCAGCTTGAGGTATGACTTCGGCGACGATGGAGCCGGCAGCTTTACCTGGAGCACCGATGGTTTGCCCAGCCTGACCTCAGGCGGTAGTGCGGTGACTTGGTCACTGTCGAGCAACGGAATGACCGTTACAGGCGTGGATGGCAACGGGGAGCAGGTCATCACCATCGAGCTAACCAGTGTGCTCGACGGTCTCTACCGCGTCGTATTGTCCAAGCCGCTTGATCACGTGAATCCGAGTGTGGAAGACGACATACAGTTTTACGCTCGCTATACCATTGCGGACGCTGATGGAGACACTGCCTCTGGCAAGCTTAAGATTGTGATTGATGACGATCGTCCGGTGGTCGCCAATGAGACCGCTGAAACCCAGATGGGCGAGGCGGTCACGGTCAACGTGCTCGACAACGATCTTTTTGGTGCTGATGGCGCGGGTGGTGTCCTTGCCGCATCGGTGGACGAAGGAGACCTGGTTGGCAGCGTAACGATCAATGCTGACGGTTCTTTGACCTTCCAGCCCACCGATGGCTATAGCGGCGACGCGGTCATCGACTACACCGTGGTTGACGGTGATGGAGATACGGTAGTTGGTCGTCTGTCTGTGTGGGTGGAAGGTGGCGGTGGCACCGGTAGCACGCCGACGACACCTGGTGGCGAGGGGGACCCCTCTGGCAAGGTGCCTCTGGCAGTGGTCGACGAAGATGGGCTGGCGGGCGGCGTAGCGGGTGGTATCAAGGATGTGCTGAAGAATAGCCCCGTGGCGAACGGGATGCTGGGCTACAGCTTCGGGGAGGATGGTGCTGGCAGCTTCAGTTGGAACAGCAGTGGGCTTGCTAACCTGACATCCCAGGGGCAGAGCGTCAGCTGGTCGGTCAGCGCTAATGGGCACACCCTGGTGGGAAGTGCCAATGGGGCGCCGGTGCTTACGATTGAACTGACGGATCTCGCAAGCGGTGCTTACCAGGTGACCCTGGCGAAGCCGTTGGATCATGCGGTCGCAGGCATCGAAGACGACATCAAGCTGGATGTGGGTTACACCATCACGGATGCGGACGGCGATACGGCGGATGGCCAGCTGGGTGTGATCATCGACGACGACACCCCAGTGGTTCGCAATGACTCAGCAACGACCTCCGATGGCGAGTCGGTGACGGTAAATGTACTGGCCAACGACGGTACCGGTGCCGATGGCGGCCGAGTCAGTGGCGCCAGCGTGGTGGGCGGTGCCAGCGTCGGGACGGTGACAGTCAATGCCGACGGTTCCGTGACGTTCCAGCCTAGCAGTGGATTTAGTGGCGATGCGGTGATCAACTACACCGTGACCGACGGTGATGGCGACTCCGTGGTGGGGCGTCTGTCGGTAGCCGTGGAAGGCACCGATGGCACACCGACGACACCTGGTGGCGAAGGAGACCCGTCCGGCAAGGTGCCTTTGGCGGTGGTGGACGAAGATGGGCTGGCGGGCGGCGTAGCGGGTGGTATCAAGGATGTGCTGAAGAATAGCCCCGTGGCGACCGGGACGCTTGGCTACAGCTTTGGGGAAGATGGTGCTGGCAGTTTCAGCTGGAACACCAGCGGGCTTGCAAACCTGACTTCACAAGGCCAGAGCGTCAGTTGGTCGGTCAGCGCCAATGGACAGACGTTGGTCGGAAGTGCCAATGGGGCGCCGGTGCTTACGATTGAACTGACGGACCTCGCAAGCGGTGCTTACGAGGTAACCCTGGCGAAGCCGTTGGATCATTCGGTCGCAGGCATTGAAGACGACATCAAGCTGGACGTGGGTTACACCATCACTGATGCGGACGGAGATACGGCGAATGGTCAGCTGGGTGTGATCATCGATGACGACACCCCGATTGCCCGTGCTGATTCCGCCGCGTCATCCGATGGTGAGCCAGTGACGGTGAATGTACTGGCCAATGACGGTACCGGTGCCGATGGCGCTCGCATCACTGGCGCCAACGTGGTCGGTGGCGCGGGCGTGGGTTCCGTTGTCGTTAACGCTGACGGCACTTTGACCTTTACCCCAGCAGCCGGTTTTGATGGAAGTGCCAGCATTCGCTATACCCTCACCGACGGTGACGGTGATGCCACGACCGCTGATCTTCGGGTGCAGGTGACCCAGGCCGCATCCAACGAACTGTTCGTGGGCGATAATGGCGACAATGGTGCGACTACTGGTGCCGGCGACGACGCTCTGGTAGGTGATCAAGGCGGCGTGATGACCACCCTGAAGCCGTCGACCAACTACAACATCTCGCTGATCGTCGACACCACCGGCAGCATGGCGGTGGGGTCAGGAACCGATGGCTTGACCAAGATACAGCTGGTGAAGCAGGCCCTGACAAAGCTCGTGGTCGACCTGGTTGGCCACGATGGCAAGGTCAACCTGCAGATCGTCGATTTCGACAGCAATGCCGTGCAGCATGTTGCGTTTGACCTGGGCTCCAGCGGGAGTGACATCAATTCAGTCATCAACTTCATCAATGGCCTGGACGCAGAAGGCGCTACCAACTACGAAGCAGGGATTCGCAAGGCCAGCGAGTGGCTGACGGCGCAGGATGCCAATCCGGCCTACAGCGACTATGAAGACCTGACTTTCTTCCTGACGGATGGTGCACCCAACTATTGGCTCAATGACAATGGCGGTATTGTCAGTGGCACGGGATCTGTCAACAAGAATGCCATTGTCGAGGCGGTTGAAGCCTTTGAAGAGCTTTCCTCCCTCAGCGAGGTCAACGCCGTCGGGATCGGTCGAGGCACGGTGACGGATGTCCTTCGCTTCTTCGACAACACCGATGTTCAGGGAGCGGATGGGATTCCCTATACGGGTACGCTGGTCGAAACTGAGTACCTGGCCCGCTTCTTCGCCGGCTCCATGGAACCGCTGCGTGTCGAGGACTGGTTGCGCACCTCTGGCGATGGCACCAAGGCCTATCAGACCAGTGACTTATTCCGCATAGAAGACTGGAAGGCTGACGGTGCTGCGGCTCAGGTCATCAGCCCCTCCTTTTTTGTGTCGGAGACGGGCAGCGACAACCTCAAGACCGCATTGCGTTTCAGATATGGGACAGATGATACATCGCCGGAAGACTCGATCAGCTATACCATCGAAACCTTTGTTGGCGGTAGCTGGCAGTATTATTCGGGCTCCTCGCTCGGTGAGACGACCAGCTGGGTCACCCGGGATGCGGGCTTTCTGGAGGCAGGGCAGTACCGTTTAGTCTTTGAGGTCGCGAACAATATTGGAGGTGATGATCGCCTGGATGTTGACGATATCCGGCTTGAAACTCGTTTGCTGGGCGATGACGACATGGCCAGCTACGGCCAGCTCGATATCGTCTACGACAGCGATGACCTGAATGCTGCCCTGGCGAACGGTGGCCAGGTCGACGCGCTCAAGTCATTGGGCAACGACAGTCTGGAAGGGGGGGCGGGTGACGACGTCCTCTTCGGCGATACCATCAATACCGACCATCTGGCTTGGACCAATGGTGACACCGGCGAAGCCTTTATCGCCGCGGGGCATGATGGCTTGGGTTATGAAGGTCTGACCGAGTATCTGAAGTGGGCGGTCAATGACGGTGTTGCGGCGACCAGCGATCAGGTGAGTCAGTACATCAGTGACAAATACACCTCGCTGCTGGACTCAGCCCGCCAGGATGGTGGTAACGATACCCTGCGTGGTGGCGCCGGCGATGATGTACTGGTGGGTGGTGGTGGTAACGATCTGCTGATCGGCGGTGCTGGCGATGACCTGCTGATGGGAGGATTTGGGGCAGATGTCTTTGCCTTTGAGCAGGGGGATGCCAGCAGTACCGTCGCTAAGGACACCATCGCTGACTTTGGCCTTGGCAGCTTCACCGCCAGCGGCGAGGCGGACAAGCTCGACGTCTCGGATCTTCTCGATGGTGCTGTCGAGAGCGATGTGTCCGACTATCTGGTGGCCAGCCAACAGGGCGCTGACACACTGATCTCGGTGAAATCGGACGGCGGCATCGCGTCTTCCGGAGCGAACGCGGATCAGACCATCCTGCTACAAGGTGTCAGCATGGGGGGGGACACCAGCGGTGACTTCCTTAACCAACTGATTCAAAACGGTCAATTGGAGGTACAGTGATAGTATCCGCTCTCATAGCATTCCTGGGCTTAGGCAAGGCTCAGTAGTCCAAGTAATGCTCACTTGAGATGGGCGTGTTGACGCTCATCTCGATGGTTAAGTGTATAGCGCCCGGTGAATACCGGGCGCTTTTTTTGATTCATCGTATATCTATGCGTGAGGAGGTGGGCAAGACCGTTGCCTGCCGTCGTGTTGCCCCCATGTCGCGTTGCCAGTTAGCCCGCCTGCTAGGTGACTGTATGATGCAGGTGGCTGACTCTCTGTCCCGACGGCTGGCGGCAGCACCTGATGCAACCTAACTTCCTGATATCTCCTATCGGCGACTGAGATAACCTTGTGGCCGCCCAATACCTCCACTGACTGACTCGGTGCCCCATGCGTCTAGGAGGTTGATCTGTGGCAATCTTCATTGTTTTTCAGGAAGTATTATTAGGTCATGTGGCGGAGTCTTTATCCTGTGAGAATATAGGTTTTATTTATGTTTTTTCTAAATGGTTTATAAGATCAATAGAATCAATAGGTTGGCCTACCTGCTCTTGGTAGATAATGAGTTCGCATTTTGCGGGTTAACGTCCATATTTTTCATGCTGCCCGATTCTTTTTGTCTGATCTAATGAATCTAGTGTGCACGTTGTGATTTTAATGTTCATCTTAATGGCTGATTAACGAATCAATTATTTGGTTGATTGTCAGTAGGTATCGGTATTAGTCTTTGTGTAAATATTCGTATCTAGCTAATGTTGCGTATTCTGTCCGCATTTTATGGTGAGCCAAGATGGTTGGTCGGTGTTGGTTTTGGCTGGCACGCAAATGTTTTGTTATGTCAGATGCATTTTAGGAGACGAATTGCGACACGTTGTGGTCGTGTGAATTAAGTGCATCTTTATGCGACGCTTGATTGAGAAGGTAGGTGACTATCTCCCTAGTGGCTTCCTGTTCCCTTGATCATGCTAGAGGCACTTTTTTGGAGGGACGAGATCTTGTCTCAACGGAAAGATGGTGCTCGCTTATGAATACTGCTGAAGTTGGAGGATAGTGATAATGGAGTGTCATGCACTGGTTAGCGGGATTGGGCGGATACCCACGCGCTTAACACCTCTTGCGGATGCAATTAGAAGGGCAGGGCACGAGCACTCTGGCCGGACCCTTGTCACTTCACTCGGGTTAGTGGTGCTATTGAGCGCAGCTGGGCCAGTATTGGCGACCACGACGGAGACGACGACACCTTGTGAGAAGGTGGGTAGTGACGGCGTTTCTATTGAGGTTGATGTGCTAGATGCGGAGACAGAAAGTCTAGAGTGTGATGGCGCTCTAATATCTAGTAGTGACGACGCCGACCAAACGCAACCCTATGCAAGTACCTTAACCTCTGCCAGTAGCGACAGTCGAACCAGCCGTCAACTGACTCGGGCAACCACTACTGTCCAGCTAGGTGCTGGAGCCTTGGCAAGTAGCCCTGGTTCGGTCGCAGTAGGCTATGCAGCAACGACAGGCGGTAGTGCTGAATCTAGCGTGGCAATCGGTGATCAGACGGTCACTGATGGATCTGGTGGTGTGTCCATTGGCCGCTCCGCCTATACCAGCCATAAGAATGGCATCGCGATAGGTGGCGCCATGGCGGTATCCGGCACCATGCCCAGGAAGGGGGGCGTTCAATCGCTTGCCGATAACGCAATCGCGTTGGGTGCCAATACAGATGGAGGCGCGCGCGCTACAGCGTTAAGTAGCATGGCGATGGGGGCAAGGGCTGAAGCTACGGGAAGTCAGTCTATTGCCATTGGTGCCGCTATTGACAAGCTGTTTAACGATGACACCTTGCAGACGCCTACAACGGCATCTGGCGTGGGCGCCATTGCTATGGGAAGCAATGCCGTCGCAGGAGCCCAGGCGACGGAAGACGGTGCCATCGCCTTGGGGGGAGAGTCTAGCGCCACTGGGGCGAAGGCCATCGCCATTGGCGAGGGGAGTACCTCTAGCGCTGATGGCGCGGTGAGTCTCGGCAGCGCACTGGCCGCCAGCGCTGCAAATAGCGTGGTGATTGGCACGAATAGTTCTATCGGTGCCAACGCCGAGAGTGCGAACGCCATTGGTGACTCCAACACGATCAGCGACGCGTCGCAGTACTCCAGCGTTATCGGCATGAATAATGACGTGGACGGTAACGCAGTACGCGTGCTGGGCAACAACAACGATATCAGCGCAGATTTTGCAGGCGTTGCTGGATCCAGCAACACGGTGTCTTCTGCATCGAAACAGGCCAATGTTATTGGCAATAATGCCAATGTTGACGGGTTGGGAGCTACGGTTATCGGTAGCTCGGGAACCGCGAGCGCCGATCACACCATCGTGATGGGCACCAACGGTACCGCGTCTGCCCTGGAGGCTGTCGCTATTGGGCACGGCGCCAATGCCAGCGAAGCCTCGAGTGTTGCGCTGGGCAGTGGTACGACCACGGAGCAGGCCGTTGGCACGACTGATGCAACGGTAGCGGGAACCAAATACACGTTTGCCGGCACTGCGCCGAAGGGCACCGTTAGTGTTGGTTCTGCGGCGACGACAGATAGCGAAGGTAATGCCGTTGCCAGCACCGAACGTACGATTACCCATGTGGCGGCGGGTCGCCTATCCGCGACCAGCACCGATGCGGTGAACGGTAGCCAGCTCCACGCGAGTAATCTCGCCATTGATGGCAACAAGACCACCATCGATGGTCACACGGCGGCGCTTGCTGACCTTAAATCTGATGCTGACTACTATCAGGCCAACTCCACCGGCACGGCGGCGTCTGCCACCGGCGCCGACAGCCTGGCCATGGGGCCATCTGCGGTGGCGGACAAGGCCAATAGTGTGGCTATCGGCAATGGCGCCAAGGCCACCGTGGCCGACAGCGTGGCCCTGGGTAACGGTGCTACCACGGCCGCCATCGTGGATACCGCAAAAGGCACCGTGGCGGGCACCGAGCACACCTTCGCCGGTGGCGATGCCAAGGGCACCGTCAGCGTGGGCGCAGCGGGTAGCGAGCGCACCATTACCAATGTGGCGGCGGGCCAGCTATCCGCGACCAGCACCGATGCGGTGAACGGTAGTCAGTTGTTCGCTACGAATACAGAAGTGGCCAAGAACAGAGGTGATATCACCACGATCAATAGTGATATTGCCAATCTGACGACGGACGCCAAGTACTACCAGGCCAACTCGACTGGTGCCGCAGCGTCGGCCACCGGCGCTGACAGCCTGGCCATGGGCCCATCTGCGGTGGCGGACAAGGCCAATAGCGTGGCTATCGGCAATGGGGCGAAGGCCACCGTGGCAGACAGCGTAGCTCTGGGTAACGGTGCTACCACGGCTGCCATCGTCGATACCGCAAAAGGCACCGTGGCCGGTACCGAGCACACCTTTGCCGGTGGCGACGCCAAGGGCACCGTCAGCGTCGGTGCGGTGGGCAGCGAGCGCACTATCACCAACGTGGCAGCAGGACGCCTATCCGCGACCAGTACCGATGCGGTGAACGGTAGTCAGTTGTTCGCTACGAATACAGAAGTGGCCGAGAACAGGGGCGATATCACCACGATCAATAGTGATATTGCCAATCTGACGACGGACGCCAAGTACTACCAGGCCAACTCCACCGGTGCGGCAGCGTCGGCCACTGGCACCGATAGCCTGGCCATGGGTCCGGCGGCCAAGGCCAGCGCCACCAACAGTGTGGCTATAGGCAATGGGGCCAATGCCTCGGTAGCAGACAGCGTGGCCCTGGGTAGCGGTGCTACCACGGCCGCCATCGTGGATACCGCAAAAGGCACCGTGGCGGGCACCGAGCACACCTTCGCCGGTGGCGATGCCAAGGGCACCGTCAGCGTGGGCGCAGCGGGTAGTGAGCGCACCATCACCAATGTGGCGGCGGGCCAGCTGTCCGCGACCAGTACCGATGCGGTGAACGGTAGTCAGTTGTTCGCTACGAATACAGAAGTGGCCAAGAACAGAGGTGATATCACCACGATCAATAGTGATATTGCCAATCTGACGACGGACGCCAAGTACTATCAGGCCAACTCCACCGGCACGGCGGCGTCGGCCACCGGCGCTGACAGCCTGGCCATGGGGCCATCTGCGGTGGCGGACAAGGCCAATAGTGTGGCTATTGGCAATGGCGCCAAGGCCTCGGTGTCCGACAGCGTGGCCCTGGGTAACGGTGCTACCACGGCCGCCATCGTGGATACCGCCAAGGGTACCGTGGCGGGCACCGAGCACACCTTTGCCGGTGGCGATGCCAAGGGCACCGTCAGCGTGGGTGCAGCGGGTAGTGAGCGCACTATCACCAATGTGGCGGCGGGCCGCTTGTCTGCGACCAGCACCGATGCGGTGAACGGTAGCCAGCTGCACGCCAGTAATCTCGCCATTGATGGTAATAAGACCACCATCGATGGTCACACGGCGGCGCTTGCTGACCTTAAATCTGATGCTGACTACTACCAGGCCAACTCCACTGGTGCAGCGGCGTCGGCCACCGGCGCTGACAGCCTGGCCATGGGCCCATCTGCGGTGGCGGACAAGGCCAATAGCGTGGCTATCGGCAATGGCGCCAAGGCCACGGTGGCAGACAGCGTCGCCCTGGGTAACGGTGCTACCACGTCGGCCATCGTGGATACCGCCAAGGGCACCGTGGCGGGTACCGAGCACACCTTCGCCGGTGGCGATGCCAAGGGCACCGTCAGCGTGGGCGCAGCGGGTAGCGAGCGCACCATTACCAATGTGGCGGCGGGCCAGCTATCCGCGACCAGTACCGATGCGGTGAACGGTAGTCAGTTGTTCGCTACGAATACAGAAGTGGCCAAGAACAGAGGTGATATCACCACGATCAATAGTGATATTGCCAATCTGACGACGGACGCCAAGTACTACCAGGCCAACTCGACTGGTGCCGCAGCGTCGGCCACCGGCGCTGATAGCCTGGCCATGGGCCCAGTGGCCAAGGCCAGCGCCACCAACAGCGTGGCTATCGGCAATGGTGCCAATGCCTCGGTAGCCGACAGCGTGGCCCTGGGTAACGGAGCGACCACGGCGGCCATCGTGGATACTGCCAAGGGCACCGTGGCGGGCTCTGAGTACGCCTTTGCCGGTGGCGATGCCAAGGGCACCGTCAGCGTGGGGGCAGTGGGCAGCGAGCGCACCGTCACCAACGTGGCGGCGGGCCAGCTGTCCGCGACCAGCACCGATGCGGTGAACGGTAGCCAGCTGCACGCCAGTAATCTCGCCATTGATGGTAATAAGACCACCATCGAT
Organism: Halomonas litopenaei; assembly: GCF_017303055.1. GTDB lineage: Bacteria > Pseudomonadota > Gammaproteobacteria > Pseudomonadales > Halomonadaceae > Halomonas > Halomonas litopenaei_A. Next base: position 300,545 of record NZ_JAEKJT010000003.1, on the reverse strand, counting down.
GGTCACACGGCGGCGCTTGCTGACCTTAAATCTGATGCTGACTACTACCAGGCAAACTCCACTGGTGCAGCGGCGTCGGCCACCGGCGCTGACAGCCTGGCCATGGGCCCATCTGCGGTGGCGGACAAGGCCAATAGCGTGGCTATCGGCAATGGCGCCAAGGCCACGGTGGCAGACAGCGTCGCCCTGGGTAACGGTGCTACCACGTCGGCCATCGTGGATACCGCCAAGGGCACCGTGGCGGGCACTGAGTACACCTTTGCCGGTGGCGATGCCAAGGGCACCGTCAGCGTGGGGGCAGTGGGCAGCGAGCGCACCGTCACCAACGTGGCGGCGGGCCAGCTGTCCGCGACCAGTACCGATGCGGTCAATGGCAGCCAGCTATACGCCACTAACCAGGCGGTGGGTGCCCTGGATGCGGGTGTGGTCAAGTACGACCTGGACGGAGACGACAATGTCGATACTGACAAGATCACCCTGGCCGGTGGGACTGATGGGACTACGCTGACCAACGTGGCAGATGGAGGCCTGACGGCAGAGAGCAGCGATGCGGTGAATGGCAGTCAGCTCTTTGCCACTAACGAGCGAGTGAGCAAGAACGAAGGCGATATCACCAATCTGACGACGGACGCCAAGTACTACCAGGCCAACTCCACCGGCACGGCGGCATCGGCTACCGGCACCGATAGTCTGGCGATGGGGCCCTCTGCGGTGGCAGACAAGGCCAATAGTGTGGCTATCGGCAACGGCGCCAAGGCTACGGTGGCTGACAGCGTTGCCCTGGGTAACGGAGCGACCACGGCGGCTATCGTGGATACCGCCAAAGGCACCGTGGCGGGCACTGAGTACACCTTTGCCGGTGGCGATGCCAAGGGCACCGTCAGCGTAGGCACCAGCGGCGCCGAGCGCACTATTACCAACGTTGCGGCGGGCCAGATATCCGGAACCAGTACCGATGCGGTGAATGGCAGCCAGCTCTATGCCACGAATGCAGAAGTGGACAAGAACAGAGGTGATATCACCACGATTAATAGTGATATCGATGCGCTTGAGAACGGCAACAAATACTACCAGGCCAACTCGACGCTGAATGGCGCCGATGCCAGCGGCACGGATAGCCTGGCCATGGGTCCGGCGGCCAAGGCCAGCGCCACCAACAGCGTGGCTATCGGCAATGGCGCCAAGGCCACCGTGGCGGACAGCGTAGCCCTGGGTAACGGGGCGACCACGTCGGCCATCGTGGATACCGCCAAGGGCACCGTGGCGGGCACCGAGCACACCTTCGCCGGTGGCGATGCCAAGGGCACCGTCAGCGTGGGTGCAGTGGGTAGTGAGCGTACCATTACCAACGTGGCGGCGGGCCGCTTGTCTGCGACCAGCACCGATGCGGTGAACGGTAGTCAGTTGTTTGCTACGAATACAGAAGTGGCCAAGAACAGAGGTGATATCACCACGATCAATAGTGATATTGCCAATCTGACGACGGACGCCAAGTACTATCAGGCCAACTCCACCGGCACGGCGGCGTCGGCCACCGGCGCTGACAGCCTGGCCATGGGGCCATCTGCGGTGGCGGACAAGGCCAATAGCGTGGCTATCGGCAATGGGGCCAATGCCTCGGTGGCTGACAGCGTGGCCCTGGGTAACGGAGCGACCACGGCCGCCATCGTGGATACCGCCAAGGGTACCGTGGCGGGCACTGAGTACACCTTTGCCGGTGGCGATGCCAAGGGCACCGTCAGCGTGGGGGCAGTGGGCAGCGAGCGCACCGTCACCAACGTGGCGGCGGGCCAGCTGTCCGCGACCAGTACCGATGCGGTCAATGGCAGCCAGCTATACGCCACTAACCAGGCGGTGGGTGCCCTGGATGCGGGTGTGGTCAAGTACGACCTGGACGGAGACGACAATGTCGATACTGACAAGATTACCCTGGCCGGTGGGACTGATGGGACTACGCTGACCAACGTGGCAGATGGAGGCCTGACGGCAGAGAGCAGCGATGCGGTGAATGGCAGTCAGCTCTTTGCCACTAACGAGCGAGTGAGCAAGAACGAAGGCGATATCACCAATCTGACGACGGACGCCAAGTACTACCAGGCCAACTCGACTGGTGCCGCAGCGTCGGCCACCGGCGCTGATAGCCTGGCCATGGGCCCAGTGGCCAAGGCCAGCGCCACCAACAGCGTGGCTATCGGCAATGGTGCCAATGCCTCGGTAGCCGACAGCGTGGCCCTGGGTAACGGAGCGACCACGGCGGCTATCGTGGATACCGCCAAGGGCACCGTGGCGGGCACCGAGTACACCTTCGCCGGAGGCGATGCCAAGGGCACCGTCAGCGTGGGGGCAGTGGGCAGTGAGCGCACCATCACCCACGTGGCAGCGGGCCAGCTATCCGCGACCAGTACCGATGCGGTGAATGGTAGTCAGTTGTTCGCTACGAATACAGAAGTGGCCGAGAACAGGGGCGATATCACCACGATCAATAGCGATATTGCCAACCTGACGACGGACGCCAAGTACTACCAGGCCAACTCCACCGGCACGGCGGCGTCGGCCTCCGGCACCGATAGTCTGGCGGTGGGGCCCTCTGCGGTGGCAGACAAGGCCAATAGTGTGGCTATCGGCAACGGCGCCAAGGCTACGGTGGCTGACAGCGTTGCCCTGGGTAACGGAGCGACCACGGCGGCTATCGTGGATACCGCCAAGGGCACCGTGGCGGGCACCGAGTACACCTTCGCCGGAGGCGATGCCAAGGGCACCGTCAGCGTGGGGGCAGTGGGCAGTGAGCGCACCATCACCCACGTGGCAGCGGGCCAGCTATCCGCGACCAGTACCGATGCGGTGAACGGTAGTCAGTTGTTCGCTACGAATACAGAAGTGGCCAAGAACAGAGGCGATATAACCACGATCAATAGTGATATTGCCAACCTGACGACGGACGCTAAGTACTACCAGGCCAACTCCACCGGTGCGGCAGCGTCGGCCACTGGCATCGATAGCCTGGCCATGGGTCCGGCGGCCAAGGCCAGCGCCACCAACAGCGTGGCTATCGGCAATGGTGCCAATGCCTCGGTAGCCGACAGCGTGGCCCTGGGTAACGGGGCCACGACGGCCGCTATCGTCGATACCGCCAAGGGTACCGTGGCGGGCACCGAGTACACCTTCGCTGGTGGCGATGCCAAGGGCACCGTCAGTGTGGGTGCCGTCGGTAGCGAGCGCACCATCACCAACGTGGCAGCAGGTCGCCTATCCGCGACCAGTACCGATGCAGTGAACGGTAGTCAGTTGTTCGCTACGAATACAGAAGTGGCCAAAAACAGAGGCGATATCACCACGATCAATAGTGATATCGATGCGCTCGAGAGCGGCAACAAGTACTACCAAGCCAAGTCTACTCTTGATGGCGCCGATGCCAGCGGTACCGACAGCCTGGCCATGGGACCGGTGGCCAAGGCCAGCGCCAGTAATAGTGTGGCCATCGGCAATGGGGCCAACGCTAGCATTGCCAACAGCGTGGCGTTAGGTAACGGTGCCACCACGGCGGCAGTCGTCGATACCGCCAAGGGTACCGTGGCGGGAACCGAGTACACCTTCGCGGGTGGCGATGCCAAGGGTACCGTCAGCGTTGGCGCTGCTGGTAGCGAGCGCACTATCACCAATGTCGCGGCGGGCCAGCTATCCGCTACCAGTACCGACGCGGTCAATGGCAGCCAGCTTTACGCCACCAATCAGGCGGTGGGTGCCCTGGATGCGGGCGTGGTCAAGTATGACCTGGACAGTAACGACCATGTCGATACCGACAGTATCACCCTCGCCGGCGGAACCGATGGCACCAAGCTGACTAATGTGGCGAAAGGAAACCTGACCGCGACCAGCACCGATGCGGTGAACGGCAGCCAGCTATACGCCACCAACCAGGCGGTGGGGGGACTGGATACCCGTTTGGGCGAGGCGGAAACGGATATCGGCGACAACGCCGACAATATCAGCATCAATGCCAGCGCCATCAGAGATAACCGCGATGACATTCAGGACAATATCGATGCCATCGGAGGCATAGAGGCTAACGCGCGCTACTACAAGGCCAACTCCACTGGTGACGTGTCTGTCGCCACAGGTGTGGATAGCCTGGCGATGGGGCCCTCTGCCAGCGCCATGGGTGACAATAGCCTCGCCATCGGTAAGGGAGCCTCTGTCAGCGTCGCGTCCAGCGTCGCACTGGGCAGCGGGGCAAAGGCCGATCGCGCGATTGCTCCGGTTTCTGGGCAGTTTGCAGCGGGTTCCGGTGTGGTCTCCTACAACACGGGTGACGGCACCTTGTTGGGTGAAGTCTCTGTTGGCAAGACTGGCGAGTACCGACAGGTCACTCATGTCGCCGATGGTGTCGAGGACCATGACGCGGTGACGTTGCGTCAGCTCAAGGGGGCCATCGGCTCGCTATCGGATACCAATGCACTGTTCTTCCATGCCAACGGCATCGTAGACGAAGACTCCGTCGCATCAGGTGACAATGCCATGGCGGCGGGCCCTGGTGCTGTGGTCAATGCCGACGACGCCATCGGTGTCGGTTACCAAGCCAAGGTGGAAGAGGCTGCAGCCGGGGCAATTGCCATCGGCGACCAGGCCCATAGCTCCCTGGCCGATGCGGTGACGATCGGCTCGTCGGCACAGGGTGGCGGGGAACAGTCCGTGGCTCTCGGTGCCGGGGCCAAGGCCACTCAGGCAGGTGCTGTTGCCCTGGGCGCGCAGTCCGTGACAGAGGATGCCGTGGCAACGAATACCGTCACCCTTCTTGGTCAGTCTCGTACAGTGGCAGGCGGTTCCCCCTTGGCGACGGTCAGTGTCGGTGCAGTGGGCAAGGAGCGCACGCTGACCCACTTGGCGGCGGGACGTGTGGCAGCGGATTCCACCGATGCCATCAATGGCAGTCAGCTCTTCGCGACCCATCAGGCGATGAACGAGCTGGTGGCCTACGACCGCATGGGCGATGGCAGCGTCAACTGGGGCCGGGTGACCCTCGGTGCCAAGACGAGGGCTGCGGGCGGAACGGTGCTGGATGGCGTGGCTGACGGCAAGATTGCCAGTGATAGCAAGGAAGCGATCAACGGCAGCCAGCTCAAGGACACCAATGACCGTGTGGCTCGGGTGGAAGGCGATGTGGATGGCATCGAGGACGTCATCGATGACATGAACGGCGATGTCGCAGCGCTGGCGGATAGCGCGGTGCAATATGACGCAGACGGTGACAAGGGTCAGATCACGCTAGGGGGCACTGGCGGTACGCTTATCACCAACGTGGCGGATGGCAGCATCAGTCAAGGCAGCAGCGAGGCTGTCAATGGCGGTCAGATCTGGGACCTGATGGAAGACGTTGGCGATCTGCAAGTGTCGGCGCAGGACAGCAAGTACTTCCAGGCCAACTCCAGCGCTCTTGCCGCCCAGGCCAAGGGCGATGACAGCATCGCCATTGGCGGAGAGGCCGTCGCTGAGTCCAAGGGTGGCGTGGCTCTCGGCAGCGGGGCAATTGCCGATCGCGAGGGCATGAATGGCAAGCAGGAAGCTTTCTCTGACGTTGCGGTGGCATCGTCCCAGGGCGCGCTGTCGGTCGGGAGCGAAGGCGGTGAACGCCAGATCACCCACGTGGCCGGAGGTACCGAAGATACCGATGCAGTCAATGTGCGTCAGCTCAAGTCCGTGCAGGAGGGCGCTGTCAACTATGACCGCAAGGATGACGGCAGCGTCGACTATGGATCTGTCAGTCTCGGTAAGGGTGATGAGCCTGTACAGATTCACAATGTTGCGTCAGGGACGTCGACCTACGATGCGGTCAACGTTGGCCAGCTGAATGCGCTGGATAGCAAGTTCAGCCACGCCTATGACCATCTCAGCGACAAGATCAATGAAGTCGAGCGTGATGCCAGTGGTGGCATCGCCGCCCTGGCTGCCATGGCGGATGCCCCTTATGTCGCGGGGAAATTCACTTACCACATTGGTACTGGCTACCACAACGGAGAAACGGCCCTGGGTGTGAGCCTCCGGCGCACGGCAGATGACGGTCGCTGGAGTGTGGGGCTAGGGATCGGCGCATCCCATGGGGGGCCGACGGTGGGGCTGGGTGTCTCCGGGGTCATCGACTGAGAATGCATTCCCGCGTTGCATGGTGTGGGGTGTCGCATGGACATATGTTGGAAGAGGGCGTGAAACAATGAAGCGATGGATAAGCGTAGCAGCGGGCTTGCTGCTGACGCCAGCAATGGCCCTGGCAAGCGTGCAAAGCGGCATCGATGCCTATGTCAGTGGCAACTACCCCGCCGCGTATGAACAGTGGCTGCCTCTGGCGCAACAGGGTGACAAGGACGCACTGCATAACCTCGGCATCCTGTTTCTCGAGGGACGAGGCGTCGAGCAGAATACCGGGCAAGCCCTGTCCCTGCTGGAGCGAGCGGCAGAGCTCGGCAGCGTCTCATCAGCACTTGAACTCGCCGGGCTCTATGAAGCGGGACGACTGGTCCCTCAGGATGTCGCCAAGGCGGCCGAGTGGTATCGCCAAGCCGCTGAGGCGGGCTCGCCGCTGGCCCAGAACAACCTTGGGTTGTTGTACCTCAAGGGGGCGGGGGTAGAGCGTGATATTGGCCAGGCCTTGAGTCGTTTCTCACGGGCGTCTTCAGCGGGTGTCGCCGTGGCCGCGGAAAACCTCGAGGCCGTCCTGGCGGGGCTTGCGGTCAGGCAGATCAAGGTACGCGGGGCCAATGTGCGTGAAGGGGGCTCGACTGCCTTCCCCGTGATTGAGTGGGCCGGCCAAGGTGAGCAGGTCCACGTGATCGATGAGGTCGATGGCTGGAGTCACGTCTACGTCGATGATGATCGTGCGGTAGGCTGGGTGGCCAGCCGCCTGTTGCAGGCGGCGGATCCCAGCTGAGGGAAGCGCTCGCTGATGTCGTAGGATGTATTGGATCGCGCAGCTCTATCGGCAAGGCCGCAGTTACCTAAAGGCTGTACGTTACTTATCGTGTCAGCTGTTCCGCTCCAGGGCGTCCACGCAGAAGCGTAGGGCGCCTTTTTCATGTTCATGCTCGACATGGAAGCGCACGTTGACGTCGCGCAGGCTGACGCCGTACTGGCGTTGGTCGTCATCACCACGATAGGCCGGTCGAGGATCTTGGCTCAGGACCTGGACAATCAAGCGACTAAGCGATGCACCGTGTGGGTGATCATCCAGTGCAGCCTGCGCTTCGGAAGAAAAGGACACGGCATGCTGGATAGGGGCTGCGGGTGCGAATCCCGCCTTGGCATCGGGTCGACTCTCGGCCCAAGGCAGGTACGGCTTGATATCGACCACCGGCGTGCCATCCACCAGGTCGGCGCCAGCCAATAGCAAGCGGACTCCCGCCGTGGTGTCGATGTCGAGCAACTCGACCAGGGATAGCCCGAGCCGGTTGGGACGATGTGTGCTGCGGCTGGCGAATACGCCAATTCGGGCATTTCCGCCGAGGCGAGGCGGTCGAACCATCGGTTTCCAGCGTTGCGGACTAAGGTGAAAGATGAACGTCAGCCACAGGTGGCTGAATTCCTCGAGGTCCCTGACCGCCAAGGGATCGGCAAACTCGCCCTCGAGTTTGAGCCAGGCTCTGGCGTCCTTGACGAGTCCCGGTTGCCGGGGGACACCAAATTTGTCGGGAAAGTCGCTGTGAATGGTGCCGATAGGGGTAAGCGTGAAGCTGGAGTCGGACATGCTCAGGCAGTGGCTCCGGCAAGGGAAAAATGGTCGAGTGGCGTCGCAGGGAGGGCCGACGTACCGGTGATCAGCGGATGCAGGCATCGTGTCATGGCAAAGCAGTGGGGCATTATCTTCTCTCGGCTGGTATCAAGATGGAGCTGGCTATTGGACAGAGCTCGGCTTGTGGGTAGGCTTGGCGAACCTCGCCAGGCGAGGTTGATGGCTGCCAGTCCCCCAGGAGTGTCTTTCATGTCTGCCCCTCATCCAGCATCGCCCGCACAGGAAGTCCGGCTTCCGCGTATCCGCTATCGCGAAGCCCTGGCGGATGACGCCTCGGACCAGGCGGAAGTGTTCTATCACGCGGTCATGACCGGTGCCAGTCGTCATTACAGCATCGAGCAACGTCATGCCTGGGCCTCCGCATTGCCCCGCGAGGGCGCCGCCTGGCGGGCTCGTCAGGCACTGTTTACGACCCTGGTGGCGGACTGTGACGGCCGCTGTGTCGGCTTTGTCGAGTACGACATCGCCCGTGCCAGAATCGAGACGCTTTACGTCTGGCCATCCCTGGCTGGCCAGGGGATCGGCGGGCGTCTGCTCGAGCTGGCAGAGGAACGACTCAAGCAGGCGGGAGCCAGACGAATGATCATCGAGGCCAGCCTGCTGTTGGCCGAACCCTTGCTCAGGGCTGGCTGGGTATCCCATGGTGAAGAGTGGGTCGAGCGTAACGGGGAACGCCTGCCTCGCCTGTGTCTGAGCAAGGCTCTCACATGATGCTGGCATGACTCTGACCTGGGCTCCGACGTAGGCTCTGACATTTCGCTGAGACGATGACCCGGCCGCACGCCTGCCAGCGTGCGGGGGTACGCTCTGTCAGCCCTCTGTCAGCGATAGGCCCTCAATCAGTAACGAGCCCGCCGCAAGCCCCTGTCAGCTAGCTGGCTGGGCCGTCTTCCACCATCCGCATGGACAGGTCAATCGCCTTGATGTCCTTGGTCAAGGCGCCGCTGGAAATGCAGTCGACGCCGGTGTCAGCGATCGCTTTCAGGGTGGTCTCATCGACATTGCCGGAGGCCTCCAGCGTGGCGCGACCGGCGACCTGGCGCACGGCTTCGCGCATATCGTCCAGCGAGAAGTTGTCCAGCATGATGACATCTGCACCGGCTGCCAGCGCCTGGTTGAGCTCATCAAAGGTCTCGACTTCGACCTCCACGGTGAGATCCTTGGCGATGCCGCGTGCTTCCTTCACTGCTCCGGCGATACCGCCGCAGGCCCAGATGTGATTTTCCTTGATCAGGAAGGCATCGTAGAGCCCAATCCGGTGATTGGTGCCGCCCCCGCAGGCTACCGCATATTTCTGCGCGACGCGCATGCCGGGTAGCGTCTTGCGGGTATCCAGCAGCTTGACCCCGGTCCCTTCCAGCAGGTCCACATAGTGGCGCGTTCGGGTGGCCGTTGCAGATAGCGTCTGCAGCAGGTTCAGAGCGGCCCGCTCGCCGGTGAGCAGGCTCCTGGCAGGGCCTGTCAGCTCAAGAAACGGCACGTCGGGCGTCAGTCGATCACCGTCGGCGGCATGCCAGGTCAAGGTGACGCGCGGATCAAGGCGGCGGAACAGCTCGTCGACCCAGGCCACGCCGCACAGGATGGCCGGCTCGCGGCTGATGACTCGGGCGTGGCCCTGGTGTTTTTCGGGAATCAGCTGGGCCGTAATGTCCACCGGGCCGACATCCTCTGCCAGCAGGCGTGCGGCGCTGTTGCGGATCTCTTCGGCAAGGGCGTCCTGGAAATGCATGGATATCTCTGTATTGCGGCGCGTGGAGCCGACATTATAGGGGGGATAAGCCTCGGCGTCAGTGCCTGGGCGACAGACTCCGATACCGGCAAGGAGAGGCCAGTGACCTGTGTGAACGGATGGTTGAACGGTGCTCGCCAAGTGCCTTCACCGAACATCAATGAGCGGCCCGACGAGGAAGTGTCTGTGGTGGTGTTGCATTCGATCAGCCTGCCGCCGGGCGAGTTTGGCGGTGATCATATCGAAGCGCTGTTCTGTAACCGGCTGGTGCCAGAGGCCCATCCTTACTTTGCCAAGATAGCGGGGCTCAAGGTGTCCGCGCACCTGCTGATTCGTCGAGATGGCGAGTGCGTGCAGTTTGCCCCCTTCGAGGCTCGCGCCTGGCACGCTGGGCGCTCGCGCTGGTTCGATGGGCATCGCATGCGTGACGAGCTGAATGACTTTTCCATTGGCATCGAACTCGAAGGTGATCCATCGACGCCATATCGAGACGCACAATACCGACGTCTGGCACAGGTGCTGCACGATCTGTTTGACGCCTATCCACTCATCACCCCCGAAAGGCTGACCAGTCATGCTCGAATCGCCCCACTACGCAAGGACGACCCGGGTCCGTCTTTTGACTGGGCTTACCTGCGCCGCTGTTTGCAGTGCCGCGAGTCGATGCCCTAGGCCAGCGTTCTTGCATAGTTTGGTCGCGAGCCGGGTGTCAAACGGTAGTTTGTTTACAAGTGGCTGACTTTCGTCACATAACTGGCAGAGGAGCGTGGCTAAGCCATTGTGTTGCAGTGCAATATAGCTGAATTGAAAAACATTTCCATAGCTGGTTCAATTGGCAGTGCAGGGCGATTGAGGTATCTTCTTGCCCAATCGTGCCCGGTTGGCACGGATAATCTCGTAATATTACTACATGCCTGACGCTGCGAGGCGGCCGGGGATTACTCCTCAATCCCGCTCGCTCATTGGCCTCGATCGCGGGGCAGTGGACCCCCATCGTCATTCGGAGAGACGTTCTATGAGTCTTGGTTCAAGAGAAGATCTCGATCCGGTCGAAACCCAGGAATGGTTGGATTCCCTGGAGTCAGTCCTGGATCGCGAGGGCGAGGATCGTGCCCGGTACCTGATGACACGGCTCGCCGACCGTTATCGCCAGGACGGCATGCAGGTGCCCTTCTCGGTCACCACCCCGCATCGCAACACCATTCCGGTGCACTGTGAAGCGCCGATGCCGGGCGACCTGTTCATGGAGCGTCGTATCCGCTCGGTGATCCGCTATAACGCCATTGCCCAGGTCATTCGTAATAACCGTGCCAAGCCAGGGCTTGGTGGCCACATCGCCAGTTTCATGTCCTCCGCGACGCTGTATGACGTGGGCTTCAACCACTTCTTCCGCGCCCCGAACGGAGACTTCGAAGGCGACCTGATCTATATCCAGGGCCACGTGGCGCCGGGTATCTATGCCCGTGCCTACCTTGAAGGTCGTCTGACCGAAGAGCAGATGGACAGCTACCGCCAGGAAGTGGACGGCAATGGCCTGTCCTCTTACCCGCACCCCTGGCTGATGCCGGATTTCTGGCAGTTCCCCACGGTGTCCATGGGTCTGGGCCCGATCCAGGCGATCTACCAGGCCCACGTCATGAAGTACCTGCACTCCCGCGAACTGCATGATATGCAGGACCGCAAGATCTGGTGCTTCATGGGTGACGGCGAATGTGACGAGCCGGAATCCCTCGGTGCCATTCACCTGGCCAGCCGCGAAAAACTCGACAACCTCATCTTTGTCATCAACTGCAACCTGCAGCGTCTCGATGGCCCGGTGCGCGGTAACTCCCGCATCATCGACGAGCTCGAAGGTGTCTTCCGCGGCGCCGGCTGGAATGTGCTGAAGGTCGTCTGGGGACGCCACTGGGATCCGCTGTTCGAGAAAGACAAGAAGGGCATGCTGCAGAAGCGCATGGACGAGGCGGTCGACGGCGACTATCAGAATTACAAGGCCAACGGCGGCGCGTACACCCGGGAACACTTCTTCGGCAAGTACCCGGAAACCGCCGACTTGGTCAAGGACATGTCCGACGAGGACATCTGGAAGCTCAACCGCGGTGGTCATGACCCGTTCAAGGTCTACGCGGCGTATCACGAGGCGACCACCAACGCCAACGGCCGTCCCACTGTGATCCTGGCGCATACCGTCAAGGGCTACGGCATGGGTGGCGGCGATGGTGAGGCGGCCAACGAAGCGCACCAGGTCAAGACCATGGAGTACGAAGCGCTCAAGCGGTTCCGTGATCGCTTCGGCATTCCCATCTCCGACGAGCAGCTCAAGGATGTGCCGTACTACAAGCCCGAAGATGACTCTCCGGAAATGAAGTACATGCACTACCGCCGCGAGCAGCTGGGTGGCTACCTGCCGAGTCGTCGTGCGGACTTTGAAGCGCTGGAAATTCCTGGTCTTGACGACAAGACCTTCGCGTCCCAGACCGCAGGGTCCAAGGGCCGTGAGGTTTCCACCACCATGGCCTTCGTGCGTGTCCTGAATGGCCTGGTCAAGGACAAGAAGATCGGCAAGCGCGTGGTGCCGATCATCCCCGACGAGGCCCGTACCTTCGGCATGGAAGGGATGTTCCGTCAGCTCGGGATCTACACCTCCGAAGGGCAGAAGTACGAGCCCGTCGACAAGGGACAGATCATGTTCTACCGCGAGGATCAGAAAGGTCAGATCCTCGAGGAAGGCATCACCGAGGCCGGCGCCATGTCGGCGTGGATTGCCGCCGCCACGTCCTACTCGAACAACAACACCACGTTGTTGCCGTTCTACATCTACTACTCGATGTTCGGCTTCCAGCGTATCGGTGATCTGGCCTGGGCCGCGGGTGACATGCAGGCGCGAGGCTTCCTGTGTGGCGGCACCGCCGGCCGTACCACGCTTAATGGCGAAGGTCTCCAGCACCAGGACGGGCACAGCCTGCTGCAGGCAGCGATGATCCCGAACTGCCGGACCTACGATCCCACTTACGCCCACGAAGTGGCCGTCATCGTGCAGGATGGTTTGAAGCGCATGTTCGCCGACAAGGAGAACTGCTTCTACTACCTGACCCTGATGAACGAAAACTACGAGCATCCGGAGCTTGCCGAGATTCCCGCCGCGGACATCATCAAGGGCATGTATCTGCTGCGCGAGACCGAAGGCAAGAAGGGACACGTCCAGCTGCTGGGGTCGGGTACCATCCTGCGCGAAGTCGAGGCTGCCGCTGAAATGCTTGCCGAAGAATGGGGTGTCGGCTCGGACATCTGGAGCGTGACCAGCTTCAACGAGCTGCGTCGTGAAGCGCTCGGTCTCGATCGTCAGGCCTTCATCAACCCTGAGGCCAAGCCCGAGAAGCCCCATGTCACCAAGTGCCTGGAAGGGCGCAAGGGTCCGGCTATCGCGTCCACCGACTACATGAAGCTGTACGCCGACCAGGTTCGCGCCTGGGTGCCGACCGACTATCATGTACTGGGCACCGACGGCTACGGTCGCTCCGACACTCGCGAAGCGCTGCGTGCCTTCTTCGAGGTGGATCGTTACTACGTCACCGTGGCGGCGCTCAAGGCGCTGGCGGATCGCGACGAGATCGATCGCAAGGTCGTGGCCGAGGCACTCAAGAAGTACGACATCGACCCGAACAAGCCCAACCCCCTGGACGTCTGAGGCGACAAGGGAATGTTCGGTGGCATGGCGGGCCGGGAGGCCCGCCTCCGTCAAGAGTTTGAAGGAGCGCGACCTTGAGTAGCGAAATCATCAAAGTGCCCGATATCGGTGGGGACACCGATGTAGAAATCATCGAGATCGCCGTATCCGAGGGCGACGTGATCGAAGCGGAAGATACGCTGATCACTCTGGAGTCTGACAAGGCCAGCATGGATGTGCCCGCGCCCAAGGGCGGCAAGGTCATCAAGGTGCTGGTCAAGGAAGGGGATACTGTCTCCGAAGGTGACGACATCGTCGAGATCGAAGCCGAAGGCGGTGGTGATGCCGATGCAGGCAACGACGCGGCTGACGATGCCAAGGACGACGCCCCCAAGGCGGAGGCCGACAGCCAGCAGGAGGCGTCAGCGGCCAGCGACAGCAAGCCTGCTCCCAAGCAGAGCGGCGGCAGTCGTACCGTGGAGATCAAGGTTCCAGATCTCGGTGGCTCCAGCGATGTGGAGATCATCGAAGTGGCGGTGTCCGAAGGCGATGATGTCGCCGAAGAAGATACCCTGATCACCCTGGAGTCCGACAAGGCTTCCATGGATGTGCCCAGCCCCCACGCCGGCAAGTTGGTCAGCCTGAGCGTGAAGGAAGGCGACACGGTCTCTGAAGGCGATGTGATCGGCACCATGGAAGTGGCGGGTGAAGGCGGCGACGAGGATGATGGCGCGTCGGATGACGCTGCGTCCGCCAGCGCGCCTGAGGCCAGCGAGCCGGCATCCGAGGATGACGGTGACGATGATGACGCCGCCGCAGAAGGCGGCCGTCAGGAAGTGCGCGTGCCCGATCTCTCCGGTTCCAGTGACGTGCCGATCATCGAGATGGCCGTCAGTGAGGGTGATGAGGTCGATGTCGAAGACGCCCTGATCACGCTGGAGTCCGACAAGGCCTCCATGGACGTGCCAAGCCCCTTCAAGGGCAAGGTGGTCGAACTGTCGGTCAAGGAAGGCGACACCGTTTCCGAGGGCGACTTGATCGGCTACATCGAAGTGGCCGGTGCAGCGCCCAAGAAGAAGGCAGCGCCCAAGCAGGAAGCGGCTAAGCAGGAAGCGCCCAAGCAGGAAGCGCCCAAGCAGGAGGCGTCCAAGCAGCAGGCGTCTGGCGGCGGTTCGGCGGATAGCGCCAAGGGCTCTGCCGTGGCGGACAAGCCTCGCGATGCCAAGAACGTGCACGCGGGTCCGGCGGTGCGCATGCTGGCACGTGAGCTGGGTGTCGATCTTGGCCTGGTCAAGCCCTCCGGTCCCAAGGACCGAGTGCTCAAGGAAGACGTCCAGAACTACGTCAAGCAGGCCATGGCCAATCAAGGCAAGAGCCAGGGGGCATCTGCTCCGGCCGCCGCCGCGGGTGGTTCCGGTATTCCGCCGATTCCTGATCAGGACTTTAGCCAGTTCGGTGAGATCGAAGAGAAGCCGATGGGCCGCCTGATGAAGATGGGCGCCAACAACCTGCATCGCAGCTGGGTCAACATTCCCCACGTGACGCAGTTTGACGAGGCCGACATCACCGAGCTCGAGGCCTTCCGCAAGTCGATGAAGGCGGAAGCCGAGGCGCAGGGGGCGAAACTGACGCCGCTGCCGTTCATGATCAAGGCGTGTGCATACGCCCTGGCCAAGTACCCGCAGTTCAACGTCAGCCTCAAGGCCGACGGCGAGACCGTGGTGCACAAGAAGTATGTGCATATCGGCATCGCCGTGGATACGCCTGACGGCCTGATGGTGCCGGTGATTCGTGATGCCGACAAGAAGTCGCTGATCGACCTGGCCAAGGAGTCGGTGGAGCTGGCCAAGAAAGCCCAGTCCAAGAAACTCAAGCGCGAAGAGATGACCGGTGGCTGTTTCACCATCTCGAGCCTTGGGTCGATTGGCGGCACCGCCTTCACCCCCATTGTGAACCCGCCTGAAGTGGCGATTCTCGGGGTGTCCAAGGCGTCCATGAAGCCGGTATGGGATGGTGCGGCCTTCCAGCCACGCCTGATGATGCCGCTGTCGCTGTCCTATGATCACCGTGCGGTGAACGGGGCCGACGCGGCGCGCTTTACCGCGCTGCTGGGACAGCTGCTGACCGACGTCCGGCGTCTGCTGCTGTAAGCCTGCTCCACCTGGGAGCAACGAACGGCGCCGCAAGGCGCCGTTCGTCGTTGGCGGCCCGCCCATCAAGTGGCCCTTCACCTGATCAGAGGTGTTGGTGCCATGCTGTGCTACGTCACGCGAATCATGAACCTTTGATGACGCCTGACGAAAGTGCAATCCAGTATTTAGTTATTTGATATTACAGTTGTTTATCCTCTTTTTCCGGTGCTGTGGCGGTTGTCTCAGGTTGTGTCGCCAGAGCTGCGCGGGTATTGTTCGCTAACCCTATTCTTCACCCCGAATTTTTCGCTTTTTCGAAGGAGTTCTACTGATGCGTTTGATCCTCTTGGGTGCACCGGGAGCCGGCAAGGGCACCCAGGCTCAATTCATCTGCGAGCGTTATGACATTCCGCAGATTTCCACTGGCGACATGCTGCGCGCAGCGGTCAAGGAAGGCAGTGAGCTGGGGCTCAAGGTTAAGGAAATCCTGAATACCGGCGGTCTGGTGTCCGATGACATCATCATCGCTCTGGTGAAGGAGCGCATCGCTCAGCCTGACTGTGCCAATGGCTTCCTGTTCGACGGCTTCCCCCGCACCATTCCCCAGGCCGACGCCATGAAGGACGGTGGTGTGAAGATTGACCACGTGCTGGAGATTGCCGTGGCCGATGAAGAGATCGTCAATCGCCTGGCCGGTCGTCGTGTCCACCCGGCATCCGGTCGCGTCTATCACGTCGTCTACAATCCGCCGAAGGAAGAAGGCAAGGATGACGTCACCGGCGAGGCGCTGATCCAGCGTGAAGACGACAGCGAGAGCACCGTGCGCAATCGCCTGTCCGTGTATCACGAACAGACCGAGCCGTTGGTGGGTTACTACCAGGAGTGGGCAGCCGAGGCGCCTGAGGCTGCACCTCGCTACCACCGTGTCGCAGGTGTCGGCAGCGTGGACGACATCACCCGTCAGGTGCTCGCGGCCCTGGAGGGCTAGTCAGGCTTCACGCCCGTGCATCGCTGACCACGGCCCGCCATTGGCGGGCCGTGGTCGTTTACCGGGCATAGCCTGTCAAATGAGCCCGTCGAGTGAGCCCGCCAAATGTCCGATGAGCTCGGGTACCGGCTCCCCCCATTTTCCGGTCACTTGCTTTATAATGCGCCGGTTTTTCCCTTGCAGGATGAGTCCAACATGACCCTGATTGTGGCCCTCGACGCTTCTTCCAGCGCCTGTTCTGCGGCCTTGCTGCGCCGTATCGACGGCCAGCCGGATGAAGTGCTGGCACGTTTTGCGCAGACCCCGCGAGAGCACACTCGGCGTTTGATGCCGATGGTGGATGAAGTATTGGCAGAGGCTGGCGTCACGGCCAATGCGTTGGATGCCGTGGCTTACGGTCGTGGGCCAGGCTCGTTCACTGGACTGCGTATCGCGGCGGGAGTGGCTCAGGGGCTTGCTTATGGTCTGGGACGACCGCTGATCGGTGTGTCGACGCTGCAAGCGCTGGCTCTGAGCGGTTATCGCAGCCACCGTTATCGTTACATGGTGACGGCTCTGGACGCTCGTATGGGTGAAGTCTATGCCGCTGCCTGGCGTATCGATGATGGCCTCCCAGTAGCGTTGGTGGACGAAGCGGTGTTGCCACCGGAGCGGCTGCTACTGCCTCGAGAGCATGAGGATCATGACTGGGTCGGGCTTGGGTCTGGCTGGGCCCTGTGGGATCAGATGCCGGCAGAGCTCCAGGCCAACCTGAACCTGACAGTGGTGGACATCGATCCGGTTGCCGAAGACATGGCGCGACTTGCCGTGGAGGTGTTCGACGCTGGCGGCGGTCAGCGGCCCCATGACGCTCAGCCTGTCTATCTTCGAGACCAGGTGGCCTGGAAGAAGACGGAAAGGAAGCGTGCTCAGTGAGCGTACGCTTGGCCCCAGGGCTCGCCTTGCCCTTCACGCTGGAGCATTGCCCCGAAGCCGGGCTTTTGCTTGAGCGAGATGAGCAGGGACGGCTAGTGCTGGCAGGAGATGAGGCGCTCTACGGCAAGCCGCTGTGGGTCGACTTCATCGGTGGTCGTGATGGTCATCGCCGACGCTTCGGCGGAGGACGCGGTCAGCTGGTGGCCAGGGCCTGTGGCCTGGCAAAGGGCATTACGCCCCAGGTGGTCGATGCCACCGCTGGGCTCGGGCGTGACGCCTTCGTCCTGGCGAGCCTGGGTGCCGATGTGCTGCTGATCGAGCGGGTGGCCGCCATTGCCGCGCTGCTTGACGATGGCCTGCAACGGGCACGTGGCTGCGAGGAAACCCGTGATGCGGCGCAGCGCATGACCCTATGTCACGGCGACAGCAGCCGTGATCTCGCCGAGCTGGTGGCGGACCATCACAAGGCACCCGAGGTGATCCATCTCGATCCCATGTTTCCTCATCGGGACAAGTCAGCGCTGGTCAAGAAGGAGATGCGGGTTTTCCGGGAGTTGGCCGGTGATGATGCTGACGCGCCGCGCTTGCTGGAGGCGGCGCTTGATGTGGCGACTCACCGGGTGGTGGTCAAGCGCCCGCGCAAGGCTCCGCCGATCGATGGGCCCGAGCCAAGGCACCGGCTGGAAGAGAAAACCAGCCGCTACGATATCTACGTGCATCGCTCGCTCAAGGCTCAGGGTTGAGCGCGGACTGGCGGTCGCGCACGTCACTGTTTTCGCGGTAGCGGGTGATCAGCGCCAGGCGTCTGCGCAGTGATGCATCGAGCAAGCGAGAGGCACGCTGGGCGGCTTGTCTGAGACACTCATCGAAGTGGACCTGCTGCTGGTCAAGCCAGATCCAGCCTTCCTGCCCCAGGGTGTCGATCAATGTCTCGAACAGTTTGGGATCAAAGAATTCCGGTGCCTCGCGGCCGCTGAGCAGGCCTAGCCGTTCTGCCAGGTCGCGGGAGCGCTCGGTCAATTCCTGCCGGGTCAGGGTGCCGCTGCCCGCGTGCAGCAGAACTTCGATCAGCAGCGCGTTGCGTTCCAGCGACGGCTGAATCATGCGTCCGACCAGCTGCAGCCGCTCCCGCGCCGCCAGGCTGTCCTTCGGGGTGAAGCTCGCGCCGTAGCGTTCCAGCAGGTCGAGATCACACAGGCTGGTCAGGATGGCATCGATACGCTCTCCAAGATCGGCATCATCGCTGATGCAGAATTCATGTGCCAAGGGTGGCCATAGAGGACGCAGCAGGTCGTGCAGCTCTGCTGGGCTGCGCTGAGTTCGGCTACGGAAGGCAAAGGCCACCAGGGCCGGCAGAGCAAACAGGTGCAGCACATTGTTGCGATACCAGGCCAGTTGCGCGGCCTGTGCGGGGGTGGCACTGACGATATCACCCAGGCGGTGATGGTGGCGTTCGACCAGCTCCAGCGCGACGGCTTTGGTCACACAGTCCTCTGGCGATTCGGCCGGTAAACTGGGCGTCTGGGCGCAGGCCGGACTGCGGGCAAGCCGGCTCAGCAGCGCCAACTGGTCACACAGCGTCGCGTGTTCCAATGCGCGATAAGGTGACGCCAGCAGGGCAAGGCCGGTCAGGTTGGCAGCATTCAGCGCGGCGACCTCATTGATACGCTGCGTCAGCAGGTGTCCGAGACCCGTGACCGTGGGTTTCAACCAGGGGTGATCATCGGCCCCGCTAGTGCGCCACTCCGGGGCGGACCGGTCAAGGAAGTCGGCGATGGGCAGCGGTTCCCCGATGTTGACGGCGACCCGGCCGTAAGGCTCTCGCAGCCGGCCAATGACCCGCAACAGACCCAGCGGTGATTCCTTGCGCTTCTTGCCGCCGCTCAGTTCGCGCTGATAGCTCGAGTTCTCGAGAATGCGCTCATAGCCAATGTAGACAGGCACGAACACCATCGGGCGGTCGTCGCCGCGTTGACAGCGCATGAATGAGGTCAGGGTCATGGCCAGCATGCCGGGACGCGGAGACAGCATGCGGCCACTTCGCGAACGCCCGCCTTCGATGAAGTACTCCATCGGGTAGCCACCGGCCAGCAAGCGATGCAGGTACTCGTTGAAGACGGCGCCATAGAGGCGGTTGTCGCGGAAGCTGCGGCGCAGGAAGAAGGCCCCGCCGCGCCTCAACAGGGGGCCGATGATCGGCATGTTGAGGTTCTTGCCCGCCGCGATGTGCGGCGGCATCAGCCCCTCTCGGTAAAGCACGTAGGACAGCAGCAGGTAGTCGATATGACTGCGGTGGCAGGGCACGTAGATCAGGGTGTGGTCGCCTGCCAAGGACTTGACCTTGTCCAGGCCGGTCACATCGACGCCATCGTACAGGCGATTCCACAACCGCCGCAGGGCGCCGGCAAGGAAGCGCAACACCGGATAGGTCATGTTTGCCGCAATCTCATGCCCGTAACGGCGTGCACGTCGCTTTAGCCGCGAGGGCGACATCCCCTGGTCGACCTGCTGTCCGATGGCGTGGCGTACCGCATCGCTGGCCACGACGCCCTGGATCATGGTGCTGCGGTGAGACAGATCCGGGCCCAGCACCCGTGTGCGCACGCGGCGAAAATGCACGCGGAGCAGGCGAGCGGCCTTGCGGTTGGTGAGCGATGGGTCACCATTGTGCAGCTCCTCGAGGTGCAGAGGCGCGCCGAACTGCAGCTCCACATCGCGGCCGTTGATCAAGACCGACAAGGCCCGTCGAACTCGCCCGGTTAGTTGCCAGCTATCTGCTGCCAGCAGGTGCCAGAAGCCGAAATTCTTGCCCGGGGCGCGACCCCAGAACACGCTGACCGGTACTAGCTGGACCTGGATACCGTTGGCGACAAGCTGGGTAAATGGAGCAACGCTGGTCGCGCGGCCGCGCCACAGGCGCGAGCCACGAGCCGGAAGCGCCACGCAGCGTGGCAGTGAAAGCTCCGCCAACTTGCCGTGGGCGGGAGGCAGTCCATGCTCCCGACAGTAGGCATCCAGCAGCAGCACATCGCTGAGTGCTGGCCTTGGCAGCACATACAACGTCGGCAGGTCGGGATTGAGCTGCAGCGGAGCCGGCTCGGCCAGACGGACCTCTGTCCATAGTTTGATCAGTCGTCGCAGCGGCGCGTGAAACATAGCCATCCCGTTGTCCATGCCGCGAGCAGTCCGGGCTCGGCGGTCGTCCATGTGTGCCGTCAGTATAACGATCGGACACGCAAACTTGGGATTAATTGCGAATAAGGCTGACGTTAGGCCACCTTCTCTCGCGACTTTTCTGTGCCCTTTGATTAGGGTATTCAGGAGTCACGATGGTGGCGGGTGTGACGCTGCCATGGCCAGGCAACGACCCGCATGCAATGGCATGGAGGCCAGGCGAGATGAGTACCCAATGGCGTGAGCACAACGCGGTGGAACTGCTGCCAGAGGCAGATCGATTTCTGCCAGCCTTGTTCGAGGCGGTGGCTCAGGCACAGGAATCTGTGCTGGTAGAGCTATATCTGATGGAATCGGGTGAGCTGGCCAACCGAGTCATCGAGGCGTTGGTCGGTGCGGCCGCCAGGGGGGTGGCGGTCTATCTGTTGCTGGATGGATTCGGCGCGATGGGGCTGTCACGCGCTGATCGACAGCGGCTGACGGCAGGTGGAGTCTGGTTGCGTGACTTCAACCCGCTGGGATGGCATTCGCTGGCTCGCAACGTCAGCCGCGATCACCGCAAGCTGGTGGTGGTCGACCAGCGGCTTGCCTTCACCGGCGGATTTGGGGCGGTGGATGACTTCCTGTCGGCCTGGTTCGAGGTGGCAGTACGGGTGCGGGGCCCGGTCGTCAACGACTGGGTAGCGCTGTTTGCCCAGGTGTGGAATTCACCGCTGGCCAGAGGCGCCGACCAGGCGCCGGCGCTACCTCGCGTACCCGCCACCGCTGACGCGGCGGATGGCAAGATGCGGGCCAGGGTCATGTGGGGGCGTGGCTATCGCTTTCAGGCGATCCGTCATTCATTGCAGCAGCGTATCGATACCAGTCAGGGTCGGTTGTGGCTATGTACGCCCTACTTCGTGCCGACATTGGGTACGCGACTGAGACTGCAGCGAGCGGCACGCAAAGGGGTGGATGTGCGCCTGTTGCTGCCAGGGCAGGACCATGACCATCCCGGTATTCGATATGCCGGACAGCGCTTCTACTCGCGCCTGCTCCGCGCTGGAGTGCGCATCTACGAATTCCAGCCGAGCTTTATCCATGCCAAATTCGTCATGGTGGACGACTGGGTCAGTCTAGGGTCGTGCAACTTTGATCACTGGAGCCTGCAATGGAACCTGGAGGCCAACCAGGAAGTGGAAGATGCTGGCTTGGCGCAGGAGGTGGCGACGCTGTTCCAGCGCAATTTTGCCGTCAGCAAGGAAATCTCGCATGAGCATTGGAGCCGCCGCTCACTGTGGGCAAAGTTGAGAACCTGGCTGTATGGCACTCTCGATGGCTGGATGACGCGCTTGCGCTGATGGACGGTGGATACCGCCTCGTCCAGCGCGGGCTCGACGACGCCAGGCCTCGCCGAACCCGATGACAGTGCCGGTCGCAGCGCCGGTGGCAGCGCTAGTGGCAGTAAGGCTCAGCGCTTGCCCTTGCCTTTGGCGCCGCCCTTGCCGCCTGCTCCCTTCTTGGCGGAAGGTGGCGCGCCCTTGCCCCGTGCGGGGGACTTGCCTCTTGGCTTGGGCTTGGGGGTATCCGGCGGCACCCGGAAGTGCAGATACAGATCCAGCACCAGTTCAGGCAATTGGTTGACCAGCTCCTCCAGACGTTTTGCATCGCCGGCCAGGTCCGCCATGTCGGGTTCATCGGCAAACAGCCCCGACAGTGCCATGAAGGGCAGCAGCAAGGTGGCGACGCTTTCTTCGTCGCCCTCGAACCAGGGGGCCTCGTCCAGGAAGACGCCCTCCATGAAGCCGGCACACCAGTCCCCGATGGGGGTCTCTTCCGCTGCCATGCCATCCAGCGTCAGCTCGAAGGGCAGCTCTGGCAGCCCCCCACTTTCCAGCACATTGATGGCGTTGGACTTGAGCTGCTCGAACAGCCCCAGGATGATCTCACGCTCCTGCTCTGACTCGAACTCCGGTGAGCCGTGGAACAGCTCGGCCACCCAAGTGGCAGCATCGATTTCCCGTGGCGCTACTGCCAGGGCGACCAGAAAGCCGTGCGCGCCAATCAGGTCTAGCGCATCAGCGCCGGCCCGTTCCTCGAGAAAGTCATCGAGCAGGTCCAGGGCATCATCTTCGAGCAGCGGTTGCGGGAGCGGCGTTTCGGCGTCGGACATGGAGCGCTCACTTGGTCGGGGGTGGAATGGGGGCGGTCTTTACCGCCCTGGTTCGAGGCGGCATTCTAGCATTCCTTGAGGGAGACTGATGATTCAATGAGTGAGACGCGACGCAGACCGCATGCTGCTTTGGCAGGCACCGCCCCGGTACTTCCCGCGGTGGACGGAGAGTGGCTGGAAGCGCTCGGGGCCAAGGCACTGCATGCGGCGGTGAATGCCAGAGTGAAAGCGGCGGTGGCCCTGTGTCGCGACGTTCACCCGCATCTGCCGGAACCCGCCGTGTGGTGTGATCTGCGGGGGAAGGGCGCTGGTCAGGCGCATTTCGGCCGAGGGGGGCTGCGTTTCAATCCCAGGCTGCTGGAGGAGAACCGCCAGGCCTTCTTTGATGAGGTGATTCCCCATGAGGTAGCCCACTGGTTGGTCTGGCACCTTGAGGATGGTCCTTCCTTTCGTCCGCACGGGCGGGAGTGGCAGACCGTCATGGTGCGCCTGTTTGGCCTGTCACCCAGGGTGACTCATCGCTTTGACACCAGCCGGTCCAGTCCTGCACCGTTTCGCTATCGTTGCCACTGTCGTGACCACCATTTTTCTGCTCGCCGCCACGCCAACGCGAAGGCCGGTCAAGAGTATCGCTGTCGTCACTGTCGTGGGCGGCTTTGCTACATCGATCGGGCCGACTGAAAACATGGCATAACTCTTTGTTTGTAATAACAAAAATAGTCATACCAATGTCTAAGGGGAAAGCCTGGGCTGGCAACGTTATGCTGGCTAGCAGGTTATTCGCGCCGGACACGCCTCTGTTGGCGGCTGGCTCTCCACTTCAATGGGTATCCAAGGACAGAGCACCATGAGCGATCACAAGCACGTCTATCCGGTCTCCGATACGTTCGCCAAGACCGCCTGGGCCGACAAGGCCACCTATGACAAGCTCTATCGGCAGTCGGTGGAAGACCCTGAAGCTTTCTGGAAAGAGCAGGCCGCTCGCCTCGACTGGATCAAAGCCCCCAACACCATCAAGTCGGTCTCCTACGCCAGTGACAATGTGGATATCCGCTGGTTCGAGGACGGCACCCTGAATGTCGCCGCCAACTGCCTGGACCGTCACCTCGAGACCCGTGGCGACAAGCCGGCCATCATCTGGGAAGGTGACGATCCCGGCGAGTCGTCGGTCATCACCTACCGCGAGCTGTACGAGCGTACCTGTCAGTTGGCCAACGGATTGAAATCGCTTGGCGTTGGCAAGGGTGACACGGTGACGCTCTACATGCCGATGATTCCCGAGGCCGCCATGGCCATGCTGGCCTGTGCGCGTATTGGCGCGGTGCACTCGGTCGTGTTCGGCGGTTTCTCCCCTGATGCGCTGGCACAGCGGGTCAAGGACGCTGCTTCTCGCATCATCATCACGGCGGATGAGTCGGTTCGTGGTGGCAAGCACGTGCCGCTGAAGGACAACGTGGATGCGGCGCTGACTCGCGATGGCACCGATGTGGCGGAGAAGGTGCTGGTGGTCAAGCGCACCGGTGGGGATATCGAGTGGCACCAGGATCGTGATGTCTGGTACCACGACCTGGTGGCAGGACAGGACACTGACTGCCCCGCGGAAGAGATGGGCGCTGAAGACCCGCTGTTCATCCTGTATACCTCTGGCTCTACCGGGACCCCCAAGGGGCTCAAGCACACCACCGGTGGCTACCTGACCTACGCCAGCCTGACCCATCAGTACGTGTTCGATTATCACGAGGACGAGGTCTACTGGTGTACCGCGGACGTGGGCTGGGTCACCGGACACAGTTATATCGTCTACGGGCCCTTGGCCAATGGCGCCGTTACCCTGATGTTTGAAGGGGTGCCCAGCTACCCCACTCATGGCCGTATGGGCGAGATTGTCGACAAGCACCAGGTCAACATTCTCTATACCGCCCCCACGGCAGTGCGCGCCCTGATGGCCCATGGTGACCATGTCATGGACTCCAGCTCGCGCAGCAGCCTGCGTCTGCTGGGGTCTGTCGGGGAGCCGATAAATCCGGAAGCCTGGGAGTGGTTCCACCGAGTCATCGGCAACGGCCGGTGCCCAATCGTGGACACCTGGTGGCAGACCGAGACCGGCGGCATCATGATTACCCCGCTCCCCGGTGCCATTGCGCAGAAGCCGGGTTCGGCGACGTTGCCTTTCTTCGGGGTGCAGCCCGCACTGGTGGACAACGAAGGCAAGCGGCTTGACGGCGCGACCGAGGGCAACCTGGTCATCCTCGATTCCTGGCCGGGGCAGGCACGTTCCATCTGGAACAACCATGAGCGCTTCGTGCAGACCTATTTCTCGACCTATGAAGGAACCTACTTCACCGGCGATGGTTGTCGTCGCGACGAGGACGGCTATTACTGGATTACCGGCCGGGTAGATGATGTGCTCAACGTTTCGGGCCACCGCATGGGGACGGCCGAGATCGAGTCATCGCTGGTGGCTCACTCCGCCGTCGCGGAGGCCGCGGTGGTGGGCTTCCCGCACGATATCAAGGGGCAGGGCATCTATATCTACGTGACCCTTAACGATGAGGCGGAGCCCAGCGATGAACTGCGCAAGGAATTGACCCAGTGGGTGCGCAAGGACATCGGCCCCATCGCATCGCCTGACCATATCCAGTGGGCGCCGGGGCTTCCCAAAACGCGCTCTGGCAAGATCATGCGGCGTATCTTGCGCAAGATCGCGGCCAACGAATGCGATGGACTGGGTGATACCAGCACGCTGGCCGATCCCACGGTGGTGGAAGACCTGATCGAGCACCGCGCCATCAAGTAACAGCGGGTTGGCAGACGCTCGACATGGCATGAATCATGCCGAAACGCCGGTGGCGGCGATGCCCGCCACCGGCGTCTTTTCGTCTGGAGTGCACCGAATGGTGCGGACTTGATGGGCATCTTGTGGCTGACGTTGATGACGGGAGTGCAAGGGTGCTTGGGAAAGCCGGTGGCCATGGGGTAACATGCTGGTCAAACAAGCGTCTTGCGTTGTGGCGTCAGGGCCTGACACGCCGCAGCGGAATCCGGAGGAGAATCCATGGCCTTTGCCCAGAAATTCATCGTTGCCGATGATCATCCGCTGTTCCGTGCTGCCTTGACGCAGGCGCTGCGCCAATTGGCACCTCAGGCCGAGATCATTGAAGCGGATACCATGGAAGCCACTTCCGACGTGGTGATCCGGCATCCTGATGCCGATCTGATTCTGCTCGACCTGCACATGCCTGGCGCTCACGGCTTCTCTGGGCTGATCCAGTTGCGTGGACAGACCCCGGACGTGCCGGTGGCGGTAGTGTCCGGCAGTGATGAGCTGCACGTGGTTCGTCGAGCCATCGACTACGGTGCGTCCGGCTTCATTCCCAAGTCTTCTTCGCTGGCGTTGATTGCTGAAGCCGTGGGGGAGATTCTCGATGGTGAGGTGTGGCTACCGGAAGACATGGCGGACGCCCTCGGTGAAGCCGATGAAGAAGAAGCCCGTTTCGCTGAGGCGATCGCCTCGCTGACCCCCCAGCAGTTTCGCGTGCTGAACATGCTGACAGAAGGGCTTCTCAACAAGCAGATTGCCTACGAGTTGAATGTGTCTGAGGCCACCATCAAAGCCCACGTCACGGCGATTCTGCGCAAGCTTGGGGTGCATTCACGCACCCAGGCGGTGATCGCCGCGCAGAAGCTTGAGGTCGAGCCGCCCAAGGTCGAGTCCTGAACGGACCTGGCCCAGCGCTGCAGAGCACCACAACAACACCCCGCCATCCGGCGGGGTGTTGTGTTTTGGGGTGCCCGGCGAGGGGCGCCCGGCGAGGGGGGCTCGGCCAGGAGTGCTTAGCGAGGGGGCTCGGCAGGGGGCATCAGGGCGAGGCCTGGTCGCTGCCGGGGTCGTCGTCCGGCATGACCAGCTGCGCCTGCCTTCCCATCAGGAAGTCCTGGTTGAGCGCCAGAGCCTCCCGCAGGTAGTCCCACAGCAAACGGATGCGCGTCAGCTGCCGCTGTTCCTGCCGCGCGGTGACCCAGAACTGCCTGTCGATCGATACGTCGTGGTCAAGCACTGTCCTCAGCTCGGCGCGCCCGGCAGCCATGAAGCATGGCAGCACGCCAAGACCGGCACCGCTTTCGGTTGCCATCATCTGCGTCGTGACGCTGGTGCTGCGTAGTGAAAAGTGGGCCTTGGTGTCCTCGCGACGGTGTGCCAGCAGAGGGTCCAGATAATTGAGCTGCTCACTGAACAGCAAGTCATCCACGTAGCCGATCAGCGGGTGCTGGCTGAGTTCCGTGCGGTGCAGCGGTGCACCGTGCTGTCGCAGGTAGCGATCCGCGGCGTAAAGCTTCAAGCGGTAATCGCACAGCCGGGATGTGACCAGGCCCTGATTGGCCGGCCGTTCGATGGTGATCGCCAGGTCGGCCTCATGACGGCTCAAGTTGACGACTCTAGGGAGTGCCAGCAGGTCTAGAGTGAGGCCTGGATGTCGGCGACAGAAAGCGCTGAGCAGGGGCGCTATCACCCAGGTGCCAAAGCCCTCGGTGACACCCAGTCGAATCTGTCCTTCCAGCCTCAGGTTGTGGTCGACCAGACCGTCAGTGGCGTCGTCTGCATGGCGTGCCATGAGCTCTGCGTGCACCTTCAATCGCTCGCCGGCTGGTGTAAGACGGTAGCCATGAGTACTGCGTTCAAACAGCTGAGTGTTGAGGCGCTGTTCAAACCGGCGCGTTCGACGAGATAGGGTGGAATGATCGACCCCCAGGCGCCGCGCGGCATCGGCCAGGCGAGGGTGTCTGGCCACTTCAAGAAAGACCTGCAGATCCTGCCAGTCGAGCACGTTTGCCTCCGGTTGTCCGCCGACATCGCTTTTGCAAAATTGCACAAGCAATGTGCCCCGCTGAACATTGTTTGGCTATCCGACCTGTGGCTAGACTGACCCTCTTTGCTTGCGTGTGTAGCCTCACGCTGGGCGTTGGTGGATCGCCCTGCACCACGCGAGCCGCTGGTGTTGACAGCGACACGATACGGCAACAACGCGATACGACAACGACAAGAGTAGGAGCACGCCATGACAGTCCGCGATATTCCGATGATCATCGATGGCCAGGCCGTCCCCTCGCAGTGCAGTGAATGGCGCGACGTGACCAACCCGGCCACCCAGGAGGTGGTAGCCAGGGTCCCCTTCTGTACCCTCGAAGAGGTCGACAAGGCGGTCGCCAACGCCCACCAGGCCTTCTCCAGCTGGCGCAAGGTGCCGCTCGGCAAGCGCATGAGGATCATGCTGAAGCTGCAGGCGCTGATCCGCGAACACACCCCTGAGCTTGCGGCCTTGATCAGCGAGGAGCATGGCAAGACGTTGCCCGATGCAGAAGGAGAGGTGGGGCGTGGGCTCGAGGTGGTGGAGCATGCCTGCTCGATTACCTCGTTGCAGCTCGGCGAGGTGGCGGAAAACGCGGCCAGTGAGGTGGATGTCTATACCCTCAACCAGCCCCTTGGTGTGGGCGCCGGGATCACCGCTTTCAACTTCCCCATCATGTTGCCATGCTTCATGTTTCCGCTGGCGATCGCCACGGGCAATACCTTCGTCCTCAAGCCCTCCGAGCAGGATCCCAGCTCGACCATGCGGCTGGTCGAACTGGCCCTTGAAGCCGGTGTCCCGCCTGGCGTGCTGAATGTCGTGCACGGTGGCCCAGATGTGGCCAACCGTCTGTGCGAGCACCCGGATATCAAGGCCATGTCCTTTATCGGCTCGACCCATGTCGGTACCCAGCTCTACCGCCGGGCCAGCGAGTCCGGCAAGCGTGCCCAGGCCATGATGGGAGCCAAGAATCACTGTGTGGTCATGCCCGATGCCAATCGCAGCCAGGCTATCAACAATCTGCTGGGTTCCGCCTTTGGCGCTGCTGGGCAGCGCTGCATGGCGAATTCCGTCGTGGTGCTGGTCGGCCAGGCGCGGGAATGGCTGGACGATATCGTGGAAGGTGCACGCAACATGCGAGTGGGGCCAGGCACCGACCGTCAGGCGGATCTCGGCCCACTGGTGTCTCCGGCGGCCAAGGACCGGGTTGAACGCCTGATCGCCCAGGGTGAGCAGGAGGGCGCCAGGCTGCTGGTCGATGGGCGTGGCTGTCAGGTGGAAGGTTATCCCCAGGGCAACTTTGTGGGGCCTACACTGTTTGCGGGTGTTACCGCCGAGATGGACATCTACCGGGAAGAGATTTTCGGCCCAGTGCTGTGCGTGGTGGAAGTGGACACGCTGGATGAGGCAATCGCCTTCATCAATGCCAATCCTAACGGTAACGGCACCTCGATCTTTACCAACTCGGGATGGGTGGCGCGGCGCTTCGAGACGGATATCGATGTGGGGCAGGTAGGCATCAATGTGCCGATCCCGGTACCGGTCGCCTATTTCAGCTTCACCGGCTCACGGGCATCCAAGCTGGGCGACCTGGGCCCCAACGGCAAGCAGGCGATCAGTTTCTGGACCCAGACCAAGACGGTGACTGCGCGCTGGTTTGAGCCTGAAAATGTCTCCTCTGGCATTAACAGCACGATCTCGCTGAGCTGAGCTGAACCGAACTGAAGGAAGCCAGAACCCCCGACAATGCCCCGGCCACGGGGCATTGTCGTGTGTAGACAGGTGGAGCGTGTTCGATCAAAG
Organism: Halomonas litopenaei; assembly: GCF_017303055.1. GTDB lineage: Bacteria > Pseudomonadota > Gammaproteobacteria > Pseudomonadales > Halomonadaceae > Halomonas > Halomonas litopenaei_A. The sequence goes on along the minus strand of NZ_JAEKJT010000003.1, from coordinate 271,361 downwards.
GACAAGAGTGAGAGCGCTTGCTTTACGTTAACGTAAAGTCAGTTTTTTGAGAGCCACCTCACTCAATGCTGGAGTCCGCCCATGTCGTCTCGCTCGTCATCCGTTTCTCCTCCTCTCTCGTCTTCGTTATCTTCTGCCTCATCTTCTTCCTTGTCATCGCCGGTACCGTCGTCCGGTGATCCGTCCCTGAGTCGCTTTCCCATTCCAGCATCTCTTGACGAGCTGCCCGACGATATTCGTGACAGCATTCTTGCCGTTCAAGACAAGGCGGGTTTTATCCCCAATGTGTTCTTGATGTTGGCCCATCGGCCCGCTGAGTTTCGTGCCTTCTTTGCCTATCACGATGCCCTGATGGAGCGGGAGTCAGATACCCTGACCAAGGCCGAAAAGGAGATGATCGTGGTCGCCACCAGCGCGCGTAACCGCTGCCTGTACTGTGTGGTGGCCCATGGCGCCTTGGTAAGGCTCTACAGCAAGGATCCATTGTTGGCAGATCGCGTGGCGATCAATCACCATAGCGCGGATCTGAGCGAGCGGCATCGTGTGATGCTGGACGCCGCCATTCACTGCGGCATCGACGTAGGAGAGTTGACCGAAGAGTGGATGACGCGGCTGGAGGCAGTGGGCTTTACCCAAGACGACATTTGGGACATTGGCGCCATCTGTGCCTTCTTTGGCCTGTCCAATCGATTGGTCACCTTGACCGGCACGCCACCGAATCCAGAGTTCTACCTGATGGGGCGAGTGCCCCGTGAGTCCAACTCTTAGGTTCGCCAGGCAAGCGAGCTCGAGGAAACACAGCATGCCAGCCTGCGCGGACGAGTCGCTGCGTCGCGGGTGCCTGGTGTCGCTTGGCTGGTGACCTCAGTGTCCCCGTACCCCTGTGCCGTCAGCTCAGCAGGGAGAGCAGCGGCTTTTCGGCCAGCTCGATCAGCCATCGTGCAAGCAGCTGGCGCTGGGAACCATGTGCAACCAGGCCCACGGTATCGTCGCTGCCGTCCTTGGCATCGGCGTGTGGCAGGCTGATGGCAAAATCACCCTCCTGCAGGTGGAACTCGTGGATTTCCCGCAAGCCGGCAGGTGTCTCGCAGCGTATCGAACGATAGCTGTCGTCTTCTCCATAGATCAGACGATGGCACACCTTGTAGCGCGTATAGAGCGAGAGCCCACCCGCAAAAGCAGGCCATCTGGCGGGGGTGTGGCGAATATCATCGGGAAGGGCAACATCGTCTTCCAGGGCCTGGGAAAGAGACTCTTCCAGGGTGGTGGAAAGCAGCGGGCGCCATGGCATCGCGGGGGAGGCCGTGGCCAAGTCCTCGGGTCGACGGATATCGATATCCTGATAGACCAGCGTATGAGGCTAGCAGTCGCCATTCTGCCAGCCATCGAGCAGTCTCAAGGTCAGTCTGCCCTGCTCAAGAGGGCCGAACAGCAGCGTCTGCAATGCCAGTAACAAGTGTAGCTGGCGCTCGTTGGCCTGATTGTCGAATGCAGTATAGGGCGAGGTGAACAGGCGATGCAGACGGCAGGGCGCGTGTTCCTTGGCTTCGCTGTATGGCATGGCGACATGTCCTCGAGAGCCGGGCGAATAGTGTCATTTGCTTAGCTTAATAAGTTAATCCTGTTTCTTTAAGCATGGCAACGGCTGTCTTGCTGGACGGTCTTGTTGACGGTCTGAGCGACGGCCTTATCTATGGTTGCGCAGATATCTTCGTGGGGTTCCCGGTGCCAGGAAAACACTGCATCAATATCTGCGCCGACGATTCACTGCGTTGCGCGCTCTCGATTTCAACAGCGATACCGCATAGGCTCCGAACGCTGTGCTTCGGTTGCCTGGCATCGCGTTGTGCTCGGCTGATGTGTTCAGCGCTTGACTAGGGCGTCAGGCCAGATGATCGATCAGCTGCTCGGTGCCTAGCGTTCATCGTTGTGGGCCGTGGTGGGCTGATGAGGTGCAGCAGCCTGCTTGTCCGTTTCTTGCGCGTCGTCAGTGGGGGAGGGCTTGGCGGCCTTATTGCTGCGGCCTCGCTTTCTGGCTTCCTTGTTGCGATACATCATGGCATCTGCCGCACGCAGCAATTCCTCCTCGCGCAGATACTCGCGGTCGCCCGTCTCGGCCACCCCCAAGCTAATGGAGAAGTCCGGGTACTTGTCCTGAAAGGCCAGTTCGATCTTGCTGCCAATGGTACCCGCACTCTTGACGTCGCAGTCAGGCAGGATGCAGCAGAACTCGTCGCCGCCAAGGCGACAGCAGATGTCGCTGGACCTCACGGTCTCACGCATGATCTGGCCAAAGGTGATCAGTATCTCGTCACCCTTGTGATGGCCATAGGTATCGTTGATCTGCTTGAAGTCATCGATGTCGCAGTAGATCAGGCTGACCAGCGAGTGACGCCTTTCTGCCATGCGGATTTCGCGACTCAAGGCCTCGCTCATGCCGCGTTGATTGAACAGTCCCGTAAGCGCGTCCTTCTCGGCGTAGGTGGCAAGCTCCTTCGTCTTTTCCTCGAGATTGCGGGCATAGATTTCCATTCGCCGCTTGGCGCTGTGCACTTCATTGAGCAGGGTGTCGATATAGGTATCGAAGACCAGCGTGATATCGAAGTACATCAACTTGTCGAGGTTATCCTTGGCCGAGGTAAGACTGTGTTGGTCTGTCAGGTTCTCGTCGATCACCCGAAACAGGATTTCCTTGAGGGTTCTCATGGCGGCCAGGAACAGCTTGGGTTCCACCCCGATACGCTTGTGTACCAGTCCGATACGCAGCCGGCTGTTGACGTACTCCGCATCGTAGTAACCGGTGAACAGATCAAGCACGTACTGGCGTTGAGCGGAACGCAGCCGCTGAAGGGTTTCCGAGTCGCCGATCAGCAGGCTGATTTCATCGATTTCGGTCTGACGTTCGTAGAACTCTTCGACAATGATTTCGATATGTTCATTAATGATGGGCTTTAGCGCAGCCAGATCTGCCAGACCTGCCTCATCAAGATTCAGGAACTCCTTGCGGCGCTGAATCTCTACCTCGCTGATATGCATCTGCTCGAGCAGGGATTTGTCGATCGGCCTCATGGCGACTCTCACCGGATTGATGCGCCGCTCGCGGATTGACAAAAATCCCCGGCGCCGACATTAAGAAGAAGTGTGTCTTCAACATATATCGCGTTACGGCCGGGCTTGCACCGCATTTTGGCGATTGTGCACGCCATTGACACATGAGGATTCCACGCAGTGCGCAAATGAGTACATGTTGGCTGGCGAGAAGGTCGTCAGCACCAGTGTACAAGGGGGGAAGGGCGTGGCGCCGAGAGGCAGGGGGAGAGATTGGAGGGTGACGCGAAATAGCGGGTGCTACGCGCCCGCGCCGTCATGCCAGGATGACGGCGCAGCCGTATGAGTCGACGTCTTTACTGGATCACTGAGCGGAGCAGGTCGGAGACGTTGCCACCTTGCGCGGGAAGGGCTAAAGCGGCGGCATCAGGGGGAGTGGAGGTCAGTTGGGAGACCTGGAACTTGTCACCGAAACGCAGGATTCCAAGTCCACGCTGTTCCAGTTGGGCGGCCACTGGATCCGGTTGTCCCGTCATGATGCGCTGATAGCGGTCGACCACCTGCAGTAATTCTCGGACCTCGCCGCGCTGGCTGAGTACCAGTGAGTCCTGGCGACGATCGCCGTCACGATTGATCCAGTCGAGGCGGTATACGTCTCCTTCGATACCCGCAACGCTCTCCGTTGAGCCAGTGGGCTCTAGGGCCAGCACCTGCTGAGCCTGATAGCTGCCCAGTTGGGACATGTCCTGTCCGCCGAGCTGCCCGGCAATCGACTGCAGGTCACGGATACCCAGAACCACCGGCTGTCCGCCGAAGTTGGTCACCGCATACCCCTTGCCATCGCGAAGTAGCAAGTAGCCCTTGGCGGCGTGACGAGGGAAGTCCAGGCGAAGCTGGTCTCCTATCCAACGTGCCGTCACTGCGCTATCGGGATCGCCACTGCCGTCTACCAGGGTGGCCTGGCCGTCGGCCAGCACCATGGGGGACATGCACAGAAGGCAGGCTGCCAGAAGGGAACGGCGCATGGGGATTTCCTCTACATAGGGGTAAAGAAGGGGGAAAGAAGCACAAAGGGTGAAGACGCGTGATGCAGAGATACGTGGAAAGTGAGAGTTCGGCAGTCAGCGAAGGTTCCATGGCATCGCCAGAACGGCCTAGCGGCCACGTCAGTGTAGCCCCCGGGCGGTGCCCGCGACGACTGACGCAGCCAAGGGCACAGCGCCTCCTGCTTGGCAACACTGAGCCAGGCGCGATCGGGATACACGGAAGCTGACGTCATCGCCTGCGGGCGACGTCGTCAGCGTGAGCTATTCAGTGATTCGGCTCAGAGGTTCTGTTCCGAGGTTCAGTTCAGTGATTCAGTGATAGGTGGCCATCGTCGATGATTCGGCGGATGGCCTGCAATTCATCGCAGGTGAAGTGCTCCAGCCTTCCAGACAATAGATCACTGATCTTTTGCATGGGTAGGCCTGCGCGGCGGGCGATCTCACGGCTTCCGAGATCGGATACGGCAATCAGCCGTGTGACGATGCGCATCAGTCGTGTGCGCTGTTCCAGGTCCCTGACGTCGAGGTCAGGGCATCGTCGAGGAGGCGGTTCTGAGGCGTCTGCTCGAGACAAGGAATCTGCGGTGCTCATGGTGCTCCAATGGGCGTTTGCGACCCCTACAGCATGCAACCTTTTTTGCTCCCTTGCCAGTCCAAAATCGGCAAACGGCTAGTGTCATTGACGGGGCCGTCAGGGGAAAGCGCAGGGAGGCCCGCTACGCCCGGGTGCACGGGCGAATGGAGGTATGCTGCGCCGATGTAAACTTAGACGAAAGAGGTATCAACCAGTGCTGCTGACGGCAGAGTAGCGCGTGATAGTTTTCTCGCTCGAGGGATACCTTCAACAAGAAAGGCTCTGACATGAGAGCTTTCCCCCCGCCTGACCTGTTCTGACCTGTTGTCCCTTCGCGGGTAGCCAGGGCGGGGGAGTCACAACGAGCGATAGATTATGCAAGCGAACAGCAGTGAAGGAGCACAGCTAAGTCGAGTGCTCGCGCGCAAGGATGTTCTGGCCCTGGCGTTTGGTGCCATGGTGGGCTGGGGCTGGATTGTCCTCACCGGAGGCTTTATCACCTCAGCCGGGAGCCTTGGTGCCATTCTGGCCTTTCTGCTCGGTGGAGCGGTCATCGTGCTAGTGGGCCTGACCTACGCCGAGCTGGCGTCGGCGATGCCACAGGTGGGCGGGGAGCACGTCTACAGCTATCGCGCCATGGGGCACTTCGCCTCATTTTTGTGTACATGGGCCATCGTGCTGGGCTATCTGAGCGTGGTGGCGTTCGAGGCGGTGGCGCTGCCCACCGTCGTCGAACACCTGTTCCCTTCCTATGCGGTCGGGCATCTTTGGACGCTGGCCGGCTGGGACGTCAAGGCGACCTGGGTCGCCGTGGGCATGGCCGGTTCGATCGTCATGATGATCATCAACTACGTCGGCGTGCGCACCGCTGCGCTGGTGCAGAAGCTGGTGACCTTGCTGATCCTGGCGGTGGGCGTGATGTTCATTACTGGCGCCTTGTTCGAGGGCGGCAGCGCCAATCTGACACCGCTGTTCAACACCGAGAGCGGGGTGCTTGGGGGAATCACCATGGTGCTGATCATGGTGCCGTTCCTGTTCGTCGGCTTTGATGTCATCCCCCAGGCTGCGGAGGAGATCGACCTGCCGTTTCGCGATATCGGACGCGTGTTGATGCTGTCCGTGGTGCTGGCCGTGTTCTGGTACGCCTTCATCGTGCTGGGGACCGCGCTGATGCTGTCTCCCGCTGAACTCGAGAACAGCTCCCTCGCGGTACCGGATGCGATGCGGGCGGTGTTCAACACTCCCTGGGCCGCCAATCTGATGGTGCTGGCAGGTATCGCGGGCATCCTGACCAGTTGGAATGCCTTCTATGTGGGAGGCTCCCGGGCCATCTATGCCCTGGCGCATTGCGGCATGTTGCCGGCCTTCCTGGCCAAGCTGCATCCCCGTCATCGGACGCCGGTCAACGCCATTCTGCTGATGGGACTTGTGTCCAGTCTGGCTCCGCTGCTGGGGCGCCAGGCTATGGTCTGGCTGGTCGTGGCGGGCGGACTGGGCATCGTCATTGCCTACCTGTTTGTGTCCATTTCCTTCCTGATACTGCGGCGTAAGGAGCCGGAGCTCGAACGTCCTTTCCGGGTCAAGCATGCCAGGCTGGTGGGCTGGCTGGCGGTCGTGATGTCGCTGGGCCTGATTGCGCTGTACCTGCCCGGCAGTCCTTCGGCGCTGTCTGCGATCGAGTGGGGACTGTTCGCCGGCTGGATGGGACTTGGACTGGGGCTGTATGTGTGGTCCCGCCAGCGCTACGGCACCGACTACAGCGAACGCCAGATGAAGCGTGAGCTGGCGGGGGCTGGGCAGGACGTCTGAGTCCGCCGCGTCACCGGCCGATCCGTCATGAACCGTTATTCAACGCTAGCGGGTGAGCGGGCGCGGAGCCTCGCGCCCGCAGCCAGGCCGCGGCAGCGGCCTCGTGGGTAGCGTTGACGTCATGAATCAGCAGCGATGCATCTAAGACCTTGTGAGAATTGCAGACAAAGACAAAAAACGTCGAAATGTTGGCATTGGCGAAGTCGCTAGGCACTTGCTAGTTTGCTTAGCGCATCTCGAATCGATCAACAACAACGTCACGATGGTTCCCACGAGGAACGGAGGAAGATCATGCGAGCACTGACATTCGCCCTGACGGCGTCCCTGCTGGTTGCCAGCCACACCGCGGTGGCCCAGAGCCAGCTGTCGATTGCCACTGGCGGCACCGGCGGCACCTATTACCCCTATGGCGGGGGCCTGGCAGAGCTGATCAAGAAGCATGTTGATGGCTATGATGCCGTGGCAGAGGTCACTGGTGCCTCGGTAGAGAATATGGGGCTGGTGTGGCGCGGCGACTCGGACCTTGCCCTGGCGCTGGCGGATACGGTGTACCAGGGTGCGACCGGCACCGGCGATTTCGAGGGGCGCAAGCTCGAGAACATTCGTGCTATCGCGTCGATCTACCCCAACGCGGTGCAGATCGTCACCATGGCGGACTCCGGTATCGACTCGCTGGATGACCTGGAAGGTAAGGTGGTATCGGTGGGCGCCCCGGGTAGCGGTACCGAACTTAACGCTCGTGCCATCCTTGAGGCCAACGGCCTCAGCTATGACGATTTCGACGCACGGCGCCTCAACTTCAACGAAACCGCTGATGCCTTGCGTGACGGCGATATCGATGTCGGCTTCTGGAGTGTCGGTCCGCCCACCAGCTCGATTCTGAATCTGGCGACCACCAGCGACGTGCGCCTGATCGGTCTCAGCGACGAGGAAGTCGCCAACGCCCAGGAAGACGAGCCGGTGTTCGCCGCCTACGAGCTCAAGCAAGGCCTTTATGAAGGCATGGACGCCGCGGTGCAGACCCTGGGCGTACCCAATGTGCTGATTGCCAGCAGCGAGATGGATGACGAGCTGGCCTACCAGATCACCAAGACGTTGTTCGAGCAGACCGATGAACTGATCGCCATTCATCCTGCCGCCAATGACACCACGGTTGAGTTCTCGGTGGAGTCCACGCCCATTGCCTTCCATCCGGGTGCCCTGCGTTACTACGAGGAAGTCGGTGCTGAGGTGCAGGACAAGCAGCGTCCCTGATGGTCATGGGGACACGCTTCACAAGGCGAGCCATGGGGCTCGCCTTGTGCGTGCTATGGCTGGGTGTGGCGCCGATGAACGCAGTGGCTGCGGAGCTGACGTCGAGCTGTGACGATCAACTGACGGTTCGCGATAGTGAGGGCAGGCTGCTGGTGGCAATCCCGATGCCGCCTGGCGCAGGGTGGTGCATGGCCTGGAACCATTCCGTGGAAGGGTTCGAGGTGCTCGACTGCTACCGTCACGTAGAAGGCCAAATGGTGCTGGAGCGCAGCCACTTGCCCGACTTTGCCGCCGGCCTTGACCATGTGCCGGGCCGCGGGCGGCAGGTCAGTGATGGGCAGGGAGGCTACTGGATCAACGATATCGACGAGGCGGTACCGGGTAATCACTACCGGCTGCGGGTCGGCGCCAAGCGCGTTGATCACCGCCTGGTCAGCCGTGGAAAGCCCACGCTGGAAAGGTTGGTCGCGGCGGGACGGTCGTGTGCAGCCGCCTGGGCGGAAGCGTTGCCCGCGCAGGCTACCCCGATCAGCTTAAGCGATATCGCGGCCGGGCGTTTGGTCAGCGTTGGCCTGGAGGGGCGCGGCGTGGATGACCATGGTCCAGGCTAGGCTTGAGCACCCCCAAGGCTGGCACGACCAGCCATTGTCTAACGTACATGCAAGGCGAAATTCGCCGATAAGGCAGGGAGCGACCGTCGCTGTTGCGCCATTTGATGGCGCAAGGCTGACACCAGCATGCCCCTGACTGACACTCCCAGGAAGATAACGATGAGCGAATCGCCAGCTTCTCCCGTGGTGCCTGGCAGCCAGGCCAACCACTCGAAAATCGTACTGTGGCTGATCTCTCTGGTAGCGATCGGCCTGTCACTGTTTCAGCTTTATTCGGCTGGCATCCAGCCGCTCGGCTTGTTCTATCAGCGCAGCATCCACCTGGCGCTGGTCATGATGCTGGCGTTCCTCATGTTCCCGGTGTTTGGCCCGTCCCGAGGGCGAGGCCCGGTGGGAGCGCTCATCGACCTGGTGTTCTTCTGTGGCGCCGTCGTCACCGGCGGTTATATGGCGCTGTATCTTGACGAGATCATCAATCGCGCAGGATTCTGGAGCCAGACCGATATCTGGGTGGGCATCATCGCCACCGTGACCGTGCTGGAGGCCAGTCGGCGAGCGGTGGGGCTTGGCATGACCATCATCGGCATGATCGCCATTCTCTACGCTTTTGCCGGCCCCCGGGGCGAGTTGCCCTGGCTCGGGCAGTTCCTGCCGGGCATCCTGGAACACCGCGGCTACAATCTGGATCGCCTGGTGGGCCAGCTGTACCTAGGTCAGGAAGGCATTTTTGGTCTGCCCATGGGGGTAGCCGCCACCTACATCTTCATCTTTGTCCTGTTTGGTGCCTTTCTCGAGATCACTGGCGCAGGCAAGTTCTTCATCGATCTGGCGTATGCCGCCACCGGGCGCCAGCGCGGTGGGCCCGCCAAGGCTGCAGTGATTGCCTCTGCCGGGATGGGGTCGATCTCAGGGAGTGCCATCGCCAACGTGGTGACCACCGGCGCCTTTACCATTCCTCTGATGAAGCGCCTTGGCTACAAGCCGCATCAGGCGGGGGGGATCGAGGCGGCGGCCTCTACCGGGGGGCAGATCATGCCGCCATTGATGGGGGCTGGGGCATTTCTGATCGCGGAGTACACCCGGCTGCCCTATCTCGAGGTGGTCAAGGTCAGCATTCTTCCGGCCTTCATGTACTTTGGCACCGTCTATCTTTTCGTCCACATCATCGCCCTGAAAGAGGGCATGCAAGGCATGGCCAAGGAAGAGTTGCCGCAGATGAGCGACGTGCTCAAGCATGGCTGGCACTTCCTGCTGCCGCTGGCAGTGCTGGTGTGGCTGTTGGTGATGAACATGTCGCCGATGCGGGTCGGCTATTACGCCATCGTCTGCATGCTGGTGGTGGCCGTGTTGCGCTTCGCCGTCTGGTTCTTGTTCGTTGCGCCAAAGGAGGGGCAGCCGGTCAACGCCCAGCGCCTGGCCCTGGCCTGTCGCAATGGCCTGATGAAGCTGCTTGAGGGACTGGAGCTGGGGGCACGCAACGCGGTGGCGGTGACCATGGCCTGTGCGGTGGCCGGTATCATCGTTGGCGTGGTTGGTTTGACCGGCCTCGGCCTCAAGTTCTCGGCCATGATGCTGGCCTTCTCCAACGGCCACTTGCTGCTGGCGCTGATCATGGTGCTGCTGGCCAGTCTGGTACTGGGCATGGGCCTGCCGGTAACGGCGAGCTACATCGTGCTGATCGTGCTGGTCGGTCCGGCACTCTCCAATGAGTTTGGCGTACCGCTGCTGATCGCTCACCTGGTGGTGTTCTGGTACTCCCAGGATTCCAACGTGACGCCACCTATTGCACTGGCAGGCTTTGCAGGTGCTGCCATTGCGGGTGCCAAGCCGATGGAGACCAGCTTCCAGTCCTGGAAGTTCGCCAAGGGCCTGTATCTGGTGCCGCTGTTCATGGTCTACAACCCCGAAATCATTATCGGTGGGCCGGTCTGGCTGTTGATCTGGAAGGGCGTGACGGGCCTGCTGGCGTTGGGTGCCTTTGCGGCGACGCTGGAGGGCTACCTGTTCACCCGGATCCTGCTGTGGCAGCGGCTGCTGCTGTTGCCGGCAATCGTGGGCGTGTTCCTGCCGTCAATGATGTTCGACGTTGCCGGGGCCGCAGTGATGGCGGCGATCATTGGTTTCAACTATTGGGAGTCACGCAGGGTGGCAACGCCCGCCTAGTCGGTCGAGTGACAGGTTTTCCCAGCGTGACGACAGCGCCGTGCCTCAGGGCACGGCGCTGTCGTTGTGTCGTGGCACACGCTGTGTTGTGGAACCGCTAGGCCAGATCCGTACGGGGGCCCGCGTTACTGGGCTTGAGCGCTGTCGCTGCCTTCAGTAGGGGCTGTCGCATTAGGGGCTGTAGCATCAGGGGCTGTCGCATTGCCGCCGCCGGCGGCCGCTGCCCCCTGGCTGGGTTCCTGCATGCCAGCTGCTTGCTCGGCCACCGCGTCGGCCTGCTCAGCGGCCTGCTTCTCTGCGGCGGTGGGCTCATCACCGCTCGACAGCAAGGCCTCCTGGGCTTGCTGCATGCTTTCACTCTGCGCGTTGCCATCGGCTCCCACCGGTTGGAGCACGATGGACACCGGAGGCTGGTCGGCGTCTGGGCCGACCTCGACCGGGTTGGCTTGGGTGCTGGTCCAGATCAGCTGGCCGTCGTCGCCCCGGATTTCCCCACGCAGGCTATGGGTGTGACGTTCGCTGACATCGTTGGTGTCATAGCTCAAAGAGAAATCGGTGGGCGCCTGGCGGTCGATCGAGACCGTGGTCTCGGCAATGGTCTTGGCCGGTGCGTCGGCCAGGGCCACATCGTTAAGAAGAACCTTCACGTCAGCGCCCTGTGGCAGTGTCTGCCCGGTTTCGGCAAAGCTGACGGTACCCTTGAGGGTCATCTGTGTGGCCTGCTCGGCGCTGGCCTGCTGGCTGGTCTCGGCACTGCTCTGGGAGCTGCTGGCGTTGCTCTGGCTATCGTCGCAACCGGCCAGCGCCAGGCCAGATGTTAAGGCGGCGATAAGCAGCAGGGTCGGTTTCATGGCTCTCTCCTTGGTGAGCGTGTCGTCCTAATAGACGCTGTGACATTGGCGATGACAGAAAAAAGTAGCAGACCAATGCGCAGTCAGAATGAATGTTGCTGTCGCTGGCTGACGACGTCTGTATCGGGAGAGGTATCGCTCCCTCGGCTCTGCTAGACTATGGCGCTTCCCGATTGTTCCCTAGTCGCGGCGATTTCTTTGCTGCGGCACCGTCGTTTCTTCGAGGAGTTGCCGATGTCATCCACCTCCCCAGCGCCCCGGGTCGGCGTGATCATGGGTTCCAAGTCTGACTGGCCTGTCATGGAGCACGCCGTCACCATGCTGGAGCGCTTGGGCGTGAGCTATGAAACCCAGGTCGTCTCCGCGCATCGGACGCCGGACCTGTTGTTCGACTACGCCAAGAGTGCTGCCGAGCGTGGCATCCAGGTCATCATCGCTGGTGCAGGAGGCGCGGCCCACCTGCCGGGCATGGTGGCGTCGCAGACGGCATTGCCGGTGCTGGGTGTTCCGGTTGAATCCAAGGCGTTGAAAGGGCTGGACTCGTTGCTGTCGATCGCCCAGATGCCAGGTGGCGTAGCGGTGGGTACGCTGGCGATCGGCAAGGCTGGCGCGACCAACGCGGGGCTGCTGGCGGCTCAGATCGTCGGGCTTGCCGATAGCGCGGTGCGTGATGCGGTAGAAGCCTTCCGCGCCGAGCAGACGCAGACGGTGCTGGATAACCCTGATCCCCGTCCGCCGGAAGCTCGCCAGGGCTGAGCGTGGTAGGCGCCCCAACCCTTGCACGACCGTCGTAAGAGCATAGGAGCAAGTCATGAAGATTGGTGTTCTCGGGGCCGGACAGCTTGGCCGCATGCTGGCGCTCGCCGGCTACCCGTTGGCCAACCGGTTCCGCTTTCTCGATACCACCGGGAATCCCAGTGCCGGCATCGGTGAGGTGATGATCGACACCGACCAGAAACATATTCAGAGCTTTCTCGAAGATGTCGACCTGGTCACCTATGAGTTCGAGCATCTGCCAGTCTCGCTGGTTCAGGCGATCGAGGCAGAGCGGCCGGTCTATCCGGGCAGCGAAGCGATTCGCGTGTGTCAGAACCGGGCCGAGGAAAAGGCACTGTTTGATCGCCTGGGCATTCCCACTCCCGCCTATCGGTTGGTAGACAGCGCAGAGGCGCTGGAGGCCGCCGCCAAGGAACTGGGGACTCCGGTGGTGGCCAAGTCCATCACCGAGGGCTACGACGGCAAGGGGCAGGCGGTGCTCAAGCAGCCAAGCGACGCTGCAGACGCCTGGTCGCGCATCAACCACCCGCGGCTGATCGTCGAGTCCTTTGTCGACTTTGTTCGCGAGGTATCGATCATTGCCGTGCGCGGCCGTGATGGACAGGTCGTGTTCTATCCCATGGCCGAGAACGTGCACGTCGACGGCATCCTGCGTTACTCGCTGGCGCCCATGCCCAACCTGGATGACAGTGTTCAGCATACTGCCGATGAGTACATTCGTGCGCTGCTGGACGAGCTGGACTATGTCGGCGTGCTGACGCTGGAGCTGTTTCAGTGTGCCGACGGTAGCCTGTTGGCCAACGAGATGGCGCCACGGGTCCATAACTCCGGTCATTGGACCATGGACGGTGCGGTCACCAGCCAGTTCGAGAACCATTTGCGCGCCATCCAGGGCTTGCCGCTGGGCGATACCAGCGCGCGTGCTCCCACCTGCATGGTCAACGTGATCGGTCGTGAGCCGGACCCGAGCCAGGTGCTGGCCATGCCCGATGCCCATCTGCATCGCTACGACAAGAGCGAACGAGCAGGCCGCAAGCTGGGCCACATCAATCTGGTGGCCGCCGATCATGCGACCTTGCTGGATCGTGTTCGCCAGTGCGCAGCGCTGGTACCCGATGCCCCTGAGGTGCGCTTCAGCTTCGAAGACTGAGCGCAGGTTGCGTGGCAGCAAGCACAGCGGGCCCCTTCTGGGGGCCCGCTGTCGTTTGTGCTGCTTGTACTGTTTGTACTTAGCCGCTGGCGGTCAGACGCTTGGCCGCTATCCAGGATGATGGGGCCGCTCACCCCATCAACACGGCGCTGGCCAGGCCACCGCCGACCACCAGCAGCACGAACAGGATCAATGCCAGCAGGAAGGGCTTGATGCCCAGCGCCTTGAGGCGTGATATCCGGGTATTGATGCCCAGCGCCGCCATGGCCATGGTCAGCGCGATCTGACCACCAAGCACCAGCGCAGCATGGAGTGGAGCCGGCAGGCTGATGACACTGTTGACCCCGACCATGACGATAAAGCCCAGAGCAAACCACGGAATGACCAGCTTGGCTTTCTCGACCTGACCGCCGGCCTGTCCATCCAGCGTGGCGGCGTCTGCTTCACTGGGCTGGCGTAGCCACCACTGGCCGACGATCAGCAGGAAGGGGACCAGCAGCATGACCCTGACCAGCTTGACAATGACCGCATTGGCCAGCGCGTCCGGGCCGACCGCGTCGCCCGCGGCGACGACCTGAGCGACTTCATGAATGGTGGCGCCGATATAGACGCCGAACAACCCTTCCTCCATGCCCAGCCACGGGTACAGCAGGGGATAGGTCAGCATCGCCAGAGAACCGAACAGAACCACGGTGGCCACCGCCATGGACGCAGCGGCAGGCCTGGAGCGGATGGTAGACTCGGTGGCGAGAACCGCCGCCGCCCCGCAGATGGCACTGCCTGCGCTGGTCAGCAGGGTAGTTTCTCGGTCCATGCCGAGCACCCGGGTGCCGATCTGATAGCCGCTCACCAGTACGGCAGTAATCACCAGTGCATCGAGTAACAACACCTTGGGACCGAGTCCTACCACCTGGGCAAAGGTCAACGATAGCCCGAACAGCACGATGCCACCGCGCAGCAGCCAGCGGGTGGCAAACGCCAGTCCCTTGTGGGAAGACTCCAGGGTACGCCCCAACGGCAGGTTGCCCACGATGATACCCAGCAGCAGGGCGAACACCAGCGGACTGATCCCCGTGTCACTGATGCCTGGCAGGCGGCTGATCACCTGGCCGGCCAGTGTGAGTAGGGCGCATAGTACCAATCCTTGCCACATGATCCTGACCTCCTTTCATTATTGTGCTGGCATCGATACTTCTGCGAGCGGCACGGGAAGGCGTGCCTCATCTGGCTACCGACGTCAGCTTTGCTCTGATGGGGCCATTCTAGGCTTTGATATATCTTTTGATTATCGTGTAATAACGAAACCGGTTATAAGTAAAACCGATATAAGAGCAGGCGGCGTTTGCGAGGCTCCTGATCACGCAGTGAGAGGTCATCATGTCCCACCCTACCCATCAGCGATCACGCTCGCGCATCACCTTGCGCCAGCTGGAAGTCTTTGTAACCGTCGCCAGACTGGGGACTGTCAGCGCCGCTGCTCGACAGCTAAGCCTTTCTCAATCGGCCACGAGCCAGGCGCTGGCCGATCTGGAGCGGCAGCTTGGCGTGGTGGTATTCGAGCGTCCCGGGCGTAGACTCAGCCTCAACGATATGGGGCATCGTCTGTTGCCCAGAGCCGAGCAGTTGCTGGATGAGCTTGATGACCTGGTCGCCGCAGCGGTAGAGCCAGGGGATGTGCTGCACGGTAGCCTGGCGATTTCTGCCAGTGCCACCATCGGGACCTACCTGCTGCCGCCCCTGGCCGGTGAGTTCGGTGAATGGCATCCCGGTGTCGATCTGCGACTGCGCCTGCGCAATACCGGCGAGGTCATTGCCGAGGTGCAGCGTTTCGATGCGGACCTGGGATTGATCGAGGGGCGCTGCCATGAACCGGGCCTGGCCAGTGAGGTGTGGTGCGAAGATCACATGGTGGTGGTCTGCGCGCCTGGGCATCCACTGGTGGAAAAGGGCCGCATCTCGGACGTGGATCTGGCCGAGCAGCCCTGGATACTGCGTGAACTGGGCTCTGGCTCCCGGGAGGTGCTCGAGGCAGCGGTGCTTCCTCGAGTGGCCAGACTGAAGGTGCGGATGGAGCTGGGGCAGCACGAAGCCATCAAGCAGGCCGTCGCGGCCGGCTTGGGCCTTGGCTGTCTATCACGCTTGAGCGTGCGTGGGGAGCTGGAGCGGGGCGACCTGGTCGAGCTGGCCCATGACCTGCCATTGACGCGCCACTTCTCGCTGGTGTGGCATCCGGACCGCTACCGTAGCCCGGCATGGCAAGCCTTCAAGGTGTTTCTGGTGGAGCACAAGGATCGCGTCATTCACCGTCGCTGATTCAGCCTCGTCACGCAACTTGCGATGACGGGGCAATTGAAGCGAGCAGGCTAGCCACCCCGTGGCGATCTACAGGATCTGCGCATTGCCATTCCACAGCAATATGGCCGCGATCACCGCGAAGTGAGCGGGATACCACGCCAGCCACATCTTTCTCGGCATGGTCACAGAGGGGGCTCGGACCAGGCGGCTGGCACCGGCAGCCAGCAGCAGGACCAGCAGCACGGTGGCTACCGTCACCGACTTCGCCATGTCAGAGGAATTCATCAGGCCGGCCACTGCCAGCAGCGGCAGGCAGCCTGCCACGGCCAGCAGCCGCGATGGGATATCGTCGTCGGCGCGATGCAACTGACCGATCGCCAGCATGAAGAAGGGAACCAGCAACAGCCCCTGGTGGCCGTACTCCACCCAGAAGCCGGCGAAGTACCATGCCAGCGCAATGCCCAGGGTCTCCAGGGCGAGGCGTGGATAGCCCAGTTCGCCGCCGTCCTGGCGCCGGGTCAGTTGCTCGAGCCAGTGACCCGCCATCAGGCCAAGGGCCAGGGTAAAGCAGATGTTGAGCTGGAAGATCGCTTCACGTGGCATCAGCTGGTAGGGAAGCTGGGCGAGCAGACCGATAACCATGACTCTGCGGGCGTAGCGTAGGGGATCTCGGGTGTTGAACAGACCATGCCAGGCCACCATGCCGGCGAACAAGGGAAAGGCGATGCGACCGACACTCGAATCGATCCAGCCCATATGCCAGGCATCAGTGGCCAGGTAGCGGGCGACATGATCCAGGGTCATGGTGATCAGTGCAATCCACTGTCCCCAACCGGTCCAGGCGGAAGACGGGCGCGACGCGTAGCCGGCGTTGGTGGCGAGGTTCATCGGACATCCCTGTTGTTCGCGATGTCAGGATAGACTGATGGACGTCCCACAAGTTCCAATACGGCACATTTTAGCCGTTGGGAGCTGCACGGGTCAGGCATCCGAGCGGCGCGCCTCGCAGCGGCTCGTCGGGGCAGGCCTTCATGCAGTGGCACCTTTGGACGTCACCGCCGGTGAAGAGCAGGATAAGATGGGGTGCATGACGGCAGGCGCTGCGTCACAGGGACAATAACAAGACAACCCTTCAGGAGTTGCCATGAAGAATGGCTTCGGTTTCGATCTGCGCAGTATGGAAATCTTCGTCGAGACGCTGGAACGGGGCAGCCAGAGTGCCGCCGCGGAAGCGCTGGGGTTGACCCAATCCTCGGTATCCCACTGTCTGGCGACCCTGGAAGAGAGCCTTGGACTGACGCTGTTCGAGCGTCGCTCACGTCCTTTGGAGCCGACCAGCGCTGGGCGGTTTTTCTATGACCGGGCGAGACGGCTGCTGAGTGAAGCCAGGGATACGCGCCGCGAGCTGATTTCCGGCGCCTTTGGCCAACTGCATCAAATGCGGCTGGCACTGGTCGACTCGTTGGCCACCGCCGTGGGCAAGCCCTTGATCGACCTTATCCGGCGACACACCCGGGACTATACCCTGACCACGGGGCTCTCCCACATGCATGGTCACTCACTGCTGACCCGACATGTGGACGTGATCATTTCGGATGATCGCCTCGAGAATTATGACGGCCTGGAGCGCCACAGCGTGCTGGTGGAGCCTTTCGTGCTGGTCCTTCCGGCCGACTGGTCAGGCCCTGCCGACAATTTGCGCTGGCTATCGCGTCAACTCGATCTGGTGCGCTATGTCCCGCAGTCATTGATCGGGCAGAGCATCGAGCGCCATCTGCGGCTGTCTGGCGTCGAGCTGCCGGCGCGTCTTCATCTGGACAATACCTGTGCCTTGCTCAAGGCGGTCAGCGATGGTGTCGGCTTTACCGTGACGACGCCGTTGTGCCTGTACCAGGCGGGTCTTGACCAGCTCAGGGTGCGGATCGAGCCGCTGCCCCTATCGCCGCTTAGCCGCACGCTGACGCTGGTCGCGCGACGGGATGAGCTGGGAGGCCTGCCTGGGCAGCTGGCCCGTGACGCACGGCGTTTGCTGGACACTGGCTTTCGCCGCACCCTGGCAGCCGAGCTGCCCTGGGTAGACGCACAGATCACGACGACGTCGTGACGTTCCCCGCGGGGTGATCCGTCCTGGTGCGTCGAGGTCCTCACGATGCGCCAAGCGGTGGCAATATCGAAAGCTTCGATAGTGCGGGTGTCGTTGAAGTCGATGCAACTGGCGAGGTTGGTCTGGCTGAACCAAGACTCATGAGATTCCTCTTGAGTCCGGGAGACCCCATGCCGGCAGCCATTCGTCTCTACGTTCGTTACGTCGACCGCTTCAACCGGCGCATCGGGCGTATCGTCATGTACCTGATCTTCGTGATGATAGGTGTACTGCTGTATGCCTCGCTCTCGCGCACGCTGTTTGACCGGCCGCTGCTGTGGGGCGTCGAGGTCTCGCAGTTTCTGATGGTGGCCTACTTTCTGCTGGGCGGTGCCTATTCCATGCAGCTCGATGACCACGTGCGCATGGATCTGTTCTATACCCGGCTGTCCCCTCGTGCCAAGGCCATGAGTGACGTGCTGACGATGCTGTTGCTGCTGGTGTTTCTGGGCACACTACTGGCTGGCGGCATCTCCAGTACCAGCTATGCGATCAAGTACGGCGAGACCAATTACAGCTCCTGGGCGCCGCCACTGGCACCCATCAAGACCATCATGACCGTCGGTGTGGCCTTGATGCTGGCCCAGTGTCTTTCCACCCTGTTCAAGGATGTCGCCGTGCTGCTCGGGCGACCGCTGGAGGAGAGTGAAGGGGAGAAGGATGCCAGGGAAGGCAAGAACCGCAAGGACGGGGAGGGCGACCGATGAGCTACGAAATGATCGCCCTGACCATGTTCTCTTCCATGATGCTGCTGCTGCTGACAGGACAGCGGGTGTTCGGCGTGATTGGCTTTGTCGGCGCGGCAGCCGCCTTGGTGCTGTGGGGCGACGGCGGCATGGAGATGCCCTTCAGTGCCGCCATTCAGCTGATGAACTGGTACCCGCTGTTGACCCTGCCGCTGTTCATCTTCATGGGATACATGCTGTCGGAATCGGGCATCGCCTCCGAGCTCTACGAGATGTTCCACGTGTGGATGGGGGGGCTGAGAGGGGGGCTGGCGGTGGGCACCATCGGTCTGATGGTGGTGGTCTCGGCGATGAATGGGCTGAGTGTGGCCGGTATGGCCATCGGCGCCACCATTGCCCTGCCGGAACTGCTGCGACGGGGCTACGACAAGGTCATGGTCACCGGCGTGATCCAGGCTGGCAGCTCGCTGGGCATATTGGTACCGCCCAGCGTGGTGCTGGTGCTCTACGGCATGATTGCGCGCCAGCCGGTCAGCCAGCTATGGCTGGCCGGGGCGATACCCGGCTTGATCCTGGCGGCCATGTTCGTGGCCTATATCGTCATCCGCTGTCGCTTGCAGCCGAGCCTGGGGCCGACCCTGCCGCCGGAAGAACGCAACCTCTCCACCGCTGACAAGTTGAAGCTGTTGCGCGCCGGCATCATGCCATTGGCCATCTTCTTTTTCATGACCGGCCTGTTCGTGATGGGAGTGACCAGCCTGGTAGAAAGCGCTGCGGTAGGGGCGCTGTCGGCCACTCTGGCTGCCCTGATCAAGGGACGCTTGAATCGCGCCGTCATCGAGACCACGGTGCGCCGCTCGCTGGGCATCACCTGCATGTTCATGTGGATCATCCTGGCGGCCTTGTGTTTTGGCGCGGTGTTTGATGGTCTCGGCGCGGTTCGTGCCATCGAGTCTGTATTCCTCGAGGCCTTTGGCCTGACCCCCTGGCAGATCCTGGTGATGATGCAGCTGTCCTACATCCTGCTTGGCATGTTTCTCGATGACACCGCCATGCTGGTCATCGTGGCCCCGCTTTACGTGCCGCTGGTCATCAGTCTTGGCTTCGACCCGATCTGGTATGGCGTGCTCTACACGATCACGGTGCAGATCGCCTACATGACCCCGCCCTTCGGCTACAACCTGTTCCTGATGCGGGCCATGGCACCGCCGGAGATCAGCCTGGGGGATATCTACAAGAGCGTGTGGCCGTTTGTCGCCATCATGTTGGCGGGCCTGGCGCTGATTACCGCCTTTCCCCAGCTCGCACTGTGGCTCCCCGAGCTGTTCCGGGATTACTGAGCCTGGGCGAAAGCAGCGACCGGACCTGCATTGCCAGGGTCTATCGCGCACCGGCCAGCGGCGACGAAGGTGCGCCACAAGGCATGTTAGGCCGGATGCCGGATGCCGGATGCCGGATGCCGGAGCGAGCGAAGGATAGCGCAACATCGACAACAAACAGGACACGAAAAACGGCAGGAGGCCGGGCAACACACCGACAGGTGCAATGAGTCACAGCAGTACCCGATGGCATCACCCCTGACCACAACAATCGACAGAGTAGGGAGAGATCCAATGACCAACCGTCGCGACTTCTTGAAAAAGGCCGGTGTCGCTACCGCCGCTACCGTGGGCGCAGGCACTCTTGCCGCGCCCTATGTGCATGCCCAGTCGAAGACGCCGATACGCTGGCGTCTGCAGACCTATGCGGGGCCAGCGCTGGCGGAGCATGTCATCAAGCCTTCCATTGATGCCTTCAACAAGGCCGCCAATGGCGAGATGGAAATCGAACTGTATTTTTCCGATCAGCTGGTCCCCACCGGGGAGCTGTTCCGGGCCATGCAGAGAGGCACCATCGACGCCGTGCAGAGCGATGATGACTCGATCAATGCACCGGTGGACGTGTCGGTGTTCGGCGGCTATTTCCCGTTTGCCTCGCGTTACAGCCTGGATGTACCGACCCTGTTCAACCACTACGGTCTGAAGGAAATCTGGGAAGAGGCCTACGGCGAGATCGAGGGCGTGACCTGGCTCGGCTCGGGCAGCTGGGATCCCTGCAACTTCGTCACCCGAGAGCCCATTCGCAGCATCAAGGACCTCGAGGGCAAGCGGGTGTTTACCTTCCCCACTGCCGGGCGCTTCCTGACTCGCTTCGGGGTGGTGCCGGTGACCCTGCCCTGGGAAGACATCGAGGTCGCCATGCAGACCCGCGAGCTTGATGGCATCGCCTGGGCGGGCATCACCGAGGCTTACACCGTGGGCTGGGCGGATGTCTCCAGCTACTACCTGACCAACAACATCTCGGGCGCCTGGGCGGGGTCCTACTTTGCCAACAGCGAACGCTGGAACGAGCTCCCGGATCACCTGAAGACGCTGTTCAGGATGTGCATGGACAGCTCTCATTACTATCGTCAGCACTGGTACTGGTGGGGTGAAGCCCACTACCGCACCAAGGGTGGCAAGCTCGAACTGACCTCCATCCCGGAAGAAGAGTGGCAGACCATCGAGGATGAAGCGCTGGGGTTCTGGGATGAGATTGCGGCCCAGAGCGAGCGCAATGCCAAGGTGGTGCAGATCCTCAAGGACTACCGCCAGACCATGCAGCAGGCGGGCCCTCCCTATCGCTACAGCTGATATGAGGCAGTGCAGGCCGGCCTGCGGGCCGGCCCTTCATTCCTTCGCCCATGAGGAGGGTGATCGATGTCAGGACTCAACCCGAGGGACGTGCGCACGGCAGAGGATGCTCGGCGCGTGGTCGAAGCGCGCAACCTCAGCCACGTCAAAGTCGGCTTTCTCGACCTGGACGGGGTCATGGTCGGCAAGTACATGCAGCGTGACAAGTTCTTCGCCGCGCTGGAGGGGGGCTTTGCCTTCTGTGATGTCGTGCTGGGCTGGGACAGCAAGGACGAGCTGTACGACAACACGCGCTTTACCGGCTGGCATACCGGTTACCCCGACGCCCAGTTGAGGCTATTGCCGGAGACCTGCCGCGAGGTGCCCTTCGAGGGCGACATGCTGCTGTTCATGGCGGAATTCACCGAGCGGGCCGAGGCGATCTGTCCCCGCGGGCTGCTGCGTCGAGTGCTGGCCCGGGCCGCCGACATGGGATTCAAGGTGCATGGATCGCTCGAATATGAGTTTTTCATGTTCCAGGAGACGCCTGAGTCGGTGCGCGAGAAGGGCTTTCGTCAGCTGCGTCCCCTGACGCCCGACATGATGGGCTACTCGATGCTCAGAAGTTCGGTCCACGCCGAGCTGTATCACGAGTTATTGGCCTTGTCGGAACGCATGGACTTCCCCATCGAGGGGCTGCACACCGAGACCGGGCCAGGAGTGCTGGAGGCGGCCATTGGCGTCGACGAAGCCCTGGCTGCCGGTGACAAGGCGGCGTTGTTCAAGACCTTCACCAAGGTCTGGGCTCAGCGGCGTGGCCTGATGGCCACCTTCATGGCCAAGTGGTCGCCGGACTATCCCGGGCAGAGTGGGCACATCCACCTGTCGATGACCCACCTGAATGACGGCCAGTCGGCCTTCTATGACGGTGAGGCCGAGTACGGCATGAGTGCCATCCAGCGTCATTTCGTCGCCGGACAGCAGCGCCTGATGCCAGAGTTCCTGGCCATGTTCGCGCCTACCGTCAATAGCTACACCCGCCTGATACCTGGTTTCTGGGCGCCGACAGACGCCACCTGGGGGGTGGAAAACCGCACGACGGCGCTGAGGGTCATTCCAGGCAGCGCCAAGTCTCAGCGCGTCGAATATCGCCTGGGTAGCGCTGATGCCAATCCCTATCTGGCGCTTGCCGCGGCAGTCGGCGCCGGCCTCTATGGGATCGAGCAGCAGCTTGAACCCGACACGGCGGTCACTGGTAACGCCTACACACTGGATCACCCGGAGCATCAGGCGCTGCCTCGAACACTGTGGGACGCAGCGCAGCGGCTAAAGGGATCAGCCCCGGCGCGGGCGCTGTTCGGTGACGACTTCGTCGAGCACTTCGCGGCCACCCGAGAATGGGAAGAGCGCGAGTTCCGACGTCATATCACCGATTGGGAGCTGGATCGCTATTTCGAAATCATTTGACGCGGATGCCCGGCATCCCGCCCATCGACTGACGAGAGAACCGCATGGCCATTCAACAGACCCTATCGCCGGTGGACGGCTCGGTGTACGTAGAACGAGAGCAGGCCGATGCCGAGCATATCGAGCGTACCCTTGCCCTGGCGACCGATGCCCAGAAGCGCTGGCGTGACGTCAGTGTGGAACAACGCTGCCGTCTGGCCAGCGCCATGGTGGATGCCTTTATCTCCCGGCGCGATCAACACGTGGAAGAGCTTTGCTGGCAGATGGGGCGGCCCATCGCTCAATCGGGAGGCGAAATCGGCGGTTTCGAGGAACGTGCCAGGGCCATGATCGAGATGGCGCCTGGGGCGCTGTCTCCCCTCAGGCTAGGCGACAAGCCGGGGTTTACTCGCTACATCCGCCGCGAACCTCTCGGCGTGTCACTGATCGTGGCGCCCTGGAACTTTCCCTACATGACGGCTGTAAATGCGGTGATCCCGGCGCTGCTTGCCGGAAACGCGGTGATCCTCAAGCACTCGGCCCAGACCCCGCTGTGCGCAGAGCGCATGGTGGAGGCCGCCCGGGAGGCGGGTATCGAGGAGGGCGTCTTTCAGTTCCTGCACATGAGTCACGCCGACGCCGAGCAGGTGATGGGAGATCCACGCATTGCCCACGTCTCGTTTACCGGGTCGGTCGCGGGTGGGCGCACCGTGGAGCAGGCAACGGCGGGGCGTTTCATTGCGACAGCGCTGGAACTGGGAGGCAAGGATGCGGCTTACGTGCGTGGCGATGTCGACCTGGACAGCGCAGTGGATGGTGTCATGGATGGCGCCTTCTTCAACTCAGGCCAGAGCTGCTGTGGCATTGAACGCATCTATGTCGAGCGGGCCATCTTCGATGATTTCGTCGCGCGCGCCGTGGCCTGGCTGAAGCAGCTCAAGCTCGGTAATCCCACCGACCCCGCCACGACCCTGGGGCCCGTGGTCAAACCTGCTGCCGCGGATTTTGTACGTGGCCAGGTAGAAGCGGCGGTCGCTGCCGGCGCACGTGCCTGGATCGATCCTGGCGACTACCCGCTGTCTCGGCCAGGTAGTGCCTATCTGGCGCCGCAGCTGCTGACGGACGTCGATCACTCCATGGCGGTGATGCAGGAGGAGAGCTTTGGCCCGGTGGTCGCCGTCATGCCCGTCGATAGCGACGACGAGGCCATTGCACTGATGAATGACTCCGCCTTTGGCCTGACCGGCGCGATCTTTACCCGCGACCTGGAGGCCGGTGAGGCACTGGCGGCCCGCCTCGACGTCGGTACGGCCTTCGTCAACCGCTGCGACTATCTGGATCCCGAGCTCGCCTGGACGGGAGTCAAGCTATCAGGACGCGGTTGCTCGCTATCGCGCCTGGGCTTTGACAGCCTGACCCGGCCCAAATCCTTCCATCTCAAGCATCCCTGAGGTCACCATGAGCGATATCAGCCGCTTTACCACCAGCTGGAATTATCCGTCCTCGATCCTGACCGGCGCGGGGCGTATTCGAGACCTGCCGCAACAGTGCCATGAGCTTGGCATGCATGCACCGCTGCTGGTGACCGACCCTGGACTGGCGGCGCTGCCGATGGTGGCGGATGCCCTTGAACACTGTCGATCGGAAGGACTCCGGGTCGGGCTGTTCAGCGAGATCAAGGGCAATCCGACCGGTGCCAATGTCATCGCTGGCGTGGATGCCTTTCGCGAGGGGGAGCATGACGGCGTGATCGCCTTCGGCGGCGGTTCCGGGCTTGATGCCGCCAAGGCGGTGGCCCTGATGGCCAATCAACGTGACGGCCTGTCGCTGTGGTCGCTGGAGGACATCGGCGACAACTGGAAGAATGCCGATGCCAAGGCCATCGTGCCGGTGGTAGCGGTACCTACCACCGCGGGCACCGGCTCCGAAGTGGGACGTGCCTCCGTGATTACCGACGAGGCAGAGCACGTCAAACGCATCATTTTTCACCCTGGCATGGTACCGGCGCGGGTGATCCTTGATCCGACCCTGACCGTCGGACTGCCTCCTGCGGTGACCGCAGCGACCGGTATGGATGCCCTGTCCCACTGCCTGGAAGCATGGTGCGCGCCAGGCTACCACCCCATGGCGGAAGGCATCGCGGTGGAAGGCATGCGGCGGGTACGAGACTTCTTGCCGAGGGCCTATGCTCATGGCGATGACCTGGAGGCCCGCCTTAACATGCTGGTGGCCTCCAGCATGGGGGCGACGGCCTTTCAACGAGGGCTGGGGGCAATGCACGCCCTGGCGCATCCTCTGGGAGCGCTCTATGACGCGCATCACGGCACCCTTAATGCCATCCTGATGCCCTATGTGCTCAAGGCCAACGAGCGCGCCATCGGCGAGCCCATGGTCCGCCTGTGTCGCTATCTGGATCTGCGCCAGCCCAGCACCGCCAGCGCCATCGATTGGGTGCTGGAACTGCGCGAACGATTGGCGATTCCTCATGATCTGGCGGCTATCGGTATCGACGATTCACAGGCCGACAAGGTCGCCGAAATGGCGGTGGTGGACCCGTCTGCGGGATCCAACCCCATCGCCTTCACGGCCGAGGACTACCGTCGGGTCTTTCTGGCGGCCCTTGAGGGCAGACTCTAGCGGCCGGCCTCGCCCGATGACACAGCCCTGGCGGCTCTCTGGCAAGGTGGCCGGCCAGCGTCAAGGGAGTACTGGTGATGGAGAACATCATGCGAATCGGTCTACTGCAGTGCGATGACGTGGCACCTGAACTGATCGCCGCCCATGGCAACTATCCCGCCATGTTCGAGGCGTTGCTGGCGCCGGCGGCATACGATCTTGGCGTGACGCTAGAGTGGCAGGTCTATCGCTGCCTGGATGGCGAGATTCCAACGGATATCGAAGCGGTGGACGCCTGGCTGACCACCGGTTCCAAGTTTGGGGTCAACGACGGCCATGACTGGATCGATCGTCTCGAGGGATTCGTACGCGATCTCTATCGTGCCGAGAAGCCGCTGGTGGGCATCTGCTTTGGCCACCAGTTGATCGTCAAGGCGCTAGGCGGCGAGGTCATCAAGAGCCCCAAGGGGTGGGGGGTTGGCCTGTCCAACAATCGGGTAGTCGAACGCGAACCCTGGATGACGCCATGGCAGGAAGCGCTTGACCTGCTGGTCAGTCACCAGGACCAGGTGGAGGTGCTGCCCGATGGCGCCTGTACGCTTGGGGGGAGTGGCTTCTGTCCCCACTACCTGATCCGGGTGGGCCGCTGCTTCCTCGGGGTTCAGGGGCACCCGGAATTTCGCCCGGACTACTCCCGTGACTTGATGAACCTGCGCCAGGGCCTGGTGGGAGACGCCCGGGTGCGCCAGGGACAGGCATCATTGTCCGGGCGCATCGACGACGCCGTGATGGCCGAGTGGATACTGCGCTTTATGCGCGAGGCGATCGCGGTCAGGTAGGAGGGCAGAGCAAGGCGAAGCGATGCGCTAGCGGGGTATAGGTACAGCGGGGTAGAGATAGACTCGCGGCACCAGGGCTTGTCTGAAAAGTGCCTGCGCTCGGTAATACGGCGTTAAAAATCGGATCAGGCGGCTCGCTTCCACCCTGTAGACTGCGTTTCCTCACCGATTTTTGCCTTGGCTAGCCATCACTTGCCGATTTTTCGGACTTCTTTGGACAAAGCCTAGCGGGACGTGACTGAATGCGAAGTGAGGGTGCGAATCGATCAACGTCTACGATACTGTTGGGGGCCGCCGATGACGCCGGTAATGCGCGATGCTCAGACGCTCTGGGCGTTTCTTCAAGGCCAGCCGGCTTGTCTGGTGCCTTCGGATATCATCATTGTCTGTGGTTCCTATGATCTGCGCGTGTGCGATCATGCCAGTGCATTGATGAGAGCGGGTACCGCTCCTCGTATGTTGATAACCGGGGCTACTGGCAACTGGACACGTCATTTGTGGGAGCGAAGCGAGGCCGATGTGTTCCTTGATCGAGCACGCTCGCTGGGGGTTGACGCAGGGCAGATCACGCTGGAAAGACGTGCAACCAATTTCGCGGAGAATATCCGCTTTTCCCGTGATCTCCTCCCCGGGGTGCGTCGTGCAACGTTTGTGACCAAGCGGAATTCTGTTTTACGCGTGAAGCATACCCTCGCTGTGCAGTGGCCAGAGTTGACAGCTGCCATCGATGCCCCTGCTACGGCCTTTCCCGATGACGTATCCAACCAGATCGGGGTGCTTGGGCTGATCGATGAGATGGTGGGTGACCTTCATCGGATGCTGCACTATCCCAAACTCGGATATCAGTCACCGGTCTCCATTCCTGGCGATGTACTGTGCGCCTGGCGCATGCTTGTCGAGTCGGGGTTCGATCGTCATCTTCTCGATGCCCCGCTCGCCTAGGGAAACGCTGCTCAATTGCTGCACTCGACCCCGGATCACGTCGGGTGTTGATGACACCAATCCTGATACACAAGGCCTTAGACGCGGCCAAATTCTCGAACGTTATTGGTCACCAAAATGGCGCCGGATGCTATGGCGTGCCCTGCGATCCCCGTATCGTTATACTCGATGGGGGTGCCCGCGCTCCTTAGAGTGCTCATGATTGTCAGCGCAGCGTCTACCGCGAGTTGATCCCACGGCAAGATGTCATCGAGTCGTTTGACGAACTCGTCCACCAAGGTCTTGTGTTTGGCCAACGCCTTTTTGCCGACCTGGTCGTAGCGCATTTCAGCGTAGGTGATGGCCGATACGACGTTCCGGTTTCCCGATTCGGCCTCTTCGCTCAAACGCTGGATAACCCTCACCGGATGTTCTCGCATAATGAACAAGCAAGTGCAGGTTTCGAGCATATAGGTCATCACAAGGGGAACCTGTTCTCGTTGTTCACGACGGAGGGGCGCTCCTGCAGGAAGTCGTCGTCTGCCTTGGGTAAATCCTTGAATGACTCCCAGGACGGGCGAGCAGGACGAAGGGTAATCACATCGCCGTCTCGGGTGATTTCCAGCTCTCTTATGCCTTCATAGGCCATGTCAGCGGGCAGTTGAACGGTCTGGCTCTTGCCATTCTTGAAAATCGACACGGTTCGCATGTCGCGCTCCTCCTTAGGCTTCGCTCTCCGCATAGCGTAGTTGCGTCGATAGGCAGATGTAGAGCATATGCCTGACTCCCTCGATCCCACCGCGCTTATGACTCGGTCCGATACGTCAGAATCCTCAGCCCATTGCCTACCACCAGAAGGCTCGATCCCAGGTCGGCGAAGACGGCCATCCACAGGGTGGCGTTGCCGGTCAGGGCGAGGGCCAGAAACACGGCCTTGATCCCCAGCGCCAGCGCAATGTTCTGCACCAGCAGTCGCCGAGTGGTGCGGGCCAGGTCGATCAGCCTCGGCAGGCTGGCCGGGTCATCGTTCATCAACGCGATATCGGCGGTCTCGATGGCCACGTCGCTGCCCGCCGCGCCCATGGCGATGCCGACATCGGCTCGGGCCAGCGCCGGTGCATCGTTGATGCCATCGCCGACCATGCCGGTGGTGCCGCGCTTGGCCAGGGCATCGAGGTGCTCGAGCTTGTCTTCCGGCAGCAACTCGCCGAAGGCCTCGTCGATGCCGGCTTCCAGGGCGATGGCATCGACCCGAGACTGAGTATCGCCGCTGAGCACGCTGACCTTGACGCCTTGACGGTGCAGGCGCTTGATCGCCGCCTTGCTGCTTGGACGCAGGGCATCCCGTACCTTGAAGCTACCCAGCACGTTCGCGTCGCGGCCAAGCCAGACGACGCCAGCAGCATCATCCGTTGGTCCATGACTCAGCAGTACCGTGTCGTCGACGCCCATGTCGCGGGCCAGACGGCCATTGCCGAGCCATAACCGAGCAGCCATATCGGTGTCGCTTGTCGCCTCCCTGGCCACTAGACCACGACCACTGCGCTCCTCGACCTGCTCGAGAGAGACATCGGGCTGCGCGCCCAACCCCACCACCAGAGCGCGGGACACCGGATGGTTGGAGCGCTCGGCCAGGGCCACGGCCAGGCGGTGGCAGTCCTTGTCGGACGTGTTGCCGATGGCACAGGCGCTGACCAGGTGTGGCTTGCCCTCGGTCAGGGTACCGGTCTTGTCCATGGCCAGGTGGGTCAGGCGGGTGGCCTGCTCCAGAAAGGCGCCTCCCTTGATCAGAATTCCCTGGCGAGCGGCGGCGCCGAGCCCGCTGACCACGGTGACCGGGGTCGAGATGACCAGGGCGCAGGGGCAGGCAATGACCAGCAGGACCAGGGCACGATAGACGCCGTCGAGCCACGGACCGAGGCCCAGCAAAGGCCAGCCGACAGCTACGACCAGCGCCAGGACAAAGACCACCGGCGTATAGACGGCGGCGAAGCGATCGATGGTGCGCTGAGTTGGCGCACGCCGTGACTGGGCGTCCTCTACGGCGTGAATGATGCGGGCCAGGGTGGTGTCACTGGCGTCGCGTGTCACGCGATAGTCGAGATCGCCGGATAGATTGATCGAGCCTGCGTAAACGGTGTCGCCTGGACCGCGTTCGCGAGGCAGGCTTTCGCCCGTGATAGGGGCTTCATCCAGGCTCGCTTCACCGCGCACGATCTCACCATCCAGCGCCAGGCGTTCACCGGCGAACACCCTGACCAAAGTCCCAGGCCTGACCTCTTCTGCCTTGATCTCGCGCCAACGATTTGCCTCGGCTGCGCTCTCGTCGCGCACTCTTGCCATGGGCGGCGCCAGGTCAAGCAAGCCTGAGATGGCCCGGCGGGCGCGCTCCAGCGAGCGCGCTTCCAGATGTTCCGCCAGGGTGAACAGCACAATCACCATGGCCGCCTCGGACCAGTGCCCAATCAGCATCGCGCCGGTGACGGCAACGCTCATCAGGGCATTGATGTTGAGGGTGCCCTGGCGTAGCGCCAGCAAGCCTTTCTTCCAGGTGGGCAGCCCCACCATGGCGATGGCGATAATGGCCAGCAGCGCCGCCAACCAGGGCACGCCCAGGCCAAGCCAGCCGGTGACCTCTGCCCCCAGAGCCAGTGCGCCGGCGACGGCCAGGCGAGCCCAGGGCAGAGAAGCGCTATCGCGGGGGGGCTCCTGCTTGGCCTGGTCAAGGAAGCGAGCCGTCATTCCCGCCTCCTGAATACGCGACGCGACCGCCCGGCGGTCCACATTTCGGTGATGGATGGTGAGCCGATGCTGCATGGTGTCAAAGGTCAGCTGCTCGACGCCTGGCAGGCTGTTCAGTGCCTTGCGCAGGACGCGCTCTTCAGTCGGACAGCACATTTCGTCAACGATCACGTCCAGGCGCTGAGTGCCTTCCGGCGTAGCCGCAGAGGTACTGTCGGTCGGTGCATTCTTGGTCGACGCGCTCTGGGTCGACGCACTCTGGGTCGACGCACTCTGGGTCGACGCACTCTGGGTCGACGCACTCTGGGTCGACGCACTCTTGCTCGACGCAGGCTCGGTCGACGCACAGTGCGCACTCGACGTTCTGCTCGGGTCGTTGCCGCAGGGCGCTTTCGTGTGCCCGACACTGCAGCAGGATGAGGGGTCGTCTGACGGTGTCTGGCGCTCAAGATCAGCCATGCCTGGAACTCCAAAGAGGATTCTGGTATCCAAGTTGACACCCTGTAGTGACTACAGAGTCAAGCATCCAAGTGAGCCACGAGATCACCTGCCGCGAGAAGACGTCCAGCATGGGCGGCGAAGGCATGGCGCAAGCTTCGGTGACATGCCAAGAGCGTCGGTGACATGCCAAGAACGTCGAGAGAATGGGGAGGCCGTAGATGAAGATAGGAGAACTGGCCCGTCGTAGTGGGGTGAAGGTAGAAACGCTGCGCTACTACGAGCGCGAAGGGTTGCTGCCCGAGCCCGAGCGCAGTGACGGCAACTATCGCGTGTATCGTGATGCCCACGCCGAGCGGCTGGATTTCATTCGCCACTGCCGCGCGCTGGACATGACCCTGGACGAAATCCGCGCGCTGCTGGTCTGCCAGGATCACCCGGAGCATCCCTGTGAAGATGCCGATGCGCTGATCGAGGCACACCTGGGCCATGTGGAGCAGAGAATTGCCCAGCTGTCCCGATTGAAGGCGGAGCTCGAGGGGCTCAGGCAGCGCTGCGCGGGGCATGGCACGGCGGGAGAGTGCGGCATTCTCAACGAACTGGCGCAGCCGGTAGGGGACGTGAGTCGTGGAGGAGACGCCGGGGTTCATGTGGGCGGTGCGCATCCCCGGCGTTGAACCCCGTGAGAAACGACGACACCGCCCAGAAGGGCGGTGTCGCAGTTCGCATACCAACGGCAGGATATCGCGTGCTTAGCGCGCGATTGCCGCCTGCCTGGAGGCAACCTCAGGCCTCTTCCGTGCGCTTGGGCAGGACCCAATCCGGGCGCGGGAAGTGGCAGGTATAGCCGTTGGGAAGACGTTCCAGGTAATCCTGGTGCTCCGGCTCGGCTTCCCAGAAGTCGCCTACAGGCTCCACTTCGGTCACCACCTTGCCCGGCCACAGTCCCGAGGCGTCGACATCGGCAATGGTGTTCAGCGCCTCTGCCTTCTGGTCCTCGTCCACGTAGTAGATGGCGGACCGGTAGGACATGCCACGATCGTTACCCTGACGGTTGACCGTCGTCGGATCATGAATCTGGAAGAAGTACTCCAGCAGTCGACGATAGCTGATCACCGCCGGGTCAAACATGATCTCGATGCCCTCGGCATGGGTGCCATGGTGGCGATAGGTGGCGTTTTCCACGTCGCCACCGGTGTAGCCGACACGTGTACTTTCGACGCCTGGCAGCTTGCGGATCAGATCCTGCATGCCCCAGAAGCAACCTCCTGCCAGAACTGCGCGTTGTAGTGCCATGTTCAGATCTCCTCCACTTGATCCAGGTACTCGCCGTAGCCTTCGGCTTCCATGTCATCGCGGTGGATGAACCTGAGCGACGCCGAGTTGATGCAATAACGCATGCCACCCTTGTCTCTAGGGCCGTCTGGAAAGACATGACCCAGGTGGCTGTCGCCATGGCTGGAGCGCACCTCGGTACGGATCATGCCATGGGACGAGTCCACCAGTTCATTGACGTAGGCAGGCGCAATGGGCTTGGTGAAACTTGGCCATCCGCAGCCGGACTCATACTTGTCCGACGACGCGAACAGGGGTTCGCCGGAGACAATGTCCACGTAGATGCCCGGTTCATGATGATGCAGATACTCGCCGGTGCCAGGACGCTCGGTACCGCTCTCCTGAGTGACCCGGTACTGTTCACGATTGAGACGGGCAATGGCCTCGGGTGACTTGTCGTAGGTTTTCATAGGCTCTCCTCGTGGATGGGGGAGACACGGGCTTGGCACATCGATTTGTCAGCCATCGCACGCTCACTCAACGGTCGTTGCGCTGGCCGCCCAAGCTCGTGGGACAGCCTTCAGTCTGTGATCCGCCAATAATCCTTACACGACTAACGATCTGTGTCACGTCGATGCACGCATCGTCCCAGCGCCCAGACCTCGTCAATTGCCCAGGCGTCGTCAGCAAGGACCAGCAGGTCCGCATCCTGCCCCACCGCGAGGCGTCCCTTGCGAGCAAGGCCCAAGGCGTCCGCACTGTGGCTGCTGGCGAAGCCTAGTGCGTTCTCCAGCGCGATGTCGTGGTCGTTGACACATTCGCCCACGACCTCGAACAGGCTGTCGAGGCGTCCCGCCTTGAGGCCAATGAAGCGGCCATGGTCATCGAAGCGCGGCAGAGAAGCGTTGGCGTCTGACGAGAGCGTCACGCGCGAGGGCTCGACACGCGCCTTGAGCGCCCGCGCGACCGCTTCCGAGGCGGGGACTTCGCCCTCGGCGAGCAGCTCCGGGGTGGTACTGGTCGTGAGGTCGATGCGGCCGCCGTCACGGGCGAAACGCAGCCCGTCTTCGAACAGGGTCGCGGTGCGGTTGATATGGGTGGGCATGAACTGAGCGATAGGCAGCGCCGTGGTGCGTGCCACCTCGCGCAGGATCTCGAGTCCCCCTGCGGCGTCGCCGGTGTGGATGAACACAATGCCGGACTTGCCCGCCAGCATGCCCGCAGTGCGGCTATCCGATGCCAGCCGGGCCAGCTCCTGAACGGACGGTTGGGAACCGCGGTGGTCGCTGATGGCGACCTCTCCCACACCGATGTATTCAGGAATATACAGAATGTCCTGAGCGACGGAGCCGGTCAGGGTGACCGGGGGCAGCTGGTAGGACCCGGTATAGGCGTAGCAACTCAGTCCCCCGGCGGCGAGCTCGCGCACCTTGCCGAGCAGGTTGGCCGGGGTGCGGGTCAGGGCGTCGGTCCCCAGGGCGCCGATCAGGGTGGTGACGCCGGAGCTCACGGCGTCCTCGAGACGCAGCTCCGGGGTGCGGGTGCCAAAGCCGCCCTCGCCGCCGCCGCCGGTCATATGGACTAGCGGATCCACCAGGCCAGGAATCACTCGCCGCCCCTCCAGGTCCTGGACCGTGAGACCGGGCAAGTGAATGTCCGGGCTATCCTGCGGGTCGAGTATGGCGGCGATGCGTTGGTCGGCGATCAGCAGATGCTTGAGGCCAAGCGGAGCTGGGGCATACAGCCGCGCATTCTTGAGAAGGGTCAGCATGGCGGTTCCTGCGGGTCGGTCGAGGCTGGGATGTGGCTGGCGCAACGCCAGCCAGCGTTCGGCACTCCAGGCCGGGCGGCGTTCACCGCCCGGATCTGGTAGGGGCATGGCTACAGTTTAATGTCGTAGCTGAAGTACTCGCTCATGATCTCGTCGTAGGTCCCATTGGCCTTGAGCTCTGCCAGCGCTTGATTGAAGCGCTCGGCGAGGTCGCGATCACGCTTGCGGAAGGCAACGCCGACGCCTTGTCCGAAGTAGTTGTCGGGCTCCTTGATGAAGTCGCTGATGCGCACGAAGTCGCTTGCCTCGGTATCGATCTCGATCATCGCCTCGGCGATGGGGTAGTCCATGAAGGTCAGGTCAAGACGGCCGGCACGCAGGTCGGCGACCACATCGTCGGCGCTGGCATAGCGGCGTACCTCGAGCACATCGCCGTACAGGTCGGTCACATAGCGATCCTGCAGGGTAGCGCGCTGGACGCCAGCCGTGAGCCCTTCAAGGCTTGCCTTGTCGGAGATGTCGATCTCCCGGCCGCGCGGCGTGATCCAGGCGCTCGGCGTGGTGTAGTAGGGCTCGGAGAACAGTACCTGGCGGCTGCGTTCCTCGGTGATCGCCATGGACGACATGATGGCGTCGAACTTGCGCGCCATCAGCGCCGGAATCATGCCGTCCCAGGGTTGCTCCACCCAGGTGCACTGGATCTCCAGGTGCGCGCAGACGGCATTGCCCAGGTCCACTTCAAAGCCAGTCAGAGTGCCATCTGCGGTCTTGTACTCGAACGGTTCGTAGGGCACGTCAACGGCCAGGCGCAGGGGGTCGTCGGCCAGGACGGGAGGGGTGGCAAGCATCAGAGCTGCCAGGGTGGAGGCAAACGGCATGGGAGAGCGTGGCATGGGGAAATCCTCAAATAACGGAAAAGTGTTGTGTGGTCGAGACACAAGCTCACCGCCCACAATAATAAGGCGGAAAGACACCGGGGGGATGTCGTACGGGAGATAGCCAGGCGCCGATGACGCCAGCGATTATTCGTCGAACCACTCGCTCAGGGCGAAGCCATCCAGCCAGGGCGACTGGGGCAGGCATAGGGGACGAGACAGGGGCATCGCGCCGTGGAGGAGCAAGGGTGAAGGCACGTCAGGTCAGCTCAGGTCCAGATCGGTGGTGGTTGACGCCGACCCCAGGGGGTCGACGTCATGCAGTGCCAGGGTGAGGTGACTCAGCAACGCACTGTGTATCCAGTAAAGTACGATTTATTCAGCAAAGTACGATTTATTCAGCAAAGTACTTAGCATGGATCTCGTCATAGGTGCCATTGCCCTTGAGGGTGGCCAGGGCGTCATTGAAGGCCTTGGCCAGGTCTTCGTCGCGCTGGCGGAAGGCAATGCCGAAGCCGTCACCGAAGTATTCCTTCGGTTCGGTGATCTGCTCGCCGACCACCTTGTAGTCACCGGCATCGCTGTCCAGCAGCGTGGACTTGCCCACCGGATAGTCGAGGAAGCCGATATCCACGCGACCAGAGTCCATGTCCAGGACCAGGTCGTCGGCGGTAGCGTAGCGGCTGACATCAGCGACATCGCCGTACAGGTCGGTGACGTAGTTGTCCTGCAGGGTGCCGCGCTGCACACCGATGGTCATGCCCTCGAGGGCCTCGGCATCGGGATTGCCCATCTCCAGGTCGGCAGGGGCAAACCAGGCTGACGGCGGAGTGAAGTAGGGGTCAGAGAACAGCACCTGCTCGCGGCGCTCGTCGTTGATCGTCATGGACGACATGATGGCGTCGTATTTGCGTGCCATCAGGCCAGGAATGATGCCGTCCCAACCCTGCACCACCCACTCGCACTGGATACCGACCTCGGCACACAGGGCATTGCCCAGGTCGATGTCAAAGCCGGTCAGCTCGCCGTCAGGGGTGCGGTACTCCATGGGCTCGTAGGGAACGTCGACGCCGATGCGAATATCACGAACCTCAGCCTGGGCGGTGGAGGCAAGAACCGCCGTGCCGATGAGACTCGCGGTAAAAAGGTTGCGCAGTGTCATGTGGAGTGACCCTTATTGTTGATGAGAGATGGTTGATAGGAGGGTAATGGCAGGCGTCTCGTGGACGCATGATGCCACCTTAGCGAATCACGCCCCCGTCAGGAAGGAAAAAAAGGGGGCAGTGAAACGGTAGTTCCCAACGCTCGTTTGACGATCCTCAAGGGACGCCGGAGGGACTGGCCTCCGGCGTTGGTCTCTAGCCTGAAGCCGGCTTAAGGTGCGCCAGCAAGCGCTTCTCGAGATAGCGGAACAGATAGAGGATAGCGAAGGTCAGGCACAGGTAGATGGCCGCGACGAACAGGAAGGCATCGAAGGGCGCATAGAAACGTGCGTAGACGAAGCGAGCGGCGCCGGTCAGGTCCATGATGGTCACCACGCTGGCAATGGCGCTGGCGTGGAGCATGAAGATGACCTCGTTGCCGTAGGCCGGTAGCGCCCGACGAAAGGCGCTGGGCAGCACGATGCGACGCATCATCAGGGAGTAGCGCATGCCGTAGGCCCTGGCCGCTTCGATCTCTCCACGGGGAGTTGCCTTGATGGCGCCATGGAAGATCTCGGTGGTGTAGGCCGCCGTATTGAGGGAGAACGCCACCAGCGCCGGGAAGAACGGCTTCTCCAGCAGCACCCAGAGCCAGGTGTCCTGGATGCCCTCGACGAAGACGACGCCATAGTAGATAAGATACAGCTGCACCAGCAGCGGCGTGCCGCGGAAGACGTAGGTGTAGAAGAAGATGGGCATCTTGATCCACCGGCGCTTGGAACCGCGGCCAATGGACAGGGGGACCGCAGCAACCAGGCCAACGATCAGCGACAGGAAGACCAGTTGGACCGTTGTTGTCAGTCCTTCACCGTAGTAGGAGAGGGTGTCCAGGGTGAAGATGCTGTTGTCGGCCAGCATTGCCTCCAGTGAGGCGAGCACAGATTCCATCAGTCATGGCCTCCAAAACCGACGTCATAGCGCTTTTGCAGCTTGGCGAAGAACCACTCCGAGACGCTGGCGATCAGCAGGTAGATGATCGCGACGATAATCATGAACAGGAAGGGTTCCCGGGTGGCCTTGGACGCTTCGGCGGCCACCCGAACCATGTCCGACAGGCCGATCACCGAGACCAGTGCGGTGGTCTTGAGCAATACCATCCAGTTGTTGGAAAGGCCGGGCAGGGCGTGGCGCATCATCTGGGGAAAGCGGATGCGCCTGAACACCAGCGCATGGCTCATGCCGTAGGCGCGTCCGGCCTCGATCTGGCCGCTGTCGACGGCCAGAAAGGCGCCGCGGAAGGTTTCTCCCATATAGGCGCCGAAGATCAGACCGATGGTCAGGACGCCTGCCACGAACTCGTTGACGTTGATGAAGATATCGATGTCGAAGCGGTCATACAGCCAGTCGGTGACCATATTGATGCCAATCTGGCCGCCAAAGAACAGCAGCATCATCAGCACCAGGTCGGGGACACCGCGGATGATGGTGGTATAGAGGGTTCCCAGACGATGGGCGACCCAGTTGCGTGACATCTTGGCGCTGGCGGTAATCAGTCCCAGCACAATGGCCAGGATCAATGACAGTACTGCCAGCTCGATGGTGACCAGCGCTCCCTCGAGAAGGCGCGGCCCGTAACCGTGAAGGTCAATCATGGGTCTCTCCTGGCCGTCTCAGCGCTTGGGTGCAAGAAACTGCTTGAGTCGCTCGGAACGGGGATTGCCCAGCACCTCATCGGGAGGTCCGGCTTCTTCTACCTGCCCCTGGTGCAGGTAGATCACCTGGCTGGACACGTCCCGGGCAAAGGCCATCTCGTGGGTGACTACGATCATGGTGCGGCCCTCTTCGGCCAGGTCGCGCATGACCTTGAGCACGTCGCCGACCAGCTCCGGGTCAAGCGCTGACGTCGGCTCGTCGAACAGCATCACCTCCGGGTCCATGGCCAGGGCGCGGGCGATGGCGCCGCGCTGCTGTTGGCCTCCGGAAAGCTGGGCGGGATAGTAGTCGGCGCGCTCCGCCAGGCCAACGCGCTCAAGCAGCGCCCTGGCATGCTGGATGGCTTCCTTCCTGGGCTTCTTCAGCACATGCACGGGCGCTTCGATGACGTTTTCCAGCAGGGTCATGTGGGCCCACAGGTTGAAGCTCTGGAACACCATCGACAGTTTGGCGCGCATCTGCACCACCTGGTTCCAGTCGGCGGGTTCCCGCCCGTGCTTGGTTTCCTTGAAACGGATCTGCTCGCCATGAACGATCAGTTCGCCTTCATTGGGCTGCTCGAGCAGGTTCATGCAACGCAGGAAGGTACTCTTGCCGGAGCCGGAAGCTCCGATCAGGGTAATGACGTCACCCTTGCGGGCCTCCAGGGACAGCCCCTTGAGCACTTCGGTGTTGCCGAAGCGCTTCTTGATGTTGCGCACTTCCAGCGGAATCGGTGTATCAGCCATGGATCGGGCTCCAGAAAAAAACGGCCGTGCCTGGTAAGCCGGCCGTATGGCGCGGGCTGGCGCGAAAAAACGGGGGATTCTAACAGGCTTGGGTCGGCGCAGCAGACGAAGCGAAATACAGAGGCATTATACCTTCGTCTAATCTGGAGGGGCGGGTCATCATAATGTTATCTCCAAGTTGTTGTTATCTCGAGAATATCGGGGAGATCGCAGCGTACAGGGTCAGTCCATGTCGAGAGCAACAGGGGCGACCAGAAGCGCTGCACGGGCGCCGAGTTCCACCTTGGCGTTGGGAAATACCACGCTCAGTGGAGTTGCGCCGATGCGCGTTTCACCGGCCTTGGCGTCGCGGGCGACGACCTCGCCCGGCGCGAACTCGGTGAAGTTCGGGGTGTTGTCGGCAAAGCACAGCGTAAAGTCCTCGCTTTCGCGAAAGACCTCCATTTCCACCGCGAAGCCCTGTAGATCCGCGATCTGCCCCTCTCGCGGAGACAGTCCGCTCAGCAAGGCCAACAGCAAATCACCCATGGCAGCAAGGGGCGCAAGATCATTGTGACCGAAGGGCAGCGCCTTGCCGAGTTCCAGCGTAAACGCCTGGGCCTGATGGTAGTGCTTGCTGTAGTGGGAAAAGGTCCAGCTATGCTGATGCTGCTTGAGCGCCGCCTGAATGCCAGCACCGGCCATCCATCGCCACTGCTGTGGTTCGGTAAGCGTGTCAGCGAAGGGGGCCACCACGAAGCGCGGATAATGGCTGTCGCGAATGGCGGTATGCAGGTCGTAGTGCAAGCGTGGCAGCTGGGGGTGGTCAGCAAAGAAGGTATCTACTGCCGCCATCAGTTCACGCGCACGGTCGGCCTCATCACCGGGTTGGTCCAGGCCTTGGCGGAACAGTCGATTGAGGTTGGTCTCGACGAAGCGCGTGTTGCGTCGAATGGCTTCCAGGTT
The DNA here is from genome assembly GCF_017303055.1 of Halomonas litopenaei. Taxonomy (GTDB): domain Bacteria; phylum Pseudomonadota; class Gammaproteobacteria; order Pseudomonadales; family Halomonadaceae; genus Halomonas; species Halomonas litopenaei_A. The sequence continues at coordinate 232,852 of NZ_JAEKJT010000003.1, read as the reverse complement.
GCCCAGGATCACCAGCACGGGAGCCCCCAGCTCGATGAAGCCGGCCTCAAGGCGTGCCAGGCAGTCTCCGAGCAGCTCAATGGGGGCCGTCTCGTTGCCGTGGATACCGGCTGACAGCACGCAGGCGCGTGCGTGGGGAGATACGTGGTCTGGGGTAAGGCGCAACACCCCTGGCGCTTCGATGCGGTAGTGTCCGCCGTGAATCCTGCCGTCTGACGGGAGCGAGGCGGAAGCAGCGTCGAGGCTTTTCGACAGCCAATCAGAAAGCATGTCGAGCTTCCTCTGTGGTGCTACACAACATACGGGTATGGCGAGGTAGAGCAAGCAACATGGGCAGCGTTCTTTGTTGTCGTATGCGGTGGTGGTGTGTGACGCCTACCGCTGGGCGTCGCCAACTCGGCACGCTGACGCGACGCCAGTCTGGCGAACCGGCGCCGAGGAGCGCGCTGCCCTCACGGTGATCACGCCATCATGTGGATCCAGCGGCGCTGGCCCGGAGCACATTCTGACGCCTGCTCCGGTGCACGTTCCGATGCAAGTTCCGGTGCAGGTTCCGATGAGAACTGAGCCAGCTTCGGCACGCTTCACGCTAGCTGCAAGGGCGGGCGTCGATCTGGTGTAAACCCGGGGTGCGAAGATGAAAGGTCGTGTAGCGTCGCCGGCGAGCACCGGTAAAGGGTGGCTGCAAGGACGTCACGGCGCAGTGCTGGCGTCTCACGGCCTTGCCGCTACATTCGCCTCGGCTCGCCGATTCGCCCCGGCTCGCCAATTCGCTTGGGCGAGCCGGGGCTAGGCTCAGGAGGTCTAGGGTTTGTACGAAAAGTCGACGAGCGAAGGTTAGACAAGGCAAAAATCGGTGAGAAAGCGCATTTTACAGGGTGTAAATGAGCATTTTGACCGGGCTGGCGTACCAGCCGATTTTTAACGCCGTATTACCGAGCGCAGGCACTTTTCAGGCAAGCCCTAGATTCCCCGTGCACCGGTGTATAGGGTGTAGATCGACTGACTGGCAGCCATCAGCAGGCGGTTGCGTTTCTCACCCACAAAGCAGACGTTGGCGCACACCTCTGGTAGCAGAATACGGCCGATGAGGGTGCCGTCACTGGCGAAGACGCTGACACCATCGATGCCCTCTCCTCCAGACGTACCTACCCACAGGTTGCCGTCCTCGTCGCAGCACATGCCGTCGTAGCCCTCGGTCTTGCTCTCGACCAGCCGCGTTGCTTCGCCTAGCGTTTTCTGGTCGCTGTCCAGGGTGAAGCGGGTAATGGTCGCAGGTTGGTCGGGATGGTGAGAGGGGGCCGTGTCAGTGACGTATAGGGACGTGCCGTCCGGGCCCAGAGCGATGCCGTTGGGCTTGAACAGCTCGGTAGTGAGCCGTCGAGGCTCATCCAGGCCTTCTTCCCAATAGTAGATCGCAGTGTCCAGCTCCAGCTCACGCTTTTGCCCCTCGTAGTCGGAGTGAGCGCCGTAACCCGGGTCGGTAAAGATGATCGCGCCCCCCGGAAGCGTTACCAGATCATTCGGGGCATTCAGGGGTTTGCCTTCGTAGGTGCTCGCCAGCACGCTGAGGCTGCCGTCCCACTCATAGCGTACTACCCGTGCGGGGGAGTGTTCGCAGGCCACCAGCCGACCGCGATCATCGAACGCGTTGCCGTTGGAGTGCCCCACGTGGTCACGCAGCACACTGACCTGACCACTGGCCTCGTCCCAGCGCATCTGTCGCGCTCTTGGGATATCGCTGAACACCGCGTAGCGGCCGACGGCGTTCCAGGCGGGCCCTTCCAGCCACAGCCCGCCTGTCCATTCGCGCTCCAGCGGAGCGTTGAACAGCTTGTACGATGCGAATCGGTCGTCTACCACCTGCCATGCATCGACCGGGTAACGTTGGGGGGCGGGGGCCTGAGCGAACAGCGACGGTGCAAAGCTGCTGGCGCCGATGGCTGCCGTGGCAGCAAGAAACTCTCGTCTTCCAAGTGACATTGGGGAAACCTCCATGCAGTGAAAAGGCAGCCACCATGGCCGCCCCTTCAGCGTATGAGGTAATCATGCATCTGTATGTTATACATTCTGACGAGGGCTGGTGGACCTGATCGGCGGCTCACGCCCCTTGTCGATACGCGGTGCAGGCTTCGCCCTGGTCGACGTTGATCAACTCGTCAACCGGGTAGTCGAGGCGTTCGGCGCGCTCGACCAGCGATTGGTAGGTCGCCTGGTCCAGCTGAGGACTCCGCGCCAGAACCCAGAGATAGTCGCGGTCTGGTCCGGTGACCAACGACCATTGTCCTGCGTCGTCCAGCGCCAGAATGTTGTAGCTTGAGTAGAAGGGGCCGAAGAAACTCACTTTCAGGCGGCCCACATTGTCTTCCTCGAGCAGGTAGGCCTTGCCTTCTGCCACATCCACGTTGCCCTCGGCGAGGTTGACGCCGCGGTTGATCACTCGCACGCCACCGTCGTCGCGCAGCGAGTAGTCTGCGGTCACGCAGTCCAGCCCCTCTTCAAAGCTGTGATCGAAGCGAGCGATCTCGTACCAGCGCCCCAGGTAGTCATCAAGGGCAAAGTCATTGATGGGTTGGGTACCCGAAGGCAGCCCGGTGCAGCCGGCCAGCGCCAGCATGCTGAGGGGAAACAGGGTGGTCAGAGAGCGAAGACGGCGTCCGTGCGAAGACATGGTGACTCCAGAGAAACGTTCATGATGTAAAGCTAGTGTATGTCTCTGGTATCAATGTTGTCCAAGGATGGGACGGCTTCTGCCAATAGCCACTCCGGTGCTGATACCGGCGTGGTCAGATGGCTAGTGGGGGACAGGGAATCAGGGCGTGGCCATGAAGGACAGTACGACAGGGAATCAGAAAACAATAGGGAGCCTGGGGATGAAGGACACGAGGTCACGTAGTGAGGCGGTATTGGCAAGAGTCGATGAGCACTATGCTGGCAAACCCGCTGGCCGCCTTCATGCCAGTTTGACCGACCGGCTGAGAGATGCCTTTCAGGCGGCAGGCTGCGATGTGGAGCGACTGAGCCTGGACGAGATAGCGGGTGTCGACCAGCTTCATCTTGGCGGCCGCGCGGCGAGTCGACGGCTGAGTCGGTTGGCTCAACTGCCCCCTGGCAGCCGCGTGCTGGATATCGGCTGTGGCACCGGGGGTGCCAGTCGCCTGCTTGCCGCTGAAGGCGACTGCCAGGTGGTGGGGATTGACGTCACGGCGGAGTTTATCGATGTGGCCAGATGGCTCAGTCGTGCCACCGGGCTGTCGTCCAGGACCCGGTTCATCTGTGCCGATGCTGCCGAACTGCCGCTGCCCAGCGCAAGTGTTGACGCGGTCTGGTGTCAGCATGCGCTGCTTAACATGCCGACCCCCGATGCGGTGATCGGCGAATGGTGTCGAGTCCTTGCCGGTCAGGGCAAGCTGCTATTGCATGAGGTGGTCAGCGGTGACAACCCCTCACCGCTGGTGCTGCCGGTGCCCTGGGCAAGTCGCCGAGAGCATAGCCAGCTCGAGTCACTGACTCAGCTTGAGCGGCGCCTGGAAAGCGCTGGCTTTGAATGCCTGACACTTGAGGACGTGACGGCCGATGCCCTGGCATGGCGGGGCAAGCATGCACGCCACGAACAACCGCCACAGGCTGAGACGACGCAGGGGACGCCCGCAAAGACGGAGGGCAGCCGTCACACGCTGCCCGGCGCGGCGGCCATCTTCGGTGAGTCGTTTGTCGACATGGGGCGTAACCTGCTCGACAACCTTCAGCACGATCGGGTGAGGGTGGTACAGGGCGTGTGGCAGCGGGGCTGACCTGTTCGATCAGGCCTGCCCCGTCGGCCTCAGCCGTGAGCAATCCGCTCGCTGATGGCGCCACCCAGTTGCTCGGTGGTACCAGTGCCACCAAGATCCGGCGTCAGGACCGCCTTGTTGCCGTCTTCCAGTACGGCTTCGATCGCCGCGAGGATGGCGTCGCCGGCGTCCTTGTGTCCCAGGTGTTCGAGCATCATGGCTCCGGACCAGATCTGGCCGATGGGATTGGCGATGCCCTTGCCGGCGATATCCGGTGCGCTGCCGTGTACTGGCTCGAACAGGCTGGGGAAGGTGCCCTCAGGGTTGATATTGGCAGAGGGCGCGACGCCAATGGTGCCGGTGCAGGCAGGCCCCAGGTCAGACAGGATGTCGCCGAACAGATTCGAGGCGACCACCACATCGAACCAGTCCGGGTGCATCACGAAGTTGGCGGTCAGGATGTCGATATGAAACTTGTCGACCTCGACATCGCTGTAGTGCTTGGCCATCTCGGCCACGCGGCTGTCCCACCAGGGCATGGTGATGGCGATGCCGTTGGACTTGGTGGCGGACGTCAGTTTCTTGCGAGGCCGGCTCTGGGCCAGGTCAAAGGCGTACTTGAGGACTCGGTCGACGCCGTGGCGGGTCATCACGGTTTCCTGAATGACGACTTCCCGATCAGTGCCCTCGAACATGGTGCCGCCAACGCTCGAATACTCGCCCTCGGTGTTCTCGCGAACCACATAGAAGTCGATGTCCCCAGGCACGCGTCCTGCCAGAGGACTCTTGATCCCCGGTAGCAGGCGGCAGGGGCGCAGGTTGACGTACTGGTCAAACTCGCGTCGAAACTTGAGCAGCGATCCCCACAGCGAGATGTGATCGGGCACTTTGTCGGGCCAGCCGATGGCACCATAGAAGATGGCATCAAAGCCGATCAGCGTCTCACGCCAGTCGTCCGGCAGCATCTTGCCGTGCTCGAGGTAATAGTCACAGCAGGCGAAGTCAAAGGTCTGGGTGTCGAGCGCAATATCGAAACGCTTGGCGGCGGCCTCCAGAGCGCGCACGCCCTCTGGCATGACTTCGGTACCGATGCCGTCTCCGGCGATGATCGCAATGCGATGGGACATGGGGCGAGCTCCTGTCAGCGTTGATGTTGATCTGTTGTTAGTGGAGAGACTGCCAGCCGAGTGGTTGCGGGTTGAACGGCCGTCTGTCGTCAGGTCGGCGGTCCTGACGTTGGCCAGGTCGCCGTCGCTGAAGCCAGTGTAGCCCTTTACGTGAATGGGATAATGGGGCTTTATGGCAATTCATTGTTGAATCTTGGTGGAGAGTGGCGTGGCGTCACTGGATGATCTTGCGTTCTTTCGCCAGCTGGCGCTGGCAGGCAACTTGACGGCTACGGCGCGGGAGCTTGGGCTGTCGCTGTCGGCGGTGAGCAAACGGCTCAAGCAGATCGAGGCGCGGCTGGGGGTTGAGCTGGCCACGCGTACCACCCGCCGGTGGACCCTGACCGCCGAGGGAGAGCGGTATCTGGCCCGTGGAATGGCCCTGCTGGAAGAGCTGGCAGAGCTGGAAGAGAGCCTGGGGGAGGACCGCCGCGCACTGGCGGGGCCGATTCGCATCAATGCCACCTTTGGCTTCGGTCGCCGCCACGTGGCTCCACTGCTATCCGATTTCTGTGCCCAGCATCCCGGGATCGAGGCGTCGCTTGAACTGTCGAACTTTCCTGCGCCGCTGGTGGAGGGGGTCGATCTGGGGATCCGTATCGGCGAGCCACCGGACTCGCGCCTGGTCGCGCGTCGGCTGGTCATCAACCGTCGAGTGCCCTGTGCCTCACCTGACTACCTGACCAGGCACGGACGGCCCGTCGCCGTCTCCGACCTTCAACGCCATGCCTGTCTGGTGCTTCGCGAGAACGATAGTGACTTTGCTCAGTGGCGCTTTGAAGATGCCCAGGGCAAGGAGGCATCGGTGAAGGTCGGTGGCCGCCTTGCCAGCAATGACGGGGAAGTCATCAAGCGGCTGGCGCTAGACGGCCACGGGATCATGCTGCGCTCCTGGTGGGATGTCTGTGATGACCTGGCGGCGGGAAGACTGGTTCAGCTGCTGCCGGGGTGGCAGGGAGTCAGGGCCGACTTCTTCGCGGTCTATGCCCAGCGCCGTCACGTGCCGGCTCGACTGCGGGCGCTGGTCGACTTTCTCGCGAAGGGACTGGAAGACCGCATTGCTGTCCCGGCTTGAGCGACGGGCTGGCGCAATAGGGCGCTGGCTCAGCCCTGTCTGGCCAGCACGCGCAAGCGTGACTCCAGCATGTCGCGGTCCAGGTAGGTGCCCTGCAGGTGGCGCTCGCCGGTGCTGGGGTCGAACGCTTCGCGACCGTGGAGAACCCGGCGATTGTCAAAGGCGACCATTTGCCCTGGCTTGAGCTCAAGGGAGATTCGGTGCTCCGGGGCGTTCAGCAACGCCCAGAAATGGGCGTAGGCCTCGTACCAGGGGGCGATCAACGCCTCCGGCAGGTGGAGGGTGTCACGAATCCAGTTATTGAAGCGAATCTCGCGAATGCGCCCATCCGGCGCCACGTCTATGACCGGTTCGCGCACGCCAATATCCTGCTCGTCATCCTGAAAGCGAAAGTCGATGGGCGTTGTCGCCAGCAGGGTGAAGTGGGCGGGATGTTCGGCCCGCAATGCCTCAGCGACCTGAACGCCGTCGGCAAAGATCGAGCCGCCTCCTTCGGCATCGTTCTTGAGGCAGTAAAGCAGCTGTATGTCCGGCGGCTGGCGCCAGTTGGGCAGGTCCGTATGCAGCGCCAGGCCGATGGCCGTATAGGCTGCGTTGTTGGGGTTGGGCTTTGAGACCACGTCGAAACGTGCACCGAAGTTGGTCGCTCTGAGCGGTCCGATACGCTGCGCCAGTCGGCTGACTTCGTCCAGGGCCAGCGGGCCGTCATCCAGCAGCACCAGGCCATCGCGCAGCAGTGCGGTGAGCCACCGTTGTTCGCCCTCACCGCCGGCGATGAGGTCTGAGTGGCGTACACGCTCGGCAGCGAAACCATGGGGCCACGCCACTGTGCTGGGCAGCGGCGACGGGCTTGAATACCCTGGCCGGCGCTGATGCAGCCAGCCGCTGGCGAACCGGCTGATATGCTCATCCTGCCAGGACAGCTGCAGCTGCCCTTGTACGACCCGTGCACCAGACAGCCGTGGCGTTTCCTCAAGGGGCATCACCAGCCGCTCCCGGGTCTGTGGGTGTCGGCATCGCTCGCAGGCACAATGATCACGAAGCCAGATCAGCGGGTAGCTGCCCTCGTCACCGTTTTCCCAGGTCAGCCTGACGTGGGATTCGCTGGTGCTGACGGTGGCAAGCCATGGCCGCTCGGGGTAGGGGGCGAGTTCATGCATGTCGATCAGCGCGTCAGCGTGTAGGGAGACGTCAGTCGCTTGAGGCGGCACGGCATCGCTTTGCATGGAAACTCTCCTGAAGCGGCATGTTGAAGGTGAGGGAGGGGAAACATGGTGGCGGCTCGAGCCCGTGTCGACAAACGACTAATATGGGGTCTTAGGCCAAGCTCTGCTTATGGCACCTTTTTGCTTGGTGCCAAGTAAACCAACCACTACGCGGATGGATACGAGATGAGCGCTCTTCCTCCTCTCCACTGGCTGCAGGCCTTCGAGGCCTCGGCGCGCACGCTGAGCTTCACCGCAGCAGGACAGGAACTGTCGGTGACTCAGGCGGCCATCAGTCAGCGCATCAGGTTGCTGGAGGACCGTCTGGGGCAAGCCCTGTTCGTACGACACCCTCGCAGCCTGTCGTTGACCCCGGCAGGCCAAGCCTGGCTGCCGAGCGTGCAGGAAGCCTTCGCGCGCCTGGAAGAGGGAACGCTTGAGGTGTTCGGTACCACCTCGGAAGGCCAGGTCACCCTGCGCACCACGCCCGCCCTGCAGCATTATTGGTTGGCGCCTCGGCTGGCGCGTTTTCACGCCACTCATCGCGATATCTCGGTCAGGGTGGTCAGTGCCATCTGGAGCGCCGACTTTGGCGCCCAGGGGGCGGATATGGAAATCCGCTACGGCCGAGGGGACTGGGGGAATGTGGAGAGCATCAGCCTGGGCAAGGAGTCGCTGATCCCCGTATGTTCACCATCGCTGGCCGAGCGTCTGGCCTCACCGGGGGATCTGGCTGGACAGACGCTGTTGCACGCTGCAGGATTCGCCTCAGGCTGGCCGGCGTGGCTGTCTCTGGTGGACCAGGCAGCACTGTCGCGCCAGTGCCATAGCCTGGTATGTGACAACCTCAGCATGGTCATCAGCCTTGCCGAGCAGGGCGTCGGAGTGGCATTGGTGCATCAGCGCCTGCTAAGTGGCAGGCACTCCCTGGTGGCTCCTTTCGCGACGGCATTGCCCGTGGATGAAGGGTTCTGGCTGTGTCGGCCAAAACGGCAGCAGGGTCAGGCCGCACACGGTCTGTGGACGTGGCTGCTGGCCGATCGGGAGGATGCCGAACGTTCTGTCATCACCCCTGCCTCCACCTGAGTCACCTGAGTGCTCGTATCCATGATGGCCAGGCGGGGCGAACCATACACGCGTAAACTTGTCCTCATAGGGTTTGTTGCCAGCGCCGTTGCCGTCGTTTACGCCACTCGAGTGACGACCGTTTCACGCAGGCGTTATACGCTTTTTTTACCTGCTTTCGGGAGCGAATAGCCACCGTGAATGTGCTGATGTTCACCAACACCTATGCACCCATTGTGGGCGGGGTGAGCGAATCCGTGCAGCGTCTCAAGTCCCAGCTCCAGGACGCCGGCCATGCTGTGCTGGTGGTGGCACCTCGGCTTGAGGGACAGCCGGACAACGAGCCGGATGTGGTCAGAGTGGCGGCGGTCCAGCAGTTCAATGGCAGTGACTTTTCCCTCCCCGTACCGATTCCCGGGCAATTGTTCGATGCCATCGAGTCCTTCGAGCCAGACATCGTGCATTCCCATCATCCTTTCCTGCTGGGGGATACCGCGGCTCGAGCAGCGGAAACGTACGGACTGCCTTTGGTGTTTACCCACCACACACTGTATGAACACTACACACACTATGTGCCCGGGCATTCGCCCCGGATGCAGCGCTTCGCCATCGCCCTGGCGACCCAGTACACCTGGCTGTGTGACGAGGTCATCGCGCCGAGCGAGAGCATCAAGGCGCTGTTGGCGGAACGTGCCGGCAATCCGCAGACCACGGTGGTACCAAGCGGTGTCGATACCCGTCGGTTTGCCGGTGGCCAGCGTGACCGTTGGCGTAAGCACTTCGGTATCGGTGACGATGCGCTGGTGTTGGGACATCTTGGTCGCCTTGCCAAGGAGAAGAATCTGGCCTTCCTGGCCCGTGCTGTGTGCCTGGCGTTGACGGCCCGAACGGACGCCTGGTGGCTGGTGGTGGGTGACGGCAATGCGCGGCAGGTGGTCGAGAGCATCGCCCAGGAACAGGGGGTGTTGGATCGCGTCTGCTTTACCGGGTGCCTGCATGGTCAGGAGCTGATCGATGCCTACCATGGGATGGATGTGTTTGCCTTTGCTTCGTTTAGCGAGACGCAAGGCATGGTCGTCGCCGAGGCGATGGCGGCGGGCTTGCCGGTGGTGGCCCTGGACGCGCCAGGCGTGCGCGAGGTGGTGCGTGACGGTGCCAACGGCCGCCTGCTGCAGAGCGAGGACGAGAGTGCCTTTGCCGAGGCGCTGCTGGAGTGCGGTGAGCCCGAGTGCTGGCAGGACAGGCATCAGGCCGCGCTGACAACCGCAAAAGACTACGATGAGTCGCGCTGTGCCGAGCGTTGCCTGTGCGTCTATCGCCTGGCCATCGCCCATGGCGGCCCCTTTACACACGCAGACGATGGCGGCTGGGAGCGGGTGCGCAGCCGTCTTGGCGCTGAATGGCAGATGCTGTGCTACCGAGGGCGAGTCCTGCGTCACGTGGTGCAAGACGAATGGCGGGAAGAGCGTCCTTCCTGGTGGCCTGGGCACCACCATGGTGAACCGAAGACACCGGCTCGCCGAGAAGAGTCGTAGGCGTACCCTGGCCTAAGACATGTCGAAGGCTTGCTGTCGTCAGTATGCCGTTGCGGTGCGTCGCTTGGCGGTTGTTCCCTCTCCCTGGCTGGTGCACGATAGTGTCATGACAATGCAGCAGGATGGCATGAATGCCTGGCGTGGAGGTGGCAGGGTGTCCAAGGCAAGCGAACCAGGGGAAATGACGTCTCTCGACGTCGACTTGACCATCGAGTTGCCGGTGCGCTTCGTGCACGAGCTGTCTGCTGCCGAGTCTTTGCAGGACGTGCTGGACACGGTGGCCAGGTGGTCGCATACCGTGTTTGGCGCCAATCGGGCGTCCATCACCCTGGCCAAGTCCGAGACCGAACTGGCATTGATTGCCATGCAGGGTAACAACGCCATTCCCGTAGACGCTCCCATGCCCATCGAAGGGACGATGGTGGGGCGGGTCTATCGCACCCGTCAGGCGGAGTACGCCGCCAGCTTCGAAGGTAGCAGCGATCTGGATTGCCAGATGCTGCGTAGCAAGGGACTAAGGTGTTGTCTCGATGTGCCGATGATCAGCAGCGGTCGCTGCATGGGCACCATGAATATTGCCCATGAGACGCCTGACGCCTTCAGCGACCTTGATCGGCAGCGCCTGCAGGCCATGGCGCACTGGGTGGCGGCCAGCATTCGTATTCATCACCAGATGGAAGAAATGGCGCTGCTGTCCGGTACCGACCCCCTGACCGGGGTATGCAACAGACGGGCCTTCGCCACCCGCTTTGGTGCACTGACCAAGCGCTGGCAGTGCCATAGCGCGGCTCTGGGAATCGCGCTCATCGATCTCGATCACTTCAAGTCCATCAACGACACTTACGGCCATGACGTGGGCGACCAGGTTCTGGTCGCCGTGGCGAAAGCGCTCACGTCCAGCTTTCGCAAGTCTGACCTGATCGCGCGAATGGGAGGCGAAGAATTTTGCGTGGTCATGGCCGATGTGGACAAGCCGGCGCTGATGGTGGCGCTGGAGCGTTTCAACCAGGCGCTGGCCAGTCTCGATGTGTCGGCCGCAGGAGCGCCGATTGCGGTCACGGCCAGTATTGGCGCCCTGTTGATCGATCAGGGGCACGAGGACCTGAGCCAGCTGGTCAGCCATGCCGACAAGGCCATGTATCGTGCCAAGACCGGCGGGCGTAACCGCATCGAGTTTGTTCACCTTAAGGAAAGTGCCACCTAGGGCTTGTACGAAAAGTGCCTGCGCTTGGTGATACGGCGTTAAAAATCGGGTCAAAATGCTCATTTACACTTCGTAAACTGCGCTTTCTCACCGATTTTTGCCTTGTCTAACCTTCGCTCGTCGACTTTTCGGACAAAGCCTCGCCCGCACCTGGGGGGCGCTCACTTCACGCCCTGCTCTCGAGACGCGCTGTTCAAGAGAGGGCTTACCGCGTTATCTCGCGCCGGGAGTGTTTGCGCCGGTCCGCCCAGCGCTTGAGCGCCACCAGCACGGCAACGCCGATGGCCAGTCCCATCACGGAGTAGATCACCTCGCTGCGGCTGTCTGCCGTTACCAGCTCACCCAGCTGGCTGCCCAGCAGGGTAACGCCGGCAAGCCCAGGGGCGATCCCGATGACGGAGCCGATCAGGTAATCCCTGAAACGCAGGTGAAAGGCACCTGCCAGCATATTGGTCAGGGTGAAGGGGGCCAATGGCAGCAGATTGACGATGGTCATGGTGCGTATGCCGCGGCCGGAAAGGTAGCGCGATACGCCGTGGAGTCGCTTGCCGCCATAGCGCAGCAGTGCGTCCCGACCGAGTTGCCGGCCGACCCACCAGGTCAGGCATGACGCGGCCAAGGTGCCAATCAGGGCATAACCAAACCCCCACCAGGGCCCGAACAGCAGGCCCGTGGCCGCTACCAGCAGGCTCAGCGGGAACATCACCAGCGACAGGCCGGCGTAGACGCTGGCCACCACCACCATCGCCCATGGGCTATCGCGCCATGCCGCGGCGCCCTGTGCCAGCGTCAACAAGGTGTCGACCGTCAGCAGGTCATGCATCGCCAGCCATTGCCAGGTCAGACCGCAGGCGAGGACAAGCGTCAGCGCCAGAGTAGGGAGAAGCCAGCGACGGGTCATGACGAGCGAGCCTGTGAGTCGGATGACGGAGCGTCAAGGGCAGCGGTGGGTAGGTGCCATTGATGCGGCTGCTGCTTGAAGTAGCGACAGAGCAGTTCGTACAGGCCGGGATAGGCCTGCGATAGGAGGTCGGGTGCGCTGAAGAAGGTCTCGCAGCAGACCGCGAAACACTCTCCAGGGTGAGTGGCCGCGTAGTCATCGATAGGCGTCGGCTCGCCGCTGGCAACACGTTCCTGAAGGTCGTTCCAGACCGCGGAGAATTCGCGATGCCACTGCGCCGAGGCAATGGTCACAGGAAGCGGGGGGAAGCCGTCGACGTCCTGAGAATTGCCCATGTCGAGCTTATGGGCGAACTCGTGGATGACCACGTTGAAGCCCTCCAGGCCACCGCTCTCCAGCAGGTCGGGCAGGGCAATGACCACAGGCCCCTGATAGAACGTCTCGCCGGCACGCTCGTCCTCGTAGACGTGCATCACGCCGGCCTCGTCCATCTCTTCGACCTGGCGACGAAAGGCGTCGGGCAACACCAGTACTTCGTGCACGTTGGCGAAGGCGTCCTGGTGCTCGTGCTCGCTCCAGCCGAGCGTCAGCAGGCAGGCCTGGGCCGCCAGGGCCAGGCGTTCCTCGCTATCCAGTGCCGCAGGATCCAGGTCCGGGTGCAGGCTCAGACGCTTGTCGTGAAGAAAGCGCCAGGCGCGTTGCCCCAGGCGCTGGGTCGACGCCTCGGGCACCCGGGCCAGCAAGGGCAGCCGCGCTCGCGCGGCTGCCCAGGTGTCGGCGGGAAAGGGATGACGGGCATCGAAACGCGCCGCTCGCCATCGCCTGAGGCGGGACAACATCAGCTGTCGTCCTGATCCCTGGCGCCGGACTTCCAGGACCAGTCGCGCAGGCGCAGGTCGAACAGGTCCTTACGGCGGTCCTTGAGGTTGGTCACCGAGCCCTCGGCACGCACCACGGTCAACCGCGACAGGTCGAGATCCGAGAACATGATCATTTCGGTGTTGGGGGTGGTCTCTGCCATGACCGCATCGTGGGGAAAGGCAAAGTCCGACGGTGAGAACACCGATGACTGGGCGTACTGGATATCCAGGTTCTCGATGGACGGCACGTTGCCCACGCTGCCACACAGGACGACATAGCACTCGTTCTCGATGGCGCGAGCCTGGGCACAATGGCGCACCCGCAGGTAGCCATTCTTGGTATCGGTCCAGAACGGCACGAACAGCATGTCCATGTCTTGATCCGCGAGCAGTCGGCCCAGCTCCGGGAATTCCACGTCGTAGCAGATCAGGATGCCGATGCGCCCGGCATCGGTCTGGAACACGCAGAGGTCGTCGCCGCCCTCAATGACCCAATCACGCCGCTCTTGCGGGGTGATGTGCAGTTTTGCCTGGCGCTCTACGCTGCCGTCACGATGGCACAGGTACGCCACATTGTAGAGGCGACCCTCGGGCCCTTCCTCGATCATCGACCCTGCGATGATGTTGATGTTATAGGCGACCGCCATGCGTGACATTTCGGTCTTGAAGCGCTCGGTGAATCCGGCCAGGAAGCGAATGGCCGCCATCTGGTCCTGCTGTGCGGCGCGATCCTGCAGCCCCATCAGCGGGGCATTGAACAATTCGGGAAAGACGGCAAAGTCGCTCTGGTAGTCCGACAGCGCATCGACAAAGTACTCGACCTGCTGCAGTACCGCCTCGACCGATGCAAATTCGCGCATCTGCCACTGCACCGCGCCAACCCGAACCTGGGTGGGACGACTTTCCAGCATGCGCTCGGCCGGCTCGAACAGGATGTTGTTCCACTCGAGCAGGGTCGCATATCCCTGGGACTTCTCGTCCTCGGGCAAGTATTTGCGCAGCAGTCGCTTGACCTGGAAATCGTTGGACAGCTGAAACGACAGGATGGGGTCGTGCAGCTCCTTGCGCGATACCTTGTCGATGTACTCACTGGGAGACATCTGCTCGGCAACCCGGTGATACTCTGGGATGCGGCCCCCGGCCAGGATGGCCTTGAGGTTGAGCTGGCGACAGACTTCCTTGCGCGCTTCGTACAGGCGTCGGCCCAGGCGATAGCCGCGGTAGGCGGGGTCGATCAGTACATCGATGCCGTACATGGCATCGCCATCCTTGTCGTTCTGGATGGTCTCGCGCTTACCGATGAGATCGTCGTAGCGATGAGGGTTGGAGAACTCTTCGTAGTCCACCAGGGCGGTCAATGCAACGCCCACCAGGCGGCCATCGTCCTCGATGACGATCTGGCCGTCAGGAAATTCTGCCACCAGCTTGTCGATGGTGTTCCTGGGCCAGGCTCCGCCAATATCGTGATAGACCTTGTCCATCAGCCCCTTGAGCTGGGGATAGTCGTCGCAGGTCAGGTTGCGGAGATTCAGCTGTAGATCATCGAGGGACATGCAACGTTCCTCCGGAAATGAGTCGCTAAGGCTAACATGCCGCTTGCGGCAGGTGGAAAAGCCGGGAATAGGTGGGGATCAGCGTTGGTTGACAGGAAGACGCGGTAAACAGGTGCTGTACAAGATCGCTCACATAAGACCATCGGGGTAACAGCAGCGGCACAAGAGCATCGCTGGAAAAGCATCTGTACAACAGCCACGAGCCCTGTATCAACGACCCATGTAAGGTGTTCCGCTACACAGTGGCGGTAGTGTCAGGACTTCGAAAAACAGGTGGTAACGAGTATACCTTAGGCACGTCTGTGACGTGAGCCAGCGCCTGTCCCATCGTCAGGGTGGCAGGAGACACCATACACGCAAGACAACTAAGGCAACCGATAGCCCCAGGACATAAAAAGGCCCCGCCCAATGAGGGGCGGAGCCTGACGAGTCACTTTGCGGGCAGGTGCAGCGGCGCGTGCCGCAGTGCTAGAGGTCTCAGACCTCGTTTTCCGGCTTGTTGGCTGAGTCGACGCCGCTATCCTCAACCAGCTTGCCCTCGTCGAGAGCGGAGGGATTATCGCTGTCAGAGGCCTTGTCAGAAGGCATGTGGCTGGAATCGACTCCACCATCCTTGACGATTTCGCCACCGGGGATGGCGCCATCGGCATGGTCGGCCATGGACGGGTCGTTGGCCGAATCGACTCCGCTGTTGTCCGGCGTGACCTCCTCCTGCTGCATATCACCCTGGGCGTGCGCATGGTCGTCGCCGTGGTGGTCTGCCAGTGCGGCGCCGGAGGCGAGTCCAAGCAGTCCAGCAAGGGCCAGGCGCTTGAGCAACGTGGTTGAGAAAGTGTTCATTGCAGTACCTCCAGATGTTCACTGGTCATGGTCTGTACAGGGTCAGTCGATGCCTGTGCGCTGGCTCATCAGTGAGAGCGCATACGTCTCAGTTCAGGGCAAAGAAGGTCGCTGTGGGTGGGGGCTAACAACCAAGAAACGTTAGCCGGACGAGGGCGTGGGAGGCGTGAACCCTTCCTTGGGCTCGGGTGGCATCCTTTTCACTGTCCGGCGCGAGCCGATCCTTGTGCTCAATGTGGGCATCCAAGCCCATCAGTTCCGTCCTGGAACTGTCGGCAGCCTTCCTGGCAGCCGTGCTGATCTGGCCTGGGCCCTTCCATGGGCCCGTCAATCTTCCGTGTCGCTGTCGGGCGTGAGCGAGTCCGTCTGCTCGTCGTGGAGCCTCCTGCTCCTGCGGTTCCGTCCTGGAACCACTGGCGGCCGTCCTGGCCGCCGACCCGCGGCATGTCCGTGCCGCTAAATGCCGTCCTTGGCAGGGCGCGTTTATTCGGTGTCGTTGGCAGAGTCGACGCCGCTGTCTTCTGCCAGGTCACCGGTCGGCTGGGTCTGAGTCATGCCGTCGTCAGCACCTTCTGTGCTGTTGGCAGAGTCGACGCCACCGTCCTCGACAATCGGCTCATCAGTGTTCATGGCATCGCTGCCATGCTGGCCGCTTGCATCGTGCTGCTCGGTGACATTATTGGAAGAGTCGACGCCACTTTCCTGTGCATCGCTTTCCTCATGATGGTTTGCCAGGGCCATGCTGGAAAACAACGCCATGGCGCTCATCAGTGCTGCTGCCTTGACGATATGTTTCATGGTGAACCTCTCGTCGCTGGTGGGTGCAGTGGACCGCCGGCGTCCTGTGCTCAGCGGTTGTACTAAAGCTATACAACCTGATCTGAAAATGCAAATAAGCCTGATAACTAAGTCTAAGTATTGTTCACTGTTATGGCGACAACGGCAGGTATGTCCCCTAGGTAACAGGGGATTTTAGGCCGATGGGGCGACGCAAGGTCTGCGCCAGGAGAACCCCGGAAAGCACTAGCGCGCCACCGCTAAGGTGGTGCCACGAAAGAGTTTCACTAAGGAAGGACATGGCGATAAGGGCGCTGAATAGCGGCATCAGGTTGATGAATATGCTGGCTCTGCTGGCGCCAATTTGTCGAATGGCCAGCATCCACAGGTAGGTGGTGACGATGGACGCAGGGATGCCTGCGTACAGGATCAGTCCTATATTTTTTGAATCAATGGGGGTCATGGGTCCCATCAGATAAAAAGGCAACAGCGCGATCACCGCGAACAGCGCCTGGCCGTAGAGCATGACCCAGGGGGAGATGGGGAGCGGCCAACGCTTGAGCATGACGCCATACAGCGCGTAGCAGATGGCGGCCACCACCATCAGGGCATCGCCTGGGGCGACCTCCAGCGCTGCCAGGGTAGCGAGTCGGCCTTGGCTCAAGAGCCAGAGCACCCCGATCAATGCCAGCAGGCCACCGATGCATCCACCCCAGGTCGGCGCCTCTCGCAGCACCAGCGCACTGAGCAGAATGGTCAGCAGCGGCACCATGGCGGCTAGAATGCCCATGTTGGTGGCACTGGTGGTGGCCGCTGCCACGTAGGCAAGGCCCTGCCAGAGTGCCATGCCAAGCAGACCGAGCAGCGCGAGCCTTGGCCAATGCTGGATGACCTGCCGTCGCTCTGACCACAATCGTGGCCAGACAAAGGGAGTCATCACGAGTACGGCCAGCACCCAGCGTAGAAAGGCGATGCTGCTGGGAGAGATGGTGCCTACAGTCAGCTGGTTGATGGTCATGTTGCCGGACCAGATCAGCACGGCACCCAGCGGCGCGAGAAAGGGCAGAAGTGGCATGGGACCTTCCGTGTCAGCACTTCGGTGAGTCACAAGCACCACCGCCGCCAGAAGCGGCGGCGGTGGTGGATCCAGCTGTCGGCGACGGCGTGTTACGCGATGGCAGCGGCGCCAGCCTTGGCCACCTGGATGTCCTGATCGGGCTTGACCCCGGAGATGCCCACGGCGCCTGCCACCTGGCCATCGATCATGACGGGGACACCGCCTGACATCAGGCCCTGCATGGGCGCCGACAGGAAGGCATTGCGGCCACCGTTGATCATGTCCTCGAAAATCTGGGTGTCCTTGCGGCCGATGGCGGCGGAGCGTGCCTTGGCCATGGCAACGTCAGCGCTGAAGGGCGCTGCGCCATCGAGGCGGCGCAGACCCAGCGGATAACCGCCGTCGTCGCTGACCACAATGGTGACGGCGAAGCCGTTGGCGTCGGCTTCCTGTTGCGCGGCATCAAGAATGGCATTGACCTGAGACTGGTCGAGGTAAGGCTTGGTCGGCATGGTGGCTCCTGTTGTTACAGTTAGTTCAAAATGTGGAAAATATTTTCGTTTTCAGTCTAGGCGCTCTGGGACTGTCTGACCAGCGCCTCGTCGACGATCTCGATCCAGTGGCGCACTGGGGTGCGGTTGGTGGAGGCAAGATGGGTCTGGCACCCAATGTTCGCCGTGACGACCACATCCGGCTTGCCTTCCTCCAGCGCGTCCATCTTGTTGTCGCGCAACTGGAGCGACAGTTCGGGCTGGGTGATCGAGTAGGTCCCGGCGGAGCCGCAGCAAAGGTGCCCATCTCGCACCGGTGTCAGGGTGAAGCCCATCCTGGTCAGTACCGTTTCCACCGCGCCGTTGAGCTTCTGGGCATGCTGCAGGGTGCAGGGGCAATGGAAGGCCAGGCGCTGGTCGGCGCGCACGTCGAGAGTGGTCAGGTCTTCCTGTCCCAGCACCTCGACCAGGTCCTTGGCGGCCTCGCTGACCCGACGTGCCTTCTCGGCATAGTCAGGGTCGTCGGCGAGCACTTCGACATATTCCTTGACGAAGGCGCCGCAGCCGCTGGCGGTCTGGATGATGGCCTCGCAACCGGCGTCAAGGTGAGGCAGCCAGGCGTCGATATTGCGTCTGGCTCGCTCGCGTCCGGCTTCCTGGGCGTTCAGGTGAAAGTCGATGGCGCCGCAGCAGCCTGCCTCCGGTGCCGGGGTCAGCGCGATGCCTAGCCGGTCCAGCACGCGGGAAGTAGCGGCATTGGTGTTGGGCGACAGGCCCGGCTGAACGCAGCCTTCCAGGATCAGCATCTGCCGCTCATGTCGCCGGGTGGGGCGGATGCCTGCATCGACCGGACGAGGCGGCATCTTGCTCTTGAGCGCGCCCGGGACCAGTGGCTTGAAGGTCTGGCCGAGCGACAGCAGCGCCTTGAAGCGAGCAGGCTCGACCAATGCCTTGCGCAGACCGAAGCGCAACGCCTTGTCGGCGGTGGAGCGCGGCACCCGGCGTTCGATCTCGGCGCGGCCGATATCCAGAAGCTTGTGGTACTCGACGCCTGACGGACAGGTCGTCTCGCAGTTGCGGCAGGTCAGGCAACGGTCCAGGTGAAGCCGCGTCTCTTCGGTGATGCGCTGGTCGTCAGCTGGGCTCTCGAGCATCTCCTTCATCAGGTAGATACGCCCGCGAGGGCCATCGCGCTCATCGCCGAGCAATTGGTAGGTGGGGCAGGTCGCGTTGCAGAAGCCGCAGTGTACGCAGCTTCTCAGTACCCTGTCCGCCTCACGCAGGTGAGGCTTCTCGAGATCTTGTTCGGTGAAATGCGTCTGCATGTTGTTATCCGCTAGTCGTGGTCAAGGCTTGCAGCGTCACTGCAGTCTTGCGATGAAACAGGTCGCCTGTGGCAATCGCTTGGCGCGCCAGGGGCGCATTACCAGTCCGGATACAGCCGACGCGGATTGAAGATGGCGTCGGGGTCGAGTTGGCGCTTTACCTGCTCGTGGTACTTGGCGACCACTGGGGAGAGCGGGGTAAAGGGCTCGGCAGCGCCCGGTGTGAAACAGCTGGCATGCCCTCCAGCGCGCTGGACAACGGCGCGTAGTTCATGGGCATCGACCGCGCCTTTCAGCCAGCGTTGGTTGCCGCCCCAGTCGAGCAGCAGGGTATCCGGGGCAACCCCGTCGAGCTTGAGCATGGCGCTGTTGGTCGGCAGACTGATCCGCCATAGCGGCGCGTCCGAGGCCGCAAAAAAGGGCAGTGACAGCTCCTTGAGTTCGCTCCAGAAGCCTGGCTCCAGCGTGTCGCCACCGATCATGCTGGCGGTCGCCTTCACCGAACTCTCACCGCCCTCCAGGCGCACGTGCAGGGCGCCAGCGTGCCAGGCGGCTGCACTCAGCGGCAGTGGCTTGCGGCCCCACTCTGCCAGGCGCTGCAGCGCATCTTGCTGGCTCATCTCTAGACGCAGGCTGGCGCTGGCGGTGGCCTTCGGCAGCACCTTGAGCGTCACTTCGGTAATCAGCCCCAACGTGCCCTGGGCGCCGACCATCAGGCGTGACAGGTCGTAGCCGGCCACGTTCTTCATGACTTCACCGCCGAAGCGCTGCTCACGCCCCTGGTGGTCGAGCACCCGCAGTCCCAGCACAAAATCGCGCACCGAGCCTGCCCAGGGACGGCGTGGGCCGGACAGCCCGGTGGCGATGGTGCCACCCACGGTGGCGTTGCTGCCGAAGTGAGGTGGCTCGAAGGGCAGCATCTGGCCCTGGTCGGCAAGTGCATCTTCCAGTTCGGCGATCGGGGTGCCGGCGCGCACCGAGACAATCAGTTCGACCGGATCGTAGCTGGTGATGCCACGGTGTTCGCGGGTGGATACCGGCGTACCTTCCACGGGGCGGCCATAGAAGGACTTGGTGCCGCCACCTTCGATACGGATGGGATGAGCGCTGCTGGCCGCTGCAACGGCCTCAGACAGGGCGGGAAGGCTGTCGGCAGCAGAACAAAAAACATCGTTGTTGGACATGCGGGTACCTGCATTCCGGCAAAAGAGAAACAAACATCCGTGCAGTCGCGCTATACGGCGATGACCGGTTCACGAGAACCGAGGCAGCTCTGGATGCGGTAGCTCGTTGTTGTGCACGTGCATCGCTCTGAACCTTGATCGGGCACAGCGGGCCAGCGCCGTGACGGTCGCCTAGCTGTCATGGCTAGAACCTGGGCAGCTCTGGATGCGGTAGCTCGTTGTTGTGCACGTGCATCGCTCTGAACCTTGATCGGGCACAGCGGGCCAGCGCCGTGACGGTCGTGTAGCTGTCATGGCTAGAACCTGGGCAGCTCTGGATGCGGTAGCTCGTTGTTGTGCACGTGCATCGCTCCGAACTCGGCACAACGCGCCAGCGTCGGGATGTTCTTGCCAGGGTTGAGCAGACCGTCGGGGTCGAAGGCTGCCTTGACCGCATGGAAGGTAGAGATTTCCAGGCTGTCGAACTGGGCGCACATCTGGTTGATCTTCTCGCGGCCTACCCCATGCTCGCCGGTGATCGATCCGCCCGCTTCCACGCACAGCTCAAGAATCTTGCCGCCCAGTGCCTCGGCGGTGGCCAGCTCTCCTTCACGATTGGCGTCGAACAGAATCAGCGGATGCATATTGCCGTCGCCGGCATGAAACACGTTGGCCACCTTCAGGCCATATTGCTGCGACAGGTCGCTGATGCCCATGAGCACTCGCGGAAGCTCACGCCTGGGGATGGTGCCATCCATGCAGTAGTAGTCCGGCGACATGCGCCCGACGGCGGGAAACGCGTTCTTGCGACCTGCCCAGAACTTGGCTCGCTCGGTTTCGTCGCGGGCCAGCTGGACATCACTGGCACCCGCCTTGGCGA
Source organism: Halomonas litopenaei (assembly GCF_017303055.1). Taxonomy (GTDB): domain Bacteria; phylum Pseudomonadota; class Gammaproteobacteria; order Pseudomonadales; family Halomonadaceae; genus Halomonas; species Halomonas litopenaei_A. The sequence goes on along the minus strand of NZ_JAEKJT010000003.1, from coordinate 211,982 downwards.
GAACACCGCGCACGGTCTCGATATCGTCGTCGACGTCGGCCTCGACGCCGTCGAGCTCGCATAGCAGGATCGCCTCGGCATCCACCGGGTAGCCGGCTCGGATGAAGTCCTCGGCGGCGCGTATGGCCAGGTTGTCCATCATCTCTAGGCCGCCAGGAATGATGCCGGCAGCGATGATATCGCCCACGGCGGCACCCGCCTTTTCGACGTCGTCGAAACTCGCCATCAGCACCTTGGCGGTTTCGGGTTTTGGCAGCAGCTTGACCGTGATTTCGGTGACCACTCCGAGCATGCCCTCGGAGCCCATCATCAGCGCCAGCAGGTCGAAGCCTGGGCTGTCGAGCGCCTCGGAACCGATCGTCATGCGCTCGCCTTCGATGGTCATCACCTCCAGCTTCAGCACATTATGTACCGTGAGGCCGTACTTGAGGCAGTGCACACCGCCCGCGTTCTCGGCGACATTGCCGCCAATGGAGCAGGCAATCTGGGAGGAGGGGTCCGGCGCGTAGTAAAGCCCAAAGGGCGAGGCCGCTTCCGAGATGGCCAGGTTGCGCACCCCCGGTTGCACACGCGCGACGCGAGCGTCGGCATCGATGTCGAGGATGCGGTTGAAGCGTGACATGACCAGCAGCACCCCTTGCTCCAGCGGCAGGGCGCCGCCGGACAGGCCTGTGCCTGCTCCCCGGGTCACCACCGGTACGCCGAGCGCGCGGCATTGCTTGAGCAGGGCCTCGACCTGGTCCAGGCGCTCGGGCAGGGCCACCAGCATGGGCAGGACGCGGTAGGCCGAAAGGCCGTCACATTCGAAGGGGCGCAGGTCTTCCTCACGGTGCAACAGGGTAAGATCAGGGGCAACGCGAGAAAGCTCCGCCAGGACTTCCTGCCTGTCGCGGCGCGGCAGGGCGCCGTCCAGGCGTTCGTCGTAGAGGATGTTCATGATGCTTGTTCGCCTCAGCTAGCACGGTCGTGCGTACTTGATGGTTATTGTCTGCACTACAATCTGCGTGCTATCGGTCCTGCTGTCCACCAGTTGGTTTGCTGGTCTGACCAGTTGTTGTAGCGCTGGCGCTTCTCTTCCGTCCATGATCAGATCGGCAAACGACTGACCGGCGGACGACACATGGGACAGAGGTGAGGGGCTACGCGGATATGTGGGACCGGGACGAGCGACTCGCACCGAGCAACACCTCGGCGGCGATCGCCGCAAAACTTGAGACGCTGATTCTGGATGGTGTCTTTCGGCCAGGGCAGTTGTTGCCCTCTGAACGCCGCCTGTGCGAGCGGCTGGGGGTTGGGCGCTCGTCGTTGCGCGAGGCGCTGGGCACGCTGCGCAGCAAGGGCGTGATCGTGACCCGGCAGGGAAGGGGATCCGAGGTCGCCCCGCTGGTGGAAGCCCCCCACGCCAGCCCCTTGATGCACCTGTTTCGCGAGCACCCCAGAACCCTGTATGACCTGCTTGAAGTGCGCGCCTTGCTGGAAGGGGAGTCGGCCAGTCTGGCCGCCAGTCGCGGGACCGCCTCGGACAGGGTGTTGATCACCCGGCGCTACCGGGAGATGGCGGACTACGTGAGTGGGACCCAGGACATTGAAGTCGAGCGTCTGGCGCGTCTCGATCACGCCTTCCATCTGGCGATCTGTCAGGCGTCGCACAACCCAGTGCTGGCGCACACGCTGCAAAGCCTGACCGACCTGCTGCTGAGTTCAGTGTTTGCCTCGGTGAAGCACCTCTATCATCGGCCGGATGCACGAGACATGATCAATCGCCAGCATGCCCGTCTGCACCGGGCGGTGGTGGAAGGCAAGCCGCAGCTAGCGCGCCGAGTGGCGCTGGAGCATCTGTCTACCATCGGTGACATGCTGCGGGAGATCGAGGCAGAGGATCAGCGCCTGGAGCGCTCGGCCATGCGGCTGGAAGAGTGGTAAGGGAAACACTGCATAAACTACTGCGCTCGACATCTCGGCTGCTGGCGGTGCTCAAGATCCTCATTTAACCGCATGCAAAGGAAACACTGCATAAATGCCTACGCCGCCGATTCGCTGCGTTACGCGCTGCTCGAACTCCTCACCTATACCCCATAGGCTCCGGGTTCTGCGCTGCGGGCGCCTGGCGCCTCATGCCGCTCGGCTGATTTATTCAGCGCTTCCTAAACTCCGGTCTTTGCGCTCCGGCAGCTACCGACCTGTCATCGCTCGAAACATTTATTCAGCGTTTCCTAAGTGCCGAGACGACGGCAGACACCCTTCCACGCCGTCCCGGAACCCCTATTCTTCGTCGATGATGCCGCTGACGGTTGCCACTTCCAGCTTGTGGCCCAGGTGGGCCCTGAGGATGTCGCCCAGGCGCTTGCCATCCCGTGCATCGATGGCTTCCAGCATGGCCTCGTGGTCGGCGACCGCCTTGGCCCAGTTGGCTTGTCCCATTTCGACACTATAACGAATGCGTTTTACCCGCTGGCTCAAGTTGTTGTACATCTCGATAAGCACATCATTGTTCGATGCGGCCAGGATGCGCTCATGAATCTGCTGGTTGACCTCGAAGTAGGGGGCTAGCTCCCCGTTGCGGTAGTGATTCAACATGCGTTGATGCAGCGCGCGAATCTGCTCGACATCCTCATCACTGAGATGTTGGCAGGCCAGTTCGCCGGACAGTCCTTCAAGGGCACCCATAACGTCGTAGGTGTTCTTGACCCCCTGGCGAGTCAGCCTGACGACTCGTGAACCGCGATTGGGCAGGTTCTCGACCAACCCCTCCGACGTCAACACCTTGAGCGCTTCGCGCAGCGGGGTGCGTGATACGCCAAAACTCTCGCACAGCTCCTTTTCGGCAATCTTCTCGCCGGGAAGCAGACTGCCTTGCTCGATCAGATCGCGTACCCGGTCGGCGACTTCCAGGTAGAGGCTGCGCGGCTGAATCTTTTCCATGTCTCGAGTCCCTGGATCAAAAGGTCGGTGAAGGGTGTCAGCAGGCGATAGCCGGTGGCGTGTGCTGGATGTCATGCAGGATACCGCAGTTGACGGCCACCGTTTTCGGTATTATGAATTCATTATTCAAATAAAGCGAGTGCGACAGGTGCTGGCAGAGGTTCCATACAAAACATGATGTGATGGAGGGGTGATGGCTGGGAACGTATTTCTTGCACAGGTTCAGATTCCGCGGCAGTTGGCGCGAGGCATTCTGGATGCAGCATTCGAACATGCGCGACAACAGCGAATGCCTCCGCTGACGGCGGTGGTGCTGGATGGCGGCGGCCAGCTGGTGGTCGGTGAGCGTGAAGACGGCTGTAGTCCGCTACGCTGGGCGGTGGCCAATGGCAAGGCCTATGCCGCCCTCGGGGTCGGCGTAGCCAGCGGTGTCACCGGAGAGCGTAACGCTCAACGGCCTGCCTTTCTGGCGTCCGTGGCGGATGCGGCACAGGGACGCTTCGTGCCCGTCGCCGGCGGCGTATTGATACTCGATGAAGAGCAGCGCATTGTCGGTGCCGTGGGCGTCAGCGGTGCATCGTCCGCTGAGGATCAGGCGGCGGCGATAGCGGGGATTTGCGCGCAAGGCTGGCAGGCAGGCCTGCAACCAGGAGACGACTCGGCGTCCTGAGCGGGCTCGTCCCGGACGACCTGTCACAGTGGAATCACGGTGAAAGAGCCGCCTTTTGTGGAAGAAGTGCGCCCCTTTCCCGTGTTCCCGTCGATTCTTGGGTTCATCTTCCTTTTCTCTCTGTATCTGCCTTTTTCCTGTTCCCCACTCTGCTTTTTGCTTCCCGCCTTATCCGCTTGTCTTTTTATCCGCTTGTCTTTTTCTCCGCTTGTTTTGCCGGCCTCTTCGGCATCTTCCGCTTGGCGGCCAGCGCCATGGCATCCTTGGTCTAGCCCTGTCAATCTTTAAGTAATTGATATTTATTCTATTTTTTTCGATAAAGCCGAGTTAGGCAAAGACAAAAGTATAATACCTAATTTTGAATTATGTATCCATTCTTCCAGTGGTCCATCGAGAGTTTGCCCCGACGACGCCGGTTGAAGCAGGCGTGACAGGAGCACGCCAGCTCCCGATGCGCCATCCTCCAGGGCGTTATCCCGCGCCCTCCGCCAGACCATGCAGGACAACAACAATTCGGAGTGAGGGTTATGAAACTGCTGAAGACCGTACTGGCCGCTTCCGTGCTGGCGCTAGGCGTCGGCACCGCTCAGGCCGACGAAGTGCAGATCAAGTTTGGCCATGTGGGTGGGCCAGGTTCGCTGTTCGAGAAGACCGCCAACGAATTTGCCCGCCTGGCCAACGAGCGGCTGGAAGGCGAGGCCGAGGTGGTCACCTACGGCTCCAGCCAGCTGGGTTCCGACGAGCAGATGCTCAACAAGTTGAAGCTCGGCACCATCGATCTGTCGCTGCCGTCCTCGATCATGAGCAGCGTGGCGCCGGAATTCTCGCTGTTCGAGATGCCCTACCTGATCGAGGATCGGGAGCACCTCGCCCGCGTCCGCGACGAGGTGCTGCGCGATGTGCTCTACCCCGTGGCCGAAGACAAGCGCTACCGCATCATCGGCATCTGGGAGAACGGCTTCCGTCAGATCACCAACAACGTCCGCCCAATCGTGGTCCCCGAGGATCTCGATGGCATCAAGCTGCGTACCCCCAACGGTGTGTGGCGGGTCGAGATGTTCAAGAGCTACGGCGCATCGCCGGCGCCCATGGCGCTGTCCGAGGCCTTCGTTGCGCTGCAGACCGGCGCCATGGACGGTCAGGAAAACCCGCTGGTACAGATCTATTCCCAGCGCTTCCAGGAGGTCCAGGACTACCTGTCGCTGTCCAACCACGTCTACTCGCCGGCCTATGTGCTGGCCGGTGCCAGCTGGACCCGCCTGCCCGAGCATGTCCGTGAAGTACTGATCGAGACCGCCGAAGAGGTCGAGGCCTTCGCACTGGAGCAGGGCGCCGCGCTGGACGAAAGCCTGGTCAGCACCATGGAAGAAGAAGGGATGGAGGTGAACGAGGTCGACACCGACGCCTTCGTCGAGGGCTCTCGCGGTATCTACGAGAAGTTCGCCGCCGAGGTGGAAGGGGGTGAGGAACTGTTGTCGCGGGTGGAAGCACTGCGCGAATAACGCCTGTCCACTGCGGCCTTGCCACCCTTGGTGAGGCCGCATCCACCTTCGGAGGGATGCTCTGTGCTTACCACCATTTCCGCGGCCTACCAGAAGCTTCTGGAGGTCATCGTCTTTCTCAATGTGCTGGCGCTGACCCTGGTGGTGACCATCGGGTTCGCGTCACGTCTGTTGGGCTCTCCTTTCAGCTGGTACGACGAGGTCGCCTCCATCGGACTGGCCTGGCTGACCTACTACGGCGCCGCCCTGGCCGCCCTCAAGGGCGCCCACATCGCCTGTCCCAGTGTGATCAACATGGTCTCGCCATCCATTCGCCTGCCTATCGCGCTGCTCGCCGAGGCGATCACCATTGGCTTCTTCGTGCTGCTCGGCGTCACCGGTTTTCAGGTGGTACAGATCCTCGAGGGGTCCACGCTGGTGAGCCTGCCCAGCATCTCGGTGCAGTTTACCCAGTCGGTGATCCCGATCGGAGCCGCCATGTTCATTCTCGCCCAGCTGCTCAGGCTCCCCGACGTTATCCGGGCGGCCAAGGGAGCCGGCTTCGTCGATCACGAACTCGAAGAGGCCGGTGTGCTGGCCGATGACGTGCGCAGCGATGACCCGCCCGCCATGCCTGAAGGTCAGATGCCGAGGAGAACCCCATGATCATCGCGTCCATGTTCTTCGGCCTGATCGGGCTGATACTGATCAACGTGCCGGTGGCCATCGCCCTCGGTCTTGTCGGCGCCCTGGCCACCGTGGCCAGCTACGGCACCCTGGCCTTGCCCAACGTCGGCATGGTGATGTTCGACGGTGCCACCAAGTTCCCGCTGATCGCGATTCCGCTGTTCATCCTGGCCGGCGCCATCATGAACGCCTCGAGCATCTCGCGCCGTCTGATCGATCTGGCGTCTGCCATGGTCGGCTTTATCAAGGGCGGTCTCGCCATGGTGACCATCGGCGCCTCGATCTTCTTTGCCGAGATCTCGGGCTCTGCCGTCGCCGGTGTCTCGGCGATCGGCTCGATCCTGATTCCGGCCATGCGCAAGAAGGGCTACTCCAAGGAGTTCGCCGCGGCCATCTCGTCCTCGGCGGCGAGTCTGGCGATCATCCTGCCGCCCTCGATCCCGATGATTCTCTACGCGGTCATGTCCGGCGAGTCGGTGGTCAAGATGTTTGTCGCCGGTATCTTCCCGGGCCTGCTAGGCGCCCTGGGTCTGGCGGCCATGTGCTACTACCTGGCGCGTCGTCACAACCTGCCGGCGGAGCAGAACTTCCAGGCATCGCGGCTGTGGAAGGCCTTCAAGGGCGCCATCTGGGCGCTGCTGATTCCGGTGATCATCCTCGGCGGCATCTTCGGCGGTATCGTCACCGCGACAGAAGGCGCCGCGCTGGCGGTGGTGGTGGCGATCTTCATCAGTGCGGTGATCTATCGCGAGTTCAGCCTCAAGATCTTCTACAAAGCCTGTCTCGACGCCGGTGTCCAGACGGCGGTGGTGATGCTGCTGGTGGCATCCTCGGCGGTGGTCGGTCTGTATCTCACCGAGACCCAGATTCCTCAGCAGCTGGCCAACTCTATCGCCGAGATGACCGACAACAAGTACGTGGTACTGGCGCTTCTGAACGTCATCTTCCTGGTGCTGGGCATCTTCCTGCACTCGGCGGCGGCGATCATCCTGGTGGTGCCCATCGTGCTGCCGCTGGTCACCGCGGTGGGCATCGACCCGCTGCACTTCGGCCTGATCGTGACGCTGAACCTGGCCATCGGCCAGCAGACGCCTCCGGTAGCCAGCGTGCTGATCGCTTCCTGCTCCATCGCCAAGGCCGACATCTGGGCCACCACCCGCACCAACCTGTGGTTCCTGGCGGTGCTGTTCGTGATCCTGCTGATCAACACCTACGTGCCCGCCGTGGCCCTGGCGCTGGTCAACCTGATCTACGGCGTGTGATCGCGACCACCTAAAGGAGAACAATGACATGAGCGACAACGATCAAGGCCAGGTGCACTACCACAGTGAAGACGGCGTCGCCTGGCTGACCTTCGATCGCACCGCCAGTCGCAACGCCATGACCTGGCAGATGTACGACCAGCTCGAGGCTCACTGCGAGACCATCGAGAACGATCCAGAGCTGGTCGCGGTGGTGATGCGCGGCGCCGGCGGCGAAGCCTTTGTCGCCGGCACCGATATCAAGCAGTTCGCCACCTTCGACAAGGGTGAGGATGCCATCGCCTACGAGCGTCGCATCGACCGAGTGGTCGGGCGGGTGGAGAACCTGCCGCTGCCGACGCTGGCGCTGCTGGAAGGCTTCTGTGTCGGTGGTGGCGCCGCCATCGCCCTGGCCTGTGATTTCCGCCTGGCCACGCCAACGCTCAAGTTCGGCATTCCCATCGCCAGGACCCTGGGCAACTGCCTGTCGATCACCAACGTCTCGCGGCTGGTCGAGCACGCTGGTATCGCCCGGGCCAAGCAGGTCCTGATGGCGGGTGAGCTGGTACGCGCCGAGGAGGCCCTGGCCCTGGGACTGGTAGGCGAGGTCGTCGACGCCGAGGCCATCGAGGCGACGGTGGTCGAGCGCGCGCAGGCGTTCAAGGAGCGCGCTCCCTTGACCGTGCGGGCGGCCAAGGAGGTGATCCAGCGGGTGATCGAGGCGCGCCGCCCGGCCTTCGACGCCAGCGACGACTGGATTGCTACCTGCTACACCAGCCGCGACTTCAAGGCCGCGGTCGACAAGTTCGTCAACAAGACACCCTTCCGCTGGCAGGGTCACTAAGGCCCTGAGGCAAGGAGACTCACAATGCTGCCACTCGATGGGATCAAGGTACTCGACGTCTCGCAGATCATGGCCGGCCCCTACTGCACCATGGTGCTGGGTGACATGGGCGCCGAGGTGATCAAGGTCGAGAAGGCCAACGGCGGCGACGACAGCCGCCAGATGGGCCCCTACGTCGAGGACGAATCGACCTGTTTCGCCCAGATCAACCGTAACAAGAAGAGCATTTCGCTCAACCTGAAAGAAGAAAAGGGCCGCGAGGTGTTCTATCGCCTCGCCAAGGAAGCCGACGTGGTGGTCGAGAACTACCGACCCGGCGTCACCCAGTCCCTGAAGATCGACTACGACAGCCTCAAGGCGATCAACCCGGGACTGATCTATTGCTCGATCTCGGGCTATGGCCAGACCGGCCCGTCGCGTCACAAGGGCGGCTTCGACCTGGTGGCCCAGGGCATGAGCGGGCTGATGTCGATGACCGGGGAACCAGGTCGACGTCCGCTCAAGACCGGGGTCGCCGTCTACGATATCGGCGCCGGGTTGACCGCCATCTACTCGATCCTGGCGGCCTACATCCACCGTCAGCGCAGTGGTGAAGGCCAGCACCTGGATATCGCCATTGCCGAGTGTGGCCTGCCCTGGTTCACCTGGGAGGCGGGCGCCTACTTCTCCGAGGGCCGAGTGCCGCAGGCAACCGGCTGGCGACACCGGGTGTCGGCGCCTTATCAAGCTATGCGCGTTCGCGATGGTTACATGATGCTCGGCTGCGCCAACCAGCGGACTTGGGAGCGTTTCTGCGAAGACGTCATCGAGCGCCCCGAGCTGATGGTCGACGAGCGCTTCGCGACCAACCTCGATCGCGGCGCCAACGTCGAGACACTGGAAGCCATCCTCGAGGACATTCTCGGGCAACAGGATCGCGCCTACTGGCTCGAACGCTGTGACGCCGCCGGGGTGCCGGCCGGGCCGATCAACGACTTCGACCAGGCCATGCACGACGAACACTACCTGGCCCGCGAGATGGTGCTGGAAGTCGATCATCCCACCATGGGGCGAATGAAGACCCTGGGCTTTCCCAGCAAGTTCTCGGCGACCCCGTTGGCGATTCGCCAGCCGGCGCCGCTGTTTGCCCAGCACACCGATGAGGTGCTGGGGGAGATCGGGCTGGCAGCAGACGAGATCGACGCGCTGCGCCAGCAAGGCGCCGTGCGCTGACACCGACACCTCCGCGATCGGCCGCTAGTGTCTGGCATGTCGCCGAATCGGTGGGGCGGTGTCGCCATAAAAATTGCATTCATTATTACAAGTTATTCCAAGAGGGGCGCGCTTGCTCTTGGTGCCCTCACAGCTATCCAGGTGTCGCCCAGTGCGACGCCTGGCCAGGAGGCCTTACATGCTGAATCTCGACTATCATCCCAGCGGACGTCACTTCCTCCAGATTCCCGGTCCTTCGCCGGTACCGGATCGCATCCTGCGTGCCATGAGCCTGCCGACCATCGACCATCGTGGTCCCGAATTTGGTGCGCTGGGGCGCGAATTGCTGGGCAAGGTCGGCAAGATCTTCAAGACCGATGGCCCGGTAGTGATCTACCCGGCGTCAGGCACCGGGGCCTGGGAGGCGGCTCTGGCCAACACGCTGTCTCCAGGAGACCCGGTGCTGATGTTCGAGACCGGGCACTTTGCCTCGCTGTGGCAGCGCCTGGCGCGTCGCCTGGGGCTGGAGCCTGAGTTTATCGGGATGCCTGGCGCTGAAGGCTGGCGCCATGGTGTCGATGCCAACATGATCGAGGCACGCCTCAAAGATGACACCGAGCACCGGCTCAAGGCGGTCTGTGTGGTACACAACGAGACCTCTACCGGTGTGACCAGTGATATCGCCGCGGTGCGCCGGGCGATCGATGCCGCCGGCCACCCGGCGCTATTGCTGGTCGATACCATCTCGGGGCTTGCCAGCGCCGACTATCGCCACGATGAGTGGGGGGTCGACGTCACGATCTCCGGCTCCCAGAAGGGACTGATGCTGCCGCCGGGCATCAGCTTCAACGCCATCTCCGACAAGGCCCTGGCCGCCAGTCGCGAATCGCGGCTGCCCAAGAGCTTCTGGGCCTGGGACGAGATCCTTGAAGCCAACCAGGGCGGCTACTGGCCCTATACCCCCAATACCAATCTGCTCTACGGCCTCAACGAGGCCATCGACATGCTGCTGGACGAGGGGCTGGATAACGTTCTGGCCCGCCATCAACGCTGGGCGGCGGGGGTGCGTGCGGCGGTGAACGCCTGGGGACTCGAGATTCAGTGCCAGGACCCCAAGGTCTACTCGCCGGTGCTGACCGGCGTGGTGATGCCGGAGGGCGTCGACGCCGATGCCGTGCGCAAGCTGATCTACGAGCGCTTCGATCTGTCGCTCGGCACCGGGCTTGGCAAGGCCAAGGGACGCATGTTCCGAATCGGCCATCTGGGTGACTGCAATGACCTGACGCTGATGGCGACCCTGGCCGGCTGCGAGATGGGGCTGAAGCTCTCCGGGGTGAGCCTCGCCGGCAGCGGCGTCGAGGCCGCCATGGCGTACTTCTCCGAGAACCCGGCGCCACACGTGGCCCGCCTGGCTCGCGATTGAGCCACCATCCGCCCGCCGGCGGCGTTGACGCCGGCGGTCCAGCCAGGTTGCTGAGGAGAGGGTAATGAATTCGTTGACGTCTACTGTCACGCCCCGAAACGCTCGCATCCAGCCTCTGCCGAGCTTTGCCAAGCGCCTTGCGCGTGAGTTGAAGGGGGAGGTGCTGTTCGACGCCGCCAGTCGCGGTCGTTATTCCACCGACGCCTCGATCTATCAGATCACCCCGGTGGGGGTGGTGATCCCGCGCCATCAGGATGATCTCGCGCTGACCCTCGACATTGCGCGGGATGAGGGGATTCCGGTGCTAGCCCGGGGCGGGGGGACCAGTCAGTGTGGCCAGACCGTGGGCGAGGCCCTGGTGGTCGACGTCAGCCGTCACCTCAACGGTGTGGTGTCCTTCGACAAGGAGGCCCGCACCGTCGTGGTGGAGCCGGGAATGGTGCTTGATCATCTCAACGCCTGGCTCAAGCCCCATGGCCTGTGGTTTCCGGTGGATGTCTCCACCAGCGCCCAGTGCACCCTGGGCGGCATGGCGGGCAACAACTCCTGCGGCTCGCGCTCGATTCATTACGGCAACATGGTGCACAACGTCCAGGCGATGGATGTGCTGCTGGCCGATGGCGAAGAAGCGCACTTCGGGCGAGTTGACGAGCTTGTCGCCGGCTCTCGGGCGGCGATGCTGGCAGAGCGCGTCGAGATGATTGCGCGGCGTGAGCGTGAGCGTATTCGCGAGCATTTCCCCAAGGTGCTCAGGCGGGTGGCGGGCTACAACCTGGACCTGTTCGACTGCCAGAACCCGCTGCCGTACGAGGCCGATGGACACGCCAATCTGGCGCACCTGCTGGTGGGCTCCGAGGGCACCCTGGGGGTGACGCGACGGCTGACCCTGAAGCTGTCACCATTGCCCCAGCACAAGGTGCTGGGCGTGGTGAACTTCCCCACCTTCTATCAGGCCATGGACCTGACCCAGCACATCGTGACCCTGTCACCGACGGCGGTGGAGCTGGTGGACCACACCATGATCTCGCTGTCGCTGGAAAACCCGGCATTTCGCCCTGTCATTGAAAAAGCCCTGATCGGCAAGCCAGAAGCCGTGTTGCTGGTGGAGTTCGCCGGTGAGGACCGGGAGCAGCTGCTGAAGAACCTGGCCCGGCTAAATGAGCTGATGGCCGACCTGGGTCTGCCGGACTGTGTGGTCGACATGCCGGAGCCCAGCGCCCAGAAGGCACTGTGGGACGTGCGCAAGGCTGGGCTGAACATCATGATGAGCATGAAGGGCGACGGCAAGCCGGTGTCCTTTATCGAAGATTGTGCGGTGCCACTTGAGCATCTAGCGGAGTACACCGACAAGCTCACCGAGGTCTTCCATCGCCATGGCACCGAGGGCACCTGGTATGCCCACGCCAGTGTCGGTGCGCTGCATGTCCGTCCCATTCTCGACATGCGTCGTGACGGAGCTGAGAAGATGCGGGCCATCGCCGAGGAGGCATCGGCCCTGGTCAAGGCCTACAAGGGCGCCTACTCCGGGGAACACGGCGACGGCATCTGTCGCGGCGAATGGGTGGCCTGGCAGTTTGGCGAGACACTCAACGACGCCTTTCGTGAGGTCAAGGGACTGTTCGATCCGTCGAACCTGCTTAACCCCGGCAAGATCGTCGATACCCCGAAGATGGACGACTCTCGTCTGTTCCGGTTTCCCCCGGACTACCAGCGCATCGAGGTGACGCCGGTACTCGACTGGTCTCCGTGGAACGTTGAACGGGACCCCATGAACGGCGAGCAGACGGCACCCGGCACTGGAAGCGACCGCACGGGAGGGCTCGCCAGTGCGGTAGAGATGTGCAACAACAACGGCCATTGCCGCAAGTTTGACGCTGGCACCATGTGTCCCAGCTATCGCATCACTCGAGATGAAAAACACCTGACCCGCGGGCGTGCCAATACCCTGCGCCTGGTGCTGTCCGGCCAGCTCGGTCGCGACGGCCTGGCCAGCGATGAGGTCAAGGAAGCGCTCGACCTGTGTGTCTCGTGCAAGGGCTGCAAGCGCGACTGTCCTACCGGTGTCGACATGGCCAGGATCAAGATAGAGGCACGTGCCGCCCGGGTGGCGCAGCACGGGATCGGCCTACGCGAGCGGTTGATCGGTGACCTGCCCAGACGAGCGCCCATGCTGAAGCGCCTGGCTCCACTGGTGGCCGCCATCGAGCAGGTGTCGTGGGTTGCCAACCCGCTCAAGCGTGCTCTTGGCCTGGCGCAGGAGCGTGCCCTGCCCAGAGTGACGTCGGACTACCTGGACGACATGGTCGGACACACGGCGGACATGGCGGCGGGTGAGGGTGCCACGAGCGGCGAAGTGGTGCTGTTTGTGGATACCTTCAACAACTACATGGAAGCCGACAATGCGGTGGCGGCTCATCGGGTGCTGCAAGCAGCGGGCTACCAGGTGACGCTGGCCAGGGGGCCTGATCGCCGACCGCTGTGCTGTGGTCGAACCTATCTCGCCAGCGGCCAGGTAGATCGCGCCAAGCAGGAAGCCAGGCGAACCTTGGAGGCGCTGGCGCCTTACGTCGAACGAGGCGTCGCCATCGTCGGGCTCGAACCATCGTGTCTGCTCACGCTGCGGGACGAGTTCCTGGGATTTGGCTTTGGTGAGGCGGCCAAGTGTCTGGCAGCCTCCAGCTATCTATTCGAGGAGTTTCTGGTGCGGGAGCAGGATGCCGGGCGCCTGAATCTGGCACTGGGGCCGTTGGCCACGCCGCGTGCGCTGCTGCATGGGCACTGTCATCAGAAGGCCTTTGGCGCGCTGACGCCGGTGCAGACGGTGCTGTCATGGATTCCCGGCCTTGAGGTCAACACCATCCAGTCATCGTGCTGTGGCATGGCCGGTAGCTTTGGCTACGAACGCGAGCATTTCGACGCCTCCATGCAGATGGCGGAGCTATCGCTGCTGCCCGCCGTGCGAGAGGACGAGGAGGCGTTGATCGTGGCTGACGGTACCAGCTGTCGCCACCAGATTCGCGATGGCGCCGCACGGGAGGCTCGCCACGTGGCCGTCGTCCTGGCCGAGGCACTGAGATGAAGCAGCGCGTGGCGGTGATGACAGTGCTCACAGTGCAGCCGGGCTGGCATACTCGAGCATACGAGCAGCCAATGCGGGGATAACGCCATGATCGATCTACGTAGTGATACTGTGACGCAGCCCACCGATGCCATGCGCGATGCCATGGCGATTGCGCCGGTGGGTGATGATGTGTGGGGGGATGACCCTAGCGTCACTGCCTTCGAGTCGGAGGTGGCCGATCGCGCCGGCTTTGCGGCTGCGGCGTTCTTCCCCTCTGGCACCCAGAGCAACCTCACCGCGATGTTGGTGCACTGCGGGCGAGGAGACGAAGTCATTGCCGGGCAGGCGTCGCACATTTACCGCGATGAGGGGGGCGGTGCCGCCGTCCTGGGAGGCATTCAGCCGCAGCCGCTGGCCCAGCAGCCTGATGGGCGTATCGCCCTGGATGACATTGCTGCGGCGATCAAGGGCGATGATATCCACCACGCGCGCACGCGCTTGATTGCCCTGGAAAATACCTTTCAAGGCCGAGTCTTGCCCCAGGACTATGTGGCGGCCGTCACCGGGCTTGCGGCGGACAGAGGTCTCGCATGTCACCTCGATGGTGCTCGGCTGTTCAATGCCAGCGTTGCCACCGGGAAGTCGTTGGCGGAGCTGTGTTCAGGTTTTGACTCGGTATCGCTGTGCTTCTCGAAGGGCCTTGGCGCTCCGGTAGGGTCACTGCTGCTGGGAGGTGAGCGCTTCATTGACTCGGCTCGGCGTTGGCGCAAGACGCTTGGCGGCGGCATGCGCCAGTCGGGCCTGCTCGCCGCCGCCTGTCGCCATGCCCTGCATCACCATGTGGAGCGGCTGGCTGACGACCATCGCCACGCGCGCCAACTGGCGGAGTGGCTGGCGGCGGTCCCCGGTATCGGCGTTTTCGGACAAGCGACCAACATGGTGTTCATGGATGTGCCGGCCCCCCATTGCGCGGCGCTGGAAGGATATCTGGCCGAGCGAGGCATTCTTGTCGCCGTCAGGCCCCGCACGCGTCTGGTCACGCACCTCGGGATCTCTGAGTCGGACGTGCGCCGTGTGGCGACAGAAATCTCCGGCTACTTTGCCTCCCTCGCCCAGGAGTCGACAACGGAGTAGGCAGAGTTTGGAAACAGCGTCCACTATATAGTCAGGGTGGACGCTCATCGCCACCCATCCACAAGGACAACGACGTCAGGAGCGGGCCATGGCCATCTATCGTCTGGGTAACCATTCCCCTCATATCCATCGCAGCGTGTTCGTCGCCGAAAGTGCCGAGGTCATCGGCCAGGTCAAGCTGCACGAAGACGCCAGCGTGTGGTATCAGGCCGTATTGAGGGGCGATACCGAATCACTCGAGATTCAACAGGGCAGCAATATTCAGGATGGTGCCGTGCTGCATGCGGATCCCGGCTATCCGCTGGTCGTGGGACCAGGCGTGACGGTGGGGCATCAGGCCATGTTGCATGGCTGCACCGTGGGAGAGGGGACGCTGATCGGCATCCAGGCGGTGGTGCTCAATGGCGCGGTGATCGGCAAGAATTGCCTGATCGGTGCGGGTGCTCTGGTCAAGGAAGGCGCCGAAATTCCCGACAACAGTCTGGTTGTAGGTGCACCGGCGAGAGTCATCCGTGAGCTCAATGACAAGGCGATTGCTGCACTGAAGGACAATGCCCAGGGCTATGTCGAGAAAGCCAGGCTGCATCGCACGCGGCTAGCCAGGATTGGCTAGCGCTTGCAGCCAGCGCCTGGACGGCGCCTCCTCAGGCCAGGTTGGCCGAGGAGGCGCCTCTTGGAGACAAACTGTCTGGCCGTGTGCCTCCAGGGCAAGTGCCTGCTGCTTTCAGCACGGGCGAACGCGTGCTGGCCAGCTTCCCGCTGTTTCGCTCAGGAGCGTCGCCTGGCGGGCCGATGGGAGCGCCGGGCCCTTGGTGGTACGGGGATCTTGGTGCGGACCAGCGCGGCATCGGTAGGGCGTGCTGCCTGGGTGATAATGATGGCAGCAATCACGGTGATCAGGGCGAACAGAAAGTAGGACATGATAAGTCTCCTTGTCAGCGTGGTGGACTCGCTGGACGGTTTCGCCCCATCGGCGAGGGTGTCCTGAGTCGTCCCTTGATGCGAGGCTGCGGCGCGGTCTCGCCTTTCTTTATTGGTCGTCATTCCCGGATGGGCCGTCATTCCCGGCGACCTTGGTGAAAGCCTTCCTCTATTATCTGTGCGGTGCTATAGAACTGGCACGGCGCTAACTACCTGCCTTGATGTCACTCTAGGTGGCCCTGAGCCTGATCGCCATATCAGCACAGTAGTATTCAAATTGTGCTGAGAGGGGCGCCCGGCTTGGCGCTATGGAGGCATCGCCTCGGGCGATAGGTAGGCAGTGGCGAGCCACCTTGCAGGCCTTCGAGGGTTCGCGGCAGCCCTTGAACGCCCGTGCAACGCCTGTTTTGACCCTTGAGGCAAGTCGCCTGGCAGGGCAACCAAAAAGGGCGCCACCGGTGGTGACGCCCTCGTTGCGCGACGTGTAGAGCGTGACGGGATTACCCGGCAAGTCCCATCAATGGATCACTGATCCCGACCACTTGCATGGCCACGAGCCCGATCAGACCTGCCGCGAGTACATAGTAGATCGTCGGCAGAATGGTCTTGCGAATCGTGATGCCTTCACGGCCCAGCAAGCCCACCGTTGCAGAGGCTGCGACCACGTTGTGGATGGCGATCATGTTACCGGCAGCGGCACCCACAGCCTGCAGCGCGACCATAAGCGCAGTGGAGACACCGAGCTGTTGGGCCACGTTGAACTGGAAGTCGGCCAGCATCAGGTTGGAGACGGTGTTGGAGCCGGCAATAAAGGCGCCAAGGGCACCGACGGCCGGTGCGAACAGTGGATAGATGCCGCCCACACCATCAGCCACGGCGGTGGCCATGGCGACGGGCATGGAGGCCAGATCCGCGCCGTTGACGCCTGAGTTGATGAGAATACGCACCATCGGAATGGTGAATACCAGCACGAAACCTGCTCCCAGCAAGGTGCGGGTGGATTCCCCGAAGGCCGCCTTGAGCTGGCTGCCGTTCATGCGATGCAGCAGGGCGGTCAACAGGACCACCATCAACAGGATGCCCCCCGGCAGGTACAGCGGCTGCAGGCTGCCGGAGATGCCAGCTTCGCCCAGAATATCGCTGAAGCCGACGCTGATGGAGGTCAGGGCCTGCTTGAACGGATCTACCGTACGCGACAGTACCAGCAGCACCGCCAGCAGTACGTAAGGTAGCCAGCCCATGAAGGTGCTCATCGGCGCTCGGCCCACGACATCATCAGCCTTGATGCTGAGCTTGCCGATCCAGTGCTTGGGCCAGCTGTCCGCGTCGGGAAAGTCCCAGTTCTCCTTGGGCATCAGGAAGCCGCGGCGGGCGGCAGGCACGACGATGGCCAGACCCACCATGGCGCCGATCATCGAAGGAAACTCTGGTCCCAGGAAGACACCCGCCAGGGCGTAGGGCACGACGAAGGCAACGCCGGCGAAGATGGCAAAAGGCGCAATGGCCAGGCCTTCCTTCCACGAACGGTTGGCGCCGAAGAAGCGCACCATCACGCTGACCATGAACAGCGGCATCAGGATGCCCACCACGGCATGGACCAGCGCCACTTCACCGGCGATCAAACGGAAGTACTCCAGCCAGGTGGCACCGCCAGCCTCCAGCGAGGCAGTGATGCCTGCCTTGTCCAGGCCTCCGGCCACGCCCACCACGATCGGGGTGCCGACAGCACCGAAGGACACCGGTGTGGACTGGATCATCATGCCGACGACGACCGCGGCAAGTGCCGGGAAGCCCAGGGCGACCATCAGTGGGGCGGCGACCGCTGCTGGAGTGCCAAAACCCGAGGCACCTTCGATAAAGCAGCCAAACAGCCAGGCCACGATGATGGCCTGGACCCTGCGGTCAGGGCTGATGCCGGAAAAACCGTTGCGGATGGCGGCAATGCCACCCGAGTGCTTCAGCGTATTGAGCAACAAGATGGCGCCAAAGATGATCCACAGGATCGCTACGGTCAGGATCAACCCCTGCAGGGTGGAAGCCATGACCCGGGTAAAGGTCATGTCCCAGGCCAGCAGAGCGATCAATGCGGTGACCACGAAGACGATAGGCATGGCGATCTTGGCAGCCATGCGCAGTCCAATCAGCAGAATGCCTGCCAGGACGAGCGGTATGAAGGCGATCAACGCTAGGGAGGTATCGGTCATGGTGTTGGGGTCTCTTGTCGTGTCCTTGTTTGTAATTGCCGTTGTATGACGTGCCGGTCGCATCTCGACCTAAGGTTCGGACAAGGCGGCACGATAAGCTGACTCACGACGTTGATCTAGCTCTGGGATATTGGTCAGACCAAAATGAGAATGCTGAGTTGTTTTTGGATTTAACGAGTTAAGCATTTATTTACAATAGTTTAGAGTCTTCAGCTCAGCCTGTTCCCGCTGTCGAACGGGCAAGATTGTTAGACTAATGGACAGCAAAATGTCGATATTCCTGCATCGCAAGCGTTGGCGACGGTGGTGGGGGATGGCACTATCAGCGGACACTTTGTTGAAATGGGGTATTTGGCATGGCTCTGGTGATGTATGACCTGTGTGGCATCGATGAGGCGCTGCGCTTCTCTCCGTTTTGCTGGCGGGCCAAGCTTGCGGTAGCGCATAAGGGCCTTGAGCTGGAGACGCGCCCCTGGTGTTTCACCGAGAAGGAGGCGCTTGAGTTCTCCCATCACGACAAGGTGCCAGTGATGGTGGACGGCGATAACGTCATCACCGACAGCTTCGAGATCATGCAGTACCTTGATCGTGCCTACCCTGAGGCACCTTCCTTGCTGGGCGACTCGATGGGCCAGGCGCGAGCACGCTTTTTCAAGCATTACAGCGAACGGTCCCTGCAGCTGCCGATTCTGCGCACCATCGTGATGGATCTGATGAATGCGATTCACCCCAAGGATCGCGACTATTTTCGCAGTACCCGGGAAAAGCGCCTGGGCATGACGCTTGAGCAGTTCCATTCGCCGGCGAAGGGCTTGAGCCAGCTGGATTCCGCCCTGGAACCACTGCGGGGCCAGCTCTCTGGCAGCGATTTCGTGGATGGCGATGCCCCGGCTGGCGCCGACTACCTGCTCTTTGCGAATTTCATGTGGGCCCGCACTGTCTCGACCGCGGACCTGGTCTCCAATGCGGATCCGGTTTACGCCTGGCTGGAACGCATGCTGGACGTCAACGATGGCATGGGACGCAAGGCCGTGCGTATCACTGATATCGAGGGCGCATATCGGCCCTGAGCTCTGATGTGAAGAGCTCTGATGTAAAACGCGGCGGACGTAGACCTTGATACGTCTGCTGTTCGCCGCCTATCCCTAGGACCTCACGGTTTCGTTTGTACCGGTTCAGGCTCTTTTTCCCTGCCGTTTTTCCCTTCCACTGTGCAAGCCTGTCTTACTCTTCTGTTTTCTTGTGTCTTTTGTTCTGTCTCGGGTGTTTCTCCACCCCTGTAGCTTCACCGCTTTTCATCGCGATAGTAACGGAGCACGCGATGTCGTCTTTTCTTACAAAGTGTACGAATACAGGCCGCCAGCCCTCGGATAACGGATTGTCACCGGTGCGTCACTTTCCTCTTGCTATGGTCAGATGAGGCTGGCTCTCGATGTGATGCTGAGTGCCGCTGCCATAGCTGACTGCCTCGGCCCCGAAGGGGGGCGGCGCCCGCGTATATGTCTTATATGATGTTGCGGCGCAGCATGGGGCGTTCTAATCTTCATGTGGCGAGACTAAATTGTGCTCGTTTGAAGACGCGATGTATCACAGGCAGCACTTGTCTGGCTGGGCGGACGCAAGCGTGAGTCATGAGTCGCCCTGACCGATGTTCTGGCGTGCTGGCTGACTTCCTAGGGA
The DNA here is from genome assembly GCF_017303055.1 of Halomonas litopenaei. GTDB lineage: Bacteria > Pseudomonadota > Gammaproteobacteria > Pseudomonadales > Halomonadaceae > Halomonas > Halomonas litopenaei_A. Next base: position 192,523 of record NZ_JAEKJT010000003.1, on the reverse strand, counting down.
GACACAGAAATGAGCAACAACAAGGCCATGCCGTCCATCGACAAGATGATTCCCTCCATGGACACGCTATTCACCCCCTGGCGCGAAAGCAGCCTGCTGACACTGGAGTATTCACAGAAAATGCTCGATGTGCGCTTCAAGGCCATCGACTCGGCGGTCAAGGCCGGCATCGCTCAGGCGCGTACCTGGTGCGAGGTCAGCGATGCTGAGAGTCTTCGCAATGCCAGTCAGGCACAGCAGGAAACGCTGTCAGCCATTGGTGAGACCTTGAGAGTGGAAGGCGAAGAGCTGTTTACGCTGAGCAAGGAATATCAGGAAAAGTGCCAGACGGTCGCCCGCCAGGCTCTGGATGTACCCAAGGACGAGTCTTGAATAGCCGTGACAAGGCATCGGATACCGCCAGCTGCGCAGCGCTGATCGCCCCATCGGATCCGATCAAGCCCGGAGCGCTGATCAGAATGAGCGGCGTGAAGATGGCCTGGTCGGCAATGCGCTGACGACGCAGTCGCCTCCCGAGACAGCGTGCTGCTGCTTGGCAGAGCCACAGGACGACAGACGGCCCGTCGTAAGGACGACGGGCCGTTTTCTGTCTGGCTCCCCTGGCTGCAGACAGAGCGAATCTGCCCAGCTATGTTGCGGGCTATGTTGCGGGCTATTTTGCGGGCTATTTTTCCGGTCCGAGCCATGTGCTGTACGCAGGCCTGAATCGCAGGTCTGAATCAATAGAGGCCCGTATCGCCAGGCGGTGCCGGTACGGCCGCTTTTACGCCTATTGAGCTCGTGCCTCCAACCGAAAGCGAGCGATACGGTTGATTTGAATGACGGCCTCGTGGCGCTCCTGCTCGGCGCTGTTGTCCAGTCGCTGCTCAAAGGCTGCCAGGATGGTATGACGATTGCCGCCCTTGACCGCCATGATGAAGGGAAAGCCAAAGCGTGCCTTGTAGGCATCATTGAGTCGGGTGAATCGGGCGAGTTCTTCTGGGGTGCACTGGTCCAGGCCTGCTCCCGCTTGTTCGCGGGTGGAATCGTCTGTCAGCTCGCCCGCGGCGGCAGCCTTGCCCGCCAGGTCGGGGTGAGCGCGAATGACCTGCAATTGTTCCTCGGGTGATGCCTCCAGCAGCACCTCGCCCATGAGGTGGGCTAGCTGCGCCGGGTCATCGTGCTTGGTGGCGAGCCCCCGAGCAAAGGCGCGTTCCGCCACCCAAGGTGAGTGCTCGAAGACGTCTCCGTAAGTATCGACAAAACGCTGTTGGTCCATCTGGCTGGGACGTTCGCTGAGGGTGGGCATTCGCTGGCTCCTGTGATCTGAGGATAGCGGGGTGGTTCGTCGGCTCGGCTACCGGTGATGGGCGGCTGAAGACGAGGCGGCGATCTCGCTGCGACTTCGCTTTTTCAAACTGTATACAAAAAATTGTTTGAAATGTACTCTACATTCGATCAATGATGTTTACCATGATATCGGTCTCTTCGTCTTGCCGGTTGACGTCCTGGCCTGCGCTTGCTTGATCGGTGCGGCCAACGTGACTGACCACCTGATGACGGTTTACCTAAAGACTGACCACCATAAGTGAGGATCATGATGGGACGCCTGACGACGCATGTACTGGACACAGCGCTTGGCCGCCCTGGCCAAGGAATTCGTATCGAGCTCTTCCGCCTTGAAGGAGACCGTCGCGTACATTTGGGTGATGTGATCACCAACGACGACGGACGTTGTGATCATCCGATTCTAGAGGGCAGTGACCTCATCGAAGGGGAATACGAGCTGGTATTCCACGCAGGCGACTATCTGCGCGCTCAAGGCATCGAGGCTCGCGAGCCTCGTTTCCTCGATCGGATTCCGTTGCGTTTCGGGGTTGCCGATGCCACTGAGCACTACCATGTACCGTTGCTGCTCTCGCCCTATAGCTACTCCACCTACCGGGGCAGCTGAGAACGCACTGCATACATGCTCGCCGGGGCGAATGGCTGCGTTGCGCGCCGCTTGAACACCTCATTGGAATAGAGGCTTCGGGGACCGAGCTGCTGGCGCCGAGCGCATTGTTTTGCTCGGTTGATGTATGCAGCGCTTCGCCCAGGGGCCGCGACGTGTCTGCACTCGGGCAGCCCTCTGCTTTCCAATAATAAACAGCCGGGATTAGGACTATGTCATCTTATCTGTTGGACGTGAGCAACTTCATGCTGCGCTGGCTCCATGTCATTGCCGCCGTTGCCTGGATCGGTGAGTCCATCTATTTCGTCATGCTCGACAACTCGTTGAAGACCCCCAAGGCGGAGGAAGATCGCAGCAAGGGCGTGTTTGGCGAGATGTGGGCCGTCCACGGTGGCGGTTTCTACCACAACCAGAAGTATGCGACGGCTCCGGCGAAATTGCCGGATGATCTCCACTGGTCGTTCTGGAAGGCGTACACGACGTGGCTGTCAGGCTTTGCCCTGTTTGTCATTTTGTATATGGCGAATCCCGGCTTCTATCTGGTCAACCCCAACAGCCCATGGCAGTGGGCGGCCAACATGACGGGGTGGCAGGCCAATATCGTGGCATTGCTGTTCCTGCTGGGTGGCTGGGTGGTCTACAACGAGATGTGCAAGCGTGTCAGCCCCAATATGGAGCGGGATGGTCTCTTGAGTGTGGGGGTGGCCGTCATGATGGTGGTTGTGGCCTACCTTAGCGTGCATATCTTTGCGGGGCGCGCGGCATTTCTGCTGACCGGTGCCGTCATGGCGACGGCCATGTCTGCCAACGTCTTCTTCTGGATCATCCCTGGCCAGCGCCGCATGGTCAAAGCGATGAAGGCCGGTGAGGCACCGAACCCGCTTGACGGCAAGCGCGGCAAGCAGCGCTCGGTCCACAACACTTACTTTACGTTGCCGGTGGTGCTGTTGATGATCAGCAACCACTATTCCTTTGCCTACAGCAACGACTGGGCCTGGGTAATCATGGCTCTGCTGATCTTTGGCGGGGCATTGATTCGTCAGTATTTTGTGTTGATGCATAGTGGTCAGCACAAGCCTGGCTATCCGATCATTGGCGTGGCGCTGATCCTGCTGGCCTTCGCAGTGGGAAGTCCGTGGCTGGCAAGTGGTTCGGTGGCCTCCTCTTCCTCCTCTGACAGCTCAGTGGTGGCGTCAAGCGACGGAGGGGCGACGCCTCTGGCACGAGTGCATGCGGTCATGGAGGAGCGCTGCGTCAGTTGTCACGCGGCCCAACCTTCTCATCCCGGGTTCTCTGCTCCTCCCTTGGGTGTCGCGCTGGACACTGAGGCTCAGACCCAACAACACAAGGCACAGATTCAACAAGTGGTCGCCAGTGGCTACATGCCACTCGGGAATCTGACGCAAATGACCGACGACGAACGTACCTTGATCGCCAACTGGGGAGAGTGACACCGTGCGGGGGCAAGCGTGGAGAGCAAGCGGGTGGTGATGGTTCTTGTTGATGGCGTATGTCGTATACAATAACGACATACTGACTCTGAGGGCTATGCTGATGAATCAGCGCGTAAAAGCGTCGCCATCTGCCACGTCGTCGCCGCGCCAGGGCAAGAACGGTGATGGCGCCGAGCGACATGAAGCGATTCATCGGTCCATCAGTGATGCCATCATCGAGCACCGGCTGAAGCCGGGAGCCCGCCTGCGCGAGGATGCCCTGTCGGACGTGTTCGGTGTCAGCCGAACCGGCATCCGCAAGATCCTCCAACGTCTTGCGCTGGAGGAGCTGGTGACCCTGACGCCACGTCGCGGCGCCAGCGTGACGCGTCCTACCGCTGACGAGGCCAAGGACGTGTTCGATGCGCGCCAGATGGTGGAGTGCGGGCTGATGCCCGACATTGCGAGAAGGATTACCAGCGCTGATATCGACACGCTGCGTGAGATGGCGCGACGTGAACGCGATGCACTGCGCACTGGGCAGCAAAGCGTGGCCATCAGGCTGTCGGCGGATTTTCATACCTATCTGGCCAGGCTGTCCGGCAATCGGACACTGGCCGACTTCGTTGAGCGTCTGTGTTCTCGCAGCTCCCTGATTCTGGCGGTGTACGGTAACACCGGTCACCTGGGCTGTGAGTCCCATGACCATCAGGACCTCATCAATTTCCTGGCCGAGGGCAAGGCTGAGCGCGCCGCAGCATTTATGGGTCGGCACCTGAAAGCCATCGAAGCGTCCCTGTCCATCGTCGAAGAAGAGAACGAAGCACCCAACCTGTTCGAGATCTTTTCCCGCTGACACCGCCAAGCGACGCCCCAACATAGCGCCACAACACCCCAAAAAGCCCCGAATCATCAGCAGATGGTTCGGGGCTTTTCGTTGGTAGCGCGGGATCGAACTCTGTAGAGCGCCAACGCATCGCCTCGCGCTGGGCCTGCAACCTATTGTGTCCTGCAGCCTATCGTGGCCCGCTGGGAAAGGCCGACAGGTTTAGCCGAACAGGGTACGCAGCGTCACGAAGGCGATGGCGCTGATCAGGCCTGCTGCCGGTAGCGTGATGACCCAGGCCAGGCCGATGGGTTTCATCAGCTGCCAGTTGGTCTGATGGTTGACCAGGCCAATGCCCAGCACCGCGCCGATCAGGATGTGTGTACTGGACACCGGCAGGCCCATGATGGAAGCCAGCATCACGACGCCTGCCGCCGCCAGCTCTGCCGCAAACCCGGATGCCGGATGCATGGCGGTCAGATTGTGTCCGACGGTCTGGATCACCTCCTTGCCGATAAACCAGAGACCGACGATAAGGGCGACCCCGAAGGTGATCATGGCGATCGGAGGGATGGTCGCTTCGGCGCCAATGGCGCCAGTACGCAGTACGTCAAGGATGGCGGCGAAGGGGCCGATGGCATTGGCGATATCGTTGGAGCCATGGCTAAAGGCAAACCCCGCCGCGGTAAAGACCTGCATCCAGCTGAACATCAGGAAGGTCGAGCGGGACAGCGAGGTGCCCTTGAGCGTCTCGGCAAAGATAAACGTGGCCATCCATACCACGGCACCGATCATGCCCATGATCAGGTAGTTATTAAGCGTCGTCAGTCCCAGGTCGAGATGCTTGAAGCCCTTGAACAGCAGCATGGCCGAGATGATCATGGCTCCGCCGGCGGCGACCAGGGGCACCCAGTTCTGCAGGGCACGATGGGCATCGATATCCTCGCGCTGGCGCTCGATCCGCTTGAGCTCCTTGAAGTAGTCTGACTCGAATTCGGCACGCTCATCATCCTGGTAGTCCTGGTCATGGTAGACCTGAACGTCCCGGGTCATGGCATGGGTATAGGAAATCTTCTGGATCTCTGACAGGCGCTCGAAGGCCTCCTTATGGCGACGATCATTCTCGTATTTCTCGCGCTTGATCGCCTTCAGACGCTGCTCCGCCTCATCGTTATAGTTGAGGATGTGTTTCCTGATCATGCTGAACAGCGCATATGACATCAGTCCCCCCAGCACCGGTGACAGCACCCAGGAGATAGCGATCTGCCAGATCTTGCCCCACTGCACCAGGCCAAGGCTGTCGACCCCTGGGGTCATGGTTCCGAGCACGATGGACGAGCCCACAATGGCACCGATGATCGAATGGGTGGTGGAGACCGGATAGCCTTTCTTGCTGGCAAACAGTAGCCACAGGGCGGCGGCTACCAGTGCCGACATCATGATGAAGATGAAGTCCATCGGCGCGACCGTCATGCCCGACAGATCGACGATGCCCTTGCGGATCGTATCGGTGACCTCTCCGCCTGCGATGACCGCACCGCTGACCTCGAACACCGCCGCCACCAGCAAGGCCTGCTTGATCGACAAGGTTCCTGCGCCGACGCTGGTGCCGAAGGAATTGGCCACATCATTGCCGCCGATATTGAAGGCCATGAACACCCCGAACAGGGTGGCCAGGGTGAATACCAGCGGAAAGTGGCCCTGGGTGTAGCCGAAGCCCCAGAACAGAAAGTAGCCGACGGTAGCGAAGAGAAGTACCGCAAAGGCCAGGCTCAGCCCTGATGGGCGAAGCCCCGCAGGAACCGATAGCGAGGGGGAAGGGGTGGTCATTGTGCATCCTCTGAGGTGGGCATGCCTTGCTCGTGGGACGGCAGGGCGTGAGGATGACAATGGGCAGAGGCGATGACAGCGAGATGTCATCTTGGCTGCGTTGTGTGCTTTGTCGTGCAGGCTGGGGAAGGGGTTGGTCGTGCGGGTAGAGATAGTAGGCAGGAGCTTACGTCTTTGGGGAGGAGGAAGTACGTGCACAGCAGGCCCTCCCCGGGCCAGGCCGGGAAGGGCATGGTGTCATCGTCTTGGTCGCCTAGTGAGCCGGTTGCGGGACCCGGTACTGGTGCATCAGGGCAAAATACAGCACGCCCCCGAGGGCGGCGCCCATCATCCAGCCAAAACCTGCAAGTCCTTGCAGGGCAGGAACGATCACCGTCGCCAGAGAAAACACCGCGGCCAATGCGAAGGCGGCCACGGCCCGCAGGTTCCAACCGTTGGTGTAGGTATAGGCATCGCCCTGCTTGGCGGAAAACAGTGCCTGCACATCGAGCTTGCCGCCTTTGATCAGATAGAAGTCGACAACGATGATGCCGTAGAAGGGCGCGACGATGGCGCCTAGCGCGTTGACGAAGCCCGGCACGCCAATTTGGCTGATGACCGAGACCCACAGTGCGCCGACAAAAAAGGCGACGCAGGCAGTGATCAGGCCGCCGACCTTGAAGCTGATATGCCGCGGGAATAGGTTCGCCAGGTCATAGGCAGGGGGGATGAAATTGGCCACCAGGTTGATGCCGACGGTAGCGGCGAAAAACGTGACGGCGGCCAGCAGCGTCAGGGGCAAGGCATCGACACGATCGACGATATCGGTGGGGTTGGTCAGCGCCTCGCCGAACAGTACCAGGGTGCCGGCGGTGATGATCAGCGCGATGAAGGAAAAGAAGGCCACGTTCAAGGGCAGGCCCAGCAGGTTGCCCAGCTTCATCTGGCGCTCGCTTTGTACGAAGCGGGTGAAATCCCCGAAGTTGATCACGACGGCGGCAAAGTAGGCGACCATGGTCCCGACCACGGCAGCAAAGGCAGATAGGCCTCCGCTATCCTCGCCGCTGGTCGAGAAGATGCTCCCGACGGCAGGCAGCAGCTCGCTGCCGGCTTGCCACCAGACAATCAGCATCAGCACGACCATGACCACGTAGACCAGCGGGCCTGCCCAGTTCAGGAAGTGCTTGATGCGCTCGATGCCGGACCAGAAGATGGCGATCTGGAACAGCCACACCAGCACAAACGACAGCCAGGCGACGGGTGACAGGCCAAGCACGCCTTCCCCTCCATCCGTGCCGATAAGGGCGGTAATCATCAGCGTGACGGCGGTGGAGGCAAAGTAGGTCTGCACGCCATACCAGAAAATACCGACGATGGCGCGCAGCAGAGCCGGCAGGTTGGAACCTCTAACCCCGAGGCTGGCGCGGACCATGACCGGGAAGGGGATGCCGTAGCGAACGCTCGGGGCACCGGTCAGGTTGACCAGAAACATCACGATCAAGCCGGCCAGCATGATCGCTGCCATCACCGCCCAGCCGCTGAGGTTGTAGGACAGAAACAACGAGGCTGCCAGGGTGTAGCCAAACAGGCTTTGAATATCGTTGGACCAGACATTGAAGATTTCGAAGGCTCCCCAGCTGCGCCGTGAGTGGGGGAGCGGGGCCAGGTCGTGGTTGTAGAGGCTCGGGTCGACCCTCGTGGTATCGAGGGTCAGGTCGGAATCGGCCATGGGGATCACTCTTGTTGTTGGATAGCGTCAGGCGGATGTCATGATGCGTTGCTGTCAGCCGGAAAAGGCAAGGCGAGGTCAGTCACCTCGCCGTTGCAGTACGCTTACTGGTTGAAGCGCTGGCAACCTTGCCAGTAGCGCATCAACAGCAGATAGGTGAGGCCCGCGGGAATCAGACTGGCGTACCAGGAAATGGTGGAGAAGCTGAAGGCCGCCACGACGCCTACGGCGGTGGCAATGAAGGCCGCCAGATTGACGCCACGGTAGGGGCCATTCGGATCGTAGAGCTTGTCCAGGTCCAGGGTGCGCCGGCGAATCAGGTAGTAGTCCACCACCAGTACGGCAAAGATGGGGCCGAGAAAGGCGGAATAGGTCTGTACGAACACCTGCAGGCCAGCAGCTGACTCATCCTTGACCAACTCCCAGGGGAAGGTGGCGAACGCCAATAGACCAACGACGACCGAGGCCTTGCGGTAACTCAGCTTGAAGGTGTCCATCAGCACGTAGGTTGGCGGTACCACATTGTTGAGGACATTGGTGGTCACCTGAGCGAAGGCGATGAACAGCAGGGTGGTCATCAGCAGAGGGGTGTTGTCGACGGCGTTGGCAAACACGCGTATCGGATCGGCCACGCCGGTCGCCTCGGACACCATGAAGCCAATCAGGCCCATGAACAGCGTGCAGGGCAGTATCGACATGGCGTAGAGGGTCGTCAGCAGGCCGGGACCCGAGCCTTCGACGTGCTCTCGTGAGTAATCGCTGACGTTGAGCATCATGGTCGAGTAGATGCCCAGAAACAGCATGGTAGCCCCCCAGAAGGGCAGGCCCCATGAGCCCTCCATGGTGACCAGATTGGCCGACAGCGTGTCACCGTACCGGGCCACGGTGCTGTAGAACATGTACACCAGCGACGCCAGGATGAAGGCGCTGCCCACGTTCTCAAGCCACTTGATGCCCTGAAAGCCCAGCACCGAAAGGCCGATCTGCACAAACTGGAAAGCGATGAAGAACACGATCAGGTTGTCATAGCCGAACAGGGTGGCAGACACCAGATTCAGTGCGCCGGCCCCAATCCAGCTCTGGAAGCCGTACCAGACAATCGCCGGAACGGCTCGCACCAAGCCGGGTAAGCGGGTGCCCTGAAAGCCGAAGGCGCTGCGCGCCTGGACCATGAAGGGAATGCCGTACTTGTATCCAGCGGCACCGTTCAGGGCAAGGGCGATACCGATGATAAAGCAGCCGATGGCAATCGCTACCGTGGCCTGGATCAGGTTGAGCGTGCCGACGACACTGGACCCCATGGTAAAGGTACCAATGGAGACACAGCCCCCGAACCAGGCCAGCAGGTAGGAGGTGCGCCCCATGATGCGAGTTTTCTGAGGCGCAAGAGATTCATCGCCGAGGCTTTTGGTGGCGGCCGGGGCGATGCCTTGGGGGGCGTCCGGCCGAGAGGTGGAAGTGGTCATCGAGGACCTCGCTTATTGTGGATTATTATTGACCGCAGGCAGGGCCCGGAGCGGTAAGGGCCTGGCGGGAAGCAGGTGGCTGGTGCCTATGCTATTCCTGAGTAAATGTGAGGTGTGACAGGTGCTGATAGTGGCCGACGAAGGGCTTGGGCCGGGGGAACGCCAGGTCACCGGTCTTGCTGGTAGCAAGTCCCAGCCCGACCAATGCCTCTGCCAGCTTGACCGCTGACGTCACCCCTTCAACCACCGGCAGGCCGACCTCTCGGCTGATGGTGTCGGTCAGATCTGCCATGCCGCCGCAGCCGAGAACGATGGCGCCGATGCCATCCTCCTGCTTGGCGCGGCGCCCTTCTTCGATAATCCTGGCAAGGGCGCGATCGCCGTCCTGTTCAAGATCCAGCACCGGGATATCGGCCGCACGGACACGCCGACACTGGTGGCGGAAGCCGTACTGGTCCAGCAGGTGTTCGGCGATGATCACCGTGCGTGGCAGGGTGGTGACCACCGAGAAGCGAGTGCTGATCAGGCTTGCCATATGAAAGGCCGCTTCTGCGATGCCGATGACTGGCGCCCGAGTCGCTTCGCGAGCGGCCAGCAGCCCAGGATCACCGAAGCACGCCACCACGTAGGCATCGACCTGGGTCTCACGATCCATTCTCAGGACCTCTTCGACAACCCCGACAGCGCTGATGGCCTCGTCAAAGTGACCTTCAATGGAGACAGGCCCACTGGCGGGCTGCGAGGCAGTCACGCGAGTCGCGGGGCCGGCGATGTCCGTAGCGGCGAGACGGATGGTCTCTGTCATCGCATCAGTGGTATTGGGGTTGATCAGGTGTACGTGCATGCTCGCTACCTTCGTGAACGAATCGATATCTCTTTGTACACAAAATAGTGCTACATCGAATACGTATCAAGTCGAAAGATGCCAGGCAATGCCTGGTTTTAAATTACGTTAAAAAACAATGCTTAAGAGATTTTTTATGGCGCGACCACCGATCTCGCTCCGTCGTTACGGCATATTGATGACGATCTTTGTTAGTATGTGAGGACGAGAATGTTGGGAAAGTGTATACAATTGGTGGCGCAGCCTGGTCGAGGGCCGCTGGACGCAGCGTTCACACGGGGCGGCAATCTCAGGTCGCGTCGGCTGGCCCCTCGGTTCAAGCACTTAGGACAATGCCTGAGAGCGGTGCTGGAGGGCGGCTTGAAGTATGGGTCTGAAGACCGGGATGGAAGACCCGACTGGAGCCGCGTTGTTGACGAAGAGCGAGTCCGATCTTCGACGATATCTTCGACGATAGAGTGGTTGCTCGTGGCTTGAGTACAGTCTATCTTTCTTTTGTATACATAATGAGGCGCGGCCGGGAGTGCCGGGCGGCAGTGCGCCATATCGGTGACATGACGCCCCTGTGTGTTAAGCGCTAGGTCTATGCGTCAGGTCTGCGCGCCAGGTCGAAACACTGTGTCGAAGCGCTGTGCCCCTTGCGCCTTGCCCCTGGCCCCTGGCCCTATGTCCGCTGGACCGATCAGCCCGAGCAAGCGCTGGATGCGCCCACTGGCTTTCAGGAGAAGACATCATGACAACAACCGCCTATCCCAGGGATCTTGTCGGCTATGGCCGCACGCCGCCCCATGCCAACTGGCCAGGCAGGGCGAAGATTGCCGTTCAGTTTGTGCTCAATTACGAAGAGGGTGGGGAGAACTGCGTATTGCACGGTGATGCGGGATCCGAGCAGTTCCTGTCTGAGATCATTGGTGCCGACAGCTACCCAGACCGTCACTTGAGCATGGAGTCGATCTACGAATATGGCTCCCGGGCAGGCGTGTGGCGGGTTCTGAGAGAGTTCGAGCGCCGCGGCATGCCGCTGACGGTGTTCGGGGTCGCCATGGCGCTTGAGCGTCACCCTGAGCTGGCGTTGGCCTTCAAGGAACTGGGCCATGAGATTGCCTGTCACGGCTATCGCTGGATTCATTATCAGCAGGTGTCCGAGAAGGTGGAGCGGGAACATATGCGCAAGGCCATCGAGATCTTCGAGCGGCTTTACGGCGAACGCCCGCTAGGCTGGTACACCGGGCGTGATAGCCCCAACACTCGTCGCTTGGTGCTGGACGAAGGTGGCTTTCTGTACGACAGCGACTATTACGGTGATGATCTGCCTTTCTGGACCTGTGAAGCGGACAGCCAGGGCCAGCAGCACCCCCATCTCGTGGTGCCCTATACTCTGGACAGCAATGATATGCGCTTTGCGGCGCCGCAAGGCTTCAACACCGCTGACCACTTTTTCACCTACCTGCGTGACGCCTTTGATGTCCTCTATGCCGAGGGTGATGAGTCACCCAAGATGCTGTCGGTCGGTCTGCACTGCCGCTTGATCGGTCGCCCCGGGCGGTTCCGCGCGTTGCAGCGCTTCCTTGACCATATCGAGGCGCATGATCGGGTGTGGGTGACGCGCCGAGTGGACATCGCCCGCCACTGGGCTGAGCATTTTCCGGCGCCTTCCCCCGCGCCGATTGGCTGAAGACGTCGGATAGCGTCATGCTGCACGGGCGTTGAAGCCCGCCACGAGACCCAGGAATTCCCATGCTAGAACTGATTGCGCGGCCGCTGACGGCCGAGGCCTTTGCCCCCTTTGGCGATGTCATCGACGCACGCACGTCATCGTCTTTTCCGATCAATGCCGGGCGCACCCAGCGTCATCATGACCTGGTCGCGATCGAGACGCTGGGTGATAACGCCCGGCCAATGATCAGCCTGTTCGTCAGCCAGCCGATCGAGCTGCCGCTGACGCTGAGCTTTCTCGAGCGTCATCCGCTGGGCAGCCAGGCCTTCATGCCGCTGCACGAAGAGCGTTTCATCATTGTCGTTGCTCCCCCAGGGGATGCCATTGAAGCTGACCAGGTGCGCGCGTTCGTGACCGACGGTCGCCAGGGTGTGAACTATCGTGCAGGTACCTGGCATGCCATCCAGTCGGTGCTGGACCGGGAAGGGGAGTTTCTGGTCGTGGATCGCGGCGGGGACGGCGACAACTGCGACGAGTTCCCCCTCGACCTGCGCGTGACACTGGACTGACAAGGAAACCAAGATGAGTGACTCTCGTCCCACACGACACTACTACGCGCCTCATGGCGGCCATCCCGGGCAGAAGGTCATGACCACTGACCGAGCGATGTTTACCGAGGCCTTTGCGGTCATCCCCAAGGGGGTGTATCGCGACATCGTGACCAGCAAGCTGCCGCACTGGAACAATACTCGCCTGTGGGTGCTCTCACGCCCCTTGTCTGGCTTTGCTGAGACGTTTTCTCAGTACATCATGGAGGTCGGGCCAGGCGGGGGCAGTGAGCGCCCCGAGTCCAATCCCCAGGCCGAAGGCGTGCTGTTCGTGGTGGAAGGCCAGCTTGAATTGACCCTCGCTGGCCAGCGGCACGTGATGACGCCTGGAGGCTATGCGTTTATCCCCCCCGGCAGTGATTGGCAGCTGCACAACTCCAGCACGGAAGCGGTGCGGTTTCACTGGATTCGCAAGGCCTATGAGGCGGTTGACGGTATCGATCTGCCGGAGCCGATCGTGACCAACGAGAACGACATCGCGCCGACGGTCATGCCTGACTGCAACGAGGTCTGGGCGACCACGCGCTTCGTTGATCCCGAGGACATGCGCCACGATATGCACGTGACGGTGGTGACCTTCCAGCCCGGAGGCGTGATCCCCTTCGATGAGACCCACGTCATGGAACACGGTCTCTACGTGCTGGAGGGCAAGGCGGTCTATCATCTCAATCAGCAGTGGGTCGAAGTGGAAGCCGGTGACTACATGTGGCTGAGGGCGTTCTGCCCACAGGCCTGTTATGCCGGTGGGCCTGGCCCCTTCCGCTACCTGCTGTACAAGGACGTCAATCGCCACATGAAGCTGCCTGTGCTGTCCTGAGGCCTGGTCCACGGATCTTCGTTGTCGGGTCCTGGTGTTGCCGCGAAGGCTAGCTTGTCGGACCTTCGCGGTGATGCTCCTCCCGCAGTAATGCCTCCATGGCGGCGGCTTCCATCGGTCGGTACAGCAGAAACCCCTGCACCAGCGGGACACCTAATGTCGCCAGAAAGGCCTGCTTGCGCTGATCGTCCACGCCTTCGCAGATGACCTGGAGGCGGAGGGTCTGGCACAGCTGGTAAATGGACGTCACGATGCTGGCCTGGCGCGGATGATGGATGTGCTCGATCAGGGTCTTGTCCAGTTTGACGAAATCGACCGTCAGTTGACTCAGATAGTTGAACGATGAGTAACCGCTGCCGAAGTCGTCCAGGGCGAACTGCACGTCCATGGATTGAAACAGGTGGATATCGGACAGTGTCTGGGGCAGGTCCGTCAGTAGCGACTGCTCCGTGATTTCGATACCCAGAGCATTGACGGGGACCTCGTTGAGCGCCGTATAGAAGCAGCGCCGGACGTTGTCGCTGGTAAAGAACAGCGGCGTCACATTGATGAACAGCCGCTTGTTGACCCGTTGTTCGTGCCATCGCAGCGCATGCTGGCAGGCTTCGCGAATCACCCAGCACTCTATGCCCTCCATCACGCCGGGATGATGGCGTAGCACGTCGAGAAACAGCGGGGCGTGGAGTCTTCCCTGGGCATCACGGTAACGCAATAGCGCCTCGACATGACGGATGCGGGACGTTGAGGCGTCAACGACAGGTTGAAAGACCAGCTCCAGTTCTCCCTCGCTCAGCCACTTCAAGGTGCGGTCGGCCTGCTTGACGCGGCTCCAACGGCTGACATTTTCTTCCATCAGCACGATATCCAGCGCGTCGTCGCCGAAGGCAGAGTCACTGGCCTTGCGCGAGGGAAAGACGGGATAGTCATCCTGACTTGAGTGCTCTCGATACACGTAGCGTCGCCATGCCACCGTATAGATGGCGACGCCACAGCCGATGCAGGTCAGTTGCAAGAGAATGGACGGCAGGTACAAGCCATCGAAGGCCAGGTAGCTGGAGATCAGGTAAGGCACCGCCCAGTGGACGCTATTGGGGTGTGGCTCCACCCAGCCTGCTGCCATGGCGGTGTAAGCGATGACGGCATTGACGGTGGGCACGGCGATGAACGCCCACGCCATGCGCAGGTTGAACACCAGGGGGATGCCGAACACCAGCGTCTCGCTGATGTTGAACAGGGTCAGCGGCGCCGATATTCGCGCCAGCGCCTTGTACTCCCGGCGTGAACTGACCACCAGCATGACCAGCATGAGGCAGAACACCGAGCCTGCCCCGCCCGGGGTGGCGTACAAGGTGAAGAACTCTGGAGACGGCAGGCCGAGCAGCGCGCTCTTGTGATGCAGGTACTCATAGACGCCGAGCATGGTGGCATAGCCATGGATCGCAAACAGCGATAGCACCTGCAGGAACATCACGAACAGGATGACCTCGACCCCATAGGGAATGCGGTCGACGAGTGCAGCATGAATGCCAGGGGCGAAGCGGTCGGAGAGGGTGACGAAGGCAAGGCGTAGAAGGATCGCCAGTAGTACGCACAGCACACCTGGCAACACATAGCGCAGGTTGAAGGTGATCAGTTGACTCATGACGACCTTGCCTGCGCTCGAGTCACTGCCGTCCCGGCCAAATAGCTTGAACATGACGTGCGTCAACAGCAGGGTCGGATAGATGGCGATGGTCGCGCCCAGACTGCGGCTTTGTGGACCGGCCTCGGTACCCAGTTGGTCCCAACCGCAAAGGATCCAGAACACCGGCAGGGAGACCAGCATGACGGCTGGGGCGCGTACCCGATGATGACTGTTGAGCGACCAGCTCAGGGACAGCAGGATGACCTCGGGAAACAGCTCTCCCAGAT
The DNA here is from genome assembly GCF_017303055.1 of Halomonas litopenaei. Classification (GTDB taxonomy): domain Bacteria; phylum Pseudomonadota; class Gammaproteobacteria; order Pseudomonadales; family Halomonadaceae; genus Halomonas; species Halomonas litopenaei_A. The sequence goes on along the minus strand of NZ_JAEKJT010000003.1, from coordinate 177,490 downwards.
AGCGCGCCAGATGGCTGATGTAATAGGCCATCCCGGAATCGATACCGGCAAAATGGAAGAGGTTGGCCGCGACGGTCAGCGCGGCCATGACAATCACATAAGGCAGTATCGACAGGTAGGCATTGCGAATCGCCAGCAGCGTCCGGTGGGCTGCCAGGCTGGAAAAACGCTCATCAAGGTCGCGGAGGTCGGGCATCGTCCGGGAACTGCCTCCGTGGGTCATGCCGCGATGCATTGGCCCAGACCGCCAGCGACGGTGAGCAGCGTGTCTGGTCTGGACCGCAGCGGCGTGATGACTCGGGCAGGCCAGCGTCTGTCCCAGGCCCAGAGGGTCCCTGATGTTCCGTCAGCGGCCGGAGTAGCCTGCATAGTTTCTGTCAGTATAGCGACGTCAGCTCTACACATATGTGCTGTTACGAGCAGGCTCTGGTTGCAATTGCACACTGCTCTATGCGTTCCGTGTTCTCCCTCTTCTCCCTCTTCTCCCTCTTCTCCCTCTTCTCCCTCTTCTCCCTCTTCTCCCTCTTCTCCCTCTTCTCCCTCTTCTCCCTCTTCTCCCTCTTCTCCCTCTTCTCCCTCTTCTCCTTCTTCTCCTTCTTCTCCCTCCCTCCCTCCCTCCCTCCGCGAGGGTCATGTAGGCCGTGATGACGTGATGTTTCTGTCCCGGCTCGCCACTCCCTCTACGGTTTTGTGCGTTCCTGAAAGATTTTTGGAAAATAATTCCAAATACATTTGCAGCGATGGTGTCGGCCTGCTAAACATAATGGAAAGAAATTCCACAAAAATAGAATTGTCCTTTATTGCGTCGCAACAATGTATACAATTTGATGCCTGGAGGTGTTCCATGACTCGCATGACCGCTGCGGATGCTGCTGTTCACGTATTGCTCAAGGAAGGAATTGACGTCGCTTTTGGTCTTCCTGGTGCGGCCATCAACCCGTTTTACGCCGCGATGCGGCGGGTGGGCGGCATCGATCATGTGCTGGCACGGCATGTGGAAGGTGCCTCGCATATGGCAGAGGGCTACACGCGGGCCCAGCCAGGCAATATCGGCGTCTGCATCGGCACGTCGGGCCCTGCGGGCACGGACATGATCACCGGGCTGTATTCGGCGTCTGCCGACTCGATCCCCATTCTTTGCATCACGGGTCAGGCACCTGTCGCCAAGCTGCATAAAGAGGATTTTCAGGCGGTAGATATCCAGGCCATTGCCGGTCCCGTCACCAAGTGGGCTGTCACGGTTCGGGAGGCGGCCCAGGTACCGCGGGCGTTCCAGCAGGCATTCCAGTTGATGCGTTCGTCACGCCCAGGGCCGGTCCTGATCGATCTGCCGATCGATGTGCAGCTCACCGAGATCGAATTTGATCCTGACACCTATGAACCCCTGCCGGCCTACAAGCCGAGGGCCAGTCGTGTCCAGTGTGAAAAGGCGCTGGAGATGCTCAATGCTGCCGAGCGCCCCCTGTTGGTGGCCGGGGGAGGTGTCATCAATGCTGATGCCGCTAGCGAGCTGCAGACCTTGGCCGAATTGCTGGGTATTCCGGTCATTCCGACCCTGATGGGGTGGGGAGTGCTGCCAGACGATCATCCCTTGATGGCGGGCATGGTGGGGCTGCAAACCTCCCACCGTTATGGCAATGCGACCCTGCTCGAGTCGGACTTTGTCATGGGGTTCGGCAATCGCTGGGCCAACCGGCATACCGGTAATCTCGAGACCTACACCGAGGGACGAACCTTCGTCCATATCGACATCGAGCCCACTCAGATTGGCCGTATCTTTGGCCCTGACTACGGCATCGTGTCCGACGCCAAGGCGGCCCTCGTGACCATGATCGAGATTGCCCGGGACTGGGCCAAGGAAGGCCGCCTGAAGGAGCGCAGCAGATGGGTGGCGGCCTGTCAGCAGCGCAAGCAGACCATGCTGCGCAAGACCCATTTCGATGATGTGCCGGTCAAGCCCCAGCGGGTCTACGAGGAAATGAACAAGGTGTTCGGGCGTGACACGCGGTACGTCACTACCATCGGACTGTCGCAGATTGCTGGCGCTCAATTCTTGCACGTCTACAAGCCTCGTCACTGGATCAACTGCGGTCAGGCAGGTCCGTTGGGCTGGACGATTCCAGCAGCCTTGGGCGTATGCCGGGCAGATCCTGACGCCGAGGTGGTCGCGCTGTCCGGTGACTATGATTTCCAGTTCATGATCGAGGAGCTGGCAGTAGGTGCCCAGTTCCACCTGCCCTATGTACATGTTCTGGTGAACAACGCCTATCTGGGATTGATTCGCCAGGCTCAGCGCGGCTTTGACATGGACTACTGCGTCCAGCTGTCGTTCGAGAACATCAACTGCGAAGAGATCAACGGATACGGCGTCGACCACGTGACCGTGGTGGAAGGGCTGGGCTGCAAGGCGCTGCGGGTCACCACGCCTGACGAGATCGGGCCAGCCCTGGAGCGCGCCCGCCAACTGGCCCGGGAGCACCGCGTGCCGGTCGTTGTCGAGATCATCCTTGAGCGCGTCACGAATATAGCGATGGGCACAGATATTGCCGGCATCAATGAGTTCGAAGCCTTGGCCGAGAACCTCGAGGATGCGCCAAGCTCGATCGCTGCCTTGACGTGACACGCCTTCACTTGACCGGAAACCACGTGTCGACGCCGCGTCACGCCAGTTGTTGGCTGGGCGCGGGTCACAAAAGAACATCTTGACGTTCAAGAGGAGCACCACATGGCCAAGTTTGCCGCCAACCTGAGCATGCTGTTTACCGAGTTGCCTTTCCTCGATCGATTCGAGGCAGCCGCGAAGGCGGGTTTTCAAGGGGTCGAGTACCTCTTCCCCTATGACTACTCCGCCGCGGAGATCAAGCAGCGACTGCAGGCCCATGGCCTGGTGCAGGTGCTGCATAACCTTCCGGCCGGCGACTGGGAGGCGGGGGAGCGCGGGATTGCCTGTCATCCGGAGCGCATCGAGGAGTTTCGCGCCGGCGTCGACACCGCGATTGAGTACGCGACGGCCCTGGGCTGCCGCCAGGTCAACTGCCTGGCGGGCATCGTGCCAGAGGGCGTCAGTCAGGCGCAGGCACAGCGGACCCTGGTCGACAATCTGCGTTATGCCGCGGGCAGGCTCGAGACAGCCGGCATTCTGCTGCTGGCCGAGCCTATCAATACTCGCGATATTCCAGGCTTCTTCCTGCATCACACGGAGCAGGCGTTGGCGCTGTTCGACGAAGTCGCCAGCGACAACTTGAAGCTGCAGTACGACATCTACCACATGCAGATCATGGAAGGGGACCTGGCACCGACCATGGAGCGTCACCTGTCACGTATTGCCCACGTGCAGCTGGCGGACAATCCGGGGCGCCACGAGCCGGGCACAGGAGAAATCCACTATCCCTTCCTGTTCCAGCACCTTGATCGCATCGGCTATCGCGGCTGGATCGGATGCGAGTACAAGCCAGCCACTACGACCCAGGAGGGGCTTGGCTGGCTCGATAGCGTCAGAGCCCAGTAGGGCGTCGCGTCAGTCAGCACAGCATTGCGACATGCAGCATCGACGTTGCCGGATGTCGCGATCGCCACAGAGTTACAAGGCACCACGAGGAGCATAACAATGAGCAAGATCGGTTTTATCGGGTTGGGGATCATGGGACGCCCCATGGCAGGGCACCTGCTGGACGCGGGACACGAACTGACCACGGTCAAGCGGGGTACGCTTGCTGCCGCCTTGGCCGAGAAGGGCATGCAGGAGCTCGACAGTCCTGACGCCGTGGCCCAGGTCAGTGACGTCATCATCACCATGGTGCCCGATACCCCGGACGTCGAGGAGGTGCTGTTCGGGGAGCAGGGCGTGGTACACGGGCTCAAGCCAGGCACGCTGGTCATCGACATGAGTTCGATTGCCCCTCTGGCTACCCAGGAATTTGCCCGCAGGATTCATGAGGCCGGCGGCGAGTACGTCGATGCCCCGGTGTCCGGGGGCGAGGGAGGTGCCATCAATGCCGCCCTGACCATCATGGTGGGGGCGACCCAGGAGGGCTTCGAGAGAGCCCTGCCGCTACTTGAGATTATGGGCAAGACCATTACGCGGATTGGCGGCCACGGGGCTGGGCAGACCTGCAAGGTCGCCAACCAGATCGTGGTGGCACTGACGATCGAGGCGGTGTCCGAAGGGCTGTTGTTCGCCTCCAAGGCAGGTGCCGACGTCAGCAAGGTGCGGGAAGCACTGCTGGGCGGATTGGCGCAATCGAAGATTCTCGACGTGCATGGGCAGCGGATGATCGACCGGACATTTGACCCCGGTTTCCGCATCCGCTTGCATCAGAAAGATCTGAACCTGGCCTTGGAAGGAGCCAGAGGCCTCAACCTGGCCCTGCCAGGAACCGCCAATGCCGCCCAGCTGTTTCAATCCTGTGCTGCGCTGGGCGGATCGGAGTGGGACCATGCTGGCATCGTGCGTGCCCTGGAGGCATTGGCGAGTCACGACATTGGCCAATAGCGTCAGCCGAGGCCGTGGTATCACGGCTGACGCTTGGAAATGACAGGGGCGTGACTGCTCCCTGCCAAGCAGGTGATGGCGTTGTCGATACGTCCTGGGGCAGCGCCACGCTGACTCAAGACGTTGCCGGGGAAGCACCTGGACATCTCTACAGCATCCATGGACCTCCTGGAGAGTTCTACCGCATTCCTGGCAAGTCGTGCACCGCTATTGCCTGCTGGGTCGCGTCTGCGACCCTTGCTCGCCGACGGGGTCCCCCTCCATTGTGTGCCTGTCGGTGGGCCTTTTTGGTGCTCCTGAGTGCCTATTCAGAGGGGCTTGCCGGCTCGCTTCACTCCAGGCAGCCTGAGGATGCCAGAGCTGAACGTGTGAGGCCTGGCGATATAGAGGAGCCACCGATGCCTGGCTGTATAGAGGAGCCACCGATGCCTGGCTGTATAGAATCGCCCTACAGAAGAGCCCCAGGTGAATGGCTGGGCCCCCTTCGTGATTTGAGACTCTCGCGCAGAGCTAGTTAGACTGTCGTGAACACGCCTTCTGACAGGGCATGCACATGGATGGTTTGCCGTTGGTCGGTGGTTTATCTGTAGTTAAATTACAGGATGGTGCCTTTGCCAGAGGGGGTAGCCCAGACGCTGAGCCGTTGCACTCCCCTTTTGATCTGGCCGTCGTCAGTATTTGTTGATTTTCAACAAAGGGTTGACGAGATGGAGTGGCCTATCAGCGGCGGTAGTCGCTTTGACATATTCCTTGTAGTAAAATTACAGAACTCGGTCGCGCGTCACGTTCTGTGATGATCCGCCCGACCTGCTTGCGTCATTTTCGAACCCGTCGAGGACAGCATGAGCCAATTCCCGCATACCCCCGTACGTCGTACCAAGATCGTTGCCACCCTCGGGCCCGCCAGTGATCGTGAGGGGGTCCTGGAAGAGATGCTGCGAGCGGGTGTCGACGTGGTTCGCCTCAACTTTTCCCATGGCAGCGCCGACGATCACCGCCGTCGACTGACGGAAGTCAGAGCGATTGCCGATAAGCTTGGGCGCAGTGTCGCGGCACTGGGCGATCTGCAGGGGCCCAAGATTCGCATCGCCCGTTTCGCCGATGGTGCCGTCACCCTGGAAGAGGGTGCGAGCTTCGTGATCGATGTGGCGCTGGATGCTCAGTCCGGCGACGCTGCCCGGGTTGGCTGCGATTACAAGGAGCTGGCTGAGGACGTTGCTTCGGGTGATCGCCTGCTACTGGACGATGGCCGCGTCGTGCTGGATGTTCAGCGTGTCGAGGGTAGCCAGATCCACACCCAGGTTGTCGTGGGCGGCAAATTGTCCAACAACAAGGGAATCAACAAGCAGGGCGGCGGGCTGTCGGCGCCGGCGCTTACTGACAAGGACAAGCAGGACCTCAAGACGGCCATCGATATCGGCGTGGATTACCTGGCCGTGTCGTTCCCACGGACCGCAGAGGACATGCTCGAGGCGCGTCGCCTGTTGGGTGACGCCGGCGCCGAGATCGGGCTGGTCGCCAAGCTTGAGCGTGCCGAGGCGGTGGCGAATGACGAGACCCTGGACGGCATTATCGAGGCCAGCGAGGCGGTCATGGTGGCCCGTGGTGACCTTGGGGTGGAAATCGGTGACGAAAAGCTGATCGGCACCCAGAAGCGCATCATCAAGCATGCGCGTAGCCATAACCGCGCCGTGATCACTGCGACACAGATGATGGAGTCGATGATCGAGTCGCCGTTGCCGACGCGCGCAGAGGTCTTCGACGTGGCCAACGCGGTGCTGGATGCCACCGATGCGGTCATGCTCTCCGCCGAAACGGCGGCAGGGGACTATCCGGTCGAGACGATCGAGGCCATGCACCGTGTCTGTCTTGGTGCTGAACGTGAGCGCATCGCTCAGGAATCCGGCCACCGCATCCATGAAGGCTTCGAGCGGATCGATGAAACCATCGCCCTGTCTGCCATGTATGCGGCCAACCACTTGTCCGGAGTGGCGGCGATTGCCTGCATGACGTCCACCGGCTACACGCCGTTGATCGCCTCGCGCATTCGTTCAGGTCTGCCCATCGTCGGTCTGGCGCACAACCCGATCGCCCAGCGTCGTATGGCGCTGTATCGCGGCGTCATTTCACTGCCCTTCGATACCAGTGACATGACCGCAGCGGAGCTCAATGATCGAGCCCTCGAGCGGCTGGTCAAGCATGGCGTGGCGGCTCCTGGCGACCACGTCATCCTGACCCGCGGCGACCACATGAATGCTCATGGTGGCACCAACACCCTCAAGATTCTCGACGTCAACGAGGGGCATGTCAGCAGCTGATGGCCGCTTGCTAGGTAATACTCGAGATCATTGTCGAGTCAGGATGGCGCCCGGTCCGTATGGACCGGGCGCTGTCGTCTGATCTGCCTCTTCCGGTGTATACATGACATGCCTCTTCTGTGGTGCAATAGGGGAAAACATGAGAAGGTCAAGCTTTCCGCGATAATGGGTAGGCAGCAATGAGCAACGCCTGGCAGCAAGAGGTGATGGCCGAGATCAAGTCCGGTGGACGGATCAGTGATGGCGATATCGTGCGCCAGGTGCGCCGAGCGGTGTTGACCCAACGGCTGCCTCCGGGGACCCGCCTGCCTGAGGTGACATTGGGCGACGTATTTGGTGTCAGTCGTTCGGTGGTGCGCAAGGCGTTGACGCGGTTGGCCTCAGAACACGTGGTAGATCAGCGCCCCAACCAAGTGGCCCGAGTCAGAGCGCCGGATGTGGACGAGACGCGGCAGACCTTTGCGGCGCGCCGATTGGTCGAGGGTGAGGTGGCTGCGCTGACCGCCGGCACACTGGAGGCTCCGGCGCTGGTCCAGCTTGAGGACCGTATCGACCGGGAGCGGGAGGCGTTTCTTGCCAGTGACGAACCGACGCGGATCGAACATTCCTTGGCGATTCATCACCTGCTGGCGGAGCATTCTCCCAATCGGGTACTGGGGGCGATGCTGACAGATCTGATCCTGCGGACATCGATCGTCATTGCCCTGTACAAGCGGCAGGGCGTCGGCAGCTGCTACCTGGAGGGCGATCACACGCGGCTGCTGAGCCATCTGCGTGAGGGCGATGGCGAGGCCTGCCGCCGCGATGTCGAGCTCCACCTGGATAGCCTTCAGTCGTTGCTGGATCTCGGCCCGAGAGACAGCCGCATCGATCTCAGGTCGATACTTGCCGGGGATGCCTGAGTCATCGCTTGACCCTACTGCCACGTGAGTCTTCTGCACCATGCGCGCTATCCTGACCGCCTTGTCCTTGCTGCTCTGCGCCTTCGCCCCTCCTGCGCTGGCGGAGCGGGTCAATGTCGCTGCGGCGTCATCTCTGCAATTCGTCATGCCGCGACTGGTGGAGAGGTTTGCCGAGAGGGCGGATGCCGATCCCGCAGAGCCTGTGCAGGTCGTGGTGACCTACGGCGCCTCCGGGAATCTCAAGCGCCAGATCGAGCAGGGGGCTCCCTTCTCACTATTTCTGTCGGCTGACGAACGCCGGGCGCTGGAGCTGGAGCAGTCTGGGTTCGCCGAGCAGCCAGGCCAGGTGTATGCCCATGGGCGTCTGGTCTGGCTGCAGCGCGCCGATCACCCGCTGCCGTCTGAACAGGCGCCGTTGGCGGGGGTGCGCCAGGCCATCGAGGCGCGCGAACGCGGTGACGCTGTACGGCGTATTGCGATGGCCAATCCGCGCCATGCTCCCTACGGCATGGCTGCACAGCAGGTACTCACTCGCGAGGGGTTGTGGGACGCCAGCGAGCCGCTGCGACTGATGGGAGAAAACGTCGCCCAGGCCGCCCAGTTCGCGCTCTCGGCGGAGGCTCAAGGAGGCTTCGCCGCCTACTCTCTGGTCAAGGCGCCGGCACTGGCCAAGCGTGCCAGTTGGCGCTTGATACCCGCCTCCTGGCACGCTCCCATCGTGCAGCGCATGGTGCTGCTCAAGGAAGCGGGGCCGGGTGCTACCGCGTTCTATCAGTTCCTGCAAAGTGCTGAGGCCATCTCCGTGCTTGAAGCCGAGGGGTTCGGCTCACCGGCTGATGGTAGGTGATGGCCCATGGATGCACCGGCGCTGATCGTTTCCCTCAAGTTGGCCGTGCTGACCAGTGCGGGGCTGTTGCTTCCAGCGCTCTGGCTGGGGCGGCGCCTGGCGCAGAGCCGCACTCGCTGGAAAGTACTGCCAGAGTCACTGGTCGCGTTGCCGCTGGTCATGCCTCCTACCGTGATGGGGTTCTATCTCATGCTGGCCTTCAGTGCTGATGCTCCCCTGGGCGGCATTTGGCAGAGGTTGACCGGGACCAGCTTGAACTTCTCCTTCAGCGGTATTCTGCTTGCCTCGCTGATCGTCAATATTCCGTTTGCCGTGCAGCCCATCCAGCGCGCCTTCGAAGCGCTACCGGATCATCTGAGGGAGGCCGCCTGGTGCAGCGGTCTATCGCCATGGCGTACCTTCCTGTCCATCGAGCTGCCGCTGGTGATGCCGGGGGTGGTGTCGGCCCTGGCGCTGACCTTTGCACATACTCTCGGTGAATTCGGGGTCATCCTGATGGTGGGTGGGGCGATCGACGGGGAAACGCGTACCTTGGCTATTTCTATCTACGATCATGTGCAGGCTTTCGATGAGTCCGCCGCAGGCTGGATGTCCGCGCTGCTGTTGGCGATCTCGTTCATTACCATCGCAGTGGTCTATGGGCTGTCTGCGCGTCATCGCTGGCAGGCTGAGCGATGACGTTGGCTGAGCGTCCGGCGGGCCAGCAAGGGGAAGGACTGGTGGTCAAGCTGTCCCAGCCCGGACCGATTCCGCTGGATGCCGAATTCTACTGCCGGCCGGGCGAGCTACTGGCCCTGGTAGGTCCCTCGGGCAGCGGCAAATCGACCCTGCTCAGAGCCATCGCCGGACTCTACGCTCCCGCCCGTGGCAGGGTCAGCTGCGGGCAGGAGACATGGTACGCCGCGGATCAAGGTCATGACTGGTCGCCCCAGCAACGGCGAGTGGGGATGGTGTTTCAGGACTATGCCCTGTTTCCTCACCTTGATGCAGCGGACAACATTGCCACCGCCATGGGGCACCTGCCACGCAGCGAGCGCCGACGTCGAGCCGCTGACTGGCTGGAAAGGGTCAATCTCGAGGGGTTGGAGCGGCGTTTGCCGCGGCAGCTGTCCGGCGGCCAACGCCAGCGTGTGGCGCTGGCCAGGGCCTTGGCTCGGGAGCCCAAGGTGCTGCTGCTCGATGAGCCGTTTTCGGCGGTCGATCAGGTCACTCGTCGGCGCTTGCAGCGCGAGCTGGTGCAACTGCGCGAGCGGCTCAGCATTCCTATCGTGCTGGTCACCCATGATCTCAATGAAGCCAGCGCGCTGGCGGATCGCCTGTGTGTCCTCCATGCGGGACGCTCCTTGCAGCAGGGGGCGCCTGAAGCACTGTTTCGGCGGCCAGCCAGCCCAGCCGTAGCCAGGCTGCTCGATCGCCCCAATGTGTTTTCGGGGCGCGTGGTGGCGACCTCCCAAGGGCTCAGGCTCAGCTGGGGTGAGTGGTGTCTTGAAGTGGCTCAGGGGCTGGACGCCTATCCGGTGGGCAGTCACCTGACCTGGTATCTGCCGGCATCTGATATTGTGCTGCAACGAAGTGATCGTCCCTCCCGCGGCATTCGCGAAAACCTGGTGACAGCCCGGGTCGACGAGCTGCTGGTGTTGGGAGGGCAGAGCTCGGTCACCCTCAGGGTCCCTCATGAACCGCAGCCATTGCGCTTCGACATCGCGACCCATGCGGCGCGCCGCAATGGTCTGGTGAAGGGCGGCTGGGTCAGGGTGTCGCTGCTTGCCGCTGGTATCCATGTCATGCAAGCAGATATGCTGCCATCCTCACGTGATGACGATAGCCCTTGATTGGAGGCCTGCATGACTCTTTCCCGCCGTCGTTTCCTGGCGTCGCTGGCGTTGACGCCGGTGGCCCTGTCCTCCACCGGGTTGCTGTCACAGGCTCTTGCCAATGCGCCAGGTCTGGAGACGGTGACCCTGGTGATCCATGGGGCCCAGGGCCCGACCCGATTCACGGTAGAAGTGGCTGACGATGCAAAGGAGCGCAATCAGGGCTTGATGGGCCGGGAGCAGCTGGCAGACGATGCCGGCATGCTGTTCCTCTACCAGAGCCCCCAGGGCGTGCACAACGGCTTCTGGATGTATCAAACCCTGCTGCCGTTGGATATTGCCTTCATTGGTGCCGATGGCCGCATTCAGGAAGTGCGTCGCATGGACCCCTGCGAGGGAAGCGCCTCGGGTTGCCCGACCACGCGTCCCGCCGAGCGATATCATGCGGCGCTGGAAGTTCGGGCTGGCACCTTTGATGCCCTGGGCGTTGGCCCCGGCGACTGCGTCAGCTGGCCGGGGAGTGAGGGAACCTGCCAGGGCTAGGTGGTTGACGTGCGGCTGTCCGCCTCGCGGCGCGGTGTGAAGCGGATGACGATCAGGGCGACACCGGCCACGACCATACCGCCGCCGCCTAGCTTGAAGGGGTCGACGCTATCGTCCAGCAGCAGGATGCCCAGCACCACCGCCAGCACCGGTACCAGCAAGGTCAGTGGTACCACGCGGTTGACGGCGTGACGTCTGACCAGCCCAAACCAGATGCCGTATGCCAGGATGGATGACATCAACGCGGTGTAGAGCACCGCGCCCCATCCCTTGACCCCGGCGTCCAGCATCGCCTGCAGGTGATGGTCCTCGAACCACCAGGAGGCCAAGGCCAGCTGGGGAGTGGCAAACAGGGCAATCCAGCCAGCCATCGCCATGGGCGACACCGAAGGCCCCAGCTTGATCAGCAGCTGCGAGACGGCCCAGCCCAGTGCGCTGAGCAACAGCAATGCTGTTGGCAGCGGCGCGGGCAGGCTAGGGCCGCCCGCCAATACCGCAATCCCGCCGAAGGACAGCAGCAGACCCACCAGACGTTTGATGCCCAGTCGTTCTTTCAGGAAGATCACGGCCAGTAGCGTGGCGAAGGGCGTGCCCATCTGTACCAGCAGGGCGCCGGTACCGGCCTCCGCTTGGGACAGGCCAATGATCAGCAGGGCAAAGTTCATGACCCCGAAAGTGACGGACAGTAGCAGCAGGAAGGGCAATTGGTGTCGTGACACCGGATGAAAGGGCACCAGCAGGGCGGCGACCAGTGCCAGTCTCAGGGTGGTCAGCAGCAGAGGAGGCATGTCGGTGACTCCAAGCTTGATGACGATGATGTTCAACGCCCAGATGACGATGACGCAGAGCCCGAGAAGAAGGTCACGTAGAGGCACTGGAAATCCTTGTTGGCAAAGCCAGCAGGATAGCAGAGCCCCCCGTCCGGCCGAAGGGGGGCTACGCCGAAGAAGACCAGCAGGTGGCTAGAAGGTCCAGCGTACCAGTGCCTGCGGCAGGGATTCGTCGGTGTCCTTCAGGCCGAACTTGTTGTGCCAGTATTGGTATTCGAGACCCAGGCCGACATGCTCGGTGGCGTGCCAGACCAGCTGAGGCTGTGCCAGCACCTGGGACTCCAGGTCACCTTCCTCGGAGGTGATGTCTATGAACCCTTCGAAGCTGAAGTTCTCGTGCCACAGCTGAAATGGTCGGTTCCAGGCCAGCGTCAGCTGCTCCGAGCTGCCGTCGGCCTTGTCGCTGTCATCGTCGCGATACATGGCCTGTACCTTGAAGAAGCGAAAGCCCGGCACGTCGAGATCCACGCCAAGCCCCACCATATGAGTGGTCTTGCGGGTGGCGGAGTTGCGGTCCAGGTCGATCTGGCCGTTCAGGTAAACGTTGCTCACTGGGCCGAAGGACAGATCCTGTCCGAGCACCTTGCCGATGTTTCCCCTCACGTTGAATTCCGCATGGGTGCTGCCGTAGTCCTGTTCTTCCTCGGTGCCCCGGTCGTAGTTGGTGAAGTCGGCGAAGAAGAAGCTGTCGGCATAGGTCCAGCCGCTCGCATTGGCGATCGTCAGGATACCGTGGCGGCGGTTGTCGATACCGAAGCCGGCATCGGCCTGGTCCTCATAGTCCCAGCCATAGAGGGCTTCGACCTTGGTCGTGCTATAGAGAGCGGCCTGGGCCGGAAGGCTCAGCGCGGTTGCCGTCAAGGCGGCAAGGCAATAGGGCAGCTGTCGCATGAGAGTCCTCGTTGTCATTGTGGTTGTCGTCATGCATCTAATGGAAAATATTTCCGTAAACACCTAGATCAGCTTTTCCGATGGCCAGCGACAGGTCAATGAGTTTGTATACATTTTTGGCAGGAAGATGTGTGCATGTTCGAGGTGGGTGAAGGAGGTGGCTGCCTCTCCGTTTCCGCTCATGCCGGTGCGAGACCGAAGGCTTTCCTCTTGTGGTGGATTATGGTTTGCAGGCATATTGAACAGCGGTCAGGACCCATGTTGTTCGCCTATCTCCATAATCGACTCCCAGTCGGCCGAGCTGTCGCGTCTCCGCGCTTGCCGCGTGCCGCCAAGGGAGCATCAACGCAAGGACACGTCATGTCTTCTCTGTTTGGCCTTCGAGCGCCCGCTCGTTGTTCCCTCACCTTGGTTGGCGCCGCTCTGGTGCTTGGTAGTCTGGGTGTCTCGGCGGATACCGAGGCGCGTGAGCTCAAGGTTTCCACGGTGTTATCCGATGCCTTCCCCTGGGGCCAGGCGGCACAGAAATGGGCCGACCTGGTGGAGGAACGATCCGATGGCGAGCTGACGCTGCGGGTCTTCCCCAACTCCCAGCTGGTCAGCGGTGACCAGACCCGTGAGTTTTCTGCCATGCGCTCCGGCCTGATCGATCTGGCCGTTGGTTCGACCATCAACTGGTCGCCCCAGGTGCCTGAACTCAACTTGTTCTCGTTGCCGTTTCTGATGCCGGATGAGCAAGCGGTCGATGCCGTGACCACCGGAGAGGCAGGCGAGTTAGTGTTCCAGGCGATCGAGTCCCGTGGTGTGGTGCCCCTGGCATGGGGGGAGAATGGCTTTCGTCAGCTGTCCAACTCTCGCGGTGTCATCGATGAACCGGGTGATCTCGAAGGGTTGAAGATCCGCGTGGTCGGATCGCCGCTGTTCCAGGACACCTTTACTGCCCTGGGCGCCAACCCGACGCAGATGAGCTGGGCGGACGCCAAGCCTGCCCTGACCACGGGGGCGGTAGACGGTCAGGAGAACCCGCTGTCGGTGTTTGATGTGGCGCGTATCGACCAGGTGGGCCAAGAGCATGTGACGCTGTGGAATTACATGAATGATCCGCTGATCTTTGCTGCCAACCAGCAAGTCTGGGGCACCCTGTCGGATGACGAAAAAGCGCTGCTGCGGGACACCGCGGTGGAGGCTGGAGCCTGGGAAGTGGCGATGACCCGGGAGCAGGAGAGCGAGCGTCTGGCGGCCATTCAGGAGCGTGGTGTCACCGTCACCGACCTGACCGACGACCAGCATCAGGCCTTTGTCACCGCGACGGAAAGCGTCTACGACAAGTGGGTGCCGAGGATTGGGGAGGACCTGGTGGACGCTGCCCGCAGCGCCATCGAGTCTCGCTGAAGCCTCCTCCGCTGTCCCTTGTCGCGCCGCTGGTGTGACAGGTGGACTGCCATGCCGGCCTATCCTGCGGGAGGGCCGGCGTTGTCCTCACCCCCGACCGACGTACCGTTCCAATGAAACGTCCTGATGCTCGACTCGAGCGTATCCTCGCTACCCTGGCGATCCTGATCATTGGCGTGATCAGCCTGGTCAATGTGGTAGTGCGCTACATCACGGGAGGCTCCTTTGCGTTTACCGAGGAGTTTTCTGTCTTCTTGCTGGTGATCCTGACCTTTGCCGGCGCATCCGTGGCGTTGCGACGCCATCGCCATATTCGTATCGGGCTGCTGGAGCGCAAGCTGCCAGCAGCAGGTCAACGCGTGCTGATCCTGTTCCAGGGATGCTGCGGGGTGGTCGTGCTAGGCATGATCACCTGGTTCAGCGGAGTGATGACCTGGCAGGAGTACCAGTGGCAGTCCCTGTCTCCTGGGCTTGGTTTGCCGCAGTGGTGGTACCTGATATGGCTGCCGCTATTGTCTGCCCTGATGCTGCTGCGCCAGGTTCAAGCCTGCGTCGAGCGCCTGCGAGGGGAGAGCCGCGATGACACCTGATCTTTGGATGCTGGCGGCCTTTCTGCTGCTGCTGGTGGCCGGGGTGCCGGTGGCGTTCTCGCTGGGCCTGTCTGGCGCCGTAGGCATTATCACGGGGCTATCCCCGGCGATGCTGGCGACCCTGGGCACCAATACCTACAACAGCGTGGCAAAGTATCCGCTGATTGCGATTCCGCTGTTTATCCTGACCGGCCTCATCTTCGAGCGCGCCGGTGTCGCGGCTCGGCTGGTGCGCTTCGCGCAGGCCCTGGTGGGTCCACGACACGGTGGGCTGGCGGTGGTTGCGGTGGTGGTGTGCATGATCATGGGAGGCATGAGCGGCTCCGGTCCGGCGGATGCTGCCGCTGTGGCCATGGTGATGCTGCCCAGCATGACCCGAGCAGGCTATCCACGACCGTTTTCGGCGACCTTGATTGCGTCATCCGCCTCCACCGCCATTCTGATTCCACCTTCGGTGGCCTTGATTCTCTACTCCATTGTGGTGCCTGGGGTGGACCTTCGAGCGCTGTTTGCGGCGGGACTGTTTCCTGGCGTGCTGGCTGGCGCCTCGTTACTGATACCGGCGCTGTGGCTGTCGCGCCACCATGGCTGGGAAGACCCCCGCGACGTCGAGCGCCCGCCGATCGGCAAGAGCTTTCGGGAGGCGCTGCCCGCGCTGTTCGCGCCGGTCATCATTCTAGGAGGGCTGCGCAGTGGGCTGTTTACCCCCACCGAGGCTGCGGTGGTCGCCGTCGCCTATGGTGTCATCGTCGGCCTGGTGGTGACCCGCGAGCTGTCCCTGAAGGACCTCTGGGGGCTGATGGGTGAGGCTGCCATCGTGTCCGGCGTGGTCATGCTGATCATCGCGCTGGCGGGTATCTTCGCCTGGTCAGGCACCATGCTGGGAACCTTCCGCCACCTTGCCGAATGGGTCATCGGTCTGTCTGACAACGGTGCCTTGCTGCTGGTACTGATCATGCTTGCTGTGCTAGCGGCGGGCATGTTGCTGGATGCTATTTCGATCTATCTGATCATGATGCCGATCCTGATTCCGGTGATGCAGCACTTTGGCTGGAACCCTGTCTGGTTCGGCATTCTGCTGGCCATGAATATTGCCATCGGCCAGTTCACGCCACCCGTGGCGGTCAATTTGATGGTGACCACTGAGGTCGCCAAGGTACGACTCGAACAGACCGTCGGCTGGGCGCTGATCTTTGTCGCGGCCATGGCATCGGCATTGGCGTTGGTAGCAATTTTCCCTGAGATCGCCCTGTGGTTGCCCAGGATCCTGGGGTACAACGTCTAGCATAACGTCTAGCGCAGGGGGGGCGGCAGCCAGCAGCGCCCGAGGACGTTACCGGCTGTCGTTGCCGCTCAAGGGTGATCGGTCAGAGTCTCGAGCCAACGCTGGTGGAGGTCGCGGGTGGTGTCGTCGAACAGCACGAAGCGCACCAGGTCGATGCTGTCGTAGCGGGCCAGTTCGCTGAGCACGGTAGTGATGGCAATCTCTGCGGCTTCCTCGACCGGATAGCCAAAGATGCCGGTGGACAGGGCGGGAAACGCCAAGCGGCGGATACCCTGCTCACTGGCCAGCGCAAGCGCCTGTCGATAGCAGCTGGCCAGCAGTTCGGCACTCGGCTCGTCGTGGCCGTAGACGGGGCCCAGGCAATGGATGACCCAGGGCGCAGGCAGGTTGAAGCCGGGAGTTATCACAGCCTGGCCCGGGGCGATGGGGGCCAAGGGCCTGCCTGCCTTGGCCAGTTCCGGTCCCGCCGCTCGGTGCAGCGCTCCTGCGACGCCGCCGCCGCTCTCCAGTTGGGCATTGGCGGCGTTCACGACTGCGTCGACGTCTGACTGCTGTGAAATATCGCCGGTCACGCATTCCATCAACGGGTGAGACATGGGGCCTCCTTGGCGTGGCTAGGGGGTGAGAGGGGGGTGAGAAAGGGTGGCGAAGGGATTGCGAAAGGCCTCACGCAAGAGTGGCGGCTAGGGCCTTCTAGGGCAAGGGGTGGACGGGCAGGCGGTCGATATCGTCGCGGCGGTCGCGGGCCAGCGGTAGGCGCGCACGTGCCTCCATCAGCTGTTGGCGATCCAGCTCCCTGCAGACGATGCCTTCCTGGTGGCTCAATGGTTGGGCTGGGATATCGGCCGTCAACAGGGGCGGACACAGGGTGGAGTGCCCCCAGTCGTCCCCCGCACGATTGAGGCTCAGCCAGTAGCATTGATGCTCCATGGCACGGGTCGTGATGAAGCTATGCCAGCTGGCGAAGGAAAAGTCGCGAGTAAAGGCCACTGGATGGAGCATCAGGTCCACCCCCTGCTGGCGGTAGCGGGCCGCCAGCTCGCCGAAGCGCAGGTCATAGCAGATCATGACGCCGACCCTCCATCCCGCTACATCGAACGTGACCAGGCGGTCTCCTGGGACAAAATGGCCCGCCTCGGCACTCGCGCCGAATTGCGCGCAATGTAACTTGTCATAGACAGCGCTGATCTCGCCGTCTGGTCCGACCACAACCTGGCTGATGTGTCGTCTCAAGCCTGCGGGAGTATCAGCAGCGCGGCGGGCGAGACCAAAGGCGATGAAGCAGCCGAGCTCGGAGGCCAGGTCTCGATGCAGCTGCACCACCGGCCCCTTGAGATCGTCGTCCAGTTGGTCTAGGTGATCAAAGGCGGCATCGCTGTATTCCTGAGACGACAGTTCCGGCAGCACGATGAGATCCGGTTGATGGTGACGGGCCGCCTGGCGCAGGTCTTGCGCGAGCCGTGTCAGGTAGCCGAGCTGTTCGTTGCGGGTCCGGGTGGTGGGGATTGCGGTCTGACAGGCCAGTAGTCGCATCGGATTCTCGTGTCAGGAAATGTCCAAGATTACCTGCCGTGCAGGCGTGACGACAGTCATGGGTGTGGCACCTTTGTCCGCAGCGACTATGCTCACGATGAGTGCTGGTGTCTGCATGGACGCTGATGCAAGGTGGCAGGGCAGCCGCGGCGGCTTTGCTGGATGGGCCTGTCACAGGCTGATGGTCGGGTAAGGAGGAAAGGTCGTCGTAAAATTAACGCCCACTAAACGTTAGCGGTAGCTAAACTCTCGTTTTACAATGGATATGCCTGGACCCTTCAGGTGAATTTCCCGCTAAAGTAGTGACGATTGGACGCTTTGCCGGCCCAGGAGGGGCAGGGTAGAGTTCCATGCTGTCAACGTCGACAATACCAAAAGAGGTGTGACCATGAAGCGCCATGCTTTCTCCGCCGCTGCTCTGTCCAGCGCCATTCTGGGAACTGCCATGTTCGCGTCCCCGGCCATGGCCCAGGATCAGGAACAGTTCATCACCATCGGCACCGGTGGTCAGACCGGCGTGTATTACGTCGTTGGGCAGTCCGTCTGCCGCTTCGTTAATCGCAATAGCGACGAGACGAACATTCGCTGTAACGCGCCCTCTACCGGGGGTTCTGTGGCCAACGTCAATGGCATTCGCAGCGGCGAGTTGACCATGGGTGTGGCGCAGTCTGATGTGCAGTATCAGGCCTACAACGGCACTGGCAACTTCGAAGGTGACGCCTACGAAGATCTGCGCGCCGTCTTCAAGGTGCATGGTGAGCCGCTGACGATCCTGGCCCGTGCTGATTCCGGCATCGAGAGCCTGGATGACCTGGCTGGCAAGCGCGTCAACATCGGTAATCCGGGTTCCGGTCAGCGCAACACCATGGAAGTGGTGATGGACGCCAAGGGCTGGACCGAAGACACCTTCTCCCTGGCTTCCCAGCTGGACGCGGCCGAAATGGCCTCTGCCCTGGCGGACAACAACATCGATGCCATGGCCTATGTGGTCGGCCACCCCAATGGCTCCATCCAGGAAGCCACCACCACGGTCGACGCGCGCCTGGTGCCCCTTAACGATGACGCCATCAAGGGACTGGTCGAGGAATATCCCTACTATTCCATGTCCACCATCCCGGGCGGCCTGTACAAGGGCAACGACGAGGACGTCGAAACCTTCGGTGTCGCGGCCACCTTCGTGACCAGCGCTGAAGCCGACGACGAACTGGTCTACCAGACCGTCAAGGCAGTGTTCGACAACTTCGACCGCTTCAAGCGCCTGCACCCGGCCTTCGAAACGCTGGATCCGAAGGACATGGTCTCCAATGGCCTGTCTGCCCCGCTGCACGAAGGTGCCGCTCGCTACTATCGTGAGCAGGGCTGGATCGAGTAACGGATTACCGTTACACGGATATCCGATGCATTTCTGCGCGGTCAGCCAGTGGGCGGCCGCGCAGTGCGTTGTGGACCGGCGACGAGATGAGCCAGTCACTGTCTCGTCAGCATCTGCAACGCGCCCGTTCATTCGGGCCTCAGGGGATGGTGGCCGCGGCCAACCATCATCACGATTCCTCTCCCAAGGCAGGGCACGCTTATGACTGAGGACAACAAAAGATCCACGGCGGCAGAAGTGGATCTTGAGGACATGGTCGCCTCCAGCGACTCAGGCTCGCGCAATCCGGCGGGTGGACCAGGCAAACTGCTGGTGGGGGTTGCCGCAGCGTGGTCGCTGTTTCAGCTATGGATAGCCTCGCCGCTGCCGTTCATGGCGGGCATTGGCGTCTTCAATGCCACCGAAGCGCGCTCCATACACCTGGCCTTTGCGCTGTTCCTGGCATTCATGGCGTATCCCGCCACCAAGCGCTCGCCGCGCGATCGTATTCCTTTGCAGGATTGGGTGCTGGGCATTCTTGCCGCCTGTGCCGGCGCGTACATGTTTGTGTTCTACGAGCAGCTTGCCCAGCGTCCTGGTGCACCGATTCTGCAGGACGTCATCGTCGGTGTGGCCGGTCTGGTGCTGTTGCTGGAGGCGACTCGGCGCGCGCTCGGGCCGCCACTAATGATCATTGCCTCGATCTTTATCATTTATTCACTGGCAGGCCCGTGGATGCCCGGCATTCTGGCGCATCGCGGTGTCAGTCTGTATGGCTTGGTCAATCATCAGTGGCTAACCACCCAAGGCGTGTTTGGTATCGCCCTGGGGGTGTCGACCAGCTTCGTCTTCCTGTTTGTGCTCTTTGGCGCCTTGCTGGACAAGGCTGGCGCGGGTAACTATTTCATCAAGGTCGCCTTTTCTCTGCTGGGCCACTACAAGGGCGGGCCGGCCAAGGCTGCCGTGGTGGCTTCGGGCATGACGGGGCTGATTTCCGGCTCTTCCATTGCCAACACGGTGACTACCGGCACGTTCACCATTCCGATGATGAAGCGTGTGGGCTTTTCCTCCGAGAAGGCGGGCGCGGTGGAGGTCTCCTCCTCGGTCAACGGCCAGATCATGCCGCCGGTCATGGGGGCGGCCGCCTTTCTGATGGTGGAATACGTCGGTATTTCCTACGTGGAGGTGATCAAGCACGCCTTCCTGCCGGCGCTGATTTCCTATATTGCCTTGATCTACATCGTTCACCTCGAGGCGCTCAAGGCCAATATGCAGGGCCTGGAAAGCTCCAACCCGCCGAAGCCACTGGTGCGCAAGGTGATCGGGTTCCTCGGTGGTCTGCTGCTGATGATGGTGGTGGCGCTGGGCGTCTACTACGGCCTTGGCTGGCTGAAACCGGTACTGGGCGATGCCACTCCCTGGGTCGTTGCGGTGGCGCTGGCCGTGGTCTATGTGGCCCTGCTCAAGCTCGCAGCGGGATATCCTGAGCTGGAGCTGGATGACCCCAACGAGCCTATCTACACCTTGCCGCAGACGCGCCCGACGGTCATGGTGGGTCTGCAGTATCTGCTGCCGGTCATCGTCCTGATCTGGTGCTTGATGGTGGAGCGTCTTTCGCCTGGGCTGTCGGCTTTCTGGGCCACGGTCTTCATGGTCTTCATCATGCTGACCCAGCGTCCGATCATGCACGCCTTCCGTGGCCGCGGCGATTTTGCCAAGGACCTGCGTGAAGGCGGCATGGACCTGTGGAACGGCCTGGTCACCGGCGCCCGTAACATGATCGGTATCGGTATTGCCACGGCGACGGCCGGCATCATTGTCGGTGCCGTGTCTCAGACCGGGGTGGGGCTGGTGCTCGCGGACGTGGTGGAAATCCTGTCCATGGGCAACCTGATGCTGATCCTGTTCTTCACTGCCGTGCTCAGCTTGATTCTGGGGATGGGGCTGCCGACGACCGCCAACTACATCGTAGTGTCGGCGCTGCTGGCACCGGTGATCGTACAGCTAGGTGAACAGAACGGGTTGCTGGTGCCGTTGATCGCCGTGCACCTGTTTGTGTTCTATTTCGGCATCATGGCGGACGTCACTCCGCCGGTGGGGCTGGCTTCCTTCGCTGCCGCGGCGGTCTCGGGAGGCGACCCCATTCGTACCGGGTTCCAGGCGTTCTACTACAGCCTGAGAACGGCCGCACTGCCGTTCTTGTTCATCTTCAACACGGATCTGCTGTTGATTGATGTAGCGCCCTTGCAGGGGGTATTGGTGTTCGTGGTGGCGACGATCGCCATGTTGATCTTTGCCGCGGCCACCCAAGGCTACATGCTGACAAGAAACCGCTGGTACGAGAGCATCCTGTTGCTGCTGGTGGCATTCAGCCTGTTCCGCCCGGGCTTCTGGATGGACATGATCCATGACCCGTACCGCAGTATTGCTCCGTCTGAATTTGTCGAGACTTACGGCAAGGTGGACGAAGACAGTACCCTGCGTATCCAGGTCAAGGGCGAAGATGCCTTCGGTGATCCTCTGACCACCTACATGACTCTGCCCGTTGTCGAGGGTGAGAGCGGAGAAGAGCGGCTGCTCAACCTCGGCCTTGAGCTATACATCGACGATGGGCGTGCCATGGTCGACATGGTGACCTACGGCAGTCAGGCATCGGATCTCGGCTTCGACTTCGATCAGGAGATCGTCGATATTCAGGCGCCGGTGGATCGCTGGCCGAAGGAGTTGATCTGGTTCCCGGCGCTGCTGCTGTTCGCCTTTGTGGTATTGGCGCAGCGCCGTCGTCGCTCGCATGATTCCACCGAGGCTACGGTCTGAGGAGGCCTGACATGTATCAGAAACTGTTGTTGCCGGTCGATCTCAACGAGCCCTCCTCCTGGGAGCGTGCCTTGCCTGTGGCGCTGTCCTTGTGTCGGAACTTTGAGGCCAGCCTGCACCTGGTGACGGTCCTGCCGGACTATCGCATGCCGCTGGTGGGCTCCTATTTCCCCAAGGATTTTGCCAAGAAGGCGCGGGAAGCGTTACAGAAGGCTCAGAAGGAGTTCATCGACCAGCACGTGCCTGATGACGTCCAGTCTCAGGCCATCATCGTCGATGGGTCCCCATGGGAGGCCATCATCAAGGTCGGCAAGAAGATCGATGCCGACCTGATCGTGATGGCGTCGCATACCAAGCGCAAGTTCTCTGACTACGTGATAGGCCCCAATGCGGAGCATGTGGTGCACCACAGCAAGTGTTCGGTGATGATCGTTCGCTGAGACGCTGGCAGGTCCAGGTGATAGACCGCTATCCGCAGCCCCCTCCTTGTGAGGGGGCTTTTTATTGTTGATGTGGCCTCCGCGGTACGGCCTCGAAGACGAGCGAGTGAGTGCCGTCGCAGGCACGTGGCTTTTTCGTAAGCTTGCGTAGGTTCAAGGCGAAGCCCCGGCCCATCAACTACAGTCAAGTGAGAGTCGACCGGCGCCTAGGAGCGCGAAACACCCCTTTGTCAGGCGCTAAGACTCCCATGACGGTTGTGCAACAACCGATGGAATCACTGGTGGCATAACGGGCCGATAGTACAAGCCCTTAGCCGTTGGTAGAGGGGGTGAAGATGATGAGTGCAGCAGCTTCACGGCGGGACAAGCTGGCAAGCGGCGCCAGGGTCAAGATCTCCATCAAGAATGTCGGTATGGGACGGCCAAGAGCATGGCTGGCTTCCGGCTTCGAGGACTTCAGGGCGGCAACGGCCGTCAGCCTTTCTTACGGCATGTTCTGGGTAGGGCTCAGTATCGCCGTCACGGCGGGCGCGTTGACCATGGGCCTGTGGCACTGGCTGTTGCCACTGGTGGCCGGGTTCATGTTTATCGGCCCGCTGGTGGCGGTAGGGTCCTACGGGATCAGTCGCGCGTTGGAAGAGGGCCGATCACCGACGTTGGGGGATGCATTTGGCGCCTGGCGCGGTCATGGCGGCCAGCTGGCGATGATGGGCGTGATGATGATGATCTTCTTTCTCGCCTGGATTCGCCTGGCCACCTTGCTGTTCGCGCTGTTCTTCGGTCTGCAGTCTCCTGATCCGGCAACCGTCTATGCCTCCTTGCTGACCACTCCCGAAGGGTTCGGCATGCTGGCCGTGGGGTTGGCGGTGGGTTGTGTACTGGCTTTTGGCGCCTTCTCGATCAGTGTGGTTGCGATTCCGACGCTGATGGATCAGGACCTGACGTTTATGGAAGGGATCGAGGCCAGCATCCGCTCGGTGGCCAGAAATTTCCGCCCGATGCTGCTGTGGGCGGCTATCCTGACCGGCTGTGTGTTGATCGGGATGGCGACCTTCTATATCGGGCTGGCCTTGATCTTGCCGGTGCTGGGGCACGCCAGCTGGCACGCCTACGAGGATCTCGTGGTGTGCGAGATGGTGGACGAGTCCGACGCCTGAGCCTGACGACAGGCGCCGGCGTAGGGCTCATCGCCTGGGTCTGGTGCCTGGGTCTGGCGTCTGAGAGTGATTCGCAGCGGCGAAGGGGCTTATCTCCTGTTCAGGGCCCAGTTTTCTTGAATCAGCAAAGGCGGGGGCCGCTTGCTGGACTGACCTTTTGTACGCGATGACGTACTCTACACCTGCGTAACGTGTCAGGAGAGGTCATGCGGGTGCCAGGGTGTTTTCGCCAAGTGGTCGTGCTGTTGGGAATGTTGCTGGTAGCGGAAGTGGGGCACGCCCACTCCTTGCCTGCTCCAGAGGGGCCAGTACTGCTGAAGATGTCAGGCGACATCGATAATGCCAATGTGGGAAATCAGCTGTGGCTGGATCGTCAGATGCTCGAGCAACTCGAAGGGCGGGAGCTTACGACCGATACCCCCTGGCACCGTCAGGCGAGTCGTTTCAAGGGCCCGCTTCTGCGCAGTGTCCTCGAATTGGCGGGCGTCAGGGCTGGGCACATCCGGGTGCATGCCTTGAACGGGTTTGTGGCGGATATTCCGGTGTCCGATGCCCAGCGCTACGACGTGATACTGGCGATGTCCCAGGACGATAACGTCATGTCGGTGCGAAATTTTGGCCCGCTGTTTGTGCTCTATCCCTTCGATGACCACCCTGAGCTGCACAACGAAACCATCCAATTTCGCTCGGTGTGGCAAGTGGATGCGATCGAGGTGCCTTAAGGCCTATGCGCCGTGGTGACAAGCCTCGGGCGGGTACGTCGAACGCCATGTAATGAGGAATCGGTGGTGCAAAGTGTGGTGGGAGGTGGTTTGCAGACCTGCAAGGAGGCAGTGCCGCGCGTGCACGTCGTTGAGGTAGCAGCAGTCAGAGCAGCAGCCAGCAGAGGCATCGTCGGCTCGTGTCGTCATTCGCTGCGGCGTAGACGTTTACGCCCGTGGCGGGAGGAGGGCGTCTTGGGCGTCCGCGTTGCATGAGGCGTTATCCGCTTCGGCTTGTCTTCAGCGCCGTGGCCGCGCTGGCCTTTTTTGCCGCCGCCATGGTGGTGATCGGGCTGGTCGCGTGGCGCCAGGACAATCTGGCCCACCGGGTAATGGAAGACGTGACCTGGCACAGCTACAAGCTGGACCGGGACACTGTGCAGCTTCGCAACCGTCTGCTGTTTGGCGAGCATGGAGCGCATGGTGTCGCCGATTTCAGGCTGGAGTTTGATCTGCTCTACAGCCGTTTAAACCTGTTTCAGCATAGCGATATCAGTGAGTTGTTGGAGCAAGCGCCAGCGGCACGCCGTCAGTTGTCGTTGATCACTGACCTGATGAAAGACCTGGACGCGGAAGTGAGTGTGCTGTCAGCACTGGACAGCGATACCTTATCCCTACTTGATCAGCGACTGGTCCGCCTGAGTACGGAGACCGAGCGCTTGATC
Source organism: Halomonas litopenaei (assembly GCF_017303055.1). Classification (GTDB taxonomy): domain Bacteria; phylum Pseudomonadota; class Gammaproteobacteria; order Pseudomonadales; family Halomonadaceae; genus Halomonas; species Halomonas litopenaei_A. The sequence goes on along the minus strand of NZ_JAEKJT010000003.1, from coordinate 152,862 downwards.
ATGGCCGTCAACGGCTACCTGGCCGAGGTCAATACGGAGGAGCGTCAGCGGCTCCAGTGGTTGTATGTGCTGTTGCTGGTGATGATTCTGGGCATGACCCTGGCAGGGGGCGTCATGCTTACTGTGCTGCTCAAGGAAGCGCGGGACAACGAGGCGTCTCGCAAGGCCTTGGAGACCTTGAGCGGTGAGCTGGAGATCAGTGCACGGCGGGCCCAGTCTGCCAGCCAGGCCAAGTCGGATTTTCTGGCCACCGTCAGTCATGAGATACGCACCCCGCTCAACGGCGTCATCGGCATGAGTGAGCTGTTAAGCGACCTTGATCTGCCTGAACGCGCCGATCACTACTCTCGCACGATCCATTCCAGTGCCCGTCAGTTGATGGGCATGATCGATGACATTCTGGACTTTTCCAAGATCGAAGCCGGCCGCATGGAAGTGGACGTGCAGCCGGTGCAGCTGGACCGGCTGGTGGAAGAAACCCTCGATCTTTTCCGTCCCAAGGCCCTGACCAAACGGCTGAAATTACTGAGCCACATGGATGACACCTTGCCGCCGTGGATTGAAGGCGATCCCGGGCGGCTGCGCCAAGTGGTGCTGAATCTGCTGGCCAATGCGATCAAGTTTACCGAACGCGGCATGGTGCGTCTTTCCGTGACGCGGCTGGACGATGAGCGGATCCAGTTTGATGTGGTCGATACCGGTCAGGGTGTGGATGCCTCGCTGCTGCCCCAGCTGTTCGAGCCGTTCAGGCAAGGTGACGCGTCGGTGGCACGGCGTTACGGGGGGACAGGGCTGGGGCTTGCCATCTCCAAACGGCTGGTGGAGTCGATGGGCGGAGAGATCGGCGTCGATAGTCGCTGGGGCAAGGGCAGCCGATTCTGGTTCAGCTTACCTCTGGTGGCCTGTGAGCAGGACGAGCGTGCCATGCCGGCGGCCCCCTCCGGGCGCCCGCGGGTGGCCCCGAAGCAGCTGGCCGAAGCGGATCTGCTGGTGGTCGAAGATAACCTGGTCAACCAGGAGGTGGCCATGGCGATGCTCGAACGCCTGGGTTGCGCCGCGACCCTGGCGGCCAGTGGCAAGGAAGCGCTGGCACTGTGCGGCGAGCGTCGCTTCGATCTGATTCTGATGGATATTCAGATGCCGGACCTTGATGGTCGAGAAGTGACGCGGCGCTTGCGTAGCTTTGCCGACTGGCGGCGGGACGTACCGGTCGTGGCCATGACCGCAGGTGGAGCCAGCCATGATGAGGCAGACTGCCTGGCTGCCGGTATGAATGACTACCTTAACAAGCCGCTGCTGATGGGCACCTTGCTCAGCGTTCTCAAGCGCTATCTGCAAGGAGAGGGGCATGCTGTCGAGGGAGCGAGCGCGGCGACCTCGCTGATCAACGTCAAGACACTGGATGCGTTGGACGAGGGCCTGGGCGGCGAGCGCAGAAACGCCTTGGTCAAGCTGTTCGGGCGTCAGGCGCGAGCCCGGCTGCCGGATATCGAGCGGGCCTATCGCGAGGGCGAAGATGAACCCTTGGCGCGACTTGCCCACCAGCTTCGCGGTGAAGCCGCGGGAGTCGGGGCCCAGGCCGTGGCGGAAGCCGCCCAAGCCCTGGAATTCTGGGTCAGGGAAGGGCGTCCCACGGAAGCGCGGGGTGTGATCGACAGCTTGCCCGATCTGCTGGAGCGAACCCTGGAGGCCTACGCTCAGAGCCAATACCGTTTCCCGCTGGCATGACATTGGCTCCGGCATGGCCCTGGCTCTGACATGGCCTTGGCTAGAGCGCGGGCGACAGTAGCGTTACGCCCCAAGGGCAAGTCATCCTTGAGGAGTGATCCGCGTATCGCGCAATGACCTGGACGCTGTCAAGAGCGGTAACTGGTGGGCAACGGCCGCCGCCAGCGCGGATGACGCGGTACGACGGTGCGCTGGGGATTATAGCGTCCATTGACCGCCTCCAACGCCAGATCCAGGGCCTTGTGGGCGATGGTCTGGTGATCCTGGACGGCGGAATTGACCGCCAGCGGCAAAAAGTCCAGCAGCCGGTTGTCTCCGAAGCTGGCCATGGCCAGGCGAGAGGGAAGCCCTCCGCGGGCGATCAACTCGTCCAGCGCACCCTCCAGCAGAATGTATGAGGCGGTAACCAGCGCATCCGGCAGCCCGTTGGCATCCATGTACTCGCCAAGCATTCTGGCGCCTTCCTCCCGGGCATACTGGTGGCCGCTGGCCAGCGTGCACTCCAGCTCGCGCCCTTCGATGCCGCGGTGGAAGCCGGCGCGACGCTCGGCGGTGATCGACAGGTGGGGTACCGCGTCCAACCACAGAATGCGTTTTACCGAGGACGTCATCAACGACCGTGTCAGCTGTTCCGCTGCATTGGCGTCATCACTGACAACGCTGGCGAACTGGTCAGCCGACAGTCCTCGGTCAATGGCGATGACGGGTAGGCCTTCTGCCATCATGTCGGCGTAGAAGATTTCCGGCTGCTCCAGACAGCTTGCGACGATAAGTGCCTCGCAGCGCTGAGCCCGAAGTGCCAGGGCCAGGTCCTTCTCACTGTCCGGCTGGTCGTCGGAGCCCACAATCAGCAGCTGGTAGCCCGCGGCCCTGGCACCTCGTTCCAGGTGCTTGGCGAGCCTGGCATAGCTGGAGTTCTCCAGGTCAGGAATGATCAAGCCAAGAATGCGGCTGGTCCCTCTACGCAAGGCGGCGGCCTGGGCGTCAACACGATAGCCATGCTCGCGGACCACGGCCATGACGCGATCCACCGTGTCCTGACGAATGCGACGCTCCTTGGCCTTGCCATTCACGATGTAGCTGGCGGTGGTGCGAGAGACGCCTGCCAAGCGAGCGATTTCGGCCAGGGTCATGCGGTTTACTCCCTCTTGTGGATGCCACGGTATCGGCGTAGGTGTTGCCGGAAAGACGGCGGCGCCGGTTCATGCCTGCGCTGTCACGTACCTGCGCGAGATGCGCGCAGGGATAGTCTACCTGTTGGCGGTCGCGGTGCCCCCTGCCAAAGTCTTAACAAACGCGACTTGCCTTATGCGCTGAATCGTACCAGCATTGTGCCATGGTGAGGTGACACGATTCAGCTTTGTGGCAGATCAAACGCCAGACCTGGCCGAGCAGGGACAAGGCTCGCTGGCCCAGCAACGCCATGGTCCCGGCGATCCCGCCTGTCTCGTATCACCCTAGTGACTGTTCATTACCGGTGGGGCCCGCAGGAGCCTCGCCCAGGAGAACTTCAGATGCTGACGCTGAATGCCGACGACGTCTTGCTGGACTGTCGTGCCGAGAGCTGGCGCCACGCCCTGGATACGGCCTTCGACGCGCTGAAGGCGGCCGATCTGGTAGAAGATGGCTATCGCCAGGGACTGCACGACAGGGAAGCCCAGTCGTCTACCTGGTTAGGCAACGGGATTGCGATTCCCCATGGAACTCCCGCCAGTCGCGAGGCTGTGCGGCAGACAGGGGTACAGGTATTGCAGTTTCCCGAGGGGGTCGAGTGGCACGATGGCCAGCAGGTGCACGTGCTGGTGACGATCGCTGCCCAGAGCGACGAGCACCTCGATATTCTGCGTAGCCTGACCCATGTGCTGGACCAAGAGGGAGTGTCGCAGCAGCTGGCGGCGGCGACCACCGCCGCTGAGGTGGTGGCACTGCTTGGACGCAAGGTGGTGAGCGCCCGGCTCGACGCAAAGACGTTGGTGCTCAATCAGGCCGGGCAGGACATGTTTGACCTGCTGCTGGCGGGCGCGCAGCGACTCAGGCATCTCGGCCTGGTCGATGGTCGCTTTGTCGGGGACGTGCTTGAGCAAGCGCCTGCTGCCCTCGGCCATGGTCTGTGGCTGTATGCCAGCGACACCGGGGTGGCGGAGCCAGGCATGTCTGTGGTTACCCCTGCCGCTGCCATCGAGCATCAGGGTGGCCGGATCAAGGCCGTGCTGTGCCTTGCGGCCCAGGGGGAGGCGGGCCGGCCACTGGCAGACGCGGTCCTGTCCTTGGTCGACGCCCTGGCGTCGACCCCGGCACCTGAGCTGGACGAGGGTGATGCCGATGCCTGGCTGAGCCTGCTGGCTGGCGAAGGCGGTGGCGTGGCTAGCCGGCGGGTGCAGCTGCTCAACGCTCATGGGCTGCATGCGCGCCCCGCCAAGGTGCTGGTGCAGAAGGCCCGTGAAGCGGGGGTGGCAGTGCAAATACGCCTGGCCGACGGAGGTGGCCAGCCGGTCTCGGCGGCGTCCTTGACCAAGGTGATTGGCCTGGGTGCGCGTCGCGGCCAGGAACTCGTGCTGTCCGCGCGAGGCGATGGCGCTGAAATGGCCCTGGAGCAGCTGGCCGAGGCCATCACGGACGGTCTTGGCGAGCACGTTACGCCGCTGTCTGCCACTGCGACAGCGACACCCGCGGCGATGGCGGCAGACACGCTGGACAGTGAAGTCCCGACAGTGCCCCAGGAGGATGAACCTGTCACCGCGGTTGCCGCCTCTCCTGGACTGGCAGTGGCGCCGCTGTACGTGCTGAAGACACCGCGCTTCGACTATCCCGAGCATGCCTCCGACCCTGCCGCGGAAAAGGCCCGTCTGGCCGATGCCATTCAGCAGGGTGCCGATCAGCTCGAGGCATTGATTCGCAGTACCGCAGGCGGCGAGGTCGCGGCAATCCTCTCGATGCACCAGGAAATGCTGGATGATCCCGAACTGGCCGAGGCCTCGCGTGAGGGAATCGATGAAGGGTTATCCGCTGAGGCGGCCTGGTGGCAAGCGATCGACGTGGCCGCGCGGGCCCAGGAGCAGCTGGCGGATCGGTTGCTGGCCGAACGTGCCGCGGATCTGCGCGATGTTGGGCGGCGCGTGCTGGGCATTCTGTGTCAGATCGAACTACCGCAACCGCCGGATGAGCCTTACCTGCTGGTCACCGATGATATCGGCCCGTCAGATGTGGCTCGCCTGGACACCCAGCGGGTGAGGGGCATCGTCACGGCACGTGGTGGTGCGACGGCGCATAGCGCCATCCTGGCAAGAGCGCTGGGGATACCCGCCGTGGTGGGGGCTGGCGCTGGCGTGCTGCAGCTGACCAGCGGCACCGACATGCTGTTGGATGGCGACGAGGGCTGGGTCGTGGCGGCCCCGACGGCCGAGCGCCGCGAGCGCTTCGCGTCGCGCATGGAAGAGCTCGAGGCGCTCAAGGAAAAGGCGTGGGAGGCCCGTTTCAGTGAGGCGCGCACAGGCGATGGCCAGCGTATCGAGGTGATGGCCAATCTGGGTAATACCGCCCACGCACATGACGCCGTCTCCCGCGGCGCGGAAGGCGTCGGGCTGCTGCGTACCGAGTTTCTGTTCATGGCCCACGCCTCGCTGCCCGATGTGGCCACCCAGGAGCGCGAGTATCGTGAAGCGATGGACGCCCTGGACGGTCGTCCGCTGGTCGCGCGCACGCTGGACGTGGGCGGTGACAAACCCCTGTCCTATTGGCCGCTGCCCCAGGAAGATAATCCCTTCCTGGGACTTCGCGGCATTCGTCTGGCGCTCAAGCGTCCCCAGGTCTTGCGCGATCAATTTACCGCGTTGATCAAGGCCGCCGCAGGCCGTCCGCTGCGCATCATGCTGCCGATGGTCAAGGATGTGGCGGAGTTTCGCGCTGCCCGCGCCATCTTTGATGAGGTGCTGGAGACGCTGGGGGTGAGACATGACGGGGAATCGCTCCAGCTGGGCGTCATGATCGAGGTTCCCTCATGCGCCTTGCTGGCGCCGAGCCTGGCCCCAGAGGTCGATTTCTTTTCGATCGGGACCAATGACCTGACCCAGTACACCCTGGCGATCGACCGGGGCCACCCGGAGCTGTCTGCTGACTCCGATGGCCTGCACCCGTCGGTATTGAGGCTGATTCGAATGACCGTGCAAGCCGCTCATGACCATGGCAAGTGGGTCGGTGTATGCGGCGAGCTGGCCAGTGACCGCCAGGCGATCCCGGTGCTCGCAGGCCTGGGCATTGACGAGCTGTCGGTCAGCGCGCGCCAGGTACCCATGGTCAAGGCCAGACTGGCGAGTGTGACGATGGACAAGGCGCGCGAGCTCGCCGCCCTGTCTCTGGCACAGCCCACCGCCAGTGACGTGCGCCGCGCGCTGGAGGCCCAGCAATGAGCCGGAACCAGGACGAGGCCAACAAGGCCCCGGTGCTGACGATCTCGGCCAATCCCGCGCTGGATCTATCGGTAGGGCTGGCGCAGCTGGTGCCGGGCGCCCTGCATCGCGCTGAATCGGTGGAACTGACCGCGGCGGGCAAGGGCGTCAACATGGCGCGAGTGCTGGCCGCGCTGGGCCATCCGGTGTGTGTGACCGGCTTCCTTGGCAAGGACAACGACGCCGCCTTTGTCGACGCCTTTGCCGACATGGGGGTCGAAGACGCCTTCGTGCGGCTGCCAGGGGCTACCCGTATCAATACCAAGCTGACCGAGCAGGATGGTCGCGTCAGTGACATCAATGCGCCGGGGCTGGCGCTCGAGGAAGAGCACTGGCAACGCTTGCTCGACACCCTGGATCAGCGCCTGAGCCAGCCTCAGCTGCGGCCTGCGGCGGTCATGATTGGAGGGAGTCTGCCTCCGGGAATTGCCCCCCAGGCCCTGGGTGAGTTGATCTCTCGGGTCAAGGCCGCCGGGATCCCGGTGTGGGCAGATACCAGCGGTGAAGCTCTGCGAGTCGCGGTCAAGGCCGGCGCCGATGCGGTCAAGCCGAATGTGGAAGAGCTGGCTGATTGGGCCGGGCGTGCGCTGCCCGGTGATGACGCCATCCACCAGGCGACCTTGGAGTTGTTCGCTGCCGGCGTCGGCGATGTGGTGGTCTCGGCCGGGGCTTCTGGAGTGACCTGGTTGGGTCAGCAGGGGCTGTGGCAGTCGCTTCCCCCTGCCGTCAAGGTCAGCAACACCGTATGTGCCGGAGACACCCTGTTCGCCGGACTACTCCATGGGGTGCTGTGCGAGTGGTCTGCCGAGCAGGCGTTGAGATTCGCCACGGCGCTATCCGCCGAAGCGGTGCGCCATACCGGTGTCGGATGTAGCGACGCCGGCGACTTTTCCGATCTTCTTTCCGACACCAGGGTGCGACGCCGCAATGACGTCGAAGCCCGGGGAGTAATGGCATGAATGTGATTGTGCTGACGAACTGCCCGAGTGGCAGCGTCACGAGCTATCTGGCGGCTCAGCGCCTGGAGCCTGCAGCCAAGGCTAAGGGCTGGCAGGTATCCGTAGAGATGCATTCGAACCTGGCCAAGGTCGAGGCGCTGTCCAACGACACCCTGGCCGCGGCTGAACTGGTCATCGCCGTCGGCGAGCCGCTGGCAGGGGCGCATCGTTTCAGCGGCAAGCGGCTGTATCGCGGCCAGCTGGCCGACGCGCTGGGCGATCCTGATGCCTTTCTCGACAAGGCGGCGCGTGATGCGCAGGTTTTTACACCGCTCAATGACGGCGCCGAGGGGCAGTCAGCGGGCGCTGTCGAGGAGCCGGGAAGCAGTGCGCGTATTGTAGCGGTGACCGCTTGTCCCACTGGGGTAGCGCACACCTTCATGGCGGCCGAGGCACTGGCGGAGGCCGGGCGTGCCTCGGGTCACCAGATTCGCGTCGAGACTCAAGGGTCGGTGGGTGCTCAGGACCAGCTGACGTCCGAGGAGATCGCGAGCGCCGATGTGGTCATTCTGGCCTGTGATATCGAAGTGGACCCCAGCCGTTTTGCTGGCAAGCGGATCTATCGCACCTCCACCGGCAACGCCCTGAAGAAGTCTCGTCAGACGATCGAGGCTGCCTTGCAGGAGGCGAGCCTTGAAAGTGGTGGCGAGCAGGCCAAGGCCGAGTCCGCCAAGAGTTTCAAGGAAAAGGGGGTCTACAAGCACCTGTTGACCGGTGTGTCATTCATGCTGCCCATGGTAGTGGCCGGCGGTCTGCTGATTGCATTGTCCTTTGTCTTCGGGATCGAGGCGTTCAAGGAAGAGGGCACACTACCGGCTGCGCTGATGGAGATAGGTGGTGGCACCGCCTTTGCCCTGATGGTGCCGGTGCTGGCCGGCTACATCGCCTATTCCATCGCCGATCGACCCGGCATTGCACCCGGCATGATTGGCGGCATGTTGGCCTCGAACATTGGCGCGGGGTTTATTGGCGGCATCCTTGCCGGCTTTCTGGCCGGCTACGTGGCCAAGGCGGTGACGCGCTACGTCAGGCTGCCCTCCAGCGTCGAGTCGCTCAAGCCGATCCTGATTATCCCGCTGGTCGCGAGCCTGGTAACGGGGCTGGTGATGATCTACGTGGTTGGCGAGCCGGTGGCACAGCTGCTGACAGCCCTGACCTCGTTTTTGGAAAGCATGGGATCTACCAACGCGGTGCTGCTGGGAATCCTGCTCGGCGCGATGATGTGCTTTGACCTTGGCGGACCGGTGAACAAGGCGGCGTATACCTTCGGCGTGGGTCTACTGGCCTCGGAAACCTATGCCCCCATGGCGGCCATCATGGCGGCTGGCATGGTGCCTGCGATTGGCATGGGGATTGCCACTTTTGTGGCCGGGCGAAAGTTCGCGGATGCGGAACGTGAAGCGGGCAAGGCATCCTTTGTGCTGGGCATGTGCTTTATCAGTGAAGGCGCCATTCCCTTTGCGGCCAAGGATCCGCTGCGAGTGATTCCGGTCAGCATGCTGGGTGGAGCCATCACCGGGGCCATCTCCATGCTGGTGGGGGCCAAGTTGATGGCACCTCATGGCGGCGTCTTCGTGCTGCTGATCCCTAACGCCATCACGCCGGTGCTGTGGTACCTGCTGGCCATCGTCGCCGGATCGCTGGTGACAGGCCTTGGTTATGCGGCGATCAAACGCAGTGAGGTGTCTGCCATGCCCGTTGGCGAAAGCAGCTGATGGAAAGGTGACACGCTGCACAGGTGTGGTGCATTGATGTGACCCGAAGGGTCCTGTCGGTGCGATGGTCAGGCTCGGCCCCTTGGTGGGTCGGGCCTTTTTTCTGTAAAAGTGATTTTTTTCGAGAAGATAAGCTGTCATTTGACGAAGGTGCCAAGAGAAAGATGACGCCCACCGGCGCTGTGTCATAATGGCTTGGATTTTGCTTGATAAAGCATGTACCGACGTTGCCGCTGCCGCTGACTACCCTAGCCGCCGCGGCGTGGGCCTTACCGGGCCCGTAGTAACCCCTACCCTGGGTATCTGGAGGCGTTCGGCGCTGATCGCGCGGCGACTCCGGTTGATGAGGAGATCCCATGTCAAGCAAACCTGTCACATTGATGGTGGCACGCCGCGTCGCACGAGGCCGCTACCACGACTTTACCGTCTGGCTCGACGAAGGCCGTGAACTTGCCGCGGATTTTCCCGGTTATCTCGGTTCCGGCATCCTGGCACCGCCTCCCGGGGACGACGAGTACCAGATCATCTTTCGCTTTCAGGACTCCGACACCCTGGCCCGCTGGGAGCATTCGGCCTCTCGCCGCGCTTGGCTTGAGCGTGGTGCCGGGCTGTTTGATGCTCCGCTAGAACGCCGTGCGGTGGGACTGGACAGCTGGTTTTCGTCGCCTGGACCGAGAGTCCCCCCGCGCTGGAAGCAGGCCATCGCCATCTGGCTGGCGTTTTTTCCCGTGTCGCTGATGTTCCAGTGGGGGTTGGGGGATGCGCTGGCGACACTGCCGATGGTGCCTCGTGTGCTGGCCAGCACATTGATGCTGACGCCGGTCATGGTGTTCCTCTTCATCCCCCTTTCCACGCGCCTGTTGGCGCCTTGGCTGCAGGCCCCCACGCGGCGCCTGCCGCGGTTCAAGCTACGTCGAAGCTGAGCCAGCCGAGTTCACACCAGAGCATTGAGTCGTGACCCTGGCGGCACCTACACTCAAGGGAGCGCGGCGTGACACGCCGTGCGCCCCTGTGGGCAGGAGCCGAGGACCTTCAATGGCGGATAGGGATAGTGGTCTGGATAGCGGTCTGAACAGCGGTCTGGACAGTGAGACGGATCGTGGGACGGATAGCGGGATATCCGCCCCGGTCGCGCGCGACCACGAGGCGCTTGGCCTGAGCGTGGCGTGTAGTCGCGATCCCCGGCCTGGGGCAGCGGCGCAGGAGTTGAAGCAAGGACTCGATCACCCCGATCTTGGGTTCGTGCTGTTCTTCGTCAGTGCCGAATACCCGCTGGACGAGCTGGCCGAGGCGATCGACGCCAGGTTTGGTGAATTGCCGGTGGCCGGGTGTACCAGCGCCGGGGAGATTACGCCAACTGGCTATGCCCGCGGCTCCATCGTGGCCATCGGCTTTGATCGTCGGCACTATGGCGTCGCCACGACCCTGATCGAGGAGCTGGACGACGTCACATTGCCGGACGCACAGCGTCGGGTCGAGGCGCTCTTGAGCAGCGCGCGACGACGCCTGCCGGGAGAGGCGTTTGCGCTGACACTGCTCGATGGTCTGTCGGCCAGTGAAGAGCAGGTGCTGGCGACGCTCGACGCCGCACTTGGCGGTATCCCGAGCTTTGGCGGCTCAGCGGGCGACGACAATCACCTGGCCCATACCCATGTGTTTACGGCAGGGCGCTTTCACAGTGGTGCTGCGGTTGTCGTGCTGATCACCACCCGCCACCCCTTCGAGGTGTTTTCGTCCCACCATCTCAAGGCCCGCAGGGAGAAGCTGGTGGTGACCCGTGCCGACGCCGAGGGGCGGCGCGTGCTGGAGCTCAATGCGCTGCCCGCTGTCGATGAGTACGCGCGGTGGGTGGGAGTGCCAGCCAGCCAGCTCGATGAAGGGGTGTTCGCCCGCTTCCCGCTGGCGGTCAAGCTGGGGGATGCCTACTACGTGCGCTCCATCCAGCGTGCCAATGCCGACGGCAGTCTCAGCTTCTACTGTGCGGTGGAAACCGGCATCGTGCTGACCGCGATGGCTGCCGAGCCCATTCTCACCGCGCTGGAGCACACCCTGGGCGGACTGCGGCAGCGGCTAGGCAGCCCGCAGTTGATCATCGGCTGCGACTGCTTTCTACGCCGCCTCGAGATAGAAGCCCTCGATCAGGTGGCAGAGGCCTCCCGCCAGCTGTCCGGGGCATCGGTGCTCGGCTTCAACACCTATGGCGAACAGCACCATGGCATGCACGTCAATCAGACCTTCACGGGGGTGGCGATTGGATCTGGCAGGTGAGCGACAGCCGAGTACCTTGACGACGGCGCTGGAACACGAGCTGGAGGAAGAGAACCGGCGACTGCGCAAGATCTGTCAGGCGTTGATGGAACGCGTCGAGTCGGCGGGCATGGGGTCGGCGCCCTATGGCGCCTTCGAACACGCCGTATTGCTGGCGGAGCAGGTGCGCGAACGTACCGAGACGCTGCACCGCACCCTCGATGAGCTGGCAGAGGCCAATGCGCGGCTGGAGGAGGCGCGGCGCGAGGCAGAAGCGGCCAATGCCTCCAAGACACGTTTTCTTGCGGCGGTCAGCCACGATCTGCTGCAACCCTTGAACGCAGCCAGACTGTTTGCCAGCGCTCTGGAAGAGCAGCAGCTAGGCCATGAGCCCGGTCGCCTGGTCCACCGCATCGATCGCTCCCTGGCGGATGTGGAGTTGCTGCTGGGGACGCTGGTGGATATCTCGCGGCTCGATGCGGGCGTGCTGACGCCGGATATCGCCCCCTTTTCAGTGGCCCAGCTGCTGGACGTACTGGCGGAAGAATGCCGCCAGATGGCGGGGGCGCGGGGGCTGGCGTTGCGCTACGTCGCCAGCAGCGCCTGGGTCGCCTCGGACCTGGCCCTGCTGGCCCGCGTCATCCGTAACCTGATGTCCAATGCGGTGCGCTATACCGAGTCCGGACGCGTGTTGCTGGGCTGTCGGCGTCGGCAGATCGGTGGAGCGGCCTGTCTCGAGATTGTGGTCGGCGATACCGGACCAGGCATCGATGCAGCACGCCAGCAGGACATCTTCCTCGAGTTTCGGCGTGGTGATGCCGACGCCAAGGCGCAGGAGCGCGGTCTCGGTCTTGGGCTTGCGATTGTCGAGCGCATCGCGCGCTTGCTGGATCATCCCATTCGGCTGGTCAGCCGGCCCGGGCATGGCGCCTTGTTCTCGGTCACGGTTCCCCTTGTCGAGTCGGTGCCGACGCCGCTGGAGACGCCCGACAGACAGCGCCTGCCCGGGGAAGAGGTGCTGGCGGGCAGCCTGGTATGGGTACTGGACAACGACCCCGCTATTCTCGACGGGATGCGGGCGCTGCTGGGTGGATGGGGCTGCGAGTCGCGGCTGGCGCTTGAAGTCAGCGAACTTGAGCAAAGCCTGGACAGTGCAGAGGCTGCGCCTGATACCCCTGCGGGACCCAGGGTGGTTATGATCGATTATCACCTGGCCGATGACGAGGAAGATGGGCTCTCCCTGGCCCAGCGTCTTGCCGCCAGCGGGCGCGGTATCGTCCCGATTCTGATCACGGCCAACCACGACGCTGCCATCAAGCGCCGCTGTCGCGAGCAGGGCATCACCTGCCTGTTGAAGCCGGTGAAACCGCTACGGCTACGCCAGGCATTGGTGCATCTCTTGAGTTGAGGCGAGCGTGGGAGCCACTGGAAGGTTCGTGTCGCGACGGTAGGGAGGGGGTGTGTCGGTAGCACTTTATTTGGGTGAGTGAAGTGACGCAGCTGACTTGGCGCACGGTGTGCTGTCCTTCCCTACGTCTTCTTCCGGACCCTGGTCACGGCTGTCTGAAAACCTGGCTGCGTCGTAGTCGGCGCCTTAGCGGGTCCGTCGGTTTGCCAGGCAGGTCAAGAGGGTGGACTCGTCGGCGGCCAGGATGGCCTGCACTCGACTACTGACCCCGAGCTTCTTGAGAATGGCTGAAACGTGGGTCTTGACGGTGGTCTCGGCGATCTCGAGCTCCCGTGCGATGACCTTGTTGGAGGCTCCGCGGATGACCAGTGAGAGCACCTCAAGCTGCTTTCTCGTCAGCTGGTTCAACACGTCCACGGGAGTGGCCGTGCTCTGCGCGGGGGCGGGAGAGGGCCTGACGGCAGACAGCTCAGCTGGCCGACGCATGATATCCGCAGGCAGATAGATCTGCCCGTCAAGAATCTGCTTGATCGCCGCCAGCAGGTCCGGGCGAGGCGTGGATTTGGGCAGGTATCCAACCGCGCCTAGATCCAGCGCCCCCAGTACCGTGGCTCGGTCACTCTCGGCCGATAGCACGGCCACTGCCACGCCAGGGAACGCACGCCTGAGGGTATCGAGGCCATCGAGCCCCGAGGCATCGGGCAGGTTCAGGTCCAACAGCACCAGGTCGACATTGTCATCGGCATCCAACCCCTGGGCCAGAGCGGCGAAACAGTCCGCCTCGCGCAGCGAGGCACCGGGCAGTCCTGCCTGGATCACCGCGGTGATGGCGTCGCGAAACAGAGGGTGATCGTCAGCCACCATCAGGCTGTACATGTCGGGCTCTCCGCGTTCTTCACGATGAGCCTCCTACCGAAGGAGGAGGCGCTCTCCTGCCAGGGCAGTATGTCGCATGCCGGGTCCGTGACCAAGACTGGAATGGCGTACAACGACAACATCCTGACAAAGGAGACACGCCATGATCTATCAAAACCCCGGACAGCCCGGCGCCGTCGTCAGCTTCGACGAGCAATACGGCAACTACATCGGCGGTGAATTCGTCGCTCCGGTGAAGGGGCAGTACTTCGACAATGTCAGCCCGGTCAACGGCCAGGTGTTCTGCCAGATCCCACGCTCAACGGCGGAGGACATCGACAAGGCGCTGGATGCCGCCCATGCCGCAGCGCCGGCCTGGGGGCGCACCTCTGCTACGGAGCGCTCGAACATCCTGCTCAAGATAGCGGATCGCATCGAGGCCAACCTGGAAGCCTTGGCGGTGGCAGAGTGCTGGGACAACGGCAAGGCGGTTCGCGAAACCCTGAACGCCGACATCCCCCTGGCGGTCGACCATTTTCGTTACTTCGCCGGCTGTATTCGCGCTCAGGAAGGCACTGCTGCCGATATCGACGCACACACCGTGGCCTACCACTTCCATGAGCCGCTAGGGGTGGTCGGCCAGATCATCCCCTGGAACTTTCCACTACTGATGGCCACCTGGAAACTGGCCCCGGCGCTGGCGGCAGGCAACTGCGTAGTGCTCAAGCCGGCAGAGCAGACCCCCGCTTCCATTCTGAAGCTGATGGAAATCATTGGGGATCTGTTGCCTGCCGGGGTGGTCAATGTGGTCAATGGCTTTGGTGCCGAAGCCGGTGAGGCCCTGGCGACCAGCAAGCGGATCGCCAAGATTGCCTTTACCGGGTCGACACCGGTGGGGTCGCATATTCTCAAGTGCGCCGCCGACAACATCATCCCATCGACGGTGGAACTGGGTGGCAAGTCGCCCAACATCTATTTTGCCGACATCATGAATGCCGAGCCGGAATTCATCGACAAGGCGGCCGAGGGCCTGGTGCTGGCGTTCTTCAACCAGGGTGAGGTGTGTACCTGTCCGTCGCGGGCGCTGATTCAGGAAAGCATGTATGAACCCTTCATGGCCAAGGTGATGGAGCGGGTCGCCACGATCAAACGTGGCAACCCGCTGGACACCGATGTTCAGGTGGGTGCCCAGGCCTCCAAGGAGCAGTTCGACAAGATCATGTCGTATATGGACATCGCCCGTGAGGAGGGAGCCGAGTTTCTGACCGGGGGCAACCAGGCCAAGGTCGATCCGGCCCTGGATACCGGGTACTACATCGAGCCGACGCTGCTCAAGGGCAACAACCAGATGAGGGTGTTCCAGGAAGAGATTTTCGGCCCGGTGGTGGCTGTGACCACCTTCAAGGACGAGGAAGAAGCCCTGGCCATCGCCAACGATACCGAGTTTGGCCTTGGTGCTGGCGTGTGGAGCCGCGACATCAACGTGGCCTTCCGCATGGGTCGCGGGATTCAGGCCGGCCGTGTGTGGACCAACTGCTATCACCAATATCCCGCCCACGCCGCCTTCGGCGGCTACAAGAAATCCGGTGTCGGTCGCGAGACCCACAAGATGGTGCTCGAGCATTACCAGCAGACAAAGAACCTGCTGGTGAGCTACGACACGAATCCGCTGGGTTTTTTCTGATCCAATGACACTTGGCCAGTGGCAGCGCCGCTGGCCAAGTGGAGAGTCCGAGTGATCGCGCCGAACCTGGCGCATGTTACCGGCGCCTGTTGGGCGCCCATCGCCTGGTCGTCAATGTCGTGTGCGTGGTGATGAGTATGATGTATCGCGGGTCCTCGACATGGGCGTACCAAGGTCTTCTCATGCCTGAAACAAGGCAAGGAGTCATGCCATGCAACGCACTATGGAAGCCGCCGTCGTTCGTCAGTTTGGTCAACCCCTGAGCATCGAGGAAGTCGAGGTGCCGCGTCCTGCCAGAGGCGAGGTGCTGGTCAAGATTGCGGCATCGGGTGTGTGTCACACTGACTTGCACGCGGCTCACGGCGACTGGCCGGTCAAGCCCAATCCTCCTTTCATTCCGGGCCATGAAGGTGTCGGCCAGGTGGCGGCGGTCGGCGAAGGGGTCACCCATATCAAGGAGGGTGATCGCGTCGGTATTCCCTGGCTGTACACCGCCTGTGGGCACTGCGAACACTGCCTGGGGGGATGGGAAACGCTGTGCGAGTCGCAGCAGAACACCGGGTATTCGGTAAATGGCGGGTTCGCCGAGTACGCGATCGCCGATGCTGGCTTCGTCGGTCATCTGCCGGACAGTGTGGGCTTTGTCGAGATTGCTCCCGTGCTGTGTGCCGGGGTGACGGTGTACAAAGGGCTGAAGATGACCGATACCCGCCCGGGGCAATGGGTGGTGGTGTCGGGGATTGGCGGACTGGGCCATATGGCGGTGCAGTATGCCAAGGCCATGGGGCTGAATGTGGCAGCCGTTGATGTCGCGGATGACAAGTTGGAGCTGGCCAAAAGGCTGGGCGCCACGGTGACCGTCAACGCCCTCAAGGAAGACCCGGTGGCGGCGCTCAAGCGCGATATCGGAGGTGCCCACGGGGCCTTGGTCACGGCGGTGTCGCCGAAGGCCTTCGAACAGGCCCAGGGCATGGTTCGGCGCGGCGGTACCATTGCCTTGAACGGCCTGCCGCCAGGGGACTTCCCGCTGCCGATCTTCGATACCGTGCTTAACGGCATCACCGTGCGTGGTTCCATCGTCGGCACCCGTCAGGACCTGCAGGAAGCACTGGACTTCGCCGGTGAAGGCAAGGTCAAGGCCACCGTTTCCACCGATCGCCTGGCCAATATCAACGACATCTTCGGGCGCATGCTGGATGGCAAGATTGAGGGGAGGGTGGTGCTCGATATGCAGGGCTGACGATCGCTTCCTGTACTGAAGGGTGGTCCCGTAAGGGAAAGCGGTGGAGCCCAGGTATCCGAGGCCCAGGTGCTTGCGTTCTGCCGCTCAGTCGCGGTGAAACATGTCGAGGTTCAACGTTTGGCTCTGGCCCAGCCAGATGACCCCCTGAGTGTGGTCAAACAGGTCATCGTCGGTACCCAGGTGCACAAAAATGTCCATGTCGCCCCGGTGGATGGCGAGCCAGGGCACAATGGCACCGAAGTCTTCAGCGGCGAAGGAGAGCTGGCAGCTCCAGCGTGGGTGTGGGCCCACCGGTTGTTGATGAAAGCGCCCGACCTGCACGGCAAAGCGTGCCTGGCAGGCGTCTGCCAACGTCTGCGCCTGGGCAAGCCCGGAAGCATCGTCGTAGTAGAGGTGGGCATGGTAGTAGCGAATCTGATCGACATCGGGCATCGGTAAGCTCCTTGGTAGTCCTTGTAGCATCGCGCCAATGGAGGGATGGAGCAACGGTGGTGGGCTGGCTTGCAGCTTCACGACCGGGCCAGCACCACTTCTCGCCAGTCTCAGTCCTGGTCAGCCCCACAGCACTCTCACTGCACCACTTTTATCAACGCACAAGAAAGCGGCGGCCCCTGGGGCCGCCGCAGTTGATGCTGATGTTGCAGGGATATCTGAACGCCAAGGTGTTCAGGGATCTTGAGTCGCCCCTTCCGGTGGCTCGCCGATGAAGCCAGGCATGGCCGGTGTCGGCGTGCCCTGGCGGGCAATGGCCAGGAACTGCAGATGACGCTCGTATTCGCCGAGCACATCGTCGATGACCTGGCCGCGGGTGTAGCCGTTGAGGTTCTGCCCCAGGCCGCCTTCCGCCAGATGGACGTCCAGACGCAGGTAGTAGTCGTCATCGGCGGGCAGGAAGCTCGGCGTACGCATGCGGTGTGGTCTGACCTGATAGACGAAGCTCTGCATCTCATCGAAGTCCACCTGCAGGGTCAGGCGCGGCAACGGCTCGCCGTCGATCTGCTCCTCACTCAGGGTGGCGGTCTGGCCACGGCGCTCGAGCTCTTCCACAAACTGGGCGAGGCCGGGACGCAAGGCGTGCTTGATGGTGGACTCCGCGCCGGCGCGATTGGAGGTGTCCAGCGCGCGATCCAGGCGCTCCTTCCAGTTGCCTCCTTCACCGCTGGCCGCTACCAGCTTGCGCGCGTCGGCCTTTTCCTTCTCCGTGCGCAGCGCACGAGTCAGCCCGACCATGATCGCAAACATCACCAGCGAGAAGGGCAGGGCTGTGATCACTACCGCACTTTGCAGAGCGTCCAGACCACCGGCCATCAGCAGGGCAATGGTAATCAGACCAATGATGGCAGACCAGAAGATGCGCAGGCGAATCGGTGCATCATGGTTCACGTCACGCAGGATCGAGGTGAAGTTGGCCAGGACCAGAGCCCCGGAGTCAGCGGAGGTCACGAAGAACACCACACCCAGCAGCGTCACCACCGAGGCGGTAATGCTGATATAGGGATACTGCTCCAGGAAGGTATAGATGGTGGTCTGCGGCGTGGCCAGAGCCTGCTCGCCCAGCACCGTCAGCCCGTCATTGGCGACCATGTCGATCCCGGAGTTACCGAAGATGGACATCCACGCCATCATGAAGCCCAGTGGAATCAGCAGGGCACCCATGGCGAACTGGCGAATGGTGCGCCCACGCGAGATACGAGCGAGGAACAGGCCAACAAAGGGCGTCCAGGCAATCCACCAGCCCCAGAAGAAGATGGTCCACCAGCCCTTCCACTGCTGTGCGTCGCTGCCGGCGAACGCATAGGTGTCGAAACTCTTGCCGACAAAGCCACCCAGATAGTCCCCGACGTTAAGCACCAGGGCATTCAGCAGATGAAGCGTATCGCCCTGGAACAACACGAACAGCAGCAGGGCAGCAGCCAGCAGCATGTTGAACTCGGACAGGCGACGGATGCCTTTCTCTACGCCGGTCACCACGGAGATGGTCGCCAGTATGACCACCAGTACGATCAGCACGACTTGCGTCGAAAGGCTCTCAGGCACGCCGAACATGAACGTCAGGCCGTAATTGAGCTGGATGACGCCGATGCCCAGGCTGGTGGCGATACCGAACACCGTGGAAATGACCGCGGTGATGTCCACGGCATTGCCGATCGGGCCGTAGATGCGCTTGCCCAGCAGCGGATAGAGCGCGCTCCGGATGGCCAGCGGTAGGCGGTGACGATAGCTGAAGTAGGCCAGAGCCATGCCCATCAGGACGTACATGCCCCACCCGGTCAGGCCCCAGTGCAGGAAGGTCTGGGGGACGGCCTGGCGCAGCGCAGCGGCACTTTCCGGTGCCATGTCCGGAGGGGTCAGATAGTGCGACAGCGGCTCTGCCACGCAGAAGAACAGCAGGTCGATGCCAATGCCTGCAGCGAACAGCATGGACGCCCAGGAGAGTAGCGAGAACTCTGGGCGGGAGTGATCCGGGCCTAGCCGAATGTTGCCGACGCGGGACAGGCTGATCACCAGCACGAATACCAGATAGGCCACGGCGGCCAGCATGTAGTACCAGCCAAAGGTATCGTTGACCCAGGCGAGCCCTGCATCGAACAAGGCGCCTGCCTGCTCGGTCAAGGTCATGGTGAAGATGAGAAAGACCACGATGCCTGCCACGGCGCCATGAAAGACGACGGGGTTGAGACGATCGCGGGAGGCGTTTTCATGTTGTGACATGCACGTGCTCCCTAGAGGATGAAATGAGACTGAGCCGATCCGGCAACTTGCTGACCGAGGCCCTGCTGTGCCGGTCTCCGTAGCGCCGTCCTGGCATCTCCCAGCGGGCATTCCTTGCTGCTACGCCATTTCGTTAATTGGATGAGCAATTAACGAAATGGTGGTGACGGAGTGTCGCGATCAATGCCGTCTGGCCGAAGGCTCATTGTGCTGCTGCCGATAGGGCAGGTCGCCAGCACAGCGAGTGTTCGCGAGACAGTAAGCGCGACCCAAGCGGCGGCTCTTGGATGGGGTCGCTGACGATCCTATCCAGCCGTTGGAGGCTCACATTTTATTGATTGAACGTTCAATAAAATACAGAGTCCCGATGCATCTTTCAAGGTCGTCACCAAAAGACCGTGGAGAAAGCGTTGGGCATGGTGCGCAGGAACCGGGTCAGAGAACGGGGACGAAGGGTGGGGCCAAGGAGCGGGGCCGACGAACGGGGCCAGAGAACGGGACTAAGTAGCGGGGCCAAGGAATGGGAAAGAAAAACGAAGACGAGAAGCGCGGCCGAGAAATCCACGCCACAAGGGGGCGATACCCATGAAAAAGCCCCATACCGGGCGGCATGGGGCTTACGACGGGCTGCCGGAAAGCGATTCCGGCGCCTAGGGAAACACGGCATCGATGATGACGCTCAAGAGGCTACGGTGACTGCAGCGATACGATCCTGGTGACCGTCAGTCATTCCGAGGCCGCCTGCTGCGGTAGCGTCATCAGCTGCAACAGGCTGCCAGTGTTTCCTTGTGGGCGGGGATCAGGCCTCGGGAGCGTGGCGCTTGCCATGCTCGTGAGGATGACGCTCGCCGTGGCCGCGAGGACCTTGATCATGGCCCGGCATCAGGGCGTGCTTGAGCTCTCGCATCTGCTGCTCGTCGAGGATGTTGGCCATCTGGTCCCTGGAGGACGTCATCAGCTCGCGCCATGCATCGTGTCGCTGTTCGTCACTCTCGAAGTCCTGGGCCTTGAGAGCCTCGGCACCTTCCTTGAAGGACTCACGGGCAGCATTGAAGGCCTCGCGGTCTTCAGCGGACAGCTCCCACTTGTCGACCAGCGCATTGACGCGCTCTTCGCGCAGTTCATGACGGGCGCGCTCCAGCGCGGCCATGCCATCTTCCCCGAGGATCTCCTGGCGCTGTTCGCGGAAATCGGCGTTCAGTTCCTCGATGGCCTCGTGATGCTCGATACCTGCCTGCTTGAGTGCTTCGCGGGTGTCGGCGTCGATGCCGGCACGCTCATACAGCTCCGCGCGCATATCAGGGCCAGCGTGACGCGGTCCTTCGTGGCGATCCGGAGCCGCGCTAGCGCTCATCGCGATCGGCAGCAGGGCAGCGGAGATGGCGGCAGACAGCAGGGCCTTGCGAGCAAACGTGGTTTTCATGTGTGACTCCTTCAGCGTTGATGACCCTTTACCAAGGGTGATGTTGTCCGGGCGATGCCCTTGTTGACGTGATTCATCTTGGCGGGGTGTCGTGCAACTGACATGCAGCCAATGTGCAGAGAAGCGGCAAGCGCAGCCGACGTTATGCAACACGCTGTTCCAGTTAAAGCCGCCGTGGCAGGCGGAAGGCTTGAAGGCGGTGGACGTGGCTGGTGGTGAGAAGAGGCGGGTGGCGAGACAGGGAACAAGACTGGGTCAGGAGGCTGGCGGGACAGTGGGTGAAATTTTCTTCAATACCCGCACCAGCAGAAGCCTCAGGCTGAGGCTTTCCCCTGGGTGTGGAGTACGACATGACGTTTTCTGCTGATGAACTGTTGGCGATATTGGGATTTGCCTTGGTGGCGTCGCTTTCGCCGGGTCCCGTGAACCTGCTGATACTGACCGCCGGGATCGGCCACGGTGGCGCCCGAGCGATGCGCCTTGCGGTAGGCTCATGTGCTGGCTTCACGCTCTTGCTAGGCGTATTGGCGGCCGGACTTGGCAGCGTCTGGCAGGCGCTGCCGGTATTGCAGTGGGTGTTGAAGGCGGCGGGTGGAGGGTTCGTGGCGTGGCTGTCCTGGAAACTGCTGCAGGACCGCGGCGACTGGGGAGCAGAGGCCCATGGCACAGCGCCAGGGTTGATGACGGCGGCACTGATGCAGTGGCTCAATCCCAAGGCGTGGATCGCCTCCATGGCGGGGCTCGGGATCTTTACTGCGGGGCGAGGAGGGCTAGATATGGCCGTGTTTACCCTGACGTGGGGGACGGTCTGCTTTGCCAGTGCCTGCGTATGGGCATGGTGCGGGTCGCATGCGGGGCAGTGGCTGGCCGATGCGGGACGTCGCCAGCTGCTGCAGCGCGGCTTGGCGGTGACGCTGATGTGCAGTGGCGTATTGATGCTTCTGCCTTGAACGGGGTGGCCCCTCTATCATCCGCGGACGTTGCTCGCCCTTGGCCATCAACACGCCCAGAGCCGCCCCGAGGGCGGCAACAATCCGGCGGGAGATAAGCCGACTATGCGTGGCGGGGGAGGGAACCCTCGGCGTAGTGCCCCGGTGTGGTCGCCAGCAGTTTCTTGAAGGTTCGCTGCAGATGCGCCTGGTCGGCGAAGCCGCAATCGCTGGCGACTTGCGCAATCGGCTGGCCCTGGCGCAGCCGATCGCGAGCTTCGCGCACTCGCAGATCGATCAGGGCCGCATGGGGCGTGGTGGCATAGTGGCGTCGAAAGCCTGCGATCAGGCTGGTGGTGCGACAGCCTGCCTCCTGGCACAGGTCGGCGAGGCTCAGGTCATGTTGCCAGTCATCGTTCAGACGCTGCCAGGCACGGGCCAGGGCGTCGGGCGGAGCATTGCGCAGAGGCTCGGCTCGTGCCATCTGCTTGGCCAGCTCAGCCACCAGCAAGGCCAAGGCGGCGTCCCGCTCCAACCGGTCGGCATCGGCGGAGGCAAGGGTGTCAGTCAGGACCATGATGGAGCGGTGCAGCACGGGATCGCGACTGATCTGCCGAATCAGAGGCGGCAGGTCGTCCGACGTTACGTCCAACTGGACGGCCAGCCAGGCGCTGTCGAGATAGACCATATCGTAGCCCCAGTCAGCGTCGCTCAGGGCATTGCAGGCATGCATGGCGCCGGGCTCTATCATCACCACGTCGCCTTGGGTGACTTCAAGGGAGCGGTGGCGATGGCGGAACTGGGAGTGTCCTTGAACGATGGCACCCAGTGACAGGGTGTCATGGCTGTGGGCGGCGTGACTGAGGCGATGCCCCCCTCTCACCCGCCTGGCCTCGAGCTGGGGCAGGTCATGGGCGCGCAGATAGCGGGACAGGGTGGCCGGAATAGTGCGCATGACGGATCTCGATGACGGGCTCTCTATCAATAAGGGCTCTGTAGTTAACAAGGACGTCTCGTTGATGAGCCGCAAGGGAGAGCAACGATAGCTACTGTTATCCATCTTCCCGCGGCAGGCAAGTGCCGTGGAGCCTGAGCTGGGTCAAGGGATGCACCCTGAGCACAGCGTGGCCGCCAAGGGCGGGGAAAAGGCTGACGGCGATCAACGAGTATCGCCACTTAGATGGATAAGGTGACTTACCTTTTTTGCTGAAACGATCCATTGGCCGACAAGGCCGTCGGACACGACGCTGCGTGGCAAGAGCAGTGGGTCGATTTCCTCTGACAAGTGAGATCACCATGACGGACACTGCCACGTCCCGGGCGCAATCGCCCGAGGCGCTCAGCTATCGTGAGCTGCATCGGGATGCCAGCGAGTTTGCCAGCCGCTCCGACTATCTGGAGCACGAACTCAAGATCATGCGTCCCAGGCGCTTCAGCCTTAACTTGATCGGACGTGACTTCAATTTCGAGATCGAGGATCTGGTGCCGGCGATCGCAGGTACCATCGGTATCATCGCGATGTACTCGGCGGTGATGATGTCCTGGGCCGATGGGCTGTCGGCCGCCTGGCCAGGTGTCCAGCTGGGCAAGGATTTCGCCATCGCCGTGTCACGGCTCGAGATGCTGCTCCCGGTGCTGCTGTTCTGCGTGCTGGGTTCGGGGATCTTCAATCCCCGTGCCAACCTGGCCGGCAACCACGGACCGATGATTCCGCTGATCGGCAGCATGGCGTTGGCCGGGGCGCATCCCCTGGCGCTGGCGCTTTGGATCGGCGCCTTTGGTCTGGGGCTGTCGTGGATCAAGGGCGGGTCGCGGCTGGTCAACCTGACGTCTCAAGGAACCGCTGGGGGGCTGCTGATCTTCCTCGGATTTTCCGGGGCCATCGGCCAGATCAGCAATCTTAAATCTTGGGGCCTGGGCCTCTCCGGCGACATGGGGTACGTCGCTCTGATCGTGCTGGCGGTGAACATTGTGCTGTATGCGGTGCTGGCTCGCCTGGGCAAGCGCTGGCTGGCCATTCCTGCCTGTGCGGTCACTGGACTGCTGGTGGCGCTCGCCCTGGGCGCAGGTGGTGACCTTGAGTTGACCACCGAAGTAGGCCTTCCGCCCTTGAGCCCAAGCTACTGGTGGGGCAGCACCGAACAAGGTTGGATGATGGGGCTGCCCAATGTGCAGCACTTTATCGCCTCACTGCCGTTTGCCATTCTGGCGGTGGCCATGTGGTCCCCCGACTTTCTCGGCCATCGCATCTTTCAGGAGATGAACTATCCCAAGGGGGCCGACAGGGTGCTGATGGACGTCGATGACACCATGACCATGTGCTCCATCCGCCAGGTGGTCGGCACTGCGCTTGGAGGAGGCAATATCACCTCTTCCTGGGGCACTTACATGATCCCGGCAGCGATTGCCAAACGACCGATTCCGGCGGGGGCGATCCTGCTGGGCCTGCTGACCATCACCATTGCCATTCTGGGGTTCCCCATGGACATCGCGGTGTGGCCGCCGGTCATGTGCGTGGCGCTGTTGGTGGGGGTGTTCCTGCCGATGCTCGAGGCCGGCGTACAGATGATCAAGGAAGGGAAGGACGCCCAGGCGGCCGGGGTATGCCTGTTTGCCGCTGCGGTGACCAACCCTGTGCTTGCCTGGGCTGCGACCATGCTGCTCGACAATAATGGCTGGATCGGTGACCGCGAGCGTGCCGGGCGGCTGTCGCTGGCGGATCGGCTGGTCATTCCCGCCGCGGTGCTCGGTATCTGTCTGTTCGCCATGCTGGCGGTGGGCATGTTCGAGGGACAGTACGGGATTCCCGCGCTGTTCTAGATCGAGCGCACGTGCCAGACGCAAGAGGCCGCCCAAGGGCGGCCTCTTGCGTTGTCGGCGGGTGATCGCTGTCACTCTTCCGGCTGGTACTTGTAGCCGACGCCGTAGACCGAGCGGATGATTTCTCGTTCTGGCCAGATGTCCGCGATCTTCTTGCGCAGCTTCTTGATGTGGCTGTCCACCGTGCGCTCCGACACGATGCGATGGTCGCGGTACATGTGATCCATCAGCTGCTCGCGGGCAAAGATGCGGCCCGGCGAATGCATCATGACCTTGAGCAGCTGGAATTCCACCGCGGTAAGGCCGAGATCCTGGCCGTTGGCCAGGGCGCGCCAGCCGCTCTCATCCAGGATAAGGTCGTGATTGGCCTGGCTGTCAGTGTGCCGGGCTTGGCTGCGACGCAGCACGGCCTTGACCCTGGCCACCACCTCTCGTGGGCTGAAGGGCTTGCAGATATAGTCATCGGCACCCAGCTCCAGCCCCAGCAGTCGGTCGACTTCCTCGACGCGGGCGGTGAGCATGACCACGGCAATATCGGGCCAGCGCTGGCGGATCTCGCGACACAGGGTCAGGCCATCGGTGCCCGGCAGCATCAGGTCCAGCAGTACCAGGCTGGGGCGCGACTCGACCTCGCTCAGGTAGCCAACGACCTGATCGCCGTGGTCAATGTGGTGGGTGGCATAGCCACTGCCCTGCAGATAGTCCGCCACCAGGCGTGCAATCTTGGGCTCGTCCTCGACGATCAGGATCGTGTCGGTGGCGGCGTCGTTATCAGTCATTCGGTGTCCTCGTGCTGCTGCAGGTGGTCGGGCAGGGCCGGAAAACGCAAGGTCCAGCATAACCCTCCGAGAGCGGAAGGAGAGGGAGTCATCTCGGCGTCGTGGGCCCGTGCCAGGGCGGTGGCGATGGACAGGCCAAGGCCACTGCCTCCGCTGGCGCGGTTGCGGGAGCCTTCAACGCGGTATAGCCGCTCGGTCAGGCGGGGCAGCTCGCTGGCCGGGACGCCAGGGGCGCTATCTTCCCAGCGCAGCAGCCAGTCGTCGGCGTCGCGTTCGAGTCGGACCCTGAGCTGCCCAGGAGCCTGAGTATAGGCGCAAGTGTTGTCGATCAGGTTATTCCAAAGCTGGCGCAGGCGCTGGATGTCACCACGAATCCAGGCGGGCTGCTGGATATCATGCTCCAGGCTGATGCCGTGGTCACTCAGCCAGCCCTCCGCCTCATCCAGGCGAGAGGACAGCTGCTCGCCCAGATCCAGCGGGGCTAGCTGCACTTCGAGCGCGCCAGCGTCACTCTGTGACAGCAGGCGCAGGTCGGCGACCAGTCGTTCCAGCTGTCCCACTTCCTGGGACAGTGAGTGCAGATTGTCCTGATCGAGGGCGCGAATGCCGTCCTGCATCGCCTCGATCTCCCCACGCAGCACCGCCAGGGGCGTGCGCAGCTCGTGGGCGATGTCCGATACCCAGCGGCTTCTTGCCTCACGACTGGCCTCCAGGGTTTCTGCCAGCACGTTGAAGTCATGTGACAGGCTCGACAGCTCGTCGCGGCCACGCTCGGGCAGGCGAATGCTGTAGTCGCCTTCGGTCAGGCGCCGGGTGGCCAGCGCCATGCCACGGGCGCGGCGTCCCATCCACCACGACAGCGCGGCTGCCAGGAGCAGCGACGTCAGCGCCAGTGCGATCACGATGATCGTCAGGTTGCGCTGCTGCTGGGCCAGAAACAGTCGATCCATGCGGGCCATCAGCTGTTCTGGAGGCCGATAACCCAGGGTCCCGACCTGGCGCCCGGCACTCATGACCGGCAGCCAGCGGAGCTCTGCCGCCATGTCATCCTTGTCCGGTGGCAGGCCGATGACCGGCAGTCCGTTCTCGTCGTGCAGTACGAAATCCCGTGGATCCCCCAGGTCACCTTCAATCGACAGCGGTGGCAGGTTGTCGCCGGGCCATAGCTGTCGCCGCACCAGATGATGCCAGGCCCGCGGTGACTGGCGTAGCCATTGCCAGTTCTGTCGCCGCGCCCAGGCTTCGCCCAGCCCCTCCGCCAGGGTTTCGGCGCGCCGGGTCTGGGAACGATCCAGGTATTCGATGAAGCCCTGATCGAGACTACGAGAAATGGCCACGAAGACCAGGCCAGCAATGGCCACGTTGACGACCAGAATAATGGCGAAAAGCTTCAGTCCCAGGCGTGAGAAGGCTGGGCGAAACAGACGTTTCGCGGACATGCGCGAGTTCCTTGACCGTGATGACAGTGGTTCCAGCACAGCATGCCATTGCTCGGCATGAAAAGGCGTCATTAACGGTGAAACCTTTGTGCAGCTTGTCGCCGGCGGTGGTTCAGGGGCAGGTATCGCCCAGCACCAACTGGGTGGAAAGGCGCTGGTGCTGAGCGGGCTCCAGGCCGAGTATCATGCGTGCTGCGACGCGTCCTTTCTCGATGCTGTTCTGACGTACTGTGGTCAGCCGAGGTGCGCGGTACTGTCCCTCTTCGATGCCGTCAAAGCCCGTCAGGCGCAGGTCCTGCGGCACCCGGATGCCGCGTTGCTCGGCCAGGGTCAGCGCGGTCAGGGCAATTCGGTCTGACATGCACAAGAGCAGATCGGGACGCTGTTCGGCGGGAAGGTCAAGAATCTCCGCGATCACGGGGGCACATACAGCGTGAACGTTTTCATCGATGTTCCACACCGGCACGTCGTCAGGGGCTATGCCTTGCTCGGACAGCGCGCGCTGGAAGCCATCCAGTCTGGCCCGGGTGATGGTGTGGTCGGCGCTTAAATAGTCCTGTTCCTGGCTGACCCGACCATTATGCGGCTCCACGGTCAGACGCAGACTCACAATGGCCGCACGTTGGGGCGCGTGGGTCAGAGCGTGGCGCGCAATGGCGTAGCACGCCTGTTCATTGTCGACGTGCACGGTAGGTCGAGCATCGATATGGAAATCGACGCCAACCAGAGGTCGTTGGGCGGGAAGTTCGTTGATCAGGCGGTCACCGGGCATCAAGCCGTAGACGATAAAGCCGTCGGCCATGCTGGCGGAACCCGGGTGGCACAGCGCGTCGGCCTGGCGCGGTGAGCCCGCCTGACGTCCCGACAACAGCAACAAGGTGTGGCCGTGGGCGTCGAGGACCTCGGTGACACCGCTGAGCAGCTCGCTGGAGACGGCGTCATTCAGGCTATAGGTAAGGGTTTCTGCCAGTACCACCGCGACGATGCGCGACTGCCCGGTGCGCAAACTGCGCGCCCGGGCATCCGGGCCGGGGTATCCCAGGCGGCGTGCCTCGGCCAGGATATGTTCGCGCAGCGCGCGCGACAGCTGATCGGGACGGTTGAAGGCATTGGACACCGTGGCCGTCGAGACCTTGAGGCGCTGGGCCAGATCCTTCAGCGTGATAGGGCGATCGGACGTGCTCACGGTGGGATGTCCTCCGATGCAGTCGCCAGCAGGGCTGCGATGGATGATGTCGTGCCGACAGTAAGCCTGGTCCGCTGCCAGGCGCTGACGCTTGAAGCTACAGTGACACCAGGAAGAGAATCAGCGGTGGTGACAGTAGCGACAGCAGAAAGCCACTGACCACCGCAATGGGCACGCAGCGAACGCCACCGTGCTGCTGAATGACCGGCAGGGTGAAGTCCATCGAGGTGGCGCCGCCGTAGCCGATGGCCAATGGCGCATAGCGGCGCATGACCAGAGGAATCAGTACGAAGGCCAGCAGCTCTCGCGTCAAGTCGTTGAAGAAGGCGACGCCCCCGAGCGCGGGGCCTAGGTGCTCACCGATCAGAATGCCCGACAGCGAGTACCAGCCAAATCCCGAGGCCATGGCCAGCCCCTCGTTCCACTCAAGGTCGAGCAGCGGGGCCGCCGCCAGCCCACCCAGCAGCGAGCTCGTTGCCAGCGTCAAGGCGATGTAGAGACCATGTCGGTTCAACAGGATCTGCTTGAGTGGCATGCCGGAATTGCGCAGCTGGCAGCCGATCAACGCCAGCAGCAGGTACAGCACCCACTCGGCGAGGTGCTCCGCCAGCTGGAAAGGGGTCGCCCCCCAGCGGCCGACCAGCAGCAGGCCGAGGACCAGGCCTGCAACGACCACCCCGACCAGCGCCAGTGAGCCAGCCATGGCGGCCAGTTTGCTGGTGGGCGCACCTTCAACGACCTGCCTTTTCCCCAGATCCAGTCGCAGTCGCCGCGACAGCCACCACAGGGCTGCCAGATTGAACAGCGAAATCACGCTGAACAGCGTCAGCGCTTGGCCGCCCATGCGCGACAGCTGGTTGCCGAGGTCTGGCAAACCCGCAAGGCTGATGCCCATCAGCAGCAGGATGAGATAGATGGAGGCGCTGACGCCTCGATTGATCCAGCCAAGCACCGCAGCGCTGCGAACGGGGATCAGGTAGCCCAGTACCAGGGGCAGCAGAACGATCAGCAGACCGCTAAACATGAAAGTGCATCCTTGCTTGATAGATAGAGTGCTTGTCGGCGCTTCCCAGAACGCAGGGAGAAAAGGAGATGGTCGGCCGGTATAAGGGGTGGCTGGATCGCTCCCATGGGCGATCCACTCGCAGCACGAAGCGCCCGGGTGATAGCCGCGGGCAACATGGGCAGGTAGAGCGCTGGGACAAGTCCCTCGCTACCTGCGGTGCCAACATAAAGCGCACTACTCTATGCAAATTTGGTCGGCCGGGAAAGCCGACCAAAGCGGCAGAGCGTCGTCGGTGCAAGAGAGGGGGAAGCGCCGCCGAGCGGAGGTCTGCGACCTCGGTTGGGATGGGGGGTGGGTCACGGAAGGGTGAGTGAGGTGAGTGCCAGCTCGCTGACCTGCTCGCCCCGCTTGGTATAGGTCACGCCGAGCAACAGGCCAGCAAGCTCAGGATGAAAGGTCACCACCATGTGTCGGTCGTCTTTGTCAGGGTCTGCCAGTCGAACCCTGGGCGCGTCGATGGAGCGTCCCTGCACTTCCATCCTGCGTGACGCCATGGGGGTGGCAATCAGTCGTTCCTGTTCGCCCTTGTGGTCGAGATAGCGAAGCTCACAGGAGGGCGAGCAGCCATGCTGCTGTACCTGGCGAGACAGCTGAATCAACGCTGTCTGCCGATCAGGGGTCTGCCGCAGCTGCGGTGCATTGAGCTGGTAGCGCTTGCCGATACCTAGCAGCTTGTAGCCGCTGGCGTAACCAATGGCTTGAAGCTGTGCCCCCTGGCTCAGGAACCTCGCGCTTTCCTGACCTTCTGCAACGGCGACGCGAGCGCGCATATCACTGAGCCAATGTTCGCCCTCTGGCTGCAGACGGTGATGGACGGTGGCATCCGGCCAGCCGTCCACCGACAGGTGATAGCGAGCGTCGAAGGCCGATAGCGTCGCTGCCTGTGCCGTGACAGGCATGATCAGCAGCCACAGCAGACTGGCGCCGAGCGCCTGGCGGCAGTGGGTGACAAGTCGGCGATAGTGGAGAATAGAGGCCATGGTGTTATCCGTGCTGGCAAGTCGGGTCGCTTACTGTGGGAGGCCGATTCCGCGACAAGGTTCCGCGACGCTGGCGATGACGCGGATCAGTGGTTACGCTGCATGACAGCATGGTCAGCGTGAGGCGGGTCTGAAAAGTGCCTGCGCTCGTCGACTTTTCGGTCAATGCCTCGACCCTGCGCCGTTTCCAACGACCAAGGAGTCTGCCTTATGGCACGTTTGTTGCTGCTCGCGGGAGATTTTGTCGAAGATTATGAAATCATGGTGCCGTTCCAGGCCTTGCAGGCCATGGGGCACCGTGTCGATGCGGTCTGTCCTGACAAGAAGGAAGGCGATACGGTCAAGACGGCCATCCATGACTTCGAAGGTGACCAGACCTATACCGAAAAGCCGGGGCATCTGTTCGCGCTGAACGAGACCTTTGCCGACATCACCGTAGCAGACTACAACGGTTTGGTAATCCCAGGTGGCAGAGCGCCGGAGT
The DNA here is from genome assembly GCF_017303055.1 of Halomonas litopenaei. Lineage (GTDB taxonomy): Bacteria > Pseudomonadota > Gammaproteobacteria > Pseudomonadales > Halomonadaceae > Halomonas > Halomonas litopenaei_A. Next base: position 122,721 of record NZ_JAEKJT010000003.1, on the reverse strand, counting down.
ATCTGCGCCTGGACGAACGGGTGCTGGAGGTAGTGCGCCACTTCGTCGACAGTGAAAAACCGGTTGCAGCCGTCTGCCATGGTGCCCAACTGTTGGCCGCCGCGGTGTCATTGTCGGGTCACCGCATCTCCGCGTACCCGGCCTGTGCGCCGGAAGTGCGCCTGGCCGGAGGAGAATTTGTCGACCTCGAGGTGACCGATGCGATCACCTGTGGCAAGTTCGTGACCGCGCCAGCCTGGCCGGCGCATCCGGAGTGGTTGCGCCAGTTCAACGCGCTGCTGTAGAACGCGCTGCTGCAGACAGCAGCGGGCGGTGGCGAGACCCATGCAGGGGAGGAGGCTCTCGCACGGGTGTCGTCGCCAATCGATTGCCGCAAGTAAGCGCTGCAAGTAAGCGTCGCAAGTAAGCGCCGCAAGTAAGCGTCGCTGTGAAACCCTGAAGGGTAACGATGAGGTACATCGATAGAGCGTATCCCTATAGTTAGTGGTCGGTTCGGTGCCTCATTGTGCTGCTGGCGAGGCCATGAAGTGGGTGTTTGCTCGACGCCAAGGCCCCGTTATTCGGGCCTTGGTGGTCAGGCTGGCGGTTATCGGCGGAGTCACCTGTGATGGGGTTGACGTGAGTAGACGACTGGTCTAGTGTGCGATGTATGACGACTAAAGCTCCCACCAGAGACCTGTTGATTCAGGTCGGCATGACCACCTTTGCCGAGCACGGCTATACGGCCACGGGCATCAACGCGGTGCTCAAGGCGGCAGGCGTGCCGAAGGGGTCCTTCTATCACTACTTCGCCAGCAAGGAGGCGTTCGGCCTTGCGGTTGTTGAGTCTTTCGCGGAAGAGTACGACAAGCGCTTCCAGGCCTTGCTGGTGCATTCTTCTGACGAGCCCTTTGCGCGGCTGCACCGTTATTTCGCTGAAGCGCGTCAAGGCATGGCGGAATGCGGACACTTGCGCGGCTGTCTGATTGGCACCCTGGGACAGGAGATGTCGTCCCAAAGTGACTGCTTGCGAGACGCCCTTGACGGCATTTTCAAGCGCTGGGAAAGCTACTTTGCCAGCTGCCTGAAAGAAGGGCAGCAAGCAGGGACGATTCGCAGCGATATCTCCGCAGAGGCGATGGCATCGTTCATCCTGGCGGGCTGGCAGGGTGCCATGCTCAGGGCCAAGATGATGAGGACCTGCTCGCCCATGTCGGAGTTTGAGGACACGTTGCTGGCGTGTATCAAGGCCTGAGCCGCAAGAGCAGGAGAGCGTGAACCGCTTCGGCAGCATCGCGGCGAGACTGCGGCAAGACTGAACACGTGCCTGCACGAATGAGCCGCTGCATTGGGCACAGTCCTGACGCCTCGCCGATAGCGCTTAGGCCTCGGGTTTCGCGCTGTTCGGGCGTCGCGACAAGTGCGTCCGGCGATGCATTCCGCTCGCTGGACGTGTGCAGCGCTCATGGTGCTTTTTTTTGAATGCAATCACTAATAGACTGGTCTAAAAATTTGTACAGCATGGTTGAAAATCTATTCAATAGTTGTACATTAAGTGTATTGATAGAGAGCGTCACTGGTGAGTCCCTTCCGGGATAGGCGTCAGGTTTCGACGTCAGGGCTAGTTTCCATTGCCAGCAACCAGGACGGGTCTCCAGTGCTGGCGGCCAGCGCTACTCACCTAGGCTGTCTAGCGGTGGCGTGATGGCATTGGCAGGACAGCCAACGGAATCTCTCGTCACGTGAAAACGTTGCACCAGCAACAACGGCGACCTTTTTCATTTTCTTGCCAGATCGTCACGCCAAGACGATGACCACTGATCAGGAGGCTTTGTATGAGCGCTGAACAGGATCCGCTTTTTACCCCCCAGGCACTGGGTGATATTGAACTGCCGCATCGTGTCTTGATGTCTCCGCTCACGCGCTCGCGTTCCGCGCAGCCAGGGGATATTCCTCAGCAGATGAATGTGGACTACTACCGTCAGCGCGCGGGCGCCGCTCTGATCCTGAGTGAGGCGACGCAGATTTCACCCCAGGGAAAGGGCTATGCGTTCACCCCTGGCATTCACAGCCAGGAGCAGATCGCAGGCTGGCGCAAGGTCACCGATGCGGTGCATGAGGACGGCGGCTGTATCCATGCCCAACTGTGGCATGTCGGACGGATTTCCCATCCCGAGCTACAGCCCGGCAAGGCTGACCCGGTCGCCCCGTCGGCGATCAAGCCGGAGGGGGCCAAGACGTTTATCAGCGCTGAATCAGGCATGGTCGACGTGCCGACCCCCCGTGCGCTGGACGTTGACGAGCTGCCCGGTATCGTCGAGCAGTATCGCCAGGCCGCCATCAATGCGCGTGAGGCGGGCTTCGACGGTGTTCAGGTCCACGCTGCCAACGGTTATTTGCTCGATCAGTTTCTCAAGTCGGACAGCAACGCACGCACTGACGCCTATGGTGGCAGTGTCGAGAACCGCCTGCGCCTGCCGCTGGAAGTCGTGCGCGCCGTGGTCGACGTATGGGGCAAGGGGCGTGTCGGCGTGCGCATCAGCCCGACGGGCAGCTTCAATGACGTGCACGACCAGAAGCCTGAAGAGACCTTTCCTGCCTTCGCTGCGGCACTGGATGACGTTGGCATTGCCTACCTGGAGGTGGTCGAGGATTCCTTCCAGGGCAATCATGAGAACGGCCGTCCCGAAGCCATCATCAGCGCCATCCGTGACAGCTTCAGCGGCGTGTACATTGCCAACGGTGCCTACACCGCCAGCGAAGCGCGCGAGCGTATTGCCGCCGGCAAGACGGACCTGGTGACCTTCGGCCGCCCGTTCATCGCGAACCCGGACTTGCCTGAACGCTTCCGCCGCCATGCGCCCCTCAATGAGCCGGACTACGACACCTTCTACGGTGGCGATGAAACGGGCTACACCGACTATCCGTTTCTCGACGAACAGTGATGAAGACGGCTCCCCCGGAGAGCCGAGTCCCGCACCCCGCGGGGGTGCGGTGGCGCTTAGACACGACACCGTTAATGACACTCTTAACGGCACGCTAGATGACATTCTCAACGACAGTCTCGATGACGCATTCGGTGACGCTCTGAGGCCTTCGCGGAGCGACCCCAGACGGGCGTGCTTCGTGCACGACATGGGGCGACGGGTGTTTTTACCGAGCGTCGATGTCTTCACGGATCGATAATGGAGATCAGCATGGATATCAAGAACGTAAGTACCGACGGCATCCAGGACAAGGTTGTCATTATCACCGGTGCCAGCAGCGGTCTGGGCGAGGCGACAGCCAAGCGTCTGGCCAAGGGTGGCGCCAGGCTCGTGCTGGGGGCTCGCCGCGACGACCGCCTCAAGCGCCTGTGCGAGGAGATCAAGGCCGAAGGTGGGCAAGCCGTCTACCGGGTGACCGACGTGACCGATCGTGAGCAGGTAGAGGCCCTGGCACAGCTGGCGCGTGACGAGTTCGGGCGGATCGATGTGCTGGTCAACAATGCTGGCCTGATGCCGCTGTCGCCGCTGGACAAGCTCAAGGTAGACGAGTGGGACCAGATGGTGGACGTCAACATCAAGGGCGTGCTCTACGGCATTGCCGCCGTTCTACCCACCATGCGTGAACAGCACGAGGGCCACGTCATCAACCTGTCCTCCGTGGCGGGCCATGTGGTATTCCCGGCCGCGGCGGTCTACTGCGCGACCAAGTTCGCGGTCAAGGCGTTGACCGAAGGGCTGCGTCAGGAGTCCGGTGGCGAGATCCGGGCCACCAACATCTCCCCTGGGGCCATTGACACTGAATTGACCCAATCGATCAGCGATGATGATACGGCCAAGGGGGTCAATGAGCTTTACACCCTGGCCATCGATGCTGACGCGGTGGCTCGCGCGATCGCCTTTGCGGTGGAGCAGCCGGCCGACGTGGACGTCAATGAGCTGGTGCTGCGCCCGACCCGTCAGGAGCTGTAAGCTAGGCGGGAACATCGGCACTGAGTCAGCTGTCGGGTCATGTTGCGGCGAGGAGGGTGGCGCCGTTGCCACCCGACTCGATTTGCCGACGAACATGACGACAGCGGATCCCGGTCTGAGCGGGATGATGCCCACATCACGTGAAGGAACATCATGAGCAACGACACACAGTACCAGCCGCCGAAAGTATGGAAGTGGGAAGGCGAAAGTGGCGGTCAATTTGCCAGCATCAACCGGCCGATCGCCGGACCGACCCACGACAAGGAGCTACCGGTCGGAAAACATCCGCTGCAGCTCTACTCCCTGGCGACGCCCAATGGTGTGAAGGTCAATATCATGCTGGAGGAGTTGTTGGCGCTGGGCCATGACCAGGCGGAATACGATGCCTGGTTGATCCGCATCGGCGATGGCGACCAGTTCTCCAGCGGTTTCGTGGAGATCAACCCGAACTCGAAGATCCCGGCATTGGTGGACCACAGCACTCAGCCAGCGACGCGGGTGTTTGAGTCGGGGTCAATCCTGGTGTATCTGGCGGAGAAATTTGGCGCCTTTCTGCCCACTGACCACAAGGCCCGGACCGAGGCCATGAACTGGCTGTTCTGGCAGATGGGGTCCGCGCCATATCTGGGCGGAGGCTTCGGGCATTTCTATGCCTACGCGCCTGAGAAGTACGAGTATCCGATCAATCGCTTCACCATGGAAACCAAGCGCCAGCTGGATGTGCTGGATCGCCACCTGGCCGACCATGAATTCCTGGCGGGTGACAGCTACAGCATCGCCGACATGGCGACGTTTGCCTGGTACGGCCAGCTGGTCCTGGGCCGGCTGTACGATGCCGCCGAGTTTCTGTCGGTGCACGAGTACACCCACGTGCTGCGCTGGGCCAAGGCCATCGATGCCCGCCCCGCCGTCAAGCGTGGGCGCATGGTCAATCGCACCTTCGGCGAGCCTGCCGAGCAGCTGCATGAACGGCACGATGCCAGTGACTTCGACACGCGCACCCAGGACAAGATCGGCGGTGACAGCTGAGCAGTGACGTGATGCAAGATCGTTGATCAACCACCGCAGAAGGGCACCTCCATGAGGTGCCCTTTTTTTCTGGTTCGCAAGGGTGTGTCAGCGATTCCAGGCCACAATGAGCGCTGCTATCAATAGCCTGCTTCGGGGTCCACGGTCTCGATCTCCTTGCCCTGGCTAAGCGCCTCGATGCTGGCGGCGACCTGGTCGAGGGCTTCGTTGAGCGGGGTAGGGCCAGCCATGTGAGGCGTCACCAGAACCCTCGGGTGGTGCCACAGCGGGCTGGAGGACGGCAAGGGTTCCACCGGGAAGGCGTCGAGCAGCGCCCCGCGCAGACGACCCTCCTGATGGTCATCGGCCGGGCCCAATGCCTGCAGCAGCGCTGCCTCGTCAATCAAGGTGCCGCGACCGGGGTTGATCAGGCTGGCACCCTGGGGCAGTAGCGCCAGGCTGCGCTGGTTGATGATGTGGTGAGTCGCGGGAGTATCTGGCAGAAGCAGCACCAGGGTGCGTGAGCGTTGCAGCGCCTGCTCCAGTCCAGCGTCACCGTGCAGGCACTCGATATCTTCCAGCGACTTGGGCGATCGACTCCAGCCGAGCACCGGGTAGCCGTCGGCGGCGATGGTGGCGGCGACCTTGGCGCCGATGGCCCCCAAACCCAGTACGCCGACCGTCCACTCCTGCTTGTCGATGACGGCGTGTTCTCGCCACTGGGCCTGCTGCTGCTGGCGCTGATAGCGATCGAAGTCCCGTTGGAAATGCAGCAGGCCATAGCGGGTGTAGTCGGCGATCAGTTCGCCCATGCCCGCATCGCGCAGCTTGACGATCGGGACATCTCGGGGCAGGGCCGGATTGTTCAGCAAGGCATCGACCCCAGCCCCCAGGTTGATGATGCCCTTGAGGCCGGAGCACTCCCGCATCAGCGTCTCATCCGGTTTCCAGGCGGCCAGGTAGTCGGCCTCGGCGCGCTGCTGTCGATCCGTGTCTTGGCTCTTCCAGATGGTCGCGCCGGGTAGCCGTTCGCACAATGCGCGCTGCCACTGGTCTGCCTGGTCGGTATGTACGATAACTTTCATGGACAGTCCTCTGCGGGCGGTAGGTCGGGTCTAGTAGACAATCTGCATCATGGGGGGCGGGGCGTCATCCAGCAGCTGCGCCAGGCGCCTGAGGCCTTCCTCCAGGCGTTCGATATCCGGCTCGGCGCCAAGGCTAAGACGCACTCGTCGCGGGGCCGGAGTCTGCTCCACCATGAAGGGCGTGGCCGTGGTGATCGCCACGCCTTCCTGTTCGGCCAGTTGCTGCAGTTCCTCCGCGCGCCAGCTTCCCGGTAGCGATAGCCACACATGCAGGCTGGTGGGGCGAGAGGCGCGGCCATGCTCCGCCAGCAGGCGGGCGGCCAAGCGCTGGCGCTCGGCAAGCAGATCCCGTTGATGAGCCGCCATCTGATCCACGCTGCCGTCCTCCAGCCAAGCATTGGCCACTTCAAAGCACAGCGGCGTGGCCATCCAGGAGGTCGCGCGCAGGCGTGGCAGCGTATGGTGAAGCTGGCTGCGAGGTACGGTCAGATATCCCGCGCGCAGTCCCGGCATGGTGGCCTTGGTCAGGCTGGTGACATGAAACCCTTGGGTGGGGATGCGCGCGCTGACCGGGGCCAGGGGTTGGGGCTCAAGCAACGCGTGAACGTCATCTTCGATCAGCCAGACGCCATGCCGCTCGAGGATCGCGGCAATGTCGTCCCGACGGGCCTCGCCCTGAGTCGCTCCGGTAGGGTTGAGCTGGCTTGATGTCAGGCACACGGCGCGAGGCTTGAAGCGGCGACAGGCGGCATCCAGGGCCTCCGGCACCATGCCCTGACCATCGATGGCGACGCCTCTCAGCTGGAAGCCAAGTGTTCGCGACAGGGCGATCAGCCCATGGTCGGTCAGGGCTTCGGTCAGCACCAGATCACCGTGTTGCACCACGCTGGAAATGGCCAGCATTATGCCGTGAGCGCCACCGTTGGTGAGGATGCGGTCGTCCGGCTCGCCAGGCATCCCCAGCCGCTCGTTCAGCCACCAGCTGGCCAGCTCGCGTTGATGAGGGAGTCCAGCAATCGGGCGGCACGCGGCAAACACGTCAGGATGCGCCGTGTCGGCCAGTTCCCGCAGGCTGTCACGAAAGCGCTGATGATGGGCGGGAGGGCATACCGGGTGAGCAATCGACAGGTCAATCAATGCCTGTTCCGAGCGGGGCTCTCCGGCTCGCAGATAAGCGGACTCGCGATTGTCGTCCAGCGCATTGATCCAGGTGCCGCTGCCGACCCTGGCCTGGACCAGGCCCATTTTTTCGGCCTGTGCATAGGCGCGAGATACCGTTTGTACGCTGACGCCAATGTGCTCTGCCAATCTTCGGTGGGGCGGCAAGCGAGTGCCCGGCATAAGCTCACCAGAGCGTATGCCTCGGGACAGCGCCCGCGCAATGGCCAGGTACTTTGGCTGGCCGTCGTCGGGAAGCCCATCGATCAGGGCAGCGAGTTGGCCGAGTAGATCAATTGTCATGATGCAATAAAGCCTTTGACCGGGAGCTTATACGTAGTGCTAGTATCAGCAAGACGGCATTGATCAGTCATTGTCATGACGCTTCATGACGATTGTCATGACAATTCTTTCCTCCGCACGCTACAGGGGAAGCAATGCCGCATCAAGCAGACATTGAACGAAAGCGGCGAGGCCCCAGGCCCATCTTCGGCAGCGGTTGACGCCGGTTCGTTCAAGGCATCTGCAAGGGCGCGCCGGGCCTCTAGTTGCCCGGTTTTCGGTGATGACATTGTTTGGCGAGTGGTTTCATGATTCAGGTATCCCTGCCGTTCACTCGTGAGGAATACGCTCAGCGCCTGCAGAAGGTGCGTGCCGAGATGGCGATGCGAGGCATCGATGTGCTGATCGTCAGCGATCCGTCCAACATGGCCTGGCTGACGGGCTACGATGGCTGGTCCTTTTACGTACATCAGTGCGTCTTGCTGGGGCTCGAGGGCGAGCCCGTGTGGTACGGCCGGCGTCAGGACAGCAACGGTGCGCTGCGCACCTGCTGGATGGATCCGGACAACATCACCTATTACCCCGACTATTACGTCCAGAACCCCGACATGCACCCCATGGAGTATCTGGCGCAGTCGATCATGCCTGACCGGGCATGGTGTGAAGGGGTGGTCGGCATGGAGATGGACAATTACTACTTCTCCGCCAAGGCCTATCAGAGTCTGGTCAAGGAACTGCCCCACGCGCGTTTTCAGGATGCCAATGCACTGGTCAACTGGTGCCGAGCGATCAAGTCTCCGCGTGAGATCGAGTACATGCGGGTGGCGGCGCGTATCGTCGAGGGCATGCACTCGCGCATCCTCGAGATGATCGAGCCGGGGCTGGCCAAGTCCAAGCTGGTGTCGGAAATCTATCGTGTCGGCATCGAAGGCTGGACCGACAGCACCGGTCAGGTCTATGGCGGTGACTATCCGGCCATCGTCCCGCTGCTGCCGACGGGCAGTGACGCCGCGGCACCGCACCTGACCTGGGACGACACTCCCTTCCGCGAGGGGGAAGGCACCTTTTTCGAGATTGCCGGCTGCTACAAGCGCTACCACTGCCCGCTGTCGCGCACGGTGTTTCTGGGCAAGCCGCCCAAGGAGTTCGTGCGCGGTGAGTCGGCCTTGCTGGAAGGTATCGAAAACGGTCTTGCGGTGGCCAAGCCGGGCAATCGTACCGCCGATATCGCTCTGGCACTCGGCGCGGCGATGGACAAGTACGGCTTTGACCGGGGGGGCGCCCGCTGCGGATACCCCATCGGCATCAGCTATCCCCCGGACTGGGGCGAGCGTACCATGAGCCTGCGCCCGTCTGACGATACCATCCTCGAACCGGGCATGACCTTCCACTTCATGCCGGGCATGTGGATGGATGACTGGGGGCTCGAGATTACCGAAAGCATCCTGATCACCGAAAACGGGGCTGAGCCCCTGGCCAACTTCCCGCGTCAGCTATTCGTCAAGTAGGCGTTTCCCCTGGCCGCTGCGGCGCTGCTGTCCCGTTGCCATGACAGGACCACAGCGCCGGATGCGATCTCACGATAATCCGGTGCCCATGACGGCATCGACATGCTTTCCGCAGATTCTGTTCTGGAGTTCCCATGAGCAAGCGCAAGAGCCCGATTTCCGCGACCGTCGATTTCGACGCCCAGGGCGTTCAGCACGGTTTTCTCAAACTGCCGATTTCCAACGACGAGTCGGCCTGGGGAGCGGTGATGATTCCGGTGACGGTGGTGGCCAATGGCGAGGGCCCCACGGCGCTGTTGACCGGTGGCAACCATGGTGATGAGTACGAGGGCATTACGGCGCTGCAGAAACTCTCGGTATCGCTCAAGCCGGAAGAGGTGCAGGGGAGGGTGATCATCGTACCGATGATGAACACGCCAGCAGCCCAGGTAGGACGACGCACCTCACCGATGGATGGCGGGAACCTCAATCGCAGCTTTCCGGGAGACCCCGACGGCAGCGTCACGGAAAAGATCGCCGACTATTTCACTCGCGAAATGGTGCCGATGGCCGATATCGTGCTGGACCTGCATTCTGGCGGCCGCACCCTCGATATTATTCCGTTTGGTGCATCCCATGTGCTCGACAACCCCGAGCAGCAGCGTCAGGCGCTGGAAGGCGCCAAGGCCTTTGGCGCTCCCTACGCCATGATGATGTTCGAACTCGATGCAGCGGCCCTGTTCGATACGGTGGTGGAAAGTCAGGGCAAGGTCTTCATCGCGACCGAGCTGGGTGGCGGTGGCACCTCGACCCCCGAGAGCCTCGCCATCACCGAGCGCGGCATCGACAATATCTTGATTCACTTCGGCTTGAAGCAGGGTGAGGTAGCGATGCCCGAGACCCAGGTCTATCTCGATATGCCGGATGCCAGCTGCTACGTGCAGAGTGAACACACCGGGCTGCTCGAACTGACCCACGCCCTCGGCGACAGCGTTCAACGCGGTGATGTGATTGCAAGGGTGTATGACATGACGCGCAGCGGTGCCAAGCCCATCGAGTATCGGGCCGAACGCGATGGCATCCTGGCGGCCCGTCGCTTTCCGGCACAGGTCAACATGGGGGACACCATTGCGGTGATCGCGGAAGTGGTGGAATCCCTGGGCGAGTCATGAAACTTGACCGTTACGATCTCAAGATACTGTCCATCCTGTCCCAGGACGGGCGCATCACCAAGTCGCGGCTGGCCGAAGCCATCAACCTCTCGGTCAGCCCCTGCTGGGAGCGGGTGAGGCGTCTGGAGAAGGCCGGCGTCATCGAAGGCTATTGCGCCAGAATCAATGCCGCCGCATTGGTTCGGCGCACCCCCGTATGGGTGCAGATCGAGCTCAAGGCCCATAACGCCGAGAGCTTCCAGCGGTTCGAGGCCTTGATTCATGCGACCAACGAGGTGACGGAATGTGTGGCCGTCGGCGGAGGGGTTGACTACTTGATCAAGGTCGAGACCGAGACCATCGACGCCTATCAGCGATTGATCGATGACTGGCTGACGTCGGACATCGGGATCGAGCGCTATTTCACCTACATCGTGACCAAGCAGGTCAAGGCGCCGCGCCAGGGGGTCGATATCGACGCCCTGAACAGCAGCGCTACTTGAGGCTCGGGCCGGGCCTCGTCAGGGGCCTGCCTGGGTCATCGGTTTGCACAAACCTGCATGGCAGAAAAAACCTCGATGTAGCGAGTCGGGACAAAAAAAATGCCATCTTCCAGCGGCGGCTTCAAAAAGTCCGTCCCTGATATCTCCCCTACCATGACGTCATTGCGTGGCGCCTGCCATGGCATTGATACAGGTGTTCCGTCCCCCTGATGAGACGACGGAACCGACTAGGGAGGTAGCGTCATGAAGCTCAGCGATCCGCGTCTGTTTCGTCAGTATGCCTACATCGGTGGCAAGTGGACCCACGGTGATGAAGGCCGCGAAGAAGCGGTGATCAACCCCGCCAATGGTGAGGTGATCGGTCATATCCCGCTGCTCGAGCCGGCCCAGATCCGTCGTAGTGTGGACGTGGCCGACGAGGCCTTCGCCCAGTGGCGAGCCCTGCGCGCCGACGAGCGCTGCGAACGTCTGCTGGCGTGGTACGACTTGCTGCAGCAGCACCGCGAAGATCTGGCGACGATCATGACGCTCGAGCAGGGCAAGCCGCTGCCCGATGCGCGTGGAGAAGTGGAGTATGGGGCAAGCTTCGTGCGCTGGTTCGCCGAGGAGGGCAAGCGAACCTACGGCGAGACGATTCCCAGCCACATTCCCAACGCGGCGCTGGGGACGATCAAGGAGCCGGTCGGCATTGCGCTGCTGATCACGCCATGGAATTTTCCGCTGGCGATGATCACCCGCAAGGCAGCAGCAGCCATGGCGGCGGGGTGCCCGGTGATCGTCAAGCCGGCCAACGAGACGCCGTTCTCTGCCTTGGCCCTGGCGGAGCTGGCCGAGCGTGCCGGAATCCCGGCGGGCATCTTCAATGTGGTGCTGGGGGATGCCGCCCAGGTGTCATCGCTGCTGTGCGCCGAGGACCGGGTCAAGGCGGTGTCCTTCACCGGCTCCACCCGTGTGGGGCGGCTGTTGCTGGAGCAATCCGCGCCGACGGTCAAGCGGGTGTCGATGGAGCTCGGCGGTAACGCGCCCTTCATCGTGGGCCCGGACATGGACCCCAAGGAAGCGGCCCTGGCCGCCGTGGCGGCCAAGTTCCAGACCGCGGGGCAGGACTGCCTGGCGGCCAACCGGATCCTGGTGCACGAGTCGATCCACGACGCCTTCGTGGCGCACTTTAGCGAGCGTATGGCCGCCTTGACCGTGGGCGACGGGATGCTCAGCGAAGTGGACCTGGGGCCGTTGATTCACCGCCGGGCGGTGGAAAACGCCCGTGCCACCGTGGACGACGCCGTCTCCCGCGGTGCCACCTTGGTCGCCGGGGATCAGACGGATGCTCCGGGAGAGAACTTCTTCATGCCGGTGCTGCTCACAGGCGTGACCCAGGACATGAAAGTATGGCGTCAGGAGTGTTTTGCTCCGGTCGCAGGCGTGACGGCTTACCGCGATGACGATGAGGTGATCGCTCTGGCCAATGACACCGAGTACGGGCTGGCCGCCTATGTCTACACCCATGACATCAGGCGGATCTGGAAACTGCTGCGCGCCCTGGAGTTCGGCATGGTGTCGGTGAACTCGGTCAAGATGACCGGTCCTCCCGTGCCGTTTGGGGGCGTCAAGCAGTCGGGCCTGGGACGCGAAGGTGGCGCCACCGGTATCGATGAATATCTGGAAACCAAGTACTACTGCCTCGGCGCACTGGGCTCGGTCTCTGGCAGCTAGATGACAGCCTGCGGTGATGGACGACATGACCGCGGCAGGACGGTCGGCCCGTAGCAGGTACGGGTCGACATTGATGACGAAACCGCTGATCCGTTCTCTCGGCGAGAGCGGTAAGCGCTACGGGCAAGAAACAAGGAAACCACATGAGCACCCATCAGGACCTGATCGATCGCGACCGCAAGGTCACCTTTCACGCCTCGACGCACCTGCGTGACTTCGCCCATGGCGACGCGCCTGGCCGCGTCATCACCGGCGGCAAGGGCATTCACATCGTCGACAAGGACGGCCGCGAATTCATCGACGGTTTTGCCGGGCTCTACTGCGTCAACATCGGCTATGGCCGCACCGAAGTCGCCGAGGCCATTTACCAGCAGGCGCTGGAGATGTCCTACTATCACACCTACGTTGGTCACTCCAATGAGCCTCAGATCGCCCTGTCCGAGCAGATTCTGAAGCTGGCGGGTCCCGGCATGTCCAAGGTCTACTATGGCCTGGGCGGCAGCGATGCCAACGAGACCCAGCTGAAGCTGGTGCGCTACTACAACAACGTTCTAGGCCGCCCACAGAAGAAGAAGGTCATCTCGCGCCAGCGTGGCTATCACGGCTCTGGCCTGGCCACCGGCTCGCTGACCGGTCTGAAGGCGTTCCATGATCAGTTCGACCTGCCCATGGCCGGCGTGCTGCACACCGAGGCGCCCCATTACTACCAGCGCAGTGCAGAGCAGGCCGGCATGAGCGAGCGCGAGTTCTCCGCCTATTGTGCCGAGAAGCTCGAAGAGATGATTCTGGCGGAAGGTCCCGACACCGTGGCGGCCTTCATTGGTGAGCCGGTGCTCGGCACTGGCGGCATCGTGCCACCGCCCGAAGGATACTGGGACGCCATCCAGGCGGTGCTGGCGAAGTACGACATCCTGCTGATCGCCGATGAAGTGGTCTGTGGCTTTGGTCGTATCGGCGCCGACTTTGGCAGCCACGCCTATGGCATCAAGCCCGACCTGATCACCATCGCCAAGGGCCTGACCAGTGCCTATCAGCCCTTGTCCGGGGTGATCGTGGGGGATCGCGTGTGGCAAGTGCTTGAGCAAGGTACCAGCGAGCTGGGCCCGATCGGTCACGGTTGGACCTATTCCGGCCACGCTCTGGGGTGTGCTGCGGCTCTGGCCAACCTGGCGATCATCGAGCGTGAGAACCTGACCGGCAACGCGCGTGATACCGGCGCCTACCTGCAGAGCCGCATGCAGGCGGTGTTCGGCGATCATCCCATCGTCGGTGAGGCCCGTGGGGTGGGCATGCTGGCGGCACTGGAGTTTGCCGTGGATCCTGAATCCCGCCAGGCCTTCGACGCGAGCCACAAGGTGGGCCCACGGATCGCCGCCGCGGCGCTCGAGGAGAACCTGATTGCTCGTGCCATGCCGCAGGGTGACATCCTCGGGTTTGCGCCGCCGCTGACCACTACCCGCGCCGAGGTCGATGAAATTGTCGCCCGTGCCGAGCGTGCCGTGAACAAGGTCACCGATCAGCTGGTCAAGGAAGGCGTACTGCAGACCGCCTGACGTCAGCGCTGATCTGCGGTGTGTGACATGGGGTCGTCTCCTTGAGGGAGGCGGCCCCTGTCGGTTTTTACGCGGCGGCGGGGGCACTGGAGGACGGTCGCCTTCGTCGCGCGCCATAAAAGGAGACAGCCATGCAAGCCTCCACGTGCTCTGCCCATGGCGTGAGCCTGGACCAGATCTTCAAGGCCCGACACCGGATTGCCGGCCAGGTGACACGTACACCGCTGGTGTTGTCGCGACCGCTGTCTGAACGCTTTGACGCTGAGGTGTATCTCAAGCTCGAAACCTTGCAGCCCACCGGCGCGTTCAAGCTGCGTGGTGCCACCAACATGATCGCCGCGCTGCTGGAGCGAGATGGACGCGATGCCCTGGCACGTGGCGTGACCACTGCCTCCACCGGCAACCATGGGCGTGCGGTCGCCTATGCGGCGTCGCGTCTCGGGGTACCCGCCGTGATCTGCCTGTCGCGATTGGTGCCAGCTAACAAGGTCGCCGCTATCGAGGCCCTGGGTGCTCAGGTTCGACAGGTGGGAGCCAGCCAGGATGAGGCCTTCATGGAGGTGGCGCGATTGGTGGAGCAAGAGGGCATGACGCTGATTCCTCCCTTTGATGACCCCCTTATCGCGGCTGGCCAGGGCACCATCGGGGTCGAGCTGCTGGAAGATCTGCCCGAGCTTGACCGAGTGATCGTGGGGCTGTCCGGTGGAGGACTGCTGGGAGGCATTGGGGCCGCGATCAAGGGCGTGCGTCCTGCTGCCCGCGTCAGCGGTGTCAGCCTGGCCGAGGGGGCCGCCATGCATGCCAGCCTCACGGCGGGCTATCCGGTAGAGGTGGACGAGGTCGAGAGCCTGGGAGACTCCTTGGGTGGCGGTATCGGCTTGGACAATCGCTGCACCTTCGAGCTGGTCAAACAGGTGATGGACGACCATTGCCAAGTGTCGGAGCGTGCCATCGCCCGGGCCATGGTGGACCTGCTCGAGCACGACAAGATCCTGGTCGAAGGGGCCGCCGCTGTCGGTTTGGCGGCCATGGCGCAGGGCCACCTGGACGTTCGCGGAGAGCGCGTTGTGCTGGTACTTTCCGGCAATGGCGTCTCGCTGGATACCCTTGACCAGGCGCGCCGGTGTGCGGCCGATGGCCCTCGCGGCTGAGGCCCGCACTTGAGGCCGCACATGAGACCAAGGCTTGATCCAGCGTCCGCCTCAGGACTTTCTTCACAGGGCACCGATAGGTGACAGGTGTCCTATCCATGACAAGGAGCCATGCATGCAGCTCTTCAACCGCGAACAGATTCGTCAGGCTGTCGCTATCGACCATCACGCCCTGGCAGCCGTCGAAGAGGGCTTCGCTGCGCTGGGGCGAGGCGAGGTGGTGCAGCCGCCGATCCTGTCCATGGCCATAGAGGAGGCCAATGGCGAGGTGGACGTCAAGACCGCCCATATTCGTGGTCACGACCGCTTTGCGATCAAGGTCAGCCCGGGGTTCTTCGACAACCCCAAGATAGGCCTGCCGAGCCTGAACGGCCTGATGATGGTGTTCTCGGCCCGCACCGGTCTGGTCGATGCGGTGCTGTTCGATGAGGGCTATCTGACGATGGTGCGCACCGCCTTGGCGGGCGCCATCGCTGCCAAGTACCTGTCCCGTGACTCCAGTCGCCGGGTCACCGTGTTGGGAGCCGGGGAGCAGGCCATCCGGCAGGTCGAGGCACTGCGGCTGGTACGTGACATCGAGATCGTCGATGTATGGTCTCGGCGTGGGGCGGCTGCCGAGGAGTACGCCGAGACCATGCGTGGGGCGGGGCTTACCGTGAACGTCCATGGCAGTGTGCGTGAGGCCTGCGCGATGGCCGACATCATCGTCACTACCACGCCTTCCCAGGCACCGATTCTGGAGGCCGCCGACCTGCCCGAAGGGGTGCATGTGACCGCCATGGGGTCGGACAGTTCGGATAAGCGGGAGTTGGCCGAAAGCGTACTGACGCGTGCCGACGCCTTTGTCTGTGACACCCGCGCCCAGAGCGAGTCCAACGGCGAGCTGAAGGCGTTTCATGGACGTGAGGTGCCGTTCAAGGTGCATGAACTGGGCCAGGTCATTGCGCGTGGGGATCGTCTGCGCCTGTCCGATGCCACCATTACCGTGTGTGACCTCACCGGGACGGGCGTGCAGGATACGGCCATTGCCGCCCATGCCCTGAATCGGCTGGGCTAGCGGCTCATCGCCAGAACGTCAGGGCGGTGATGGCCAAGTTTGCCAATAACAGGCCGAATCAGGACGATTCCAGACGCTGGGGGAGGCTGCGCTGCCAATCGTTTTTGCTGAAACGAGATTTTTTGCGGAGGATAGAGGGGTCTTGAGTGTCTGGAGCTGTCATGCCCTCTCTACCTGCGCCTCTACGTCATCGGCGTAGATGGATCGTCATCCTGGCGCGACTTGGCTATACCGCCAAGGGCGTTGTCTATCTGCTGATCGGAATCCTGGCCGCGCTGGGGGCGGTGGGACTGGGCGGTGACAATGTCGGCACCAAGGAAGCCCTGGCTCATCTGGCGCGGCAACCGTTTGGCTCGCTGATGCTGGCGGCACTGGTGGCGGGTCTCTATGCCTATGCCGCCTGGCGTGGCTTGCAGGGACTGTTCGATGTGGAGAATCGTGGCCGTAGTCTGAAGGCCCTGGGCACACGGGCGGCGCTGGTGATCAGCGGACTCATCTACGCCAGTCTAGGCTGGTACGGGCTTGAGCTGCTGGATGATCCTCACGAGACCACGGGAGGGGCCGAGGAGCGAACAGCGATGCTGATGTCCCACCCTGGCGGTCTCTGGCTGGTAGCCGCACTGGGCCTGATCTTTATCGGTGTTGGCGTGCGCCAGTCTTGGCGTGCGTTGACCGCCAGCTACCTGGAGCGCTGGCGACGACAGGACATGAGCAAGCGCCAGAAAGACCTCGCGTCAGGGCTCAGCCGCTGGGGCCTGGCCGCTCGCGGCGTGGTCTTCGCACTGATCGGAGGCTTTCTGCTGGCTGCTGCCTGGCAGGCCGACCCAGGCCAGGCCGAGGGGCTGGGTGGGGCCTTGGATGCTCTGGCCGCCCAGCCCTTTGGCCCATGGTGGTTGGCCGCGGTGGCAGGAGGACTGCTCAATTACGGCACCTACTGTGTGATCAATGCTCGCTTCCGACAGGTGAAGGTGGACTGATGCGCCCGGTGCCGGCGCATCACCTGCCGCGCTTGGCACGGATCGTCAGCGCCACCCCGGCGATGGCGATGACCATGCCGGCCAGGGATAGCGCCGGCAGGCCTTCATCGAAGAGCCACCAGGCCTCGACCGCGGTCACCGGCGGAACCAGGTAGAACAGGCTGGCGACCCGGGAAGCTTCTCCGCGCTTGATCAGCAGCATCAACAGCAGAATGGCCGCGATCGACAGCACCAGCACCAGCCAGCCAAGGGTCAGGACAAAGGTCAGTGTCCACTCGACCTCGCGGCTTTCCAGCAGCAGGCAACCCCCACCGAGCAGCGCCAGCGCGCCCAGATATTGCACCACGCTGCCCCCGAGCAGAGGCATGCCGGTGCAAAAGCGCTTCTGGTACAGCGTTCCCAGCGCGATACCCAGCAGCGCGACCAGCGTACAGGCCAGCGCAGGCCAGCCGAACCCGTCGAAGGACAGGGCCGACAGGTCCATCTTGCCGCCCAGCACCAGGCTGACGCCTGCCAGCCCCATCACGAGCCCCAGCCATTGCACCGGTGTGAGCCTCTCGCCAAGCAATGGGCCCGCCAGTGCCGCCGTCAGCAGCGGCTGCAGGCCCACCAGTAAAGAGGCCAGCCCCGCCGGCATACCCAGACTGATGGCATAGAACACGCCGCCTAGATAGGCCCCATGGACGAGGCACCCCGATACGGCGACGTGCCCCCACAGACGCAGCCCCCGTGGCCATGCCGATCGAGTGAGCAACACAATCGGCACCAGCAGCGCCAGGGTGGCGATGAAGCGGATGGTTAGAAAGGTGAAGGGCTCGGCGTAGGGCAGGCCGAATTTGGCACCGATGAAGCCGGTACTCCACAGCAGTACGAAGACCAACGGCATGGCTGCTGTCAGTCCGCCAGGCAGCGTCTTCGTGCTGCTCATGGGTGCGTCTCGGAGCACACGTCAGGCGCTGTGGTGGCCGCGACGGTGGCGAATTCAGTGGCGCATGAAGTGGTGGATGCAGTGGTCAGTAAGGGCAGCAATACCGGCGACTGCCGAGAAGACAGGATCCGTTCCATGGAGAGGCTCCTTTGCGATAAGCCAGGGCCCAGAGGTGCGAGCCGTGAAAGCAGAGCCCATGATGCCTGAAAAGACGGCCGGGCTGGAGCTGCCGATGTCCCGTCGCTGTCGTGCTTTGGTCGTAGGTCGAGACGTCGCCAGATGATTGGTCAGACCATGATTTGGGTTGTTTTTACGGGTTTTTTTGCCTCTATGGGCACTGGTCAGACCAATCGGAGAAGGCACTTGCGTTGAAACACTGCGTTGGCCGTATTAGTGCTTTTCGCTAGCTTTTTTTCGACGACAGCCGTCCCGCGACAGGTGTGTGCTCTAGTGAATCAGGGCTCCGTTCCATCAGGGCTTTAGGAGCAAAGCGGTGAGCCGGCATATGGCTGCGCAGCAGCTCGAGCCGCACATCACCCAAGCTCTGATGCCGCATCGCTGGGAAAATACCTGCAGTCAGGTGGCGGATGTCTGCGCATGGACGCGTGCAGGGCCTGGGTCCCATCCGGGAACGCCTGCGGTAGTCAATGCTGACGCCATGGATCGACAACAACAACGCACCTGGCACCGCCGACCCTCGGCGTGCCGATCCACCTGGAGTTTTGCCATGTCTCCGATCGACAAGTCCCGGCAAGATCAGCCTGGCATGTCTACGACACCTCTCGATACCCATGCGGCCGCTGCCAGTCCTGTGACGCCGGATCGCCGCCGCTTCCTCAAGGCTGCGGCGGTGGGCTCTGCCGCTGCGGTGGCGGCTCCCTGGGTCGGCAATGTGCAGGCTCAGCAGGGCATTCGCATCCGCATGCAATCGTCCTGGCAGCCAGGGACGACCGGCTATCGCATCTTCGAACAATGGGCTAACGGTGTGGCCGAGGCCACCAGTGGTGAAGTGACGATCGAGCCCTTTCCTGCTGGCGCCGTTGCCGGCGCCTTCGAGGTAGCCGATGCGGTTCGCAATGGGGTGCTCGATGGACAGAACTGGTTCACCGTCTACTGGCCAGGAAAGATGCCGGCTGGGGTGTTTCTGACGGCCTACCCCATGGGCCTGTCCGTGCCTCACCAGTGGGACATGATGTTCGGCGCCTACGGCGGCTTCGGTATTGCCAAGGATCTTTACCGCAAACAGGGTCAGGAACTGCTGGGCTACGTGCACCACGACCTCAACCTGATTCACTCCAAGGTGCCGTTGAGAAGCTTCGACGACTTCGCTGGGGTCAAGATCCGCATGCCCGGTGGCATCGTCGCCGAAACCTTCGCCAAGATCGGCGCCCGTACCACGCTGCTGCCTGGCTCAGAGGTCTATCCTGCCCTCGAGAAGGGGACGATTGATGCGGCGGATTACACCGGTGCGGCGGTCAACTTCGAGCTGGGCTTCTGGCAGGTGACCGACTACATCATCATGGGCCCGCCTTCGACGCCCTGTCTGCACCAGGCGGTCGACCTCATGGACATCGCGGTCAACCGCCGCGTCTACGAGCGCATGTCCGATCAGACCAAGGACCTGATGCACGACCTGGTCGCTGCCTACTCCCGCGAGCACTACGCCGCCATCCAGAAGGCCAACGCCGAGGCCTGGCCGAAGTATCGCGAGAAGGGTGTCGAGATCATCCACCTGTCAGAAGAGGATGCCGACCGCTTCCGCGATGCCGCGATCCCGCTGTGGTTCGAATGGGCCAACAAGGATCCGGATGCGGCGAAGCTGTTCCGCGCCCACCTCAACACCATGCTCGACCCGGCGGTGGCCCTGATCACCGAAGAAGACATCAAGGATTTCGAGCTCAACGCTTGAGGACAACCGCGACGCTGGGGCGCCAGCGTCGCGAGTACTCCTGAATGACTGACGTGCCGGCCGGGACTGCCCGGTCGGCTTCGATGAATGGTCCGTGGTCGCCTGCAGCAAGCCGGCGGCCTGCGGAGGAGCGTCAATGAATCTTCAGATCGATTTCGTTCTGCCTCACTGGCTGTACTGGTCGGTGTTGGCGGGGTTGCCGCTGGTCGTGATGCTGTTGGTGGACAGAAGTTTTCGCCGCGGCGGTCAGGTCAGCGGCAGTGATACGGCCGAGACGCCTGTGTCGTCGGAGCAGGCTGACTATGTGCCGCCGGGAAATGCGCTGACGGCGGGTATCGACCGCATCTCGGGGTTCGCCGGTCGCTATGTGGCTTACTGGTCGCTGATAGCCCCCTTTGTCTTCACCTACGAAGTGCTGATGCGCTACGCCTTCAACTCGCCGACCAACTGGGCGCATGAGTCGATGACCCTGATGTTCGGCATGCAATACCTGCTGGCGGGTGCCTTCGCCCTGCGTGAAGGGGGGCATGTACGAGTCGATATCCTCTACCAGCGGGCGGCGCCGCTCAACAAGGCAGCGCTGGACCTGGTCACCTCGATTTTCTTCTTTATCTTCACCCTGGCGCTACTGACCACCGGGTGGCGCTTCTTCTCACAGTCGGTCAGCGATGTCTGGTGGTTTGGAGACAGTTACGCCAATGAGGTGTCCTTCACCGAATGGGCCGTACAGTATTATCCGGTCAAGTTCATGCTGTTCCTGGGGGCATTGCTGTTGCTGCTGCAGGGCATCGCGCAGCTGATTCGCGATATGCAGTCCTACGCCCATCACCGCCAGAGCCACGCCGGTAGCCGGACCTTTGCTGCCGTACTGGTGGGGCTGGCTCTGCTGCTGGGTGCCTACACGCTGTATGAAGTGGTCAACATCGCTCTGACCGACTATGAAAGCCTGGCGATGAGCCTGGAGAATGCCCTGGCCACCGTCGGCATCGGCGAGCTGACGTTACTGATGTTCGGCACCTTGATGGTGGTCCTGGTGGCCGGGTTGCCGCTGGCCTTCGTCACCGGTGGGCTCGGTGTCGTCTTCCTGTATCTGGTGGGCGATCAGCACATGCTGAACCTGATGCCATCGCGGATCTTCCCGATGATGACCAATTACCAGCTGTCGGCCATCCCGCTTTTTATCTTCATGGCGGCGGTACTGGAGAAAGCGGGCATCATCGAAGAGCTGTTCGATGTGGTCTACAAGTGGATGGGGGGCCTCAAGGCCGGGCTGGCCATCGCCACCATCATTGCCTCCACCTTGCTGGCCGCCATGGTCGGTGTGATAGGGGCCGCCGTTGTGACGATGGGGCTGATCGCCTTGCCGGCGATGCTCAAGCGCAACTATCAGCCCGAGATAGCGCTGGGCTCGATCATGGCCGGCGGCACCCTGGGCATTCTGATCCCTCCCTCGATCCTGGCGATCATCTACGGCGTCATCGCCCAGCAGTCCGTAGGCGAGCTCTATCTCGGCTCGCTGATTCCTGGTCTCCTGCTGGCGGGCATGTACGCCTTCTATTGCTGGATGCGGGGTACCTTGAACATCAAGGTGGCACCGCCGATGCCGGTGGAAGATCGCGTGTCCAGCGCCGAGAAGCTGAGGCTGTTGCGCAATATGCTGGCGCCCATCGCGCTGGTGATGTTGGTACTCGGGATCATCTTCACCGGCGTCGCCACGCCGGTGGAAGCGGCCGGTATCGGAACCTTCGGTGCCTTGCTGGTGGCGGCACTGCATAAGCGCCTGACCTGGCCCAATCTGCACGCCGCCTGCATGACGACTTTGGTGGCCACGGCGATGGTGATGTGGATCATCTTCGGCGCCAGCATCTTTGTTGGCTTCTACATCCTGCAGGGGGGCCAGACCTTCGTGCAGGACCTGATCGCCGGCGCTGGGCTCGGTCCTTACGCGGTACTGGCGTTGATGATGGTGTTGCTGGTGGCGCTGGGCATGTTCCTGGATTGGGTCGGTATCCTGCTGTTGGCGGTGCCAATCTTCGTGCCGCTGATCAAGGGGCTCGACTTTACCGGGGTGCTGGGGCTGCCTGGCGTAGATCCCGCCGATGTGTCGCTGTGGTTCGGGGTCATCTATCTGGTCAACATGCAGATGTCATTTCTGAGTCCTCCCTTTGGCTATGCGCTGTTCTACATCAAGGGCGTGTGTCCTCCCCATATCACCATGGGGCAGATTTTCCGCTCATCCTTCCCGTTCCTGGCTCTGCAGGCCTTGGGGCTGTTGCTGGTCATCCTGTTCCCGGCGCTGGTGACCTGGCTACCCAACCTGGCTTACGGATAGCGCCGGCTAGGCCAACGCTTCTCCCCTGTCGCCGGAGCATCCGGTGGCAGGGGAGACAGTGCTTGGCTTGCTAGCCGCAGGCGCGAGTGTCGGCACATCCGCGCCGGCACGGCTGAGTCGCTGCCCCCGCCACGTAGTGACAGAAACCGCGAGAAGTGTCCGCTATTCTGCACTTCACCTGACGCACCGTTGGCGTACCATGGGGTCAGCTCTTCACGCTGATGTCGCTCGCTGGAGACAGCTGGCTTGCATTCCGTAACACGATCGTGGGGAACCGATGCGAACGTGCGTCGTCACAATGGGCGAGCGATTGACGAATTCTCAATGACCTCCTGGAGGACTTCATGCAACGATTCACTGCCCTGATTACTGCCGCACTGCTCTCCGCCGGTCTGATGAGCGCCACGGCCCACGCTCAAGACGCCAGCGCACAGGCATCGTCCAGCGCCGACGTGGAAGCAGCAGTACAGGCACAGAACTTCTCTGACGCCGAACTGCAGAAGTTTGCCGATGCGTCCAAGGAGATCGCCACGATTTCTCAGGATTACACCCAGCGCCTGCAAGAGGCCGAGGACCAGCAGGCCCAGCAGGATGTGCGCACCGAGGCCAACCAGAAGATGGTCGAGGCCGTACAGCAAAGCGGGCTCGAGGTGGAGAAGTTCAATGCCATCGGCCAGGCCATTCAGCAGAATCCTGACATGATGAAGCGCGTTCAGGAGATGGCGCAGTCCTGATAGGTGACTGTCCATAAAGACGCCCCCTCCGGCTTTCCGCCGGAGGGGGCGTCTTCGTTTTGGGGTCAGCCTTACGTCAGTGGCTGACCTGGAGGGCCAGCTTTCTTGCTCTGGCGCTGATGGTGAATGACGCAATCATTCCCAGCACGCTGACCAAGGCCAGGGTGAGGAAGATATTGTGGTAGCCAAGCGCCTTGTCCAGATCTAGCCAGTGGCCGAAAAGCGTCGCTGAGAACAGGTCGGGAGAGAACCCAATCACCGAAGCAATGCCTGCAGCGGTAGCCATCAGAGATGCCGGGATCTTGGTTTCACTGGCGATGGAGAACACGATGCCGTAGAGCGACAAGCTGAAGATGCCTGGCAGCAGGGAATAGAGGCTGACCATGGTCGAACTGGCATTTTCTGGCATGTAGATCACGCCGGTGTAGAGTAGGGCAAGGATCGCGAAAAGTACCACGAACCAGCGGCTGGTCGACTTGAACACCTTGTCGGCGATAAGACCACTGACGGGAGCGAGTATATAGAATACGTAGGTTCTGAAGATGGTAAGAATGCCAGACTGCTCAGGAGAGACCCCATAGATGTCGGTCAGATAAGGCGTAAAGTAGACGTTGCTGGAGAAAATCATGAAGGCGGCAAAGATAATGACCGAGAAGATCCAGAGCACTGGGCTCTTGAGCAGGACCACGATCTGCGAGCTATCAAAGTTATTGGTAACAAGGTTGCGGGACGCCTCGCGATCCTCCTTGATGAGGAACCAGACGACGGCTGCTGCAATCGTGGTACTGATGCCGTAAATCATGACAACG
Source organism: Halomonas litopenaei (assembly GCF_017303055.1). GTDB lineage: Bacteria > Pseudomonadota > Gammaproteobacteria > Pseudomonadales > Halomonadaceae > Halomonas > Halomonas litopenaei_A. The sequence continues at coordinate 98,949 of NZ_JAEKJT010000003.1, read as the reverse complement.
TAGAAGAATTGCTGCGACATGTCGTCCGAGAAGCCTAGTACCCACACAGCAATGCCATTGATGGCCGCGCCGAAGAGTCCGTTGCCCATGTAGTAAAGTCCATACATGAACCCTTGTTCTTTTTCTCCCCCGATCAGGCGAATCGTTTTCATGAGGGCACCCCAGAAAACAAACACGGTAGAGAACGATAGCAGGAACCAGATGGCCAGACTGATGCCATAGCCCATGTTGAAGGCGTAGATGAAGGTCAGTATTGACGTCGAGAGTAGCGATAAAATAATACAGCGCTTGGTGGAGCTCTTATCTGCCAGAATACCCCCAGGGATCATCAGCAGGGTGGTGCCCACCGTATAGATAGTGGTCAGTAGGCCAATTTGCTGATTGCTGATATCCATCGCCGCAATCTGGTAATCGTAGAATACATACCTGATGTAGGGAATGAGATAGATGGTCGCCCCGGCCGATGATAGCGCCAGTATCTGTAGATACTTAAATAGCCTTGAGTTCATGGGTATTCTCTGCAGATGGATTTACTTGAGGAGAGAAGAAGCATAATCGACAAGAAACGCCACGCCGTTGATCAGGCCGGCTTCTTGCATATCGAATTTCGAATGGTGTAGCGGATACTGTCCCTCACCTTTTCCGATGCCGATGAAGCCAAAGCACCCCGGAACTTTCTGGAGATATTCCGAGAAGTCTTCACCCGCCATGGAGGGCGCGACTGAGACAAGTGCGGACGCTCCAAGTGTATTGATGACGGACTGCTGTGCCAGCGATGAAAAGTGTTCGTCATTCTCGACGAATGGTGCTCCATAGAGGTATTCAATCTCGTAGGTTGCGCCGAACGATGAGGTAACACCCTGCACGATGGTTTCAATACGCTGCTTTATGGTGTCTCTCGTGTCATTGGAGAAGTAGCGACATGTGCCCTTGAGGTGGACGGTATCGGGAATAGCGTTGTGAGCGACTCCGCCATTGACCGCGCACACGCTGACCACGGTGGGAAGGAAGGGATCAACCTGTCTGCTGCAGATACTCTGAAGGCTGGTAATGACATGCGCAGAAATCAACACAGGGTCGATGGTCTGGTGAGGCATGGATCCATGGCCACTGCTTCCTACGATGGTGATATCGAAGAAGTCGGCTTCTGCCATGCGCGGACCGCTATCGACAGAGATGGTGCCGACGGGAATATCTGGCCACACATGTAGTCCAGCAATGGCTGTCATATCTTCAAAAAAATCGCTTCTTTCGGCCACGATCTTCTGAGCGGCGCCCTCAAGCTCTTCATCAGGCTGGAAGATAAGTTTGGCTGTTCCTTTGAACGTATCTCTGTTCTCCGACAGGAACTTGGCAGCAGTCAGTAGCATGGCGATATGGCCGTCGTGGCCGCATGCATGCATCACCCCTTGGTTTTTTGAGGAAAATGAGACGCCAGAGGCTTCCGTGACCGGCAGTGCATCAATGTCTGCACGAAGGCCAAGAACGACATCCCCAGGTTGACCTTCAATGGTTGCCAGTATGCCAGTACCACACACCTCCTTTTCATAGGAGATGTTTAATTTGTCGAGCTCATGACAAATACGCTCTGCCGTTTTAAATTCCTGCTGGCTTAGTTCCGGGTTTTCGTGGAAATGCTGACGTAGATCAATGGTGTATCTGGCGTTCTCTTTCGCAAACTCTAAAGGTGTCATGCTGATGCCTTCTGGATAGGAATTTAACTTCCGCTTATACGCGATGCGTTTTTTCGCGGAGCTGCTAGAGGTGTTGTCGATTAATATTTTTTAATAGCGCGTTCTTGTTTGCAATAAAAATGCATGGCGGTTTCGGATGAAAAATTGACATTCCTCTATGGAAAAGGCATTTGCTTCTGTTTCTACACGAACTGCTTGTATATGAGATGATTCACCATAATGACTTTTTTAGGTCTTTCGGCTTTTTACTTATCTTTTAAGGACTGCCCGAGGAAAGTGCTCGCTGTACCAGATGACGTAACGCTTTAGACTTACGAATTGTCCTGGGTAGATAAATGCGGTGTTAGGAGCTGTAGTAGGAGCTGTGCTGGGAACTATGTCAGGCTCTTGATGTCGTGCCGCTTGCATGTGCTGCAAGTGAGAACTCTGCTCGTGTCACGCCCTGTGTTATGCATGCAGGTGCGGTGAAGAAAACACGCTGTGATCGAAACGCTTGATAGGCATCCGTCATGCTTCACGCTGCCTGCGCTCTATCCGTCATACCCGCCATACCCTGGCCAGTGTGCAGCGCACGTTGGTAGTGCGGTGGGCTCGGGGTAGAGACGTTCCATGACAGGGGCCAGGCCATTCCGCGAAGTCCTGACATGATGAAGCGCGTTCAGGAGATGGCACCGTCCTGGTCGGTTGCCCATAGGGATCACGCCAGACGAACTGGGGGAACGCTCCCCGCTGACTATCCGGGTCAGCGGGCCTTCTTTACGTCAAGCTGAGGTCTCTCGACACTTTTGCCAGATGGCACTATTATTTTGACAGATGGCTGTCAATGAGGCTGATGATGAAGGTTGCCGAATGTGCCCTCGATGCCAAGACGAGTCTGTTGCAACGCACGCTGGAGCGCCTGCTGGGCAAGCCTGCACCCGAGGCAACGACGGCCCTGTACATTCACGAGATGATCGAGAAGGGCTTGCCGTCTCGCGATGTATTGCGATTTGTCGAATCAGTTGACCTGCTTAGTGATAGGGCAATGGCCGTCAAGCTGATCGGTATGTCCGAACGCACGCTTTATCGTCGGATCAAGTCGCCGGAGCCGCTTAACACTGAGCAGAGTAGTCGTGCCTGGCGTTTCGCCGAGGTGCTTACCAGGGCGGAAGATGTGTTGGGCGATGCTGCTGAAGCAGAGCGTTGGATGGGAACACCCGCCTTGGGGCTTGAGGGGCGCAAGCCGATAGATCTTCTCACCACCCAGGTGGGGTACGAGCTGGTGGACGACCTTCTTACCCGCCTGGATCAGGGAGTGTACACGTGACATCCGCTGGCAAGGATCTGCTGCTGTGGCGGCTTGAACGAGAGCGGCATATGGCCAGCTGGAGCAGTGGTGTCGGTGCAAAGCTGGCTGGCGGACGCTGGAATACAAAGGGGCGAGCGGCGGTGTATGGGGCCTGCGATCCATCAACGGCGATTCTCGAAGTCGCGGTGCATAAGGGTTTCAAGGCGCTGGATACCATCCCCCATATGTTGTTGTGCGTGCGTATCACTGATCCTGGCAGCGTGTTTGAGGTAGTGCCCGAGGACTTGCCCAACCCCAACTGGTTGGTTCCTGGATCGCCTAGCCTTGGTCAGCAGTGCTATGGCGACGAGCTGCTGTCTCGTTATCCCTTTATAACAGTGCCTTCGACGGTCTCCCGACATAGTCGCAATATCGTGATGAATCCGCTGACGGGCCAGGAGAGCGTCGAGATCGTCGTGATCGAGCCCTTCGCCCTGGACCCACGGCTGCATCCTCCCGCCGAGTGAGCAAACGCTTTACAGCCATTGCCATGGCCCGCATCCTTTCTGCATGAGGGCGCCGAGCATGTAGCGCGCCTGTACCGGCACCGCGCGGAGGACACCATGGAAGCGGAACTGTTGGAAATCAGCCAGCACATGGGGCGCTTCCCGCCCTTTGATGGCCTCACGGATGAGCTGCTGGATGAGGTGGCGAGCCAGGTACAGGTCAGCTATTTCAAGGCGGGCTCGACGATTCTCGAGCTCGATGCGGTGCACGAGGAGTTCTGCTACATCCGCAGTGGCGCGGTGGAGGTCTCGCGCCGCAACGGTGAGCTTTACAACCTGCTTGGCGAGGGCGATATCTTTGGCCATTTCAGCCTGTTGCGCCACAGCAGAGTTCGCTTTCCCGCCAAGGCGCTGGAAGACAGTCTGATCTACTTCATTCCCGAGGCCATGTTCCATCGGCTGTGCGAGGCCGATGAAGCCTTCTCTGACTTTGTCGAGGTGGATCGCCCCCGGCTCGAGACGGCGGTCGAAAGCCAGCGCAAGAACAACGACATGATGGTGACGCGGATCCGCAAGCTGCTGACCCGCTATCCCGTGATGGTGGAGGCCCGTGCAACGGTGCAACACGCGGCCCGCCAGATCAGCGATTTCCAGGCGTCCGCCGTGCTGGTGCTGGACAAGCCCGGGGACAATCCCCGCTATACCTTCAAGGACAGCGAGGGCACCTACTGGCAAGTGACCGGGATCCTCACCGACAGCGATTTTCGTACCAAGGTGGTCGCCGAGGGGCTGTCACCGGATACCCCGGTAGGGGAGGTGGCGGGTCGTCGGCTGATCGCGATACAGTCCGATGAGTCGGTGCAGGAAGCGATGCTGTGCATGTTGCGTAACAACATCCATCATCTGCCGGTCATGCATCGGCGCTCACCGGTGGGCATCGTGCATCTGTCCGATATCATTCGCTACGAGACCCAGAGCAGCCTATATCTGGTGAGCAATATCTTTCACCAGCCATCGGTGGAGAGTCTGGCCAAGCTGGCCCCCGACGTGCAGGCAGCGTTCGTGCGGATGGTGCATGATGGCGCCGACTCGCAGATGGTGGGCAAGGCGCTGTCGACCATCGGTCGCAGCTTTACCCGGCGCCTTTTGGAAATGGCGGAAGAGGAGTTGGGGCCGCCACCGGTTCCTTACTGCTTCATGGCGCTGGGTTCCATGGCGCGCAACGAGCAGAGCATTGTCACCGACCAGGATAACGCCCTGGTTCTCTCCGACGACTTCGACCCGGCGCTACATGACGAGTACTTCGCCACCATGGCCAAACGCGTCAGTGATGGCCTTGCCGCCTGCGGGTACACCTACTGCAAGGGCGACGTGATGGCCACCAATCCCAAGTGGCGTCAGCCCTTGGCGGTATGGAAGCGCTATTTCACGCAGTGGATCGAGCAGCCCTCGCCGGAGGGGCTGTTGCACAGCTCCATCTTCTTCGACCTGGATACCGTGCATGGCGACAACCCGCTGGTGGAAGCCTTGCAGGACCTGGTGGCTACCAAGGCATCACAGCACAAGCGCTTCCTGGCCGCCATGGCGCGCAATGCCCTCAACCGTACGCCGCCACTTGGCTTCTTTCGGACGTTTGTGATGGAGAAGGACGGCAAGCACAACAACTCGATCAACTTGAAGCGCCGGGGCACCGCTCCCATGGTCGATCTGATTCGTATCCATGCCCTGGCCTGTGGGTCCCGTGCCCAGAACAGCTTCGATCGACTCGATGACATCGACCGCACTCAGCTGCTGGCGCCAGGCGTCAGTGACCGGCTGCGCTACGCGCTGGAGTTTCTGTCGATGTCGCGGATTCGCCATCAGGTCATCGATCTCGAGCATGAGCAGCAGCCGGATAACAACATCGAGCCCGAAAACGTGTCCAGCGAAGAGCGCCATCACCTGAAGGATGCCTTCCAGGCGCTCAGCAATGCCCAGAAGTTTCTCAAGTTTCGCTACCCGATGACGCACAGGTAGGCGGCCATGCCACTCCTTCGACCCAAGACACGCTCGGCCCCTGACTGGCATGACTACCTGGTGGCCCGGCGCCAGCAGAGTCGTCAGCGTGCCCTGGTGGACTTCTTTGCTGGTGCGGATCTGTCCCCGATCCTGCCCGTGCAGGAGGCCCCGCTGATGGCCCTGGATCTGGAAACCACTGGGCTGGACCCCAAGCGAGACGAGATCGTGTCGATTGGCCTGGTACCGTTCTCACTGTCACGGATTCGTCTGTCGGAGCGACGCTACTGGGTGGTCAGGCCGCACCGCACGCTCAAGGCCGAATCGGTCACCTTCCATCACATCACCCACGCCGATATCCAGGGAGCACCGCGCATCGAAGAGGTGCTCGAGGAGGTCTTCGAGGCGATGGCCGGGCACCTGCTGGTGGTGCACTATCGCCACATCGAAAGGGCCTTTCTGCAGGCTGCCGTGCAGGCTAAGTGGCAGGAGACTCTGAGTTTTCCGGTCATCGACACCATGTCCCTGGAGGCGAGAATCCATCGGCAATCACTGATGGCGCGCTTTCGACGCTGGATGGGGCGGCCGCCGGCCTCCATCCGCCTGCATGACAGCCGGGTGCGCTATGGCCTGCCTCACTACCACGGACATCATGCCTTGACCGATGCCATCGCCACGGCCGAGCTGCTGCAGGCCCAGGTCGCCGGCAACTACGCTCCGGAAACGCCCATCGGAATGCTCTGGAGCTGAGCCTTGCTCCTCCTGCCAGATAGCAGCGGAGGGTTAGCCTCAGTCTCGCTGGCTGAGCGTTCGTCCGGTGCCAGCTTCAGCAGGCGATAGGTTTTTCCTCGATAGGGTTGATAGAGGACGGCGGTGGCATTCTCGGGTAGCGGCAGTTGGTCATCACTGGTGACGACGAGACCGTCTGGATGGGCTGCCCACCAGCGATCCACCTCGTCATCGGCCAGTTCGATCAATGGCCGTTCCAGCCGGCCAAGATACTGGAACTGGTCCGCGTAGCGCCCGGCATAGGCAAGGGGGGCATCGCTGGTCTCGAGCTGATGGAGCCGCAGGGCCAGCGGCGAAAGATCATATCGCTGCGTCAGCAGTGGACTGGTGCTGACCAGCAGGCAGGTCAGGGTGACCGGCCACACCAGCAGGGCCAGGCGCGAAGAGCGTTGAGGAGCAGCGATCATGGCCAGCAGCAGGGGAACCAGCGCCAGCGCGCGATAGCCATTGTGAACAGGCGCAACGCCTCCCAGTGTCTGCAAAAGCTCCGGCATGACCAGCAGCAGCGGGACTGCCAGCCATGGCATCTGTCGTAGCCATCTGCCGTGGCTTGCCAGCAGTGGCTGACCCTTGTTAGGCAAGCCCAGGCTGATCCACAGCGCAGCGAAGGGCAGTGTCGGGATCAGGTAGTGCGCCTGCTTGCCGCTGATCAGGCTCAGTACAAGGACCGCTGGCAGCACGCCGAGCAGAGCCAGGCGGGCCAGTCGGGACGTCAGTCGGGGACGCCACCACAACGATGTCATCGACCAGGGAAACAGCGCCAGCGGGATTAGCGGCAGGTACCAGTACCAGGGGCGGGCGTGGGCAAAGGAATGACTGACCCTGCCGGCAAACTGGCCCCACAGGATGTCATGGGCATAGTCGGCTCCACCGGCCTGTGCCGCGGGCAAGGCCCAGGCCAGGCCCATGGCCAGGCCGATTGTCCCAGCGCCACAGAGTGCCATCGCGCTGGCGCCAAGTGAGCGCGGCGACCACCAGCCCATTCCCAGCGCCAGCGGCAGCCAATACAGCAGTATCACCGGCCCCTTGGCCAGCAATCCGAGTCCCAGCCCCACGCCGCTCATCACTACCCAACCTGTCCCCCCGTATCGCGCTAGGCCGACCAGGCCGAGCACTGCCAGCAGCAGGCAGGTAGTCAGCAGAATGTCGAACATCGATAGCGGCAAAAAGACCGACCAGAGCGTCATGCCCAGCAGTAGCCCGGGAGCCCAGCGCGCCTGTGCGACGCTTTGCGGGAATCCGACGCGAACAATGGCCGCCAGCAGGGGATAGCTCAGCAGACCTACCAAGGGCACCGCAAGGCGTCCGACCGGGTCGTCGGTGCCGAAGATCGCCCAGGCCAGATGAATGACCCAGAACAGCAGGGGCGGCTTGTGGGCATAGGGCTCGCCATTGAGCTGGGGTACCAGCCAAAGGTGGCGCTGCCACATTTCCCAGGCAACACCCAGATAGCGGGTCTCGTCGATGGGCATCAACGGGGTAGACGCCACGCGCACGATGATCAGCAACGCTGCCGCCAGCATCACCGTGGTCAATGGTGTCAAATGGGGCAGGGGTAGCTTGGACAGGGAGTGCTGGGATAGGGGGTGCTTGGATAGGCAGTGCTTGGACAGGGATCGCTTAAGCAACGTCAGCTTGGACATGACAGGCTCCATCAACGGATGCCCGCCACCCTAGACGACAAACCTTAGCAGAGGCTTATCCGGCAGGAGGGTGCTGCTTTTTCAGGCGGCCATAACGACCATCGGCGGCCATAAGGCCGCCGACGGTAGATGATACGAAGCTGTCAGGCCGAATCAGACGGCCTTGGGCTCGCTCATCAGGCCCTTGATGATGGCGTAGCTGGCCACCAGCAGCACCAGCGTGAACGGCAGACCGGTCGACACGGCTGCCGCCTGCAGCGCTGTCAGGCCACCACCCAGCAGCAGGGCAATGGCAATGGCGCCTTCGATCAGTGCCCAGAACACGCGCTGCGGCTTGGGGGCATCGACCTTGCCACCTGCGGTGATCGAGTCAATGACCAGAGAGCCGGAGTCGGAGGAGGTCACGAAGAACACGATGACCAGCACGATGCCGATGAACGACGTGATCGACGCCAGCGGCAGCTCGCCCAACATGGCGAACAGCTTCAGCTCCAGTGCGGCATCCTGCACACCCTGGAAGCCATCGGTGATGTACTGCTCGATGGCGGTGCCGCCGAACGACGTCATCCACAGCACCGAGACCAGGGTCGGTACCAGCAGCACGGCCGTCAGGAACTCGCGCACGGTGCGGCCACGGCTGACACGGGCGATGAACATGCCGACGAACGGTGACCAGGAGATCCACCAGGCCCAGTAGAAGGCAGTCCAGCCCTGCACGAAGTTGGCGTCTTCACGGCCGAAGGGGTTGGACAGTGCTGGCAGTTCAGCCAGGTAGTGCCCCAGGTTGGAGAAGAAGCCGGTGGCAATCGCCAGGGTCGGGCCAACGATGATCACGAAGGCCAGCAGCAGGAACGCCAGCACCATGTTGACCTGGGACAGGCGCTGTACGCCCTTGTCGACGCCCAGCATGATGGAGCAGAGCGCCACGCCAGTGATCGCGACAATCAGCAGCACCATGGTGGTGTCGGTGTTCGGTGTGCCAAACAGCTCGTTGAGGCCGGCGGCTGCCTGGGAGGCACCGAGACCCAGCGAGGTCGCCAGACCGAACAAGGTGGCGAACACCGCCAGGATGTCGATCAGGTGTCCAGGCCAGCCCCACACGCGTTCACCCAGAATCGGGTAGAACACGGAGCGCATGGTCAGCGGCAGGCCCTTGTTGAACGAAAAGATGGCCAGCGACAGGCCGACAATGGCGTAGGCGGCCCAGGGGTGGAGCCCCCAGTGGAAGATGGTAGCGGCCATGCCCAGATTGACGGCGGCCTGTTCATCGCCAGCGGCGCCGCCAAGAGGCGCCCAGTCAGTGCGAATACCGTTGTCACCGACGGTCGTGCCACCCAGCGCCGTCGAGAAGTGCGACATCGGCTCGGACACGCCGTAGAACATCAGGCCGATGCCCATGCCGGCGGCGAACAGCATGGCGAACCAGCCCATGTAACTGTAGTCAGGTGTCGCGTGAGCACCACCGATACGGACCTTGCCCAGAGGGGTGAAGATCAGCCCCAGCGACAGCAGCACGAAGACGTTGCCGCCCAGCAGGAAGACCCACGACAGGTTGCTGGTCAGCCAACCGCGGATGCCGTTGAAGAACGGCTCGGCGCTGGTCTGGAAGGCCAGGGTCAGGATAACGAACACCAGAATCAGCAGCGACGAGACGGAGAAGACCTTGCCGTGCAGGTCGACGTCCACGCCGAAGGATTTGGTGACGATATTGTCCTGACCGATGACGTAATCGGTATCGATCAGATTGGCGGGCCCGTCCGGGGCCGGTACCCCCTCGCTGCCGGTATCGGCGCTCGAGGGCTTGTGGTTAGGGTCTGTTTCCACGTGCGATCTCCCTTGCGTTTGAAGATGAGGTGCAAAGTGTTGCTGCCGTCAAGCCATGCTGCTGTCACTCGTTGCTCGTTTGTTGTGCCAGTCTGTTGGCCGTGCCTGCCTGAAGTGTGGCCTGTCTGAAGGCGCTTGCCAGCGGCATCTTCAACGGCAGGGGCCGAGGACGCGCTGCCAATGCTGCCACAAGCATGTCACATTCCGCGGCTGTAGAGCGTTCCCGCGACGACAGCGTGGAGGACATCAACGACAGCAGGGGCGCCCTGGGGCACCCCTGAAAACGGCCGCGTCGGAGTGACGCAACACGGTAAAGTGGGCTCAGGCTTCGCCCAGCCACTCCTTGACGACGTCCGGATGGTTCTCGACCCACTGCTTGGCATTTTCATAGGGGTCGGCGTCGTCTTCCTGATTCATCAGCATGACTTCGCCCATCATTTCCGGGGTCCACTCGAAGTTTTCGAGAATCGAGTAGGCCTCCGGCATGTCGTCCTCGAGCCCCTGGCGAACGATGGTGTGAATCTGCTCGGCACCACCGTAGACGCCCTGCGGGTCGTCGAGATACTTGAGATCCCAGCGGGCGAACATCCAGTGCGGTGTCCAGGAGGTCACCACGATGGGCTCGCCGCGGTCGATGGCACTGCCCAGCGCCGCCGTCATCGTGGCGCCGCTGCCGGTGCGCAGGTCCAGATCGAGATCATAGGCATCGACCACTTCCTCGGTCAGACGCATCAGGCCCGCGCCGGGATCGATACCAATGATCTCGCCATTGAATTCGTCAGCGTGGTCGTTCAGCTCGTCAATGGAACTGATATCCGCGTCCGCCGGGACCACCAGGCCGAGCTTGGTGCCGTCGAGGTTGACCCCTGCATCGACCAGTTGGTCCTTGAGGCGAGCGTAGTAGTCCTCATGGGTGGTCGGCAGCCAGCCGGCCAGCAGTGCATCAGCGTCGCCGCTGGCGACGGACTGCCACATGGCGGCGGCGGACAAAGCGGACGTTTCGACCTCGTAGCCGGCCTGTTCCAGTACGGCACGAACCACGTTGGTAGAGGCGACAGTGGAGGACCACTCCACGTAGGCCAGGTGCACGGAGCCCTTGTCCTGAGCGTTCACGCCAGTGGCGACGGCGCTGACGGCCAGCGCCAGGCCGAGGGTACGGGTTGCCTTCAGTGACATGCGGTGACTCTCCTTGCGATGAGTGAAACAGGTTCCATCAGCCGTGTTTCCAAGCTGTTAAAGCCTGAAGCAGGCGGTGGCATCTTGCAAATGGATGGGGCGCGCGGGCGTCAACGGCCGTGCCCCATCCGTCGCTGCCAGCCCTTACTGCTTGCGTTCCTTGCGCAGTGACTGGGTCAGACGGTCGAGCAACATCGCCAGAATGACCACGGCGATGCCAGCCTCGAAGCCGTCACCCGGGCGCAGGCGCTGGATCGCGCGCCAGACTTCGCTACCCAGACCGTCGGCGCCGATCATGGCCGCAATGACGACCATGGACAGGGCCAGCATGATGGTCTGGTTGATGCCGGCCATCACGGTCGGCAGGGACAGCGGCAGCTGAACCTTGAACAGCTTCTGGCCTCGGGTGGCGCCATAGGCGTCCGCGGCTTCGATCAGCTCCACCGGCACCTGGCGGATACCCAGAGTGGTGAAACGGATCGCCGGGGGCATCGAGAAGATGACCGTGGCAAAGATCGCGGACACCGAGCCGATGCCGAAGAAGGGGATAGCCGGAATCAGGTAGACGAAGGCCGGCATCGTCTGCATGAAGTCCAGAATCGGCATGATCGCTCGGTACAGCCTGTCTGATAGCGCTGCGGCGATGCCCACGGGCAGTGCGATGATCACGGCGACCAGGGTGGCGATCACCACCAGCGTCAGGGTCTCGATCATCGGATCCCAGAGGCCCAGGTCCCAGATGAGTCCCAGGCCAATCACCGCACCGATGGCAAGGCGCGGGCTGGCCAGTTTCCAGCACAGGCCTGCGATGATCACCAGCAGAGCCCAGTCGGGAAGCCACATCAGTGCATCGTTGAGACCGTCAATACCGGTCTGGGTGAATCGCGAGATGCCGCGGGTGACACCAGAATACTCTGTGGTCAGCCAGTTCAGCCCAGTCTCGATCCAGTCTCCGAGGGGAATGCGAGGAATCTCGATCGCCATTATTGATCTCCTGCCTGTGCCAGTTCATCCAGTACCGCGCCCTTGACGACGACGCCCAGCAGGCGTCGTTCGTCGTCGATCACGGCGATCGGGAAGCTCTTCTCGTTGAACAGGGCGAAGAGATTATGCAACGGCTCGTCGGGGCCCACCGTGCGGAAGTCCTGCGTGAGTACACCATCGAGACGATCCTGACCGGCTTGAATGGCCGTGTTGGCAGCGTCTGCCTCGACCAGCCCCATCAGCTTGCGGTCTCGGCTGGTGACGTAGATCGAGTCCATGGCGTTTTCTTTCATCTTGCGCAGCGCCGTACGCGGACCATCATCTTCTCGCGCGGTGGCACGCACCGGACGCATGGCGCTGGATGCCGTCAATACCCGCGACATGTCGACGCCTTCAATAAAGCGTTCCACGTAGTCGTCGGCGGGTTTGGTCAGGATTTCCTCGGGCGTGCCGATCTGCACCACTTCACCGTCCTTGAGCAGCACGATGCGATCACCGATGTTCAGCGCCTCATCCAGGTCATGGGTGATGAACACGGTGGTCTTCTTCATGCGGTGCTGAAGCTCCAGCAACTCCTGCTGCATGTCCTTGCGAATCAACGGATCCAGCGCCGAGAAGGCCTCGTCCATCAGCAGCACGCTGGCGTCGTTGGCCAGTGCCCTGGCCAGGCCCACCCGCTGCTGCATACCCCCGGACAGCTGATTGGGATAGGCATCCTCCCAGCCCTTGAGGCCAACCTGGGAGAGGGCGTCGCGGGCCGTCTTGGCTCGGGTATCCGCGTCGATGCCGCGAATCTCGAGGCCGAATTCGGCGTTTTGCTGCACCGTGCGATGGGGAAACAGAGCAAAGTTCTGAAACACCATTGAAAAGTGCCTGCGACGGCATTCCAGCAGCGCCTTGTCGGACAGCTGGGGAATATCTTCGCCATCGATGACGATCTCACCTTCGGTCGGCTCGATCAGCCGGTTCAGACAGCGAATCAAGGTGGACTTGCCGGAGCCGGACAGGCCCATGATGACCAGCAGCTCACCTTCATGGACGTCGAAGTCGATGTTCGACAGGCCCAGCGTCTGGCCGGTTTTCTCGAGGATGTCGGGACGCTTGAGTCCCTCGTCGCGAAGCTTGAGCGCCTTCTTTGGCTGGTCGCCGAAGACCTTGCTCAGCCCGCGAACCTTGATCTTGACGGATCGGTTATCGCTCATGGGTACGGGATGCCTTTTCAGGTGACGTGTTGGCTCCCAGGCGCTCGAACGATGAAGGTCGACGTCATGCGGTCGTTGGCGTCGGCGTTCATCGTCCAATGCTGGAAGCTAGGCCTCGGGGCTGCGGCTTTCCCTGCCGCAGCCACGCTGGGTGAAAGCATGCCATCTTTCACCGTTGAGGCGCAGAAAAGTGCAATACCCTAAAGGTCTTTGAAAGATCATTCAAATTAAGCATGGGGGCGAGGAGTGCTTGAAAGCAATCTCGCGCAGGGCAAGGGGTTGTGCATGAGAGCTATCGCCACCCATGCCGTTTAGGCATGGGAGCGAGGAAGTTTTGTGGCTTTTCGCGACGGGCTGTGGGCCTTGTGGCAGGGGGCCTCAGCGAGCCCGTGAGAGTCGGATCAGGCGCCCCGGGTTGGCGTCGGTCAACAGGTAGACGGCCCCTTCGGGACCCACCCTGACGTCGCGTATTCGTCCCACTTCGCCGTCGAGAATGACCTCTCTTTCGATCAACTGATCGGCGTCGAAACGCAGTCTCACCAGGCGTTCGCTGCGAAGGCCTCCGGCCAGCAGGTCACCTTGCCAGTCCGCAAACTCATTGCCGCTCACCACGGCCAGGCCCGAAGGCGCGAAGCGCCCTTCGAACACGTGCAGCGGGTCGCGCTTGCCCGGTGCGCTGTCCACGCCCAGTGGCAGGTTGGTGGCGTAGTCGCGACCACGGGTGACGTCCGGCCAGCCATAATTCTCGCCAGGCTGGATGAGGTTGAGCTCATCACCGCCACGAGGACCATGTTCGGTGGCCCACAGGCGACCATCGGCGGCCAGGGCCAGCCCCTGGGGGTTGCGATGACCGAGGGAGTAGAGTTCCGCTGCCGCGCCTTCGATAGCAGGGTTGTCAGTGGCTGGCGCGCCCTCCGCTGTCATGCGCAACAGGCTGCCGGCATGGTCTCGCGCATCTTGTGCCCGCTCGCCATCGCCACGGTCGCCGATGCTGAGCCACAGCAGACCCTGACGATCGAACAGCAGCCTGCCCCCGTAGTGACGTCCAGGTCGAGAAAATCGGTTCTGCACGAATACCGGCTCGACGCGGCCGAGCCTTTCACCGTCCCACCACACGCGAGACACAGCGGTGGCATCGCCCTCGGCGCCTTCATCCTGGGAGTCGTCTGTCTGGGCGGGACGCGCCCAGGCAAAGTAGAGCCAGTCGTGGACGCCGTCGCCATAGTCCGGGTGCAGGGCCAGGTCGAAGAGCCCGCCTTGTCCCTGGGTCGACACCTCGGGCAGCCCCGTCAACGTGTCGACCTGGCCGTCGTCGATCAGGGCGAGCGAGCCGTGCTGCTCCCCGACCAGCAGGCGTCCATCCGGCAGGAACGTCAGCGACCAGGGGGTATCCAGCGCGTCCGTGATCACTTCCAGTGCCACCGGATGGTAGAGCCCGGGCACTTCGGTCGGCGGCGGTTCCGCCCAGACGGATGGGGCCGTTGCGGTCAATGACAGAGTCAGGATAAGGCGGCGGATCATGCAGTCTCCCGTTGATCAAGATGCCTGGCTCCGACAGCACCGCTGCCTCGACAGACGCTACAACAGCAATGCCAGCAGTGCCGGCAGATAGATCAAGGATAGCAGGGTGGAGCAGAACACCAGGCTGGCCACGTAGGCGGGTTCGCGTTGGGACTTCTGGGCAAACAGGTAGTTGAACACTGCTACCGGCATGCTCATCTGCACGACCAGAATGGCAAGGGCGGTGGGGGGCAGCGATAGCCAGGTACCCACACCCCAGGCCACCCCGGCCGCCATCGGAATCCGCAGCAGGCTGAACCAGACCCCTGAACGCAGGCTTCTGACCTGAATACTGGCCAGGGATACCCCCAGGGTGATCAGCATCAATGGCACGGTGAAGCCAGAGATAAGGTCAACGCTGTTCTGCAGCCACAGCGGCAGCTGGGTGTCCGTGAACAGCAAGGCCATCGAGATCAGGATGGCGTAGACGGTTGGGGTCTTGATCAATGACTTGAAGGGATTGCCACGGCTGGCCAGCATCGTGCCCAGGGTGAATTGGAACAGCGAGACCGTGACCATCACGGTGATGCCGAAGGCAAAGCCTGCCTGGCCAAAGGCGTAGAGCACGACCGGCAACCCCATGTTGCCGGTATTTGGGTACATGGTGGGCGCCAGCAGCACGCGCCAGTCCCGACGCAGGATGACGGCCAGCAGGAAGGTCAGGGCGGCCATGGCGCACAGCACCAGCGCGGCCGCCAGCATCGTTCGGCCAAAGCTCGACGCGTCGATGTCGGCGCCGGCCAGAGAGGCGATGACCAGCGACGGGGTGCCGATGTTGAACACCAGCTTGGTCACGAAGGCCACCGGGTAGTCGAAGCCGCGTCGAATCCAGAAGAACCCGAGGCCTGCTCCGGTGATGACCGGGGCCATTACCGCAAAGAGTTCGGCAAACATGGAAGCGCAATCTCCTGGAGGTTGGGGAGGTCAGCGCTCACGCGCCAGGCGCGAGCGCTCGGCCTGGCGTTCAAGCGACATGGTCAGTCTTTCGATCAAGCCCGCGGTCAGGCGTTGTTCCACGGGATCATTGCCGTGCTGTTCCAGTGCCTCGAGCAGCTGCTCGCCGGTAGCACGCATATGTTCGGGTGGCTCGCCCCGGGCACTGGCGCCGTAGTCGTCTGCCAAGGCTGCGGCAAAGCGGTCGAGCGCCTGTCGTATAGGGGTTGCCTGTTCGCCGAGGCGGCGCCTCAGGTGCAGGCTGGCGTAGCCCAGGTCCAGGCCGACCAGCCCCAGCGATAGCAGATAGCGCCGCTGTTCCGGGAGCGCATCGTCATGCCGGGCGAGACTCAGCAGGCGGTCGGCCATGGTACCACCAAAGCGCGTTTCTGCCTGGTGAGGCGGTCTTTGCCATAGGCGATGCAGGTCGCTGACCGTTGCTTTCACCAGGCGGCGCTTGCGCACCGCCAGGGGGAGGCCCGGCAACAGGCGAAACGCCGTGACCACGGTGGAGAGGCCGATCACCAGTGCAATGGCGCGGTTGAGAAAACCATCGAACGTGAGATCCATGCCATTGCCGGGCATGGTCAACAGGATGTTGCCGATGGTGAAGGCCAGGCAGTATCCCATCAGCCGCGGATTGGCGGCACCGAGCAGCCCGACGAACAGTGGAGGCATGAAGACCAGCGCCAGGGTCACGATGTCGTTGGCCTGGGCCAGCAGCACGTGTCCGAACAGGAAGGCACTCGGTATGGCCGCCAGCATGCCCTTGAGGAAGGTCGCGGCGACCATGGCAGGGTTGTCGCGAGTGGCGAAGAACGCCGAGAACAGGGTGCCGACCAGCATCGCGACCTGGCCATTGTCCCAGGCGGTGTAGCGCCAGAAGGTCGCCAGCAGGGCGAACACCAGTCCTGCCCGCAGGCCATTCAGGGCTGCTGCCAGGTGGTCCCTGTGCCACGCCAGGGCGGGTGCCTTCAGTCGGCGTTTGCCAGGGGTATGAATGGCCTCACGCGCATCGAGGATGACCAGCGCATGGCCCAGGGCTTCGCGCATGCCCATATTGAGACGTAGCTGTAGCAGGGCCTCGGCGCCGTCACGGTCCCCGGTCGTGGCCGGATCGAGATGCTCACCAGCAGGTCCGGAAGGGGGGCTGGAAGTGACGCCAGACGTGCTGTCAGACGTGTTGAGAGACGTGCCATCAACAGCGCCGCGACAAGTGCCGCCTTTGTCGATGCCGTGCTCGACGCACTTGAGGGCGCGGTGGCGAAGTTGCAGCAGGCGCTCACGGGCCTGGCTCACCCCTTGCCCCTCGGCGCTAAGACGCAGACCTTCCGCCATGTCCCGGGCCAGCTGGCGGGTCTCGGCGGGCAGCCGATCGCCGTGGTAGCGCAGCAGCTGCTGCAGGGCATGCAGGATGGCCAGCAGGCGTGAGGTGCGACGTGTCAGCACATGGCTGGCGCGAATACGTCCACTGCCCTCCGGGCCTTCATAACGTGCCGCCTGACTGTCAGTCTCAAGCTGGGTCAGTGGCGTCAGGGTGGCGGTCAGGGTGGACTGCAAGGCGCCGATGTCGTCGCTGTTGTTGAGGCGCAGGGCACCATGGAGAAAGGCATGATTGACCACCTGGTCAGCCAGGTCGGCCAGGTGGTCGCGTACCTGGATCGGCCACAACAGGGCACTGACCAGGGTGGCGCAAATGGCGCCCAGGGCCAGTTCCGACAGGCGTGCAACGGCAATCGCGAACAGCCCCCCGGGGGCACTGGCGGTGATGATCACGATCAACATGGCGGTGACTGCCGCCATGATGCAGCCGTAGGACGCGTTGTTGCGGGTCAACGAGGCAGCGTAGGCACATACGGAAATCCACAGCGTCAGGCACACCAGGGCTGGCGTGGGGGCCTGAACAAAGGCAGCCATGATGGCGATGCCGGCGACGCAGCCGATGAGGGTGCCGCTGAGCTGACTGATACCTTTTTCAAGGACCATGCCGCTCATGGGTCGAATCTGCAGAAAGGCGGCGGAGATCAGTGCCCAGTAGGGGCGGTCGAGGTCGCACCAGAGCGCGATATACAGAGCCAGCAACATGGCCAGCGTCGCCTTGATGGCAAACTTGACCGCGCTGGCCGGCGGCGTCAGATAGGCGTGCCACCACACAGAGAACGGCATCAGCGCGACTCTTGCTGGACGCGTACCGTAGCGGTCATGCCTGCGCTCAGTTCAAGCCCTTCGGGTAGCTCATCCAGGGCAATACGCACGGGAATGCGTTGTGCCAGGCGTACCCAGCTGAAGGTCGGCTCGACCTGGGGCAGCAGCTGGTTGTTGGGCGCCGTGTTGTCGTCGGCAATCCCGCGGCCGATGCTCTCGACGTGGCCAGCCAGCTCGATATCTCCGCTCATCAGAATCACCGTGGCGGGATCCCCGACCGCAAACGCTGGGCGTTTGGTCTCTTCGAAGTAGGCGGTCACATAGTAGGACCCTTCGACCACCAGGGCCATGACGGCGGTTCCACGGGTGACGTAGTTGCCTTGGGCAAGCTGCAGGTTCAGCACATGCCCTGCCGCCGGGGCGGTGACGTCGGTGCGCTCCAGATCGAGACGCGCGCTTGCCAGGTCGCTGCGGGCCTGGTCCAGGGTGGCGGCGGCCACATCCCGGTTGCGATTGGCGCTCTCCTGGTTTTCGGCACTGATGGCCTGGCGGCTCAGTTGCGCACGACGAGACGCTTCATGTTCACGCAGCGCCAGTTCCGCCTCGCGCTGGGCGACGATGGCAGAGGCCTTGTCGAAGGCCGCTTGATAGCGCGCCTGGTCGATACGAAAGAGGGTCTGTCCGGCGTCCACGCGAACGTTGTCGTCCACGGCCAGCTCGGTGACACGGCCGGAGACATCGGGGGCAATGGTGATGATCTCGGCGCCGATACGGGCGTCCCGTGTCCAGGGCGTATAAAGGTAGTAATGCCAGAGCCATAGTCCGCAGGCGATGGCGACGGCGACCACGATCAAGGTGATCAGCGCACGTAGCGACTTGCGCATTCAGGTGGCTCCAGGGGTAAGGGCACCGAGCCAGGCGAAGGCAGCGGTGCAGATGACGAACAATGAGGTATCCAGCCACGCCTCGTGCCAGTAGCGGGAGCTGCCCAGCCAGCGATGCAGCAGCCAGCGCAGTGTCGCGGCCAAGAGCAGGCCGAGGATCGCGTAGACCAGCAGGGGACTGAAGTAGATGCCGCCCAGGGCGACTTCCTTGAGCGCCATGGAATGTCTCCTGGGCAAACCAAGTGCCGGATGCGTTACGTGAATCGAGTAAGCCAGAGCGAGTAAGCCAGAGAAAGGTTAGCAAACAACGGACGTTGACGGCAGCCCTGCCGTCCCATGTCGCGTCTTTGCGCCTGACGTTGGTAGTGAGGTACCGGCTGTTGATGTGGAGGAGGAGCTGACCTGCGGGAGGTGGCCTATGGGGAGCAAGCTCGCGACGGCAGAGGCCTTGGATCAGCCAGCGGCTTGGCGGCGCGCAAGTGGCTCCTGGCGCTGGCCGATCCAGTCGGTAGGCACCGCATCACGCAGGTGATCGAGCAGGGCAGTGACCTTGCGCGGCTGATGACCGAAGCCATATAGCAGTGTCACCGGCAGGGGCGTCAGCGACCAGTGATCAAGGCAGCGCACCAGTTCCCCAGGGTGGTGACGCTCCCGGGCTTCAACCATCCACACCGGCAACACGCCAATGCCCCGGCCGCGCGCAATGGCATCTACATGCAGCATGGACTGATCGACCCGAAAACGAGAGGCCGGCGGCTGAAAATGCACCTGACCGCCCTGGCGGTGAGTCAGGGTGATGCCGTTCTGGCTTTCCCCCATCAGGTCAATCCAGGCGTGGTGGGCCAGGGCATCCGGGGATTCAGGCTCGCCGTGGTGGGCGAGGTAGTCGGGATGGGCATAGATGCCACGCTCCAGAGCGCCAAGGCGCTCCTGGCGCAGGTTGCCGTCCTCTACCTGGCCAAGCCAGACGCATACACCCTGGAAGTCGGGGTCCCTGGCAGCCACTTCCCCCGTGCTCAGGGTCAGACGCACGGCGGGATGTTTCTCGAGAAAGGTCTCCATCACACCACCCAGCCAGCTACGGGTAAGGGTGCGGTGTGCCTCGACATGGAGCTCGCCACTGACGTCTTCGCGCAGGCTGTCGAGGGTGCGCTGTCCCTGATCGGCCAGCTTCAGTATCTCGCGACTGATGACGTAGTAGCGCTGTCCTGCTTCTGTGGGCAACAGCTGATTGGCCTGTCGCTTGAGCAATGGCTGGCCTAGACGTGCCTCCAGCTGACTGATCCGCCGGCTCAGGGTCGACTTGGCCAGGCCCAGCTGAATCGCACTCTGGGTCAGGCTTCCGGTCTCCATGACACGGTTGAAGGCTAGCAGTTCGTCGAGGTCAGGCATCACATCACGCAGGCGTGCTGAAGAAGAGGAAGAGGCCTTGCAGTATGCCATGCGCTGACGCGGATGAAAATCATTCTCTAGGGCTGCGGCGCAGCGTCGCCGAGGCAAGAACGGGACCCTCGCGTGTCTCTCTCGACGTTCGAGCCACAGATCCCGATCGCGAATGGCCTGTCGCGGACGACCTGTGGCGGATCGCCTGTTGCGAAGGGTGCAACGGGGTGTTTTGCAGCAATTATGAAACTTTGATGGAAGAATCTAAATGATAAATATTCACATTCATAAAGGCTTCGTCTTTAGACCCACGACCCAGCGGGCCGAAGCCAGAGCAAGAGCCACCAGGTGGATTGCCACCTCACTCGGAGCAAAAAACGATGTTGTCTCACCCCCTGCCGCGTCATCCTCTGTCGATCAGCATTCGCCGCCTTGCCGTCGGGCTGGCGGGAGCCTCCGTATGCACGGCCCTGCCGGTGTTGGCCGCTGATGATGTTGCCCTGGATGACGTGGTGGTGACAGCCGCCGGGTTTGATCAGAGCATCGCCGATGCACCGGCCTCGATCAGCGTGGTGACCCGGGAAGACCTGGAAAAACGCTATTACCAGGACGTGACCGATGCGCTGCGCGACGTTCCGGGGGTCATCGTGACCGGCGGTGGCGGTGGTGACAATGGCTATGACATCAGCATGCGCGGCATGCCCGCCAAGTACACCCTGTTGCTGATCGACGGCCGTCGTGTCAGCACCCGCGAGACCCGTCCCAATGGCAGCGCCGGCTTCGAGCAGGATTGGCTGCCGCCGCTGCAGGCGATCGAGCGTATCGAGGTGGTGCGTGGCCCGATGGCGACCCTTTACGGTTCCGACGCCATCGGCGGTGTCATCAACGTGATCACCCGCAAGGTGGCCGATGAATGGCACGGCAACCTGCAGCTGGACACCATCCTGCAGCAGGACAGCGATTCTGGCGACAGCCGGCAGGCCAACTTCTATGCCTCTGGGCCGCTGTCCGAGGGACTGCTCGGGCTGACGGTGTACGGACGTGCCACCCAGCGGGATGAAGACAACATCATCAATGGCTACGAAGACAAGCAGGTCCAGAGCTTGACCGCGAGGCTGTCGCTGACGCCCTCCGACAATCATGATCTGGCGCTCGAGGCCAGCCGTACCGAGCAGGATCGCGAAGCCTTGCTTGGCAACAGCGTCGACCCGGACGGCTGCCGTGGTGGCTGTGAAGACAGCTTTGACGAGTTCACCCAGGAATACGTGGCCCTGACCCATACCGGTCGCTTCTCCTTCGGCACCACAGAGACCTACGTCCAGCGCGAAGAAGCCCGCAACAAGACTCGCGAGATGGAGATCACCAACACCAACGCCAAGTCGAGTGTGGTCATGCCGCTGGGCGCGCATATTGTCACCGTCGGCGCCAGTTTCGAAGAGGAAGAGCTGGACGACCAGACCTCGAATCAGATTTCCGATCTGACCAATGTGCGCAACAGTCAGTGGGCCCTGTTTGCCGAAGACGAGTGGATGCTCCTCGACGACTGGTCGCTGACCGGCGGGGTGCGTATGGATCACGACGAGAACTACGGCTCTGAAGTCAGCCCTCGCTTGTACAGCGTCTGGCACATGACCTCCGACTGGACGCTGAAGGGCGGTGTCTCCACCGGCTACCGGGCACCGGATCTGCGCGAGATCACCCCTGGCTGGGGCCAGGTCAGCCGCGGCGGCAACATCTACGGCAACCCGGATCTCGAGCCGGAAACGTCGGTCAACAAGGAACTGGGGCTTCTGTACAACAATGCCAGCGGTCTGTCTGCCAGCGCCACCGTGTTCCACAACGACTTTGACGACAAGATCACCCGGATCGCCTGTCCGGTAGATATCTGTACGGATGGCCCCAACCAGTTCGGCAGCGACCCGACCTACCGAGTCAATGTCGATGAGGCGGTCACGCAGGGCGTCGAGCTGTCGTTGTCGACCCCCATCGGCCAGTCGTTGGAGCTGTCCGCCAGCTACACCTACACCGACTCCGAGCAGAAGAGCGGCGAGTATGAAGGCGAGCCCCTGACCCAGCTGCCCGAGCATGAATTCTCCGCCAACCTCGACTGGGAGGTGAGCGACCGTCTGTCCCAGTGGACACGCGTGACCTATCGCGGTGACGAAAGTCAGCCCACCACCGGACCGTCGCAGAGTGCCATCGTGGCGCCGGACTACACCTTCGTCGACACCGGCATCGGCTATCAGCTGACCGACGCCGCTCGCGTCAACGTCGGCATCTACAACCTCTTTGATGAAGACATCGACTACGACGAGTACGGCTACGTCGAAGATGGACGCCGCGTCTGGCTCGGCTTGAACGTCGACTTCTAAGGAAGAGCGTCAGCGTCCCGCTCCGTCGAACGCACCGTTCCGATATGAGCGAGGAGGTTGGGCAAGCAACTGCAACTGAGATTGATTACTATATCGTTCCACATCGCCCCTCCTCGGCATGTCACCGAGGAGAGGCGTGCGACAAGGAATAGAGAAGATGCGAGCAATGTTCCGTAAAACATCCGCAGGGGTGGTGGCAGCGATCGGCCTGGCCGCTCTTGCCCTGTTGGCGCCTGTCAGTGCCAGTGCCCAGCAAGACAGTCGTGTGCTCGAGACCGCTAACGGCAAGGTCACGGTCAACGGGCAGCCGACGCGTGTCGTCACGCTATACGAAGGGGCGTTGGACGCTTCTCTGGCTGCCGGGGTAACGCCGCTGGGTGCCGTGGCGACGCGTGCCGCCGAGGATGTGGCGGACTATCTGCGCGATGACGTTCCCGATATTCAGATCGTCGGTACCTCCGGCGAGGTCAATGTCGAGGCGGTGGTCGGGCTCAAGCCTGACCTGATTCTGGCCTCCTCGCGTCTGTCTGACGAGACTTACGCGCTGCTATCCCAGCTGGCGCCGACGATCGTGCCCACTACCCAGGGCTTCGATGCCAATGCCTGGAAGGATGAGGCCCGCCTGTTTGGCGCCGCACTGGGGCATCAGGACCAGGTGGACGCAGCCATTGATGCAGTGGAAACCCGCGCCGCCTCATTGGCTGATCAGGTCGCCGAGCGCAGCGCGGGTGACAGCGCTTTCCTGATTCGCTGGATGCCCCAGGGGCCGCTGGTGATGTCGACTCGGCTGTTTTCCACCGGTTTGCTCGAGGCCGCTGGCCTGGACGTTCAGGACGATGGACTGGTGCCTGACAACCGTCCGCATAGCGACCCGCTGAGCCTCGAGTCGCTGTCGCGCGTCGACGGTGACTGGCTGTTCCTTGCCACGCTCGACGAGAAGGGACAGGAAGCACTGGCCCAGGCTCGCCAAAGCGATGCGTTTGCCCGGCTGTCGGTGGTCGAGAACGATCGCGTCGTGGCGGTGAACGGTCAGCTGTGGACCAGTGCCAATGGTCCCATCGCCGCCCAGGCTGTGCTCGATGACATCGAGCGGGCACTGGAGGTCACTGCCGCACCGTGACGTCACTTCGACATGTTCCAGGAGGGCCATTGGTGGCCCTCTTTGTGTTGCTTGGGCTCGCCGTCATGGCGAGCCTTGCCGTGGGTGCGGGTGAGCTCGGTGTGGTCGACTCTCTGCGAGTGCTGATGGGGCAGGGGGGTGAAGAGGCGTCCTTCGTTGTCTGGCAGCTGCGACTGCCGCGCACCCTGGTGGGCCTGGTAGTGGGCATTGCGCTCGGCGTGTCTGGCACCCTGCTGCAGTCCATGACCCGCAATCCGCTGGCTGAACCTGGCCTGCTCGGCGTCAGCGCGGGGGCCGCCTTCGCCGTGGCGCTGATGTTGCTGGCGGGAGGCAGCCTGCTTCAGCTGCGCATCGGTGTGGCGCAACTGGGGGCGCTGGCCGGTTGCCTGTGCGTGCTGGGCGTCAGTCGCATCCGTGGCTTGGGCAGTGATCCGATTCGTCTGGTGCTGGCGGGGGCGGCATTCTCGGGCCTGCTGGGGGCCCTGACGTCACTTATTCTGCTGACCGATCGCCGTGCCGCCGACGAGATTCGCTTCTGGGTGGTAGGCAGCCTGTCAGGACGTCAGCTGGAGGACTTGCTGGCGGTGCTGCCGAGCATGGCGATCGCGGGACTGGCACTGATCGTGGTAGTGCGACCCATGGCCAGTCTGGCCCTGGGCGAGCGCGCCAGCGCTGGGCTTGGGCATCACCCCGGCAGGCTGCGTCTGATGGCGGTGCTGATCGTCGCGGTACTGGTGGGCGGAGCCACCGCCGTGGCCGGTCCCATAGCGTTCGTAGGGCTGGTGGTGCCCTTTGTCGCCCGCGCCATTGCCGGGCCTGAGCTGCGTCGCACGCTATGGCTGTGCCTGCCGCTGGGGCCGCTGCTGGTGTTGACCGCCGATGTCGTCTCCAGACGGCTGGTGGCACCCTCTGAAATGCCGCTGGGAGTACTGACCGCCCTGTGCGGGGCACCAGTACTGATCAGCGTTGTGCGCGCCCGTCGCCTGCCGAGTCTGTAATGATGTCGATGCCTTCTTGTTCCTCACATAGCCCTTCGCATACTCCCTCAAATAGCCCCGCCACGCTCCCGGAGAGCGCCGAACATCGCGGCCCGCTGCCCCAGGGCATGTGGCTATGTCGTTATCGCGGGATCAGCCTGCTGCTCGACCGGCGCCATTGGTCAGGGGTGCTGTTACTGTTGGCTGCGCTAGGACTGGCGAGCCTTGCCTACCTGTGTCTCGGCGAGCAGCACCTGCCTCCACAGACCCTGTGGGACGTCATGCTCAACCAGGCGGGGCCCCTTGATACCTTCGTGGTCGAGCAGCTTCGCCTTCCTCGCCTGCTGGCGGCGCTGTCCACTGGCCTGGCCTTTGGGCTTGCCGGCTGCCTGATGCAGACCTTGGCGCGCAATCGGCTGGCGACGCCGGGCATCATTGGCATCGATAACGGCGCCACCGCTTTTGCGGTGGCCTCGGTGTTGGGCATGGGGCTCAGCCTGGCGCCTTCCGCCATGGCGCTGGCCGGGGCGGCGACTGCCGCTGTGCTGACGTTCGGCCTGGCCGCGGGAGGGGGCGCCCGTGGCTATCGCTTTATCGTGGCCGGGATAGGGGTCGGTGCCATCTTTGGGGCAGTGACCCAATTGATGCTGTCGCGGGCGGCCATCGATGTGGCCAATGCGGCCTACCCCTGGACCGTAGGCACGCTGAACGCGCGTCCTGCCGGCGCCGTGCAGGTGTTGGGTGTTGGGCTGCTCGTGCTGGTGCCGCTGGCGCTGTGGCTGTCGCGGTCACTGGCATTGATGCGCTTTTCCGATGCCGTGGCCACCGGCCTGGGGGCACCGCTCAAGCGACGCCGGGCCCAGGTGCTGGTGGTCTCGGTGGCGCTGACTGCCTTGGCCGTATCAGTGGCAGGGCCGGTGGGCATGGTGGGGCTGCTGGGCCCTGAAGTCGCGCGCCACCTCTGCGGCAACCGTCAGGTACCGCTGCTCGGGGCGGGGCTCGCCGGGGCCATGGTCATGGTGGTGGCCGATCTGGTGGGACGGCTGTTGCTGTCTCCGCTTGAGCTGCCCGTGGGTATCGTCACCGCGGTGGTCGGTGGCCCCTGGCTGATCTGGATTCTGGTGCGCCGCTGATGGAGCTTCTGTTGAGCGGTTGCCCATGGTTGGGCGCACGTCTAGAGCCTATTTAGAAAATTTAGAAAGTTTAGATAGTTGAGAGAGTCTTGATGTCACTCCCATCATCGTCACCGCAAGAGCCTCGGCCGATGGCCCCAGAGCCCGCCCCCTACGTGGTGGAAGATCTGGTGCTCAGCCATGGCCGCCTGCGCGTCATCGACGGCTTGAACCTGACCATTCCTCAAGGCCAGCTCACGGCCATCGTGGGGCCCAATGGCTGCGGCAAGTCGACGCTGCTGGCGGGACTTTCACGGCTGCACACGCCGACACAGGGCAAGGTCTGGCTGCAAGGCCAGGAGCTCAAGCGCCTGAGTGCAAGAGACCTGGCGCGCCGCATTGCCTTGCTGCCCCAGGAGGCCTCCGCCCCCGAGGGGCTTAGCGTCAATGATCTGATCCGCTTCGGTCGCCAGCCTCACCAGTCCTGGTATCGCCAGTGGAGTGAGGAAGATCAGGCCGTGGTCGCCCAGGCCATCGCCAGCGCGGGACTACAGACGCTTGCCGAGCGTGGTCTGGAGACGCTCTCCGGAGGACAGCGCCAACGAGCGTGGATTGCCATGACCATCGCCCAGCAGACGCCCATTATTCTGCTGGACGAGCCGACGTCGGCGCTGGATCTTGGCCACCAGCTGGAGGTCTTCGAGCTATTGCATCGGCTGGTGCTCAAGGGGCGCACCATCATCATGGTGGTGCACGACCTGACCAGCGCATGCCGTTATGCCGACCATCTGGTGGCGATGCGGGACGGTAAGCTAGTCGCGGAGGGAAAGCCGCAGGAGGTGGTGACACCGGCCCTGGTCAGGCAGCTCTATGACGTTGACTGTTCGCTGGTGGAAGATCCGCTGACGGGCAAGCCGCTGCTGGCAGGCTTGAGGCGGTCCGAGCAGGGCTGACGCGATTCTGAGCCCAGGGACGTTAGACCTATAGTGTGGGCCTAAAACGCAACACACCCGGTCGATGACCGGGTGTGCGATGGCGTCAAAGGACGCTAGCCTGTGACGTTCAAGCTACCCCATTAATTGGCGGCATCTTGTGCAGCGTCTTCGGCATTGTCGCCAGCGTTTTCGATGGCATTACCGGCGCTGGTCAGGGCGTTGGCAGTGGCGGACTTGGTGGTCTGCCAGGCACTCTGAGCGCCTTCCTTGGTGTCCATCCAAGCCTGTTGCACGTTGGTCTTGGTCTGATTCCACCAGGTGTTGGTGTACTCAGGCTGTGCGGAGATTTCATCCTGGGTGATGTTCAGGTGAACGGAGTATTCGATGTTGTCCAGGCTGTCGCCGTTGGTGGTCTGAACGGTAAAGTCGCCGGTCTCGACCACGTACTGGTTTTCACCCAGGTCGAGCAGGTCACCTGCTTCCACCACGATGGCGCGGATTTTCATGTCATTGTCGAGCAGGATGTCCTCGACTTCGCCCACTTCGTCCTGGCTTGAGCCTTTGGCAAAGACATCGGCATCGAGCAGCTCTTCAGCGGAGTAGAGGCCTTGCGGCTCGCTGTGTGCGGCCTGATTCGCGCCCTCGTTGTGATGATCGGCAAGGGCGGTGGTGCCCACGGCCATGGAGCCGGCGAAGACAGTGCTTGCGATAGCGGTAGTCAGCAGATTCTTGCGGATCATTCCTTTTCTCCTTCTGGCGAGTGGTTCTTGCGATCCTCTCGGTTGCGGCGTGTTCCAGTGCAGCAACCTGTCTTGCTTGCAGCGACGCAAGGATGCTCATCGCGACGCTGTGATATCTATTGTGGAGGTTGTGTACAAGATTTCAAGGGCGCGTTGTGAAAGAAATATGTAAGCCCGTGTTGCTGCTTCATGACAGGTTCAGGGAAGCGTATAGCCCGAAGCCATGGGGAAAAGGCACGGCGGTTGAGCCGCGCGTATCGCTGCGAATCGGCGGCGCAGGCATTTGTGCAGTGTTTCCCTTGC
The DNA here is from genome assembly GCF_017303055.1 of Halomonas litopenaei. Classification (GTDB taxonomy): domain Bacteria; phylum Pseudomonadota; class Gammaproteobacteria; order Pseudomonadales; family Halomonadaceae; genus Halomonas; species Halomonas litopenaei_A. The sequence continues at coordinate 71,405 of NZ_JAEKJT010000003.1, read as the reverse complement.
GTCGCCGGTTCGCTCTGGGACAATGCACGCCCTGGTGGTGCAAGCCAGCCGTGACAAGCCAGTCGTCACAAGCCAGCCGCGACACGCCGACAGCCATGGACCTGGTCGCACGTTGCCAAAGATGCTGCGCCCTGTGGTGGGCTGTGAGCGTGGAGAAGTCCTGCGGCGCAGAGCAGCATTCAGCGAGCTAAATTCCCCCTGAGAGGCGTGAGTCATTGGAACTATTAAGTGTCGTCTACCGCTACTATCGTTGGCCCTTTGTCGGGGTGATGCTTCTGAGCCTTGTCAGCGCGGCCCTGGGGATTGGAGCGATCGCCTTCATCAACCGCCGCCTGATCGAAGTGTCGGGAGACGTCGGCAGTATTCTGCCCCAGTTCCTGGGTATTGTGGTGGCGCTGCTGGCCGTGACGCTGGCTTCGCAACTGGCGCTGACCACGCTGGGACATCACTTCGTCTATGGGCTTCGCTCGCGTCTGGTCAAGCAGATTCTGGACACCGATATCGAGCGCCTGGAACGTCTAGGCAGTGCCGAATTGTTGGCCAGCCTGTCCAGCGATGTGCGCAATATCACGATCGCTTTCGTGCGTCTTCCCGAGCTGGTTCAAGGCATTGTATTGACGCTAGGCTCAGCGCTTTACCTCGGCTGGTTGTCGCCAGGGCTGTTGATCGTGACCAGCCTTTGGGTCGGGGCGACCATGGCAGCCGGAGCCTGGTTGGTCAGGCGCGTGTATCGCCACCTGTCCCAGGTGCGCGAGACCGAGGACGCGCTGTACCGCGACTATCAGGCGGTCATTGATGGTCGCAAGGAGCTGGCGCTCAATCGTGACCGAGCCCAGGCACTCTTCGAAGACACTTACGACAGCGATGCCCGGCGCTATCGCCACCACATCATTCGTGCCGATACCTATCACCTCAGTGCCGTTAATGTGTCCAATATCATGATGTTGGGCGCCATCGGTGTGGTGTTCTATCTGGCCAACGGGCTGGGCTGGGCGTCGACCGAAGTCGCGGCCACCTTTTCGCTGACCCTGTTGTTCCTGCGCACCCCCCTGATCTCTGCGGTGGGTGCCTTGCCCACGCTGCTGAGCGCTCAGGTTGCCTTCGACAAGATTCGTGGGCTGGATCTGGCTGAGCCCCGTCAGGGATTTGGCCGTCGAGCGGCGGTGAGCGGAGCATGGCAAGAGCTACGGCTGGAGGGCGTCAGCTTCCGCTATTCGTCGTCGCACACCTCGGCAGGGGACTCTAGTGGATTCGTGGTCGGCCCCCTCGATCTATCGCTTAAGCGAGGTGAGCTGGTGTTTTTGATCGGTGGCAACGGCAGCGGCAAATCCACGCTGGCAAAGCTGTTGACCGGACTGTATCGCCCCCATGAGGGCAGCATGACGCTCGATGGCGAGGTGTTGAATGACAGCGATCGAGAAGGGTTTCGCCAGCGCTTTTCCGCGGTGTATACCGACTTTCATCAGTTCGACACCCTGGTCGGACCCGACGGGGCCTCGCCTGACCCGGTACTGGTGGAACGCTGGCTCGATGTGCTCAAGATGCGGGACAAACTGCACTTCGATGGGCAAAGGGTGACCAATCCAGAGCTGTCTCAGGGACAGCGCAAACGCCTTGCACTGCTGATGGCGGTGGCGGAGGAGCGCGACATTCTGCTGCTCGACGAGTGGGCGGCGGATCAGGATCCGCAGTTCCGGCGTGTGTTCTATCAAGAGTTGCTACCCAAGCTGCGGAGCATGGGCAAGACGGTGTTCGCCATCAGCCATGACGATCACTATTTTCAGCACGCTGATCGACTGCTGGAAATGCGCGCCGGACAGTTGATCGAACTCACCGGGGAAAATCGCGAGGCCGCCAGTCGTGATGCCGTGGGGCGGCTTGAACAACATTAGCGTACTCACCGGTCCGACAGTGAAGGCTGGTCGGCTAAGGCGCGCAGTGGGCCCAGCCAAGCCCAGCCAAGCCCAACCAAGCCCAACCAAGCTAGGAACTAAGCAAGCTCGCCCTGACTGGCGCGTACCGTGATGGTACGGGGGCTGGGAGAGCTGCCCGGAGAGCTGCCCGGAGAGTGGCTGGGAGAGCGGCTTGGAGAGTGGCTTGGAAAGTGGCTTGGAGAGTGGCTTGGAGGAGGAGATCTTGGCGGGTTGGGTCGTAGCGATATGCCGATCGTTGACCGTAACCCGCATTTGGTGGAGAAGCGTTGACTGCTCGTGGAGGATAAATTGCGAGATTAAATGAAAACAATTAGCATGTAGATGTTGTTGTTTTCTTGAGCAGGATTCCCATTGGCGTTCCTGCTTGGTCGTTCGCTCTGACGCTGCCTCCGAGGTTCTCCATGCTCCCCCTGCACCATTCACTATCCCGTCACCCGCTTGCACGGGCGGTTCACTATGCCACGCTGCCCCTGATCGTCGGGTGGCTTCCGATGGCCTCGCTGGCGATGGCGCAGGAGGAAGCGGTCACTGAGGTCGCCAGTGACACCATGGTCGTGACGACGTCTACCCTGAAGGTCGATACGCCGGTGCTGGAGACACCTAGGTCAACCTCCCAGGTCTCCCGAGAAGAGCTCGATAACCGCCAGGTCAACAAGTACGACGAAGTGCTGCGTTACCGCAGCGGCGTGGTATCGCAGCCGTTCGGCCAGGACAACAAGGCAGATTGGTTCTATATTCGCGGCTTCAACGGTGAAGATTCGCTCTATCAGGATGGCCTGCGTCAGTTCCGCGAGGGTGGCTACTTCTGGTGGAGCACCGAGACCTTTGGTCTGGAAAGCGTTGAGTTGCTCAAGGGGCCTGCCTCTATCCTGTACGGAGAGGCGCCTCCCGGAGGGGTCATCAATGCCATCAGCAAACGCCCGACGGAAGACCCGCAGGGGCTTATCGAGCTGCAGTACGGTAGCGATAACCACGAGCAGGTCGGCGTCGACGTCTCCGGCCCTGTGGCCGGCCGCGACGATGTTCGCTATCGCATGGTGGGACTGTTCCGCGAGAACGATGCGCAGATCGACCACGCGGACAACCAGCGCGTCTATCTGGCGCCGAGTCTGGCGGTGGATTTGTCCGACGATACCAGCATTACCTTCCTGGCAAGCTACCTGAAGGACCACGGGACGCCCACCAACGGCTTCAAGCTGCCTTACGGCACCGTCGACAGCACGCCTTTCGGTCGGCTCGATCCCGAAGACAACCTCGGGGAGCCGGGCTACGAGCGTCAGGAGCATGAGCAGTGGGCGCTGGGCTACGAGCTGTCCCATCGTCTGAATGACACCTGGGACATCGAGCAGAACTTCCGTTACAGCCATCTGGACCTGCTGGAGCGCGACGTCTATGTGTCTTATCTGCTGGATGATCGCAATGCCCAACGTGGCCTGACCTATCGCGATGGTGACTTCGATGCGGTCACGGTAGACACCCGTGCTATCGGCCGCTGGTACAGCGATCGTACCGAGAACACCCTGTTGCTTGGCGTCGACTATCAAAACCTGGATATCGACTACGACAACTACGATGACTTCGCCTTCGGATTGCCCTTCGATATCTTTGATCCCGAGTACGGTAACTTCACGCCGTCATCGCGGACAGGTAGCGACCATGATGAAGGCAAGGAGCAGCTTGGCTTCTACGCTCAGAACCAGCTGCGTCTGGACGACCGCTGGATCTTTCTTGCCGGCCTGCGCCATGACAGCGTGGATGTGACCAATCGCATCAACGGTGAAGATAATGGCGGTGGTACCGAGGATGAGACGAGCTTCTCCGGCGGTATCATGTACCTCGGTGACTACGGTATCTCGCCATATCTGAGCTACAGCGAGTCCTTCTCACCGCAGATCGGCACCGATCCGGACGGCCGCGCCTACCGCCCCAGCGATGGCGAACAGTGGGAGCTGGGGGTGAAGTATGCACCTGACTGGCTGGATGGTTATGTCACCGCGGCGGTATTCGACCTCAAGGAAAGCGATACCCTCTACACCAGCGGTGAGTCGGCCAATCGCCAGGGGGGAGAGCGGGAGTCCCAGGGCTTCGAGATCGAGGGGGTGGGCTACGTGACCGATGACCTCAAGGTCACCGCCGCGTACACCTATACCGATGTACGGGTAGACTTGAGTCGTGAAGAGCAAGACCTGCGCGCGGGTCTGATTCCGCGCAACCAGGCGTCGCTGTGGCTGGACTATGAAGTGCCAGGAGCCCTGCATGGACTTAACCTGGGCGGTGGCGTGCGCTATGTGGGCGAGACCAAGGACAATCCTCGTTACTCGGATACCCAGGTGGACTCCTACACCTTGTGGGACGCCAAGGTCAGCTATGACATCACTCCGCAGTGGACCGCCCAGGTCAACGTCAACAACCTGACCGACGAAGAGTACGTGTCCGGCTGTGACTACTGGTGCTACTACGGTGAAGAGCGCAGCGTGGTAGGCAGCATCAAGTACCGTTTCTGACCACGGCACGTAGTCTAAGCGAGAACGCCCGACCAGGCTCTGCCGGTCGGGCGTTTGTGTGTCTGCCGGGAGGACGTCATGGCTGGCGTTTCAAGAACAACGCTGTGAAGGTGTCGGCGCCTTGTTGACCCCTGCCTGGGCCAGTCGCTCGCCGTCTGCGACCTCGCTAAAGCGGTCCAGCAAGAGCTTCAGCTTGGGGGTAATCCAGCGCTCGCAGAACGGCCGCGAGGGGTCGCTGTAGAAGTAGTCGTGATAGGCCAGCTTGGAATCGCGAAAGGCGGCCAGAGGCAGCACCTGGGTCACCAGGGGGGAATCGAAGTCATCCTGCAGCTGGGTCAGCACCTGGCGGGCCAGCTGGGCGTGAACCTGGTTCTGGACATAGACCGCTGAGCGGTAGCGCTGGCGCAGGGCATGGCCAGAGGTGGCGTGGTGGGTGTGCAGGTGAATCTCGATCAGCACGTCCATGGGTAGCCGCGAGGGGTCGTAGTCCACCACCACCGCTTCATGAAAGTCACTGTCAGGGGGCTCGGCGGCGACCCAGCCCTGGTGAACGGCGTCGACGCCCTTGAGCGACTGATAGACCGCCTCCAGGCACCAGTAACAGCTGCCCCCCAGCGCCAGGCGTGCCTTGCTGGGCGCGAGCAGGGGCAAGCTGTTGCAGGGCTGGTCTGGCATGTCGGGCACCCCGGGAGGAAGTGTCGGCTTGGTCGACCATCATGCCCGAGCCTTACAGTCTCTTCAGCCCCCACATGAAATAGCTGCCGCCAAGAATCGAGGCGACCAGACCGGCAGGTATCTCCTGGGGGAACAGCAGCTGTCGCCCGACCCAGTCGGCCAGCACCATCAACAGGGCGCCGATCAGCGCCGCACCCGCCAGATGCAGGCGAGCGCGAGAGAACCCCATCAGCCGCGCCATATGAGGAGCCAGCAGGCCGACGAAGGACAGTGGCCCGACGATCAGCGTGGCCGCGGCAGTCAGCACCGCCACCGTTGCCAACAATCCCAGGCGAGCATTCTCCACATGGATGCCAAGGGCCTTGGAGGTGGCGCTTCCCAGCGGCAGGATATCCAGCCAGCGGGCCAGTAGCTGGGCAGCCAGGGCGACGGCCGCACCGGCCATCAGCACCACCAGCGCCGAGGTCGGGTCGACATAGTAGGTCGAGCCAGACAGCCAGGCCATGACCTGTTGCCCGCGGGGGTCGCCTCCCACCATGATGATGGAGCGCACCGCGTCGAACAGCGCCGTGATGGCCACGCCGCTGAGCAGCAGGCGCTCGGGCTGGAAGCCGCTGGCGCGGTTGAGTGCAACCAGCAGCGCCAGTGTCACCAGCGCCCCCAGGGTGCCGGTTCCCAGCAGCAGCAAGTGGCTGGGTCCGGGCACCACAAAGATGGTGATAATCAGCGCGATGGCTGTGCCACCACTGATGCCCAGCAGTTCGGGGCTTGCCATCGGGTTGGCGGTGACGCGCTGGATCAGGGTACCGGCGATGGCCAGCAGGGCGCCGCTGCCAGCGGCCGCCATGATCCGTGGCCAGCGCCAGTCGAGTACCTGGACCTCTGTGCTCAGTGACCAGCCCGTGCTGGTTTGCCCGGCGAGTATGCCGACCAGCATGGCGATCACCAGTGCCGCTGCGAGTCCTGCCAGCAGCGGGACAGGCGTCGAGGTTCGCAGCACCAGGGGAGCCGATGCCGGTGGTGGCCGACGGGGCGTCAGCTTGAGCCGGGGGATCAGCCACAACAGCAGAGGAGCACCCAGCATCGCCGTGGTAGCCCCTGTGGGAAGCAGTGTCGGCAGTGCGTCGATGCCGCCTTGCAGCACCAGGTCGGTGACGGTCAGCAGCAGCGCGCCAAACAGCATCGACCAGCCCACCCGCGCCGGCAGCCGTCGGGCACCGGCCATACGTGCGATGTTGGGGGCCGCCAGACCGATAAAACCGATGATGCCGACAGTAGCCACCACGCAGCCTGTCAGGAAGACCGCCAGGCCGAGGCCGCCCAGGCGCAGCCACTTGAGTGACACGCCGAGGCTCTTGGCGCTGGCATCATCGAGTTCGAGCAGTGCCAGCGGGCGAATCAGCCAGATGGCCAGGGCGCCAGCGACCAGCACGCGAGGCAGCAGGTAGAACACCCCGTCCCAGCCATTCTGGGCCAATGATCCTGCACCCCATACCAGCACCCCCTTGAGCGCCTCCTGGTTAAACAGCAGTAGCACGATGGCCAGGGCGCCGAAGTACAGATTCACTACCAGACCACCGAGCACCACCACGCCAGGCGACAGGCCGCGCCGCCAGCCCAGCGCAAATACCAGGCCCATGGCCAGGGCACCGCCGGACAGGGCGACCCACTCCCGTCCAAGGGCGAGCAGGCCCGGCGCGACCAGGGTGGCGATCATCAGGGCCAGGTTGGCCCCGCTGGCGACGCCCAGGGTGGTGGGTGCTGCCAGGGGGTTGCGTAGCACCTGCTGCATCAACACCCCAGCCAAGCCCAGGGCTGCGCCGGCGGTCAAGGCAATGGTCAGTCGCGGCCACCAGCTGTAGTGCAGTACCAGTGACGAGGGGGTGGTCACGTCAAGCGAGGACAGTGCGGCCAGGGCAGAGCTTGCGCCACCCAGGCCTTCAAGGGACTGCCACGCCGCCAGCAGGCAAAGGACGACTAGCACCGCGGCGGTTGCACTCAGTCGGTGTGATCGCCAGCAGCGGGTGTCAACGGCCTGCATGAAGGGTCTCGCTATCACGGGAGGAGGGGAGGAGCACCGTCGTTTCGCGCTGGGCGGAGCGCGTCGTTGGCGTGGTGGCTGCGGGGCTGTCTGCACCCAGAGCCTCACCCAGCTTGCTGGCGAAGCGGTTGGCAGAAGGCAAGGCACCAAAGCTCCACACCGGTGGCAAGGTCACGACGTCGTTTCGTTTGACGCTGCCCAGATGGCGCCATAGCCCGCTGTCGGCCAGCGCCTCGCGCACTCCCGCAACATAAGGTTCGACCACCACGATCCGCGCCTGGGGGTAGTTGGCCAGCTGTTCGATGCCGATCAAGCTGAAGCCCCAGACATTGGTGGTGCCGGTCCAGGCGTTGGTCAGGCCCATCCGCTCGATCACGGCCTGATACAGGCTGTGGTCACCAAACAGGCGCACGTGACGCTCATCCATGAACTGGATCAGCAGCAGCGGGCGCGTGTCCTCGGGCAGGCGATCGGCAATCTGCGCGATATGCGCCTCGCTGCTGGCAATAAGGCGCTCCGCCTCCACCTGGCGGCCGACCAGTTCGCCCAGTTCGCGGGTCAGGGTCAGTGCTTCGTTCCAGAAGTCACCGTCCCCGCTGTACATCGAGAATTGCTTCACCTCGGCAATGGCCGACAGTCGCGGTGCCAGATTCGCAAACATGGGAGAGATGACGATCGCGTCCGGGTTCAGGTCGGCCAGCAATTCCAGGTTGGGCTGGGTGCGCAGGCCAATATCGACACTCTGCGCGGGTGCCTCGAGCCCCACCCAGCTTTCATAGTCATCGGTCTGGGCCAGTGCCATGGGCGGTGCCTCTAGGGCGACCAGCGTTTCTGCCAGGGTCCAGTCGAGGCTCGCGATGCGTGGTGAGGCCAGGCAACTGGCGGACAGTGACAACACGCCCAGCGCCAGTGCTGTCAGCCAGCATGAACGCAAGGGTCGCGGCAATCGTCGAAAAAGCGGGCGGGCTGGCAGTGGAAGCCGACGGAGCATCATTGCACCAGGGCCACGGCGTGCTCGCCACTGGGGTGGGGCATGACCTGCATCGGGATGCCGTAGATATCCTCAAGGACGTCTCCGGTCATCAGTGTCTCCGGGCTTCCCTCGGCGATGACCTGGCCGCTGTGCAGGGCCACCAGGCGGTCACAGAAGCGTGAGGCCATATTGATGTCGTGAAGCACGATTACCACGCCCAGGTCGAGCTCACGGCTGAGCTTCTTCACCAGGGTCATCACCTCCACCTGGTGAGCGATATCCAGGGCTGCCAATGGCTCATCGAGCAGCAGCAGACGGCTGCCCTGGGCCAGCAGCATGGCGAGCCACACGCGAGTACGCTCGCCCCCGGACAGGGTGTCCACCAGGCGCTCGGCAAAGGCCTCGGTGTGGGTCAGTGCCATGGCCCTGCTGACGTGTTCCTGGTCGTCTCGGCGCGAACGCCCAAGCAGTCCCTTCCAGGGGTAGCGGCCAAAGGCGATAAGCTCGCGGCAGGTCAGGTTTTCGGCCCCAGGCAGGTGCTGGGGGAGGTAGGCCACCTCCCTGGCGAAGGCACGGCGCCCCCAGCTTTCAAGGGGCTGGCCGTTGAACAGGATGCGTCCTGCGCTGACCGGTTGCTGCTGCGCCATCAGCTTGAGCAGGGTGGACTTGCCCGAGCCATTGTGGCCGATCAAGCCATGCACGCGGCCCGCGTCGAAGGTTAGGCTGGTGGGGGCCAGCAGCGTCTTGCCCGGAATCGTGAAAGAGGCGGACTGAAGGTCGAACATGAACAAGGGCTCCGCTGGGTCGTCCGGGCGATCGGAAATACACTCTTAATGGATAGGAATGGTTATCAATTTGTTTGCTGTTGTCAATCCGATGTGTCATCAGGGAACATCGGGCAGTCGCCGTTGGCTAACCCTTGTAGAAGAGGCGTAAAAGATGCCACCCTGTGGCCTACGGCATCGGGCCTTGCCGAGGTGAGCCAAGGTCGCTGAAGCGACGCCGCTGGACGAGAACTTTTCCAGCGCTGCAGGCGCTAGCGAGACCGTCGCGACTTGCCTATAGTATGAGGCCCACGATGACGCAAGCTGGTGAGTGGGATAGGATTATCCCCCTGAATCAGCCCAACTTTACAAGGAAGGAGGTATCACCATGGCACATACTCTGCCGGAACTGCCCTACGCCTACGACGCACTGGAACCCTCCATCGATGCGCAGACCATGGAGATCCACCATTCTCGTCACCACAACACCTACGTCACCAACCTGAATGGTGCGCTGGAAGGTACTGGTCTTGAAGACCTGCCGGTGGACGAGCTGGTTGCCAACCTTGAGCGTCTGCCCGAAGACAAGCGCCAGCCGGTCATCAACAACGGCGGTGGTCATGCCAACCACTCCCTGTTCTGGACGGTGATGTCCCCGAACGGCGGTGGCAACCCGAAAGGCAAGGTGGCTGACGCCATCGAAAAGGAACTTGGCGGCTTTGATGCCTTCAAGGATGCCTTTACCAAGGCCGCTCTGGGCCGTTTCGGTTCTGGTTGGGCGTGGCTGTCCGTGACTCCGGACGGTGCCCTGGTGGTGGAAAACACCCTCAACCAGGACAGCCCGCTGATGCACGGCAACACCCCGGTACTGGGTCTGGACGTGTGGGAGCACGCCTACTACCTGAAGTATCAGAACAAGCGTCCTGACTACATCGCCGCCTTCTTCAACGTGGTGGATTGGGACGAAGTCGAGCGTCGTTACCAGGCAGCCACTGCCTGATCGACACCGGCATGACGTCATCACGACGTCGTCCGACCTGTTAGCAGGTCACGCGCCGCGGCCCCAGGGCCGCGGCGTTTTGCTGTGCAGTTGCTGTGTAGTTGCCGCGTATTGCTGGTGTCGGCGGCCGGGTCTCGCCCTGCGCCAGCGTGTTCATGTTGCACGTCATCAACGGCTTCGCATTCTCAGCACCCGTGTCTTCGCCCCGTGCCGAGGACGCGAAGCGCTGGCGCCGATGTAAGCCGCAAGGAGCCACCACTGTGTCCACTTCCTCCAGCCTGCAGGCCTTGGGTCGCCTGTTGCGCTATGCCCGAGGCTATCGTCGGCGAATCGTCGCCGCGACCCTGTGCTCGATTATCAACAAGTTGTTTGATATCGCGCCCGAGATTCTGATCGGTGTCGCCATCGACGTCGTGGTCAATCAGGAGCAGAGCTTCGTCGCCCGGTTGGGCTTCGTCTCGGCGTCGTCCCAGATCATTGTGCTGGGGGTGCTGACCTTCTTTATCTGGGCGGGAGAATCGCTGTTCGAGTATCTGTTTCAGATCCTCTGGCGCAATCTCGCCCAGCGCCTGCAGGCGGACCTGCGACAGGACGCCTACGAACACGTGCAGCGCCTGGACATGGGCTTCTTCGAATCGCGTTCATCCGGCGAGCTGGTGGCCACCATGAACGATGATGTCAACCAGCTCGAACGCTTTCTGGATGGCGGAGCCAACTCGCTGATCCAGGTTGGGGTTACCGTCGTGGCGGTGGGAGCCGTGTTCTTCGTGCTGTCCCCGTTGATTGCGCTGCTGGCGTTTACCCCGGTGCCATTGATCCTGTGGGGGGCCTTCGTGTTTCAGCGCAAGGCGGGCCCCTTGTATGCCGACGTGCGCGAAAAGGTGAGCGTGCTCTCCAGTCGGCTGTCGAACAATATTCAGGGCATGGCCACCATCAAGAGCTTTACCGCCGAGGCCCGCGAGGCCGAGCGGCTGAAGGCCGACAGTGAAGCCTATGTGGATGCCAACAGTCGTGCCATTCGCATCAGCTCGGCCTTTATTCCGGTGATTCGCATGGCGATCCTGACCGGCTTCCTGGCGACCTTCATCGTCGGCGGCATGCAGGCGCTTTCCGGCGAACTGAATGTGGGAGCCTACGGTGTACTGGTGTTCCTGACCCAGCGCCTGTTGTGGCCGCTGACAGGGTTGGCCCAGGTCATCGACCTGTTCGAGCGGGCCATGGCCAGCACGCGTCGTATCCTTGATCTGATCGCCACACCCATTCGTGTGCGCGACGACGGTCAGACCACGTTGCCGACCCCGGTCAGGGGGGAGGTGCGGTTCGACAAAGTAAGCTTTCACTACGCCGAGAGCCACGCGGGTATCGATGATGTGGATCTGATGGTGCCCGCCGGACGTACCCTGGCGCTGGTCGGCCCCACGGGTTCCGGCAAGTCCACCCTTATCAAGCTGCTGCTGCGCTTTCACGATCCAGACCAGGGGCAGGTCGTCCTGGATGGCATTCCGGTAGCGGAGCTTCGCCAGAATGCGCTGCGCGATGCCATCGGACTCGTCAGTCAGGACGTCTACCTGTTCGAGGGCAGCGTGCGAGACAACATCGCCTACGCACGACCCGAGGCAAGTCTCGATGAAGTCGTCCGTGCTGCCCGCACTGCCGAGGCCTGGGAGTTTATCGAACGCCTGCCCGACGGCCTCGATACTCGAGTCGGCGAACGCGGCGTACGTCTGTCCGGTGGCCAGCGTCAGCGCCTGTCCCTGGCCAGGGCGCTGCTCAAGGACCCGCCGGTGCTGGTGCTGGATGAAGCCACCAGTGCGGTGGACAACGAGACCGAGGCCGCCATCCAGCGCTCGCTGGCGCGGATTGGCAGCGAGCGCACCGTGATCATGATCGCCCACCGCCTGTCCACCATCGTTCACGCCGACGACATCGTGGTGATGGAGCTTGGACGAGTGGTCGAGCGCGGGACCCACCAGCAGCTGATCGAACGCGGCGGACGCTACGCCGCCCAGTGGCAGGTACAGACCGGTGAGGCCGCCCAGTCGGTTCAGGTCATCTAGGCTGTCCGCTGGCGCCATCAGCTCCGCGCCAGCGCCAGCCTCAGAGTAAGCGGCAGTAGCCGTGCCTGTAGCAGAAGCCGTGCCTGCAGCAGAAAAGAGGCCCATCGCGCTTGGCGGCAAAAGTCGCCAAGCGGGCCCGGGGCGTCTAGGGTGAGTAAGTCACTACACACTTTGCTGCGCCGGGACGGCAGGGTGTAGTGACGGAGCCTGATGACCAGGCCAGCTCCCGGTACAGCAGCGAGCACTTCGCGCTCGCGGGAGGAACTGCCATGGGCATATCGGCCAAGCAGCGTCCCAAGGCCGCTCAATCAGAGCCGCCCGAGACACAATGCCCTGAGACGGAATGCTCTGAGACAGGCAGTCAGGATACGGCCAGCCATGACACGGGCGCGCTCGATACGGGTCGCCACGACAGCAAGCGCTGCGATGCGAATCGCCTCAATGCTGGCGGCCTCGACGTATCGGAACACCGGGTGTCAGAGGGTGTGGCGCGAGAACGCTCGAGTGCATCGGCCTTGGCGGGTGAGCAAGGGCCTACTCAGCCAAGCCGAGAGCCGTCGAGGTCCGACGACAGTCGCGGCGTCGATCCTTGCGGTGACCGGGTGGATCAGTTGCTGGATGACATGGCGGCGTTGCTGGACTTTGCGCTGGAAGCGGAAGGCGTGCCGCTGGATGTGGATCTTTCCGCGTATTATCGGGCGCGCCAGCAGCAGAGGCAGAACGTTCCGTTAAGCGGCGCCGACATCGACGGTCTGGTCGCCTGTTACCGGGAGCTGTCGCGCCGCTACCCGGGCATCTCCCCACGCACCTTGGCGGCGACACGTCCCAGCCGGGAAAGCGGCAGACTTCGCGATAGCCGCACCGGGCGCTACCTGATGCGGCTGTGGCAGTGCACCGCGGCGGTGGTGATGCTGGCCATCATCTCCAATGTGATGATGTCAGCGATCGGCGCGGAGGCAGGCATGACGGTTGGCGCTGGTGCGCAGGCCACTCTCCTGGGATTTCTCTACGAAGGTCTGCGTCACACCGAGGCGTTTCTGTATGGAGCGCTCGGGGCCTTTGCCTTCGTGCTGCGGGTCACCGCCAGCCGACTCTACAGCCGCACCTTCGACCCGGCGCGTATTGGCGAGCACGTCAATCGCATCGTGCTCGGTACCCTGTCGGGAGGGGCGATCGTGCTGTTCGTTTCTCAGATTCCCAGCGACAAGGGCGCAGAGGTCGCGCTCAGCGGCGCCGCCCTGGGATTTCTCGCCGGCTACAGTATCGACTTTCTGTTCGGCACGCTGGACCGAATGATTCGCGCCTTGCTGTCCGATGGCAGCACAGACAGTGCCAATCGTGCTGCAAGGGCAAGGCGTGACGCCGATGTGGTGGAAACCCTGGATGAGTTGATGAGCCAGCAGACCGACGCCGAGACCCGGCGCCGGCTTGAAGGCATCATCGAGACGCTGAGACAGCGCCAGCGAGTCTGAAAACGGCGGCTATCCGCTCATCGCCTGGGGCAGGTAGGTAGCGATGCCGGGGAACAGGCTCATGATCACGATGGCCACGATCATCAGCAGGAAGAAGGGCACCGTGGCACGGGTGATCGACATGATGTCGCGGCCGGTGAGTCCCTGGATCACAAACAGGTTGAACCCTACCGGCGGGGTGATCTGTGACATCTCGACGACGATGACCAGGTAGATGCCGAACCAGATCAGGTCGAAGCCGGCGGTCTCGATCACCGGCATGATGATCGAGGTCACCAGCAGGATCAGCGAGATACCGTCGAGGAAGCAACCCAGCACCAGCAGGAACAGGGTCAGCACCACCAGTAACCAGGCCGGTGACAGGCCCATGGCGCCGATCTTCTCGGCCAGGTCCATCGGCAGCTGGGTAAAGCTCATGGCGGATGCCAGGAAGGAGGCCCCGGCAATGATGAAGGCGATCATGCAGGAGGTCCGCACCGCGGCAAACAGCGCCTCCTTGAAGATGGCGGCATTGAAGTGGCCGTTGGCCCTGGCGATCAGCATGGATAGTACGACGCCGGACGCAGCGGCCTCGGTGGGCGAGGCGAGCCCGCCGTAGATGCTGCCAAGAATACCGCCGATCAGTGCCAGCAACGGTAGCAGCTGCAGGCTGCCGGTGAGCTTCTGGCGCAGCGGTATTGCGCTATCACGACGTCCCACCGCGCCCCGCCGATTGCCTACCAGCAGCGACCAGCCGATGACATAGGCCATGAACAGCCCCAGCAACAGCAAGCCGGGTCCAACGCCTGCGATGAACAGTCGCGAGATCGACTGCTCGGTGACGACGCCATAGACGATCATCATGATCGATGGCGGAATCAACAGGCCCAGGGTCGAGGCGCTGGCCAGGGTGCCGATGGCCAGATCGTCGTCATATCCTCGGCTCTTGAGCTCAGGCAGCGTCATCTTGCCGACGGTGGCGCAGGTCGCCGCAGAAGAACCGCACACTGCCGCGAACAGCCCACTGCCGATGATGTTGGAGTGCAGAAGGCGTCCAGGAAGTCGGCCGAGCCAGGGCGACAGCGCCTGGAACATGTTATTGGCAAGCCCAGAACGGAACAGGATTTCGCCCATCCACACGAACATCGGCAGGGCGGTCAGGTCCCAACCGTAGCTCGCGCCCCAGAAGTCGGACGCCAGGATAGGTCCGGGCGCCAGGGGAAAGAACAGCGTCAGCACGATAAAACCGGTGCCAAGCAGGGCGTAGGCGATCCATACGCCGCTGCCCAGCAGCAGTGCCAGGGCCAGCAGGGTAACCAGACTGATGATCAGCATAGCGACGGGCTCTCCACGCAGGGGTAGCAAGGGGGCCGTGCGACAGGGCAGGGGATGTCAGTCATGGCCAGCCTCATCATCCGGGGCCTGGAAGCGTTGTGGTGCCTGCAGCGCCTGGCGTGCGGTATCGATCAAGGCCTCGGCCAGAGCGAGGCTCATCATGACCATGCCGATCAGCAGCACCAGCTGCGGAATCCACAGGGGGATGGCCAGCAGCCCCGACGAGACGTCGTCGTATTCAAGGCTCTCCTGCATCAGCTGCCACAGCGACACGCACAACAGCGCATTGAGCGCCGAGGCGATCAGCAGACAGGCAAGTTCGGTAAAGGCCCGCACCGCCGCAGGAAGACGCTGAATCACCAGCGACATGCGGATATGGGCATGATGGGTGAAGGTGTAGGCCATGCCGAGGAAGGTCGCGCCCACCAGCAGGAAGGAGGCCAGCTCCGATACCCCGGTGATTTCTAGGCCCAGGCGCGAGCTGCCGGCCATGACCAGCACGGCGTCCAATAGACGAAACAGTACCTGCAGGGTAATCAGCGTGCAGATGGCGACCATCGAGGCGGCCGCTCCCCATCCGCCCAGGCGGTAGATGGGCATCAGGCGAAATGTCATGAGTATGCTCCCACCGGAGGGCGGACAGGATCAATCAGCGCGGATGGCCTCGATCGGCAATCCGCGCTGCCTTGGCTCACTCGATGTTGCTGCGGTACTCCTCGATCAGCGCCTTGGCGCGATCATCCGCGCGGCTCTCCCAGTCCTGGAACAGCGTGTCGCCAGCCTCGGAAAGGGCTTCGGCCACCGCATCAACGGGCTCGGATATGGTGATGCCATTCTCCTCAAGGGCCTGGGCGCTGCCTTCCATGTCGGCCTTGCTGGCTTCCCAGCCACGCTGTTCGGCCTGGGCGGCGGCCTCCAGCAGTGCGTCCTGAGAGGCCTGGTCGAGACGGTCGAAGGCCTTCTGATTGACGAAGATGATGTTCTTCGGGATCCACAGGTTGGCATCGGTGAAGTGGGACACGTAGTCCCACGCGGCCATGGACTCACCGGTCGACACTGAGGTGATCATGGCGTCGACGCGTCCCGTGGAGAAGGCCGTCGGAATATCCGACTCCTCGGTTTCGGTGGGTAGGCCGCCGAGATTCTCGGTCAGGCGCTGGGTATTGATGTTGGGAGCACGCACCCTGAGCCCTTCAAACTGGGCTGGATCGTCGAGCGCGATGTCGGTGTAGATGCCTTGGGAGGGCCAGGGCACCGCGTACAGCGGTTTCATGCCCTGTTCAGCGAACAATTCTTCAATGACGGGCTTGCTTGCCTGCCACAGCGCCCATGCCTCGTCGTAGCTGCCGGCGAGGCCCGGCAGGGTGTCGAGTTCAAAGACGGGGGATTCGTTGGACAGAATCGACAGGAAGATCTCGCCGGCCTGGACGGTGCCACGCCTGACCGATGGCTTGATCTCGCCATGGCTGATCAGCGAGCCACCCGAGTGCACGGTAATATCCAGCTCACCGTCGGTGGCCTCGCGGACATCGTCAGCGAACTGTTTGGTGTTGACGGTGTGAAAGCTGGCGTCGCCGTAGGGCGTGGCCAGGTTCCAATCGGCGGCCTGGGCGGCGGATGCCAGGCCCGTCAGTGAGGCAACGGCAACCGCCAGACGAAGAGAGCGGAGACAGGGCATGATGGCGAACCTTGTTGTTGTTGAGTGTGTTGTTGAGTTTGTCGTCGAGTGAGTCGTTGAGTCTGTTGTCGAACCTAGTGATGAGGCGATGCTTGCGTCAGCGTCAGTGAAGGCGGCGTTGAAGATCAACCGACACCACTGACGCAGCCCGGCCCGGTGGTCAGGCCTTCTTGAACAGCTGGCTGTCGCGATCCTTGAACGCCTTGAATTCTAGCGCGTTGCCGGAAGGGTCCTTGAAGAACATGGTCGCCTGCTCGCCCGGCTCGCCCTTGAAGCGAATATAGGGTTCGATCTCGAACTCCACGCCGTGGGACTTGAGCTTGTCGGCCAGGGCTTCCCAGGCTGGCATCTCGAGGACCACGCCGAAGTGCGGTACCGGCACGCCGTGACCGTCGACCGGATTCTTGTGGGCAGCGCTGGCGGCATCCTTGAGCGCTGGATTCAGATGGCAGACGAACTGATGGCCGTAGAGGTCGAAGTCGACCCAGGACTCGGAGCTGCGGCCTTCGGGGCAGCCGAGAAAGTTGCCATAGAATTCGCGGGCTTCGTCGATATCGCGGACCTGGATCGCCAGATGGAAAGGATCGCTGACAGCCATGGGAAGTCTCCGGTTGGATAGGGCGTTATTGACAGGGTAGTGTCAGTGATTCTTGGCCGGGTGAGCTGCTGTCGTCAATCTTGACGCTGAATTTGTTGCTGCGCAGCGATGACGCGAGTCTCGGGGCGATGCCGGTACGCTGCCCGGCGGCTTGATCGAGAATTCAGACAGCGACATCATTCAATGACACTTCATCGACAACAATAAGGTGGCCCTATGCCGATCCCCCTCCTCAACTGCGATGTCGGCGAGAGTTTCGGCGCCTGGAAGATAGGCCGCGATACCGACGTGATGGCGTATATCGACTGCGCCAATATTGCCTGCGGCTTCCATGCGGGCGATCCCGACGTGATGCGTCGCACCGTCGGCCTGGCGGTGGCCAACAACGTGGCCATCGGTGCGCACCCCGGCTACCCGGACCTGGTCGGGTTTGGACGGCGCAGCCTGGCGGTATCGCCGTCCGAAGCGGAGAACCTGTTGCTGTATCAGATCGGCGCGCTGGATGGTGTGTGTCGAGCGGAAGGCTCTCGAGTCCGCTATATCAAGCCCCATGGTGCCCTGTACAACGATATGGCGGTGAACAGCCCGGCGGGCCAGGACCTGCTGCGCGCGACCATGCGCGCCGTGCGTGCCTACGATGCCAGCCTGCCGCTGCTGGTGATGTCCACCGCCGATACCGATGACGTCCGGGCGTTGGCGGCGGAGGAGGGCGTTTCCCTGTGGTTCGAAGTGTTCGCCGATCGAGCCTACGACCAGCAGGGGCGGCTGGTGTCTCGGCGTGAACCGGGAGCGGTGCATCACGATGAGTCGACCATCGTCGCCCAGGCGGTCACGCTGGCCAAGGGGGAGCCTCTGGCGGCCCGAGACGGGACCCCGCTGCAACTGCCTGCGGATACGTTGTGCGTGCACGGTGACAACGAAAGCTCCGTAGCCGCCGTCCGGGCCATTCGTGAGGCCTTCGACCGACTGGAGGAGGCATGACGCCACGCCCACGACTGGAGACAGTCGCCTTCGATAGCCTGATCGTCAGGCTGTTTGATGCCATCGACGAAGCGCATATGCCCTGGGTGCTGGCGGCCACCAACGCGATTCGCCAGCGCCTTGGCGACGCTGCCCTGGAGGTGGTGCCGTCCTACACCACGGTACTGGTCCAGATCGATATCCAGCGACTGTCGTTGGCGGAGGCCCGGACACGCCTCATGGCGGCACTTGATGGACTGTCACCCCAGGCGGCGGAACAAGGCACCCTGCATGAGATTCCTGTCTGGTACGACCCCTCCGTCGGTCCTGAGCTAACGCTGATGGCGCGCCGCTCCGGGATGACGGTCGAGGAGGTCGTCCGCCGTCACTGTGCGCGTGACTACAGCGTCTTCGCATTGGGCTTTGCGCCTGGCTACGGCTTCATGGGGCTGGTGGAGGAGGCCCTGGCGACGCCGCGTCTGGAGACCCCACGGCAAAAAGTGGCCGCTGGCAGTGTCGGTATCGCGGATCGCCAGACGGCGGTTTACCCGGCGCCTTCTCCCGGTGGCTGGAACCTGATCGGGCGAACCGCGGTGAAGCTGTTTGATCGCGAGCGCGAGGGCTACACCTTGTTCAAGCCTGGTGATCGCGTGCGCTTTGTGGCCATCGACCGCGCTACCTTCGAGGCGCAGGGCGGCGACACCACCCCCCAACCCCCGGCCGAGGAGAGCGGCGCATGAGTCTCAAGGTGGAACGTGCGGGACCCATGGCACTGGTGGTCGATGGTGGACGTGGTGGGGTGCGTCATCTTGGCGTGACCCAGGGCGGCGCCATGGACTGGGTGGCGCTGGGATGGGCCAACTGGCTGCTCGGCAATGCTCCGGAAGCCGCTGGTCTCGAAGTCATGGTGGGGGGGCTTGAGCTGGTCGCCGAGGCCGATATCTGCGTGGCGCTGGCGGGGGCGGATCTCGCTGCGCGACGTGACGGCGAGGCCATCGCTCCCGGTCAGGCACTGACGCTGAAGCAAGGACAGCGACTGGTCTTCGAGCGTCCCAGCAAGGGCCTGCGCGCCTATCTGGCGCTCCCGGGGGGCGTGGCCGGAGAAGCGGTGATGGGAAGTCTTTCGAGCACCGTGCGGGAGGGCCTGGGCGGTCTGGATGGCCTGGGACGTCCCCTGGTGGCGGGTGACCGCGTGGAGGCGAAAGCGCCACACCAGCGTGTGAACGCACGAGCGCTGGCCCCAAGCGTGGCAACGCTGGCTGCCTCGTCGGAGCCGCTCGAGCTGGCGCTGGTAGCGGGCGCTCAGCTCGCAAGCTTCGACGGACACAGCCTTTACCGTGCCTTCAACCAGCACTGGACCATCGATCAGCGTGCCGACCGCATGGGCATTCGCCTGACCGGGGCGCGCCTTGAAGGCCGCATGAAGGGCATGGTGTCGGAGGGTATTCCGCTGGGTGCGGTGCAGGTGCCCCCCGACGGCCAGCCGATCATCCTGATGAACGATCGTCAGACCATCGGCGGCTACCCGCGTCTGGGTGCGCTGACTCCGCTTGCCTGCGCGCGCTTGGCCCAGTGCCTGCCCGGGACACGGGTCCGCTTCAAGGCGGTGTCGCCGGAGTGCGCCCGCCGCGAGCACCTCAACCAGTTGGCCTGCTGGGAGTGACGGCGGGAGCTCTCTGTATCCCGAAGGGGGTCAGGGAACCGCCGGCAGGTGGAAGAAGAAGTCGCTGCCCTGGTCAACCTGGCTGCGTACCCCGATACGGCTCTGGTGCAGCTCCAGGATGCCGCGCACGATGCTCAGTCCCAGGCCGCTGGTGGTGCGGTCCTTGTGGGGGGTGTCGTCGGACTGGTAGTAGCGGTTGAAGATGTAGGGCAGGTCCTTGTCATCGATGCCGCAGCCGGTATCGCTGACACAGACGTAGACGTGGTGGTGGTCCTCTTCCAGGGTGATGCTGATCTTGCCGCCTGAAGGGCAGTGACACAGGGCGTTGCGAATCAGATTCTGCAGCACCCGCTGAATCATCTGCACATCGGCGAACACCTGGATATTGCGATGGGTAGCCGGGGTGTACAGGGTGACGCCCTTGTCCCGCGCGCACAGCGAAAACTCCTGAACGATGTCGTAGACCAGTTCGAGGATCGAGAATACCTCCCGCCGGGGCTCGATATGACCGGTTTCGAGCCGAGACAGTTCGAACAGGTCGTCGATCAGCCGAGACAGGCGCAGGCAGCTATTTTCGATGGTGCTGAGATGACTGGCCAGCTGTCCGTCATCGAGGGTCCGGCGCTTGGCCTGTACCGTCTCGGTATAGGCTTGGATCGTGGCCACTGGGGTGCGCAGATCGTGAGAGACGTTGGAAATCAGTTCTTTGCGTAGCCTGTCCATGTTCTTGAGGCTTTCGAACTGGGCCGAGATACGACTCGCCATGGCGTCGTATTCAAGATACAGCCGATAGATCTCGTCGTCGGGTAGAAAGGCATTTGGATCAGCAGGCTCGGCCACGAAGTCATTGCGCGTAAAGCCCTGCATGGTCGCCAGCAATCGACCGATACGTTGGGTGATGAAGCGCACGCTGAGCAGGCTGATCAACAGTGAGGTCAAGAGGATGCTGACGAGAAGCAGCAGCGCGATCTTGGCGATGTAGCTGGAGAGAAGGTCGCTGGCGATGGTGTCATAGGTCTTGCCGCCGAGGATCGCATAGAGGTAGCCGGGAGCCCCGTTGGGTAGAGTGATGCGGGTGGCCGAAAAGGTCTTGTCGCCGTCGATGCTGCGCGGATCGGTGCCGTAGAGGGGCGGTTGCCTTCCCAAGGTAGCCTGGCGAGCATCCCGGGCGATGAAGTGTTCCACCGGCGCCAGCGCCACCTGCTGGCGCCTGATTGGGTTGTCGTTGGCGACATGGGACAGAATCCTTCCGCTGGCGTCCAGCAGGTAGATCTCCACGCTGGGATTGACGGTCATGGCGAGGGCGGCCAGGGCGTCGAGGGTGGCCTGTAGATCCTCGACCTGGCTGAACTGGTATTGGCGGGCGATATAGTCGGCGATGGGCGCATTGAGTTTCTGGGTCACCTCCTCGTGATACTGTCGCATCAGAGCGTAGCCAGACACGGCGATGGCAAGGCCCATCAGGGTGGTCACCACCGTGATCAGTACCGCGATCTTGGAATACAGGGTCTTGAGCATGCGCCTGTCTCTTCGACGAAGGACAGCCTGCCATCAGTGCTCGGCGAAGCCGTCCGGATCCAGTTTGTAGCCGACACCCCAGACCGTGATGATGCGCCTAGGCGCGTTGGTATCGGCTTCTATCTTGCTGCGCAGGCGATTGATATGGGAGTTGACGGTGTGCTCGTAGCCGGCATGACCGTAGCCCCAGACCTTGTCGAGCAATTCGGCTCGGCTGAATACGCGATTAGGGGCGCTTGCAAAGAACAGGAGTAGATCGAATTCCTTGCTCGTCAGCTCGATATTTTGCTCCTTGATGGCGGCGCGTCGGTAGTCGGGATGTATCCTGAGCTGCCCGACCTCGATGGGTAGCTGGACCGGAGGTGGCGTGCCCGCGTGGCTTGCCTCCAGGGACTTGAGCATGTCGAGCCGGCGCAGCTGGGACTTGATCCGCGCCACCAGTTCGATGATCGAAAAGGGCTTCACGACATAGTCATCAGCACCGTGCTCGAAGCCGGTGAGTCGATTGAGCTCGGAGGAGCGCGCGGTGAGCATCATGATCACCGTCATCGGCGACTTGTGACGCAGCGCTTCGCAGATACCCAGGCCGTTGTGAACCCCGGGGAGCTGGATGTCGAGCAGTGCCAGGTCCCAGGTACACTCAAGGGCCAGACGCATGCCGGTCCCCGCGTCGTGGGCTAACGCTACGTCGGCGCCCAGATCGTCCAGGTGGGACTTGAGCAGCCGCGCGATGTCCACTTCGTCCTCGACGATCAGTATTCGGTTGTTCAGCATGGATCAGCGGTTCACCACCTTGGCAGGACGCTTGTCGATGAAGGCCTGGAGCCCTTCCTGGCAGTCATCGGTATTCCACAGGCCATGATACACCCGACGCTCGAACAGCAACCCCTCTGCCAGTGACGTTTGCTCGGCGCGGCCGATTGCTTCCACCGCCGCCCGGGTCGCTACGCCCCCGTAGCTGGCGATGAGTTCGGCCTGGGCACGCACCTGATCATCGAAGTCAGCTGTGAAGACCCGGGACACCAGTCCCATGTCGCAGGCCTGGTGCGCGCTGATGGTGCGACCGGTGAGAATCAGCTCCATGGCCTTGGCGCGGCCTACCCGGCGGGTCAGGCGCTGGGTCCCGCCCATCCCGGGAATCAGCCCCAGCTTGACTTCCGGTTGACCGAACACGGCTTCTTCGCGGGCATAGATGATGTCGCACATCATCGCCAGCTCGCAGCCGCCACCCAGGGCACAGCCCTTGACCGCGGCGATCTTGGGGACCTTCAGGTCGGCAAAGGCCTGCCATTCAGCGAACATGTCGTCGCATCTCAAGGCCTCGGCATTCCTGCTGGCCAGCATCGAGATGTCAGCACCGGCACAGAAATGATCGCTGGTCGAGCCCAGCACGATGCAGCCGATGGCCTGGTGGCGTTCCAGGGGTTCGATGATCTCCATCAGCCGGTCGAACACGGCACGGTTGAGGGCGTTCAGCTTGGACGGGCGATTCAGCGCCAGGTACAGCACTCGATTGCGCACTTCGCTGATCACGCTGGTGCTATCGATATTGTTCATCTTGTGTTCTCCAGGCGGGTTCAGGAGTCCCAGATGGCGCCGAAGGCGGGAATGCCTCGGCTTTCCATGGCGTACACCACCCTGTCGGTGAGTGTCTTGTTGGCGATGACGATGACCGCTTCGGCACCACTCTCGCGCCAGGCCCTGGCGGTCAGCGTCACCAGGTCGGGGCGTCCCTGGGTGTCGGTATCCCAGATCACGCAGTCAGGCTGTGCGGTAAGGATCTCGTCGACCAGTGCATCGCCATAGGTAACGCGGGGGGAGCGGGTCGACCACAGCGTGTTGGAGGGCACCTTGCCACTGAGGATATGGGGGAGCACCGGGCCGATACCGCTGCCGGTCGCAACCCATAGCACCTTGCGAAAGAGCTGATCGACATTGCCGACGCCGGCGGTGGGAATGCCCTTCACCCACAGTCGGTCGGGAAGGTCATCGATCAAGGCACCGGTCCAGTCCCCGGCCCGGGAAATCGCCAGGCGATAGCCGCTGGTGGTCGGGTGGGGAATATTGGCGAAGGCGTGCCACTCAAGTAGCGGCCGTCGACTCAGCGTGGTCGAGGAGCCGACCAGCGGTGTCACGCCGTAGTCGAAGTAGGCAATCGCCACATGACGGGAAGGCCGCTCGAAGCGGACCGGTACGCGCCTGAGGTGGCACCAGGGCAGCACCACGCCAAGAGTCACCAGCGCCAGGCATGCGAGCTGCCAGCTCTGGGAGGTCACCTGCCAGGCGATCGCCAGCAGCGTATCGGCTGACGTCAGCGTGAGGTGGTCCACAGCGGGGGCCAGACCTCGCTCGAGCATCAGTGACACGCTGAGCACCCAGAACAGGGCGAGCAGGGCCCAGCCGGCCAGGCGATGACAACGCTCGAACACGTCGTGGATTCGCTGGCGCCACCAGGGCATGGCGGTGGCCAGCATCAGCGCCAGCAGGGCGCAGATGGCCATGACCAGAAAGGTGGAGAGCGGGGACAGCGGGGACATGCCGTGGCCTGCGATGGCCATGGCGGTGGCGCCGGCGAACAGGGCAAACCAGACCGAGCCGGCCAGCGCGGCGCCGACGTGGATGCCGCCGAAGTGATAGACCTTGCCTGCTGCCCAGCGCAGCCACAGGGGCGCCCCGAGCGGCAAGGAGGTGGCCACCTTGAACAGCAGATTGATGACGTGCTGCTGGCGGATCAGGATGGCGACGGTGAAGTTCACCAGGGCGGCGTCGGAGAGCAGCATGAGCGGCGGCCACTGGCCAAGCCACAGGGCCTGGAGCTCGGGCCACATCCACCAGGCGTTGATCGCCAGCACCAGCACGATCAGACGATGATAGGGCTTTATCCAGGCGTGGCGGGCCACTCGGTGCCAAGGGTGCTGGCGTGGCAAGGCGTCGTCGCACGCCGGCGTGCTGGTGTGCCGGTGCTGTGGCGAAAGGGTAGGGGATGCGTCGGCCAACTTGGCGACCTGGGTCGGTTGATTCATGGTCTGCGTGGCTCCTTGGCGGGTCAGGTGCTCATACACCGTCGCGCTGGTCGAGCAGCGCACGCTTGTCGATCTTGCCGCGAGAGGTGCGAGGTAGTTGGTCGACGGCGATGATGTCCTCGGGGTGGCAGTAGTAGGGCAGGTGCTCCGCCAGTAGCCGGCGTATCGCGGTCACATTCACCGTGGCTGGGGAGACGAAGGCCACCAGCTGGTCCTGGTGTTTGAGGGTCACCGCCTGGCGGCAGCCAGGGTGGCGCTCGATGACTCGCGAGACACAGTCCAGCTCGACGCGGAAGCCCTTGATCTTGACCTGATCATCGGTGCGCCCCAGATGCTCGAGTTGGCCCTGGGACGTCCAGCGGCCCAGGTCGCGGCTACGAAACATCATCGCCGGGCCATGCGGGCCCGGCGCCACGAAGGGGTCGGGACGGTAGCGTTCGGCGTTGAGCCCAGGGTTGTCGAGGTAGCCTTCGGTGACGCATAGCCCGCCTGCCCACATCTCGCCGACCTCACCGATGGGCAGTGGCCGCAACTGTTCATCCAGTACGTAGACGGCGTTGTTGGGGGTCGGGGCGCCAATGGTCAGGGCCGGTAGCTCGGGGTGGTGTTCGTGAAGGGTGTTGACGATGGTGGTCTCGGTGGGGCCACAGGCATTGATAAAGCGGCAGTGGCTGGCCCATTCATCGGCGAGCGGACGCGGGCACGGCTCGCCGGCCACCGCCACCACCCTGGCCCGGGGACAGTCAGTGGCGCGCACGCTCGCCAGGATGCTGGGGGTCGCAATGATAACGTCGGCCTGGCGCACGGCATCCACAATGGCGTCCTCGCGAATCAGCAGCGTCGCACCGTGGGATAAGGCACCAAAGACCTCCCAGGCGGCCATGTCGAAGGCGATACACAGGATCTGCGCTACCACCATGCCTGGCGCAATGCCCAGATGGCCCGGAGACAGATGCAGGATGTTGCAGACGTTGCGATGGCTGACGCAAACGCCGTTGGGTGTCCCGGTCGTCCCTGAGGTGAACAGCACAAAGCAGCGATCGTCAGGCTGGATCGCTGGTCTTGCTGGGGGCTGGTCGCAGGGCGCTTGGCTTGAGCCCGAGACGAAAGGATCGACATCCACGAGCACGAGCGGGGTGCTTGCCTCGAGCAGAGAGGCGATCTTGTCGTGGTGGTAGTGTTGCGTCAGTACGACCTGAATGCCGGCCTTGGCGACAACATGTTCGAGCTGGTGGCTTGGGGCGATGCCGACATCCTGGGGGACGTAGGCTGCTCCACACTTGAGCACCGCCAGCATGCCGGTGACCATCTCGATGGAGCGACGCACGAACAGTCCGACCGAGTCGCCAGGTCGCACGCCCAGACGCTGGAGGTAGGTGGCCAGGCCGTCGGCGGCCGCGTTCAGCTGGGCATAGGTAATGTGGCGCCGGCCATGGCGAATGGCCGGCGTGTCAGGGTACCGCGCGACCTGGGCCTCGAAGGCGTGATGCAGGCAACGATAGGGCAACGCCTGACGGGGGCCGAAGGAAAACTGTCGAAACAGGGTGCGGTCGAGTGCGCCTAGACCGAGCAGGGCGTCGTGATAGTCGGCGTCCACTTCCTGTGTCGGTAGCCGTTGCCTGGCGGCGGGCGCCAAGCGGCTCTGGGCACTGCTGTTACCGGTGGTCTGCATGGATCGATCCTCATGGACGATAGCGGTTGCAGACTCACCTTAGGAGGCGGATATCCCATCCAGTTCACGAAATCTTCACAAGTTGGTGACGTTTCAAGAAAACGCCACCCCTTGCCATATGGGTGAGCGACTCAGAACTGATAGCTCACGGTAGCACTGACGCTGCGCTCGGCGCCGAAGTAGCAGAACTCGAGGGAGTTGCAGGACGCGACGTAGTCTTCGTCCAGCAGGTTGTTGACGTTGAGTCGAGCGCTCACGCCCTCAAGTCCGACGCGGCTGAAGTCGTAGCCAAGGGTGGCATCGACCAGGGTGTAGTCCGGAACCGACTTGGTGTTGGCGCGATCTGCCTGGATATCGGCGTGGTAACGCACCCCCAGGCCGGTGTTCAGGCCGGCCAAAGGTCCGCGGGCGACATCGTAGTAGCCCCACACTGAAGCGATATGCTTGGGTGAGTAGATGGCGTCGTTGCCCTCTTCACCGGGGACATCGCTCTCCTCGTAGGTAATGTCGGTGTAGGCGTAGCTCGCCTGCATGCTCAACTCGTCGGTGAATTGGGTGCGGGCTTCAAGCTCAATGCCTTGGGACTCGATCTCACCAATGGCGCGGTAAGGATCCGTGGGCTGCTCCTTGGTCGCCACGTTGTCTTGAGTGATGTGGAACAGGGCGATGGAGTATTGGTCCTGGGTGCCCAGCGGCTGATATTTCAGGCCGGTTTCCACCTGCTCGCCTTCCATGGGCTCAAGCAGATCCCCTGATGCATCGACGAAGCTGGTCGGAGTGAACGCCGTGGAGTAGCTGACATAGGGTGAGACGCCGTTATCGAAGGCGTAGAGAAGGCCGGCCCGTCCACTGAACTGAGTTTCATCCAGTTCGGAGCTGTCACCGCTATCGCGGTTGGTATTCTCGATGTCGACCCAGTCGTAGCGGCCACCCAGGGTCAGATGCCAGCGGTCCCAGCTGATCTGGTCCTGCAGGTAGACGCCGGTCTGCTCGAGCTCGTGGGTCTCGCGAGTGGTCACCGCGATGTCGCCGACGGGGCCTGCACCGTAGCTGGGGTTGAAGGCATTGATCTGCGGGAAGGTGCCACTGGACCAGGTCACCTCGTTTTCCCGTGTCTGATAGTCGACCCCCGTCAGCACGCGGTGGTTGAGCCCGCCGGTGGTGAAGCTGGCCTCGAGCTGGTTGTCTACCGTCCAGGCTTCCAGGTCCTCATCGGCGCCTGAATAGTAGCGATAGAGCTCAGTGTCGTTGGCCCAGCCATAGGCATAGACCTGGTCCATGGTGACATCCGACTCCAGGTACCTGAGCTTCTGGCGAGCGATAAGCCCGTTGCCGAAGCGATGCTCCAGCTCATAGCCGAAGAGGTTCTGGTCACGCTCGAAGTTGTCGTAGTCGTCTTCGCCTTCGAAGAAGGTGTTGTCGATGTGCTGGCCGGCGTGGCTGGTCACGGTGCCCTCGTAGGGCAAGCCCGCGTGATAGCCACCTTCGGGTTCACGAGACAGGTAGGCGTTGAGGTTCAGGGTGGTCGCGTCGGTGATGTCCCAGGTCAGTGACGGTGCGATGGCATAGCTTTCTTCCTCCACCGGGTCGAACTGGGTATCGGCGGCGCGGGCGACGCCGGTCAGGCGGAAGGCGGCGCGCTGTCCTTCGTCGACGCTACCGGTGATATCGAAGGCCGCACGGCGCTGGTCGTTGTTGCCAAAGCCGACCTGGACCTCTCCGGTGGGGGTATCGGTGAAGGTCGGCCGCTTGCTGGTCAAGGCCACCAGCCCACCGGGGGAGGCTCGACCGTAGAGCACCGAGGCCGGGCCCTTGACCACCTCGACACTTTCCAGCATCCACGGGTCAATCTTCAGTGAGCTGTAGCTGTTGCTGTCGCCCATCAGTTTCAGGCCGTCGAGGAAGGTATTGCTCACGCTGCCGTCAGAGAAGCCGCGCAGAACGATGTAGTCGTAGCGGTTGGATGCACCGATCTGATTGGTATAGACCCCTGGGGTGTAATCCAGAGCCCGCTGCACGGACTGGGCACCGCGTCGCTCGATGTCCTCGGCGCTGACGCTGGAGGTGGCCTGGGGGGTCTCCAGAAACGGCGTGTCGGTCTTGGTGGCGGCTTCACCGGTGACCGTCATGGTGCTGAGTTCTGCGCTGTCGGCCGCGCTGTTGTCGGCGGCTTGTGCCAGGGCGTTAGCAGAGAGCATCAGCGACGACAGGCCAAGCATCGCCAGCGATGCACGAGAGATGGCGGTCGCGAGTGGCGTCGACGCCCATTGGCGGCGCAGGCCGGGGGAGGTCATTGTGTTCATGGAAGGGCTTACCGTATGAGTCGAGCCAGGAGATGGCGTTGGAAGCGTGTTTTTCGGTAATGCGAATTATTCCATTTTAATGGCGCCATCTTCCTATGCGTATCGCCAAGATCCTTATGCGCGGTGACAGGCTGTTGAACGATTGCCGTGCCAAGCTGGTGGGAGTGCTGCGGCTATGCGTGAGCCACCGCCTAGCCGATATCCCGGGGGGATACCCCGAAGCGACGGCGGAAGGCGGTGGAAAAATTGGAAGCATGGCCGTAGCCGCTGTCGAAGGCGGCCTGCTGTACGCTGGCGCCCCGAGACAGCAGCTCATAGGCCAGCATCAGGCGGCGTTCGCGCAGGTAGTCGAAGACCGAGACACCGAACAGGCGCTGGAACTTTGCGCGTAGACCGGATTGGCTCATGGAGGCGAGCTCGGCGAGTTGCTCGAGGCTGTAAGGGTGAGCAGGGGCATCGTGCAGGGTCTGGCGTACCCGCTCCAGGCGCTGGCGTTCTGCCAGCTGCAGACCGCTTTGGTGCGCTCCGGGATGACGCAGGCCATGGGCCAGCAGCTGCAGTCCGATCGCCTCCAGCAGCAGCTGGCGCTGTCCTGGCGAGGGTTGCGGCGTGACCGCCTGCTCAAGCATCGGTGCCAGATAGCCGGGCAGCGGCCAGACATGCAGGTGAGGGCGCGGCGAGTCGAGTAGTTCGGTGATCTCAGGACGTTGGCTAAGCGCGTGGATGGCCGCTTCATCGAGGGACAGGTTCAGCGTGCGCAGGCGCTGGCCGGCGTCCTGGTGCACACGCAGGGCCACCTGGTCGGCGAGCCTGGCGCTGAGCGCGCTGCCGGCGGAAAGGCGCTGGCGACGCCCGCCCTGATCTACCTGAATGGCGCCCTCCAGGACGACGCAGACGAACAGGGGGGAGGCCATGGTGGAGCAGGAGTCATACGGCGTCAGCACCTCGACGTCGGAAAACGTCAGATGCCAGCCAGGGCGTACCTGCTCCTCGATCACACGCCCCCTGAGCACGGCCAGGTCGCGGGCCACCTGGGGCGAGCGCATGCCGGCGAAGCGATAGTCGATGCCGTGGCGTTGCGCAAAGCCCAGAAAGTCACCGGCGCGAATGAGGCGTGGCTGGATGCCTTCGGCAGGCGCGCCGACGAGAGGGCGGGATCGGGCTGGGGGCATGGTCAGCCGGCGGCAACGCGAGACGTGGCGTTGCGCAAGGAGGGCCGACGCGCTTGGCGCTCGCCATCGTCCTTGGCCGCAGGGAAGGACTGCACCACGCTGTTGGTGTCGCCAGACTGGCGCTGGTTCTGGTTCTGGTTCTGGCGCTGGTTCTGGCGCTTAGCCGCGGCGCGGGCTGCCAGGGCATTGTCATCCAGCGGGCAGGTGCCGCAGTAGGCCAGGTCATCCAGGCGGTAGCGTAGGCAGCATACGCGGCGAATGCGCTGGGTCTCGCCTTGATCGTCCTGGAGGTAGCGAACCGGCATGAACAGAGGGTTGCGCCGGCCATCGGGATACACCCGGTGATCGAGCAGCCGCAGCGCTTGCTCGGCGGCGTCGGGTGAGCCCATGGGGTGTGTGTGAGCCCCACGGGCAAAGTAGTCGAAGTAGCCGCCGAAGTTGCTCCAGAATACCTTGGGCGAGGCGCCGGAAACGCAACCCAGCATGTCGATCAAAGGAGCAATATGGCCTTGCAGCAAGCGCTCGAAGCGCTCGAAAGCATCCAGTGATGGCAGCGGGGTGCCCTCATGGCGTAAGGCAATGCCGTGGGTGCAGCCTGATTCGTTGAGATAGATCCCCATTTCGTCCAGTGCCACCGGCAGGTCCCGCTCCAGCAGCAGGTTGGACGCCAGTGTGTGGGCGGCAAGCTGGCTGAAGTGCCATTTCGACCACAGTGAGGCAACGGCCTTGAGATCCTCTCCCTTGAACTGCGTGGTGTAACGCTCGATCAGCTCGTCCAGCACGCCAGGCTCGAGCAGTGTCTCTGCTGGCATGGCGTCGTCGGGCAAGGTCGCTGCCACAGTAGGCACCGTGAGGTGTTCCAGGGGACCGCAATACAGACGGGAAAGCGCTGATGTCATGGGGCGTCCTGCAGGCCGGAGGCTTGAGGTCGAAAGACCAACGGCGACTACAGTAGATTAAATGCGAATTGTTATCAAGGGAAGTGATTCTCGTTAGGCTTTGTCCGAAACGTCGACGAGCGAAGGTTAGACAAGGCAAAAATCGGTGAGAAAGCGCAGTTTACGTGGTGTAAATGAGCATTTTGAGGCGATTTTTAACGCCGTATCACCGAGCGCAGGCACTTTTCGTAAAAGCCCTAGCTGGCATCACCTTGATGGCTCGCCACACCTGGCTTGCGCTCGGCCCTTCTGCCAGATCCGAGCACATGTCCACGCGATCAAGGGTCATCGAGCGACATAGCACTTGCGCATGGCCCTCATGGACGACGCCTTCATGGTCAGTCGATTTCCAGTGCCAGTGAATGCTGGCGCTATCGGCATCGGCGGTGGTTCCAGCGTCGGCGCCAGCCACGTCCTCGACCAGTGTCAGCTGCACGCCACCGGCGGCGCTGGTGGCGTCGTGCTCATCGAGCCAGCCGAGCAGGGCGACCTCGGCACACTGCTGTACCGGTGTCAGCGCGGACGCGCCACGGTAGCCGGGTAGATAGCGCCTGCCCTGAGCTTCGGCCTGCAGCATGGGCAGCGCGTGCTCGGGATCGATACGGCCGTACTTGCGCACCGGAGACAGCACGATGATGCTGGCGGCGAAGCGGCAGCCACCAAGGTGGCTGCTTTCCCACACGTCAAACGGCAAGCGCTGCTGCTCGACCGCGTGCGCCAGGGCCTTGTAACTGCGAAAGCCATAGCGAGCGCAGCACTTGTCCTTCTTGCCATGGGTACAGCACAGCACCACATCGTCGCGTTGGGGGAGCGATGGCCAGGCGGACAGGTCGGAACCCGAGGCCAGCGCCTCGGCGAACGCCAGCAGGGCATCGAGATCCAGACGCAGGCGCTGGCGCTCTGGCATCAGCATGACCTCGTGGAGGCCGTCTGGCTGGTCGCGCCGGTGAATCAGGTTGACCCGGCGACCGCTTGCGGCCAACCCATCCAGGCTGTCTTTCAGGCGCTGTGGCATGTCGCTGGCGTGGCGCAGGTTGCGCTGCCATTTGGCCCGGGGCCAGCTGATCAGCAGGTTGCGCTCGGCGTGGGCGCCGCTGCCGGGCAAGGGATCGTCCAGCTGGCGGCTGAGGTCGGTGCAGAAGGTCTTGTTGATCACGGCGGTATTGATGGTGGTGTGGCTGGCGCTGTTCATATCGGCACGGGAATTGCTGTCACGATACTGGTTTTCACGAGGCGGGTTTTCACGAGGCGGGATCTCACGGTGCGTGGGGCACGGGCCGCGTGCAGGCGGCGGCTTGGTCGCGGTCTTCCAGCAGTGGGCTGCCGGCCCTGTCCGAGCGTCGCTTGAGCGGCACGCACAGCGGCCTGCCGCTGGCCGGGTCGTGAATCACCTGGGCGTCCAGGTCGAAGACCTGCTTGAGGTTGGCGCGGGTAAACACCTCAGCCGGCGTGCCGCTGGTGATGATGCGGCCGTCCCGCAACATTACCAGTTCGTCGGCGTAGGCGGCCGCCAGGTTCAAGTCGTGGAGCACCAGCAGCAGGGTGCGACCCTGGTCGTGGGCAAGGCCGGTCAACAGCTCGAGCAGATCGACCTGAACCTTGAGGTCGAGAAACGTCGTGGGCTCATCGAGCAGAATCAAATCGGTCTGCTGGGCCAGGACCATGGCGATCCAGCAGCGCTGGCGCTGACCTCCGGAGAGGGCGTCCACGTGACGATCGGCGAACTCGGTCACGTGGGTGTAGGCCATGGCTTCGGCGATGACCTCGGCGTCACGACGAGCGTCACGCTGCCATAGTCGCTGGTGCGGGAAGCGCCCCATGGCCACCAGTTGGCGCACGCTGAGGCCTTCCGGGGCGGTCGGTCCCTGGGGCAGCAACCCCAGCCGTTTGGCCACCTCACGGGTCGACTGATGGTGGATCGCCTGGCCATCCAGCAGCACTTGTCCCGACTGCGGGCTAAGCGTTCTCGCCAATGTCTTGAGCAGCGTCGACTTGCCACTGCCGTTGGGCCCAAGCAGTACCGTCAACTTGCCCGGTGCGATGGTGATGTCGACGCCATCCAGCACCACCCGGTCTTCGTATCCCACTGTCAGGGCTGTCCCCTGAAGTCGATGTGACGCTGCCTGGCGAGGGGCCGGGCGCGAAGGCTTTGGCGGAAAAGAGGGGGACGACGACATGGGGCGCGTCTCTGCTGAGGGCGAAATGGCTGTCGACGGTATGACAAAACATTCTCATTTTCAATCTGGCGAAACAGCTTGCAGCACTGTTCGTGCGCTTTTGACTAGTCGTTTAAGCACAAAATCTTGTGAGGTTATGACGAACGGTTCGTTCGAACATCATGGACAGCGCAAATTTGATTAATTAGGATAATCGTTCTCATTTAGAGATGCGGTAGTAACAACGACGCAGCACGATATCAGATGAGAGGCGTGCAGCAGGACCTCCGCTTGCGGAGACCCATTGGGAACAGGGAAGGCTTGACCGTCATGTCGGCCGATGTCGTCTCTCGCGCTGGAGTCACCGCCTCCGCCACGGGCGAAGGGGGCGACAGGCCTGAATCAGTCGCTGCGCAGATCATTCGAACGATAGCTCCACAAGGAATAACGCACGACATGAATCGTCATGCTCTATGGCCCACCGTCTCACTACTGAGCCTCGCCATTGCTCAGCACGCCGCGGCGCAGACCAGCGCTTCCTCGTCTTCCTCCGATGCAGCCCGTGCAGATCAAGGGCCGACCATGGTGGTGACCGCCTCGCGGACCAATACCACCAAGGAAGACTCGCCCCAGACGGTGCGCATCATCACCGAGGAAGAGATCGCTCAGCAGCTCGATGTGACCACGGACTCGTCGCAGATCCTGAGCAACCTGCTGCCGTCCTACTCCCCCAACCGCCAGAAAATGACCGGCAGTGGCGAGACCCTGAGGGGCCGCACGCCGCTGTTTCTGATCGACGGTATTCCCCAGTCGAATCCGCTGCGTCCCACCGGCCGTGAATCGCACACCATCGACTTTTCCCAGGTCGAGCAGATCGAGGTCATTCAAGGGGCCAACGCGACCAACGGTGTGGGGGCTGCTGGCGGGGTGATCAACATCATCACCAAGCGACCGGAGCCGGGTAGCTTCAACCAGCACTTCAGCGCGCAGCTGACCACGCCCACCAGTGAACTGGACGGCGACACTCTGAGCTACAAGACCGACTACGGCTTCAGCGGCAATGAGGGTGCCGTGGACTACGTGTTTGGCCTCAGCTATGAGGACCAGGGGCTCTATCTGGATGGCAAGGGCGATCCTGTCGGGGTCGATAACACCCAGGGCGATCTGATGGATTCGCGCAGCTATGACCTGCTGGGCAAGCTGGCCTACTGGATCGACGACAACCAGCGCGTGCAGTTCACCCTGAACCACTACGACATCGAAGGCCACAATGACTACGTCAGCGTGACCGGCGACCGCGATGCGGGCATCCCGACCACCTCCGAGCGTGGCACGCCCGAGGGCGATGCGCCCTACAACGAGGTGTGGACGACGGGCCTGAGCTATGACAACTACGACCTGGCTGGCATGCAGCTGAGCGCCCAGGCGTACTATCAGGATTACGAGGCACTGTTCGGAGCCACCGATTCCGGTACCTTCCAGGACCCGTCGCTGGCGCCGGTGGGCACCTACTACGACCAGAGCTCTGCCAAGACCGAGAAGTTCGGTACCAAGGTCTCGCTGACCAAGGACGACCTGTGGGATGACCGACTGAAGCTGACCGGTGGCTTCGATACCCTGTTCGACGAGACCGAGCAGTACCTGTACGGCAGCGGCCGCACCTACGTGCCGCCCACAGACTACACCGACCTGTCACCGTTCTTCCAGGCCGAGTTCGCCCCTGTCGATTCCCTGCTGCTGTCCGCCGGTGTGCGCTACGAGTACGCTGAGCTGGATATCGATGACTACCAGACGGTATGGGCCAACAACGGTGTGGACGTGGAAGGCGGCAACCCCGACTTCGATGAAACGCTCTACAACGTGGGCGCCGTATGGAAGCCGGTGCAGGGTGTAAGCCTGTTCACCAACTACTCAGAAGGCTTCTCCATTCCCGATGTGGGACGAGCGCTGCGAGGGATCGATACGCCGGGACAGTCGGTCGACAGCATCGACAACCTGCGCCCCATCGTCACCGAAAACATCGAGACCGGTGTGCGCTACGAGAACGATCGGCTGGCGGCTGAGTTGAGCTACTACGAGTCCACGTCCGACTTCGGCAGTCGTCTGACCGAGCAGGACGGTGTCTTCATCATGAACCGTCAGGAAACCCAGATCACCGGCATCGAGGCCTCGGTGGACTATGCCTTTACCGAACGCCACTCCGGTCGCCTGGCCTACTCCCATATGACGGGGCTGTACGACAGCGACAACGATGGTGATCTCGACGCCGAGCTGTCCGGCCTGGATGTGTCGCCGGACCGTCTGGTCGGCAGCTGGTCCGCCAACTGGACCGACAAGCTGTCCACCTTCCTGCAGGCCAACTACGCCTTCGACGAGTCCTACGATGAAGAAGAGCGTGAGTTCGATGGCTACCTGCTGGTCGATGCCGCGGTGGGCTATCGCCTGCCGACCGGCAAGATCAACGTCGGTGTTTCCAACCTGCTCGACGAGGACTACATCACCTACTACTCCCAGAGTGCGCTGGTCAACGACGACCGCTACTTTGCTGGCCGTGGCCGCACCCTGACCCTGGGCTATAGCGTGGAGTTCTAGGCGCGAACGTTCAGGAGCGCTTGATCAAGGCCCGCCGTCAGGACGGCGGCGGGCCACTTGAGCGGCCCTGGCCAATATCTCGCTGACGCAGCACAGCACCCCATCACCATTACCGCCACTTCAGCGGGACCGGATCATCCAGAAGCAGACGTATCAAGTAACAAGACACACGATAACCAAGAAACATAAGGAAACGCTGAATAAATGTAGCGAGCGATGATAGGTCGGCTGCTGCCGGAACGGAGAGACCGGAGTTTACATGCGGTTAAATGAGGATCTTGAGTACCGCCAGAAGCCGAGATATCGAGCGCAGTAATTTATCCAGTGTTTCCATAACAACACCCCTTCGCCCAGTGACTAGCCAGGAAAGCGCGACTTTCTCAGGCCTGCGGTCGTGCGCCGTAGCCAGAGAGAGCAACAAAGGATGGAATCCTTGCGGAGGTTGCATATGCAATTCCCCTTACAGACTCGCACCCCTGGCGAGATTGCTCGGCATGCCTCGCAGCATGCCCTGCTCAACGGCATCATCAAGGAAGTGGGTATTCCCCAGGACTTGCTGAGCCACCACTGGCCTGCCCATCGGCAGGGCCTGCCCCACACCGATAAAGGATGGCCGCTGCAGATTGCGTGGTCACCGACGCTTAGCTTGTTTGTGCTGGTCGACCGGCATTCGGCATTGGGCGTTCATGCCTATGTATCGGAGCTGTACCTGCGGCGTCCTACGGACCCGCGTTGGCGCCCGGCGCAGACGGCTGAGCTGGTAGCGGCATTGCTGGAGGACGGGCCCTGGCGTGACGCCTTCCCCAATCCGGAATTCCGCGACCAGGTTCTGCTGAGTCAGCGCGTGATGGAAGATATCCTGTCACGCGCCGACCAATCTGATCGTCGCAGCGAGCGTCCTGAGCGGCACCCCCTTGGCGACTATGCGTCCAGCGAACAGGGGCTATGGTTCGGACATCCCAACCACCCGACCCCCAAGGCGCGGCAATGGCCTGAGGATCTTCCCGATGCCGGCGTTGCCTGTTCGCCGGAGTCGGGTATCGCAACACGTTTGCACCAGTTCTCGTTCCCGGCAGAGGGCCTGCGCATCAACAGCAATGGCCCGTCGCCGCAGGAGCTGCTGCAGCAGGCAGCGGATCAGGTAGCCGACAGCGCCGACGACCGCGTGGTACTGGCCATGCACCCGATCCAGGCCGAGCTGTTCCGGCGCTCGCCCCAGGTCGCCCCCTATCTGGCCGACGGGCGGATTCGCGATCTTGGCGCCAGCGGCTTCGAGGCGGTGCCCACGGCGTCCATGCGTACCTGGTACCTGGAGGATCACCCTTGGTTCATCAAGGGCTCGTTGAACGTGCGCATCACCAACTGCGTGCGCAAGAACGCCTGGTACGAATTGGCCAGCACGCTGGTGATCGACCGCATCATGGCGCAACTGGTCGAGGCGGGGGATCCCGCGCTTAAGCGACTGGAGGTCGCCCGCGAGCCCGCCACGCTGCACTGGACGCCGAGCGACGATGACGCCGATGGCCAGGATCCCGAGGTGCGCCGCTGGTTCTGTGAACAGACCGGCATCATCCTGCGCGACAACTTCTGCCGTCGCTTTGGTGCCGAGCGCTGCCTGTTGTCCGCCACGGTGTTTGCCCGGGATACCCAACTGACGCCGATGGTGCTCGATCTGGTCGGGCGCAGCTATGGCGTCGGCCCCGCGGACAGCAGCGACGAACAGCGACTCGACTGGTTCCGTGCCTACTTGAAGACCCTGGTAGAGCCGGTGCTCGCGCTGTACTTCCGGCACGGCATCGTGGTCGAGCCCCATCTGCAGAATTGTGTGCTGGTGCATCAGCAAGGACGCCCGCAGCGGATGCTGCTGCGCGACTTCGAAGG
The DNA here is from genome assembly GCF_017303055.1 of Halomonas litopenaei. GTDB lineage: Bacteria > Pseudomonadota > Gammaproteobacteria > Pseudomonadales > Halomonadaceae > Halomonas > Halomonas litopenaei_A. The sequence continues at coordinate 34,517 of NZ_JAEKJT010000003.1, read as the reverse complement.
CACCAAGTTGACCGCTGACCTGGGCGTGGACTGGCTGGCCGGCGAGACGCTGGATCCCCGTGTCCGCCAGTCGATGGTCTACAGCCGAGAGAAAGGCTGGCATCGCATCGCCTACTGCCTGCTGCTGAATCATCTGGCGGAGGCCATCCTGGCATTGAGCTGGCAGCGTCCTGCCCTTGCCGATGACCTGTGGGACGCCACCGCCGACGAGCTGGCGCGAGTAAGGGACCGCTTGAGCGAGATGTCACAGGCATCTCCCGGGAGGGCTACCCCCGAGCTTGATGCGCTGCTTGCCGGTGACGCGCTGCCATGCAAGACCAACCTCAAGCTCAGGCTGATGGCCCAGGCGGATCGGCATGCAGAATACGTGCGCTTGCCGAGCCCCTGGCGCGCGGTGTCGAGCCCGCGCCGGGAGGTGGCCCATGGTTGATGTCACCCTGAACCGCCCGTTGGCTGACGCTGTGCCGAGGGGCGACGCCGCTGATACGCCAGTGGTGGCGGAGCGTTCTGCAGCAGTAGCCCCTGGTTCCGCTCACGCCATCCCCGAGGCGGTGCGCCAGGCCATATTGGCCCATCAGGCAGACGCCCAGGACCCGGTCGCGGCCTTCTTCTACGACCTGGAGGCACTGGCAGAGCGGGCGCGCTGGATGATGTCGGCGTTGCCCAAGGGCGTCGAGCTGTTCTATGCCATCAAGGCCAACAGCGAGGCCCCGATGCTCAAGACCCTGGCGCCGCTGGTGGATGGTTTCGAGCTGTCCTCCGGCGGTGAGATAGCGCGGATGCGCCAGGCGACCCAGGCGTTGCCCTGGGTGCTGTCTGGCCCCGGCAAGCTGGATAGCGAGATGCAGCGCGCCATGGACGAGGGTATCGAGGCCTTCCATGTGGAGAGTCTCGGTGAAATTGCGCGTCTTGAGCGCCTGGCGGCAGCGCGAGGTGAGCCGCAGAGCGTGCTGCTGCGTATCAATCCGAGTCTGCCCGAGTCGCTGTCCAGTCGCTTGCGCATGGCGGGCACCGCCACACCGTTCGGCATCGACGAGGCGGAACTCGGCGCGGCGGTCGCGGCGGTGGAGGCAGCGTCCCACCTCAGGCTGGTAGGCTTTCACGTGCACGCCATGTCCCACCAGCGCAGCGTGCACAAGCACAAGACACTGCTCGATAGCTATCTGGATCGCTGGCCGCGTTGGCGAGCACTGGCCGAACATCCGGCGTCGGTCACCCAGCTCAATGTGGGGGGCGGCATCGGCGTTGACTACCAAGCGCCATCTGCCCCGGGCGAGCAGTTCGACTGGCCGGCGCTGTGCGCTCATCTGGGACAGCGCCTTGAGCACATGGACGATGCGCCACGCCTGCGCTTCGAGATTGGACGCTTCGTCTCAGCCTTCTGCGGCTATTACGTCATGGAAGTGATCGACACCAAGTCGAGCCACGGCGAGAACTTCGTGATCTGCCGTGGCGGCACCCACCAATTTCGCCTTCCCGCCGCCCAGGGCCATGACCACCCGGTGGTTGCGCTGTGCCCATCACCGGCCGAGGGCCGCTCTGGCGCGCAGGCAGATGCCAAGCCCGCTGCCATAAAACGCTGGAGCGTGGTCGGCCAGCTGTGCACGCCCAAGGATGTAATGACACGCGCCGCCTGGCTCAACGACCCGGAGCCAGGGGATCTGCTGGTGCTGCCCCTGGCCGGGGCCTATGGCTACAACATTTCCCACGCCGACTTTCTGTGTCATCCAAGGCCCGAGCAGTGCTTTATCAGCGCGCCCGGCCGCGTGGCTATCTATTGACGTCGAGGAATCCCATGACATTACTTACCTCCGCGGCAGCCGCCACGCGGCCCTTTGCCGTGGCTGCCGACTGGCAGCATCGCCAACGCATCGAACGCCGCGTCATTGGCCAGCTGCTGCAGACATTGCTGTACGAAGACGTGCTCGAACCCATCAGCGAAACCCGCCTGGAGGCCTCGTCGGCGTCCCCCGATGCCGCCGACAGATCGCTGTTCCGGTTGAAGGTGGGGCCGGGTCGCTACCGGGTCGAAGGGTTTCGCTGTCACAGCTTTGCGCTGGTGCGCCTGGATCATTCGAGCCTGGTGAAGGAAGCCGCAGATGGCGATGTATCGCCGACCCTGTTCGAGGTGCTGGATGACCTCGACCATGCCCTTGGTGGCGATGGAAAACTCGGTGCGGGCTTTATTCGTGAGCTGACCGAAACCCTGATCAAGGACCTGCAGTCGTCCACCGTCGCAAGCCCGGGTAACGGTGTTGATCCGCGCCAGCTGGATGCCGATGCCCTGGAGCAGGCCTTCACCGATGCCCACAGCTATCACCCCAGCTACAAGTCACGCCTGGGGTTCAGCCTCGATGACAACCGCCGCTATGGCCCGGAGTTCGGCCAGGACCTGCGCGTGCTGTGGCTTGGCGTACCCCGGCGGCTGGCCCATCAAGGGGCTTCCTGCGGCTACCGGGTAGCGGCCATGGTCGAGGCCGAGGCGGGCGCCGAGGTCGAGTCGGCGCTGTCTGGGTGGCTGCAGCAGCAGGATTTGACGCGCGATCAGGTGGTACTGATGCCGGTCCATCCCTGGCAGTGGGACAACGTGCTGGTCGCGGCGCTGTACCCGGAACTTGCCCGCGGCGAGATCGCTCTGCTGGGGGAAGGACAGCTGAGCTACCGGCCCCAGCAGTCGATCCGCACCTTGTCGCCGGTGGGGAACGCCGAGCGCGATGCGCCGCGCCCCTACCTCAAGCTGGCGCTAGGTATCACCAATACGTCCAGCACCCGCATCCTGGCCCGTCACACCATCACCAATGGGCCCATCATCACCGCTTGGCTCAAGACCCTGGTGGACAGTCATCCGACGGCCAAGGCATCGGGCATGGTCATCCTCGGTGAGGTGGCGGGCGTTGCCCTGGACGAGCGCGCCTTCCCCGGGCTGCGCCATGACCAGGTGTATGGCCAGGTAGGCGCGCTGTGGCGAGAGCACATCGACGAGTTCCTGGCGCCCGGAGAGCAGGCGGTGCCCTTCAATGGGCTCAGTCAGTTCACTCGCCAGCCCGACGGCGAACCCGACGCACCTTTCATCGCCGACTGGATCGAGCGCCACGGCCGCGACGCCTGGACGCGTCAGCTGGTGATGGTGGCGACCTTGCCGATCATCCACCTGCTGTTTGCCGAAGGCGTCGGGCTTGAGTCTCACGGCCAGAACATCGTGGTGATCCACCGCGATGGCTGGCCGGTGAGAATCGCGCTCAAGGACTTCCACGATGGCGTGCGCTACAGCGAGGCCGCCCTGGCCCGCCCGGAGCTGGCCCCCAGGCTGGAGCCACTGCCCGCGGCTCATGCCGCTCGCAACCGCAACTCCTTCATCGTCACCGATGACCTGGATGCGGTGCGGGATTACTCCTGTGATGCCTTCTTCTTCATTGCCCTGGCCGAGATGGCGATCTTCCTGAAGCGTCATTTTGGCCTGGAGGAGAAGACCTTCTGGGCGATGGTCGCCGACGTCATCGTGGCCTACCAAGAAGCCCACCCGGAGCATGCCGAGCGCTACCGCAGCTTCGACGTCTTCGTCCCCGAATGGGAAGTGGAAGCGCTCACCCGCCGGCGGCTGTTTGGCGATGACATTCCCCAGGTCAAGCGCGTGCCCAATCCCCTGGCTGAGCACGCACCGGGCGGTGCAACGCCGCGCCAGCACCAGGGCGGGGAGCCGATGCCATGCTGAGAACCAATCAACTCAAGCTCGCCTTGGCGCAAGGGCGCGAGGTGTATGGCGTGCTGGCGTCGCTGCCTACGGCGGCGTCGATCGAGCTGATCGCCGAGGCTGGCTTTGACTTCGTGGTGATCGACTGCGAACACGTGCTGATCAACCCGGAAACCATCGAGCACATGATTCGCACCGCAGAAAGCTACGCGCTGACGCCGCTGGTGCGGGTCGCCGATGACGATCCCAAGACTCTGCTGCGCCTGCTGGATGGCGGCGCCCAAGGCATCGTGTTGCCCAGTGTCGAAGATCCCGAGCGCCTGGCAATGGCGGCCCAGGCGTGCCGCTATGCCCCCCAGGGCACCCGCAGCCTGAACGCCGGAAGGCCGGGTTCCTTCGGCAAGCACTCCCTGGCCGAATACGTGCACAAGGCCAACGACGAGACTCTGGTGGTGGCGATGATCGAGAGTCGCACCGGCGTGGAGCGCATCGACGCGCTGTGTGCGGTTCCTGGGGTAGACCTGATCCTCGAGGGCGCCGCCGACCTGTCGCAATCTCTGGGTGTCACCTGGCAGACCGCTCATCCCGAGGTGACCGATGCCCTGGCCAGGGTACAGCGTAGCGCCGCCGAGCACGGCATCCCATACGCCGCCTTCCTGCGTCACGCCGGTGCCAAGGCCGGGTGGCGCGAACGCGGCGTGCATACCTTCATGCTGGGCGATGAACGCGGTATTGCCTTTCGCGCCCTCAGCCAGGCATTGCAGGAGGCCGCGTCATGACCCGGCCATCCCCAGACGTTGAAGGCCTGGCGTCATCACCCACCCCTGATCGCCCAACTATCCAACAGGAGGCCCCAAGTATGGCGTCCATCGACGGTTCCTCATCCTTTCGCGGCACTGATGTGTCTGTTACTGACTCGGCTGTCACTGATTCGGCTGGCGCGGGTTCGTTTGTCGAAACACCTGGCGCCGGCGAGCAGATTCTGGCGTTTCTCGTAGACGGCCTGCTGGTCGAGGGGCTGCTGGACAGCGCCAAGCTGCGTGAAGACGACGATGCTGCGCGGCGTCAGGCCACCGCCTGGTTTGGCGCGGCAGCGGTGCAGGGCCAGACCCGTCTGTGGGACTGGCAGACACCCCAGGGCGAGCGCCTGGTCATGCTGCTGGAGCCAGGCATTGTTCAGGCCTGGCAGAAGGTGCCGGCGACCCCTGTGCTGGTCGTGCCGGACGCTGATGCCAGCGCCATCGAGCTGGATGCACCAGCGCTGATGCGCCTTTTATGCCAGGCGAAGGGGGAGCCGGAGCCAGAGCCAGCCGAGGCCAACGGTGACCAGCCCCACAGCGGCTTGACCAAGGGCCAGCAGGTGTTTCTGCGTGCGCTGGAGGACAGCCTGTGGCAAGCCGAGGCGTCGATGCATCACGGCGTGCGCACCGATGACCTTGAGGCGCTGGATACCCACGCCCACTTTGTGCGGATGGAGCAATGGGCATCGCTGCTGGATCGCCCCTACCATCCGACGGCCAAGGCCAAGCAGGGCATGAGTGCCGATGAGTACCAGGCCTACATGGCGGAGTTCGCTCGTCCGGTGGGGCTCGTCTGGGTCGCCGTGGCGCGCCATCGGCTATGCACCGGCGCCGGCCTCGAGGCGGCAGACGGCGGTGACGTGGACAGCGTGCCCGCCGACTGGGTGCTGGCCCATGATGAGCGCCAGACGCTTCAGGATGAGCTGAGAAACAAGGGTATCGACCAGACCCACGTGGCCTTGCCGGTGCATCCATGGCAGCACGAGCATGCGCTGCCGACGTGGTTAGCCACGGACCTTGAGGAGGGGCATTGCGTGACCCTTGAGACGGTTACCGGGGGCTGGTGGCCGACGTCATCACTGCGCTCGCTGCTGTCCACCCGCTGCTCCGAGCACAGCCTGAAGCTGCCTATGGCCATTCATTCCCTGGGCGCCTCGCGCTACCTGCCCGCCGTGAAGATGATCAATGGTGATCTCAGCGCCAGGCTGCTGGCCCAGGCCAGGCAGCGTGACCCGGTGCTGGCGAGTGCCCTGCACCTGTGTGACGAGGGCAAGTGGTGGGCCTACATGCCCGAAGATGCCAGCCTGTTTGAGGAAGCCCCGCGTCATCTCAGCGCCATGGTGCGCAGCTATCCGCGGGAGCTGCTGGCCCAGCGTGATGTGCAGCTGGTGCCCATGGCGACCCTGGGGACGCCACTGCCGAGCGAGAACTCGGCAAGCGCCCACCACCTGTTCAGCGACTGGATGGACCAGCGAGGCATGGAACACGGGACCGAAAGCGCCAGAGTCCTGTTTGGCGAGCTGTGTTCGCGCTTCTTCGAGATCAACCTGCGCATGTTGCGTCTCGGGATGCTGGCGGAGGTCCATGGTCAGAATGCCGTGCTGGTGGTGCGTGATGGCCAGGTCGAAGGGCTGCTGCTCAGGGACCATGACTCGCTGCGCATCCACGTCGGTCAGCTCGAGCGTCACGGCATGCAGGACCCGTGCTACCGGATCAAGAAGGGACACGCCAATACCCTCTACCACGACACTCAGGAGGCCCTGGTGTTCTGGCTTCAGACCCTGGCCGTCCAGGTGAACCTGCGCGCCATCATCGACACCGTGGCGGGGCATTTCGGCCTGTCGAGTCGGGCCCTGTGGCAGGATCTCTGCGCGGTGCTGGACGGCGTGCTCGACGCCGTTCCCTTCGAAGACGGTGAGCGTCGTCGATTGAAGGCGGTGCTGTTCGAGCGCGAAAGCTGGCCCTACAAGCGCCTGATCGCACCGATCATCGAGCGGGCCGGCGGCCCCGGCAGCATGCCCTTCGGCGTCAGCGAGACCGTCAACCCGCTACGCGCCTGCCAGGGGGAGCCGACGCATCAGACAGCCGAGGCCAACGCCAGTGTCGAACAGGGTGTCAGTACCGCTGCCGAAGCCGACCACCAGAGGACGCTGCAGCAAGCCTGATCTAGCGTAAGAAAGTACGCGGCGGCATCGGTGAATACCGATGCCGCCGTTTTTTGTGCGCAAGACAGGGACTATGACAGGGGCTATGACAGGGACAGGGGCTGTGACAGGGGATATTCAGCGCAGCCAGTCGGGGTGCTCGCGCAACATCGCCTCGCGGCGGCTGGCTTCTTCGGCTTGCTTGGCCAGGGCGCGCTCCGCCAGTGCGTCGGCGCGATGGGGCGGCAGCACGAACAGGCCGTCGTCATCGCCGAGAATCAGGTCGCCGGGTTCGATGGTGACGCCGTCAATGGCGACGGTGGTGTTGATCTCACCCTCCAACGACAGCGAGCGGGTGGTCAGCGGGCTGGTCCCCCTGGCGTAGACCGGCAGCGATAGGCGGGAGAGGGCGTCCCAGTCGGTAATGGCGCCATTGGTGACGACCCCGGCAAGTCCCTTCTTGAGCGCCGCATAGGCGCGAAACTCCCCCCAGCAGGCGCGCTGGTGGTCGCTGCCCACGTCGATCACCAGCACGTCGCCGGGCTCTGCCTGGATCAATGCTTCGCGGATGATGCTGCCATCGATATGCGGGATCTTGACCGTCAGCGCCGTGCCTAACAGGCGAATGGGACGTTGAATCGGCTGCAGCGACGCGATAGCGCCGAGGTCGCTGAAGTGGCCCAGGGTGGAGGTCGACAGGCTGCCCAGGCGTTCGATCTGTTCGTCACTGAAGCGCTGCTGTCGCGGCGCGATGTAAAACATGCTGGTCTCCTTATTGAAAGACGAGGCTGTTTGAACAAGACGGTATCAGCAAGACACCAGTGCTGACGTGATTACGCCTCGACCCGGCAGTCCCGCTGGGCTTGATCAGCACTTCAAGCAGCACCTCAGGCTACTGCCGGTGGCGATAGAGCAGATAGACGAAGAACGGGGCGCCGACGGCAGAAACGAAGATACCGGCCGGCAGGTCCTTGGGCAGAAAGGCCACCCGTCCCAGCAGGTCGGCATGTAGCACGATCAGGGCGCCACACAGCGCGGCCGTTGGTACCAGGCGCGCCAGGCTGCGTCCTACCAGGCGAGCCGCCAGGTGTGGGGCGACCAGCCCGACAAAGCTGAGTCCGCCGACGAAGGCGACCGCGGCACCGGCCAGGGCCACGCTCAGCGCCAGCAGGATCAGGCGGCTCTGTTGCACGTTGACCCCAAGCCCCAGGGCGACGCTGTCACCCAGCGCCAGGGCATCCATATGTCGAGCCAACGCGAGACTGGCCGGTAGGGCGATCAACAGCCACGGCAGCAGCGACAGCACGTCCTGCCATTGGGCGGCGTACAGGCTGCCGGTCAGCCAGACGTAGGCGTGCAGCGCCGAGGCATCGTCGCTGATCACGATCAACAGCGTAGTGGCAGCGCCCATGGCCGCTGAAAGGCCGATGCCCACCAGCACGACGCGAGAAGGTTCAAGCCCCGCTCGCCAGGCCAGGGACACCACCAGCAGGGTGGCCAACACGGCCCCTGTGAGTGCCGCCAGCGGCAGCAGATTGATGCTCAGCGAACCGAGAAGGCCTGCCAGGAAGATCACGGCCGCCAGCGCTGCGCCGCTGGTTATGCCGATCACGTCCGGTGAGGCCAAGGGGTTTCTGACGATGCCCTGGAGGATCGCGCCGGCGCAGGCCAGCGCGGCGCCCGCCAGCACCGCCAGCAGGATGCGTGGCAGCCGAAGCTCCCAGATGATAAAGCCGACGTCGCTGTCTGCCGGTGCCACCAGGGCGCCGAGCACCTTGGGCGGCGACGTGGGGAAACTGCCCAGAGACAACGACATCCCCATGCTGGCGAGCAGCGCCAGCCCGAGTAGGGTGACCACCCACAGGAAGCGATATCGTGCTGTGCGCTCCCGTGGCGAAGAGCCGCCCGGTGAGGTCAGGGAACTGCTGCTGTTGACGCTGGCGTTCGCGCGGTGATTGGCGGCGGGTGTCGACAAGGTGTTGTGTCCCTGGGTCATGTCGCCACCTGCCGTCTGCGCGCCAGATAGATGAAGAAAGGCGTGCCGAGCAGTGCCGTCATCACCCCGACCGGCACCTCCTGGGGTGGCATCAGAAACCGCGAGGCGATATCGGCGGCCAGCAGCAGGGTCGCACCCAGCACGCCACAGGCGGGCAACAGCCAGCGATGGTCGATGCCAATCAGACCGCGAGCCATGTGCGGCACGATCAGCCCGACGAAGCCGATCATGCCGGCCAGGGCGACGGAGCTTCCCGCCAGCAGGATCACGCAAAGGCCGAGCAGCAGCTTTAGCGTACCCACGCGCATGCCGAGGCCGGTGACCATCTCGTCGCCCAGCAGCAGCGCATTGGCATGACGTGACAGAACCGCGGTGATGGCCAGCGCCAAAATGAACAGGGGCAGCAGGGGCACCACCAGATCGAGCTCGCGACCCGAGACGGACCCCGCCAACCAGTACAGCACGCTCTCGAAGCTCTGCTGGTCGAGGATCAGCAGGCCCTGGCTGAAGGATAGAAACATGGCGCTGACGGCAACCCCGGCCAGCACCACCCGCAGCGGAGACAGTTCACCGCGGCGTCCTCGGCTGAGCGCCAGCACCAGCAAGGCGGCTACCAGCGCCCCCAGCAGCGCCGCCCAGACATACTGCCCTGGGGCATGCAGCGGCAGCAGCGATACCGCCACGACCACGAAGAACATGGCGCCGGCATTGATGCCAAGGATGCCAGGCGAGGCCAACGGGTTGCGGGTCATGGTCTGCATCAGCACCCCGGCGATGGCCAGGCTTGAGCCGGTCAGGGTCGCAATGACGGCCCGTGGCAGACGCTCGGAGACGATGATGATGTGGTCGATTCGGCCTCCGTCGTAAGCGCTCAGCGCCTGCCAGACATCGCTCAGGGTGATGTCGGTGGTGCCCAGCGTCACGCTCGCGGCGAAGGCCGCAAGCCACAACAGGATGCCGAGCACGAGTCCTGCCGAACGGGTGGTGGTGCGGTCAAGCATCAAGAATCCTGCTGGTCGTCAGTAGCGCGAGTGGAGCTGTGGGTTTTGGCAGCGGCTCTGGCGTCAGATGCGAAGGCCAGCTGGCAGTCGTTGGGGCCGACAGGCGCCTGTTGGGACATGCGAGCCGCCAGCGGCGTCGAGTCAGCGGCCAGCGGCAGTGAGCGGGATGCGGAAGCGGCGGACTCAGACGATGCAAGCTGGGGAAAATAGTGACGGTACAGGTCATCGAGCATGGCGTTGGCCGCCAGAATACCGCCACCCATGATCCAGTTGACCGTATTGACCTCATACACCCGTCCCGCCTGTGCTGCCTTCAGGCGCTGCCACAGGGGATGCGCGGTCCAGTGACGGTAGGTGGCCAGGATGGCCGGGTCGTCTTCCAGCAGCACGAAGATGACATCGGCATCCAGCGTCGGGATATTCTCTTCGCTGGTCAGCTTGATGCCCCAGCCCTGGTCGCTGGCCGCATCGGGCTGCTCGAAGCCGATCTCGCCGAGAATGCTTCCGGCAAAGCCGGTGGAATACAGGCGCAGATGATCACTCTTGAAGCGGACCACGGCCGCCTTCTGCGGCCAATCATCGCCCAGGCGCTGCGCCAGCCGCTGACGCAGGTCGGCGATGCGGGCATTCCAGCAGGTCATCAGCTCGCGGGCCTCGGCCTCGCGGCCGGTGGCTTGTGCTACCTCGTCAAGGGAATACCTGAAGTCATAGACGTTGGCCGCGAAGCGGGTTGGGGCGATACGTTCCAGCAGCGGGCGAACCCGCTCGTGGCGAAAACGCGTGCCAATAATGACGTCAGGGTCGAGCCAGGCGATCTTCTCGAGATTGGGCTGGGTTTCCAGGCCCACATGCTCCACCCCATTCAGCGCCGGTCGCAGATAGCGGTAGGTGGGCTTCTCCATCCAGGCGTCGACCACTCCAATCGGGGTCAGGCCTAGTGCCACGGCACTGTCGGTCGCGCCCTGGTAGAGCGTGACCAGACGCGGAGATGTGGCTGGAGGTGGCGCCGTGTCCCCACGAGCCGTTTCAGCAAACAGCAGCATGCCGGCCAGCAGTGAGATGGTGGCAAACAGCAGAGCGCCCGACAGCAACGCCAGCAGCTTTAGCAGCTCGCGCAGCGCCGAAGGCGCTGCGCGGGGGCGCAAGGACTTCGGGCGCAAGGGCCTTGGGGGCGATGGCGCTGGCGGGTGCGATGATGGGCGTAACGTGGGAGAGGGCATCATGGGGTGGATCCGTCACGTAAGCATGTGGGCAGTGTGATGGCGTGTTGCCCGGCCCAGCCGCCAGGCTAGCGGCAGGCACAGCAGGGCGATCAGGGCGAGCGCGGTGAAGGCTTCACTCAGGGCCTGGGCACTGGCGCCAACACTGGCGTCACTGCCGGCGAGCTGGTCGACTCGGGCATCGTAGTAAAGCGACAGCGCCACCAGCCCCAGCGATGCGACCAGGCGTCGGGCCATATTATTCATGGCGGAGGCCTGGGTCATCTCGGCGTCAGGTAGCGCGCGTACGCCGACAGTCGTGGCAGGCAGGTAGCCGCAGGCAAGGCCGATTCCGCGAAGTCCCATCCAGGCCCCGACCAGCCACACCGGCGCAGCCGGTGACATCAGGGCGAGTCCCATCAGGCTGATCGCGGTCACGCCGAGCCCCACCAGCAGACACCATTGCGGCGGGTAACGGTCGATCATGCGGCCGGCCTGGGGCGAGCACAGTGAGGCGGTAAGGGCGGTGGCCAGAAACACCAGTCCGGTGACGAAAGGACTGGCACCTAGCACCTGCTGCATCCACAGTGGCGTCAGCAGGACGCAGCCAAACAGAATGATCGATTGCAGGCAGGCCAGCACCACGCTCAAGCGGTAGGCCGAGTGGCGAAATAACGACAGTGCCAGCAAAGGTGCCGTGGTACGTTGCTCCACCAGGACAAAGGCCACCAGGCAGGCGATTCCCGCGGTCAGCGGCACCGCCACACCAATGGACAGCAGGTCTTCAAGGGTCTCGACCCGTCCCAGAGCAGCAAGCACCGCGCCCATGCCCAAGGTGATCAGTACGAAGCCCGGCAAGTCGAAGCGACGCTGACGATTGGGCGCTTCACGCCGCAGGCAGCGCCAGCCCAAAGCCAGGCCGAGCAGTGCAAAGGGAAGGTTCATCAGAAACAACGCACGCCAGTGGGTCAGCTCCAGCAAAAGACCACCCACCGTGGGACCGATGGCAGGCGCAATCATGACGGCAAAGCCCCATATACCGCTGATTCGGCCCCGCTGCTCAGGCGGGTAGGCGGCAAAGATCAACGCCAGGGACAGCGGGATCATCAGGCCGGCAGCGGTGCCCTGAAGGGCGCGCGCCATGATGATGCCCGACAGGCTGTCGGCCATGGCTCCGAGCAGGGACCCCGCCAGAAATCCCGACAGCCCCAGCAAGTAGATCGTGCGGCGGCCGAAGCGGTCGGCCAGGTAGCCGGTGAGGGGCATGCTCATGGCCATGCTGATCATGAACAGCGTGATGACCCAGTTCACCTGGCTGGCGCTGGCCTCGAAGGTCACCATCAGCTCTGCTACCGCGAGGTTGAGCGCACTGTTGTTGAGGCTCACGGTAAAGGTGCCCAGCAGCACGCTGGCCAGTACCCAGGCACCTCCTGGCGTGACCTTTACGGTATCGTCGCCAGTGGCCCGCGGCGGTGACGCGTCATCACCCAGGGCATCCTGGTTCTCGTCAGCTGTGCCAGCGCGAGAGGACAGCGCGGTGGGCGAGCGAGAAGAAGACGGTGCCGAGGGGCGAAGCGTGGACATGAAGCGTCTCACCGTAGTGATAAAGCGTGAGCATCGAGGGGCGATGATCATGCCATGTCGCAAAGGCAAATGCAATTCATTATCAAATAAGGCGTTGCCGTCAGCAACCGGGGGCGCCGCACTCTGTTGGGCAAACAAAGGCGCCAGACCCAAAGGCCTGGCGCAGGTAATCTGGATGGGTGTCAGGACACGGCCCGATGGTAGGTCTTAGAAATCCATCGTCCAACCCAGGGTAAAGGTGCGTCCCCGACCCTGGTAGTCATACAGGTACTCTGGACCATAGTAGGGAGAGTAGAACATCGCGGCGCGCTGACCCCAGACCGTGGAGTATTCTTCGTCGAGAAGGTTGTCGATGCCAAGGGTCAGGCGGCCGATGTCGATGTCCTGAGCCAGGGCCAGGTCCACCGTGGTATAGCCATCGATTTGACGGTCGTTGTCATCTTCCAGGTTGTGGGCATGGTTGGCCTGCAGGCGCGCGCTGCGACCCGCGGCCATATCGTTCCATCCAACGAAGGCCGTCGCCGATGACAGCGAGGCGTAGCGGGCGTCACGCTTGTTCCACTGTCCGTCGTCGTCTTCCTGTTCCGAGCGGACCAGGTGCAGGGTGCCGCCGACTTCGAAGCCCCCGTCCAGGTAGCGAGTGACTGCAGCCTCAAGACCGTAGTCACGCTTGTTTTCCTCAACCACGCTGACGGACAGGTCTTCGGCGTTTTCCACCGCCTTGTCAGACCACGCATAGTAAAGCGCTGCCTGGGTGCTCCAGTCGGCGTTGTTGAAGCGCCATCCCAGCTCTACCTGATCCGTCTTGATGGCATCCAGCGGGTTGTCGTCGACGCTGACGTCAGCGCTCTTGCCGTAATACTTGGCAGGATCGGGCAGCTCGAAGCCTTGACTGAACTGAATCCAGTTCTGGTGACCATTGCCATAGTCGTACAGCGCGCTGGCATTGAGCAGCGTCGCGTCGTAGTCATTCTCGCCGCCGGGGATGCCATTGAAGTCGTCGACCTCGACATCCATGTGCTGCTGACGAACCCCCGCAGACAGGGTCAGCCCCTCGGTTACCCGCCAATCCCCCTGGGCGAAGCCTGCATAGCCATCCACCTCATAGCTGGGGTAGCGGGGGACCACGTCACTGCGCTGCTGAGTCAGCCCGCCACTGGCGTTGGACGCAGCGATATCAAAGAGCATCTGGTTGGCGTCGAAGGACTCCCGGTCCATGTCGACCCCATAGGTCAGTGACACGCTGTCGCTCAGGTCGGCGTCAAATAACGCCTTGATGCCGCCAAGGTCGGTGTTCTGCTTGGAGGTACGAAACTCGATGCCCTCAGATGTCGCGTAGGGGAAGGCGTTGAAGCTGGCTTCCTCCTCCCGATAGAAGGCCTGCAGGTAGAAGTCCTGGCCCAGCAGGTCAGCGTGATGATACTGCAGGTTGACCATGCGACGGTCGGTCGCCGGGTCCCGGTCCGATGAGTAGCCGTCACGGATCTCGGCACCGTCCAGGTTGCCCAGGGTCAGGTTGGGGAAATACAGGCCACGACCCCCTTCATAGGCGGAGCGGTAGAGCTGAGCCCCTAGCGTCAGCGTCTGTTGTGGCGCCAGCCTGACATCAACGCTGCCCATGATGTCGATGGAGCGATTGTCCTGCAGGTCGGTCTGGGCGATATCCGGGAAGATCTCGTCACCGCGACCGTCGTAGAAACGGCCGTTGTCCTGATACGCCACCGCCAGACGACCTTGAATCTGCTCGTTGCCGCCGCTGATGTCCTGGGCGAGACGAAAATCGGCATCGTCGCTGTCATTGAAGCCGCTGGTCACGCTGGTGGCGGTGGAAAAGTGGCGCCCGGGACCTTCCCCCTTCTTGGTGACGATGTTGATGATGCCGCCGGTGGCACCTCCGCCATACAGGCTGCTGGCGCCGGACAGCACCTCTACGCGCTCTATGTTGAAGGGGTCAATCGCATCGAACTGGCGCGAGAGACCACGAGAGCTGTTCAGCGAGACCCCGTCGATCAGCACCTGAACGCTACGGCCACGCATGTTCTGGCCGTAGTTGGTGCGCCCCTGAGGGGCCAGGTCCAGACCGGGCACCAGACGACCAAGGGCCGTTTTCAGGTCCGCGCCAGTGGCGATCTGGGTGTTCAGCTGTTGCTGGTCAACGACCCAGACGGCACCGGGAATCTCACTGATCGATTTGGGCGTTCGCGAGCCGACCACCACCATGGTGTCGGCGGTAACCTCCGCTTGCGTAGTGGTCGCGGCAACGGAAGTGTCGTTTTGTGCCAGGGCCGTAGCAGGTGTTGCCAGGCTTAGCAGCAGCGCTGCGTAGCCGGAGCGGCAGGGCGTGCGCGGTGATGCTGAGTCGCAGGCGAGGGGGAAGCGAATGGCGTGGGAAAGAGGGTGTCTGGAGTGCATGAAAGGATCGCTGAATAAGAAACACCGCCGCCATTAGGCGTGTCGGCGAAACAACGCGTGAAAGCCTCTTCGGGCTTCATCGCAACCGGCCAGCAGGCATCGAAGGGGCAGCTGTCGCTGCTGGCGCAAGCAATATAGCGAATTGTGGAAATAATGCGAAGCGTTCGTATTAAAGATTGTGGTTCGTGCAAGTCAAACTCCCCCCCTCGCCGACCAGGGGGCACAAGGCGTAGGCTGGATGCCTCCACTACACGAAGATCAGGAGGCTTGATGACACGGGTAAAGATCCTCAAGCAGGGCACGATCCACTGCTTTCCTCCCGGGCTGCGTGACGACCAGGGCGAGCTGGTCAACGCCGAGATTTCTGCGGTGGCCTACGATGGCGAGCGACTGCTGATGGCCAGCGACAAGCCGATCCCCGGTCACGAGCGTTCCGCCGCTTTCAGCCTGCCGTTGACCGCCGATGGTCCCGACGAAAACCGCATCGACTACCTGACCCAGCAGACCATCAAGGAAGCGGTGAAGTATGAAGACTTCGCCCTGACCACCGATGGGCGCCATATGATCGCCACCACCGGCTTTGATCGCATCGACGACGAGACCCACGATCTCAACGCCTATAACCACCTGCTGATCTGGCCCCTTCACGAGCCTGACCGGGTCCAGGTGGTGGACCCCGACCCCCGCGACGGCGTGGAAGGATCACTCGAGTTTCGGCGCAAGATGGACGCAGCCGTAGGCGAGCCCTACTACAAGATCGAGGGTCTGGCCGCGATTCCCGGCGAGCGTGGCGATGGCCTGCTGTTGTTCGGCATCCGCGAGCAGGGCAAGGCCCACGATGACTTCGACTATGTGCGCCGGGTCATCGGTGCCCACTACATCATCAACGACGATGACAACCTGGAATTCGTCGATGCCCTGCATGACGTCTTCAGCTTCGACCCCGGCGAGTACGACGGCGTGGACCACGTCTGTGGCCTGTCTAGCCTTGAGTACGATCCCTACCACGGCCAGCTCTACCTGCTGACCAGCTTCGAGACCGAAGAGGGCGACGACGAGGTCATCGGCGGCTATTTGTGGGTGATGTCGCTGCACGACTTCCGCCAGGGCAGGACACCCACCCTGGTGCGCGACGAGAACGACAAGGTGCTCGAGTTCGAACACAAGGCCGAAGGCCTCGCCGTGCTTGACCACGAACGCCTGTTCGTCGCCTACGACAACGACCGCAACTACGACCTGCACAGTGTCAGCGAACGCGACGAACGCCGCTGCTGCGAGGCCCCCTACACCATCCTTGGGCTGGTGCAGTAGATGCGAAGCCATCCAGGCACCGCACAGCGCCACATCGCACAGAAGCAGAGCGGGACACAGAGGCGACGGCTGGACAGCCCTGGAGAGCGTCACTCAGCGATAGAGGGCGAAGAGCAATACCGCGTGAGTAGATGTGTGGGAAAAAGGCGCGTCAGAATGGGCGCGGGAAGAAAGGGCGCGGGGAAATCGGTGAAAGGAGAAGGGCGCCGCGGGTACGCCAGCGGTACAGCCAGTCGCCAAACCGGTTCTTGAGGCGCCCAAGCGATGATGCGACAAGGGCTGTGATGTGAGGAAGGGCGCAGCCGAAACGCCTCGGAGACCGCCATACTGACCAGTGGCAAGCGTCCACCTGAAACCCGCTGGCCTACGGCCGCCGCATTCGCTATCATACGTCCGCGCTGATAAGGGCCTATAGCTCAGTTGGTTAGAGCAGGGGACTCATAATCCCTTGGTCGTAGGTTCAAGTCCTACTGGGCCCACCATCAAAATCAGCAACTTACGATTTCTCTCTGGTGAGTCCCATAGCCCAAGGGTACAGTTTCGGTACAGTGCCGATCCTTCAGTCCCCTGGAGACTTTCATGGCCACCATCGTCAAGACCCCAGCCGGTAGTTGGAAAGCCGTCATCCGCAAGACCGGCTGGCCTGCCACCGCCAAGACCTTCCGCACCAAGCGTGACGCTCAAGATTGGGCACGCCGCACCGAAGACGAAATGGTGCGTGGCGTCTTTATCCAGCGCAGCGCCTCGGAGCGCATGACCCTCGAAGCTGCGCTCAGGCGCTACCTTGCCGACGTCACCCCTACCAAGAAGCCCAGCACCCAAAAGAGCGAACGCCACAAGGCCAACACGCTGATTGAGCACCTGGGCAAGTACTCTCTCGCGGCCCTGACGCCGGAGTTGATTGCCAACTTCCGTGACACCCGCCTGAACAGCATTGGTCATCGTGGCCAACCGATCAGCGCCAATACCGTGCGCCTGGAGCTCGCCTTGCTCGGCCATCTCTACACCGTGGCCATCCAGGAATGGGGCCTCGGCCTGACCTACAACCCCGTCCAAAACATCCGCAAACCCAGTCCTGGAGAAGGGCGCGACCGGCGCTTGAGCGCCGACGAGGAAAAGCGCCTGTTCGCCGTGCTTCGGCAGCACAGCAATCCCATGTTGGCCTGGATCGCCAGAATCGCTCTGGAGACGGGCATGCGCTCGTCGGAGATCCTGACCCTCACACGCTCCCAGGTCGATGTGAAACGCCGCGTGGTGCGACTCACCGACACCAAGAACAACGAAGCCCGCCTGGTACCGCTGACTCAGGCCGCCACAGAAGTGTTCAAGCAAGCGCTGAACAACCCGGTGCGGCCGCTCGACTGTCACCTGGTGTTCTTCGGTGAGCCTGGCCGAGACGGGAAACGCGGTCCTTACGCCTACACCAAGCTCTGGAACCAGGCGAAGAAGCAGGCTGGGCTTGATGACTTCCGCTTTCACGATCTACGCCATGAAGCCGTCAGCCGGCTGGTAGAGGCCGGGCTGTCTGACCAGGAGGTCGCTGCGATCAGTGGTCACAAGTCGATGCAGATGCTGAGGCGATATACGCACCTGAGGGCGGAGGACTTGGTTGCAAAGCTAGACAGAATTTGAAGATAAGCGCCAAATATCTTGGCTGCTTAGTAGCGATATCTCTCCTGTCAATCACTTCCTGCTCTGCCCAGGGACAGCTCTAAGCTCATTCTTGCACGGGAAGGAATGATAAAAAGCTTAATAACGTATTCTGTACTGTATTTTGTATCGTATTTCGTATTGTACAGAATATGGAATATAAAATGAGTAGCCGAAGGCTCAAGGATAATCCGGTTGCGAGCCAAACCAGAATATGATCCGAGAAGGGTGCGAAGTAATAAGAATAATAATCATATTATTATTCTTATTATGCAGGCTTTCGGAAGCCTGGGATCCGGCCTTGAGAAGTTTGCATCGGACTGTGTTTTTTTGTTAACTACTTGATTCGTATATTTTTTGTCAAATTTATTCGCACCCGGATTAATCAAAGTTCTATACCTTGAAAATCAAGGTGTAGTATATCGACTTATAATTGTAACTTGCTGGCTTGAGCTATTTTTTGAATTGGTTAGTATCACTTTCACCGATGTACGATTGATGGGTGCTAGCTATGACTGTAGATGATTACCTTGTTGGTCGATTCGGCCTTTTGATGAGCATATCTGACCTAGCGGACCTTCTAGGTCGCTCTCCAGATGGTGTGCGTGTCTCCCTGTATAGCGATACCGAGGTGTCGAGAAAGCTGAAGCCGACAATGGTTAAAGTAGGTCGTCGAGTTTATTTTCGTACGTTGCAGGTGAAAGAAGTGCTGCATTTAGATCATATCGAAGATGCGCCTATTGGTTATTCAGGGTGATTGCTCACTAATTTCTAGAAAAGCTTGTCAATACTGATATTAGCTTTCTTATTCAGGTCTTCATATGGCACGTGTTACTCCGTCAGATGTTAAAAAGGTCTTAGGTAGGGTAATAGCATACAACACTTCTTATGCCTTTCTGCCAGGTGTGTCAGTCCCTGGCGCTGTGTTCCTTAGCCAAGCATTTTATTGGGGCAATAATCCAAAGTCTGAAAGCCGAGAAGGCTGGTTTTATAAAAAACAGCGTGGCTATGATAGCTGGGAAGCTGAAACTGGGCTGTCGCTAAAGCAGCAGGTGAGCGCGAGGAAGGCGCTGGTAGGGCTAGGGGTTCTAGAAGAAAAAAGAAGAGATTTGCCTGCTAAAGTATGGTATCGCGTTAATTGTGAGCGTTTGCAAGAGCTCCAGAAATATAAGGGGCCAAGTGATAGTGAAGATGAGGTAAGTCCTTTGGATATTAATAGCATATTGGGCAGGCTGATTGCTTATTATCCAGATTTTACGTTGCTTACGGGGTTGTCTGTAACTGGCGCGGTTTTTCTGAGTCAAGCGTTTTATTGGGCTGATAATGATAAGGCAAAGGAGCGGGAAGGATGGTTTTATAAAAAGCAGCGTGGAGAAGATAGTTGGGAATATGAGACAGGGTTGTCACCAAAACAACAAGCCAACGCTAGAAAGTTTTTGGTCGAGCTTGGAATTTTAGAAGAAGAAAGGAAAGACGTTCCAGCCAAGGTATGGTATCGCATAAATTGCGAGAATTTATTGAAGCTGCTGGTAGAAAAAATTGCAGATAAGCCTTTGGCAGAAAGCGGTATTAGCCAGTTTACCCCTTTGGGAGATACTGGCTTGCCTTATGGCCATTCTGGCAAGCCAAAAGCTGCACCGCTGAATCGCCAAAAGGGAAAATCTATTACAGAGACTACATCTAAGAATACAGCAAAAAATAATAGCCGAATTTCTGAATCCGAAAAGATTGACTTGCGTGAGATGCAAAAAAGACGGGCTGAAGCTGAGCGGCGAGGTCAGCAAAAGGCGGATTTCAATGCTAGGCATTATGGCAGCTACAAGACTGGGAAAGATGCGTTTGATGAAATACGAAGAAGCTTTTGCGCTTACACTACTCGTGAAACGGCGTGGGACGGGGGTGATGGCCCCGGCCACGCCTAACCACAACTGACCAGCACGGGTAACAACTATGGCCAATGACCAGTATATCACAACCTCTGTTATCGAGAACGGCATATCTCGGCTATGCCGGGTACACGCAGTAGAGCAGCATACTATCCAGAGTGAAATTCAAACTCTAATGATTATTGCCAGTTACGCTTGTGATTTTCTAACCGAAGAGTTGAAGGCCCTACCAGAAGACTTTTTCGCCTGCATTGAGGAGATGAAGGAAGTGATGGAATCCATTGATTTGAGAAGTCTGGACTTTGAGAAACAGACGATCGCGCTTCAGAGAACAAAACGGCGTTTGGAGGCTAAGGCGACCCGCCAGAATCGCCAAAAGGAGGTCTGATCATGAGCAATAAAATTTCGTGCGCACGAAAAATCGCTGGTGTTGCCCTCGCGGCCACCATCGGCCTATCGCAGCCAGCCATGGCAGGCGGGATTCCCGTTATCGACGTGTCGAGCCTGACCCAGCAGATTTTACAGGTTCAGCACATGCTTACCCAAATCGAGCAACTGAAAAGCCAGCTCGAAACAGCCAACAAGGAGCTGGACAGCATGAGCGGGGTTCGAGGCCTGGGCAACGTCATCGACTCGGCCTATGACACCGCCGTGAACGTCGATCCTAACCAGGTACTGAGCGCCGCCGGCATCAGGAGCGCGAACGAACACGGCCTGTCCGGTGACGTGGCGGATCTGTACGACAGTGGCAACCAGAGCACGGCGACCTGGCTGGGTCAATCCGAAAAGTCCCTGGAACAGGCTCAGGAGCGTTTCAGCGAGCTGACCGGCTTGGTGGCTGAGGTCAACAACAGCCCGGACCAGAAAGACATTCTGGACCTCCAGGCCCGTATCGGCGCCGAGGAAGTCATGCTGGAGAACGAAATGGTCAAGCTGACCATGCTCCGCTCTCAGGCCGAGGCCAGCCAGGCGCTTCATGCTCAACGGGTTCAGCAGATGCGTGTCGCGTCATCAGGGGAACCTCTCGAGCTTGATTGGTGAGGAGGCTTTATGAATACCAGGAAAATTTCGTGCGCACGAAATATTGCCGTTGTGGTTCTAGTCAGCGTTGCGCAGGCCGGGTGCTTGGATGACGCCCCGGATACTGGCCCGGTGCAGACCGTGGACTGGTACAAAGCGCATGACGACGAGCGCAAGGTGACTCTGGAGACGTGCGGCAACAACCCTGGCGAACTCCAGGATACGCCGAATTGCATTAATGCTCTCCAGGCGGAACGGGCATTGTCTAGCGGTGAGTCCTTCGAGCTCGACCTGTCTAGCCTCAAGAGCAAGGAGGACTCATGAACCTGTTTGAAGGCATGCTCTCTGTCGTTGATCAGGCACTGGACCAGTACATCATCAACACGGCTACCGACCTCATCGCTTACATCACTCCAATGTTTACCAGCATGTTGATCGTCTGGATTGCTATCTGGGGCTATTTGATGATGTTTGGCAAGGTCAGTGAGCCCTTGCAGGAGGGCGTTTTTCGCATCCTTCGCATCGGCTTCATCATGACGCTGGGGCTGACGGTCGGCACCTATATGGGCGTCGTGGTGGACGTGCTGGCTCATGGCCCGGAAAAGGTAGCAGCAGTCATAACGGGTTCCAATGGAGGTGCAGCGGCCATTTTGGATAGCCTGTTCTCCCGAGTTCTCGCCGTAGCTGATCAGGCCTGGGATAAAGCGGGGGTGATGAGTGGTGATTTCGGCATGTATCTGGTGGCGATTCTGATCATGGTGTTTGGTGGTGGTGTTGCCATCGTAGTGGCGTTTCTCCTGCTGGCCAGCAAGGTGGCGACGACGGTGCTGCTGGCGATCGGCCCACTCTTCATCATCGGCCTGCTGTTTAACAGCACCCAACGCTTTTTCGAGAGCTGGCTGGGCATGGTGATCAATTTCGGCATGCTGCTGGTTTTGGGCTCAGCCATTGGACGCATGGTCATCGATGTCAGCGAAGCGTTTATGAACATCGTGGAGTCCTCGGCAGGCAGCATGGCCAGTATGACCACAAGTGCGTATCTGATTGCTTTTTTTGCCCTTGGCATCCTGGTGCTGAAGCAGGTGCCGGCCATTGCTTCTGCATTGGGCGGTGGCGTGGCATTGGCAACTCAGGGCGCTCTAGGTTCCGCTATGTCCGCGATGCGTCCCTCGGCGATCAGGCGTCAATACCGTGGTGTCCAGCGTGATACGCGTATCGCAGGTAATGCTGCAGCAGCACCGTATCGTGGCGCCAAATCGGCTTATCGGGCGTATCAGAAGCGCTTTGGTGCCGGCAATGTGATAACCGGAGGATGAACATGCCATCACAATGGTTTGCCACCTGGCGTGCGCGTTGGATGCGCATCAAACGTCTAGGAGAGCTGGGACTATCTGGCGTGCTGTTACTCATTGGTGCCTTGCTGGTTGTGGCCTTGATACCCGCACTCCCTGGAGTGGTCTCGAATGCATTGGCTGGTGATATTCATGCGATCAAAACACTGCTTGTCTGCACGGCGGGAATTGCCGTGTGCGTCCTTCAATGGCGATGGCGCACGGCGATCTATCCACAGTTGCGGCGAGATGCGTCATGGGAGAGACAATCATGAGCTATCACCGTTTGACACCCGAAGAGATCGAGGACCTGCGGGCCGAGATGCGTGACGCCGGCCATTGGATGAAAGCTGAAATGGCTAGGCGTCGGCGCGAGCGTGCTGAAACCGAAGCTTCACCACCGGGAGCCGGATCAACCGAAAGTGTTCAAAGTCCCTCCCCTATGTCTAATGGCGAAGCCTCTGGCTCAGCCCTGAGCGACGAGCAGGTTTGAGACAGGTCCGTGCGTATTACTAATGGCGAAGCCCTTGGGATTGAGGATGGCAACGCAGCCAATAGCACATGCAGCTTTTCGTGCGCACGAAATTTCTGAATGTTCCAAAGGTGTTCAAGGGTCCGTGCGTATTACTAATGGCGAAGCCTAACGCGTATCCCTGTAGTTGCTAGCCTCGCCCGAGGAGCCGCCATTTTTCTTACGTACGAAAAGAAAGTATGGGTTTAGGGCTAGGGCAGGATTCGGCAAGTGCTGGCATATGCCGGCAAACTTGCCTAGCCCGCCTCTCAGCGGTGGAGAGAACTGGACTATGCCGAGAGTCGAAGCACGCCTGACAGAAATTGAGAAGAAAACCTGGACGCAGTTCTGCAAAGCTAACGGCCTGCGAGAGGCGGACATGTTACGGCGAATGATTCAGCGCGTTGCCGGTAGAGCTGCGACTGTAATGGCAGACGATCAGGAGGACGAAGCTAGATCGAGAAAGCTCACCATCCGCCTATCGCCCACTCAGGAACGCTGGCTAGCACAACGTGCTCAAGAGGAGGGCTATCCCACCCGGACCAGTTGGATCACGGCGATGGTTATGGCTGAACTGTATCAAGAGCCCGTGCTGACGGACGCCGAGGTGGCCGTCTTGCGGGAGTCAAACAGGGAATTGCGTGCCATTGGTAAAAATCTGAACCAGGTCGTCAAGGTTTTGAACATCGAATTTCGTGAGAGCGACAAGCTTAAGCGGGAGGCCATCGAGGCGCTGGCCGAGAGAATTGAGCAGCACAAGGACCAGGTGGCCAGTCTGCTGTCCAGGAACATGAATCGATGGAGGGATGATGGATAAGCCGGAAGTCATCGTGCGGATAGTCAGTAATGCATACGATGCGGACCAAGTTGAGAGCGATTTGCTTCGCATCAGTAAGAACGGAGCCGTGGAGCTTGAGGACGAAAGCGGCCAGTTCTCTTTCACGGAAGATATGGTACGTGATTTGGCTAAAGACTGGTCGAGGTTTCAAGGTCGGCAGCGCAAGAACTCTCGTTATACCACCAATATCGTTCTGTCGATGCCGGCCGGAACCGAGCCGCAGGCTCTAAAAAGGGCCTCCCAGGCGTTCGCCAAGCGGCAGTTTGGTCAGAATTATCAGTATGCCATGGCACTGCACACGGACAACGACAATCCGCATGTCCAACTCACGGTACGGAATCTTGGCAATGATGGGCGTCGGTTGCATGTGGCGAAGGGCGACCCGCAGAAGTGGCGGGAGGACTTCGCGGCCGAGCTGGAACGGTGCGGGGTGGAAGCGAAAGCCACATTAAAGGCCACCCGAAGGAGGAAAGATGGGTAGTCTGGCTGACGACACGATTGCTGACCTGCTGGAAGGCCCGCTCAAGAGCAAGGG
Organism: Halomonas litopenaei; assembly: GCF_017303055.1. Taxonomy (GTDB): domain Bacteria; phylum Pseudomonadota; class Gammaproteobacteria; order Pseudomonadales; family Halomonadaceae; genus Halomonas; species Halomonas litopenaei_A. Next base: position 10,608 of record NZ_JAEKJT010000003.1, on the reverse strand, counting down.
TGGACGATCCGGCAACCGTGCGCGTGCCCGGCGAGTGGTGAACTATGCGCCTGAGGTCATGGTGAAGATCACCGGTAATGCCAAGGGAGCCGATCATGTCCAGTCCCACCTGGACTATATCAGCCGCAACGGCAATCTGGAGCTCGAGGACGAGCGCGGCGACGTGATCCATGGGAAAGACGAGGTACGGGCCCTGGCCAAGGACTGGTCGCAGGATAAGGGCAAGCGCCGGAAGAACACCCGCGATACCACCAACATCATCATGTCCATGCCGGCCGGCACTGAGCCGCGTGACGTGAAGAAAGCCGTTCGAGCGTTCGCCAAACGACAGTTTGGCCAGAATCATCAGTATGTCATGGCGCTGCACACCGACACGGACAGCCCCCACGTCCACCTGACGGTGAAGAGTCTGGGCTATGACGGGCGCCGGCTGAATGTGAAGAAGGGCGACCCGCAGAAGTGGCGGGAGGCCTTCGCGGCCGAGCTGGAGCGCCGAGGGGTGGAGGCCGAGGCGACGCCACGCGCCACTCGTGGCGTGATCAAGAGGGGGGGCAGCCAAGCAGTGCACCACATTCGCGAGAAAGGCCAGACGCCAGAGGTGGACCAGGCGAAGGTCCGGGAGGTTCTCGAGGACTTCCGCGACCAGCGGGCCGGAAAAGCACTGAAGCCGCGGCCCTGGGAGGATCGTATCAAGGAGCGCCAGACCTATGTCCGCAAGGCCTGGCTGATGGCGGCGAAGGACCTCAACCAGAGCCACGACCCGGAGGATCAGAAGCTAGCCAAGCGCATCGTGGCTTTTGTGGGTTCCATGCCGTCGATGAAGACCAAGCGCCACGAGCTCCAGGAGAAGGTCGTGGCGCGGTTACAACGTCGTGCCCAAACGCGCCAGGGGAGAGAGGAGGGCAGGGCGCAGGATCATCAAGACGAACGATAGTAGATGAGGACTGGCAGGCAAGTTGTCTGTACAACGCAACGAGCAGTTCTCTCCACCGCTTCATAACCAGCGTCTTCATGCACCAAGCCCCGCCGCAACCGGCGATTGAGGTATGGTTTTAGCGGCTAAGATTCACAGCGACAGGCTACCGACCCGAGCCGATGGAATTTTAGCCGACGAAACTCCTGAATCACCCTAAAGCCTCGGAGACCGTCTGTTTCCAGTCCCCTTCCATCACCATCTGGAATCGAACTGGCTCCCCCTGATCTTCAAGCTCAAGCTGGCCCACCTCTGCGGTTACATCGGCATAACGGGTCAGCAGCTCAAACAGCTTGTGCTTGTACTCGGTATCATCATTGCCTTTCAGGTGGTCGCCCTTGGTTTCCAGCACAGAGAAACGGAATTTGCCATTTTCGGTGCCATGCACACAGGCCAGTAAGTCTGGGTAGACCCGGTGACGCTGCCAGCCCTGCAAGCCATAGGAGCGCTGGTTCACGGCAATACGGTGCCACCAGTGTACGCACTGGTTTTCATCTAGATACCAAGCTGTGTTCTTTTCCAGGTCATTGAATTCCTTTTGATAGACCTTCTCGAACAGGCTCTTTTCCAGTGGTTCGCCATTTTTTCGGTATAGCAGTGGGTCAACATCGGATACATCGATTTCCAACGTCTCGGCAATTTGCCAGTTCAATGCCGGGTCGTTGGACGATACCAGCCGCAAGGCAATCTCGCCGCTTTCCAGCTTCGCGCGGAACAAGGATTCCGCCATCGCGTTTACCTGCTCACGTAAATCTGCCTTCATGGACTGCACCAGATCGAGCCGATTGACATATATCTGTTCATCGGTGACACCCTTGGCACGCAAGGCGGCCAGGGTTTCATCCAGCAAACGCATGCCCTGCCAGGGATTAGGTACTACATCCAACAACTGGCGTACTAGATAGGGAGCATCCAGTCCTTCCTCTGGTATTACGTCAATCTCTTCCTGTTCCAGATCAAACACCGTTTGCCCGGCATCTTTCGCTTTCCGGTCGAGGGTGACACGGGCTACCGTGCGTTGCAGCTTGTCGCTATCCATAGCGGCCTTGTCAGCGGCCAGAAACTGCAAGGCCTCCCAATCCAGGGCACCTAGCACATCTCTCTCATAATCCAGGGGGCGATAGCTGTCTGGGATACTGACGTCCTGATGCAAAACACGTGGCAAGAAGATCGGTGGCAGCCCGGAAAATTTACTATTCCGGTTGATGGTCTCCCGGCGCATATTGCGGGCCTGCCCACTGTTTGGATCAACGGCCTTGACGCTGGAAGCCAGGTCAGCCATGCCTTCATCTTCCAGCCCCTTGCGCACACCATTGACGGCTTCTGTCACATCCTGATCGAAGGTGAAGACGTAACACTCGTCCAGTACTTCTACCCCAGTTGCCCGAGCATGAGGCTGACGCAATACGCGCCCGATCATCTGGGTCAGTGCCGTGGTGGCAGTGGTACGGGACAAGACCGCCAACACATAAGCAAAGGGGCAGTCCCAACCTTCCCGCAGCGCGTCTTTGGTGATAATGAAGCGTACCGGCGAGGTGGGTGAAAGCAGGTCTTCATCTGCTAGCTCATCATCGCTGGAGGTCTTGAGGCGGATATGCCCGTCCTTCACTCCGAGTTGGTCACGTAGGTATTCGCGGGCATCCTCGGCGTGCACAAACCCGGCGTCACGCTGCTCCTTGCCGGTACGCTCCACACGAACCAGCACGATGGGGCGAATATAGCGGCCAGATTCGTTCTGGAACGCCAGCCCTGCCTGTTCCAGTTCCTGCTGTTTGGTATGAGCCAGAGACAGCGTGTGCTTCCAGCCGCCCTTGCCCTCGTTGATCACATTGATCGGCAGCTTGATCATTTCCTCGTCTTTGAGGTCAGCTCCCGGCACATTCACTAGCACATTGGATTGATGCTTACCGTTGGTATTAGGCGTTGCGGAGAGTTCCAGGATAAAGCGCGGGTTAAAGCCCGCCAGGGTATCGCGGGCAGTATCGGAATAGGCCTTGTGACCTTCGTCAATAACCACCACCGGGCGCACCAGCCGCAAGACATTGCCCAGACTTTGCTTGACTGAGACGGAACCCGGCACAACGCCGTCACCGTATCCCAGATCAGCTAGGTCATTCTGATCCAGGTTGGGCACCTGTTGCAGCAGGGCCTCGATAGCTTCATTGTCGTCTTCCAGCGGGAAGAAAGAGGTGAAGCGGCCGCTGTCGCGGAACAGCCGCAGTGTTTCCTTGGACTTGCGGGCTGCCGAGGGCAGCATCAGCAGCATGACACATAACTGGCCCTCCACATCCTTGAGAGTAAAAGCGTCGCCCTTTTCCAATAGCTTCACCCGCCCGCCGGAAGCACGTTCCAGCATCTGCCGGTAAGGGTGCTCCCGGTTGGCTAACTGCTTCCAGGTTTGCCGATAAATCGCCTCCGATGGCACTACCCACAGCACCAGCCCCGTCTGGCGTTTGAAATAATCGGTCTGCACCCGTTCAAGCGCCGCCGTGGCCAGCAGCGTCTTGCCGCCGCCCGTGGGCACCTTTAGGCAGATATTGGGAATCGAGCCACCCAGCCCGTCATGGCGCGACAAGTAGGGAGCCACCACCGGATTGTCATTCTGGTAGAGGTAGGGTAACAACCGCTCGGTATTGAGTTGATCCCAAGTCTCTCGGCAGTAATCACCCAACGTAGCGGCCTTACCCTTACTCTTCTGGAACTCGACGAAGTCTTCCGCCTCTTCGCGCTGCTCGGCCAGCACCGTGAGGTAGCGATCCAGCTTGCCGAGTACGCCTTGCTGGTATTCCTTCAGCTCCATGCTCAGTCCCCCAGAATCCGGTGAACGGCATAGGGCAACTGGCAGAACTCGATGCGCCGGGAGGTGAGCTCCTTTTGGCTCATGAACTTGGCCACCGCAAAGACAATGGCACGCTTGCCACCCTTGTTGCCTTGCTCAATAGCCACCACCCGTTCGGCATTCAATGCCGACTCATTGGAGCGCAGCCACTCCTTGTCAGGCTGGTAGAACAGGTGCACCCGGAACAGCTTGGTCTCGCCAATCAAACCATCGGGCGCGGGTTGGCCGACTTTCTCCAGTGACTGCCCGGTGGCGGTGTAGAACACATAGCGGGCCAGCGCCTCGAAACCAGGCATATCCTTGCCGGTCAACAGGCTTTCAATATCAATGGGCTCGCCCAGGGTGCAGTAGGTAAAGCTGCCACTCAGCCCAGGCGCGGCCTTCTCCACCCGGCGCTCGCCTGTCACGGTGAGTACTCCATCCTTGATCTGTTTTTTGATCTTGTCGTACTCGTGACCATGCAGGTTTTCGATGGAGGCAATATGATCTAGCACCTTGGATTGCTTTTTCTCGAAGGTACTCCAGGTGATATTTTCCCTGTGTAGTTCCTCACGTTGGGTGCCGGTATAGGGGTAGCCCTTGATTACCCGGCGTACGCGCTCTGCGGTGAGGGTATCTGCGTAATCTTCACACTCGACTAAGATAAAGCGGCGGTTGCCACTGTCTTTCTTATTTGCTTCAAGTACTGCATGAGCGGTTGTTCCTGAACCTGCAAAGGAATCTAAAACTATAGAATCACGATCAGACGAGATTTCTAGCACTCTATGAATAAGCTGGTATGGCTTTGGCGTTATGAAATCGCTCCCGTCTCCCATTATTGCCAGAAGCTGTTTCTTCGCGTCTTGGTTTCCCTTAACATCTTGGTATGGCCACCAAGTGCGAGCTATCACCCCTTTATCTTCATCCTTGTCAAGATACACTTTCTTAGTGGGCATGGCATCGCCATTTTTACCAAAGTATATCTCTCCATCTTCCCGCTGCTTTTCAAAAGCTTTCTCTGGAAGAGACCAATGCCTACCCTTAGCAGGTCGAACAACTCGTCCTGATGGAAGCGTTACTGGATAGCGATACTTTTCACGGCGCTCATTGTTCTCTGTTCGAACATCTAGTGGGTACGTCCGCCACGGCCCGTTAGGATCATTATCAGGATTCTTGAACCGTCCTTGTTGCTCTTCATTACGGTCCAGATAGTTCCAGCCATGATCGATAAACTTATCAGATTTGCAATACGCGAGCACATGATCATGGTCCGTGCTTATTACACGCCCGTTACTTTTGGGTGTATAAGTCTTTTCCCACGCAGCACAACATATAAAGTTATCTTCTCCGAAGATCTCATCAAACAATACGCGAGCCCTGTGGATCTCGTTATCATCCAATGTCATCCAAATACTACCATCATCCGATAGTAACTCTCGGAGAAGATTGATACGCGGCCACATCATACACAACCACTTGTCATGCCGCTCCAAGTCTTCCTTATCCACCGGATTTGCCGACTTCTTCAGCCACTCCTTCATCAGCGGCGAGCGTACATTGTCGTTGTAGCACCAGCCTTCGTTGCCGGTGTTGTAGGGCGGGTCGATAAAGATGCAATCCACCTTGCCCGCATGGGTGGGCAATAGCGCCTTGAGCGCTTCCAGGTTATCGCCATGAATGATCAGGTTGTCATCCAGCGAAGGCTTTTTGCCTTCGGCGGGCAGGGACTTGTTCGGCACCACCTGTAATTCACGGAATGGCACGCCAAGGTGGTGGGAATAGACAAACTGCTTACCCTTAAATTCTAGTGTGGGCATTAAAGACTCCTGATCCAATCGAAGCACGCCTTGAAAGCGGGCATCTGCTGTTCTATTTCTGCGGCGCTCATGACACGCAACTGCTGTTCCTGTTCCATAATGGCGTCTTCGCCTTTGTCGTCCGCGCCGGTTACCTGCTCGATGCAGCCTTGCGGCCAGGCCCAAACCCGAGATGCTTTCAGCGCTTCATGGCTGCCTTGGGCAATGCCTTGGCCTTCCTCATCCAATGCAAAGCAGGCCCAAATATCCGCTGCGCTCCACTGGTTGCACTTTTGTGGTAGCCCGTTGCCATTCAGGGTAAAACCATGCTCGGGTTGCAGCCGATTGAGGGCTGCCTTTGCGGCGGTTAAATCAGCCCCATCACGCTCCAGTAGGTCGCTTCGTCTGGCGTGGGTATAGGCAAAGTCCAGATCAGCTATGGCACAAGCACGAATATCCATCGCACTCAGCACGAACAACGCCTTGGCAAAGCTGTTGCAACCACCAACGGAAACAAACGCAATGTGATCTAGGTCGGGGGAACGCTGGTAAAGCCGCTCGTAGGCCAGTGGCAACAGCCTTCGATCCGTTTTCCCTTCGCAGAGAACTACCCGGTCGGCAAAATAGATGTCCACCAGGTTTCCCAGCTCAAACAGGGTTTGAGACTGGCTCTCAGCGTCTTCAATGGCGTCCTGGACAGCTTGACTCAGTGGCTTGCGAGCGGTGACACCATCATCTACCGTATTACCCACAATCACGGTATTGGGCGCATTGTCACGGCTCAACATAAGCGGGGAGTGGGTGGAAAACACCACCTGAAAACCTGCGCTTGAAAGCGTCTTCAAGGCCTCGCGCAGCCGCCGCACACCTTGAGGATGCAAGTACAGTTCTGGCTCATCAATCAGCAGCAGTCGGCGGGAAAGCTGATCATCCTCAGCGCGACGCACATCCGCCAAATAGCGAATCAAGGCCATTTGTATGGCACGCTGGGCACCAGTACCCATCTGATCAAAACGGCGCCGGTCACCGCTGACCGTATCGGTGACGTGCAAGTCTCCCGCCTTGAAGAACTCCTTAATGTCTACCACCTGCAAATCCAGATCCAACGCCAGACCAGGGAAGAAATTTTCCAGCGCATCGGTGGCACTGGTGTCGAATTGCTGCAAGTGATCGGAGCGCTGATCACCATCTGTGGTCAGTACGTTGCGAATGGTGTCGAGCGCGGTGCTCAACTCATCATGGGCCGCCAACAAAGGCTTCATGATCTCATCCAGCAGCCCTTTGATCGTTGTTCCGGTTTTGGCCTTGCCTAGATCTTCACCAATATCATGCATGGCCAACACATGAAGCGGCTCAGGTAACAAGGCGGAGACGGCTTGAGGGAGTCCGGTAGGGTAGGCCTGCCAGTGCTCGGGAACGCCATCTTGTGGGCATTCATCCACACTCCAGACTTCCTGGTCCTTAGACCTAGTGTTGGCTGCGGTGACCCGAATCCAGAGCCTTCCATCCCTGCAGTAAGGCTCAATTGCCTGACGATGCCTGTCATGGGGAATCCGATCCAGTACTTCGGAATCAATACCATCAATACAGGCTGCAACGGAGACAGGTTTATCCTCGTCATAAAAATCGGAGGACTTTAGATTGCTTGGCTTCAACACCCAGCGAATGGCTTCCAGTATCGTGGACTTCCCGGCATTGTTCTGCCCTACCAGCGGGGTATAGCTGTCCAGCGGCAAGGTGACATTTCGGCAAGCTCTGAAATTCTCAATATGAATGCAGCTAACGCGATGCATTGACGGCTCCCTGTCGTTCCCATTCGTTGTTATAAGGAGAGAAACCCATGAGCCCAGCATGGTTCTCTGTTAGTTTTTATCCCAGAGAAGGCGGCCACTGGCGAGCTGTGTGCACCACACTCAGTACCCGCACCTGAATCCCCACAACGTCATAGACCAACATATAGCTGGGGTGAACAACCAGCTCTCGGGATCCAGGAGCACGGCCAGGCCGTCCACTGTCAGGGTGGCCTACCAGCTGTGCCGCCTTCTCTGAAAACAGTTCATCCAGCGTCAAGGCTGCCAGCGGATTCTCTGGCTCTATGTACTCGTAAATGTCGTCACGATCCTGCATCGCCTCAGGCGTCCAGGCCAGCTCCATCATTTAGATTTCGCCAGACGAGCACGGGTAGCCGCACGGCGGGCAGCAAACCTGGCTTCAACATCGGCGGCAGGGATCATGTTGCCTGCATTGGCAGAAGCCCGTGATTGCTCCACCTTGGCAATCAGCCAAGCGTCATAACCCTGCGCCTCCTGCTGCTGCGCCACATAGTTACGCATAAAGTCGCGCAGAAGCTGTGCTCCAGTGCGGTCGTGGGCCTTGGCTGCACTGGCAAATTCTGCTTTCAGGCCTTCATCGACCCGAAAGGTGAAGGTAGCATCGCTCATGACACCATCCTCATGTGTTACATGGTGATCACAGGATAGCACAGATGGTGTGCCATGCATCCACTCGCACCAGCCCTGAAAAGGTACAGCAGAGGTACACACTCCAGCTTCGTGTGCTATCCTTAATCTTCGCTAACTTACTGATTCCAAAGAACTGTACCTTTCGCTTGATTACGGTTGCTTTTCCTTTTTTGTCAGTAACTTATTGTTTTAAAAGAGAACTCATAATCCCTTGGTCGTAGGTTCAAGTCCTACTGGGCCCACCATTCAGATCAGCGTCCTAGCCGATGTTCTCCCCCCAAGAAGCCACTTAGCTCTTGTGAAAAGCTCAGAAGAGCGAGCGCCACAAGGCCAGTACGCTCATCGAGCACTGGGGCAAGTACTCCCTCGCGGCCCTAACGCCGGAGCTGATTGCCAACTTCTGTGACACCCGCCTGAACAGCCTTGGTCATCGTGGCCAGCCTATCAGCGCCAATATCTTGCGCTTGGAGCTTGCTTGGCCTTTTGGAGAGCCAGGCCATCTCTACACAGTGGTCATCCAGGAACGTGACTTCGGCCTGACCTACGAGATCTTCTGGTAAGGTCGAGAGCTAAGCGTCAGCGAGATAGAAGTGGCGCCTGAGCCCTGACGACAAAGTTCTTGTAAAATGCGACGCCTGTTCGCCGTACTACGGCAGCACAGCAACCCTATTCTGGCCTGGATTGCCAGAATTGCCTTGGAGACGGGCATGCGCTCGTCGGAAATCCTGACCCTCACGCGCTCCCAGGTCGACGTGAAACGCCGTGTGGTGCGCCTCACCGACACCAAGAACAACGAAGCTCGCCTGGTACCGCTAACCCAGGTCGCCACCGAGGTGTTCAAGCAGGCGCTGAATAACCCGGTGCGCCCACTCGGTTGCGATCTGGTGTTCTTCGGTGAGCCTGGCCGAGACGGAAAGCGCGGCCCCTACGCCTACACCCAGCTCTGGAACCAGACCAAGAAGCAGGCCAGGCTCGATGATTTTCGCTTTCATGACTTAAGATATGAAGCTGTCAGTCGATTAGTAGAAGCAGGGCTATCCGATCAGGAGGTCGCTGCGATCAGCGGCCACAAATCCATGCAGATGCTCCGGTGGTATACGCATCTTAGGGCGGAGGATTTGGTGAAGAGGCTGGATGATTTGAATAATACTTAATATGTGTTCGGCTGAATAAAAGTAACGCAGAAAAGGACTTAAAGAATGAGGCGTCCTCCTGCTATATGATGACTTTTTTGATTTGAAATGAATGTTGAAGTTTGCTTGTTATATAAGGGTTGATCGGTCCATGGTGAGAGTTAGTTTGAAAATAATATTTCTTCTACTTGCGCTGGTGTCGGCTAGCACTATCTGGCAACAGAAAACTCTTTCTGTTATCGCACTTCAACGAATAGATCCTCTTCCAGAAACCCGTAACATGGTCATGGACGAGCGTTATGCGGAAGCCGGCGAATATCTGAGTTTTTTTATGCAGTATGACTATGTTAGCGAGAACCCTGACGCTCAGTTACTCTACCAGGCAATCAACGAACACCGCAGTCACTGGCGCTACCAGTTGAGCAAAGTTAGTGAGGGACTCTTTCAAGGAACAAGTGACGAAACCATTGGTCAAGCTGTCAGTGTTGCATCCGACTTTATAGTGATTGGAGACGCTCGTGACCTGGTCAATCAAGGTGTTAATTACGCACAGGGCGAAGATGTGGATGAGATAATGGTGGCTCTGGCCTCCTTAGGCATTTTAGCTTCATCTGCACAAATTGTAAGCGGATTGGGAGCCGCTGCGACCGTAGGCGCCGGGGTCCCCGCACTCGCAGGAACTACCGTTGCTAAGAGTAGCATACTAACTCTTAAGGCCGCTCGAAGGCTTGGAAAACTGCCTTCTTGGTTAGGCGATGAAATCATAAAGGCTGCAGTTAGTGCACGGCAATCGAGAAGCCTCGGCCAGCTTGGCGGTATGCTTGAAAATATTAACAGCCTCGCCAGAACGCGAGGTGGGTTGAACCTACTAAGTAAAACCAAGGACGCTAATGACCTACACCGAGCAGCGAGATTCACAGAGATATTTGGTCGGGACAGCGCCACACTTTATAGAATTGGCGGTAACACTGCTATCGACATTGCGCAAAGAGCCGGAACATTAGGAAAGAAAACTATTCTACTTGCTGCTACCTTCGGCCAAACGGGGCTGAAAATTCTCGACACGACGGGTCCCATTAAGTTTGTAAAAATAACAAGTCGTGTACCTAAGTTGGCCTATAAGGGTGATCTTGCGGCCTTAATTGCAAAGACTCTTGTGATGCTGCCGTCATGGCTGCTTTACATCATCATTGCCCTTGCAACTTGGATGTGGGCCCCAAAAAAGTTGATTTCAACACTTCGTGAACGCATCTGAAGTGACCCCCTCCCGAACTGCACAGGCTATAGTGCAGCCATCAGGAGGACAAAATGACTGACGACAACCCCATCAAGCGATGGACCGCGAAGCGCAAGGCCTCCGTGGTCATGGACATCTTCAAGGGCAAGACCACAGCAGCTGAGGTGGCCCGCCAATACGATCTCACCG
>NZ_JAEKJT010000002.1 GCF_017303055.1 Halomonas litopenaei | reverse complement strand
TCGTGCACCCAGGAGGTGGGCGAGCCGAAGCCATAGCGCATGATGACTTCATACACGCTGATGGCCATGGCGATGAACACCAGCCAAGCGGCCAGCTGAGCGACCTTGACCACGCCCTGGTCAAAGCGGCTGCGCACCACGTCGGGTGCGCGTTCGGGCGCCTTGTCGGCGTCCTGTCCCGGCAGGTCTGTCATGGGACTTCCTCGACGGCTTGAGGATCGCACCAGGGCACGATCCGGAAATGAGGGGGCGGTGCCGTGGCACCGCCGCAAGGGTGGGTGGAGGTGAGGTCCTGGCGTTGTGCCAGGGCTCGCCGTTTACAGCTGGCCGCGGGCGGTCAGGAAGGCGGTGACCGAGTCGTAGATCTTCTGGGTCATCTCGTTCTTGCCTGACCACTCCTGCCATTCCTGTTCGGCAGCCTGACGGAACGCCTTGCGCTCGCTATCCGGCAGGTCGAAGGGGTGCACCTCGGGGTCGGCCTGAAGACGTGCCAGGGTCTCGATGTCCTGGGCCTTGAGCCGTGCGATCAGGTCATAGGACATGGCGTCGAAGGCGGTTTCCAGGGTGGTCTTGAGATCGTCCGGCAGGCCGTCCCAGATGTCCTTGTTCAGTGATACCGCAATCATCGGCATGGAGTGGAAGCCGGGATACAGCGGGTAGGGGGCAAAGGCGTGCAGGCCCTGGGCGTCGTTGTTCGACAGCACGGTGGAGTCAGCCGCGTCGATGACGCCTTTCTCCAGGCCGGTGTACACCTCGGAGCCCGGCAGGTTCACCGGGGTCGCGCCGACGCGCTCGAAAATGTTGTAGACCATGCCCTGGGGCGCGCGAATCTTGAGGCCCTGGAAATCCTCGAGGGTCTCGATCGGCACGGTGGAGGGAATCGACTCCAGGGTAAAGGTGGCCGCGCTGATCAGGTGGGCGCCATAGGGTTCGACCAGCTCGTTGTAGAGCTCTTCGCCACCAGCGTTATGCATGAACTCGAGAAAGTCGTAGGAGTCGTTCCAGGCGCCTACCAGGTTACCGATCATGCCGAAAGCAGGGTTCTGGCCCGAGAAGTAGCTGGGATCGGTCATGTGGCCTTGAAGAATACCGGAGCTGACCGCTTGCAGGGTCTCGGTCGGGCCGACCACCGCGTTGATCGGCAGTACCTCGATGGCGACGCGTCCATCGGTCATGGTCTGAATGCGTTCTGCCCACTCCTGCTTGATCTTGAAGCTGGGCTCGCCGGCGGTCTCCGACGCCTGGAAGGTCCACTCGTATTCTGCCGCCTGAGCGGTGCTCGCGGCGCCGATGGCGAGGGTCGCGACGCCGACGGCGGCGGCCAGACGAGAAAGCGTGAGGGGTGCTGACATGGTCGATCTCCCTGATGAGAGCGTGATCGTTATTGGTGTGGCGGCAATTCTTGCTCGCCCTCTTTAAATGTTCAACATAGACTTTTGTATGTGTGTACTTTGACGTCCCTGCTCCGTAAGGTGTCGTCTATCTCGACGCCGCCTTGGCTCGGCACAGCGTTCGTCTCGTCACCGCCCTTGTTGTTTCGACAGGCGCTTTGCGGACAGAGCCGTAGCCGTTGAAGCCGTCGTCGTGCGCGCTGAACTCGCCGGCAACAGGCGCCAGTGCCACCACCACCCTTATTGCTATCCGTGACTGACCCGAGGAACCGACCCATGGCCAACCGCGACCAGGATCTCCCTGCCGACTCTTGTACCGACGCCTCTGGCGACCAGGCGACCCGTTCGGACTCCTCCGACAGCAAGGTCTCGCTGCGTAGCCATCAATGGTTCGGTACCGCCGACAAGAACGGCTTCATGTATCGCAGCTGGATGAAGAACCAGGGGATTCCGGATCATGAGTTTGATGGCCGTCCGATCATCGGGATCTGCAATACCTTTTCCGAGCTGACACCGTGCAATGCGCATTTCCGCAAGCTGGCGGAACACGTCAAGAAGGGCGTGCTGGAAGCGGGTGGCTATCCGGTGGAGTTTCCGGTGTTCTCCAATGGCGAGTCGAACCTGCGCCCGACGGCCATGTTTACCCGTAACCTGGCGAGCATGGACGTGGAGGAAGCGATTCGCGGCAACCCCATCGACGGGGTGGTGCTGCTGACGGGCTGTGACAAGACCACGCCTGCGCTGCTGATGGGGGCGGCGAGCTGTGATATTCCCGCCATCGTGGTGACCGGTGGGCCCATGCTCAACGGCAAGCACAAGGGACGCGATATCGGTTCCGGTACCGTGGTCTGGCAGCTATCGGAAGAGGTCAAGGCCGGCAAGATCTCGATGCACGACTTCATGGCGGCGGAGGCGGGCATGTCCCGTTCGGCTGGTACCTGCAACACCATGGGCACGGCCTCCACCATGGCCTGCATGGCAGAATCTCTGGGCGTTTCGCTGCCTCACAATGCCGCTATCCCGGCGGTGGACTCGCGTCGCTACGTGTTGGCCCACCTGTCCGGCAACCGCATCGTCGATATGGTCAAGGAAGACCTCAAGCTGTCCAAGGTGTTGACCAAGGAGGCCTTCGAGAACGCCATCCGTACCAATGCGGCCATCGGCGGTTCCACCAACGCGGTGATCCACTTGAAGGCCATCGCCGGGCGCATGGGGGTCGAGCTTGCGCTGGATGACTGGAACCGAGTCGGTCGCGGCACCCCGACCATTGTCGATCTGCAGCCATCGGGCCGTTTCCTGATGGAAGAGTTCTACTATGCGGGTGGCTTGCCCGCCGTGCTGCGCCGCCTGGGCGAGGCAGACCGTCTTCCCCACAAGTCGGCACTGACGGTCAACGGCAGGACCCTGTGGGAGAACGTTCAGGATGCGCCTCTGTATAACGATCAGGTCATTCGCGCCCTGGACAACCCCCTTGTCGATGATGGCGGCATGTGCGTATTGCGTGGCAACCTGGCGCCCAAGGGCGCGGTGCTCAAGCCTTCCGCTGCCAGCCCTGAACTGATGCGCCACCGGGGCCGCGCCGTGGTATTCGAGAATTTCGATGACTACAAGGCGCGCATCAACGACCCGGACCTGGAGGTGGACGCCAGCAGTGTTCTGGTCATGAAGCACTGCGGTCCCAAGGGCTATCACGGCATGGCGGAAGTCGGCAACATGGGGCTACCCTCCAAGCTGTTGGCCCAGGGCGTTACTGATATGGTGCGTATCTCGGACGCACGCATGAGCGGCACCGCCTACGGTACCGTGGTGCTCCACGTGGCGCCGGAAGCCGCTGCCGGTGGCCCCCTGGCCGCCGTGGAAAACGGTGACTGGGTCGAGCTGGATGCCTACGAAGGCCGTCTGCACCTGGATGTCAGCGAGGAAGAGCTCAGCCGCCGGCTGGCGGCCAGCGATCCCACCGCGGCGTCGCGCGAGATCGCCTCAACCGGCGGTTATCGCCAGCTCTATATCGAGCACGTGCTGCAGGCCGATGAGGGCTGTGACTTTGACTTCCTGGTGGGCTGCCGTGGCGCCGAGGTGCCGCGTCACTCCCACTGAGGCAAGCACCAACAAGGGCCCACATTCATCTTTGGCCGGTGGTGCGCCACCGGCCTTGGCAGGAGCTGCTGTCATGTCCCATCGTCCACGTCTGACCCCCGACCAGCTGCGTTCGCGCTGGTGGTTCGACAACCCTGATCATCCGGGCACCACGGCGCTGTGCATCGAGCGCTACATGAACTATGGGGTCACCCTCGATGAGCTGACCTCGGGCAAGCCGATCATCGGGATCGCCCAGTCTGGCTCGGATCTTACCCCCTGCAACCGCCACCACATCGAGCTGGTCAAGCGCGTCAAGGATGGCATTCGCGCCGCCGGCGGGGTGCCGTTCGAATTCCCGCTGCACCCGATTCACGAGAACGTGCGCAGGCCCACCGCTGCCCTGGACCGCAATTTGGCCTATCTGGGGCTGGTGGAAGTGCTGCATGGCTACCCGCTGGACGGGGTGGTGCTGACCACTGGCTGCGACAAGACCACCCCGGCCTGCCTGATGGCCGCAGCCACCGTGAACATTCCCGCTATCGTGCTGTCCGGCGGCCCCATGCTCAACGGTTGGCGGGGCAACGAGCGGGTGGGATCGGGCACCATCATCTGGGAGTTGAGAAAGCGTCTGGCCGCAGGTGACATCGACTACACCGAGTTCCTGGCTCGGGCCACCGATTCGGCGCCTTCGGTGGGGCACTGCAACACCATGGGTACCGCATCTACCATGAACTCCATGGCCGAGGCACTGGGCATGAGCCTGCCGGGATCGGCGATGATCCCAGGGCCCTACAAGGAACGCTCCATGGTGGCCTATCAGACCGGCGAGCGGGCAGTGGAGATGGTCTGGGAAGACCTGCGTCCGCTGGATATCCTGACTCGCCAGGCGTTCGAGAATGCCGTGGTGGTGTGCTCGGCGCTGGGAGGCTCATCCAACGCGCCAATTCACGTCAATGCCATCGCCCGCCATGCTGGTGTCGAGCTCGACAATGACGACTGGCAGCGTCTTGGTCACCAGGTGCCGCTGCTGGCCAACGTGATGCCGGCAGGGGCGTACCTGGGTGAGGAGTTCCATCGCGCCGGCGGCGTGCCTGCGGTTCAGCGCGAGCTGCTGGATCGCGGCCTGCTGCACGGTGAGGCGCTGACTATCAACGGACAGTGCCTAGCCGATAATGTCAGCGGCCAGCAAACGCTGGACGAGGAGGTCATCCGCCGCTTCGATAATCCGCTGGTCCAGCATGCCGGCTTCTTGAACCTGAAGGGCAACCTGTTTGATTCGGCGCTGATGAAGACCAGCGTCATCTCGCCGGATTTCCGCCGTCGCTTTCTCGAGAATCCCGACGATCCCGAGGCCTTCGAGGGCCGGGTGGTGGTTTTCGATGGCTCGGAGGATTATCACGCGCGGATCGATGACCCAGCGCTCGAGATTGATGCCAACACCATCCTGATCATGCGCGGCGCCGGTCCAGTGGGGCATCCTGGCGGCGCCGAGGTGGTCAATATGCAGCCGCCCGAGGCCTTGATTCGCCAGGGTATCGATTCCCTGCCATGCCTGGGTGACGGGCGACAGTCAGGCACATCGGGCTCGCCATCGATCCTCAATGCCTCGCCGGAAGCGGCTACCGGCGGCCCACTGGCACTGGTCCAGACAGGGGATCGCCTGCGGGTGGATCTGGCACGCTGCGAGGTCCGGCTGATGGTGGATGAGCAGGAGCTGGCCGCACGACGCCAGCAGCTTGAGGCCAACGGTGGCTATCCCTATCCGCGTCACCAGACCCCCTGGCAGGAAATTCAGCGGACCCTGATCGAACCGCTGGACCGTGGCATGACCCTGCGCGGTGCCGATGCCTATCGAGATGTGGCGCGCCAGAGTCCGCCCAGGGACAATCATTGAGGGTGTGGTTGCCCGCGAGGGTGATAGCTGACTGGCGAGTCGCGCCTGCCATGGCGTATGCTGAGCGGCTTTTCACCCACGCGGAGGCATTGGCCTCCGCTGCAGGAGTCAGCCATGGGGCACTTCCGACTTGGCGTGGTAGGCGCCGGCAAGATCGTCAGGGATCAGCATGTGGCGGCGATTGCCGCCACGCCGGGACTTGAACTGGTCGCCAGCGCCGACCCTCACGCTCGGTTGGAGGGCATCCCTGGCTATGCTGACCTCGGCGCCATGCTGGAGGCAGATTCGGGCATTGATGCGGTCGCCATCTGCACCCCGGCCCATTTGCGCCATCGGTTGGCCCGCCAAGCGCTGGCGGCGGGTAAGGCGGTGCTGCTGGAGAAGCCGCCGGGAGCCACTCTGGCCGAAACCCGTCAGTTGAAGGCGGAGGCTGAAGCACGCGGCCAGGTGCTGTTTGCTGCCTGGCATTCCCGTTATGCGCCTGGCATCGCCAGGGCGCGGGAATGGCTAGCCGAGCAGCATATCGAGCGGGTGGACATCCGCTGGCACGAGGATGTCAGGGTCTGGCACCCGGGCCAGCCGTGGCTGTGGGAGGCCGGCGGCATGGGGGTGTTCGACCCTGGGATCAACGCGCTGTCGATACTCACCTGTCTAGTGTCGGACCCTTTGCTGCTGGTCCAGGGCGAGCTCGAGATACCGGTCAACGCCCAGACGCCCATCGCAGCGCGTCTGCACTGGCGGACCTTGACGGAGACAGCCGTCAGCGCCGACTTCGATTTTCGTCATGAAGATCCCCCTTGCTGGGAAATGACCTTCGCCACCACGGCGGGCCGTCTTGTGCTGTCCCGTGGTGGCGCTCGGCTGTCCCTCGATGGCGAGACCCTTGTCGATGCCCCTGAGCGGGAGTATCTGGGCGTCTACCGGCATTTTCACGAACTGCTGACAACCGGTGACAGCGACATGGATCTGGCGCCGCTGGAACAGGTGGCCGACGCCTTGATGTTGAGCCATCGCCGGGTTACCGAGCCGTTTGTCGAGTGACCTGCCTTGCCTGGCGCCGTTGCTGCTGTGTTATGCGCCGCGGCTGCTGTTTTATGCGGCGCAGTCATTTATGCAGTGTTTCCTTAGGGCGGACTAGGCCGAGACAGTCACATCATAATGACGGGCCAACGCCTGGCACAGCACCTGGGCTGCCATGCCTCTGGAGGCGATGGAGCGGCTATCTTCCAGAACCTGGATCGTCACGGTCGAGGCCTGGGGCAGTAAATGCTTCTGATGATCGGCGAAGAACCTGAGGGCGGGATCAAGCAGCCGCGGGCCCAGCGATACCAGAGAGCCACCAATGATGATGCGGCCTGGATTCAAGGTGTGGTGGAGGTTCAGCAGCAGCAGGCCGAGGGCCTTGCCGGCCTGCTCAAGGCAGTCCGCCACCGTTGCCTGGTCGGGATGCTGGTCGATGCCCTGGTGAAGCTCGGTATGGTCGTCGATGGCCAGCCGGTCGCGCAGCGCCCAACCCGATACCAGGGTCTCCGCGCAGCCGCGGTTGCCGCAGTGGCAGGCCTTGCCATCCGGTACCAATACCGTGTGTCCAATTTCCCCGGCCAGCCCGTGCACGCCGCGAATCACCCTGGGCGGAGAGCCGTCTTCCACCAGACCACTGCCGATGCCGGTGCCGGCGCTGACATAGAGCAGTGACGCCGGCGTTTCGTCAGTGGTCGATGATCGTGCCAGATACAGCTCGCCGAAGGCGGCGGCCTTGGCTTCGTTGTCCATGGTCCAGATGCCGGCAAGGCCCGGCAGTCGTTGCTTCAACATGTCGAGCAGGGGTAGATCTCGCCAGCCCAGGTTGGGGGCAAGGCTGAGGCGGTGCTGTTGCGGCGAGGTGGGGCCGGGCACGGCCAGTCCGACGCCCAGCAGCTGGCGAGTGCCAAGGGCGTCGTCGATCAGCTCGCGAACCATCTCCGCCAGGGTGTCCAGAGTCGTATCGGGCTGCGACGGGGAAAAGCGCTGATGTCGTTGCGCCAGAATGGCGCCGGAGAGGTCGATGGCCAGCGCGTGAAGGCCGTGCACGCCGATTTCCAGCCCCAGCACCGCATGATGACCAGGATGCAGTGACAGCGCCTTTCCGGGTCTACCGCTGCCGCCACGAATCGGCGCGCCTTCCCACAGCCATCCGTGTTCCAGCAATTCCTGCACCGCCGCCCCCACGGTGACCTTTGTCAGCTTCGAGCGTTGTGCCAGTTCGGCACGGGTCAGCCCCGGGGTTTGCCGCAAGAGCTCCAGCAGCGAGGCGCGATTGTGCTGTTTAAGAAACCCCAGGTCTCCAGCGGGGCGTGTCGTCATGGCGAGCATCCGGGTTGTTAACCGTCAGTTTTTGTTGGCGTCAGTGTATCAGTCGGCGCGGTGCTTGACTGGAGTTTCCGGCCCGGGGCCAGCGCCCGGAATGAGATCCGTCGCCGCCGCGATACAGCAGTGTTTGCTGATAGGTTCGACATAAGTGCAATGGCGCTCCAGTGAGGATTCTACAAGACTCGGCTTTAAGTAAGTTCTATTAACTAATGGCTCGCACAACGTCGCCGGAAGGCTCATGCACATTGTCGTTACGCATTGTCGTCGCGCAGGGCAGGGCGGAACGACGCGTGCAAGAGCGCAGCAAAGGGGCGGATGACAGGGAGTCAGCAGCATCGCCCTCCACTCTGACGAGCCGCACCAGAGGACCAACATGAGCAACACGCAAAGAGCAGACGGTATTGCCTACTACCCGGGACTTGCCGGCCAAAGAGTGGTCGTGAGCGGCGGAGGCACAGGCATTGGCGAAGGTCTGGTCACGGCATTCGCCGAGCAGGGCGCCGAGGTGCATTTTCTCGATATCCGCAAAGCCCCGTCCGAGGCCCTGGTCGAGCGTCTGGCCGCGCGGACCCCTGGGCGAGTGAGCTTTCATGCCTGTGATATCACCGATACCGAGGCGCTGAAGGGGGTCCTTGGCCAGATTGGCGACATCGATGTGCTGGTCAACAATGCGGCCAACGATGATCGCCATCGCCTGGCGGATATCACTCCGGACTACTTCGATGAGCGCATGGCGGTGAATCTTCGCCATCTGGTCTTCGCCAGCCAGGCGGTGGCGCCGGGAATGGCGCGACGGGGCGGAGGGTCGATCGTCAACCTGGGGTCCATCAGCTGGCACCTGGGCCAGCCAGGCCTAGCGCTTTACGAGACCGCCAAGGCCGGGATCGAAGGCCTGACCAGGGCGCTGGCCAGCGAACTGGGCGCAGAGGGTATTCGAGTGAACTGTGTCATTCCCGGCAACGTCAAGACCGAGCGGCAGTCCCGCTGGTACAGCGCTGAAGACGAGGCGCAGATCGTTGCCGAACAGGCGCTCAAGGTGCGCATCCAGCCGCACCATATAGCGGCCATGGTGGTGTTCCTGGCCTCTGACGCCGCAGCCGCATGTACCGCCCACAACTATTGGGTCGACGCCGGCTGGCTGTAGCCAATGCAGCCAGCCGTAGAGACCCCAGCCATGCCAGCAGTATCGGGGCTCCATCACAACCTACAACAAGATGCGAGGAAGTACCCATGAACGACCCTTCCACCACCACGCCAGACCAGCTCGCTGAACTCAAGCGACAACGCTATATCCTGGCGATCTGCAGTGTCGCCGCCATCGGCGGTTTCCTGTTTGGCTTTGACAGTGGTGTCATCAATGGCACCGTCGACGGCCTGCAGAGTGCCTTTGGCTCTGACAGTGTCGGTACCGGCTTTAACGTGGCCTCCATGCTGTTGGGGTGCGCCATTGGGGCCTTCTTTGCCGGTCGCCTGGCCGACCGCTTCGGTCGCAAGTCGCTGCTGATCGTGTCCGCGGTGTTCTTCCTGGTCAGCGCCTGGGGCTCCGGCGTGGCCACCGGCTCCCTCGAGTTCGTTGTCTATCGCGTGCTGGGCGGCATGGCTGTCGGCGCTGCCAGCGTCATGACCCCCGCCTATATCAGCGAGGTCGCACCGGCAGACCGGCGTGGGCGCTTGGCGACCATTCAACAGGTGGCGATCATTTCCGGCCTGTTCATCGCCTTTCTCAGCAACTACCTGCTGGCCAACCTCGCCGGGGCTTCCACTGCCAGTCTGTGGCTGGGGTTCGACGCCTGGCGCTGGATGTTCTGGATCGAGATCCTGCCTGCCGCGGTGTTTCTGGTGGCGCTGCTGGGGATCCCCGAGAGCCCGCGCTTCTTGATCAGTCGCGGTCGCGATGACAAGGCGATACGGGTGCTCGGGCTGTTGATGGGCGAGGCTGAAGGGCGCGCCAAGGCGGAGGATATCCGGGCGTCGCTGGCGGCCGATCACAGCCCCAGTCTGCGGGACTTGGTCAACTCGGCAACGGGGCGAGTCCACGGCATCGTGTGGGTTGGTATAGGGCTGGCGGTGTTTCAGCAGCTGGTCGGCATCAATGTGGTCTTCTATTACGGTGCGGTGCTGTGGCAGGCGGTGGGCTTCTCCGAAGGGGATGCTCTGTTGATCAATGTGATCAGCGGTGCGGTGTCCATCGGCGCCTGTCTGATCGCCATCGCGCTGATCGATCGAATTGGACGCAAGCCGCTTTTGTGGGCGGGATCGGTGGGCATGGCGTTGACCCTGTGCCTGGTGGCCTACGCCTTCTCGACGGCCACGATGGTGGATGGCCGTCTGTCACTGGCCGGGGATATGGGGATCGTCGCCTTGCTCGCCGCCAACGCCTATGTACTGTTCTTCAATCTCTCCTGGGGGCCGGTCATGTGGGTCATGCTTGGCGAGATGTTCCCCAATCAGGTGCGTGGCTCTGGGCTGGCGGTGGCTGGACTGTTCCAGTGGCTGGCCAACTTCTCGATCACCATGACCTTCCCGATCATGCTTGGCGGTATTGGCCTTGCCGGCGCCTATGGGGTCTACGCCTTCTTCGCCGCCTGTTCGGTGGTGTTCGTGATGAAGTGGGTCAAGGAAACCCGCGGACGGGAGCTCGAGCAGATGGCTTACGAATAGCCCGTATCGCCTCAGCGATCCCGCCTGATAGGCCCACTACCTCGGTAGTGGGCCTTCTTTTTGATGCCACTCCATGTCGACCCCTTGTTTGCATCTGAACCGCTGTCATGGGCCTCAGGTCGTTGGCGTGTGTCCCTGTCATCTACCGTACCTCGTAACTCATGGGCACTCAGAAGAGGTAGTAAACGGTGCTTCGATGGCACCTTTTCATCTCAATGGAAGCGTGGGAAATGTTAGTCAGTTAGTGGATAGGTCGGTCAGCAGAAAATCGATAAAGCAGAATGTTTTTATATGCAATTATTCGCAATATCTGTTTTGTCTAACACCTCTAGTGGTTAGACATTGCGCAAAGGAGGGAGTGTGTTATTGCCTCTGGTGCTTACTTTTTCTGCGGCCAGTATTTTCAAGAGAATGATGAGTATGCTGGCTAAATGATGATCAAGATGCTAGCCATTAAGAGGTAGAAACATGCAGCTCTCTTATTTTTTTGGTGAGGCATTTCATACTCATAGTATGTTGTTATTTCTCATGAGTTAGATGATGGTGCTTCACTATATCAGGTCAATGATGTGCCCCTACGCCTGCGAGTGAGTCGAGGGTCGACGCCTATAACAATCTTAAACTATCGCGTTGACGTCCCTCGTTATTTATCGAAATCCGATCTTGTCTATCGCTCAAGGCCTTATGCAACACAGTCAACGTCGTACAGAAGGGGTCCTGCACGGATCTTCGGTCGAGGCAATGGTCGATGGCGCTGCCAGCGCTTTTCTCGGCCATTCCTCCATCGTTATCACTTCTTATCACTTCGCGATGTGGTCCTTATCAGGCGTTGATCGCCGTTGCAAAGGCCGGCCAGTGGCGCAATGCCCTCTTCGACTGTTGCTAGTGACGCAGTGGTGGGGAGGCGAAGCGCGCGGTCGGGCGACAGAGGTGGGACGGGCTTTCCCTTTGCAGGAGGGGCGTCATGGGTGCCTTGGGAAGAATTGTCGAAGTCAACGGTGAGATCTGGGTCCGCGATGAGTCAGGACAGCCCCATCGGTTGACATCAGGGGAATGGGTGTCGACGTCGAGTGTGCTTTCGGCAAGTACTCCTTCGACCCTGGTGCTGGAAGATGCTCCCACGCTGAGGTGGGCGGTGGATCCGAGTGACAGACTGGAAGTGGCCAAGATGCTGGCCCTGTTGTCCAGTGTCGAGGCATTGGGCGACGCGGCCAACAGGGATGTGCAGGGCTCGCCAGACCACACTGGAATAGAGGATGAACCGCGGCAGCCAAGCGTCGATGTGCAAGCCGCGGAAAGCGTTGACGCTGTTGGCGACAGCGATGAATTTAGTGCTGGCGCTGCTAGTGGTCAGTTGGCGGTGTCCGCAGGGGTGGCAGACGTGGTGATCGACAGCGATACCCTTGACGCGCTGTTGGCGACTCTTGAGTCCGAACCACCGGCCAGCGGTCCAGGACTCAGCGTGGGCGCAGGGAATGAGGGGCACCCCTTCGTGCGTCTTTTGCGCATCGTCGAGTCGGTGGACCCGCTAGCCTTTGCGTTTGATCAAGCGACGACTGATGACGATGAGCCAATCCCCGATGGCGCGATAGATCTCGATGGCGCCCCGGTCGATCCGCCACCCAGCGTCAGCGTGAGCCTCTTGGGGGCGGGGCCTGAAGGCGTCTACTCGCAGAACGAGATTGGTGCGGACAATAGCGTGACCGCCAGGGTGGTGCTGGGCGGGGACGCTGCGGTGGGCGATCGCCTGCTGGTGGTCGATGGTGTCGGCCGGGTGCTGCTGGATCGACTGCTGACCGCGGTTGACATTGCTGGTGGGCTGGAGCTCGAAGTGCCCACCGGCGGCGTGTCTGACGTCAGTGTTCAAGCGACCCTGCTGGCGGCCGACGGTGACACCGCCAGTGACAGTGACGCCAGGCCCCTTGACCTCCAGGCACCCACGGTGACGGTGACCCTGCTGGGTGCCGGCGAGGACGGGATCTATAACCAGCGTGAGATCGGCAGCGACAATAGTGTGGTGGCGGTGGTCACGCTGGGTCCTGGAACCGAGGTGGGCGACAGACTCGAGGTCACCGATGCACAGGGAGAGCTGCTGCTTGAACGCACCGTCACGGCGCTGGACCTGATCAATGGTGTCGAGGTCACGGTGCCGGTCATCCCCGGTAGCGACAGCGTCAGCGTGACCGCCAACGTGACGGATCCCTCCAGCAATCGCGGCCGCGACCAGGACAGCAAGGCGGTGGAGGCTCAAGTGCCTGGAGTCGAGGTCGCGCTGACAGGTCACGGTGACGACGGGGCCTTCAGCCAGGGTGAGATTGGGGGTGATGGTCAGGTCACGGCGACGATAGCGCTGACCGCCCAGACCGCTGTGGGCGATATCCTTAGCGTGGTCGATGGCAACGGCACGCTGCTGCTGAGGCGTCCCGTGACCGAGATTGATCTGGCCGAAGGGATTGAGCTCGGCGTGCCCGTGCCCGTCGGCCAGACTGACGTCCTTGTCGCGGCGACGGTGGTGGATGCGGCAGGCAATACCGCCAGCGCCAGTGATGCTGCGCCGGTGGTGCTGGGCATCGCGCTCAGCGCCAGCGGGCCAGTGATCGAGGGCGAGCCTATCACCGTGACCGCCACTATCGACAATGTCCTGGATCGTGACATCGTGCTGACGCTGAATGATGGTTCGACCATCACCATTGTCGAAGGCCAGCAGCAGGGCAGCACCCAGGTGGCCAGTCGTGACGACGATGACGTGATTCAAGGCAGTAACGATCAGATCATTCGTCTGACCGCGGTGTCCCCCACGGGATTTGATCGGGTCGATACCAGCAGTACCGCCAGTGCCCTGGTCACCGACGATAGCGATCCACGTCACTTGCTGCTTACGGCCAGCGCGCGGGTCGAAGAAGGGGAAACCATTACCTATAGCCTGGAGCTACGGGATGCCGAGGGCCAACTGCGCGCCGCGACAACGGCGATCAACGTCACCCTGGCCAATGGCGAAACGCTGACGCTGGCTCCGGGCCAGGCCACGGTCTCGCTGAGCGTGGCGGCGCCCGCGGACGATGTGTACGTGGACGCTGGTACGGTCGTCAATCGCATCCTTTCGGCCGAACAGGACCAGGCTGGCAGCCCAGGCAGCCTCGAAACCCTGGTAGTCGATACCGCCACCGTCACCACCCTGGTCGATGACACCCTGGATAGCACCCTGGTGTCACTGCGTCTGCCTGACCAGGTCGCCGAAGGCGGGGCCGTGGAAGTGACTCTCAGCGTCAACGACGCCCCCCGTGGCGGCCCCTTGCAGATTACCTTGAGCGATGGCACATCGGTGCTGATTGCCGAGAACACCACCAGCGCTACCGTCACCCTGCAGGCGCCAAACCACAGCGAAGCGCTGGGAGCGGGCGCCAGCACCGAGAGCAGTTCCGCTTGGACGGTGGGTATCGTCGCGCTCGAAGGTGGCGGCTATGAGCGGCTGGTGGCGGGGGTCGACCAGACCATCAGGGTGCTCAGCGATAGTCCTGGGCTGGTGATCAGTGATGACAACGGTCCCACCGTGTCGGGAGACAACAGCGTCAGTGAAGCGGGTCTCGACAGTGGATCCCTGGCAGATGGCAGCCATCGAATCGACGGCGTGATATCGCTGGGGTCGGGAGCGGTGGATAATCTGGCGAGGGTGATTTTCGGTAGCCAGGCCCAGAGCCAGGCCCAGACACAGATCCGGACCCCAGCGCAACTGAGCGCTGCCAGTGTCAGTGATCCCATCGTGATTGATATGAACCACGGGCGGCTATTCATCACCGGCTACGATACGTCTGCTGGCCAGCTCTCGTATCGCTACGAGCTAACGGCGGCGGTTGATCATTCCGCAGGAGAGGTGCTGGACTCCCTGGCGCTGACCGTGGTGGATGGGTCAGGAGACAGTCGCCAGGATGTGCTCGATATTCTGATCACCGACGATACCCCCTCCGCTGCCAGCGGCGCGCCACTGGTGACCGTCGAGGGCGAAGGGCTGAGGGCAGGTGACAACCTGCTTGGCAATGATGTCGAGGGTGCTGATCAAGCGCGAGTTGCCGGTATTCTCTACGTGGATCGTCAAGGCAACGACGCACGGGCTGATATCGCGGCGGGCAGCAGCGTAAGCGTCGACACACGCTACGGGCACCTGAGCGTCGATAGCGACGGATTCTGGAGCTACCAGTCGGTGGACAGCGCCGCCCATCCGCGACCTACCGCCGGTGATAGCGGCGATATCCTCCACGATGATTTCCACTACCTCCTGGTGGATGGTGATGGAAGCCTTTCCACCGCTGCCTTGCAGACCATCGTAGTGAACGATACGCGTCACAGCATTGGAGAACCGGTCGACGGCCGTCTTGAGGAGCGCCACCTGCCGTCTGGTACAGCGCCTGACAGCGCCAGGCAGGTGGTGTCGGAAAGCCTGGATATCCGTGTGGCCCAGGACAGCACCCAGGCGAGCTTCACCGGCGATACGCTGGCGGCACTGGAAGCGCTCAACCTGACATCAAGTGGCCAAGCGTTGAGCTATTTCCTGTCTAACGCAGACCGCGAAGTGATAGCGGTGGCAATCGACGACCGCAACGGAGCCGCCTTTGAGGTGTTTACCGTCAGGCTGGTATCGCCGGACAGCGCGCATCCCAAGGGGGGCTACCTCTTTACCCTGAGACAGCCCCTGGATCACACCGCGGCGCAAGACACGCTGGCGATCGATCTTCCTTTCCAGGTGGTCGACAGCGACGGTGACAGGGAGGTGGATAGTGTCACTGTCAGCGTGGTCAATGACGTCATCGCAAGCGACGTTGAGCTGACGGTGGTCGAAGACGGCAGCCAGACGCTGTTCACCCAGGCCAATGCCACCGGAGGGACGCTGTCGATCAGTGCGGCCCCGCAATTTGGTGCGGTCACGATCGATGCAGACGGCAAGATCACCTACATCCCGGATCGTCACTACAGTGGTGCAGACCGCTTCAGCTACACCTTTACAGAAGGTGGTCGGGTGACCGCGGTAGACGTCGACGTGACGGTCATACCGGTGGCGGATGCGCCCTCACTGGAGGCGGTCAGTGTGGTGACCGACGAGGATAGCGCGGTGGCCCTTGGCCTTACGCTACCGGTTCCGACGGATGATCGAGACCTCAATGGTTCCTCGGATGCTGACTCTCCAGAACGGCTGGGAGCGATCACCCTGTCGGGGCTACCTCAGGGTGCCAGGCTGCTGGTTGACGGCGCCGATGACATCCTGGGAGTGGACGGGCGCGGGATCTCGATCAAGATCCAGGGGGGGGCGCACCTGTCCACGTTGGCAGATACCGACGTCGATGTGGTGCTGACCGCTGCGCAGTTCGAGAGCTTGAAAGTGCTGCCAGCGGAGCACGATGGCGGGAATCTCTCGTTGACGCTGGCGGCCACCAGCTTCGAGGTCGATGATGCCGGCGCCCCCCTGGCGGGGGTTGCCGGGGCGACGACCAGCGTCAAGGTCGACGTCGGGGTCAAGGCAGTGACGGATGGCGTGACGCTGACCTTTGATGACGGCACCGACCATCGTGAATTCACGATCGATGAAGATGGAAGCCTTGATCTGAGCGCACGTCTCAAGGCGGTCTTTGACGATCTGGATGGCAGCGAAGTGCGCACGCTGCTGATTCAGGGGCTACCGCCAGGCAGCGTGGTGGTGGTCGATGACAGCCGCCGACTCACCGTCGGGGACGGTACCGGGGGCAATAGCGGCGAAGTGAGCATTGCGGCTCCGGGATTGAGCAGCGCTACCGGCGGTTTTCCAAGCATCAGCGTGACGCCACCACCGGACTTCAGTGGGGTCATCGAAGACGTCACCGTCATCCTGGTGGGACAGGACACCGACGCCGATGGCCCCGCCGGGGTGATTGCCCAACAGCAGGATAGCGTCAGCCTTGACCTGGTGGTATTGCCGGTGGTCGACACCCCGACGCTTGCCGCCAGCGGTATAGAAGATCAGGCCTTTGCCTTCCTCAGTGGTCTACGGCTGGGTGACAACGATGGCAGCGATGCTGGTGGCTCCATCACCAGCGAGTCGATCACCTCGATACGACTTGCCTCCGTGCCCACTGGCTGGAAGATCTTCGATGCCCAGGGCGTTCTGGTGCATACCGGCAACGGCGTCGACGGCTTCAGCCTACCCACGACGGACGTCGACAATGGTGACTTCCGTCAGTACAGCCTGCTTGGCCCTGCCCACGACAGCACGGATCCGACCATCGCGATCGAGGTCGGCATCCGCGATGTCGCCAGCATCCATGGCACCGACGTCGAGAGTTCATCGGTCACGCTGCTGGAGCTCAAGCCCAGCATATCCCCCAAGGCTGAAGTGATCACCTCGGCGGTGGGCGCACCTGTACCAGGGGGGGCGGGCGACACCGACCAGGATGGGCTGCCCGATTTGACCATGACGGCAGGGCATGTGTACGGGCCGGACGATGCCGTCGCCGAGGATGGCTGGTTTGCCTTGACCAACGCGGATTTCGACCTGGCCCAGGGCTGGTCGAATCAAGACGCTGACGGGTCCGAGGAAACCTTCGCCCTGCTGACGCCGGAGCGGGTGGCGGGCCAACCGGGGGGACTGGAAGGGTCGAGCTTTCGCTATCTCGATGGGGCGGGCCAGTGGGTGGAGGTGAGCTTCGATGGCCGTCCCGTGGAGGTCCCGGTGGCGTTTCTCTCGTCGCTGGAATTTCGCGCGCCGGAGAATCGCAAGGGCACCTTCCAGTTGAGGGTACAGGCGAAAACGGTGGATCGTGATGCCGAGGGCAATCTGGATACCGCGGTCTCGGGGGAGGCGCTGTTGCAGGGCATCGTGGTGGACGATCCCCAGGCCGACCGTGTGTCACTGGGCTTTGAGCCTGTGGTGGCGACGGCGGAAGATGTGGCCGTGGCCCTGGATCTGTTCCCGCAGAGCGATGATCCCACCGAGACCTACCGGCTCTCCTTTTCCGGCGTGCCGCAAGGCGCGGTGCTGCACTACGATGGCCAGGTGGTCGCTAGGGGCAGCGATGGCCAGCATGTCATCGACGACTTCGACAGTCTGCGCCCGCTGACGCTGACGCCGCCACCCGACAGCAACGAGAACTTCTCGATTCAGGTAACGCCCACCAGCGTCGACACCTTTGGCGGCGGGGTCGACGAGTTTATCGGTGACCCACAGACGATCCTGGTGGTGGTGGGGGGCGTGGCCGACAGGCCGAACATCGACACCCAGGTGGTCAGCCAGCCGGAACAACTGCTGGATGACGGTGCACAGTTGACGGTGCTGGCTGACTTGATTCAGGTCACCAGTGGCGACCGTGACGACTCCGAGTCCCTGGCCTACCGCATCACCGGGCTTGACGCTGACTTTGCGCTGGCCGGGGCGGTCGAGCTCACGGCGCCTGGAACGCTGGGAGAACAGCGGGTGTGGGTGGCCACCTCTTTGGCGGGTATCACCATCGACGGCCCCGCCAACTTCAGCGGTCGCGTCGAGTTGCATGTGATGTCGGTGGTGACCGAGAACGACGGCAACGCGCGGGAGGTGGTCGAGGTCGTCGCGTTCGAGGTGACCCCGAGCCCCGAGGCGCTGCTGCAGACCACGTCGCTGCTGGTGGAAGATGTGGCAGGGCTGCTGGATCTTGGGCTGCTGCCCCAGAACGATGACCTCAACGAAGTCATCTCGGCGGTATGGCTGAATGCGGCCGACCTGGCGGCGGCACCGCTGACCGTGCTCGGTCTGGAGGGGCCAGACGTTATCGACGAAGGCGACTACATCAAGCTGATCAACGGCGCCTGGGACAGCGTGCGTGTGCTGGGAGACCCCAACCTGGGCGATGCGGGAGTCGACATCCGGGTGCGCTATCAGGTCACCGACAGCCCCAATGACGGCTTCGAGGGTAACCTGGCAAACACCACCTCCGCACCGATCGACGCCATCCATCATATTGCCTTCCAGGCCATCACCGACCTGCCCACCATCAACATCGCGGCGATTGCCAATAGCGCAGGAAGTCAGGCCGATATCAGCGCTACCCAGGTCACGGCGGCGACTGGGGATAGCGTCCGGATCACGCTGAGGGTGGGCCAATCCCTGGATGCCAATGCCGCTGGCCTGGCCGATGAGGATGGCAGCGAGTCATTGGTGGAGTTGCTGGTGGCGGGGGTGCCCGAAGGCGTGGTGGTGGAAGGCGCCGAGTTCGTCGGTGTGTTGCCGGGAGCCGGCACCGACAGCGGCGGGCATTGGAAGGTGCTGCTGCCATCCTCCCAGAGTTTCCAGGGCGCCGAGCTGACCCATGAACTGGTCTTCACGGTGCTTGAAGGCGGCCTGCACGACGATGACCAGGCTCAGCCGATCACCATCACGGCGGTGACCCAGGATGCCGGCATCGAGGTAGCGCTGCAGAGTGCCAGCACCGAATGGTCGCTGACGACCCTGGGTGCAGGTGGAGGGGGCATCGGCGGGGGCCAGGTCAGCATCGACTTGGAGGACCGGGGCGTGGCGCTGAGTGAAGATACGCCGGCGTCGCTCAGCGAGCTGGTCAGCGGCCAGGTCTTAGGTGCTGGCACTGATAGCACGCTGACCCTCACGCTCTCGGGGCTGCCCGAGGAGACCCTGGTGACGGGTATGCAACTAAGCAACATCGGCGGGCAACAGGTGTGGTTTGCCAGCGTGCCCAACAGCGGCCCGAATGCCCTGGATGAACTGCTGGCATCGATCACGCTGACCGCGCCGCCGAACAGCAACGATAACAACGCCATGTTCAGCGTCGATGCCAGACTGACCGTTCGCTCACCCTCCGGGCAGCTGAGCTCAGCAAGCCTGGCCCTGGTGCCGCCGGTGTCGCCGGTCACCGATGCCATCGAGACGGAGTTGGTGGCCGCTGTGGCCGAGGACGCCCAGAGCATCGAGTTCTCCCTTGTCGTGGCGACGCCTGACGATGCGCCCCACGGCGAGATCGATGGACGACAGCTGTACCTCAGCCTGCAGGAGGATCAGGTCAGGGATGCCAGCGGGCAGAGCACTCCCGGTGGCACGCTGTGGTACAACGGACGCGAGCTGATTGCCCAGGACGATGGACGCTTTCGCCTTGATGAGGTGAGCCTGGAGGCTCCCCTGAAGATTGTCTATCAACCTGCCCGGGGCACCTGGGGACAGGTAGGACTGACGGTGGAGGGGGGCGTGCGGGAAACCGGTGCCGACAATGTGGTGGAGCTAAGCGCAAGCACCGTGGGCGATGTACCGCCGCCTCCCCCCGAGATCCGTATTGCCGACCTGAGCGGGGAGGAGGACACGCTGATAGCCCTGACGGGGCTGACGGTGACCTTGCTGGACCCGAACCAGAGTCTTGCCGCCGTGCTGGTCGAGAACGTGCCTGATGGCTGGGTGGTGGTGGCCGGGGATTCGGCGGCGTCGGCCCGTCCTGTCAGTGCCATTGGGCAGGGAGGCTGGTGGATCCTGGGCGAAGGCGGCATCTTGCCCGGCTTTGTCGGCCTCATGCCGCCTGCCCAGTGGAGTGGTGAACTGGTGGGGGCAGATCAGCTGTCGCTGACGGCGATCGCGAGTCT
Organism: Halomonas litopenaei; assembly: GCF_017303055.1. GTDB lineage: Bacteria > Pseudomonadota > Gammaproteobacteria > Pseudomonadales > Halomonadaceae > Halomonas > Halomonas litopenaei_A. The sequence goes on along the minus strand of NZ_JAEKJT010000002.1, from coordinate 83,253 downwards.
TGGTGAGGATACGTTCATCAGTCGTGAGTCCTTTACGACCTCGGTACAGCCCGTGGCCGATCGGGTCAGTGCCGAGCCGCTGCTCAGTTTCGGCGACGAGGGCGAGCGTATTCCCCTGAATTTGAACGTTGCCGTGCTGGATCGGGATGGGTCGGAGACGGTCACGCTCACGCTAGAGGGGCTAGGGCCACATGCCTCGTTCTTCGCCGCCGACAGTCTGCTTTCCGCTGCCTACGACGCCGAGCTTGATCGCTATACCCTGGAGGGCCTGGGGGCGCGCCAGGTGAACGATCTGTCGCTGGTGCAGAAGGCGACCAACGGCAGTGTGATGCTGGATATCAGCCTGATGAGCGTGGATGGCAACGACGTCTCCCCGGTCTTTCAGACTCAGGCGCTACTGGATATTCGCAGCGTAGCGGCGACGACCGGAGACGATATCCTGCTCTACAGTGGCGTGAACATCGACGGGCTCAATGGCTTCGATGTGGTCAGGCTGCGTCTGGATGAGCCGCTGGATGTCTCCAGGGTGCAAAACGTCGAGGCAGTGGATCTGGGCGTCATCGGTCAGGACCACAGCCTGGCCCTCAGCGCTCAGGATGTGCTCGACGTGGCCGGAGGCGAGGAGCTGTTCATCTTCGGTGATGCCCAGGATCGTGTCAGTCTGGTGGGCGAGCAGTGGTCGGCGACCGATGCAACGGTGGAGCGCGACGGCGTGGTATTTAACGTCTACGAAGGAGCGAATCACGCGGTGCTGAATATCCAGCAGGATGTCGATGTGGAGATCTGACGATCCCATCTCACCGCCTGGTGCTCGGCTCGCGTAGGGCAGTGCCGGCTTTATCTTCGTTTTCGTTTAACGGCCATGGCGTCTCGTATGGCGTCTCGTATGGCGTCTCGTATGTCGTCTCGTCGGCCCGTTCGACCAGCGCCTTCAGCGCTTGCCGGTGGGGGGCTCGCAGCACGCAGATGGGACGAGCCCCCCTGACGATCGAGATAGCGTCATCGACGCTGGCTGCCCGACCGCTGAGGAGCAACCAGGCGGCCACGGCGCTGGCGCTGCGCGATACCCCCAGGGCGCAGCACACCAGCACCGGCCCGTGGCGGCGATGCTGTTCGATGGCCTCGGCTGCCTGGCGCAGCTCGGTAGCCGAGGCCACGGCCAGGTCAAGCACTGGCACAGGGGTGTAGGCCCGTCGCTGTGTGGGCGCCGAGAGTTCAGCGCACAGATCGACCAGCGCCATGTCGGCAGCGGGCATCTGCCGCAGCGGTAGACGGCCAATAGAGACCCCATCGCAGACCTCGTCGGGATGGGGCCGCCGCCGGGTCCACAGCCGTGAGTTAATCCAGGCGCCGACCAGATAAGGCGCCAGTAACAGGCGTGCCGCCAGCGACAGCCGGCCATCATTGTCTTTCTGAAAGCCTGCCACGCCCAGCCACAGGTAGTTGAGGGCCACCAGCGAGAGCGACAGCGCCGGCCACCCTAGCCACCATGACCAACCGCCCAGCGTAGTCGCTCCCTGCGTGCCCGTTCCCAGCGAACTTGTGCCGAGCAGGACCGCCAGTGCAGCGATCACGCCTGCGCCGATGGCGTAGCGTGCCGCCAGGCGTCGACGGGTCCGGTCATAGCTGAGCCTTGCCCGTTGCAGGGGGCCAGCGCCGCGGGATGGCCATAGCCACAGGCTGATGGCGCCGACGAGTGCCCCCGTGGGCACATCGATGAAGTGGTGCTGCCAGGTGGTCAGCACCGACAGGCCGATCAGCACGCACCAGCCGTGCAGCAGCCAGCGCCAGGCGGTGCTCCCCAGGCGCTGGGCGTAGGCGTGCCAGAGCACGACCAGCAGGGCTATATGCAGCGACGGCGCCTGGTTGTAGGGCTGATCAAAGCTCATCAGCACATCGAACAGGGTGCCAAAGACCCCCTCCAGGGGTGGCCGCTGGAGACTGAAGGTCAGCGGGCAGGCCAGAAAGCCCAGCACGCACAGGGCCTGCACCGTCAGCAGGCGTCGCACCAGAGAGCTGAGCTGGCGGCGATCCTGAGGCAACAGCAGCACGCCCGCGGCATACATCAGATCGATGGACCAGTAGGGCACGATGGTCCAGGGCAAGAGCGGGATTCCCCGTTCCCAGTCGAACATGATGCTGGGCAATGGCGCGCGCAGAGCACTGAAGTGGCTGGTGAGGGCGTAGCTCGAGAAGAACACGACACCCAGCAGCAACAGCCACAGGCCGGCCCTGACACGCAGACCCCAGCCGCGGTGCGCCAGTCGGCAGTGGGAGGCGCTCATGGCGATATCCGGCGCGCCAGGATGACCGAGAAGATGCCCCAGGGATCGATGCGCTGGGTGACGATGGCAAAGCCGCAGGCGGCCAGCAGTTGGCGCATTTCGACCTGGCTACGACAGCGCATGACCCAAGGCTCGCCTTCCCGGTGGGAGGATAGCGCCCTGGCAATGAAGGATAGCTGCGGGTGCCAGGGCTGGTTGGTCACCACCAGCAGCGCCCCCGGCGCCATGGCCTCGGCCAGACCGCTGAGGGAGGCTCGCACCCTGGCGTTATCCGGGTACAGCTCGTACAGCCCCGACACCACCGCCAGGGTCGGGGCGGGCGTCAGGCTGGCCAGACTGGCGCGGTCGAAGGCGTCGCCAGCCTCGAAGCGGACCCGTTGGGCCAGGGGCTGAGATGGGATCATTTCCTTGATCAGCGCCTGGCCGGCCGCGACATTGGTGGCGCTGTAGTCCCGCAGCAGGACGCTATCTGGCGCCTCGGACGCGTTTGCCAGTGCCGCCAGGGCCGACAGGATATAGCGCCCGTGACCTGCAGCGATATCCACCAGGTGGACCTGCTGGCCGTTGTGGCGCAGCTCCCGGACGGCCTGCTCGATCAGCGCCTCCAGATGGACACGACGCTGCCGGATGCCGCGCCAGCCGATGGCGTTCAGGTACACCCGGTCGATCAGCCGGCCCAGTCGGCTCGGGCTATCCGGGCGGTTGCGATAGACCTGGTCGAGCATCGAGCCTGAGTCGAAGCCGTGGTCGACGCCGACCTTGAGGCTGTTCGATAGCCTTGCGCCTTGCTGCAGCGCCTTGCGCAGCAGCTGCCAGTAGCGCTGCTTGATCCCGCTCTTGGGCAGCGGTCGAGCGAGGGCCTCCGCCTCGGCGCAGCCGTTGCCGCCGAGGTCGGCGTCCAGCCGGCTCAGGGCCTGTGACGGGCGGCTGAACTGGCGGCGAATGAAGCGCTGCATCGGCGCCAGGGCCAAGTGGCGATCCCGCTCACCCAGGGTATCGTGGAAGAACCCCTCTAAGCGGTGACATTCCTTGTCCGGATGGGGCAGGCGGGCGAAGAAGCGTTGTTGAACCTTGCGCTCGACCACCACATCGCGACCCGACAGCAGCAGCTGGATCGGGGTGTCGATGGTGGCGGCATCGGCGACCAGGCGATCGGAGGTGTCGCGCAGCCCGATCAGGATGCGTGCCGAAATCTGACGGCTGATCAGGGGATCACTGTCGTAGCCTCGGCGACGGTCCAGATCGTGGGTGAGCAGGCTTGAGCGAACATAGCTCTTGACGAAGACCCTGTCGCGAAAGCGGGTCGCCAGGCGCAGCGCGGGAAGCGCCAGGGGCACATACAGCTTCACCCGGAAGGCGGGGGCTGCGAGGATCGCGCCGCGCACCGGGGGAGCGTAGTCGTGCAGCCAGCAGGTGGCGACCACCGCGCCCACGCTCTGGGCGACCACCAGCAGATCGGCCACCGAGGTGCCGTGCTGGTCCTCGATATGCTCGACCAGGCTCTGCACATCTCGTGCGTAGGTAGCAAAGTCGGGGGCGTCGCCCCGCTCGCCATCGGACAGGCCGTGACCGCGGGCGTCCCAGGCAAAGAACGCCAGATCCGGCAGATCGAGCTCCTCGACCAGGTGTGCCATACGCCCGCCGTGCTCGTGGCCCCTGTGAAACAGCAGCACCGCGCCCTTGGGCACGTCGCCGGTCGCTGGCCAATGGCGGTAGGCGATGCGCTGGCCATCATGGGCGACAAAGGCGTGGGACTGTGCGGGGCGGCTCATTGGGCATGACCTTGACGGTCATCGCCTTTACGAGCATCGCCCTGACCGTCATCTGCCTGACGCTTATCAGCTTCGCCGGCGTTTGCCTCGACGATTCCGCGGCGCACCCGGTGGCTGAGCGATACCAGCATCAGCGCGCTCATCAGCCAGAACACCGTAGCCACGACCCAGGAGGAGGTGAGCCCCAGGGCGATGGCCAGGGCAAGCAGGCCGATGACCAGCGCCCGATCACTCTTGCCCATGGGGCCATCGTAGCGGCGGCTGGCGCCCACCAGCGGCCCCATGACACCGGCGTATTCCACGATCAGGGCCATCACCAGGGCCACCAGCACCGGCAGCGGATGGGCGTTGGGGAGAAGGGCGAAGGGGACGAACAGGGCGGCGTCGGAGACAAGATCGCAGAGCTCGTTGAGGTAGGCTCCCAGGCGCGTCTGCTGGTGGTGTTCCCGGGCCAGCATGCCGTCCACCGCGTTGAAGGCCATGCGCAGCGGCAGCCATAGCGCGATCAGCAGGAACCAGCCCCGCGAGGCGTCAGGCTCCGCCGCCGTCAGGGCGACCACGCCCGCCACCAGCAGCGATAGTAGGAGGGCAGCTAACGTCACCTGGTTGGCGCTGACGCCGCGACCCTGCAGGCGGCGTACCAGCGGGCGCAGGAGCCCCTGAAAGCGGGGCTTCAAATCGTAGACCGAGGCCATGTCAAAGATCCTTTTGACGAAGCGGTGCTACCGGGTTTGGCAGCGTGCCGCGACCGCTTGCCAGCTTAGCATGGAGAGGCCTGGCCAGGGCCGGGGCATGTGCTCAGTCTAGCGGGGGAGGTTCCTGATCGCTGCCCAGTACGCTGTCGCCCGGCTGGATGCCAAGGGCGTCAGCGGTGCCGGCCAGCACTGCCTGGGCGGCACGGAAGGCGGCGTGGGGCTTGCGTGCACGAATCGCTTCCATCAATTCGCGGTGGCGCTCCAGGCTGGCCTCGGGGTCGCTGGCACTCTCGTTGGAGGATTCGATCAGCAGGTAGATCGATGGCCGCAGGATGTGCGACAGCTGGGACCATACGATATTGCGGGTGGCCTTGAAGATGGCCACGTGGAAGGCGATGTCATGGTCGCTGTGCAGCCGTTTGGCATCACCTTCCGCGGCATTCATGGCCCGTTCCATGCCCTCGAAGGCCTCCTCGATCGCGACCAGATCCCGGGCAGTGGCGCGCTTGGCCGCGGTCATCGCCACATAGGGCTCCACGTCCAGGCGGAAGCTCAGGATCTCGCGCTGGATCTCGGGGCTTGGCGAGGCGTAGCGGGTCATCCAGTCGGTGACCAGCGGATCAAGGATGTTCCACTCCTCGACGCTACGCACCTTGGAACCGTGACCTGAGATGCGCTCGATGATGCCGACGTCGACCAGCTGACGAATATCGCTGCGAACCGCCGAGCGGTTCAAGGCGAACTGCTCGGCCAGATCGACTTCCTTGGGCACGAAATCTCCGGGTCGATAATGGCCCGAGAAAATCGCTTCGGCCAGGTAGTCTGCCACGCTGGGGCGCTTGGGGGTGGTGCGGGATGTGACGGCCACAGGGTGACTCCTGGCAAATGTGCTGCTGATCCTAGCGAATGTACAACATAGTGACAATGTCGACGAAGGGCGGAGGGGCTTCTCCGTGCCTAGAATCCGCTCTCGCGAATCGCCACCGCCGCAAGCCAGGTGAAGAACTGGCCGGCCAGGCTCTCTCGTTCGGCGTCGACGTGGACCTGAGCCCGGCTGCGCCTGGCCTCGGGCCAGGGAGATAGTAGGCGCACCTTTACCGCCACCCGACCATCGGCCAGGCGCAGGGTGTCCTGGGTCTGGTCAGTGGCGGGTTGAGTGCTCAGCGGTCCCCCATGGCGGGCCGCCAGAGACGGATGGGCGAGTTCCGTGGCGCGGGTTGCCCCGACACTGACCAGCTCTCCCTCGAGTGGCGTGAGCTGTCCTTCGGCAAAGATCCGCACCTTGGCGCCAGTAGTCAGCCGGTGGGCATCATCCTGGGGCAGGTAGGCATCGACGAGCCAGTGGGAAGGATCCAGCAGCAGGCCCAGCGGCTGCTGGGGGGCGACCCACTGTCCCGGCGCCTGTTCGAGGTCGTGGCGTTGCCACACGCCGCTGAACGGTGCCCGCAGGGTGAGGCGAGACAGCTCCTGGCTGGCGGCTGCCTGATGACTCTCGTTGACGCGGCGCTGGGCCAGGGTTGCGGCGTCGCGGTCGAGCCCGTCGTCGGCGGCGAGCAGTCCGGCCAGTTCGGCATCCAGCCAGGCCATGGCCTGTTCACTGGAGCGTAGCTGGTGCTGGATATCCGGCTCCACCAGGCTGGCCAGGGCAGTGCCCTGGCTGACAGCACCTTCCGTCATAAGGCGCTCCAGGCGAGCGGGAAAGGGGGAATACACGGTCAGTTCGTGCTCGGCGTGAAGCAGTCCGGGACCGCTGACGCGAGTCTGCCAGGGCAGGCAAATCAGCACGACGGCCAGCGCCAGCGCCAACAGCCAGCCGAGGCGATGGCGGCGAGGGACGGCGCGGCGAGACGCCCACCAGTGAGAGAGTTCGCGAGACACGGGCATCAGGATAAACCAGGCAATTTCCACGGCGAAAAGGGCAATGCCCAGAGCCTTGAAGAACAGATGATAGACCGCCAGCGCAATCCCCAGGAAGAGCAGCAGACGATAGATCCAGGTGGCGAAGGCGAACAGGATCAGGGCGCGGCGCTGGTGGGGCATGAACGGCTCAGGCCAGTCTTCGGACAGACCCAGCAGCCGGCGTCGTAGCCAGGTCCTGGCCTGGCCTCCGGCGCGCTCGTGCAAGTTGGGAAAGTCGAGCAGGTCGGACAGCACGAAATATCCGTCGAAGCGCATGAACGGGCTGGCATTGATCGCCAGTGACAGCACCCAGCTGGTGGTCGCCAGATACAGCAGCGCGCTGTTGAGTGGGCCGGGCTCGGTCAGCACCCAGCCGAGGGTGGCAACACCGGCCAGGCCCAGTTCCACCAGCATGCCCGCCGATGAGATCGCCAGACGCGAGCGACTGCGCCTGAGCTTCCAGCTCTCGCCGGTATCGGTATAGAGCATCGGCCAAAGCACAATGAAGGCGACCCCCATATGCGCCACCCTGACCCCCAAGCGGGTCGCGACCAGGGCGTGGCCGAGCTCGTGACAGGCCTTGGCCACCACCAGGGCCAGGGCGAAGCTGACGATACCGGAGAAGGAAAAGGCGTCCATCACCGCGTGGGTGAACAGGTCCCAGCGCTTGATCACCAGGATCAGCCCGATCAGGCTCAGGATAAGCACGGCGCCGACCATGGCTCGGGTGAACAGCCACGGCAGCCGTCTTACCATGGCCTCCAGGAAATGCTGTGGGCGCACCAGCGGCAGGCGAAAGAACAGGTAATGATGCAACCACCAGGACAGGCTTTGCCAGGCGGCGCCGCGTTGCGCCTGCTGGGCGAGGCGTTGGCTGACCTCCGCCGTCGCCCGCAGCAAACGATGGTGATCCAGGAAATCGACCAGCGCCAGGATATCGCCTACCTCGGGCGAGAGCGCGGTGGCGGCGTCAATCTCATCGCACAGTCGACGAGGGCTGTGGCCCCAGCGAGTCAGGCATTCGAACTCCAGCCAACCGATGCGATAGAAGCGATTGGTGACGGGGTCCTGGATCGACCACTGTGGCTCGCCCTGGGCGTCTCGACCAGCGTCGTGCAGCTGCAGATCGTCGCGCAGGGGTGGCACCGGCTGGTGCTCGCGAGGATCTGCAGCCGACAGGCCCGGCGCGGCGGTGTCTAGCGTCACCGCAGCGGCCGATGGCGTTCCGGCTGGGGCGGCTCCGCTGAAGGGCGGCGATGGGTGCATGATTACCACCCGGTCCAGGCCCGCAGGGTGGCCAGCGGCCGCCGCAGCAGGTAGTAACCCAGGCTGACGCGTTCACCATAGACCTTGGCCGTGCCGTGCAAGCCCAGGCGCGCCGGTGTGGCGTCGGCGTCGTCGAGTCGCGCCAGCAGTCGGTAGGCATCAATGCCGTCGGCGTCCGGCTGGGTGGCGTAGCTGGTCCGTGTCAGCGTCGCCTTGAGCGGTGTCAGCGGCTGGGCACTCAGGAATACGGTGACCTCGGCACCCGGTGCCAGCGCGATGGCATCGGCCGCCGCCAGCTGGATCTCTACCGCCGGCTGAGCGGGGTCTGCCAGACGCAAGATGCGCTCGCCGGTGGTGACCGGGCGTCCCTCCCAATCGTCGCGGTCAGAGTAGACGGCGACCCCCGCTGCGGGGGCAACGACAAGGGTGCGTTCGAGGCGGGCCTCGATGGCTGTCAGCTCGGCCTGGCGCTGAGCCTGTTGCCCGCGTAAACGGGTCATGTCAGCCAGTCGGCTCCGATCATCGAAGGCCAGGTTGCCGGCGGCGTCGAGCTCGGCCCTGGCGACGTCAAGCTGGCGCCTGAGCACTTCTGCGCGACTCTCCAGCTCGCTGCGGTCCAGGCGCAGCAGTGGCGTGCCAGCCTCGACGGCCTGGTTGGGCTCCACCAGCATGTCAGCGACCACCCCATCCAGCGGACTGGTAATGGCGGTACTGTCGAGGGAGATGATCTCGGCCGGTGCCAGCGCGGACAGACGTACTGGCAGCAGCAGGATGGCCACCACCGCGACCAGCACCAGCCACCACAGACGCTGCCTTGGCAGGCGCAGCGCCCGTCGGCGCGGCGCCAATGCTTGCCAGCAGTAGCGCCAGCTGTAAGCGAGCCCGGCCAGCTGTGGCCGCAGCGGTTCAGGCGGGGCCTGCTCGAGCAGAAACAGCGCCCAGGCGCGACCTGCAGGTCCTCGCGAGGTGGCAGGGTCGGCGGGGCTCAATGGCACCAGCCACAGCACCTCAGGCCACCACTGGGCCCAGCCCTCTGCCAGCGATGGAGGAAGGTCCAGCTGCTCGCGCAGCAGCAGCCTGGCCTCACTGGGCGAATAATGCTGGTCGAGCCACCCGCCCAGTGTCTCGACCCAGTTGAGAAAAGGCGTGCGCTCCTTGGGTGTGGCCAGCCCCGATACGCAATGGACTTGTACCTTGCTGGCGCTGCGCCGCTCCACCACCAGCGCCTGGCGAAAGCGCAGCAGGGGGTAGCTGTCGTTGGCGATGGAAAAGGCTAACTCCGTGCGCGTCGCGGCGGTCATGGCGCGGTCGCGCAGGGCCAGGACCAATGCCGGAAGCGACGCAGGTCGAGGCGTCTCGCTGGCACTCATGGGTTGTCCTGTGGCTCGGGAGTAGTGCTTTCCTGGGTGCTTTGATCTAGGGGGCTCTGGTCGAGGGGGCTCTGGTCGAGGGTGCTCTGGTCGAGAGTGCTCTGGTCGGGAATGCTCGCGTCGGGGGCGTCCAGCAGGGCTCGCCCGGTCATGCCCGCCACCAGTTCCGGGTGGGCCTGGTCAAGCTCGGCTTCCAGCTCGACGGTCTGGGCAACAGCATCGATCCGGGCATTGATGGCGCTGAGAGTAGCGGCGTAGCGCTTGCCGGTCTCGCTGATGTTGAGGGTCAACGGCTGGCCGACGCTGAGCGAGGCCAGGCTCGAGGACGGAGCGTTAAGGCGTACCTTGAGTGGCCCGTCGGCGACCAGGTCCAGAATCGGTGTGCCTGCCGACATGGTCTGAAACGGCTTCACATGCACCGCCGCGATGCGACCGCTGAACGGCGCGGTCAAGGTGCAGCGATCGCGCTGTGCGGCGGCCAGGTTGAGGGTGCTTTGGGCCTTTTCGACCTCGGCGCGGGCCAGCGCCACCTCGAGATCACCCACCGCGTCCAGTCGCCGCAGGCGGTCCTTGGCCTGGCTGTTGAGCCGGGCCACGCCCAGCTCGGTATTGGCCACGTTAACTCTGGCCTGCTCAATCCGACAGTCAAAGCGGGCCAGGGTATCGCCCTCAGCGACCTGGACGCCCAGGCTAACCGGCAGCTCAGACAGGGTACCTTCCATCTGGCTGGACAGGGTGGCATCGGTGTGGGGCGCGAGCAGGGCGCGTATGGCGCCCTGATTGTCACTGGACTGGGCCCAGGCGCCGCTGATGGTGGTACCCGCCAACATGGCCGTGGTGATGAGCGCTGACAGCCGCGAGGGATGTCGTCTATACCGCATCGTTGGCACCTCCCTGACCGTCGACAGCGGGTGCCGGACGCGGCTCGAGGGTCGGCCCCGGGGTGGTCGCCGCGGGTTGTCCTGGATGGGGCGCAATGATGCCCTGGCGCTCATGGGTGGTCATGGTGTTCTCGATCTCTCGCGCCAGGGTCTGAATGTCATGCTGGGCGATGGTCTCGGGCATCACGTCCAGTCCTACCGAATTGAACAACCGTCCCCAGGCCGCCTGGGCACGGGAATAGGCGGCTTCACGCTGGTACTGGGACAGCAGGTAGCGGCTCTCGGCGCGGATAACCTCCAGTTCGGAGCCGATGGATGAGCTGGCGGCTGCCTTGGCGTAGGCCAGCAGATCCTCGTCTACCTCAAGGCTTTCATCGCTGTACTGGAGTTCTTCGCGGGCCAGGTGGTAGCGCAGGGCGCCAACGCGAACCTGGGTCAGCACGGCCATGGACAGCGCGGTACGCCTGAGATCATCGACACCGCCCTGGGTTTGCTGGGCATTGTCCAGATCGGGGTAGGACAACAGCTTCAACAGATTCAGCGAGACGTTGACGCCGGTCTCGGTCCAGTCGTTGTTGTACAGGTAGTCGTTGGAATCGTACTGCACCCCAGCACTGACGGTGATATTGGGCCACAGGCGCAGCTTGGCCGCCTCCAGATCGTTCTGGTTGACCCGCTTGCGATACCACTCTTCCATGATCTCAGGACGGTGCTGCAGCGCCAGTTGTTCGAGACGCTCGATGTCGGTGACCTCGGGAGGCAGCGGCATCTCTGGCTCGTCGGCCAGGATCAGGCGAGTGCCGGGAGGCAGCGACATCAGCGCCGCCAGCTCGGTCTTGGCCAGCTCCAGGTCCTGGCGGCGTGCAGTCAGCAGGGTGGTGGAATCGAGCAGCGCTCGCTGGTAGGCCAGCACCTCCTGGCGGGGCAGCAGTCCCTGCCGCTGGGCTTCGCGGGCGGCGTCCAGGGCTACCTCGGTGCGCGCCAGCAGGACGTTCAACTGGGGAATCAGGCGCTGGGCGGCCAGCGCTCGCCAGTAGGCGTTGCGCACGTCGCGCAGCACATTCTGGGCGACCTTGCGGCGACGCTCCTCGGCCATCAGCATCTGATCGGCCTTCTGCTGGTTCTCGTAATAGGCCAGGCCGAAGTCCAACAGGCTCCAGGACAAGCCGAGACCCGCGGTAGAGCGGTAGCGCTCCTCGGAGGTCGAGGGGCGCAAGCTTTCTTCGCCATCCTCGATACCGATGGAGGTGCCCCCTGAATCGTTGCTGCGGTCGCTGTACCCGGCTTCGGCAACGATCTGCGGCAGCAGCTCGTGGCGCGATACGTCCCGCAGGTTCGACGCCAGCGCACTCTCCATCAGCTTGAGGCGATAGTCCAGGTTGTACTTCAGCGCGCGGGCGGCGGCTTCATAGAAGGTGACCGGCTGGTTCAGCGGCTCCTGCAAGCGATACATCTGAGCCTGATCGCTGATCGCCCGCTGGCGGATCTGATCGGCGTCGTAGGGCTGTGGCTCCAGGTTTGCACAGGCGCTGAGACCCAGGCCGGCGGTGACCGCCAGCGCCGGGAGGGTGAGTCGGTACATGCCGTTTCCTTGTCGTGACACTGTCATTGTTACGGGTCTCCGCGCAGTGGCGCAGTGGTGTCCGCCATGGCCAGCAGCTGCTGGCGGAAGCCACTGGCGGTCGCCGGTGCGGCGTCCTGCCGCTTGTCGGTGGCGTCGCTATCCAGGGGAGTGTCGGCCAGCCATTGTGCTCCCTCGGGCAACGGCGGGCGACCGTCGAAGCGCTGTTGTTCGGGGGTGGGCGCTTGCTGTGCTTCCCCGGTGGCAGAGGAAGTGGCCGTGGTAGAGGGTGCGGCCGTGGTAGAGGGGGCGGCCGTGGCAGAGGAAGCGTCGGCATTGCCCAGTAGCTGCTCTCGCGTGGGGGCATACAGCGAGGGATCGGCCAGCAGTCCATCGGCGGTGAGGTCGGTACGGCCGTGTCGGCCCAGCAGCTTGATCTGGTCGAGCTCGGCGAAGGCCCGACTGAGCGCCACGCCATAGGACACGTACTGGCCTTGAACCTGGCCCAGGCCTTCTGCCAAGGATGCAATACGCGTCTCGAAGGGGCGCACCAGCAGCGGCTGGCCACCATGGGACAGCCGTAGGTAGTCGGTGACCTCGCGATTGTTGCGCTCGACCTCTGGGGTGACAAAGACCACCGGATCGAGGTCACCGAGCCCCTGGGTGCTGGGGGTGAGGCCTTCGCGATGTTGAAAATGGGGCCCGATATCGCCGCTCTTGATCGGGATGTAGGGGGCCGCAATGTCCAGGGTCAGCGTCAGGGTCGCGGTGTCGGTGGCTCCGGCGCGGTCCACCAGGGTGTAGACAAACGCCTCTTCAAGCACCGGGCCAAGGCCGCTGGCCCGCAGCACCTCGGGGTTGGTGCGATCAATGAAGTAGCGATAGCTGCCATCGGCCTCGATGATCAGGGTGCCGTAGCGACCCTGCAGCGGCTCGCCGGCCTGGGCCGATACGCCTTGCTGGGAGACCGAGGCGACACGCTGGGTTTCGCCGTTCGCCGTGGCGTCAGGGTCGCTGTCGTTGGGCAGCACATTGCCGACGGCATCAGGTCGGCCAGCCCCACCTCCGGTATCGATGGCCTGACCGGCGTCATCGCGGGCGGTTGGGTCGTCATTGCGACCGTCGATTGTGATGGTCAAGGTGGCACTGCTGGCGCCTCCCCAGCGATCCGTCAGGGCGTAGGTGAAGCTTTCGCTCAAGGTCTGGCCGCTGACACGCAGGGCCTGGACCCGTGGATCATCGTCGTCGACCGCATAGCGATAGCTGCCGTCGGCATTCATGATCAGACTGCCGTAACGTCCCTTGAGGGCGTTACCCAGGCTGCCCGCGGTGCCGTCGCCCGTTGCCACACCGGTGACGCTAAGGTTGGGGCCCAGCAGGTCGATGCCCAGATTGATATCACCGTCCACGTCGATATCGTTGGTCAGCACGTTGCCCACCGCATCCTGACCGGCCGTGGCGTTGTCGCGACCGCCGGCTTCCACCGCCAGGCCGTTGTCGTTGACCGGGTCCGGTGCCTGATTCTGGCCGCGCACGAAGACGGTCAGCTCTGCCAGGTCGGTCAGGCCAGCCAGGTCGCGGGCCTGATAGGTGAAGATATCGCGACGGAACTCCAGCGGGCCGAGACCGAGGATCTCGGCGTTGTTCTGGTCCACCTCGTACAGGTAGCTGCCATCCCGGTTCAGGGTCAGGGTGCCGTATTGGCCCACCAGTACCACGCTGCCCCCGCTCAAGGTCGCCAGGCTGCCGCCGGAGGCCTCGCTACCAGGGCGGCCGCCGCTGACCGCCAGCCGGTCGCCGGCATCGATATCGCTGTCATTGGTCAGCACATTGCCGCTGGGGTTGCGCGCGCTGCCGTCTTCGTTGCGGGCCACCGCCAGGGCGATGTTATTCGACGCCACCGGGGCGTCGTCGCGGCCCTCGATGGTGATGGTCAAGCGGGCCGAGGTGGTCGCGCCGAGCGGATCGACCGCACGGTAGATGAACACGTCGGTGAGGGTATCGTTGGCGGTCCTGAGGGCCTCCACCTGCGGGTTGCTGTTGTCGACGACGTAGCTGTAACTGCCGTCGCTATTGAGCGTCAGCGTACCGAAGCGACCCGCCAGCGCCTGCCCGGCAGACACCGTTGTGGTAGCGAAGCGCACCTGATCGACCGTGATGGCCTGGCCGTCGACATCACTGTCGTTGGTCAGTACGTTGCCGCTGGGGTCGGTGCCCAGGGTGCCATTGGCGGTGCCGCCGGCTTCTACCGCAACGGCCTTGTCGGCGACCAGGGTGGGCGGGTCGTTGGCACCCACCACGGTGACTACCAGCTCTGCCAGGTCGGTATTGCCCGCACTGTCACGAACCTGATAGGTGAAGGTCTCATTCAGGGTGTCGCCCACGGCCAGAGCCTGGACAGCGGCGTTGCCGCCGTCGACCACGTAGCGATAGCCGCCATCAGCGGTAACGATCAAGCGACCGTACATGCCGTTCACGCTGGCACCGGCGCTGCCGACGACGCTGAGGCTACCGCCAGCGCTCTCGCTGCCCGCACGAATCCCGGCCACGCGCAGGGCGCCCTGGTCGACCGTGTCCACGTCGCTGTCGATGCCGTCGCCGTCGTTGTCAGTGATCAGGTTGCCGCGGCCGTCCACCGCCGCGGTCGACCCGTCGGTGGATGGGGCCTGAGCGCTGGTGCTGTTGTCGGTGGCGATGGGGGCGTCCTGAGCGCCGCGAATGGTGATGGTCAGCACCGCGGCGCCATCCAGGCCCTCGGCATCGGTGACCCGGTAGGTGAAGGTCTCCGACAGGGTGTCGCCGCTCGCCAGCGCCTCGACAGCCGGGACAGTATCATCGATGACGTAGGTGTAGCTGCCGTCGGGGTTGATGGTCAGGATCCCATACTCACCCTCGATGTCGGTCGCGCTGCTGACGTCCTCGAAGGAGCCCAGGATATCGTCGCCTTCACGGATACCGGTGACGACTTTCGTCTCACCGAAGGCGTCCACGTCGGTATCGTTGTCGAGCACATCGCCAGTGCCATCCTGCCCGCCGGTGGCATTGGCGACGCCGCCTTTTTCGATGGCCACGGCGTTATCATCGACACCCACGGGAGCGTCATTGGCGCCTTCAATGGTGATGGTGATGGTCGCGGCATCGGAGATGGCGCCCGCGCGATCGCTGATTTTGTAGACGAAGATCTCGGGGTCGGGCAGCGGATCACCGCTCTGCCTCAGTGCCTCGACGGCGGGGTTGTCGTTGTCCAGCAGGTACTCTGCCGATCCATCGGCCCCGATCACCAGGGTGCCGTAGCGCCCCTGAATGCGGGTGGGCTGGGTCGGATCGTCGCTGACCGCTTGCAGGGCACCGCCACTGACGCCTGCCTGAACTACCGTCAACACGTCGGGATCGGCATCGTTGAGGTCCGCGTCGTCATCGTTGGCGACCACAAAGCCGTTGGGATTTACCCCATTGGTATTGAAGCGTCCACCGGCCTCCACCGCGAGTGCGCTGTCGGCGATGGCCTCGGGCACGTCGTTGACCGCGATCACCTCGATGGTCAGGGTGTCGGTGGTCTCCAGGGCGTCGTCGGGTTCATTGGGGTTGCCGTTGCCATTGTCCGGGTGGTCGCCGAAGTTGCCGTTGTCGTTCGTGGTGATGGTCAGCGTCACATCGCCGTTGAAGTTCTCGGCGCCTTTGTAACTGAGTTTGGCGAGAGCGGCGTTGATATCAGCCAGGGTGCCCTCGATGGTGATCGTGGTGCTGCCACTGCCGCTGATATTGGTGGTGATAGTGGCGTTCCCGCCGCCCTGGTCCAGGGTCAGAGTGCCAGCGGGCACACTCAGCTCGGTGGTCAGGATGCTGGAGGGGAGGGCGTCCGGGTCGCTGACGCTGATGCCGGGGATCGCGAACTCGGTGTCTTCATTGCCACTGACCGGCGAGGCCGGCAAGGTGTGCACCGGGGCGTCGTTGAGTTCGACATAGCCGATATCGGCATCGAAGGTGTCAGCGCCGTCGACGTCGCCGGTGATCGATGACAGGCTGCCGTCACCTAAGGTGCCGTCGGAGTCGATACGTGCCTTCAGCTTGCCGGCGCTGGCGTCGGTGAGGCTCTCGCTGGCCGAGATGCGATAGTTGCCCGAGGGCAGCACCCCGAAGGAGTAGTTGCCGTTTACGTCTGTCAGGGTGGTAAAGGTGAGGTCATCGACGTCGTCGAAGTCGCCGTCGTTGTTGCCATCCCAGGTTAGGGTGACGGTGACACCGTCAAGGCCTGCACCATCCGGGCTGGCACTGCTGGTAGGCGACAGGGTGTCATCCCACAGGGTGCCGCTGATCACGCCTAGGCTGGCGCTGGCCGTCAGCAGATAGTCATTGAGACCGCCGTTGCCGTCATCGCCGGTACGTTCGCCTTGAGCGGTACCGTCTGCGCCAATATCGCTGCCGCCGAAGTCGGTAAAGGCGCCGCCGTCCGCCTCGGCGGAGTCCGGTAGGCTCGACCAGATCAGCTGTGCCTGGGCATCGACGACCACCGTGTTATTGGGTACCTCGACACGATAGACGACGCTGACCTCGGTGCCGGGATCGAGCTGGGCAAAGGTCACGCTGATGCCTGACCCCGAGGCGGTGGCGGTGACGCCATCCGGCAGGTCGGACAGGGAATAGGTCTGGCCGTCGATGACGATGCGGTCGATGACGTAGTTGCTGCCCGAAGGAAAGGCGTCGGTCAGCACCACGTCGTAGGCCGGCATGCCGCCGTCCTGTTCGAAGCTGACCTGGACGGTCGCCGAGCCATCACCGCCGCCAATGCTGGGATTGAACGCCTCCACGGTCTTGGCCATGTCGGTAAAGGAAGGCTCGGCGATCACCTGGGTCAAGGTCTGGGAGCCGAAGGCTGCGTCGTCGCGGTTCTCGATAACGGTGAGACCGAGTGCTGTGCCTGTCTGGTTGGCACTGACGTTGTCGACGCGGACATTAAACTCCAGCGAGATGCCCTCCCGGTCGCTATCGTTGCCATCATTGATGAGCAGGTTCCCTAGGCTGATCGTCAGGGTGCGTCCACCATTGGTGATGGCATAGAGGCCGCTGGCTAGCTCAGTGTTCAGTCCGTTGGACAAGTCCGGGTTGATCAGGCCTGCCTCGGAAGATTGTCCGTTGCCGCTGATCGCATAAGGACTCAGGTCGATGGGGTCGCCGGTGGTGGGATCGGTACTGGTAATGCTGCCATTGTTGGAGAGGACCGCCATCAGGATGTTGTTGGCGGTTTCGGGAAGAATGGTCAGTCCCTCATCGACCTCAATAACGAGCTGATAGTTGGTGATGGAACCTTCTGGCAGCAGCGCCACGACCCGATAGCGGATGATCTCACCTACTGCGACATCTTCGAACTCGGCGTTGGTGGGATCTGCGGCCTCCGTGCCCTCCATGCCGCCAACCCTCGACACCTGCAGCGTCTGGGCAATGGGGATTTCCAGGGTATCGACGTTACGGTAATCGTTGATCACACCGGTGAAGATGGCGCCGTCACTGCCGTCGCGCTCTTCCCCGGCGCTGGTGGTGGTCTCGTCATTCAGACTGGTCCAGTCGACCCGCGCTACCGAGGTCAGGTTGGCCAGGTTGACGGCGGTCGCGCTGGCGGTGCCCTGAATGACCAGGGTGATGGTCTGTGACGAGCGCAGGTCGACGTCACTGCCGGCCTTCAGGCGCAGACTGGTGCCGATGATCTCGAAGTCGGCGAGGCTTGGGCCCGTAGCGTCGCTGAAGCTGACCGAGGCTAGGCTCGGGCTGTCCAGCTCCGTCGGTAGGGCGACCGACAGGTCGAGGTCGAAGGCGCCGAAATTGGAAACGTTGGTCAGCACCACGGTGTACTCGATGGCGTCGCCGGCATCGATACCGAGGCCTGGGTCGGCCGGTATCGTCAGCGTCTGCTCGACGGTGACGGCGGGCTCCACCAGGGTGGTGATGGGACCTGCGCCTGACTGGCTGACATCGCGCTCCACGGCGGTGCTGCCGTTGACCTCGTCGCCGTCGGCGTCCTGATAGCTCAAGCTGGCCTTGTGCTCGTGGGTGAAGTTGGGGTTGCTGTTCTCGCTGTTGTCCTGGTTGTTGAGGGTATTGGTAGCGATCAGCCGCACGCGCAGCACAAAGGTATTGTTGCCGGCGTCATTGTCGCCGGTGGCACTGGCGGCGGTGAAGGAGAAGACGGCGTTGACGCCTTCGTCATCGACCAGCATACCGCTCGGGCCGGTGACGCCGCCGACGCTGACGCTGCCAGCAAAATCGTCGCTCAGGTTCCCGCTGCCGCTTGCCAGGGTGATCAACTCGTAGCCGGTGTTGCCATTGAAGCTGGTGTCCAGCGCCATGCCCGGCGGGATCAGGTCCGAGATGCGCAGGTTCTGGGTGCCGCCCTCCGGCAAGGTGACGACGATGTCATAGAGCATGGACTCGCCAACCACCAGGTTGGCGCCGCCGGTGTGGGACTCGCTGGAATCGTCGGCGGTGGCGCTGCCGCCGTCGGCAAAGGTGGTAGTGATGGTCGGTGCCGCCACCTGCTGGGTAGCGTCGTCACTCAGATCGGTGGCGGTAAAGTCGGGACCGCCGTTGGTGCTGGCGTAGTAGTTCAGGGTGGCGGTGGTGCCGAGGGTACGGCTGGCGGCCACCGCCGAGGCCACGATCACATCGTAGGTGATGACGATGATGTTGCGGCCGGCGTCGTCGCTGGCGCTACCATCGCGCCCCGCCTGGAGCGTTGCCTGTCCTCCGGCGTCCAGCAAGGTTATGGTGGTGCCACTGACGCTGTAGTCCGTGCCTTCGGTGAGCACCGTGCCATCGCCCAGGGTCAGAATCAGATTGGCGGAGGCCAGGCTGCCGCCCACGAATGCCAGGTCGGCGGGGAGCTCGATCGAGGTCGCCACATCGAAGGCGCCGCCGCCGCCGGTGTTTTCCAGCAGGGTGGCCAGGCGCAGGGTGTCACCGGCGTCGATGTCGGTGACGTCGCCGTCCACCGCCGCGGGATCAGTGATGCTGCCGGTGAACGGCGCCCCCGAGGTGCCCGGGGCATTCCAGCTACCGCTGGTCCCGCTGACGCTGCCGTTGGTCGAGGACACCACTCCGTGGGTGATGGAGACGACCGGCTCGGCCACCGACTGCACCTTGACCACGTCCTGGGAGATCAGTTCGGTCTTGTCGATTGTGGTGGTCTGGCGCGATTCGGCCAGCACATCCAGCGAGCGGCCATCGGCGAAGGGCTGGTTGCCTACCGTCATGGTAAAGCTGACGGCGATGGTGCTGGCCTGGGTGGCGCTGAGATCGTCGAAGGTGAAGACGATCGAGTTACCAGGGCCACTTTCGACACTGGCGATACTGCCCGTCCAGGTGTTGTCCGGGTGCATAGACCAGGAACCCGGAGGGTTGAGGCCGTTCCAGTCGGTGCCGACCACGCCGGTATCCAGCAGCGGCAGCGGCAGGTAGGCGATAAGCTGAAATCCCTCGTGGTCGCCGGTGACCAGGTCATAGCTGAGGGTGAAGGTGACCTCATCGCCGGGGGCCAACTCGGTCACGCCTCCTTCAATGGCGATATCCACGTCGCTGATCGGAACGGTCAGGTTGGTGCTGGAAGTGTCGGTTTCAGTTTCCTTTGTCAGGTTATTGGCATCGTAGAGCAGGGTGGCATTCACCTGCGCCGAATTGCCGATGCTGTCCCCTTCGTTGATATCTGGATGGTCGGTCACGTTGTCGTCTGAGTAGACGTCATCGACGACCGCGCGATAGCTGATCAGCGCACGGGTGGCACCGGCATCGATCACATTGTCGAAGGCCGCGTCGCCCGCCAGCCAGGCCTGGTCGCCAAGGGCCTTCCGGATCGACTCGGCGATATCGAAGACCAGGGTGGTGGTGCCGTCGGTGTTGGTGGTGGAGGTGACGTCCAGCTCGATGGTGGTGGCATTGGTGCCGCTATATAGCGTCAGGGTCGGAACACCGGTCAGCGTCTGTCCGTCACCGAGTGAGTCGGTCACGATAAACTGACCTTCCAGCTGGGTGTCCTTGCCGAAGGCGAAGTAGTCCGACAGCGCCACCTCCAGCTGGTATTCCAGGGTATCGCCGGGGGTCAGACCGCTGGACCCGGTATCCACCACCACTGACGCACTCTTCTCTACGGTCAGCGACTTGGCGACAAAGCTGATCTCATCGCCGGTACCCGCAAAGCTGACCTTGCCGTCAGGATCGTTGGGGTTCCTGTCTCGGCTATCCAGGGGAAGCCAGACACCGGCGCCGCTGGGGGCGCCGAAGGTGATGGTCTCTTCATTGCCGTTGGTCGGATCCAGGATGGCGTTACCGTCGGCATCGTACTCCGGCACGAAGAAGTCCACCCGACTGGATTGGGCCTCGGTGAGACTGTCGTGGGTCACGGTGTAGGAGGTGATGAAGGCATCGCCATCGATGGCCCGCTGGATCAGGTCAGGACGCACCAGCGTCAGTCCACTCGCCAGGGTGATCGAGGTCAGGGTGCCAGCGCCGGGGTCGATGGCGGTGACTTGCACATTGGTCGGGATCGGCTGGGTGATGACCACGTCGGTCAGGGTCTGAGCGGTAATACCGGCGCCGGCCGGCCGCACTGTGGTGACCAGGCTGTGAGGATAGTTTTCACCGGTGGTGGTATCGCCCTCGCTCATGTTGAGGGTCTGCTCCACCGCGATCACCGTGGGGGTGATGGTAAAGGCGACCGCGCTGCCAAGCAGGGTGGGATCCTGCTCGGGGTTCGATTGGGCATCATTGCCGAGCTCGAAGCCAGCCAGGGCCTGGATCACCAGATCCGGACTACCATTGGTCTGGGCGGTGTCGGCCAGGGCGCTCAAGCGGCCGGTAAAGGTCACCTCGATATCGGGCTGCTCGGCGGTCAGGCTGGCGAAGGGAAGGGCGACGACGATAAGGGTATCGCCGGCGCGAGCACCGAAGTCTGCCGCATTGATGACCAGCGGCTGGCCGTCACTGCCGCGGGCCAGAGGATGCTCTGCCTGGCCGTTGGCGTCGAAGGTGACGCTCAACAGATCCAGCTGGCCTCCCAGGTAGCTCGCTGAGGTGATGGTGATGCCGTCATCCACCGCGGCGCCAGCGCCGTCCTTGCCGGTGGCTGGCACCACCAGCTGAACGAAGGGCGCATAGCCTTCCTGGGCACTGGAGGCGTTGGATACGTTGACGCTGAACTCGAAGGTTTCGCCGAGGGGCACCTGAGCGCTGGAGGCCGGCAGGTCGGCCACCGGCTGCGCATCCGCCAGCAGGCCATCCAGGCTTGCGAGGGCCGCGACCGCCACCCCACGGTCGTCGTCTAGTTCGCCCAGCTGACGCTCGAGGACCCAGTCGCCTCCCTCCAGCGTACTGCCGGTATTGTCGCTGGAGGCGCCGACGTCCATGCCGGTGGCCTCGGACAGATTCTCGAGAAAGGCGACGCCATGGTCGCTGGCCGCGACCCGACAGCCGTACAGCAGCAGGTCAGCGTCGGCGCTGAGAGCATCGCGCCATTGGCCAAGCTGTTGGTTGAAGTCCGACAGGGTCTGGCTGCTGATCAGGGTATTGCCAAGCTGGAACTGGCCATCGCTACCGTGACTGAAGATCTCGATGCTCTGCACCTGATCCATACCGGCCAGGGC
Organism: Halomonas litopenaei; assembly: GCF_017303055.1. Classification (GTDB taxonomy): domain Bacteria; phylum Pseudomonadota; class Gammaproteobacteria; order Pseudomonadales; family Halomonadaceae; genus Halomonas; species Halomonas litopenaei_A. The sequence goes on along the minus strand of NZ_JAEKJT010000002.1, from coordinate 61,898 downwards.
GGAGGTGATGGCGGCCACGCCGTTCTCATCGCTGTCTACCACTATCCATTCGGCGTCATCGGCAAGGCCGTCGCGAATCGCCTGGCGCTGCTGATCGCTAAGACGGGCATCCAACACCACCAGATGTCGCGCACTCGTGCTGCGTGCCCCCTCACCATCGCTTTGGCTCGCAGGAGTGACGGCGACCTTGTCCTTGTCGCCAGTGTCCTGCTGCTGGTCGCTGTCAGCGTGATCGGCGCTGGCGGCCATGGCGCCGTCGAACAGCAGGCGTGGCTCCAGCGCGATACGTCGTGTACGAGATCCCTTCATACGGTCTCCTGCCGTCTTGGCTGGTCATCTTGCACACTAAAGATGACCATTATGGTGCAGTGCGGATTTATTATGCCGCTTTTGGCAGTAAACATAGCGTGATTCGATAGTCCTTTGCCACAACATGCATATGCCGCGAAAGTTATCGGGTGAATGAGCGCTATAGTAGTGCCGTTGCTGTGTCTGCCATGTAGCGCAAATGAGGGAGAGGTGGCACTGTGAAATAGGTAGGCTGCTGCGCTGAGTTCTGCACACTTTGAGAGGCTCAGGATACCTTGAAGGGGCTCATGATGGTTCGCAAGGACAGCGTCTCGGCCACAGCACCTTGGCTGAAACGTGAGTCGAAGGAGAGTAAATGAAGGAGAGTAAATATACATGCAGCAGAGGGAGCCAACCGCAAAGAACAGTCGCCCGAGCTGAGTCTAAAAACAGTATGAGTTTTGCACAATAAAACTGACGCGCTGGATAAATCCGTCAAACCGGTGTACGCCCAGCCTACCGTTTATGATGTAGCCGCCAGCGGCAGCCGTATTTTTGCGTTTGATGCCACGCTGGCTACCACGCTTTATTTCACCCCCATGGCGGGGTGAGTGATCTGGGGTGACTGTTAGTAGAAGCGCCGGCGGAAGCGGGCCCGGTGATATGGCATATGGGCAACGTTGCCGGAGCGCTGTCTCCCGTAGTGAACATGCAGGGGCCCAGTTGTCGTGCTCAGGCTGCCCTTAGCCATTGTCCGAGCCGCTGTCTGAGCCCCGCTTGAGTCTTACCCGTGTCTTGCCTGTGCCCACCAGCGAAAGCGTCGACGCTGTGGCTGCACGCCGGGGAAATGACGTTCCAGCTGCTGCAATACCAGGGTCAGAATAAGGGTCAGCAGCAGGTAGATGGCCGCGATGAGCAGTAGCGGCTCGTAGGTCAAGAACGTTTCGTCACGGATGATATTGGCAGCCTGCAGCAGGTCCATCATGGCGATGGTCGAGACCAGCGGTATCGATTTCAGCAGAAGAATCATCTCGCCGGTCAGGGTGGGTAGGCACAGCTGCACGGCTCTGGGCAGCCACAGGTGGACGAATACCTGCCATGGATGGAAACCATAGGCACGTCCCGCCTCCCGCTCTCCCGGCGGCACGTTGAGCAGCGCGCCACGCAGGATTTCACCGCTGTAGGCACCCACCGACAGGGTAAAGGTCAAGGTGGCGTAGAAGAAGGGGTCGCGCAACAGGCCCCAGAAGATGCTGTCCTGGATGCCGGGGATGCCTTCCAGCAGGCGACCCACGCCGTAATAGAAGAAGAACAGTTGTACCAGCAGTGGCGTGCCGCGAATCACCGCCGTGACGCCGGTGGCCAGCCAGGCAAGGGGGCGCGGACCCTTGATACGCGCCATGGCCATCGCCACCGCCAGGATCAGGCCTGCCACAGCCGATACCAGAAGTAGCCATAGCGTGTTGATCAGCCCTTCCACCAGATATTCCTGATAGAAGGGATCGCTCAGCCAGCTGAAATCCATGTCAATGCTCCTGAAGCTGGGGGAGGCCGCGCCGTGCGCGTCGCTCAACGACGGCAAAAAGCCAGTTGGACGTCAGCGTCATGGCCAGGTAAAGCGCCCCTGCCGCGGCATAGAACAGGAAGTGAGCTCGGGTGCTGGCGGCTGCCTGTTGAACGGTGAAGAACAGCTCGCTATAGCCGATCACGCTGATCAGCGCGGTGTCCTTGATCAGAATCAGCCATAGGTTGGACATGCCGGGCAGGGCATTGGGTAGCATGGCCGGCAGGGTGACTCGGCGAAAGCGTGCCCAGGGGGAGAAGCCAAAGGCATCGGCGGCCTCAAGCTGACCGCGGGGTATGGCGCTGATGGCACCGCGAAAGACCTCGGTCATGTAAGCGCCTTGAACGAAGGCCAGCACGCCCACGGCGGTCACGAAGCCGTTGATGGCGACCTGGCCGGAGAGTCCCAGCGCATGAGCCGCGGCGGTCAATGCCTGGGAGCCGGCGTAATACAGCAGAATGATCAGCAACAGCTCCGGCACTGCCCTGACGCCGGTGGAATAGCCTGCGCCAATGCCGCGCAGCCAGGCTTGCCGGGAGAGCCGGCAGGCGGCGCCGACAAGGCCGAGCAGGACGCCTATGGCATAGGCCAGCAGCGCAATCTCCAGGGTGGTGAGGGCTCCTTCAAGGATCGGACCCGCCCAATCGACGAGGCCCTCCTGGGAGGCGATAGACATGAAAAGACTCCTTGGCGTGGCCAGTTTTACAGCCTTGCAGCGGTCCCTGCGTCGCAGCAGGGACCGCCCGGGCCATTGACGTCAGCTGACGCAGACGTCGGTGCCGAAGTACTTCTCGGACAGCTCGGTGCAGGTACCGTCCTGATTGACCTGCTCAATGGCGGCGTTGACGGCCTCGGTCAGGGCATCGTCCTGCTGGCGCAGCCCGATGCCGACGCCTTCGCCGTAGGCCGCATGGTGAGGCGCCGTTGCCTTGATCTCGAAGTCACCAGCTTCATCACGCTCGGTCAGTTCCACCATGGCGATCTCGTCGGCCAGAATGACGTCCAGGCGACCTGACAGTAGATCTCGGTTCACCTGTTCTGCCTGGTCGTACAGGCGGATGTCGACGCCGGTGTCCCTTAGCGCCCGACGAGCATAGGTGGCGTTGGTGGTGGCGCTCTGTACGCCCAGGACCAGACCATCGAGGCCCTCGGGGGGATCCAGCTCCAGCGAGCGGGCGGCGACATAGGCGCCAGGGGTGTAGTAGTAGGGGGCGCTGAAATCGATGACCTGCAGACGTTTTTCGGTGATCGACATGGAGTTCATGATCATGTCGATACGGCCTGACTTGAGCGAGGGAATGATGCCGCTCCAGCCGGTCGGGGTGATCTCGCATTCCCGAGCCATCTGTTCGCAGATCGCTGCGGCCAGTTCTATCTCGAAACCGGTCCAGTCACCGTCTGAGGAGGTGTAGGTAAAAGGCGGGTAAGGTTCTGCCGAGATGCCGATCTTGAGGGGCTCGCCCGCGGAGGCGGTGTCCGCCCGGTCGGTCGCATGGGCGCTGTCGATGGCGGCGGCACCGAGGGTCGTGGCCAGCGCGACGCCCAGGCCAAGGCGGCGAGCGAGATCGACTGACGGACGCAGGGAAGGGAAGACGGTCATGGAAACTCCTGGTTGTTGTGGGACGGGCAGTCAGGCGGCAGGGGCGATGAAGCGCCGGCAGCGTTCGTTGTCGCTCTGTTCGAAGATGCGCTCGGGAGAGCCGGCAGCGCCGACCACTCCGCGGTCGAGAAACACGATCTGGTCGGACACGTCGCGGGCGAATGCCATTTCATGGGTGACCATCAGCATGGTGCGCCCTTCATCGGCCAGCCCGCGGATGACGCCGAGCACTTCATTGACCCGCTCTGGGTCGAGCGCCGAGGTGGGTTCATCGAACAGCAGGATCTGTGGCTCCATGGCCAGTGCGCGGGCAATCGCCACACGCTGCTGCTGTCCGCCGGACAGAAAGGCGGGATAGGCGTCCGCACGTTCGGCCATGCCGACACGCTCGAGATAGTGCATGGCCAGGGCGTTGGCCTTGCGTCGACTGACCCCCTTGACCCGCACGGGCGGCTCGCTGACGTTGCCCAGCACGGTCATGTGAGGCCACAGGTTGAACTGCTGAAAGACCATCGCCACCTTGGCGCGCAGGCGCTGCAGCTGGTGGCGGCTGAGGGGCATGTCGGTGTGGCCGCTGCGGGGACCTTGTGCGGTGAAGCGCATAGACTCGTCGGCGATGGTCAACTGACCCTGCTGCGGGCGTTCCAGCAGGTTCATGCACCTGAGCAGGGTGCTCTTGCCGGAGCCGCTGGCGCCGATGATGGTGGTCACAGTGCCTTCGGCGACGGATAGGGACACGTCGCGCAGCACGTCAACGTCGCCATAGCGCTTGACCAGGTGCCGGGCCTCGACCACGGCGGAAGATGGCGGGGTATCGGTACAGTCTGGGGAAGATGGCGTCATAGGCGGCTCATGGGTGGGTGGCAAGACAGGCGTCGGCGAACTCACGAAGCCGTTGCGCGGCATCGGCCAGGGTGTCGGCCTGGTGGGTGAGTCCCAGCCGAATGAAGCCAGCGGCCGAGGGGCCGAAGGCCTCGCCAGACAGCACCGAGATGCCGCATTGATCCAGCAGGCGATCAGCGAACTGTGCCGATGATAGGCCGGTGGCGCGAATGTCGACCATCACGAACATCCCGGCGTCGGGGCATACGGCTTTGGCGGCCTGACTGCCCGCCAGAGCGGCACACACGCTGTCGCGCCGAGCTTGGTAGGCGGCGTGCATGGTCGCCAGATCGTCGCCAAGCTGACCCTGCTCGTCCGCGAGAGCGGTGATGGCGGCGTCCTGAACGAAATCCGGGCAGCCGTACAACATGCACAGGGCCAGATGGCTGAGGTGCTCGATCAGCATCGGCGGGGCGATCACCCAGCCGAGTCGCCATCCGGTCATGGCATGTGACTTGGACAGACTCGAGATCACTACGCTGCGCTCGGCCATCTCCGGCAGCGCCAGCGGGCAGGTATGGGTGCCATCGAACATCAGCTCCGCGTAGACCTCGTCGGAGATCAACCACAGATCGTGCTGCTGACAGAGTGCCGCCACCTGCTCCCATTGTTCGCGGGTCAGCGACTGTCCCGTGGGATTGTGGGGACTATTGATCAGGATCGCCTTGGTGCGGTGGGTGATGGCCGCCGCCACATCATCCACATTCAGCCGAAAGCCCTGGTCCGCCTGCAGTGGCACACGGGAGAGTGTGGCGCCGGTGGCCTGGATCACCGCTTCGTAGGTGACGTAGCTGGGTTCGGGCACGATGACCTCATCACCAGGATCGAGGAGGCATTGGGCCGCTGCATACAGGCCGCATTGGGCCCCTGCCATCACGATCAGGCGATCCGGCGTCAACTCGACGTGGCCAAGACGCTGGCTGCGACGGTAGTGGGAGACGATGGCTTCACGCAGCGCCAGCTTGCCCTGTACGTCGGCGTAGTGGGTGGCGCCCTGGTCCAGGCTGTGCTTGGCGGCCTCGACGATACTGCGCGGCGTGGTGAAGTCGGGGTCGCCCACCGACAGTACCGTGATGTCCTCGCCATTGGCCTGGCGCGCCAAGGCTCGACTGTGGATATCCCAGGCGGCGGCGCCTTCGCCGGCGATTCGCTGGGTGAGACGGGAGACGCGAGTCATGGGCTGTCCTCGAGCGCGGGAGCATGTAGGCCCAGGCGACGCAGCTCGGCGCGCCAGGCGAGATCGGTGCCTTGTGGGCTGGCGGCCCAGGCGTCGTACTGTCGGGCGACCTTGTCGCACAGGGCATGCGAGGCGCTGACCAGGGGCCGCCCGGTGGACTGAGCGGCCAGCTGTGCCTGGCAGGATCGTTCCAGGTCGCGCATACGCAGGAAGGCATCGCCGACGCTGGTGCCAACCACCAGCACACCGTGCTGGCGCAGGATCATGCTCATATGTGGGCCGAGGTCGTCCACCAGGCGCTGGCGCTCGTCCAGATCCAGCGCGATACCCTCGTAGTCGTGGTAGCCGATGCGCTGATAGAACTGCATGGCCCATTGGTTAAGCGGCAGCAGACCCTCTTCGAGGCAGGAGACGGCCACGCCCGCGACGGTATGAGCATGCAGCACGCACAATGCGTCGCTGCGGGCTCCATGGATGGCGCTGTGTATCGTGAAACCCGCGGGGTTGATGCCAAGCCCGGTGGGGTCATCGAGCACATTGCCTTGCTCGTCCACGCTGATCAGGCTGTCGGCGGTGACTTCTTCGAAACGCAGGCCGAACGGGTTGAGCAGAAACCTGTTGGCGTCAACCCGTACCGAGATATGCGTGGAGATACCGTCGTCCATGCCATCCAGCGCCATCAGTCGATAGGCGGCCGCCAGATCCTGGCGCAGCTGTTGCTGTCGATGGTCCATCAGCGCGTGTCCTTGACGCTTGCCAGGGCCTCGCCGCCGTCGCGGCTGGTGACGCCGTCAAGAAAGGCGGACACCTTTTCCGGGTGCGAGGCGAGCCATTCGCTGGCGACCTGCTCAAGGTCTTGCTGCTCCAGGCTATACGCCTTGATGAAGTCGCTTTGCTCCTGGGCGCTGAACACCACCTGATCGAGCAGTCGCGTGAGGTTGGGGTTAGCCTCGGCGAACTCCTTGGCGACGACGGTCTTGACATCACTGCTGCCGTTGTCGGGCCCAAACACGTTCTCACTGTCGTCCAGGATGCGCACATCGTATTCGGGAATCATCCAGTGCGGGGTCCAACCGTAGAAGGCGATCCAGCGTCCCTCGTCCACCGCCGCCTTGACTTCACTCAGCATGCCCGGGGTGGAGGAAGACATGACCTCCCAGTCGCCAAGACCATGGGTATTGGCTTCCACGGCAGCGTCGATGAAATCGGTGACGGTAGAGCCGCTTTCGATGGAATAGAAGGTGCGCTCAAAGCGCTCGGCGTTGGCGGCGTCCCCGAGCTGAGCGGCGTCGGTGATGCCGGCGTCCGCCACGTAGCCAGGCACCGCAAAGCCCATGCGAGCACCGGTGACATTGTTGCCGAGGTCGATGATGGCGTTCGCTTGCACGGCGGCGTCATAGCTTTCCTGCTGGGCCGGCAGCCAGCCTGCCAGAAAGGCATCACTGTCGCCGCTGGTCAGGGTCTTGTAGCCCACCGTGGAACTGACCTCCAGGCGCTCGACCTGGTAGCCGAGGGGTTCGGCAAGCTGGGCCAGGATCTCGCTCTTGACGGTGACCCCAGGCCAGGGCGGGACCACCAGGCGAAGACGCTCGTCCCGATCTTCCGCCAGGGCGATAGAGGAGGTGGACAGGGTCGCGACCAGCAGCGCTCCGGCCAGCCACGGTGGCAGTGAGCCGGCAGGGATTCCGGGGCGACGCGTCGGCAGCAGCAGGGATGTCGTGTGGTGGGTTCGGGTCACGGGGAACTCCTTCGTTATTATCAGGGTTTGCTGTCCCGGCCAGCTCAGGACTGGCTAGGCGCTGATCGTCTCTGTAGCGGGGCCGTTGTCGCCGCCTTGACGTCTGTCTACAGCGCGCCGCGGCCACCGCACCGGCACGCCAAGGGATTTCCTCTGTCTCCTCGACACGTCTCCTCAACAGCCGGTGGCAGGCTGCTCCAGTGATGCTTGCCAGGCAAGGGCGTCGACCTCGATGACCAGCGGCGAGGCGGCCTGGTCCAGTGTTGTCAGGGCCTCTCGTAGCGCTTCTGGTGCGTTGACGCTGATGTATCGGCAGGCGAAGGCATCACATAGGGGAGCGAAGGACGGCGGCTGCAGGTTGACGCCGATGTGAGCGACGCCATCAGCACTCATGTAGCGACGGATTTCGTCGTAACCGTCATTGTTCCAGATGATCAGCACCAGGGGCTGGACCTTGTCGGAGGCATCAGGAGCTTGAGCAAGATCGCGCGCGGTGGCGAGTTCGCCGAGCACGAACTGCAGACCACCGTCGCCGACCAGGGCAACCACGGGAAGCTGAGGCTTGGCCAGGGCGGCTCCCAGCGCGGCGGGCAGGCCATAGCCCAAGGTGCCGAACCCGGTGGCGGCATTGAACCAGCGGCGAGGCGCCGAGCGTCGAGCGATGACGTTGCCGGCGTACACGGGCCCCGTGGAGTCACCGACGATGATGGCCTCGGGCAAGGCGTCATCGAGGATATCGAACAGGGGCAGATAGGGCTTCAGCTCCGGGTCTTCGTACAGCGCGAGGTCACGACGAACCGCGCGGCAGCGCTCGGCACCCGCGCGTAACTGCTCAGCACTCTCGGAGCGTGACGGACGACCAGGCGCCGCTGATTCGCTCAGAGCGCCGAGCAGCGCGTCTGCGGCGAGACCGACGTCGGCGACCATCGCCAGCTCCGCGGAGCGGTTACGGGCAAGCTGCTCGACGTCCAGGTCAACACGAATCACGCGGCCCTGAAGGGCGAAGCCATCGTTGAAGACCAGATCGTAGTCGGTTTCGCCAAGCTCGGTACCCAGGGCAAGCACGACATCGGCGTCACGCGCCAGATGGCGTACCGGTGCCAGGCTGGCGGTGGTGCCAAGATCCAGGGGGTGATGACTGCCGAGCACACCACGCGCATTGACCGTGGTCAGCACGGGAGCACCCAGGCGCTCGACCAGGGCCTTGACGGACGCTGCGGCGGAGCAGGCACCACCACCCACCAGGACCAGCGGCCGTTGGGCTTGATCAAGCCAGCGGGCGGCCTCATGCACGGCCTGCGGAGCTGGCGCCGGCGGGAAGACACGGATCGGCCGGCCTGGCGCGCGGCTCACTGGCGCATCAAACAGGTCGATGGGAATCTCGATGTGAACGGGCCCGGGCCGGGCACCCTGGAAGATGGCGAAGGCCCGCGCCAGCACTTCCGGAAGGGCCTCAGGGTCGAGCAGGGTATGGCTGAAGCGCGCGACACCGGCAAGCGTTGCGCTCTGCTGAGGCATCTCGTGCAGTCGGCCCTGGCCCCGGCCCAGGGTTGCCACGCGATTGACGCTGGATATCACCAGCATCGGCACCGAGTCTGCCAGGGCCTGGCCCATGGCAGTGGCGATATTGGTCATGCCTGGGCCGGTAATGATAAAGCAAGCCGCGGGCTTGCCGCTGGCTCTGGCGTAGCCATCGGCCATGAATCCTGCCCCTTGCTCATGGCGGGGTGTGACATGGCGCAGGCCGGCCCCCTCGAGACCTCGGTATAGCTCGACGGTGTGCACGCCGGGAATACCGAACACGGTATCGACGCCATAGTCTTCCAGCAGCGTGATCAGGGTCTGGGCGCAGGTTCTCATGAGCGCTCCTGTGGATCATCCACGACGTCAGGCAGGCCGCCAAAGGGGGGGCGTTGCATGACCCGCTGAATCATCGGCAGAAACGCTGACAAGGGCAGGGTGTCATAGTCGGGATCGAAGCTGGTCTGGTCCCACTCATCGCAGAACCTGACGGTGCGAGCGTAGGCTGGATGGTCGCGATAGGCCTCACGGGCGTGTCGGTCCTGGCCAAAGAAATGGCGATAGTGGTAGCCCTGAAACAGCTCATGATGCCGAATCATCCACACGTTGAGAGGATCGACGAAGGGTTCAAGGATCGCAGCCGCAATCTCGGCGTGGTTGGCCGGGGCCAGGTCGTCGCCGATATCGTGAAGCAGCGCACACACGACCATCTCTTCATCGGCACCGTCGCGCAGTGCGCGGGTGGCGGTCTGCAGGCAGTGTTCGTAGCGATCTACCGGATAGCCGTGGGTATCGCCCTTCAGTCGCGCCAGATGATCGAGCACGCGGCGGCAGGCGTCATCCTGGTAGGCGCGGAAATGCTGGTCGATCAGCCGCCACTCGGCGGCGGTACTCTCATCGAAGCGGGCAAACGTGGCTTGCTCTGTTTGCTCGGCTTGCTTGGCTTGGCTGGAGAGGGTGCTGTCGGTCGCTGTCATGAGGTGACTCCTGCGAGGTGACGACTCAACACCAGGCGGCGGCTGGCGGTGCTGTCCCGATCGACGTAGCCCTGGCGTAGATGGCGCACGCCACCGTCAAGGGTGAACGAGGTGCGGCCATGCAACAGGCGGTAGTTGTCCATGATCAGCATCTCGCCTGGCGACAGCTTAAGGCGCAGGGTAAGCGCCTCGCTGCGGATCAGATCGTAGAAGGCCTTGCGCGCGGCGTAGTAGCGTCGCAACTCCTGGCTCTCCATGGCATCGACCCGTTCGGTGCGATTGGAGTAGCGCACCCTGACCACCTCTCCGTGGGGATCACATTCGATCAGCGGCCCGCGGCTTTCCAGGTGGGTGGCGTCGTCCTGATAGCGAAAGCGGGGGCTTACCCGGGTGAGGCAGTCGAAGGCCTCGGGGTCTTGCTGTCGCAGGCGGCGTGCCGCCTCGAAACCGTCTACCAGCGTGCTGTCGCCTCCCTCGGCGGCGTTGGTCAGGCAGTGCAGCCAGATGTAGCCGGGAATCGGGTCACGATAGGGATTGTCGGTGTGTGGCTCGAGTCCGCGTTGGGTCATGGTCAGGTCATAGGCATTGGCCACCGACTTGACGTCGGCAATGCCGCCCCAGTTGGTGCGCCGCAGAGGGCCGATGCGATCGATCAACGGCTGCATGGCGTCGGTGTCGTCCGGTAGCCCTGACACGTGAACAAAGCCGAAGCGCTCCAGCTTGAGCAGCAGGGTCAGCAGCGCCGCGTCGCTGGTGAGCGCCTCGCTGAAGTCGACGCTGGAGGGGACCTCGAGAGCAGCATCCCACAGCTCGCGGGGCGGTGTGTCTGCGCTGCCAGTGCTGGCTGACCTGGCCAGCTCCGCAAGAGGGAAGCGCCCCTGCTGACCGTCGGAGAACGCCAGTGCCAGTTCGCCTTCCTCAGCGCTGGCAGCGGTCAGCGCCAGGTCCAGGGGCAGCTCGGCGGCCTCGATCAGCCGCTGACCGGTCTGGGGGTCGAGCGTATCCGCCTGTGGCAGGCGCTCGCGTAGCCATAGCGCATCGAGATGAAGCTGGCCGTTGGACAGGAACAGCTGTAGCTGGCGTCCATTGTCGGCAAGGGCAGGGGGCGTCTGCAGGATCATGGAAAACCGTCTCCGAGGGCCGTCGAACGTGCCGAGTCAGCGCCACCGAAGGGCCTGGCTCAGCGGTTTGTTCAGAGTTTTCCTTAGGTTACTGTGCGGGTTCGGTTATCATTTGATGAAATTCGCCATCTTGTTGATCAAATTCGCCCCATGACGTCCACCGACTGGCCTTCCAGCCATCCCTATCCCCGGCCTGACTCACCCCCGCTGCTCAGCCCTGCTCAGGCCGAGCACACGCTGGACGTGTGGCTGGTGCCCAAGTTCTCGATGTTGACGCTGGTGTGCCTGCTTGAGCCGCTGCGAGTGGCCAATCGGTTTGGCCGGGATCTGTTTGCCTGGCGGCTGTTGTCCAGCGATGGCGAGCCGGTCATGGCCAGCAATGGCGTACGCATTGATGTGGACGGGCGCCTGGCTGAGGTCACCGAGGCGGACTGGTATCAGGGCATCGCCTCCAGCGGCCGCCTGATGGTGGTGTCGTCCTATGAGCCTGAAGCGATGGTGACCGTGGATGACCTGCTATTGCTGAAACGCCTGTCGGCCTATGGGGTGTGGTTGGGTGGGCTGGATACGGCGCCCTTCATTCTGGCACGAGCGGGGGTCATGGAGGGCTATCCGGTGGCGCTGCACTGGGAGAGTGTGCCGGCATTTCGTGAGGAGTTTCCTGGCCTGGAGGTGCGCCCCGACAGCTACGTGTGGGAAGGGGCAAGACTGACCGGGTCCGGAGGCTCAGCCAGTATCGACATGATGCTGGAATGGGTGACGACCCTTTACGGTCCTGCATTGGCAGAGGCGGTTGGAAGACAGATCATGCACTCCCGCCCCCAGGGCGACGGCCACTCTGCAGGCCACATCGATCCCGTCGACAACCCCGCTGTGGGCGGCGGATTGCCGCGCCCGGTGTTGAAGGCCCTGGCGGTGATGGAGGCCAATCTGACCCAGGCGTTGTCGATTCCCGACGTGTGTCGGCTGGCAGGCCTGTCCCAGCGGCAGCTGACCCGCCGGTTCATGGCAGAGTTTGGCGAAACGCCCAAGCAGTGCTACCTCAACATGCGTCTGGATCAGGCTCAGCGGATGCTCGCGGACAGTCGCATGACCGTTACGGCGGCAGCCGTCGCCGTGGGCTTTACGCATCTGGCGCACTTCTCACGGGCCTACCGTCGGCGTTTTGGGGAAGCGCCCAGTGTGACCGCCCGGCGTGGCTTGGGGCCGGGCGGCAGGCAGGACAGCTAGGCGCTTGCTAAAGGGCTTAGGCGTCGCTGAGGCTGCGCTCTCGTTGACGACGCTGGAGCATACGATAACGGGAGCGGACCTCATCACGTTCGAGGTAGCAGCCCTGTAGCCAGCGATGTCCTGAGTCGCCCTCGAAGGCGTCGCGGGCGTGCAACAGACGCCGGTTGTCGAAGATCACCAGGTCTCCCGGTGCATAGGTAAAGCGCAGCGCGAAGCGGGACTGACGCAATAGCCCCTGCAGCGCCATCAGGGCGCGATAGGCCTCTTCGACCAGGTCGAAGTCCGTCATCAGCGGCCCTCGCAGGAAGTCGGCAATGCGCACTTCGCTGAGCTGGCCCTGATCATCCAGCACGATCATCGGCGAATGCCAGACATAGTCCGTGGTCTTGGCGGTGTTGGCGTAGCGCCAATGTACCTGGGTCAGGGTGGAGAAAGCCTCAGGGTCTTCCTGGCGCAGGGCGTCCGCCACCGCAAAGCCATCGAGCATGACCGCCTGTCCACCGGCGACGCTGTTTTCGAGGCAGTGCAGGCACTGCAGGCCAGGATGGTATTCCCGCGTGGGCAGATCCACGTGGGGAGGAAGCGCAATCGAGGTATAAGCGTTGGAGTCAGGGTCAGGCTTGGCGCGCACGTCGAACAGGGTGCCGAAGTTGGTGGCTCTTACCGGGCCGATACGCTCGGCAACTCTGGCCAGTGTCCCAGGCTCCGTGGGCAGGCCGCGCAGGCGCACCAGGCCCTTGCGCAGCAGTGACTCCAGTGCTGGCTCCAGCGTCGAGGCTTCTTCCGGGCTATCGATGGCGGTGGTGGAAAAGGTGCTGGCGTCCAAGGTGTCAGGCGCCGCGTCCGCTCCTCCCAGCCAGGTCTCCACGGCGACCAGTGGAGCCAGTGGATCCTCGCAGTTGTCATAGTCGTGGGCGCGCAGCCAGCCCGGATGAAAGCGCAGTGTGCGCTGTTCAGGACTCATGATCAGTTCCACGGCTCCGCTGTCATCGAGCCGCGCAGCCGCTATCTGCGGCCAAGCCTCCAGGCACGACAGGTCGAGAATGCGCTCTCGTGTGGCGGGATTGATGGTGCTGTCATCGGCGGCATTTTCTCTCAGCCAGACACTGTGGTAGCGGCTGACGCGGCCATCCTGCCAGGTCACGGTCAGCACCCGAGAGTCGCTCGTCACCTCGGCGATGGCCACCGCTACCGGCCAGCTGTCGTAGTCGGGCGTCGGTGGCAGCGCCGACGGCGGTGTGGCGGCGGAGGACGCGGTGGTGGAAACAGAGGACGTAGAGGAGTTAGCGGACGGTCGAGACGTCTGCGCGTGCATGGAGCCTCCTTGAGCTAGCCTGGACGAGTCGTCGGAAAGCGACGTGTGGGTGACGCACCCCAGCGGGCAGGCATTCAGCCCCCTGCAGTGGGTCACGACGATGGCCACAGCATGGCGCCGGTGGGGCTGAGGCATCGTGCAGAAGTCGACAATTATCGTGCAGAATCCGACATCGGAGGGGTGGGCTTACGTCGCAAGGCGCTAGGCGAGGCACCGTGGTGTTGGCGAAAGGCGCGGGTGAAGCTCGAGGCTGAGGCAAAGCCGCTGGCCAGTGCGATATCCATGACGCTGTGTCGGGTACTGGTGACCAGTTGATGGGCGAGGCTCAGGCGCCGCTCCAGGTACAGCTGCCCTGGGGTGCGGGACAGATGCTGCTGGCACTCCCGCTCCAGCTGGCGCTCCGATAGTCCGATGGCGGAAGCCAGCTGGGGAATGGATAGGGGGGATTCCAGGTGGGCATCCATGATCCCGATAAGGGTGGCCAGGCGTTGTGGCAGTCGCTCCTGGTAGCGGACGTCACGCTGTCGGCTGGCCGGCAGCCGCCGATGGTCATGCACCAGCTGCTCCTTGACGCGGCGGGTCAAGGCGTCGCCGTGGCGGCGTCGAATGGTGTCCAGTGCCAGGTCGATGGAGGCGCTGGCCCCAGCCCCGAAAAAGCCGCTGGGTGTCACTTCGTAAAGCGACTCCACCGCTTCTATATGGGGGTGCTGGCGCCTGAATTCGGGCAGGCTCTCCCAGTGCAAGGTGACGGTGTCGTCGATCAGTCCGGCGGACGCAAGGCAGAAAGCCCCTGTATCCAGCGCCCCCAGGCAGGTGCGCTGCTCGCGACGTTGCGTCAGCCAGGTGGTCAGGCTGTCATCGACGGCGGCCATGGGCTCAAAGCTGGCGCAGACGGCAAGGCTGGGCAGCCATGGGGTGTCCTCTAGTGCGTGCTCGACCGCCAGGGGAATGCCGTTGCTGGCATGGACCGGCAGCCCATCCCTGCTGATCAGGTGCCAGCGAAATAGCGTCTCACCGGACAGTCGGTTGGCAATGCGCAGAGGATCGATGGCGGAGAACAGCGCCACCATGGAAAAACGAGGCAACAGCAAAAAGCCGATGGCTTCCGGACTCGGTCCCTGGTAGGTCAGGCGCACGACGGCTTCCTCCGCATCGCCTGGGCCTGGGCATGAGCCTGATGCCGACGGGGCGACGAGTCGTGAGAATGGGAGTGGAGCATGGCGCGCCGCCAGGGCCTCTCGATAGGATGGCGTAAAAGCATGACAGCGCAGGCGACCCGGCTCAAGCCCGGCCCTCGCCTTGGGGCTGCGCGCTATGCTGGGGCTTGTACGTAAAGTGTCTGCGCTTGGTGATACGGTGTTAAACATCGGCTGGTACGCCAGCCCGGTTAAAATGCTCAGTTACACCTCGTAAACTGCGCTTTCTCACCGATTTCTGCCTTGTCTAACCTTCGCTCGTCGACGTTTCGGACAACGCCTAGGCTTGGCGATCGGTCGCACACAGTAGAAAGCGTAAAGGAAGATAGCCATGCAGACTTGGCCAGGCCAGGGGCAGATCCACATGGAGGCTAGCGATCAGCCCCATGGGCGGGGCAAGGACGGCCACCCTGATGAGGGCCAGGGGCGTCATCCTCACGCTGACACCACCGCTGACACCACCGCTGATGGCTCAGGCGACAACGAACCCATGTTCTCGGCATCGACCACCAGCGAACGCATGGGTTTTCTGTTATTGCCCCAGTTTTCGATGATGGCGTTCTTCTCGGCGGTAGAGCCCTTGCGCATCGCTAACCGGATTGCCGGTCGTCCGCTCTACGAGTGGACGGTGATCGGGCTATCTGGTGATCCTGTCACCGCCAGCAATGGCATGACGCTGATGGTGGACCATGCTATCGACCAGGTGCGCCACTTGCCGTCGTTGGCGGTGTGCAGCGGGTTTGATCCAGAGCAGTGGATCGGTCGTGGTCTGAGTGCCTGGCTCAACCGCCTGGACCAAGGAGGCTGTCGTATCGGGGCCCTCGACACCGGTGCGGTGGTGCTGGCCGAGGCCGGGTTGCTGGCCGGAGAGACCGTTACGCTGCATTGGGAGACGCTACCGGCCTTCAACGAGCGTTATCCCACCATTCGCACCTGCGATGAGCTCTTCCTGCTCGGCCAACGACGTTTTTTCTGTGCTGGTGGGGCTGCTGCCATGGACATGACCCTGGAGATGATCGCCAGGCAGCATGGGATGGCGCTGGCGGTAGACGTGTCGGAACAGCTGATTCACGACCGTTTGCGGTCCCGTACCGACCAGCAGCGCATGAGCCTGGTGCGTCGATTGGGGACCCATCAGCCACGCTTGATCGATGCCGTGTCACTGATGGAGAGCCATCTAGAGGCACCCCTTGAGCTTGCCGAGATTGCGCGGCGCAGTCAGATCTCGTTGCGTCAGCTGCAGCGCCTGTTCGCCGACGAGTTAGGGGAGTCGCCCACCGGCTACTATCTGGGGCTGCGGCTGAACCGTGCCGCGTCACTGCTCAAGGACACCGATCTGGACGTGCTCGCCATCGGGCTAAGCTGCGGCTTTGGCTCCGCCTCGAGTTTCAGCCGTGCCTTTCGGCGCCACTATGGTTGTTCACCCCTGAGCTATCGCCGCCAGGACGAGAGCAGCTGACGCCAGTGGATGGGGCTTAGCCCTGGTGCAGGGGATCAGATGTCGGCCCACATGCGCAGCAGGTTGGCCAGGCTCTTGGAAATGGCGTCAAAGTCAGCGGTCTTGCCATCGCGTTCAAATATCTGGCGCCGGGTGGTGTCCAGGTCAAACAGGATCTCCCGTTGTTCCGGCTGACGCACCTGGCTTTGCAGCCATCCCACCGCGGCCAGTCGCTCACCCCGGGTCACAGGGTCCACCCGGTGCAGGGTCGACGACGGATAGAGGATCATGGAGCCCGCCGGTAACTTGTAGCGCTGCTCACCCTGGGGAGTGTCCATGATCAACTCACCCCCATCGTAGTGGGCTGGCTCCTCCAGAAAGAGGGTGAAGGACAGGTCGGTACGCATGGGGCCCTGGGGCGTGGGCATCACCGCATCATCGACATGGTTGCCGTAGGTCATGCCCTGCTGATAGCGACTGAACATCACCGGCTTCATGCGTCGGGGCCTGGCGGCGATCTGAAACAGCGTGTGGTTGGCCAACGTCTTCATGACATCGTCGCGCAGGCTGGCGATGGCAGGGTCCTGGCCGCTCGCCTGCTGATTCTGTTTCACCGTGCGTGCGTGCCAGCCCGCTGTTTCCTTGCCGTCGCGGAAACGGGCTTCGCCCAGGGTCTGGCGAATGCGTGTCAGCAGCTCGTTGGAGAGCACTTGGTCGATACAGAGAATCATCGTTGCCCCTCGCAAATGGTGAATTGTACCCTAGTGTTAATCATTTGCATTACACTTGGTCACATGTCGCGTCCAGGATAGTCATGGACCATTGGCGGAACCTGCCGCCACCCTTAGCGCGCGTAGCCCCCAGATGGCAACAGGCGCGGAAAACCGACAGCAGCTACAACGAGGATGTTCATCATGACCCAAGAGACCCGCACCAAACTGTGGATCGGTGTAGGCACCAGCCTTTTGCTCGGAACCGGCACCGCCTGGGCCGATCATCATGGCGACGAGGAAATGACGCAAGACGGCGTTGTGCACGAAGCGGGGCAAGCTGGCCACGGCGGCGAAGGTGGTGAAGGCGGAGAGCACGGCCACGGTGGCGAAGGTGGCGAAGGCGGAGAACACGGCCACGGCGGTGAAGGTGGTGAAGGTGGCGAAGGCGGAGAACACGGCCACGGCGGTGAAGGTGGTGAAGGTGGTGAAGGTGGCGAAGGCGGAGAACACGGCCACGGCGGTGAAGGCGGCGAAGGTGGAGAGCACGGCCACGGCGGCGAAGGCGGAGAACACGGCCACGGTGGTGAAGGCGGTGAAGGCGGTGAAGGCGGCGAAGGTGGCGAGCACGGCCACGGCGGTGAAGGTGGCGAAGGTGGCGAAGGCGGTGAAGGCGGCGAGCACGGCTCCTTGGCTAGCGACCCCTACGCGGTATTTGCCTATTTAACTGCTACTGCCGGCGGTGAAGGTGGTGAAGGCGGTGAAGGCGGTGAAGGTGGTGAAGGCGGCGAAGGTGGTGAAGGTGGTGAAGGCGGCGAAGGTGGCGAAGGTGGTGAAGGCGGCGAGCATGGCCACGTAGACACGGCCAATCCTGGTATCTACACCACAGAACTCGCCCTGATGCTGGGGCACCTTCAGGTGGCCAAGGAGCTCTACACCGAAGGTTCAAAGACCGCTTCCTACCCGCATTTCGGTCATCCCTACCATGAGGTCTATCCGGGCATCGCCAAGGCGTTGGAGACCCGCGGAATCGAGGCCTTCGACGAGACCTTGGAAGACTTTTCTGGCCAGGTCCAGCAGGGCGGAGACTGGAGCGAATACGAGGCAGAGTATGAGTCGCTGCGCGCTACCATCGTGGCCGCCATGGGCGACGTGGACGATGAACTCGAGAAGGATGCTGGCTTCCAGGCCAAGGTCCAGCTGGCGCTGTTGCAGACTGCGCTGCACGAGTACGAAGAAGCGGTCGACGACGGTGAGTTCGTCAATGTAGTGGAGTATCAGGATGGCCGTGGATTTGTGCTGACGGCCCGTGAGTCGCTGGAGCGCCACGCCGAGCTGTTTCGCGAAGCAGGCGCTTATGCTGCCCTGGAGGAGGGCTACGAGGGCTTGCTGAAGGCCTGGCCGAGTGCCAAGGCGCCGGCGTCACCGGTCATGAGCGTGGGCGAGCTATCCGCCGCCATGTTTCCGCTCGAGGCTGAACTGGGCAAGTTCTAATGGCGCTTTGCCGCTAGCGCCTGAGTGAAGGTGTTAGCCAGAGTGCTACAGGGCGCCATGGCACTCGCCATAGGCTGCAGACAGGGCCTGACATCAGGCCCTGTCTGCGTACACGCTGCTCTAACTTGGCACCTGAGCCTCATAGACTTCGGGTTCCAGGTCCCGGGCTCTGGGCGCCTAACGCCGTTCGGCTGATGACGTCAGCGCTTGCTTAGCCGTCGTCCTGAGTGGGCAATGGGGTGTGCTGGCCTCGAAGGCGCAGCAAGAAGGCTGCTACCAGCGCAAAGATGCCAAAGGCCACAGGAATGGCCGCGACGGAAATCAGGGTCAGGATGACCTTGAAGATGTCACCTTCCAGCCAGTTGATCACGATCGCCAGCAAAGACATGGCCACGATCCAGAACGCTCTGGAGCGTTTGACGGTCAGCATTTCGCAGACCAGGCCAGCGGAATCCGCGCTGGTGACGAAGAACAGCAGGATGTTCAGGGCCAGAATGGCCGAAAGAATGCCATGGCTATCCAGGGTGGCCATCAGCGCAAAGACGTCCTCTGAGCCTGTCTCCAATCCGCCGAGGCCGAAGGTCGTAAACCACAAACACGAGAATAGGCTCGGCACCAGCATGACGCCTAGCACGAGTTGGCGGAGCGTACGCCCCTTGGAGATGCGGGCGATAAACACCCCGGTGAAGATGAACCAACCGTACCAGGCAGCCTCGAAGGCATATAGCCAATCCGCGAGCCAGGCCTTGCGCTCAGGATCCCCCAGGCCAATATCGGTCGCCATCAGCGGATATTTCACCAGGTATTCCGGCAACAGGCGCGCCAGCGTCGAAACGATGTCCCAGGGGGATGTCAGCAGTAACACGCTGGTCAACAGTATCAGCGCGAATAACGTGTTGTAGTTGCTTAGCCATTTGATGCCCCGCTTGAGCCCCGAGGCACTCGAGGCGATGGCAAAGATGGCCAGCACACTGATGATCAAGGTTGGACTGGCCTGGATGCCAAAGAACTGCTCCAGGCTTTGCTTGAGGGGATCGGTGGCATAGGAGAACGTCAGCGAAAGCCCGATCACGGTGGAAACGACCAGGCTCACCAGGTTCAACTTGCTGAGGAAACCGCCTCCCAGCAAGGTCTCGGCAGGTTTCTCGATCCTCAGGTTGTACATGCAGTGGGCAAAGATGACGCCGATGGCAAGATAGCCTGCCCAGGCCAGTAGCCCCCAGTGATTGAACGCATATAGCAGTGCTTGATCGGAACTGTTCCCGGCCTCGACGTGATAGTGAGGCTCCAGCACTCCCCAGGTGACCAATCCAATACCCATGCCGGTGGCGAAAAGCATGCCTAGCCAGGCGAGCGTCGAAAATTCTGGCGGCTCATCACCGAATTTCAAGCGGCCCAGTGGGGTAAACATCAGGACGACAAACACGATGGAGGCAACAAAGGCCGGGTAGGTGAAGATGAAGCCCAAGTTGCCGATGACATTGACCTTGATGACATCAAGGATGGTCTGAAAGCTACCTGGGGCGATGGCAGCAAAGGCAATAAGCGTAATGACGGTGACCACGGTGGCCACCAATGTGGACATGTTCTGTTTCATTGGTGTCTCGTTGTCTTATTGAAAAAGGAGGGACGGCGATCGATCGGTGGGAACCTCGCTGGAGTGGAGTGATAACGTCGTGACTGTGCTGCTTCTAACCCGATAAGTGCTTATGAATCAGAGGGGTAGAGAGGCACTTCAACGCAAAGAATAGTCTAGGTGTCGCTCGTCGAGGTGACACGCGAGAGCACGACAGAACCCACGCCAGGTGATCGACATCGGTGCCAGCTGCGCATGGGCGTGAAGCGCCCCGTGAAACATCCCCTCTGCCGTATGCAGGCCAACCTGCCGCCGCTGCTGACGCCATTGGTCCAGCGTCGCCAGTATCGCTGGGGTCAGGGGGTCGTGTTCCACGACCAGGCATTCCACTGCGCTGCTGACCGGGGGAGCGTCGCCCACGCGGGCAGCGTCGGAGGCAATCATCGCCCAGGCGGCCTGGGCGTCCCGACGACTCAGCAAGGGCGCATCGGGTCCAAGAGATGTCTCGGACATGTCACCGAGAAGCGGATAGATCATGCCGAGCGGATGTGGGTCCTTGGCGGCACGAGCCACGTCCAGCACCAGGCGACCTCCTGCGCTGTCCCCCACCAGGGCACAGGGCTGAAGCCAGCGGCGCACCCGATCGACGTCGTCGAGCTGGTCGCTGTAGCGTGCCTCGGGCAGAAGTCGATACTGCACACTTACCACCTCTCGCCCGAGTGCTTCGGCAAGGCCCGCTGCGACGCCCTGGTGGCTGTCCAGCGAGCCGATCGTGAAGCCGCCACCATGGATGTAGAGCACGGTCTGCTGACCAGTATCGGCGTGGGCGTGGGCGTGGGCGTGAGAAAGAACGCTGTCTCTTCCTTCCACTCTCCCACTCGCTGTCCCTCTCTCCTTCCCTCTCACTCTCCCTGGCCGATATCGGCGCACGGGTACTCCAGCGATCCGCTCGTCGGTGACCCGCATGGTGGTGGGCAACGGCGTGGCGAAACTGGCGCAGAGCCGATCGTAGTCGCCTCTGGCCAGGGCGAGGGGCCTTGATGCCATGGCGTCGAGACCATGTTGGAAGCGCTTGGCAAAGTCGTCGATCGTCATCGCTACATCCGGATCCCGCCCGGCGTCGCCGAGCATTCCTGGTGGATGGCGCCCTGGCCCGAGCTGGTCTGGGCGGGCCTGAGCGGGTCTGGCTGGATATGGCCCGGCCAGGACGCCAAGCCTGTCAGCGTCGGCTGATACCGATCCGCCGTCCCAGCCCCTCGGGCGGGGGGGATGACAGGGGGGGCAATGTCACCAAGGCATCAGAGAGCGCTGCGGGGAAGGCAGCAGGCTTGCCGCTGGTGGTGTCGATGCCCATCAGCATTTGCTCGCTGGTAGCCAGCAGGTCCGCTCCACTGGTGAGTACAAACCACAGGTGCAGGCGCTTGGCATCTTGATCGACGATCTGAACATCGACCTGCAGGTCTTGCCCCTCGTGGGCTTCCTTCAGGTAGCGAAGATGGGTCTCGAGGGTATACAGGGTGTAGCCGAGCCGTTGCCGGCCCTCATCGTCCAGGCCAATGTTCTCCATCAGCCTGTCCACCGCCAGGGAGAATACCCTGGCGTACTCGGCATCGTTCATATGGCCGTTGTAGTCGACCCACTGTGACGCCACCTGGGTGTTGAGCAAGGCCATCAGATACGTCCCTCGAGGCCTTCTGCTTCCGGCCAGTACTTGTTCACCAGGCCCAGCAATTCGACCAGGAAGTCATCGCGACGACGATCCAGCTCGGCCACGCTGCGGCCGGCCGCCTGATGCTCGCAGCCCTCGACCACGCGGTCGATCAGCTCATCGGTAAGCTCGGGGGCTTCCAGCTTGGTCCAGGGGAGCTTCAGCGCGGGTCCGAACTGCTCCAGCATATGGCGCATGCCCTGTTCCCCACCGGCCAGGTGGAAGGTCAGGAAGGTGCCCATCAGCGACCAGCGCAGCCCACAGCCGTAGACCACCGCGGCGTCGATTTCCTCTGTAGTGGCTACGCCGTCATTGACCAGGTGCAGTGACTCGCGCCACAGGGCTTCCATCAGACGGTCGGCAATATGCCCTTCGATTTCACGGCGGACCACCAGTGGACGCATGTCCAGCGCCTGATACAGGGCCTGCGCCTGCTGAGTCTGCTCGCTCGCCGTGGCTTGTCCTCCGACCAGCTCGACCAGCGGTAGCAGGTAGACCGGATTGAAGGGGTGAGCGACGATGATGCGCCCGGGTGACTTGGCACAGTCCTGCTGCAGGTCGGTGGGCTTGAATCCCGACGTCGAGGAGCCCACCAGCACATCGGCAGGCGCCGCGGCGTCGATCTGGGCCAGGATGCTCTGCTTGAGCTCGAGTCTTTCCGGTACGTTCTCCTGGATCAGGTCGGCGCCGTCCACGGCGGCTTCCAGTGAGGAGGCAAAGCGCAGGTGGTCGATGCTGGCGCCGTCGGCCAGACCCAGGCGTTGCAGCGCAGGCCAGGCATTATCCACAAACGCCCGAGTGCGCGCTTCGGCGGCGGGGTCCGGATCAAAAGCGACTACGCTCCAACCGCTGGCCAGGGCGCGGGCGATCCAGCCGTTGCCGATCACACCGGTGCCGATGACAGATAGCTGTTTCATGCCTGTTCTCCCATGATGGTGCCGGTGTGTGGGTTGCGCAGCTTGAGGAAATCTCGAGTTTCCGCCGGTGTCATGACCTTGCCGCCCAGGTGGTTGATCAGGCTGCCGGCTTTCTCGACCAGTTGAGCGTTGGAGGCCAGCACGCCCTTTTCGAGGTACAGGTTGTCCTCGAGCCCAACCCGGGCATGGCCACCGAGCATCACCGCTTGAGCGGCCATCGGCATCTGGTGCCGGCCAATGCCGAATGCCGCCCAGTTGGCGTTGGCCGGCAGCTTGTTGCGCATCGCCAGCATGGTCTCGGTATCGGCTTCGGCGCCCCACGGGATGCCAAGGCACAGTTGGTAGAGCGGGTCGCCGTCGATCAGGCCTTCAGCCTGCAGTTGGCGGGCGAACCACACATGGCCCAGATCGAAGCACTCCAGCTCAGGCTTGACCCCGGCAGCCTGCACCAGGCGGGCATGTTCACGCAGCCAGTCAGCCGAGTTGACGTAGATCATGTCGCCAAAGTTGAGGCTGCCGCAGTCCAGCGTACACAGCTCGGGCAGCAGTTCCCCGACTGGCTCGTGGCGTTGGGCCGGCGTCTGAATGTCGGTACCCGGTCCGCCCCGAGTGGGGTCCTGGCTGTCAGGGATCCAGTCGCCACCGCCCCCAGCGGTAATGTTCATGACGATATCGGTGTCGGCCTCACGCACCCGCTCCATGACTTCACGGAAGTGGTCGAGGGAGTGGCTGACGCCGCCAGTTTCCGGGTCGCGCACGTGGATGTGCGCAATGCTGGCACCGGCCTTGGCCGCCTCGATGCAGTCGTTGGCAATCTGTTTGGGGGTTACCGGCACCTTGGGACTCTTGCCGGTGGTATCGCCGGCACCGGTCACGGCGCAGGTAAGGATGACGTTACGGTTCATGGAGGGCTCCTCTCGATCTCGGATGACGGGACGTCGGCCGCGGCCCCATGCCAAGTGGCTCGAAGGCGAGTTCACGCCGCCTGACAGGGCGGCGCCGTGGCGTAGACAGCGTCTCGTCGCTCCGCGGCTGAATGAATCGAGAGGTAGTGTGGCGAAGTGACGGCGTTGCGACTTGGCAATAAGCGCCATGTTTTTGTCGTCAGGCGCCTTTGAGGTAGGGCGGAGTCGGCCCAGGGCAATAGGCAGGGCATCGCCGCCGATAGCCAGCAAGATGAAACGGGCTCGGATGTTCTTCCCTGAGAGCGGGAATCAGTGTGCCCCCGCAAAGCGGGAATCAGCCTGCCCCGCAAAGCGGGAATCAGATAGGAGAATAGAGGGATCGGGCGACGTCGCTGTGTCAGCGGACCAAGGGGGAAGGGCCCGTCATCGAGCCTTGGTGTGCGGCTGGTGTTGGCTCAGGCGAGACAGCTCGGGTGACGTTCAGCTGAGGAGGCGGAAAGCTGATTCGAGAGAGACAGAATCGAGAGAACCAGAATCGAGAGAGACAGAAATGGGAGGGACAGAAATGGGGGGCAAAAACGGGAGAGCCAGCCACGGGAGTGCTGGCTACAACCGCTGAAACGGTGCCTAGAGATCAGCAGCGCCCACGCCGTAAAGCTCAAATGCCAGCTTTCGGCCAGCCTGTGTCAGGATCAGCCTGCCGCGCGGATTGTGGACGACCAGCGATTGCCGCAGCAGACGACGCAGCCGGGACGCCTGGGAGCGGGTCCGGGTAAGGGCATCAAGGCGTGTGGCGCTAAGACCACGATCACTGTGGGTCAAGGCCTCAAGGACGTCGCCGTCGCGGTAGAGGTCCTCGATAAAGGCGGTCAGGTCGATACGCTGAGCGGTGTCATTATGTTCGGCGAGCAGTGCCATGCGGCGATCTCTGACAGAAATATGGCGAAAGTATACGACATTAGTCTGATTAGACCAAAGTCTATTCCTTGTCCGCTTGCGGATACATGCCGCGGGTCATGGCCAGGCGCTGTAGGTGTTTTGGTTCAAGCACTCGTTGACGTGGCGCCTGCTCAGCATGACTCGATGGGGATCTGGGCGCTTAAGCCCGCGTTGGTGTGGGTGGGGCGTAGCGAACGAAAGGTAACAAGAGAAAGGTAACAAGAGAAAGGTAACGAGAGGAATGAAACGGGAGGCGTGGATAGATGGCAGCGACTTAAGGGGGCGACAGGCTAAACGCGTAACGCCAAGCCCTGCCGCGATATTGCGGCAGGGCCTTGCTGATAAGCAGCGAGTCGCAGGGTATCAGTGACTGACCTGACCCAGCATCAGGAACTCCAGCAGTGCCTTCTGGGCATGCAGGCGGTTGCCGGCCTCCTGCCAGACCACGGCGCGGGGATCATCCAGCAAGGTTTCGCTGATCTCTTCGCCGCGGTGAGCGGGCAGGCAGTGCAGGAACAGCACATCCTTGTCCGCCGCATCCAGCATGGCCTCAGTCACCTGGAAGCCGGCGAAGTCGGCTTCTCTGCGCGCCTGCTCCTCTTCCTGTCCCATGGATGCCCATACATCGGTTGTCACCAGGTCGGCACCTGCGACGGCTGTCATGGGATCGCGGAGGATGGTCACTCGGTCTCCTGCGGCTGCCAGGATATCCTCGCGGGGCTCGTAGCCTTCAGGGCAGCAGATGCGCAGGGAGAAGTCGAACTGGCGTGCGGCATTGATCCAGGAGTGGCACATGTTGTTGCCGTCCCCGATCCACACCGCCGTGCGGCCCTTGACGCTGCCCCGCAGCTCGGTCCAGGTCATCACATCCGCCAGCAGCTGGCAGGGGTGGTAATCATCGGTCAGCGCATTGATGACCGGTACGTCGCTGGCAGCGGCGAACTCTTCAAGGCCCTGGTGGGAGAAGGTGCGGATCATCACCGCGTCAACCATCTCTGACAGCACCCGAGCCGTGTCTCCTATGGGCTCGCCACGTCCTAGTTGAGTGTCCCTAGGCGAGAGGAACAGCGCGTGACCACCGAACTGAGCCATGGCGGTCTCGAAGGAGACACGGGTCCGTGTTGACGACTTCTCGAAGATCATCGCCAGGGTGCGGTTGGTAAAGGGCGCGTAGGTCGGGCCCTGGGCCTTGAGCCCATTCTTGATCGTGATCGCGCGCTGGATGAGGTAGCGCAATTCATCCTGGCTCAGGTCCAGTAGGGTCAGGAAGTGGCGGGCGGCCATGGCGTCTCTCCAACGAGGTAAAAAACGACCATCCTAGCCAGCGCGGAGGGGATGCGCAACGCGCCGCTGGGCCGTACAATGCGTTCAAGGAAAGGCCGAGCGTGGCAATCAGGTATTGTCTCGAAAGGGGTATCGATCCCGACGCGCATTGAAAAGTGCGGATGTTGACCCCATCGTATCGGCCGAAAGCGAACCGTAAGGGCATGCATCGTACCGTGAGGACATGCCAGACAAGCCCGAATCATTGAGGAGCCGTGATGAGCACCACCGTCGAAAACATTCAGCGCCAGATCAGCGAAAACCCCATTCTCATTTACATGAAGGGGTCTCCGCAGCTGCCGCAGTGCGGCTTCTCTGCGCAGACCGTGCAGGCGCTGATGGCGTGTGGCGAGCGCTTTGCTTTCGTCAACGTACTGGACAACCCCGACATTCGAGCCGAACTGCCCAAGGTGGCCAACTGGCCGACCTTCCCGCAGCTGTGGGTGGAAGGTGAGCTGGTCGGCGGTTGCGATATCGTGGTCGAGATGCATAACAATGGCGAACTTGAGCCCCTGATCAAGCAAGCCGCTGAACGTGCTCGCCAGAATGAAGAGGGCGGCGCCGAGTAAGGTGCAGCCTAGCAGTCGATTGACCGGTCAGGACCGGCTAGCCGCTGGATCGCCGAGGTGGTGAGGGTGTTACCGCGCCCCCGCGCGACGGATCAAACACGGTCATCTGACTGATCAAACGCAAGGCCCCGCTGGTGTGGACACCAGCGGGGCCTTGTCGTATGTCGAGAGTCTCTGCAGTGAGCAGCATCCTGCCGCAGTAAAAAGGCATGGACCGGTGTCAGTCCTCCTCCATTCCCTGTTCCTGCTGAGCCAGCCGCCAACCGCCCAGGTCCTTGTAGCGATTGACCATCGCACAGAACAGCTCGGCCGTGCGCTCGGTGTCATAGCGGGCAGAGTGGGCGGCGTTGTTGTCGAAGTCGATGCCGGCGGCACGGCAAGCTCGGGCCAGCACGGTCTGGCCGTAGACCAGTCCTGCCAGGGAGGCGGTATCGAAGCTTGAGAACGGGTGGAAGGGGTTGCGCTTGATGTCGCAGCGGTTGGTCGCGGCATTGAGGAAGCCATGGTCAAAGGCAGCGTTGTGGCCTACCAGAATGGCTCTGGTGCAGCCATGAGCCTTGATGGCCTTGCGCACTGGACGGAATATTTCACCCAGCGCCTCGGCTTCGCTGATGGCGACCTGCTGACGCAGGGGGTCGTCGAGACGAATGCCGGTGAAGTCCAGTGCCGACTGTTCGACGTTGGCGCCAGCAAACGGCTCGATGTGATAGGCAAAGGTAGCGTCGGGCAGCAGGTTGCCCTCCGGGTCCATGGTCAGGGTGACAGCGGCGATCTCCAGCAGGGCGTCGCTTTCGGGATTGAAGCCGCCGGTCTCGATATCCACCACCACCGGCAGAAAACTGCGAAAACGTTGCGCCATGAGTTCGCGGGCGATCAGCTCGCTCATGCACCTCTCCTTGTCGGGCCGTGGGGTAATGGGCCTGTGTGATGCAGGCCGAAACGGCGAAAGTCTAGCAGTTTGGCAGCGCGGCGTCCCGTAGCGGTATTCGACACCGGCCATGCGCGCTATACTCGGCCCTCTTCAAGCGCCATTCATGAAGGAATGCGCTGGTCACGTCATGTCTGTCATACAAGAAGGAGCCCCTAGCATGTCCGATGTCAAGAAGGTCGTGCTCGCCTATTCGGGCGGTCTGGACACATCCGTCATCGTCAAGTGGTTGCAGGAGACTTACCACTGCGAAGTGGTGACCTTTACCGCCGACATCGGTCAGGGTGAGGAAGTCGAGCCGGCCCGCGCCAAGGCTGAGGCCCTGGGCGTCAAGGAAATCTACATCGAGGACCTGCGTGAAGAGTTCGTGCGCGACTACGTCTACCCGATGTTCCGTGCCAACACCATTTACGAAGGTGAGTACCTGCTGGGTACCTCTATCGCGCGTCCGCTGATCGCTCGTCGTCTGATCGAGATTGCCAACCAGACCGGTGCCGATGCGATTTCCCACGGTGCTACCGGCAAGGGCAACGATCAGGTCCGTTTCGAACTGGGCGGCTACGCCCTGAAGCCTGGCGTCAAGGTCATTGCGCCGTGGCGTGAGTGGGATCTGAATTCCCGCGAGAAGCTGATGGCCTACTGCCAGCAGCACGATATTCCCGTCGACTTCAGCAAGAAAAAGAAGTCCCCTTACTCGATGGATGCCAACCTGCTGCATATCTCCTACGAGGGCGGCATTCTCGAAGATCCCTGGGCGGAAGCCGAAGAGGACATGTGGCGCTGGAGCGTGTCGCCGGAAGCGGCACCGGACACTCCGACCTACGTCGAGCTGACCTTTGAAAAGGGCGACATCGTGGCCATCGACGGCGTGCCGATGAAGCCCCACGAAGTGCTGGAGAAGCTGAACAAGCTGGGTGGTGACAACGGTATCGGCCGTCTCGATATCGTCGAGAACCGCTACGTCGGCATGAAATCTCGCGGCTGCTATGAAACCCCTGGCGGTACCATCATGCTGCGTGCTCACCGCGCCATCGAGTCGTTGACCCTCGACCGGGAAGAAGCCCACCTCAAGGATGAGCTGATGCCCAAGTATGCCGAGGTCATCTACAACGGCTACTGGTGGAGCCCGGAGCGTCGCATGCTGCAGGCCGCCATCGACGAGACCCAGAAGAATGTGTCCGGCGTTGTTCGCATGAAGCTGTACAAGGGCAATGCCATCGTGGCAGGCCGTCGCTCCGACGAGTCGCTGTTCGACGAGTCCATCGCGACCTTTGAAGACGACAAGGGCGCCTACGACCAGAAGGATGCGGAAGGCTTCATCAAGCTGAATGCGCTGCGTCTGCGTATCGCCGCAGGCAAGGGCCGTCGTCAGGACTAAGCGCTTGGCGTTCGACCATCGGATCCAGGAGGCGACATGTTCAAGAAGCTGATCGGCAGCCTTTTCAAGGGTGGAGGCGCCGCTGAATCGCGTTCCACGGAGGAGGCCGAGGCCGTGGAGTATCGCGGATTCCTGATCGTGTCTCGTCCGCAGGAGCAGGGCGGTCAGTATCGCGTCAGCGGCTTTATTCGCAAGCCCATCGAGGGTGGCGAGACGCTGGAACACGCTTTCGAGCGCTCTGACCTGGTGCCTGGGCGTGAGGCCTGTGATGCGCTGATGCGACAGAAGGCGGAACGCTACATCGATGAAGTCGGTGATGGCATGTTCTCGTCTGATTGAGACGAAGCGATGGAAACGGCGCCCCCTGGGCGCCGTTTCTGTTTCAGCCATGGGGTAAAGGAGACCACATGATCGTATTGCACCATCTCGAAAACTCCCGCTCTCTCAGAGTGGTCTGGCTACTGGAAGAGCTTGGAGTCGACTATGACATTCAGCTCTATCGGCGTGATCCCAAGACCATGCTGGCCCCTGAATCCCTCAAGCAGGTTCATCCGCTCGGCAAGTCGCCGCTGATCACCGACCAGCATCAGGCGGGCAGGGTCGTGGCTGAAAGCGGTGCGATCATCGAGTATCTGCTGCGCCATTACGACAGGGAGCAGGCGCTGTCTCCCCCCGTCGACAGTGAAGCCTACGATGACTATGTGTTCTGGATGCACCATGCGGAGGCCTCGGCGATGCCCCCGCTGGTGATGAATCTGGTGTTTGGCAGGCTCAGCAAGCCCCCTGTGCCGGCTCTGGTGCGTCCTTTGGGCAAGATGTTCGCCAAGGGGGTGAAAGAGCAGTACCTCGGGCCAGAAATACGACGGCTGATGGGCTTTTGGGAGCAGCACCTGGCAGAGCACAGCTGGTTCGCGGGAGAGACGTTCAGCGCGGCGGATATCCAGATGAGTTTCCCGCTCCTGGCGCTGGAAGGTCGGGGCATGTTGTCTGACCATCCGGCGCTCACGCGCTTTCTCGAGCAGGCCCGGGCGCGACCCGCCTATGGCCGTGCTACAGAGAAGGGCGGTGAGCTCTCACTCTAGGGCTTGTACGAAAAGTGCCTGCGCTTGGTGATACGGCGTTAAAAATCGGCTTAAAATGCTCATTTACACCTCGTAAACTGCGCTTTCTCACCGATTTTTGCCTTGTCTAACCTTCGCTCGTCGACTTTTCGGACAGAGCCTCGACCGGCGTTATGGAAACAGGTCTGACCCGGTGGCTGATCAGTTTTGGTTATGAGCACGTGAATCATTATTCATGCCAAGCATATTGAGTTTGCAGCTGCGAGCAGGATAATGGGTTGATCTCCTACCCAAGAGGTCAACTTTATGCGCATCTTACTGACGCTTGCGGGGGCGCTGATGATGGCGAGCTCCGCGCATGCAGCCGATGTCGAGCCGCTGGTCAGTCCTGAGTGGCTTGAAGCGAACCTGGATAATGACGATGTGGTGGTGCTGGATATTCGCTCCAGCATCGACAATGGCGGTGACCGGTCAAGCTTCGAGCAAGCCCACATTCCCGGCAGTCTGTATTCGAGCTATACCGAGGACGGCTGGCGGGAAACCCGCGATGGTGTCACCGGAGTCATGCCTCCGGTGTCGAGTCTTGAGCGCTTGATCGGCGGCCTCGGAATCGATAATGACGATACTGTGGTGCTGGTGCCGGCGGGTACCGGCGCGACGGACTTTGGCAGCGCGGCACGGGTGTACTGGACCTTCAAGGTGCTGAGTCACGAGCAGGTGGCGATTCTCGACGGCGGCTTTGCCGGTTGGAAAGCGGCAGGCCTCGAACTGGCCAGTGGCTCGGCAGAGTACCCTGATCCGGTGCGCTTTGAAGGACGTCTGAATGAGGCTCTGCTGGCGACGACTGCAGAGGTAGAGGCGGCCCGCGAGTCCCAGGGGCAGCTGGTCGACGCCCGCCCAGAGGACTACTTCAAGGGCGACAACCAGTCTCCTGCAGCGGCTGCTCCGGGCACCATTCCTGGCGCACGTAACCTGCCTCATCAGACGCTGCTGGCCGATGACGACGGCGCCTGGCGGTTGAATACGGCGGAAGTGACCTCGCGTATCCAGGCGGCAGAGCTGGATGCGGATGCCAAGACCGTGGCGTTCTGCAACACCGGACACTGGGCAGCGACTGACTGGTTCGTGCTGAGTGAAATTGCCGGCTTCGACAACGTGGCGTTGTATGACGGTTCCATGGCTGAGTGGACCCAGGATGAGTCACGTCCGCTGGCCGTGGCGAAGCAGGGGCTTGGCAAGGTGCTGGACGCGCTCGGCTTCGGTGACGAGTGACCCTTGGGTCCGTGACCCCTCGATAGGTGTCGTTTAGATAGTGAGCTCCTAGATGGCTATTGGCGATGCCTAGATGACCGCCGCCAGGACGCCGTGAATCAGTGGCGGCACCGGCGGCGGTGATACTCCTTCCTTTGAACAGATGCACTTCCATGACTCAGATGTCTTCACAGGCCGCTTCGGCCACCGCTAGCGATGCTGCTGGCTCCGCGCACAGGGTTCGGCCACCTGGCGCTGAGCTAAGCGCTGGACAAACTCCTGGACAGGCCCCCCTCAAGGTGGATCGTTTCGTCGTCAGCCTGGCGCTGATCGGCATGGTCGTGCTGGGCGGTCTGGTGTGGCTTGAGACCGCGCCTTTTCTGGTGGTGTTGTTCGCCATTGGCATCGCGCTCGGCGTGGCGCTTTACCACGGTGCCTTCGGCTTTACGGCCGGTTGGCGAAACCTGGTCACCAAACGCCGCGGGGCCGGTATGCGCGCGCAGCTGATGCTGTTTGCCCTGACCTCGGCATTGATGATTCCTTTGCTTGGCAGCGGCCAGCCCGGTCTGGTCGGCGCGGTTGCGCCCATTGGCACCTCGCTTATCGTTGGCTCGTTTGTGTTTGGTCTGGGCATGCAACTTGGCGGAGGGTGCGGTTCAGGCACCCTGTTTACGGTCGGCGCCGGCAATCTGCGCATGCTGGTGACGCTTGCGTTCTTCATCATTGGTGCGGTGGTCGGCTCGATCCACCTGCCTTGGTGGCTGGACTTGCCCAGTCTTGATCCGGTCAGTCTGATCGATAGTGTGGGTGTGCCGGGAGCGATAGCGGTGCAGTGGGTCGGCCTGGGCTTGGTCGCGCTGTGGGTCAATCGCGTGGAGCGTCGCGCTCACGGTGAGCTTGAGCGTTCAGAGCTGCGCCTTCGTCCAGTAGAAGGGAGTGCATTCAAGGCCCTCGTGCAGGGCCGCTGGCCCTTCGTTTGGGCCATATTGGTGCTGGCAGTCGGCAACACCCTGACGCTGCTGGTGGGAGGCGCCCCCTGGGGCATTACCTTTGCCTTCAATCTGTGGGGAGCAAAGGCGCTGCAGGCCATCGGCGTGGACATGAGCCAGTTCGAGTTCTGGACCTGGGACTATCCGGCCATGGCCCTGGCCGACTCTGTGCTGGTCAATATCACCTCGGTAATGAACTTCGGTCTGCTGCTTGGGGCCATGCTGGCAGCGGGCCTGGCCAATCGCTTCAACGAAGCCAGCCGCAAGAAGGTAGAGGGTCGTCAATTTCTGGCCGCGGTGGTGGGTGGCCTGCTGCTGGGCTACGGCGCCAGGTTGGGATTTGGCTGTAACATCGGCGCGCTGTTTTCGGGCTTGGCTTCTGGAAGTCTGCATGCCTGGGTGTGGTTCGCCTGCGCCTTTGTTGGTTCGTTGGTGGGTATTCGCCTGCGGCCCTGGTTCCGTCTGCCCAATTGAACAAGGAGTGCGCCATGCAAGCCGCTTACCGCCGTAGCCGCATCATCGCCATGTTGCTGGCCATCCTGGTACTGATACTTGCGGATCATCTCAGCAGCCCAACCTTTGCCTTCAACATGGGCGACGGTCACGCCCGTACATCCCTGAATCAGCGGGATGCCAACGCCTGCGCGCCCTGCGGAGCGCCCTGTCCGTCGACTCGGGAATAGCCTGGGTAGGCGCTGTCGAACAGATGGCAGAGGTGGATGGCAACAACGGAGCAGTAGGTAGAAAAATAGGTAGAGACAGTAGGTAAAGAAAAGGCGCTCCTGCCGTGGCAGGAGCGCCTTTTTCATGGCGTGATCGGGAATGGTGGCTTGCAGGGTCTGGCAGGGTATCTACCGACAGCGCAGGGGGGCTGCGATGGGCGTTCAGTCGCCAGGGGACTGACGCCGCGGCATCTTGGGTCCCAGCGGCCCCAACCAGAGCCACACTTGCAGCACCACCAGCACCGGCAGGAGCCAGGTCGGGGCGCCGACGGTCCACACCAGCACCTGGTGGATCATGAACGCGGTGATACCGCCCAGCAGGCCCAGTACCGGGAACATCAGCGGACGTTCGGACCCGGGGCGGCGGCTCAAGCGGAACAGCGAGCCGGTAAAGGCGCCGAAGCTTGAGGCCATGGCCAGTGGTATCCAGAGTTCTCGCAGCACATCGTTCATGGTTGATCGCTCATATTGCAGCATAAAGCGTCAGCGTAACGTGTCCTGACGGTCTATGCGCTTCAACTTTGGCGTTAGCCGTGCCGTTGACGCGCCGGCTGTCAGGCTACAGATCGACCTTCTCCTTGAACTCGCACAGGTCCTCGATCACACAGCTGCCGCAGCGTGGCTTGCGCGCCACACAGGTGTAGCGCCCGTGCAGGATGAGCCAATGGTGTGCATCCTGGCGAAACTCCTTGGGCACATGCCGCATCAGCCGCTCCTCCACCTCGATCACGTTCTTGCCCTTGGCGATGCCGGTGCGGTTGGAGACTCGGAAGATATGGGTGTCCACCGCGATGGTAGGCTGGCCGAAAGCGGTATTGAGAATCACGTTGGCGGTCTTGCGGCCGACTCCCGGGAGTGCTTCTAGCTCAGGGCGAGTACGCGGCACGTCGCCGCCATGCTGCTGGACCAGCAGATGGCAGGTCTTCATCAGGTTTTCGGCTTTGGTGTTGAACAGGCCGATCGTCTTGATGTGGTCCTTGAGGGCGTCGATACCCAGATCAATGATGGCCTGGGGCGTGTTGGCGACGGGAAATAGCCTTGCCGTGGCCTTGTTGACGCCGACATCGGTTGCCTGGGCAGACAGCAGTACTGCTGCCAGCAGCTCGAACGGGGTCGACCAATGAAGCTCTGTGGTGGGCTCGGGATTATGGGCCCGCAGTCGAGTGAAGATCTCGTGGCGTTTGGCAGCGTTCATGGGACTCCTGTAGCGAGGGTTGCGGTCACGCTGAAGAGCGGCCTGGAAGGTTGGGACTTGAGTCAGTGACTGGGTGTTGCGCTGAACTGAGTGACTGGGCCTAGTGAATGGTCCCGGTGACTCTAACCCTTCGCTGCTCGGAAGGGGGCTGCGAGGCGGGGCGGCGGCGAGCGATGTGGTCGTCGATGGCGTTCTTGCCGGCAATCAGCAGGCCGGTTATCAGAAAGGCCCCAGGCGGCAGCGCCATAAACAGCATGTGGCGCTCCCCCGGTAGCTGGATCACCCAGTCAGCCGCGCCGCTACCCAGCAGTAGCTCCATGCCATCAAACAGTGTGCCCTGGCCGAGAGCCTCGCGCAGGGCGCCAATCACTATCAGCACCAGGGTGAAGCCTAGTCCATTCATCAGCGCGTCCAGCAGCGATGGAGCCAGCGGCTGGCGCGAGGCAAAGGCTTCTACTCGGGCAAGGATGGCGCAATTGGTCACGATCAGAGGCAGGAAGATGCCCAGCACCTGATAAAGCTCGTAGGCCATCGCGGCCATGGCGAGTTCTGTGCAGGTCACCAGCGCTGCAATGATCATGACAAAGGCAGGCAGCCGTATCTCGGGGCGGATGTGACCTCTTATCATCGATGCGCAGCCATTGGCGCCCAGCATGACCGCCAGCGTTGCAAGACCGAGCCCCAGGCCGTTGACGATGGTGCCGGATACCGCCAGCAATGGACATAGCCCCAATAGTTGTACCAGGGCAGGGTTGTTGCTCCACAGTCCGTTGGCGGCGATTTGGCGAGCCTGCTGGCGAGTCAGGGAGCTATTTGACGAGCTGTCCGACGAGCTATGCGAGTCGTCATTCATCAGGAGTCTCCCGCGGTGAGGTGGTGGCAGATGAGGCTGCTGGCGTGGCAGCCACGATAGCGCGAATCACGGCCTCTGAGGTTATGGTAGCGCCGGTCAGTGCCTCGATGGGACCTGATGGTGTCAACGCCAGGGCATCCTGATGGCGCCCCTCGAACTGATCTACCCAAGGACTCTTGCGTCGTTCGATCTTGTCCCCCAGACCCGGGGTTTCGTGATGCTCAAGCACGCGCACCGCGACGATCTTGCCTTCAGGGGTGAACGCGACCAACAGGCGTATCGCTCCTCCGTATCCCATCGCCTTACCGGCGTGAACGGTGGCGAGTCGCTGGCCGTTGGGGCCGATGGCTTGCCAGGAGGTAGCTTCGTCGAGGGCAACGATCGATGCTGTCTGGGGCGGTACCAACTGCTTCAGCAGTTGCTGCTGATAGTGCTCGCGATTGGCCGCGATCGGGGCCTCACTCAGCCAGTGCGTTATCACGACGCTGGCTAACGTGACGACGGCAAGCAGGAGCAGCGTTGCGACCGCCCCCCGCGGGCTTGGTAAGGGTGGCGCTGTCGGGGCTGTCATGAATTCCCCCTTGGCGCATCGGTGGCTGAGCGGTGCGTCCCTGAGCACAGCTGATCGAGCAGCGGGGCCGAGAGGTTCATCAGCAGCACGGCGAAGGCGATGGCGTCGGGGTAGCCCCCGTAGCCCCGGATGAGCATGACCAGTACGCCGATCGCGGCACCGAACACCCAGCGCGCGCGTCGATGGCCGGGAGCGCTGACCGGATCGGTGATGATAAAGAAGGCGCCCATGATGGTGGCACCATTGAACAGATGAAACGCCACGGAGCCAGTACCCGACACCTGGTTTAACAGCGCTGCCAGGACTGCCATGGTGCTCAGCATGGCCAGCGGCAGGCGCCAGTCGATGAGACGCTGGGCCAGTAGTACCAGCCCGCCAGCCAGCCAGGCCAGGGAAATGATGGCCCAAGGTGAAGAGAGGTTGGCATCGCCGATGACCGAGGCGCCGGCAGGCTGGCGCAGCGCATCGAGGGGAGTGGCGCCACTGACGGCGTCCAATGTGCTGGCGTCAAGTTGGCCGAGCCAGCCCTGCCACAGGTTCTGGACGTCGCCGGCGCCAAAGCCTGTGGCGTCCGGCCATAGACTCATCGGTACCGGGAAGGACACCAGCAGCATCGCGTAGCCGACCATGGCGGGGTTGAAGATGTTGTGCCCCAGCCCACCATAGAGGTGCTTGGCCACGGCGATGGCGGCCACAGCACCGATCAGAATGAGCCAGACACTGGTGCCAGCGGGCAGCGCCGCGCCGAGTAGAATGCCCGTCAGCATGGCGCTACCGTCGGCCAGTGTTGGGCGCAGTGGTCGTGATCTTGCGGCGAGCATCAGGGCTTCCACCAGACAGCAGCACAGGATGCCGGTCAGCACATTGGTGATGACACCGGCACCGAAGTACCAGGTCTGAGCGGCGATGCCGGGCAAGCAGGCCAACGAGACGCTGCGCATCACGCGGGCGCTGCTGGCGATAGGCGCTGTCTGGTGCAAGTAGCTCATGATGTCGGGGCTTCCTGGCGGGCGGCGTCCAGCTGCGCATTGGCAGCCTCTAGATGTTCGCGAGCAGTGCTCTGCTGAGACTCGAGGTCGGCCAGCACCTCGCTGGGTTGCTGCTGCTGGGCGGCACGCTCGAGCGCCTTCTCTGCCTTGCGCAGCGCCGCCTTGGCCGCCGCCTGGGCGATGCGCAGGCTGCGCAGATCGGCGGGAGCCGAGGAGGTGGGCGCGTGGTCATCCGCTGGGGTCTTGGGAGCGGGACGTCGCAGCGCCGCCTTGCGCGCCTGGCGTCTGGCTTCACGCTCATCGTGTTCGCGCTGCATGCGCTCCTTGCGGGCATCGAAGCGAGCTCGGGCCTGGTCCGCCCTGGCCCGTTCGGCGTCGGCAACCCGCAGGCGGCGCTTGGCATCGCTGAAGGATGCCGCCAGCGGGAGGTGGCTGGGGCACACATAGTCGCAAGCGCCGCACTCGATACAGGCAAGCAGGCCGTGGGCCTTGGCCCGTGCGTCATCTTCGACCCGGGTGTGCCACCACAGCTGCTGGGGCGCCAGGCCCGCAGGACAGGCGGGCACGCAGTCGTTGCAGCGAATGCAGGGCGACGGCGGGGGCGGGCTGGGCAGCTCTTGTTCGGTGGCCGCGATCAGACAGTGGGTCGTGGGGGTTGTCGCTGCGCTGGCAAGCGACCGCTGGTGCCCCATCAGCGGGCCTCCATCGATCAACTTGGCGAGCCTGGAGGTATCCAGTCCAGCGTCAGCCAACAGCGTGGCTGCCGGTGTGCCCACTCTGGCCTCAACGTTGCCCGGTGCACTCAACGCCTGACCCGCCAGCGTCACGATGCGGGTGATGGCGGGGAGGCCGCGAATCACCGCGTCGTGGATGGCGGCCAGGGTGGCGGGGTTGTGACACAGGACCCCGGCGTCAACCGGCAGTTGCTGCGGCGTCATCCTGCGCGCCAGCAGGCGATCGATCAACTGACGCTCACCCCCGCTGGGGTAGCGGGTCGGGATGATCACTACGTCCGCCGGCAGTGAAGACGTAGCGAGGGCGGCAGATAGCGCCTCGGCCGCCTCTGGCTTGTCATCTTCGATGCCGGCGACGATGCGGGTGGCACCGGTAGCGCGCGCGAGAATCAGCGCGCCGCTCACGACCCTTTCGGCGTCGTGACGCAGCAAGGCATCGTCAGCGGTGATGTAGGGTTCACATTCAGCGGCATTGATCACCAGGGTGTCGATGCCGGCGCGGTGGGCGGCTCTGGCTTTCAAGGCGGCCGGAAAGCCTGCGCCTCCCATGCCTGCGATACCCGCCTCTGCGATGCGTTCAAAAATCTGCTCTGGAGATGCATGATCGGCTGCCAGCGGCCGCATGGTGAGGATCTGCTGGCAGCCTTCGGCAACGATGACAATTCCTGGTGCATCGCTCGCATGCTCCCGGGTGGAGGTGATGGCCGCGGCGCCAGTCAAATTGACCCGTCCGCTGATCGGGGCATGCATCGGCAGTGCCAAATGTCCCACCGGGCGGGCGATGCGCTGGCCCGCCCGAACCCAGTCACCGTCGTTCACTTCCAGCAGTGTTTCGGCCCACGGCTTGTGGGAGTTGTCATTGAGCGCCAGGGAGACCTGGGGTGGCAGCGGCGCGCGTTGAATGCCGAGATCACGGGTTCGGGCCTTGCGGGTGTCAGGGCGGATGCCTGGCGCACAGGAGCCGCCGAGGCCCAGCCAGCGCTGCAGTCGTTCAAGCGTTGACATGGTGTTCTCCCGGTGAGCGGTCTGACGCGATGAGACGAATGGATTCGCCCATCGCGGGAGGTCTCTCCAGCAGGTCGATGCAGTCGACCGGGCAGGGTGCGACGCACAGGTCGCAGCCGGTGCACTCGTCGGCAATCACCGTGTGCATCAGCTTAGACGCCCCGATAATGGCGTCCACGGGGCAGGCCTGGATGCACTTGGTACAGCCAATGCACTCATCTTCCCGAATAAAGGCCACCATGGTAGTGCTGGTCGCTTCGCCATCCAGGGGAACGGGATCACGTCCCAGTAAGGCGGCGAGTTCGGCAATGGTGGTGTCGCCCCCTGGAGGACACTTGTTGATCGCTTCGCCTTGCTCCACTGCCTCGGCATAGGGGCGGCAGCCAGGGTAGCCACACTGGCCACACTGGGTCTGAGGCAGCAGCGCGTCGATCTGCTGGACCAGGCCGTCCTCGCCGGCGCCGAAACGTCGGTGCAGCCAGCCAAGCAGCAAGCCGCAGCTGCCGATCAGGCTGACCAGCAGCAGCAGGCCGAGCAGTGAAGGGGCGGTCACTGGATTGCCCCCTCCGCCAGGCCGGCAAAGCCCATAAAGGCAAGCGACATCAGGCTGGCGGTGACCATGGCGATGGCAGGGCCTCGAAACGGGCGTGGTACGTCTGCCGCAGCCAGGCGTTCGCGCATGGCGGCGAGCATGATCAGCACCAGGGAGAAACCCAGCGCTGCACTGAAGCCGTACAGCACAGCATCGAAGAAGCCGCTGTCACGCTGGAGGCTGAGCAGGGCGACACCGAGTACGGCGCAGTTGGTCGTGATCAGCGGCAGGAAAATGCCCAGCACCCGGTGAAGCAGGGGGCTGGTATGCCTGACCATGATGTCCGTGGCCTGAACCACCACGGCGATCACCACGATAAAGGCGATGGTGCGCAGGTACTCCAGCTCAAAGGGGACGAGCAGGTAGCGGTACAGCAGATGGCTGGCGGCGGCCGCCAATGTCAGCACGAAGGTGGTCGCCAGTGCCATGCCCAGGGCGGACTCCAGCTTGGAGGAGACCCCTAGAAAAGGGCATAGTCCGAGGAACTGCACCAAAACGAAGTTGTTGACCAGGGCGGTACTGACGAGAACGAGGAGAACGTCGGTCATGGCATGCACGGTATAGCGGCCGGCGGGCTAGAGCCCGCCGGCAGGGAGTAGCAGAGAACGAGCTTAGCTGACGCGCTGGCCCGGCTCGGCTCCACTGTGGGGTTCCAGCAGGTAGATGCCATCGTCATTGCCGGCGGCCAGCACCATACCCTCAGAGATGCCGAAACGCATCTTGCGAGGCGCCAGGTTGGCCACCATGACCGTCAGCTTGCCTTCCAGGGCTTCCGGGGAGTAGGCGCGACGAATGCCGGCGAACACCTGGCGGCTCTCGCCGCCCAGGTCCAGGGACAGCTTGAGCAGCTTGTCCGCGCCGTCCACGTATTCTGCCTTGGCAATACGCGCAATGCGCAGATCCACCTTGGCGAAGTCGTCGAAGCTGATCTCGTCGGCGATCGGTGTTTCGGCTAGCGGGCCCTTAGGGGCTTCCTTGAGCTTCTGTTCCTCCACCAGGTCCTCCTTGGAGGCTTCGATCATGGACTGGATACGGTCGCCGTCGACGCGGGTCATCAGCGGCTTGAACTTGTTGATCGGGTGATCGCCCAACCAGGTTTCGCGGCTGTTCCAGTCAAGGCTGTGAAGGTTCATGAACGTCGCTGCCTGCTCGGCCATGGCGGGAACGACGGGCGCCAGATACACCATCAGCTGCCGGAACAGGTTGATGCCCATGGAGCAGATGT
Source organism: Halomonas litopenaei (assembly GCF_017303055.1). Taxonomy (GTDB): domain Bacteria; phylum Pseudomonadota; class Gammaproteobacteria; order Pseudomonadales; family Halomonadaceae; genus Halomonas; species Halomonas litopenaei_A. The sequence goes on along the minus strand of NZ_JAEKJT010000002.1, from coordinate 22,217 downwards.
CCAAGACTTCCTGCTCGCGTCCCGCTTCCTTCGCCAGGGCCCAGGGGGCCTTGTCGGCGATGTAGGTGTTGGCGTCATCGGCCAGCTCCATCACCTTGCGCATGGCACGACCGAATTCACGCTGCTCGTAGTAGCTGGCGATGTCGTCTCCCGCTGCGATAAAACGCGCCAGCATATCCGGCTCCGCGCAGTGGGACGACAGCCGCCCATCGCCGAGCTTCTTGACGAAGCCGGCGCAGCGGCTGGCGATGTTGACGACCTTGCCGACCAGGTCGGCATTCACGCGCAGGGCAAAGTCCTCGAGATTGAGGTCAAGATCGTCAACCCGGGACGTCAGCTTCGCAGCGAAGTAGTAGCGCAAGTACTCAGGGTTGAGGTGCTCGGCGTAGGTCGCCGCCTTGATAAAGGTGCCACGAGATTTTGACATCTTGGCACCATTGACGGTGACGAACCCATGGCAATTGACTGCCGTCGGGGTGCGCATTTCAGCGCCGTGCAGCATGGCCGGCCAGAACAGGGCGTGGAAGTAGACGATGTCCTTGCCGATGAAGTGATAGACCTCTGCCTGGGAATCCGGCTGCCAGTAGCTGTCGAAGTCCAGGCCCTCGCGGTCGCACAGGTTCTTGAAGCTGGCCAGATAACCGATGGGCGCGTCGAGCCAGACGTAGAAGTACTTGCCGGGCGCGTCGGGAATTTCGAAACCGAAGTAGGGCGCGTCGCGGGAGATGTCCCACTCGTTGAAGCCCGACTCGAACCACTCCATCAGCTTGTTGCGGATCTGGGGTTGGACGTGATCGTCCTTGATCCAGGCATTCAGGAAGTCCGCAAAATCCGGCAGCTTGAAGAAGTAGTGGGTCGAGCTGCGAACTTCCGGAGTGGCTCCCGAGATAGCCGACACCGGATCGATGAGCTCGGCAGGGGTGTAGGTCGCCCCGCAGGCCTCGCAGTTGTCACCATACTGATCCGCCGTATGGCACTTGGGACAGGTGCCCTTGATGAAGCGGTCGGCCAGGAACAGCCCCTTGACCGGATCATACATCTGTTCGATGTCTCGGGTCGCGATGTGACCCTTGTCACGCAGGCGGGTGTAGATGAGCTCGCTGAAGCTGCGATTTTCCTCGGAATGGGTCGAATGATAGTTGTCGAAGGCCACTCCGAAGCGGGCAAAGTCCTGCTGGTGCTCGCGGGACACGCGATCGATCAGGGCCTCGGCGCTGATGCCTTCCTGCTCGGCGCGCAGCATGATCGCGGTGCCGTGGGCGTCATCCGCGCAGACATAATGGCACTGGTGCCCCCGACTCTTCTGGAACCGCACCCAGATGTCCGTCTGGATGTACTCCAGCAGGTGACCCAGGTGGATGGCTCCATTGGCGTAGGGCAAGGCACTGGTAACCAGGATCTGGCGCTTGTCGGGTGCGGAAGTGGACATGATGTGACGTGATATCCCGTTGAAAATCAGGCGTCGATTGTAGCCATGATCGAGCGCTAGTGCATCCGCTATCGTGTGTGAACGCCTGAGTTCAGGCAAATGCTGATGGGATGTCGTAAGCGCGCCAGTTTATGCCGCGTCGTGCTTGCTTCGAGCCAGCAGCACGCCTACTCGCGGCAGACCTTGATCCTTGAGGGACAGCGCCTGCAGGCGGCTCATGATGCCCTGGTCGCAGTACAGCAGATAGCGGGAGTCTCGAGACAGCGCAGCCGCTCGGGTCGCCAATTCATAAAAAGGAACGTGCTCGACCTCGTGGCCGGCAATGGTCAGGGGGCGTCGTGCTGCTTCATCCGGCGAGCGCACGTCGATGACGCGGATAGTGGCGTCAGCTGAGGCGGTGAGCTCTGCGATGGTGAGTTCATCGAGGGCGTGCCGCGATGGCGTTTGTGGCTCACCTGGGTCATCTGCGGAAAACTGGCGCATCCGGCTCAGGGCGTCGTCAAGCAGCTCAGCTGGCAGCCTGGCTTCGGCTTCTTCCAGCGCTGCCAGGGACGTCTTCACCAGAGGTCGAGCTGACATACCCCCACAGTACTCCGGCATTTGGCTTGACGCTTGTGCGGTGCCAATGCGCCTGGCTTCGTCGATGATGGACTGTTTGTCTTCTGTCAGCAGGGGGCGCAGCACGGGCAAGTGGCTGGCCTTGTCAATGAGCCCCAGGTTGCTCAAGGTTTGGCTGGACACCTGGGCGATCACCTCGCCCGTGACCAGCGCGGGAATCCGGGCGCGCTGGGCCACCCGAGCAGCGGCAGCCACCATGTGGCGTTTCAGTACCAGGGATACCAGGCCTTCGGGCACCTCACGGGTGAGCTGGTCGACGACCTTTTCGAAGGGAACGCTGGTGAAGCTGACCTTGTGTGACGCGCTGAAGCGTCGCCAGAGGTCATGGGTCAGCTGTCTGACGGCCTGCTCCTGTGCCTCTCCGCCGAAGCGAAACAGAATGAAGTGGCACTTTATCCCTCGCCTGAGCATCCGGTAGGCGGCGACGGGCGAGTCGAAGCCACCTGACATCAGCACCAGTGCCTGATCCTGTGTGCCCAGAGGGAAACCGCCGATGCCCGCCGTAGTAGCCACTTCGTCAATCAATTCAGCGCCGTCGAGCCTTAGTGAAATGGTGAGGTCGGGATGCGTGAGATTGACCTTGGCGTGGCGGGTGTGGCGCAGCAGCTCGGCGCCCAGGAAGCGCTCTGCATCGACGGAGTTGAAAGTGTGCCTTCCCTTGCGCCTGACCTTGATCCTGAACTCGCGTCCCTCCACCTGCTCGGCCTTCTCCAGGGCGAGCCCGGCGAGGGTCGCTCGCCAGTCAGCCAATTCACGCCGCTGGATGTGGGCTATCTTCTGAATGCCGGGGGTGCTCGCCAAAGTGTCGAGTGCCCATGTGTGCTGGGCGTTATCCACATGGGACGGGAGTCGTACGACTAGATGGTCATGTGCAGTAACCACCTTTGACCCTGGCAGCTCCCGGCGCAGTGCATTGCGGACGTTGGTGGCCAGACAGCGCCCCATATGGCGCCTGACAGAGGCTGACTTGGTAGAAACGTCAGCGGAGAGCGTAAGACGAAATTCCATGGTGTGAAGTTCGGTGCGTGAGTGTAAGAATGGTAATAGTGATCTGGATCAATATTTGCGTGGGTAGTGTAAAAAAACGCTGACCACCAGAGGGGGAGGTCAGCGATGGTGACTGCTATGCCGTAATGTGTCTGTCAATACAGCGCTTTTTCTTCTTGCACTACCTCTTTGAGGAGTTCGAGGAACAGACGATCGGCCTCGGAGTGTTCGTCAGCGCTGTCAGGAATGTGAATGCTGGTGGTATCAGAGATTTCGTTGGCGATGTCTGCCATGACACCGCTGTCACTGCCTTTTTCGAGGTGACGCCGGGCAATCTCCAGAGAGGTTTCCAGGATCTTGGGGTCCTGCAGCAGTTTCTTGATGAACCCCGTCAATTCATTGATGACGCGGGTTTTTTGGATTTCGGATGAGGCCATCTGAGACTCCTGAAATGGGTACGTGATGCTGGCTTCTACGATAGCATGATTGAGCCAGTGAACGGGATTCATGACTTTTAGGAGCAGTTCATTTGTCTGTGTCAAGCATTCAATCGCCCCTGGAATGAGTGTTTGGGGCTTTTGGTGTTACAGAATGTGATCGTTTGTGCGAGTATTGTAGCGGGTGATGGGGTGGGGCGATCGCCAACAATGTCGCTGGATGCTTGGCGTTGAAGGAAAAAAGCTGGCCACCCATACCGGGATGATGAGTCTGGTAGCGCCGAGGCAGCATGACGGGTTCAACGGTGAATTGGGTTGTTGAGCTAGTTCGTTGGTACTAGATTCACTTGTACTGGCTGCGGCCATTGATAATTAAGGGAACACAGATGAACAGTTACAGCCGAGAAGCTCGCTCCGCTCTGTTGCGGCCTTTGGTGCGAGCCGTTGCGCTGACCACGTCAGCGATGATGGTGGCGCCTGTTGTACTGGCGCAGGATGCACAGTCATTGCCAGCAGGCACGTCTTCACCGGGCGCAGCGACATTGCGCGATGTGGTGGAGCAAACGATCAATACCAATCCTGAGGTATTGGCAGCCTGGAATGGCTTCCAGGCCGCAGGACACGACGAGCGAGTCGCCTTCGGTGGCTATCTGCCTCAGATCGATGTCAATGCTGGCGTTGGCCTGGAAGACCGGCAGAACGACCAGCAGGGGAGCTACGACACCGATTACGTCGAGATGACGCTCAATCAGATGATTTATGACGGCTTTGCCACTGCTAGCGAAGTGGAACGCCTCAGTCGTGCCGAGCTGGTGCGTTACTACGAACTGCTGGGCGCGAGTCAGGACGCCGCTCTTGACGCGACCAATGCCTATCTTGACGTTCAGCGCTACCGTCGCCTGGTGGGGCTGGCCCAGGATAACTACCAGAAACACTTGGAAGTGTACCAGCAGATTGAGGCGAGGGCGCTATCCGGTGCCGGTCGCCGGGTTGACCTGGAGCAGATAAGCGGTCGTTTGGCGCTTGCCGAGTCCAACTTGATCACCGAAGCGTCGAACCTGCATGACGTGTCTGCGCGCTTCCAGCGGCTGGTCGGCGAGCTCCCTCCGGAGTCTCTGGCCCCGGCGCCCACCTTTGCCGAACTGCTCCCGGCCGATGTTGCTCAGGCGCTGCAGCTGGCATATGACGGCAATCCTGACTTTCATGCGGCCATCGAGAATATTGAAGCCTCCAGAGCCGAGCGTGAAGGCACCAAGGCACCGTTCCATCCTCGGCTGGACCTGGTGGGCCGTACTGGCACCTATAAAGGTAGCGACACGGACGGCGACTTCATCTCGGACAATGAACATGAAGACCGTCACAGCATCGAGCTGGTGGGTAGCATCAACCTCTATCGTGGTGGTAGTGACCTGGCGTCGTTTCGTGCCGCCAGTGACCGCGTCGAACAGGCTATCAACCTGCGTGACAAGGCCTGTGTGGACATTCGCCAGACGACCACGATTGCCTTCAACGACACCCGCCGCCTGCGTGACCAGTTGGCTTACCTGAATGAGCACCGTCAGACCACTGACCGCGTGCGTGGCGCCTACAAGCAACAGTTCGATATTGGTCAGCGCTCGCTGCTCGACCTGCTTGATATCGAGAACGAATATTTCGAGGCAAGTCGTGCTTACGTGAACGCCCAGTTTGATGTGGCATTGGCGGATGCGCGCACGCTGCGGGCTACTGGTGAGCTGCTCGAAGTACTTGAGGTTCGCAAGGATGGGCTGCCGACGCTGGCCGACCTGGACAGCAACGGCGTTGCCATTACGCCCGATATCGTCTGTCCCGCGGTGGGGCCGCGTGCCTATACCATCGATGAGTTGACCGGGACCACCCGTGCCCCAGATGTGGTGATGTCTGCCGATGCGCTGTTCGAAGTCAACAGCTATGTACTTAGCGAGCGTGCCCGTCGCGAGCTTGGACAGCTGGCTGCACAGCTACGCGCGCGTAATGATCTGGTGCGTATCTTTGTTGCTGGGCATGCTGACAGCACCGGAAACGATGGAATCAATGACCCGTTGTCGCGTAATCGTGCGGCTGCCGTGGGCGACTATCTGATTAGTGAAGGCGTAAATCCTTCACTGATTCAGACGCAGGGTTTTGGCTCCCACCGCCCGGTGCAGTCAAATGATACGGTTGATGGGCGGCGCCAAAATCGGCGTGTGGAAATCACCCTTGAGCGCAGCGGCGAGAACCTGGACCTGGGCTCGGTTCACCCGGCAGCTGGCAATGATGTAGTGTCCCTTGCCTGGGCGAAAGACCATCGTGCAGGTAGCGTAGAGGGCTGATGCCAGTCGCGGGGAGCATGACGATAGTGTCGTCGTGCTCTCCGCATGGATGTCGAACGTCGCCGGACACTGAAGCGTAGTGATCTCGGCACCGAAGTGATAAGCGTAGCGTGCCTGCTCGCCGGCGGGAGCGCTACGTTTCAGTTATCGGCAATGCTATCGGCCTACAGAAGAGGTACATGTGGACGATTCTCGAGTCGCAGCGGATGCTGCACCGTCTGAACCGGAAACGCAGGAAGGGAGTGGTTCCCCCGTCAAGGATGAACTTCTGGAAGTGCTGCTGGCGGTAGCTCATTACCATGATCATGACGTCAACGCAGATTCCTTGACCGCAGGCCTGCCCCTGGAAGATGGGGCACTGACGCCGGGGATCTTTCCCCGAGCGGCGGAACGTGCCGGCCTGACGGCGAGAATCATCAAGAGCCGCCTTGTGCAATTGAATCCGGCTCTATTTCCGGTGGTCCTGTTGCTCGAGCCTGGGCGTGCTTGCGCTCTTGTTGACATGAACGTGAAGGCGCGCACGGCAACTGTCGTGTATCCCGAGCTGGGTCAGTCTGCTGTCGAGATTGGCCTGGATGAGCTGCACGAGCGCTACAGCGGGACGGCCATCTACGTTCGCCCCAGATTCCGTTTCGACGCTCGCACCAAGGACGTGAACGAAAAACGTTCGGGACACTGGTTCTGGGGGGTTATCAAGGAGAATCGTCGCCTCTACAGGGATGTCATCCTGGGTTCCATCGCCATCAATATCTTTGCGCTGGCGATGCCGCTGTTCGTGCTCAACGTTTATGACCGTGTGGTGCCAAACCATGCCACCGAGACGCTTTGGGTGCTGTCGGCTGGGGTGCTGATTGTGTTGGCGTTCGATCTGACGTTGCGCTTGATGCGATCGAGTTTTGTCGACCTGGCGGCGAGCAGGGCCGATGTCAAGCTATCGTCCCGTATCATGGCACGGGTGATGGGGATGCGCATGGAGGCGAAGCCGGCCTCGACGGGGTCCTTCGTGGCCATGTTGCAGTCCTTCGAGTCCGTGCGCAGCTTTATCGGGTCTGCCACTGTCATCGCCATGGTCGATCTGCCTTTTGTGATCATGTTTATCGCCATTATCGGCCTGATTGGTCCGGCGTTGGTCATCCCCATTGTTGCTGGAGTGATCTTTATTTTGCTGTATGCCCTTGGTGCTCAAGGCAAGCTACATGACCTCTCTGACACCACGCTCAAGGTCGGCGCTCAGCGCAACGCCACCCTGGTTGAGTCAGTGTCCCAACTGGAAACCGTCAAGTCGCTGCGTGGCGAGAGCCGGATTCAGGGGCAGTGGGAGCAGGCCAGTGCGTTTCTGTCTCGCACAGGCGCACAGCTGAAATTTCTGGGAACATCGGTGACCAGCATTGCCCAGTGGACGCAGAACACGGTCGGCATCTGCGTCATCTTGATCGGCGTGTATCTGATCATCAAGGGCGATCTGTCCCAGGGGGGGCTTATCGCCGCCTATATGCTGTCGTCGCGGGCTCTGGCCCCGGTCAGCCAGGCAGCAGCGCTGCTGGCTCAGTATCACCAGTCCGCGACGGCGCTCGAATCGCTGGATCGCGTGATGGAAATGCCGGTCGAGCGCGAGGACAAGAGTTATATCGACCGGCCTGCCGTCAAGGGGCTGGTGAAGTTCGACAAGGTGACCTTTCGCTATCCCCAGGCCGAGACGGACAGTCTGCGCGACATCAGTCTGTCCATCGCTCCGGGTCAGAAAGTCGCCTTGCTGGGGCGTGTAGGCTGTGGCAAGACTACGCTGCAGAAGCTGTTGCTGGGGTTGTATCAGCCAACTGCGGGCTCGGTGCTGATCGATGATGTCGATATTCGCCAGCTGGACCCTCTGCAGCTCAGGCGGCATATCGGCTATGTCCCGCAGGACGTGCGTCTGTTTTTTGGCTCATTGAAGGAAAACATCGTTGCCGGTGCCGGTAGCGAGGGTGTCGATGACGACCTGCTGCTCAAGGCGATTCGTATCAGTGGCCTGGACAGCCTGGTCAGCACGCACCCCCAAGGGGTGGAGCTGCAGGTCGGGGAAGGTGGACAGATGCTATCTGGAGGGCAGAAGCAGGCCGTGGCGATCGCACGGGCCATCGTGCACGATCCCTCGATTCTCCTGCTTGATGAGCCGACTAGCGCGATGGACCATGCCAGCGAGGAGGCCTTCAAGCGCAACCTCAATGAGTTTGCAAGTGGCAAGACGGTGGTCGTGGTGACGCATCGTACCTCGCTGCTGTCGCTGGTAGATCGTATCGTGGTTATTGATTCTGGCAAGATCGTGGCGGATGGTGAGCGTGACAGCGTCATGGATGCGCTGCGCAAGGGCCAAATCGGGAGGGCCAGCTGATGTCTGCCAAGAGTGCCGAGCAAAAAGGATTCGAGGGCGTCGGCCGAGTTTCCCGCTCGGGAGGAAAAGTCTTTCGCCCCTTTATTGATCGCCTGTTTGCCCGCCGGGTCAGTGCCTCGCACTTGAATCGCGATTGGGCCAGCGACGCCGACTGGGCGCGCATGCAACAGGACCCCCTTCGGGCGCGCCTGATGCTGTATATGGTCGTGGTAGCGATTATCTGCGTCATCGTGTGGGCGTGTTTTGCCCCCATTGACGAGGTGACCCGTGGCAGCGGCAGGGTGATACCTTCCAGTCAGTTGCAGCGAGTGCAGAGCTTCGACGGCGGCGTGGTGCAGGAAATTCAAGTGTCCGAGGGTGACTTTGTGGAGGCCGGTGATCTGTTGATGCGCATCGACCCCACCCGATTCCTCTCCAATTTCAATGAGAACCGTGCCAAGGCCGAAACCCTGCAGGCCAAGGCGGAGCGTCTGCGTGCGCTGGCTACGGGGTCTTCTTTTGATCCTTCGGAGGAGTTGATCGAACAGGCGCCTAACATCGTCTCGAGGGAGCGGGAGCTGTACCAGAGCAGTCTGGAGACACTGGACGAGCAGAAGCAGATTCTGCAGCAGCGCTTGGAGCAGCGCAGGGCAGAGCTGAATGAAGCGGCAGCGCGCCGCAATGCCGCTAGCCGAGAGCTTAACCTGGCCAGTCAGGAACTCAACATGACCCGTCCACTGCTGTCGACTGGCGCGGTATCTGAGGTAGAGGTACTGAGATTGCAGCGGGAAGTCTCCCGTGCGAGTGGTGAACGCAATCAGGCCGCGGCACAGGTGTCTCGACTCGAGGCCGCTATTGTAGAGGCGCAGGGCGAGCTGCGGGAGGTTGAAGCCAAGGCGCGGACAGAATGGCGCCAGGAGCTCTCGGCGACCCTGGGCGAGCTTTCGGCGCTGAATGAATCAAGTGAGGGCCTAGAGGATCGTGTCCGCCTGTCCGAGATTCGTTCTCCGGTGGATGGGGTGGTTCAGCGCCTTGCGATCAATACTATCGGGGGTGTCGCCCAGCCTGGCCAGGAAGTGGTGGATATCGTGCCGACCGATGATGCGCTGGTGGTCGAAGCCAAGATTGCGCCTCAGGATATTGCCTTCCTGCGGCCGGGGCTTCCAGCGACCATCAAGCTGACAGCCTATGACTTCTCGATATATGGGGGGTTGGAGGCAGAGCTCGAGCACATTAGCGCCGACACCACGACCGATGAAGAGGGTAATACCTACTACCGGGTGCGTGTTCGCACGCAGGACGAAGAGGCCGCCAGTGAGGTGGAAGTCATCCCGGGCATGACCGCTCAGGTGGATATCCTGACGGGTAAGCGCACCGTCATGCAGTTCTTGCTGAAGCCGGTGTTGCGGGCGTGGGGTAACGCGATGGGAGAGCGGTGATGACGCGATACTTGGTCTATCAAGGAAGTAGTGAGGTACCGCGTTGGAGCGATACCTTTAGCGATCTGGAGGTCGTGGCGCCCCATAGTGTATTGGATCATGCGATCAAGGGAGACGTTGCCTGGATCGTTGTCGAGGCCGGTGACTGGACGGGGCTTTGCTCTCGTCTGACGGCCAAGGGTGTGTTGGTGGCGGTGCTGTCGTTCAACCCTTATTCTGCAGAGGCCTATCAGGCCTTTAACGCCGGTGCCAGGGGCTATGTGCACGCGCTGTCCACCCCGGAAGTACTGCGTCAGGTCGATATCGTGGTGCGCCACCGCGGAATCTGGTTATGGCCTGAACTCATGGATAGCCTGGTTGGCGGGGTGTTCAAGGCGATGGGCGGGGCGCCTGCGGTTCATCAGGATGTGCTGGAAGGACTGACCGAGCGAGAGAAGGATGTTGCCCTGGCGGTGGCTGAAGGCCAGAGCAATAAGCTGGTGGCCAGGGAGCTCGGTATCACCGAGCGCACGGTAAAGGCACATCTTGGTGCAGTTTTCCGCAAGCTGGGCGTCAAGGATCGCATGCAGTTGATTTTAAGAATGTCTCGAGATCGTTGACGCATCCCCTTTACGTGAGTTCCACGAAGCCCGAAGACCGCAAGGTGTTCGGGCTTTTCTGTGCCGTGTCGTATACCGCCGTCCGTAAAGTGAACCAGTAGTTCCTGACCGTACGAGGATTTGGCCTAGAAGAAAGATTCGCGTGAGCTTTTTAAGCTGTCGTTATTGGTGTTTGAAAAGTCGTCTATTGGCTATTGAACGGCTGTCTTATGTCGCCTTTGTGAGACCCATAACTCGTACTAAATATGCACTAAAGATTTTTTATCCGCGCATTTACCCGCCACTGACCATCTAGACACTACCGTCACAAAGCCGCGCGCCCTAGTTTGCTCCTTGAATGACTAATCAACAGCAAGACGCAGGGTAGAAACCATGAATATCACTTCTGTTGAAGGTACGGTCTGGATTATCGATGTGACCGGGGAGCGCACACTCGCACGGTCGGGGGACATCCTGTTGCCGGGCCAACGGCTCATGGCCGGAGAAAATGGGCATGCGACAGTGGCGAGCCGAGATGGACAGGGATCGCTGGATCTGGCTGCAGGTCAGTCGCTTGAGGTTCCTCAGAATGCTGCAGGAGAGGACCTGGTCGTCGAGTTTGATGAAATCCTCCGCTCGCAGGTATCCGCCGACCTTGCCCAGGAAAGCGTCCTCGGTGACAGCCAGCTTGAGGCCTTGCTGACAGCACTAGATGCTGGCGAGGATCCCTTCGATGTTCTTGAGGACCCTGCCGCAGGGCTGGGGGGCGGAGCGGGAGCGAACAACGGGCATTCCTTCGTCCGTTTGCTACGCGTCCTCGAACAGGTATCGCCCCTCGCATACGACTACGGCCTTAACAGCGGTGACAATCAGGAATTTCCTTTGTTTGTCGGTGATATCGTTGACGGCGATACGGATGAAACTCCTGACAATGGGGTGTCGTTGGGAGGCTTGGTCGGAGGGCCCGACGGGAGCGGCCTTGGCGGTGGGTTGGAAGATATCGACGGCTTGCCGCCTGGCATCGATAGTGCCGAGTTGCTGGTGCGTGAGTCAGGTTTGACGGGCGGCAGCGATTCGTCCAGTGGTGCCGCCCAGCAGGCGAGCAGCTTCACCTTCAGCAGTGTGGATGGGTTGGATACGCTTGTGGTGGCGGATGTGGCGCTTACGCTCGCGGACCTGCTGGCCTTATCGTCTGGGCCCCAGTCCATCGAATCTCCCCATGGCGTTCTCTGGTTGGATGCATTTGCAGGTGATGGCACAGGCGGAACCGTCTTTTATCACTACGAGTTACTGTCAGCGGTAGACAACGATACCGTTCCAGGGGCGACCGATGCAGGTTTGATCGAGAGCTTTGTGGTGACGGTCACCGACGTGGATGGGGATACTACGACGGGCAGTCTTGACGTGCTCATCCTGGATGATGTGCCTGACGTCACTGTGACAGGCCCTATCATCGTATCGGAAGGTGAAGAGGTCTCAGGGGTCTGGCAAGAGGTAGAAGGCGCCGATGCCATCGTATCAACACAGGTGGTGGTGGCGGGAGTCGACGGTACCTTTGCGCTGGGTGATGAGATTTCCCTCCCGGATGGCGTGCTTGTCGTTAATGCCGACGGCACCTGGACGTTTACGGCCACAGGTGGGCGTGATCAGACGCTTGAGCGCGCCGTGGAATTCTCGATCGTGGCAACGGATGGTGATGGTGATCAGGCCGTGGCAGACCACCGTATCGTGATTCAGGACGCCGCAGAGCCGACCACGCCTGGCGATGGCGGGGATCCTGCTTCGGCCCCTGGAGAGGTGGTGCTCGACGAAGAAGGTCTGCCTGGTGGTGTGATCGGTGGTCCTGGGGACGTCGCTGGGGAAGTCGTCAGTGTCAGTGGGCAGCTGGGATACGACTTCGGCGAGGATGGGCCCGCCACCGGTGGTGGCTTCACATGGTCACTGGAGGGGTTGCCCCAGCTGACGTCGCAAGGCGAACCATTGACCTATCGGCTGGAGGGTGACGGCCAAGTGCTGCTGGCGGAGACGCCGGATGGCGAAGAAGTGTTGCGCGTTGCGGTGACAGATGTTGCGAGCGGCACCTTTGAGGTGGTCTTGTCGGGTCCCCTGGACCATCCGCTAGGCGACACAGAGGACGATATCGTCTTGGCGGTGGGGTATACCGTTACCGACATCGATGGCAGCACCGCCGAAGGACAGTTGGATCTGCGTTTGGATGACGACTCACCTGTCGTGAATCTCGCGGTTGATGAGGGCACGACGGTGGTGGATGGACAGGTGCTTGCCAGCGAAGGCGAGACCGTCACCGGTTCATGGGTGATTGAGCCGGGCGCCGATGGCGTTGGTGTGATCGAGGTGATGGTCAATGACACGCCGCTGACCTTTACCAGCCTGCCGAATACCAGCGATGAGGTGACGGTAGCGCTGCCCCAAGGTGACCTTACCCTGCGAGGCGATGGCAGCTGGTCCTTTACCGCTGCCACGGGGCTCGATAACTCTCAGGAGCAGGCCGTCAATGTGGTCCTGCGGGTCACCGATGGTGATGGTGACGTCAGCGAAGTCGATATCAGCGCGTCGATTCTCGACGCGGCGGCACCGACCACGCCGACTGACGGTGGGGATCCTGGCGCTGGGCCTGGTGAAGTGGTGCTTGATGAGGATGGTCTTTCGGGTGGCAACGCCGGTGGCGTGGGAGACGTCGCGGGCGAAGCCATTCGGGTCAGCGGGCAACTGGGTTATGACTTTGGTGATGACGGCCCCGCTGCCATTGGCGCTTTCGCGTGGTCGTTGAGGGGGCTGCCTGCGTTGACGTCGATGGGCCAGGAGTTGGTGTATCGCCTGGCCGATGACGGCCAATCGCTTGTGGCTGCCACCGATGCTGGGGTTGAGGTACTGCGTGTGGCGTTGACGGACCTGGCAAGCGGTAGCTTCGAGGTGCTGTTGTCTGGCCCCCTAGATCATCCCCAAAACTCTGAGGAAGACGATCTGTCGATGCGCCTCGGCTATACCTTGACCGACATCGATGGCAGTCAGGCCACGGGTGGCTTGGATATCCGTATCGACGACGACACACCGGTCGCTACGGTCGCACCCGATACCGGCACCCTGGTCGTGGACGGCGTGGTGCAGGCAACGGAGGGGGAGACGGTCACGGGAACATGGAGTATCCAGCCCGGCGCCGATAGTCTTGCCAGTATCGAGGTGTTGGTCAATGGTATGCCGTTGCTGTTTGATCGTCTGCCCGCCGTTAATGAAGAGGCTAGCCTGGCCCTGCCGCAGGGCGAATTGACACTGCGGGGTGATGGTAGCTGGGCGTTTACTGCGGCCGATGGTCTCGATAACTCGGTGGATCAGGTCGTTGACGTGGTGCTGCGCGTGACCGATGGCGACGGTGATATCGTTGAGATAGATATCAGCGGTGAGGTAAGGGATGCCGCGCGCCCAACGACGCCAACGGATGGCGGCGATCCGGCCGCTGCGCCCGCTGAAGTGGTGCTGGACGAAGACGGCCTGGCGGGGGGAATTGCGGGGGGAGCCGGTGACGTAGCGGGGGAGGCCACCTCGGTGACAGGCCAGCTCGGTTATGACTTTGGTGATGATGGCCCCGCTTCATCCGGAGCGTTTGCCTGGTCGCTGAGCGGCTTGCCGGCATTGACGTCCATGGGACAAGCCGTCGCATTTACCTTGTCCAACGATGGCCAGACGCTAGTGGCCGCCACCCAGGCTGGGGATGAGGTGCTACGCGTCACGCTGACAGACTTGGCGACGGGTGCCTTCGAGGTTCGCTTGGCAGCGCCGATCGATCACGCTGAAACCTCGGTTGAAGATGATGTGTCCCTTAGCCTCGCTTATACCCTGACCGATGTGGATGGCAGTCAGGCGACTGGTGGCCTGGATATTCGTATTGACGATGATATGCCGGTGGCAACGGTGGCGCCTGATGCGGGTACCACAGTGATAGGTGGTGTGATTCAGGCTGACGAGGGTGAAACGGTTACCGGTCAGTGGAGCATCCAGCCGGGCGCCGATGGGCTCGGCAGTATCGACGTATTGATCAATGGTTCGCCGCTGTCCTTTGATCGTTTACCCGCTACCAGTGATGAGGTTTCGCTACCGTTACCACAGGGTGAGTTGACGCTGAAAGGCGATGGAAGCTGGTCATTTACGGCGGCTGTCGGGCTCGACAACTCTGTTGCTCAGACTGTCGATGTGGTGCTGCGGGTGACCGATGCCGATGGCGATGTGGTGGAGATCGACGTCAGTGGTGCCATTAATGATGCTGCGTCTCCCACTACGCCCAGCGACGGTGGCGACCCGAATGCGGCACCTGCCGAGGTCGTGCTGGACGAGGATGGGTTGGCGGGTGGCGTTGCGGGCGGTAATGGTGACGTGCCTGGTGCGGCTACGCTGGTTAGCGGGCAGCTTGGCTACGACTTTGGTGATGATGGCCCTGCTGCCAGCGGGGCCTTTGCGTGGTCATTGACAGGACTACCGGCGTTGACGTCCCAGGGGCAGGCGCTGACCTATCGACTGGCGGATGACGGACAGACTTTGGTGGCCGCCACTCAGGAGGGAACCGAAGTACTTCGGGTGTCGGTGACCGACCTGGCCCTCGGGACCTTTGAGGTCAGCCTGTTGGCTCCCCTGGATCACCCGGAAAACTCGGTCGAGGACGATCTGTCGCTCAGTCTCGGCTATACCTTGACTGACCTTGATGGCAGTCAGGCGACCGGTGGACTGGATATTCGCATTGATGATGACACGCCTGTCGCCTCCGTGGTCGCAGATGAAGGTGTGGACGTGGTTGATGGCGTCATCCAGGCGGATGAAGGCGAGACCATCTCTGGTCAGTGGAGTATTCAGCCGGGTGCGGATGGCCTTGCCGGGATTGAGGTGGTGATCAATGGGTCGCCTTTGGCGTTCGACCGCCTGCCCGACAGCAGCGATAGCGGGACGCTGACCTTGCCACAAGGGCAATTGACCCTGAATGGTGACGGCAGCTGGACCTTTACCGCCGCCACCGGGCTCGACAACTCGGTGGGCCAGCTGGTTGACGTCGTGCTTCGGGTCACCGATGGCGATGGCGACGTGACGGAAATTGATATCTCCGGTGAGGTGCTTGACGCCGCTAAGCCAACGACACCGTCTGACGGTGGTGATCCGGCAGCGGGTCCCGGCCAGATAGTGCTGGATGAGGATGGACTGGCAGGCGGTATTGCCGGGGGGGATGGTGATGTCGCTGGAGAAGCCACCCAGATTTCCGGGCAGCTGGGCTATGACTTTGGCGATGATGGCCCCGCTCGGGATGGTGCGTTTACCTGGTCTCTTGATGGGTTGCCGGTGCTCACCTCCTTGGGTGAAGCGGTGGCGTATCGCCTGGCGGATAGCGGCCTGACCGTTATTGCCGAGACAGCGTCTGGAGATGAGGTTCTCCGCATAGCGCTTACCGACATGACGACGGGAGACTTCGAGGTCACGCTGTCCGCTGTTGTCGATCATCCTCAGAACTCGGTCGAAGATAGCCTGTCGCTTGCGGTCGGCTATACGTTGACCGATCTGGATGGCAGTACGGCGACGGGAATGCTCGACATCGTTGTCAATGACGATACTCCCACAGCGTCTGTCACGACGTCCGACGGCACCGAGGTAGCCGGGACGATTGACGTCGATGAAGGTGCGACCATCTCTGGCCAGTGGGCTATCGCGGGTGGCGCTGATGGCTTAGCTGCCGTCGATGTTGTGGTAAATGGCATGTCCTTGCCGTTCACGGCTCTTCCTGGGCCGGCTGATGAGGAAGTGCTGACGTTACCCCAGGGTGATTTGACCCTCAGGGGAGATGGCAGCTGGTCCTTCACTGCGGCCACTGGATTGGATAATTCCAGTCCGCAGGAGGTCAATGTTGTACTGAACGTCACGGACAGCGACGGTGATGTGGTGATGATCGACATCAGCGGGCAGATTCGCGATGTGGCTACGCCGACAACGCCGACGGATGGCGGAGACCCGGCAGCGGCTCCCGCTGAGGTAGTCCTGGATGAGGATGGCTTGGTCGGTGGCAATGCCGGCGGTGACGGCGATGTGACGGGTGAGACGACGTTCGCCAGCGGGCTGCTCGGGTATGAGTTTGGCGATGACGGCCCAGCTGCCAATGGTGCCTTTACTTGGTCAGTGAGCGGTCTGCCGGAGCTGACATCTGACGGCGAAACACTGGTCTACCGTTTGGACGATGATGGGCAGACGTTGCTTGCGGAATCCTCCAGTGGCGATGAAGTGTTGCGCGTCGCCTTGACGGATGTGGTCGCCGGCACCTTCGAAGTCAGCCTGTCCGGCCCGCTGGACCATTCTGAATCGCTTACTGAGGATGATCTGGCATTTTCGGTGAGCTACACCGTCACTGACATCGACGGCAGCACCGCGGATGGGCACCTGGACATTCGTATCGATGATGATACGCCGGTCGCATCGGTGACGCCGGACGCCGGCACGACAGTTGACAATGGCGTTATTCAGACCGAAGAAGGCGCCACTGTCACCGGTGTCTGGTCAATCCAGCCGGGTGGCGATGGTCTCGGCGCGATCGAACTGATGGTCAACGGCTCACCGCTCACCAGTGTCACCCTGCCAGGGCCTGGTGAGTCTACCGTATTGCCCCTTGCGCAGGGTGAACTCACCGTCAATGGTGACGGAGGATGGTCGTTCACCGCCGCCAAGGGGCTCGACAACTCGCTGGATCAGCGTATTGATGTGGTTCTGCGGGTCATTGATGGTGACGGTGATGTCGTGGAAGTCGATATCAGCGCTGACATAGGTGACGCGGTGGCACCGACGACACCTACGGACGGCGGAGACCCAGATGCGGCACCAGCGGAAGTGGTGCTGGATGAGGAAGGGCTTCCCGGCGGCATCGCCGGTGGTCCAGAGGATGTGGCGGGTGAGAGTACCCGTTCTTCAGGGCTCCTCGGTTACGACTTTGGTGAGGATGGCCCGGCCACCAGTGGTGCCTTCACCTGGTCACTGTCGGATTTGCCGTCGCTGACTTCTATAGGGCAGGCTTTGACCTATCGGTTGGCCGATGACGGTCAGACGTTGGTTGCTGAGACGCCAACGGGAGAGGCGATCCTCACTGTTGTTGTGACAGACCTTGCTACAGGCGCCTTTGAGGTCACGTTGACAGGACCGTTGGATCATCTGGTGAGTTCGGTGGAAGACGACCTGGCCTTTACGGTGGGCTATACGCTCACGGATCTGGATGGTAGCACGGCAACCGGCGAGCTCGACCTACGTATTGATGACGACTCACCCGTGGCCTCGATTACCCCGGATGACAATGTCACCGTGGTGGATGACGTGATTCAGACGGCTGAGGGCGAATCCGTCACCGGTAGTTGGGTAGTTGACGCTGGTGCCGATGGTCTTGGCGCTATCGAAGTGGTGGTCAACGGCTCGCCTTCGACATTCACCCGGCTTCCTGCCAGCGATGAAACGACAACGATCAGCTTGCCCCAGGGCGAGCTGGTGATCGCTGGTGATGGTCAGTGGACGTTCACGGCCGCCACAGGCCTGGACAATTCAAGCGAGCAGGGTATTGATGTCGTGCTGCGGGTGATTGACGGCGATGGCGACGTCACCGAAATCGATATCAGTGCAGATATTGCGGATGCGGCTACACCGACGACGCCTACGGATGGAGGCGACCCAGCAGCCGGGCCCGGAGAAGTTGTCCTTGACGAGGATGGCCTGGAGGGAGGTATCGCTGGCGGAGACGGTGATGTACCTGGACGGGTCACCTTGGTTAGTGGTGTCTTGGGCTACGATTTTGGCGATGATGGCGCGGCCAGCACCGGGGCATTCAGTTGGTCGACTTCGGGGCTTCCTGCGTGGACGTCAGAAGGTGAAGCTCTTAGTTATTCACTGGCCGACGGTGGACTGGTACTCCTGGCGTCAACCGCTTCTGGCAGCGAAGTATTGCGCATCGCCCTCGTAGATGTGGCGACTGGCGCTTTTGAGGTGACCCTTTCAGGGCCGCTCGATCATTCGGTCGCTACGACGGAGGATGATCTTGCTTTGTCCGTTGGCTATGTCGTGACCGATCTGGATGGCAGCACGGCGAACGGCGAACTGGAGGTGCGCATCGACGACGATACTCCAGGGCCAATCGCCGCGGAATCCGGCGTTATCAGTGAAGATACCCGTGGGTCTCTCGGCTTGGATGGCGGATATGGAGCAGATGGCTCTGGTGAGTCTATCGGTTTTCAGGATGGAATCGATGGTACCCCCGTTCTCGATATCCAAGGCAACATCATCCTGTTCAACGGCGACGCCTTAGGATGGCAGCTGTCTGCTGATGGGAAAGAACTGGTTGCCCTCACGAGTGATGGCGCTATCGGCTTCCGAGTGGTGCTGGATGAGGCCAACGATAGGTATCTCTTGCAGACCGAGGATGGGGAGCGCTCATTCTTCACGCGTCTGGCTGTGCCTATTGACGGTGTCGACACGATCACGGGGGGCACGGAGGCTATTCTTGATCTGGGAGATCCTGACCTGGACTCTCAGGTGGTGTATTCCGCCACCAACGGTGTGTCTGTGCTGGATGGTGGGCTAGTTGTGGGAGCCGGACAGATCAACGACGGCGATGTGGTTCGCATTGACATGGTCGAAGGCGCCTCACGTGGCTCGTCCGGCGTTTCCTGGGATAACGCTATCCGTGTCGGCGCGTTCAGTCAGACGATCTATGTCGATGGGGTTGCCAATGCCAGAGCTACGTTGATTCTGACGGCTGAGGAGTTCACCCCGGGCGGCGGAACCCCCAGTGATCTTGCGCTGGGGGCCGACGACCTACGGATCTTGGATAGCCGCGGGATTGATGTGTCCAATGAGGTTCGTGTAACAGAGACTGCCGAAGGTCTTAGGGTCGAAGGTATCCAAGATGGTTGGACCTTCGTATTGGTTCGTCTTGAGGGCATGCAGTCGGTCACGATAAAGGAGGGCAACGGTGAGCCATTCCGACTGGGAGACGTAGAGGTCGTCCGTGGTGCTGCACCTGGTGATGCCTATCTCAATCTGGGGCTAACGGCCACTGATGGTGATGGCGATCCGACGTCTGGTGAGTTGGCGTTGGTCGTACCAGGCGCAGGTGAGTTCGTGGTGGCCAGCAATGCCAACAACACCATTACGACTAGTGGTGGGGATGATGTGGTCATTGCCGATACGGGCGGATCCTTTGTCATTGTGAATCCTGCGGGAAATTACAACCTGTCTTTCATACTTGATTCATCAGACAGTATGCTTGCTGAGGTTGAGACATTGCGTCCCGATGGTGCTGGCAACTATACCCGGTTGGAGTTGCTGCAGGCTGCAATGGTTCGACAATTGGAGACGTTGGCTGACTTCGAAGGTATCGTGAACCTTCAGTTAGTCGACTTTGATTCACGGGCTCGTACTCCCATAATTTTTGATAACTTTGGTCGCGACAACCTCGCTGATGCCGTGAGCTATGTTATGGGTATGGAGGCGTCGGGTACCACCAACTTTGAGTCAGCGTTGCGTGCAGGTAGGAACTTCCTGAGAGATATGGCGCAGGAGAATAGCTACGAGTCAACGGCTATTTTTGTCACCGACGGTCGTCCTGTCGCCTGGATCGATGATAATGGTGAAATTGTAATACCTGACCCGCTGCAGGAGGGTACGCTGACGGCCATGGAGGAGGCTATCGGGGTCTACAATGAACTTTTGGAATACGCCGACTCCGTACACGGTATAGGTATTGGTGAAGATAGTCTTGTCGATTATATACGGTATTTCGACAATACAGATGTATTGGGAGAGGATGTCGAACTTACACTTTTGGATGGCAATACCTTCTCCGGTACGGTTGGTGAAGTGGATATCGTGAACACGGAAGAAGGACTTAATCTAGCACTGGATACCGGTTCCAGTGTTTCTGGACTAGAGCCCCTTGGCAACGACCGGGTCTTTGCAGGAGCAGGGGATGACCTCGTGTTTGGCGATACGGTAAATTCTGACGCTCTCTCTTGGACAGACGGGGATACCGGAGAGGTATTCCTGGCCGGCGAGCATGACGGAATGGGATATCTAGGCCTCTATGAGTTCCTGAAATGGTCCGCGGAGCATGGCGATGGTGAGCCTCTTAATCAGGATGAGATAAAGCGTTATGTCCTTGATAATGTCGACGATCTGATGAACTTGAGTCGACAGGATGGGGGTAACGACACGCTGTATGGGCAAGGAGGGAATGATGTCTTGATTGGCGCCGCGGGGCAGGATGTTCTTGTCGGAGGCCGGGGCGACGATGTGATGTGGGGCGGCTTCGGACAGGATAGTTTTGTGTGGGAGGATGGTGACATCGTCCCGGATGTTCCCGAGGTGGACCGTATCGAAGACTTCGTGCTTGGCTCGGGTGACGAGGCCGATAGCCTTGATCTAAGTGGCATTCTAAGCGATGGTGCGGCAGCGGACATCTCGAGCTACCTTATCGCCATTAACGAAGGAGATACGCTTGTCCTGAAGGTGAAGTCTGATGGTGGCATTGACGCTTCGGGAAGTAATGCCGACCTGACGATTGAGCTGGCAGGGCTAGGTGGAAGCGGCTCCGGTGTAGACGTCCTTCAGCAGATGCTGGACGACGGACAGTTGATCGTTGAGTAGCAAGCCAAAGAAGTAAATGGAAGGGGCCTGATGATCAGGCCCCTTTTTTTATGAAAGTCAAGGAGTCTTTTTTGTGGCCCAGTTGATCCGACTTTTCTGGTAACTGGAATAGATGTTGATATAAAAAATTGCTATTGAAATGCTATTTTGCTGAATCGCTTGTGTGCGGATAAAAATGGAAAAGCTAGTCCTTAAGTACAGTGTGGTTTCGCATATTCCTTACTTATCTTGTTGGTAACTAATGAAGGCTATCTAAGATAAGGAAAGGCACATGGAAGATGCAGTTATTGTAGCGATTGTCGGTGAGGCGTGGATTCGTGATGCCTCTGGAAATACTCGCCATGCAAGAATCGGAGATCGCTTGGATGGTGACTGCGTGCTGATCACTGGAGTCGCTAGCTCTGCTACTGTCGATACCGGGAATGGAAGCCTCCCTCTGGTTCTGGAGGCTAGCCAGC
Organism: Halomonas litopenaei; assembly: GCF_017303055.1. Classification (GTDB taxonomy): domain Bacteria; phylum Pseudomonadota; class Gammaproteobacteria; order Pseudomonadales; family Halomonadaceae; genus Halomonas; species Halomonas litopenaei_A. Next base: position 926 of record NZ_JAEKJT010000002.1, on the reverse strand, counting down.
AGCTCAGTCTGCCGACATCTCAAGGCGATGCCGAAAACGATGTTTTCGGCGAACCTCTTGATGAGGAGCAGTTGGATAAACTACTGAACGCCTTGGATTCTTCAAATGATTCTAACAACGACCTTGCCCCTCAGGCAGGTTCTGTTGGCGCGGGCGGAGGGGGGAACGAGGGGCACGGGTTCGTAAGACTCCTGCGTATCGTGGAGCAAGTCAGTCCTCTGGAGTATGCCTTCAATGGTTTAGTCGGCGATGATATTTCTCCCAGGGCTGGCGGTGCGAATACCCATGACGGGGACACTGAAAATCGTCGTGATGAGACCCCTCCTAGGTCTCTAGGTCTGAACGTTGTATTAGATGAAGATGGGTTGCCTGGAGGTATTGCGGGCGGTCCGGAGGATGTGCCAGGCATTGCTGTCTTTGTGACAGGCACACTTGGGTATCGCTTCGGTGCCGATGGGCCTAATGCCAGTCAGGCCTTTACCTGGACCACTGCTGGTCTGCCCAGCGTGACCAGCGGTGGTGAAGCGGTCACCTGGTCGGTGTCCGGCGACGGTCTTACCCTGAGCGGTACCGACGCCTCTGGCAATGCGGTGTTGACGGTTGAGGTCACCAATGTTGTTACCGGAGCTTATGAAGCTACTCTGCGTCAGGGGCTGGATCACAGTGACCCAGCGGTAGAGGATGATATCGATCTTGTTCTTAAGTTTACGATTACTGATGGAGATGGTGACAGTGTCAGTGGCTCCCTCAAGCTGACCGTCGATGACGATATGCCGGTAGTGAGCATCACCGGTCCTGACGAAGCGGATCCGGACGGCGGTCTGAGCGGTGGCTGGACGACCTCCGGCGGTGGCGATGGTCAGGGTGAGGTGGTGATCACCGTGCCCGGCGACACCACCGAGTATGCACCCGGTACGCCCATCGAC
>NZ_JAEKJT010000001.1 GCF_017303055.1 Halomonas litopenaei | reverse complement strand
ACCGACGCCTCTGGCGACACGGTGCTGACCGCGGTGGTGACCGACGTGGCCACCGGTGCCTACGAGGCGACCTTGCACCAAGGGCTGGATCACAGCGACGACAGCAAGGAAGACGATATCACCCTGTCGCTGGGTTACACCGTGACCGACAGCGATGGCTCGACGGCGGAGGGTTCGCTTACGCTGACCGTCGACGATGACAGTCCCACTATCACTATGTCGGTTGATGGAGGGGCCAAGAGTGTAGTGGAAGGTACCGTCACCACCGGTAAATGGTCATACGACCCTGGAGCTGATGGAAGTGCCAAGGAAATTGTAGGTAGGGTGCCGACGGAAAACGGATTCCGTGTCTTTGCACTGGGCGAAGAGGTGGTGACAGAAACAGGAACCTTAGTGGTGGATGCCGACGGGACTTGGACATTTACTGCGTTGCCGGGACTTGACCAAACCACGAAGCCAACTCTCGAATTCACTCTGGAGCGTCCGGATGCCGACGGTGATGTCGCGGCCAACACTCTGATAGTGGATATCATTGATGGTTCGGTACCGGTCACGCCAGACTCTGACGGAGATCCGGATACGGGGTCAGCTGGGGTGACGGTGGACGAGATGAAGCTTTCAGGAGGAAGCGATAGCGCGACGACCAATCTTGCTTTTGATTATGGCCCTGATGGCGCAGCTGAGAACGAGGCGTTCAAATGGGATCTCAGTACCCTGGACAGCATTACCAGCCGTGACAAGCCGGTCGTCTTCACTGTCAGCGACGACGGCATGTCGGTGTTCGGCGAGGCCGATGGTGCTCGGGTGTTGACCGTTACCCTGACAGATGCCTCCCAAGGCGATGTCAGCGTGACGTTGTCAGATCCGATCGATCACCCCACTGACGGTGACAACGACCTGACATTGACGGTGGGGTACACCATCACTGATAAAGATGGGTCGCAGGCGAATGGTGTGCTTGATGTCACGGTCCTTGATGACGGCCCCTCTATCGGTGTCATTGACCTCGGTAGAAGTGCAGTGAGGCCGCAGGCCTTGCTGTTAGAAGATGAAGAGCCACTACTACCTGTGGAGCTTGCGGCTGAGCTAGAGGATGAACCCGGCTATAGCGAGTTGGTGGCGTTCGATGAGGATGGTGTGGCTCTCGATATCGGCGAGCTTCTGGATGATCTAGACCACCTCGAGGGCGGTGAACAGGTTCTCGCCGTGCCGAACGGCGGTGATACTGTCTTGCATGTCAAACTCGATGGAGGTCTTAGTCAAGATGGCAGCAATGCGGATCTACAGGTAACCCTGCCAGGAGTTGCGATGGAAGGGGATAGTGATGCCTTCCTTGCCAGACTATTGGAGTCTTCGCAGACAGGCATTGAATAAAGGCTAAAGGCCTTACAAAGAAAGCGCTCGGCCTCGGAGGCCGGGCGCTTTTTTTGTGGCGGGACAAGCGTGGAATGAGACTGGAAACCATCGATGTAGAGTAGGGGAGGGACGCGGCTTCCCTCACCCTGATAACTCGATGAACCAAGCATTAGACGGATAGTGGCCTGCGCCTACAGGAGGGTCGTGACGAAATGGCCGCCGCCGGTCCCAGCTGGTGCTGTCAAGCTGCAGATAGACGTTGAATCATGTGCGACACCATCCGGCTTGAGTGATCGGCTGCCTGGATCAGGAACTCCTCGAACGACAGGTGATTGTCTCCTTGTCCAGCAATGTCCGACAGCGCGCGAATCACGACGAAGGGGCACTGGTAGAGGTGGCAGGTTTGGGCGATGGCAGCGGCTTCCATCTCGGCTGCCAGCATGGCAGGGAAGCGAGCGCGGGTCCTGGCGACCAGATCGGGGCATGCCATGAACACATCCCCGGTGGCGATCAGCCCTTCAGTGACGTTGACTTCACCCATGGCTTCAATGGACTCTCTGGCAACAGCGACCAACTGCGCGTCGGGAAGGTAGGCCGCCGGCATGCCCGGTACCTGGCCCGCTTCATAGCCAAACACCATCGCATCGACGTCGTGGTGCCTGACTTCACGTGAAATCACGATATCGCCAATCGACATGCCCTCTCCAAAGCCGCCGGCGGATCCGGTGTTGATGACGGCCTCGGGCGCGTACTGTTCCAGCAGTTGGGTAGTACCCACCGCAGCATTGACCTTGCCAATTCCAGATTGCAGCAGGACAACGTTCATACCGTGCAGGCGCCCCGTGTGAAAGGTAGAGCCCGCATGCGACCTGGTCTCCCTGTCCTCCAGTTGAGAGGCAAGCTGCGCGACCTCTTGAGCCATGGCCCCGATGATTCCGATGCGTTGCATGGTAGTCCTTAGTCGTTTGTTCCAATGAAAGGGGATGCGTTGCCAGGAAGTCGGGGCCTGCGGATTCGGCTCATGCAGTACAGTCCTTGCTGTCGAGCGCTGGGCGAGGGGGCACGACACCTGCTCCCCAAGCCCTTGAGCGAGTCTGCGGTCTCTTCCTGGGCCCGTAAAAGGTGCGCTCAGCCGTCGTTAGCGGTCTGGCCGTCGTGGATATCGGCTGCCATTAACGTATTTTCCAGCAAGCTTGCCACGGTCATAGGGCCAACGCCGCCGGGCACGGGGGTGATGTGAGCGGCTCTGCGTGCCGCCTCCTCGAAGTCAACGTCTCCGACAAGACTGCCGTCATCCTGACGATTGATACCCACGTCGATGACGATGGCGTCGTCGCGAACCCATTCGCCTTTCACCAGTCCCGGCTTGCCAACGGCGACCACCAACAACTCAGCGCTTCGAACGTGCTGCTCTAGGTCACGGGTGAAACGATGGCAGACGGTCGTGGTACAGCCTGCCAGCATGAGTTCCAGCGCCATGGGGCGTCCGACGATGTTGGACGCGCCAACAACGGTGGCATTGAGGCCGCGTACCGACAGGCCGCTATGATGAAGGAGGGTCATCACCCCCTTGGGTGTGCAGGGGCGCAGAAGCGGCAGTCGTTGAGCCAGTCTGCCCAGATTGTAGGGATGAAAGCCGTCCACGTCCTTGCTGGGCAAGATGCGCTCCAGAATGGGCCTGGCGTCGAGGTGTTCGGGGAGCGGAAGTTGAACGAGGATGCCGTCGATGGAGCGATCCGCGTTGAGCTGGTCGACCAGGGACTCCAGCTCCTGTTGGCTGGTGGACGCAGGCAACGCGTGCTGAACGGAGGAGATGCCAGCCTGCTCGCAGGCACGATGTTTATTGCGCACATACACATGGGAGGCGGGATCATCGCCGACCAGAACCACTGCAAGGCCTGGCGTCCGCCCGCCGGCTTGGCGGCGTGTCTCGACTTGGCGAGCAACCTGCTGGCGGACGGTGGCGGCAATGGACTTGCCATCGATGAGCTGGGCGGACATTGGCTTCCCTCAAAGTACGAATGAATGGGCGGTGGAAGGAGTGGGCACGGATTTTCGCATGCCGGGGCGGTCAGGCAAAGCAGAAGCCCGTTGGTGGAAAGGAAAGTTCAACTAGCGTGTTGACTTGTCAGGAAAGTTCCGTAGAATACGCATCGCTCGCCGGGACAGCTGAAACGGTTTCGGTGGCATTGCAACAGGTCGTCGGGGTGTAGCGCAGTCTGGTAGCGCGCCTGCTTTGGGAGCAGGATGTCGGGGGTTCGAATCCCTCCACCCCGACCACAAGCGATTGTTTAGAAAAGGTTTTTCTTGGCTTTCGGGTTGTGGTTAAGATTTCGGTTGTGTAGAATGCGCCCATAGCTCAACCGGATAGAGCAACGGCCTTCTAAGCCGTAGGTTGCAGGTTCGAGTCCTGCTGGGCGTGCCAGCAAAGCGTGGCGCCTGGTTAGGCTTGGGTTTGATCTGTAGTGCTTGTATGTGGTGGATGTAGCTCAGTGGTAGAGCCCCGGATTGTGGCTCCGGTGGTCGTGGGTTCGATCCCCATCATCCACCCCACTCCATGCATTGCGGTGAGCCTTGAATCTGTCGTCTAGCGGGAAGGTTGCTGGTTGCGCTGGTGTCTGGTTGCAGATGTGAAGCGTTCAGGTTGTGGTGGATGTAGCTCAGTGGTAGAGCCCCGGATTGTGGCTCCGGTGGTCGTGGGTTCGATCCCCATCATCCACCCCACTCCCTGAAGCGCGCAGAGTGGTCTCTAGAATATGTCGTTATCGCATCAGCTGGCTGCCAAAGGGTAGGTCGGCTGTTTTTGTTGTTGCCTTCTTTGCTCTTTCCTTCCTTGAACATCGACCATCTAGCTCTCTTGCGAGCTCGGCCTTCTGTGGTTTAGGGGGCTGCCGCGAGGAGGGATTGCGCGATTGCCCTTGTAAATTGTCCGAAAAGCCCCATCTAAAGGGCGTTGGCGCTTGCCAGTGCCCTGCGGGATTCTTAGAATCTCCCTTTTGACGTTTTCACAGTTTCAGTACGCCCCCAGTCGGTAGAGGATTTTTCATGCAAGTTTCCGTCGATACGACCTCCCAGATCGAACGCCGCATCAACGTCCAGGTGCCGGCCGCCGAGATTGACGAGGCCGTCGCCGCCCGTCTTAAAGACGCTGCCAAGAACGTTCGTCTCGACGGTTTCCGCAAAGGCAAAGTGCCGATGTCCGTCATCCGCCAGCGTTACGGCAGCGATGTTCGTAACGAAGTGGTGGGCGAAGTGATGCGCGAGCGCTATGTCCGCGCCATCACGGATGAGAAGCTCAATCCGGCAGGCTTCCCGCAGATCGAGGCCAAGGTCAACGAAGCCGGCAAGGATCTCGAGTTTACCGCAGTGCTCGAGGTGTACCCGGAGTTCGAGCTGTCCACCATTGAAGGTACCGAGGTAGAGCGTCCGGTCGTTGAAGTGACCGACGCTGACGTGGACGAGATGATTGAAACTCTGCGCAAGCAGAACGCGTCCTGGGAAGAAGTGGAACGCGCTGCTGAAGACGGCGACCAGGTGAATATTGATTTCCAGGGCTTCCTGGGTGACGAGCCCTTCGAAGGCGGCAGTGCAGAGGGCCACGATCTCGTGTTGGGGTCAGGCAGCTTCATTCCTGGCTTCGAAGACCAGCTGCAGGGTGCCAAGGCGGGAGAGGACAAGGTCATCAACGTGACCTTTCCGGAGGACTACCAGGCCGAGCAGCTGGCAGGCCAGGAAGCTACCTTCAAGGTCAAGGTCAATGCCATCAAGGGCCAGGCGCTGCCTGAAGTGGATGCTGCCTTCATCGAAAAGTTCGGAGTCGAAGGCGACGACGTCGATGCCTTCCGCGCCGAGGTCAAGAAGAACATGACGCGTGAAGCTGGCCAGGCGGTGGAGAACCGCGTGAAGCAGCAGGTGCTCGAGTCGCTGAAGCAGGCCAACGACATTCCTGTTCCCGATGCCCTGGTGCAGCAGGAAGTGGACGGCCTGAAGCGTCAGGCAGCCCAGCAGTTCGGCCTTGGCGAAGACTTTGATGTCAGCCAGCTGCCGAACGAGCTGTTTGCTGATCAGGCGCGTAGCCGTGTTCAGGTCGGACTGTTGCTGGCTGAGGTGATCAAGGTCAACGAGCTCGAAGCCTCTGATGATGAGATCAAGGCCAAGGTTGAAGAGCTCGCTCAGCAGTACCAGGATCCGGAGCAGGTCGTCGAGTACTACATGGGCAATGAGCAGATGAAGACCCAGGTCAAGTCTGCACTGCTGGAAGAGAAGGCGGTCGACAAGCTGCTCGATCAGGCGACGGTCAAGGACGTGGAAATGTCCTACCAGCAGGCTCTCGCTGCGGCACAGCAGCAGCCGGGCGAAGAGGCAGAAGAGGGCGAGGACGCCTAAGCGTCTTGCCGAGCCGGCCCGATCGGGCCGGCTTTGTCGTTTTGCCACACACGGATGCGAGGACACATCTCCATGAACACCGAGTTCGATATACATGCTGCTGGCGGCCTAGTGCCCATGGTGGTCGAGCAGAGCGCTCGCGGCGAGCGCGCCTACGACATCTACTCGCGCTTGCTCAAGGAACGGGTGATCTTCCTTGTGGGGCCTGTAGAAGACTACATGGCCAACCTGCTGGTGGCGCAGCTGCTGTTCCTTGAGTCCGAGAATCCCGACAAGGACATCCACCTCTACATCAATTCTCCGGGTGGATCGGTTACCGCCGGGATGTCGATCTACGACACGATGCAGTTCATCAAGCCCGACGTGTCGACTGTGTGCATCGGACAGGCCGCCAGCATGGGTGCCCTGTTGCTGGCCGGTGGTGCCGCAGGTAAGCGCTACTGCTTGCCCAACTCGCGCATGATGATTCATCAGCCGCTGGGTGGCTATCAGGGGCAGGCGTCGGACATCGAGATCCACACCCGTGAAATTTTGGGGATCCGCGAGCGACTGAATCAGATCCTGGCACACCATACGGGCCAGGATATCGAGACCATCGCCAAGGATACCGATCGCGACAACTTCATGAACGGAGCGCAGGCTGCCGAGTACGGCCTGATCGACGCAGTGCTGGATAAGCGTCCTGCATCCTGATAGCGTGATAGCTTGCGCGATGACTACGTGATTACCGGTGGCCCTGCGGGGCTGCCGCTGCCAGAGAGGTACGCGAATGGCCGACGGCAAAGGCAAGGACGACAACGGTAAGCTTCTGTATTGCTCATTCTGTGGCAAGAACCAGAATGAAGTGCGCAAGCTGATTGCCGGTCCGTCTGTATATATCTGCGATGAGTGTGTCGATCTGTGTAACGACATCATTCGCGAGGAAGTTCTCGATGCCGATGCCGAGAGCGACGAGGAGCGTCTGCCCGTTCCACGCGAAATTCGACATACTCTCGATGACTACGTGATCGGTCAGGACCGCGCCAAGACGGTGCTGTCCGTGGCCGTCTATAACCACTACAAGCGTCTTCGTCATAGCGGCAAGGACGACGTGGAACTCGGTAAGTCGAACATTCTGCTGATTGGTCCTACCGGCAGCGGCAAGACGCTTTTGGCCGAGACGTTGGCGCGCCTGCTCAACGTGCCGTTCACCATCGCCGACGCCACTACCTTGACCGAGGCTGGCTACGTCGGTGAAGACGTCGAGAACATCATTCAGAAGCTTCTGCAGAAGTGTGATTATGATGTCGACAAGGCTGAGCGCGGTATCGTCTACATCGATGAGATCGACAAGATTTCTCGAAAGTCCGATAACCCGTCCATCACGCGGGATGTCTCCGGTGAAGGCGTTCAGCAGGCCTTGTTGAAACTGATCGAGGGCACTACGGCCTCGGTGCCGCCCCAGGGTGGTCGGAAGCATCCGCAGCAGGAATTTCTCCAGGTGGATACCGGTAACATCCTGTTCATCGTTGGCGGTGCGTTCGCCGGTCTGGACAAGGTGATACGTGATCGCGCCGAGACCGGTGGCATCGGCTTCAACGCTGAGGTCAAGAGCAAGGACGAGTCCAAGGGAGTGGGTGACCTGCTGCTTGAGGTTGAGCCCGAGGATCTGGTCAAGTTTGGTCTGATTCCCGAGTTCGTCGGACGTTTGCCGGTGATTGCCACCCTGACCGAGCTGACCGAGGATGCGCTGATACAGATCCTCACGGAGCCCAAGAACTCTCTTGTCAAGCAGTATGCTCGCCTGTTCGATATGGAAGGCGTCGAGCTGGACTTCAGAGAGGACGCCCTGCGCGCAGTGGCGCACAAGGCGATGGCTCGCAAGACCGGAGCACGTGGACTGCGCTCTATCCTCGAGTCCGTATTGCTTGACACGATGTATGAGATTCCCTCCCTTGAGGGCGTCAGCAAGGTGGTCATCGACGCGTCTGTCATCAGTGGCGAGAGCGATCCGCTGCTGATCTACAGTCAGAGCGAAGATACCGAGGAAGCCGCGCGGGTGGATGGTACCGACGGCTAACCTGCCGCTGTCGACTCGCGACGCCGACAAAGGGGCCGCTGATGCGGCCCCTTTGTCTGCCGGGCTTGATATCCGGGCATTGCCTTATGGAGACTGTCTCAAGGGCATTGTCTTAGGTGATTGTTCCAGGAGATGTGTCCTGCGAGCCTAGTCTTTCGCTTTCTGGTCGACGGGCTACGACTGCCGGTGGCAGGTATCACAGCATTCCGGCAGGTGTTTCCCCTTGCAATACCTCGGGGGTGCCCCCATCCCTCAGGTTTCACCCGCTAAGTTTGAGGAACGTCTGCGATGCAGCAGAACGCCGAACAGACTATGAGTCTGCCCCTTTTGCCACTGCGTGACGTAGTGGTATACCCGCAGATGGTCATCCCGTTGTTTGTCGGCAGAGAAAAGTCGATCCAGGCACTGGAAGCTGCCATGGCGGATGACAAGCGGGTCCTGCTGGTTGCTCAGCGCGAGGCCAGCAAGGACGATCCGGACAACGAAGACCTGTTCGCCATTGGTACCGTTGCCGAGATCATGCAGCTGTTGAAGCTGCCCGACGGTACTGTGAAGGTCCTGATCGAGGGTGAGTCTCGCGCAGACATTCGCGACATCTCCCTTGCCGAGGACGGCCACTCTCGGGCTGAGGTCGTGTTGCGCTCCAGCGAGCCACTGAGCGAGCGCGAGCAGGAATCGCTGGTACGCGTGCTGCTCAATCAGTTCGAGCAGTACGTCAAGATGTCGAAGAAGGTACCCAACGAGGTGCTGAATTCGCTGTCTGGCATCGAAGATCCCAGCCGGCTTGTGGACACCATCTGTGCCCACCTGTCGTTGAAGATCGGTGACAAGCAGGAGCTGCTCGAAATGGATCGCGTGCGCGATCGTATCGAGCACCTGATGGCGCTGATCGAGGCGGAAATCGACCTGCTGCAGGTCGAGAAGCGTATTCGCTCGCGCGTCAAGGACCAGATGGAGAAGTCTCAGCGCGAGTATTATCTGAATGAGCAGATGAAGGCCATTCAGAAGGAGATGGGCGAGCTCGAGAACGCGCCGAACGAGGCGGACAAGTACGAGCAGGCCATCAAGGATTCCGGTATGCCGAAAGAGGCTGCCGACAAGGCCAACCAGGAACTGGGCAAGCTGCGCATGATGTCGCCGTCCTCCGCCGAGGCGACGGTGGTGCGCTCTTATCTCGACTGGCTGGTCTCAGTGCCCTGGAAGAAGCGTACGCGGGTCAAGCACGATCTGCTGAACGCGCAGAAGGTTCTGGATGAAGACCACTATGGTCTTGACGAAGTGAAGGAGCGCATTCTTGAGTACCTCGCGGTGCACAAGCGTGTGAAGAAGCTGAAGGGACCGGTGCTGTGTCTGGTTGGGCCGCCCGGTGTGGGCAAGACCTCCCTTGGCAAGTCGATCGCTCGAGCCACCAATCGTAAATACGTGCGCTTGGCGCTGGGCGGCGTGCGTGACGAGTCCGAGATTCGTGGCCACCGCCGTACCTATATTGGCTCGCTGCCTGGCAAGCCCATTCAGCGTATGGCCAAGGCAGGGGTAAAGAACCCGCTGTTCTTGCTTGACGAGGTCGACAAGGTCGGCATGGATCACCGCGGTGACCCGGCGTCGGCACTGCTCGAAGTGCTTGATCCCGAGCAGAACAACGCCTTCAGCGATCACTACCTCGAGCTCGACTACGACCTCTCTGAGACCCTGTTCATCTGTACCGCGAATTCGATGAACATCCCCGGGCCGCTGCTCGACCGGATGGAGGTGATTCGCCTGCCGGGCTACACCGAGGACGAGAAGCTGGCGATTGCCACCCGTTATCTGGTGCCCAAGCAGCTTGCTGCCAATGGCTTCAAGGAAGACGAGCTGGTGTACAGTGATGCGTCGCTCCTTGAGCTGATCCGCTACTACACCCGCGAGGCAGGTGTTCGTGAGCTGGAGCGGCAGATTGCCAAGGTCAGCCGCAAGGTGCTGCGTGAGCGTCTCGAGAAAGAAGGCAAGGAAGGGGCGCTGGGCTCTCAGACGCTGGCGGCTGAGGATATCGAGACTTACGCTGGCGTGCGACGCTACAGCTACGGTCTGGCCGACAAGCAGGATCAAGTGGGGCGGGTGACCGGCCTTGCCTGGACATCGGTAGGCGGCGAGCTGCTCAACATCGAGTCGGTAGTAACGCCTGGCAAGGGGCGCATCAACAAGACGGGCTCCCTTGGCGATGTGATGAAAGAGTCTGTCAGTGCTGCCCAGACCGTCGTCAGGGCCCGTGCTGAAGCGCTGGGGATCGATCCGGAGCGTTTCGAGAAGGAAGATCTGCATATCCACGTGCCTGAGGGAGCGACTCCCAAGGACGGTCCCAGTGCTGGCATCGCCATGGTCACCGCGATGGTGTCCGCCTTCTGTAATCGTCCTGTGCGCTGTGATGTGGCCATGACGGGCGAAGTCAATCTCCGTGGCGAAGTCATGCCTATCGGTGGGTTGAAGGAGAAATTGCTGGCCGCCAGGCGTGGTGGTATAAAGACGGTGCTAATACCGGAAGAGAACCGCAGAGATCTCAAGGAAGTCCCTGATAACATCAAGGACGCCCTGACGATTCATCCGGTTCGCTGGATTGATGAGGTGTTGGAGGTCGCGCTGTCGAAAAACACGGATCATAATTCCGATGATTCGGTTTCGACGGATTCGACTGCAACTCACTCAATGGTCAGTACACACTAGTGACATTTTTTCCATGATTCCGGCCTGGAAATGCCGGAATCATGCGGATTGGCAAGGAAGGTTGCTTGACAGGTCTTTCGTCGCATTGCTATAAATTGTCGCCATGCTGCGATCGTGCCTGTCGGCCAAAAAATCGCCGTTTTGTATCTTTTTCTGTAATAGTCAAGGGGTGAAGTGTGAACAAGTCCGAGCTGATTGATGCCATTGCCGCGTCTGCCGATATTCCGAAGGCTGCTGCTTCCCGTGCGCTGGATGCCATGGTCGAGTCCGTGACCGAAACCCTGAAGAAGGGCGACAGCGTTTCACTGGTTGGCTTCGGCACCTTTTCCGTCAAGGATCGTGCCGCACGCACCGGTCGTAACCCGCAGACGGGTCAGCCGATCGAAATCAGCGCTGCCAAGGTGCCTAGCTTCAAGGCCGGCAAGGCTCTGAAGGATTCCGTCAACTGATTGACGAGTGACTGGCCCTGGGCCAATCCTCGCAACGTTGACACGAGCGTAGTGTCATCCGCTGACACTTCTCTCGCCAAGGGCGCATCGCTATCGCGGTGCGCCTTTTTCATGAGTTTGGGTGTGGTACCTTGACCGTTGTTGCCAGGCCAAGCGTAACCCCCAACCTTTCGCAGAGGCTTTCATGCTGCAGAGTATTCGCGACCGATCCCAAAGTTGGATCGCAAAGATCATTATCGGGGCCGTGGTCGTTACCATGGCGCTGTTCGGCGTAGAGTCGCTGATCGGTTTGTTTGGCCAGTCCGGTGACGAAGTGGCCAAGGTCAACGGCCAGCCAATCAATCGTCAGCAGGTCGAGGTTAACGTTCAGCGTGCCATGCGGGCCAACCAGGTGCCGGCTGACCAGGAGAGAGCGCTGCGTCGTGAGGTGCTTGAAGGGTTGATCAGCGATCGCCTGATGATCAGCTACGCGGAGTCCGGTGGTCTTGCGGTGTCCGACAATCAGCTGGATCAGCTGATTGTCAGTCGCCCCGAGTTTCACAATGCCGATGGTCAATTCGACCAGGAGCTATTCCGTCAGCGCCTTGCCAGTGTTGGTTACACACCGCTGTCGTTCCGCGAGCAGCTGAGCCGAGACGTGATGCGTGGCCATATTCAGCAGGGGTTGATCGCCAGCGACTTCACCTTGCCCGCTGAGCAGCAGCGTCTTGCCCAGTTGCAGCGTCAGACGCGTACCTTCCGCTATCACACCATGGATGCCAGTGAACTGGACCAGCAGGTCAGCGTCAGTGATGCTGAGATGTCTGCCTATTACAGTGAGCATCAGCAGGACTTCCTGCGCCCTGAGCAAGTCCAGCTTGCCTACGTGCTGCTTGATCAGGAGGCCATGGCGGCGGACGTGGAGGTCTCCGAAGACGAGCTCCGCGCGGCATGGGAAGCCAGCGCCGAAAACGCGGACCGTCGCGTGTCTCACATCATGGTGACGTTTGGTGACGAGCGCACTCGGGATGAAGCCGAAGCGAGAATCGCCGACCTGCAGTCGCGTCTGGCTCAGGGAGAGGATTTCGAGACCCTGGCCGCAGAGTTTTCCGATGACACCACGACCAGCGATGCCGGCGGTGACCTGGGTGTCATCACCCGCGGCATTTTTGGTGATGACTTCGAGCAGGCGGCCTTTGCCCTTCAGCAGGGCCAGGTATCTGATGTGGTGGAAACCGACAATGGTCTGCACCTGATCAAGGTGACGGAGCTGGACCGCCCTGACTTCGAGCAAGAGCGTGATCGACTCCGTGATCGCTTGGCTCAAGAGCAGGTCAGGGACGACTTCAACGACACGGCTCAGCAGCTGATCGACGAGAGTTTTGCCGCAGATGACCTGCAAAGCGTCGCGGACGCCATCGGAGTGGATCTGGTCACCACGGATTGGGTCAGCCGCGATAGCGCCGAGGGCGTGTTGGCGGAGCCCGGCGTCATGGATCAGGCGTTTTCCGAGGAAGTGTTGGACGAAGGCTTCAATAGTGAAGTCATCGAGTTGGACGGCTCGCGTCGCCTGGTTCTGCGGGCGCTGGATCACCGCGATGCCACCACGCTGCCGCTGGAAGAGGTCAGCAGCGACGTCGAAGCGGCCGTTCGTGGTGCCAAGACTCGTGATGCGCTGATCGAGTTGGCATCCGAGCGTGTTGCTCAACTGCAGGGTGGGCAGTCGCTGGAACTTGATTGGCAGCAGGCTGATGCGATCAGCCGGCAGGACGCGCCCAGCGTGCCGGACGCCGTGCTGACGACGGCCTTCAAACTGCCTCATCCCCAAGAAGGTGGTGTCGTTTACGGTCGCGCAGTGGAGGGTGATCAGGTCACCCTGATAGCGCTAGATGCCATCGGCGAAGCACAGGGCAACCCGCAGATGGAGCAGTTTGTCTCCAGCATGGCCGAGCGCCTTCGCGCCCAGGCAATTCTTGATGGGCTGCTCAGCCACCTCGAGGAGGTGGGCGATATAGAGCGCTATTAAGCTAAGGTGGTGGGAGACGGGTGATACGGCCCCCGCCGCAACGCAGAACAAGGAGCACCCTAGGGTGCTCCTTTTCTATGGAGGGCTGATCCATCGAAGAGCATCATCGTCCCGGTGTTTAAACCGTGTGACAGGTGGGTTGTCACGGCGGGCTGTCACCTCGTTGCGGTGGTGCGCTAGCGCGATGGGCCGTGACATGATGACAGTCGTGAGAGGGCTCTGGCCATGCTTTATACCGTTATCTTCGCTGGCTGCCCATGGGTTTGAGGAGACCTTGTGTTAACCATGAAACCACTGAAAAGCGTGCCGACACACGTTGTCACGGGCTTTCTTGGCAGTGGCAAGAGTCAATTGATTCGTCATTGGATCGAGCAGAAGCCCGAGCATGAACGCTGGACCATTTTGGTCAATGAGTTTGGTCAGGTCGGGGTCGATCAGGCGCTGCTTGGTAAGACGCCGGGTGTACATGTCCAGGCAGTACCTGGAGGCTGTCTGTGCTGCCAGGTCGCCACGGTGTTTCGCTCGGTGCTGGTTCAGGCACTCCGGCGTGAGCGTCCAGATCGACTGTTGATTGAGCCGTCCGGCCTGGGTCACCCCGCGGGGTTGCTCGAGGTATTGAGATCCGGTGACTTGGCGGACGCGCTAACGCTGCATGCAGTGGTGGCGGTCCTAGATCCCCGTCGAGTTGCTGACGCTCGGGTGGTGGCACATGACACCTTCAAGCAGCAGCTAAGCGTGGCCGATGCCTGGGTGCTGTCAATGACGGATCTTGTCCGTTCAGACGATCGTGCGGTCTTTGAGCGTTGGCGAGAATGCCAGTCCCAGGTGCCAGACGTCGTCATCCAGAGTGACCACCACGGGTTGCCGTTGAGTTGGTTGCTGGATCTTGCGCCACGCACTCCGCTTGCGGGTGCGCGTGGGGGAGCGAGGCCCGCTGAACACGCACTGGTGGCGCGGTTGCCAAGCGAGGATGTCGAGTCAGTCTTGCCCTTGGCGGGTCCTGGGACTCGCCGTGAGGGGCAGGGCCTAGGCTATCGTTCGGTCAGTTGGTGCTGGCACCCTGATGAATCTTTTGAGGAGCAAGGTCTGCATGACTGGTGGCAGGGCTTGCCATCGCCATGTCGTGGCAAGGGGGTCATGCGTACCCTCGCTGGCTGGCTGGTGTTGCCAGCAGGGGAGCAGCGAGAGCGCTGGGGGCAGTGGCAGCAAGACTCGCGGCTAGAGCTCATCTGGCCTGTTGATCTGCCGATGGATATCGACGCCTTGAGCTCGGCGCTTGAGGCCTGTCGCGTGACGAAGTAAGGGAGGGCGTCAGCGTTTCCTGCCCATGGGAGCCGCTGGCGGCGTGTTGGTGCCGCCAGTGGTGTCTCGCCGGTGCAGACAGGCGGGGCCTGCGCACGATCGGTGTCTTGCTCAGAAGGTGAAGCGATTGAGAGCAGGAGCGCCATCGCCGTCGATGCGTACTTCCCACCCTTCGTTGCTCGACCAGTCGCCGATTACCATGCGTTGGCCCTGGGTCTTGCTGCCATCCGCCGCGGTGAGCGTCAGTGGATGCACGTCGGGCCTGTGCGTGTGGCCGTGGATCAGACGCTTTACATCATGCTGCTGCATCGCCGAGAGGACTTCGTCAGGTGTCACGTCCATGATGTCGGCGGCCTTCGTGCTATTGGCTTCACCGGATTGCTGACGGAGTTGGCTGGCCAGCGCCAATCGCTCGGGAATCGGCATCGCAAGGATGGAAGCCTGCCACTGGGGATCCCTTGCCTTGGCCCGGAAGGCCATGTAGGCCTCGTCCCGTGTGCAGAGGCTGTCACCATGCATCAACAGCGTCGGTTCACCGCCAAGCTCGATCCGCTGAGGGTCACTCAGCAAGGTGGCACCGGCTCGTTCGGCAAAGTCGCTGCCGAGCAGGAAGTCTCGATTGCCGTGCATCAGGTAGATGCGCGTGCCCCGATCGCTGGCTGCCTTGAGCTGGTCGGCGACCTCGCAGGCGAGGCGGGCATGGCCACTGGGGTCAGCATCCCCCAGCAGCATCAGGTCATCGCCGATCCAGGCGTCGAAGATATCGCCAAGCAAATACAGATCGACGTCGGTGCCGCGATTTTCCTCGAGCCACGCCAAAAATCCACGGGTAATGTCAGGCGCACCGGGGTGCAGATGGAGATCCGAGATCAGAAGTGTCGTCTTGCCCATGGCGTAATCCTTGACCCTCCAGGCCAAGCATGGGCCTGGAGGGGGCTGAGGTGGGTGTTTAGGCGTCGTCCTTGATATAGGCGCGCTGAATGATCACATCCTCGGCCGGGACGTCAGCGTGCATGCCGCGACGAGTGGTGGAGACACCCTTGATGCGATTGACGACTTCCATGCCCTCGACCACGCGGCCGAAGACGCAGTAACCCCAGCCTTGCATGTTCTTGCCGGTATGGTTCAGGAAGTCATTGTCGGCAACGTTGATAAAGAACTGCGCAGTGGCAGAGTGGGGGTCCTGGGTCCGCGCCATGGCGAGGGTGCCAGTCACGTTCTTCAAGCCGTTGTCGGCTTCATTTTCGATCGGAGCGTGGGTCTGCTTCTGCTCGAAGTTGCTGTCGAAGCCACCGCCCTGGACCATGAAGCCGTCGATCACGCGATGGAACAGGGTGCCATCGTAAAAGCCTTCGCGAACGTACTGCTCGAAGTTGGCAGCGGTTTTCGGCGCTTCGTCGTGGTTGAGCTCGATCGTGATGTCGCCGAAATTGGTCTGCAAGATGATCATTGAGTGGTCCTGTTGGGTATGTTGTGCCTGTCGGCACCTTTCTCGTTCTCTGCACGGCTTGGCGCCGTGCCCTAGCGTGACGCTATAATAGCGGTTTTGCTTCGCAGCGCGAAGTCGGGGGGCGACCGCTAGCCCCTCAACGCCCGTACACCACCAGAGGTTGATCCATCAACATGACCACCGAGACAAGCAGCGCGCCGAATTTCATTCGCAACCAGATTCGCGAGGAAATCGAGAGCGGACAGTCGCAGAAGATCGTGACGCGCTTTCCCCCGGAGCCCAATGGCTTTCTGCATATCGGCCACGCCAAGTCAATCTGTCTCAATTTCGGGCTCGCGGAGCAATTCGGTGGTGACTGTCATCTGCGCTTTGATGACACCAACCCGGCCAAGGAAGAACAGGCCTATATTGACGCCATAAAGGAAGACGTCAGCTGGCTTGGCTTTCAGTGGGCGGGAGACATTCGCTTCGCCTCTGACTACTTCGATCAGCTGTACGCCTGGGCGCAGTACCTGATCCAGGCAGGCAAGGCCTATGTCGACGATCTGTCACCAGACGAGATTCGCGAATACCGCGGTACGCTGACCGAGGCTGGCCGCCCAAGCCCGTATCGCGACCGCAGTGCCGACGAGAATCTTGATCTGCTGGAGCGTATGCGCCAGGGCGAGTTCGCCGAAGGCGAGAAGGTGTTGCGGGCCAAGATCGACATGGCGTCGCCCAACATCAACCTGCGCGATCCGATCCTCTATCGTATTCGGCATGCCCATCACCACCAGACCGGAGACAAGTGGAAGATCTATCCTTCCTATGACTTCACCCACGGTCAGTCCGATGCCATTGAGGGGATTACGCACTCTGTCTGCACCCTCGAGTTCGAGGACCACCGTCCGCTGTACGAGTGGTTCTTGAATCAGCTGCCAGTGCCGACCAAGCCGCGCCAGATCGAGTTCGCTCGACTCAACCTCAACTACACGCTGACCTCCAAGCGTAAGCTCAAGCTGCTGGTGGACAATGGCATCGTCGAGGGCTGGGACGATCCGCGCATGCCGACCATCTCCGGCATGCGTCGGCGGGGCTATACCCCTGCGTCTTTGCGCAAGTTCTGCGAGATGATCGGGGTGACCCGCGCTGACGGCGGCCTGGTCGATATTGCCATGTTGACCCACGCCATCCGCTCGGATCTCGAGGACAATGCACCTCGCGCCATGTGCGTGCTCAACCCGCTCAAGGTGGTGCTGACGAACGTGGACGAGCACCACGAGGAAGTCTACGAGGTGCCTGGCCACCCCGCCCGTGAAGATATGCCGGTGCGCAAGATCCCGTTTAACCGGGAGCTGTGGATCGACCGCGACGACTTCATGGAAGAGCCGCCCAAGAAGTTCTTCCGTCTGGCGCCCGGGAAGGAAGTCCGCCTGCGCAACAGTTACGTCATACGTTGCGATGAGGTTATCAAGAACGCGGAGGGCGAGATCGAGGAACTGCGCTGCAGTGTTGACTTCGATACCTTGGGCAAGAACCCGGAGGGACGTAAGGTCAAGGGCGTCATCCACTGGGTAAGCGCGCGTCATGGCGTTCCTGTGGAAGTTCGCTTGTACGACAACCTGTTCCTGGTCGAGCAGCCAGACAAGGACAAGGACGCGGATTTCCTCGATCACCTGAACCCAGAGTCGCTGGTGACCGTGAAGGGGATTGGTGAACCGAGCTTGGCCAATGCCGACAATGAAGACCGCTACCAGTTCGAGCGAGTGGGGTACTTCTGCGCCGATCGTCACGACAGCCGTCCAGACCACCTGGTGTTTAACCGCACGGTCGGTCTGAAAGACACCTGGGCCAAGATGCAGAAGAAGGGCTGACATGCAGATCTACAACACGCTGACCCGTACCAAGGAAGTCTTTACACCGATTGAGCCCGGCAAGGTTCGGATGTATGTCTGTGGCATGACGGTGTATGACTTCTGCCATCTTGGCCACGCTCGCGTGATGGTGGCCTTTGACGTCATCAGTCGCTACCTGCGTCATCGTGGCTATGATGTCACCTACGTCCGCAATATCACCGATATCGATGACAAGATCCTGCGTCGCGCCGAGGAGAATGGCGAAAGCATCGGCGAGCTGACCGAGCGCATGATCGATGCCATGCATGAGGACGAGGGCCGCCTGTTCGTTCAGCGTCCTGACCAGGAGCCGCGAGCTACCGGTCATGTTGCCGAGATCATTGCCATGATCGAGGTGCTGATCGACAAGGGCTTTGCTTATGCCCCGGGCAACGGTGATGTCTATTACCGGGTACGCAAGTTCGAGAATTACGGCAAGCTCAACAACCGTAATCTGGATGAGATGCGTTCGGGCGCCCGCGTCGAGGTGGACGAGCACAAGGAAGATCCTCTCGACTTCGTGCTATGGAAAGGGGCCAAGCCCGGCGAGGCCAGCTGGACGTCGCCGTGGGGCGAAGGTCGTCCCGGCTGGCACATCGAGTGCTCTGCCATGTCCACCTGCTGCCTGGGCAATACCTTCGACATTCATGGTGGGGGGCCGGACCTGACCTTCCCTCATCACGAGAACGAAATCGCGCAGAGCGAGGCGGCAACCGGCCAGCGTTACGTCAACACCTGGATGCATGCCGGGGCGGTCAGGGTCGATAGCGAGAAGATGTCCAAGTCCCTGGGCAACTTCTTCACGATCCGCGAGGTTCTCGAGCAACACGACCCCGAGGTCGTGCGTTTCCTGTTGGTGGCAAGCCATTACCGCAGTGCTATCAACTATGCGCCCGACGCCCTGGGTGAAGCGCGCAAGTCCCTCGAGCGCTTTTATACCGCGCTTGATGGCATCGAGCTTCCTGCAGAAATCGAAGTGGGGCCGGGTGACTATGCCGCGCGGTTTACCGCTGCCATGGATGACGATTTCAACACGCCCGAGGCCCTGTCGGTGCTGTTCGAGCTGGTGCGCGAACTCAATCGTGCCCGCAAGGAGGCGGAGCAGAGCGATGCCAGCACCACGAGCGCAGACGTGGCCGGTCTGGCCCTCGAGTTGAAGCGACTGGGGGGAATACTGGGCCTGTTGACGCAGGAGCCGGCTGCGTTCTTGAAAGGGGGGGCTGTCGATCTGTCTGACGATGAGATCAATGCCCGGATCACTGCGCGCGCCGAGGCGAAGAAGGCTCGCGATTTCGCTGAGGCGGATCGTATCCGCGATGAACTGGCGGCTCAGGGGATCATTCTCAAGGACTCCCGTGAAGGCACCCACTGGGTGGTGGATCGCAGCTGACTGTCGGCCTGGCGACAATGGCGTCAGACCGGGCTTCGCGGTGGTAGTGGTACCTGGTGAGGCCAGCTGTCGTCGACCACAAAGATGCGTCGTCCGCTCAACGCGGACGGCGCGTTTTTGTAGGCAGCTTGCCCGCCGCCATCGATGGCAAGAATGTCCTGCTCCACACGAGCAGGGTCATCACACAGCATGACCTGCACGGGAAAGGCGTAGGTGGCGAAGTGGGCGGCCAGGGATCGACTCAGGGTGCTGCGCGGCATCCATTGTGTCGGTGGAGGTGGCGCTAACCAATGGGGCTTGGTCAGGCATGCGCCGAAGCGCAGCGTGTCATGCTGGCGGCATAGCTCGCCCCAGTGACGCCAATGACACCAGATACCCTCGAGAACATGATCGTTCGCCTGTCGAGGAGGCGGCATGTGATGCTGCCATGGGTAAAAAAGCACGCCTGGCATGGCCAGACGGGCCTTGATGGTGTCCTCGACGGGGGTTGGGTTCGTAGCACCGCCTGAACGTCCCTTGCTGCTCGCCAGTGCTTCATTCAACAGCTGTCGCCGGTGTGGTGTGGACAGTAGCGCAAGTTGATGACGCTCCAGGTGGGTCAGCTTCAGGGCCAGGCTGTCGAGCCCCCCGGGGCCGATCCATCTGCTGGTGTCATCCTGGCGGCCTGGCCCTTCTGGCAGGCCGAGAAAATACTTGATGGCGACCTCCAGATGGATCAGGCCGCCGGCGGTATCACGGTAGAGCAGGTCCAGCTCGCCAAGGGTCCGGCGGTCCTCTCGAATAGGCACATTGTGTGCCACCAGTTCGGTGCCCGGTGCCGTGGCCAGCAAAAACTGCCAAAGCGCTTCATGATATTGTCCAAGCCGAGGTAATGACCCCAAGTGGGTGTCCGTGGTCGCAATGGGCAGCGGGTCAAGTGCCTGCAACAGCAGCTGGTGGCGGGCTTTGCGGGTGTGAAGGCCCAGCTCGTCAAGGGTCGGGCGGCCACCCCAGCGTGAGCGCACCAGGTCTGGTGCTTCCAGCAACCAGGCCAGATCACGGCCGGTCGGCGTCAGCGAGCTGACCGCACCCGACTGAGGGGAATGCGGCGTTGAGGATTGGCGGGGCGTGTGTCCCGGCCGATTGGCGCTTGCGGTCTGGCGTGGTGGCATGGTGGACTCACGTTGGCAGAACGTCCTGCAGGCGTTGGGTCATCTCCATATACTTCAGCATACATTCACATGGAATCAGGTGAGAATAATGAAGCGTCCCTTAGTGTCGGCCGCAGTGGTGGCCACGATGTTGAGCTCTGCCGTGGCCACGCAGACCTACGCAGATGATGCTCTGGTGGTGTCGTCCAAGATTGATACCGAAGGGTCCGTTCTTGGCCAGATGATCCTGCAGCGTCTGTCGGCGGCAGGCCTCGAGGTCGAGGATCGACTGCAGCTAGGCGGCACCAGCATCGTGCGTGAGGCGCTGCTCAATGGCGAGATCGACATTTACCCGGAATACACCGGCAATGGCGCCTTCTTTCATGACATGACCGACAGCCCCGTGTGGCACGATGCGCAGCAGGCCTACGATACGGTGAAGGCCAAGGATGCCGAGTTGGGCCTGGAATGGCTTACCCCCGCGTCGGCCAACAATACCTATGCGATCAGCGTGCGCGGCGACGTCGCCAGGGACAACGGACTCGAGACCCTGGAGGACATGGCGAGCTTTATCAATGACGGCGGCGACTACAAGCTGGCCGCCAGTACCGACTTCGTTGAATCTGCCTTCGCCCTGCCTGCCTTCGAAGCGGCCTACGGATTCTCCCTCGACGATGACGACCTGCTGGTGCTTTCCGGTGGTAATACCGCTGCCACCATGCGGGCTGCGGCGCAACAGACCAGCGGTGTCAATTCAGCGATGACCTATGGCACCGATGGGGGCCTGCAGGCGCTGGACCTGGTCGTGATGACGGACACCAAGGGGGTGCAGCCGGTGTATCAGCCAGCTCCGGTGATTCGGCGTGCCGCCCTGGATAACCACCCTGAGATCGCCGCAGCTCTGGCACCCGTATTCGAGTCGCTCAGCCTGGAAACCTTGCAGCGCCTGAATGGGGATGTGGCCGTCAATGGCCTCGATCCTGCGAAGGTGGCAGCAGATTATCTGGCGACCCTCGAGGACTGATCCATTATCACGACAGTGGCAAGCCGCCGTGGCGGCAATATCGTGTTGCTGACGTTGATGGCGCTGGGCCTGCTCGCGTGGTGGAGCTTGCCGGTGGCCAGCAGCGCTCCCAACCGCATCGTCCCGGGTGACGCTGTCTATGCCTGGCAAGTGGCGGGGCCGGCGATGGCTGTGCTGGCGAGTCTTCCCATGGCCTTGGCGGGCTGGGTCGCTCGCCAGCCCGATCCTGGATGGCGTTCACTGGGACTCGTCCTGCTGGCACTGTTGGGCCTGCCGTTATGGCTAGTGCTGTGCGTTCATCAACTTGTCGACCCGCAGCTGCCACAGGCGCGCTTGGGCATCGGGGCAGGATCCTGGTGCACGCTGTTCGTGCTGTTGCTGGCGCTGTTGGATCTGAGGACTCGCCAGCGCTGGCCTGCAGGGTTGTACATTGCTTGCCTCTGCGTACCGCTGGTTGTCACCGCGCTATGTCTTCCTCTTGGTCTCGATCGTCTGGCTCTGTGGCAGGAGTATCGGGGGCGGGCGGACGACTTCTGGCTAGCGGTGGGGGAACACCTGTTGCTGGTCGGGGCGACGGTGGCGCTTAGCCTGGCATTGGGCGCTGCACTGGCCCTGTTGATGCGTCGCCTTCCTGCGCTGCAGCGCGCCGGGTTTGGGGTGCTCAATTTCATGCAGACGATTCCCAGCCTGGCCCTGTTTGGACTGCTGTTAGGGCCCCTGGCCTGGGCCGCGCAGCGTTTTCCGTGGCTGGATCAGCTCGGTATCAGTGGCATCGGTTGGGCGCCGGCCTTGGTGGCTCTGGTGACCTATAGCCTGTTGCCGATGGTGCGTAATACCTTTGTGGCGCTGGAGGGTGTCGATCGTGGAGTGATTGAGGCGGCACGAGGCATGGGCATGAGTCGAGGGCAGATGTTCTGGCAGGTGCGCTTGCCATTGGCGCTGCCGGTACTGCTCGAAGGCGTGCGGATTACCACGGTGCAGGCTATCGGCCTGACGGCGGTGGCTGCGCTGATCGGTGCCGGCGGGCTTGGACGTTTTATTTTCCAGGGATTGGGGCAAGCGGCGATGGACCTGGTGCTGCTCGGAGCACTTCCCATCCTGGTCATGGCCATGCTGGCCGATGGTGTGTTGGGTAATCTTTCACGGCGTCTTGGTCGGGGAGTCACACGATGATCGAACTCATTCATATCACTAAGCGGTTCGATCATACCGTGGCGGTCGATGATGTTTCGCTGAAAATAGACGGCGGTGAGTTTTGCTGTCTGGTGGGGACGTCAGGCTGCGGTAAGTCGACCACGTTGAAGATGATCAATCGATTGATTGAACATAGCGAGGGTGAGATTCACATCGACCAAAAGCCCATTCGCAGTTTTCGCGAGGACGTGCTCAGGCGCCGTATTGGCTATGCGATTCAGAGCACTGGGCTGTTTCCTCACTGGACGGTCGCTCGCAATATTGGTCTGGTGCCGCGTCTGCTCAAGTGGCCGAAGTCGCGCATCGATACTCGGGTAGAGGAGTTGATGTCGTTGCTTGGCCTGTCCATGGCCGACTACGCCGACAAGTATCCAGACCAGCTGTCCGGGGGACAGGCTCAGCGAGTGGGCGTGGCCAGGGCATTGGCAGCGGACCCGGACATTCTGCTGATGGACGAACCCTTTGGCGCCCTGGATCCGATCACCAGGGAGACACTGCAGCTGGAGCTGCGGGATCTCCAGGCGCGGCTGGGCAAGACCATTGTCTTCGTGACTCACGATATGGATGAGGCGCTGCGGCTGGCGGATCGCCTGGTGGTGATGCATGAAGGTCGCATCGTTCAGCAGGGCCATCCGCTGCAGCTACTGCGCGAGCCTGCCAATGACTTTGTCGCTTCGCTGTTGGGTGGGGAAGATCGAGGTCTCAAAGAGGCTGCGCTGTTGCCGGTCAGCGAGCGAATGGTGCCCCTTGGGGCAGGTGGAGTGGCTCGTGAACGCATCGATCAGACCGCTTCGCTTCGCGAGGCACTGTCGGTCATGCTGTGGCGGCGAGTCGAGCGGCTGGCGGTTGTCGATGACGACGACATCCCGATCGGTGAGCTTAACTTCCGACGCCTGGTGGGAGCCCGCGTCAATGACTGATGTCCTGACACGACGTTGGCTGATGCCTTTCGTATGGTGCGCGCTATTGCTGGTCGGATGTCTGGCCATGTCCTTGTTCGAACCCGTCTTTCGTTGGCTTGAGCCCGACAGCCGAGACGTGGTTTACGCTCGGGTGGACTTTCTCGTCCTGCTGGGCCGTCATTTGTTGGTGGTGACCATCGCAGCTGCGTTGGCCACGCTGTTGGGCGTGCTAGGCGCGATTGCCGTGACCCGCCCGGCTGGGCGAGAGTTCCTGCCACTGGTCGCGCAAGTGGCATCGCTGGGCCAGACGTTCCCCCCCGTAGCGGTGCTGGCGCTGGCGGTACCGGTACTTGGCTTTGGCACCTTGCCCATCGTGGTGGCGCTGTTGCTTTACGGTCTGTTGCCCATCGTGCGTAACACCCTGGCCGGTATCGAGGGTATCTCACCTTCGGTACTGGAGGCGGCCCGGGGGATGGGCATGACCGGCGGCCAAATCCTACGCCAGGTGGAGCTTCCGCTGGCTGCGCCGGTCATCCTGGCGGGTATTCGCACCTCCGTGACGATCAATATCGCGACGGCAGCCCTGGGAGCCACGGTCGGTTCGAGCAACCTCGGTGATCCCATCATCTCTGGCATCGTGAACGGCAATACGGCTTACATCGTGCAGGGTGCCTTGTTGATCGCACTGCTGGCGTTGGCAGTCGATAGCGTGTTCGCACGACTTTCCTCGCGTTAGACGCTCTACGCTCGTTAGACGTCTCCCTACCGTTCGAAGTTCTTCTTCTCCCGCTGGCGCACCGACGGCCTGCCTTGCAGGCTATTTGGACGGTGCGTCTGTTCGTAGGCTGCCGGAGCTATTGCTGAAGGTTGGGTGGTTACCAGCATGATGTTCTGGCTATCACGCTAGCGACCGCTGTTATCGCCTAGATTTTCGACCAAAGTCGTGGCTAGTCACGTGAATCAGTTTACGTTAACGTCAACAACGTGCGTTGACCCCACTATGGGCGATCCCCTGGTAGGGGGAAGAAATAACGACAACACTGCCCCCATAAGGGGCAAAGGAACAGCGCGATGACAACGACCGCACAAACGCACAGCCCGGACTTCCTGGCTGGCGACGAATACTCGATTGCGACCTATGCCGTTCTTTCTCAGGACGGCACCCTGTACGACGGCGCCGAAGGCCCGGCACTGGAGCGTGACCAGGCATTGCGTATCTATCGTGCCATGCTGGCCACGCGGGTTCTGGACGAGCGTATGTTGGCAGCTCAGCGCCAGGGACGCCTCAGCTTCTACATGCAATGCACCGGGGAAGAAGCCGCTGTCATCGGCAGCGCCGCGGCCCTGGATGACGCCGACATGATCATGGCCCAGTACCGCGAGCAGGGCGCTCTGATGTACCGAGGGTTCAGTTTTGATGAGTTCATGAATCAGCTGTTCGGTAACGAGCTGGACTATGGCAAGGGACGCCAGATGCCGATCCACTATGGGTCGCGCAAGCTGCACTACATGACCATCTCGTCGCCGCTGGCGACTCAGATCCCCCAAGCCACGGGTTTTGCCTATGGGCAAAAGTTGGCCGGCGATGGCCTGTGCACCATTGTCTATTTTGGTGAGGGTGCCGCGTCAGAGGGCGACTTCCACGCAGCCCTCAACATGGCTGCAGTGCATGAAGCGCCGGTCATCTTCTTTTGCCGCAATAACGGCTATGCCATCTCTACCCCATCCGTCGAACAGTTTGCCGCCGATGGGGTGGCACCTCGTGCGCTGGGTTATCGCATGCATGTGATCCGGGTCGATGGCAATGATGTGCTGGCGGTCTACCGGGCTACCGAGCTGGCCAGAAAGATCGCGGTGGAAGACAACAAGCCGGTATTGATCGAAGCCATGACCTACCGTCTGGCGGCCCACAGTTCTTCGGATGATCCCTCCGGCTACCGCTCGCGCAAGGAAGAGGACGCCTGGCGCGCCAAGGATCCTATCCGTCGCATGCAGCTGTGGCTCGAAGCCCAGGGCTGGTGGGACGAAGAGCAGGAGAAGGCGCTGCAGGACGAACTGCGGCGTGAGGTGCTCGACACCATGAAGCGCGCCGAGAAGCGGCCGCCACCTCCCATCGACTCGATGGTCACCGATGTATATGCCGATGTGACGCCTGCCTTGCAGCGTCAGCTTGATGAGTTGAAGCGGCACGTCCGTCGCTATCCCGATGCGTACCCCCGGGGAGCACGTTCCCTGGATCCTGCGTTAGGCCAGGATGATGACAGCCAGGGAGGAGACTGACATGCCTACCATCAACATGCTGCAGGCCATCAACCAGGCACTCGACATTGCCATGGCCGAAGACGACAACGTGTTGTGCTTCGGCGAGGACGTGGGAGGCTTTGGCGGGGTCTTCCGTGCCACCAGTCATTTGCAGGAAAAGTACGGCAAGGCGCGCTGCTTCAACACCCCGCTGGTCGAGCAGGGGATTATCGGCTTTGCCAACGGTCTCGCTGCCCAGGGCTCGGTGCCAGTGGCCGAAATCCAGTTCGCCGACTACATCTTTCCGGCGTTCGACCAGATAGTGAATGAAACGGCCAAGTTTCGCTTTCGTTCAGGGGACCTGTTCAATGTCGGTGGGATGACCATTCGGACTCCCTACGGCGGCGGCATTTCAGGCGGGCTCTATCACTCCCAGTCCCCTGAGGCTTATTTCGCCCACACCCCGGGGTTAAAGATTGTCGTACCCCGTAATCCCTATGAGGCCAAGGGACTGCTGCTGGCTGCGATCCGGGATCCGGATCCTGTGCTGTTCTTCGAGCCCAAGCGCCTGTATCGCGCCTCGACCGGTGACGTGCCTGAAGGCGATTATCAGCTGCCTATCGGGGAGGCTGAGGTAATCAAGGAGGGAGCCGACGTCACAGTGCTGGGCTGGGGCGCCCAGATGGAGGTCATCGAGCGTGCGGTCGAGATGGCAGAGAAGGAAGGCATCTCCTGTGAGGTCATTGACCTGCGCACCATTCTTCCCTGGGATGAGGACACGGTGGTCGAATCCGTGCTCAAGACCGGCCGGCTGGTGATTACCCATGAGGCGCCTCGCACCGGTGGTTTCGCCGGCGAGATTGCGGCGACGATCCAGGAGCGCTGCTTCCTCTATCTGGAGTCGCCGATTCGACGGGTGACCGGGCTGGATACGCCATTTCCGCTGATCCTGGAGAAAGAGTACCTGCCCGATCACTTGAAGATCTATGAAGCCATCACCGCCTCACTCCACTACTGAGACGGCGCCGGGAGAGTCACGAAATGACGGAATTCAAGCTTCCTGACATCGGCGAAGGGATCGTCGAGTGTGAGGTCATGGAGTGGAAGATCGCCGAGGGCGATCGCATCGAAGAGGATCAGCCGGTCGTCGAGGTCATGACCGACAAGGCGCTGGTGGAGATTACCGCTCCCGAGGCTGGCGTGGTCACTCGCCTGCATGTGGCAAAAGGGGAAATGGCGCGTGTTCATGCCCCGCTGTTTGCCTATCAGGGTGACTCGGAGGCTGCTGCTGGCGATGCCGACGAGGCGGGTGGCGATGCGCTCAATGGACAGCAGGACGCGGCCTGCTCCGCAGAGACTGCGCCTGCTGCCACAGCGTCGAACAGACGCCGGGTGGACTTTGTGCTGCCGGACATTGGTGAGGGCATCGTCGAATGTGAGGTGGTCGAATGGCACGTGGCCGTCGGTGACTCGATCTGTGAAGACCAGCGCCTGGTCGACGTCATGACCGACAAGGCCATGGTCGAGATCACCGCCCCCGAGGACGGTGTGGTCGAGGCGCTGTATGCAGAGAAGGGCGACATGGCGAAGGTACATGCGCCGCTGTTCGGGTATCTTGCCGATGGCGTGGAAGAAGGGCCTGCTGGGCCAGCCGCGCAGGCAGCTCCCGCTGACAGCGCCGAGTCCCGGCCCACCGCTGAGGGATCGAGCGCATCAGCAACCATCGCTGGCGCGGCCACTCGCGAGCAGCGCGCTCATGAAGCGCGGGGTGCTGGGCGCGGAGCCTTCGGCCGAGTGCCGGCCAGTCCGGCAGTGCGCAGGCTGGTGCGGGAGCACCAACTTCGTCTGGAAGAGGTGCCAGGCAGTGGTCGCGACGGTCGGGTGCTCAAGCATGATGTACTGGCCTTCCTGGAGCAGGGGCAGCAGGTGGACGACAAGCAACACCGTGACGCCTCGAATCAGCCCGTCCAAGCGGACCGCTCTGAGTCGTCGGCGGTGGAGCGCAGCGAGCCATTGCGCGGCGTGCGTGCAGCCATGGCAAAGCAGATGGTCACGGCGGCCAGCACGGTTCCCCATTTTCAGTATGGGGAGGAGATCGATGTCACCGAGCTTCTGGCGCTGCGTGAGAGGTTGAAACCTGTCGCGGAGAAGCAAGAGATACGGCTGACAGTGATGCCATTCTTCATCAAGGCGCTGGCGCTGGCATTGAAGGACTACCCGATTGTGCAGGCGAGACTTGATGATCAGGTCACCCAGATTCTTTACCCCAGCCAGTGCAATGTGGGCATGGCGGTAGATGGCAAGGCCGGCTTGATGGTACCGAACATCAAGGGCTGTGAACGCCTGACGCTGCTCGAGATTGCCGGTGAGGTACAGCGACTTACCTCCGCGGCGCGGGAAGGGCGCGTGTCCGCGTCAGATCTCAAGGGCGGGACCATCAGTATCTCCAACATTGGCGCGATCGGGGGCACCTATGCGGCGCCTATCATCAACGTACCCGAGTCTGCGATTGTTGCCATCGGCAAGACCCAGTGGCTACCGCGTTTTGATGCCGCGGGTAATGTGACGCGGCGCGCCATCATGACGGCGACCTGGGCGGGCGACCATCGCCTGCTTGACGGTGGCACCATTGCACGCTTCTGCAACGCCTGGAAGGGGTATCTTGAAGACCCTGAAAGCATGTTGCTGCACCTGGCCTGATCAGGTTCACTGTAGGCTACCTGGGGCCAGGCGTGAGGCGCGTCTGGCGCCTGGGGTAGGGTGGAGGAAGCACCATGGCCCCAGCACCGTTGCAGCAGTTCTACATTCCGGAAGATCAGTCCATCTACCTGTTGAGTCAGGACGATGCACGCAAGCTGAAGGAATGGGTCGCGCTGTGTCAGCAGCAGCTGGAGCAGCTGGGCTATCGACAGATCGAGCTGATCGGCAAGGGGGCCTACGGGTTTGTCTTCGCCGGCATCAGCGCCGAACAGCACCACTACGTCTTCAAGTTCACCCGGGTAACCTTGCCCCAGCACCTGCAGGACAGGCTGGAGGAAGAAGCCTTCATGCTTGAGCAGGTGGTCCATCCCCGAGTGCCTGCCCTGGTGGCCTATCAGCGGGTGCGTCATCAGCCCATCCTGGTGATGGAACGTGCACCAGGTATCAATCTCGAAGAAGTCTCGCTGCAACATGGGCGCCTGTCGCCGCGTCTGGTGATACGGATTGCCACTCAGCTGGCCGATATCCTGCGTGAGCTGCGACGGGAGACATCTCCCGCGGGGGCGCCACGGCGGCCAGTCGTGCA
The DNA here is from genome assembly GCF_017303055.1 of Halomonas litopenaei. GTDB lineage: Bacteria > Pseudomonadota > Gammaproteobacteria > Pseudomonadales > Halomonadaceae > Halomonas > Halomonas litopenaei_A. The sequence goes on along the minus strand of NZ_JAEKJT010000001.1, from coordinate 861,586 downwards.
TGGCGATATCAAACCCTCCAACCTGGTCTTCGATGCCCGCGACGAGACGGTGGCGCTGATCGACTGGGGCTCTTCGGTCTTTGCTCAGCTGGATGCCCGACGCCAGTTTGTCAGCGCCAATGTGATGGAACTGATGTCAGACAACCTGCAGCAGACCAATGCCCGTCTAGGCGACGTCTACTTCATCGGTGAAGAGCAGCTGGGAGGTGCCCTGTCATCGCCGCGATTTGACGAGCAGGGCGCCGCCGGGACCCTGTATGCGCTGGCGTCCGCACAATCCTGCCGGTTTGGTCATCGCGCTATTCCGGCGACCTCGTTGGGTCTTCCGATGGAGTTTGCCAGGACCCTGGATGGCATGCTCGACCCTGACCCAGAGGTCAGGCTCAAGGCGGGTGATCACTTTATCGCCGAGATGCCGCGGATGGGACGCCTGGTCATGCTGGAGCTCCCTTTGCCACAGGAATCACCGCTGGTGCCGGTGTGGAGTCGTCCCGCCCGACGGGAGATTGACACGGTGGTCTACAGCTCACGCAAGGCCTTTCTGCGGGAAGAGGGGGTCGAGGAGACCTTGGCCGACGTCAACGACGTCCAGCTTGACCGCTACTACCGTAATTTCATGCAGGGCATGGGGGAGACAGAGAAGGCGTTTCTGGCAGCGGTCAGCCGGCTGGGCAAATACCCTGTCGTGGGAGGACTCGCCGTTCGTTGGGAAGCGGATGGCGTCTACATCGACTCGTCGCTGAACGTACATGACCCGCAGGTGAAAGTGGCGTTCGTGGCCGCCGTCAACAACATGGTCACGCTGGCGCGCGCGATACACCGCCGGGGCATCTTTAAAAGCTGTCTGTTCAACGCAAGAGACACCTTGCATCTGGAACGCAGCTCTCCCGAACATCCTTTCGTGGTGGACCCGGGGCTTGCCCTGTCCTACGAGGTCAGTGCCGTCCCTGAGCTGGAGGATCGCTCTCGCCTGCACAGCTACTTTGAAGATGGTCCCGATCCTGAAGAGCTACTGGTGTTACCCGACGCCATCATCAGTTCGCTGCAGGCGCTCAATGATATTCATCACACCGGAATGATCATCTTCGAGGTGCTGCCTTCACACCTGAAAATTCATCATCACTACCGATTGCTGGATCCGTCGAGAGAGCAGCAGTTCAGGGACTGTCTGGAAGATATTGTGGATGCGGTGAAACTGATAGAAGGGTTGGGCATCTCAGGATTCATGAAGATGCCGTACAAGGATACCCGGTTCTTCCCCCATGTGGCCCGTCAGCCCGAACGCTACTATCCCCGAGACCCCCGTGCCGCTCTGGCGCGAGCGCAAGAGTCCCGGGAAAGGACGACGCTGGCGAAAGGTCAGGCGCCTAGCCCGCTTTCTCGCAGCAGTTGATCAATGGAGCGTTCGGCGCGCTCGCTGCCGGCGCCGTGCTGTGCCAGCTCTGCCTCAAGTACCTCGGCACCCTCGCTGACCAGACGCTCGATCAGAGCCGCCTTGGTCATGCCCGTGCGCTCTGCCAGTAGGTCCAGGCGAGCCTCCAGCTCCCGTGAAAATCTCAGTAAGTGGGGCATGATGTCTCTCCGGTGGCGACGCAAGCGTCATACATGTTCATGGAAAGCATAGGATTACCCGATGACACTGCGGTGACAAGCCCTAAGGAAACAATGAATGCCTGCACCGCCGATTCGCTGCGTTACGCGCTGCTCGAACTCCCCATCTCTACCGCCTAGGCTCCGGATTCTGCGCTGCGGGCGCCTTTCGCCGCTCAGCTGATGCACGCAGCGCGTCCCTAGCGATGATGGACCTTGCAGCCGCCGCTGTCTTCCTCACCTCCGAGGTAACAGCGCCGGCCCAGTCGGGGGGAGTCAGGGTTCAGCTCAGTCCACGTTTGGCCATCACGTCGGTGATGATGGGTACCGGGGTCATCAAATGGTCCCGCATCATCTGTCGCGCTTTCTGCGTGTGTCGTGACAGCACTGCCTCGGTCAGTGCTGCGTGCTCATCGCGTTTGGCGGCCAGGGCCTGGCTCGAGAAAACGGTCTCGCGCAGCCACAGGTGTCGATAGCGCTCTACCTGGTCGAACAGTGCTTCGCGCACCTGCATCAGGTGAGGTGAGTTGCAGCCGGCCACAATGGCACTGTGGTACGCCTTGTGGCGCTTGTCCCACAGATCCAGCAGCTCATCAGAGGAGCTGACGCTTTCCACCTTGGCCAGGGTATGGGCGGTGGCAATGATATTGGCTTCCCAGCGATCATCGCCACGCTGAATGGCCAGTTCGAGCATCAGTCCCTCAAGTTGGGCACGGGCGTCGTAGAGATCTGCCAGCTCCGCCAGGGACATGGGGGCTACGCGATAGCCGCGCTGGCTGATCGCCACCACCAGGCGATCAGCGACCAATTGGGAGAGCGCTTCCCGCAAGGGACCGACGCCCAGCTCATAACGCTCCTTGAGTCCCGCCATGAGGAGTTTTTCCCCGGGCGCGAAGGTGCCCCGAATAATGTCTTGCTTCAGCCAGCGGTAGGCGCTGATGGCGAGGTTCTGCTTGGGTGAGTCTTCCATCTCGTGGCCCGTCCATGTATCACGCCGCCATCTTACCTGAATGGCGCAGCGCTCGACATTCGCCTAAGGCCTTGGGTGTGCCGACGGGTTAGGCATTGGCCCGGGTGTCGTTCAGGGGGCTGGTTCAGAGTGTCTCAGTCTCGCGGGCGCCGCAGTTCGGACCAGGCCGCAAAGGTGCTGAGAAACACTCGCCCGGTCAGGGCATCGAGGAAGTCGGAATGCTTCAGACGGTCCATGACCGGCCCCTTGACCTCGGCCAGGTGCAGCGTGACCCGTGAGTCCTTGAGTCTGGCGTTGATGGCGTCAAGGCTCTCCAGCGCGGAAGCGTCGATCAGGTTGACGGCGGAACAGATCAGCACGACATCGCTGAGCTCCGGGCGTTGGGTCACCAGCGAGTAGAGCGTGTCCTCCAGATAACGTGCGTTGGCGAAGTACAGGCTCTCATCGACGCGAAACAGCGCCAGGTGACTGACAGTCTCGACCTCGTGACGGGTGACCGAGCGGAAGTGCTCGCTGCCGGGGATGCGCCCCACGATAGCGCTATGGGGCTTGCTGGTGCGATACAGGAACAAGGCGATGGACAGGCTGACCCCCGCGATGATGCCGGCCTCGACACCTTCCACCAGGGTCAGCAGCATGGTCACCGCCAACGCTGAAAAGTCGCTGCGTGAGTAGCGCCAGGTCTGTCGCAGCAGAGGGATATCTACCAAAGTGAGAATCGCCACGGTGATGGTCGCGGCAAGCGTTGCAATCGGCAGGTGCTCGAGCAGCGGCGTCAATGCCAGGGTCACCGTGCCAATGCCAAGCGCCGCAAACAGGCCAGCCATGGGCGTGCGGGCACCGGACTCCTGGTTGATGACCGTGCGTGACAGACCTCCCGTGACCGGCATGCCCGCACTGAAGGCAGCGGCCAGATTGGCTGCTCCCAGGCCGATCAATTCCTGGTTGGGTGCGATACGCTCACGGCGTTTGGCGGCCAGCATCTGGGCCATGGAGATCGATTCGACGAAGCCCACCACGCTGATCAGCATGGCGGGTACCAGCAACGCGTGCCATAGCGGCAGATCGATGTTCGGCATGGCGAGGGAGGGTAGGCCAGCGGGGATCTGACCTACGGTGGCGACCCCGTAACGGGCCAGGTCGAGCTGCCAGCTGAGGAGCGTCGTCACTACCACCGCCACCACCGGACCCGCCTTGACCAGTAACCTGGCCAGGCCCTCAGGTAGCCGCAGCGCGGTCAGGGCGGCCACGCCGTATCCGCGCATCAGCCATAGCGACAGCAGGGTCGAGGCGCCTACCGCCAGGGTCGGCCAGTTGATGTGATCCAACTGCTGTACCTGATGGGTGATCAGCGCCAATGCGGTGTAGCCGCCTGCATCAATGCCGAGCAAGTGCGACAGCTGGCTGATCGCGATCAGCAAGCCAGACGCCGACAGAAACCCTCCAATGACCGGGTGGCTCAGGAAATTAGCGAAGAAGCCAAGGCGCAGAAAGCCCATCAGCGTGAGCATGAGACCGGACAGCAGGGCCAGGACCAAGGCGGCTTCGACATACGCAGATGTCCCCTGGGTTGCCACATTGGACAGCGCCGCCCCCGTCATCAGAGCGATGATGGCGACCGGGCCAACGGCGAGAGAGCGACTGGTGCCGAGCATGGCGTAGGCCACCGCCGGCAGCAGGCTGGCGTAGAGTCCGACGACCGCGGGAAGTCCAGCCAAGATGGCATAGGCGAGTGACTGGGGAATCACCATGACAGTGACGATGACCCCTGCCAGGAGGTCGCTCCCACACAGTCGCGGCGAATAGTGTGGCAGCCAGGCCAGGATAGGAATGTAGCGCTTGAGCATGGGCAGATTGACGTCCTGGTCTTGGTGAAGTGGCGGCGTAGCGACTTGTCTGATCGACCCTCATCGGCCATGGCTATAGGTCACGCCGGGGACCTGGTCCGCCGCATGAACCCCATGTCCAGATGCCGCTTCCAGCGACTGGCGAGTCGTCCGCCCCACCAGTATGACCCGTAGAGAGCCAAGGCCTCGCCATGGCACAGGTTGATGATCGATAGTGCCCGCTTTGGGGGATGGTAACGCTTGAGTGGCTCCTCGGCGAGGCTGGCCAGCAGGTTGTGCGCGAGAATGGGTCCTTGTCGCACGCCGTGCACCCCAAGACGTGGCAGCGGCTGGTCGATGATGGCGGCGCAGTCGCCCGCGGCGAACTGGGTGGTGCTGCCGTCGATCCTCAGGTCAGCCGCTACCGCGATGCCGCGTCCCGCTAGAGTGGGGAGACCCAGATGGGCCAGGTTCTGGGGCGGAGCGAGGCCCCTGGCATCGATGATATCGCTGGCCTCGTCATCGACCAGCGGGGGCAGTGAGGTCGTCTCTGCGCGGGGATGGACCCGCAGCGTGATGGCGCGCCGATCGAGACAGTCACGGACATAGCGCTGTGCGCCCGCGGACGCCTGTGCCAGGGGGCCGTTACTGCGATGGTGCAGGTGAATGGGCAGCGCCATGTCGGCTACCCCGTGCCGGCGGGCTAGCGCCCTGGTCGCGCAGGCGACTTCAATGCCGCTGGCGCCAGCGCCGAGCACGTGAAGGCTCAGAGGCAGATGATGAAAGCGTCGCTCCAGGCTGCGCCGACACTGCAACAGCCGCGGTATCGGCTTGACTGGCCAATAGTGAGGTGAACCTTTCGTCGTCGAATGCACTGGCAGAGGAGCGAGAGGGGCCGAGCCCAGGTTAAGGCTGAGGTAGTCAAAGGATAGCCAGGAGCCATTGCTCATCATTCCTCGCTGTTGCTCATGGTCAAGTGCCACGAGCCTGGCACGTATGACGTCCACACCGTTCTGGCGGCAAAGCAGCGCGGGGTCGATACGGTCTTCCGAAGGCCTGTGGTCGCCGGCCAGCACCCCGCTGGCGAGACCTGAATACCAAAACCCACCTGGGTCCACCAAGGTGATGCGAAAACGCTTCAGCAGCGCGTTCTGTCTCAGCAGATAAAGGTGCGCGTGGCCGGCACCGACCAGCAGTAAATGGGGTAGGGGCATGGTAGGCAAGACTCCTGAGTGAGCTCAGATGGTGCGCAGTTGTGGGTACGACGTCAAAGTCTGATGCGAATGACGGCGTCACCCTTGGCCTTTCGGCTGACGGCTATCCCCTTTGATGATCAGCGTTACCTCGGATGAGAGTGCGAGATTGGTGGTCGTGGGCCCTAAGCTCATCACAGGGCACCACGAGCCGTCTTGTGTGGATAGGTCTTGTGTGGCTAGCCCCTCTCTCGCTGATCCTGTCGATGGACCGGCTCTAAGCAGGCCGCTCTGCTGCTTGCAGTGGACTAACGGAGTTTGTCTCCATGTCAGTCACCTCAGCAATGACGCGACCAGGGCGACGTCGGATCATGCTGTTGGTCATCCTGTGGGCGGCCGGGTTGCTGCTGGCGGTAAGTCCTGCCCCGTCACGCGCCAATGAGGCCGCGGGTGACGCCTCGCTGCTGCTGTTGACGTCCTATCATCAGGGGTATCGCTGGAACGACGATATCGTGGCCAGCGTGGAAGCACGCTTTGCTCACGAGACGGCGACGGCCGGCCGGTTCCAGGTGGAGTATCTTGATGCGCTGCGTCTGCCCGGGCACCTGGCCGATGAAGCGCTGTTAGCGAGACTGCAGCAGGCCAGTCTGGATCCCAGGGGGAGTCTGATTCTCACCGATGACCCGGCCATGGCCTTCTATCTTCGCTATAGAGACGCTCTACCATGGCCCGAAAAGGTGGTGGCATTGGGTTTGAACGATGACCTGCTCAGGGTCGAAGCCGAAGCTGCAGGCGTCAAGTCCTTGAAGTCCTATCCCGTCATGGCCCAGTCCCTGAACATGTTGGTGGATACCTTTGGCGCGCCATTGCACCTGATCTTGCTGGGGGAAAATACGGAGCACGCCTACAACGTCATTGATGACATGACCGAGGTGGTCGGCAGTGTGCGCGATGTCCAGCTGGTGGATGTCATCCACGGCTGGACGCCCGAGGTCGTCCTTGAGCGGCTTGCGCGCAGTCCGCCCGGGACACGGCTTTACATGCAGGGCGGGCGTGACTCCGGTTGGAACGAAGGGCCGGGCAGCACGGCGGAGCGGCTTGAGGCGCTGGCCCGACAGAAGGTACCCGTGTTCTGCCATTTTGCCTTTCAGATGGCGGTGGGGTGCGCCGGTGGCGCCATCCTTGATATCGAGTTCCTGGCCCACGCGGCGGTGGAAGTCGCGCTGACGCCAGCGTTTGAGCTGGTGCCCGCCAGCTCCTCGATCATGGCACAGCGCTATCTTATCCATGCACGCTGGTATCAGCTGTTCGATGGTAAGGAACATGTCGCCTTTCAATGGGTCGGTGTCAGGGGGCGTCTGGAACAGCTGACCCGCGGCTATCAGCAGGCGGTCGTGGGAATGGTGGCGGTCACCCTGACCGGCCTGCTGGTGGCGGTCATGCTGCTGCTGTCTCGCTTTTCATCGCTCAGGCGACGTCGCCGCCTGATGGTGGATGATCGTTTCCAGCTGCCCACGCGGATGGCCCTCGAATCAGACTATCAAGGCCCTCGCTGTGCAGAGATCGAATGGCTATTCCTGCTCGCTGCGCCAGAAGTGATCCGCTATCGGCGGCGCCTGGGCAACATGTGTCTCGAGGCACTGTTACGTTCCAGTCTGGATGCTCTTTCTGCGCACCTGCCCAAGGGCTGGCGCCTGTATATCGGAAAGGATGAGCGCATCATCGGTGCCATACCTGCACACGTTCACGGTCCGGACGTTGAGTCACAGCTCGATAGCTATCTGGCGCTGGTGTGCAAGCGACAGCAGGCGGCGAATGAAAAGGTGTTGCATTGGTATGCCTGTGTGACCCTGGTGCCTGCGCATATCAGTAACCTGAACGCCTGCCTGAGCGCCCTCGATGAGGGCATGCAACGGTTGGAAGCAGAAGGCTGGGTGCGCCCGATACTGCGGGTGGTGGCCGCTGGTCCCTACCAGGAAACCCATCTACGCTGGCTGTGCCGCCAGGTCGGTGTCTTGATCGAAGAACCCGACACCCAGTGGCGGCTGGTGGCTCAACCCAAACTGGCCCCGCCCAACCGCTCCCTGGTGGGGGTCGAGATGCTGATTCGGTGGCGACACCCCGAGGCCGGAGACATACCACCAGCGGACTTCTTGCCGGTCATTTTGATGCTGGGCTTGGCCGAGCGATTCGACCGCTGGGTGATCAAGCAAGCGCTGGACTGGCTCGCTTCATTGGTGGCCCCGACGGAGTGGTTGCACTGTGTCTCCGTCAACGTGCATCTCAGCAGCCTGCTGGCTGAAGACTTCCCTGACTACGTGTCACAGCAGCTGGCGCTACGCGGGATTGCACCCGAATGTCTGGAGCTTGAGTTGGTGGAACATGAAAATGTCGACGATGTCGAGCAGGTGCAGCGTCAGATGCTGGCGCTACGGGAGCGTGGCATTGGCATCGCCTTGGACGACTTTGGCTCAGGCTACACCGCGTTCAACTTGTTGCAGCGACTGCCGTTGACGTCGATCAAGCTGGACTACTCCTTGCTGCATGCCGCACGTCGCTTCGATCAAGCCCGTCAGGCCTATGCGGCCCTGGTCGGGCTTTGTCACCGCATGGAATTGTGCGTGGTGGCCGAGGGTGTCGAGACCATTGAAGATGCCAGTTGGCTGGTGATGCTAGGCGTCCAGGAAGGTCAGGGATACTTCTTTGCTCCGCCAATGGAATTGGGGGAAGTGGCAGACGTGTACGGCACCTGCCTGCAGCGTCCCTCGTCGGTCAACAGGCTAGCCTACCTGGTGGATCGACGGGGCTGAAACAGGCTTGAGCACGAGTAGAGCAATAGTGCGATCCAGATTAACGCGAAAGTCGTCAGCTGCGCCGGCACGATGGGTTCATGGAACACCCATAGCGCAATCAGGAACTGAAGCGTTGGGTTCAGGTACATCAAGAAGCCCAGGGTGCTCAGGGTCAGCCGTCTCGCCGCCCCGGCAAACGCCAGCAAGGGTAGGGCGGTCAACACACCGGAGGCGACCAGCAAGGCAGTCGTGTAGGGGGGAGCCGCAATGAGCTCAGGGATGAAGTGGCTTGGCTGCAGCGGCAGCAGCAGCAGCGCCAACGGCAGCAGCAGCAGGGTCTCGAGAAACAGCCCCGACAGGCCATCAAAGGCCAGCTGCTTGCGCAGCAAGCCATAGGTGCCAAACGAGGCGGCAAGACTCAGGCTCAGCCAGGGCAACGACCCCAACTGGAACAGCTGAAGTGAGATGGCGGCCACGGCCAGGGCGATGGCGACGCCCTGGACCAGCGTGATCCGCTCTTTCAGGACCAGTACCCCGAGCATCACATTGACCAGCGGCGTCATGAAATAGCCCAGGCTGGCCTGGAGGACCCGATGTGTCTCGACCGAGTAGATGTAAAGCCCCCAGTTAAGCCCGATCAACAGCGCGCAGGCCATCGCTGGCAGCCACTGGCGCGGCGCGTGGCGCAGTCGGGCGATGGCCCCCCAGCGCTTTAGCAGGGTAATGACCAGGGCCAGGAACAGGCACGACCAGATCACGCGATGGGCCAGGATCTCCAGCGCGCTGACCCCATCGAACAAGGCGAAGAACAGGGGGAAGGTGCCCCACATGCCGTAGGCGAGAAGCGCAAAACCGACACCCTGGAGTGATCCGGTAGCGGGGGAGAGTCCTTTCATCGAAAGAGCGTCCATAACACAGGATAGGGATCGATGCAGGGCGTGCATCGGCCAGCCACATTAGCACACTCTTGTCGGCGGCATGGTGGCTTTGGTCTCGGCGGCGATGTCGTTTAGTCTAGGCAGACGAACTTCACTGACGAGATCACCATGTCACAGCTGCGTACCACTCTGGTTCAGTGCGACCTGCGCTGGGAAGACCCCTCCAGCAATTGCCGGATGCTCGAAGACACCTTGGCCGATCTGGGTGGCCGGGAAACCGACATGATTGTGCTTCCCGAGATGTTCGCCACCGGGTTTACCATGAATTCCCGCGACATGGCACAGCCCATGGCAACCAGCGAGGTGGTCCAGTGGCTGCGTGAACAGGCCAAGCAGCGTGACTGTGTGATGACCGGCAGCGTCGCAATAGTGGATGAAGGGCGTTATCTCAATCGCCTGATATGGGCGCAACCCGATGGTGGCCTGCACTGGTATGACAAGCGGCATCTGTTCCGTATGGCGGGCGAACATGAGCGCTATGACATGGGCCGTGAGCGGGTCATCGTTGAGCTCAACGGATTTCGTATCTTGCTGAGCGTCTGCTACGACCTGCGATTCCCGGTCTGGTTGCGGCAGCAGGCAACCCAAGGTGCACCTTTCGAATATGATGCCCTGCTGTGTGTGGCCAACTGGCCAGCACCGCGGCGTCACCCATGGCGCGTACTGCTGCAGGCGCGGGCGGTGGAAAACCTGGCTGCGGTGATCGGGGTCAATCGTGTGGGCGAGGACGCCAAGGGGTTAAGCTATGCCGGAGATTCGATGCTGATTGATGCCAAGGGAGATGCGCTGATCGATGAGCCCCGTGATCGAGCCTTCGTCCGGACCGGTGTGCTCGACAGGGAAGCGCTGTCGGCCTTTCGCGAGAAGTTCCCGGCATGGCAAGATGCCGACGATTTTACCCTTGACCATGAGACCTACTGATGCGCCTTGACCGTTTTCTCAGCGAAACCACCGATCTCACTCGCAGCCTTGCCAAGCGTGCGCTGATGCGCGAGGAGGTCACGGTGAACGGGGAAGTAGAGAAGAAGGCCGCGCGCCAGTTAGCGCAGGATGACAGCGTCAGTTGGCAAGGCCAGCCGCTGGCGCTAGTGGGGTTGCGCTACATCATGATGCACAAGCCTGTTGGCGTAGAGTGTACGGCCAGGAGAGGCCTGTACCCGCGAGCGGTGGACGCCATTGATCTACCCAAGGCAGAACGGCTCCAGCCGGTGGGGCGACTGGATGTTGACACCACCGGGCTATTGTTATTGAGTGATGACGGCCAGTGGTCCCACCGCATCACCTCCCCGCGTCACCGCAGTGGCAAGCGCTACCAGGTGACCTTGGCACGAGACCTGGAAGATCCCGAGCAAGCGATCGAGCAGTTTGCCGAAGGGGTGCTGCTGGATGGGGAGGAGCTTCCCACGCGTCCTGCCACTCTGGTATGCCATGGCCCGCGCCAGGTCGAACTGACCATTGTCGAAGGACGCTACCACCAGGTCCGCCGTATGTTCGCCGCGATCGGCAACCACGTCGAAGCGTTACATCGTCACGCTATTGGAGCACTGACGCTGGATCCTGAGCTCGCTCCGGGTGAATGGCGTGAGCTGACTGACGCGGAGCGAGCCCTGTTTTAAGGGCTGTTAAAGCTGGGAGCGCTCTCACTGAGGGGTGGCCAGAGTGATTCTGGCTCGCCCCGCGTTCTTCGCCTGGTACAGGGCCTTGTCGGCGAGTTCCAGTAGTTCATGGGGATCCTGGGTGGTGGCAGGAAAGCTGGCAATGCCACAGGAGACGGACACCGTGCCCAGGCTGTTTCCTTCATGACGGAAGCTGGCGCTGGCCAGTGCCTCACACATTCGGCGCATCCGGTGTTGAGCATCTTCCGCGGCCGCCCCGGGCAGCAGTACCACGAATTCTTCCCCGCCAAACCGGCACACCACGTCAATGTCACGGAAGCTGTTGGCGAGCATCCTGCCGACTCCTTCCAGCACGCTATCGCCCGCGGCATGGCCATGCTGGTCGTTAAACTTCTTGAAGTGGTCGATATCCAGGATAACCACCGCCAGCGGACTTTGCTTACGTAGTGATATGGCGCTCTCGTGGGCGAATAGCTCCTCGAAGTAGCGCCGGTTATTGAGCCCGGTCAGGTCATCCCGGTAGGACAGGGCCGACAGCTCCTCCTGCAAGGCGATGCTCGACAGCACCAGCGCCAGTCGGCTCACCCCAAGCTCGATAAAGTGATAGGTGCGATCCCAGTATTGTGGTCGACGCACGAGAGGGCCCTGGGGTATCACACAGATCACGCCGAGGCGACGGGGCTGTCGTCCCGGACCGGTGACATCCAGGGGAAAGGTCCAGCGTGGCAGCTCATCAACGGAGGTCCCGTTCACCGGCACGGTGCGTTCGCTGCGCATTTGCTGAAGCAGGTCCTCGAAGTCCGGCAGATCGTCGTCCCCACGTGCCTCCAGCGGTGGAATAGTCGAGCCATCCAGACACGCCGGAGGACAGTGGCTGGTGGGCCAGAATAGCTCGAGGTGCATGGTGTCGGGTTCGTCCTGGGGCCGATAGAAAGCCCCGCTCATGGGGGCAAGGATGTCCGGCATGGCCCGTTGGGTAAGGTCGAGCGCCTGCTCAAGGGACGTGCAGGCTTGCAGCGAGTCGATCAAGTTGGCAAGACGATGCGTCTTGCTGTGCTCGTTGGCGAGCAACCTGGCTCGCTGACGCTCACGCTCGGCGTAGGTCTCGAGCTGTCGGGTGCGTGCCGTGACCTCTTGCTCCAGCTGGTTGTTGAGGTGCTCCAGCTTGCGCTGCGAGCGTGCGTAGTGGCGTGCCGCGATGACCACCATGGCGAAAATGAAGGCCAGTGCACCAAGGTGCACAGGAACGCTCACCCAGGACACAAAACCGTGGGCCACGACCATATCGATAACGGTGACCATGCTGAAGATGGCATAGCTGGCGACGATCAGGCGCTGGTTGCCATCGAAGGTCCTGCGGTACCTGAACAGCCAGCGTGACATGTAGGCGAGGGCGGCCAGCAGGAGGATATCGAAGACCGGAAACGTGGTGGGCAGGGTGACGATGTCCAGCATGGCCAGTGCGGGTGCTCCGGCTGCATAGCCGACGAGACACAGCCACAGTCGGCGAAGGCCCCTGCGCGGGATCTGCGGGAACCAGTGCTCCAGGATCAGCGCCATGGCGATTGGCAACGAGAAGTAGGCCAAGGCGGCCACATAATCCCACGCCAGCGGCGCAAATAGCAGCAACTGGCTGGCATCACTTTCCGCCAGCACCATGGAGCCCGCCGCCAGCGAGAATAGCCCGATACTGCCAAGGCGCCAGCGCTCGGGTTGCGTCAGGATCAGGATCAGCGCGAGCAGAGCAAGGATCAGACAGCTGAGGGCGATGATGATCTCCCCACGTGTCTCCGACAGGATGGTAGGGAGAACATCGGCCCTCTCCATCACCACCACCTTGCCCCACAGGCCGATATCCTTGTAGGTCGACTTGATTCTGAGATACAGCATCTTGTCAGCGACGGGAGTCGGCAGGTCGATGACGTGCCAGGTCCAGCCGGCGAATTCCCCGGCGGCTCCGCCCTCCAGTGAGCCATGGCGATAGATCTGCAAGCCGTCGACGTAGGCTTCCCCCACCAGGTTCAAGCTCGAGATAAACAGGACCGGCTGATGCCAGGCACCGTCAGGTAACTGATGGCGAATCCAGAGGCTGTTGTTGTGGCCGCGCCCCGGCGGATTACCGACACCCGACAGGGGCTGCCAGGAGGTGTCAGCTTCATCTAGCCAGACGAGGCGTCCGCTGCTGTCTCGAGGAGAGTCGCCCCAACGGTATTCCCATTGGCTATTGAGCGCCAACGCGTCGCTGAGTGCCTGCCCACTGGCGAGCCACCCGACGGCGAAGAGGAGAACAAGACAAAGGCGGCGCATGGCAGGACCTGTAACGGCTGATCCGGCCAGTATAGAACGAGGTATCCTCTGGTTCACTTGATGAGGCTGACATTCCCATTAACGCTTTTTTACGCTTCTAGCTTTTTATACCGTTATCTTGTTTCGTGGCAGCAAACGTAACGGAGCTTTTCCGTTCAAGCGTTGGCAAGTCGACCGTTACAGCAAGCGATGATGCTGCGGTCTATCCCAGGATGGAGCAGGGCACTCCGCTATCACCGTTGAACGGCACCCGTGGGGTGGTACGGCGACATCATGGCAAGCGAGTGCCGGCCGTCATTGTCGCTCGTTACTGACGCTCGTAGCTGACGCTCGTTACCGTCCGTTACTGACGTTCGTTACCGTCGGCCGTTCCTGACGCTCGTTACTTGGGGTCGTAACCCGTTGAGAGTCCGGCGGCGTCCACCAGGGCACGAGTATAGGCACTGCTCGGGCGGGAGAGAATGTCGGCACAAGGGCCTTCTTCGACCACCTTTCCCTCCTTCAGTACCATGACGCGATGCGCCATGGCTCGCACTACTGCCAGGTCATGACTGATGAACAGGTAGCTCAAGCCATGTCGCTCCTGAAGTTGTCGCAACAGATCAATCAATTGCTTCTGAACGGTTCGGTCCAGCGCCGACGTGGGTTCATCCAGCACGATGAGACGAGGCTCAAGGATGATGGCTCTGGCCACGGCGATGCGCTGGCGCTGGCCTCCCGAGAATTCATGGGGGTAACGTCGCGCTACGTCTTGTGGCAGTTCGACCTCCCGTAGCGTTCGGCGAACCCGCTCGGCAACTTCTGTCGGGGAAAGCTCGGGGTGATGGTAGCGCAGCCCCTCACTGACGATGTCGGCCACCGGCATGCGGGGTGACAGGGAACCATAGGGGTCCTGAAACACCATCTGCAGCTGGCGACGCTGCTTGCGCAGGGCGTTGCCGCTCAGCTGATCAAGCCGCTGGTCATCGAACTGGATGGACCCGCTACTGCGGGTAAGCCTTAGCAGGGCGCTCGCCAGAGTGGTCTTGCCCGAACCCGACTCGCCAACGATGCCCAGGGTTTCACCCTCGGCAATTTCGAGGTCCAGCGGCGCTACCGCCTGAAATCCTGGCCGCGCCCGTTGCAGCAGCCGCCGCGGGCGCTCGAAGGTAACGCTGAGCCCTTTTGCACGCATCAGCAGGCTGGCATCTGCTGCGGTGGGGGCAGGCTGTCCCGCGGGCTCTGCCTCCAGCAGTTCTCTTGCATGTTGGCTACGGGGAGCGCTGAAGACCTCGTCGACATCGCCGGTTTCCTGGGCCACGCCTCGGTGCATGACACAGACGCGATCGGCGTGGCGTTTCACCAGATTCAAGTCATGGGTAATGAACAGCATGCCCATGCCATGGCGATCGCGAAGCTCAGCCAACAGTGTAAGGACATCCTGCTGCACGGTGACATCCAGCGCCGTGGTAGGCTCATCGGCAATCAACAGCTGTGGCTCGTTGGCGATGGCCATGGCGATCATCACCCGTTGGCGCTGCCCCCCGGAGAGTTGATGGGGCCAGGCGTCGAGTAGCTCTTCCGCACGGGGCAGCTGTACCTGTTCGAGTAGTTGATGACAGCGAGCACGTGCCGCACGTCCCTTGATGCCCTGGTGCAATCTCAAGGTTTCGGCCAGCTGGCGACCAATCGTGTGCAGCGGATTGAGTGACGTCATCGGCTCCTGAAAGACGAAGCCGACTCTGTTGCCAAGCAGGCCTTGCCATTGCGCCCGTGTAAGCCTGCTGAGATCGGTCTGCTCGAGGAAGCGGCCCCCAGAGACGCTGGCATTGTCGGAGAGCAGATTGAAGGCGCCGAGTGCGCTGACCGACTTGCCCGAGCCAGACTCCCCGACCAGCGCCAGGGTTTCCCCGCGCCTGACCTCCAGGGACAGCTCATTGACGACATTATGTCCGTCGAAGTCGATGCTGAGGCGATCTAGGGTCAGTAGCGTATCGCTGCTCATGTCTCGCTTCCTTGGGCTGTTCCGCTGCTTGTCGAGGAGGGCACGTGGCGGGGATCGAAGGCATCACGGATGCCCTCACCGATAAACACCAGCAATGACAGCATGATGGCGAGCGTCAGAAAGGCGGTAATGCCAAGCCAGGGAGCCTGGAGATTGTTCTTACCTTGCGCGACCAGCTCGCCCAGGGAAGGGGAGCCCGGTGGTAAGCCAAAGCCCAGGAAATCCAGTGCTGTCAGGGTGGTGATGGCACCGGTGAACAGGAACGGGATGAAGGTCAGGGTGGCGACCATGGCATTGGGCAGGACATGTCGCCACATGATCAGATGCGACGGTAGCCCCATGGCCTTTGCGGCCCGGACATATTCGAGATTGCGCGCACGCAGGAATTCCGCTCGCACGATGTCCACCAGGCCGAGCCACGAGAACAGCAGCATGATCCCCAGCAGCCACCACAGGTTCGGTTCGACCAGGCTCGCCAGGATGATCAACAGGAACAGCACGGGCAGCCCGGACCAGATTTCGGTCAGGCGCTGGCCTACCAGGTCGACCTTGCCTCCAAAGTAGCCCTGGACCCCGCCTGCCAGCACCCCCAGCACCAGGGAGCCCAGGGTCAGCACCAGGGCAAAGATGACCGACAGGCGGAAGCCATAGATGACGCGAGCCAGCACGTCCCGCCCCTGGTCATCGGTGCCTAGCCAGTGGCGGGCATCGGGCGGCGAGGGGGCAGGGTGGGTCAGCGCCATATCCAGGGTGTCATAGGAGTAGGGGATGGGGGCCCACAGGATCCAGCCGTCCGCCTCGATGGCGTCCAGGGTAAACGCATCGCGATAGTCGGCGGGGGTAGGCAGGAAGCCACCAAAGGCGGTGTCGGGGTAATCCACGGCCAGCGGGAAATACCATTCCTGCTGGTACTTCACCAGCAACGGCTTGTCATTGGCTACCAGCTCCGCGCCAAGGCTCAGGACGAACAGTAGTCCAAAGACCCACAGCGACCACCAGGCGCGGCGCTGGTGACGAAATACGCTGAGTCGGCGTCGGGTGATGGGGGATAGCGTCGGCACGGTCAGGACTCCCGAGTGTCGAAGTCGATGCGAGGGTCCACCCAGACATAGGTCAGGTCGGACACCAGCTTTAACAGGAGGCCTATCAGGGTATACAGATACAAGGTGCCGAAGATGACTGGGTAGTCACGTTGCATCACGGCCTCGAAGCCGAGCAGCCCCAGGCCGTTCAAGGAAAAGATCACCTCGATCAGCAGCGAGCCGGTGAAGAAGATGCCAATCAGGGCGGCAGGCATGCCGGCGATGATGATCAGCATGGCGTTACGAAAGACGTGACCGTACAGCACCCTGCGGTCACCGGCGCCCTTGGCTCTGGCCGTCAGCACGTACTGGCGATGAATCTCATCAAGAAAGCTGTTCTTGGTGAGCATGGTCAGGGTAGCAAAGCTGCCGATGGCCGAGGCGCTGACCGGCAGGATAATGTGCCAGAGATAGTCCTTTACTTTGCCCCAGGTTCCCAGCTCCGCGAAATCCGGTGAGGTCAGCCCACGCAGCGGGAAGACATCGAAGTAGCTGCCACCCGCGAACAGCACGATCAACAGGATGGCGAACAGGAACCCCGGAATGGCATATCCCACGATGACCAGCCCCGATGTCCAGACATCGAAGGCGGAGCCGTGTTTTAGCGCCTTGCGCACCCCCAGGGGGATGGAAATGAGATAGACCAGCAGCGTCGTCCACAGACCGAGCGATATCGACACCGGCAGACGCTCCAGCATCAGTGTGGTGACCGCTTCACCGCGGAAGAAGCTCTCGCCGAAGTCGAAGGTGGCGTAGTCCACCATCATGTCGAAGAAGCGCTCATGGGCGGGCTTGTCGAAGCCGAACTGCTGTTCGAGTTGAGCAATGAACTGCTCGGGCACCCCGCGGCTACCGCGTGACTCACCGCTGGTGAGCGTCTCGCCACCTCCGCCTTGCAGACGTGTGCTGGCCTCGCTGGAGAAGCCCTCGAAACGGGCCAGAATTTGATCGATGGGGCCGCCGGGGGCGGCCTGAACGATCATGAAATTGAGCAGCATGATCCCCAGCAGGGTGGGAATCATCAACAACAGTCGGCGCAGTATGTAGGCACCCACGGCACTTCCTTGCAGAACAGGTTCTCGTCATGCTGCCACGGTGATGCGTTGAGCGTCACTCAGCAACTCGCCCGAATCAACGTCGGCGCCCCCTTTATGCCGCCTTCATGCTGGACTTCCAGCGGACGGTATCTCGCCAGCCCTTCAGCGGCTGCGTTGGCGGGCCTCGACGGCCTCTTCGCGCTCGCCATCGACCCACCAGGCGCTGAGATCGAGCGTGTACTCGGGAAAGGGCTCCTGCCAGGCGAACTTGTCCCACAGCGCGATACGGTGTGCGGCCAGGTGAAACTGCGGAACCACATAGAACCCCCAGCGCAACACGCGGTCGAGGGCATGCGCGGCCGTATCCAGTGCCTCGCGCGATTCCGCGGCGATAAGACGATCCAGGAGGGCATCGATGACCGGATCCTTCAATCCGATGAGGTTGCGACTCTGGGGACGGTCTGCGTACTCGCTTCCCCAGAACTCGCGCTGTTCATTGCCGGGACTCAGGGACTGTGGATAGCTGCCCACCACCATGTCGAAATCGAAGTTGCGTAGGCGGTTGAGGTACTGATTGACATCCACCGTGCGAATATTGCCCTGGATGCCCAGCCTTGCAAGATTGCGCAGCAACGGCTGAGCAATGCGCTCGAACTGGGTGCTGTAGAGCAGGATTTCGATGTTGAGCGGTTCCCCGGTCTGCGCATTGACCATCGTGCCATCTCGGGCTTCGAAGCCGGCTTCGGTCAACAGCTGAAGGGCATGAGCGAGACGTGGGCGTAAGGCCTCGGGTTGCTCCATGGGCAATGGCTGGGTGAAGACCCGCTCGGGTAGCTGGTCACGAAAGGGCTCCAGCAAGGCAAGCTCCTGGGCGGAAGGCAGGCCACTGGCTTCCATCTCGGAATTCTCGAAGTAGCTGTCGGTGCGCTCGTATGCCCCATAGAACAGATTCTGATTCAGCCATGGAAAGTCGAAGCCCATGGTGATGGCCTCGCGTACGCGCACGTCCTGAAACTTGTCCTTGCGCAGATTCATCACGTAGGCCTGCATGCCCGCTGGCTGGCCATCGTGCACCTGCAGCTGTTTGACAAACCCTTCCTTGAGCGCAGGAAACTCGTAGGCGGTCGCCCAGTTGCTGGCGGAGTTCTCCAGTCGAAAGTCGAGGTTGCCTGCCTTAAAGGCTTCCAGCGCCACCGTCTGGTCGCGATAGTAGTCAAACACCAGTCGCTGGATATTGTGGCGGCCCACGTTGACCGGAACCTGCCACCCCCAGTAGTCATCGACCCGCTCGTAGACGATTCGGCGGCCAGGATCTACCTCGGCGATACGATAGGGCCCCGATCCCAGCAAGGCGTCGCGGGTGACGGCCTCGAAATCACGGTCTTGCCAGAAGTGCTCAGGCAGGATCGGCATCTGCCCCAGGATCAGCGGCAGCTCTCGGCTCTCGCTGTCGCCAAGTTCAAAGCGGATGGTATCGCGATCAACCGCGGTCACGCTGGTAACGTCGCTGTAGTAGGCGCGATAGAACGGCTGTCCCTGGGTGGTCAGCGTCTGGAAGCTGAAGACAACATCGTCGGCATCAACCGGTTCACCGTCATGAAAACGCGCTTCCGGGCGCAAGTCGAATTCGACCCAGCGCCGATCCGGATCGAGCCTGATGCCTTCGGCCAGCAGCCCATACATGGTGAAAGGTTCACCCGGATTCGACTCCAGCAGGGTGTCATAGATCTGGGTAAGCCCAGAGGCGGGAGTGCCGCGCACGATAAAGGGATTGGTCGAGTCGAAGCTGCCCTGGGCAGCACGAACCAGGCTGCCTCCATGAGGAGCATCGGGGTTGGCATGGGGCAGGTGGTCAAAGTCAGCCGGCAGCGCCGGCTCACCGAACAGAGGTAGGGCATGCACCGTGGGAACGGTAGACACGTCTGCGGCCGCACAATGTCCGGCCAGCAGCACGCTCGCGAGGCTCACGCCAATCGCCACCTGTCGCATCGCGCTGAAATCCTTGTCCTGAGGGACGCCAGAATGGCGTCCGCTTTATCTTCCGGAAAGTGTCAGTTGCTGGCCCGGTTGTAAAGCCTGCGGATTATCGATGCCATTCCATTGGGCAAGATCACGAGGTGACACAGAGTAGAGCATGGCGATGCGCGTGAGGGTCTCGCCGCTCTCGACCACATGAGTGTCTGCCGGGTCTGCGCTGGCCACCTGAACATCGTTGATGTTGGTGAGGGCGCTGCGCAGGGTCGCTGCGCTCTCGGCAGGGACCAGAATTTGACGGGTGTGGCGAGGATTGACGTTGCGTGACTTCAGCCCAGGGTTCAGCTCGGCCAGCTCGCTGGTGGTCACGCCGGCGAGGGCGGCGGCCTTGCTGAGCGAGATGGGAGCTGTCACCGAGACCTTGGCGAAGGCCGCGGAGCCGCTGATGTCAGGTAACGTCACGCCGTAGCGCTCGGGGTTATCGATGATACGAGAAATCGCAATCAGCTTGGGAACGTAGGCCATCGTTTCGGCGGGAAGATTGAGGTCCCAGTAGTCTCCGGCCAGGCCTCTTGCCTGCGCGGCGCGGCGGGCATTGTTGACCGTACCAGCGCCAGCGTTGTAGGCAGCCAGAGACAGCATCAGATCGCCTTCGTACCACTGATCGGCCTGCATCTCGATGTAGTCCAGGGCGGCGCGAGTCGATGCCACGACGTCGTTGCGGCCATCCCAGGCACCGTTGCGCTTCAGCCCCAGCGCGTCGCCGGTACGCGGCATGATTTGCCACAGTCCAGCGGCGCCAAAGTGGCTGCGTGCCTTGGGGTCAAAGGAGCTTTCCACGAACGGGATCAAGGCGATCTCGCCGGGGAGACCGCGGGATTCCACCTGTTGGGTGATCCAGGCTAGCCACGGACGGGCGCGTTCGGTGATCTCAGCAACGTTGTGGGGACTTTTCTGGTAGTAGTCGATCCACTCCTGCACACGCGCATTGACGGCCACATCGTTCCACTGAAAATCTCCGCGCAGGCTGGTCCAGGCATCCTGCGGTTCCAGTTCCAGCGCGTCCCAGAAGTGGGTGGTCAAATGCTGGTGCGCCGCAGCGCCGCCCTGGGCGGCCGCAGTGCTGCCGGGGCTGCTGTTATAGGGCAGTGCTCCACCGGGTGGGAGCGGTGAGGCTTGCGAGGTGTAGGCACCGGCCATCAACGAGCCAAGGAGCGCCAGACTACTGGCAGCACCAAGAAGTCGTCTACGGGTCGTGTGAAATGTCATGCGTAAGAGTTCTCCCGGTTCATGAAAGGGTTCACGAACCTGTCATGGGGCGATGTACATGGAACGCCTAGTTGATGGCGACCTTAGAAGTCATCCTTCCAGGCTCTCAACGTGGCAAAGGTGGCGTCCGTGCTGTCGGTCGACCCATGAGCTGATGCAGCGCGCTTGACATCCTCATCATCGCAACGAAGGAAAGGATTGATACGTCGCTCACGTTCCATCGTTGTTGGCAGCGTGGGTCGGTCCAGTTCACGTGCTTTCTGACAGTCGGTCAGGGCACGGGCAACCTCGGGGTTGCCTGGATTGGCCGCCTGCGCAAAGGCAAGGTTGGCCAGGGTATATTCGTGAGCCGAGAATACCAGGGTTTCGGCTGGTAGCGTATTCAGCCGCTCGAGGGAGCGCAGCATCTGTTCGGGGGATCCTTCGAACAATCTGCCACAGCCACCGCTGAACAAGGTGTCTCCACAAAACAGTAGAGAGGGGATGCCAGCGGTGAAGAAAGCGATGTGGTCGAGGGTGTGCCCCGGAACCGCCATCACCTCGAACAGGCGCCCCATCACGCGTAGTTCATCACCATCACCGACGATCTCGGTAATGCCCTCGACCGTGGGAGCGTCCGAGTCTGATGCTCTGGGTCCGACCACGCGCGGTGAGTAGCGCTCGACCAGTTCGGCGATGCCGCCCGTATGGTCGTGATGGTGATGGGTCACCAGGATGCATCCCAGCGTCAGGTTTTCCCGTTCGAGCAGCTGAATGACGGGCTCGGCGTCGCCTGGATCGACCACGCAGACCTCTTGACTCGAATCCTGGCGCAGTAGCCAGATATAGTTGTCGCTAAAGGCAGGAATCGGTGTCACGCTTAGCATGGTCGTCAGGTTCCTTCGAAAGCCGCAGAGTCGATAGCCACTGGATTTAATGCCGCAGGCGCACACGTCTAGTTAGCTTGCAGGCGCTCTGCTAGTGGCGACAGGCGGCAGCTGATGTCTTCAGTAAACTTCGCTTTTCGCCCTGCAAAATCAGACACTTTGGAGGCACGAGTCCACTATGTCAAATGCGTCGGAGCCGATGGAGCTCGCGCGCCTGATACGGCACGCTCGACGCTACTGGTCCAGTGACAGTGGTCAAGCTGTCCGCCGTTGCGAGAGGGCCTGTCTGGGTCCTCTGGCGGAGCGCTGGTGCGGCCAGCATGGCCTCGAGCTATCTCTGGCCGAACCTTTGGTCGACATGACCGCCGTACGTCACTGGATACGATGGTCTCCGACCAGGGAGTTGGCGGAAAGTTCCAGCACGCTGGTATGCCTGCCCGAGCGCCTCCCGCTACCCGATGGGGCGGTTGATCTAGTAGTGCTCAATCATCTGCTTGAGGTCGTGGCCCATCCTCATCAATTGCTGCAGGAGGCCGTGCGTGTGTTGGCGCCGCAGGGCAGGCTGGTGCTGCTCGGGTGGTCTCCCTTGTCGGTGTCCGGGCTGATGAGGCTCAGCCCACGGCAGCGACGCCATCTGCCAGGTCAGGGACACTGGCGAACACCGGGTACGCTCAGGGACTGGCTGGAGTTTGTCGATGTCGAGATCGACCGGTTAGACTACTGCCGCTTTCGTCTGCCGGGGTTGTCCGGGCGCAACACCATGCTGGAAACCCTGGGTCGGCGCTATAACCTGCCGATGGGCGACTGCTACATCATTCAGGCGCGCTGTCGCTCTCAGTTGGCGTGCACACAAGGACGGCGGCCGCTGTTTGGCCTGCAGGTCGGTGGTGCTCACCTGGGTACCACCTGTCTGGAGCCTAGCGTCCGACAACATCAGAAGCAGAAAAAAGGGTGAAATGCGTTGACCACACCGGACTCACTCCCTGTCGTCACTATTTATACGGACGGAGGGTGTCGAGGTAACCCAGGGCCAGGAGGGTGGGGCGCGCTGCTCGAGAGTGGCGACCATCGCAAGGAGCTCAAGGGCGCCGAGCATGACACCACCAATAATCGAATGGAGCTGACCGCCGCGATACGCGCCCTCGGCGTGTTGAAGCGGGAATGCCGAGTCGCGCTGTGGACAGACTCAGAATACCTGCGCAAGGGCATTACCGAGTGGATTCACGGGTGGATCAAGCGTGGCTGGAAGACAGCTGCCAAGCAACCGGTCAAGAATGCTGATCTCTGGCGCGAGCTCTACGCCCAGACCCAGCGTCATCAGATCGAGTGGCACTGGGTCAAGGGGCACAGCGGCCACCCAGGCAATGAAGCTGCCGACAGGCTGGTCAACGAAGCCATCGACGACTTGTTGAGCGGCGCCTGACCCCGCAGGCGCTGGCGTTACCACATTCAGGAAATCCCCATGCGACAGATAGTGCTGGATACTGAGACCACCGGTATCGAGACCCGCGATGGTCACCGAATGATTGAGATCGGTGCGGTGGAGATGATCAATCGTCGCCTCACCGGTAACACCTATCATCAGTACATCAATCCAGAACGTGATATCGATGCTGAAGCCATCGGGATTCACGGTATCACCAATGAGCGAGTCGCCAACGAGCCGGTCTTCGCCGACGTGGCAGCCGAGTTCTGGGACTTCATACGGGGGGCTGAACTGGTTATCCATAACGCACCCTTCGACGTGGGCTTCATCGATCATGAATTCTCGCTGCTGAAGGCGACTCGGCCCGATCTCTATCCTGGTCCGGTCAGGCAGCATTGCGGCGTGCTGGATACCCTTACGATGGCGCGGGAGCTGCATCCCGGCCAACGCAACAGCCTGGATGCGCTGTGCAAGCGCTATGACATCGACAACGGTCACCGGGTGCTTCACGGCGCCTTGCTTGACGCTGAGATTCTGGCCGACGTCTATCTAGCAATGACGGGCGGCCAGACCGCGCTGACGCTGGATGCCGGAGATGACAAGGATCAGCAGGCGGCAGTTCCGGGTGAGTTGTCAGTGCGCCGCTTGTCACTGGATGCAGGGCGGTTGACGGTGATTCGTCCCGATGAGGATGAGCAGCAGGCGCACCTGGCGAAGCTCGACGCCGTGAGGTCCAAGGCGGGCCAGTGTCATTGGGACCACTTGGCACCGGAGTATGCTGGCCTAGGTCAGCCCAAGGAGGAGAGTCACTGATGCTACGTCGGGAGCTGCCGCAGGGAATAGCGCGCGGCCGAGTGATCAGGCTGTCGGAAGGGCGCATCGCCCCTGGCGTCGACGATACGCCGCTGGGGCTGATTCAGGACTGGGACGACCAGGTGCAACCCCTTTGCTGGTGGAACGACGACCCGATTGGGCTGCGTCTGGAATCCGAGCCAGGGGATGACTGGATCGACGGTCGTGGATGGTTGGCTCAGTTACCCGAGTCATGGTTCGCCCTCGTGTCGACCGCGCTTCAGGTGGGGGCCTGGATGGCCAACCACCGCTACTGTGGGCGTTGCGGCCAGGCCGCCACGCGGCTCGAGCACGAATTTGCGATGCACTGCTACCATTGCGGTCATCGCAACTACCCTCGTATTTCACCGTGCATCATTACCCTGGTAACCCATGGCGAGTCGCTGCTGCTGGCTCGCAGCCCCAGGTTTCCCCCTGGGCGGTATTCCACTCTGGCGGGATTCATCGAGCCCGGCGAATCTGCCGAGCAGGCTGTGCATCGTGAAGTGCATGAAGAGGTCGGTATCTCGTTGGGACGGTTACGCTACATTCGCAGTCAGGCGTGGCCATTTCCTCATTCTCTGATGCTTGGCTATCTGGTGGAAGCCTCGACCCGAAGAATCCGGATTGATGGCCATGAAATCGAAGATGCCGCCTGGTTTACACCGCGCACACTACCCCAGCTTCCCCCTCTCTATTCGATTTCCCGCGAACTGATAGAGCTGCACCTGGCTGAGGTGCGCGACGGCCGGGGTGGCTAGGGCCTAAGCCGCTTGGCGGATGAGCTCGTTGAGGGGTGAACAGCTTGAGAAATGAGCGGCTTGAGAAATGAACGGCTTTAGGGATGAGCTGTGTGAGCGCCGGTTAGTCGAGGTCGGCGTCGAAGAATGACAGTCGCGCGGAGCGGCCAGCAGCTTGTCTGCTGGCCGCGGGCTATCAGTTCGGGAACAGGTCGGTAAGCCGTGTCGCCAGCATGATGTTGCCGGTTGCCTTAAGTTTACCGGTCATGAATGCCGTCATGCCGTTGATGTTGCCTTGCATGATTCCCTTGAGCGTCTCACTGCTCATGCTCAGGCTGACAGAAGGGTCGTCATGCTCGCCTTGCTGGATATCCAGCGCGCCATCATCGATGACCACGTAGTAGTCTTCGACATCGCTGAAATGGAACTGGAAGACTTCGTTCATGCCCTTGGCAGCATCCGGGTTGAAGCGAGAGCGCAGGGACTCGAGGGTGGTTGACATGTTGCATCCTGGGTCTGGGAATCTGTATGGAAGCGTATTTCAAACGGATGTTTTAATCAAGGTCGAGATTGTCGTTGCCGAGCATGCTGGTGGTTGTAAAGCATGATTCTGCCTGTTCGGTCTCGTCTCACGTCATGAGCGTCGCAGGAGGATGTCATGGAAGAGTGGTTGGGTGAATTGGTGACGTTTTTTGTTCAGTTGCTGCTGGTCGCGCTGGTTGTCATGGGAGCGATTGCGCTTGGATCACGCGGCCAGAAGAGCGAAGGGCGAGAGCAGCTGCAGATTGTCGACTTGGGCCAGCGCCAGCGCCGGCTGCGGGCGAGGCTTGTTCAGGCCATGTCGCCCAAGCGTCGCCGGGGGCTCTGGCCCTTCAAGACGTCATCGGACGAGACAAAAGAGGCAGGCCAGGGTGACGATAGCAGGCCTACTGCCTGGGTCCTGGACTTTCACGGTAATCTCAAGGCCAGTGGGGTCGACCGCCTGGCCAGGGAGGTCTCACTGCTGATCGATACTGCCCGTGAGGGGGACGATGTCATCATTCGTATCGAGAGCCCAGGCGGAGTGGTCCATGCCTACGGGCAAGCTGCTGCAGAGCTGGACAGGCTCAATGCTGCGGGGCTCAATACCACGGCATGTGTCGACAAGGTGGCTGCCAGCGGCGGGTATCTGATGGCGTGCAACGCCAAGCGCATCATCGTGGCACCCTTCGCCGTCGTCGGTTCCATTGGTGTCGTGGCACAGGTTCCTAACGTCCATCGACTGTTGAAGCGCCACGATATTGACGTCGAGCTGTTTACCGCGGGTCGCTACAAAAGAACGGTGACGGTGTTAGGCGAAAATACCGATGAGGGACGAGACAAACTTCAGCAGGACCTCGAGAATATTCACGAGAGGTTCAAGTCCTATGTGGCTGAGCGTCGTACCCATGTGGATATTGAAGCCGTATCCACCGGCGAGGTCTGGTATGGCGAGGAAGCCGTGGCGAAGGGGCTGGCAGATGGCGTGTCGACCAGCGAAGCGTATCTCGCTCAGGTGATGTCCGAACGTCGGGTCTTCAGCGTCAAGCTGTCGTCAGTGCCGACGCTAGCTCAGCGGCTAGGCTTTTCCTCTTCTGCTGTGGTGGACAAGGCCCTTGATAGAGTAGAAGAGCGCCTGGACGCATCCCGCTGGGAGCATCGTTAAAGGGTATTGCTGGAAGGGGGGCGAGTAACACCCGCCTGCACAAGGCTTGAGTTTTCGCCACGCTCTGCGTGACAGTGTTGGTCCTCAAGCCTTGTAGCGATACTCAAGGCGGTTGGCATCCTGCCTTTTGGCCGTCTCGATGTGACGGCCATCAATCGTCATTGGCGGCGTTCATCTTGACGATCGCGGCGATCATGATGCTCGCACTTTCACCATTGAGTGAGTAGTAGATGGTCTGAGAGGAGCGCCGCGTAGTGACCAGTTCCGCGCGCCTTAAAATGGCCAGATGTTGCGATAGGGCGGATTGGCTTAGGCTAAGTCGTTGATTAAGCTCCGTGACGGAGAGTTCGTGTCCTTCCAGCAGGCAGAGAATTCGTAACCGGTTGTCGTTGGCAATCGCCTTGAGCAGGCCACTGGCCCTATCGACCACGGCGTCTCCTCCCTCAAGCAGACGACCGGCAACACGTTGTTGGCTGTTCATCAGCACTCTCCACTGCAATGGTGACTGATCATATCGACACCCGGCGCTGGCTTGCGGTCCAGCAGGTTCTGGACGGGTGGGGCGTTGCAAGAGGTTGCAGTGTTTCGCATAAATGTCTTGTCACCCTGATTAAGTGAGCGCGGATGATCAGCGTTGCCATCCCGCTCCCGCTTGGGGCTGCAACACAAGCCCATAGACGTTTTCGCTGTATGCCTGGGGTGCTCTGAACCTAGGTTGCTTCAGGCCTGGGTTGCTCCAGGCTTATGTCGCTCCAGGACGGCTCGCCTTTCAGTGCGTCAGTGATTAAGAAACTCCTCAATTATAGCGCATTGTAGGAGTAAACGCGTCTTAAACGCTTGTTTGTGACCGCTACAGCAGAATTAGCAAATTATTGTCTCGTTAAGTAACCATAGCCTTCGTGTTGTTACCGATATTGACTAAAGAGAATCGATTCGCAACGGGCGCTAACAGACGCTGTCTCATCGTCGTGTGGTGGGGGCGCAGGCGGCCTCCAGGCTGGCTGCCGCGTGGCATGCATGGCATGGCCATGGCGATGTGCGTATAATCCTGCACCCGGCATAAGAGCGCGCGGCAGGCACTTTTGGGGTGTTTGCGTCTCGGGTCTACCTCGGTTTCCCCGAGCAGGGCCTACGTTTGCTGCCTCTCAACACCCTCATGCGCGACGTCTGTCGTCATGACTCGATCACCAGGGTTCCCTCACCCCTTACCAAAAAGGTTCGCTATGTTGACGCTTACGACCGATCAGCGCCGTCGATTGCTGGCACTTATGGTGGCTTTTCATATTGCCGTCATTGCCGCCAGCAACTACCTCGTGCAGTTGCCCTTCACGGTATTTGGCTTGCATACCACCTGGGGCGCCTTCAGTTTTCCCTTCATCTTTCTCGCCACGGACCTGACGGTAAGGCTGTTCGGTAAGGAGCCCGCTCGGGCGATCATCTTGCGGGTCATGCTGCCAGCCCTGGTGATCTCCTACCTGGTGTCGGTGATTTTTCCCAAGGGAAGCTATGTGGGCATGGCTGCCTTCGATGAGGTCAATCTCTTTGTCGCGCGTATTGCACTTGCCAGTTTTATGGCATATCTGCTCGGCCAGCTGCTGGACGTGCAGGTGTTTGACCGCTTACGGCGCTTGGGCGCCTGGTGGGTAGCCCCAGCGGCTTCCACGCTGCTCGGTAATCTTGTCGATACGCTGGCGTTTTTTGCCATTGCTTTCCATGCAGGGCCTGACCCCTTCATGGCTTTGCACTGGCCGGAAATTGCGGCAGTGGACTACGCCATCAAGCTGGCCATCAGTCTGGCGTTCTTCCTGCCCCTTTACGGGGTGTTGCTCAAGACGCTGACCCAGCGCCTGGTCGTCGCCACGGGCAGTGCCGACCGCTGGCCGGAGCGCGCAGCAGATCGGCGTGGCTAGCAGTACGGCTAAGTCAGCCTTGCGGCGCTGGTGCGACGGGGTAAGCTTTGTGCTTACCCCATTTCTTTCCCCCATCGTGGGTGGGGGCCTGATCCTAGAATTGCGCAAGAGAAGGAGTTGCAGACATGGCGGTTGCCCTTGAAGTAGCTGACAGCGGTGGGCCGGGAGTGCCCCTGGTGATTGTGCATGGCCTGCTAGGTAGCGCCGACAACTGGCGCTCCCACGTCAAGCACTGGTCGCAACAGCGCCGTGTCATCGCGGTCGATCTTCGCAACCATGGGCGCTCTCCCCACGCAGACGGCATGAGTTACGAGGACATGGCAGAGGACCTGGCCGACGTCATCACGGGATCAGGGGCCGACAAGGTCCACCTGTTGGGGCATTCCATGGGTGGCAAGGTGGTCATGTCTCTTGCTCGCCTGTATCCGGATCTTGTCGCGTCCCTGATGGTGGCCGATATTGCGCCGGTAGCCTACGAGCACCGACATGACAGTGTGTTCGCGGCGCTACGTGCGGTGGAGGCGTCTGCCCCCAAGGACCGCCGAGAAGCTGATGAGCTGATGGCCGAGCATGTGAAGGACAAGCCAACCCGCATGTTCCTGGCGACCAACCTCGTTCGGGGGGAAGGCAATGTACTTTGCCTAAGGGTCAATCTGGATGCCATCGAGGGAAGTTACGAAGACATCATGGCCGAACCCGCCGGTCAGGGTCCCATTCGAGTGCCTTCCATCGTCATTCGCGGTAGTCGCTCGGACTATGTGGCTGACGCCAGGTTGGCGGCGGTTCGTGAAGTGCTGCCGGAGGCTTCGCTGGAAACCCTTGACGCCGGACATTGGCTGCATACCGAGAAGGCAAAGGAGTTCCAGCAGTGCATCGATCGCTTTCTTGAACCATTAGCCTAGCCAGTCTGATAGCAACAGGTGCCGCGATAACGGCCAACGCCAGGCGGATAAAAGGCACTCGGTCATTTCGTGGCCCTTGCGACCGGGCTTGGGGCTCGTGGGTTTAGGCTCTGGGCTCTGGGCTCTGGGCTCTGGGCTCTGGGCTTAGACCCAGGGTCAGCCTGGGTCGCGGCCAAGGCGAGACACTGGAGTTATCTCCTTCACTATGCCTTGATCGTGCAGGTAGCGTTCCACGCGTCGATAGCGACCGTGATCCATGGCGGCCGGGCGGAGACTGAGTCGGCGCCTGATGTCGGGCCACGCGGCGGCATTTGCTGCGCTGTCCATGGTCGGTTGCTGTTGAACCATGATGTCCCACGCCTCGGTGGGATGTTCGATGATCCAGCGAGTGGCTTCCTCAATCGAGTCAATGAAGCTACGAATGGCATCCTGCTGTGACTGATAGTGTTCCTGGTTGGCCACCAGGATGAGCCCATCGTGAATTGGTATGCCCAAGGACGCTGCCGACATGACTCGCGTCGCCACTCCCAGGTCACCCAATTCGCGTGGTAGCGAGATGCCGTGGCCGCCAACGACCGCATCAACCCAGTTTTCGCTCATGGCGCGAATGATGCTGAAATGCACGTCCTTCGCTTCCACATGTGACAGGTTCAATCCCTCCTGCTGCAGAATGGCTCTAAGCAGGACATCCTTGTCGGATTGCTGGGCGTAGCCGACCCGATGATCGATTAATGACAGCGCTGAGGCGGCGTTGATGTCGTCACGCACGACGAGCGCCGCGAGGGGAAGCTCCACCAGCGTAGCGACCCTCATGATCGGACGCCCGTCATCGACGGCGGCATGCAGGCTGAGTTGATCTGTCAGGGCAAGATCTGCCTGTGAGGCAGCGACCAGCTTGGCCGCCACGTCCGGATCTGCCGGCGTCTTGAGATGAACGTCAAGTCCGCGGCGCCGGAACAGTCCCTTGTGTTGCGCCACGAGCAGTGCGGCGTGCTGCGGACCCGGGGTCCATTCGAGAATGACGTTGAGAGTGGTCACGGGCGGGGGAGCGATGGGGTCTGCCGGGGCCGCGGTGATCGATGGCGCGATGGCCCGTGACGGCGTATCCACGCTTGGTCCTGTGGGCAGGCCTTCATAGGCTGCTGCGGGATCATGTCGCTCGGCACCGGGCGCACTGTTGTTGGCGTGTTCGGCAGCGGGCGGGGTATCCGTGGGGTCGTCCTGAGCGCTGGCGGTGCTCTCGTCGAGCTGTTCTTCCTGCTGCTCTTGCTGCTGCGCTTCCTGCTCCCCAGCATCGTTTTCAGCCTGCGGCTGGGTCGCCGTGGCGGCCTCGCTGCTGTCGACTGCGACGGCAGCATCGGTTGAGCCCTCCTCGTCTGCAGCCGGACAGGAAGCGCTAATAAAGCCCAGTGTCAAAGCAGTGGCCATGAGCCAGCCTAGACGATGGCGCCAGGGCATTGACTTCGCCATCAAGTGTCTCCCGTGGATCAGGCGTTCGTACCAGCGGGCTAGTGTATACAACGGTAATTTCACCTACCAGCGGCATCCATCAACATCTTGATGGATCAGCGTTTGACCCGCATGAGATACTGTGGTCGAACTTTGCAAGGGACTCGCATGGACTCCATCAATAGCCTTTTTCTGTTATGTGGCACCTTGATCGCGTTGAGCGTGCTGGCGAGCCGACTCTCCGCGTTAGCGGGGGTGCCTCTTCTGGTGCTCTTTCTTGGGCTGGGCATGCTGGCGGGCGAGGATGGCCTGCTTGGCATCGACTTTGACAACTATTCCCTAGCCTTCGTCATTGGTCACCTGGCGCTGGCGATGATTCTTCTCGATGGCGGTCTTCGCACCCGGCTGAAGACCTTTCGAGTGGGCTTCCGGCCGGCCTTGGGATTGGCCACCGCAGGCGTATTCATTACCAGCGGTCTGGTGGGGCTGTTGGCGATGTGGGTGTTCGACCTGTCGCTGCTGCAGGGGCTTCTTGTCGGAGCCATCGTCGGGTCGACGGACGCTGCTGCGGTGTTTTCCATGCTCAGCGGGCGTGGCCTGAATCTCAATGAGCGTGTTGGTGCGACCCTTGAGATCGAGTCCGGCACCAACGATCCCATGGCGATCTTTCTGACGCTGGTGTTGATCGAAGCGCTGGTGGGGGACCTGGGCGGCCCGCTGGACATGCTGCTGTTCTTTATCCAGCAGTTCGCCGTCGCCATTGCACTGGGTCTCGGCGCGGGCTGGCTGATCGGTAGATTGCTGCGCTACCTTGACCTGGCTCCTGGCCTCTACTCGCTGCTGGCCCTGGCCCTGGGGTTCTGTGTCTTCGGCCTGACCAGTGCTCTTGGAGGAAGCGGCTTCCTGGCAATCTATCTGGCGGGCCTGATGATCGGTAATCAGCCCGGTCGTCATCTCAACTTCATCTTGCCGGTACACGACGGGCTGGCATGGTTGAGTCAGATAGGTCTGTTTCTGGTGCTGGGGCTTCTGGTTACGCCGTCGGCGCTGTTCGACGTGCTGTTACCCGCATCGGTAGTGGCGCTGGCGTTGATCTTCGTGGCGCGGCCACTGGCGGTGATTCTCACGCTCAAGCCGTTCTTTCATTTTCGCTGGCGTGAGGTCGGCTTTATCTCTTGGGTGGGGTTGCGCGGCGCGGTGCCTATCGTGCTGGCCATCTTTCCCGTCATTGGCGGCGTCGAGCGGGCGGACCTTTACTTCAATGTGGCCTTTGCGGTGGTGTTGCTATCGCTGCTGATTCAGGGCGGGACCTTGCCGTGGATGGCTAAGCGGATGAAGGTCATGGTGCCTGACAGTGCAACGCCCAATCATCGCGGCCCGCTTGGCATCTTGCCGGAAAACGATTTCGAGATGTTTGTCTACAAGGTCGAGAACTCTGATCTCGAAGACATCCCGATTCGCTTGTTACGCTTTCCCTCGGGCTCATTGATTTCGGCGCTGTTTCGTCAGCACGTGATGTTGCATCCCAAAGGCAGTACCCAGCTGCGCATGGACGACATCATCTGTGTCATCGGCAAGAGCGATGACCTGCCTGCGCTGAATCGTCTGTTCAATGGGGATGCGAAGCATCGCCAGCAGCGAGCCTTCTTCGGGACCTTTACGCTGGATGCTGAGGCGCGCATGGGTGACGTGGCCGACGCTTACGGATTGACCCTGAGTCCTGGCGAAGCGTCGTTGACGCTAGGGGAGTTTCTGGGGCTGCGGTTGGGCGGTCATCCTGTCGTGGGCGATGACGTCGACTGGCACGGTATCCAGTGGGTGGTCAGTGACATGGAGGGAAACCATATCACCAAGGTGGGGCTGCGCCTGTACTAGGGCTTGTACGGAAAGTGCCTGCGCTTGGTGATACGGCGTTAAAACATCGGTCCAAATGCTCAATTACTCCTCGTAAACTGCGCTTTCTCACCGATGTTTGCCTTGTCTCACCTTCGCTCGTCGACTTGTCGGACAAAGCCTGGCGAATAGCCTGCCGCTGGATGGTGAGCGGGCGTCCGAATCATGTTGTAAGAGCCTTGGAGCAATAGGGCGTCGTCCCTGGGAGGCGTGTGGAGAGATGGTCATGCTCAGACGACTATTGCCGTTGTTGCTGCTGGTGGTGCTGAGCGGCTGCGACGAAACGCCGGCTGGTCGCAGCCAGCTGACTCTTGTGCCAGATTTCGTCATGAGCGATATGGGCAGGCAGGCCTTTGATCAGCTTCGCCATGAGCTTCCTCTGGATCAGGACGTGTCGCGCAAGGCGCTGGTCCAGTGCATCAGCGCAGCCCTCATCAAGTCAGCTCGCCTGGAATACCCAGAGGTGGAGACGCCCGAGGACTGGCAGGTGGTGATCTTCGACTCCCCTTCACCCAATGCGTTTGCCTTGCCGGGTGGGCGTATTGGGGTCAACACGGGTTTGTTTGAAGTCGCGCAGTCCCCGGACCAGCTGGCCGCCGTCATTGCACATGAAATCGCCCACGTGCTGGCTAAGCATGGTAACGAGCGGTTGACTCAGCAGCTAGGCATCAAGGCGGTGCTGTTGGTGGTGGGTCTGATCAGCGAGGGCGATGTCGGCCAGGAGCCGCTGATGGAAGCTCTGGGGATCGGCAGTCAGCTAGGCATTGCGCTGCCTTTCAGCCGGGTGCATGAGTCAGAAGCAGACCTGATGGGGCTTGCGATCATGGCACGCGCTGGGTTTGATCCTGGCGCCAGCATCACCTTGTGGCGCAATATGGCGGCGCTTGGCGGCAGTCAACCGCCTGAGATCCTGTCCACGCATCCCGGCCATCAGTCCCGCATCAGTGGGCTAAGAGAGCATATGGCTGCTGCCAAGAGACAGTATCAAGAGGCGGTACCATCTCGGTGTTCTGCTCGGCCGCTATAGTGCCACCTCTATATCCTTTCTCTTTGCCTGACAGCTCTGGCATGGGCCCCACGTTGTCTGGCGGGTCTCGTTGCCTGTAGCGATCCTGGGCTGGTCGGCGGTGGCCATACCGCACCAATAGGGCGCTCTTTACGCTTTATCGTCAGGGCGGGTGGGTAGCCTGTCCTCGAAGGCAAGGGCGGCCGCTGCCGACCGCGCCGCGTCCTGGCTGTCATGGCGTGAGATAACCTGGCGTGTCGCTCCTGGTGATGAGTCGGAGAAGGCGACAACGGCCCACCGGGTACGTTTGAGCGCCTTGGTCTGGTAGCTCTCGACGCGAAAGTGCTTCATGGGAAACTCTGCTCTTTTTGCGAAGGCGCGCAGTCTACGTGCTGTAAGCCATCAGCATGGTCAAAAGTTTACTGAGCCTTCAACGATGATGTCACGCGCCGTATGCTGAGTAATGATTAGGGTATTCATTAAGCGATATCTTATTGAGCAATAAGAGTATGACGGAACGAAAAGGTTCAGTCCGTCCGCATCATTTGCCCCCAGGGGGGTGGCGTGGCGCTTCAGCAGTCGGACCGCTCATTCCCTGGCATCTGCTAATGCCTAGTCTGCTAATGATATCACGTCAGTGCGGTTGCCAGGCGCAGCGCTTGGGAGCGCTATAGGCAGCTGCTGCTCAAGCGCCAGGCGTCAACCTGGGTGCCGGCGCAATGGTCGAAGGTGAGGGCAGAGACAGGTGAGGGCAGAGACACCGACAAGAAACAACAACAATAAGCAAAGTGGGAAGAGAGAAGAGAGAAGGAATAAGCGGCTAGAGACAGAAGACAAGCGCGGGGCACCGCTGAATGCTAGGCGGGTTGGTTCGAGCTTCATCGGTATGGTGAGAGAGGGGCTGATCGTGCTGACGATCCAGGTGGGTATACCATAACGAAAACGCCGAATCCGCAGGACAGATTCGGCGTTTGGCAATTCGAGGTGGCGGAGGGACAGCCCGCCAGTCTGCTGAACTACCTCGCACCATCCGTCCTCATTACTGTTTTTTATCAATGCCTTACCCGTCAGCTTTTGCACCGCCTTGCACCATCGGATACCATGCATATTCATCTTTATTGGTGGACTGTATGGAGGGCCAGGGATGCCGCGGAGAGTTCGAGAGATGTCGGCGCTGGAGGTCAAGCGCCTGACTCAGCCCGGTCGCCATGCCGTAGGAGGCGTGTCCGGTCTCTATCTATTCATTGGGCCGGGCGCTAAGCGCTGCTGGACCCTGCGCGCCACCATCGGCGGGCATCGCCGTGAACTGGGGTTGGGTGCTTACCCAGATGTGTCGCTGGCGCAAGCGCGCGAGTCTGCCCGTTCTGCGCGCCAGCAAATCCGGGATGGCGTTGATCCCGCCGCCGAGCGTGAGGCTGCTCGCCGCGCCCTCATTGCCGAACAGAACAAGCGCATCACTTTCGACCAGTGCGCCGCCGCCGTGGTGAAGGTCAAGCAGGCCGAGGCCAGCAACCCCAAGCACGCGGCCCAATGGGAGAACACGCTGGCAACCTATGCCAGTCCGATCCTAGGTAAGCTGGCCGTCGACGACATCGAGCTTGCCCACATCGTCCAGGCTCTCGAACCCCATTGGTACACCAAGACCGAGACCATGACCCGCGTGCGTCAGCGCATCGAGGCGGTGTTGTCCTGGGCAATCGCGCGTGGCTACCGGGATGGCGATAACCCCGCGCGTTGGCGCGGCAACCTAGACACGGTACTGCCCAAGCCGACCAAGATCGCTAAGGTCAAGCATCACAAGGCATTGCCGATCCCGGAGATGGGGGCCTTCATGGCCGAGCTGCGGCAGCGCAAGGGGGCAGCTGCCCGTGCCCTGGAATTCACGATTCTGACGGCCGCCCGCTCGGGCGAAGTCCGGGGAGCGACGTGGGATGAGATCGACCTGGAAGGCCGGATCTGGACGATCCCCGCTGAGCGCATGAAGGCAGGAAAAGACCATCGAGTCCCGCTGTCGCCGGCGGCCGTGGCTTTGCTGGAGCGCCAGCCACGTCATGCTGATAGCACACTGGTATTCCCTGGCACGCGGGGTCATTCGATGTCAGACGCGACCCTAGCCGCTGTGCTCAAGCGCATGGATGTCCACGCCACCGTTCACGGCTTCCGCTCCACCTTCCGAGACTGGACCGCCGAATACACCAGCACCCCGCATCACGTTGCGGAGATGGCTCTGGCGCACACGATCAAGAACCAGGCCGAGGCCGCCTATCGGCGCGGTGACCTACTAGAGAAGCGTCGCCGCCTGATGGAGCAATGGTCCGAGTTCTGCGCCAGCACCACCGCGGCAGCTGCCACCGTGACACCGATCCGGGAGGCGAGTGCGTGACAATGCGAGACATTTCGGCTGAATCGCTTGCCCTATGGCGAGAACGTGAAATGATCACGGGGGCTGAAGCCGCCTACCTGCTGGCGCGCAAGGCGCCAGTGCAGAATCCTTCGCCTTCAATGCCGGGACCGATCGGTGAGATGTATCGCCATGTCCTATATGCGGTCAAAGCAGGAAGGCTGAGCACAGTAGACGGCGTCTACAAACGTATCGACATTGACCCCGAATGGTTGGGCAGCCTTACACTCGAAGAGTACAGCGCATGGTCCCAACCTTGGGAGAGACTGACCGAGGCGGGCTCTATCGACCCTGCTTCGGATGTAAAGCGGTATCGCTTCAGTTTGAAGTCCACTGAGTTTTTTGAATGGGCCGAAGATGCCGGGTGGCGGCATGCTCCAAGCCTCAATCTCCCAACCGACTCTTCTGAGGCCAGTGCTGGGTGGTGGTACGTGATTCCCCTACGCTGGGCGTTCGCAAGCGGCCGTCTCGAGAGGGTGGGAGCATCCCGGGCAATCCTGCGTACTGTGGCGAAGGGAATGGAGGGAAGGGGATTTCCCGGACGCCCCCCTGACCCTAATGCATGGAAGCAACGGGGAGCGGTGGACGCTGCCCGTGCGAATATCGAAGTAGACCTAGACAAGAGAGTACCGACACGTGCCCGCCAGACTGCTTTAGGTCTGTTCGCATTCGCGGCTTCCCTGAATGGTGAAGTGGATGTGTTTGACGATGAGTCGGTAGAAGCCGCGCTACTTCAGGCTCGGGTCGCTTCCCCCAGCCGCAATCTACTCGCCTCCCTGTACGAGTAACCCACTAGGACGCACGGGCGCATGTGCACGCATATGCGCCCGTGCCACTCGCCCTTCTCCGCATCATGGCTACGCACCCACAGTAGGAGCGACGTCATGAATGCTACCAATACCTATTTATCCGACCGGCAAACTGCCGACCGCTATGCCGTCCATCGCAACACTGTCTATCGTTGGGCGCGTGAGCGTGACGACTTCCCCCGGCCCGTAAAGCTGGGCGACAACTGCACCCGCTGGCGCCTCGCCGACCTCCTGGAATGGGAGACACAGCGTGAGGAGGTCGCCTGATGCAACTCCATTACTGTGTTCCGAGCATGAGTCTGCTGCGTCGAGAGCTGCTGGCTGTTGTGGAATCACACAGTGCCAGCAACGGCATCGACGACGCTCGCGCCTTGCGTGATGTCTTCGTGTGCATTGTGAAAGAAGTGCGCGACGAGGGGTACACCGCCGAGCACCTGGAAATGCTGGTGACGCTGGCCACGGACCTGGAAGCCACCAAGGGGGATTGATGAAAGCAGGTAAAGAGAAGCCGCGCCAAGTGGACGCGGCCAGAGAAGAGGTTATCGAGATGCATGGTAGCAGGACAGCATTCAGCCTGTCTGTAGTGACCGCCCTAAAGCCCACCACCATCGGTAAGCGTTTCGTTCTCCAGGAAGGGAGGCTGACAAAGTCCCCGGGTGGAGTGATGATCCGAGGGCGATGCGAGTGCCTCGAACTGACGGGGTTGCCCGCATTGGCCGAGCTGTTGCCTGAGCTCGACGCTAGACACGCCCTGATGTATGGGCTGGCGCCGGTCGATGACGTGACGCTGATCACTAAGCGGAAGTGGAACAAACGTGGACGCCCGGACGGCCCATATCCTCGCACCAGGGATGCCATTTCATGGCCGGCGGGGCCGGGACTCTGGATGCTGGACTATGACCCGGAGCCGGGTGCCGATGTCCTGAGCCGGGAAGAGTTTCTGGCCCGGCTCATTGAAGCAGAACCTGCATTGGCCGGGGCCGGGTATGCTTGGTATCCGTCCAGCTCCAGTCACATCATCAACAGTGATACCGGCGAAGACCTGACCGGGCTACGCGGTCAGCGGTTGTGGTTTCTCGTGAACGATACTCAGGGCATCCCAGGCGCTGGCGAAGCCCTGCTGACGCGACTGTGGGCAGCTGGCCATGGACACATCAAGGTCAGCAAGTCTGGAGCCCTGCTGGAACGCACGCTGGTTGACGGCGCGGTGTGGCAGCCCGAGCGCCTGGACTTCGCGGGTGGCGCTGCCTGTGGCCGTGGCCTGCACCAAGATCGGGGCAAGCCGGTCGTAGTTGAAGGAGCTGTTGTTGATCTCTCGGCGTTCGTGCCGGCTGATGCCAGGGAGGTGGCGGCATGACGTGCATGATCACCCCTCCCAGCCTGGAGATGCTGGCACAGGTTCAACGGTTGCAGGACGCAGAGAAAGCTGAGGTTCGCCCGAAGGCCGATGCTATTGCTGTGGAATACATGGAGGAGAAAGCGGCGCAAGTCGCCAAAGCTGAGGGCCGAGGCGAGCCAACAGAGGATGACCGCGCAACCGTGCGTCGTGCGATAAAGGGGGCAGTGCTCTCCGGGGCGTACCCCATCCCGCTCCATGACGACGGCGGTGGGCTCGAATGGGTACCGGTTTCGACGATCTTGGTGATGCCCGACCGCTACCACGGCCGTACGGGACCGGACCCGATAGAGCCCGACTACGACGACGGTCGTCAGGTTGCCAAGCTATATGTGGATGGGACATCCCCCTGTATCCACTCATTTGCCCGCGGCGGTCAAACGTACATGCTGTCCCGGGGTGTCGAGTGGATCGAAGTGCAGTCCGGACGTGATGCGGAAGCTGCGGAGGCCGCGGCGGACGCGCTGAGTCAGCACCCCGATGTTTTTGCCTACGCGGGGCGGGTTGCCTGCGTAAAAGACGGGACGCTGGTGGCGCTGGACAGGCCCGGACTTCAGTACCTGCTTGGGGCGCGCCTGCAATTTTACCGTGATAAGCCCCAGCCTAATGGGGGCATGGTTCGGGTTCAGATGAATCCGCCGCGGGGTGTGGTGGAAATGATGAACGTCCCTGACATTGTGGGACGATTGCTGCCCGCCGATGCCGTCATCTCCGCCCCGACGATGCGGCGGGACGGTAGCCTGCTGATGATGCCGGGGTATGACGACGCGACACGGCTCGTGCTTGATGCTCGGAATGAAGATTTGAAGCAATCCGTGCCGGATCGGCCCACGGTGGCAGATGCCCTGGCTGCAATGGATCGCCTGCTATACCCCTTCCGTGACTTTCCCTATACCAGTGCCGTAGATCGTGGGGTGTTGCTGGCTGCATTGCTCACCTCTGTGGTCCGTCCCGTGCTGCCCACTGCGCCAGCCTTTGGTTTCGACGCGCCGGTACAGGGCAGCGGTAAGACACTGCTGGCCAAATGTGTGGGCTTGCTGGCTAATGGCTCCGTGCCGCACGTGGTACCGCATACGCATGGCCGCGACGACGAAGAGACGCGAAAGCGTCTGACCGCAACCTTGGCTGGCGATCCTCGCTGCGTGGTCTGGGACAATGTCGTGGGCATCTGGGACAGCCCGGCGATGGCGGCCATGTTGACGAGCGACACTCTGACCGACCGTCTGCTTGGCCGGTCGGAAACAGTGACGTTCCCCAATCGCACCCTGTGGCTTTTGACGGGTAACAATCTGGCGCCGGCGGGCGATCTTACCAGGCGAGTGCTGGTGTCAAGGATTGATCCAGGCAGTGAAAGGCCGTTCGCCCGGTCGTTCGAACTGGACCCCGCCGCTTATGTAATCGATTGGCGCCAGCACATGGTGAGGGACGTTCTGACGATCATGGCAGCCTATCGTTCTGTGGCACCAGCAACGGCACCCGGCAAGATGGCCAGCTTTGAAGAATGGGATGCAATGGTGCGCCAGCCCATTGCCTGGTTGGCCGCCATGCGGGACGACCTCGTCGACCCCATGGACGCCGTGGATGCTCGGCAGGTGCTTGATCCTGAGCAAGAGCGCTTGTCGTCACTGCTTGAGGGAATCGCCCGCGTGTTGGGATACCGGACCTTCACCACTCGCGAACTGGGAAATGCCTACCATCTTGGGCTCCAGTGTGCCGAGGGTGTGGTGGACGAGGATGACGTTGAATCGCAGGTACTCCGCGATCTGGCCGAGTCGCTCGATGACTTCAACCAGCGACCAGGTAGCCTGTCGCACCGGAGCATCGGGAGAATCCTGGCCAATCGGGTTGATCGCATTGTGGATGGTAGCTGTCTGCGACGAGTGGGGGCCGCCCGCGTAGCTAGCTGGAAAGTTGACAGAGTAGGAGG
Organism: Halomonas litopenaei; assembly: GCF_017303055.1. Lineage (GTDB taxonomy): Bacteria > Pseudomonadota > Gammaproteobacteria > Pseudomonadales > Halomonadaceae > Halomonas > Halomonas litopenaei_A. The sequence continues at coordinate 821,768 of NZ_JAEKJT010000001.1, read as the reverse complement.
AAAATCATGAGTCAGCCTGTGTCACCGAGCGTTGTAAGGCGAGAATCCCAGGGTATCGGTCGCCTGCACGCGGCTGGCTACGGTCCAGCGCATTGGTTGATTAAGAGCTTGCCAGGAGGAGGTATCCCGCCGCGGCAGCCCTGGTCTCATCCTTCTTGCGAGCTGGAAGAAGAGCTCCTGTCTGTATCCCAATTGGCGGGAGCCTTGTGCGTCCGCTTGAAAACCGTCCGGGCCTACTTGCAGGAAGCCGGGCTAGAGCCAGCCTCAGAGGCCGCGATTCAACACCAGATACATGAAGCTGTGCGTGCCAAGAAGGCGGGCGAGCTAAGCGAGGATGAGTATAACGATGTCGTAGATGATGTCCTGTATGTAAAGAATAGGGGAAATCCGCAACTCGTCGACTGCGGAGAGCTGGCCCTTTGGGTTTTCAGCCAGGGGAAACACCGCATTCGGCATAGATGGGCGTGGTGGTGGGTCGAGTGGGCTCTGGGAACCTGGACGCTTGAGAGCGGGTACATCGCTGGCTTGCCGATGACTAGAGGAGAGTGGCGGACGGCCCATCCTGTGGAGAGGGGTTCCAAAGCATAAGTAAAGTTTGTATAAGGGTGGTATGTGAAGGTGCACCGCTGGGCTTGCCCAGCGGTGCACTAAAATTAGCCTTGTCGCTTGATAATCACTTTGGATAGTAGACAACGGGAATAGCAAAGGTAGGGCATTAAAAAGATATTTCTGAAGGTTATATGAAGACGGGGGGTGATAAATGGCCGAGTTAAACCTTGCTGATGCCACTGATCTTTCTAGATGGGCCGACCGTCTTGAGGCAAGAGGACGTTTCCCTGAGTTAGTAAGACGTTTGGTCACCGCAACGGGCCAAGGGCTGAAAGAGCTGTCAGTGCGAAGTGGAGAAGGGGTTCAGTATCCAGGGTGGGATGGTAAGGTTGAAGCAGGGGCCGCTGATCTCCACGTGCCTGAGGGTCGTTCCGTTTGGGAGATAGGTACCAACGGAAGAGTTTCGCAAAAGGCCAACGAAGACTACCAAAAGCGTTCATCGACCCCTGGAGATATAACTCCGAGCGAGGTCACTTATGTCTTTGTTACCCCAAGGCGTTGGCATGGTAAAGAGGACTGGGTCCACGCACGTAATGTGGAAGAGATATGGAAAGAGGTGCGTGCGTATGATGCCGACGATATAGCACACTGGATGGAACGAGCGCCAAGTGTACATGCATGGTTCTCTGCGCTGCTTGGCAAGGATCCTTATGAGGCTGAAAGTCTAGAGACTTGGTGGGAGGAATGGTCTCAGGCAACGATACCTCAAATCCCACCGGAGTTACTACTTTCTGGAAGGAAGGCGTCAGTTGAGAATATTATTGCCCACCTCCAGAAGCCTTCTGCTCCCTACACTGTCGCCGCAGACAGCCGAGAGGAAGCGGTTGCGTTTTTGGCGGCATCTCTTCAGGGGTTACATACTCCTGATGGCCTATTGGAACGAGCTATACTTGTTCGGAACCCTTCAGCGTGGCGGCGTTTGTCATTTAGTGAGACATCACTTATTCTCCTGCCCCTCTTTGAGGGATCAGACGCGGCGCTTGCATTCCGAAACGGACACCATGTCATCGTTCCCATAGGCCGGGAGATAGGAACAGAAGCCCAATACGAGCTACCTCGTCTTCATCGCGATGGGATACAAACTGCTCTCACTGAAGCGGGGTTACCTGAAAGCAAAGCTTCACGTTTCGCCACACTGGGGCGAAGAAGCCTGTTATCCATGCGACGTGCTATGGCTGTACTACCTGCTGTGCAGACGCCTGAGTGGTCCAAGCCAGAGTATGCCAGAAAAATCTTACCTGCGATGCTTGCTGGCCAATGGGTGGATGGGAATGAAGCTGATAGGGAGATAATAGCCTCATTGGCAGGACAGCCTTACGAAGAGGTGGCTTCCACACTTACAAGGTGGGCATATACCTCTGATCCGCCCGTGCGCCGTGTGGGAGATGTGTGGCTTGTTGCATCGAAACAGGATGCGTGGACGCTACTTGCTAGGCATCTTTTACCTGACGATCTTCGTCACTTCCAAGAAGCTGCGCTTGAGGTGCTGAGTTCAGATGATCCTACTCTCGACCTTGCACCGCAAGAGCGGTTTATGGCACCTATTATTGGGGAAGTTAGGCCATACTCTACACATATTATGGATGGAGTTGCTGATACCATTGCCTTAATGGGATCAGCCGCAGATCTTGTAGAGCTTATAGACCGGCGTCGATCAGACGATGAGGCAGCTATTATAGTCCGTCGCCTGTTGAGTTTCGCAAATGAAGATCCAAGTGGTCGACGCTGGTCGACTATCTCAGGCGTACTGCCTGCCCTTGCAGAGGCAGCGCCATATGATTTTTTGCGAGCTGTAGACGCTGGGCTGAGTGGTGGAAATCCTATTTCAGGCGTATTTCAAGATCACGATGATCATACAGATGGATTTATGTTGGGAGGGGCTTCGCCTCACACTGGGGTGCTATGGGCCCTAGAGGCATTAGCCTGGAAGGCTGATTATATTGTGCCGGTATCGCTTACGCTCGCCAAGCTTGCGGTCGTTGACCCCGGCGGCCGTTTGACAAATCGACCTATCAATAGTCTTCGTGAGATTCACGTTTTGTGGATTCGCGGGACCTCAGCTAGTTTAGATGAACGTTTTCAAGCTATTGATGAAATACGACGACGCGTTCCAAGCGTCGCTTGGGACTTGTTGTTGAAGCTTCTCCCATCAAAGCACGAGACTTTTGTGGCTCCTTATTCTCCAAAATGGAGAGATTGGAAGCCAGATGATACTAGATCGGTGTTATACGGTGAACACGTCCGGGGAGTGCATGAGGCCTGCGAGCGAATTATCGTTGATGCTGATGATGATAGTGAACGATTGATTGAGGTCGTGGGCAGGTATGCTGATTTTCCGTCATCATTCCGAGCGAGAATTGCTGGAAAGATGAGTGGCCTAGATCCAACGATGTTATCGCAAGCGGATCGGCAGGTCTTATCCGATACAGCTCGGGATCTTGTCTCTCATCATCGGGCATACCCGGATACAGATTGGTCCTTACCACCTAAAGACTTAGATCAGCTCGAAGAAAGTTGTGAACATCTAACGCCGGAAGACCCGTGTTATCGTCACCGTTGGCTTTTCCTTAGGGGCAGTCCCAGAGCCTTCGAGGGTCAAGGTGACTATCAACAGCAACAAGAAGCATTACAAGAGGCGCAAACTGAAGCTGTAAGGGAGGTATACGCTAAGGGCGGTATAGATAGTGTGTTTGCGTGGGCGGAACAGATAAGCAAAGGCTTTGGGCCAAGGTGGATTGGTATTGCTTTAGGAGGAATCGAGCTATCTTCGGACGAGGAGGAGAGAGTATTTCAAAAACTAATAGCAACTAGCGAATCTTTGATTCAGCTTGCAGAGGGATTTGTCGCGAGGCGAATTTCAATTTTAGAGGGCGGTTGGCTTGAGTGGGCTTATGAAATTGTAAAGGAGCATCCTGGCTGGACAAGTGATCATACTGCCTCTTTTCTAGCTATTCTGCCAGCCACCCCAAAAGTTTGGGATATTTCGGAAGCCGCTGGTCACGACGTCGAAAAAATTTATTGGAACCGAGTTAAACATTATGGGCTGCCAGAGAGAGGCGAAGCTTGTCTACGCTCCGCGAGGAAACTCATTGAGTACGGAAGGCCGTACACAGCTGTTGAGTTGCTGGATCTATACAACACTGACATACCTCAAGGCCCGTTAGATGACCTGACTGCTATTGCTCTTGAGGCATCTGCCGAAAACAAAACAAATGAGCCTCTTGGTCAGATGTTTCCTTACCATGTAGGGCGACACCTTGACCGGTTAGCTGAGCATGGGTTCGATGAGGAGAGGCTCGCAGCGCTGGAGTGGATGTGCCTTCCTCTTTTTAGGTTTGATAAGCGGAGATCACCTGTGCTCCACCGTAAGTTATCGAATAGTCCCAAGGATTTTGTTGCGGTAGTTTCGATGATCTATCAAGCGGAGCATGAAGAGCCTATAGAGCCCTCTGAATCAGAGAAAACTAGGGCGAGAACAGCTCGTAACTTACTCCGTTCCTGGAAGGATGTTCCAGGGAGGTCTGAAGAAGGGGGTGTAGATAGAGAAAATCTCTTTTCTTGGGTCCGAGAGGCGAGAGACTTATTAGAGCAAGCCAACAGGCTTGGTAGCGGCGACCTTCATATTGGTCAAGTATTGCGACACGGCCCGCTTCCCGTTGATGGTGAGGTATGGCCTAGTGAGCCGATCTGCGATCTTATTGAGGCAGTTGCTAGTGATGACTTGGAAGGTGGGTTCTTCTCGGAAATTATAGATAGCCGTGGGTTTACGACTCGAGGCATTACAGACGGTGGGGCTCAGGAACAGGAGCTTGCGGAACAATATAGACAGTATTCGCGAATGGCAGCCACAGCTTGGCCGAGGACCTCAGCCCTACTTGAACAAGTCGCGAAGTCATACGAGACGCAAGCACGCTATCACGATCTAGATGCCGACCTCAGACAAGATCTATGGTATTGAGGATGGCTCTTCTCCGGCTGGAGTGGCTCACTTGATAGGCTGACAGGGCGATTTTTTTTTGATCATGCACCAGCGGCCATATCGAGAGGGGGGGCGTGTGCAGTTTGAGCGGTCTATTCGGTTGGTTGGGCGCTGCTGGCGCACAGTGATACAAACTGAAGCGACTACTAAACTTTTCTAACGGGAGGTAGACCGCACAAACTGTCTAAACCGATTTCAACTGCTTTCCCCCATTCGCAAAAATCGAAAATTTTTCGCGCGGGCCCTAGACGAGCCATGCAGGTGGGCTAGATTGGAAAAAGGTGGGTGGGGGGCTTGGTCGATTGTCGTCGGCACATGCCTGCGCCTCCTTTCCTCGTGCTTCTCCGTCCTGGCTATCCGGCGTTGTGCTTAGACACCTCGTAGAAGGAGAAGCAAAGTAGGCGCTCCTTACACATCCCTGCTAACTGGTCTTTTTCTAACCACTTGAGGTTTGGTGGTCTGGATGGTGGACCAAATAAAAAACCAGCCGTAACAGGCTGGTTTTAAAGAAAAAGTGGCGGAGGGACAGGGATTCGAACCCTGGAAGGGCGTTAACCCTTGCCGGTTTTCAAGACCGGTGCATTCAACCGCTCTGCCATCCCTCCGGCTCACGGCGATGTACTTTACCAGCTTTTCTTCTCACGTCAACAGTTGTGTGCGATCAATGTGTTACGGCTTACCCGAGGAGCCCTCGTCAGCCAGGTCATTAATCTTTAGCCCAGGCGATTGGCAAGGGGGAAACTGCGCAAGAAATGTGCAGCTAAGCAATTTTTTGTCGCCAATAGGAAACGCTGTTCGAGCCAAGTGTGGCGGGGATGCAGCGCCATTCAGGTGAATTCCCTTCGTTGAAACCGCGCAGGTGGACGTCTTGCGCCGGGAACCTCCCATGGGCATTCTGTGTCGAATGCATGTCCACAAACAGGGAGCTACGGATACATGGCTTATCAAGAGTCACAGGTGAGTCGTCAGACCCAGACGCAGGTAGCTGCGACCAATAAGGTCTTGCGCAATACCTACGGCTTGCTGGCGATGACACTGCTGTTCTCTGCGGTGACAGCGGGGGCGGCAGTGGCCCTCGGCGTTCAGCAGATGAACATTCTGGTGTTCTTCATTGGCGCATACGGCCTGATGTTCCTGGTTCACAAGACCGCTAACTCCGCCATGGGGCTATTGGCGACATTCGCCTTCACCGGCTTCATGGGCTTCACCCTTGGTCCTATTCTCAGCGCCTACCTGACGCTGTCGAATGGCCCTGAACTGATCATGACTGCGCTGGGCATGACCGGTTTGACCTTCTTCGGTCTGTCGGCGGTCGCGCTGATCACCCGCAAGGACTTCAGCTTCCTGGCCAATTTCATGATGGCGGGTGCCATCGTACTGATTCTGGCCATGGTTGCCGCGCTGATCTTCAACATTCCTTCGCTGTCCCTGATGGTCTCTGCGGGCTTTGTCCTGTTCTCCTCGGCAGCGATCCTGTATCAAACCAGCGAGATCGTTCATCGGGCCGGCGAAACCAACTATATCCTCGCTACCATCACCCTGTACGTCTCGATCTACAACCTGTTCATCAGCCTGCTGTCACTGCTGGGCGTTGTCAGCCAGGATTGATCCAGACGGGACGGAATGGCACAAGTATCGTAGAATGGTGGCCCCGCTCATGCGGGGCCATTTTTTTGTGCTGGCTGCGTGTCGCCATAGACCCGATGCCAGTGATTGATGACGCTGTCCAGGGGTAGAGACATATGCGCTACGCCATCCTGTTGCTGGGTGCGCCTTACAGCTCTCAGGCAGCCCATAGTGCACTGCGTTTCGCCCAGGCGGTGATAGCGCGTGGTCACCGCCTGGAAGCCGTGTTCTTCTACGCTGATGGCGTTCACAATGCGGCGAGCCTGGCGACCCCGCCCCAGGACGAGCCGCAGATTGTCGATGGCTGGGTAGATCTTCAGCGTGACCATGACGTCAGGCTCGAAGTGTGCATTGCGGCGGCTCTTCGACGCGGCATCATCGATGCCGCTGAGGCGGCGCGACATGGCAAGGACGGGCACAGCCTTGCGCCACCTTTCACGCTCACCGGACTGGGGCAGCTGATCGACCTTGGTGTTGACTGTGACCGTCTGATCACCTTCGGCGCATGACGCGAGCGGAGTCACGGCCAGGGACAAACCCGGAGGAGTGGGTATGACGGTAACGACGTCAGTCGACGAGGGGGCAGCGGGAGAACTGCTGGTGATTCTTCGCCATGGTCCTCATTCAGGTATCGCGCTGAAGGAAGGGCTTGATGCTGCTCTGGTGGCTGCCGCCTTTGGGCGCCGTGTATCGCTTCTGTTCATGGGCAGTGGCGTGGCCGCCTTGATGCCAGGTCAGGGCAAAGGCCCGCTGGACCAGAAGGGAACTCTGCCGACGCTGGACATGCTCGAGATGTATGACATCGATCGGTGCTATGCCGACAGTGCCAGTCTGGAAGCCCTCGACATGTCGGCAGACGCGCTGGTCATCGACGTCACCGCTGTCGACAGTGGCGGTGTCGCTCAGTTGATGGCATGCCATTCGCTGGTAATGACGTTCTGAGGCCTGCGAGGCGTTCACTGTCTATGGACGACGGAAGCGATCCTGCTGGTTGAGTCACGGCTCATCTATTGTGCACCCATCGACTTCACCCATCTATTGCACCATTGCCATTTGTCGCCCCTGTGGAGCAAGAATGATTCTGCATACCCTCAATCGCTCGCCGCTAGATTCGTCAGTCTACCTTCAGGCGTTGGCCGCCATGACCGAGGCGGATTGCCTGTTGCTCATAGAGGATGGTGTCCTGGGGTGCCTGCCAGCCCAGGCTGGGCGCTGGCCTCAGCTCACTGGCAGACTGTTCGCGCTGCGAGAAGATCTGGCGTCGCGAGGTCTCGTCGATGCCTGTTCCGATAGCATCACCGTCATTGATATCCAGGAGTTTGTCGCCTTGACGGAGCAGGCCACCAAGGTGGTGAGCTGGTACTGAGTCAGTAAGTCTGGTGATAGCCAGCTGCCATCCCTGGCGATTCGCGGGGTTTATGCTCGCTGTCAGTGCCCCCACCTATTGTTATCTAGCGCCATGCAGGCATGGCGTTCAGTATTCACCGTCATCAGCGTCGTCCAGCAGGAGAGCGTCATCATGGCAACGACACAGACCGCTGAGGAGCTCAACCTTGGCACGGGCACCATCGGACTCGATCCCGAGGGCTACCTTGTTGATCTTAACGACTGGACTCCTGAAGTCGCCGAGGCGCTGGCAGGGCGGGAGGGCCTGGTGCTTACCGAGGAGCATTGGGAGATCCTCCACGTGCTGCGCGAGTTCTACGGGCGCTACGAGCAGTCGCCAGCCATGCGCCCGCTGGTAAAGGCGGTGGGCAAGGCCCTTGGCCAGGACAAGGCTAGCTCGATCTATCTCATGCGGTTATTTCCGGGCAGTCCGCCGAAGCTAGGTGCCCGCCTTGCTGGATTGCCTAAACCGACCAATTGCCTCTAGGCTCGGCTGTGAATTTCCTGGCTCATGGCTGGCTGGCCCGCGAGGGCAGTGACGGCTTTCTGCTCGGCAACTTGATTGCCGACGGCGTCAAGGGGACCGACCTGTCTGCGTGGCCAGCACCAGTCGCGGAAGGCGTGCTCCATCATCGCCAGGTTGATGCCTTTGTCGATCATCACCCCCGAGTCGCTGCCGCAAGGGCTCGTGCGCCAGCAGATGGGCGTCGCGTTGCCGGTATTGCGCTGGACATGATGTGGGACCACTTTCTCGCTGATGAGCTGAGCGGCGATCAGTGGCGCGAGCGAGACGAGCTGATTGATCGCTGCTACAGACTGTTCGAGCGGCATGGTGCGCCGCAGCGGCTGGCCCAGATGGTGCCCGTGATGGTGCGTGAGGACTGGTTGCGGCGCTATTCCAGCCTGGCGTTCACCACCCGCGCGATTGCCGGCATCGGTACGCGTTTATCGGGTCCCAATCGGCTGGCGGAACTGGTGCCGCACCTGGAGCAGGATTACGACGTCCTGCGGGAAGACTTCGCCATCCTGTGGCGGGATACCCGTCGCCACTGGGAAGTCTCCCCACGTCTCTCATGACGTTCGTAGCCACAGGCACTCGACAGCATCTCCAGGGCTTATCTCGGTGTGCGGTGGAATGACGGCCAAGGCGTCGGCATTGATGCAGGAAGATAGAACGCCTGAGTTCTGGTCGTCGAAGGCTTTCGCCGCAATGCCAGTCTGACGGAAGTCGAGGGAAACCCTCATGTAGTGCTGGCGTGGCCCCGTGCTGGTGCTGAAATCGCTTTGTGCCCAAAGGCGCGGTAGCTCAGCCATTTGCTGGCAACCCTGCATGCTGCCGAGCAGTGGGCGCAAGAATAGCCAGGCACCGACGTAGCTGGAGACTGGATTGCCAGGCAGACCTACAAAGCGTGTCGCATGTCCTGTTGCATTCGGCAACTGGCCCAACGCCAGGGGTTTGCCAGGGCGAATGGCGAGGCGCCATAGATCCAGGTGACCCAGCTGTTCCAGGGCTGCCTTGACATGGTCTTCCTCGCCTACGCTGACCCCACCCGTAGACACCACCAGATCGGCCATCGCGGCAGCTTCAGACAGACAAGCGCGAGTACCCTCGGCAGTGTCTGGCACGCTGCGGGTCAGTACCACCTCGGCACCGAACCGCTGCAGCAAGCTGAGTAGCATGGCACGATTGGAGTTGTAGATCTGACCGGGGGCTAGCGTCTTGCCCGGGTCAATGATCTCGTCACCGGTCGACAGCAGGGCGACACGGGGTCGGCGGTGGACAGCCACCTCGACGATGCCTTGGCCTGCCAGGTGCCCCAGGGCAGCGGCATCCAGGCGCGTGCCCGCCGCCAGCAGGGTATCGCCACTGGTGACATCACGCCCTTGCCTGCGCACGTTGTCGCCGGCAGGAATCGTCGCTGGCATGATCGCGATATTGCCGTCACGCTCCACCTTTTCCTGCATCACGATGCAGTCCGCGCCCTGTGGCAGCACGCCACCGGTAAAGATGCGTGCACAGGTGCCTCGTTCAAGCTTCGCCGTGGGCGATCCTGCCGCCATCCTCAGCGCCACGGGTAGACGCCGGCCGGCATCCTCATGATGCAGGGCATAGCCGTCCATGGCGCTGTTGTCGAAAGGCGGTACGTCCAGCACGGCCTTGACGTCCCTGGCCAGCACTCGGCCGTCGGCGACGTCGCAGCTGACGGTCTCCTCGGGGAGGGCCTTTACGCCCTCCAGCAGGGTGTCCAGGGCGTCCTGCATCGGTGCCAGCCTGCTCGACGGCTCAATGGTCATGCTGTCCGCGCTCCGCAATCACGAGATTGGCAAAATTGCAGGGCTTGTGGCGACTGTCCAGCTGTTCGGCAAGGATGCCATCCCAGGCGGTGCGGCAAGCCCCTGTAGAACCAGGGAGGCAGAAAATGACCGTGCGATTGGCCATGCCGCCCAGGCAGCGGCTCTGGACGGTAGAACTTCCAATCTCCTGCCAGGACAGCTGGCGGAAGAGTTCGCCGAAGCCTTCAATTCGCTTGTCGAGCAGCACACTGACGGCTTCTGGCGTCGAATCACGGCCGGTAAACCCGGTGCCGCCCGTGGTCAGCACCACTTGAACCTCCGGGTCCGCGATCCACTGGGACAGCACCGCACGAATACGATAGATATCGTCGATGACGATCTGCTTGTCGGCCAGCTGGTGACCGGCATCTTCCAGGCGCTGGACCAATGCCTGTCCACTGCGATCGGTCGCTTCATCTCGGCTATCGGAGACGGTGAGGACGGCGATCTTCAATCCGATCATGGCATCGTGGCTCATGAGCTCGGGCTCTCCTTGCTCTGCTGCTTGTCACGCTTGGTCTGCTGGCGTGCCTCGAAGGCGGCCATCTGCTCTGGCGTGGCCTTTGCCTGGTAGAGTTCCTTCCATTCGCTGTAGGGCATCCCGTAGACGTACTCGCGGGCGCTTTCATAGTCGATGGTTTCACCGCGCTCATCGGCGGCTGCTACCAGCCACTTGGAAAGGCAGTTGCGACAGAAGTCTGCCAGGATCATCAGATCGATGTTCTGGACGTCCTTGTTGTCATCAAGGTGCTTCAGGAGACGACGGAAGGCTGCCGCTTCCACTTCAGTGCGCGTGTGTTCATCGAGATGTTGCATGAGGTTCTCCAGAAAATATGTCGAGCACAAAGCCGGATGCCATGATGGTAACGCCAAGCCCGCCCGCAAGAAACACGTCGCCCCGAACATGAGTCGGGGCGACGTGTGAAGCGATGTGCAGCTTTGACCGTCACTGCGATGGACAATAGCCCTTGATGATCACGAGGGTGAGGACGAGGAGGGGGTGCTGTCGGCCTGATCGTCGTGGGGCTGTGCCGCTGGTGCTTCACCGGCCTGATCCTTGACCTCCTCGTACCACAAGTTGTGGTGCTGCTTGGCCCATGTCTCGTCGACGTATCCCGTTGTCATGCCTTCCAACGCACCTTCTGTGCCGAGGGTGCCAATGTAGATATGGCCGAAGGAAACGGCGGTCAGAATCAGTGCACCTACGGCGTGAATGATGTTGGCCCACTGCATCGTGTCGCGGCTCTGATCGAAGTTCGGGAAGTCCAGCACCAGTCCGCTGGCAAAGACCACCATGCCCGCCGTCGCCAGCATCCAGAACCACGCCTTCTCCCCGCCATTGGCGAAGCCCGCATCCGGATGCTTGTCCCCGATCATGCCGCCCCCCTGCTTGAACCACTCGATATCATGGCGCTTGATCCAGTTGTGCTTCAGGAATTTCGCCAGCACGAAGATCAGCAGGATGCCGAAGAAGGGGCCGATATAGTTGTGCAGGAACTTGGTGCCACTGATCATGGCCGCCCATACCGCATCCCCGAACAAGGGCTTGAACACAAACTTGCCATACAGAATGTTGAGCCCGGTCAGCGCTAGAATCAGGAACAGGGTGGCCAAGGTCCAATGCAGTGCTCGGCTTAAGACCGACCAGCGCAACAGCTTGCGACCGGTGCGCGGTTCATCGAGCTGGCTGCGCCCCACGATCAGATAGAAGATCGTGATCATGACCAGCATACCGCCCACCGCCACCAGCCCGAATGGCGATACCCATTTGTTGCGCCATTGACGCCAGGTCTCACCACTCTGGTTGATCAGGCTGTAGGTGGAATCATGGCGAGTATCGATGAAGGACTCACCATCCTTCACCTGTCGCCAGGTATCTGCGTCAGCGGCGGGCACGGCGACCGCAATCTCCGCATTGGGGTCGGCAGCCAGTGCAGCGCTACCAAAGGCCAGGGCGACCAGCAGGAGTAAACCGGGCAGGGCTATTCCTGGAAGGGCTATCGCCAGCCGTGGCAAGCGAAACCCCTGGCCCAGCCAGCTCAAGACATCACGCATGTTCATGGGGCCTCCTCACTGGTCTTGAGTCGCATCGTAGGCCATTGCGTCGATCGCCGAGGGCGACCCGTTGCCGATAGCGGACCAGGCGCCGTCCTTGTGGCCGCGACGGACGACCCGCTCGCGGAAGATATCCGCTACGGTCTGGGCATCACCGGCCAGCAGAGCCTTGGTAGAGCACATTTCAGCGCACAGCGGCAGCTTGCCTTCCGCAATACGGTTGGCGCCGTACTTCTCGTACTCTTCTTCCGGGCTGTCCGCGGGACCACCAGCGCAGAACGTGCATTTGTCCATCTTGCCGCGTTCGCCGAAGGCATCCTGCTGAGGGAACTGGGGGGCGCCGAAAGGACAGGCGTAAAGGCAATAGCCGCAGCCGATGCACAGGTCCTTGTCGTGCAGGACGATGCCGTCATCTGTCTTGTAGAAGCAGTCGGTGGGGCAGACGGCCATGCAGGGGGCGTCATCGCAGTGCATGCAGGCCACCGAGATGGAGACTTCGGAGGGTTCACCATCATTCAGGGTGACCACGCGCCGGCGCTGGATTCCCCACTCGACCTCGTTGGCATTCTTGCAGGCGGTAACGCAGCCGTTGCACTCGATGCAGCGCTCTGCGTCACACATGAATTTCATTTGGGCCATCTTGCAACTCCTGGTTTCCCGGAGGTCGGGACGGGCTGTTCACCGGTCCCGATCTCTTGTTCGATTCGACGGTTCAGCTCGCGAGCTCGATACGACACAGCGTGCACTTGGTTTCCTGCATCTGGGTCACCGAGTCATAGCCGTATGTCGTTGCCGTATTCACCGCCTCGCCGATCACGTAGGGGACCGTGCCTTCCGGGTAGCGGTCGGCCAGACTTTCTCCCTGGAACACGCCACCGAAGTGGAACGGCATGAAGACCACTTCCCTGGCCACCCGCGGCGTGACCATGGCTTTGACCTTGATGCGTCCACCTTCTGCACCTTCGACCCAGACCATGTTGCCGTCCTGGATGCCCAGGTCATTGGCCAGGGCAGGGTTGATCTCGACGAACATCTCCTGTTGCAACTCGGCCAGCCACGACATCGAGCGGGTTTCCTCGCCGCCACCTTCGTATTCGACCAGACGTCCAGACGTCATGATGATGGGGTACTTCTGACTGGCGTCGTTTTCCTGAATGCTCTGGTAGAGCGTCGGCAGGCGATAATGGGAGGCCACGTCCTCCCAGGTGGGATAGTCCTTGACCAGGTCACGTCGCGAGGTATAGAGCGGTTCACGATGCTTGGGAATCGGGTCGGGGAAGGTCCACACATTGCAGCGCGCCTTGGCATTGCCGAAGGGGGCGCACTCGTGGGCGATAGCCACACGCTGGATGCCGCCGGACAGATCCGTCTTCCAGTTCCTGCCCTCTGCAGCCTGCTTTTCCTCCGGGGTCAGCTCGTCCCACCAGCCCAGGTCCTTGAGCATGTCGGCACTGAATTCAGGATAGCCATCCTCGAGATCAGACTCGGCGCTGAAGGAGTTGTCCGCCAGAATAGGGGTGCCTTCATGCTCGATACCGAAGCGAGCACGGAAGGTCAGCCCCCCCTGGGATACCGGCTTGCTGGTGTCATACAGAATCGGAGTGCCTGGATGGCCAAGTTCTGGCGTGCCCCAGCACGGCCAGGGCAGGCCGTAGTAATCGCCGTCAGCCGGCCCACCTTCGGCACGCAAGTCACGGAAACTGAAGGTGTGCCAGTTCTGCTGGTGGGCCTTCAGCCGCTCTGGGCTTTGGCCGGTATAGCCGACGGTCCACATCCCGCGGTTGAATTCTCGGGTGATGTCCTCGATCAGTGGCTCATCGCCATTGACCTGGATGTTCTTGAACAGCTTGTCGGCAAAGCCAAGACGTTGGCTAAGCAGATACATGATGGCGTGGTCGGGCTTGGCTTCGAACGCGGGTTCCACCACACGGTCACGCCACTGCACAGAGCGGTTGGTGGCCGTCACGCTACCGTAGCTTTCGAACTGGGTGGCGGCCGGCAGCAGATAGACGCCGTCGGTGCGGTCATGCATGACGCCAGCCACAGTCGGATAAGGATCGACGATGACCATCATCTCCAGCTTCTGCATGGCCTTCTGCATCTCGGTGCCACGCGTCTGGGAGTTGACGGCATGTCCCCAGTAGAACATCGCCTTGAGGCTTGTGCGCTGCGAAATATCAGCATCGTCCTCAAGCACGCCATCAATCCAGCGAGACACCGTGATCCCGCTGGAATTCATCGGGTAGCCGTCGGCGTACTCGGTCTGGTCGAAACGGCTCTTGAGCCACTCGTAGTCCAGCCCCCAGATCTGGGCCCAGTGTTGCCACGCGCCCTCGGCGAGACCGTAGTAGCCGGGCAGCGAGTGGGACATCAGTCCCAGGTCGGTAGCGCCCTGAACATTGTCATGGCCACGGAAAATGTTTGCACCACCACCTGACTTGCCGATATTGCCCAGGGCGAGCTCGAGAATGCAGTAGGCGCGAGTATTGTTGTTGCCGGTGGTGTGCTGGGTGCCTCCCATGCACCAGACGATGCAACCCGGGCGGTTGTCAGCCAATGTCCTTGCGGTATCCCGCATGACATTTTCGGGCACGCCGGTGATTCGCTCTACCTCGCTGGGCGGGAAGTTGGCCACTTCATTGCGCACCTCGTCCATGGCATAGACGCGCTGCTCAATGTACTGACGGTCTTCCCAGCCGTTTTCGAAGATATGCCACAGCAGTCCCCAGATAAAGGCCACGTCAGAGCCGGGACGAATCCGCACGTAGTGATCGGCCTTCGCTGCGGTGCGGGTGAAGCGAGGATCCACCACAATGATTTCGGCCTGGCTGCGCTCCTTGGCGAGCAGCACGTGCTGCATGGCCACGGGATGCGCTTCACTGGGATTGGAGCCGATGAACAGGATCGAACGACTGTTCTGGAGGTCATTGAGCGAGTTGGTCATCGCCCCGTAGCCCCAGGTATTGGCAACGCCCGCCACCGTCGTGGAGTGGCAGATACGGGCCTGGTGATCGGTGTTGTTGGTGCCCGCCAGCGCCGCAAACTTGCGCATCAAGTAGGCTTGTTCATTGCTGAACTTTGCAGATCCCAGCCAGTAGATGCTATCTGGCCCATGCTGATCCGTCAGTTCCAGCACCTTGGCGCCGATCTCGTCGATGGCCTCATCCCAGGACAGCCGCTGCCATTCGCCGGCGACCAGTTTCATGGGGTATTTCAGGCGTCGCGTCGAGTGGCCATGCTGACGCAACGAGGCACCCTTGGCGCAGTGGGCGCCGCGATTGATCGGATGGTCGAAGGCCGGTTCCTGGTGGGTCCAGACGCCTTCCTGAACCTCTGCATAGACGCCGCAGCCGACGGAGCAGTGTGAACATATCGTCCGGCGTGTCTCTACCGGTGCGTCGCTGTACGGGGTTTTCTCGGCGGCTTCGGAGCGACGCATCATCGGGCTGCCAAGTAGACCGAGGCCGGCAACACCGCCGGTGGCGGCTCCGCTGCGCTTGAGGAACTGTCGCCGCGAGATACCCAGCCCGGATGCCTTGGGAGTGTGAGAGGTGCGTGTCAGACGCATAGCAGGATCTCCTGGGTATCAGTCGCGTAGAGAGTCATAGAAAGCACGCACGTGCTCTGTCTCCCGGTAATTGCCGGAAGACGCTGGGTCACGCTTGGCCGATGAGGCGTCGGCGTTGTCCTCTGCTGTCGCCTGAGCCGTCTGGCTGACCACGACCGCTGCCCCGGCAGCGGCAATCGTGCCCCCGCCAAGCACCTTCAGGAAGCGACGTCGTTGTGTATCGGGGGTAGCACTCATGCTTGATCTCCTGCTCCTTGGGGCTGGCGACGAACGTCTGGTGTTGCCATGCCGAGGGTCTGGGATGAGGGGTGGGGCGTAGCCTGCAACTGACTGCCTTCGCGTTCGAAGAAGAGTGACGCCAGCGCGCCGATGGCGGCATAGAAGGGCGATGCCACGGCGGCGAGATCCCGTGCACAGTCAGTGGCCCAGGGCGCCAGGTGGCGATGGAAGAAACCGGCCTCGTGGGGATGGCTTTCCGCCACCAGCATGGCCATGACTTCGCACAGGGCGGCCAGGTGGTCCTCGGGCTCACTCACGTCGGGAGAACGTTCCAGGTTAAGCGTGCGCAGCTCCTGGCGCAGGGCGACCAATGGCGCTTCCATCAAGCCGCCTTCACGATAGTAGGAGGCGTAAGGCAGCACATCGCCCTGGATGACGCCGACCAGGTGAACGAAGTGAGCGCGTTTCAGCCCTTCGCTGGTACTGTCCGCGGCGGCATTCGCCAGGCGCTGCCAGGCCTGGGCGAAACGTATGTCGTCTGTCGATGTCTCGAGAGAAGCCAGCCATTCACGCAGTGCGTTGTCGGGTGGCGTTCTCAGCAAGGCGGCGAGCAGGGCATAGATGTCCGCTCTGAGGGCCCGGGCCTCATCGTCCTGCCCGGGCGAGATATCGGTGGGCGAGTGTTGAGCCGTCATACCTTGAGCTGAGCCTCCGGGTTGGTCGCCATCTCCTGCCATACATCCTTGACGCGGCAGTCCTGACACATCTCCAGACGGCGTGCCTGATCACCGCTGAAGTACGGATGCTGGGCGAGCTTTTGCTGAATGGCCTCGATGGTGCCGCGATTGGCGAACGCGGTGCCGCAGGAGATGCAGTGAAAGGGGCTGTCTTCGTGGCACACGCGCCAGTCCGCTCGCGCTGAGCTGGCGAAGAATCCGGGCTGCAGCGTGATGGCAGATTCAGGACAGCTCTTTGCGCATAGACCGCACTGCACACAGTCGGCCTCACGAAAGTCGAGCCTAGGTGTGTCCCCGCCCGCGGCGAGCGCGTCCGTGGGACAGCTGGCGACGCAGCCCATGCACAGGGTGCAGGCATCGCTATTGACGTCGATGCCCCCGAAAGGGCTGCCGCCTGGCATGCTGTGTCGCTGGCCATCCTGCTCGCCATGGAGCGCCAGGTGCTCCAGCACTCGGTTGAGGCGTCGGCGCTTGCCCTGCTCGTCATCGCCGTCACTGTCGGCGTCGTCGTCAAGGCGGCTCAGGCGGGTGGGCAATCCCGCATGGCGGGGCAAAGCATCGCTGCTGAGCGGGTCGCTGGCGGCAAAACGCTGGAGTCGCTGTTCAGAATGTCCAAGTGCCGCGAGCAGTCCGCGAGCCTGAGCCAGCTGATCCTCCAGATGAGCGGCGAGGCGCGGCGGCATGGAGGGGTAGTCGACAATGCGGACTTCACACGCTCCCGCGGCGATCAGCGATAGCCAGTGGTCAGCACCGGCGGCGCCAAGATCTTCCAGGGCCACGTCGATCACGTGAGGCGCGTCAGGTTGTTGATGGTCGGTGTAGTCGGCCTGGACGAAGCGCACGACCGGCGACGTGCCGCCAGCGTTGTGATACCCATCGAGCCACGCCAGCAAGGTGTCCTGCTGACGTAGGCTGTGAGGCTGGCGAAACTCGATGGCTCCGGTGGGGCATGCGCTGGAACAGCTACCTACGCCCTGGCACAGCTGAGGGTCAATCTCGATGTGCGCGCCAATCCTTCCAGGAACACTGTGGATAGCATCGGCTGGGCAAACCTCCAGGCAGCGAGTACAGCCTTCAAAGCCACGTGTGGAGTGGGCGCAGCGATCGTTATGAATCTGGAAGTAGCGAGGCTTCTCGAAGTCCCCAACCCAGTCAGCCAGACCATCAATGAGGGTGTCGCGCTGCTCCCCCGCAACAGGGGCGTGAAAGTAGCCGGGAGGAGGAAGCTCTCGAGGCAGGCTGGGCTCTGCACATAGGTCGATGACCAGGTCGTGGCCGTCACGTTCCAGTAGCGCCTTGGCCAGGTTGATAGGCCCATCGGGCGTCGGCAGCCACAACCTGAAGTTGCCCAGGTAGCCCTCGAGGTGCAGGTCCGCAGGGTGTTTGCCCAGCAGTGGTTGCACGAAGACGCGCAGATCGGCATGGGCACGCAGATCAGCATGGGTCGTGAGCGCTTGATGTCCGGCGTCGGTGACGACCAGCGTCAGGCTGGCCAGGGATGATGCGTCTCCCTGGCGGTCCAGCAGGGCGGTCAGGGCACGGCTGTCACCGATGGCCAGCACATGGCCATGACTCTGATAGCCGACGGAGGAGGCTGCCAGGTTGACTGGCCATGAGCTGGCGGCAAGTGCGCGCTCACGGGCTTTCCGGTTGACCTCCTGGTCTACCGGTATCGTCGCAATTCTTTGGTTCATGCTGTTCCACGGTCGAGAACGTATTGGTCGTTATCATTTTTTTCTTATGTGTCTAGGACTCAGTGTGAGCGGTCAATCTCAAATTCGCCAACCGCCCTTGGTCGAAGACGTGGGCCAAACGTTGATGAGGTCAGGGTTGAGATGTATCTCCCGAGAGGTCCCGGTCGTCGCCCCTCGCTGTGTCTTCGCTGAGCGTCTCGCAGTGAGACTTACTGCATGCTGAGGTAGACTCCTCCCGGCCTGTGCGTGGGCGAGAAGGAGTGGCACCACCCTCGTTGGTAGCTTGGTCCTGCGCATGCCCAGCGGCGTCTTTCTCGGCGATGCCGTGGTCAAAAGCCTGCTGGTCGCCAGCCTCTTGATCAGCACTGTCTTGATCAACACTGTCGGCATCGGCATCGAGAGTCCGATCGTCAGTCGCGTCGTCGACGTTATCCCACCAGCGGCGCAAGCGCTGGGCGGTTTCCTTGGCCAGCGGTGTCAGGCGCTGTCGGAAGTCATCGTCGTAGTCGTCCAGACCGTCGCGAATGCCGTAGCGCTCGGCACTGAAAAGCTGCCGCAGGGCACGCTGCTTCAAGGCTTTGTCGATGCCAGGCTCAAGATAGGCGCGTATATCACTGCCTGGAACCAACGTCTCTGGATCGGGCAGGGCGGTGGCGTCAGCGCCAGCAGCAGACTCGCTGGCGTCGCCCTCTGCAGCTTTCGTCGGTTGCGCTTGCGCCGGGCTTTGCGCTGGGCTTGGCACAGCGGCGTGCCCGGGAGCGTACATACGATCACTGGGGGCATCTTCCGGCTCGTTGCCAGCCGCAATGCCGGCCGCCGTGCCGGCCCCAATGGTTCGCTGCGTTTCATCCACGGACGCTAAGTGGTCAGGCGCTTCGTGATCATCCAGCTTGCGCTGAGACCAGCGCGACAGGCGGCTCATGCAGTGTTCTCCCGGGCACGGCCTGCGCCCTTGCGCTTCTTCTTGCGCCCCTCTGCCGGCGCTTCGCCATGGGCTGCCAGATAGGCCTCGACCCAGGCCTGCAGGGCCAAGGGCATGGGTGTGGCGAGCACTCGGTGTTCACCGTCCATCCAGTTGGCAGCGACATCCTGGCTCGCGGTGACCGCGTCGGGCTTGGGAGGCAGGTCGCTGTGGCCAGCGCGAACGAACAGGCGTGGGGTCTGGGACTCGAGGTTGAAGCGGTAGGCGGCACGCTCGGTCATGCTCAGCACCAGCGTCAGCACCCAGGGACCGCTGTTTCCGGGTTCAAGGCCGGTGATTTCCCAGTTGCGCTGGCGAAAGCCTTTGACCATACGGTCGTGGTGACCAAGGTCAAGGCTGAGTTGTCGCCTGTTGGACATCTCAGTCATGGTGTATTGTCTCCGTGCGGCATCCTTGCCTCTGGGGAACGACAGTATCAGCGAACGCTCATTCAATGATACCCAACATGCATTATGCCGTTAACAGGCATTTGATTCACGCCCTTACGATGGCTGCCACCTACCTCCAGGAGTCTGCATGTCATTCAGCAAGCCCAGCAGCCAGCATAAGGTCCAGAGAAGCTACGCGCAGTTGCCAGCGACACTCGAGATCGAGGTTGTCGATGAATTTGGTCATCCCCGTCGCCAGGCGATCGCCGCAGAGCGGGCCTTGACGGTGTACCTCAATCGACGGGAGATCGTCACCTTGATGTCCCTTGGTGCCGACCCTGAGGCCTTGGTGGTGGGGTATCTACGCAATCAGGGCTTGATACAGCGGCGTGAGGACCTGGACGCTGTCATGGTGGACTGGGAGGTAGAGGCTGCGGCCGTGGTGACGCGAGAGGAGCCCGACGATCTCGAGCAGCGCCTGGGCCAGCGTACCGTTACCACTGGCTGTGGCCAGGGCACGGTGTTCGGCCGCCTGCTGGATCAGACCTCGATGGCAGCACTGTCGCGTGAGCCGGTACGTCAATCGGTGATCTACGCCTTGCTGGAGGCACTAGGGGCCTATAACGACACCTACCGCAGTGCGGGCGCGGTACATGGCTGTGCGGTGTGCCGCCAGCAGGAGGTGCTGGACTTCGTCGAGGATGTGGGGCGCCACAACGCCGTGGATACTCTGGCCGGGCGTGAGTGGTTAACGCCGGGGGATGGGCAGGTACCCGACATCTTCTACACCACCGGGCGACTGACCTCCGAGATGGTGCTCAAAGTGGCGCAGATGGGCATTTCGATACTGGTATCCCGCTCAGGCGTTACTCAGAAAGGTGTCGAGCTTGCCGAGAGGTTTGGGGTGCTGCTGATTGCCCGCGCCAAGGGGCGCAGACTGCAGATCATCCATGGGCGAGATCGGTTTATCCATGATGCCAAGCCTGATCCCCGGCCGGGGGATCTTCAGCGCCGGCAGTAGGTCGATGTAGGCGGTAGTGAGTAAGAAGCGCTCCTTGACGAGACCTTGGCTCTTTTCACGCATGCCACGATGCTCAAGTCACCACACGGACCAGCAACTAGCGCCTTGGCGCCGACCAGAATTTAACCGCTCACCGCTTCCCGTCGCGTACAGACGGACAGGATCGTGGCGTCTTCCTTGCTGGTAGAGACCAGTGCATGGCCCATGTCGCTGTCAAAGTAGATGCTGTCCCCCTCGGCCAACGCCAGCGGCTCATAAAACTCCGAGTAGAGCAGGACTTCTCCGTCCAGCACCATCAAGAACTCTTCGCCGTCATGACGTACCCACTCGGAAAACTCGTCGAACCGACGCGCCCGCACGATCGTCTTGAACGGGATCATTCGCTTTTGAGCCAGTTCGCAGCTGAGCAGCTCGTGCTCGTAGGTCGGCGTCGGGTGGCGCTGACCATCGCCGCGACGGGTCATATCGCGTCGGCCCATGGTGCGCGACTGCTGGCGTGGGGGTGACAGCAGTTGTGGCAAGTCGATGCCAAGCCCACCGATCAGTTTCTGGACGGCGGTGAAGGTCGGGGATATCTGATCATTTTCGATCTTGGAAAGCGTCGAGCGGGCCAGCCCCGTGCGCTGGCTGACATCTTCCAACGTCCATTGGTTGGCAAGGCGTATTTCCTTGAGCCGCTCACCAAGACGGAGGGGTTCAACGAAGGCCTTGCGGCCGGAGGCAATCTCGAGCGCTGCCTCCTGATCGGTATGTTGCGCCATGGCGGTGTTCACGATAGGAAATCTGATTTCCTTTAGGCTAACACAGCCCCTCCCTGTTTCGCTTCTGCCTGTTTTACCCGTAAGACGCCGCTCTTAAGCCACAGCCCGTAACTTGCAGCCCCGTGAGAGGGAGGGAGGCGCGCCGTCAGGTGGCGGCGGAAGGTGAGTAGGCCAGTCCCAGCAGGGCGCGCATATGGGCTTCAGCGCATCTGCCGAGAGCGATGAGGTCGTAGCCTCCTTCAAGCACTGAGACGACGCGCCCTTCACAATGCTGGCGCGCTATGGCGAGTATGCCCTGGGTAATCCAGTGGTAATCCTGATCGTCCAGGCATAGCTCGGCCATGGGATCGTCGCGATGGGCGTCAAAGCCTGCCGAGATGATCACCAGTTCGGGCTTGAAACGGTCCAGCGCAGGCCACCAGTCACGCTCTATGGTAGCTCGAAACTCAAGACTCTGTGTGCCGGCAGGCAGTGGCGTGTGCACCACATTGGGGTAGGGAGTGTCGAGATACCGCCAGGGATAGAAGGGCGACTGAAAGCTGGTACAGATCAGGGTATCGGGATCATTCTTGAAGATATCGATAGTGCCATTGCACTGGTGCACGTCGAAATCGAGGATGGCGATGCGCTGCACGCCATGGGCCGCTCGGGCGTGGGCCGCACCGACAGCGACGTTGTTGTAGAAGCAGAAACCCATGGCTTCATCGGCTTCGGCGTGGTGTCCTGGCGGACGCACCGCGCAGAACACGTTATCAGCCTTGCCCTTGAGGACCTGGTCCACGCCCTTGACGACCGCCCCAGCCGCAAAGCTTGCTGCCTGCAGGCTGTCGGGGTTCATCAAGGTGTCGGCGTCCAGGTGGGCGTGGCCGGCGTCAGGCAGAGCGGCGTCGAGGCGCGCCAGGTAGGAAGTGCCATGCACGCGCTCAAGCTGTTCCCGGGTGACCTCGCGAGCATCGGCCTGCATGGCATGCTGCAGCACACCTGCACGCATCAGCTGAGCTCTGATGGCATCCAGTCGCAGCGGGCTCTCCGGGTGCTCTGGTCCCATGTCGTGGCGCTGGCACTGCGGATGGGTCAAGTAGGCTGTAATCATGCGAGGCTCCGGCGGTCATGGCGCCACCTTAAGGGTGAGACGGCCTGGGAAGACAGTCACCAATGGTCGAACGCGCCCACCGTGGCGACACCCCTTGACGTGACACCCAAGGGTGGACGCGCGGAGGGCACCGCGCCACACTCCACCACTATTGGCTTGGGTGGCACGCCAGGTGCCACCCATCGGGGTACGATTCGCCCAGGAGGTCTTGCCGTGAGCACCCAGTTTTTGCGCCGTTTTTTCGATCCCGCGTCGATAGCCGTCGTGGGCGCCTCCGAGAAGACGCACTCCACGGGAGGCCAGGTCATTCGCAACCTTCTCGATGGGGGATACACCGGTAAACTCTGGGCGGTCAATGCCAAGGGCTACGCCAGCGTGCATGGGGTCACCTGTGTCGCGCGGACATCGCAGTTACCCGAGATCGTCGATCTGGCCATTCTGTGCACTCCGGTCAATAGCTTGCCGAAGCTGCTTTCCCGCCTTGGCGAAAGTGGCGTTCGGGCTGCGCTGGTGCTGTCCGGAGGCAGCCAACTGGATGATGAGCATAGCGGCAAGTCCTCGCTTCGCCAGCGCATGCTCGATGCCGCCAGGGCCTCCGGTATTCGCGTGCTGGGACCCGAATGCATGGGGCTGATCGTGCCCGGAAGGCACCTCAATGCCTCCTATTCGAGCCACACGGTTCCCAGGGGCAAGGTCGCCTATCTCGGGCAGTCCGGCATGCTGGCCAACGCCATGATCGACTGGGCGGCGGGGCGAGGTATTGGCTTTTCACACTTGCTGACGCTGGGTGAAAGCATCGATGTGATGCTTCCTGACCTGATTGACTACATCAATCAGAATTCGCCGACCCAGGCGATATTGCTGCACCTGGAGCGAGTGCATGATGCCCAGCACTTCATGACTGCCGTGCGAGATGCGTCGCGCAGTCGCCTGGTCCTGGCCATCAAGAGTGGTCGCACGGCGCAAAGTGACATGAGTGGACTGCCACCGACACCGGGTATCACCCATCGCGATCAGGTCTTCGATGCGGCCTTTGCCCGGGCGGGGGTGGTCAGGGTCAACGATTCCGATGAGCTTTATGATGCGCTGGAAACCCTGTCGCGGATGCGCCCTCTCAAAGGGGATCGGCTGGCAATCGTTTCCAATGGGTTAGGCCCGGCCATGCTCGCCATCGACAAGCTGATTAGCTCCGGCGGTCGCCTGGCCGAGTTCGAGGATGATACCCAACGCGCGCTGCGCGAACAGGACCTGGATATCAGCAAGCCAGGTGAAAATCCGGTGGACCTGGGAGGCAATGCCACCCCAGAGCGTTTTGTGGCAGCGTTGGAGGCGGTGGCAGCGGATCCCAACGTCGATGCGGTGCTGGTGGTTCATGCCCCCACGCGCCTGGCGCCCTCCCGGGCCACCGCCGAAGCGCTGATTGGTGGAAGGCGACGTTTCCCGCGCAATCTGCTGACCAGTTGGATGGGCTTCGAACAGGCTGTCGACGCCCGTCATCTCTGTCATGAAGCCGGTATCCCCACTTACCTGTCTCCTGAGAAGGCGGTCAAGGCATTCATGCACATGGTGGACTATCAGAGAGTCCAATCGCTATTGCAGCAGACGCCGCCAAGTCTTCCCATTTCCACTGCGGCAGAGGTGCGCCAGCGCTGTCATCAACTGATCGATCGGGTGCTGGCCGAGGGCAGGGAAAGTCTTGCCCATAGTGAGACGGCCGAGGTGCTCAAGGCCTATGGCCTGCCGGTGGCTAAGAGCCTCTATCCCGACAGCACAGATAACGCGGCGCAATTGTCCCGAGCCATGGAGGGGCCCTTTGCCCTGAAGGTGGTACATGATGGCAACAGTCGGCCATTCCGCTACCGCCAGCATCCTCACAAACTGTCGGCTGGCTTGATTCAGGACATCGCCACACCCGAGGACGTCGCAGCCGCCATGGATCGTCTCAGCGAGAAAGTGTCCGAGAAGTTCCCAGGTTTTCAGGTGCGCGAATTCTGTCTCCAGCCCATGCAGCGGGGCAAACATTCCATGCAGCTGTGTGCCGGGATCACTCGCGACCCGGTGTTCGGCCCACTCATCGTCTTTGGCATCGGCGGTTACAAGGTGAATATCCTGGCCGACCGACAGGTATCGCTGCCGCCGCTCAACATGACCTTGGCGGCCGACATGGTAGGCCGCACCCATGCCTACCGGCTGATTCGTGAGCACTCAAGCGATCCCGAACGTGACACGCAGCGTCTTTGCCAGGTGCTGGTGACGCTGTCGCAGATGGCAACCGACCTGCCCAGGTTGCGGGGGCTAGAGATCAACCCCTTGCTGCTCAACCGTGATGGCATGGTGGCGGTGGATTTCGCCATGGACCTGGGTCAGCCCGCGCGATTTGCGATCATGCCGTATCCGGAGGAGTTGCGAGAATCGGTCACACTACGCAATGGATGGGAAGTGGAGTTTCGCCCCATCCGTGCCGAGGACGCGCCGCTGATCACCGAGTTCCACCGTCAGCTGTCGGAAGAGAGTATTCGCTTTCGCTACTTCCATAACAAGACCGACCTGAGCCAAGGCGACCTGTCACGCCTGGCCCATATCAACTACGACCGCCAGATGGCCTTTATCGCAGAGCGTCTGTGCGAGGATGGCAGCAAGGAAATGTTGGGGGTGGTGCGCGTGTGGAATGACCCCGACAACATTCGCACCGAATTTTCTATCATCATTCGTGATGATCTTCAGGGGCTGGGTATTGGCAGTCGGCTGATGGAGAAGATGATCCGCTACTGCAAGGGTGTCGGTACCCTGGAAATGTTCGGCAAGATCATGATCGACAATCATCCCATGCGGGCACTGATGAAACATCTGGGGTTCCGTCAGCGCTTCAACATGGAGGAGCAGGTGGTGGATGCCGTTCTGCGACTCAACGAGCCCACCAGTGACTGGCAGCGGCACCGCCTGGAACGGCCGGTGGAATGATCACGCCGCCACCGGCGCAGCATCCTTCCATGCGCCGGTGGGCCTGAGTTCTCAAGAAGGGTTGCTCTCGAGGTTCTTGTCGACAGACTCTCTTCGACAGATGCTTCCTAGAGCAGCCTGCTTTCTTTCTACGGAGCCAGGCGAGCCACCTCCCAGCTATCATCGCGGCGGTGATAGCGCACGCGATCATGCAGGCGACTGGGTTGCCCTTGCCAGAATTCGATCATCTCCGGTACGACGCGATAGCCGCCCCAATGTACGGGTCGAGGAATGTCCTGACCTTCGTAGGCTTTTTCGAAGCGTTGCTGGCGCTGTTCGATCCAGCCGCGGTCAGGAATCACCACGCTTTGTGTCGCGATCCAGGCACCCAGCTGGCTGCCCCGGGGCCGACTGGAGAAATAGTCGTCTGATTCTTCTTCCGCCACGCGCTCGACGTGTCCTTCCACCCGTACCTGACGTGCCAGAGAGGGCCACCAGAAGGTCAGTGCGGCATGGGGAACATTGGCCAGCTCGCTGCCCTTATGGCTGTGGTAATTGGTGTAGAACACCATGCCGTTGGCATCGATGCCCTTGAGCAGCACAATCCGCGCATGGGGCAGTCCCTGACTATCTACCGTAGATAGTGTCATGGCATTGGCGTCCTGGGGTTCGCTATCCAGCGCGAGGGCAAACCACTCGTCGAACAAGGTGAAGGGGTCGTTCGGTACGCTGCCTTCGTCGAGAATACCGCCTTCATAGTCGCGTCGGATGTCCGCAATATCACGGGTCATGAGTGTCTCCAGTGGTATCCAATTAAGCAGTGAACGTGAGTTGTGTTCGGCTGGCCGCTACCCGAATCATCGCATCCACGAAAGTCGCTGTCGCCTTGCCAAGTCATCGTTTAGGCAGCGCACACCCAGGCCGTCGGGTTGCACCACGCCAACGGCCAACCAGGACGCATGGGGAGATGCCAACTGGTTCAGGCTTGGCGTAGCTGGCGCGAACGAAAGCGGGCGTAGGCGGTACAGCCAGCAAACAATACCAGCGCCACCACAGCCTCCAGGATGCCGCGACCACCCAGCCCTGGCAGGCTTGCGACCATGACTCCTTGAGCAAAGTACAGCAGGCTGACAAAGGCAAGCCAGGCGTGTCCACGCGGTCGCCGCGTAAGGATGGAAGGCAGAAAGAGGATCAACGGCAGGACGAAGGCGATCATCGGCCCGAATCGATTGCCGTCGGCCTCTACCGAGAACCCTCGATAGATCATCATGGCCAGCAGTGCGATAAACCCTACCAGCACTACCTGGCGTGCTCTCGTGGTGAGCTGATCCAGGCCCTTGCGTCGTTCCAGTTCCTCGAGCCAGGCCCTCATGATGCCGCCTTGCGGGCAGCCGAGAGCGCCAGCGTCAACCTGGCGATTCGTTCGCCTTGGGCAAAGGCGAGTTCGCGCTCGTGTTCATCCAGCGGACGATCGCTGCGGACCCCAGCGAGATGGCTGACACCGTAGGGAGTGCCGCCGCCTTGAGTGCGGGTGAGAGCCGTCTCACTGTAGGGCAGGCCAGCGTAAACCATGCCATGGTGCAGCAGCGGCACGAGCATGGTCATCAGCGTGGTTTCTTGCCCACCGTGGAGGCTGGAGGTGGAGGTGAAGGCGGTGGCCGGCTTGTCGATCAGTGCACCGGACAGCCATAACTCGCTGGTGCTGTCGAGAAAGTGCTTGAGCGGCGCAGCCATGTTGCCAAACCGCGTAGGACTGCCGATAGCAAGGCCGCTGGCATGGCGCAGATCATCGAGTTCGGCGTAGATAGCACCTTCCTCGGGAATCTCCGGATCTACCGCCTCACAGGTGGGCGACACCGGAGGAACCGTGCGGATCCTTGCATCCACTCCCGCGACCGACTCCACGCCGGCGGCAATCCGCTCTGCCAGAGCGCGTGTGGCGCCCTGGCGTGAATAGTAGAGGACCAGTACGTAGGGCAAATCCGACATGCGGTTTCCTATTGAGTTGACCAGTAAACGGCGTTGAGGGCAGGGCGTTCACCCCATGAAAAAGGCGGAGATCAATGGCCGCGGAGTGCTAGAACAGGCGTTTGATGTCTTCGGGTGGTCGTCCGATCACGGCACGCTGTCCGTCATCGAGAATCGGCCGTTGGAGGATACGCGGATGAGCCTGAATCGCCGCAATAACCTGTTCCGGGTCGTCACGATCGGCGCCCAGCGTTTTCCACTCGGTCTCGTTGGTGCGGACCAGGTCCCTAGGAGAGCCATCCAGACGCGCGATCAGCTCGCGCAGCTCCTGGCCGTTCAGGGGATCGTCCAGATAACGCCGGACCTGCGCCTCTATCCCGGCCTCCTCGAGCAGGGCAAGGGCTTCACGCGACTTGGAACAGCGCGGGTTATGCAGCAGGACGAGAGTGGCCATGACAGCTCCGACGGCAGGAGAAAGGGCTCACATTGTAATGCCCCGGCACCGGGCCCCACAACGCTGTGCGTATCCCGCACCGAAGGACCTGGGCGGCGAGATGGGTGAGCGCATCGTCTCGACGAACTTGCGCGTCAGTGAGGATCCAGACGCAGGTAGACCCAGGCCGGCGTACCATTGGCCAGCGCCACCCTGACCCGCTCGTAGCGCTGGCCCAGCCGCTCGTAGCGATCGAGGGCGCGTAATTCGTCGCCGTCGACCTGTAACAGCTGACCAGGCACGTAGGCCTGTGGCGCGGGCTCAAGGTCCAGGCCAACCCGCTCAAACCCACGCAATAGTGCAGGGCTTGTCTCTAGGTCGTCACCGGTAATCAGCCAGCGCACCCACGGCCAGCGCAGGGTGCCGTAGACAAAGACCCGATGTTCATCCGCCAAGTCGAGCTCTGAACGAGCCGAACTGACGGTTGTCGCTTGCGCTGGTGGCGTGTAGCCAAGTGGGCTCTTGTAGGTGTACCACAGCCAGCCAAGGCCGAGGATGCCGGCCATGACCAGAGCAAGGCACAGACGAGGGATCCAGCGTGACAGCAACGACATAAGCAGTGACCGCAAAGGGATGAGCGTTGGCACTGTAGCGTGGCCAGGAAGCCGTGCACAACGTTCTGCACGGGAAGAAGACGCCTGGCGCCGACGATGGCAGGGCGTTTGCACGATAGTCTATCGATGATCGACTTTGGCTTGCTAGGATAAAGACCCGATGACGAGGAGGTGCCCCATGACCGATTCCTTCCATGCCAGCGGAACTGACCATGGCCATGACGATATCGACTTCAAGACCATGATGGGGGATGTCCAGCCACTGCGCCGCAGCCAGAATCGTGCCGATGCAGGTCATCGGCCAGCAGCTCCAACCGAGTCACAGATCGCCAGGCGGCGCCATGCCCTGAGTGGCAACGATGGCGCGGACGGTTTGAGTGACGACTTCGTTGACCTGGTGCCTCCCTATGATCCGCTTGAGTTTCGGCGAGATGGCATTCAGATTGGCGTGATGGAGCGCTT
This sequence comes from Halomonas litopenaei, assembly GCF_017303055.1. Lineage (GTDB taxonomy): Bacteria > Pseudomonadota > Gammaproteobacteria > Pseudomonadales > Halomonadaceae > Halomonas > Halomonas litopenaei_A. The sequence goes on along the minus strand of NZ_JAEKJT010000001.1, from coordinate 792,919 downwards.
GCGCCAGGGGGGCTACCCGGTGCAGGCCAGCCTGCATCTGTTGCGCAGACCGTTGTACGAGTGCCGTGCCAGCCTGCCGCAGTTTATTCGCGATGCTTACGCTGCTGATCTTCGCTCCGTGCTCATCGTTCACGGGCGCAGCCGAGAGATCGATGGCGCGGCCAATGTGCTGCGATCCTGTCTCGCCAAGTGGCTACCTACGCTGGAGGAGGTTCACGCTTTTGTTTCTGCGCAAGAGGGGGATGGAGGATTGGGCGCTACCTGGGTGATGCTACGCAAGAGCGAGCGTGCGCGATCGGCCAACCGGGAACGCCAGCAAAAACGTCGGGGCTAGTTCTGGTGCTTAGTGTCTCGTCCTTAGTCCTCAGTCCTTAGCCCCTAGTGTCCAGTACCTCTCGGCGGGGACTTGCTGCCAACCCTGACGGTAACAAGCAACCTCTACGTCAATAAGCTTCACCAAACAACAGCGCCGCCCCATTGGGCGGCGCTGTTGTCTTGAACCCTAGGTGACAGCAGATCAGTGCTGGCACATCAGCGGTTCAATGCTCCTGCGTCGTTTGACGTATCAGGCGACGGCGGTGTCACGCTGGCGCTCACGCGCTTCACGCTGGCGGCGAAGGAACATCGGTTCCGGGTTGTCGATAGACACCTGGTAGTGGCGGGAAAAGATGGTCAAGGCATTCAGCGCATCCTCGACGATCTGATCTTCGCGCAGGGAGAAGGCATCGAAGCCACAGCGAGCCATATAGGACAGCTGGTCGATGAGCACATCGCCTACAGCGCGAATTTCCCCGCTGATACCGTACCGTTCCCGCAGCACGCGCGCGAGGGTGTAGCCGCGACCATCGGTGAACTTGGGAAAGTCGATGGCGATCAGTGGCGCCTTGCGCAGCTCGGCCACGGTATCGTCATCCAGCACCGTGTCGCTGGGCAACCAGGGGGCCAGGTCGTCGCGACGCTCAGCGGCGAGCCAGATGTCCAGGCGCACGATGCTGCTGGGCTGGTCGGCAGAGGCTTCGTCTTCCAGGCGAACCCAGGAGTCCTCAGCCAGTCGACGCTCCTTGATGAGCGGACGCTGGGGCGTGTCCTGGAGGGTGGCTTCAGGCTGCATAGACAAACTCCTTGAAGGGTTTCAGGCCGATACGGCGATAGGTGTCGATAAAGGCTTCGTCGGGCTGACGCTCGCCAACATACACCTTGAGCACCTTGTCGATGACGTCCGGCACGTCTTCACGGAAGAACGAGGGGCCAAGGATCTTGCCCAATGACGCTTCGTTGCCCTGGCTGCCACCGAGCGAGATCTGGTAGTACTCCTCGCCTTTCTTGTCGACACCAAGAATACCGATATGGCCAACGTGATGGTGACCGCAGGCGTTCATGCAGCCGGAGATATTGAGGTCCAGCGGGCCGAGGTCATACAGGAAGTCGAGGCTTTCGAAGCGTTCCTGGATGGCTTGAGCCACCGGAATTGACTTGGCGTTGGCCAGGGCGCAGTAGTCACCGCCAGGGCAGCAGATCAGATCGGCCAGGGTGCCCACGGTGGGGTTGGCCAAGCCAAGCGCTTCCAGCTTGTGCCACAGCTCCTCAATCTGGTCCACGGCCACGTCGGACAGCACCAGGTTCTGCTCGTGGGTCACACGCAGTTCGCCGAAGCTGTAGTCGTCAGCCAGATCGGCGATCTGCGCCATCTGCTCTGAGGTGACGTCACCAGGCGACTGTCCGCTGCGCTTGAGAGACAGCGTGACGGCCTTGTACCCAGGCACCTTGTGATCGGTCACATTGTTGGTCACGAAACGGGCAAAGGCGCGGTTGTCGCGGCGCAACGCTTCGAAGGCCTCGATGGCCGATGCGTCCACGTCACGGCGGGGCGGATCGACAAAATGAGCGGCCATGTCGTCCACTGCCTGCTGATTGAGGGTCTGCACGCCGTCCTTCAGGTGCGCCCATTCTTCCTCGACCCGACGGCGCATTTCGTCGACGCCCAGGGCCTTGGTCAGAATCTTGATGCGCGCCTTGAACTTGTTGTCCCGGCGACCGAACTGGTTGTACACCCGCAGTACCGCTTCCAGGTACGTCAGCAGATGCTGCCAGGGCAGGTCTTCGCAGAGCGTCTCGCCAATCATCGGGGTACGCCCCAGGCCGCCTCCGACGAGGACCTTGATGCGCACGTCCCCGGCGTCGTTGCGCCACAGCTTGAGGCCGATGTCGTGCACCTGAATGGCAGCACGGTCCTGGGCAGCGCCGGTCACCGCGATCTTGAACTTGCGCGGCAGGTAGTAGAACTCCGGGTGGAAGGTCGACCACTGGCGAATCAGCTCGCACCAAGGCCGCGGATCCACTTCCTCGTCCCCGGCGATGCCGGAGAACTGGTCGGTGGTGGTGTTGCGGATATCGTTGCCGCTGGTCTGGATGGCGTGCATCTGCACACTGGCGAGCTCCGCCAGCATGTCAGGCACGTCTTCCAGCTTCGGCCAGTTGAGCTGAAGGTTGGTACGCGTCGTGAAATGCCCATAGCCACGATCATAGCGAGCAGCCAGCTCACCGAGCTTGCGCAGCTGGTAAGAGGCCAGCATGCCGTAGGGAATCGCGATGCGCAGCATGGGCGCGTAACGCTGCACGTACAGACCGTTCTGCACCCGAATCGGGAGGAATTCTTCCTCGCTGATCTTGCCTTCGAGATAGCGACGCATCTGGTCACGGAACTGTGCGACGCGTTCGTCGACCAGGGTCTGGTCATGATTGTCGTAGCGATACATTCTGCGCTTTCCTGCAGCCAGGGAATGACGGGACGTTGCGGGTTACTCTACCTGCACGCCATTATGCGATAAAAGAATAAATATTTATAGTTTGGGTGAAAATAGTAATAAGAGGCTTGTCAGCATACCCTCATACCGCCAGTTGTTGCCATCGGCGACGTTGCCAAATGATGGCAAAGCATAGTGAATTGAGGGCGCGATAGCCGAGCTGGCACCACCATACCGCCAATAGGCCAGCACCTTCATGGACGCCGAACCACCAGGCCAGCGGCAAGAACACCAGCCATTGGCACGCCAGGGTCAGCTGCATGACCGTGCGATTGGCCCCGGCACCCAGCAATGCCTGGGTGAACACCAGGGCGACGGCGTCAATCACGATCATCATGGCGGTCAACCGCAACGGGGCAACCCCGAGCGTGATCAGGTCGGGCTCGTGCAGGAACAGGCCCAGGACGGCGTGGGGAATCGTCAACATGGGGAGGGCCAGAAGGGCGAGCAGTAGCCAGGCCACCCTGACCGTGTCCCAGCCCCAGCGATGGGCCTTTTCCGGCGAGGCATTGCCCAGCGCTTCCCCCACTAGACTCATCGCCGCCATGCCCAGGCCAACACCCGGCAGAATCAACAGTAGCGACAGGTTGACCAGAACATGGCCGACCGCGACGCTGGCGGTATCGATCTGGCCAAGAATCCAGAATAGCACGGCGTAGCCGGCCGCAAACCAGAGCTGCTGAAAGGAGTGTGGGGTGGCGAGGCGAAGCGTCGTTGCCAGTGTCCTGGGGCAGGGGCGACGGGGCGTTCCCGCGCGGCGGCTGAGCCAGGCCCAGATGCCGAGACCGACTAACAGCGACAGGCTGCTGCCCAGGCCAGCGCCACTCACGCCCATGGCCGGCAGTCCCCAATAGCCAAAGATGAGTCCAACGCTTGCCACCAGGTTGACCGCCTGCATGATCAGCATGATGCGCAGGTACAGCCCGGTCTGCTGGATACCGTTCCAGTAGCCTCGATAGCAGAAGATCATGGCCACCGGCAGCAACGCTATCACCCGCCAGCGAAAGTAGCTCACGGCGAGAGCAGAGACGGCGCCATCATCATTCAGCCAACCGATGAGGGTTGGGGCCTGCCATAGACACAGCAGCATGAGAGGCAGACCAAGCAGGGCGGCCAGCGCCAGTCCAGATACCAGGGGTTCTGCACGAGGATCGCGAGATCCCGCGCTGACATCCGCCTCTCCGTGACGCCTGGCAACCTGGGCCTGGACTCCGGAGGACAGCCCAAACAGGCAGGCCGTGACCATGAACATGGCATACCCTCCCACCCCTGCGGCGGCCAGTTCCGTCTCGCCTAGCCGCCCTATCAGAGCGGCGTCCACCAGGTTCATCAGGCTCTGGCTAAGCATGCCCGCCATGATGGGGAGCGCCAGCCGCAGGATCATGTTCCAGCGGCTGAGCTCTGGCAGCAGCTTGCAGGTTGACGCCACGCGCATCAGGTGTCGTAGGACAGCACGGGCGAGAGCCAGCGCTCCATCTCGTCCAGCGCCATGCCCTTGCGGGTCGCCAGTGTCTCTACCTGGTCGCGGGTAATCTTGCCGGTAGAGAAGTACTTTGACTGCGGGTGCGAGAAATACCAGCCGGATACCGCTGCGGCGGGCCACATGGCGAAGCTTTCGGTCAGCTCGAGTCCGCTGTTGGCAGGGGCATCAAGCAAGCGGAACAGGGTGGCTTTCTCGGTATGGTCCGGGCAGGCAGGGTAGCCAGGGGCCGGTCGAATACCCTGATACTTCTCGGCAATCAGCGCTTCGTTGTCCAGCTGCTCTTCCGGTACGTAGGCCCAGAACTCCTTGCGTACCCGCTCATGCATCAGTTCGGCGAAGGCTTCCGCAAGGCGGTCGGCCAGGGCCTGAACCATGATGGCGTTGTAGTCATCACCGCGGGCCTTGTACTCGTTGGACAGGGCCTCGACGCCATGTCCTGCGGTGACGGCGAAGCCACCGATCCAGTCCGGCGTCCCGCTGTCCTTGGGGGCGACAAAGTCTGCCAGGCTATAGCAGACCCCCTCGCGGTTCTTGGTAGTCTGTTGGCGAATGTGATGCAGTCGTTCGATCACCTCGCTGCGGCTGTCATCGGCGTAGACCTCGATGACATCATCATCCACCGTATTGGCCGGCCACAGGCCAATCACGCCGCGGGCCTTGATGCGCCCCTCGTCGATCAACTTGCGCAGCATGACTTGAGCCTCGTCGAACAGCTGGCGTGCAGCCTCGCCGACGATCTCATCGTCCAGGATCTTCGGGAACTTGCCGACCAGCTCCCAGCTCATGAAGAAAGGCGTCCAGTCAATCCGTGCGACCAGGTCGTCAAGATCATAGTCGTCGAAGACCTTGAGGCCGGTGAAGGTCGGTGCCGGGGGGGTGTATCCCTGCCAGTCCAGCACGGGCTTGCGGGCGCAGGCGTCACGGTAGGAAAGGTCCGCTGCCTTGGGGCGGCGCTTGGCGTTGCGCTCGCGTACCTTTTCATACTCCTCACGCACTTCCTTGACGTAACTTTCCTTGAGGCCAGGAGACAGCAGGCGACCCGCGACGCCCACGGCGCGCGAGGCATCGGTCACGTAGATGACCGGCTCATCATACTGGGGCTCGATCTTGACCGCGGTGTGGGCCTTTGACGTGGTCGCGCCCCCGATCAGCAGCGGCAGCGAAAAGCCCTGTCGCTGCATTTCCTTGGCCACGTGCACCATCTCGTCCAGGGACGGCGTGATCAGTCCGGACAAGCCAATGATATCGGCGTTCTCCTCACGGGCCGTCTTCAGGATCTTGTCGGCAGGCACCATGACGCCAAGGTCGATGACCTCATAGTTGTTGCACTGAAGCACCACACCGACGATGTTCTTGCCGATGTCGTGGACGTCGCCCTTCACCGTGGCCATGACGATCTTGCCCTTGGCCTGGGTGTCCTCGCTCTTCTCCGCTTCGATATAGGGGATCAGATAGGCGACGGCCTGCTTCATCACTCGCGCCGACTTGACCACCTGGGGCAGAAACATCTTGCCGGCGCCGAACAGGTCGCCCACCACGTTCATGCCGTCCATCAACGGCCCTTCGATGACCTCGATAGGGCGGCTGGCTCTCTGGCGGGCCAGCTCCGTGTCCTCTTCAATGAAGGCAGTGATGCCTTTCACCAACGCGTGTTCAATGCGTTTTTCCACTTCCCAGCTGCGCCACTCCAGATCCTCCTTCTTGTCGCCGCTGGAGCCATCGCCGCGGTACTGATCGGCAATATCGAGGAGGCGTTCAGTGCTGTCGTCACGGCGGTTTAGGACAACGTCCTCGACCGCTTCACGCAGGGCTTCGGGCAGGTCGTCATACACCGCCAGCTGCCCCGCGTTGACGATCCCCATGGTCAGGCCCGCGCGAATGGCGTGGTACAGAAAGACCGAGTGGATGGCCTCGCGCACGGGATTGTTACCGCGAAACGAGAAGGACACATTGGATACGCCGCCGGAGACCATGGCATGGGGCAGATGTTCACGAATCCAGCGGGTGGCCTCGATGAAATCGACGGCGTAGTTGTTGTGCTCCTCGATGCCGGTGGCAATGGCAAAGATGTTGGGGTCGAAGATGATGTCTTCAGCAGGAAAGCCGATGTCATGGACGAGCACGTTGTAGGCTCGCTGACAGATCTCCGTCTTGCGCGCGAAGGTGTCCGCCTGGCCGGTTTCATCGAACGCCATGACGACGACCGCGGCGCCATGCCGGCGACACTCGGTGGCCTGGTGGCGGAAAGCGTCTTCGCCTTCCTTGAGCGAGATCGAGTTGACCACTGCCTTGCCTTGAATGCACTTCAGGCCCGCCTCGATGATGTCCCACTTGGAGGAGTCGACCATGATCGGCACGCGAGCAATGTCCGGCTCCCCGGCGATCAGGTTGAGGAAGCGCACCATGGCATCCTTGGACTCGAGCATGCCCTCGTCCATGTTGATATCGATCACCTGGGCGCCGTTCTCGACCTGCTCAAGTGCCACCTCGAGCGCAGTGGTGTAATCCTCTTCCTTGATCAGGCGCTTGAAGCGCGCCGAGCCGGTGACGTTGGTGCGCTCACCGACGTTCACAAACAGCGAGTCATGTTCGATGTTGAACGGCTCGAGGCCTGACAGGCGGCAGGCGCGGCTGCGCTGTGGAATCTGACGCGGCGTCAGGTCTTTGATGGCACGGTGGATCGCCGCAATGTGTTCCGGTGTGGAGCCACAGCAGCCGCCGATGATATTCACCAGGCCGCTGCGTGCGAACTCGGCCACGATGGCGGCCATCTCTTCAGGCGTCTGGTCGTATTCGCCAAATTCGTTGGGCAGGCCAGCGTTGGGGTGAGCCGATACGAAGGTGTCGGCCTTGGTGGACAGCTCCTCGATGTACGGCCGCAGCTCTTCAGCGCCCAGGGCGCAATTGAGGCCCACGGTCAGCGGCTGGGCGTGGCGCACGGAGTTCCAGAATGCCTCGGTCGTCTGCCCTGACAAGGTGCGGCCTGACGCGTCGGTGATGGTGCCCGAAATCATTACCGGCAGGCGCTGGCCGGTTTCGTCGAAGATCTCCTCCAGCGCGTAGATCGCGGCCTTGGCGTTCAGGGTATCGAAGATCGTTTCGATCATGATCAGATCGGCGCCACCGTCGATCAATGCCAGAGCCGCCTCGCGGTAGTTGTCGCGCAGAGCATCGAAGGTCACGTTTCGCTTGGCGGGGTCATTCACGTCTGGAGACAGGGACGCCGTCCGCGACGTCGGGCCCAGTACACCGGCGACGTAGCGAGCTACCCCAGTGTCCGCCTCGACCTCATCACACACCTGGCGGGCCAGACGAGCCGCTTCGCGGTTGAGCTCGGGCACCAGGGCTTCCATGCCATAGTCGGACTGCGACAGGCGGGTCGCATTGAAGGTATTCGTCTCGAGAATATCGGCGCCGGCCAGCAGGTAGTCGCGGTGAATCCGCGATACCAGGTCCGGGCAGGTCAGGACCAGCAGATCGTTATTACCCTTGACGTCCGAGGGCCAGTCCTTGAAACGCTCTCCACGAAACTCTTCTTCGCTCAGCGCTGCATTCTGCAGCATGGTTCCCATGCCACCATCCAGCATGAGGATGCGCTGGGAAAGGCTGTCGACGAGGCGGGCGGTCTGAGCGGTTGGTGCGGCTACGGCCATGGGAAGGTGGGTCTCCAGCTGGACGCTAGTCAGGTCGACTGACGCAGAATTTTTTATATGCCACCGCTTGCGTTGGCGTGGCTCGGCCCCCATGTGATTGGCGCAGACATGGCAAGTCGCCGGGGGATCCGTTCGAAAGGCGCACATCTTACCAAAGCGCTGGCCGTGGCGGCAGGGGCAATGGCGCTGTTGTCGCGATGCCGGATCCGTTCACCGTTGCGAGACATTCTTGAGTGTTTTACTCGGGATTGAGTCTGGGCCAGCTTGGGCTTACCATGCAGTCATCCAACCCGCAGTGGCCACGAGCCTTGAGTCAAGGCGGGGCGAACCAGTGAGAGAGCCATGAGCGAGAACATCCAGATCACCGACAGCGCACAGGATTACCTGGCCGAACTGCTCGAGAAGCAGAACGTCGACGGTATTGCGGTGCGGATTTTTATCACCCAGCCGGGTACCCCCTACGCAGAAACGTGTCTGGCCTACTGTCGTCCGGGTGAGGAAGAGCCCAGTGACGAGCGGCTTGAGCTCGACAAGATCGCCGTCTACCTGGACGCCAACAGCATTCCGTTCCTGGAGGAGGCCGTTGTCGACTTCAATGCGGATCGCATGGGTGGGCAGCTGACGATCAAGGCGCCCAACGCTAAGATGCCGAAGGTCAATGCCGACAGCCCGCTCGAGGATCGTATCAATTACATCCTGTACAGCGAAATCAACCCGGGCCTGGCCGCCCATGGTGGCGAGATCAAGCTGATCCAGCTGACCGACGATCAGGTGGCCGTGCTGGCCTTCGGTGGTGGCTGCCAGGGCTGTGCCGCGGTCGACCTGACGCTAAAGGAAGGGGTCGAAAAGACCTTGATGGAGCGGATTCCCGAGCTTGCCGGTATCCGTGACGTCACCGATCACACCGATACCACCAACGCCTATTATCGGTAAGTCATGCTCAGTTGATCGTCGGCCGCGATGGCTGGCGAGGCATCGGCGTCACCCATCTGTATGCCGAATGCAAAAAGCGCCGCTCTCTGGAGCGGCGCTTTTTTTATGGAGCACAGGGCGCGTCAGCTGTCGCGGCCTTGGTCTCGCTTGAGCTTGGATTCATCATTTGGTGAGGCAGCATCTTGCTCCCGCTGCTGCCGAGCCAGCGCCCAGATCTTCTCGTCGAGCTTTTCTTCCAGTCCCTTCAGTCGCTCTGTGTGGCTCGCTATCAGGCGACGCTGCTCCTCGATGCGTTCGTTGAGCAAATCCACTTCATGTCCGCGTGCGCGCAGCGCCTCTTCCGAACGAGATCGCTCCAGCTGCGTTTCTCGATGCCGTTTTTCCTCATCCGCAAGCTCCCCGCGCAGGGCGTGTAGCTGCTGCTGTAGCGTGTCGTGGCGCTGCTCGGCTTGCTTCAAGCGCTGGGCATGGGATTTCTCCAGCGCCTGTCGCTCGCGACGGGCTTCGTCCAGCATCGCCATCAGGCGTGCCTCTGCCGCTTCGTGACGCTGCTCTTCCTGGGCGAGCTTCTCGCGCTGCTGTTGCTGCTGCTCCTCCAGCGCACGCTGGAATTCCCTTGCTTCCTGCTCCTTGTCCTGTTGCAGGCGCTCGAGTTGATCCTGTTGCTGGCTACGGCGCTCGCGCTCCTTGGTCAGCAGCTCCTCCAGTCCCTGCTTTGCCGATGTCAGGTGAGCCGCCTCACTGGCAGCCTCCTGCAGGCGCGCTTCCACCGAGGAAAGGTGGGCAGCAAGGGCGCTCTCGCGCTGCTCCGCGTCTTCCGCGCGACGGTGGGCGGTAGCGACCTTCTCCAGTGCCGCCTCGACGTTACGGTCAGCTTCCTGGCGGTAATGGGCGAGGTTCTCGGCTGCCGCTTCCTGTGCCTTGGTCCATAACTCTTCTGCCAGTGACACGAGTTCTGCGGGCATCCCCTGAGGCGGTGGCACATCACGCCGCTCCTCACGCCGAGACCGCCATTCGCGCAGATGCTCGCTGATGGTGGTGAAGCTGCCAGTCCCAAGCACTTCGCGGATCTTCTGAACGCTAGGGGCTTCCTGCTGCTTCAGCAGAGTGTCCACCGCTCGCTGTACGTCGTCGTAGGTAATCCCTGTGCGGGCCATCGGGGTCTCCTTGAGCGGGCATGTTAGCGCCAGCGGCAGATCATGCCTGAATGCGGGGGTGCTGACTACGATCCAGTGTGTCCATTGGCCACGGCGGCGACCGCGGCCCATCGCCTCAGCGCTGTGCATGCGACGATTCTAGTGTAATTACACTACATACGTAAACGTAATAATATTTATGATAACGCCTGAAAAATCAAGATTACGCGCCTTATCTTGAATAATTGTCGCTGTAGGGGCAGCATGGAAGGGGCAGGGAGGGTGTTCAATCCATGGTGGTGACGGGCTTTATCAATGGCAGATAACGACAGATCTGGCGGAGGTGGCATGGCTGCCTGGCGCGCGGAGTCTTCTCAGTGGCTGGCAGCGCGGGAGGCGGATCGCCCAGGCGCGCTAATCGAGGCTAATGACGACTGGGAGGCTGTCACCTGCTGGTTGCAGGAGTACGCGGCAAGCCCGCAAACCCTCAGGGCCTACCGACGGGAGGCTGAGCGGCTGCTGCTGTGGCTGGCCGAGCGCCAGCAGGTCCTCGCGGGTTTGCGTCGCGCCGACATCGACGAGTTCGAACGATTCCTGGCCAACCCGGTGCCTGCGGAGCACTGGGTTGGGCCGACCAGGCCGCGCCAAGATCCACGCTGGAGGCCCTTTCGCGGGCCTCTGTCACCGTCGAGTCGGCGCCAGAGCCTGGTGATCCTGCAGGGCATGATGGCCTGGCTGGTGGAGGCCGGTTGGCTGTCGCGCAATCCGTTTCGATTGATGCGCGACAAGCGGCGGAGGCTCAATAATGGCCAGCGCAGGATCGAACGCTATCTGGAGCGTGCGTTATGGGACTGGCTATGGTCCTGGGCGAGTCGCCCGTTGCCTTTACTGGCGACGCAGCGCATGCGCTACCTTTGGTTCAGGCGCAGGCTGATACTGGGTTTTGGCTATCTATTGGCCCCGCGCATCAGCGAAATGAGCGCCGCACGCTTTGATGACATCGTTTCGAGAGAGGGGCGGTGGTGGTGGCAGGTCGTCGGCAAGGGGCAAAAGTTTGCCCAGATTCCGGTACCACCAGACATGCAGGAGCTGTTGGAGGAAGCCCGCTCGCTCTATGGAGTGTCAGATGCCTTGGGCACAGCGCAAGGTCCGATCTTGCGTCGACTCGATGGCCAGACACCGCTGGGCGACAACCAGCTCTATCGGATGATTCGCCAGACCTTTCGCGAGGCAGCAGAGGCGCTGGAAGAGGAGGGCGGTGAGGCGCGCTACGTTGCCCAACTGCGCGAGGCTACGCCACACTGGCTGAGGCATACCGGGCTGACCCATCAGGCCCAGGCCGGGGTGGAGCTGCGCTACCTGGCTGAGACTGCGCGTCATTCACGCCTGGACACAACGGCGATCTACCTTCACTCGGAAGATGAAGAGTGGCACCGTCAGCAGTCCCTGCACCGATTGACGCGTTAGCCATGGCCAGCATGGCCAGGCGTCTGGCTGGGATTTCAGAGGCTGGGTTCTACGAGGACTGGTTTCAGGAACAATCTGACAGAACGGTTTCAGGGCCTGAAATGGCCGCGCTTACGCGCGAGATAGCGATCGGCGTGCTCGGTCAGTGCCTTGACGTCTGACTTGTAGCCGCGATCTAGCTGGTAGGCTGCCACGGCAAGTGCCAGTGTGGCGGCCAGCATGATCAGCATGGCGATGTGAAAGGTCATTACTTATCCCTCCAGGTCAGCAGGGCCTTTGCATAGGATGCCACGAGTGCGAGCCCGAAGCCAATACAGGCACCCCATAGCGGCTTTGCGGTGTTGGCCACGACCAGGGTGGCATGACTGTCCTTGTCGGCAAAGAACAGGGCGATCAAGGACAATGCACCCACGGTGGTGCCTGCTCGGTCCGCCAGGTCAAGCAAATTGGTCAGGATTGCCGCACGCTTGGCCCGTCGCTGGGCGGCCAGGTGCGCGATGATGTCTTCCAGTTGCTGCGATGTCAGCCCACGTTCGTGCTCAGGCGTTTCCTTGCCAGCCAAGGCATGGCGCGAGCGAGCGTCTTCCAGGTAGCGGTCAAGTTGCTTCTCGAGAGCGGCAAGCCGACGGTCGCGGGGCTGTCGTTTTCCCGGTCCTTCGGGAGGGTGTTCTGCCATATAGACTCCGTGGCGGCGCTAAAGCCCAGTTCTAAAATGCCCAGTTCTGAAAGCCCAGCTCTGAAAAGCCCGTTTCTGAAAAGCCCAGCTCGTGAAACCGGGCCGCTAACACCTACTTGCCAGAACGAGTGGCGAATACCCGGCCGTTATAACCGGGTTGTCATGCCCGATGTATTACGACCGAGACATCAAGTCGACGCATCACAGCGAGTCACCACGTTGTGGCCAGGTATCCGATGTTACCGACAATGGAGCATGGTCGAGCGTTTCCGAGCCTGGCTTATCGCCGATAGCGATACCATGCATTCATCGCTGGGGGTAAAGCGGCTACAGTCTAGCACGCTCGCTGTCGTCTTCATGTCCGCGGTTGGTCTTCATGTTCGCAGTAGAAGGGTGGCCGCGGGAGGGACGACGCCGGGGGCGTGGTAAAGGTATACTGGCGCGAGCTATTTCAGGGAGTTTCCATGACCACTACCGCGGAACAGGCCCAGCAGGAGCTGCTGGAAGAATTCGAGTTGTTCGACAACTGGATGGATCGCTATCAGTACATCATCGACATGGGCAAGGCGCTGCCGCCCTTTGCTGAAGAAGACAAGCGGGATGAGCTAAAGATCCAGGGCTGTCAGTCAAATGTGTGGATGCGCCACGAGCGTCAGGGCGACCTGCTGCACTTCGCTGCCGTTTCGGATGCGGCTATCGTATCTGGGCTGATTGCGGTGCTGCTGCGGATTTACAATGAGCGCACGCCATCCGACATCCTCGCCACCAGTCCTCATTTTCTCAAGGATCTGGGGCTCGACAAGCACCTGTCGCCGACCCGTAGTAACGGACTCAATGCGATGCTGCAGAGGATTTATCGCGTCGCCGAGCAAGAGGCGGCGTAACGGTCCGGCAAGGTCGAGCGCTAGAGATACACGAAAGCTGTCGCTCCGCCGGGCTTGGCAGAGTCAAGGGAGTGTTGCGTAGGCCCGCCAAGCGCCGCGACTCGTCTGCGTAGGCATTTATGCAGTGTCTCCCTATAGGTTCCGCTAAGGGCGAGGCCGAAAATGATCATCCAGCTCAGGATCATCGCGACACAGCTGTTCACTGGGCCCGCCCGGCACGGGATCGATGCCACCCTCGGCACCGGGATGACAGCGAAGTATGCGTTTCACTGCCAACCACCCACCCCGCAGTGGGCCATGCACGACGATGGCTTCATGGCTGTAGTGAGAGCAGCTCGGCCAGTAGCGACAGCGTGGCCCCAGCACCGGACTGATCACCGTCTGATAGACACGGATGACACCGAGCAGTGGCAGTGACAGCCAGCGCTTGATCCCCTGTTGACGGGGGAGTGCTAGCTCTCCAGGTGTCTGCTGCAAAGGAGCCGAGGGGGAGGCGTCTGCATGCTCCTCGCCACAGCAACAGCCTGCATGATGCTGTAGAAGGGGCGGCGGCGGAGCAGGGCGGGCGCCATGCTGTGCCGGAGTGCCCGTCTCGCCCGTGTGAGGGTCGACCCGGTTACCATCGCTCACCTGGGCAGTGCTTGATTGACTGCCACGGCGTGCATCACTTCTTGTTGTAGAGCTCATTGGGGTCCATCAGCGGGGCGCTGGTGATGCGCGCCTGCTGGTCCTCCAGTCCCACGTAGAAGCAGCTACGACGTCCGGTGTGACAGGCAGGTCCGGTCTGATCGACCTGAAGCAGCAGGGTGTCGCCATCACAGTCCAGCGAAGCGCTTCTCAAATGCTGCTGCTGCCCGGAGGTCTCCCCTTTGCGCCACAGTTTGCTGCGCGAGCGTGAGTAATAGCATACGCGCCCAGTGCTCAGGGTTTCCTGCAGGGCCTCGCGGTTCATCCACGCCATCATCAGCACCTCGCCACTATCGTGCTGCTGGGCAATGGCAGGCAGCAGCCCGTCCCCATTGAAACGAACGTGGTTCAGCACCTCTTCGAGGGAGTGGCAGCTGTCCTTGGGTTCGCTCTCGAGGCGTTTCATGAAATCGCTCATGGGGCTCCGTTGTCGGTGGAATGGGTAGAGGTTCCATTGTGGGCTGAGCTATCGTCGCCGCGGGATTGGCACTGCTGGCACAGGCCGTGAAGCTCGATGGTCTGACGCTGTACCTTGAAACCCAGGGATCGAGCTCGTGCGGACAACTCCTCATTGATATCGTCCAGATGCAGTTCTTCCACGAGCCCGCACTGACGGCAGATCAGCAGTTGAAAGCGATGAGCATGCTCAGGACACGGGCATGCCACATAGGCATTGGAGGACTCGATGCGGTGGACCAGCCCCTGTTCGATCAGAAACTCCAGAGCACGATAGACCGTCGGCGGCCGCGCGGCCGCATGGTCCTTGGCCAGCCGGTCCAGAAGATCATAAGCCTTCAGTCCACCGCAGGCGTCGGCAATAAGCTCGAGCACGCGGCGACGAATCGGCGTGAAGCGTACACCACGTCGGGCGCAGTGTTCTTCAGCCTGTTGCAGCAGGGCGGTATCGGTCATGGGGGCCTAAAAGTGCAAATCCAGATGTCAGTCTACCTGCTGGCTCAGGTGCGAGCCAGCAAGCAGGCGGGTCAGATGGCTTCGGCTGGGCTGTCCTGCAGCTCTCCTTGGCGAGCAAAATGGTGCTGGGCGAAGGCGACCCGTTCGGCTGCATTGCGCGACGTTGTCTGTGCCTCGATCAGGTCCAGGCGACGACGCAACCCCTCACCGTTGGCCATCTGGATGGCCAGGCCTGGCCTCGCGTTGAGCTCAAGCAGCATCGGGCCGCGATCTCGGTCGAGCACCATATCGGTACCCAAGTAGCCAAGACCGGTCATTTCAAAGCAGCCGGAGGCCAGCTCCAGCAAGGTGGTCCAGCCGGTAATTTGCAAGCTGGCCAACTCGTGCCCGGTATCGGGATGGTCGGTGCGCGCGCGGTCAAACTGGACGCCGCGAACAGCTCGTCCGCTGGCGATATCGATGCCGACGCCTACTGCCCCCTGGTGGAGGTTAGCCTTACCATCCGAAGCAGCAGTGGACAGGCGCATCATCGCCATGACGGGATATCCCTGAAACACGATGACGCGAATATCCGGCACACCTTCATAGGTGTAAGCCGCGAAGGAAGTGTCGAAGTTGATCAGCGCCTCGACCAGCGCCACATCGGGTGCTCCGCCGAGGGAGTAAAGACCGGAGAGGATGTTCGAGACGTGCCTCTCGATGTCCTCGATATCGAGCTCGGCGCCGCTTGGCTTGATGAAATGCCGGCCTTCGACACGTTCGATCACCAGGATGCCCTTGCCGCCGCTGCCCTTGGCCGGCTTGATGACGAAGCCATTATGGCCCGCCAGCATGTCGCCAATCCGCTTGACGCCGAACTGGGTAGACACCGTGCCGATCAACTCGGGGGTGGTGATGCCATACTCCTGAGCGAGCAGTTTGGTTTTGAGCTTGTCGTCCACCAGGGGGTAAAGCTTGCGGCTATTGTATCGGCCGATGTAGCGGATGTTGCGCCGGTTCATACCGATAATCCCCTTGGCCCTCAGCTTGCCTGGGCTGGTCCAATCACGCATGAATCAGTCCTCCGTCACCGGCTTGAAGCGCCGGAGTTCGAGCAGGCGATAGCCGGTGTAGTTGCCCAGCAGCAGGATGAAGGCCATCAGGATCAGCTGCAGCCCGAGGAAGTTGAAGGTGATATGGCGAATCCAGGGATTGTTCATGGCCAGGTAAGCCAGCACCGCTGTCAGCAGACTGCCACCACCCTGAATCAGTACCTGCTTGGGGCCTTCTTCCTCCCACAGGATGGACATTCTTTCTATGGTCCAGGACAGAATGATCATCGGGAAGAAGGTGATCGTGAGGCCGGCATTGAGCCCGAATCGATAGGACAAGACCGTGAAGATGGAGATGATGGCGATGACCGTTATGATCACCGCCGTCACCCTCGCCACCAGCAATAGATTCAGGTGCGACAGGTAGCTACGAATCACCAGGCCTACCGCTACCACCAGCAGGAAGCCAATCAGGCCGGTCAGCAGGGATGTCTGGATGAAGGCCAGGGCAATCAGCACGGGCATGAAGGTGCCCGAGGTCTTGATTCCCACCAGTACCCGCAGCAGCACCACCACCAGAGCGCCGATGGGAATCAGCAGGATGGTCTGGAACAGCGCCTGTTCTTCCAACGGCAGGCTGTGGATCGAGAAGTTGAGCAGGGTGTCACTGTCTTCCGCCAGCTGGCTTCTGACCGCTGCCGCAGCGGGCTGATTGCGGACCAGCATGGAGAAGGAAATCCGCGAGTCGCTGCCGCCTTCCACTTCCAGAACAGCGTTGCCGGCGCTTTCCCACATCAGCAGGTTGTCGGGTTTGCCCTGTTCACCGGTGGCAGGGTTGAACAGGGCGCGCTGGTCACCGTCGTAGACTTCGATCCAGGAAGTCAGACTCTGGCGGCGGCGTCCGCTCTCGAGCATCAGGCCGTTGACTTCACGCGCGGCAACTCCCGCCTGGTTGAGCAGACGGACGGCGAGGGGGACACGATCAAACTGAGTCAGCAGCAGACGGGCGTTCTCGCCCTGACGGTTGTCCGCAAATTCGCTCAGCAGTTCCCGGGCGAAGGTGAAGGCATCCGAGGAGCGGTCCCAGGCACGGTCGATGACCTGCTGGGCGGCAGTATCGTAGGGCCGTTGCCACGCCACATCGCTGACGGGCGGAGGCGGAGGCGGCTCTGATGCCTTGCGTCCGCCTTCGGTCACCAGGACCTGGGCCGTGTAATAGAGACGCTGGTCACCGCTGGCTTCACGGGTGGACCATTCCGCACGGCGCGCGCCATCCTGCTGCAGGAAGGCAAGCCCGTAGCCCGGGGACGCGGTGTGTTCAGTCAGCACCCGGAAACCCGGTTGGGAGGAGGGCAGAGCCATGTCCACCTTGGCCGGCTTGCCATCGCCATCAAAGGTGACCTGAGCCTCGATTTCCCAGACCTGGCGCTGTTCACCCGGGGTCCATGGCACCTCGAATTCCACGTGGCGATGGATGCTTGTAGCGATGCCGACCACCATCAGCAGGGCGACGATCAGATAAAAGGGCAATCTGGACATGGGTCTTCCTTAAACGGGAGCGAAAGGCCAGCCAGCTGAGGGCTGGCACACAGCGTTCGGTCAGGGCTGTTCCTGATCATCACGATCGGCCGCTTCTTCATCAGCAGCTTCGCTGGCGGATTCCCCTCCTGGGAATTCGGGGCGGTCGTGCAGGTAGTGGCGAGCCACATCAATAACGGCAATGTCGAGCAGGAATCGCCGCCCAAGCAGCACCGGGTAGCTCAGGTGGGTACGGTCATTGAGGGTGAACTCTACCTGTTCACGAATGGGACCAAGGGTCATCAGCAGGCTGACCACCGGACGACTTTCCTCACCATTGGCCTGAACGATGGTGACATTGCGCTTGACCGGTGCTTCGATCCACTTGTCTCGCACCGATTCGACCACAGAGTCCTTGTCGTTCAGCCCAAGCTTGAAACGAACCCACTCATCACCATCTCGTTCGAAGGTGGTGACATCGGTGGCGGACAGCGACGAGGTGTTGGCCCCGGAGTCGATTCTGGCCTTCAGATACGTGCCGACGTTGGGCAAGCCGACCCACTCGCTGCGCCCGAGCAGCTCCTTGTTGTCGATGCCAGACTCGGTAGAGGCCTCACACTGGGCAACCTGAACATTGGCCTGTGAGGTGTCTCGGTCCAATGCCTCAAGGTCGCTGCGGACGCCGCGGAGCAGACTGCCGACTTCACGGATATCGGCGGTCATGCGCAGGTCCTGGGCGCGCTGGGCGCTCAGCACATCCTCGGTAATGTTGCACTGGCCGGCCAGGCGGGTTTCCAGCCGCTGCATTTCAGCGTGAAATTCTGCCGGCGTAAGAGGCTCGGGGGGCGGTTGTGTATCGACCGGTGCCAGAGCACAGCCTCCCAGCATGACAGCGGCGGCCAGAGGAATCATACAGGTCGGTCGAAGAGGCATGACGCTAGCGTCCTTGTATCGGCATCGGCAAAAAGGTTTGGCTGACGGCCTGCGCCCTAATGACGCATCCGAATGAACCAAATTGAAGGGATGATAAGGAGCGATGCCTGCGCTGTCCATGCTGGCACATGGGCGAAAGGAGGATTCAAGTCCCGCTGGGTGCGTGGTTGGTGAAGGCGAGACGCACTGGCGGCGTCGCGGGAAGGTCGCAGGAGCGAAGTCCGTGCGTCATATCCAGCCCAGCACGGGCGTCCTCGCAACATGTAAGTGAACATAGCTACCGACCAAGCCGTCAGCAACGCTCGGTATATCAGCACTCTAAGGTAAATGTTGTGCCAATTATCGGTTTCAGCTCTCGTTCAGAACCAGGATCACTGAGCGATATTCGCGCTGTCTTGTCTGCTCAGTGATGCCGGGTTCATACTCAATTGGCTTTTACAGCACTGTCAGGCCCCTTCATGCCGAGGAAACCATCCTGGTGTGGTGCAGATGATGTGCCATAACTTATTGGGGATTGCATTCCTGGCAGGGTCTTGTGACATATCCATGGCCTTCCGGACGTGGGTTTCCTCGCCTGCCTTGGCGGGTTGTCCAAGGCCACCAGGTGCACCTTGTAGAGGGATCGCCCCGGTGTTCTCACCGGAGCGAGCGTGGGAGAGCGATGTGCAGGGGATTACCGCTTGGGGATCACAGTCGCTCCCTGAAGAACGGCACCAGGGCGTCGAGGGCCTGCCGCACCGGTTCGGGTTGGTCATAGAGGTCGTAGTGCGACCAGCCTTCGGCGACGACAATATGCTTATCCTTTGAGACGGCGCGGCCATAGATCTCCCAACCATCGCGATAGGCACCGAAGCCGCCGGGCTTGTCGCCGATGATCACCATTAACGGCTGGGTCAGCAGTACTTCCGCCTGCAGGAAGGCGTCCCAGCCCATCGCGGCGCTGTTGAAAGAGAACAGCCCACTGGTGGCGCCATTGGGTTGCTGGCCGCGGGGCGACTTGTAGTAGTCGGTGGCCTCCAGCACGTCGATGTCGTTGATACCGTTGTTCCGGCCATCCTCTACCGACGGCGGCAGATAGTCGATGATGTGACGTGGTGCGCCCTGGGCCTCTGCCGTGCGCTGCTGGGCCATGGCTTGAAGCGCGCCGATCGGGTCGAACTCGCTGAAGCTCTCGCGGATCAGTCGACCGAAGTTCACCCCCGTGATTGAGACCAGAGCCTTGATGCGATGATCTGTCATCGCTGCATGGATGGTGTAGCCACCTCCACCGCATACGCCGATGGCGCCGATCCGCTCGGCATCGACATAGGGCAGGGTGACCAGATAGTCGATGGCGAAACGGATGTCGGAGACGCGAATCGCCGGGTCTTCGATATAGCGTGGTGCGCCGCCGCTGGCACCCTGGAAGCTGGCATCGAAGGCCAGCACTACGAAGCCTTGCTCGGCGAGCGCCTTCGCGTAGACATTGCCGGACGTCTGTTCCTTGCAGCTGCCGATGGGATGGGTGCTGACGATGGTCGGATAGCGCCGTTTTTCATCGAAGGCCGGCGGCAGGTAGAGATCAGCCGAGGTTTCCCAGCCGAGATTCTGGTAGCTGACGTTCTGAACATGGCTCATGACGGACTCCTTCACGAATGGTGAGGTTTGACAGACAGAAGAGTGGTAGCTGAAGCACCCGGCAGGCACTTTGGCGCCCGCCTTCTCATTGGTCTGGATAGCTCTGGAAAGCTCTGGCTTTACAGTGTTTCCCGGAAGAACGGGGCCAACACCGATACGGCTTCCTCGACGTAACCGGGTACGTCATACAGCGACATGTGATTGGCGTTCTCCACCACATGGAAGCGCTTGTCCTGGCTGGCGGCGCGCGCATACAGGTCATCGCTCATCCACTTGCTGCCCGCCGCGCTGCCGGCCACCACCTGCAGGGGCTGGGTCAGAAAGGCCTCAGCCTTGTGATAGGCATCGTAGGTGATGATCTGGGTGAGGCTTCGAGCCGTCATAAAGCCGGGCGCATTCGGATGCTGGCAGCGCGGGGTGTGGTAGTACTCCCAGGCTTCTGCCAGTTCCTCGTTCGGCGCGTCTTCACGGCGCATCGGTGCCAGGGGCAGGGTGGCCAGATCACCGTTGCCAGCATCTTCGGTACGGGCCTGTGAGCCGTGCTGAATCAGCGGCAGGGCATCTGCATCGGCGACGCTGCCATCCCATCCGTTGCGGAACATCTGGCCGATATTCACCGCGCTCACGGTACCCAGCGCCTTGATGCGGCGGTCGTTAATGGCGGCGTTAGCGGTGTAGCCCCCGCCGGCGCAGACCCCCATAGCGCCGATGCGCTCGGCATCGATGTAAGACTGGGTAGTCAGATAGTCGATCACGGCGCTGATGTCTTCGGTGCGCACGTGGGGGTTCTCCAGCTGGCGGGGCTCGCCGCTGCTCGCACCCTGATACGAGGCATCATAGGCGATGGCCACAACACCGCCCTCCGCCAGGTGCTTGGCGTACAAGCCGGCGGTTTGCTCCTTTACGCCGCCACCAGGGTGCGAGACCACTACGGCGGGATAAGCCTTGCCGTCATCGAAGCCGGCAGGGAAATGAATATCCGCGGCGAGGGTGGTACCTTGGCCGTTGAGGGTCGGGATGCTGACGCTTTTCATGCTGAGGCTCCTATCGGGATCATCGGGTGTGTACCGCTCAATACCGACAAGATTAGGAGCTCTACTGTTTTCGATAAACGGCTCTATAATGACATGACTGTTAAGTCACGGTTACCAATATGCCCTTGGATCCCACGCAATACCCGGGACTGGTGTGGTTCTTCCACATTGCCCGCCATCGCAGCTTCACCAGGGCCGCCACCGAGATGGAAGTGTCGCGTGCCGCGCTGTCCCAGCAGCTCAAGACTCTGGAGCAGCAGCTGAACGTTCGTCTGTTGAATCGAACCACTCGGAACATGTCATTGACTGAAGAAGGGCAGCGACTTTATGACTCGCTGAAGCCAGCTCTGGGGTCCATTGAGCGGGCCGTCTCAGAAGTGGGCGAGGCCCAGGCGGAGCCGTCGGGGGTCATCCGGATCAATACATCCCGGGTCGCGTCCCGACTGTTGCTGGAACCTCGAATGGACGAATTTCTCGCTCGCTACCCAAAGTTGCGACTGGAGCTCGTCATGAACGATGGCTTTTCCAACATCGTCTCCGAAGGGATGGATGCCGGATTGCGTCTCGGGGAGAGCTTGGATGAGCATATGGTGGCTGTGCCGGTGACACCGCCGATCGAGATGGCCATCGTTGCCTCTCCCGAGTACATCAAGCGGCACGGTATCCCGACGACGCCAGCCGATCTCGTCCAGCACAACTGTCTGGGTTATCGATTCGCGTCAAGCGGTGCGATCGATCGTTGGGGTTTTACCTCACCAGAGCCAGACGGGCGAAGCCTGGTGTTTGAACCCAAAGGAAACGTGATCTTCAATGATGACGACAGCATGTTGAATGCTGCAGTCAGAGGGGTCGGCTTGGTGAAGCATCTGGATCTGTGCGTCCGTCAGCAACTGTCGGACGGAACCTTGGTTCGGGTACTGCAGCCGTGGTGTCAGCCTTTTTCCGGGTTCTATCTGTACGTGCCATCGCGAGCGCACATGCCTGCCAAGATCCGAGCACTGATTGATTTCCTGGTAGACCAGCGATCGAGCTTCGAGCGGAAGTGATCGCGTGCAAAGGATCTCTTGGCATTGATCCCTGATGAAGGACGGGCCAGGGTAGGGCTCAGTGCTGTCTCGCCATTCGCGGGCCATTCGCGGGCCATTCGCTGGCTTAAAGCAGCTACCCAAGGCGATGCCTGAGCTCAAGGTATGCCACCAGTCCTGGTATCTCTGGATCAAGCCTGGTATCTCTGGATCCAGCGTTTTCGGGTCTGGGCTATCCAGGTCGATGCTTTCCACATCTCCCTTCACACTGCGTATTTAACATAATATAGATTATGCGAACTATAGAAGAATGGCTCACTGATGGCAGTCCCACCCGTTATTCCCTATATTTACTGTACGACACTTTTACAAGGATCTTTGCAATGTACAGTAAAATCCGATGGGTCGCCGGGCTGGCCGTGCTTCTGATATTGGTGAGTTGCGCCAATGTCGACGTCGCACGCTACGCTGGAACGACGCCGCGGCTCGATATCGCCGAGTACTTCGACGGCCAGACGCGAGCCTGGGGCATGGTCCAAGACTACAGCGGCGAGGTGCAGCGACGCTTCACCGTCGACATTGAAGGTCGCGTCGACGGCGATACCCTGACCCTGGATGAGCGATTCACCTACGCGGACGGTGAAAAGGACCGTCGGGTGTGGACCTTCGAGCGAGGTGACGGTGGACGCTGGCAAGGCCGTGCCAGCGACGTCGAGGGCGTTGTCATGGCACGTCAGGCGGGTCACGCCTTCCACATGCGCTACCCACTCGAGGTTCGTGTCGGCGAGCGGGACATCACCTTCACCATGGATGACTGGATGTACCTGCAGCCAGACGGTCGATTGATCAATCGCACCACCATGTCAAAGTTCGGTGTGACGCTCGGGGAAGTCACACTGGTGTTCGAGCGTACTCCCTAACCCTCCTACTTTTTTTCCTTGAACTGCTGGTAGGTCTCGCGGGCGCGCTCCAGATGTCGTGCCATGGCGGCTCTGGCAGCATCGGGCTGGCGTGACAGGATCGCGTCAAGCACGTCCTGATGCTCCGCCTCCACGCGCTTTAGATAGGTCACGCTGGATTCGGCATTGACTTCGCTGGACGCGAGTTTCGAGCGCGGAATGGCGCTCAGATCCAGCTGTTCCAGCGCCTGGGGGAAAAACGGGTTGTGCGTCGCCTGAGCGATGGCATGGTGAAAGTCGAAATCCTCGTTGCGTGCCTGACTGTGCTGTTGGCGCGCCTTGACGAAGGCTTGGTGAGATTCTTTAAGCCGATCGACATCCGCCAGCTCATGGCGCTCGGCGGCCAATGCCGCCGCCGCAGGCTCAAGGTTCAAGCGCAGTTCAAGCACGTGCAGGATATCTTCTACGGTGGTCGGCCTGATGCGCTTCGCTGGCATGGCTTCTGCGGGCGCCTGGCGAATAACGGTGGTGCCAACCCCACGCCTGGCCTCGACCAGGCCCAGGGATTTCAGATGGGCCACCGCTTCACGGATCACCGTGCGGCTGACGCCAAAGGAGTCGCACAGACCGCTCTCCGTGGGCAGTTTTTCGCCTACAGAGATGGTGCCAGCGGTGATCAACCCCTCCAGTTGGTCAGCCACATTCATGGAAAGGCTGCCCTCACGGGTCAGCTTCTTGACGTTGAGCGGTACCGGTTCCGTTCGGGGTACAGGCTTGGCTGCCATGGTCGATTCCTCTTCAGTGCGCATGCAGGACGCACGTCTTTCCGCAAAGCGTCATTGTAACAGGGTGTTGACGGCGGGTCTTTTAGGCGATCACCGCCGACATTCCTCATTATTTGGTACAGGGTCGCCCGCCTTGGCGATGCGCCACTGTGCCCATTGGTTCAATCATCCGGGTGGCCCTGGGCGGTAAATTTGCCGCCCTGAAAGCGCACGGCAGGGTCGTTCGGGTCCAGGCGCCCTTCCCTTGCCTCCGTCTGGGCTCTCCAGGGCTCCGAGCTGTCCTTGGGTACCCAGCCCAAGAATCCCGCCTCGCGGTTGTCCCACCATTGCTCGGCGTTGTTGGATGCGCCATACACCACGGTATAGCCGAGCTTGGGTGCAACGAAGGCGCGCTCCAATAATGCCACGAAGTCGTCGACGCTCATCCAGGTCGCCAGCATTCGAGTGTCGGCCGGTTCTGGAAAGCAGGAGCCGATCCGCACGGCGAGGGTTTCCACCCCGAATTTGTCAAAATACAGACTGGCCAGGTCCTCGCCGAAGCACTTTGACACCCCATACAAAGAGTCCGGTTTGTGCGGAACCCGGGCATCCAGACGTTCGGTGCGTGGATAGAAGCCGATGGCATGATTGGAGCTGGCGAAGACAATGCGCGAGCACTGCTGCTGCCGAGCCGCCTCGTAGAGATGATAGGTACCCATGATGTTGGCGGGCAGAATCTCCTGCCAGGAGCGCTCTACCGAAACGCCACCGAGGTGAAGAATGCCGTCGCAGCCGTCGACCAGGCGCATGACCGCAGCACCATCAGCGAGGTCTGCCCGCACGACTTCCTCGTTATCTGCCGTTGACCCGCCTGGTAGTTCCGCCACGTCGGACAGCCGAACGTGGCGAGCAAGACGGCCCAGGTGCGGTCGCAGGGCCTGGCCCAGTCCACCCGCTGCGCCGGTTACCAGTAGTCGATTCAGCATGTCAGTCTCCTTGATCTGTACGCCCGTTGAATGTCTCGACGGTTATCTCAATCCCGGCCAGGCTGAGCGTGCTGATGCTCATGCCCATTCACGGCCCGGTCCATCCACCGTTACTCTGCCGACAAGCCTGTTCTCAAGCATTCAGCTGGCAAACCCATACAGCGTGGCCGGGTTATCGACCAGGATCTTCTGACGTTGCGCTTGTGTTGCCCAGCTCAACAGAATATCCAGCTGGTCAGGGTCGTCCGGGTATTGCTCCCGTGGCACGCCGACATGTGGCCAGTTGCTGCCCCACAGGATTCGCTCTGGCGCGTGGGCGATCACCCTTCGAGCAATCGCGCCCACGTCCTCGTAGTGGGGTCCTCCGGTCACGCTCGATTCGTAGCCGGCGCAGATCTTGAACCAGGCATTGCCCCGATCCAGCAATCGCAGAATCGCGTCTACGCGGCGGTCATCAGCGGGAACTGGATCCATGAACTTGCCGATGTGGTCAATGATGTACGGGCAGTCGATGCCTTGTAAGGTTGGCAAGTGCTGGTCCAGCTCTCGGCCATTGAATTGCACCATCAAGTGCCAACCTAGTGGACGGATCAGCGGCTCGATCTGCTTGAGTTGAGCGATCGGCACGGCGCCACCGGGCAAGTTCATGATCCTGGCACCACGGATGCCTCGCGCGTGCCACTGCTCCAGAGTGCTCATCGAGGTATCGGGGGCCACCACGGCCACACCACGGGCACTATCAAGGCCGAGCTGGTCGAGGGAGCTCAGCAAGGCGCCATTGTCGAACTGGTAAGCGTTGGACTGGGTGACGACCACACGGTCCAGCCCCATCCAGCGTTGATAGCGACGCAAGTCGTCGACCGTCGCCAGTTCCTTGATCGGCGGTCCGCCTGGCTGAGCTTCAAAGCCCTCGAGATACAGGTGCACGTGACAGTCGGTAGCACCTGCCGGGGCTACCAGCCGAGGGTGGCGTCCTTCGAGTGGACGGGTATTGGCCGGAATCACAGGTTTGTCTCCTTGAGGGCGAAACGTGTCAGGGCGTCGCGATCGATGTCGATGCCAAGCCCAGGACCATCGGGGATCGACACCCAGCCGGCATCATGCTCCAAAGGCTTAAGCACCACGGCTTGCCGAAAGGGGTTGTGGGTACGGTCAAACTCCATGATGGGCTCGATAGGCTCGCGTCTCGGTGGGTTGGGTGGCAGCGCGGCCATGGCCTGAAGGCTGGCGGCAATACACACCGCAGTACCCCACACATGGGGAATCAACCGCACGCCGTGCAGCGCGGCCATGTCCACCACCCGGCGCATTTCGGTGAAGCCCCCTACCCCACAAATATCCGGCTGGCAGATGTCGATGGCCCGACTGGCGAGCGGCTCTTGCATGGCATAGCGGCCGTGCCAGTTTTCACCACTTGCCACCGGCAGCGGCTGACCTTCACGCACCGCGCGATAGGTCGCTATCTGCTCCGGCAGTACCGGCTCCTCGAACCAGTCCACCCCGAAGGCCGCCGCCTGACGTCCCACTTCAAGTGCTTCGAGCAGATCGTAACCGTGGTTGGCGTCGATCATCAGGCGACGCCGAGGACCGATGGCTTCCCGCACCGCAGCGATGACCCGCAGGTCCTCTTCGACGTTGAAGCCAATCTTGATCTTGACCCCGTTAAAGCCTTCCGCCGCATAGCCGGCGACCTCTGCCGCGATATCGCTGACGCGATCGACGCCGTCACGGCGAAAGGATCCAGTGGCGTAGGCCTCTACACGCTCTCTGAAGCGGCCTCCCAGCAACTCGGCAATGCTGGCCCCATAGTGCTTGCCCTTGATATCCCACAAGGCGATGTCGATGCCGCTGAGCGCGGTCATGGTCAGTCCACGCTGGCCTTGATCGCGCAACCGGTTGTACAGCTCGAGCCAGCGCTTTTCATGCTCGAGGGGGTTGGTGCCGATGAGGGACGAAGCATAGGTGGCCACCACCCCCGCGTTGGCCTGGGCGGGCCCCAGGCATTCGCCCCACCCCACGGTGCCATCCTCACAGGTGATCTCGACCAGGCAGTGCTGGCGGCGCTCGAAGCGCATGGAGGCACTTTCGAAGGCCTGGTCAAGAGGATGATCCAGTAGATGGGTCTGTACCTTGGCTATCTTCATGGGCGATGCTCCGACGTCTTCTGCAGTGGGTCTAGGGGCGTTCATTGCAGCCAGTTGGGTAGCGCCATGGACAGTGCCGGTACATAGGTCACCAGCATCAGCGCAGCAAACAACGCCAGATAGAACGGCCAGATGGTACGTACGGTCTGCTCGATCTTGATCTTGCCCACCACACTGCCGACGAATAGACAGGCGCCTACCGGTGGCGTGCACAGGCCGAGGCCAAGGTTCATCATCATCATGATGCCGAACTGGATCGGATCCATGCCGAACTGGGTGGCGATGGGCAGAAAAATCGGTGTACAGATCAAAATCAGTGCGGCCATGTCCATGATCATGCCCAGAGCCAGCAGGATCAGGTTGAGCATCAGCAGAATGGCGATGGGATTGTCACTGATGCCCAGCAGCGCCTCGGTGAGCAGCTCCGGCACGCTGTACAGTGCGAGCAGATAGGAAAAGGCTGACGCGCAGCCCACCAGAATCATCACCAGCGCGGTGGTTCGCACCGACTGGTAGACAGCCTGCTTGAACGAGGCCCAGTTGAGCTCGCGATAGACCAGTGCGGTGATGACGATGGCGTAGATCGCACCGAAGGCACCGGACTCGGTCACCGTCAGCACTCCGGAGAGTACGCCGCCGACGATGATCACCGCCGTCAGAAGTCCTGGCAGTGCCGCCGCAAGGCTGACCACCAGCGCCTGCCAGCCGGGGAAAGGCTCGCCCTGATACCCTCGTTTCACCGCGACCAGATAGGCAGCCAAGGCCAGTAGCGCGCACATCACGATGCCCGGCACGATGCCCGCCATGAACAGCTGGGTGATGGACAGACCGCCACCGGCTGCCACGGCATACAGAATCATGTTGTGACTGGGGGGGATGACGACGCCGGCCACCGACGAGGTGACGGTGACATTGACCGCATAGTCTGCGTCATAGCCCTTTTCCTTCATGACCGGAATCAGAATGGAGCCCAGCGCCGAGGTGTCGGCCACCGCAGACCCTGAAATGCCGCCGAACAGCATCGATGAGGTGACGTTAACCACCCCCAGTCCGCCTCGCACACGGCCCACCGCAGCGGAGGCGAGCCTGACCAGACGCTGGGAAATTCCCCCATGCAGCATCAGTTCGCCGGCGAAAATAAAGAACGGAATCGCCAGCAGGGAAAATACCGAGATACCAGAGAGAATCCGCTGGAACGCGACAAACAGTGGTAGGCCCTCGTAGAGGAAGCCGCCTACAGCAGCTAACCCAACCGCAAAGGCAACGGGAGCACCCACCGCAAGCCCGAGTGCGAACAGCCCAAAGACGATCGCCAGTCCCATGTTCAGGTCTCCTGTGTGGATGTCGGGTGGCCAGCGAGACGCCGGACAATGTTGACCAGGGCGAATAGCGACATCAGCACGCCGCAGATCACCAAGGGGGCCGCACGCCAACTTTCAGAAAGCCCGAGCATGGGAATCGGCCGGGCCAGGTTGGTCATCATCAACAGCCAGCCCTGCCACGCCATGAAACCGCCAAAGGCCAGCACAAACAGGTCAGCAAGATGGTGCATCAGCGTCTTTATCGGTCCGGGCATGGCATCCCTGAACAGATCGATGGACAGATGAGCGTTGTGGCGAACCCCCGCTGCGGTGCCAAGGCACGTGATGTACACCACGCACAGCAAGGCGGATTGCTCCACCCAGGTGGGCGTGTCATTGAGGATGTAGCGACCAAACACTAACCAGCCGAAGGTGATGATCAAAAACACCAGCAAGACCCCTGCCACCATGATGCAGCCGTGGGCCAGGCTATCCAGCAGCCGGTCCAGCGTATCCGGCGGCTGCCGCTGATAGCGAATCGAGCGGGATTCAGGCGACGCCGGCGGAAAGGCCCCGCGGCGCGTCGACGTTGACCCTTCCGAGGCGCTGGGTACTGGCTCCGCCGAAGACGATTGATGGGGTGCTTTCACACAGATACCTCCCTGCCGGCCCCATGCAGGGGCCGGCCTAGCCTGATCGCAGAGGAAACACGGCGTCATCGCCCGAGCGCATGAGTTGTTGCGTTGCGCGGTGCTCGAACACCTCACCTATGCCGCATGGGCTCCGACTTCTTCGCTTCCGGAGCCTTGCGTGTCATTGCGCTCGGCTGATGTCGTCAGTGCTTCCTTGGGCTGACGATGTCAGCGCGTCCGTGAGGTTAGTCGGCCTGCGCCGCGCGAATGTCATCGACCAGAGATGCAAGGTCGGGGTTATCGCTCAGGAAGCCGTCATAGACCGGTTCCATCAGCGTCTGGAAGGCCGTCTTGTCGGGCACTTCATTGATTTCGACGCCGGCATCAAGCGCCTTTTGACGGCTGGCCTCGGTGCGCTGGGCCCACAGCTCCCGTTGCTCGCTGGTGGCGATCGCCGCTGCCTCCCTGATGGCCGCTTGATCGTCGGCCGAGAGCTGCTCCCAGCTACTTCTGGCCACGCACAGGCACTCTGGAATCACCAGGTGATTGGTCAGCGAGTAATAGCGGGCTACCTCGTAGTGACCGCTGGACTCATAGGAGGGGAAATTGTTTTCCGCACCATCGATTACACCCGTGGTCAGCGACTGATAGACCTCCCCGTAGGCCATCGGCGTGGCATTACCGCCAAGAGCGTCGATCATCTCCACGTACAGGTCGTTGTTCATCACCCGCACCTTCATGCCCTTGACATCATCAGGGGTCTGCACCGGATGATCGGTGTTGTAGAGGCTGCGTGATCCGGCGCCAAACCAGCCAATAGCGATCAAGCCTTGCTCTTCCATGGCAGCAGCGAAGCGGTCACCGATCTCGCCGTCCATCAGCTCATACATGGCCTCTTCGCTTTCAAAGATGAACGGCAGTGACAGCACATTGGCCGCAGGCACCATGGGCCCCATCGGTCCCATGTTGAAATTGCCGAAGTCCAGCGCTCCATTGCGCGTCTGCTCTATGGCGTCGGGCTGATCTCCCAATACGGCATTGTGGTAGACCTTGGGGGTGATCCTGCCGTCGGTCTTGTCATCGACCTGCTTGGCAAAGGTCTCGAGCGCAATGCTATTGGGATACTCCGGTGGGTGAATGTTCCATCCCCGCCACTGTTCCGCCATGGCGGGGGTAGCAACAAGTCCCACGCTGGCAGTAACGGCAGCAAGAATGGCGGCGTTGGTGGCATGACGTGCAGAAGACATGGCGAGACCTCGTATCGACGTTATTGCTGTTGTTGTCATCTCTGGCCCGGAGGAATGCCCCTACCCTGCGGCCCTCCGTCCGGCGCCAGGCTCACACCTGACGTTGTTATATTATGTATGACAAAGTAGTGTCTTGAGCATCCAGATCGCAAGTCGCAAATAACATCTTTTGACTAAAGTGCAAGGTCTTCCCGTGAGCCAGCAACGGGACATATGAGCGCGAGTGTTATCTCGGCGAGTTACGGAGCCTCGGCGAGTCCAAGCTGCAGCGCGCCGATGCCAGACACCACCAGTGACCTTTGGTGGGCAGCGGAAACACGCAAGGTGTCAATAGTTGTAAATCCGCAATTCCAGAGCCGATATGGGCACGGCCTGGCCTGAGCCTGGCGCTCGCAAGCAGGAGCGCCCTGGTGTCATGTGGTGCTCGGTAAGTGACGCGGCTATCACCATTGGCATGTGCGCTAGTTTCTGGACCGAAGCGTGTCTCAAGCAGCCTTCCAGCCCTGCTCAAGGGCTCTAGAAGGCCCAGGCGGCGGACAAGGAGACCGTGTCGCCGTCAAAGCGATTTTCCGAGGACACGTCGTGAAGCCACTTGCCGATCAGCGTGACCGGTGTCTGCCCCAGGGAGACACTCTTCATGAAGGCCGGCCCCACCCCTGCTCCGCTGCTGCGGAAGCCATCATCCAGACGGTCGGGCACCGGCCCGGAGTCCGACTCCAGCTGCTCGTAGACATAACCGGCTACGCCAAGGCCGAAACCCGGCGTCACATATTTGGCGGCCAACACATCCAGGTGAAATTCGTCCCCGGTCGTATAATCGGTGGCATCGTTCTCGAAGTTGAACAGGATGCCAGCCGTCAGTGACAGGTCCCAGCCGCTTGCCGGTAGCCAGCTATAGGTGATTGTCGGGTCGATGGCCCAGTAGTGGCGCCCCAGATTGATGCGATCATCTTCGTCGTAGCGTCCCACCGGAATATTCACTCCCACCGCTGCGGTGGTGTGATGCGCGCCGTTGGCCCAATTCAACGCAATGGGCACCAGGTACGGGTCACCGAAGCCATCATTGCTGCCCGTGCTGAAGCGCTCTTGCCCGGCAAATTCGGCGTTGAGATCTACGCTGACATCAAACACATAGGGAATGTTGATGCCAGCAATGTAGGTAGCCCCCAGCCATTCCACGTCTGTGACCCAGGTAAGCTTCAGCAGGTTGAACCACAGGGTCTGCTCAAGGCCCGCATCCAGTCTACCGCCCAAAGGTCTGGCACCGATCTCCCCTTCGTAACGCACCAGATCATTGCGCGCGTAGACGCCGGGCGGCGGAGCAAGCCCGGCAGCAAAATCGTTATAGGCCCCGGGAACATAGATACTGCTTGCGCCCTCTGAGGCGTGGGCGGAGGCCGTGATCGAAAGGAGCAACGGGGCTGCGAACACCGATAGCCAAGGACGGGACGGGCGCCCTTCCAGGCGGGGGTAGCGGTAGTCGGCAGCAAGACAACGGGCAGGCATGGTCAGCGCTTCCATCAGATGGTGTGAAGCAAAGTATAGGGGGGCTGCCCAACTTTTTGGCACAATTTGCAAATTGCCTGACGTAGCGACGGATCCAACGAGACGTCGTGGCCGAATTGGCAGCGACGTCAGTGACGGCGTCTTGTTTCAATCTGCGCCAACGTTGGGATCTCAAAACGACAGCGGCGCCCACCAGGGGCGCCGCTGTTGTGCTTGGCTGTTATGGCCATCACACCGTTCAGTCATCGGCCGGAGCGTAGGAGCCATCCTCGCGATGCACTTCCTTGCCGGTCAGTCCTGGTGTGAAGACACAGGCCAGGTGCATGGTCTTGCTGGCCCGCAGCAGGTGCTCGTCATGCTGGTCCAGGATATAGATATCACCTGGCTTGATCGGCCAGATCTTGCCGTCGGCCAGAGTCTCGACCTCACCTTCACCCTCGATGCAGTAGACCGCCTCGAAGTGATGCTTGTAATGGATGTGAGTCTCGGTGCCTTCGAAGATACGCGTGATATGGAACGAGCACTGACCGCCATCATCGGCGAGCATCAGTCGGGTGCTGTCCCAGTTACCGTTTTCTGCCTTGACCAGGCGATCGGTTTGACGTGCTTCTTCCAAGTTACGAACGATCATTGAACACTCCATTGTCAGGGGGTTTCGACAGGCCATGGTGCACCATCCCTCGGGACGTTGGTGCCACCATGACCCTCGATCTTATCAGGCCGTGGCTATCTCTGGGCTAAGCCAGGATGAGCCGGTCCTGAGGATCTCAGCTAAGCGCTTCGTGAGTACTGCGCTCGAGGATATCGAGGCCTTCGAGCAAGTCTTCATCGGTGATGGTCAGCGGGCAGAGGCACTTCACCACTTCACCGTCTTGGCCACTGGTCTCGATGACCAGGCCGTTTTCAAAGGCCTTGGCGGTAATCTTGTCTGCCACCTCACCGTTTTGAACGTCGATGCCACGCATCAGTCCGCGGCCCCGCTCCGACGCGGTGTAACCCTTGTCATTCAGCCAGGCGGCAATCTTCTGGAAGCGTTCCTCGACGATGCGTGCCTTGCGCTGGACATCACGCTCGAAGGTATCGTCGCTCCAGTACTTGCGCATGGCCGCTGCAGCGGTCACGAAGGCCAGGTTGAAGCCACGGAAGGTACCGTTGTACTGGCCGGGCTTCCACTTGTCGAGTTCGGGACGCATCAAGACGTGGGCAAACGGCAGGCCGAACGCGGACAGCGACTTGGAGTTGGTCACGATGTCCGGTGTGATGCCCGCGTGTTCGAAGCTGAAGAACTTGCCGGTGCGGCCGCAGCCCGCCTGGATATCATCAATGATCAAGAGGATATCGTGGTCGCGGCAAATCTTTTCGAGTCGCTTGAGCCAATCGAGCCCGGCGACATTGATACCGCCCTCCCCCTGAACGGTTTCCACAATCACGCCCGCAGGCACGTCCAGGCCGCCGGACTTGTCACCCAGGAGCTTTTCAAAGTAATCCAGCGTATCTGTCTCGCTGCCCATGTAGCCATCAAACGGCAGGAAGGATGCGCCCTGGGTCGGGATGCCGCCGGTGGCTTCACGGAACTTGCGATTACCGGTGGTGGCAAGCGCCCCCATGGTGACGCCGTGGAAGCCATTGGTGAAGGTCACGATGTTGTGACGTCCCTTGGCCACGCGGGCCAGACGAATGGCCGCTTCCACCGCATTGGTGCCGGTCGGACCAGGAAGGTGGACCTTGTAGTCAAGACCACGCGGCTTGAGGATCACCTCTTCGAGGGTCTCGAGATAGTCGCGCTTGGCGGCCGTCCAGAAGTCGAGACCGTGAATGATGCCGTCGGTGGCCAGGTAGTCGACCAGCGCCTGCTTGAGGTGCGGGTTGTTATGCCCGTAGTTGAGGGTACCTGCACCGGCAAGAAAGTCGATGTACTCGCGACCGGTCTCGTCTGTCAGGCGAGCATTCTGCGCCTTGGTGAAGACGACCGGAAAGGAGCGAGAATAGGTACGAACGTCGGATTCCATGCGTTCGAGGATCTGGGTCTGCATTGGTGACCTCCTGTCGGGTTCGTAAGCAGTGAATCTGAATGAGGAGAGAATGGCGAAGCGTCGGTACACGCCTCGCCATCAAGTGATGGAGCTAGATACGTGTGGTATCGAACGGACCGATGCGCACGAGGTTTTCGGGATCGTGCTCACCACCTAGCTGATCAGTGGAGAAATACTCGCGACTGTTAAGCGGGGCCTGCCAGCGATCTGCCAAGCGTCGAAACAATCCCCACGAGGCCTGGTTATCAGGCGTGATGGTGGTCTCGAGGTGGTGTACCTCGGTGAATTCTGGTCGCGTCAGAATGGCCTCGACCAAGCGCCTTGCAAGTCCGGTTCCGCGGGCCTGCTCGCCCACCGCTACCTGCCATAGGAAGTAGGTGTCCGGGGCATTGCTTTTCACGTAGCCAGAAACGAAGCCGACGATCTCCCCTTCCTCGTTGGTGGCAACCGCACAGCTGTCACGGAACTGGGTCGCCAGCAGCAGATAGGCATAGGCGGAATTGACGTCCAGCGGGGGGCACGACTTGACCAGCTCGTAAATCCCCCAGCCGTCTTCGGGA
Source organism: Halomonas litopenaei (assembly GCF_017303055.1). Classification (GTDB taxonomy): domain Bacteria; phylum Pseudomonadota; class Gammaproteobacteria; order Pseudomonadales; family Halomonadaceae; genus Halomonas; species Halomonas litopenaei_A. Next base: position 759,054 of record NZ_JAEKJT010000001.1, on the reverse strand, counting down.
TTGGACTTGCGAATAAACAGCGGCGCCTCTTCGTGCCCGACCACTGCATCTGCCACGGTGGGCTTGGCGAGGTCGGCGGAAGGTGTGAAGGGCTCAGTGCTTGCAGTCATGTTCGTTATGCTTCGCTGTAGCGAATTTGGACAGCCATTATAACAGTCGATTATGACATTTCAAAATCTGGATTATTCTTAAGCCTCAGAATCATAACAAAATGTTATGCGAGCACCGTAGCGCCCGTGGTTGGGCGCCTTGGTACCGGCAGTAGCCGCCAACGCTTGCCAGCGACTCGAATGTCAGCCCAGGCCCCCGTTCTTGAGGTGCGTATCGACACTCCTGGATCATGAAATACGTACCTCAATGAGTATAGAAGGCGCTTGACGAACGGCCAGCTTCCGTTTTTCTCATCGCCTCAGCAACGCCAACTGCTGTGAAATCCGCCACAACCTGTCACTAACTTCGCGGATTCGCGCTCCCACTATGGGCAATGTCTGAAAGTGCGCAGCTCCTCGCTGCGTCACGGTTTCACAATGCTTAGGATCCTTCTCATCCAGGGCCTCGTGTCTATGGCTCCGTGTTTATAGCCCCGTGTCTATGGCCCCGTGCGCTGTCAGGGAGGATCTCGCATGCCGTTGTTGTCGCGTTCATGTCGCTTGGGAAATGTCCACTGGGTGGGCTGTGTCCTCGTAAATGACGGCAAGACGGGAGGGCACTGACATGTGGATACCTCCTTCCTCCGGTCAGCCGCCTTCTGGCACTTCCGATAACTCTGACGCTTCTGACCAGCCTGGCACGAATGCCCCGCCCTCCCCCCGCCGCTTGCATGAGCTGTTGGCTGCCTTTGATGTCCCTCTGACCCAGGACCACCGGCTGCTCAAGCTTCAGCTATCCGGCCATTCCTCATCCCGCCACGCCCTGATTCCCCATCGCCTGGTCGGGGAGGAAATGCTGTCGCGACCCTATCGCTATCGTCTGGACGTGATCGCCCAGCGTGGTGATATCGAACTCAAGTCGTTGATCGCTCAACCCGCCACGCTGGAGATTCGCCAGGCCGACGGGAGTTACCGCCAGCTTTCCGGGCTGGTGGAATCCGCCGCCCTGCTCGGTGAAGACGGCGGCGTCTTCTACTATCAGCTCGAGCTGGTGCCCTGGCTTGCCATGCTCAGCCTTGGCCGCGACAGCCGCATCTTTCAGGACAAGACGGTGGTCGAGATCATCGAAGCGGTGTTCGACGGCCACACTGAGGCCAAGGGGGGATATCGCTTCGACCTGCGCCGGGACTACCCCGCCCGCAGCTATTGCGTGCAGTACCGGGAGAGCGACTACCACTTCGTCAATCGCCTGATGGAACAGGAAGGACTGTTCTACTATTTCGAGCACCACCCCTTCACCAATGCGTCCTCCGACAGCGCCAGGGGCGCAGGCGAGGTCAGCCACCGCCTGGTGATCACCGACGATGTGATGACCTGTCCCGCCGTCGCCCCCCAGACCATTCGCTTTCATCGCCAGGCAGCGACCGAGGCCGAGGACGCCATCACCCAGTGGGGCGGCACGCGGGTCCAGCAGCCGACGCGGGTCAGCCTGACCACCTTCGACTACAAGCACCCGCGGCGCGATACCACCACCACTCAGCACACCATCCGCGCCCAGGGTAACCTGCCTCCTACCGAGGTCTATGACGTTCCCGGCGAGTACTACTATGCGGACCATGATCGGGGTGAGCGTCTTGGCGCCAACCGCCTCGAGGCACTGGAATCCCGCGCCAAGCGCTTCTTTGGTGCCGGTGGCGCCCGCCAGCTGCAGGTCGGCGGCCATTTCACCCTGACCCAGCACCACCAGCATGACCGGGGCGATGCCAGCGAACGCGAGTTTCTAGTGCTGGCGCTGAAGCTGTACGCCGAGAACGCCCTGCCGGTGTCGGCTCACCTCTCTACCCTGCCGGGCAGTTTGCAGCAGGAGCTGACGGACGCCCGTCGCGCCCACGGCCTGGATCACGCGATTGATGGCCAGAGTCTTCACCAGGGTGACTATCAGCGCGCCGGGACCGGCCACTTTCTGGTCGACTTCGAGGCCCAGCGGCGGCTCCTGCCCTACCGCTCGACCCTTGACCACCCCCGGCCCATCGTGGGTGGCCCCCAAACTGCCATCGTGGTGGGCCCCGAAGGGGAAGAGATCCACACCGACCGTCTCAACCGGGTCAAGGTGCAGTTTCATTGGGATCGCGAAGGCGCCCATAACGCCCAGTCGAGCTGCTGGCTGCGCGTCGCCTCACCCAATGCCAGCGCGGGCTGGGGCGGGGTGTTCGTACCGCGCATCGGTCAGGAGGTCATTGTCGACTTCCTCGAGGGTGACCCGGATCGCCCGCTGATCACCGGACGCCTCTACAACGGTGACGAGCGACCCGAGTGGCACTCCAACGGCCTGCTGTCCGGCCTCAAGTCGAAGACCTATCGCGGTGGCAAGTACAACGAGCTGGTGTTTGACGACGCCACCGATCAGGAGCGGGTACGGCTCAATTCCGAACATGCCAAGAGTCAGCTCAACCTGGGCTATCTGATTCACCAGCAGGGCAATACGCGGGGCGACTTTCGCGGTACCGGCTTTGAGCTGCGCACCGACGCCTATGGCGCCGTACGTGCCAACGAGGGCCTGCTGCTGACCAGTTGGGGCCAGCTCGGGGCTGGCGGTGAACAGCTCGACCTGCCACCGGCCTGGCGTGAACTGCAAGCCGCCTGGCAGCTTGCCGATACGCTGAGTGACAGTGCCGTCGACCACCAGGCCGAACCGCTGGCGAGCCTCAATGACCTGCACAAGGCCAGCGACGACGCCCAGGGGCGCCACGGTCGCCCCGCCAGCACTGCCGCCAGACACCGCTTCGATGGCAGCAGCGCCCAGAGTGCAAGCCAAGGCGGCCAGGGTGAGGCCGGCAGCCTCAAGGCGCCCTGGTTGCACCTGGCCTCCCCTGCCGGTATCGCCGCCAGCACGCCGCAGTCGACGCACCTGGTGCAGGGCAAGTCGCTCAGCGTGACCAGCGGTGAAGACATCAACCTGGCCACCGGGCGTAGCCTGATCGGCTCGCTGTCCGAGAAGCTCTCGCTGTTTGTCCAGCGCGCCGGCATCAAGCTGTTCGCCGCCCAGGGCAAGGTCGATGTCCAGGCCCAGTCTGACGAGATGGCCCTGACCGCCGAGAAGAAGGTCACCATCACCTCCACCGAGGATGCCGTTCACATCGCCGCCGCCGAAGAGATTCTGCTCACCAGCGGCGGGGGCTATATCCGCCTTAAGGGCGGCGATATCGAGATTCATGCGCCGGGGCTGATCGACGTCAAGGGCGGGCAGCACCTGCTTGGGGGGCCCGCGAGTCTGAGCTACCCCTTGGCCAACCTGCCCGTGACCGAGCCCACCAATCTGGAGCTTGAACACCTGTACGGCAACGGCCAGCCGGTTCCCGGAGCGCGCTATCGCGCCATTCTCGCTGATGGCTCGATCCGCCATGGCGTACTTGATGCTGCTGGCAAGGCGACCCTCACCGGCGTCCCCACAGGAGCCGTTCAGGTCGAGTACTTCCAAGACCCGAGGGATATCGAGAAGCGGCCCCAGGCCTGGCCACGCACGCCGCCCGCCAAACCCCGCGTCGACGTGCCGTCAACGGGGCCTGTCGCGTCAGCTAAGGGCAGCCCACGAGGAATGTTCCCCGGCCAGAACAAAGGAACATCAATGTCTCCCCCGGCAGGCCTTTCCTCCCCCGGCGGGCCGGGTCCTTCGCCATCGTCATTACCCTCGTTGCTGGCCTCAGCCGTGACGGCCGGATTACCCCCGTTGAAGGACGTGTTGCCAGATAGTCTCCGACCCCATGAGAGGGACAACTTTATCGGCAAGGTCGTCGACAAGGCCGGGCACCAGCTCGAACAGCGGGCCAAGAAGGCCGTCCTCGAAAAGGCCTTCAACAAGATCCTCAAAGAGGACGACGTTCCCGATGATCTACTCGATGGGGGACTTAAGGACACGCTTCAGGATCGCGCCTCACGGCCAACCGACAGCCCCTTGTCCTCCCCTGGTTGGCCAGGGGGGCCACGCAAAAAAACCTAGTAGATCTGGCCAGTGGATAGCGCTGGGTACGTCAGCGAACTGCCTGGCGACACAGAGATAGTCGCCGCTGGCTGGCCTGGAGACTCCCACCCAAAGAAAGGCGTCCCAGACTGGCCATAAGGATAGCGCTTATAAAGCAGCACATGGACAGGGAAAATTGCGCATGTCGACCCGTAATTTTGATGCCTTAAATGATCTCTATGATCAAGCTGAATCTGCACCAATGCTCCCTAATGAGCGTGAGCTAAGAGAGTATCTCAACAAGAACCGTGTCATTGTTTCCGAAGCATATAGTGAAGGTGAAACCCCTGACGCAGTGATGCTTATGGAGGTTGAGGAGGATAGCATCACCGCGCTAGACGTGCTGATTCAGGCCGCGTATATGCTGCCCGTCGTCGGTAACGTCATGGCCATTGGTGACGTTGCTCGAGATATCGGGAACATCTACGACAACGATACAAGACAGCCTGAAGCGATGCTTTGGGCAGTGCTGGTGATTGATGCCATTGGTCTCGTGCCTGCCGTTGGCAATGCCTCTCGCCCTGTACGCGTGGGCGTTCGCGAAGGCTTGCTGGCCTTTTCCCGCAATGACGGGATAGAGGTCGTCATTGACATCTTCTTCAACTATGCCGCTGGTGAAGCCCTCGATTTTCTGGAAAACCTCGAACCTTGGATCAATGCGCAGAAACCAAAGCTGCTGACTGAGCTTCGCAACCTTATCTTTATACTCCAGCGATATATCCAGAACCCTGTCGGCGCTGCGGAGCAGGCAGGAATTATCGACGACAACCCCGAATGGTGGAATATCCTGGAGAAAGGCAAGCGCATCATCTTTATCGCTTTTGATCGCCTGCTTGAAGCCTTTGGCGACGATCGCCAGCAACTCATCAATTTTCTACATGAGCTTGGCGGCATGGCTGAGCGGCTGATAAACGCTGGTATAGGCGAACTTCTGCCAGTGGTAAGAAGGCTTGCAGAGGCGGCGGTAGACCGTCGTAAAAGAACGGGGGGTGTCCAACACCAGACCACCGCGATTGCCGGCCAGCAAAACACCTCTCGCCGAGGGGCACAAAAAATCCAGACCACCCATGAAGCGTCGACGCCCAGCCGTACCCCGAGCGGCTGTGCCTGTAACTTCAACGCGGTGCTTCCCCGCACGACGACCAACAACCCCATCGACTATGTGATGGGCGATGAGAACCTCTGGCACACCGATTTCAACGTGCCGGGGCTGGTCGATGTCGAGTGGACCCGTTACTACCGCTCCAGCATCGATGAGCTGGATGACAGCGAACTGGGTGCCCGCTGGAGTTCGCCCTTCCACCTGCGTCTGGAAACCGAGGGCGATACCCTCACCTTTATCGACAGCCTGAACCGCGCACTGCCCATCGAGCCCCTGGCGGTGGGAGAGCAGCGTTTCCTGCCCCGCGACAACCTGACCATCGAGCACCCGGACGCCGCCCACTACCTGCTTCACTATCTGGACGGCAGCCAGGAGCGCTATCGCCACATTGCCGAGTCCGGCCGCGGCCAGCGTGCTCACTTCCGCCTGGTGGAGCAACGTCAGCGCGATGGTCGCGCCCTGACGCTGAACTACCACCAGGGTCGGCTCGAATCCATCACGGATGGTGCCGCGCTGGAGCTGCGCTTTAGCTACTCTGAGCAAGGGTTGATGTCCCAGGTCGTGCGCCATTATCCGCAGCCGGAGGCCCTCGGCGGTCAGAGCACACCGGCTCATGAACCCGAGGTCCTGGTCCGCTATACCCACAGTGACGACGGCGACCTGATCGAAAGCCGGGATATCCGCGGCTACACCCGTGAGTACGAGTACCAGCACCATCTGGTCACGCGCTACACCCATCGCGATGGACTGGCCGTCCTGCTGGAGTGGGACTGGCCGGGCAAGGCCGACGGTGCCCTGCCCTCCGCCCATGACGCCCGCTGTATCCGCAATCGTCTGGAAGACGGCAGTGAAGACACCCACTTCGAGTACCACCGGGGCTTGTGGTACACCAAGGTCACCGATGCTGACGGCATCATCACCTACTACCGCTACAACTATCACAACCAGATCGAGTCGATCACTCACCCCTTCAACCCGGAGCTTGGCAGCGAGCACTGGCGCTGGGATGAACACGGTCGCCTCACCCGCCATATCGACGGTGAAGGCCGCACCAGTCACTATCGCTACGATGATAGCGGACGGTTGATCGAGATCACCGATCCCCAGGGCCTGACCACCCGCATCGAGTATGACGCCGATGGCCTGCCCATCAAGGTCACCGAGCCGGATGGTCGCGCACGCCAGATGCGCTTTGATGAGCGCGGTCTGCCGCTGGAGGAGATCGCCCCCAACGGGCGCACCACCACCTTTGAACACGACGAGCGTGGCCTGTTGACGGCCATGACCGACGCCGCCGGCAACACCTACCACTACGCCTGGAACGCCTATGGGCGACTGACCAGCGCGTCGGACTGCTCCCGCAAGACCACTACCTTCGCCTATGACCATCGCGGCCTGCTGACCCAGCGCCGTGATGCCGCTGGCCACGTGACACGCTACACCTGCGACCCGACCGGCCTGGTGCTCAGTGCCCAGCACCCCGATAGTGCCGTGGAGCACTTCAGCTACAACGGTGACGGCCGCTTGACCGAGTACCAGGACCCGACCGGCCAACGTACCCGCTACCGCTACAATGGAAAAGGGCTGCCGATCGAGCGTCTCGATCCCATGGGCCAGCGCTTCACCTACGACTACGACCGCCTGCTGAGGCTTAGCGCGCTGACCAACCATAACGGGGATCGCTGGCAGTTTGTCTATGACGGCGGCGGCAGGCTCATCGAAGAAACCGGCTTCGATGGACGCACCCTGAAGTACCGCTACGACGCCGGTGGCGCGTTGATCGAGCGCGTCGACGGCGACCAGGTGATGACCTTCAAGCGCGACAACCTGGGCCGCGTGCTGGAGCGCAAGACACAGATCGGCCAACAGGCCGAGTTCATCACCCGGTATGGCTATGACCTGCTCGGGCGACTGTCCAGGGCCGCCAATCCGAGCAGTGAGACCCGCTTCCACTTCGACCATGCCGACAACCTGATCGCCGAAGTGCAGCGTCATCAACTGCCGACCGGTGGGGAGTATGCCAGCGTCACCCGGCATACCTACGACGTCCTCGGCCACCGCGAGACCACCACCCTGCCCAACGGCCAGACCCTGGCCTGGCTGCGCTATGGCTCCGGCCATGTGCATGCCATGAGCCTGGATCAGCAGGAACTGATCGCCTTCGAGCGTGACGACCTGCATCGGGATATTCGCCGCCGCCAAGGGGCCCAGGAGATTCACTCGGCGTATGACCCGGTCGGACGCCTGATCGAGCAGCAGATTCGTACGCCCCGCTCTCCCCAGGATCAGCTCCCCCAAGGACATAGCAGAACAGCGCAGGGCCGCACGCTCACCCGCCAGTGGCACTACAGCGCCAATGGCCTGCTCAGCCAGGTGGATGACAGCCTGCGCGGCACCACCCGGTACGGCTACGATCCGTTGGGGCGCCTGCGACAAGCCAGTGCGCCAGGGCTGGAGGAAGTCTTCGCCTTTGATCCGGCCGGCAACCTGATCGACCCACCCGACACTGCGGAGTCTTCAGGTACAGAAACGACGCCTCACCCCACCAGCCCCCACGGTGCCACCCGCTGGTGGAGCGAGCGTCGTCGTGACCATCTGGACGGCGGCACCGAAGAGTTCGTGCGCGTCGGCTATCCCGGAAGCCCCAAGCTCTCCCCGGCCATGGGCAACCTGCTCAAGCGCTACGCGGGCACCCACTACCACTACGACCCACATGGCAACCTGACCCGGCGTATCTCGCCCAATGGTGAGACCTGGCATTATCAGTACGACGCCGAACACCGACTGATCGAGGCCAACCACTACCGTAGCGCCCCTGCAGCAGGCGATGACACCCCACCGATGCTGCGTGCCCACTACGCCTATGATGGGCTGGGACGACGTATCTGGAAGCGAGTCGAGCGGGCCGGCAGCGCCAAGCGCAACCCGTCGGAGCCTGGCTACACCACCCTAGACCACACCACCATTGAGCTAACGGTGTTTACCTGGGATGGAGACCTGCTGATCGGCGAAGAACGCTTCGAAGGCCGAGCACAGACTCCTTTTGACACCGCCCTGTGGTACGTGCCGGGACGCCAGCCGCTGGAGCTAACCTCCGAGAACCCCGAGCGGCCCCACGCCCTGCCGGTGGCCCAATGCCGCTACGAGCTGGTCAACCCAAGCCTCACCCCGGTGTATCAGGCCAACTACCTGTTCGAGCCAGAGAGCTTTATTCCCGCGGCCAAAATCGAGCGACACTATCACGCCGTGCCGGTCACGATGCGCACGGGCACCGACGACACCCTGCTGTATCACGACACCCAACCCGGCGAGCCTACCCTTTACTACCTGCAGACCGACCACCTGGGCACCCCACTGGAACTCACCACCCAAGACGGACAGCTCGCCTGGGTGGGCCAGTACCACGCCTGGGGCAAGCTGCGTCACGCCAGCGACGGCCAGGGCAATGCAGCCCAAACCGACAACCCCTTTCGCTTTCAGGGCCAGTATCACGATGAAGAAACCGGGCTGCACTACAACCGCCATCGGCACTATGATCCAGAGATAGGCCGCTTCACCACCCAGGACCCCATCGGCCTGGCGGGAGGTGATAACCTCTACGTCTACGCCCCCAACCCCACGGGCTGGGTGGATCCGCTGGGGTTGAGTGGCAGAAAGCGTATTACAGCAACTGAGGTTGCAGACGAAGCCAAAATACGTGGACAGTCACGTGGTGCTGCATCAGTTCTTACAGTTGGTGACCATACGTATACTGGAGTGAGCGGTGAAGAAGTAGCTCACACGGGTGAAATGACTGGTGTACTAATGGGAACCCCGAATGGCCAAAGAGAAGATTGGCTCGGAGGCTGTGCAGAAGTCGTCTGTATAGAGAAAGCCCTAAATGAAGGGGTAGATCCTAGAGGGGGAACTATCAGTACTGTCAATATCGGGAGATCTGGGGGAGGACATGGCACGCGTAAGCCAGCTTGTCGCTCTTGCCAAGATACCCTTAGAGAATTTGGAGTCTCAGAAGATGGAAATTAACTGTATGGACGACATTCCTTGGTCCGAATGTATGCATGAGGCGTTATTGGAATATCGACATCTGGGTCTTATGCTGATTGAGGAGTTTAATATCACCTTTAGCCAAGAACACTGTAACCCGGTAGCTCTAGTCAATGGGTATTTGCTAGGGAAAGAATGCAATTATGATATACAAGCTGTCAGGGATAATTTATTTGACATAATTAATGATGAAGAAAGAAAATCTGGAAAGCGCAACATTAACTCTGAGCGCGCTTTAAAAGCCAGACTTGCGTTAAGTCTTCTTGCGACTCCCAGTGACAAGAATTCATTAAATGAATCCTTAGACTGGCTGCTTCTCTATCTTGAGAAGCTAGGTATGGATGATGACAAGTCTTGGACTATACTGCATCACTTTTTTGAGCAAAAGCTATCTAAGCGGAATGTTGCTAATAATCTCTTGGATGGTTAGCTATTCCTGCACCATTATACTTAGAAAGTCTCTTCGACGTTGGCTGCAGAGTTCGAACATTTAGGCGCCCCTATGCCATATCTTACAGATAGCTTAACCGGAAGAGTAGTCACAGAATCCATCTTGACTGAAGGTGAGGCATCCCTTGTTGTGACTGGTGGAGCTTGTCTAACGATTTACAATAATTTCATCATCACAAGCAAAAATGGAGAAGCAAGAGTAATCAGCACGGGCGACATCGTCAGTGATATTGAAGAGGACAAAGCTAGAGTGGTGATTAAGCTAAAAAGCGGCGCAAAGCTTATTATAAGCATGGATGACGCATCATATAATGGTCCTGAGGCTATGCAGTTGACTATTCCAGGAGAGTCAACAATCGTTTGGAATTAGATGGATTGCTCGTTATTGTGTGCGGATTTCTCCCCTTGAGACGGTAGCCAGGAGCGCTACCGCCACATTGCCGAGTCTAACCGCGGTCAGCGTGCTCACTTCCGCCTGGTGGAGCAACGTCAGCGCGATGGCCGCACCCTGACGCTGAGCTGCCGTCAGGGTCGGCTTGAGTCCATCGCGGATGGTGCCGCGCCCTCCCTCCCCGCATACACTGGCCGTATCCCTACAAAGCATTGAACAAAAAAGGCACCCGAAGGTGCCTTATAGAGGTGAGCCAGTGCTGTCCGCGTTGCCGCTACAGTCGATGCCTCAAGTGCGGGTGGGAGTCCGCATGGTCACGAACTCTTCTGCGCCGGTGGGGTGAATGCCAACGGTGGCATCGAACTGGGCCTTGGTCAGTCCGGCACGCACGGCGATGGCGATGCCCTGAATGACTTCACCAGCCTCTTCGCCGACCATATGGGCGCCCACCACCACGTCGCTCTTGTCATCGACGATCAGCTTCATCAGACAGCGCTCATCGCTGCCGGACAGGGTGTGCTTCATCGGACGGAAGTCGGCTGTGTAGACACGAATATCGCCGTATATCTCACGTGCCTTTTCTTCGGACAAGCCGACGGTGCCAATATTCGGGTGACAGAACACCGCTGTCGCGATGTTGTCGTAGTTCATCGGTGCCTTGGGCGCATCCCCATAGTGGTGAGCGACCAGGTGCATGGCCTCGGCCAGGGCCACCGGGGTGAGCTCCGGCCCGCCGGTGACGTCGCCTAGCGCCAGAATGGACGGCACCGACGTCTCAAAGCGATCGTTGACCTGGATCGAGCCATTCTCGTTGAGGGCGATATCAAGACGGTCCAGTCCCAGGCCTTCCAGGTGAGGCTTACGACCGGTGGCCGACAGCACCGCATCCACTTCCAGTACATCGCCGTTGGTCAGGGTAGCCTTGATGCCGCCCTCGACCTTCTCGAGAGACTCGATGTTGGTGTTGAAGTGAAGGTTAACGCCCTTCTTGGCCATCTCGTCCCGAGTGAATTCGCGGACCTCCTGGTCAAAGCCGCGCAGGAACAGTTCCCCGCGATACACCAGATGGGCATCTGCGCCCAGGCCGTTGAAGATGCTGGCAAACTCGACGGCGATGTAGCCACCACCGAGGACCAGAAAACGCTTAGGGAAGTGGTCCAGGTCGAAGATCTGGTTGGAGTTCATGGCCAACTCACTGCCCGGGAACGGCGGCACCCATGGCCAGCCACCCACCGCCACAAGAATCTTCTCGGCGCTGATGGTTTCACCTGCGACCTCGACACGATGCTCGTCGACCACCTTGGCGCGGCCATTGATCAGGCGCACACCTGCGTTGTCGAGCAGCTTGCCGTAGATACCGTTGAGACGCTTTATCTCCCCGATCTTGTTGTCGCGAAGCGTGTTCCAGTCGAAACTGGGGGCTTCATTGAGCTCCCAGCCGAAGCCCCTTGCATCATCGAAGGCCTCATGAAAATGGGCGGCGTAGGAATACAGCTTCTTCGGTACGCAGCCTACGTTGACGCAGGTGCCACCCAGGTAGCGATCTTCAGCGACGGCCACCTTGGCTCCTGTTGCTGCTGCGGTGCGCGCCGCGCGTACACCGCCAGAGCCGGCACCAATGACAAAGAGGTCGTAGTCGTATTGTGACACTTGCGTCTCCTGAAATCCGATTCTCGTCAGCTCGCTCCAACGTCCTCGCCTACGAATAGCCAGGTTGAGGACACCGGAGAGGACAGATGGTCCGCTCGCGGCGGCAGGCTGCCATGATACCAGCGGTACGCTTACCCCGGGAGGGTGCTTGACCACCTTGGCCGACGGGGGTAAAAACATGCACCACTTTAGTCACCATTCGCACAGACGGGGAAAGAACATGAGTGATATCGACAACCTCCTTGAAAGAAACCGGGCTTGGGCTGACAAGGTCTGCCAGGATGACCCCGACTTCTTTTCTCGTCTGGCCCAGCAGCAAAGCCCCGAGTACCTGTGGATTGGCTGTTCGGATAGCCGCGTGCCGGCCAACCAGATCATCGATCTCCCTCCGGGTGAGGTGTTCGTCCACCGTAACGTTGCCAACCTGCTCTATCACAACGACATGAATGCTCTGTCGGTCGTGCAATTTGCCGTCGACGTGCTGAAGGTACGTCACATCATGATCGTGGGTCATTACAACTGCGGCGGCGTGCGTGCGGCAGTGACCGGTGGCGAGAATGGCATGGTGGACAACTGGCTGCACAGCGTACGTGAGCTGTACAGCATGCACCGCCCTCAGCTCGAGCAGCTGCCGCTGGATGAGCAGGTCGACCGTATGTGTGAATTGAACGTCCAGTCGCAGGTCAAGACGCTCTGCCGCACCAAGATCATTCAGCGTGCCTGGCAGCGCGGACAGCAGCTGTCGGTTCACGGCTGGGTCTATGGCCTCAGCGACGGCCGGGTGACGGACCTGGAGTGCAGTGTCCACGGCCTCGATCAGGTTGCCCAACTCTATCGGATCGATCGCGTCACCCCGTCGCAGGATTGATCACCCCTCCGACCAGCTACGATGTCGTCAGCTTGGTGCATTACCCCGCCTGGCCTTCGCCGAGCGGGGGTTTTCTCGCGCGTCATCAGTATGGATTCGCTGAGGAAGGTCGTGCTGCAAGGAGAACTGCGAAAGACGAACCGCAAAAGACGAACTGCGCAAGACGAACTGCGACGAGTGCAACTGCTGATAGCAGGTCCATAGGCGGCTCACCCATGACTAGCGCTCTCTCAGCGGGCATTGTTCAGTGGACATCGTTCAGTGGGCAGCCCGTCCACAGGATCTTCGGTTTCCGGGATGACGCGCAGACCCAGCGGGTGAACAACAAGGCACTATAAGCGGACCCTGCGCGGCTGCCGTGGCCCTTCCCCCTTCCTGCCTGCATGACATGCATCGTGTTCTATTCAATCCTCGCATGGGGGTTATCAGAATTTCGATTGTGTTTAAACGGCACATCTCACTATGTTGTTGGTGGACATTGACTAGGCGGCATGTGCCAATTGCGCCAAGCGTCCGACTAGCCATTACAACAACCTCAATAACAAGCAGGACCACCTTCCATGTTCAAGAAGACCCTTCTGGCCAGCGCTCTGGGCGCGGCCATGTTGACGGCTGCCCTGCCTCAGGCGGCAGTCGCTGAGACTACCCTGCGTATGGCCTATGACGCCGATCCGGTGTCATTGGACATCCACGAGCAGCTGTCTGGCGGTATCCTGCAGCTGTCACACATGGTCTTTGACCCGCTGGTGCGCTGGACCAAGGACTTCGAGTTCGAGCCTCGCCTGGCGACCGACTGGGAACAGATCGACGACACCACCATGCGCATCACCCTGCGCGAAGGCGTCACTTTCCACTCCGGTAACCCATTCACCGCGGAAGACGTCGCCTGGACCGTTGATCGCCTGAAGCAAAGCGGCGATTTCAAGGCCATCTTCGAGCCCATCGAAACCGTCAATGTCATTGACGATCATACCGTCGAGATTGTCTCCAAGCGGCCCAACCCGCTGCTCCTCAACATGGCGACCTATATCTTCCCGATGGATAGCCAGTTCTATTCTGGTGAGACAGAGGACGGCAAGGCCAAGGATGAGATCGTCAAGAACGGTAACTCCTATGCCTCGCGCAATGTGTCGGGTACCGGCCCATTTCAGGTGACCAACCGCCAGCAAGGGGTCAGGGTCGACTTCGAGCGCTTTGATGACTACTGGGACAGCGAGTCTCCGGGTAACGTCGATAACATCACGTTGACGCCGATCAGCGAGAATGCCACCCGTGTGGCCGCCCTGCTGTCCGGCGATGTCGACTTCATCGCTCCGGTGCCGCCCAACGATCTCGAGCGCATCGAGAGTGACGAAGACACCAACCTGGTGACCATGTCCGGCACTCGCATCATCCTGTTCCACATGAACCAGGACCGGGTCGAGGCGTTCCAAGACCCCCGCGTGCGCCAGGCCTTCGTCTACGCGATCAACCAGGAAGGCATTGCCGATCGCCTGATGAAAGGCTTTGCCACCCCGGCTGCCCAGTTCTCGCCTGACGGCTATTCCGGCCACAACCCGGAGCTCGAGCCGCGCTTCGACCTGGACCGGGCCAAGGAACTGATGGCCGAAGCAGGCTATGAGGACGGTTTCTCCATCACCATGATGGCGCCCAACAACCGCTACGTGAACGATGCCAAGATCGCCCAGGCGGTTGCCGCCATGCTGGCTCGCATCAACGTCACCGTGGACCTCAAGACCCTGCCCAAAGCCCAGTACTGGGGAGAGTACGACGACCGCGCCGCCGACATGATGATGATTGGCTGGCACTCGGATACCGAGGATTCCGCCAACTTCCACCAGTACCTGACCGAATGCCCCAACGCCGACACCGGGGCGGGTCAGTACAATGCGGGCAACTACTGCAACCCGGAACTCGACCAGCTCATGGTCGACGCCAACCTGGAGCTGGATCTCGAGAAGCGTGGCGAGATGCTGCAACAGCTGGAGCAGGGATTGTACGACGATGCCGCCTTCATTCCCCTGCACTGGCAGGACCTGGCCTGGGCTTCGGCCGCCAATGTCGACATCGAGCCGGTGGTCAACGTGCTGAACTTCCCCTATCTGGGTGACCTGGTCATCAACGAAGAGTAAGCCTACGGGCACCGCACCCTGGTGCCCTTCGCTCCCATTCAGTGCGCTCAGCTTCGTGACAACCTCGCGGAGCTGAGGGCCTGTACCCTGGTAACGCCAAATGATCGCATTTTTGATCAAGCGCCTTTTTCATGCGCTGCTGGTGATGTTCGTCATCAGCGTGATTGCCTTCGCCATTCAAGACAATCTGGGTGACCCGATCCAGCAGATGGTCGGACAATCGGTACCCGAGAGCGAGCGTGAAGCGCTGCGTGAGGAACTGGGCCTCAACGATCCGTTTTTCGTGCAATATCTGCGTTTTGCTGCCAATGCCACCCAGTTTGATTTCGGCTATTCCTACGTCTATAACGAGCCGACCACCGAGGTGATCCTGCGCCACCTTCCAGCCACGCTTGAGCTGGTCTTCGCCGCCACCCTGTTGATCATCGCCCTGTCGGTTCCCATTGGGGTCTACAGCGCCATCAAGCCTCGCGCCTGGCTGTCCCGGTTCTTTATGGGGGTGTCGATCATCGGTATCTCCATCCCGGTGTTTCTCACCGCGATTGTGCTTATTCAACTGTTTGCCATTGGCGTCAGTTTCACCCCCTTTCCGGCCGACACTGGCTGGGGCGCCTGGCTTAACGGGCTAGTGTCTACCGAAGGCGGGATGCCGGCCTATGGACGTGGTGATCCTGTCCATGTGTTCGGTACCTGGAGCACCAACTTCGCTTCCCTGGAAGGCCTGACCTACCTGGTGCTGCCGGCGATTTCCCTGGCGTCGATCATGCTGCCGCTGTTCATTCGCCTGATTCGTGCAGAAATGCTGGAAGTGCTGCAGTCCGAGTACGTCAAGTTCGCCCGTGCCAAGGGAATCTCGATGCGTCGCATCTACTTCCTGCATGCGCTCAAGAACACCATGCTGCCGGTCATCACCGTTGGTGGCGTGCAGATCGGTACCTTGGTGGCCTACACCATTCTGACCGAGACGGTGTTCCAGTGGCCCGGCATGGGCCTGATGTTCCTCGATGCCATCGAGCGCTCGGACATCCCATTGATCGTGACCTACCTGATGATCGTCGGCCTGATCTTCGTGATCACCAATACTCTGGTCGATCTGGTCTACGGCCTGGTCAACCCCACCGTCAAGCTGACAGGTAAGCCCGCATGAGCACCCACAGCACTGCGACCAGCACTCGGTGGGAGCGGTTTCGCGACTCCTACCTCTTGTACAGTTTCAAACGCGATGTGATCGCCCAGGTCAGCCTGCTGGTGTTCGTCGTCATGGTCCTCGCCGCCCTGCTGGCTCCATGGCTGGCCCCGGCCAACCCCTATGACCTGGCCCAGATCGATATTCTGGCCTCAGAACTACCGCCCTTCTGGATCGATGGGGCCGACCCCCAGTATCTGATGGGTACCGACTCCCAGGGCCGCGACATGCTGTCCACCATTCTCTATGGCATGCGGGTATCGCTGGTCATTGGTTTCGGTGCGGTGGCCTTGCAGGCAGCCCTGGGCGTGTGCTTCGGGCTGTTGGCCGGCTATCTGGGCGGGCGCGTCGACGCCTTCCTGATGCGCCTGGCGGATATTCAGCTGTCCTTCTCCACGCTGATGGTGGCCATCGTGGTTGGCGCCTTGTTCAAGGCGATCTTTGGCGGTGCCACCTACTCGGACTACGCCATGTGGCTGCTGGTGCTGATCATTGGCCTCGCGGAATGGCCACAATATGCGCGTACCGTGCGTGCCTCGGTGCTGGCGGAGAAGTCCAAGGAATATGTGGATGCAGCGCGGGTCATGGGCTTGCGCAGTCGACGCATCATGTTCCGCCATATCCTGCCCAACACCCTGTCACCGATCTTTGTCATCTCAACGGTCCAGGTGGCCAATGCCATCATCTCCGAAGCTGCGCTGTCCTTTCTTGGGCTTGGCATGCCCGAGACGCAGCCTTCCCTTGGCTCGCTGATCAAGTCCGGTTTCGATTATATCCAGTCGGGATCCTGGTGGATCACCCTGATCCCCGGCCTGGTACTTGTGGTGCTGGTGCTGGTCATCAACCTGCTCGGCGATTGGCTGCGTGACGTGCTCAATCCACGACTGTACAAGGGCTAGGAGGACAACCATGGCACTACTCGACGTCAATCATCTCGACGTGCGCTTCGCCCTTCGTCAGGGCGACGTCAAGGCGCTGCGCGACGTCTGCTTCAGCCTGGACCGTGGTGAACGCCTGGGCATCGTGGGGGAATCAGGTGCTGGCAAGTCCGTTGCCGCTTTCAGCCTACTGAATCTGATTGCCAAGCCCGGCTACATTGCGGGGGGCAGCATCACCTTTGACGGGCTCGAGCTGACGGGACTCAGTGACCGCCAGCTACGCAAGGTTCGTGGCCACCGGATCTCGATGATCTTTCAGGATCCGATGATGACCCTCAACCCGGTGCTGTCGATCGGCGAGCAGATGGTGGAGTGCTTGAAGGCCCACCGCCGTATCTCCAGCCGCGAGGCTCGCGCCATTTCCCTGCGCAAGCTCGAACAGGTACAGATCCCTTCTCCAGAGAAACGGCTGGATCAATATCCCCACGAACTGTCTGGGGGCATGCGTCAGCGCATCATTATTGCCATCGCCCTGCTGCTGGACCCGGACATCATCATCGCGGATGAGCCGACAACGGCACTGGATGTCACGATCCAGGCAGAGATCATGGCGCTGCTGCTCGAGCTTTGCGAAAAGCATAACGTCGGCCTGATCCTGATTACTCATGATCTGGGGGTGGTCAGCCAGGTCACGCAGCGCATGCTGGTCATGTATGCCGGGCGTGTCATTGAGCAAGGCCCGACCCGAGAAATCATCAACGACCCCCAGCATCCCTACACCCAGGGTCTGATCAATGCCTTGCCGCAAATGGCGACGCCGGGAGAACGGCTCAACCAGATTCGCGGCAGCATGCCGTCGTTGAGCCAGCTGCCGAGCGGCTGCCCGTTTCATCCACGCTGTGACTTTGCAACACGTCAGGACGGCAGCGAGCGCAGTCGCTGCAAGACTGAGGTACCGGCCTTCGTCAGCTCCGGCAACTGTCAGGTGGCCTGCCACATGGTGGCCGAGATGCAGGATGCCGAGCGTATCGAGGTCAGGGAGGAAAACTCATGAGCCAGACGATTCAAGCCGCCATGGCGCCGATGCATCAGGATGCGTCGACTCAGCGTGAACCCGCCCCAGGCGGTGATAGCCTGCTCGAGATCCGGGGGCTGGAGAAGCGTTTTTCGCTGTCCGGTGACTTTCTTGAACAGCTCAAGTTCCGGCGAGGGCGTATTGTGCGTGAACAGCATCACGTGCATGCCATCAACGGCGTTGACCTCGATATTCGCCGCGGTGAGTCCCTGTGCGTGGTCGGCGAGTCGGGCTGCGGCAAGTCCACCGTGGCACGCACGGTCATGGGACTGCTGACACCCAGCGCCGGTGAGATTCGCTACGCCGGAGAGCGTATCGACCATCTGGATAGCAAGGCACTGCTGCCCTACCGCCAGCGCATGCAGATGATCTTCCAGAACCCCTACGCCTCGCTGAACCCGCGCATGACCATTCAGCAGACCTTGGAAGAGCCCATCCGTCTGCATCATCCCGACTGGAAGCCAGCTCAGGTGGTCGAGAAGGTCCACGAGGTCATGTCATCGGTCGGCATCGCCCCAGACTGGGGTTCCCGTTATGGGCATGAGTTTTCCGGAGGCCAGCGACAGCGTATTGCCATTGCTCGGGCACTGGCGGTTGATCCTGAGTTCATCGTTGCCGATGAGCCGATCTCCGCGCTGGATGTCTCGATCCAGGCTCAGGTGCTCAATCTGTTGATGGAGGCACAGCGCGAGCATCATCTCACCTATCTGTTCATTACCCACGACCTGGCAGTGGTGGAACATTTCGGCACTCGGGTGGCCGTGATGTATCTGGGCCGGGTCTGTGAGGTAGCACCTACGGCGACGCTGTTTGCTCGCCCACGTCACCCCTACACCCAGGCCCTGATGTCGGCGATTCCACGACTGGAAGACGACCGTCCCCAGCACCTGCGGTTGCAGGGGGAAGTGCCGACGCCGGTCAATCTGCCGTCGGGGTGCGTGTTCCATGGCCGCTGTCCCCATGCCAATGATCGCTGCCGTCGGGAAATCCCGACACTGATCGCCACGGATGACGGCGGGCAAGTGGCCTGCCATGGTGTCGAGGAAGGTCGTCTTACGTGATGCCCGCCTTTTGCTATGACGTCTGTGGCAGTCGTAGTACCTCCGTTTTCGTCATGCCGGGTACGCCCGGCATGACGTTATCTGGCACAATCGTCGCATTGCTGGACAGGTGACCCTTCCATGGAAATACGTTGGCTGGAAGATTTTCTCGCCTTGGCCCGTACGCGACACTTTTCTCGCGCCGCCGAAGAGCAAAATGTGACCCAACCTACCTTCTCTCGCCGCATCAAGTTGCTGGAAGAGGAGATGGGCACGACGCTGATCAATCGCCAGACCCTGCCGCTGTCACTGACGCCCGCGGGTGAGGCCTTTCTCGGCATGTGCCACGACGTGACCCGTCGCGTCGACCAGACTCGTCAGAGATTGGCACAGATGGCGGAGGAGCAGGCTGGACAGCTGCGTCTCGGTGCGCCCCAGAGCCTACTTGCCCAATTCCTGCCACAATGGCTTCAGCACTGGCGCGAACCACCGCCCATACAGCCTTATCTGCGTGCCACCGCCTGGCTGGTGGGTGACTACTTCCAGGGCTTGGCCTCCGGGGAAATCGACCTGGCGTTATGCTACTGGCCGACCACGGGCAGCCCGCTGGAACTGGCCAATGAGGATACCGACTACTGCGTCATCGGGCGTGAACGTTTCATTCCCGTCAGCCTTGCCGATGACCGAGGCCAGCCCAGGTTCGCTCTCGGAGGCGGCAACGACGCGGGTAAAGGGATCGGCAAGGAGTCTGGTAAGGGGCGTTCCTTGCCATTGATCGCCTATCATCCACGAGGCATGATCGATGCGGCGATACGCGCCCACCTTGATCGACTGGGAGATTCCCCCACCCTGACAGTGCTCAACGAGAGCATCCAGAGTGGCAATATCCGAGAACTGGTCAGCCTTGGCTATGGCCTAGGATGGTTGCCAGAACGCAGCTTGTCCCAGGCCCTCGCGAGCGGCGAGTTGGTGCCTGCAGGAGATGAGCGCTGGGTCGTGAGCTTTGATATTCGACTCTACCGACATCTCACGACACGACGTGCAGCGGTCGATACCGCGTGGCAAGTCCTGCGCGCACGGGCGCTGGTGCCCTAGTCTTCTGATGTAGCCTTCCTGATGTAGTCTTGCTGATTCCTGGCAGGTAAATGATCGTTGGGTTACTGCCAGGACTTTCGCCACAGGACACCTTGACGTGAATGTCAGCGGTCACTGCAGCGCCGCTGGCTGACTGGAGATATTCCTTTGCCCCAACCCACAGCCAACCCTGCGTCGATCAACGCCGATGGCTCGGCAAGCCTGGTACCCTCTCGTTTTCGTGCCGCTCGATGGTTATCCAACCCCCATGTACAGACGCTGTTACCCCGCCTGCTGCGACCGCAACGGGTTGAGTGGCGCCAGGAATTCTTCACGCTGCCGGACGGTGATGAAGTTGAGTTGGCATGGGTGACGCCTGAACCGGCGGATGTGCAGGCCCCTCTGTTTGTGCTGTTCCATGGCCTTGAGGGAGGCATGGGCTCTCCCTATGCCCACGATCTGCTGGCGGCGGCCAGAGACCAGGGCTATCGCCCGCTGCTGATGCATTTCAGAGGCTGTGGGAGTCGACCCAACCGCCTGCCCAGGGCGTATCACAGCGGCGACACCGGGGATGCTCGGGTTTTACTGGATAGCCTGTCTCGGCGTTTTCCCGGGGCTCCCAAGGTCGTCGCCGGCGTCTCCTTGGGCGGGAACATGCTACTGCGGCTATTGGCCGAACCAGAGTGTGATGCACTGGGTCTTCATGCGGCCTTGGTCATCAGCGCGCCGCTGGACCTTGCCGCATGCGCCCAACGATTGGGTGAAGGCTTCTCGCGGGTCTACGAACGCCATCTGCTCGGATCACTGAAGCGCAAGGTATTGCCTCGACTGGAGCGCGGGGAGCTTCCCCTTGTCGCGACGGCGGAACAAGTCAGAAAGCTCAAGCGCCTGCGTGACTATGACGACCTGATCACGGCACCGCTGCACGGCTTTCGTGATGCCGAGGACTACTACACCAGGGCCTCCAGCGGTCCCGTGCTGGATCGCATTCAAGTGCCGACGCTGCTGCTCCACGCCAAGGATGATCCGTTCATGCCAGCGGATCTGATCGATCGTTTTCCGCAGCGCTCCCCCATGGTCACCATGGAGCTGGCGGAGCAAGGGGGGCATGTGGGGTTCATGGCGCCCGGAGACGGCTACCGCCCCGATTACTGGTTAGGCAAGCGACTGGAACGTTATCTGCAGGAGCTGTCCCTGACCTGAAACAGCAGAAGCCCCGACCTTGGTCGGGGCTTCTGCTGGGTTGTTGCACAGCGCTTACTGCAGCTCTGGCGGGTTGCCCGGCAGGCTCCAGGTGTAGATCAGGTCAACCGCCTGGGCAGCACCGGATACCGCCTCCAGGTACAGGCTTCGCCACAGCTGGTAGGTCAGCGTGAGTTCGGCGATGGGCGAGAAGATGCCCACGCCATAGCCCACCTCAAGACGATCGGTCAGGCGGCCACTGACGACCACCTGGCTGGTTTCACCACTACCGGAGGTATCTAGTGACAGGTCCTGGATGCCGAAGGCCTCACCCATGGCGCCGACGGCGCCGCCTGTCTTACCCAAGGTCAAGCCGATCAGTGCCGAGGTCAGCGCACCGCTGGCGTCACCGCTGTCATCAGGGGCGCGTCCGCGAAGCACGTAGGACAGAGCACGGGACTCGTCCATGGCGGGTTCGGAGAAGATCTCCAGGTCCGGCTGGCTGGCAGTCCCGGTCACCTTGAGACCTGCCACCACGCCGTCCTCGGTGCTGGCTGGATTGCGAATGGCCTCAAAGTCCAGCGTCGGCACGCTAGGCGGTCCGGCGAAGATCACCTTACCCTGGCGGATCTGCAGGTCCTGGCCGTAGGCCCGGAAGCGCCCATCGACCAGGCTGACATCCCCAAACAGCTGCAGCGGGCCGGCGTTCTGACGCACTTCCAGGTCGCCGGCCAGCTCCGTCTGCAAGCCATAGGCACTTAAACGGGCGTCAGGACCCAGCAGCAGTCTGATACGGATATCGATGGCCATACCCGCTTCCGCCATGGCCTGGGCGGTGGAGGCACCCACCGGGTCTTCTTCGGCCTGACGCTCGGCCTCTCTGGCCTGCTCGTCCATTTCGCGAGTGATGATGATCTCGTCACTGCTTGGGGACACTGCCGACGGCGGCACCTCGCCGATGTCGAGGCGGGCCCAGGGAATACGCACCTCACCGCGAATACGCAGGCGGGTGGGGTTCGCCGTTATCGTCAGGTCAGGAGCCAGCTTGAGCCGGCCATAGGCAGGCATCGCGGCCAGCAACGGGTCCTGGACCGCGGACAGCGCCAGATTGGCTTCCCAGCTACCGCCTGGCCAGGCGGCGTTACCGGTGATGTTGAGGCGCCCTTCTTCACCATCGACATAGCCAGAGATACGTGCGCTGTCGCCGGTCAGATCGATATTGAGGCGACCATCCGTCACCGCGACAGGGATGTCTCCTCCGTGAGCCTTGAGACCCGTCAAGCTCAGCTCCCCGCTGAGATCCGGTGCCTCGCGGCTGCCCGCAATACGAATGTTGCCGGCCAAGGTGCCTTCCAATTGATCCAGTCCCGCTGCCAGGGGGCGATACGGTGACAAGCTGACGCCGTCTATCGACAGGTTGCCGTCCAGTCCACCACGACCCACGGGATCGTCGATCGTCAGGGCCAGAGTGATGTCACCGCTCTGGGCCAGGGAGAGATCGACGTTGAGATCGACGCGGGCGTCGCTGGCGTCAGCATTCAATGACAGCCGTGTGGCAGGCACCGACCAGGGCTGGCCATAGGCATCCACACCGGTCACGCTGACTTCACTGTCGAGCTGCGCATCTGCCTGCCAGCGGCTGCCGCCCGCTGACCACCCTGCCACCACACGTGCACCGGTATCGCCATCGATGGCCCAGCCTTCGGGCAGCGCCTCATTGACCAGGTCCATGGGCAGTTCGTTGATGTCGAGGGTCAGCTTGCCGGCATCTGCCGAGGCGCTGAGCGGTTCGCTGATACAGATCGCCCCACCTTGTTGGCGGGCGAGGCAGAAAGGATCGGTGCGCACAGAGCCCTGGGCCAGATTGGCATCGAAGGCCAGAGGCCCATCCAGTGCAATATCGCCCTGGGGCAAGGTAATCTCCAGCGGCGTCAGTGTCCCCCGGTAGCGATCGCGGGCATCGTTCATGGCACCGTCCAGGGCCAGCACAAGGCGGTTGAGCGGGCCTTCGTCACTGCCGTCGACGGTGAGTTCCAGCCGATGCTGGGACAGGCGACCATCCAGGTCGAGGGCGATATCCTCGAAACGCTGGCCACCAGCGTCTACCTGACGTGCGGACAGCCCTACATCCAGCTGGGGGTCATCGAGGCCGCGGACACGACCGGCCAGGGCGAGCTCGCCAACACGATTTTCCTGATAGCCGACACCGCTCCCCTCGATGGCGAGCTCCAGCTGTGGTGAACGAAGACTGCCTCGTGCCTGGATATTGCCAGACAGACGCCCCGACAGCCCAGGATACAGGCTGGCCATGTCGGGTAAGGCAAGCTCTGCATCCACGTTCAGGCGGGCTTCACTGACCTGGCCCTTGGCCTCAATCTGGTTGTCCCCTTGGCGGAAATCGAGGCGATCGATATCCCAGCGCATGGCACTGTTGCCGGCAAGCGCGGCCTCCAAGGACAAGGGGCGATCATCCAGCGTTCCCTGGATATCGATATCAGGAACATCGACTTCCCAACCTTCGTCCTGCTGGGTGAAGGCGACGTCCAGGGTGCCGCTCAGATTACCCTTCAAACCCTCGACAAAAGGCTCAGGATTAAGGTTGTCCAGAGCGGCCGTGGCGGTCACGGCTACGCCATCCGACCAGTCGACATTGCCCTGCGTGCGCAGCTGCCCTGCTCCCTCCAGCGCGAGTTCAAGCGGTGCCCAGGAGAAGTGTGACAGATCGCCCTGACCATCGACGGCCAGGGTGGTTCTCGGCAGATCAGGCCCCTCGGCCGCGAGGGCCAGCTTCAGCTGATATCCGGTCAGGGAGCCGTCGACGGACAGATCGATATCCTCAGCGACCCAAGGATCGACATCGGTGGCTTCGGTCTCGTCCCCTTCGGCGTCCGGCTGGGCCGGCTGCATGCCCGGCAACGGCCATTGCAGACGAGGGCTAGAAAAGGCCGCGGTGAACGGTAGCGTCGGGTCGAGGGCATCCAGGCGGGCGACCAGCTGCGTGGAGACGGGGCCAGTCGTGGTCAAATTGAGCTCCAGCTCGGCAAGACTGCCATTGGCGGAAAGCTCGACACGCTCGCCATCAAGAGCGGGAAAAATCTCGGGCAGGAACAGGTCCGCGGCAAAGTGAACCTCTAGCGGGTAGTCGCCGCTAAGCGTGGCCTTGGCCTGGAGCTCTGCATCGGCGTCCTGGGTGGCCACGGCCAGCGGCTCAATCGTGACGTCCTGTCCCCGTGCCAGCAGGCTCAGGTCCAGTCGCTCTACCTGGTAGTCAAAGGCGCCATCGATGGTAGTGTCCTCCACCACCAGCTCCGGCACTTCGATGGCCAGGGGCAGAGTGACCTCGGGCAGGACAAGCCGTTCACGCTGATCCAGAGGAATGTCATCGGCCTTGGAGGCGGCACCTTCCAGCTCTGCCGCAGCGCTGCCAGGCAACGGAGAACGAACGGCGATCGCCGCATCAATGGCGTCGGCGCTTACCTTCGGACCGTCGTGCTCCGCATCGCTGAGGGCCAGCATGGCCCCAGGCGTCAATGGCAGCGTAAGATGCAGTCCCGCCAGACGCGTGGGACTGACGGAAAGCGTATCGCCTTCGGCTACTGCCGCAGTGGTAAAGCTCTCCCAGGCCAGCTGCGTCCCATCCGCCAGGTGAACCGCAACGTCGCTCACCGTCAGCTCGCGAATCTCGACCGGAAAGGGCAACGATAGCGGCGCCGCTGGTTCGTTGGACGGCACTGGCTCCGGTTCAGGCTCGGCGACCGTATCACTCTCGCCCAGGCGTACATCGGTGCCTGACACGCGCAAGTGGTCGAGACACAGCCGACCATTGAGCAGGCAGTCCTCCGCCCACGCCAGGGACAGGGAGTCGACGCTCACCCGTACACTGCCCGCTTCCAGTCGAAAACCCTCAAGATCAAAGCTGTCGAGCAACGCTCCCTGGACCGACGAATACTCCAGCACGCCCATGCGACTGCCCTGATCCAGGGCCATCCGTGTCCCCCACGGACTCAGCACCAGGCCGACAATCAGCAGCACCAGACCTATCAGGCTGAACGGCAGCCAGATCAATAATCGTGTCAAGGCCCAGAGGGCGCGTCCTTTTCTCATTGAAGCCTCATTGCAGGGGCTGGCGCCCTCCTGTCAGGGGGCTGGCGCCGGCTGGCCTTAAAATTCTGGTCCGATGGCGAAGTGCAGGCGGAAATTATCGTCCTCGTCATCGAAGGGATGCGCGATATCAAAACGTATCGGCCCCACCGGAGAGATCCATCTCACACCCACCCCAGCGCTCTTCTTGAGGTCATTGGGCCACCACTCCGAAAACGCATCGCCAATGTCGACAAAGGTGGCCCCCCACCACTTGCCGGTGATCCGGCGCTGGGCCTCGACGCTGGCGGTAAATTCGTGCTGCCCGCCTTCCAGGTCGCCGTTCTCATCCTCCGGGGACAGGGATTCGTAGCTGTAACCACGCACGCTGGTATCGCCACCGGTAAAGAAGCGCAGTGATGGCGGGATCTTGTCGAAATCATCGGTGTTGATCGCGCCTACGCCCAGACGGCCGATAAAGCGGTTGTCGTCACCCAGCTTGCGAATCCAGGCGGTGTCACCGGTCATGCGAAAGAATTCCGCGTCCGACCCCCAGGACTCATGAGAATACTGAAGCTCCAGGTTCTGGCGGTCGCCCCAGGTCGGAAACTGGGGATTGCGGGTGCGCACCCGGGACCATTTCACCCCGGGGTACAACAGCAGCACCTGATCGGACTGCTCGCCCTGGGTGAAGTCCTCATAGGTGGTACGCACGTAGATCGTCTGTTCCCAGTCGTTTTCAAAGACCCAGTGGCGCCCGAAGTCCACGGTGCTCTCGAAACTCTCGGTATCCTCGATATCCTGATTACGCAGACCGTACTGCAGCCGATAGCTGTCATTGAGGGGGTCTTCCAGGGGGATGCGATAGGTACCGCTGAACTGCTGGTCGGGTGCAGACAGGTAGACCTGGTTGTCCCAGCTATGCCCGTAGCGGTTGACCCACGGTTGCTCCCAGGAGAACTGAAGCCGGGGCCCTACATCCGTGGCAAAGCCGATACCCGCCTCAAACTGATGTCGATCAGCGGGGGTAACGGTGACATCCACGGGCATTGTGGGTAGCGCAGGCGGATAGAGGGAAAGTGCGCTGGCCAAGGCTTTTCGGCTAATCCGGGGACCAGAGAACGGTGCCGGGATCTCGCTCACATCAACCGAGTACCACCAGCCATCGTGCTCCGGCAGAGCAAGACTGCCTTTCTGGCGCTCCAGCCGGGGGCGAACCGTAAGCGAGCCGAACCACTCGGTCGAGCTCAGTCGGTTGTTCAGTTCGGCCACATCGCTGGCCAGGTAGGGATCACCGTAGTCAAAGGGGACCAGATTGCGCAGGCGATCTTCGACGATGTGACTGCCTTTGATGTAGACATTACCGAAGCGATAGCGAGGGCCGCTGTCCATGCCCAGGTAAATGCGTGCACTATCCGCCCAGGGGCGTATCTCCATACGTTCATCAGTAAACTGCCAGTCGAAGTACCCGCGCTCGATGGTCAGCCCCTGAAGTCGGCTTTTGAGGCTGTCATAGGGAGCATGCTCGAGGATGTCGCCGAGCTCTTGCGGGTAGGCGTCGATCGCCAGTTGGAAGGGCGCATCATCCTTCGCGTCCCCTTCCAGCGTGAAGTCGATGACCTCAAGGCGCACCGGATCTCCCTTGTCGATGGTCAGGAAGACTTCCTGTGGCTCTTCATCACGATCGAAGCGCATCTCGATGGACGGCTCATAGTAGCCGTACACCCTCATGGCTTCCTGGGTCAGGCGCGCCACTTCGTTGCGCAGGCGTTCGACGCGGTACTGGCTGCCATCCAGCCCCTCGAGGTAGACCTCGACGTTGTCAGCGATTCGTCCTTCGATACCCTGGACCTCGGCATCCATGGCGAACGTCGGCAGTGCCACCAGCAGCAGCAGGCCCGGTCCCAAGGCAACAGCACCCAGTCTCCGGCGAGCGGGAGCACGATGTTCCATCATGTTGTAGCGTTCCTGACGTGGGTACTGGATCAACGCAGCGCTTCCAGTTGTGCGCTGAAGGCGAGTTGAGCTTGGCGCAGGTCGCGCAGATCGGCGGCCAGCGACGCCATATTGTCTTCCATGGCGTCGATTCGCTGTCCGATCCTGGCCTCCAGCGCCTGCTGCTCCTCGGCCACATCTTGGCGTGATTGGCGCAAGCCTTCAACGTCACGCGTCACCTCGGACAGGCGATTTTCAGCGATTTCTACCCGTGGCAGCATCTCGCCGAGACGAGTATCCAGTCGGCTGACCACTTCATCTACCCGGGTAGTGACGGACGCCAGCCGTCCAGCAAATGACTCGCGGGCGTCGTCGAACCTGTCCATGCGCGCCTCGAGGGCACCTCTGGCGCTGTCGCCGGCCCGTTCTACCGCTGCCAGTGACGAGCGGGCCGATGCCAGGGTGTCGCTGAGAGTGGACAGTCTCACATCTAGATCCTGCAAAGTTTCTGCGTTGACTTCCTGGCGGTCCAGCGATGCCTGTGCCTGTTCGGCAAGTGCGTCCTCCACTCCAGCAAGGCCTTCCCCTAGCCGTTGGTCGAGAGTCTCATTGGCGCTCTCCAACCCATCCAGGCGGCGCTCGAACTCTGCTATCAGGTCGCCCTCCCCTTGTTCGGCCTCGAAGCGAGCGTGAACGTTGGAGAGTTCTCCGCGCAGACGGTTCAATTCCTGATTAAGCCGCTGGCGTTCCTGCCACAGCCACCAGCTACCCGCCGCCAGGCCACCTACGACCAACAGCATCAGCAGCCACAAAGGCCACAGCCTGGGCGCTGGTGCTTGCCGATAACGGGTAGCGGACACGCTTTCGCCCGGATCCGGCACGATACTGCCCGGGCGTCCGATGTCTGGGGGGTGAGCCATAGGGGTCTCCTGATCTGCATGAGGAGCTGGCGCGAACACAACCTGTAGCGATCCGAGAACCGTACGTCACGTCGCTGGCAGCCAACAGTTGGCTGATAGTGTAAGGTTTTTTACCACCATTACGCACGGCGCTGCGCGCTTCTCTGCTGTCAACATGCTATTGACGCCGCTATTGGACCCCGTGGCAAGACCTGTTCAGGAGCTATCATGTCCTTCGAATTACCCGCACTACCCTACGACAGCCATCTATTGGAGCCTCGGCTTGCCAAGAGCTGGATCGAACACCGCTACATGGGCGATCATCTCGATCATCTGCGGGTTCTCAACCGCTGGGCGGCCGTGCAAGGGCAAGCAGCGCTGTCACTTGACGACGGGCTGCGAGCGGCCAGTGAAGAGGTGCGTCATCACGCTCAGGAGGCGTGGAACCTGACCCTGTTCTGGCACTGCCTGACACCGCGCCCGGAGCCTTTGGTGGAGCCACTGGCGACGATGATTCAGCGTCAGTACGGGAGTGTCGAGGGAATGAAGGAGGCCTGCATCAGGATATTGGGCAAGGCCGGAGAGAGCGCCGCTTGGGTGTGGGTTCTGCGTCAGGACGATTCCCTTGTCATCGCCACCACCGGGACAGGTGAGCCTATGACGATAGAGGGTGAACCCCTTTTGGTACTGGACGTCCTGGGCGACAGTGAGGCGCTGGAGCGGCTGTGGCCTCTGATCAATTGGCCGTTTGCCGCTCGCAACGCTCAGGATTGAGGAAGACTCAACAGACGGGGTCTGCACGCCTGCCGATGCCGCGGTAATGGAAGCCCTGCCCCGCGACATACGCGGGGTCAAAGATGTTGCGCCCGTCGAGGATCAGCTTCTCGTTCAGGCGCTGGTGCAGGAGCTGCCAATCCGGGTTCCAGTAAGCCTTCCACTCGGTCACCAGCAACAGCGCATCTACCTGCTGACAGGCGTCGAGGGGGTCTCCATAGTGCAGTGTCAGCAGCGGATGATCACCCACCGCTGCCTGCACCTCCGGCAGCGCTGCCGGGTCGTGCAGATGCACGTGTACGCCCTGGGCCCACAGGGCACGCAGCAGCGTCAGCACGGGAGCGTGATCGATCCGCGCCGTGCCGGGCTTGAAGGCGGCGCCCCAGATCGCCACACGGCGGCCTTCCAGACGACCCTGAAAATGGGTCCACAGCTTGCGGAACAACGTCTCTTTCTTGTGCTCGTTTATCTCGAGGACCTGATCGAGCAATTCAGAGTGGCGACCGCTGGCCGACTGTACATCTGCCAGCCCCACCAGATCGCGGCTGAAATTGGGACCGCCAAAACCGCAGCCCGGGTACAGGTACTCATAGCCAATACGGGGGTCTGCCCCCATGCCTTGGCGCACGTACTCGACGTCGACACCAAGGGTGTCCGCCAGTCCGGCCATCTCGTTCATATAGCTGATCCGCGTCGCCAACATGCCGTTGATGGCCAGCTTGGTCAGCTCGGCGGCGCGCCGAGGCATGCGCTTGAACACCTCATGCCGACGGTTGAACGCCCGCATCAGTTCACGGACCTGGCGCTCTGCACGATCATCGTCGCAGCCCAGCAGCCAGCTTCTTGCCCGAGTGAAGGTGTCCCAGGCGCGGCCTTCCTCAAGGGTGTCGGGCAACGCCACCGACATGACGTCCTTATCGGGCAGCAGCGCTTCGAAACGCTCGGTATCACCTACCGGGAAGGTAGCATTGTTGATAATCACCGCCCCGTTGGCCAACATCTCGGCCGCATCCTTGACCAGTCGTGCCGCCTCATCACGCTGGGTGGGCGACAGCGCAAGCCATAAGACGTCCACGGCGGCGTAAGGCGGCGGGTCGTCGTGATCTACCTTGAGGTGCCCGGCCTCCATGGCCGCTGTCAGATGCGCGAGCACGGATGGCTCACGAGTGAGCCATCCGCTGTCCTTCAGCTCGTCCCAGCGGCGGTCCAGAGGACGCCAGACGACATCATGACCCACCCAGGACAAGGCAGCGGCGGCGGTGGCGGCTGACAGTTCACTTCCATGTATCACCACTTTCATGGCATCAGTCCTCGGCAGCGTAGCGTTTCAACAGCTCCGTGAAGCCCTCGCCATAGCGAGCATGTCGGCGACCGTAAGCCAGAATCGCCTCAAGATAGCCGAGTTGGTGACCGCAGTCATACGTCGTGCCCTGCATACGGTAGGCGTCAACGCCTTCAGCGTTGCGCAGCTCCTCGATGGCGTCTGTCAGCTGAATCTCATTGCCGGCGCCCGGCTTGGTGCGGGCCAGCATCGGAAAGATCCGTCCCGGGAGCAGGTAACGACCGATCACCGAAAGGTTGGAAGGCGCTTCTTCCACCTTGGGCTTCTCTACCAGACCATCGAGCTGGCAGGATTCGCCCGGCTGGGGCGGTTCGCCCTTGGGTGCCACAATGCCGTACTTGTAGGTCAGCTCGCGGGGGACTTCCTCGACCATCAGCTGGGAGCGCCCGGTCTGTTCAAACGCCTCGATCATGCCGGCCAGGTCATTGCGGCTCAGACCATCGTCATCCACCAGCACGTCCGGCAGCAGCACGGCAAAGGGTTCGTCGTCGCCGATCACTGGGCGCGCGCATAGCACGGCGTGTCCCAGACCCAGCGGTTCGGGCTGGCGCACGCTGATGATATTGACGTCGGCAGGCACGATGGCCCGCAGCTCTTCGAGCAATTCGGTCTTGCCCTTGGCCTCAAGCCCGGCTTCCAGCTCGAAGTGCTTGTCAAAGTGGTTTTCAATGGCACTCTTGGTGCCATGAGTCACCAGGACGATGTCACGAATACCTGCCGCAACGGCCTCCTGGACCACGTATTGAATCACCGGGCGATCCACGATGGTGATCATTTCCTTGGGGATGGCCTTGGACGCAGGCAGGCAGCGGGTGCCAAAACCAGCGACAGGGAGAACGGCCTTGCGGATCATGGAGACTTCCTTCTTGTCGAAAACAGGTGGTTCTAGTGTCATCCATGGCGACGTGCACCATGGGACTTGGAACAGGGAATGCGTAGAATAGCGTATCAGACGAATGTGGTCCGCTGACATTGGCGGCTTGCCTTGGAGAACCTAATGAACATGTCCGATACCCCTTCCGCCAACGTTGACCACAGCGAGATCGACAAGTTCTCTGCGCTGGCGGATCGCTGGTGGGATCCCGAAGGGGAATTCAAGCCGCTGCATGCCATCAATCCGCTGCGCCTGGACTTTATCGACGCCAGGGTTGGGCTGGCTGGTCGCAAGGTCATCGATGTGGGCTGTGGCGGTGGCATCCTGGCTGAGGCCATGGCACGACGCGGTGCCCGAGTCACCGGAATTGACCTCGCCGACGCCTCGCTGGAGGTCGCTCGACAGCATGCCCGGGAGAACGACGTAGACGTCGACTACCGGCTGGTCAGCGTCGAGGATCTGGCGAGCGAAGCTCCAGCAAGTGCCGATGTCGTCACCTGCCTGGAGATGCTGGAGCATGTCCCCGATCCCGAAGCGATCATCCGGGCCTGCGCCTCACTGTTGAAGCCGGGTGGGCAACTGGTGCTGTCGACGATCAATCGCAACCCCAAGTCCTACGCCCTGGCCATCCTGGGAGCAGAATATCTGCTCAAGATGGTGCCCCGCGGGACCCATGACTATGCGCGCTTCATCCGCCCATCGGAACTGGCTCGCTGGTGCCGTGACGCTGGGCTCAAGGTCTGCGAACAGACAGGGCTGGTCTACCATCCGGTGACCCGCCGCTTCTCGCTCTCTGCCGATGATGTCTCGGTCAACTATCTGATGCATTGCCGCAAGGAGGTGGCATGAGTCAGTCATCGCCCCAGGCCCTGCTGTTTGATCTCGATGGCACCCTGGTCGATACGGCGCCTGATCTGGCGATGGCCACCAATCGACTGCGCCAACTGCATGGTCAGGAGGCGCTGCCCTACCCATGCATCCGCGCTCAAGTCTCCAATGGCGGCAGTGCACTGGTGACCCTCGCCCTGGGACTGGAACCGTCGCATCCTGATCACGCCGCAGCACGCCAGACATTGCTCGACTTCTATGCGGAAGCTGTCGCCGACCACAGCCAGGTGTTTCCGCCCCTCGACCGCCTGTTATTGCACTGGAGCGATCGCTCGCGTCCCTGGGGCATCGTCACCAACAAGCCGCGCCTGTACGCCGAGCCCTTGGTCGAGGCGTTGGGACTGCAGCCTGGAGCCTTGCTGTGTGCCGATGACCTACCCCACAAGAAGCCCCATCCGGAACCATTGCTCGAGGCAGCACGGCGCCTGTCAGTGGCCCCGCAAGAGTGCTGGTATCTGGGCGACCACGTGCGCGACATGCAAGCCGCCAGAGCGGCCGGCATGACCGCTATCGCAGTGGGATATGGCTATATCGCAGAGGAAGACGACATTCGGCAGTGGCCAGCGGATCGCTGGTTCGACACTGCTGAGGCGGTCGTGGAAGCGCTCAGCCTGCCCTGACACGACGGCAGTGGAGAGACCGACTACGGCCACGCCGTCGTCACTAAGCTCAGGTCCACGCTGCCATTGCCTTGCATCTTGCACCACCTGAGGCAGCTCAAGGCAATGGCAGCAAGTCACACTCAACGCCTTGGTGGTTGAGCGTCGAAGGCCTGACCATTGCAGCCCCTGCTATCCGGTCCCATCAGCCACAGGTAGGTAGGCATGATGTCTTCCGGTGTGCGCAGGGTCATCGGATCTTCTCCGGGATAAGCCCCTTTGCGCATGGCCGTGCGTGTCGCACCAGGGTTCAGCGTGTTGATCCTGAGCGTCCCGAGGTGCTCAATTTCTTCGGCCAGCACCTGCGAGAACCCTTCGGTGGCGAACTTTGACACCGAATAGGCTCCCCAGTAGGCCCGCCCTTTGCGACCGACGCTGGAGGAGGTAAAGATGACGGAGGCATCCTGGGACTGGGTCAGCAATGGTAACAGGGCCTGGGTCATCCAGATCGGCCCTTGCAGGTTGACCTGCATCACCTGCTCCCAGAGCTCAGGATTGTACTGCTCGAAGGGTGTGATCTTGCCCAGGAGCCCGGCGTTGTGCAGGATGCCGTCGAGACGACCGAACTCCTTGTTCAACGCCTCAGCCATGTCGTGATAGTCCTTGAGCGTTGCCCCCTCGAAGTTCAGCGGGAAGATCGCCGGCTGTGGTCCCCCCGACGCTTCTATCTCGTCATACACCTTCTCAAGCTTGGACGTGGTGCGACCCAGCAGAATCACGGTAGCACCATGGCGAGCGTATTCGATCGCGGCAACTCGACCAATACCGTCTCCGGCGCCGGTTACCAGAACGATGCGATCGTTAAGCAAGTCACTGGGCGCTTGATAGTCGATCTTGCAGGCGGTCTCATGGTCACTCATGGCGATTCCTCGATCAGGCCCCGCTCTGGCGCATGTAGTCATCGGCCAGCGATGCGGCATTGCTATCAGGATAGTCTTCCTGCACCGACTTCAGCAGCGCATGTCCCGCATCCGTATCCCCCTGGCGCGCTTTCAGCAGTCCCAGCTTGTACATCGCATCGGGAACCTTGCTGCTGTCGGGGAATCTCTCCAGCACGGTGTCAAAGGCCTTTTCGGCATCGCCAAACGACGATTGGGCCGAATGCAACTCACCCAGCCAGTAGTAGGCATTGCCGGTCAGACTGCTGTCGGGATAGCGATCCACGAAGGTATCGAAATCACTGATGGCTTGATCGAAATTGCGTGACTGGACCTTGGAGAAAGCGGCCTGATACGCCTCGCGAGCCTGGTCACTCGCGCCGCTTCCCGCTTGCTGGGATGAGTTACTGGTCGAGTCGCCCTTCGGCTCGGAAGTGTCGGCAGCGGCCGCTGAGGACGAGGCTTGCGGCGCCTGGGCAGGCAGCTCGCTGAGGCGCTGATCCAGGTCCATGTACTGCTGGCGGCTCTGCTGCTTCAGCTGATCAAGCTGATAGCGCAACTCCTCGATCTGCCCGCGCAGCTCTCTCAGCTCCCGTTGGTGCTGTTCGACCTGGTTGAACAAGGCCAGGTTACCGCTGGCTTGGGCCTGGGTGGCCGTCTGATCATAAAAGCTGTTGCTGCCTCCAAGATCCCTGACAACCGGTTGCTGGGCCAGCGCTGGTGACATGATGGCGGGTACTATGACGGACAACGGGAGCACCAAGGCTCCCGCGCCGCACAGTCCCTTAAGACTGTGTCTCATTGACTTCTCCCACGTCCGACGTCAGTGACCTTTAGTAAGCAAAGACCACGCGGCGGTTCTGTGCAAAGGCATCCTCGTTGCTACCGCGAGCCGCCGGGCGCTCTTCACCGTAGCTGACGACTTCCACCTGGGACGGATTGACGCCTTGCAGGCGCAGGTAGCGCTCGACAGATCCGGCACGACGCTCACCCAGTGCCAGGTTGTATTCGCGGGTACCACGCTCGTCGGTGTGGCCCTGCAACACGACAGAGGCATTCGGATTGCGGCTGAGGTACTGAGCGTGGGCATTGACCACTGACTCGAACTCAGGGCGAATCGCGTCGCTGTCATAGTTGAAGTAGATGGTGCGCACTTCAGGGATGCGTGCATCGGACATCTGGCCGGAGCCATCGGTGCCGTAGCCGCTTACCTGGCCGCTGCCTGCGGTGCCGGTGCCGACACCGGATCCGCCCATGGTGCCGGAACCACTTCCGGCGGCGCTGCCGTCCTGGGTGCCGCCAGTGCTGGAACAGCCGGCCAGCACGGCCAGGGAAGCGGCGATTGCCAGCGAACGGGCGTAGGGCTTCAGAAACATCGTGTCACTCTCCTTGCTTGATGCATCAAAGTCGATTCGTGGGCCGAGGCTACCAACGAATCAGTTGAGGAACGGGGACCAGGACGGCTCACGCACATCACCCTGGGCGGCTGGCAGGCGGAACTGCGCACGTCCATCGGCGGTGACCGCCCCCAGCACCCCCGTACTACCCTGCTGGGTGGCGAAGATTACCATGGTGCCATTGGGCGCGATACTGGGAGATTCAGCTTGTTGTGCATCGCTAATTTCCACCAGGCGCCCACTGTCCAGATCCTGCTTCGCCACCTGATAACCATTGTTGCCACGGTGGATCAAGAACAGCGTCTTGCCGTCCGGAGACAGGCGTCCACGCGCGTTGTAGCTACCGGTATAGGTCAGACGCTCGGCGTTGCCGCCGTTGACGCTCTGACGATAGATCTGTGGACCTCCGGAGCGGTCAGAGGTAAAGATCAGGCTGCTGCCGTCGGGGCTCCAGGCCGGTTCGGTCTCGATGCTGCTGGAGTTGGTCACACGCTGCAGGTTACGAGAACCGATATCCATCACGTAGATTTCAGGCTGGCCATCGCGGGACAGCGCCATGGCCAGACGACGGCCATCCGGGGACCAGCTCGGCGCGCTATTGAGACCTTCAAAGTCGGTCAACTTGGCCCGCTGTCCGGTAGCCAGGTTCTGAACATAGATCGCCGGACGCTCGGTCTCGAAGGATACGTACGCCAGCTTGCCGCCGTCAGGAGACCAGGCCGGTGACATGATCGGCTCATCGGATGTCAGCACCTGCTGGCTGTTGCGACCGTCGGCATCCGCCACATAAAGACCATACTGGGTGTTATCACCCACGCCTTGGGACGTGACATAGGCAATACGGGTTGAAAACGCGCCGCGAATACCGGTGATCTCTTCGAAGATCTGGTCACTGATATAGTGGGCCGCCCCACGCAGGTCGGAGCTTGAGGCCGTCACAGTCTCTCCGAGCAGACGACTTTCGCCGCTGACGTCGAGCAGTTCGTAACGCACCTTGACCTGTCCACCTTCCTGGCTGGTGCTGCCTACGACCAGATAGCGGGAGTCCAGGCTACGCCAGTCGCCATAGGTGACGTCGTCACTGCTGGAGGGCTGGTTGAACATCGCCGAGCGGGGCAGAGGCTCGAAGTAGCCGCTGCGCTCCAGATCGTCGGAGACGACCTGGGCGATGTCCTCGGGCAAGCCACCGGCCTGATCAGCGAAGGGAACCACAGCGATGGGCGTGGCGCGCTCGTTACCCCGCGTAATATCGATGGTGAGGTCTGCAGAAGCCACGGGGCCAACCAGCCACAGCATGGCGCCGGTCACGACCGAAGCCAGTCCTTTGCAAAGCGCACGTCGATGACCACCGGATCGACGCTCTGTTCCTGCCCACCAACTCGCGTTCAATGCTCTCATCAGCGAATGTCTCCTGGTCTGAACCGCAGATTGAATTGACGATAGTCGCGTTGCACGCCGCTGGGAAGGTCCCGCAGCTCGGAAAATGGCGCGGCCGACTCCACCGCCTGAATCGCCGAATTATCAAAGGCGGCATCGCCACTGGAGCGACGGATGCTCACCGCGAACACTTCCCCGGAGGGACCAAGCCGAACTTCAACTTCGGCCGTGGTGCCATTGCCGACATTAGGCGGGATGACCCAGGCTTG
This sequence comes from Halomonas litopenaei, assembly GCF_017303055.1. Taxonomy (GTDB): domain Bacteria; phylum Pseudomonadota; class Gammaproteobacteria; order Pseudomonadales; family Halomonadaceae; genus Halomonas; species Halomonas litopenaei_A. The sequence goes on along the minus strand of NZ_JAEKJT010000001.1, from coordinate 722,503 downwards.
CTCTACGGCACGTCGCACCAGTTGAATGAAACCATTGGCGGCCTCGGCGCCCTGCTCGGCATTGGAGACGGCATCGGAATCGCCTTCGATAATGCGCTGCAACTGCCGCTCGGCTTCCTCCCGTGCCTGGCGCTCAGCCTCCTCCCGGGCCTTGCGTTCGGCTTCCTCTTTGGCCCTCTGCTCGGCTTCCTCTCTGGCCTTTCGCTCGGCTTCCTCGCGGGCCTGGCGCTCAGCTTCTTCTCTGGCCTGACGCTCGGCTTCCTCTCTGGCCTTGCGCTCGGCTTCTTCGCGGGCTTGGCGCTCAGCTTCTTCTCTGGCCTTTTGCTCGGCTTCCTCTCTTGCTTTCTGCTCGGCCTCCTCGCGGGCCTGGCGTTCGGCTTCCTGCTGACGAGCGGCCTCTTCCTGACGTCTGCGCTCGGCTTCCGCCTGGCGCTCCTGCTCGGCCTGCTCACGTGCCGCTTCACGCTCAGCCTCCTGCTGCGCCCGTTGCTGTTCGGCAGCTTCCGCTTCAGCCGCGCGACGCTCTGCTTCAGCACGTGCTTGCTCCGCCGCTTCCGCCTGGGCCTGCCGTTCCGCTTCTTCCTGAGCTTGCCGTTCCGCTTCCTGCTGCGCTGCACGCTCAGCCTCTTCCTGAGCCTTGCGTTCAGCCTCTTGCTCGGCTTGTCGCTCGGCGTCACGCTTGGCCTCTTCCTCTGCCTGACGTTCCGCCGCACGGGTACGTGCCTCCGCAGCCTGCTGCGCCTGATCCGTCCGTGTTTCGGTGCTGATCAGCGTTGCCTGCACGATAGCGTTATTGGGCGTCTCAGGCTCGCTGGTCGGCCACTTGATCACGCTCAGGATGAGCAGCCCCAGGTGCAATGCCACGGCCAGCACTGTCGGCAGGCCGTAGCCGACGCTTCCGGCGCGCTTGCTGGTCGTTCGCCGTTGTGGTTTCGCCATGAGCTCTCCTAGCCTTCCTGGGGCGGGGGCTCGGAAATCAGCCCTACGTTGGCGACGCCAGCCACCTGCAGCGTGCTCATCAGGGTCACTATCTGGCCATATGCCACATTGCGGTCACCACGCACCATCACCGGCGTGCCGGGTTTGCGCTCCAGCAGAATAATGACGCGATCACTGAGCTCATCCAGGCTGACCTGCGTCTCGTCTCCACCAAGACTGATGAAATACTGGCCTTCCTTGTCGACCGACACGATGATCGGTTCGCTGTTCTCGACATCCTCGATCGGCTCGGACGTCACCTGTGGCAAATCGACCTTCACCCCCTGGGTCAGCATGGGTGCGGTAATCATGAAGATCACCAGCAGCACCAGCATGACGTCGATGAAGGGCACGACGTTGATTTCCCCCATGGGCTTGCTGCGCCCACGGCGATTGAAGGGTCCTAGCATGGAGGGTCTCCTTCCTCAGGCCGCACTTGCGTCGGGACGGCCCTGCAGGTTGCGGTGCAGGATGGAGTGAAACTCCTCGGCAAAGTCTTCGTACTTGCCCAGCAAGCGTGACGACTCGGCAGAAAGGCGGTTGTAGAAGATAACCGCAGGAATGGCCGCAAACAGGCCCATCGCGGTAGCGACCAGCGCTTCGGCAATCCACGGTGCCACCGTGGCCAAGGTCGCTTGCTGGGCCATGGACAGCGACTGGAAGGAGCCCATGATGCCCCACACGGTACCGAACAGACCGATATAGGGACTGGCCGAGGCGACGGTGGCCAGAAAGACCAGATGAAGGTTCAAGCGCTCTTCTTCGCGGGACCAGGCCACCCGCATGCTGCGCTGAACGCCGTCAAGGATCGCCTGCGGGCTGCGCGTCTTGGGCATCAGCCGATTGAATTCACGGAAACCCGCACGAAAGATGTGCTCAGCCCCCTGGCTATCGCCTTCAGCCGGAGCATTCTTGTACAGCTCGTTGAGGTCGACGCCGGACCAGAACCGATCTTCGAACGCGCGGTGAGCCTTGCGGGCACGCCGCATGACGAAGCTGCGCTGAAACACCACGATCCAGGACAGCACGGAACCGATCATCAGCAACAGCATGACGAACTGGACCACGCCGCTGGCGTTCATGATCAAGTGGGGAATGGACATGGAGTCGTTCACGGAAATCCTCGTCTCAAATCAGTCGTTGGAAGCGTCAAGGGCCCGGTCGTCCGGGGCCATGCCAAAATGGGTCCAGGCCTGGCGGGTAACCACCCGGCCTCTTGCGGTTCGCATCATCAGACCCTGCTGAATCAGATAGGGTTCGATGACATCTTCAATGGTGTCGCGCTCTTCTCCGATGGCAGCGGACAGAGAGTCCACGCCTACCGGACCACCCTCGAACTTTTCGATCATCGCCAGCAGCAGTCGGCGGTCCATATGATCCAGTCCATGGTGGTCCACATGCAGCATGTTCAGGGCCTGGTCGGCCACGTCGGCGGTGATATGACCTCCCGCCTTCACTTCGGCAAAGTCTCGCACCCGCCGCAGCAGGCGATTGGCAATTCGGGGCGTGCCCCGAGACCGTCTCGCCACCTCTCTGGCACCGGCGAGGTCGGCTTCTACCTCGAGCAAGCGCGCAGAACGCGCCACGATCTCGGTCAACTCGTCGATGGCATAGAATTCCAGGCGCTGAACAATGCCAAAGCGATCGCGTAGTGGCGAGGTCAGCCGGCCTGCCCGGGTCGTGGCGCCGACCAGGGTAAAAGGAGGCAGATCGAGCTTGATCGAGCGCGCTGCCGGCCCTTCACCGATCACGATATCCAGCTGAAAATCTTCCATCGCCGGATAGAGGATCTCTTCGACCACAGGAGAGAGCCGGTGTATCTCATCGATGAACAGCACATCGCCGGCCTTCAGGTTGGTCAGCATGGCAGCCAGATCTCCGGCTCTCTCCAGCACCGGACCAGACGTCGAGGTCAGCCCAACCCCCATCTCCGTGGCGATGATGTTCGCCAGCGTCGTCTTGCCGAGACCAGGAGGACCGAATACCAAGGTATGATCCAGGCTCTCGTCCCTGGCTCTGGCCGCATGGATGAAAATCTCGAGCTGTTCGCGCACTCGCGGCTGACCGATGTAATCGGCGAGACGCTTGGGACGAATGGCATGATCCACCCGACCCTCGCCTTCCAGGGTGTCTCCGGCGATAAGGCGATCCGTTTCAATCATGTCAGCCCGCCATGCGGCGTGTCAGTGCCGCCTTGATCATGGCTTCGGTACTGCCTTCCCCTTCGAGTCCCGACAGCATGCGGCTCGCCTCAGTAGGCTTGTAGCCGAGACTGACCAATGCTGCTTCCGCATCCGCCAGCAACGACGTGGAGGACGTGGGTGCCGCAGGCTGTCCTTCCAGCGGGAGACTGTCGGGATGCTGCCAATGGGGGAAGCGGTCTCGCATCTCGATGACCAGGCGTTCAGCGGTCTTCTTGCCCACGCCAGGTAGACGTGTCAGAGCCTTCACGTCGTCCTCCATGACGCAGCGCACGAAGGCGTCCTCCTCCATGCCCGAGAGAATCGCCAATGCCAGTTTCGGCCCGATGCCGTTGACCTTGATCAGGGCCCGAAACAACGCCCGCTCCTGCTCGCGAGCAAAGGCGTACAAAAGATGAGCGTCATCGCGTACGGTCAAATGGGTGTACAACGACACCTTCTCACCACTACCGGGCAGTGCGACCAGGGTCGTCATTGAGGCTTCCATTTCGTAGCCGACCCCTCCCACATCCACCACGAGCCAGGGGGGCTGAGTCTCGAGCAATGTGCCTGTGATGCGTCCAATCATGGCGCTATAACTTCCTTGAACATTCGGTGTAGGTGACCACCAGTGTAACCGAGACCGGGGCCGGAGTTCGCTGGTGCAACGCCGTAACATGCCACCGGACTACCCCTTGGCTGCGCCCACTATACGGCTACCCGATAGCCATCGCTAGCGTGACAAACACTGTTCGAAAATCAAGGTGTCTGCATAAAGAGACGCTCATCCAAGGGCACGGCTCCAACGCTATCGTCAGGGACGGTACTGCCGCCAGGATTGTCCGCGACCACCGCCGCGACGCCCGCCATAATTGCCTTCATTGACCAGTCCTCGGGACGCGTAGAGGTGCGTCAAGGCAATCGCCAATGCATCTGCAGCGTCTGCCTGAGGAGTGCCCGACAGCCCAAGGGTGGCGGTGATCATATGCTGCACCTGGGTCTTTTCTGCGCCACCGGAACCGGTCACCGCCTGTTTGATCTGTCGTGGACCATACTCGTTGACGGTAAGACCGTGGTTGGCGGCACACACGATTGCAGCCCCTCGGGCCTGTCCCAATTTCAACGCGGAGTCGGCATTTTTCGACATGAACACCTGCTCAATAGCAAAGGCGCCTGGGCGGTAGAGGCCAATCAACTCGCTGATGCCGGCGTAGACCTGGGCGAGCCGTTGCGCCAGGGCGTCGTCTTTGAGGCGAATACAGCCACTGGCCACATAGCGTGGCTGTCGCTCGCTGGCGTCAAGTACACCGTAGCCTGTCACACGTGAACCAGGGTCAATGCCCAGCACAATCATCCCTGTCTCTCCTGTGCCGCGTACTGGACACACGTGCCACGGCCGTTGTCATCGCCCGCAAGAATGGCATGGCCTTGGCCTGAATTGGTGGAAAAATCTAGCATTTATGTCCTTAGGGTCGTGGCGCTGCCATCCTTGACCAGATCAAGATAACCGCACAATGCAGACGAAAGCGTCTGAGGCTGTGCTAGCGTAATGCGCACCATTCTATCGTTCCTTCAAATGACCAGCGAATCCGACACAGGAGTCAGGTATGAAAGATGTGGCCATCGTAGGCGCGGGGCCTGTTGGCATCTGCTTGGCGCGTGCACTGGCGGGCGCTGGAATGGACGTGGCGCTAATTGAGCGCGCGCGCCAGGACCAGCTCTCCACCCCCCAACCAGATGGCCGCGAGATCGCCGTCACCCGAGCGTCTGCGGGTCTGCTGGAAACGCTAGGCGTATGGCAGCGGATTCCCCAGCAGCAGGTGTATCCACTGGCGAGCGCAAGAATTTTCAATGGTGCATCGCAGTTCTCGATGAAGGTGGATCCACACGATCCCGATCATCCCCTCGGCGTGATGGTCTCCAACCATCTGATCCGCCAGGCGGCCTACGATGAGGCAAGTCGAATCGATGGCATCGAGTGGCACTTCTCTTCCCTGAAGCAGATTGACACAGATGCTCAGTGCGCGCGGCTTCGTCTAGAGAATGGTGAGGAAGTGACAGCGCGGCTGGCGGTCGCCGCCGACAGCCGCTTTTCCGAGACTCGCCGTCAAATGGGGATCGCCGCACGCATGCGGGACAATGGACGCAGCATGATGGTGTGCCGCGTTCACCACGAACGCGCTCACGACCAGTCTGCCTGGGAGTGGTTTGATCACGGCCAGACACTGGCGCTACTACCGTTGACCTCTCATCTATCTTCCGCGGTAGTCACCCTGCCCAGCCGGCAGATGGCAGAACTGTCGTCACTTCCCTCAGAAGCGCTTTCCGCTGCCTTGACACAGCGCTACGCCAACCGACTGGGAGCGATGACCGTCGACGGTGAAGCTCACGTCTACCCCTTGGTCAGCGCTTATGCGGAACGCTTTGTCGGCACTCGCCTGGCGTTGGTCGGCGATGCGGCGGTGGGCATGCATCCTGTCACCGCCCATGGCTTCAACTTCGGGATACATAGCCAATACCGCCTGGCCCGACGGTTGATCGGCGCCTATCAGCAGGGTAAGGATATCGCCGCCCCCCATCTGCTGGTCGGCTATGAACGGGAGCATCGTCTCGCCACTTGGCCGCTGTATCAGGCGACCCAGGCCATCGTCGGGCTATATACCGATGAACGCCCCCATGCTCGCATCCTGCGACACCTTGGTTTACGAGCGGGAGAGCGACTGTCTCCTGCCCGCCATTGGCTAGCGCAGCAGCTTGCTCAGACCGCGCCCAGTCGAGCAGGGCCGATTCCACTCCCTGGGCTGCCGTCACTGCCCCTGCCACCTGCGCCCTTTCCTTCCCTGTTGTTTTCAGGGGCGCCATCTCGCCAGCAGTAAGCAGGAATGACCGCTATACAAACGCAGAACCCCCGCCATATGGCGGGGGTTCTGCGTCATTCATGCGCCAGGCGGACCTGTCGAAACAAGCCCCTGGTGCAAGCGCCCAGGTGACGGCTTGGGCGGCTTGTCTCACTCGGCGCTGTCGGCCTTGGCCTTCTGACGAAGACGAATGTTCAGCTCCTTGAGCTGATCGGCGCTGACATCGCCCGGTGCGTCCGTCATCAAGCACGCGGCACTCTGCGTCTTCGGGAAGGCAATGACTTCCCGAATGGTGCGCGCACCGGTCATCAGCATGACCAGACGGTCGAGACCGAATGCCAGGCCACCGTGGGGCGGCGCGCCATAGTGCAGGGCGTCGAGCAGGAAGCCAAACTTCTCACGGGCCTCTTCTTCACCGATCCCGAGAATCTCGAACACCACGCTCTGCATGGCCTGATCGTGAATACGAATGGAGCCGCCACCCAGCTCGGTACCGTTCAGCACCATGTCATAGGCGCGTGAAAGGGCCCCCGCCGGATTGGCCTTGAGCTCTTCCGGGCTGCAGGCTGGTGACGTGAACGGGTGGTGCAGCGGGCTCAGACGCCCGTTGTCATCCGCCTCGAACATCGGGAAGTCGACGACCCACAGCGGTGCCCAGGCCTGGGTGTAGAGATTGAGATCCTCGCCCAGCTTGACCCGCAGCGCTCCCAGTGCCTCGTTGACGATGCGCGCCTTGTCGGCGCCGAAGAAGATGATGTCGCCATCTTCCGCACCGACACGGTCAAGCAGCGTCTCGATCACGTCTTCCATGAACTTGACGATCGGCGACTGCAGACCTTCGATACCCTTCGCACGCTCGTTGACCTTGATCCAGGCCAGACCGCGCGCTCCGTAGATACCGACGAACTTGGTGTATTCGTCAATTTCCTTGCGTGACAGCTTGGCACCGCCACTCACCTTGAGCGCTGCCACACGACCGTCTTCGGCGTTGGCAGGACCAGAGAAGACCTTGAAGTCGACGTCTTTCATCAGATCGTCGACATCGGTCAGCTCGAGCGGAATACGCAGATCAGGCTTGTCAGAGCCGAAGCGATGCATCGCCTCATGCCAGGTCATCCGCGGGAAGTCGCCAAGTTCGACATCCAGCACATCCTTGAACAGGCCCTGGATCATGGATTCGGTAATACCCATGATGTCGGACTCGTCGACAAAGGATGCCTCGAGGTCGATCTGAGTGAATTCAGGCTGACGATCCGCCCGCAGGTCCTCGTCGCGGAAACACTTGGCAATCTGGTAGTAACGATCGAAGCCCGCCACCATCAACAGCTGCTTGAACAGCTGTGGGGACTGCGGCAACGCAAAGAAGTTGCCAGCATGGGTACGGCTAGGCACCAGGTAGTCGCGGGCACCCTCAGGGGTGGCGCGGGTCAGTACCGGGGTCTCGATATCCAGAAAGCCTTCGCCTTCGAGGAAGGCGCGTACGCTGTGGGAGATGCGAGAACGCAGACGCAGCTTCTCGATCATCTCAGGGCGACGCAGATCGATGTAGCGGTGCTTGAGGCGAATTTCCTCACCGACCTTGCCATGCTCGTCCAGCTGGAACGGCGGCGTTGCGGCGGTGTTGAGCACCTCTACTTCTTTGGCCAGCACCTCGATCAGGCCTGTCGGCATGTTCGGGTTCTGGGTGCCTTCGGGACGCATGCGCACACGGCCCTGAATGCGCAGCACGTACTCGCTGCGGGCGCGGTCGGCATTGGCGAAGGCCTCGGCAGTGTCAGGGTCGACCACAACCTGGGCGATGCCATCACGATCGCGAAGGTCTAGGAAGATCACCCCACCGTGGTCACGGCGGCGATGCACCCAGCCGCACAGGCTGACCGTCTGGTCTACCAGGGTTTCGTTGAGCTGGCCGCAATAATGGCTGCGCATGTTGATTCCTGTCATGTTGCGTGAAGGTTGGACGGATCGAGACTCAGGCGGCGGCGCCGTCTCTGGAGGACGAGCTACCGGAGCCACTGCTGCCACTCGAGGCACCACTGTCGCCCGCCAGGTTTTTCTTGCTGCCGCCGGTCTTGAAATCGGTTTCGTACCAGCCACCGCCGGCAAGACGAAAGCCTGCGGCAGAGACCAGACGATTCAGCTCGGGGGCTTCACAGGCTGGACAATCGCTCAAGGGAGCGGCGCTCATTCGCTGCAGCTTCTCGAGACGGTGGCCACAGGCCTTGCACTGATATTCGTAGATGGGCATGGTTTGAGGTCTCCGTTCGCATCAACCCTAAAAGTAGGAACAGAGACGCCACAGCGGCACATCTTCCGCAGCTCTCTGTCCCGACATGCGATATAGGGCCGGCCAAAAGCAATTCCAAGCCCAGATCAAGGGGCCGTATTATAGCGCGCTGAACCCCATGAGGCACAGCCCTGTGCGATCAAACCGCTCAAACTCGGCCATGCTACCCCCAATGACAAGAGGAGCCGTGATGAAAGCCGTTCTACTCGATGCCGACAGCCTGGGCGACGACATTGACCTGACCCCCCTGCGCGAGCAGCTCGACAGCCTGGACGTCCACCCCACCAGCACCACCGCCGAGGCCCGCGCGCGCCTCGACGGTGCTGATGTTGCGATCGTCAACAAGGTCGTGCTGGACGCCGATACGCTGAACGCCCTGCCCTCGCTGAAGCATATCTGCGTGCTGGCAACGGGCACCAACAACATCGATATGGAGGTCGCCCGGCAACGCGGCATTCGGGTCGACAACGTCAGCGCCTATGGTACCGCCAGCGTCGCCCAGCACACCCTGATGTTGATCCTGGCGCTGGCCACTCGCCTGCCACAGTACACCAGCGATGTTGCTGAAGGACGCTGGGGTGAGAGTCCCTTCTTCTGCATGATGGGGCATCCCACGGTACAGCTCGAAGGAAAGCATCTGGTGCTGGTCGGCCAGGGTGAGCTTGGGTCTCGCGTCGCCTCTCTGGCCGAGGCGTTCGGCATGCGGGTGACGTTCAGTGCACGTCCAGGTAATGAAGCCAACGACCATCGCCCCGCCCTGGCCGAACTGTTGCCGGAGGCCGATGTGGTCAGCCTGCACTGTCCCCTGACCGAACACAGCCGCCACCTGATCAACGCCGACAACCTTGCACGCATGAAGGCCGGCGCGCTGCTGGTGAATTGCGCCCGCGGTGGTGTCATCGACGAGGAAGCCGCACTGGCGGCGCTGCGTGATGGCCGTCTGGCCGGCCTGGCCGTGGATGTCTTGCCGGTAGAGCCACCCCGCGATGGTCATGCGCTGATTGACGCGCTCAACGAGACGCCGCGGCTCAATCTACTGGTGACGCCACACAGTGCGTGGATCACCCCGGAAGCGCGACAGAACATTGTGCGGCTGACCGCCGAGAACTTGCGAAACGCCTGACGACCTTGCGTTGTGCCCTGGTGCCCTTGTCTAACCTTGATGTTACTCGAGGGCACCTCAATAAGGTGCTTGCCTATGAAGATAACGGTATAAACATGAATCTACCGTCGACTGCGCTTGCACACACCGGCCTTCACTCCGATACTTCGCGCTAACGCCGTATCACCAAGCGCAGGCACTTTTCGCACAAGCCCTAAGCCCATACCGTCATCGGACACCCTATGTTGTATAACTACGGGTCGATCAACCTCGACCATGTCTACCGCGTCTCTCATCTGGTGCGTCCTGGAGAAACCCTTGCCAGCCACGAACACCGTGTCGGTCTTGGCGGCAAGGGCGCCAATCAATCATTGGCCCTTGCCAAAGCGGGAGGCCAGGTCCAGCACTGGGGCTGCCTCAACGCACAGGATGGCTGGGCTCGCGAGCTACTGCAGGATGCTGGCGTCGACGTTGCCGGCGTCAAGCACGTGCCAGGCCCTTCCGGACACGCCATCATTCAGGTGGACGACAGCGCGGAAAATGCCATTCTGCTCTTCCCCGGCGCCAATCATCACTTCAAGGCGGAGGATATCGCCGAACTGATGCGGGCTTGCTCAGCCGGTGATTGGCTGTTGGTGCAAAATGAGTGCAGCGTACTCGCCGACAGCATCCAGCTGGCACATCAGCGTGGCGTCCAGATCGCCTTCAACCCTGCGCCGATGAGCGATGACGTCAAGCGTCTACCGCTGCATCTGGTCGATCTGCTGTTCGTCAATCGCGGCGAAGCCGCCTGGCTCGCTGAATGCGAGGATGACGCCTCTGCCGAGGCCTTGCTGGACGCCCTGGCGCAACAGCTTCCAACAACGGCAGTGGTGTTGACTCTGGGAGCCGAAGGCGCCTGGTACCAGCACGGCGATCAGCGGCACTTTCAGCCCGCCAGCAGCGTCAAGGCCGTCGACACTACAGCAGCCGGCGACACCTTCATTGGCTTCTATCTGGCCGCCATGCAGGAGCAGGCAAGCGTTGCCGAGTGCCTGGCCCTCGCTTCCACCGCAGCCGCCTTGGGTGTTCAACGCCAAGGCGCTGCCACCAGCGTTCCCGCGCGCCATGAAGTGGACAGCGCCCTTTCATCCGGTCAGCACCAGATCCGCTGAGCCATTCTTCTTCAGCGTAGGCGTGGCACCACACCACGCCTGCTGCACAGGAGCTATCGTGAAGTATCCGATCATCTTTGATACCGATCCTGGCGTTGATGACGCTCAGGCCATCGCCATCGCCCTGCGTCATCCCGACATTGACCTGCTGGGCATGACCACCACCTTTGGCAATGTCGATATCGATACCGCCACCCACAATGCGCTGTTGCTCGGTGAGTTGGCGGGCCAGCCCGTGCCAGTGGCCCAGGGCTCGGCATGCCCAATGGTCAAGCCGCGACACCCGGCACCGAAACATATTCACGGCGACAATGGGCTTGGCAACATTCCGCTGCCACCCGTCACCGGCCAGGCGGAGTCACGCAACGCGGCTCAATTCATCGTGGATACGGTGCGCGCACGTCCAGGTGAGGTGTCACTTGTCGCCGTGGGCCCCCTGGGCAATCTGGCCGCAGCACTTCAGCTGGCGCCAGAGATTGTCACTCTGGTTCGCCAAGTGGTCGTCATGGGCGGCTCCATCCGCGAAGGGGGCAATGTCACTCCGGTGGCGGAAGCCAACATCTTCAATGACGCCCACGCCGCGCAAAAGGTACTGACGGCGGGCTGGCCGCTGACCCTGGTGGGACTCGACGTCACCCATCGCTGCATCCTTACCCCCGACCACATGTCCCGCATTGAAGCTGCCCAGGGGAATCTCGGTCGCGTCCTCGCCGGCAGCTATGACTTCTACCGCGCCTTCTACCGTGATGCCCTGGGTATCGACGGCTGCTGCCCTCACGACAGTGTGGCATTGGCCTGGCTGGTACGCCCGGAGCTGTTCAAGACCACCCGGGGCCACCTCACCGTGGTCACCGAGGGCGCTGCGGAGGGCCAGACCATTCTTGCCGCGGAGGGTCGCCAGTTCATCGAGCCTCGCTGGTCCGGCACTCCTCTTGCGCAGGTGTGTCTCGAGGTAGACGGCGCTGCGGTCAGCCAATGGATCGCAGATACGCTCGGCTAACCCAGCACGCCGCTGGCGTCGACGCATCTTGCACTAGCTCGTTGCCCCGTTGATCTAGCAAGGGGCAACGCCGCATGGCGCCCAAGCAAAGGGGGCGGCCACCGACCGCTCGGTGACCGCCCCCTGTCGCTGTCGCCTTCGCGTCAGCCCGTCGTGAATGCCTCGGGCATCGACGAGAGCATCACCTCTTGACGCATCACTCGGGTCACCGTGGCCTGGGGCGGACCCTGCTCCAGCCACTCAGCGACCTGCTCGACCTCATGACGAGGGCCGCACAGCAGTACCTCCACGCTGCCGTCAGGCTGATTATGCGCGTGCCCAACCAGCCCATGCGCCTGGGCCTGCTGCTGAGTCGACCAGCGAAAACTCACGCCTTGTACCTGCCCTTCGACAACGGCCTCCAGGCACATCATGTCACTCTCCATATCGTCCTCCAGCGCCTGATCGTGCTGCTGGGCGGTGGCTGCATGGCCTGTGCCGCCTACTTCATGCTCGGACATCCCATCGACGCGCTCAAGCGTGTCGACCTCTTGCTGACGCTGTTGCGCCTCCTGTTCGAATTCACGCTGCTCTTCAGCGCTCCACTGGGCCTTCACGCTTTGCTGATCCATCAACTCCTGCTTGACCAGCACGGCACTGTTGCGAGGAATAATCGGCTTGTGGCGGGCGACCAGGTGCACCTTGGTAAAGGCGGCGCCGAACAGCAGGATCAAGGAGGAGTAGTAGACCCACAGCAACACCACCACCACAGAGCCCGCTGCGCCGTAAGTCGATGCAGTGGCGTTGTAGGCAAGGTACAGCGCAATACCTGAGCGTCCTACCGAGAACAGCAACGCGGTGACCACGGCCCCGACAATGACATCACGCCAGCGCAACACCACGTCCGGCAAGACCTTGAAGATGGTGGCGAACAAGGCGGCAATGACCCCCACCGACACGGCAAACTCAATGCCCCTGGTCAGTAGACTGACATAGGGAAGAAGGTCATCAGCGGCCTTCAATGCCGCCCTCACAAAGACCCCAAGACCTACCGAAACCAACAGAATGAAGCCGATCGCGAGCACGATGGTCAACGACAGCATCCGGTTCTTCACGAAGATCCAGGCACTGTTACTGGTGGGACGGGCCGCTACTCCCCAGATGGTGTTCAGTGAAAACTGCATCTGACCGAACACGGTGGTGGCACCAACGATCAAGGCGCCAAAGCCCAGCAAGGTCGGCAACAGCCCGGACTCCTGAATCCGCGACTGAGCCACGGCCTGTTCGATGGCAGAGGCGGCGTCGGGTCCCATGGTGCCCTGCAGCTGGGCAAATATCTGTCCTTGGGCCGCCTCTTCACCGAGCACTACCCCAATCACCGTCACCGCAATGATCACCGTGGGGGCCAGGGAGAACAGCGTGTAAAACGCCAGGGACCCTGCATAGCTGAAAGCATTGCGCTCTAGCCAGAGCGCCACGGACCGCCGCAGTACTCCCCACCAGAAGGCGAAGAATGGAATGATCATAACGTTCCCTCGTCATTTTCTTTGCTGTCAGCATACCGAAGAGCGCGAGACAACGCAGAATCGATGTTCAACACCCTGTCTCATGTAGGGGTTTGCGCGACCTGCCCCACCCCACCATAATGGCGGCGTCTGCGATACAGGAGTCGTTCATGCCCCCCGTCCCGGCCAGCCCATCGTCCCAGGCCAGCTTCGACTGCCTTGTCTTCATTGGCCGCTTTCAGCCGCCGCACCTGGGCCATCTCGCTGTGATCCGGGCGGCGCTGAAGCAGGCGCGCCAGGTGATCGTCCTGGTAGGGTCTGCCTGGCAGGCGCGATCTCTACGTAACCCCTGGCGCTTCGACGAGCGCCGCCAGATGTTACGTAGCGCCTTCGACGACGAGGACAACGCCCGACTCGAAATCGTGCCGTTGCTCGACGCACTGTACAACGACGACGTCTGGGTCCACGACGTACAGCGCAAGGTGCGTGATCTGGCGCACCCCGAAAGCGCGAGACTGCCGCGAATCGGTCTGATCGGCGCAAGCAGAGGACAGTCAAGCTACTACCTGTCGCTGTTTCCCCAGTGGGAGTCCGTCAGCGTGCCGCTGGTAGAAGCGATCTCTGCCAGCCAGATTCGTGAGCGGCTGTTCCGCTCACAGGGCTCCGCAGTGGAATATCTCTCCACTAACGCCAGCCATGACCTTCCACCCGGTGTGGTTGAGCACGTCCATGAGTTCATGGACAGCAAACCCTACCGCCAGTTGGGAGAGGAACAACAGCTACTTGATCAATATCGCGCGGCCTGGGCCCAGGCGCCCTACCCGCCGATCTTTGTCACCGTATGCGCCGTAGTGGTGCAGTCGGGTCACGTGCTGTTGGCAAGGCGCACCTCGGCCCCGGGCAAGGGCTTGTATGCCCTGCCAGGGGGGTTTATCAGCGCCCAGGAGCGTTTGATGGATGCTTGTCTAAGGGAGTTGCGGGAGCGCATCCGCTTGAAAGTGCCGGAGCCGGTGCTGAAGGGATCACTGAGGGGACAACGCCTGTTCGACGAGCCCCATCGCAGCTGGCGTGGCAGGACCCTGGCCGAGGCCTTCTATTTTGCGCTGCGCCCTGACCAGAACCTTCCTCGGATCAAACCCGTCAAGGGCGGAGATCATGCTCGCTGGGTACCGTTGGCCGAACTGGAGCCGGAGAGTCTGTTCGAAGATCACTTCTTCATCATTCAGAACTTTCTTGGCCTGCCTGCCGACCGGCGCTCCTGACCACGAGCGCTATCTCACCCACCACCGAGGCCTGGCCAGCATCAGGCCTCCAGGAAGTCACGTGGCAGCTTCATCATCTGACGCCACAGCTTCTCGACGCCCGGCTTGTGCACCAGCGAACATCGGTACAGGCGAATCTCCAGCGGGACATCCCATTTCTCACCGCCAGCCCTGACCACGGTGCCGTTTTTCAGCTCCTGGCGCAGGCAGAAATCGGGAATCCATGCCATCCCTACCCCCTGCATCACCATAGCCTTCAAGCCCTCGGCCATCGCCGTCTCGTATACGGTGCGCAAGCGCAGCCGCAAGGGGTCATTCTTCAGCAGCATACGCACGCTGCGGCCAAGGAAGGCACCCTGGGTATAGGCCAGATAGGGCAGCGACGCATCGCCGTCAAGCGAGAAGCGTGGCTCGCCATTGGCGTCCGGCTGACACACCGGAATCATCTTGACGCTGCCGATCGAGAACGATGGGAAGACCTCCCCATCCAACTGCATGCTGGCATAGGGATCATAGTAGGCCAGCATCAAGTCGCAATTGCCTTCGCGCAGCACGTGAATGGCCTCCCCCACGTTCATCGCGACCAGTCGGGTGGGCAGCTCACCCAACCCCTTCTGCAGCCGGGAAATCCACTGCGGAAAGAAGCTGAGGGCCAGAGAGTGCGCGGCCACCACATCAAGCGCCTCATTGGCCATGGCCAGGCCACGCAGGTGGCCCAACGACTCATTGAGCTGCTCGACGATGTTGCGCGCCGTGACCAGAAACAGCTGCCCCTGGGGGGTCAGGTCGATCGGCGTGGTAGAGCGGTCTACCAGTGTGACCCCTACCGCCTGCTCAAGAGAGCGAATCCTGCGACTGAAAGCGGGCTGCGTGACGTGGCGTTGACGCGCTGAGGCCGAGAAGCTCCGAGTGTTGGACAGGGCAACGAAGTCCTCGAGCCATTTCGTTTCTAGATTCACCGGTACTCCTTGAACTGTTGCCCCGTCCAACGTCGCCCTCTTCGACTAACGCTCTCGAGAGGGCAAATGGCTGTGATGGATGCCAAAGCGGCTCAATGTACCCGAAACCAGGCCCATGCCCAAGCATCGTCCCGGACTTTGTATCGGGACCGCCGCACTTTCACCGCTACCGTACCTTGAAGCCGTGCCTTTAAGCCGTACCTTGCAGCCATGCCATGCTGCAACAAAACCGAACCCTACTGCACCGGCGCCAACAGATACGCGGCGCGGGACACCAGCTTGCGCCACAGAGGACGTGCACGCATCTCCTCGAGCGTCACCTCACGGCAATTGGCGAAGTCCTGTTGCAGCATGGCTTCCACTTCACTGGCGAACCCGCGGTGAGGGACCAGTGCGGTGATCTCGAAATTCAGCCTGAAGGATCGATTATCGAGATTCACGGTGCCCACACTGGCGGCCTCGTCATCGATCAACATGACTTTCTGATGCAAAAAACCAGGTTGATAGCGGAACACTCGAATACCGGCCTTGATCATGTCCGGCAGAAAGGCAAAGGCCGACAGGAACACCAGCAGATGATCCGGACGCTCCGGCATCATGATACGTACATCGACGCCGCGCATGGCCGCCAGTCGTAGCGCCCCCTGCACCCCCTCGTCCGGCACGAAATAGGGGCTGGTCACCCACAGCCGATGATGCGCGCTGTGAATCTGATGCTGCACCATGAGGCTGGCCGTCTCCTGAGGATCGGCAGGACCAGAGGGCACGATCACCACCTGACGGTCACTGTCGTCAGTGGCGTCGTGATGATCGACAGCCGGCGCCCACGACAGGCTGAGCATGGTCCCCGTGGCCCAGTGCCAATCTTCCCAAAAGGCCTCCTGAAGACCCAGCACGCTGGGGCCGGTCAACTTGAGATGGGTATCTCGCCAGGCTCCGTGTCGCGGATTTTCTCCGAGGTACTCGACGCCGACATTGAGCCCTCCGAGCCAGCCCTCGCGGCCGTCCACCACCAGAATCTTGCGGTGATTGCGGAAATTCAGCTGGAACCGGTGACGCCAGCCTCGCGATGAATGGAAGGCGCTGACGTTGATCCCAGCGTCGCGCAAGTCCCGCAGGTAACCCTCGCTTAATTGGCGACTACCGATCTCGTCATACAGGAAGTAGACCCGTACCTGACGCTCGGCGGCACGCATCAGGTGCTGCTGCAGGCGTCGCCCAAGGGCATCATCTCGCACAATGAAAAACTGGATGAGGATGTAGGAGCGAGCGGCATCGATACCCGCGAACAGGCTATCGAAGGTTTGCTCACCATCTATCAGTAGTTCGGTGCGGTTGCCGCTGGTCAACGGCATCATGGCCAGCTTCTCGACCGCCTTGACATCGGCATGGCTTGAACTGACCAGATAGGAGTCGAACCGATCTCGGTAGCGCAGCAGCACGCGTCTCAGCAAGGTGTCGCGCTGCCCACGAGCGGATACGTAGCCGTAAAAGCGTGGACGCCCAAATACCCAGTAGGCGGGCAAGGCCAGATAGGGCATCGTCAGCAGCGAGATGATCCAGGCAATCGCGCCCTGGGAGGTACGGCTCGACATCAGCGCCATGACAGCGGAAATGGCGCCGCCGACATGTATCAAAAAGATGGCCACACCAATCAACCATGAGGTCATCGCGGGTCTCCGTCCATGTGACAAGGCACCGTATTGCATCCTCGTGCCGGCACCAGCATACCGGTAACGACGACGGCCCCGCCAGGTGGCGGAGCCGTCGTATCTCGTCAGCGCATGAGCCGCGCATCGCCAGAGGCGACGTTGGGATCACGCCACTGCCTCCCCGGCCGTCGTAGCGGCAGGGTCACACCGCTTCGGCGATGATTTCCTTCCACTTGGCCGGGCCGGTCTGATGCACCGACGTGCCCTGGCTGTCCACGGCCACGGTCACTGGCATGTCTTCCACTTCAAACTCGTAGATGGCTTCCATGCCAAGGTCTTCAAAGCCTACCACGCGGGATGCCTTGATCGCCTGGGACACCAGGTAAGCGGCGCCGCCAACGGCCATCAGGTACACCGCCTGATTATCGCGAATGGCATCGATCGCAAGCTGTCCCCGCTCGGCCTTGCCGACCATCCCCAGCAGGCCAGTCTGCTCAAGCATGGTGCGGGTGAACTTGTCCATGCGGGTCGCAGTTGTCGGTCCTGCAGGTCCGACGACCTCATCACCCACCGGATCCACCGGCCCGACGTAGTAGATGAAGCGCCCCTTCAGATCCACGGGCAGGCTTTCGCCCTTGGCCAGCATATCGACCATGCGCTTGTGAGCCGCATCGCGCCCGGTCAACAGCTTGCCGTTCAGCAGCAACGTATCACCCGGCTGCCAGCTCTGGACGTCCTCGGCGGTCACCTCATCGAGATTCACGCGCTTGACGTTGGCACCCGCCTCGCGCGTGATCTCGGGCCAGTCCTCAAGCTTGGGCGCCTTCAGCGCAGCAGGCCCGGAACCATCCAGGGTGAAATGGGCATGACGAGTGGCGGCGCAGTTGGGGATGATCGCCACCGGCTTGTTGGCTGCGTGGGTCGGGTAATCCTTGACCTTGATGTCCAGCACCGTGGTCAGTCCACCCAGACCTTGGGCGCCGATACCACTCTTGTTGACCTTGTCGAACAACTCCAGACGCAGCTCCTCGGCGCGGCTGGATGCTCCGCGGGCCTGAAGATCCTGAATATCGATCGGATCCAGCAGCGCTTCCTTGGCAAGCTCCATGGCCTTTTCAGCGGTCCCGCCGATACCAATACCCAGCATGCCCGGCGGGCACCAGCCAGCCCCCATCTTGGGCAACTGCTCCATTACCCAGTCCACCACGGAATCGGACGGGTTGAGCATGGCGAACTTGGACTTGGCCTCGCTGCCGCCGCCCTTGGCCGCGACGTGGACTTCTACCTTGTCACCCGGCACCAGCTTGTGGTGGATGACCGCGGGGGTGTTGTCCTTGGTGTTCTGGCGCTTGCCATCAGGATCAGCCAGAACCGAGGCGCGCAGCACGTTGTCAGGAAAGTTGTAGGCACGACGCACGCCCTCGTTGATCATGTCGTCGAGGCTCATGTCCGCTTCGAAGCGCACATTCATGCCGACGTGGACGAACACGGTCACGATCCCGGTGTCCTGGCAGATCGGGCGGTGCCCCGTGGCACACATGCGCGAGTTGATCAGGATCTGGGCGATGGCATCCTTCGCTGCCGGGTTCTCCTCACGCTCGTAGGCGGCCGCCATGGCGTCGATGAAGTCCTTCGGGTGATAGTAGGAGATGTACTGGAGGGCATCGGCGACACTCGTGATGAGGTCGTCCTGGCGAATCACGGTCATGGCAGACTCCTTGGCTGGGTCGGTACGCCCGCTCTCTTGGCCACGCGGAGGCAGCACGGCAGGCTTGCGAGGGGCGCTAGTGTAGCGCAATGCGCTGCGCTAGGCAGCCACTCCCCGACCCAGACTGGCGTGAAAGACGGTTCAGCGCTGGCAGCGCGGGCAGTGATACAGCCGACGCGAGGCCATGCTGATGCGTTCTATCTCGCCGCCGCAGGCGTGGCATGGCTTGCCATCCCGCTCGAACACCGCAAACCGCCACCCCCGCCGCGTGGCTCCCTGCTGCCGGGCCAGGGACACCCACTCAGCGCGGTTGGTGACCCCGGCCTGCCGGTAGGCCTGCTGCGTGATGTCAAGGATCGTGCGCGCCAGTTGCTGGCGCTCTTGAGTCGACAGATCCCGGGGGCGCCGCCCCGGAGCGACGCCGGCGAAGAACAGGATCTCTGAGCGAAGATAGTTGCCGATACCGGCCAGCAGCCCCTGGTCAAGCAGACTGTTTCCCAGCGCCCGACCGCGCCACTGCGGGGCGTCGAGACGCTCTTCGATATCCTCAGGACTGACCTGGTGGGTGAGCAGATCTGGCCCCAATCGGCTAAGAAACGGGTGATCGGCTAGTGCATCGTGCTGCCACAGGGAGACATCAGATGCACTATAGAGACTGGCGGCGTGCTGCCCCGCTGCCAGCGATACCCGCAGCGAACGCCGCGTAGACGGGGGACGATCACGCCGGTGCAGCTTCCACACACCGTACAATTGGTTGTGTGAATACAGCGTTCGTTGATCGTCAAAGTGAATCAGCAGCGCCTTGCCCCAGCAGTCCACCGATGACACCTTGCGCCCTATCAGCGACGACGCCTGGACCTTTAGTTCGGCGAAGGAAAACCATACATGATCGAGCCGGCGACCTTGCAACTGCTGTCCCAGCCGGTCGGCGACGCGTCGAATCTCGGGACCTTCTGGCATTCTGCCTCCTGTCGGACACCGGGGGCGGCAACCATTGGCCATCAAGCGAATCGTGAGGGGCGCTACCTGCCAACGGCAGGCGACAGCGTCGCCTCATCCCTCGCCATCATGTCGGCCCCACAGGCTGCCCTACATCGCCCCCAGGGCAAGCTGACGCTCGCGTAACTCGTGCAAGCGATCGCGTAAACGCGCAGCCTCTTCGAATTCGAGGTTGGCGGCGGCCTCGCTCATAGCGTCCTCGACCCGCGTCATTTCCTTGCGCAATTCATCTCCCGACAGGCTGGACACGTCGTAGGTGGCTTCCGGCTCGGCCACCTTGCGATCCTTGCCCCGCCCCTTGCTCTTGCGGCTACCGGGAGCCTGAGCAGCCTCCAGAATATCAGCCACGGAGCGCGTGACCGTCTGGGGCGTGATGCCGTGCTCCTCGTTGTGGGCCATCTGCTTGGCGCGACGACGCTCGGTCTCGTCAATGGTCTTGCGCATCGAGTCAGTGATCCGATCGCCATAGAGGATGGCCTTGCCGTTGGCGTTACGCGCGGCTCGTCCGACCGTCTGAATCAGCGAACGCTCGGCACGCAGGAAGCCTTCCTTGTCCGCATCCAGAATGGCAACCAGAGACACCTCTGGTATGTCGAGGCCTTCTCGCAGCAGGTTGATGCCCACCAGCACATCGAACTTGCCCAGTCGCAGATCACGAATGATCTCGACCCGTTCGACCGTATCGATGTCGGAATGCAGATAGCGAACCTTGACGTCATGCTCGTCCAGATACTCCGTCAGATCTTCTGCCATGCGCTTGGTCAGGGTCGTGACCAGAACCCTTTCACCGACGCCGGTACGCAACCGAATTTCGGACAGCAGATCATCCACCTGGGTCGACGCCGGCCTGACCTCGATCTGTGGATCCAGCAGTCCGGTGGGTCGCACCACCTGCTCGACGATCTGTCCGGCGTGTTCGGCCTCGTAAGGGCCGGGCGTTGCGGACACGAAGATCGTCTGAGGGCAGATCCGCTCCCACTCCTCGAAGGTCATGGGACGGTTGTCCAACGCCGAGGGCAGTCGGAAGCCATACTCCACCAGGGTTTCCTTGCGCGAGCGGTCACCCCGATACATGCCTCCTACCTGGGGCACGCTCACGTGGGACTCATCAATGAACAGCAGTGCATCGGACGGCAGATAGTCGAAGAAGGTGGGCGGCGGCTCACCGGGATTCCTTCCAGACAGGTAGCGGGAATAGTTCTCGATGCCGTTGCAGTAGCCCAACTCAAGCATCATCTCGATATCGTAGAGCGTGCGCTGCTCCAGGCGCTGAGCCTCGACCAGTCGATCTTCCTTACGCAGGAAGGCCAGACGCTCCACCAGCTCTTCCTTGATCCGGTCCATCGCCGCAAGGATGGTTTCCCGGGGGGTCACGTAGTGGCTCTTGGGATAGATGGTCATGCGCGGGACCTTGCCACGCACTTCGCCGGTCAACGGATCAAACAGGCTGATCGAGTCGATCTCGTCATCGAACAGCTCGACCCGGACCGCCTCGTCTTCGGCATCCGCCGGGAAGATATCGATGACATCGCCTCTCACCCGGTAGGTACCGCGCTTGAAGTCCATATCGTTACGGGTGTACTGAAGTTCCGCCAGACGCCGCAGGAACCCCCGCTGGTCGATCAACTCGCCACGAGTGAAGTGCAGGCGCATCTTCAGGTACTGATCCGGGTCCCCAAGGCCATAAATCGCCGAGACCGAGACGACGATCAACGCATCACGGCGCTCCAGCAGTGCCTTGGTGGCGGACAGTCGCATCTGCTCGATATGATCGTTGATCGAGGCGTCCTTCTCGATGAAGGTGTCCGACGATGGCACGTAGGCTTCAGGCTGATAATAGTCGTAGTAGGAGACGAAATACTCGACCGCGTTATCGGGGAAAAACGCCTTGAACTCGCCGTAAAGCTGGGCGGCCAACGTCTTGTTGGGTGCCATGACGATCGTCGGCCGCTGGAGCCGCTCGACGATATTGGCCATGGTGAAGGTCTTGCCTGAGCCGGTAACCCCCAGCAGGGTCTGGTGGGCCAGGCCTGCATCGAGACCACCGACCAACCCGGAGATAGCGTTGGGCTGGTCGCCGGCGGGCTTGAACTTGGATGAAAGACGGAACGACTTGCTCATCGTGACTCCTGCAGAGGGATATTCAACAGGTCGGGGCGAAGCGACCATCCTTCAAGCCCCACCGCCACCCCCACGTCTCCGACACTAGCTACACACCATCGCTGCCACGACCAACGTGCCGTAAAGCGGTGCAACGAAAGCCAGGGTGCGGCGGAAGCCAGGCAATAGCGGCGCCCTGACGCGCTCACTCTGCCAGGGTGCGCGTGGTGATCTCGACCGTGGAGCTGGTCATCAGCCGATGAATGGGACACTTGTGGCTGATCTCTTCCAGCCGTGCCTGCATCTGAGCGTCGGCAATTCCGTGAAACGTCATCGCCACATCGAGCCGGTAGATCCCCTTGCGTTCATCACGCTCATCGCGGGTGACCACCACGCTGACCCCCTCCAGGGGCCATTCCTTGCGGCGAGCGTACATCTGGGCGGTGATGGCCTTGCAAGCGCCTAACGACAGGTCGAAGTAGTCGTGTGGGTCCGGTGCCAGGCCGTCTCCGCCATAGGGCACCGGCACGTCGACCAGAATGTCGTCGAAGCTCTCGATGGAAACGCGCTGCCTCAGCTTGCCGTCTTTCTCGGTGGTGACATGGATGGTCATCACTTCACCTCGATGCCGAGCTTGAGGCGCTTGATCGCCTCAATCAGTGCCTCTCGACGCGCTCTCCCCTCCACCTCGGCCCCGTGCCGACCGACTTCTACGCTGTCGACACCATCGAGCATCATCAGCGCGGTGGTGATCTGGTTGACCTGCTCGGCGCTATCCACGCCCTTAAACTCAAGAGAATATTGAGCCATCGAATATCACTTCCTGAACGCTGTGGACGAACCCGAAAGCTTAGCATGGGCAGCCATGACTGACAGCGGCGCAATCGTCCGGCCTCGACCGTTCGAATACAGGAAGGGACAAGACGGCGTCCCGACAGGCGGCGGTCGCGTGCTTGCAAAACACTGGGTCCGCCCTCACATTGCACGCATGCGCATGACATGCATGATGCTCACATGCTGCGCCCACTTCTTACCGCCGGACAGGACGGTCTCATGACGGATTGGATCACCGCGCTAGGCGGTCATATCAGCGGCCCGGATCAGGTCGAGTTTACTACCCCCGACGGGCCTCGACAGGCCCTCGACGGCACCGTGGTCACACCGCTGGTGCACCTGAGTGCTCTGGACATCACCGGCGCCGATGCCAGCGCTTTTCTGCAAGGGCAGACCAGTGCCCAGGTCCAGCATGCCAACGGCGACTTCGCGCCATTGACCTGCTTCTGCACGCCCAAGGGACGCATGCTGGCCAATGGGCAGCTCATTCAGGCCGCGCCGGACCACTATCGCCTGCTGATGCATCGCAGCCTGATCGCCCCAATGGCCAACCATCTTGGCAAGTTTGCCGCCTTCTACAAGGTATCCCTCCAGCAACGGGATGATCTGGCCATGATCGGCCTGATCGGGCAGGAGGCCGCCGCGCTGGCAGAGGTCGACTGTGACCTTAAAGCGCCAGCCGTATGGCATCAGGCCACCCAGGACACCTTGATGGTACTGGCGCACCCGGGCCAACGGGATCGCTACGTCATCATGCTTCAGGAGGAAGATGCCAGGTCCCTGCTCGAGCGCTTGGCGCAGCAATGCAGCATTGTCGGCAATGACGTCTGGCGACTGTCGGATATTCAGGCGGGGCTGCATTTCATTGACGCCAACCAGCAGGACAGCTTCTTGCCCCAGATGCTCAACTGGGAGGGGCTGGCCGGCATCAGCTTCAAGAAAGGCTGCTACACCGGACAGGAGGTCGTCGCCCGAGCGCACTTCCGTGGCCAGGTAAAGAAGCGTCTCTACCGGGCCCAGCTTGAAGGCACTCAATTACCGGCTGCAGGCTCCGACGTGCTGGATGCAGAAGGAAAGCGACAGGGTGAGGTCATCGCAAGCGCCTTGGACGCCTACGCACAGGTAGAGGTGTTGGCCGTCCTCAACACCAAGGCGGAGGAGATGGCGCTTGAGGCCGAGGGCCAGAAGTGCAAGTTGCTGCATTTGCCCTATGCGGTGGAACGGCTTGATCCGGAGACGCTGGTCTAGGTCTCAGAACGATACAGCGAGGCTGCCATCACCCAGGTGGCAGCCGAAACAACCTGCGGGCGTTAGCGCTGCTGCAGTCTGCCACCCGCTCGCTGGTCTGCCGTCGCAGCTCGGCTACGCAGTCGCATACCTGGGCCACCCTGGCAGGCTCGTTGCGCTGCCCCTGATGGCCGCATAGCGGCATGTCTGGACTGTCGCTCTCCAGCAGGAAACCGTCATCAGGTAGCGAGACGACGGCCCGCCTCAGCCTCGCCGCGCGCGGATAGGTCACCGCTCCCCCCAGGCCCAGCACGAAACCCAGGTCCAGGAACCGGCTCGCCTGCTGCGCGGACCCGGAAAAGGCATGAATGACGCCACCGGCCGGCAGCGCCAGCTGACGCAGCCGCTTGGCCACCTCGTCATTGGCCCGCACGCAGTGCACCACCACCGGCAAGTCGCGTTCCTTGGCCAGCGCCAGCTGGGCATCGAACAGTCGCCACTGCTGCTCGAGAGTATCGCCAAAGCGGGCATCGATACCGCATTCACCCACGGCGGCACACTCGGGATGCTGATCCAGGGCCCGTGCCAGCGCCGCCAGATCGTCGTCACCACCACTCAGGTGATGATGGGCAAGAAACACCGGGTGTAACCCCAGGCAAACATGCACACGATCGTGATGGCTCTGCTGCAGGGTTGCCTGCCATCCTTGGCGATGGGTGCCCGCCACCACCAGTTGATCGACGCCGGCGTGACGCGCCCTGGCCAGGACAGCGTCACGATCGGGATCAAATGCCGCGTTGTCCAGATGACAATGGGCGTCGATCAACATGTCAGTGCTCGCGGGTCTCGCGGAATCGAATGTCCGGCCAGCGCTCCTGGGTCATCTGCAGGTTGACCCGGGTCGGCGCGATATAGGTGAGATAACCACCGCCATCGATGGCCAGGTTGGCACTAGCCTTGCGCTTGAATTCCTCAAGCATCTTGGCATCGTCGCAGTAGACCCAGCGCGCAGTATTGACGTTCACGCCCTCGTAGATGCAATCGACCTTGTACTCTTCCTTCAGGCGATGGGCGACCACATCGAACTGCAAGGTACCCACCGCGCCAAGGATCAGGTCATTGTTGTCCACCGGCATGAACACCTGGGTCGCCCCCTCTTCCGACAGCTGCTGCAGGCCTTTCTGCAGGGCCTTCATCTTCAGCGGATCCTTCAGCCGCACGCGCTTGAACAGCTCAGGTGCGAAGTGCGGAATCCCGGTGAAGCGCATATCCTCACCTTGCGTGAAGGTATCGCCGATCTGAATCGTGCCGTGGTTGTGCAGACCGATGATGTCACCCGGCCAGGCCTCTTCCACATGCGCACGGTCTGCCGCCATGAAGGTCAGGGCGTCGGCAATCTTGACGTCCTTCTTGATACGCACGTGGCGCATCTTCATGTTCTTCTCATACTTGCCCGAGCATACCCGCAGGAAGGCAATGCGATCGCGGTGGTTGGGATCCATGTTGGCCTGGATCTTGAACACGAACCCAGTGAAGCGCTCGTCTTCAGCGGGCACCTCGCGCACATCGGTCTCCCGCGATTGGGGCGGCGGCGCGTACTCGACAAAGCCATCGAGCATCTCGCGCACACCAAAGTTACCCATCGCTGTACCAAAGTACACCGGCGTCAGCTCCCCACGGCGGTACGCCTCAAGGTCGAACGTATGGGAAGCACCGCGCACCAGCTCTACCTCCATGCGCAGTTCTTCAGCCACATCTTCCCCGAGCACGGCGTCGACCTCGGGGCTGTCCAATCCCTCGATGCGCTTGTCATCGGGGATTCGGTTGCCCTGCCCCTGGGTGTAGAGGTGAATGACATCATTGTAGAGGTGATAGACGCCCTTGAACTGGCGCCCCATCCCGATCGGCCAGGTCATGGGCGCGCACTGGATGTTCAGCACGGTCTCGACCTCGTCCATCACCTCTATGGGGTCACGGATATCGCGGTCCATCTTGTTGACGAAGGTCAGGATCGGGGTGGTACGCAGGCGGCAGACCTCCATCAGCTTGATGGTGCGATCCTCGACCCCCTTGGCGCCATCGATGACCATCAGGGCAGAGTCCACCGCGGTCAGGGTGCGATAGGTATCTTCAGAGAAGTCTTCGTGCCCGGGGGTGTCGAGCAGGTTGACCATGCGTCCGCCATAGGGGAACTGCATGACCGAGGTCGTCACCGAGATCCCCCGCTCCTGCTCCATTTTCATCCAGTCCGAGGTGGCATGACGATCATCACGCTTGCTCTTCACCGACCCCGCCATCTGGATGGCATTTCCGAACAGCAGCATTTTTTCGGTGATGGTGGTCTTACCCGCATCCGGGTGACTGATGATGGCAAAGGTACGCCGAAGCCCGGTTTCCTGGGCCTGCTTGGGGTTGGACATGAAGACTTACGCCTGCTTGCTCGTCGAGTGGGGACACGGGCACTTTGGCGCCGTGTGCAAAGTCGCCATGATACCGCGACGAGGCCCCTGCCTGCATCCACCCAGACAGGACATCCGCTGTGGTTGCCTCCTCAGCCTGGGCCCGGGACGACCTGCTGACCCGGCTCACCGTCGATGAAGCCCAACGGCTCAGTCCCGTTTCTCTGAATGTTTCCTCCGAAACGTCGATAAGCCTGAATGTAAGCGATGAGTGCAGGCACTTTTCAGACGAGCCCTAGGCCAGACTCTCCTCTATATGCTCCGCCAGATAGTCAATAAACACGCGCACCTTGGGTGGCAGCCCACTACGACTGGGAAACACCGCGTGGAATTCCAGCGTCGGGCCACGCCAGGACGGCAGTACGGCCTCCAGGGCCCCTTCCGCGAGGTGGGGCCTGGCCATCAGCGAGGTCCCAAAATAGATACCATGCCCCCCAAGAGCAGTGTTCAGCGCCGACAGCGGTTCATTGGAGACCAGCGCAGGCCTTAGCTGCACACGCAGGGCTTCATGCTCCGGCTGCCAGAGCTGCCACACCACCCGCTCTCTCTCGGGGTTGGGCGACTGGGCAAGCGTTACGTGGTTGACCAGTTCGTCCGGGTGTCTAGGCCGTCCATGACGGTCCAGATACGTGGGGCTTGCGTACAGCCGCATCACCGCTTCGCCCAGTTTACGAAAGCGATAGCCCCCCTGCTCCACCGGCCCCACATGAAGCGCGATATCCGTTCCCTCGGCAAGCAGGTCCACCGCGGTATCGTTCAAGGTCAGTTGCAGGCGGATATCTGGATACTGCTGCAGAAAACCTCCCAACAGCGGCGCCAGGTACTGAGAACCAAAGGTGTAGAGCGACGCCACCTTCAGCACACCACTCGGGGTCGACTGCAGCTGGCCCACGGCCAGCTGTGCATCTTCGACTTCCCGCCGCATGGCCACACAGTGTTGATAGAACACTGCGCCGGCCTCGGTCAGGTGCATACGCCGGGTGGTGCGCTCCAGGAGCCGTATCCCCAGGTTGCGTTCCAGCTCCCTCAACTTGCGACTTAAGGTGCTGGAGGGTATTCCCAGCCGCTCAGAGGCTTGCCCGAAGCTTCCTAGATCCACGATGCAGGCGAACCACAGCATGCTGTTGGCATTCGGGTAGGTCATGACGCTCGCTTCCTTGTTCCATGGACACCCACGATTAGAGCCGATCCTGGCTATCGTCACCTTGCTCAGCGCCAGCATAACCGTCGCTCAGCTGACGTCTTGTGTCGTGCGGGGCTCTCTTAAGGGCTCTCTTAAGGGCTCTCTTGAGGGCCATCTCAGACACGACTCCAGCCACTATCCCATCGACGCAATTATTTTCTCCAATATCCGCGTTTTTCTCGTGGTCGGGGCTTCCTACAGTGGAGTCAGCCGTGATGCCAAGAGAGGAAACAATAATGCCAACCGCAGAGACTCGCCTCACACTGACCGTACGCCGGATTCGCCAGCTGACCCCCACCATCAAAGCCTTCGAGCTGGTATCCCCTGACGGCCAGGCGCTGCCAGCCTTCACTCCCGGCGCACACCTGAAAGTAGAGGTCCAGCTAGCTGACGGCAGCCGAGATGAGCGTGCCTACTCCCTGGTCAATAGCCAGGATCCCACCTCTCACTACGAGATTGCCGTGCAGCTGGAGCCAGAAAGCCGCGGCGGTTCCGCCTACATGCATGGTTTGAAGGAAGGTGTCACTGTTCGCGCATCCTGTCCACGCAACGACTTCCCTCTGGCACAGGATGGCACGCACCACGTCCTGATCGCCGGCGGCATCGGTATCACCCCCATACTCTCGATGGCCACACAGTTGCAGGCACAGGGCGCTTCTTATGAGATGCATGTCGGCGCTCGAGCGCCGGGGCTTATGGCCTATCGAGCACATATCGAAAGCCTGTGCGGACAGCATGCTCACCTGTGCTTCGACGGTGGAGACCCGAGCAAAGGCCTGCAGCTCGCTACCCTGATGGGCCCCCCAGCCCCCGGCAAGCACCTCTATGTCTGTGGCCCTCGCGGACTGATCGACGCCGTCATTGCAACGGCCAAGGCCAACGGTTGGGAAGCGGAACAGGTGCATTTTGAACTGTTTGCGAGTACCGCACAGCAGACAGGTGACACCGGCTTCCAGGTTGAACTGACCGAATCCGGCATGACCCTCGAGGTGCCGCCCGACAAGACCATTCTCGAAGTGATGATCGCCGCCGGCCTGGACCCCTTGTACGACTGCAATCGCGGTGAGTGCGGGGTCTGCGCGGTGGACGTCATCGACGGCACCCCAGAGCACCGCGACTACTGCCTGAGCGAAGAAGACCACGAGTCAAATAGTTCCATGTGCATCTGCGTATCGCGATCCACAACCCCCAGTCTGTCACTCAAAGCGTAACCCCCTTGATCCATTGATAGCCCCATCGAGTAGATACCACCGAAAAACACGACCGAATAACAAGAGAGGAGAAACACCATGGCTCAATTCATTCGCAATGCCTGGTACGTCGCCGCCTGGAGCGAAGAAGTGCAGCGCAAGCTACTGCCACGCACCATTCTCAATGAACCCGTGGTCATGTATCGCCGCGAGAACGGCGAACCCGCCGCCCTTCTCGACAGCTGCCCTCACAAGCTGGCGCCACTATCGTTGGGCGAGTTGAAAGGCGACGAGGTCGAATGTGGTTACCACGGCATGATGTTCGACTGCACAGGCAAGTGTTCGCGCATCCCTGGACAGCCCAATATTCCGCCCAGCGCCAAGGTGCGAGCCTTCCCGGTCGTGGAACGCTACAACGCCGTATGGATCTGGATGGGTGAACCAGAGCTTGCCGACCCCTCGCAGATTGTGGAGGTGCCCCACTACGGTGAAGACGGCTGGGGACTGGTGGATGGCCAGTATCTGCACTTCAAGTCGAACTATCTGAACATCACCGACAACCTGGTGGATCCAGCCCATACGACCTATGTGCACAAGCGTACTATTGGTGGTGCCAGCGCCAGCGACGTCAGCGTCAAGGTAGAACAGGGTGACAGCCACGTGCTGGCCTACCGCTGGATCAAGGATGAGCCGCCAGTACCGCTGTTTGAAAAGATGGGTAACTTCAAGGGGAATACCGACCGCTGGCAGTACTATTACCTGCACATGCCGTCGGTGTCCTACGTCGATTTCGGCGGCATCGATACCGGCGTCGAACCTACCGAGGACAACAAGGACAAGGGACTACGCTCCTACAGTTTCAATTTCCTGACGCCTGAAAGCGACTCGACCACCCACTACTTCTGGCTGCACGTGCGCAACTATCACCCCACCAACGACGACGTAGATCGCGACGTGGAGCACTTGATGACCCTGACCTTCAACGAGGACCTCGACATTCTTGAGGAAATTCAGAAGGAACAGGATCGCACCGGCATTCGCGAGCGAGTCCGTCTGGGTATCGACAACGCCCCTGCCAGGATCCGCAAGATGGTCGAGCGCCGGGTCGCGGCAGAACAACCCACCGACTCTGCCTGATCCTTCATCGCTGCCATGGCGCCCGCTCACGGGCGCGTACACCCACCAGCGCCACCCGGGAGCCTCGTCTGCCGGGTGGCGCCGGCGGTTAGCGCCTGCACGCAAGCCTCCTTCGGAAGCCTCCCTTGGACGCCACCGACTAACGGTACTGTCATCGCCACGGGCACCAGACACCGTAGTGACATATCTCTGCGATCAGTTTGTCACGCGCCGGCACGACACTATTTCCCGTCGTCAGCGCTCGGTTTGACCCACTCCACGCTATCCAGGCCACGCTATCCACGCCTGGCTGCACGTCCAATCAGTGAGCAGCACAGAGGGGACAAAACAGAAGGGCTCTGAGCAGCAACGCTTAAGACGGGTTGCCGCCTCAGGTCGCCACCCTGATACGCAACCGATTGCCCACGCCAGGCACCTGATCTGGGAAGTCGACAACGTCTCTTGATAGTCCCTATCGGTAGTTTCTCTCGATAGCCCCTATCAATAGCCCCTGTCGAAAGCCCCCTGTCGATAGCCCCCTGTCGCGACCTCTGCCCGCTGACGACAGCATCCCCCGGACCGTATGACAAGGAGAGCCCCATGTTTACCACACGACGCCAGTTTCTCGGCCTAGGCCTCAAGGCCGGCGCGGGACTAGGATTGATGACCGCAGCACCAGGCATTGTGCTAGCCGAGGCACGCCGCCCCCTGCTGACCTCAGGGGTGATGACCGGCGATGTTACCCAGGACCGCGCCATTCTCTGGTCCCGTGTAGACCGTCCCGCCCAGATGCTGGTGGAGATCGCGGACAACCCGACATTTGCCAACGCCCGCACGTTACAGGGTCCTACCGCCCTGCCCACCAGTGGCCTGACCACGAAGCTGGATATCACCGGGCTGGGCGACATGGAAGAAGTGCATTACCGCGTGCGCTACGCAGCGCTCGGCGATGCCCGAGCCCTGAGCGAGCCCACAGTGGGCCGATTGGTCATGCCAGGCCAGCGCGCACGCTCGGTGCGCTTCGTGTGGTCCGGGGATACCGTCGGTCAAGGCTGGGGCATCGATGAGTCACGGGGCGGCATGCGTATCTACGACACCATGCTCAAGCAGTCTCCGGACTTCTTCCTGCACTCCGGGGACACTATCTACGCCGACGGCCCGCTCGAGGAAACGGTCAATCTGGAAGACGGTAGCGTCTGGCGCAATCGCATGACCGAAGCCAAGAGCAAGGTTGCCGAGACCCTGGAAGAGTACCGCGGCCAGTATGTCTACAACCTGCTGGATGACAACCTCAAGCGCTTCAATGCCCAGGTGCCGATGTTTGCCCAATGGGATGATCACGAGACGGTCAACAACTGGTACCCCGGGGAAATCCTTGATGATCCCCGCTACAGCGAAAAGAACGTCTCCCTGCTGGCGGCTCGAGCGCGTCGCGCCTTCCTGGAACACATGCCGATTCGTCAGCGGCCAGAAGCCCCGGAGATGATCCGCCGGCGTTTCCACTATGGGCCAGAGCTCGAGATGTTCATGCTCGACATGCGCACCCATCGCGCCGCCAACAGCACCAATCAGCAGGCCGCCACGGACCCGGCATCGGCCTTGATGGGGCAGCGCCAGGTGGATGAGCTGATCGAGGCACTGAAGGCATCGACGGCCACCTGGAAGATCATTGCCTCGGACATGCCAGTCGGCCTGGTGGTCGGTGATGGCGACAACTTTGAAGCGGTCGCCAACGCAGATGATGGGTTGCCGTCCGGCCGTGAGCATGAGATTGCGCGTTTGCTCAAGGCCATCGCCGACCACCGCATTACCAATGTGGTCTGGCTGACCGCCGACGTGCACTATACCGCCGCTCACCATTACGCACCGGAGCGCGCCAGCTTCAAGCACTTCACCCCGTTCTGGGAGTTCGTCAGCGGACCGCTTCACGCAGGCACCTTTGGTCCCAACACACTGGACGGCACCTTCGGGCCGCAAGTGGTGTTCCAGAAGGCCCCCGCCGATGGTCGCGTCAACCTGCCGCCAAGCGAGGGGTACCAGTTCTTCGGCCAGGTCGACCTGGACGGTGACAGCCTGGCCCTGACCGTTACCCTCAAGGACGTGGAAGGCGCCACCCTGCATCAGCAAGTCCTGACACCTGAGACGGCATAAGCCGCTGGATCAACCCACCTTTCAGGCGCGCAGAGCAGGCGCCTGATGAGTCCGCGGGCAGGTGATGCTGGAATCGATCACCTGCCCGCTTGCCGGACGTGCACCTGCCGTCTGCTGCCTTATCCTGGCGTATGCAGCATCAAGGTTCCTGTGGTTGCTCTGGCGATGGCTGCCCAGGCGTTCCATCGCGGCGGGCATAGAGCCACTCTCTGAGGTGCTCAAGGTAGCTGAGCAGCACTGGAATCACCGCCAGTACCAGCAAGGTCGACACCCCAAGGCCAAAGGCGATCGTGACCGCCATGGGAATCAGGAACTGGGCCTGAAGCGATGTCTCGAACAGCAGTGGCGTCAAGCCGCCGATGGTCGTCAGTGAGGTCAGGAAGACCGCGCGAACCCGCTGCACCACCGCCTCGTTCAACGCCGCGTCGATGCCAAGCCCTTTTTCTCGCTGAATGCGATAGAACGCGACCAGAATGATGGCGTTGTTGACGACAATGCCGGACAGTCCAAACAGGCCGAAGATCGACAGGATCGTCAGGTCGAGCCCCATGAACCAGTGACCGAGCAGCGCACCGGTCAGCGCCAGCGGAATCGTTGCCATCACGATCAGGGGCAGGCTCCAGGACGCGAACACCCAGGTCAGCACCACGTACATGAGGCCAAGACCGATGATCAGCCCGGTCTGCATGTCCGCAAAGGTCTCCCGCTGGTCCGCGGCCAAGCCCTCGTAGCTGTAGCGCAGGTGGTAGCGTTCAGACAGCGCCGGGAGCACCGACGCCTCAAGCGCCGCAATCACTTCCTCGGTGTTGGTGACTTCGCTGTCGAGATCGGCCCCTACCTCGATGGCCAACTGACCATCCGCATGCCTCAGCGCCTCGAAACCCTGCCGGTGCTTCAGCGTCATGACCTGGTCCAGGGGCACCAGACGTCCATCATCAACCCGAATCATCAGCCGCGGTAGCGTTGCCAGGTGATCACGCTGCCGCTTCGGCAACAGCACCCTGACTTCGATTTCATCGGCACCGTCCTGATAGGTCTGAACCAGCACCCCGTCGAAGGCAGCCCGCAGCTGATCCCCCAGCTCCCGTGTCGAAAGGCCCAAGGCCTGGCCATAGTCGTTGACGGAGTAGATCAGCTGCTCGCGCCCCCAGGGCATGTCATCCTCGGGCTCCAGCACGCCGGGTATCTGTTCCAGGCTCAGCGCCAGCGACTCGGCCGCGCGCTTGAGCTCCTCGGCAGATTCACCGGTCAGGCGAACGTTGACGTCCTTGCCGGGCGGACCACTGGTCTGCTCGACGATGGTCAGGGTATCCAGCCCAGGACGTTCTGTCAGCCGTTCACGCCAGGCACGAATGAAGGCCAGGTTGCGCACATCTCGCTGATCCGATGGCACCAGCTCCACCAGAATGCTGCCGACGTTATCCCCCGTACGACCGCTACCGTCCACCGCAAGGGTGCTGCCAATGCGCACTACGGCGTGTTTGACCAGATTCCCGCCGAGCGCTTGCTCGGTGTCGTCGAGGGCGTCGACCATGTCCTCCAGATATTCCTCCACCTGATCCCTGGCGGTACCCGTCACAAAACTGAGGTTGGCATACAGCACACTGGGTTCCGGGGCGGGAAAGAAGTTGAAGGCGAGGCGTCCCCCTGCCAGCAGACCAATGGTGAGTATCACCAGGGCGGTGGCGGCAGAGAGGGTCACGGCCCGATGGCGCAGCGTCGTCTGGGAGAAGCGCCGAAACGGCCCCTCTCGAAAACGATCGAAGCCACGATCGAACCGCGCCCTAAGGCGGTTAAGCCACCCCCCGCCAGCCTTCTCGGCAGTCACGCCAAAGGCATTTCGAAGATGGGCCGGGAGCACCACGAAACACTCCAGCAACGAGGCCACCAGAACGCAGATCATGACCACCGGGATATCGCGCAGGATATTGCCGATGATGCCCCCCACCATCAGCAGTGGCATGAAGGCTGCTACGGTGGTCAGGGATGAGGCGACCACCGGCCATAACATGCGGTTAGCGGCCCCCGATGAGGCCAGCCGCGCGGGTTCACCGGCCCGGAAGTGGGCATCAGCGTCCTCACCGACGACGATGGCATCATCCACGATCACCCCCAGCGCCATGATCAACGCAAACAGTGACATCATGTTGACGGATCCACCGATCAGCCAGAACACGGCCATGGCGCCAAGAAACGCCGTCGGAATGCCAATGGCGACCCACAGGGCCACCCTGGCGGGAAGAAATAGATAGAGCAGGCCCAGGACCAGTACCAGGCCGCCCAGACCATTGTTGATCAACAGCCCAATACGTTCGGAGAGAAACTGCCAGCTCTCATCGTAGACATCCAGCTTGATGCTCTGGGGCAGATTGGGCCGAGTGGTGTCCAGCCACTGCTGCAGCGTGGTGGCGGCCTCCAGCGAGTTGCCGCTCTCGGAGCGCTGCAGCACCAGCTCGATCGCAGGTCGCCCTGCATACTGCATGGCCATCTGCCGGGGACGATCTTCCTGACGGATAAAGGCGATATCTCCCAGTGCCAGGCGCACGCGTTGTCCGCCACGCACCGCGATATCGGCAAACTCCTGGGCATCACGGCGCTGCTGCACCGCACGTAATTCCCGCTCGCCGTCCTGGCTGCCGAGAAGTCCCGCCGGCAGGTCAACGGACATGCCATCAAGGCGCTGGGCCACCTCCGGCAGCGTCAAGTCAAGCTGCCCCAGACGCTCCACGGGCACCTGCACACTGATCTGCTGCTCAGGCATGCCATCAAGGACCACCCGATCGATACCCGCCGCCAGCAGCTCGTCCTCGAAGCGCCTTGCCAGGCTCCGCAGCGACTGCGCATCCACGTCACCAGACACCAGCAGGCGGGCGACCGGTTCATACTCCTTGGCCCGGGCCACCCGGGGCTCTTCTGCGGCACTCGGCAAGTTATCGAAGCCGTCGACCTGCTCGCGTACATCGTCCAGCGCCAGCACCGGGTCGGTCCCCTCGTAGAACTCCAGGGTTATACTCGACACCCCCTGGGCGGAGGTCGACGTCATCCGCTTGAGTCCATCAAGGTTGCGCAGCCGCTGCTCTAGCGGGATCGTGATGCCCTGCTCGACGTCCTCGGCCGAGGCACCGGTGTAGACCGTCTGTACCGACACGATGTCCAGGGCAAAGTCCGGAAAGAACTGGATGTTCATCCGGCTCAGCCCAAGCACCCCACCCATCAGCATGACCACCATCACCAGGTTGGCGGCGACCCGATGACGAGTGAAGAAACCGATGACACCCGAGGACCGTGGGTCGTTGCTCACGGCGCGTCCTCCTCGATGGATGCGGTGTCGGCGACCGTGGCCGTGTCGGTGGTACTCTGTTCCTGTGACGGTGTCTGGATCTGAGATTGACGCTGGGCTGGCGGCTGGGAGGTTGATTCGGACTCACGGGAAGACAGATCCGTCACCCGCAGTCCTTCGATGGCATTGGGCAGGTGAGTCGTGGCCAAGCGTTGCCCATCGGCCAGGCCCTCACCGCTGATGATCATCCAGGAGCCACCGCCTGGCCCCGGCGCTTCGCCGTGCCGGGTCACGCTGATGGGGACCAGGCGGCCTTGCTCGATCACATAGACACGGTCCGCCCCATACACGGCGCTGAACGGGATCAAGGCGCTGTCAGCAACCGCCAGACGCTCGACGAACAGCGACACCAATGCCCCAGGACGCAGACGTGGCGTCGACGGCAGCGCCTCGAAGATGGCTTCCGTACCGGCAGGATCTCCCTGACCGGACAAGGCCCTTAGCCGATAGCGCCCCCCTTCATCGTCGAAGGCGTAGACGTCGACGCCCTGGTCGAGACCTGTCATCAACTCCGCCTGCACACCACGAGGCACCCTCGCCCTCACCTCGAGGCCAGCAAGGGGTATCAATTCGAGCAACGGGTCTCCATCGCGGACACGGTCCCCAGGGGCAATCTGGACCTGACTGACTATCCCTGCAAAGGGTGCCTGGACCCTGGCCCGCCTGGCGTCTCGACGCGCCTCTGACAAGGCAGCCTGTGCCTGGCGTCGCTGTGCTTCCAGGCTGGCAAGCCTAGCCGGATGACCGTCAAGCTCGCCTTGACGACTCACCAGAGTGACCTGAGCGCGGGCAATGTCATTTTCATCGGCGTCCAGCTCAGCACGGGAGGCCAGGTTTCGGTTGACCAGGGATCGCATGCGTTCAAGCTGGCTTCTGGCATTGTTCAGCAGCTCCTGCTCCCGAGCCAGCGCCTTGCCATCGCTGTCGAAGCGAACCTGCTCGGCCTCCACCTCCGCGTCCAGTCGCGCCACCTCAGACTCCGCCCGCGCCACCACCGGGTCGATATCCTCGTCAGCCAGCGCCACCAGCAGGTCACCCTCGGCCACGTGTTCGCCCTCGCGCACAGGGCGCTCGGCGATATGCCCATCCAGGGAGGCCATCAGCTCGACCCGGTCGGGCGCGACCACTTCCCCATACAGCGCCAGTCTGGGCGTGTGGCGCCCCAGAGAGAGCGTCATTGCCGATACTGGCCATTCCCGCTCTGCAACCGTCACCGGAGGCGGCGTCGGCCGGGTCGCCTTGAGCAGCAGAAATCCTCCGATCCCGAGCCCTAGAATCAACAGCGGTAACAGTCGCTTCAACATGTACATCCAGTCCCTTGTTCTTGCATCAACGGCCGCTGGCTTGGCCAAGTGAGTGCCGTCGATGTCCGCACCAGCGCGATGTCTGCGCTACCGATATTCCCGCAAGCGCTGTCATGGCGTTGCCGACATTGCGCTACCAGTGTTGTTCCGCCTGCCCAGGCCAGCGACGCGGCCTCAGCGCTGCCGCCACATCAGCTTGCCACTGTTGCTCAGCTCGGGTGACAACGCAATCGCCAGGCTCCAAAGCTCTTGATCTCGGCAAGCAAGCTCGAGACATACGACGGTCCATTGCGCGATGCGGTATCATGCCGCCACTTAATGAGGGAGACATCATGCAAGCCGCACTTCCGCTACCCCTATCGACGCCAAACCGTAATCTGGTTCGCCTGACCTTCGTGCGGGGAATCACCTGGACCGGCTTCCTGGTGGCCATCATCGTGGGTATCGAGCTGCTGGACTTCGCCCTGGATGTCCCTGCCGTCATCGCCGTGATTGTGGCCATGGGCGTCATCAACATCGCCACCTGGTGGCGACTCGGCCGCCCGCGGGATGTCAGCCACCACGAGTATCTACTCCACCTGCTGCTGGACGTCGCCGGCCTGACGCTGTTGTTCTATTTCACTGGTGGGGCCACCAATCCCTTTATCACCTACTATCTCGTGCCGGTAACCATCGCCGCCGCCACCTTGCCCTGGCGTCATGCCTGGATTCTGGCCATCACTGCCATGGCCTGCTATAGCGCGCTGATGGTGGTCTATCACCCCGTACCGCAGCTGGGCTCTCACTATGCCTCGAGCGTGAACCTGCACGTGCTCGGCATGTGGCTCAATTTCTTCCTGTCTGCCGGTCTGGTCACCTTCTTCATCTACAAGATGGCCCACGCACTGCGCCATCGTGAGCAGGCCCTGGCCCGAACTCGGGAGGCCGCGCTGCGCTCCGAACAGGTGCTGGCCGTGGCAACACAGGCCGCCGGCACCGCCCACGAGCTGGGTACCCCACTGTCGACCATGGCGGTCGTGCTGTCCGAATTGAAGAGTGAACATGCCGACCATCCACGCCTGGTGGAGGATATTGACCTGCTGCGCCAGCAGGTCGATACCTGCAAGGCCCGCCTGCGCCATCTCGTCGACAGCGCCGACCTGCAACGCAAGGATGAGCCCAAACGACTCGATGCCAGGACCTGGCTTGAAGGGGTGATCGATCGCTGGCGTGTCCTGCGGCCGGATGTCACCCATGAAGTCAGTGTCTCGCGACGCCGGGGACAACCGATGATTGCCGTCGATACCACCCTGGACCAGGCGCTGACCAACCTGCTGAACAATGCGGCTGATGCACGACCGGACGACATCGCGATCCAGCTCGACTGGACGGCGGATCAGGTCGTCATCGACATTCGCGACCACGGTCCGGGCATTCCCATGTCGATTGCCGATCAGCTGGGCGACACCTTCGTCTCTACCAAGAGCAAGGGACTTGGTATTGGACTGTTTCTTACCCATGCCACCATCAATCGCTTCGGCGGTGGCGTCAGTCTGTATAATCACCCCGAAGGCGGCACCTTGACCGAGGTGTCACTGCCCCGCGTCAGCTGAGTCTCCCCGATAGAGGACATCATGCAAGACACCGCACACAGGCTACTGATCATTGATGATGATGACGTCTTCTGCCACGTCCTCGAACGCGCCATGCAGCGCCGAGGACATGACGTCAAGGTGGCGCTGGACGCCACCCAGGCGCTGGAACTGGCCCGCAGTCATCAGCCCGACGTCGCCACCCTGGACCTGAAACTCGACCAGGAGTCCGGGCTGAAACTGCTGCCCGAACTGCTGGAGGTCGTTCCCCAGTGTCGCGTCGTGGTACTGACCGGCTACTCCAGCATCGCGACGGCGGTGGAGGCGATCAAGCTGGGTGCCGTCAACTACCTGTGCAAGCCGGTAGACGCCGACGAGGTGCTGGCCGCGCTAGAGCAGCGTGAAGGCAACCCCGAGACGGAAGTGGCGGACAACCCTCCCTCGATCAACCGGCTTACCTGGGAGCATATTCAAAAGGTTCTGCAGGAGCACGATGGCAATATCTCAGCCACCGCCAGAGCGCTAGGCATGCACCGCAGAACCCTGCAACGCAAGCTGCAGAAGCGCCCGGTCAGGCGCTGACGCGCTGGTGCGATGTGTCAGACGCCGGTCGACTGTCGGCGTCTGACCCATGTGGCGTCGCCGCGATGACTACTGTGCTGTCCAGCCCAGGTCGATATTCCAACTGGCACCGGTAACCGCGCCAGCCGCATCCGAGGCCAGGTACGCCACCAGAGAAGCGACCTCGCTGGGCTCGATCAACCGCTTCACCGCAGCGTTCTTGAGCATGATTTGCTCGATGACCTGCTGTTCTTCCATGCCATGCAGCTTGGCCTGATCGCTGATCTGGTTATCCACCAACGGTGTCTTCACATAGGCAGGACACAGCGCATTGGCCGTAATCCCCTGCGCGCCGCCTTCCAATGCAGCGGTCTTGGTCAGCCCTATCATGCCGTGCTTGGCGCTGATATAAGCCGACTTGCCGGGCGAAGCCACCTGAGCGTGCACCGAGGCAATGTTGATGATCCGCCCCCAGCCATTGTCACGCATCGACGGCCACACGGCCTGGGTCAGCAGGAAGGGGGCGGTCAGCATGAGATCGATGATCCGGCGCCACTGCTCTTCGGGAAAATCGACAATCGGTGCGACATGCTGAATGCCCGCATTGTTGACCAGAATATCCACGCGACCGAAACGTGCCAGCGCCTCATCCACTGCACCGCGACACGCCTCGCCCTGGGTCAGGTCAGCCTGATAGAAGGCGGCGCCCTCGGCCTCTGCAGTCTGGCGCCCTTCCGGGTTGAAGTCGACGGCCAGCACCTCATGTCCCTGGGCTCGAAGATCGGCCACGACCGCGGCTCCGATGCCACTGCTGGTACCGGTTACCAGTGCGACCCTGGTCGGGGAATTGGCACTCATCTCTCTCTCCTTGCGCGAGGCGTCTGCAGGTTATCGCCCGTACGGTTCGCCACTAACGGCGCCGTACATTAGGGCACCAGCATAGATAGTGCTGCAGTGCAGCGCCAGCCATCCCATAGTCGAAACAAGGGATCGTTCAGCCTGGGGAAGCTTCCGTCATGACGCGGTCCATCAGCCGCTGAGCCAGGCGACAGGCCTCGCCCATATCATCGACATCGTCCAGATCCGACAGCAACTCACATCGCCACAGCCAGCTGTCGCCTAGCGCCTCCCGATAAAATGCGAACTCACCACGTGGCAGGGTCACATACCATGGAGAACGGAAAGCCTCATCGGTGGGGACGTTGGCGGGACGGTCGCCCAGGCCTGGCGCTTCGGACGCCGACGGCTGCGACACATCTCTGACCAGCGCAAGGGACAGATGACATGGCGTCAGCCAGGCACCCAGCAGCCAGTCTGGATGACCGGGACAGACCCCGAAACACAGCGCGTCGACCTTCAGCCCCCGGCGCGAGCCCGCGCACACGTCCAATGCCTGCTGGTGGGCAACGCGATAGGTGACCGCCAGGGCCTCGAGACGACGGTATTGATCGCGGGTCAGGGCGCTCATGATGTTTCCTCTACTGACGCGGCACGGGGTGCGAGATATCGGCGTGAGATCGTGGCGATGGTAGACTCTACACCATTGTCCCCTGCAAGGAGTGCCCCATGAACCTCGAGGAGCGCCTGGCCGTTACCATCGAGATCGCGAAAGCCGCGGGTCAGATGATCGCTGACGCCCGCGACAATGACGATCTACAGCACCACTACAAGGACGGACAGGAGCTGGTCACGGATACCGACGTCGCCGTCGACACCATGATCAGCCAGCGACTGGAGTCGGCTTTCCCCGGCGAAGAGCGCCTGAGCGAGGAACTCTCGCCCGATAAGGATGCCCTGGAGCAAGGTGGCGACCTGTGGGTGGTCGACCCCATTGATGGCACCGTCAATTTTGCCCACGGGCTGTGTCATGTGGCGGTGTCGATTGCCTACGTCAAGGATGGGGTCACCCAGCTCGGCGTGGTGCATGCCCCGTTCCTGGGAGAGACCTACACCGCCGTTCGTGGCAAAGGTGCCTGGTGCAACGACCAGCCGATCAAGGCGAGCCAGGCGAAGAGCCTGGACGCCAGCCTGGTCGGTACCGGTTTTCCCTATCGTCGTGACAGCCGCCCCCCGCTGATGCGCCGACTCGGCGCGGTGCTTCATCGCTGCCGCGACATCCGCCGCAATGGCTCCGCCGCGCTGGACCTGTGTGACGTGGCTCGCGGTCGGCTGGATGCCTATTACGAAACCGTATCCCCCTGGGATTTCGCCGCCGGTTGGCTAATTGCCGCCGAGGCTGGCGCCACCACCGGACACCTCTACCCCTGTCCTGGTGGTCTGCCGGAGGACCTGTACGGTGAAAACCTGCTGGTCAGCGCACCGAGTATCCACGCCGAATTGGCCGATCTACTGCGCCGTGCCGACGCCGGCGAGCTGCGTGAGGACAGCGCCGACCAGGCGTGATAGCGATGGCTGATAGGGAGAGATATGTTCCACCTATTGGCCTTCGACAGCACAATCCGTCACAATGCGCGCCACTTTCTTCGTCGACCTGCTCGCTTCGCTGTGCTGTTCTCACCAACGACCAACCGATAGGGCTGAACCAATGCCTTTGAAGGTCGTCTTCGAAGCGTCTTCACGCAGGTCACAGACACCACTCGTCAATGCATTGCGTATGCAAGGAGATGTCATGTTTGTTGTTATTTTCGGTCGTCCTGGATGCCCCTTCTGCGTGCGCGCCAAGGAGCTTGCCAACACCCTGAGCGATGCCGGCAGCATCGAAGGCTACCGCTACGTAGATATCCATGAAGAAGGCATCACTAAAGCCGACATGGAAAAGACCATTGGCAAGCCTGTGACCACCGTGCCGCAGATTTTCGTGGACCAGACCCACGTCGGTGGTTTCACGGAATTCGATCAGTACGTCCGTGACAACGCCATGTTGCCTGCCTGACCACCACCGGGAGTCGGCTGGACACCTGGCCAGGCACCACCGTGAACGGCTACGCGGTAAAGACACCGCGGTAGGCGGTGATCGGGGAGCCTGATGTGCTGAACGACGCGAAGGACGCGTGGAAGACACCTGAAAGACACGTGAAAAAACACGTCGAGAAAGCTCTTGGTAAAAGCACGGCGAGGGATCCATCGGACCCCTCGCCGTTTTTTTATGCGCAGGCTTTTATGCTCAAGCGAGCAAAAACGACGTCATCCAAGATCCAAGCAGACAAACGTTCTCGCGTCGTTGAATGGTCCTGACGACGCCACGCCTATACTCATGGCACAGGTATCGGGCAGGCAAGGAACGGCAATGACAGAGCAGCAGCGCCTCGTTCAGCAACTCAGGCTGGACTACATTCACCAGCATCCGGATGTCAGTGCCTTGCGCCTGTGGCCAGTGGATGCGCCGATCGAGAGCTTTACCTTGGTGACCTTGAGCCAGTCGCCATGGAACCTCGCGTCACTGCTGCCGATGCTGGAAGCCCATGACTACCGCCCGCTGCACCGCTATGCCCTGCCCGAGCGAGGCCTGCTGGCCTGCTTACTAGGGGGGCTTGGCGACGGCCCGCGTATCATCATCGTGGAGCTGCAGACCACCCGCCTCTCGCGAGCGCCTCGGGACGCGCTGCTCTCGCTGGTCAAGCAGGGCCACCCTTCGGCCCTGCCCCTTCCCGGCGCTTGCCGTCCCTGGCCCATGCCTGACTGGTCGCTGTATGAACGCCTGCATGCAGCCCACCCGCTGGCTGCCTGGCTGTCAGTGATGGGCCCCAGGGTCCATCACGTGGCGCTGGACTGCCAGCACTTGGGCCGTCCCCTGTCACAGCTGGATAACGCGGTGCGCCAGCAAGGACTTGCCCTCGGCGACGACGATGACCTCCCGTTGCCGATGTCGGCCATGGTCGAGCATCGCTTCTACCCTACCTGCTCACGCCGACTGGCCTTCGCCCATGGTGATGAGCATCGGGTGCAGCTGGGTGGACTGCTGCTGCTGGAAAAACAGGCCAGTGCCGGCCAGGAGCGCACCGCCGACGTGATGCTGCCACCCCACAGTCGCTGCGAAATCCTCTAGCGCATATAGCGTCAGCACCTGCGCGCATATCCAAGACGACATGCACTCGGCCTGGCGCACCGACTGTCAGCTCGGGGTCGACTCAGCCTCAAGATCCAGTTCCAGCTGCTGCGGTTCGTGGCGTGGATCGACCTCGGCGAAATGCGGTGTCTCCATGACCGGCTGAGCCACGAAGGGCTCCTGCTCCACGTGGCGATCTCGTTCACCATGCAGTCGCACCATCACAAACATGGCCAGCGAAAACGCCGCCATGCCCAGGAACAGCCACAGGCCATCGGGGCCTGCCGCCTGCATCACCAGCGACGCACTGAAGGGGCCAATGACCGAGCCGATGCCGTACCACATCATCAGCTTGGCGTTGGCGGCTACCACTTCTTCCGGCTCCAGCCAGTCGTTGGTGTGGGCAAGGCTCAATGAATACAGCGTATGCAACATGGCGGTATGACCGCAGGCGATCGCCAGCAACCACCAGAAACTGCCGCCCGCCACTACCGAAATCAGCGCCCCGGTGACGGTCATGACGATGGCCATCCACAGGATGACGCGCCGCCTGTCCAGCCGATCCGATACGCGACCGAGGCCCCACTGGGCCACCAGCGCCACCAGTGTGGTCACCGCCATGAATTTCGCGGTCTGGGCCGTTGTCAGACCGATTTCCTGTCCATAGTAGGGGGTCATGGCAAAGAAGGCCTGAACCATGAGACCGCCAGTGAAGGCGCCGACCAGCCCGACCGGAGCACGACGATAGAGCGTCTTCAGCTTGATCTTGCGAGGGGTAATATCGCCATGGCGGCTGGGCCCGTGGATACGATGAATCGATAGCGGCACCAGGGACAGGGCAAACAGCATACCGACTACCGAGAACAATACTGGCCCGGCCGGGTCGGCGATGTTCAGCATCCATTGCCCACCCGCCAGTGAGGTCGTCGAGATCACCATGTACCAGCCGAGTACCTTGCCCCGATTGTCATTGCTGGACTCACCCGATACCCATGACTCCATCACCATCAGCAGGCCCGCGGTGGCACCACCGCCAATCAGCCGCCACACCAGCCAAGCCCAGGGATTTACCCATAAACCATGGAGCATGGCCGTGACTGCCAGGGAGGCGGCGCAGGCCGCAAACACGCGAATATGGCCGACGCTGCGGATGCGCTTCTCGAGCCAATAGCTTCCCGCCACGAACCCCAGCGAAAAGCTCGACATCAATAGGCCTGCCATCTGCGAGGGAAACCCTTCCAGTGACATCCTGACCCCCA
The DNA here is from genome assembly GCF_017303055.1 of Halomonas litopenaei. GTDB lineage: Bacteria > Pseudomonadota > Gammaproteobacteria > Pseudomonadales > Halomonadaceae > Halomonas > Halomonas litopenaei_A. Next base: position 678,579 of record NZ_JAEKJT010000001.1, on the reverse strand, counting down.
GCAAGGTCATGATCAGGCCGTGACCTAGCAGAAAGCACATCTCACACAGAAAAAGCACAGGTAGCGTGGCGGGCAGCGCGCGCAAGGGGAACCTCCGTGGGTATGGGACGTGGACGATCGACCTGTCTGTCGTCCGCTCTGCGTGGGTGGGCTACAGGGACAGGACAGGGACGATACGGGGGCAACGGCGCCGCATTGTACCGATCCGTTGAGAGGAGACCATCCCTCGCAGGAGGTTCATCCACAAAATCTGTGGATAAGGCTGTGCATCAAGGCGTTTGAATGGCCCAGGGGCCCGGCCACAGGGGGGGCATGCTCAAGATGGTCACAAAATCGACAACCCCTTGAAGCACTTCAACGAAAGCGGCCCGACAAGAGCCGGGCCGCGATAATGCGTGTTCAAGCTGACACGTCAATCAGTCAAATACCATCTCCGGTACGTGCTCTGGAACGATCAGCTTGCCGGCGGTCTTCTCCTTGATCTCCTCGACGCTCACACCAGGCGCACGCTCCTTGAGGATAAAGGCGCCGTCATCGATCTCGAGGTAGGCAAGATCGGTCAGCACCCTTTTGATGCAACCCGCACCGGTCAGGGGCAAGGTGCACGACTCCAGCAATTTCGACGATCCATCCTTGGAGGCGTGGGTCATGGTGCAGATGATGTTCTCTGCCCCGGCCACCAGGTCCATGGCCCCGCCCATGCCCTTGATTAACTTGCCGGGCACCATCCACGAGGCAATGTTTCCGTTCTGGTCTACCTCAAAGGCGCCCAGTACGGTCAGGTCAACGTGACCGCCGCGAATCATGGCGAAGGATTCTGCAGACGAGAAAATGGCCGCTCCAGGGCGCGCCGTCACGGTCTGCTTACCCGCATTGATCATGTCCGGATCGACCTCTTCTTCGGTCGGGAAGCGGCCCATGCCGAGGAGCCCGTTCTCGGACTGCAGCATGACGTCCATGCCTTCCGGCACATAGTTGGCGACCAGGGTGGGAATACCGATGCCCAGGTTCACGTAGAAACCGTCTTCGAGTTCACGGGCGACACGCTGTGCCATCTGTTCACGAGTAAGTGCCATCTTGATGCCTCTTGTCTATGTCATGGAGCTGGTTGCCCGTTGGCGCTTACCTTGGCAAGCACCCTCAACGGGTCTGAATCTAGCGGCCTGTCAGCCCTGATGCACCGTGCGCTTCTCGATGCGCTTCTCAAAGGTGCCCTGGATCAGGCGGTCCACATAGATACCCGGCGTATGAATTTCGGCCGGATCCAGCTCGCCAGGCTCGACGATCTCTTCCACTTCGACCACGGTGATCTTGCCTGCGGTGGCCGCCATCGGGTTGAAGTTCTGGGCAGTCTTGCGATACACAACATTGCCGTAGCGATCCGCCTTCCAGCCCTTGACGATGGCAAAGTCGCCGACAATCGCTTCCTCAAGAATGTAGTGACGTCCATTAAACTCGCGGACTTCCTTACCCTCGCCGATAGGTGTCCCGTACCCAGTGGCGGTATAGAACGCGGGAATCCCGGCGCCACCAGCGCGCATCTTCTCCGCCAGGGTGCCCTGCGGGGTCAGCTGGACATCGATTTCACCGTCAAGCATCTGACGTTCAAACAGCGCGTTCTCGCCCACATAGGACGCCAGAATCTTGCTGATCTGACGATCTTCCAGCAGCACACCAAGGCCGAAGCCATCCACGCCGCAGTTGTTGGATACGACGGTAAGGTCCTTGACCCCGCGACGCTTGATCTCGGCAATCAGATTTTCAGGGATACCACAGAGGCCGAAGCCTCCGGCCAGTACCGTCATTCCGCTTTCGATGCCGTCCATCGCCTCTTCATAGGAATACACGCGCTTGTCGAATCCGGCCATGTGGGCGCCTCGTCTGTCGATGATCAGTGAAGGAAATGCCTGGCAGCCGTCAATGGGCAGCAGGACACTGCTACAAGGTAGCACTGATGGCAGTGTTGCCCGGGATAATATATTTGTTAAGTTTGTTTTATTTATTGATTGTTTTACCATCCTTATAAATTTGACCTTGGTAGCACACCATGACCGTGAAGCAACTCCGCGCCTTTCTCGCCGTCGCAAGGACGCTGAGTTTCACCCAGGCCTGCGAGCAGCTGCACCTGTCTCAGCCCGCCCTTAGCCTGGCCATCAAGGGGCTTGAAGACAGCCTGGGCGGGCGCCTGCTAATCCGCACCACCCGTAGCGTGCGACTGACACCGGAAGGCGAGTCGCTGGTGCCCCTGGCCAAGCGCCTGCTGGTGGAGTGGGATAACACTGAGGACGCCTTGCGCCAGCGCTTTACCTTGCAATTGGGTCGCCTCTCGCTGGCGGCCATGCCCGCCTTTGCGGGCAATCTGCTGGCGCCGTCCCTGGCGGTCTTTCACCGCCGTCACCCACGTATCAACGTGACCGTGCACGATGTGGTCAACGAGCAGGTCATCGACATGGTCCGCCAACGCCAGGTCGAGATGGGCATTGCCTTTGAGCCGGAAGCCACAGGCAGCCTGCACTTTACCCCGCTGTTCAGCGATCGCTTCATTGCGGTGCTGCCCCCCCGCTCTCCCTTGGTACAGCACTCATCGTTGTCCTGGGACACCCTGATGAACTGGGACTTTGTCGCCCTTCAGCGTCCCTCCATGGTCAGGCGCCTGCTGGAACAACAGCTGGGCAGCCGCCATGGCGCGCTCAAGGTCGCCTTCGAGACCCATCAGCTGGCAAGTGTGGGGCGCATGGTCGCCAACGGGCTTGGGGTCAGTGCCGTGCCAGCACTGTGTATGTCGCAGATGCAAGAAGCCGGAGCCGTCTGTCGGCCACTCTCCGACCCGGCGATCGAGCGCAGGGTCGGTATCGTGACCTGGAATCCCCATGAACTGTCTGTCGCCGCCCGCGCCATGGTCGATATCCTGGAGGGTGCCACGCCGCCCCCACAGCTACCTTCCCGGGCGGCGCAGCAAGAGGCGCAACGGTGAGTAGCCAACGCCGAGGATGCGCCTTCGGCTGGGCAGCCAGCGGCATATCCATTAGGATTGGCGAGCTCCCCGCTGCCCCCCTGCAGCGAACCAAGCGACACAATTCTGAGATGAGGTATGTAACTTGATGTCTAGCCTCAAGGGACTGGTCAGCATTCTGCTGCTCGTGGCCAACACCCTGTTCTGGACCCTGCCCCTGGTGTGCTTGACCCTGCTCAAGCTGATCACCCCAGGACGCCATCTGCAGCGTCGTGTGCTGGGCGGCCTAAACGCGATCGCTCTGAACTGGATAGGCTTCAACCTGTGGTGGATACGCCACTGGGTACGCCCTGACGTCAGGATAACGGTGCCTGACGATCTGTCTCCGGAGTCCTGGTACCTGATCCTGTCGAATCACCGCAGCTGGACCGATATCTTCCTGCTGATGATGGCGATGCATCGCAAGGTCCCCATGCCTCGCTTTTTCCTTAAACAGCAGCTGATCTGGATTCCGGTAGTCGGCATGGCCTGGTGGGCCCTGGAATTTCCCTTCATGCGGCGCTACAGCAAGGAACAGCTGGCGGCCAATCCGGCCCTGGCGGAACGTGACCGCAAGGCCACCGAGCGCATGTGCGAGCGTGCGCGGGATGTCCCCATCGCCATCATCAACTTTGTCGAGGGTACCCGCTTTACGCCGGCCAAGCGTGATGCGCGCCAGAGTCCGTTCACCCATCTGCTGCGTCCAAAGGCGGGGGGCATCGCGCAGGTGCTGGCCCTGCTGGGAGATCGCCTGGATGCGATCCTCGACGTCACGATCGACTACCAGTCGAGCGCGCCGAGTTTCTGGCGCTTTTTGTGTGGCAAGGAAAAGGCCATTCGGCTTGATGCGCGTCGCCTGGACGTCGCTGACTGGATGCTGGATGGCCGCTACCACGACGACCCGATCTACAAGGAACGCTTCCATTCATGGCTCAATGCCCTTTGGCAAGACAAGGACGCTTCGCTCGCCTCGCACCGCTGGTGATCGCCGGCATGGCGCTGCTGATCACCGGGTGCGCTGGTTCCGGCGCCAACAGCGGCCCCAGCGCGAGATCCAGCCATGTGGCGAGTGCCTCCATCGCAGGAGACTGGATCAGCGTTCAACGCGGCGACACCCTCGGCACGATCGCCCGCAGGGCTGGCATTCCGCTGCTGCGTCTTCAGCGCTTTAACCCGGGTGTCGATTCTCGTCACCTGGCGGTGGGGCAACGCCTGCTGGTACCGTCACGACAGGAACGCGCGCCCTCCGGCGGCCCCTACCGTTATCAGGTGAGGCCCGGCGATACCTACAGCGCCGTCGCCAGACGCTTCGGCACGACCACGGCGCGCATTCAAAGCGCGAACCCCGGTGTCCGCGCTACTGATCTCAAGGTCGGGCAACTGATTCAGGTTCCACTGCGCGCCAGCAGCGCATCGTCCAGCCGTGCGACCGCTGCGTCGAGCGCTCCTTCCAGCAGCGCCCGCCTGCCGGACCCTGGCCCGGTGACATCGCGGGCACGTGGCTGGCCATGGCCGCTGGACGACTATCGTGTGGTGCGCCGCTACGGCAATGACAGTCGCGGCAGGCTGCAGCCGATGCTGCTGGCCACCGACGAGGGTGCCAATGCCAAGGCGGTCGCCGATGGGGAAGTCAGTTTCGCTGACAGCATGCGCCAGCTTGGCAAGGTGGTCATCGTGCACCATGCCGATAACCTGCAGAGCGTCTATGCGCTGTGCGGCGACATTGTGGTATCCAAGGGCGATCAGGTCACCCGCGGTACGCCGCTGTGCTCGGTCGGCAAGCACTCGTCGACCGGCCGCTATGACCTGCTGTTCGATATGCGCCATGGGGGCAAACCCATCGATCCTGGCACCATCCTGCGTTAAACGCCTCGGCCGTCGCCCTCTGCCGTCGCTCTCACTCCCAGAGCGACGGCTTGCCCCTTGGCCTTGCGCCGCGTCTTTCCGTCGATCCTCTCTGCAGCTGCTTTTTCCTGCCCGCACCACCCGCTCCGTCCGCCTGTAGTAACAGGCTATTCACGTGGCTGACCCAGAGCTGTCATGGGCGCATTGCATGCTCGTCCTCGAGCGGGCCAAGTGGGGCCCGACGGGCACGAGGAACGCCATGCGCATCTGTCTGGTCAGCGAAACCTGGTCTCCCGACATCAACGGAGTCGCCCACACACTCGGACGTATCAGCCGGGAGCTGCTTGCCCTCGGCGTCACCTTGCAGCTGGTGCGCCCGGAGCCTGTCGATGCCAGCGCCGCCAAGGCGGAGGGCATGGAGCACGAGCTAAGTGTGCGCGGGATGTCGATGCCACGCTACAAGGAAGTTCGAATTGGCTGGGCCAGCGTCGGCACGCTGAAGCGCCTGTGGCAGACGACCAAGCCAGATGCCATCTATGTAGCCACCGAAGGCCCGCTAGGCTGGTCGGCCTTGCGTGCCGCCGAGAAACTGGACATACCAGTGGTCAGTGGATGGCACACCAACTTCGACCACTATTGCCAGGATTACGGTGTGCCCTGGCTAGCTCCGCTGGTCCGCCAGCGCTTGCGCCACTTCCACAACCGCTGCGCCGCCACGCTGGTGCCGACACATCAGCAGGCGCGTGAACTGGCGACGGCAGGATTCGAGCGCGTGTCTGTGATGGCGCGTGGTATCGAAGGTGACCGCTTCACTCCTGACAAGCGGAGCCAGGAGCTCCGGGACTCCTGGGGAGTCGGTCAGCACCAGCCGGTGGCCCTGTACGTCGGACGGTTGGCGCCAGAAAAGAACCTCGACCTGCTCAGAGACACCTTCCTCGACATGCTGGAGGCTCGTCCTGACATGCGCCTGGTCGTGGTGGGCGATGGTCCTGGACGAGCAAGCCTCGAGAAGGCGCTGCCTGACGCCATCTTCACGGGGTTCATTGACTCAGCCCAGATGCAGACACACTACGCCAGCGCCGACATCTTCGTCTTTCCCTCCCTGTCGGAAACCTGGGGCAACGTGATACTCGAGGCCATGGCCAGCGGGCTCGCCGTCGTCGCCTACCGCCATGCCGCAGGGGCAGAGCTGATCAGCACCGATCACGATGGGGTCAGTATCCCGCCGGGAGATAACCAGACCTTCCGCCAAGAGGCTGTGGCGCTATGCCAACAGCAGGCCCGTTACGCGCGGCTGGGCAGAGCGGCTCGGGAACGAGCACTGGCCTACCGCTGGCCCACTATCGCTCAGACCTTCCTGGACGCCCACGAACATGCACGCCATGCACGCGGACAGCTCTCGAACCCTGCCGAAGCCTGAGAGTGGCATGACCCACGCCGGGTCGGGCGCTGATTGATGTAACGGAGAGGAGACACGAGATGACCAACAAGATTCCTCAGTGGTTCGACCGACTCGACATGCTCGAGTGGCAGCTCTGCCAGCGCACCGCCGGATTCAGCATCTATCGGCCTTGGCTGTCTACCCTGAAAATCGCCAGCAAGCTTGGCGATTGGCCGGTATGGGTGGCGCTGATCATCGCCCTGCCGGCCTTGCATGGCCGTGATATCGGACTGCGCTTGATGTTCGAATACATCGCTACTGCGCTGGTCGCCATCGCGGTCTACAAGCTGCTGAAGACGCGCCTGTGTCGTGAGCGTCCCTTCATTACCTTCGGCGGCAGCATCCAATGCAACGAGCCCGCCAGAGACCGCTACAGCTTTCCCAGCGGGCATACCATGCACGCCGTGATGTTCTGCACCCTGGCAGCAGTGCATAGTCCCGCCCTGTTGCCTTGGCTATTGCCTCTGGCCGGGTTGATTGCCATCTCCCGGGTTGGCCTGGGGTTGCACTACTACAGCGATGTCGTCGCCGGTGCCGCGCTGGGATATGCCATGGCGTTGGCCAGCCTGGGTCTATCGACCACCTCCGTGCTGGTGGTGGCAGCCACGTCGTGAACCGAGTGCGGACCCTGTACTGCCTGCCAGCGGGTCCGCCCTAATCTGACACAGCGCCCAGCGCTCCCACAGCGTCCCTTCCTACGAGCCCCAGCTTCCCTTATCTAGAGCCTGGCCCTCATGCCATGGCCCTGCAGGGCTGTTATGCTGACGCCATGCCCAACCCTGATACCCATCACATTCTGACGTCGCCCCCGCTGACGTATGTCTCACGCTTTCTGCCGAGCGACGTCGCCACTGACACCCTCGAAGGACTGCTGAGAGACCTGGATTGGCAGCGCCCCGCTATCCGCCTCTACGGCAAGACCCACCTGATCCCGCGCCAGCAGGTATGGATGGGCGACCACGCTTACCGGTTCTCCGGCAACGACTTTCTGCCATGCCCCTGGCACCCGCTGGTCGCTGATCTGCGGGACCGGCTGAATGCTCAGCTTCCCCCTACAACGCCTCTCTTCAACAGCGTATTGATCAACCGCTATCGCAGTGGGGACGATCGCATGGGCTGGCACTGCGACAATGAGCGAGAGCTTGGCCCCCTGCCCGTCATCGCCTCCATTAGCCTCGGCGCCAGCCGACCCATGCGCTTTCGCTGGAAGGACCGCCGATCACCGGCGTTCAATGTCTGGCTCGACCATGGCAGCCTGCTGTGGATGGGACCTGGCTGTCAGGAGCAGCTGGAGCATGCGCTGCTGCCCCGCAGCAGCGTCGGCCAGCGGGTCAACTTGACCTTTCGCCATCTCGACACGGCCTCCTGACACGTCACAGCTGACGTAGAGGCCGGACAACGAAGGCGCACCGAGATCGCAATAGTGTCGTGCTGACACAAAAAACGGCGCCGATGGGCGCCGTTTCGTAGAGATGCTTGCGTTCAGCTGAGGCTTTGTGGCTGTTGTCCCCGAATCTCACACACAAGATAACGGTATAACACCCACTACGCTGAAAGCTCAGGCCTAAAGTGACGAACGCTCGCTGGCGGCCTATCCCCGATAGTAGCCAGGCGTGATGACCGGCATCCGTGTCACCGTCATCGGCAGCCGCTTGCCACGCACCTCAGCGTAGACCGTGGTGCCCAACTCCGCGTGGTCGAGCGTGACGTAGCCCATGGCCACGGGCTTGCCCACGCTGGGCCCAAAACCTCCGGAGGTCACGCTGCCCAAGAGCTGATTGTCTTCACTGTACAGCTCGGCACCCTCACGCACCGGCGCCCGGCCCTCGGCCAGTAGCCCGACCCGCTTGCGCTGATGGTCCTTGACCTCAATCTGATGCAGCACCATGTCCGCCCCCGGAAAACCGCCGGCACGCTCGCCACCGCGACGCCTTGGCTTGCCGATCGCCCAGATCAATCCTGCCTCGACCGGAGTCGTGGTGGTATCGATATCGTGACCGTACAGGCAAAGCCCCGCTTCCAGGCGCAACGAGTCCCGCGCGCCGAGACCGATCGCCTCGACCTCATCTTCTGCCAGCAGCTTGCGGGCAAGCGCATCCGTCTGTTCTGCCGGCACAGAAATCTCGAAGCCGTCCTCGCCGGTGTAACCGCTGCGACTCACCCACACAGCAATACCATCGATGTCGAACCGGCCATGCTGCATGAACACCATGTCACAAGCCGCCGGGCACAGGCGCTGCATGACACTGGCAGCCTTTGGGCCCTGAAGGGCGAGCAGGCCACGGTCTACCACTTCAATCTCATGATCCGGCAGCCCGCGGCGAAGGTGCGCAATATCCTGCTCCCGGCAAGCCGCATTCACCACCAGATAGAGATGGTCCCCGGCATTGACCGTCATCAAGTCATCGAGAATGCCACCCTCCTCGCTGGTGAACAGACCATAGCGCTGCATGCCTTCCGGCAGTCCCACCAGGTCCGCCGGTACCAGCGATTCCAGGGCGACCAATGCGTCATCGCCGCGAATCAGGATCTGTGCCATGTGCGACACGTCGAACAGGCCACAGGCGGCCCGAGTGTGCTCATGCTCCTTCTTCACCCCCAGGGGGTACTGAACAGGCATGTCATAGCCAGCGAAGGGCACCATCTTGGCCCCCAGCTCGCGGTGAAGGGCATTCAGCGGTGTGGTCTTGAGGTCACTCATGGCGTCTCATCTCGTGGTTCATGAAAGAACCCCCGAACGACAGGAGGTGCCCTTGAGGCACCTCCTGCCGACGGCCTGGGTTCAGGACTTGTGATGGTCGAGGTCTTCGCCCGGCAGGATGTCCTTGCCGTCGAAGTAGTCTTTGGTCAGCTTGAACACCACCGGCGACAACAGGGCCAGGGCAATCAAGTTGGGAATCGCCATCATGGCGTTGAAGGTGTCTGCCATCAGCCAGATGAAGCCAAGCTGCGCCAGTGCACCTACCGGAATGGCAGCCACGAACAGAATGCGATACAGCATGATGGAGCGCGTGCCGAACAGGAACTGGAAGCACTTCTCGCCGTAGAAGGACCAGCCCAGAATCGTGGTGAAGGCAAACACCGCCAGGGCAATGGAGACGATGATGTCACCCCATCCACCAGGCAAGGCGTTTTCAAAGGACATGGCGGTCAGCGAGGCACCCTGTTCACCGGTTTCCCAGATGGGGGCGGTCAAGATGACCAACGCCGTCACGGTGCACACCATGATGGTGTCGATAAAGGTACCCAGCATGGCGATCAGGCCCTGACGCACCGGATTCTTGGTTTGCGCCGCGGCGTGAGCAATGGGGGCACTACCGAGGCCCGCCTCGTTGGAGAAGATACCGCGCGCCACACCAAAACGAATGGCCGCCATCACCGCTGCACCGGCAAAGCCACCCACTGCTGCATGGGGGTTGAAGGCGTAATAGAAGATGTCGGAGAAGGCATTACCGATCTGGTCGGCATTCACGGACAGCGCGCTGACGCCGGCAATGATGTAGGCGATGCCCATGACCGGCACCAGCTTGCCCGCCACCTTGGCGATGCGCTTGATCCCCCCCAGGATAACGGCACCCGCCAGCACCATGATCACCAGACCGGTGACCCAGTGCGGGATACCAAAGCTGGAATCCAGCGCGTCGGCGACGGAGTTCGACTGCACCGTGTTACCGATACCAAAGGCGGCCACGGCGCCGAAGAAGGCGAAAGCGCCACCCAGCCACAGCCATTTGCGGCCAAGACCGTTCTTGATGTAGTACATCGGCCCGCCGATGTGGAAGCCGTTCTCGTCAGTCTCGCGATAACGCACCGCCAGCACGGCCTCGGCAAACTTGGTGGCCATACCGACCAGTGCGGTGATCCACATCCAGAACACCGCGCCTGGACCACCCAGCGCAATCGCCGTCGCCACGCCGGCGATATTACCGGTACCGATCGTCGCTGACAGCGCCGTCATCAGGGCGTTGAAGGGAGAAATTTCCCCCTCGTCCTGGGAGGACGCCTTGCTGTCTCGTCCCCCCCACATCAACTTGAAGCCCATACCCAGCTTGCGAATAGGCATGATCTTCAGACCGATCTGCAGGTAGATGCCTACCCCCAGCAGCAGGACCAGCATGACTGGCCCCCACACCACGCCATTAATGGCGGAGAAGATGTTGTTGAGTGCGTCCACGGAAGTCTCCCTTTGACTCGGCACTTGTTATTATGCGCCACGTATTGATGCGCTACCCGCTGCTGCCCTGCCGCATTCCGATAAAACTCTATCGAAACAACGGATCTGCCAGCGGATTAGGTAGCACGGACCCGCCTAAGATAGCGGATATTGCTACACGCGCACCAGTCACGCTGTTTCACGCAAGCCCCTGTTCGCAAACGCTGGCCCAAGCTGCATAAGACAGGCCCGTCGACACCGGCATAAGGCAACCACCGAATAAAGACCTACGCCGACGATGTGCTGCGTTGCGGGCTCGCGACACCTCCATCAAAGTTTCTTATTGGAAACTTTTGACACCATATCCAAGACAGCGCTTCCTGGCAAACATTGCCCGCAGCACGGGGCGAAGGCCTCCGTTCTGCAATATCAGCATAGTCCCCCGCCATGTCTGCTGCCCACCGCCCGCCTGACCCGCCACCCTCAAGCGCCAAGCAGCCCCGGCCAGCGCTACCTCGGGTGAGGAAGAGGTGTGACCTGCCAGCGAACGGCATCACGAACTTTCCCGCCGGGCTGGACGCGACGAGCGCTTCGATCCACCCTATGTCGTGAGGATACGTCAACCGACTCGGTATTCTCTTGTCATGGACTCGCCAAATGCCTTGAATGGCGTTAGCATGCGCGAAACCGGAAAACCTTTTTCGTATAGGAAATCGAGATGAGCTCAATCCCCGCCAACCTGCGCTACGTCGACAGCCACGAATGGATTCAGGACAACGGCGACGGAACTGTCACCATCGGTATTACCGACCACGCGCAGGAGTCCCTGGGCGACGTGGTGTTCGTTGACCTGCCTGACGTCGGCAGCAGCCTGTCCAAAGGTGACGAGTTTGGCGTCATCGAATCGGTCAAGGCGGCTTCCGACCTGTACGCGCCGGTGGACGGCGAGGTCATCGAGGTCAACGAATCTCTGGAAGACTCGCCGGAGACCGTCAACGAAGCTCCCTACGAAGATGGCTGGATCATGAAGGTGCGCCTGGACGACAAGAGCGCTCTCGACGATCTGCTTGATGCAGAGGCTTATCAGGCAGTGGTCGACGCCGAAGGCTGATCCGGCTTGGTGGCGAGCCACGCCACCACCACCGGGGCCTACCAGGGCCCCGGTTACCGCCCAGGAAGAGCTGAGGGCTGAGGGTACAGGTCAGAGGGCAAGCAGCAGATAGCGCCCTCCCCGACCCCACTGCCGTATCGCTGAGGACGTTGGCAGCCTGTGACGCACAGGCTCATCAGCTCAGGCACTTCTGTCATCTTTTCTAACGCTTCACTCACACTGGATCTCGTCAATCCACCACATTCAAGGTGTTCCATGGCTTTCGATACACGTCGCCTGGCCGAACTGGCCGATCATGATGCCTTTCTTCGTCGTCACAACGGTCCCGGCTCCGCTGACAGAGCCAAGATGCTTGCAGCGCTTGACGTCGATAGCATGGATGCCCTGATCGACAAGACAGTCCCCGCGAATATCCGTCTGGGTCGTGAGCTCGACCTGGACCCGCCCAAGGCCGAGGCCGAGGCACTTGACTATCTGTACCGGCTGGCGCGCCAGAACAAGGTGGCAAAGAGCTACATCGGTCAGGGCTACTACGACACTCACCTGCCCGCCGTCATTCAACGCAACGTGCTGGAAAACCCAGGCTGGTACACCGCCTACACCCCTTACCAGCCAGAAATTTCCCAGGGCCGCCTGGAAGGCCTGCTGAACTTCCAGCAGATGGTCATGGACCTGACCGGCATGGAGCTGGCCAATGCCTCCCTGCTGGATGAAGCTACCGCCGCCGCCGAAGCCATGGCGCTGTGTCGTCGCTCCAACAAGAAGGCCAAGACCAATGCCTTCTTCGTCGCCGACGACGTCTTCCCTCAGACCCTGGACGTGCTCAAGACCCGGGCCTCGTGGTTTGGCTACGACATCGTTACCGCTCCGGCAGCGGAGCTCGGCCAGCACGATGTGTTCGGCGCGCTGCTGCAATACCCGGGCAACGACGGCCGCGTGCATGACCTGGCGCCGCTGATCGCCGAGGCCAAGGACCGCGGCATCATGACCTGCGTGGCCACCGACCTGATGGCCCTGGTACTGCTGAAGGAGCCTGGTGCGATGGGTGCCGACATCGTGGTCGGTTCCAGTCAGCGCTTTGGTGTCCCCATGGGCTTCGGTGGGCCTCACGCCGCCTTCTTCGCCACCACCGACAAGCTCAAGCGCTCGATCCCCGGGCGTATCATCGGTGTGTCCAAGGATGCCCGCGGCAACACCGCGCTGCGCATGGCGATGCAGACCCGCGAACAGCATATTCGCCGCGAGAAGGCCACCTCGAACATCTGTACGGCCCAGGCGCTGCTGGCCAATATCGCCGGCTTCTATGCGGTGTACCACGGTGCAGAGGGACTGCGCACCATTGCCGGCCGTATTCATCGCCTGACCACCATTCTGGCCACGGGCCTGGAACAGAAAGGCGTCTCCCTCGCCAACGACAGCTACTTTGACACGCTACGCCTGACCGGCGTTGATCGTGGCAAGATCCTGGGTCGCGCCATGACCCACGAGGTCAACCTGCGCTACTTCGACAACGGCGACGTCGGCGTCAGTCTGGACGAGACCACCACGGCCCACGACCTGGACGTGCTGTTCGACGTCCTGCTGGGCGAAGAACACGGCCTTGGCGTGCGCGAACTGGACGATGGCGTGCTCGACAGCAAGGCCAGCGGCATCCCCAGCGCCTGCCGCCGCGAGAGTCGCTTCCTCGAGCACCCGACGTTCCAGCGCTATCGCAGCGAAACCGAGATGCTGCGCTACCTGAAGCGCCTCGAAAACAAGGATTTGTCGCTGGCCCACGCCATGATTCCGCTGGGCTCCTGCACCATGAAGCTCAACGCGACCACCGAGATGATGCCGATCACCTGGCCGGAGTTCGCCCGCATCCACCCCTTCGCGCCGAAGGACCAGGTCGCGGGCTATCGCCAGATGATCGACGAGCTGTCGGCCTTCCTGGTCGAAATCACTGGCTACGACCACATTTCCATGCAGCCTAACTCAGGCGCACAGGGCGAATACGCAGGGCTGGTGGCCATCCGTCGCTACCAGGCGGCGCAGGGCGAAGGCCATCGTGACGTCTGCCTGATCCCAAGCTCTGCCCATGGCACCAACCCCGCTTCCGCTGCCATGTGCAGCATGAAGGTCGTGGTGGTGGAATGCGACGAGCGCGGCAACATCGACCTTGCCGATCTCAAGGCCAAGGCTGAGCAGCACGCCGACACCCTGTCCGCCATCATGCTGACCTACCCGTCTACCCACGGAGTGTTCGAGCAGGGAGTGCGCGATGCCTGCGATATCGTTCACGCCACTGGTGGCCAGGTCTATATCGACGGAGCCAACATGAATGCTCAGGTGGGTCTCGCCCGTCCGGGCGACTTTGGCGGCGACGTCAGCCACCTCAATCTGCACAAGACCTTCTGCATTCCCCACGGCGGTGGCGGCCCCGGCATGGGCCCCATCGGGGTCAAGGCGCACCTCGCCCCCCATGTTGCCAATCACAGCGTCACCCCCCTCGACGGCGTTGAGGCGGACTCAGGCGCGGTATCGGCAGCGGCCTTTGGCTCCGCATCGATCCTGCCGATCTCCTGGGCCTACATCAAGATGATGGGCGCACGGGGCCTGCGCGAGGCCACCGAACTGGCGATCCTCGGCGCGAACTACATCGCCCAGCGCCTCGACGGACACTATCCGGTGCTCTATAAGGGCGAAAGCGGCACAGTGGCACACGAGTGCATCATCGACATTCGTCCGCTCAAGGCGGCCTCCGGCATCAGCGAGGAAGACATTGCCAAGCGCCTGATGGACTATGGCTTCCATGCACCGACAATGTCATTCCCGGTGGCAGGCACCCTGATGATCGAGCCAACCGAGTCCGAATCTCTTTACGAGCTCGACCGCTTCTGTGACGCCATGATCGGCATTCGTGAGGAAATCGCTCGGGTCGAGAAGGGTGAATGGGCGCTCGACGACAACCCGCTGGTGCATGCGCCGCATACCATGGCGGACCTGATGGACCCCGACTGGAGCCGCGGCTACTCCAGGGAAATCGGGGCCTTCCCGTCCGAGGCGGTCAAGGGGGCCAAGTACTGGCCCGCCGCCAACCGGGTGGACAACGTGCTGGGCGATCGACAGCTGATCTGCTCCTGCCCGAGCATCGACGAGTATCGCGACTAAGCGGACCTCGCTAGACCACGAACCCCGCCAATTGGCGGGGTTCGTGCGTTGAAGCTAGCCTTCCAGCGCTCGCCCATCAGGATGACCGAAGCGTTCCAGGTGGCGCTGCTCACGGAAGGCTTCCAGTAAATGGTGGTAACGACTCGGCACCTGAGCACCGCGACGACTCACCAGATAGAGCGTCTCATCCAACGGCTGGCTGAGCGTCATTTCGCGCACCTGGCGCTGCCACGGCGACGTCTCCAGCACCAGCCGAGACACCACGCTGAAACCCAGCCCTCGAGCCACCGCATCCAGCACCATGCCTACCTCGTTGGTGAAGCCCTGGCGGGGAAAGTGGCTCATCGAGCGAAAGTCATCGGGAAAATTGGCACGCAGCAGGCTCACCGCCTTGTCCAGGCCGTCGGTATAGCTGATGAAGCCCAGTCCGAGCAGATCGTTGAGGGTGGTACCGGTAAAGTCTGCCGGCACCACAAGGCTCAGGGGTTCGTCGTGCCATGGCTCGCAGACCAGGTCCGGATGCCGGGTTGCCTCCGTCACGATCCCAAGGTCATGTCGCCCGGCCAGTACATCGGCCAGGATCTCCTGATGAAAGGCAAAGCAGTAGGAGACGGTAAGCCCGGGATGGCGCTGCTGCTGGCCGAGAATAAACGGATACAGCATCAGGCCGATGCTGCCCGGCGACGCCAGCCGGCACTCACCGCTGTCCAGGCTCTCGTCGTCCAGAGAATGTCGGAACTGCTCGTGCTCTGAAAACAGCTTCACCGCGTAGTCGTAGACACGGCGCCCTGCCTCGGTCAGCCGGAAACGTCGCCCCTGGCGCTCCAGCAGCGGCTTGTCCAGGTACCGCTCAAGCTTGCGAATATGCTGACTGACCCCAGGCTGGGTCATCTCGAGACGCTGAGCGGTACGGGTAAAACTACCGGTTTCCACCAGCGTGATGAAGGTACGAAAATACAGGGCATTGAACATGGAATGACGCCAGGATGATTCGCCGGCGTCCTGGGCCATCAGGCGACGGGGCCAGGCACAATCCGGGTGACGCGGCATAGTCTACCACTTCCACCCGGGGGCCGCAGCGGTGCGCCTGAACGCACGGCCGTGATAGCATCACACCATGATCAAGAGTTCGATGTCAGCCACAGCACCTTCCACCACAGCACAAGAGTCACTTTCCATGCATGACCCCATCGCCGCACGTGCCGACGCCATTCATGATGCCCTGCTAAACATGGAGCGTGAGGCCAGTGCCGACGACTTGTTTCCCCTCGGGTATCTGATTCCGCAGATCCCCCTGGTGGTGGACCAGCTTGACTACAACCCCAGCGAGGTAAGCAGCGACGACTTCGACGCCGTCTTCCATGAATGGCTGGATGGCGCCTTTGCCCAGGATGGCATGAGCGACGCGGACCAAACAGCCGTGCGCGAACTCTTCAACCAGGCGTGCGACAAGGCACCGATGCCTTGAATCGCCTCTGACAAGGAAGCCCAAAAATGGCCGAGACCATTTCCACCACGATTTCCCCTGAGGGCAGCCTCGAAATCCTGTCCCAGCATGAAGTCAACCGCCTCCGCGACAGCTCTCAAACCGGGCTGCATGAAATGTTGCGTCGCTGCACGCTGGCGGTACTGAATTCCGGCAACCCCATGGATGACGGCCTGGCACTGCTGGAAACCTACCCCAACTTTGACATTGAGCTGCTCCAGCAAGACCGCGGCGTGCGCCTCAAGCTGACCGACGCCCCGGCCGAAGCCTTTGTCGACGGCCGCATGATCCGCGGCATCCGCGAGCACATCTCCAGCGTGCTGCGGGATATCGTCTACGTCTACAACGAGATCCAGAACCAGTCGCGCTTCGACCTGTCCACGGGAGAAGGCACCACCAACGCCGTCTTCCACATTCTGCGCAAGGCCGGCACGCTCAAGCCGAGCCGCGATCCCAGCCTGGTCGTCTGCTGGGGTGGTCATTCCATCTCTCGAGAGGAATACGAATACACCAAGGACGTGGGATACCACCTAGGCCTGCGTGACCTGGACATCTGCACCGGTTGCGGTCCCGGCGCCATGAAAGGCCCCATGAAGGGGGCCAACGTTGCCCACGCCAAGCAGCGGCGCTATCCAGGACGCTACCTCGGCGTGTCCGAGCCCGGCATCATTGCTGCCGAAGCGCCCAATCCCATCGTCAACGAGCTGGTGGTGATGCCGGACATCGAGAAGCGCCTCGAAGCCTTCGTCCGCCTGGGCCACGGCATCATTGTCTTCCCCGGCGGCGTGGGCACGGCGGAAGAGATTCTGTATCTGCTCGGCATCCTGCTGCATCCCGACAACGTCGACATGGAGCTGCCGGTGGTCTTCACCGGGCCGGCGAGTGCCGCGGAGTACTTTCAGCGTATCGATGAGTTTCTGGTCTATACCTTGGGTGAGTCCGTGCGCGAGCTCTACCAGATCATCATCGACGACCCCACCCAGGTCGCCCGCACCATGCGCGCCAACATCGACAAGGTCACGGAGTATCGGCGCGCCCGTCAGGATGCCTTCTACTACAACTGGCGCCTGACCATTGCCCGAAACTTCCAGGAGCCGTTCGTCCCCACCCACGAGGCCATGGCCGGGCTCGAGCTCAATCGGGAACTGCCCAAGCATGAGTTGGCCGCCAACCTGCGCCGCGCGTTCTCGGGCATCGTGGCCGGTAACGTCAAGGAGCAAGGGATTCGCGCCATCGAAGCACACGGCCCCTTCCGCTTGCACGCCGAAGCGGACCTGATGGAGAAGCTGGACGCCCTGCTGACCTCCTTCGTTGCCCAAGGACGCATGAAGCTGGCCGGCGACTACGTGCCGTGCTACACCCTTGGCGGTAGATCCGGCTGACGGATATCGCCTTCTTGGCAGGTAAAAAAAACGCCCTGGATCCATGATCCAGGGCGTTTTGTCATCGAGTCGGCCGCGTCAGGGCCTCGCCCTGGCTGGCATCAGCTGAACCCAGCTCAATCTCGCTTGGAAAACACCAGTACTACAGCATGCAACAAAAGGCCTGCGGTCGCTCCCTGGGATAACGTGATGACGCCCAGGGCCACGCCGCCCACCACCAGCTTGTAGATCACCATGGCGACCAGCGCCACGACCATGCAGCCAAGCAGGGTGAACAACATGCGCAGAAAGCGAGAGCGCCCGGCGCCATCGAGCAGGCGCCACTGAAACAGGGAAGCCAGGGCGAGCACACCCAGCACGATGTAGACCAGCGTCTCGCGGGTCGCCAGGCCGGCCATCTGATAACGTGGCAGGGTCAGCGCCAATACCAGCATCAGACCCACCATCAGGCTGAGGCGAGCGGGGCTCGCGATTGCCCGTGCCATCATGCCACCTTGAGATCTTGGCGAGAGATCCAGCCCTCGACCCAGGGCAAGGCTTCATCGTCAGCCATGAAGGTTTCCATGGCGTCGATCTCCAGTCGGTCATCAAGGCGGGTCGCGCCTTGCTCCTCGAGCAGCTGATCCAGACGGCGGCCGGCACCACAGAAGGTGTCGCCGTAGGAGCTGTCACCCAGGGCGATCAGTCCATAGCGCAGGTGGCCCAGCCCCGGACTCTGGTCCTGCAATTCGCGTACGAAACTGACGAAATTGCCGGGGAAATCACCGCTACCTGTCGTCGACACGCAGAACAGGGCGAGATCCGGCGCATCGTCGGTGACATCAGCCAGAGAGGGATTTTCGAGAACCGAGACGTCGTACCCGGCCTCCTCGAACAGCGGCTTGACCTGCTCCGCCACGTCGAGTGCACCACCGTACATGGTGCCAACCAGTATCTTGAGTGTAGGCATGTAAAGGAATTACCTGAGAATTCTGGTCGGATTCTAGCATGCTGGCCGAGACCGACGCATCCCCGGCGACCTGCAATCTGCCCGGCAAGGCGCTACCATGGCAGGCGCAAGCCAGACGCCTCCCCGGACAGCGAGACCTCTATGCAAGACACCTTCGAGACATGGATCACCCCCATCATGATCGGCGGACTCATGCTATTCATGTGCTTCATCATCTGGGATCTGGCCAAGCAATCCAAGGCGGGGCGCTTTGGCACCCTGATGCTGTTCATCGTACTCGGGGCCGGAATGCTCGGCTATGTGGCCAAGGTGGCGATCACCTGGTACCTCGAAAGCCACGGCGTCTAGCCCCTCCAAGGTCGGTCTATCCCCCTGCTGCGCCCCGCCCAGGTCCACGCCAGCAGGTCGTGGAGCGCCGTTTGCCATATCTCCCATCAGCACCCGTACGGCCCTCAGCGTACGAACCACTTGCACGGACCACTCAATCAGCACAGCGCAGCCATTCAGCACAGAATTGTCTGCCGCCAGGCCCTCTCCCACCAACAAAGACATACGCGGCTGGGTGCCCTGCCCACGCGGCGCTCTCCCATCGAGTTGAACCAGAACCTCAACTCGAGTCGTCTTTCTCCTCGCCTCTGTGTGATATCGATCAAATCATGACGCACCATCGCGCACTTATCCTGTATACACACGCGACATTGTCGTGAATACACTAGCCTAGAGCCAGGTAGGCAACAGCAACCGCCTCGCCATCAGGATCAGGAGCAGCGCCCACGCCCTGCCCCTACGTCTGGCCAACAGTTCGTCCCGGCCGATCTTGTTGGCACAACAACAACGATGACAATGGCCGAGAACATGCACACTCCTCCCAAGACACTGTTTGATTTCCACGGGCGTCCAGGCCTGGCCAAGGCGCTTCCCATCTCGTTACAGCACGTGCTGGCAATGATTGCGGGAGTCATCACTCCTCCGCTTATCGTGGCGGGCGTGGTGGGGGTGAGCCCTGCCGAGAAACTGCAGCTCATCCAGGTCGCTATCCTGGCCTCCGGCGCTTGTACCCTGTTCCACCTGTACGGACTCTGGAAGTTTGGCGCTCGCCTGCCGGCCATATTCGGTGTCGGCTTTGCCTACGTTCCGACGCTGATCGCCGTCGGCAGCCAATATGGCATCGAAGGTATTCTCGGCGCCCAACTTATCGGCGGCATTACCATGGTGATAGTGGGCTACTTCATACAGTTCATTCGTCACCTGTTTCCACCGGTCGTGGCGGGCACCGTGGTACTGGTCATCGGCCTGTCGCTGTATGACATCGCGATCCGCTACATTGCAGGAAGCGGCAACGTCAATGCAGAGGGTTTCGGGAATCTCTCCAACTGGGGGCTCGGACTGCTGACCTTGATTGCCGTGCTACTGGCATCACAGTTTGGTCGCGGGATCATCAAGCTGTCCGCCATCATCATCGGCATGCTGGTGGGATATCTGGCTGCCATCCCGCTGGGCATGATCGACCTTAGCCCGATCCATAACGCGCCCTGGCTGGCAGTGCCCAAGGCCATGCCTTTTGCCATGGAGTTTCACTCTGCTGCGATCATCTCCATGGTGGTCATCTGTGTGATCAACTCAGTGCAGACCATTGGGGATCTATCTGCGACCAGCGTCGCCGGCATGAACCGGGAGCTCTCCACCAGGGAGCTTACCGGAGGCCTTCTCGGCAATGGCCTGACAACCACCATCAGCACCCTTTTAGGTGCCCTGCCGACCTCCACCTACAGCCAGAACGTCGGGATTGTCGCCATTACCAAGGTGGTCAGCCGCACGGTTTTCTTGCTTGCCGGCATTATCGTCCTGGTGGCGGGGTTCAGTCCTAAATTCAGCGCCCTGATGACGACCATCCCCTACCCTGTCATCGGCGGCGCCACCATCACGGTCTTTGGCATGATCACCGTGACCGGCATTCAGCTGTTGATCAAAGACGAGATGACGGCCCGCAACATGACCATCGTTGGCCTGTCACTGGCACTGAGCCTTGGCATCGCCTCGGAGCCAGCCGCCATCGAGCAATTCCCGGAAACCTTCAAGAATGTCGTGAGCGGTGCGCCCATCGTCATCGCGGCCCTCAGCGCCTTTCTGCTCAACCTGCTGCTGCCGCGCAAGACGCTGGCCGAAGAAGCCGCCGAGAGAGACGAGCCACCGACGACAGCGACACCCAGCGCGGCGGCCACCGGCTCTGACAACGGCTAAGCGGTCGACAACCCGCATCGGGCTACCGACATGACCAGCCCATCGATACAGCGGGACCAGCACCAAAAAAAGCGCCGCCTGGTATCAGGCGGCGCTTCAGCTTTACAGCGGGTCATTCCTCGTCATCTGGATGACCTACCTGGCTCTTTAATTTCTGGCCAGGCCGGAAGGTCACCACACGCCGCGCCGAGATGGGGATCTCTTCCCCGGTCTTGGGGTTACGGCCAGGACGTTCGCGCTTATCGCGCAGATCAAAGTTGCCGAACCCCGACAACTTGACCTGCTCATTCTCTCGCAGACAGGCACGGATCTCTTCGAAGAAGGCTTCCACCATGGTTTTCGCCTCCCGCTTGGACAGGCCAAGTTCCGTGTGCAGATGCTCGGCCAGTTCTGCCTTGGTCAACGCTCCCATGTCGTCATCCTCATGGTGATGGTCACGCCAACCGTCCGCGCCCGTCAGGCTAAAGCGTCAAGCACGCAGCTCAGCATTGACTCCCTGCCGAGCCGTTGCCACGATGGCATCGACCAACTGATTGATTTCTTCGTCATTTAGCGTGCGCGATGGATGCTGCCAGGTCAAGCCCAAGGCCACACTCTTACGACCTTCGGCTACACCTTTGCCCTGATAGACGTCGAAAAGCGCCAGATCCGTCAACCATTCACCCGCCTCGGCCCTGACCCGGTCGAGCAGTGCCTGTACCGGTTGGTCCTCATCGATGACGAAGGCCAAGTCACGCCGCACCTCGGGGTAGCGCGACAGCGGTGCGAAGGCCGGGATACGGCCCTGGCTGAGTGCATCCAGGCGAACCTCGAACAACACGGCGTCAGTCTTGAGGCCCAGCTTGCCCTTGACCGCGGGGTGCAGCGTGCCAATCCAGCCGGCTTCTTCACCGCGATGCAGGATCCGCGCGCACTGCCCCGGGTGGAGCGAGGGATGCTCGCCTGGTTCGAAACGCCAGGCGTCGGCGTCACCGCTGACCTCCAACAGACTTTCCAGATCTCCCTTGAGATCAAAGAAGTCGACCTTGTCACGGCCACCGGTCCAACCTTCGGGCAGACGCGAACCGCAAACGACAGCGCCTAGCATCGGCACCTGTTCCAGGTCATCGAGCTCACCCCGGAAGACCAGGCCGCTCTCGAACAGGCGCACACGGGTCTGCTGGCGATTGAGGTTGTGTTCCAGCGCCCTCACCAGCCCCGGAAACAGACTGGCACGCATCACCGACAGGTCCGCGGAGATGGGGTTGGCGAGAACCGGCGATACCGCTTCAGGCAGCAAGGTCCGCTGCAGCTCAGGCGCGACAAAACTATAGGTAATCGCTTCCTGGTAGCCACGGGCCGTCATCTGCCTGCGCAATCTGCCCAGCGGGCTTTGCGCCTCATGGTCAGCCTTCAAGCCCAAGCGTACTGCGGGACGGCGTACCGGCAGACGATTGTAGCCATGGATGCGGGCCACCTCCTCGATCAGGTCTTCCTCGATCGTGATATCAAAGCGCCAGCTCGGCACCTTGACCGTCCAACCACGATCATGGGCGTCAACCGCCATGCCGAGACGCTCCAGGATTTCGCTGACCTCAGCGTCGTCCAGGCGCTTTGACAGTGCCTTCGCCAACCGCTCAGCGCGGAGCGTGACGTCTCGCTGACCGGGCAGATGAGCGTCATCCGCCTGCTCGTTGAGCGGGCCCGGCTCGCCGCCACAGATCTCGACCAGCAGCGCAGTCGCACGTTCCACGGCACGTCGCGTCAGCTCGGGGTCGACGCCCCGTTCGAAACGATGGGACGCGTCAGTGTGAAGCCCGTAGGAGCGGGCCTGGCCTGCGACCGCCAGAGGAGTAAAGAACGCGCCTTCCAGGAAGATATCTCGCGTCTCGGCCCCCACACCGGAGTGCTCGCCGCCCATGACGCCCGCCAAGGCCAGAGGGCCCTTGTCGTCAGCAATGATCAAGGTGCTCGGATCGAGGGACACGGTCTGGCCGTCAAGCAGCACCAGCTCCTCACCCTGGCGCGCCAGGCGCACCACGACGGCACCCTCAAGATTGGCACGATCAAAGGCGTGTAATGGCTGTCCCAACTCGAGCATGACATAGTTGGTGACATCAACGGCAGGGTCGATCGCACGCACGCCGCTGCGGCGCAGGCGCTCAATCATCCACATTGGCGTCGGACGGCTGATGTCGACACCCTTGATCAGACGACCGATATAACGCGGGCAACGCTGAGCATCCTCGACGCGTACCGGGAAGGTCTCGTCGTGACGTGCAGCAACCGGGTCAATGGTTGGCTCAGTCAGGCCGAGACGATTCAGCACGCCCACTTCCCGAGCCAGACCCTGCACGCTCAAGCAGTCGCCACGGTTGGGCGTCAGGTCCACTTCAATGGTGTGATCATCCAGCGCGAGGTACTCACGCAGGGCCGTCCCCACCGGCGCGTCCTCGGGGAGCACCAGGATGCCTTCGGAAGTGCCTTCCTCAAGGCCCAGCTCCGATGCGGAGCAGATCATGCCGCGAGATTCGACACCACGCAGCTTGGCCTTCTTGATCTTGAAATCGCCGGGTAGCACGGCGCCGACGCGAGCAAAGGGAATCCGCTGTCCCACCGCCACATTCGGGGCGCCACACACCACTTGAACCGGCTCACCGCTGCCATCGTCAACCTGGCAGACGTTCAGCTTGTCAGCGTCGGGATGCTGGACCTTGTCGGTCACCTGTGCCACCACGACGTCGCTGAATGACGCCGCAACGGGCTCGACGGCATCTACCTCGAGCCCCGCCATGGTGATCTGGTCGGCCAGCCCCTGGGTAGACAGCTGAGGGGAAACCCACTCCCTCAGCCACTGTTCAGATACTTTCATGAGGACTCCTTGACGTCCTGTTCACGCAGTCAATGTTCTTCGAAGGGCCGCTGTGCGGGCCTCTGATCAATGGAACTGGCGCAGGAAGCGCAGATCGTTCTCGAAGAACAGGCGCAGGTCATTGACGCCGTAGCGCAACATCGCCAGGCGCTCGGCCCCCATGCCGAAGGCAAAGCCTGTGTAGCGTTCGGGGTCGATACCACCGTGGCGGAACACCTCCGGATGCACCATGCCGCAGCCCATCACCTCCAGCCAGCCGGTGTGGGAGCAGACCCGACAGCCTTCTCCGGCGCACATCACACAGGCAATGTCGACCTCAGCAGATGGCTCGGTGAACGGGAAGTAGGACGGACGGAAGCGCACGGACAGGTCGTCACGCTCGAAGAACGCCTGCAGGAAGTCTTCGATGGTGCCCTTGAGGTCCGCAAAGCTGACGTCTTCCTCGATCAGCAGGCCTTCGACCTGGTGGAACATTGGCGTGTGAGTCAGATCCGAATCGCTGCGATACACCCGGCCCGGGCACACTATGCGGATCGGGGGTTCCTCCGCCTTCATGGTGCGCACCTGTACGGGAGAGGTGTGCGTTCTCAGCAGTCGCGTGGCGTCGAAATAGAAGGTGTCGGCCATGCCGCGGGCTGGATGGTGGGCAGGAATGTTCAGCGCTTCGAAGTTGTGGTGGTCATCTTCGAGCTCAGGCCCTACCGCCACATCGTAGCCAATCCGCTTGAACAGTCCCTCGATCCGCTCCAGCGTTCGAGTCACCGGGTGCAAGCCACCAGCGGGCTGGCCGCGACCGGGCAGCGTGACGTCAAGACGCTCCGCAGCGAGCCTGGCGTCCAGTTCTGCCTTGGCCAGGGTGTCACGACGTGCCTCAAGCTCCTTGGCCAGCTCCTGCTTGGCCTGGTTGATGCGTTCACCTGCGGCCGGACGCTCTTCCGGCGGCAGCTTGCCAAGCCCCTTGAGCAGCGCCGTCAGCTCGCCTTTCTTGCCCAGATACCTGACACGAATATCGTCTAGCCCGGCCATGCCCTCGGCGGACTGGATGGCGTCGCGAGCTTGTTGAACCAGATCGGGAAGGTGGTCCATACGTTGAGCTCCGGTAGCGTTGATCTTTCTTTAGTGGAGAGTAGCGATGATAAAAGGGTCGCCAAAAAAACAGGGGAAGAGCGGCTGCTCTTCCCCTGGGGCGATCATGCACTGACCCTCCTTCAAGAGGGTCAGGTCATCCATCGAACGCGCTTACTGGGCAGCCTTGGCCTTTTCCACGATGGCAGCAAATGCCGCCTTCTCGTGAACAGCCAGGTCAGCCAGGACCTTACGGTCGATTTCGATGCCGGCCTTCTTCAGACCGCCAACAAAGCGGCTGTAGGACAGACCGTGCTGACGAGCACCAGCGTTGATACGCTGGATCCACAGGGCACGGAACTGACGCTTACGCTGACGACGGTCGCGATAGGCGTACTGACCGGCCTTGATGACGGCCTGCTTGGCTACGCGGAAAACACGCGAACGGGCACCGTAGTAACCCTTGGCCTGCTTCATGATCTTCTTGTGACGACGACGGGCGACGACACCACGCTTGACACGAGTCATAGCACTCTCCTGACGTTAAAGGGGGTTCACCAAGGATTAGACGTACGGCAGCATGCGACGCACGAGTGCCTTGTCGGCATCGTGGATCTGCTGCATGCCGCGCAGCTGACGCTTACGCTTGGTGGACTTCTTGGTCAGAATGTGACTACGGAAGGACTGCTTGTGCTTGAAGCCGTTAGCAGTCTTCTTGAAGCGCTTGGCAGCGCCACTGTTGCTCTTGATCTTCGGCATGAGAATAACTCCGCTCGAGTTTCTTTAGAAAATTCGGGGCCAATGGCCAGCTCTGGAGCTGGCCATTCGTTGGACGGGCCGTCGAATCACTTCTTCTTGGGGGCAATGATCATGATCATCTGGCGGCCTTCCATCTTGGGGAAGGACTCCACGGTACCGATCTCTTCGAGATCGGCCGCGATCCGCTCCATCAGCTTGCGGCCGATGTCCTGGTGCGCCATTTCACGCCCGCGGAAACGCAGGGTGACCTTGCCCTTGTCGCCACCTTCGAGGAACCGGATCAGATTCTTCATCTTGACCTGGTAGTCGCCCTCGTCGGTGCCAGGCCGGAATTTGACTTCCTTGACCTGGATCTGCTTCTGCTTCTTCTTCTGAGCAGCTTTCTGCTTCTTCTGCTCGAAGACGAACTTGCCGTAATCCATGATCTTACAGACGATGGGATCGGCATTTGAAATCTGCACGAGGTCAAGGCCTTCAGCCTCGGCGCGCTCAAGAGCATCGCGGGTGTCCACGATACCAAGCTGTTCGCCGTCAGCAGCGATCAGGCGGACCTGATCTTCGGTGATACGCTCGTTCATTGGCGGACGCTTGTCCTGGGGGCGTCCTCTGGGGTTGCTTCGCTTGATGGTTCCGTCTCCACTATAGCTTTGGAAGGTGCGAGAGCTGGGAAGGTGCGTGCCTTTACGAGCTTCGCACGAGGGGGCGGCCCATGCCGCCTACCCGTTAGTACCGCTCGGCCTGAACTCGCTCGATGAAGGCATCCACCGTCATGGTGCCTAGATTTTCGCCGCTGCGCGTACGCACAGCCACCGAGTCGGCCTCTACTTCCTTATCTCCGACCACCAGGAGATAGGGTACCTTCTGCAACGTATGCTCGCGAATTTTAAAGCCGATCTTCTCGTTCCTCAAGTCCGACTTGACGCGTAAACCGATTTTTTGCAGACGAGAGGTCAAAGCTTCGGCATATTCCTTCTGCGCGTCGGTGATAATCATCACCACCGCCTGCTCAGGAGCCAGCCACAAAGGCATGGCACCGGCATAGTGCTCGATCAGGATGCCGATGAAGCGCTCCATGGAGCCGACAATGGCACGGTGCAGCATGACGGGCGGCTTACGCTCGCCCTCTTCTGTCACGAACTGGGCACCCAGGCGAGTCGGCATCATGAAGTCGACCTGCATGGTCCCGACCTGCCATTCGCGGCCCAGGCAGTCCTTCATATGGTACTCGATCTTGGGACCGTAGAAGGCACCTTCGCCAGGCAGTTCCTGCCATTCGACGTCGCAGGCCTCAAGCGCACCGCGCAGTGCGTTCTCGGCACGATCCCACGTCTCGTCATCACCGATACGCTTCTCAGGGCGCAGCGCGATCTTGATCGCGATGTCTTCGAAGCCGAAGTCACTGTAGACCTTCAGTGCCTGACGGTGGAAGCTGGTCACTTCAGGCTGGACCTGCTCTTCGGTACAGAAGATGTGCCCGTCGTCCTGGGTGAACGCACGCACGCGCATGATGCCGTGCAGCGCACCAGAGGGCTCGTTACGATGACACCCGCCAAACTCGCCAAAGCGCACCGGCAGTTCGCGGTAGCTGCGCAGTCCGGAATTGAAGACCTGAACATGCCCCGGGCAGTTCATCGGCTTCAGCGCGTATTCACGCTTCTCGGACTCGGTGAAGAACATGCCGTCGGCGTAGTTGTCCCAGTGGCCAGACTTCTTCCACAGCGACACGTCCATGATCTGCGGGCAGCGGATCTCCTGATAGCCGCCCTCCTTGTAGACACCGCGCATGTACTGCTCGACACGCTGCCACAGCGTCCACCCATTGGGGTGCCAGAACACCATGCCCGGAGCTTCTTCCTGCATGTGAAACAGGTCAAGACGACGCGCCAGCTTGCGATGGTCACGCTTCTCGGCCTCTTCCAGCCGGTGCAGATAGGCCTTGAGCTGCTTCTTGTCGCCCCAGGCGGTGCCGTAGATACGGGTCAACATGGCGTTGTCCGCATTGCCGCGCCAGTAGGCGCCCGCCAGCTTGGTCAGCTTGAACGCCTTCAGGTGACGGGTGTTGGGCACGTGAGGCCCGCGGCACATGTCGGTGTATTCCTGATGCCGGTACAGCCGGATGGTATCGCCCTCGGGAATGCCGCGAACGATTTCCTGCTTGTAGGGCTCGTCACGATGCAGGAACTCGAGCATCGCCTTATCGCGATCCACGTACTCGCGGACCACATCGTATTCTTCATCGATCAGCTGCTTCATGCGCTTCTCGATGGTCTCGAGGTCTTCCGGGGTGATCGACTGGCCGAAATCGATGTCGTAATAGAAGCCGTCGGTGATCACCGGGCCGATGGCCATCTTGGCCTCGGGATAGAGCTGCTTGACCGCGTGCCCGATCAGGTGGGCGCAGGAATGCCGGATGATCTCCAACCCTTCCTCGTCTCTTGCGGTCAGGATCGCCACCTCGGCGTCCGTCTCAATCAGGTCCGCGGCGTCCACCAATACGCCGTCGATCTTGCCAGCCACGCAGGCCTTGGCAAGTCCCGGGCCGATGCTTTCGGCCAACTCCATGACGCTAAGGGGGGAATCAAAGGTTCTCTGACTGCCGTCAGGCAGTGTCACGATGGGCATGCAAGCTGTCCTTGTGCGCAGTGGTGATCCATACCAGGGATCACGTGTCGCCAAAATGGATTCAATGGGTGAAACAGCGACATAGCCTACCAGATGCAGCGTCGTCGATGCCACGCTCTACCTTCGCGGCGGGCGAATGTCGCAACAATCTTGCGCGACCAAACGCAGCGAGGCGCCCGAAGGCGCCTCGCTGATGTCGTCGCGCTCGATCAGATGATCGAGACAGACTCGGTCAGGGCAAACTTACTGCCACTCACCCAGCTCGACACGACGGTTTTCCGCACGACCTGCATCAGTGTCGTTGGTAGCGATCGGCTGCTCTTCACCGTAGCCGATAGCACGCATGCGGTTCGGCTGCACGCCCTGGCTGGCCAGGAAGCGAGCAACAGAAGCGGCACGCTCCTGAGACAGCTGCTTGTTGTAGGTGTCGGAACCGACGCTGTCAGTGTGGCCTTCGATGCGCACGCCGACGTTCGGGTTGGCACGCAGACGCTCAGCGATGCCGACCAGTACCTGCTCAGCCTGAGCTGTCAGGGTGGCGGAGTCGAACTCGAAGTTCACGTCACGCAGGACCAGGTCCTTTTCGCAGCCCAGGGAGTTGACCTGGACGCCAGCCGGAGTACCCGGGCACTGGTCCTGGAAGTCCGGCACGCCGTCGTTGTCGGAATCCAGCGGGCAGCCCACGGCGTCAACCGCGACACCGGCCGGAGTACCCGGGCACTGGTCGTTGGCGTCATAAACGCCGTCACCGTCGGAATCCTTCGGAGCGTCCATCGGCTCTTTGTTCGGCTCAGCACACAGCAGAGCGCCAGCCACGGTGCCGACAGTAGCGCCAACAGCTGCGCCGGTTTCTTCGTCGTCGTCGCTGGTGGTGCCGTAGCCGATGCCGCCGCCGATCAGGCCGCCAGCAATACCACACACCATCGGGTGCTGGTACCACGGCTTAGCGTCGCTCATGCCGGAGGAAGACTGTGAAGCGGAGCTGGCGCAGCCAGAGAGGCCGACAACCAGAGCAGAACCGAGCAGCAAGCCAGTCGTTGATTTTTTCATTTAAGACTCCTTCTTCTTTCTGACACTCAATGCTGAATACGGGTAACCCTGTTCTTCAGCGGGTCCAATGTTGTGCCGATCGAGAAACAGGATAGGTACCCTACTTCCTCATAGGCAAGAAAAGCATGAAATATCGCGACTAGCCAGTCTGATAGCCTTCGATATCTCAACGTCTTCCGCCGACGGCCCATCGTGCAAGAAATGCGCTGCACGACCAATCCCTTGCAGGCGACATCATGACGTATCGCTTCTGTACAATCAAATTAGCACAGCCGATAGACGCCCGTCATTCACTTCATCGAACAGTGTTCGAGATCGCTCAATTGAGACTGTCGGGGTAACGGGCCTGAAAATCCAGCGCAGCCTGTGCCGCAGCCAGCACATCCTCACGATTTGCCTCTTCCACGGCCAACCTCTGCTTGTCCTCGGCAAACCGTTCTTTCGGTGTAAGTGCCTGACGAGCCTGGTGCGTATGCAGATGCCGTGTCTGCTCGTACACCTCTGCAACAACGCGAAACTCGCGCCGCTCAAGCAGCGCAGGGTCGATCAGTTCAAACAGGACTTTCAGGCGCCAGCAGCCCTCTGTCACATCGACTTGTCGCTGCACCAGGGCCGACGCAACCAGTCCGAGATTTTCCAGGCCGTTTTCCCGCGCGCGACGTTCCTCGTCTTGACGGAAGGCCTCGCGGCGACGCACTTCCTTACGCAGAGACCAGGCGTACCCGCCCATGCCTGCAATCACGGCACAGCCAATTCCCAGCAGGACAAGTGCAAGCGTCGTGGACATAGAAGCCCCCTTTGCGATGGTCAAAGGGCGCATTCTACACATCCTGACAATGGGCGGAACCGCTTTCGCCGAGGGCGGACGTCCCCATCCGCGCCAACAGACCTGCACAGCGGCAGTCGGTCTCAGCCCCCTTTCGAGGAAGCGTAGCGGCTATCAGTGACGATCAGATGAACCCATGCCCCAGACCTACCACCGAGCCCTAACATTGAAGGCCAAAACCGAGGCATGAAATTGACGCCTAAGCCCGAGACCTGACACCGAGCCCTAACATTGAAGGCCAAAACCGAGGCATGAAATTGACGCCTAAGCCCGAGACCTGACACCCGGGCCTAAATGCCGGGAATACCTAAGAGCTCATCTGCAAGGGCGAACCTGAAAGAGAGCATCAGGCCCAGAGTGTCAGCACCAGAGACAGGTAGTGGTCGCTCAGCAACGCCAGAAACACGCCCAACAGATAGCGTATCGAGAACCAGAATGCCTGCAGCGGCACCTGTTCATCGCGACCACGCCAAACCCTCAGGTTCCAATGCATGAACCGTATGTTCAGCAGCAGGATGCAGCACAGGTACCACCATCCACTCATGCCAATGACAAATGGCAACAGCGTCGCCGCGACCGTGAGCCAGCCGTAAAGCCACACCTGCAAACGCGCAAAGTCCAGGCCATGGGTCACCGGCAGCATGGGAATTCCGGCCTCGGCGTATTCGTCTCGCTTGTAGATCGCCAGGGCCCAGAAGTGCGGAGGTGTCCAGGCAAAGATAATCAGCACCAGCAACAGGGGCTCGGGCGCCATGGCGCCCGTCACCGCGGTCCAGCCCAGCAGCGGTGGCGCGGCCCCGGCAACACCGCCAATGACGATGTTCTGCGGTGTGGCGCGCTTGAGAAAAACGGTGTACACCAGCGCGTAGCCCACTAGCGAGGCCAAGGTCAACCAGGCCGTCAGGTCATTGACGGCGATGGCCAGCAGCCCTACCCCCACCACGCACAGCGACAGCGCCCACCCTAATGCCAGGGGCGTTGATAGCCGACCTGAGGCCAGCGGCCGGCGAGCGGTGCGCCCCATTCTGGCATCAAGCTTGCGATCCACCACATGATTGATCGCTGCGGCTCCGGCCGCAGACAAGCCAATCCCCATTAGACCGAGCACCACCGTATCGAGCGGCGGCAAGGGCACCGCCAGCAGCATGCCCACCAGGACACAGACCAGCATCACCGCCACGACACGCCACTTGCACAGCACCAACAGGTCATGCCATACGGACACAGGCGCCATGCCGGGAACTACCGCTTGGCCATCACGCATGTAGCCACCCCCGCTTCTTGCGCTGGGGCTCACTACCGACATCTTGCCCAGAGCGTGAAGGTATCAAAGAGCCTGCGCTGCCGACTCGCCGCCGGTCGGCGTCCAGGTCATCCACAGCCAGCACCAGCGACGTTGGACGACGTTGGCGGACCACCACGGCCGTGCTGTAGCGCTGTTTCCAGACCACCAGCGTGAACGTGAACACCAGCAATACCGCCCCCGCTGTATGCAGCAACGCCAGGCCAAGGGGTAGCCACCACAGCACATTGGCCACGCCCAGTGCGACTTGTAGCAGTAGCGCGGCAGCCAAGCTCGCCAGCCAGGGCCGCATCTCGCGACGCCGCCAGTAACAGACCACGACGACCATCAAGGCGATGCCCAGCAATCCTGCCCCAAAGCGATGGGCAAGGTGGATGGTGGTTCGCGCCTCAGCATGCAAAGCCCCATGCAGGTAAGTGGGCCCCACTGCCTGGGTGAGATGAAAACCTTCCCCCCAATCGGTCTCCGGCCACCATTGTGTGTTGCAGGTAGGAAACCCCTGGCAGGCCAGTCCGGCGTAATTGCTCGACGTCCAGCCACCCAATGCCAGCTGCATCACCAGTAGCAACAACGCGATGGTCAGCACACGACCGGGCCGGCGCGCTGCGCCAGCACCTTGGCCGCGAGCCAGGCGTCTCAGGCGAAGATGCAGCCAGACGAAGAGGCTCATCACAGACAGTCCACCCAGCAAATGCAAGGTGACGACCTGAGGCCACAGCTTGAGGGTAACGGTATAAGCGCCAAAGGCGCCCTGCACCATCAACACCGCAAACAGCAACAGCATCTGGCGCCAGGGCATGCCTGGCCGTCGACGGTGAGGCCAGGCGATCACCAGCAGGCTGACCACCAGCAATCCCAGCCCGCTGGCCAGATAGCGATGGATCATCTCCATCCAGGCCTTGGTGGCATCAAGCGGACTGTCGGGACTGTGTCGCAGCGCTTGGTCGGCATCCGGCACCATGAAGTTGCCATAACAGCCCGGCCAATCCGGGCAGCCAAGCCCCGCATCAAGCAGCCGGGTCCATGCCCCTGCCAGAATCACCACCGCCGTGAAGGCGGCCCCCGCCAGGCTCAACACTCGCAACCAGAATAGCCGCCGATCACTCATGGGCCACCTCCCTGCTGACCAGCGCCGTAAAAGCCTGTGCACTAGACAAGGCCATTGGCCGCGTCTCCGCCCAGGCCTCAGCGCCAGCAATAGCGACTGCATCAGCGCGATTACCGAGAAAATACATTGATCCGGACATCGAAGGAGGCCCATCAAGTGCGCCGGCAACCCCAGGCGTAGCCTGCTGATGCCTTGCCGCGGCTGGCCACTCTGGATTGCGTTTGAACAGGTGCTCGATGTCATCCATCACTGCCCTGGTCTCTGTGCCATCGGCATAGGCCACTGCCACATTCCCAACGGGATCCAGCAACCAGGCTCTGCCTTGGCCACTCCACTCTGGCACCGTCGACCAACGCCAGAGGGATTCGCCGGGTAACGCAGGCGGCGTTCCGCCAATGCGAAGCCTGGTCAGCCGATGCGCTTCCTTACCCAATGCACGGTGCAACCGCCACCAACGGTCAGCATCTGCTTGGCAGCCACTACCGCAATCAAACACCAGCCGCCACGCCCTTGAACTCGCCATGGGTTCGCCGCTGGCCTGGCTGTCCTCATCAGCAGACCCTGTCACCCCCTGCCCCGTCTCCAGAGCTTCGATGGGCCACTCCGACAACACCGGCACCTGACTGTCGAGCGAGCCGTGTGCCGTTCGCTCAACGGGGATGCCGATACGCCATTCGGCCATGATCCACGCTACCAACATCGGTGCCACGAAGATCGATATCAGAGCGATCAGTTTCGTGCGCTGCCATGCCAATGCCGTCATGGGCCCTCCCGTCTTTTCGGTCGCTACCGTGCATCAAGGTCTGTCTTGATCAGCTGGTCCTGTCGCATCCGCCTGGCACCCACCACCAAAGCGATCGTCGCGACCCCTGCCAAGGCCCACCACTGCACCGCATAGGCAAGATGGCGCTCGGGGGGCATGACGCTGGGCACCCACCAATCAAGCAGATGGCCCTCGCCTTGCCGCTGGTGCAGCCAGCCGGGATAGGTGAAAGGCTGTTGCCAGCTGGCCAGCTCGATTCGCTGCAACCGAGTGCCCTCGAGATTGTCACCAAAGCGTGGCGCACGGCGGCTGTCGATCTGCCATTCGCCGCTGATCGTGACCGTACCCTCTGGCGTATCAGCGCTCGGTGCCATCCTTGAAACGCCGGTCTCGATAAACCCGCGCTCCACCAACCAACGCCGTCCCTCCAGGTCAACAAAGGGTGTGAGCACCGCCACACCCAGTTGCTGACCTAGGGTGCGATTATCCAGAAACAGGGTTTCGGCACCCATAAACCGCCCTTGTAACGACACTCTTGCGCCGTCTGGCGGTACTGTCTCTGGCATGTGCACCGTCGGTGCCGTATCGCGATGTTCCAGATAGAGGCGCTTGTCGGCAGCCCGCTCCCACTGCCATAGTCCCAGGCACACTCCCAGCACGATCAGCGCTGCGCAGAGCACGCACCACACCACCAATCGGGGCGACCACCGCCACTCACTGTCACCGGAACGGACGCTTGCCATGCTGCTCAAATCCCTGATCCTGATCGTCTTCATTGCCATGCTGACCAGCCTGGCCGCAGGCGTCGGATTCTTGCTCAAGGACGACAGTCAATCTCGCCGCCTGCTGATCTCCCTTAAGATTCGCGTTGGCTTGGCTGCCCTGCTCCTGGGCTTGTTGATCTATGGTTTTGCCAGCGGCACGCTTGGCTGAACCGATCTGTCCCTGACCCGCTCAGGTCGTTTTCTGTCTTGAGCATGTCTGTCTCAGTCAGCCCTGTCTCAGCCCACTTCCTCTCGACCGCTTCAGCCCTGTTGGTCTCGCCCCCCCCCCTGTGCCTTGAGGCGAGGGACGCGGGCTTGTCATCACCCGGTGCCTGTCAGCGTCAGAAGACGTAAACGAAGATGAAAAGCCCAAGCCATACCACGTCGACAAAGTGCCAATACCAGGCTGCGGCCTCGAAGCCGAAGTGGTTGGCGCCACTGAAGTGTCCCTTGCGTATGCGCAGCAGGATGCTGGCGAGAATGATGGTGCCGATGATGACGTGCAGGCCGTGAAAGCCTGTCAGCATGAAGAAGGTTGAACCGTAGATGCCGGCTTCAAGGGTCAGCCCGAGGTGATGGTAGGCCTCGTAGTACTCCACTCCTTGAATAATGATGAAGCAGGTCCCCAGCAGTACGGTGCCGAACAGCCAGTTATGCGTTGCCTGTCGCTCCCCCATCTTCAGCGCTTCATGAGCCACGGTAAGAGTGATGCTGGATGACACCAGCAACAGCGTGTTGACCAGCGGCAGCTGCCACGGACTGAGAGTCTCCGCGGGTCCCGAAATGCGGCTATCCGGCGGATCGAGCAATGGCCAGCTGGCCGAAAAATCAGGCCAAAGCAGCGCCGTCACCCCCTTGGCGCCTTCGCCATCCAGCCAGGGCAGTGCCAAGGTTCTCACGTAGAAAAGCGCGCCAAAGAAGGCCGCAAAGAACATGACCTCAGAGAAGATGAACCAGCCCATGCCCCAGCGGAATGAGCGATCCATCTGCGCGTCGTACAGGCCTGCCATGGACTCTCGAATCACATCGCGAAACCACAGCACCATGACGGCGAGAATCCCCACCAACCCTGCCAACATCAGCGGTGACCCCACGGCTCCATGTACCAGCCAGGTGCCGCCTCCGACCATCATCACGCCCATCGCCAGAGAGCCCAGAATTGGCCACTTGCTGGTTGCGGGAACATAGTAGCTGCCACCACTCATGTTTCACCTCCTGAGGACCTGTCCGCCCAGCGCCGCGTGGCCACAGCGTCAATATGCTTGCCATCGTCCGGCATCGCGGCTGTTACGGTGTCGTTTTCCTGGGGATATAGGGTGTACACCAACGTCACGGCCTTGATCTCGGGCGGCAAGTCCCTCGTCAGCTGAAACACCAGCGGCGCAGTAAAGCTTTCGCCCGCCGCCAGACGCTGGTTCTCGAAGCAGAAGCACACCAGCTTGCGGAGATGTAGCGATGCCGGCGACGGCGTCACACTTGGCACAGCTCGGGCCACCAGCGAGCGCTCACCAAGATTGCGAAAGGTGAAGTGCACCTCTGCGCTCTGCCCTGGATGCAC
Organism: Halomonas litopenaei; assembly: GCF_017303055.1. Taxonomy (GTDB): domain Bacteria; phylum Pseudomonadota; class Gammaproteobacteria; order Pseudomonadales; family Halomonadaceae; genus Halomonas; species Halomonas litopenaei_A. Next base: position 643,160 of record NZ_JAEKJT010000001.1, on the reverse strand, counting down.
CCGGATCTGTCGCTCCTCCACCTCTAGCCGCCATGGCAGGCCAGCCGCACCACGTGTCACGAACTGCATGGTCACGGTACGTTCGTCATCCACCTCCTGGTGCACCAGAGACTGAGCGCTGGACGCCGTCTTGCCGTTCAGCCCCGTCACCTGACAGAAGACGTCGTAGAGGGGCACCAGCGCGAAGGCAAAGACGCACATACCCGCCAGCACCACCAGGGTCTTGATGACGGTGCGTCGTACCTGCGGCCTGCGATCCTCGACGACATTCACCATGGGCGATCTCCCGCACGTCAGTGTTCGACCGGTCGATACTGGGGCGGGTGCTCGAAGGTATGCAGTGGAGCCGGGCTTGGCACGGTCCACTCCAGGTCCTCAGCCCCGTCCCACGCCTTGGCGGGCGCGGTCTTGCCACCTCTTACACACATGATGACGATCACCACGAACAGCAGCTGCGAAAGGCCGAACATGAAGGCACCGATGCTCGACACCATGTTGAAGTCAGCGAACTGCAGCGAATAGTCGGGAATACGCCGTGGCATACCAGCGAGACCAGAAAAGTGCATCGGGAAGAACGTCAGGTTCACGCCAATGACCGACAGCCAGAAATGCCACTGAGACAACCGCAGGTGCGGATAATGGCCGGTCCACTTCGGCAGCCAGTAATAGACCGCCGCCATGATCGAGAACACCGCCCCTGGCACCAGAACATAGTGGAAATGAGCCACCACAAAGTAGGTGTCGTGATACTGAAAATCTGCTGGTGAGATCGCCAGCATCAAGCCCGAGAAACCTCCGATGGTAAACAGTACGACAAAGGCAATGGCAAACAGCATCGCCGGCTCAAAGCTGATAGAGCCGCGAAACAGTGTCGTGATCCAGTTAAACACTTTCACCCCGGTGGGTACCGCGATAAGCATCGTGCTGTACATGAAAAACAGCTCTGCGACCAATGGCAGCCCGACGACAAACATATGGTGCGCCCAAACCAGAAAGGACAGGATGGCAATGGACGCCGTGGCGTAGACCATTGAGGCGTACCCGAACAACCGCTTGCGCGCAAAGGTCGGGATAATCACCGACACGATGCCGAACGCCGGCAAGATCATGATGTAGACCTCGGGATGCCCGAAGAACCAGAAGAGATGCTGGAACAGCACCGGATCGCCGCCGCCCCCCGCGTTGAAGAAGCTGGTGCCGAAATTAATGTCCATCAGCATCATGGTGACAACGCCCGCGAGGACCGGCATCACGGCGATCAACAGGAAGGCGGTGATCAGCCACGTCCACACGAACAAGGTCATGTCCATCATGCGCATCCCAGGGGCACGCAGGTTGAGAATGGTCGCAATGATGTTGATGGCGCCGAGGATCGAACTGATTCCAGCAATATGCAGCGATAAGATGAAGAAGGTGGTGGACGGAGGTGCGTAGGTCGTGGACAGGGGGGCATAGAATGTCCAGCCGAAGTTCGGCGCACCGCCAGGCATGAACAATGTGCTCAGCATCAGCGTAAAGGCAATCGGCAACAGCCAGAAGCTGAAATTGTTAAGCCGCGGGAGCGCCATGTCCGGAGCCCCTATCTGCAGCGGCACCATCCAGTTGGCAAGACCCACGAAGGCAGGCATGACCGCGCCAAACACCATGATGAGCCCGTGCATGGTGGTCATCTGATTGAAGAATTCAGGCTGAACCAGCTGAAGTCCTGGCTGAAACAGCTCGGCCCGCACCACCAAGGCGAAGACACCGCCAATCAAGAACATGGTCAAGGAGAAGATCAGGTACAGCGTACCGATCTCCTTATGGTTGGTCGTCAGCACCCACCGCATCAGGCCGCGGGGTCGATGATGCTCGTGCTGGCCTGTCGCAGCGCTATCCGCTGCGGAGGATTGCAGACGATGCTTGGGAGGCAGTGACGCCATGGCGAAGTTCTCCCCGGTTGGCAGTCCGTCCGACACGGACCAGGTGTCAGCGTGTCACGTCAATCTGTGTATCGAAGCTGGGTGACGCACGGGGCGTCACTCGGCCAGCATTGCGGCGATCTCGGCGGGCTGGGTGACCTCACCCGAGTCATTGCCCCAGGCATTACGTTCATAGGTGATGACAGCAGCTATCTCGACAGGATTCAGCGTGGTGCGAAACGCCGGCATGGCCGACCCCGACACACCGTTGACGACGGTATCGACATGCCGGCCGGGATCATCCAGCAGCGCCTGGTTACCCGCCAGGGCGGGGAAAGCCGGCGGCAGTCCGCTGCCATCAGCCTGATGGCAAGACGCACAGATCGAGCCATACACCTGCTCGCCCCTGGCCATCAGCTCATCCATGCTCCACTCGCGGTCGACGCCCTGCGCCTCCTGGGCGGCGGCCTCCTTGCGCTGTGCCAGCCAGGTGTCGAACTGCTCCTGCTCCACCGCCTCGACCACCACGGGCATAAAACCGTGATCCTTGCCACATAGCTCGGCGCACTGGCCGCGATAGATGCCCGGCTCGTTGATCCTTACCCAGTTCTCATTAACGAATCCCGGCACCGCATCCTGCTTGACCGCCAGCTCCGGTACCCACCAGGAGTGGATGACGTCATCTGCCGTCAGTAGCAGGCGCACCTTCTTGCCCACCGGCAGTACCAACGGTTCATCGACTTCCAACAGGTAGTGGTCCCCCTTGGCGCTGTCACCGGTGATCTGTTCACGCGGGGTCGCAAGATTGGAGGTAAATTCGACATCCTCGCCCAGATAGCTGTAATGCCAGCGCCATTGCTGGCCCGTGACCATGACGTCGAGATCAGCGTCAGAGGCGTCATACATTTTCTTCAGCGTCGCCGTGGCCGGCACCGCCATGCCGACCAGAATCAGCAAAGGCAGCGCGGTCCAGATGACCTCTACCGTGGTGTGTTCATGAAACGTGGCGGCCTTGGCACCCTGGGAATGGCGGTAGCGAAACAGCGAATAGAACATGGCGCCGAAGACCACCACGCCAATCACTACGCAGATCCAGAAAATCGTCATGTGCAAGGAGTGCACTTCACGACTCACGTCAGTGACACCGACCGGCATGTTCCAGTCAGCCGCGAGGAGAGGACCGCTCACTCCGGTCATCAGCGCTGCAACCAGCATTCCTGCAGTCATCCATACGTGGCGTATGCGCATCGATGCCTCCTGGAGCCTGTGTGATACGTCGGTTGTTATTCGTCTGTCGTGTTACGTCTGTGCCCGGTGGTAGATGCGGGCTGATCGGTGAATTCCCTGGATCTTCACCTGACGCATCCGTCATGACCTGATGCATCCGGCATGCAACACCGCGCTGTTGCCTTACCCGGCACTTCCCGGTAGCGCATCACCCACTTCCCCCACACCAGGTGCCACAACGCAGATCGCCACCTCGACGGTGGAGTCACTACCCCGCCGCCAAGGTGGCGATCACTACCAGTACCACCACAAACAGCACCCCTGCCAGGATGCCTACCACGATAAAACTGGACGCCTTGCCAGAGGTGAAATCCTCCTGCCGTCGGGATTCCTTCTGAACGCCAAAGAAGGCGGCGAGTACAGACGTAATGGTCTTCCACATCGCGACCTCCGGTCAGGTCAAGTCATCCCTCGTCCTTCGCTTGACCATAGTTCAGCCGGAGACAGTTTGCGTTGCGCATTAGACGAAGGTCATAGTCCGAAAAGTGCTACCAGCGCCGGTAGCAGAAAGGCCGTCACCAAACCTGTGAGCCCCATGGCAAGCCCAGAGAAGGCCCCCGCCATGGCACCGAGCTTGGCAAAAGCCTGGGCGGTACCAAAACCATGCGCCGCCAGTCCCATGGTGAAGCCCTGCACCACAGGATCACGAACGCCCAGCATGCGAAAAATGAAAGGCCCCAGGGCACATCCAATGGAGCCGGTAATCAGCACAAGGCCCGCCGCCAACGATGGAATACCACCAATCTGCTCCGCCACCCCCATGGCAATCGGCGACGTCACCGAACGAGGTGCCAGCGACAGCACTGTCTGCGGAGACGCGCCGAACAGCAGCGCCAAGCCCAGCGTCGAGGCCACCGCCGTCACGATACCCGCGCCACAGGCGGCCAACAGTGGCACCAGCAGTTGGCGCACCCGCTCTCGGTGATCGTAAAGCGGTATCGCCAGAGCGACGGTGGCCGGGCCCAGCAGAAAATGGATGAACTGAGCGCCTTCAAAGTACGTCGCGTAGTCAATCCCGGTCAGCAGAAGAAAGGTAATGATCAGCGCAATGCTAAGCGTCACCGCATGCAGCAGCGGCGTCCCACCCAGCCAACGATTGATGCGCACGGCCAGGGCAAAGGCCAGTAGCGTCACCAGCAGCGAGACCAGCGGATTCCCTGACAGATAGACCCACAGTTCATCCAGAGCAGAGGCTTCCATTAGCGACCTCCCCTGCGCGTCGCCAGCGACGACATCACCCATGCCGTTACCGCCAATGTCAGCGCGGTCGACAGCACCAGAGTTGCCGCGATGGCCACGCCATCATTGGCAATCAGTCGACCATGCACCATCAAGCCCACCCCGGCAGGCACGAACAACAGCGTCAGGTAACGCAGCAGCCCCTCACCCGTGGTCCGCAGACTCTTAGGTACCTTGCCGCGGATCGTCAGACCCACCAGCAGTATGACCATCCCGATAACAGGCCCCGGAATCGGCAGCCCCAACAGCCGAGCCAATAATTCACCCGCAAACTGACAGCCCAGCAATAGGCTCATTCCCAGAATCAGCGGCATCCGCGTCCCCTCCGCACCTTGTTTACTCTCCCTATAGTGTGTCAGAGCACAGACAAACTGGGCAGCGCTGACCATCACCAGCGGTCAATTTCCAACCAATTGAAATAAAAGCGCAAAAAGGGGTTTTCATTTCGAAATGAACGCGCTAGTATACGCCTCGTCTTCGGGGGACAGGCCAGACGGTCACAGAGCCCAAAGGCCAAGTCGGAGCGTGGCGCAGCTTGGTAGCGCGTTGCAATGGGGTTGCAAAGGTCGCAGGTTCGAATCCTGTCGCTCCGACCACTGAATACTTATGAATCAGGCTCTTGCGAACATTCACGCAGGAGCCTTTTTCGTTTCTGAAGCCCCAATCTCTTCTAGGTGTCAATTAGGTGTCAGCACGCACAACCTCGTGACCGGATGATACCCCCCCCCTTCCCGACGCCTCACTACGAAAAGACCCACGTTCGACCCAGTGCATGTGCAAGTGACTTACCGCTTGCCGCCCACGCACATCACCGCACTGTCAGATTTTCTGTGCCACTTGGCCCTGACCGTGCTTGCTCATCCAACAGGCATCTCCTCCCTTGCTGAAGAACCGCCTACAAGGCTCGCTGAAGGGTGAGAGGGAACTGACAAGGCCAAGGCTTAGCTGTCAGGTCCCGGATGATTAATTACGCGCTTGGTGAATAGTTCGGGACGCCGGTTCTGCCAGTCTTTCATCGCAGAAATTGGGGCCTGGTGCTTCAATGCCTTCTGCGGGATGTGATGATTGTACAGCCAGCAGTACCGTTTAAGCGTTTGCTCCAGGTCTTCTCCAGAGACATAGCGACGCGTCGATAAGACGTCACTGATACGGCCATTGAAGCGTTCGACCATTCCGTTGGTTTGAGGGTGGCCCGGTCGAATCAGGCGGTGCTCCACGTGGTGCGCTGCACATGCCTGGTCAAACGGATGCTGTCCGGTGGGCTTGCGCTCTCCACCAGAGGTGAAGCGATCCGTGAAGCTCTTGCCATTGTCCGTCAGCACCTTTTGGACCTTGAACGGGGCCTTCTCAACGACCCGATGAAAAAACGCTTCAGCATCGCGTGCTGCCTGGCTGGAGCGTAGCTCTAGATAGACCCAGCGCGTAGCTCGGTCGATGGCAACGTACAGATAGCGGCGCTGCGTCTCATCAGGCATCTGCGGCAGATACTTGATATCGATATGGAGGAAGCCCGGTTCGTAGTCTCGAAAGGGCTTGGGGGCGTCCTTCTTGCCCTCCTGGTCCTTCTTAGCCAATTGGGCCAAGGTGGGCACCTGGCGGCGTTTCAGCATCCGGTGGAGCGCCGCTCTGGATAGCGTGGGGTGCAAGAACTCCTGGGCGACGACGAGCAGGTCGTCGAGCCCGAGACGAAGGAATTCGCGTGCCGCAATCAGCACCTCTTCCTGCTCGTGGTTGAGCGTTGCCTTGAGGTTGTGACGGGTGTGGGGGCGATCATAGACATCGTCGCGGTGCCGCCACCGACGTATCGTCATGTCACTGACACCAAAGCGCTCCGCCAGCGCCGTATCGGTAATGTGAGCGGGAGCCGCCTGGATCTCAGCGCGGATCTTTGGGGTCGTCGTCGCTTGTTTATGAAGTTTGATATCCACGGCCATGCTCCTGGATGAATTGACGGAGAAGCCCACGGGCGGCTATCAAAGGATAGCTTCTTTTTGTCAATTGAACATCCGAGACACAACACTTAGCTTAAGAATAGAGGGGCTTATAAGGGCTCACAGGAAGCCAAGGACAGCCCCGTAGTGAAGAGCTTTGAGATATTTCAAGAGGGGGGGTACGGGAGCCGATGGGGGTCTCTTCAAGAACGCTGGGACGTTTTGAGCTTTTGTAGACCCCCACCCTCTTTTAAGAGAAGGTGGCAAAGTGAATTGGTTTATTTTTTCTGGTGATTTCTATATTTAACATCATGACTGACATACCAATGATAAGAGCCACCGCATAGCCACATACTATCCCATAGCATACAATAGCGCTTCTTGAAGCCAACCACTTTAAGTAATGCGACGTTAATCTAGGCCAGCTCATCAAAGGATATTGTCACCAAGACACCCTCCTGATCATCTTCGAGGCTTACAGGACGTCCCCCGGACTTAGAAGATCCTGGCGCATCTTCCTGTTTTCTTTTTGTGTGATACTTGACCCTATGAGTCTTCCGTTTTCCCAGCTTCTTTTAAAGAGAAAGCATGTCCTCGATGTCGTAGGTGAGTACTGTCAATGTATCGGTTGCTTCCTTTACTTGTCATATGATTGCATTCAATGGTTGTTCTCGCAGTAGAACCAGTGTTCGACTTCGGTTCTCTCGCAGAAGGCGTAATGGACATCAGTGTTTTCTTCTATGGCTTTCTCGACGCTATCTACTATTATTTCTTCAGTCATGCTATCAGAGTCATACTTGTAATACATATAGTCGCCAAAGATCACAAGCCACCTATCAATATCATAAACAGATAGGCAGCTATATTCAGAGCAACTAAGCGAAACGATATTTAGCCCCGCCTCCCGCATTTCTCTCCGAATCCATTTAACTCCTTCACTATCAAGACCATCGGGTTCCGCATTATATGACCGTATTAAGATCATCTCACCATCATACATCTCTTCAAGTTCATTTAATATCCCCTGCATCCTAACCAAGACGTCATCGGGAGTTTGTCTTGGACATAGATACACTAACAGACTACTAACAAGCAGCAGTACGGCACCCCCGATGACTCTCTTTTTCATTGCTTATATTCTCCGGCTTCTTGCCAATGCGCAGTCGTGACGAATTTTCGAATCCTTCCTGATTGGGTAAGGTGCTGAGGCTATTTTTTGCATCACGATATCAGCAGTAAGCGCTGAAGGGTCAGGGTATTCGTGGTATAGCTCGAACCCCAGGCGTACTGAGAGATTATCTGTCACATCGTCATAGGTACGCGGGCTAAGCCAATCAGGCAAAGGCCAAGGCAACCCGCTAGGAATCTCCGATCTAGACGTGACTTCCTGGTCATCATGCAGAGTGTCGGAGCCAATCTGCTCAAGCCCAGCACCATCCAGCATCAACCCTTCGGAGAAGCCACAGCACAGGCTGACATAGCCGTAATGGATATTGGCCCATATATCGTAGTAGTACTCGTACTCACCGTATTTGTGATGGTATCGATAGGAGGACTTACCGAGTGAAGCAAAATTATCATTCCGGCTTATTCTCCTTTTATGGTCCCAATCACCATTTTCTCTCACCATAAACGTCCACAGGGCAAGAGCAAATATCCCACTAGGAGCTTTCGGCATCAAGAAGTTGCGGATATTCGCCAGCGCTGGGTACTCACCCCCCATGCTGTCCATCTCTTGCGTGAATATATCAATGGAAAGCTCGCTACTCTGCCCGTTCCAGAGTGACATCATCCGGCCTGGCCGAGACACGACATTCCTCTGAATCTCATCCACGATGAACGCAGCCAGGTCCAGTGCCTAATCAGGATGGTTACAGGGAGCCTCAGCAGGTTCAGTATTGGCGAAGGACTGCCGGATTCCAGCACCAGCGTACTGTCGTCGTTGTGCTACCGCTGAGTCGTAGAGGGCCTGTGCGGAAGGCTGGCGATTATCGCCTAGCGCATGCACGCCATTCATGGAAGAGAGCAGCGTTGCTCCGCAGGCGGTGTGACAGCCGTGGAAGGCAACAGATTTACCATTTACGGTAAAGGTTGGATGCCCCTCGACGATGGGGCAGACACCATGTCCCTTCTGTGGGCAAGCCACCATATCGCCAACTACTGCAACCGGGGTACCATTAACGAGATAGTTTGCCTGGGCAGTGACGACCGTTCCGCCATGACTGGTCGAGTCGCCCAGCAAGATAACTCCATCCCCTGAATTGAACATTCCCTACCCCCCTACTTTCCTGTGAGTCGAAGGGTCATCGTACCGCTGCAGGGAATGTCTCGGGAAAGCGGGCTGTGCTGCAGCAACCCGGGCAAAACGTCGCACCTGGACTTTAAGAGCATTGATGACGATAACTTACTGCAATGACTTGTGTTCAGTGGCATTCATCAGTGCTCGCTGAACCGTCGATACCCCGCACCCTGCAAGCTCAGCCGTCTTTCTGATACTGAAGCCTTTCTCTCTTAGCTCCCTGATCCTCTGATGCAACGCTTCATTCACAGGACGGCCCCTGTAGGCCCCTTTATCTTTGGCCTTCTCTGTTCCCTCAGACTGCCGTCTACGCCTGTCGTCATAGTCCTTGCGAGCGACAGTGACCTTCCCCCTTGTTTCAGTCCAACCATAATGTGGGAACCGCTCCTTCATGCACACCACTAGGCATAGGCGACGGGTGCCAGATAGCCCAGCGGGCTATGCGGCTTAACATGGTTGTAGTGGGTCCTGCATTGGTCGATTTCATATCGGACATCGGACAGGCTCAAAGACCAGTGCTGGTTAAGACATCCATCGCGGAACTTGCCGTTGAAGCTCTCGATGAAGGCATTCTGTGTCGGCTTGCCCGGCTGGATGAAGGACAGCGTGATCTTCCGCTCACACGCCCAGAAAAACATCGCCTTGCTGGTCAGTGCGGGGCCGTTATCGCAGACAATCTACGCGGGCAGCGAGCGCTGATGCGCTACCTCGTCCAGGAACTTGGCCAAGCGACGTCCGGAAATGAACGTGTACACCAGTTGACCAACACGCTCTCTGTTGAAGGCGTATACGATGTTGAGCACGCGGAATCGTCGCCCCGAGGCCAATTAATCCGAGACGAAGTCCATCGACCAGAGCTGGTTGGGCCCGTCTGGACACGGCATCGCCGCTCTTGGCCGCACCAGTCGCCTGGGCCGCCGGGTGCGGACCTGAAGCCCAGCCTCACGTGCAGCTGGTAAGTTCGCTTGCGATTCACCACCAGCCCCTCCTGTCGCAACAGAGCGTGCAACAGCAGGTAGCCGTAGCGGGGATGGCAGGTCGCTAAGGCGTTCAGTCGCGCCCGAAGTGGCTCATCGTCGTGCGGCATCGCTTGGTAGCGGGCCACGGATCGTGGCAGGCCCAGCGATCGAAAGGCATGTCGCTGGCTGAGCCAGCCGTCTGCCACCAGGTGCGTTACCGCGCGCCGCTTGGCTTCGGGCGTCACCACTTTCCCGACTTGATCTCCTCGAGAGCGGCATTATCAAGAGCGCTTTCCGCCAGCAGCTGCTTCTGGCGGGCATTCTCTGCCTCCAGCTCCCGTGGACGCTTGGCCTCCGATACCTCCATACCGTCGTACTTGGCCTTCCAGCGATAGCTGGTCTGCTCGGTGACGCCATTCTGCCGAGCCAACTTGGGCACTGAGACGTCCGCTCATGGGCCTTGAGGCTGGTGATGAGCTGCTCTTCAGTATGTCGATTGCGCTTCATCGCGAGATCTCCGGCTATCAGGATAAAACGTAGCGAAAAAATCACATTGCTGGTGGACCGGCTTCAGGGGGAAGGTCACCACGACACAGCCCCACCCTTCGAAAGGGGGTGATGCAACACGCCCAGCCCTGGCTGTGCCAGCCAGCTTCTGCCCGCCTCGGCATAAAGTATTAGCCCTGACGCATCACAAATGCTATACAAGGAGCGCTCGCTGTATAATTCTTAAGTCACTGATACTGCAGGCGTTGTAGCCATGGTCGGGAACCTCCTAGATCGGCCAGGTCCTCAGCGCCGCGGAGGGTGAGTGAGCACCGCAGGGAACAGGCGTGTGAAGGCACTACGCCGGAAGGAAACCAACCAGGACGAGACATGAACTACCGATTGATGTTCCAACTCACAGACTCCCTCAACACAAAGTCTCTCGAACCCCTGACGCTGAAACCGTCACCGCTGGACATGCCCGAACATCAGATCGATACCTTGCTGGAAGTACCCGGCACAGACGAACTGCTTGAACTGCCCTTCACCGCGGAAGAAGAAGGAAAGACAAGCCTGGTCTTCGTCCAGGGTCGTGTTGTATCGACCAAGAAGACCTACACCATCTCCGACGGTGGCGAGAGCGCCAGGTGCCTCGTCACCTGCTTTATCGAACCTAACCGCGTGGTAAAGCAAGGCACTGGCGAGCTCATCCTCGAGCCCACCGTCGACAACATCGAAGAGCTCATCTAAGCGTTACCGCTTGCACCGGGACGAGTCGAACTGTCTTGAGCTCCGGGAGACCCTGAGAGGCCCTGGGGCACAAGGAACGGGGCACAGGAAACGAGGCAAAGAACTCGACCTGCGGAACTCGGAGCACGCAGCAAAGCCCCACTAAAGTGGCCTACCGAAGCGGAAGCTCAGTCCGGTCGCGACTGCGCTTCCTGCTCGCGCTTCCTGCTCGCACGACCAGAACCGGTCCTGCTGTTTCGTGGCAGCGGGCCACCCGCCAACGCCGCTGGCCCGGAACCGCTGAGTCCCGTCACACTGTCTCCAGGCCATGACGCAGGAAGTCCTCTTGCCTGGTGATTGATCGTGACGCCAGCTCTGGCATTATCGACCCCAGGCAAGCGGGCAAACAGCCCCAAGCCATTGCCCCTGGGCAACCTGACGCAGTCCTTCGCTGTTCACGTCACGGATGACGTGAAGACACCGCACAAGGAGCCATGATTCATGCTAGGTGCACTCTCCGACTTCCCCGAATACCAATACACCGATCACGTCCACGACTTCGAAGTGAAGGACGTGAGCCGCCCACACCGGCCTGCTCATGCGGTCATGTGCTACTCTGCCGGCACCTTGTTCAAGGTCATTATCGTCGGCGGCGAGGTAGGAAATGCCTTGAACCTGTGCCGCGGGCTAGGCGCACAGCGTAAAACCATGCAAGGCCAGCGCTTTACCCGCTGGATCGAATCGCACTTTCCTCTCGAGGTGTGTCATACCAACCAACGAGAGATACAGCGTGCCTTCCCGCCACCTCCGAAAGAGACCGACTAGCGCGGGTGCGAGCATTCTGTGCACGATGGCTGCGGTGCCTGATGGCTGCGGTGCATGACGACTGGGGTGCACAAGGTGCCCCTAGACATGGCAGGAGAATTCTTCAGCCCATATGGATATGACGAGGCGTAAATGCAGGACAAGGCTCCGTCGGTGGTTATCACCGCACTAAAGAAGCTCGCGCAAGGCATCGCTCTCTGCTGGTTCCCCGTGCTTCTGCTGTTCCTCTTTGTCAAAAACGACTTTTCCTTCAAGGTACTGGCCTACGGCCTGGCCATTCCCCTCGTGGTCTATCTGGTCGCCGCCCTATGCATCTGGCTGCTCTTCGGCGAACGCCAGCGTCGACGTGACCCGAAGTAGCCGACGATCTGTCGCAGCGTGACTGCCCGCAGATGATCCTTGGCGCTGCATCTATTAGGCTATGCCGAGACAGTCACGACGCAGGCCTCCGCCACAGGCCTTCCCGCGCCGCAAAGAGAGCAAGCCATGACCGATACAGCCGCCTCCGGGATGATTGTCCTGCAGGGCAACCGCATGGAAGACCTGCGCGATCTGACGCTGAAATGGCTCGGTCGCCGTCCCCTCCATCCGCTCGCACGTACACTTTTCCTGGTGCAGAGCAACGGCATTGCACAATGGCTCAAGACCTCTATCGCCGAGCGTCAGGGCGCTCCCGGCTACGGTATCTGTCTGGGAACGGATGTGGCGCTGCCGGCACGGCTACAGTGGCAGGCCTATCGTGCGGTCATCGAGGATGTCGAAGGACCAGGTACAGTGCCCACGACGTCGCCCTTCGACAAGAGCCGACTGCGCTGGCGTCTGATGGAGCTGTTACCAAAGGCGTTGATGGATCCGCTGTTCGCCCCTCTGGAACGCTATCTGCGCGACGATGATGAGCGCCGCAAGCACTACCAGCTGGCGGAGCGCCTGGCCGACCTGTTCGACCAGTATCAGGTATACCGGGCAGACTGGCTGAGCGCCTGGGAAAAGGGTGACGACAGCCTGGTTCTACCCGGCAATCGCCGCATACCGATGCCAGAAGAGCAGCGCTGGCAACCCGCCCTGTGGCGCATGATCGGCGACTCCCTGGAGGACGGCCTGCGTCACACCCATCGTGGCGCCATTCATCAGCGTTTCAAGGCCGCCGCAGAGACCCTGCAGCAGCGTCCCGACGAGCTGCCGCCGCGTATCGTGGTGTTCGGCATCTCGTCGCTGCCACAGCAGACTCTTGAAGTTCTCGCGGCTCTCTCCGGGGTCTGCGAGGTAGTGCTGTGCCTGCTCAATCCCTGCAAGTTCTACTGGGGCGAGATCATCGAGACCCAGGAAGTGCTGCGTCGCCATGTGCGTCAGCGCCGGCGTGAAGGCATGCCCGCCGACCTGCATCAGTCGCTGGAACACCTGCACCTGCACGCCCACCCATTGCTGGCGGCCTGGGGCAAGCAGGGCCGCGACTACCTGCAGCTGCTGAGCGAACATGACCATACCGATGTCGAGGCCATGAGCGCCCTGCTCGATGGCGCCGTCGACCTGTTTCTCGAACCGCCCACCGAGCACCTACTGGGCCAGTTGCAGGACGACATCCTCAACCTGCGGCCACTGTCCGAGACCCAGCAGACATGGCCGGCACTGGATCCTGAGCAAGATGGCTCGATCCGCTTTCACATCTGCCACAGCCCCCAGCGCGAGCTCGAAGTCCTGCACGATCAGCTGCTGGCAAGCTTTGCCGCAGACCCGACGCTAGAGCCCCGTGACATCATGGTCATGGTGCCGGACATCAACGACTACGCCCCTTACATCGACGCCGTCTTTGGGCAATTCGCCCCGGGCGAACGTCGTCATCTGCCCTACCACGTCGCCGACCAGCAGCAGCGACATCGGGAGCCCTTGCTGGTCGCCCTGGAAACGCTGCTGTCGCTTCCGCGCATGCGTTTCCGTGCCAGCGAGATTCTCGACCTGCTCGACATCCCGGCGGTGCGCGAGCGCTTTGGCCTGGGTGAAGGCGACCTGCCCACCCTGCAGCGCTGGATCCGCGAGGCCAACGTGCGCTGGGGCCTGGACGCCGCCCAGCGGGCCGAACTGGGACTGCCGGAGCACGACGAACTGCATACCTGGCGTTTTGGTCTTGAACGCATGCTGATGGGCTACGCCGTCGGCGAGGCCGAGGACAGTGGCGACGACTGGCTCGAGGTGGTGCCCTACGACGAGGTGGCCGGCCTAGACGCGGCGCTGGTCGGCCCCCTGTACCGGCTGATCATGACCCTGAGTGAGCTGCGCCAGTTGCTGTCCGCACCCCGTCCGGCGGCGGACTGGGACCGCGTGCTATCGACCATGCTCGAACGCACCTTAACCCCCAGCACCAGCGCGGAGCAGACCCTGATGGGTCGCATCCAGGCCTCCCTCGAGACCTGGCAGGAAGAGATCACTTCGGCAGCGGTGACCACCGACCTGCCCCTGGCCGTGGTGCGCGAAAGCTGGCTATCGCGCATCGATGACCCGCAGCTGTCCCAGAGCTTCATGATGGGTCGCATCACCTTCGCCACCCTGATGCCGATGCGTGCCATTCCGTTCCGGCAGGTGGTGCTGCTGGGCATGAATGACGGCGCCTACCCGCGCCAGGCCACCGCCATGGACTTCGACCTGATGGCCATGCGCGGTCACTATCGCGCGGGAGATCGCTCACGTCGAGACGACGACCGCTACCTGTTTCTGGAGGCCTTGTTGTCCGCACGGGAGCGCCTGACCATCAGCTGGTGCGGTCGCAGCCCACAGGACAACGGTGAAAAGCCCCCAAGCGTGCTGGTGGGCCAGTTGCGCGACCACCTGGCCAAAGGCTGGCGCCTCCCTGGTCAGCCGCCTCACGCCCAGCGCAGCCTGGCCGACGATGCCAAGATGGCCGACGCCCTGCTCGAAGCGCTGACGGCCCAGCACCCGTTGCAGCCCTTTGGCGCCGCCTACTTCCAGGCGGATTCCCGACTGTTCACCTACGCCGACGAGTGGCAGGACTTGCACGCCGCCTCTGGCAGCACCATGGACACTGCCGCTGGGGGCGCTACTCGCGCGGCCGCTAACTCGCCGGGGGCGGCAGTCGACTCGACGGCCCCCCACGGGCCGCATGGAGCAGATTCCGCGACCAACGGCCTGGGCCCATGGCAACCGGAAGGCCCCCTTCAGCTGTCGCACCTGGCCGGGCTGTTGCGTGACCCGGTCGAAGCGCTGTTTCAGCAGCGCCTGTCCACCAGCATGCGCGATGACAACGTGCTGAATGACGACGACGAGCCCTTTGGCTTTGCGGGTTTGGCCGCCTGGCAACAGCGCGAGGCCCTGGTCCAGCCCATTGGTCAGCAATTGGCGCACCGGCCAGACGACCCCGCCTCACTGAGCGAGTTGATCGACCGCCAGGTCCTGCGCCAGCAGCGCGCCGGACACTATCCACCGGCCCCGGTGGGCCCGGTCATTCGACACCGCCTGCTGGAGCGGATTCCCGCTGCCCTGGAGGCCTATCGGGCGCTGCTCGCCCGCTATCCCTATGCCCTGGAGATCGCCCCACGGGTCAGCCACGACAGCGGGCTTACGCTGGAGGCAAGCCGACTGGCCGCTGATGACGACACGCAGGCGCTCACCCTGCGGCTGGAAGACACCCTGACCCAGCTGCACGCCGACCGGCCCCTCTCACTGGGCGAAAGACAGGGAGAGAAACTGGGAGAAAAGGCCAGCGCAGATGCCTCAGCCGAAGTGGCCCGCATCGTGCTGTTGACCAGTCAGATCCACCAGGGCGAGCACTTCAACTGGCGCCAGATCCTGCGCCACTGGCCTGCTCACCTGGCGCTGCAAACCCTTTATCCGGGCGCCGTCACCCACCTGGTATCGCCGAGCGGCCAGCTCACCATACCGGGCATGACACGAGCCCAGGCCGAACAGCGGCTGAACCGGCTGATGGAGCGGTGGCAGCACGCCATGCAGCGCGCCACCCCGACCCATCCCGATATCGCCTTCCACGCCCTTGAGGCCTATCCCGCGGCGGATGACCCTGACTGGCCACCACCTGACCTGGCGTCCGATCCCAAGCTTCGCACCTCATGGGAAAACCGCTGGGAACGCCTGGCCGAACGCAGCCCGCTGATGTTGCGGGAGTTCCCTACCCTGGAAGCACTGGTCACCGCTCCAGACTTTGCCGACGCCACCCGGGAGCTGTATGCCGACCTGCACACCTGGATCAGCCGCGCGCGTCAGTCTCCCCTTGCGGTTGCCCCTGCAACGCAAGGCAACCGTCACTCCGCCAAGGGGGCCAAAGCATGAGCTCAGCCAAGACCACCGCTGACGGCCCCCTGGTGTCAGACGCACATCAGCCCCCGTCAACCAAGGCGCTACCGCTGGCCCTGCCACTTACCGGCTGCCAGTTGATCGAGGCCAGTGCCGGGACCGGCAAGACCTTTACCATCGCCCTGCTCTACGTGCGCCTGGTACTGGGCCATGGCCAGCCGGGGCGCAGCGACTGTCGCGCGGGCAACGGCTTTTCACAGCCGCTGGTGCCCCCCGACATCCTTGTGGTGACCTTCACCGAAGCCGCCAGCCAGGAGCTGCGAGAGCGCATTCGGGCGCGCCTGGTACAGGCCGCCGAGGCCTTTCGCGCTGATCCCGCCCACGACGACGACCTGGCCGGCCGCGATCCGCTATTGGCCGAACTGCGCAACGACTTCGTCCCGGATGCCTGGCCGGTCTGCGCCCGCCGCCTGATACTGGCCGCCGAATGGATGGATGATGCCGCCATCTCCACCATTCACAGCTGGTGTCAGCGGATGCAGAAGGAGCATGCCTTCGAAAGCGGCAAGCTGTTTCGCCAGGAGGTCATTCAGGATATGAGCAACATGATCCAGGAGGCCGTCAACGACTATTGGCGCACCCGGGTCTACCCCCTCAGCGAGCCGCTGGCGGCTTCGGTGGTTGAGCTTTTCTCATCGCCTCAGGGGTTGTATAGCAACGTCCGCAACCTGCTCGCCCGGGATGATGCCACGCTGATGTTCTGCGGCGAGCCGCTGGTCAGTACCGACCTGACCGCTACCCTGACCACCTTCAGTGACCATCGCGCCAAGGCCGACAGCCTGGAAGCGCAGGCACGTCAGTGCTACCTGGATGAAGCGCAGGAGGTGCGCGACGCTCTGCAAGCGCTGCGCCCAAGCCTCAACGGCAACAGCTTTCGCGGCAAGGACAACGACGAGACCTTTGCCGGCTGGCTGGAAGAGCTCGACCACTGGGCCCAGGGCGGCATCGCCACCGGCGACACGAAGTTCGTGCAGAAGCTGGCACGCTCCCGCCTGAAGGTGAAGAAAGGCGTAGAGGTCCCGGACATCGCCCTGTTTAATGCCCTGGAGGAGTGGGGCACCTATCAGCAGCACGCCGATGACCTTAAGCGTGAGCTGCTCCCCCAGTTTCTTGCCGATGCCAGCCGCTGGATCAGCCAGCGCCTGCGCGAGCAGCTTGAGGCCGATGCCCTGACGGACTTCAACGACATGATCACCGGGCTTGCCGAGGCCCTCGACGGCGAAGGCGGGGACGTGCTGGCGCGGCGGATTCGCCAGCAATTCCCGGTGGCGATGATCGACGAATTCCAGGACACCGATCCGGCCCAGTACCGCATCTTCGAAGGTATCTACCGCATCGACCAGGCGAACGCGAAGGCGACCGACGACGCCAGCATCGACGCCGCTGACGACCCTAGTGCGCTGGTCCTGATCGGGGACCCCAAGCAGGCGATCTACGGTTTTCGCGGTGGCGACATCTATACCTACCTGGCGGCCCGCCAGGCCACCCTGGGTCATCACCACAGCCTGGACACCAACTTCCGCTCAAGTCAGGCCGCCGTCGACTCGGTGAACCAGCTGTTCGCCTTCGCCGAGCAGCACCATGAGCGGGGGGCCTTTCGCTTTGCCGACGCCACCGGGCAGGCCACCAACCCGCTGCCCTTTGTCACGGTCAAGGCCAACGGCCGCAAGGAAACCCTGATGCTGGATGGCCAGCCCGCCACGGCCCTGACCGGCTGGCTGGTCAGCGATGACGACAGAGACAGCGGCTGCCTGAACAAGGCACGCTATCTGCGCGAGGCCGCCCATCACTGCGCCAACCGCATCGCCGAATGGCTCAACCAGTCCCATCCTGAGGGCGGCGAGCCCCGCGCCGGCTTCGCCCGCCCGGGCGACGACCGCCTGACGCCCTTGAACGCCAGTGACATTGCCATTCTGGTGCGTGACCGGGTCGAGGCCACCGCCATTCGCCGGGCGCTCAGCCAGCGCGGCCTTGCCAGCGTCTACCTGTCTGACCGGGACAGCGTCTTCGCCACCGCAGAAGCCCGTGACATGCTCTACTGGCTGAAGGCCATCGCCCACCCCGAGTCCGTGTCTACCCTGCGCACCGCCCTGGCCACCGCCACCCTGGGGCTCAGTCTGGTGGAGCTGGATCACCTGCAGCGCGACGAAAGCGCCTGGGAGCGCGTTCAAGAACGCTTCATGGCCTACCGCCAGCGCTGGCAGCGGCGCGGCGTTCTGCCGGCACTACGCCAGCTGATGCACGACTATCGCATCCCTGCCCGCCTGTTGAATGCCGACCAGGGCCAGCGGCGCCTGACCAACCTGCTGCACCTGGCAGAGTGGGCCCAGCAGGCCAGTGACACCCTGGATGGCGACCACGCCTTGATCCGCCTGCTGTCGGAGCATGTGCAGGAGCCCGCCGACGACGAACAGATTCTGCGCCTGGAAAGCGATGCCGAGCTCATCCAGGTAGTCACCATCTTCAAGTCCAAGGGCCTGGAGTATCCGGTGGTATGCCTGCCCTTCCTGTGCACCTACAAGGAAGTCAGCGGCAAGACCGGGACCCCGCTCTACCACCTTGACGACCGCCCGGTGCTGGAACTGGCGCCCAAGAAGGAGATGGCCAAGGAAGGCTTCGAGCTGGCCGATGATGAACGGCTGTCCGAGGAAGTCCGACTTATCTATGTGGCCCTGACCCGTGCCCGTCACGCCAGCTTTATCGGCCTCGCGCCCCTCAAGTACGGCAATGGCAAGGCCGCGACCCTGCACAAGTCGGCCCTTGGTCACCTGCTGGCCGGTGGCGCGAATATTCCGGACGAACAGAGCCTGCGTGCCTGCTGGCAACAGATGCAGGGGGACAGTGGCGACGTCCTGCTGGAGACCGCCCCTTCAAGCGTGGCTTCTCCCATCATCAACGTCGTGCCCCGGCAGTCGACGCGAGCCCACAAGCCGGCGCTTTCCGCCGCCCACCAGGCCTTTGCCCCCTGGTGGATTGCCAGCTATTCGGCACTGGCCCAGAAGGGCGCGGCGGCACCAGAAACACCTGCCGCCGAAGTGCTGGAAGAAGAAGACAGCGACCAGCGTCAGGCAGTGAGTCGCGCCGACACCCGCCAGCCCGAGCCCGGTAGCCTGCATGCCTTTCCTCGTGGACCTGGGCCCGGTACCTTCCTCCACGGCGTGCTGGAAGCCATGGCCGAACATGGTTTTGCCGCCGCCGTGGGCGACACCACGCTGCAGGCACGCATGGCACAGCGCTGCCGACGGCGAGGCTGGGACGATCACATCGACGCCCTGACCCAAGGCATGCAGCGCTGGCTGACCACCCCCCTGTCGCCTGCGGCCATGGAATCCGCGGGTGCCACCTCGTCCACCGCTGAAGTGACGGACGGCCTAACGCTGTGCGAGCTATCGCGCTACCGGGCGGAACCCGACTTCTGGTTTGCCACCCACAATGCGATTACCCCAGCGATGGACCGACTCACCCGGGACCATCTTTTCCCTGGCGCCCCACGGCCGCAGCTCGGCTTCCAGCGCCTCAACGGACTGCTCAAGGGGTTTATCGACCTGCTGGCGGAACACGACGGGCGTTTCTACGTCATCGACTGGAAGTCCAATTGGCTGGGCCCCGACGACGCTGCCTATCACCCCGATGCCATGCGCGACGCCATGCTCGACAAACGCTACGACATGCAGCTCGCCCTCTACCTGGTGGCGCTGCATCGACACCTGCGCCAGACGCTGCCGGACTATGATTACGAGCAGCACGTGGGCGGCGCCATGCTGGTGTTTCTACGCGGTATCGATGCCCCCTCACGAGGCGTTGCCGCGATCAAGCCACCGCTGGCCTTCATCGAGGCGCTGGATCGCTGCCTGGCCGGGGAACGCCAAGAGGAGACTCCGGCATGACCGAGACGCTGACCCATGACCGCCCTGGCACGGATGCCGCTTCAGACAGCCCCAGCGTCAGCGAGGCCCTGGCCGATCCCCAGGCCATGTTGCGCCTGCAGTTCGCCTGGGCCGAACACGACTGGATTCGTGACCTCGACGCCGCCCTGGCCCATCGTCTTGCCGCGCTGGCACCGGACGCCGATGCCTGCTGCCTGGTCGCCGCGATGCTGGTCAGCCACCAGGCCGGCCAGGGCCATCTGCTGGTGGACCTCGACCAGGCCAGGCGGCACCCTCAGACGCTGATCGCGGTGGAACCCGACGACACCGCCCCAGCCCCACCGGATGAGGTGCTGGCCGCCATTGGCGACGACTGGGCCCAGCGCCTTGAGCGGTGGTCCGCGGTGGGCCAGGGCCCCGGCAGCACGCCGCTGGTACTGGATGGCAACCGGCTGTATCTGCGCCGCTATTGGCGTCACGAGCGCCGGGTCGCCGATGCCATCTCTGATCGATTGGTAGCGGCCTATACCGCCCATCCCAGCACGGTTCAGCCCAGCACGGTTCAGCCCAACACGAATCAGACCAGCGTTAGCGACGCTGTCCCCCAGGCCAGCCAGCTACGCCCGGTACTGGACAGCCTGTTTCCGCCACAGGACCCCCGTGCGCAACAGGCACAGTCCCAGAAACTCGCCTGCGCCCTGGGCGCACGGACGCCCTTCTCGGTCATCACCGGCGGTCCCGGCACCGGAAAGACCACCACCGTCATCCGCCTGCTGGCGCTGCTGCAGGCCCAGGCCATCGCCACACGAGGCGTGCCGCTGACCATCCGCCTGGCTGCCCC
Source organism: Halomonas litopenaei (assembly GCF_017303055.1). GTDB lineage: Bacteria > Pseudomonadota > Gammaproteobacteria > Pseudomonadales > Halomonadaceae > Halomonas > Halomonas litopenaei_A. The sequence continues at coordinate 622,477 of NZ_JAEKJT010000001.1, read as the reverse complement.
CACCGGCAAGGCCGCAGCTCGCCTGAGTGAATCCATCCGCGACCAGATCGCCGCCCTGGCATCCCTCGACCTGCCCAACGCCGAGCAGGTCCGCGAGTCGATCCCCGCCGAGGTCACGACCCTGCACCGTCTGCTCGGGGCGCGCCCGGATACCCGTCACTTCCGGCATCATCGCCTTAATCCGCTGCCGCTGGACATGGTGGCGGTGGATGAGGCCTCGATGGTGGACATCGACATGATGGCGGCACTGCTGGAGGCACTGCCCCCCAGGGCGCGTCTGGTCCTGCTGGGCGACAAGGACCAGCTGGCCTCGGTCGAAGCCGGGGCCGTGCTGGGCAACCTGTGTGCGCGAGCGGAGGAAGGCCACTATCAGCCGGACACCGCCCAGTGGTTGCAGGACGCCACCGGTATCGAGTTGCCGCCAGCGCTCTGCCTCCCCCCGGAACAGGCCAGTAGTGGACGCGCGCTGGATCAGTCCATCGCCATGTTGCGTCACTCGTTCCGCTTCGATGACCAGAGCGGCATCGGCCAGCTGGCTCGCTCCATCAATGCGGGAGACAGTCGACGGGCCATGGCGGTACTGGATGCCCCCTCCTTTACTGAGGCCCAGCGCCTGAGTCTGCGCCGTAACGATGAACGGGCCTTGATGACGCTGGTGCTCGACGGCCGTGGCCACGACAACGCCTGGGGCTACCGCTACTACCTTGACGCCATTCGCCCCCGTGAAGCGCGCAGCGACGCAGGACCCGACGCCGCCAGCGGTGGCCGCGAACGCCCAGCGACAGCGGCCGACCGCAGCGAGTGGGACCAGTGGGCAGCAGAGATTCTAAAGGCCCACGCCCAGTTCCAGCTGCTGACACCACTGCGCAGCGGACACCACGGGGTCGAGACACTGAACCAGCGCATCGAGCAGGCGCTGGCGCGCCACGGCCTGATCGACAAGCCCGACCTGTATACCCATTGGTACGAAGGCCGCCCGGTGCTGGTCACCGGCAACGACTACGCCTTGAAGCTGATGAACGGGGATATCGGCATCGCCCTGCAGGTACCGGCGGAGTTCGGCAACCCCGAAGCCGGCACCATCTTGCGCGTGGCGTTTCCTGCGGGTGACGGCCAGGGCGGCATTCGCTGGGTGCTGCCCAGTCGTCTGCAGCGGGTCGAAACGGTCTTCGCCATGACGGTGCACAAGTCCCAGGGCTCCGAGTTCGTGCATACCGCGCTGGTGATGCCCGACACCCTCTCACCTATCCTGACACGAGAGCTGGTCTATACCGCCGTCACGCGAGCCAAGAAGACCTTTACCCTGGCCAGCGCCAACGACCAGGTGCTGGCCCGCGCCATCGAACGCCGGATTCAGCGCCAGAGCCGGCTGTTTCAGTAGACCAGCAGGTAACCAAACAGACACCGCCTAAACCGTCCGCAGCCGGAGAGCCCATGTCGACACAGCGAACCCGCTCACTCATCCTGGAGCGCGCACACCTGGCGTGGGACCTGGCGATCATCGTCCTGGTGGTGATCAACCTGGGACTGCTGCTGTTCGACAGCCTCTACCTGCTCCCGCCCTTGAATGCCGCCTTCGAGGGTATCGCCCCCAGCCTGCATGCCGCCTACGACCGCTACATCCACGCCAATTTCTTTACGATCGACCTGGCCTTCGTCACGGTCTTCCTCTTGGATGTGCTGCTGGGCTGGGCAGTCGCCATCGCCGAGCGTCGCTACCATCGCTGGTTCTTTTACCCCTTTGTGCACTGGTATGACGTGCTTGGCTGTATTCCGCTGGGGGGCTTTCGCCTGCTGCGTGTGCTGCGGGTCATCTCGCTGCTGCACCGGCTGCAGCGTCTCGGCCTGATCGATGTGCGCCGCTGGTATGTCTACAGCGTTGTCGCCAAGTACGTCGACATCCTGATGGAAGAACTGACCGACCGTATCGCCATTCGCCTGCTCGACAATGTCCAGCGCGAGCTGACCAGCGGCGAGGGCCTGGCCTCACCCGCCATCGACAAGATCATCACGCCGCGCAAGGAGGCGCTGGTACAGGAAATCAGCCAGCGCCTGGAGAACATGGTGGGCGATATCGCCTACCGTAACCGCTTCGAAACCCTGGCCTACGTGCGCGGACTGGTGGCCCGCACCCTGGCAGAGACCCCAGAACTGCAGCGCCTAAAACGCCTGCCCATGGGTAGCCAGCTGACCCAGGGCCTGGAAACCTCCCTGTCCGACCTCGCCTGCCATATCGTCGACGAAGCCCTCGCCGGCCTGCGCTCCCCGCAGTTCTCGACCCTCGTCGAACATATGGCCGAAAGCGGCCTGGACGCCTGGCTGCGCACCGACCCGGAAACCGAACAGATCACCGAGCAGGTACTGGTCGATATGCTGGAACTGTTGAAGGACCGAATCGCCATCAAACGCTGGCAGGAAAGGTATGAGTGAGGGGGCGTAGATGACGGGGCAGCTTTCTTGGGTGGCTTTTATAGAAAACTGTCCTAGATAGCTGACAGAGGCGGCTTGAGCGAAGCGGCGCCATCTAGCCAACTTAATACCAAAGACGAGACACTTAACTTGGAAACAAGGCGCATAACGCCAGGCAGAAGACGCCGGCTTGATCAATTCATTAGCACTGCTGAGCTAAAAATTGCCTTCTGCCTTCATAGTCACGCATATTTTTCGGAAAGGGCCTCTGACACCGTGGACAAATAGGCCTCTTCATTCTGCCACGTCTATAGATTAGTCGGAACAAACTATCCGGCATCCAAGGTATATGCATGGATTCGAGCTTACTCTTTCCAACATACCCGCATTCCGGACATGCGCTTAGATTAAAGAATCCCTCCGGCAAGCCGGAATCAAGAAGCACGACAAACTGAGAGGCTACTCTTTTTATATAATTACTCCTATTATCTCTGGTCAATCCAGTATTAAAAATAGCTCCATCTTCATCAAGCAGAAACAATAGGTCTGCACTTAAATCATCCCAAATACTGTAGATGGGATCGTACCCAGATCTTGAATAAAAATCTGCCAACACACCCACTCCAGCTTCGGGATCACAATCACCGGAGACGATTGTCTCACAAAGATATTTAGCATAAACTTTCAGAGCATCTTCATCGGACAGCAATGATAGACCAAGATCCCCTAGCGTTTTCCGGAAGTATCTCTCAACATCATCCCACTCTGGATTTCTTTCTAATCCAATGCTTGCCAGGATCGCCGCATTTTCAGTCTCTATGCTGTCGTATAGCAAAGACTCTGCCCAAGTAGTGTAATCCTCGATACGCGCACTACCCAAAGCCCTCTTCCCCAGGAGATGTTCAAGTTTCATATTTGCCTCACAGGGCTTTACTTTGCAGTTCAATGAATTTGATGACACCGTGAATAACAATGAAGTCTATCAAATTTTTCCGAGCTTACATCACCTAGCTTATTCTTTCGTATTTGCGATATAGGAAACTTCTCGTTTTTTTCTACGTACAAAGAGCGCACTTTTATAGTCGAAAGTAGACGCCCTGTGCCTCTTCGGTCTCCCGCAGTTCTGATCAGTACTTCTCGCGGACGTCCTTCGGGCGTGCCCTGAACCTGTTTTCCGTGCTGCACTGGGCCTCGTCCGTCCAACCCTCGATCTCGGAGACAGTGAGATCGTGCTGGTGAGCCACTTCAGCGACGGTGGCCTTACCCTTGAAGATGTCCATGACGACAGTTGCTTTGCGCGTCGCTGTCCAGCGTTTGACGGTAGGTTCGTGACTCATTTCACCCTCCTGATGGCTGCACTATAGCCTGTGAAGCTCGGAAGGGGGTCACTTCAGTGGGGGCTCCAGTGACTTGTTATAACTATATCAATCTAAGACCTCTCATGCGTTTGAGTGCAAATATGCGCTCCGCTTTTCTCAGTTCACAATAACCTCTGACGCAAAGCGTGGCTCCAAAATCTCGATCATGATCGACTTTTTCGAGCATGACGGGACGGATTATTCGCTGCTTATACCCTTTATCAGTAGTTTTCCTGTAACCGAACTGTATTTTTTTATTCTTATCTATTGCATAACGAATATCTGCGACCCGTTTTGCAAATGCGGTTTCGTTTGGTTAAAACTTGCCAGAAAAGTCCCTACCACCATGTACTCCTGAATGGCATTTTTCACACAATATTATCAGGTTTGATAATTCATTACTGCCTCCTTTCGATAAAGGCTTCACGTGGTGAACATGAAGGTTTGATCTGGTTCCACAATGACTACACGCCCTACCGTTTATGTCAATCAGTACCTGCCTTCTTTCATCCCAGTCTGGCGGATAGGAGAGGAAGTAATCGTATATCGAGGAGAGGGCCTCTCTTGCGTTAGACAAATCTAATGTTAAATTTCTGATATCACACTGCAGGCGCGAGACCGAACACCTCAAATCATCCAGGTTGATTTTAGGACTTGAAAACAGGTGTTTTAATTTGTATATAACTCCGTTTTGCTCTTCGATAATACTACTTAATCGACGAACTTCTAATTCCTTTTCACTAATGTCAGATTCTATCTTTTCCTGGTTCCTTTGTAGCTTCTTCAAGCAAACCACATGAACAGTTTCTCCACTGGAAAGATACACTCCTTTGGAAACAACCCTTTGGCATACAGGGCATAAATGACTTTCCCTTTCCGTCCCTACAATTACTTTTCCACATGAACCACATCTTGCTGTTTGCCCAGCTCTATCCGGTAACAACCGATTTTTTACTCCGCAATTCTGGCATGTGACTATTTTTTAAACATAGAGTATGTCCTTATTTTTTATAATAGATATTAGAACAAGTCAAACTATCATCACAATGAAACACTGGAGCTTTTTTCCAACGCATGCGGCCTGATGTTTACTTCCAGCCTTGCAACTCTTAAGCAGTAAATACTTATAAACCTTTATATTAAAAATTTGCGCCTGCTGCATTTCCAAGAATGACCGCCTTAGGTCGAAAGCAGCCACAACACCCACTCCACAATATCTTAGTCCCTGTGCGTCGGCTCGACTTAAATCTCACTTATTATACGTCCGCTACACATCCCTAGCCAAACTTCCCGGTGCAAATACACCATCAAAATCAGTATCATCTACCAAGCACCACTGCTTGTAATGCCCCCCACGGTTCCTAAACACCCTACGCCGCTAATGACCGGTATGCCCGAGATGCCACATAGCCTAGAGACTGATGTGGCCGCTCTACGTTGTGATGTCTCATTTAGTAGTTGATGACACCTTGCGTCATCCAGTCATCCAGTCATCCAAAGCGATGAAGCCAGATGCACTCCTACTTGAAGGTCCTGAAGAAGCGCTCGAAGAGCCCATTTTGCTCCAGATGATTCGGCGTCGTGAATTCTTGAGTTAGGCCATAGGCATCTACCGTGCGCGTTTAGTGGCGACTGCTAAAGACAAGCCGGGTATCGGAGCAAAGGGGCAACGGCTTCTGGACTAGCCACAGCGCTTTTCGTCGATAGATCAGCGCTTCTTCTAGCGCCGCCACCGCAGTCTACTTGATGTTATTATCCAGCAATCGACTGCCAAGGATCTCAATAGCGCAGCAGTCAATGATGAGCGATAAGCTGGACTGCCGTTCCTTAACGCAACACAGGTGGGTGAGGTCTGTCGCCGAGCTCCCATCAGGCCTCGAGGCGACGGATGGCAGACTCTTGGCACGAGCGCGGAGGCCTTGAGGCCGATTGCGTACTTGCCAGCCTTTGAGTTGCGATGTGCGCTTTATAGGCTTGCGGTTATCTCCCAGGCCGCACGCCCGTCGACAATAGCAATCGCTAGGAAACCGATCTAAGGCTAGCTTCACCCGCGACGCCAGATAGATATTGATGGCGCACCGCCGCGGCCTCGGACGGTAATACAACATCCGCTGTGGAAGGCCCCGCCACTAACAGAGTTTGGCGAGCGACACCATGTGGCCCTGCAGCGACTTTAAAAATTCTAGTACTCGTCGAGCAGGCGGCAAAACTTTTTAGCGCATTAATCTGTAGATGGGCAACGCCCGGCGCCTCCTTTATCTCGCGCAACTGCTCGCGCACGCCCTTCACGCGAGCCCTGAACCCGTTTTCAATGCTACGATGTGCCTCATCGATCCAGCCCCAAAATCTCGGAAACCGTGAGATCGTAGCTCGGTACGCCACCTCAGCTACTGTGGTCCTGCCCTTGAAGATAAGCATGATAACAGCGGCTTTGCGCTTCGCCGTCCAGCGTTTGACGGTAGGTACGTTGCTCATGTCATCCTGCTGATGGCTGCACTATAGCCTGTGCAGCTCGGGAGGGGGGGGGCACTTCACTGCGTAGTTCGGAAGGGATCCGTTCAGCTGCGCTCTAGCCGGCTATTTATTTCGCCGATTCATATAGCTCATGGCGACGCGGGTTGGAAGAAAACACCCATGGTCTGCTTCCGCAGAACTTGCCTTAGTAACTAGAAATCTCGCCCTACAATCATGAAGAACTTAAGGAAATCGCAGCCTCGCGCAGTAGTAGACCTCTAGAGACGCCAACTAAATGCCGCCTCTGGAGGTATTCTAGAATATTATTCCGAACCTGATGCCAGGGTATACGTCATTCCTTTTGTGTTGGGGTCGTATTTTGAGACCACTCGGTCGAAAGTCTAATTCAAAGACCAATTAAAAACACACGCCACAGTATTTATCGCACCAAATCCTGTAGCACATAATTGAAAATTATAGGATTTTCTAAATGTTAAGGATGGAAAGATCCTCCAGGTTTGTTCTGCTTCGCCTGTTGAGGCTTTATCATATCAAGCCAATCCTTCAATGCCGAAATCGAACTAAATTCAAGCATTCTCATTACTTTGCTAGTAGGATCGCGAGTTATTAGCTCAATACTACTAGTGCCGCTACCTCCTAGACCCGTCAACCATTTGACATAATGGTCAAAATTTTTATAAGTCACACCTATGTTTCCATCGAGGAATTCATTAACAAACTTTTCAGCAGTGATCCGTCTTTCTTTCTTTGGCCCACATTGCTCAAGGCCTGAGGATTGTTCAAAAATTTTTTTATTGCATACTTCATTATAATATGAATTGAATAAAATGGTGAGATCACTTTGAAGATGTGACCAACCAATGTAGTGACAATTTATGCTTTGATTTAATCTACGTTAATCCTTATCAAGTTCTATGCATAAGGTTAGCATTCTTTCCTTTTTTCCTTCTAATTTAATACCTTTTTCTTTATATTTAAATTCTGTCAAAACAAATTTTGTGCTATTTGTGAATATGTAATCCCCACCTAAAATACTATCCTGCCCATCAGTTGAAAATCTAGTTAGGTTTTCTCCTCTGTCTTCTACAACCATCTTGAAATAGTCAAAAAAGCTATCGATTATTGACTGCTCATGGCTTCTTAACATAAGACCCCCTGCTTTAAATTATATGATTCATGACTCATAATTCAACACAATTCTTCTGCGACTGAATATTTGGAATTTTATATATGGTATTATCATGTCGTAAAACCAATTACATTATTAAGCAAATGAGCGAGCATTAGTATATCGAAGATTTTCCTCTAACCTTTCCACAATATTTTTTCACCATTCACCTGCCTTTCTAATTTTTTTCTGATACCCCCTGTTATTCGTCTTTAGCTCATGAGATTTCATCCCTACTTCTTCAGAAATATTTTTTGGCTGTGTCACCAACGGCTGCTGCATTAGCCCCGAGAGCTAAACACGCCTCTTCTATTGAGGCTGAGTGAAATTAATCTCCTAGCTCCTTCTTCGTCATAGCAAATGCCACATTGATGGATGTAGATTATAATCTAAAGTTTGAATGGCATTCTATTACGACTGTATATTTGTATCGTGCACGTGAAGCTCTGAACGATCCAAACCATACAGCTATTTTTGTTCAAAATAATCTTTAAGAGCTGATCCACCTGTAAGCATATTGCCTACACAATCAACACTATGTAAATTCAGACTCCCCGTATCGTACTCTTTCCGGTACTTGCTATATCGGTTAAGGGCATTTACATAACGCTTCCCTTATTCCAAGACTAGGATCTTAACTCTATCCGTTGGATTGAGCAAGATGCTAAGGCCCTGACGCTCAATATGCAAGTACAACACCTGTTCGAAAAATTACGTTAGCACTATTGATCTTTGCCCCAGAAACCGGCCCACCGCCAACGTGAGATTTCCGTTACATTTAACTTGATAGCAGGCGATCTCGTAATGAAGCATAATCGACACACTCAAGAGCAGTGTCATCACTATCCTCAAGGCATATGAGCACGACGACAATCGAAGTTGCGGTTTGGAACGCCTCTCTTCGACCTGGTGACCTATCTGTTGCGTGAGTATCGGCCCCCTAAGTAAATTGCCACCACACTGAAGTACATGTATCCAAATGATCCGACACGTCAGCCTTCTCATGAGGCCGGTCTACAACGCGCTCTATAAGATGCCACGAGGCTCCCTAAAGAAAGAGCTAGTTGCGGGAAAGGCAAGTGGCGACCACGTAGCAGTGGCAAGGACCCTCGCCACCGGAACCCTGGCTTGGTCAGTATCCAACTCCGGCCTCCTGAGATCGAAGATCGGCTGATGCCGGGGCATTGAAGGCGACTTAATTTTGGCCTAGCACCTCTCTCCAGTGGGCACATTGGGCGAGCTCTCGTCACGGTTCGTCAGGTACCGCCGCGACCGATGCCATGATCGGCTTCAGCGAGAAGTTGAACCGTGTTCCACGCTCACTTCTGCTATTGATGACTTACGACCAAGGGAGTGACATAGCCAAGCATGCGGAGATTACCCAGCGTACCAAGACAGCTATTTACTTCGCCGCTCCACATAGCCATAGCAATGCAGGTCGAACGGGAATACGAATGGTCTGTTTCGACAGTATTTAGCTGAGGGGTCAGACCTCTCGATCTACACCCTGAGGGAGCTCGATAAGATCGCAGGCCCGCTAAATAGGAGGCCTCTAAGGACGCCAACTAAATGACGCCTCTGGAGGTATACTCAGATGCTATCCAGAAGTAGGTGTTCGGATCTCCGCAAATCCAATCGTACTGCGCTTTTAATCCGAGGCCGACAGCCTCCATTCGTCTCCGAAAGGGGTTTCGGAACAGTGTATCAGCCGATAGACACTTATCCCGACGCTGGGGCTGATTTAACTGGAGGCCAATTGTTTAAAGCGTCAGCCTTGATATCCGGTTCCTCAAGTCCCAGTAGTATTTGCCTAGCTCGAACGACCATTTCGTTTGTAGTGATAGCTCCGTCTCGAAGAGCAAGCAGAGGAAAAAGTTGGTCAATTAACCTCTTATCAAGTAAAAGAATATTCTTCCAGTATGTTGTTTGAATCTCCCACCTTTGCTCGTCGTTTGTGGTTCCCTCTTGATAGTTGGATTTAATCCATGTGCTTAGTATTTCAGCAACTGCGGTGCTTGCTTCACGCTGCTTCTGAAGCTTTAGACGTTCCTCTGCGATCTTGCTGCGCGCAAGTTCAAGCCTATGAGCTAAATATATTTTCAAAAGCAACCAAACCGCACCGCTGCCAAAAAAACCACCAGCTACTCCAGAGATAAAACTTGACCAAACCATTATTACTCCTCACCACATGCCATGGTTTAACCGGCTTACCAAACGCAGCAAAAAAGGCTGAAACATGCTGATTCCTCTTAACCTTACGAACTACTTTGTTGCTTTTTTAGAAAACTATTCAAACTATTAATTATGCTTCTCTCAGAAACGTTTTTCATTCGTGACCCTTTTTTAAACTGCTGAATATGATGACCTATCACTGCTCCTTTATCTTCGTCATCTAGCTAACGGTCACTTCTATCATTCAAAGGAAATAGTTTTTGCTATCGTACAGGCTTTGCTATTCATCCGCCATCCTCACAGCCAAAGTTCTCTTAGATGTATTGATGATAAAATCTGCCAACTTATCACGCAGATACAAACCTGCGAAATAGCTCTTAGGGAGCACGACAATATATATAGTGAGAATCATCATCTTCAAAGTCGATGTACATCCGGTAAGTGCCAGCATCGTAACCAGCTCTTTGTATGGCTAAGAATCTTACATTTTTCCACTCAATTATAGCAACTCCTTGTTTTTTCACCGCTTTTGCTCATCACCGTTTGAATTAGCGTAAGGGCTTAGCGCAAGCGAGTCGATCGTCATGCAGCAAATTTCTAGCTGCAGCCAATTTTTTCCACCACATTGAGGCATTCGCCAATCAGAGATTTTAGCTCAGCATAGTAACGGCGTCGAGACGCGTTAAGTTTGCCATACGACGGCAATGGATTATAGTAGACATCTAGACATTTTCTAAATACAGCGACATTAAGACTAGCGCGCGAAAAGGAGTATGGACATTTTTTCAAACTCCCTTTCCCGCTTCCTCACTTTGGCAAAGTGTCGCTCAGGGTTATCGAATTCGAAAAGCTCTGACTTAGAGTGCACCAACCGGTTACGCTCAAAAAATAGAGTCTTCAACGCAGCATACGGAGCTTCGCCTTTGGGTAGTTCCACCCCCAACAAGACGCAGAATAACCAACCACTTTGAGAGGACGTCAAGCCGACCTAGATGATTCCGAACGTAATTGTCACCGTGGGAACCGACGCAAAATCGTAAATTTAAGCCTCAAACGGCATTGCCGAGAAAACAGTGGCCTGCAGCCTTGCCAAATCCCGCAGTTGCTTGAGTTCTTCTAGTCTTTCTTGGAACTCAACCCTACCGAACGTTTCAATTTCTGCTGAAATTTTCAAATACTCTGAACGGCCCTTTTCAGAGGCCTCAGCGTATGTGAAGTGAAAACCGCCCACACGTGCGAATCTCTTAACAAGTATAATCGCAAAATTTCATCGCCTCTTTAGCCAAAATAAACCATCCTGAAGAACCGGAGTATACGTAGAAAATCAAACTGAGCAGTTAACAGGTATTCGAAAGATCGCTCATTTATCTACTTCCACGAGCACGCGTCTAAGAATGTTATGCTCTTCTCATTAAGAGCCCCTCAGGCTCTAACTATAGAAACTTAAGTATAACTCGTCTACCTGTCATTAGTGATAGTGCATGCTACCCCCTCAATGAACAAGCTGTCGGCCTTTGCCGCCATGTCAGCTTCATGTCGAAAGCGGTCACCTTGTACAACTCATCTGTATCTCATTCCGCATGCGCCCTCCCCCTACTACTCCCATTGCCAGCCTACCCGGTACAAACACACCGCCAAAAACAGCACAGTTTTTCGAAGACTACTGCGAAACAAGCCATGTCGCCAGTTTTCGCCCCCTTCCTTTTGTCTAATTACGACGACAAACTTCGATGTACTAAGAACGTTAAAATCTCGTTTGTTTACGGCAAACAGATGTGACACACAGTTACATCCCTTCTTACATACTTAATTCTAGGAAAAACGCCGCGAAACAATCACCTCCACAAGTAAGCAGTCGCTTATCCAACACATCCGGCGTCGACATCAGTTCAGATGACTCCTACAACTACCCTTTCTCGCCTCACCCATCCTGTCCTGCCATCCGCCTCTTCCCACCTTACCCGTTTTGTCCTGCCATCCGACTCTCCCTCCCCACCCACCCCGCCGGGACACGCCAAAGGGCCACCAAGCCAACTTTGGTCCGGGTGCTGCCTGGCTGGCGGAGGCTTTCTGCTGCTGATACTGTACATACGAACAGTATCTATCCGTTGCGGGAGGCACCATGCACCACATCAATCTTGTTGCTCGTTTGGCTATACCGATGAGGGCGGAACCATGACGGTGCATCTCGAGGTGCTGGGTCGGGTGGATGAGCGGGCGCCGCGGGCTCCGCTGCCGTTGGCGGCTGGCGAGGTTCGCGCGGGCTTTCCATCGCCGGCGGATGACTATCTGGAAGGCCAGCTCGATCTGGTGGCGCACCTGGTGCCCCACCCCAGCTCGACCTTCTATCTGCGCGCCAAGGGCGAGTCGATGAAGGAACTCGGCATCTTCGACGGCGACCTGCTGATCGTCGACCGGTCGCTGGAGCCGCGCCAGGGCGCGGTGCTGATCGCCAGCGTGGACGGTGAGCTGACCTGCAAGCAGCTGGGCAAGCTGGGCGACCGGCCCTATCTGTTGGCGGCCAACGAGGCCTACCCGCCGATTGCCCTGAACGGCCACGACTGCGATGTATGGGGAGTGGTGACGCACAGCATCCATGCGCTGCCGCAAGGGACGTCCCGCCGTCATGCCAGCTCGGCCTACCAGGGCACGCCGTCATGATCGCGCTGGTCGACTGCAACAATTTCTACGTCAGCTGCGAGCGGGTGTTTGATCCGCGCCTGCGCGGCAAGCCGGTGGCGGTGCTGTCCAACAACGATGGCTGTGTCATCGCTCGCAGTCAGGAAATCAAGGATCTCGGCGTGCCCATGGGCATCCCCGCCTTCCAGATCGACCAGCGCCTGAAGCGCCAATGCGTCCTGCTGTCGAGCAACTACACCTTGTACGGGGACATGTCACGACGAGTGGTGGAGACCCTGAACACCTTCTGCCCCCAGGTAGAGGTCTACAGCATCGATGAGTCCTTTCTGGACTTCGAGGGCTTCGCCAGCGATCACCTGATCGGCCACTGTGTTGAATTGAGACGCACGGTGCAGCGGCATACCGGGATACCGGTAGGCGTGGGTCTTGCCAGCAGCCGCACCCTGGCCAAGATTGCCAACCATCGCGCCAAGAAGGACCCCAACGGCCATGGCGTCTGCCTGATGGAAGCAGACAGCACAGACACCCAACGCTGGCTGGAGCACTTGCCGGTGGCCGAGGTGTGGGGCGTGGCCGGCCGCAGTGCGGCGCGCTTGGCAACGCTTGGCATCCACACGGCCTGGCAGTTGCGAGAAGCAGACCCGAAGCACGTGCGCCGCCACTTCAGCGTGGTGATGGAGCGCACCGTGCGCGAGCTACGAGGAGAGTCTTGCCTGGCCCCGGAAGACAGCGATGTCCCCAGGGAGCGCATCATGACCAGCCGTTCCTTCGGGCGCCCCACCGGGGACCTGGAGCAGTTGCGCCAGGCCGTGCGCGCCCACGCCACGCGCGGTGCTGAAAAGCTTCGCCGCCAGGGCAGCGTTGCCCGAGCGGTGCAGGTCTTTCTGCGTACCAATCGCCACCGCCCCGACCAACCCCAGCATCATCCGTCGCTGGTGGTGCCACTCCCTACCGCCAGCGACGACAGCCTGGCCATAGTGGCCACCGCGACCCAGGCGCTGGCACGCATGCATCGCCAGGGCCACCAGTACATGAAGGCGGGGGTGATGCTCCTCGACCTGCAGGACAAGGCCACCCTGCAGCATGACATCTTCGCCAGCGAAAGCGCCGATACCCAGCGCAATGAACGCCTGATGGATACTCTGGACGCGATCAACCGCAAGCACGGACGCGGCGCACTGAGCCTCGGCAAGGCCAGTGACAACGCCGCCTGGCAACTGAAGTGCGAACACCGCACACCCCGCTACACCACCCGCTGGGACGAGCTGCCGGTCGCCAGGCTATAGGCAGTCCCAGGGGCAAAACACAAGCGGGCCAGGCCTGTTATGGCCTGGCCCGAACGTGCGGCGACAGCGATGTTGGCTTACGCCACCGGTGGAATCACCCGCTCCGCGATCAAGCGGTCGAACAGGTCGAGGAAGACCGCCCGGGTCTCGCGATGCTCGTGGAAGCCAAACTCGCGGCTCTTGTTGATATCGTTCACGCACTCCTGGGTGCGGCCAAGGTCGCCGTCGGTGTGCCACCAGGACGCCAGCTTGCTGACATCGTCCTGGACCAGGTCATGGCGCTTGGCAATGTCCTTCCAGGTGTCCTCGATACCGGCCATCTGCTCTGCCAGAGGCTGTGGGGTCTGGGGGCATTCGCCCACCTCGAGGCCGAAGTACTCGCCAATCTCCCGCCACATCCGGCGCCAGCGAAAGGTGTCACCGTTGACCGTGTTGAAGGCCTGGTTGGCCGCTCCCGGCGCCAGCGCGGCCCATTCCATCTGGCGGGCCAACAGCAGGGCATCGGTCAGGTCCGTCAGGTAGTTCCACTGCTGCTGTGACCCCGGGAAGATGAACGGCCGACCGGTGGCCCGACAGATCGAGGCATACACCGCAAGCGTGGTGCCCATGTTCATGAGGTTGCCGGAGGCGTAGCCGATCACCGTATGGGGACGGTGCACGTTCCAGCGGATGCCGTAGCGTTCCGCCACCTCCAGCATGATGTCTTCCAGGGTGTAGTAGAAGTTGGGACCCGGCACCCGCTCAGCGGACTCGCGAAACGGCGTCTCCACCTGGCCGCTGCCATAGGCTTCGAAGGATCCCAGGTACTGCTTGGTGCCCGTCACCAGAGACACGTGCTCGAGGCGCGCAGGGTCCAGCGCGGCGAACAGGTGATTCATCATGGCGCCATTGGCCTCGACGTTTTCCCGCTCCGTGCTGCGCTGTGTCCAGGTGCAGTAGAACACGTGGCTGATCGGCAGCCCTGCCAGGGCGTCGGCGGTGGCCTGCGGATCGAGCAGGTCAGCCGCGACCGGGATGACGCCGCTGGTGGTGGTGCCACTGCGCGACATGCCGTAGACGGTCCAGCCACTGGCGACGAGGTACTGGGCGAGGTTGCCACCGGTGATGCCGGTCGCACCGACAACAAGTGCGTTGCCTTTCTGCATGAAGATATCCCTAGACGGTAGCCGTCGTTGTGGATTGACGGTGTCCCATTGTGCACCTATAAACACTTGCGACAATCGCTATGATGGCAAAGGTTTATTGCATGAAAGGCAACGTTGACCTGAACGCGCTACGCACCTTTCGGCTGGTCGTGGATGCTGGCGGCTTCACCGCCGCGGCACACCGCAGCCATCGTGCGGTGTCATCCATTTCACGGCAGATTCAGACGCTGGAGCGCAGCCTGGGGCAAGCCCTGTTCCACCGACACACCCGCGCGGTGGAGCTGACCGAGGCAGGCAAGCACTACATCGAGGCGATTCGTCCTGTGCTTGCCGACCTGGACGCGGCCACGGAGAACATCACCGCGGCCAAGGATGAACCGGCCGGCACCCTCACCATCAACGCCCCGGTCGCCTTTGGCGAGCGCCAGGTCGTGCCGTTGATTCGTGGCTTCTCCCGGCGCTACCCCAAGGTCACGACAGAACTACGCCTGACCGACCAGTTCGTCGATCCGGTGCGCAGCGCAGCCGACGTGACCTTCCGCGTCGGCCCACTGACCGACTCCAACCTGGTCGCACGCACGCTGGCGCCCATGCGCTATATCGTGGCGGCGTCTCCTGACTACCTCGCGACAGCTGGCACCCCGACATCTCCGGCCGCCCTGCTCGACCACGACTGCCTGCGCTACCAGGGTGAGTACGGCCGCCAGCGCTGGTTCTGGCGCCAACCTGGCGCGGCGGACTTTCAGCGCCTGGACGTGGACGGCTCGCTGCACAGTGACGACGCGCCGAGCCTTCGCCACGCCGCGGTACTGGGCCAGGGCATCGTGCTGTTTCCATCCTGGATGATCGCCAAGGAGCTGGATGAAGGCAGCCTGGTAGCGCTGCTTAACGAATGGCAGTGGGAGGTGGCCCCGGAAGAGCGGTCCATTCACCTGCTTTACGCCGCGTCTCGCCTGGGGCCGCGCAAGGTGGCGCTGTTCGTCGACTACGTCACGGAACAGGTCGGGGACCCGCCGCCGTGGGACCGCCGCGCCCTGTCCCAGGAGCCGCAGGGCTCGTCTGAAAAGTGCCTGCGCTCGGTAATACAGCGTTAAAAATAGGCTGGTGCGCCAGCCCGGTCAAAATGCTCATTTACACCCCGTAAACTGCGCTTTTTCACCGATTTTTGCCTTGTCTAACCTTCGCTCGCCGACTTTTCGGACATCGCCTAGCCGTAGCACGGAATTGCGCATCTTCCGCGAGCAACGCTCGTTTGACGACAGTTAAAAGCCTTCATGGCCGCCATTCTTGCCTAAGATTTACCTGAACTAAGCGCCTGTCGAGCACAGTTTGACGGGCAGCCCCAGGAGCAGGCCGAGGAAGAGGCACCCCTATGAAGACACCCGTCGTAATGACAGCGCTGCTGCTCTCGGTTTCCCTGCCGACCATGGCCAAGGAAGTGACCGGGGGCGTGTACGTCGCCACCAACCATCAGCAACAGAACTCGCTAGTGGCCTGGCGTCAGTTTGATGACGGCACCCTGGAAAAGATCGGCGAATACCCCACCGGTGGCGCTGGCAACGGCATGGATGGCGGCCTTGATCCGCTGGGATCGGCCTATGGCGTCTGGCGCTCCGCCGACGACCGCAATGTGCTGGTGGCCAACATCGGCGATGGCACCCTGTCATCGCTGCACGTACAAGACGACTTGACCCTTACCCTCAACAACGTGGTTGACGCTGGCGGGGCCAAGCCCAAGGCCATCGATGGCCATGCCGGGCTGGTGTACGTCGCCAGCACCAACGGGGCCAACGACGAGCCCGGCGTGATCAAGGGCTTCACCATCGATGGAAACGGCCAGCTGACGGAGCTCGCCAATTCACTGCGGGCACTGGACGACTCACCGGTCAGCATGGAATTTACCGAGGACGGCAAGTACCTCACCGTGGTGGGCTTTCTTACCGGAATGGTGCACGTCTACGCGGTCGACGACGATGGCCTGCTGTCGCAGACGCCAGTATCCAGCCTGCCGTCGCCGCACCTGTCGGAGGACCGCTTCTTCGCGCTGCCCATCGGCACCAAGCTGATCACTCGGCCCGATGGCCACAGTACCCTGCTGGTTACCGAGACCCGCTATATCACCCAGGGTTATCAGTTCCATCCATCCTCGGAAGAGAGCAAGGCCAAGTACCCCTTCCTGCAGGAGTACGAGGGCCAGACCGGCTCGATGTCGTCCTATGACATCGACGCCGACGGCCAGCTCACCATGGTGTCGGCGGATGTGATGACGGGAGCCGACATCTGGGGTGGCGAGCAGGCCGCCTGCTGGGTCACCACCTCGGCGGACGGACGCTACGCCTGGACCACCAACTCCCACACGTCCAGCCTGTCGACCTATAGCATCGACCCGGAAGATGGCAGCATCGCCCTGCTCGAGGAAGCCGCCTACCGCGCCGAGGACTACAACGAGTACTTCGCCGACATGGACCTGAGCGCCGACGGCCACTATGTCAATGTCATCAGCGGTAACACCGGCAAGACCTGGGTCTTCGGCATCGATCCAGAGGACGGCAGCCTTAGCGTGGTCGACGCCTATCCGGGAAGTGCCGAGGTGCACTCCTACGGGCTGGTGACCATACCGGTGCCGGGCGAAGAGACGCTGGCCAGCAAGGAGTAGATTGGCATAGAGGCCAACGGCCTGACGGCAGCGGGACGTGACGAACGACACTATCGACACACTATCGAATAGGGTCGGATAGGGTCGGATGGGGTCGGAAAGGGTCGAATAGGGGGCCGTGGAGGTACGGCCCCTATCTGTACGCGTAGGCCTGGTCCGGCGATGGGAGTCTTCAGCCCGCGACACTCACCCCCTAACACTCAGCCAAAAAACCTCAGCCCTTATCGTCGTCGCCGCGACTGGATACCGCCGGCCACAGATCCAGCAATCGATGCAGCACGGCCATGGCCACCAAGGTCGCCATCAGGGCGACGCACATCGAGCTGAACCGGTACAGCGCATCCACCACCAGGTCCTGGTTGGGGCGAAGATACTGGCCAAACAGGATGCCCAGCGTCGTGAGCCCGCCAAAGCCGATACCCGACCCGGCCTTTTCGATAACGTGCTCGCGAGCAAACAGCAGCAGGCCAATGCCGTAGGCCAGCAGCACCAGCGGCAGGTGACTGCTCTTGGTGAACAGAATCAACTGCAGCAACAGCGCCAGGTTACAGCCCAGCAAGGTCCCTATCGCCCGACGATGAGCTGACGCCTTGGCGCCGTGATAGCCAAGGGCGAACAGAATCAGGATGGTCGCCATCTGCGCCGACAGGGAATCGCGCAGATCGAGCAGCTGAAACACCAGAAACGACAGCGTCGCGGTAATCGCGCCAATCAATGCCTGGTGACGCTGCAGCGACACGCTCTTGAGCTGGGGCGGAGGCGGCTGGCGCGGGTCAACGTCAGGAAAGACGCTATGCATCAGCGCCGCGATTGCCACCGCCAACAGGCTGGCTACGGTATTGCTGGTCAGCAGGTCGAACAGGTCGAG
The DNA here is from genome assembly GCF_017303055.1 of Halomonas litopenaei. Lineage (GTDB taxonomy): Bacteria > Pseudomonadota > Gammaproteobacteria > Pseudomonadales > Halomonadaceae > Halomonas > Halomonas litopenaei_A. Next base: position 604,300 of record NZ_JAEKJT010000001.1, on the reverse strand, counting down.
ATCGGGATAGCTGGAAAAATGCAGCATGATGCTGAGGGTCAGTACCCCATTGGCACCAAACACGAACAGCGGCCCGCGCGCCATCAAGGTGAAGCGCCCCAGAAACATCAGGAACACCAGGCCGGTCATCACCGCGGGAAGGTGCTGGGTCAGGCCCACCACCAGGCTGATTTCCACCACGTTGAGACAGGCATTGCCCAGGAACTGACGCACCACATGGGCATTGAACACGGGAATGATGCCCAGCAGAAACATCGGAAACACGGTAAAGAAGACGCCGTAGTTCCAATGCATCAACTGGCTCACCAGAAAACCGATCCAGGCGCCTACCGCGATGCGCAGGCACTGGCGCAAGTCGTTGCGGCTGAGTTTCGACGGCCGCGGTGCGGGCGTGTCGCTCGGCACGGGCGTATCAGACGACCGTGCGCTGTCAGAGGATCGAGAGCGATCAATAGACATAGTGAAGCCAGGACATCAGCCGCACTTGCAATGCCCCCAGCGGATGGGCGATGGGATGGTCACCGGGAAACAGCTGCACGGTGGCACGAGCCCCTGTCGGCAGCCGTTGAGGCACATCATCGGTCAGCGTCAGATGCAGGCGCAGACGCTGCGCATCGCGCAGCCAACGGTCGGTGGTCGGTATGTCCGCCAGGTTGCCATCGGCGCTGACCTGGCCATCGCGGACACCGGCATCACGCTGTTCGACCCGGGCACTGAACACCTGGCCGGGCAGGCCATCAAACACGATCCTGGCATCATCACCGGCCGCGACCTTGCGCAGACTCTTTTCGCGAAAATCAGCGATCACGTCCAGCTCGTCGGAAATCAGCGCCACCAGCGGCTGCCCCTGGGTGGCGTAGTCGCCCACTTCCAGCTGCAGGTTACTGATGATGCCGGAGTGCTGGGCGCGCACCACGGTGTGCTCCAGGTCCAGGCGCGCCTGTTCCACCGCGTTACGGGCCTGACGCAGGCGCAGGTTGGCGTCGCCTTCAGCCCCCAGCTCCACCTCCAGGCGCGCCACTTCCGCTTCGGCTGCCTTGACCTCTGCCTGCGCCTGGCGATCAGTGGCCACCAGGCCATCCAGCCGCTGCCGCGAGATACTGCCCTGGCCAATCAAACGCTCACCGCGACTGCGCTCCTGGCGGCTCTCCTGTGCTCGCGCCCTGGCGGCATCCAAGGTCGCTCTGGCGGAGGCGATACTCGCGCCCAGGGTGTCGTTTTCCTGGCGCGCGGCCTCCCGCTCTAGCTGCGCCTGCTCCAGCGCCAGCTCGAACGGCGCGGGATCCAGACGAAACAGCACATCGCCAGCCTCGACGTGGACATTGTTGGACACGTCGACACGGGCCACCGGGCCACTGACTTCCGGCGCAATACGCACGACCGGACGCATGACTCGCGCTTCCGGGGTCATCGGCATGTAGGTATCGGCCACCACAAAATAGCCAAACATCAGGACAAACAGGCCCAAGGCCAGGCGCACTAGCCACTTGAAGCGCTGATCGGGGGTCATGGGGTTCCTCTTGCTCGAAATCGCTCACTTCGCCGTCATCCTTCCCTGGGGGGCGGCGGTGATGCGCCATGCACAGGTCAACGTGCCCAATGCTTCGCTCGATGAGCGCCCAGGGCGGCCGCGAAGACTAGCATTTAATTAGCATGGTAACAATAACAGGCACATTTGCCCCGCCATCCTTCCCCGCCATCTTTCCTACGACACCTTTCCCCTTCGCTGCCTTTCCCCTTCGCTGCCTTCCCCACGGATCTATCGACGCATCGGCTGCTGGCGGTCACCGCGTCGACGATCTTCCCATCGGTGAACCTTTGCTGATTCGAGCAGTCGTAGCGCTGGATGCTCGGGTCTTCCCTGGCCCGTACCGCGCACTTCACAGCAGCCACCTGCTGACACGGCATTTGCTCACCACAAGGATGATGGACATGCAGCGACGTGATTTTCTGAAGGCCGCCACCGCGCTAAGCGCCTATGCCCTGCCGATTTCCCCCCTGCTCGCGGCGATGGACCAGCGCCTGAACACCACCGGCGACAAGGTGGCCTTTGACTACGCCTGGCTCAAGGGCTTTGCTCGGCACCTGTCACAGCAGCCCCACGACGATCACGAGGGCGAACTGCCTGAACAGCTGAAGTCGCTGTCCTGGGACGATTACCAGTCCATCGGCTATCGCGCCGACCACGCCCTGTGGAAGGACAGCAATGGCCCCTACACGGGACAGCTGTTTCATCTGGGCAGGGGCTTTACCACGCCGGTGAGGATCTACCAGGTCAGCGAGGGGCAGGCCCAGGAGCTGGCCTACGACCCCGAGCTGTTTCGCTTTGGCGGTGAAGACGACAGCCCGGTCGTCGATACCGACGCGCTGTCGCCGCAGCTCGGGTTTGCGGGATTCCGCCTGCACCATCATCAGGACCCGGAGCGCGATATTGCCTCGTTCCTTGGCGCCAGCTATTTCCGCGCGGTCAGCCAGAGCATGCAATACGGCTTGTCGGCCCGCGGCCTGGCCATCGATACCGCCCGCGATACGCCGGAGGAGTTCCCGGACTTCACCCGCTTCTGGCTGGAGCAGCCCGACGGCGACAACAGCGTGATCGTCTATGCGCTGCTCGAGTCGGAAAGCACCACCGGGGCCTACCGCTTCGACATCCGCCGCAATGTTGAAGGTGTGGTGATGGATGTCGCCGCCACGCTGTATCCACGCAAGGCCATCGAACGACTGGGCATCGCACCACTGACCAGCATGTACCTGGTCGGCGAGAACGACCGCGACGTCAACTACGACTGGCGCCCCGAGATCCATGATTCCGACGGCTTGAGCATTCACACCGGCGACGGCGAATGGCTGTGGCGTCCCCTGGTCAACCCCTCCAGCCTGCGCTACAACGCCTACGCCGCCACCGATGTTCAGGGCTTTGGCCTCGCCCAGCGCGATCACGACTTCGACCACTATCAGGATGACGGCGTCTACTACGATCGCCGTCCCAGCGTCTGGGTCGAGCCCACCGAAGGCTGGGGGGAAGGCAGCATCGACCTGGTGGAGTTGCCGGCCAAGGACGAAACCTTCGACAACATCGTGGCCTACTGGCGCCCACAGACACCGGTGGAGCCGGGCCAGGAGCTGCGCTACTCCTACCGCCTCAGCTGGTATGACCTGCCCGCCCGCCAGCCCAGCCTGGCCCGCTGCGTCGCCACCCGCACAGGGCTTGGGGGCGTCGTCGGCCAGCTGCGCGAGTACTTCAGCTGGCGGTTTGCCGTCGACTTCCGTGGCGGGCCTTTCCCCTTCGACGACGACCAGGAGGTGGACGTGGAGGCCGTGATCGAGGCCAGCGCCGGCGAGATCGAAATCACCTCGGCCCGCCCGCTGGCTGCGATCCAAGGCTACCGCGCCATGTTCGACGTCGTACCACCGGACGACGGCAGCGAGCCGATCAACCTGCGCCTGTACCTGCGTGACAAGGACGGCAATCCCCTGACCGAGACCTGGATCTATCAGTGGACACCGCCCCCCGCGGATCAGCGTGAACTGCACAACGCCGATCACCTCAAGGGCTGATGGCACCTCTCCCCCCGAATTGACCGCGTGGCGCCGCTTCCGGCATGATTCCTTGTGGCTGAAGACCTTCAGCCTCTAAATAAAAGCCCTTAAAAATCAAGGTGCGTTATCTTCCCGTCCGAATCATCTCGATGATTCGGCTCGGGATGAGGCGCCCTGCTTCGCTGAACACGACTCCAAGGAAGTGTCATGACACGCCATCTCGCGTCACGCCGGTCCTCGCCCTTCGCCCTCGCTACGCTCACCGCTGCCATCGCTGCGGGTTCTGTGCTCGCCGCCCCTGTCGCCCTGGCGGACGACTTCGCCGACATGGACCCGATCACTCTGCGCCTGGCCCACGTGGTCAACGAGCAGGATGGCTTTCACCTGGCCGCCACCAAGTTCGAGGAACTGGTAGAAGCCGGTACCGATGGCAAGGTCGATGTAGAGATTTTTGCCAACGCCACCCTGGGTGATGAGCGCACGCTGCTGGAAGGCATGCAGATCGGCACCGTCGACATGGGCGTGATCACCAATGGTCCGGTCGCCAACTTTGTCGAGCCCATGGCCGTGTTTGAACTGCCGTTCCTGTTCGCGTCACCGGAAGAGGCCTACTCGGTGCTGGACGGACCGATCGGCAAGGAGCTGCTCGACAAGCTGGCGGACGTCAATCTCAAGGGCCTGGCCTACGCTGAGCGTGGTTTCCGCAACCTGACCAACTCCGAGCGTCCGGTGAAGACCCCGGAAGACATCGAAGGCCTGCGCATCCGTGTGATGGAAAACCCGGTCTACGTCGACACCTTCCGCGAGCTGGGTGCCAACGCCGTGCCCATGGCCTGGACCGAAGCCCTGACGGCCATGCAGCAAGGCACCATCGACGGCCAGGAAAACCCGATCAACGTGGTCCACTCGTTCAAGCTCAACGAGACCCAGGACTACATGACGCTGTCACGCCACACCTATGCACCCGCCATCTTCGTGATGGGCATGCCCAGCTGGCAGAAGCTGCCCGAGGCCGCCCAGGAAGTGGTCGCATCGGCCGCGCAGCAGGCAGCAGAATACGAGCGCGAACAGAACGCGGCCATGGCGGAACAGCAGTTGGCCGAGCTGCGCGAGGCAGGCATGACCATCGAGGAATCGCCGGATATCGCCGCCTTCCAGCAGGCGGTAACGCCAGTATACGAGACCTACGGCGACCAGTTCGGTGACTACCTGCCGCGCATCCAGGAAGCGCTGGGGCAGTCTGCACAGGCGCAACAGGAGTCAAACTAAGTGCTGTCCCTGCTCGAACGTCTTGAGCAGGGACTCGACGCCGTCACGCGCCCCGTGGTGTTTATCGCCATGGCGGCGCTGATTGGCGTCATTTCCCTGCAGATCGTCTCACGGGTGGCCTTCACCGCCGTCGGCTGGACCGAAGAGGTCGCCCGCTTCCTGCTGGTCTGGATCACCTTCCTGGCCGCCACCCTGGCCTATCGCTCCGGCCGCCACATCGCCGTCACTTTCGTTGTGGATGCCCTGCCCGGCGTCAGCGGCAAGGCGGCTCGCCTGTGCGCGCACCTGTGCGTCCTGGTGTTCCTGGTGGCGCTGGCCATCATCGGCTGGAACTACATGCAACTTCAGAGCTTTCAGAAGTCAGCCTCACTGCGCCTGTCGATGACCTGGGTGTATGCGGTGATGCCGCTGACGGCGGTGCTGATGGCGTGGACCACCCTCGTCGCCATACTCAACGAGATCGCCGGACGGACGACCGCCCACCATGGGGGTGATGCCTGATGCTGCTGTTGCTCATTGCCTTCTTCATGCTGATGCTGCTGGGCGTGCCCATCGCCTTCACCATCGGTGCCAGCACCCTGGCCACGCTGGTCATGCAGGGCACGCCGCTGGCCGTCGTGCCGCAACAGATGTTCCAGGGCATCAATACCTTTGCGCTGGTGGCGGTGCCGATGTTCATCCTGACCGGTGACCTGATGGCACAGGGCGCGGTCAGTCGCAAGCTGGTGGACTTCGCCGACAGCCTATTCGGCTTCCTCAAGGGCGGATTGTCCCTGGTCTCGGTACTCGCCGGCATGTTCTTCGCCGCCATCTCTGGCTCAGGTGCTGCCACCACCGCAGCGGTGGGCTCCAGCCTGGTGCCCGAGCTCAAGCGCAAGGGCTACGATCCGGCCTCCGCGGCCAGTCTGATCGCGGCCAGCGGCACCATCGGGGTGGTCATCCCGCCATCGGTGCCGATGATCATCTATGCGGTGATCGCCCAGGAGTCGGTGTCCGATCTGTTTCTGGCGGGCTTCCTGCCAGGACTGGCGATGGGACTCGGGCTCGGCGGGATTGCTCTGGCCCAGGCCCATCGACGTCAGTATCCCCACGGTAGTCCGCTGTCACTGGCGACCATTGCACGCACCTTGCGCGCCGCCAGCTGGGGACTGATGACACCGGTCATCATCCTGGGTGGCATCTTCTCGGGCATCTTCACCCCCAGCGAGGCGGCGGTCGTCGCGGTGGTCTATGCGCTGCTGGTGTCGCTGTTCGTCTATCGCGACCTCAGTCTCAAGGACGTCTACCGCGTGATGATCCAGTCGGCCATCACCACCTCGGTGATCATGCTGGTCATCGCCACTTCCGCGGTGCTCAGCTGGACGCTGTCGAGTGCGCAGATTCCGGCCCAGATCGCGTCATCGGTGCTGTCGCTGTCGACCAATCCCTACATCGTGCTGCTGCTGGTCGTGGCGGTCATCCTGCTGACGGGGGTGTTTATCGAGACCGCCAGCGCCTTGATCATCCTGACACCGGTACTGCTGCCGTTGGTCACACAACTCGGCATCGACCCGGTGCACTTCGGCCTGATCATCGTGGTGGGGCTGGCCATTGGCATGATCACGCCCCCGGTGGCGATCAATCTGTATGTCGCATCGTCAGTGACGCAGCTACCGCTTGAGCGCATCACTCGGGCGATTCTGCCCTATCTGCTGGGGTTGATCGGCGTGCTGCTGCTGGTGGTCTATGTACCGCTGCTGATCTAGCCCTCAGCAGGTATACTGATGCATCACGAGCCGTCCCAAGGCCTCGCCGCCTCTGACAGGGAGTCAACATGCCCGATTTCACACCGCTTCACCTGGCCCGGTCAGGCCGCAGCACTGACCGCACGCCTGCAGCGCAAGGACGTAGCGCGCGCCTGGTGTTGTCCTGCTCGTTGCTGGCCTGCGTGCTGCTGGCCAGTCTCAGCGGGTGCACCACCTACTCCTACGATGACGGCCGCAAGGAAACCGTCTGGGGGGTGCCGCCGGTGGATGAGCACAAGTCCGAGCAGGAGCGCCAGCGTGAAGGGGTGATCTACCGGGAGCCCGGGGTGGTACCGGATAACTGAGCAGCGTCTTAGGTACTGCCCCCTTCCACCAGGGTGAAGCCCAGGTCCCGCACAGGCTCCGCTGGTGTCATTCCCTCCAGTCGCTGCAGCAATAGCTCGGCTGCCTGTCGTCCCATGTCACTGCGCGCCACCGCCAGTGTCGTAAGTGGGGGCGACAGGTGCTCGGCCAACGGCAGTCCCAGATACCCCCCTACCGCCAGCTCGTCCGGAATACGGATGCCCTGCTTGCTCGCGGCCAGCAGGATGCCGCTCGCCAGGATGTCGTTGGAACAGGCCACCGCGTCCGGCCGGGGCGTCATCGCCAGCAGATCTGCCAGTGCCCTCGCCCCCACCGCGTAGGAAGCAGGCTCGGCGTATTCAAGTACCGGCCCTTGTGGAAGCCCTGCCTCAGCCAGCGCCTGCTGGTGTCCCTCGAGCCTCTGGGCTGCACGATAGTCATGCCCCAGATGGGACCCGGCAAAGACGATCCGGCGATAGCCCTTGTCCAGCAGGTGGCGCGCCATGGCACGCCCCAGCGCCAGTCCATCGACGCCCACGTTCATGTCGATGGGATCTTCCCCGACCTCCATGATTTCGACCACCGGACGCCCCCATTCCTTGAGGCGGGTGATCACCCGAGGGTGATGGCGCAATCCGGTCAGGATGACACCCGAGGGTGAATAGCCCAGCACGGTGTCGACCAGCCCTGCCTCGCGATCCAGATCCCAGTCGGTGGTGGCCAGCAGCATCTGATAGCCGGCGGCCTCGAGCCGTTTCTGGATGGCGTCGATGACTTCGATAAAGGTCAGGATGGCCAGCGATGGCACGATCACCGGAATCACCCGGGTACCCGCGGCGGCCAGCCCCCCCGCAATAAGGTTCGGTACATAGCCAAGCGCCTCTACCGCCGCATCCACCCGCGCCTTTACCGCTTCTGAGACCCGCCCCGGCGTGTTCAGCGCTCGCGATACGGTGATGGGCGCCACGCCAGCCTGGCGCGCCACATCCGCCAGGGTGACGCGGCCCTGACCACGGTGACGCTTGCGTGAACGACCTTCCTGTCTGTCCATGGGGTTCCTCGATCTCGCTTGTCGTGCCCGCGACCGTCCGCTGCGCGGGAAAGCGGTCTCGGGCTGTAAAACACATAAGGACATCATCCCCGTCCTGCTGCGCAGTGTAACCCAAGACCAAAGTATGGGTAGCGCTACCATCAAAATGGTAGCGCTACCCAAAGACCATCGACTACCTTGGTGGATGACGCCAGGGCATACCCTCGTTTGCCCGACTTTCCCGCTGAGCCGTCACGCCGCTCACGTCCCGAGGAGATAATCACAATGAACCCACGCCGCCTCACCCCACTTGCGCTTGTCACCGCCATTTCTCTGGCTTCCGCCGGCACCGCCGCAGCCGAGGATCTGGCTATCGCCATCCATACCGATCCTTCCCATGCGATGTTCAAGATCGGTGAACGCTTGAAGGACACCATCGAGTCCAATACCGATGGTGAGCTGACCGTCACCTTGCTGGGTACCGAGGTGGGCGGTGAACGGGACCACCTCGAGGGAGCCAGCTACGGCGAGTACGCCATTGCCCTGGGCGGTTCCATGCCCATGACGCTGTATGCCCCCGAGTTCGCTGCCGCCGACCTGCCCTTCGTCTATGACTCCAGCGACCAGGCGCGCAAGATCTATGAGGGAGAGATGGGCGAGGCGCTCAACCAGAGTCTGATCGCCAAGGGCAACATGCGCCTGGTCGGCCTGTCTGCCCGCAACCCTCGCAACCTGACCGCCAAGACAGCGGTCGAGACTCCGGAGGATGTCAGCGGCGTGCGCATGCGCGTGCCGGAGATTGCTCCATGGGTCGCGGTGTGGGGTGAGATCGGTGCCCTGCCCAGCCCCATCGCCTGGCCAGAGGTGTACACCTCACTGCAGACCGGCGTCATCGAGATGCAGGAGAACCCGGTCGACAACATCTACGCCGGTAAGCTCTACGAGGTGCAGGACTACGTCAGTCGCACCGAGCACGTTTATTCCTTCTTCCACTGGCTGATGAACGAAGACCTGTATCAGGAGATGTCCGACGAGCATCGCCAGGTGGTACTGGATGCGGTAGCCGATGCCACCGCCTGGGGCGACCAGCTGGTGGCCGATGGCCAGGCCGAGCTGTATCAGAAGCTTGAGGAAGAAGGCATGCAGATCGTGGAGCCGGATGTGGCCGCGTTCCGCCAGGCGGCACGTCCAGCGGTCGAGCAGATCGCCCAGGAATACGACCCCGCCGTGCGTGACTACGTGCTCTCGCTGATCCAGTAATCGGGGCAGCGGCCGTCTCGCCCCGGCACCTGAAGGCTGCCAAGGCCTGGGGCGGGACGGCTGATGCACCGCCTGCTGCCGCTGTCATTCGTCAGCGGCCCACGGAGATATCCATGACGACCAATTCGACCCTGGCCAAGGCGCTGGGAGCCTTCTGGTGGCTGTTGACCGCTGTCGTGGTCGGCGCCTTCGGCCTGATGCTGCTGGTCATGGGCATTCAGGTCATCTCCCGCTACGCCCTCGGCGTGGCCGTGCCCTGGACCGACGAAGTCTCGCGTTACCTGTTCCTGGCCGAAATCTTCCTGGGCTCGGTACTGGCCCTGCGCTATCAGGAGCACATTCGCATCACCATCGTCACGGACCTGCTCTCAGCCAGGGCGAAACGCGTGGCGGCGATGCTTGCCGACATCGTCAGCATCCTGGTGCTGGGCATGATCATGGGCGGCGCCTTCAACATGATGGAGCGTACCGCCGGCGTGTTCGCCAGTACCTTCGACATGAGTTTTTCCTACCTCTACCTGATGCAACTGATCGCCGCCGGACTGATGGTGCTGCTGCTGGTAGAGGACTTTATCGAGCGTCTGACGACACCTGACCCTCGCGACGGCGACAAGGAGTAAGCACCATGGAAATTTTCGCCATCATGTTCATCGGCTTGATCGTGCTGCTGATGCTCGGCGTGCCGGTGGCCTTCGCGATGATTGCCTCCTCGGCTGCGGTGCTCGCCTACACCCGTGGCTTTACCGAGATTCCGCTGGAAATGATCGCCCAGCGCACCCTGTACGGGGTCAACAGTTTCACCCTGCTGGCCATTCCGGCGTTTCTGCTGATCGGCAGACTGATGAACTCGGCCGGCATCTCGGACCGGGTGTTTGACGTCGCACGCTGTGCCGTCGGCCATCTGAAAGGCGGCCTGGGCCACGTCAACGTGCTCGCCAGCATGCTGTTCGCTGGCATGTCGGGCTCAGCGGTGGCCGATGCCGGTGGCCTGGGCGCCGTCGAGATCAAGGCCATGGAAGACGATGGCTTTCCTACCGACTTCAGCGCCGCGGTCACCGCCAGTTCCGCGACCATCGGGCCGATCATTCCGCCCAGCATTCCTGCGGTCATCTATGGGGCGCTGGCCAATGCCTCCATTGCTGCGATCTTCCTTGGCTCGATTCTGCCGGGGCTGTTCATGGGAGCGGGCCTGATGGTCATGGTCGCGGTGATCTCTCATCGCCGCGGCTACCCGACCCGCGCCCGCGCTACCCTGGCGGAGTTCATGCGCGCGCTGTCCCGTGGACTGCTGCCGATGCTGACGCCGGTGATCATCCTGGTGGGCATCCTGTCGGGCCTGTTTACCCCGACCGAGGCGTCGGTGGTGGCGCTGCTGTACTGCCTGATCATCTCGTTCTGCGTCTACCGCTCGATCAGCCTGCGCGAGTTTTTCCAGATCCTTCGCGATACGGCCATCGATACCTCGGTGCTGCTGCTGATCATCGCCGGCAGTGCCTTGTACAGCTGGATCCTGGCGCGCTATCAGGTCACCGCGCTGGTGGCGGACTTCCTGCTGGCCACGGTCAGTGACCCGGTGGTGCTGTTACTGCTGCTGAGCCTGTTCATTCTGCTTATCGGCCTGTTCATCGACTCGGTACCGGCGCTGTTCCTGCTGACGCCGCTGCTGGTGCCGGTGGTGGTCCAGTACGGCATCGATCCGGTGCACTTTGGTGTAGTGATGATCTTCAACCTGATGATCGGACTGATCACGCCACCGGTGGGCACGGTGCTGTTCGCCATCCAGAAGATCACCGACCTGCCCTTTACCGCCCTGGTGCGCGCCACCTTGCCGTTCTACATCCCGCTGGTGGCGGTGCTCATCATCATCACGCTGTTCCCATCCATCGTGATGTTCCTGCCCAACCTGATGCTGCAATGAGTCAACCGCGGGCCTGGCCTGTGACCTGACCGGTCACGGGTCGCCGCCCTGGCCTCAGTTCTGGTTTCAGTTCTGGCTTCAGTTCTGGCCTCAGCCTTCAACCTCATTCATCACCCCCAGTCCGCACCTTTGCGAAGGAGTTCTGTCATGGCTGTTTTGATCACCGGTGGCCTCGGTCACGTCGGTTCCTGGGTCGCCACCCTGCTCGCCCGTCGCGGCACCAAGGTCATCATCTGCGACATGGCCGCCCCCCACGTTGACCGTATGGGCCTCGACTATCTGGATGACGTTCGCGACAACATTCACTTCGAGGCGGTGGATGTGCTGGATACGCACACACTGTTCGAGACCTTCCTGCGCTACAAGGATGAGCTGGAAGGCGTCATCCACGGCGTTTCCGTCATCGCCGGCCCGTTCTTCCAGACTCGTCCGTTCAAGCATCTATCGATCAATGCCATGGGCACCCTCAACGTCTACGAGACCTGTCGGCTACTGGGCATCAACAAGGTCGTCAACATGAGCTCCGGCGCTGTCTACGGAGACGCTGCAGGCCCCCAGGTCGAGACCATGCCCTACAAGGCCACGGACCTGTACGGCGCCACCAAGATCTCCGGCGAACTCTACGGTGACCAGTACAGCGAAACCTTCGGCATGGACATTCGCCAGGCCAGGCTGTTCTTTGTCTATGGGCCCGGCAAGCGTCCCTCGCACATGCATGCGGTCTACCAGGCCATGTTTGGCCCGCTGGAGGGGCTCAGCAACGTTACCCCTGCCAATGGACGCGACCAGACCACCGACTGGACCCATGTGGAAGATACCGCCAGCGGCATCCTGGCGCTGTTCGACGCCCCCAGCGTGCCGCACCGCCACTACAATATTTCCTGTGGTGTGCCGGTGGCTCACCAGCAGATTGTCGATACGGTGACAGAGATGCTGGGGCACGACAGCGGCATGCGCCTGGGGCCTGGCCCGTTCGTGGTGCGTGGAAGCCCGCTGGATATCACCCGCGCCCGGCAGGACCTTGGCTTCGAGCCCCGCTTCACCGACATCCGCGAAGGCCTCGAGGACTACCACCGATGGCTCAACAACGCGGGTTGAAACGCCGCTTGCGCTGCGCGGACTGACCCGCATTGTGAGCGATTCATGACATCTGAACGTGACGAGGCCACCGCGTAGGTGGCCTCGTCTGTCACTGTCCTCGGCTGACGCGGGCGCTTATCCCCGCCGGAAGACCAGCGCCAGGTTGTTGGCCGGCAACGAGTGGAGCCCCTCACGGCTCAGCCCTGCACTCGCGGCCAGCTCAGTCACCGCTTCAAGGTCGCGAATCCCCCACTCGGGATTGCGCCGCTTGAGGTCCTCATCGAAGGCAACGTTGCTCGGCGCCGTGTGCTCGCCATGAAGCCGATAGGGGCCATACAGCAACAGCACGCCACCCGTGGCCAGATGAAGAGCCGCCTTCTCCATCAGCGCAGCCGTCACCACCCACGGCGAAATATGGATCAGGTTGATCGCCACCATGGCGTCAAATTGCTGCTCTGGCCATTCACTCAAGACGTCACGGCGCTGCGCCGCCAGCAGGTTGTCACAACCATCGGTCAGCGATTCACGCCAGGCCTCGATGGACGCCAGCGCCGGCTCGGAAATATCGGTAGGCTGCCAGACCCAGCCAGGCCGGCGCTGGGTCATGTACAGGGCATGCTCGCCAGTGCCGCTGGCCAGTTCAAGTACCCGCGCCTGTGGGCCAAGGTAGTCCTTGAGCACCTCGAAGATGGGTTCACGATTGCGCAGGGCAGCCGGGCTGGAGAGCCGAGCATCGGTCATGCAGAGATACCTCAGAGAAAATCGATGACAGGTACGCAGGATGTACGAAGGCCGGTGCCAACGAGGCCCTGCCTCGGTACACTAACGCCATGTACTCTTGTTCACCACCAAGGACGGCACATGGCGCGTAACCAGCCCCGCTACCTCGAGATTCAACAGCACATTCTCGCCAAGATCCAGCGGGGCGAATGGCCAACGGATCATCGCATCCCCGGCGAAGAGCAGCTGGCATTGGATTTCAATGTCAGCCGCATGACCGCCAACAAGGCCATTCGCGAGCTGGTCCAGCGCGGTTACCTGACGCGCCAGCCCGGTGCCGGCACCTTTGTCACCGAGCGCAAGGCCGAGTCCTCGCTGATGGAAGTCCACAACATTGCCGAGGAGGTTCAGGGCCGCGGCCATCGCTACCATGCTCGGGTAGAGGCGGCGGAGGCCATCGACGCCAGCGAAGATGTGGCGCTTCAGCTGGGCATGCGCCATGGCAGCAAGGTGTTTCACACTCGCATTGTCCACCATGAAAATGACGTGCCGATCCAATTGGAGGAGCGCTTCGTCAATCCACGCCATGTCCCCGACTATCTGGCCACCGACTTTACTCGACTGACGCCTCACCAGGTGCTGATACAGGCCTGGCCGATCACCGATATCGAGCACGTGGTAGAAGCGGTGTTGGCGACGCCCGATCAGGCGGCCGCCCTGTCCATTACCACCCAGGAGCCCTGCCTGCGCCTGCGCCGTCGCACCTGGTCCAACGAGCTGCTGATCAGCTACGCCGTGCTGATCCATCCAGGGGACCGCTACACGCTGCGCTCTGCCTGGAAGGACTAGGGCACCACTGCATACAGGCCTCTAGGGCTGTTGGCCGCTCCCCCAAATGACGAAGGCCGGATGCATGGCATCCGGCCTTCGTCGTTTTCGAGCTACACCATGGATTGGCGTCTACTGAAGCAACATGCCCATGGGGATGGCCAGCACCAGCGTCAGAGCCACGCGAATGGCCCATACGACCACCAGTTGCCACAGGGTGATGGGAATGCGCGTCGCCACCACGCAGGGAATCGACGCAGAGAAGAACAAAATGGACGAGATCGAGACCACGCCGGCGGCAAAGCGCGCGACGAAATCGATCCCGGCGTCGCCACCCAGCAGCAGCGCCGGCAGGAACATTTCAGCAAGTCCTGCGGCGCTGGCCTGGGCCAGTTCCTGGGCATGCTCGATGCCGAACAGGGCAACGATCGGATAGAACAACCAGCCCAGCCACTCGAAGACGGGGGTGTACTTGGCGACCAGCAGGCCAAGCAGTCCCACCGACATGATCGACGGCAGGATGCTGATCGCCATCACCAGCCCTTCTGCCAGGTTCTTGCGCACGCTGGCGCTTAGCCGCGGCGCCTGCTCAGCCACCTTGATCCCGGTGCGCCAGGCAAGGCCCAGGCGGTCGCCCTTCTGGGCCTCCGGTTCGCCATCGGAGGCGTGATTGTCCATGCGCGACAGCGGCCAGAGCCGTGCGGTCACCGCCGATACGATGAAGGTGATGACCAGTGTCAGCCAGAAAAAGGCGTTCCACACCTCCATCAGTCCCAGGGTCTTGGCCACGATGATCATGAAGGGTGCCGATACAGTGGAAAAGCCGGTCGCAATGATCGCTGCCTCCCGGGCGGAATACTGCCCGCTGGCATAGGCACGACTGGTAATCAGCAGTCCAATGGAGTAGCTGCCGACAAAGGACGCCACCGCATCAATGGCGCTGCGTCCAGGCGTCCGCCACAGCGGTCGCATGACCGGCTGGACCAGGATGCCGATCAACTCCAGCAGGCCATAGCTGAGCAGCAGCGCCAGAAAGATTGCGCCGATGGGTACGATCAACCCGACCGGAATGACCAGCTTGTCATACAGGAACGGCAGCATGTCCGGCTGATGCAGCAATGCGGGGCCAGCGGAGGTCATGGTCAGCACCGCCGCCACTACGCCCAGGAGCTTGAGCACGGTGAACACGATATCGGTCGCGCTGCGCCGCCACTCGCCCTTGATCAACGGATAGGCGGCGCCAGCCACGATCAGCGCCAGCGCATAGTACCTCGCCCCATCACCGAGACCCGCGCGAGCCGCCGTCACCAGATGATCCAGCGGTATGGTTGAGCGCCCTGCCCAGGTCACCGGAATGAAGAAGATGAAGATGCCGATGGCACTGGGTACCAGCAGCTTGAACAGCAACAGCCCGGGCGATTGCCGGCTGGCTGAAGAGTGTGGAGTCGTCGCCATGGAGGAAGCCTCGCAGGAGTGTCGTCGACGTCGCGATGCGTCACGTAGTTTGTATATACAGCTATGACGCTATAGTGGCAAAACACCACCGGAGACCGCCTTTAGACTATAGTCCAATAAGATCCATAAGACGCCCATGATTCACGTCCTCTCCTAGCGTTCTTGCGCCGCTTCTGCCCTACCGATAATTCGCCACGCAGCAACCGTTGTTCGGCTCTAGACCATGGTCTAAGCCAACCCGGAAGGGGCACCCATCAGATCTTCCAGAGCCTGCCTTTCTCTTACGGTTTCCGTGACTTAGCGCTCTACTCCTAGCCAAAGGACAGGACCTGACAAGCGAACGCCTGGCTTGACGAAAGGCTCCGGACGGCTTATTTGTATATACATTACGACACGGGAGCTCCTCATGGCTACTACATCCCAACCCCAACACCCTTCACGCCTGTGGCGCGACCTCAGCCTGTTTGATGGCCTGACCACCCAGCCAGGCCGCTACTGGGTCAAGGTCGAGGACGGACGCATCGCTGCCATGGGCGCCATGGATAGCCTGGATCAGGCACAACAGGCTGACTGCATCGACATGGGCAGTGGCGGTGTGATGACGCCAGGCCTGATCGACTGCCACACCCATCTGGTCTACGGTGGCCAGCGTAGCGACGAGTTCGAGCTGCGCCTTGAAGGCGCTTCCTATGAGGACATCTCGCGACATGGCGGCGGTATCCTTGGCACCGTACAGGCCACCCGAGACGCCGATGAAGCGGCACTGTTCACGACAGCCGCAACGCGCCTTGGCGCCATGATCGACGACGGTGTGACCAGCGTGGAGATCAAGTCCGGCTACGGACTGTCGACCGACGACGAGCTGAAAATGCTGCGGGTCGCTCGCCGCCTTGGCCGCGAACTGCCGGTACGGGTGAGCACCACGCTGCTGGCGGCCCACGCCCTGCCGCCGGAATATCACGGCAATGCCGACGGCTACATCGACCTGGTATGCAACGAGATTCTGCCCGCGGCCCACGCCGAAGGCCTGGTCGATGCAGTGGATGTCTTCTGCGAGCGTATCGCCTTCTCGCGGGAGCAGTGTCTGCGCGTGTTCGAGGCGGCTCGGGCACTCGGCCTGCCGGTCAAGGCTCATGCGGAACAGCTATCGCTGTCGGGCGGCGCATCCCTGGTCGCCGAACACCACGGCCTGTCTGCCGACCACATTGAATACCTGGACGACGCCGGCATCGCCGCCATGGCCGAGGCCGGCACGGTGGGCGTCCTGCTGCCGGGGGCGTTCTACACGCTACGTGAGACCCAGCATCCGCCCATCGATGCCATGCGCCGCGCGGGCGTTGCCATGGCGGTGGCGTCGGATGCCAATCCTGGCACCTCCCCCATCATGCTGCCGACCTTGATGCTCAACATGGCCTGCACGTTGCTGCGACTGACACCCCAGGAAGCCCTGGCCGGCATGACCGCCCACGCCGCCACGGCGATCGGCACGGTGGGTCTTGGGCGTATCACCGTGGGGGCCATCGCCGACCTGTGCGTGTGGGACGTACAACGACCCGCGGAACTGGCCTACGCCGTTCAGCCAGGAAGACTCAGGCATCGCGTGCTGGAAGGAGTGCTGACCCATGGATGAGCAAGCTGCCGTGATCAAGCCAGCCCATGCCACGCCGGACATGAGCCTGTGGCAAGGGCGTATCGACCCGGAGCCGGATAGCGAGCGCTGGCACCAGCGGATAACCGCCTATCACACGGATGCCGCTGCGGGCACCGTACTGACCGGCTTTGCCAGCGACGCCGGGGTGGCGCGCAACAAGGGCCGTATCGGCGCAGCAGCAGGCCCGACCGCCATCCGCCAGGCGCTGGGCCCCATGGCCTGGCACCATGACACTCCCGTCTACGATGCCGGCGACGTGGCCTGCCACGGCGACGGGCTGGAGCTTGCCCAGCAGCGCATGGGAGAGCAACTGACCGAGCTGCTTGAACGAGGCCATCTGCCGGTCGTGCTGGGCGGTGGTCATGAGGTGGCCTACGCCAGCTGGCGTGGGCTGTCGGATCATCTGGCACGGCAGCAGCGTCGGTCCTGCGTGGCGATCATCAATCTCGACGCCCACTTTGACCTGCGCGATCCCAGCGAGCTGACGTCCTCGGGCACCCCGTTCGCCCAGATCGCCGCCGATTGCGCCAGCCGTCGATGGCCATTTCGCTACGCCTGCCTTGGCGTCAGCCAGGCTGCCAACACCCGCGCCCTGTTCGATACGGCGTCTCGCCTGAAGACGCTGGTGGTGGAAGATCGCGAATTTCGCGATAGCCGCATTGCCTTCATCAAGCGCGATGTCCAGCGCCTGGTCGCCGACTGCGATCACGTCTACCTGAGCATCGACATGGATGTGTTCCCGGCCAGCGATGCTCCCGGGGTCAGTGCTCCCGCCTCACGCGGGGTCATCCTGACCCACCTGGAACCGATCCTCGAATTCCTGCGCCGCTCACGCAAGCTCCGCCTGATCGATATCGCGGAGGTCAACCCGGCGTATGACATTGACCAGCGCACCGCACGCCTTGCCGCACGACTGGTCCACCAGCTGACCCGGTCGGACCACTGACCGAGCCATCGTTTCCCCCTATCTGTCCACATTCAAGGTGACCCCATGAACCAGATCACACCCCCCAAGAACGATCGTCACGACCCGACCCGCAAGATCGCCGCGCCCACCGGCACCGAGCTGTCCTGCAAGAGCTGGCTGACCGAAGCGGCGCTGCGCATGCTGATGAACAACCTGCATCCGGACGTGGCAGAGCGTCCCGAAGACCTGGTGGTCTACGGTGGCATTGGTCGCGCGGCACGTACCTGGGAGTGCTTCGACAAGATCGTCGAGGTGCTCAAGCGCCTGGAGAACGACCAGACCCTGCTGATCCAGTCCGGCAAGCCGGTGGCGGTCATTCCGACCCACAAGGATGCCCCACGCGTCCTGATCGCCAACTCCAACCTGGTGCCGGCATGGGCCAACTGGGAGCACTTCAACGAGCTCGATAAGAAAGGCCTGATGATGTACGGCCAGATGACCGCGGGCTCGTGGATCTACATCGGCTCCCAGGGCATCGTCCAGGGCACCTACGAAACCTTCGTCGAGGCAGGCCGCCAGCACTATGACGGCAACCTCAAGGGCCGCTGGGTGCTGACCGCAGGCCTCGGTGGCATGGGCGGCGCTCAGCCGCTGGCCGCCACCCTGGCCGGCGCTTGCTCTTTGAACATCGAATGCCAGCAGTCCAGCCTGGACTTCCGCCTGCGCACCCGCTATCTGGACGAGCAGGCGAGCGACCTGGACGACGCCCTGGCACGCATCGCTCGCTACACCAGCGAGGGCAAGGCGGTTTCCATTGGCCTGTGTGCCAACGCTGCCGACGTGCTGCCGGAACTGGTCAAGCGTGGCGTCAAGCCGGACATGGTGACCGACCAGACCAGCGCCCATGACCCGCTGCATGGCTACCTGCCTGCTGGCTGGACCTGGGACGAATACGTCGCCCGCGGCAAGTCCGAGCCGGACGTGGTCGTCAAGGCCGCCAAGGCGTCCATGGCGGTGCATGTTCGCGCCATGCTCGAGTTCCAGAAGATGGGCGTGCCGACCTTCGACTACGGCAACAACATTCGTCAGATGGCCCAAGAGGAAGGCGTCGACAACGCCTTCGACTTCCCCGGCTTCGTACCGGCCTATATTCGCCCGCTGTTCTGCCAGGGCATCGGTCCCTTCCGCTGGGCAGCCCTGTCCGGCGACCCGGAGGACATCTACAAGACCGACGCCAAGGTCAAGGAGCTGATCCCCGACGATGAGCACCTGCACAACTGGCTCGACATGGCCCGCGAGCGCATCAGCTTCCAGGGACTGCCCGCGCGTATCTGCTGGGTCGGCCTGAAGGACCGGGCTCGTCTTGGCCGCGCCTTCAACGAGATGGTCAAGAACGGCGAGCTCAAGGCCCCCGTCGTGATCGGTCGCGACCACCTGGATTCAGGATCCGTTGCCAGCCCCAACCGCGAAACCGAAGCGATGATGGACGGCAGCGACGCGGTATCCGACTGGCCGCTGCTGAACGCCCTGGCCAACACGGCCGGCGGCGCGACCTGGGTGTCACTGCACCACGGCGGCGGTGTCGGCATGGGCTTCTCGCAGCACGCGGGCGTGGTCATCGTTGCCGATGGCACCGATGACGCCGATGCTCGCCTGGCCCGCGTCCTGCGCAACGACCCGGCCAGCGGCGTCATGCGCCATGCCGACGCCGGTTACGAGTCCGCCAAGGAATGCGCCCGCGAAAACGGCCTCGACCTGCCGATGCTCGAGGACTGAGCACCTGCGGCGCGGCACCTATGCCGACCGCTAACCTGCAAAAGGCCGCCCGAGGGCGGCCTTTTGCGTTGCTGTGGGATAGAGGCATGCAGCGGCTGCCTTTAGCCGAAATGCCCAACATGCCGCCGAGGCGAGGACCCTCGATGCAACCACCATGAATGTCAGGCGCAGCACTGCTTGAACTTCCGCCCACTGCCACAGGGGCAGCTGTCATTGCGTCCCGGCTTGAGTCTGGTGACACTGGGCTCGCCATCCAGGTAGACCCAGCGCTGCTGGTAGCGAACGAAGCGTGAGCGCTCTTCCAGCACTCCCCAGCGCTGCCGTGCACGTGGCCCCTCGGCGAAGGTGGCACGAAAGTGCACCCAGCCCGCATCGCCCTCTTCACCGCTGCCCAGGACCTCAAGACGCTTCCAGCAGGTGTCTGAGGCGCCCATCTCCTGTGGGCAGCAGTCCGGGTGCCAGCTGTGGCGCAGATAGTCATCAAGCCCCAGCGAGAAGGCACTATAACGGGAGCGCATCAGCGCCTCGGGACTGGTCGCCGTGCCTCCCTGGTGCAGTGGCTGACAGCAGTCGGCGAGTGCCAGGCCGCTTCCGCAGGGACATGCAGAGGCATTCGATGTGGCCATGTCAGGCTCCTTGTAACGATGGATCTTGGTCCATGGGGCCATCCTTCAGGCAAACACAGACCAGCCGGTCGCCTTCGACAGGCCTTCCAGTGCGGCCGTGCCCTTGAGCGAATTGCCATAACGGTCGAGCCCGGGAGACCACACCGCAATGGAAGCAACGTTCGGGACGACCGCCATGATGCCACCGCCGACGCCGCTCTTGCCCGGAAACCCGACGCGATAGGCGAAGTCGCCGGAGCCGTCGTAGTGACCACAGGTCATCATCAGCGCGTTGATGGCCCTGACCCGCTCGATACCAATCATCCGCTGACCTTCGAAGCCGCCGCACAGAAATCGGGTCGCCCGCGCCAGCTGGGCGGTGGACATCTCGATCGCACAGTGGTGGAAATAGGTGCCGAGCACCCGGTCACAGTCGTTGGTGAGGTTGCCGCAGGAGCGCAAAAAATAGGCCAGCGAGAAGTTGCGGTCCCCGGTGGCGTGTTCCGAGCGGGCCACCTGCTCATTGATATGGATGTCATCGTCGCCGGAGGCTTCGCGCAGAAAGCGCAGAATCTCTCCCAGGGTGTCTCGAGGCGCGTTGCGCCCGAGCACTGCGTCGGTGGTGACGATGGCACCGGCATTGATGAACGGGTTACGCGGGATGCCGTCTTCCATCTCCAGCTGGACGATGGAGTTGAAGGCACGCCCGGAGGGCTCCCGCCCGACCCGCTCCCACAGGCCTGCCCCCAGTCGCCCAAGCGCCAGGGCCAGGGTAAAGACCTTCGAGACGCTCTGGATCGAGAAGCCGGTGTGGGCATCACCTGCGTGATATTCACGCCCATCGCAGGTACAGATGCTGATGGCAAACTGCTGGGGGTCGATGCACGCCAGTTCAGGAATGTAGCTGGCGACGTTGCCCCACTGGTCACTGGCTCTAGCCTCGCGGTCGAGGGTCTCGACCAGTGATTGCAGTTGCTTGGGCGTCAGGGTGTTCCCCATGGGCATGACTCTTGGTGACTGGGCTTGTGGTGACTGGGCTTATGGTGACTGAGCGTATGCTGACAGAGCTGGTGATCACATGGCGCTTGGTCACGAGACGTCGATACCGATGCCACTTCTCGCCACGCCAGGCAGGACAGATTCGGCAAAGCTGGCGATGGTGGCGACAGGGCGCACGACTGTCAACGCCTCAGCGCTCTCTTGCGACCGTGATCAAGGTCGTGCCGGGTGGCGATCTGGTGGCTACCGGGTGGATGACGGAGTGGCGCCCATGCGACCAGGCATGTACATTTCCTGTACACATACTATGCAAGAAATCACTTGAATCCCATTATTGGCTGTCGCTGACAGCCTCTACCCGGCCATCCACCAGCCCAGCCCCGGAGCCCTTCATCGTGACAATGCCGGGACAGTATCGCCAGGCGACAGTGGAACAGGTCGACAGTGACAGAGAGATACCACAACGCCGGGCGCGCCCACGACGCCACCTACACGACGCCACCCACGCACGACGCCACCCACAGAGAGAGACGATCATGCCATTCTCCGAGGACCGCACCAGCGATCTCCCCGCGGACGCCACATCCGCCGTCCACTCGCTTCCCGACACCCTGACCCTGACAGGCCTGACGGCGCTGACGGACCGTTCCCCCACCATCGAGATCCACTCCATCGATATGGGCTTTTATCTGGTCAGGATTCACCTCGACGATCAGATGGCGCTGCTGGTCGATGACGCGGGTGACCCTTGGCGTTTTACCGGCACGGCGTGGATCAGTCGCACTCTCGCCCCACTGGGATTCACCCACGCCACCCTGACCTGGGCAGAGGTCACCGACGAAATGGTCGGTCAGACGACGTCCCCGACGCCCTTGGCGGATGTCATCGCCCACGGTACGCGGATTGCCCTGAGCACTCACCATTGACAGCTCCTGCGGCCATCGGGCCCTCTCGCCCTGCCCACCGACGTCAGCCGCCAGCTGGTGCCTTCACGTCTTGCCCAGGCGTGCCTTGGTCAGCGAGGTAGCCTGAGCCGTCAGCGGATCCTCAGGCCAGGGGTGCTTGGCATATCGACCGCGGTTCTCCTTGCGCACCTCGGGATAGACATTGCGCCAGAAGCTCGCCAGATCCATGGTCGTGGCGAGGGGGCGACGGGCCGGGGACAGCAACTCGACACGCACCGGCACCCGTCCTTCGGCGATCCGTGGCGTCTGTTGCCAGCCGAACAGCGCCTGGAGTTTTGCGGCGAGCACCGGCACCACACGATACGCCTCGCCAGACCCATCATCTGGCTGTTGCGCAAGGTGTTGAGAAGACGGTTTAGACGGGTTCGCCTCAGCGGCTTGCCCGACCCATCCCTCGCATTCGTAGCGCAGGGACGCGCTGTCGCCACTGGGCAGCGTCAACCTGGTCGGCGCCAATTCGTCCAGACGACTGGCCAGTGGCCAGGGCAAGCGCTCGCGCAGTAGCTGCTCCCACGGCAACGCATACACCTGCTCCATCCGCGTCAGTCCCTCCAGACGGGGCCCCAACCACTCGTCCAGCTCAGCTTTCAAGGTTTCGTCGTCCAGCGCCGGCCACTGACCATCGTGGCTTTGACGCAGCAACGCCACCCGCCGCCGCAGTGCCTCGGCGGCGTCATTGAGCGGCAGGCGGTCGGCGTCGTGAATGGCCTGCAGCAACGCCTGACGACAGGCAGCGGGGCCAGGGGGGCCCTGCATCGGACGGCGCGCCAGCACCAGCGCGTCGATACCCCGTACCTGTTCTGCCTCGAGCCGCCCCGCGTCGGCGTTCCATTCGACCCGTTCACGCCACTCGGACAGTATCGGCCACTGGGCCACCAGGGCCGACTCATCGGTGCGCACTGCCCGATACAGCCTGCCCTCCCGGGCGCGACCGTCAAGCTCCACCGCGATTAGCCAGGGGGCATGGGCCAGGGGCTGATCCTGGGGCAACGTCACCAGCCCGCCAGAGCGCAGTCGAAACCGCCCCGCCGCTACCTGCTGAGCCACCCGATCGGGAAACGCGTGCAACAGCATGCGAGCCAGCGCGCCGTCACCCGCTCGTTTCGCTGCAGACAGCGAGACACCCGCGCGAGCACACAGCCGCTTGGCTTCTCGCTGCCAGTGGGGGTCTGGGCGTGAGTCATTGAGTAACTCGGCGAATACCGCTTCGAGGTCCAGCTGACGGCCGTTACCCTGACGCCCTTCAAGCCAGGCGGCTAGCGCGCAGGCAAGGGCCAGCGAGGCCTCGTCACGCTGGCTCGCCCGCTCCAGCATCCCCGCCAGACGGGGCGATGTGGGCCAACGGCCAGCGGCACGACCCAGCGGCGTCAGCCCATCCCGCTCATCACTGAGCTCGAGCTGTCGCAGCAGCTGGCGACCGGCCTTCAGCGAGGCGCGCCCCGGCGGCGTGACCCAGGCAAGCTGGGTCGCGTCCTTCACTCCCCAACGGGCGAGTTCGAAGGCCAACGAGGATAGATCTGCCTGGAGGATCTCCGGCTCACCGTGGGGTGGTAACGGTTGTTCTTCCGCCCACAGGCGATAACAACGCCCTGGCCCCTGGCGTCCCGCTCGTCCTCGCCTCTGGTCGGCGCTGGCCCGATTGACACGGTGGGTCTCCAGCCGAGTCAGCCCCGTGCGAGGCACAAACACCGGCACCCGCTGCTGCCCGGCATCGATCACCGTGCGCACGCCGTCCACGGTGACGCTGGACTCGGCAATCGCGGTGGCGAGCACCACTCGGCGCAGGCCATCCGCCCGTGGTTTTAGGGCAGCCCGCTGAGCATCCAGCGGCAGCCGTCCGTGGAGCGGCACCAGCGCGACCTGATCGAGCCGCTGGGACAGCCAGCGAGATAGCCTCTCGATCTCCGCCACGCCGGGCAAGATCACCAGTATGTCCGCCGCCTGGTCCGCTGAGGCCTCTTCGCCCGCCGCACTCTTTGCCGCCAGTGCTTCCAGCACGACACGCCCCTGGTGCTCTTCCGCCGACAGCCGCGACGGGGCCTGCCGATACAGGGTCGTGACCGGGTACTGCCGTCCTGGGCAGTCAACCACGCTGACGTCGTCGCCCAGTACCCGTGACAATGCCGTGACATCAAGCGTGGCCGACATCACCAGCAGCCGCAGGTCTTCACGCAGCCCCTGCTGGACGTCCAGAGCCAGTGCCAGACCGAGATCCGCCTCGAGGCTGCGTTCGTGAAATTCGTCAAACACAATGCCAGTCACACCGTCGAGCAAAGGATCGTCCTGCAACATTCTGGACAGCACCCCCTGGGTCACCACCTCGAGCCGCGTATCTGGACCCACGCAGCTCTCACCACGCATGCGATAGCCTACGGTCTGGCCTGGCACCTCTCCGAGCAGGTCTGCCATGTGGCTGGCGGCGAGACGGGCGGCAACCCGCCGGGGCTCCAGCAGCAGCAGCTTGCCCCGACCGCTGTCACCACGACACCAGTCCGACTCCAGCAGCGCCAGCGGCACCCGCGTGGTCTTGCCCGCCCCGGGCTGGGCGACCAGCATCGCGCGGTTATCTGCCTCCAGCGCGCGACGCAGCTCGGGCAGACGTTCGTCGATCGGCAGTGGCGGGAACAAGGACATCAAGACAGCTCCGTCGGCAGGGGAAGTGGCTCAGCGGCTGGCTCAGCGGCGTGGCGCCGCACGGACGGGGATCATAGCACGACCGCCTTGCAGCACTCTGCGGCAAGGGTTTTGTATACATTACCGCCCAGCGTTTGTTGCCATGATGGCGCATCTTTGTCTACGCTTATCGCCTGACCGAACGGTCAGATTTACACCCCATGGCCATGACAACGACAAGAGGACCCCGCCATGAGTGATCCCGGTTCATCGCCCGCAGAACCATCAACCGCAGAACGCCAGACGACAGACCGCGAAAGATCCTGCCCTTCCGACTCCAGCGGTCTGGGGGCGTTGCTCGACCGATTCTTCAACGTGACCCGACGCGGTAGTTCGGTTAAAACCGAGATTCTGGCCGGTATTGCCACCTTCCTGGCCGGGATGTACATCATCGTGGTCAACCCGGCGGTACTGTCAGACGCGGGCATCCCCTTTTCCGCTGCCCTGTCAGCCACCGTGGTCATCAGCAGTCTCAGCAGCCTGGCGATGGCGCTGTACGCCCGTAACCCGATTCTGGTCGCACCGGGTATGGGCATGAATGCGCTGTTCACCTACACCCTGGTACTGGGAGCCGGCTTGTCCTGGGAGGTGGCACTTGGCTGCGTCTTCTGGTCCGGCGTCATGTTCGCGGTACTGGCCATGTTCAACGTCCGCGAGGCCATCATCGACGCCATTCCGGCGTCACTGCGCTACGCCATCACCTGTGGCATCGGCCTGTTCATTACCTTCATTGGTTTCAAGAATGCCGGCTTCATCGTGGCCAGTCCCGCCACACTCGTGAGCCTGGGACACCTGGATGCGCTGCTGGTCACCTTCCTCGCGGGCCTGATCATCACTGCGGTGCTGGTCATCCGAGGCTTCAACGGCGCCTTGATTCTTGGCATCGCGGCCACCACGTTGCTGGCGCTGCCCCTGGGCCGCTTGTGGGGAGACGAGGTCGTGGTGGTGTGGCAAGGACTGGCGGCGTGGCCGGACTTCTCTGCCCTGGGCAAGGTCGATGTGCTCGGCGCTCTCAAGGTCGCCTATCTGCCGTTTATCTTCGTGATGCTGTTCACCAACTTCTTCGACGCCCTGTCCTGCTTCATGGCGCTGTCGGAATCGGCGGGCCTCAAGGATGCCAACGGCAATCCTCGTAACCTCAAACGTTCGATGACCGTCGATGCGTTTGCCTCGATGATCGCGGCGCCACTGGGCACCAGCGCAGCCCAGACCTTTATCGAGTCAGGCGCTGGCGTCGCCCAGGGAGGACGTACCGGGCTGGTGGCGCTGGTCATTGCGGCGCTGTTTCTGCCCTTCCTGTTCCTGTCGCCACTGCTCTCTCTGGTACCGGGCATCGCCACGTCGCCAGCCCTGGTTCTGGTCGGCCTGTTCATGATGGCCCCCATCGGCAAGATCGACTGGAGTCGTTTCGAGGACGCTTTTCCTGCCTTTCTGGCCATCATTCTGATGCCGCTGACCTACTCCATCACGCTCGGGATTGCGTTCGGCTTCATGAGCTTCGTGCTGATCAAGCTGGCCACCGGCAAGGCCGCTCAGATCAAGCCCGCGATGTGGGTATCAGCGGTACTGTCGGCGATCATGCTGGCCACCGCGCAGTAACCATCGCGAGTCACCATGCCGGCGTCCCAGGGCACGCAGCCATTCAGTGCCCTGTGGGTGCCGACACCACTCCACACCCTTTCAGAACGACCTGGACGAGAAAGTCGGTAACGCGCTGCATGTCGTCGTCGGTGAAGTGCTCATGGCCGGTGATACCGGCCACCTGAGCTTCGAAGTCCGCGTAGTGCTGCGTCGCCGACCAGATCAGAAAGATCAGCGACACCGGGTCCACGGGGTCCATCAGGCCGCGCTCGGCCCACTGACGGAACACCTCGGCCCGGCCCTCGACCCAGTCACGCAGCTCGCCACGCAGGAAGTCCTGCAGAAAGGGAGCCCCTTGCAGGATCTCACCGGCAAATAGCCGCGAGGCCTCGGGATAACGGCGAGACATCTCCATCTTGGAGCGAATAAAGGCGCTGAGTACCTCGGCGGGATCGTCCTCGACAGAAATATCGTCGAGCATGGTGTTCCAGCGCTCCATCACGCCTTCCAGCAGACGCACGTAGAGTGCCTTCTTGCTGCCCATGTAATAGAGGATATTGGACTTTGGAAGCCCCGCCTCTTCCGCGATCAGCTTGAGACTGGCACCCCGGTAGCCGTGGCGAGAAAACACCCGCTCGGCTGCATCGAGTATCTCGCGCTCGTTGCGCTGGCGTATGGCGCCGCCTTCGGTGTCGAGCGCCCTGTCGAGCGCTGCATCATCCAGCTGTGATCCCATGCTCATCCCGGTCGTTGACAAACCGCCGCCCTTGGCGTGAACCCACGTCACGCCTGATCAGGACAACGCGCCGTAAAAGAGTGCCTGAAGGGTCAGGGACTGGCAATTCGACACAGGTCTGTGGGTGAGGCATGGCTGTCATGTCGTTGTCGAACTAACGCCAAACGGCAGTCCTAAGCAAATTTCACTCCTTCACCTTGAAGAAGCTGACCGATTGGTCAAGAATAACAACATTGCTGCTTACAAGACCCGGCTCAGCCATCTCCTTTGCACCATTTCCCTATACACCATTTTCTTTACATAGGGGCGCAAGGGACCCCGCTCCAGGAAAGCAGGGTCTAGGAAAGCAGAGTCAAAGCTTGATACACCAAAATGTGATGCATCGGAGAGTGATACATCAAGAAGTGATGGCCTGAAGCCAGATGGGCAAACGCCAGACAGACCCTAGCTAAACAGACCCGAGCTAAACAGACCGACGCTAGCAACACCAAGGCGACATCGACCGAAGATCGCAAGCCCCACGACAGGACGCCTCGTGCGCCCTACTGTCCAACGATAATGACAACGCCAAAGCGGGACCTCTAGCCATGATCAGTTTCTACCTCAATGGCCGGATGCAGCACGTGGATGCCGAGCCCCATCTCAGCGTCCTTGATCTGCTGCGCGAACGGCTGAACCAGACGGGCACCAAGGAAGGCTGTGCCTCCGGAGACTGCGGTGCCTGTACCGTCGCCATAGGTGAAGTGGATGCCGACGGCCGCCTGCACTATCACAGTGCCAACGCCTGCATCATGCCGGCCCACCAGCTGGCCGGTCGTCACCTGGTGACCGTCGAAGGAATCTCCCATGGCGACGAGCTCCATCCCTGCCAGGCGGCCATGGTCGAGCACCACGGCAGTCAGTGCGGCTTTTGCACGCCGGGCATCGTCATGTCGTTGTTCACCCTGCATGAGCACCAAGTCCAGCAGCCCGCCCCGCTGACCCCGCAGCGGCTGGAAGCCGCGCTGGGCGGCAACCTGTGTCGCTGCACCGGATACCGGCCGATTCGAGATGCCGCCCTGGCCATGCACGACACTCCGGGCTTCCGTCCTGCCTGGCTCGACGACCTGTCCCTAGCCGACGCCCTTGCCACCGACGTGGGTGGCCCTGGCGCGACTCCCAACGAGCGCAACGTTGCTTCACGCGGTGCTGAGACAGCGAACGCCTCCGGCTTCTACCAGCCCCGCAGCCTGGCTGACCTGGTGGCTCTGCGTCAGCGCTTCCCCGAGGCACGGCTGGTCGCGGGCGGTACCGATCTATGGCTCGAGGTGACGCAACAGCTCAAGGATCTTCCACAGGTCATTGATGTGACTCGCGTTGCAGAGCTTCTGACCGTCGAATCTGCGGCCGACGACCTGGGTCGCAGCGGCGTGTGGATTGGCGCTGCGGTGACCTACTCACGCCTGGAGCCACTCTTTGCCGAGCACTACCCCGCCTTTGCCCATCTGCTACATCGCCTGGGTTCTGGCCAGGTGCGCAACCGCGGCACCCTCGGTGGCAACGTCGCCAACGCCTCGCCCATCGGCGATACCCCGCCGGTACTGCTGGCGCTGGATGCACGACTGCGGCTGACCGGGCCCGGCGGCAGCCGGACCCTGGCCGCCAGCGAGTTCTTCCTGGGCTACCGGGATACCGCGCTGGGTGACGATGAGGTGCTGGAAGCCATTTTCCTGCCCCATCTGGCTAACGATCAGCAGTTGAAGGTGTGGAAGCTGTCCAAGCGTCGGGAAGATGACATCTCGGCAGTGCTGGGCGCCTTTTCCTGGCGCGTGGTCGGCGGGCGCCTGGCCGATGTTCGCCTGGCCTTCGGTGGCATGGCCGCCATCCCCGCCAGGGCCACGGGCGCCGAAGCCGCCCTTGAGGGTAAGCCTGCGGACAGCGCCAGCCTTGGCGCAGTCAGCGAGGCCCTGGCCCAGGACTTTACGCCCATGAGCGACGTGCGCGGAAGCAGCGAATACCGTCAAGATGCCGCCGCCGCCCTGCTCGAACGACTGCTGCTGGTGATCGCATCCTCCGCCCAGGGGGCAGCCCAGAACGCGACGTCCCCGGGTGCGTCATCCGCTGATGCTCGTGACCATTCCGACACCCTCGCCACGGAGGTGATGCTTCATGCGTACGCTCACTGATCTGCCGACACCTCCGTCCGATACGACGGAGCGCCACAACGCCGATGCCACCGCTGCCCACAGTTTTTCTGGCTCGTCCGCCCGTCACGAGAGCGCCGTGAAACATGTCACTGGGCGAGCCGCTTATATCGATGATCTGGCATTGCCTTCCGACGCCCTGCACCTGGCCGTGGGCCTCTCGCCCAAGGCTCACGGGCGCATCACCGCCATGCACCTTGACGAGGTGCGGCGGGCCCCTGGCGTGGTCGATGTCATCAGCGTTGCCGACGTGCCGGGTCACACCGATATTGGTCCGGTCTTCCCTGGCGACCCGATCATGGCAGACCAGGAAGTGCTCTACGCCGGCCAGGTCATGTTCTGCGTGGCTGCCACCAGCCATCGCGCTGCCCGACAGGCCGTCACCAAGGCCCGCATCGAGATCGATGAGCTGCCAGTGTCTCTCGATCCGATGGCTGCGGTCGACGCTGGCGATCTGGTGCGCCCCACCCATCGTCAGCAAAGCGGTGACTGGGAAGCGGCGCTGGCCGACGCCCACCATGTGGTAGAGGGCGAGCAATTTATCGGCGGCCAGGAGCACTTCTATCTAGAGGGACAGGCCTGTGTCGCACACCCCACCGAAGACGAAGGGGTGATGGTCCACACCTCCAACCAGCATCCCAGCGAAACACAGAAGCTGATCGCGGAAGTGCTGAATATTCCGTTCCATGCGGTCACCGTCGAGGTGCGGCGCATGGGAGGCGGCTTCGGCGGCAAGGAGACGCAGGCGTCTCCCTGGGCATGTCTGGCGGCCCTGGTGGCGCGAAGAACCGGCAAGAGCTGCCGTATTCGCCTGCCCCGTGGCGATGACATGAAGGTCACCGGCAAGCGCCACCCCTTCCATAACCGCTATCGCCTGGGCATCGACGCCGCGGGAGTGATCAGCGGGGGTGATATCAGCGTTACCGGCGATTGCGGCTACTCCCCGGATCTGTCAGACGCCATCGTCGACCGTGCGATGTTCCACGCCGACAATGCCTATTCACTGGGACAGGCCAGAGTCACAGGGCATCGGGCCCGCACCCATACCGCGTCCAACACCGCGTTTCGCGGCTTTGGCGGCCCCCAGGGCATGATGGTCATCGAGGCCGCCATGGAAGACATCGCCCGACAGGTCGGTGAAGACCCGCTGACCGTGCGCAAGCGCAACTTCTATCGCCAGGGACGCGACACCACCCACTATGGCCAGACGGTAGATCAGATCGCGCTGCTGCATACCCTGGTCGAACGGTTGGAGGCGGACAGCGACTACTGGGCCCGGCGCCGCGCCATTGCCGACTTCAATGCGCGAAGCCCGGTGATCCGTAAAGGACTGGCGCTGACGCCGGTCAAGTTCGGCATCTCGTTCACCGCCCAGCACCTCAATCAGGCGGGTGCCCTGCTGCACGTGTATACCGATGGCAGTGTGCTGATCAATCACGGTGGCATCGAGATGGGCCAGGGCCTGCACACCAAGATCTGTCAGGTGGTCGCCCGCGAGCTGGGCCTCGAGCTGTCCAGCGTACGTATCAGTGCCAGCCGCACCGACAAGGTTCCCAATACCTCGCCCACGGCAGCGTCCAGCGGTGCCGACCTCAATGGTCAGGCGGCGAGGGACGCAGCCGACAAGCTCAAGCAGCGCCTGTTCGACTTCGCCGCCGAGCACTACCAGCTCGACCGCCATGAAATGCGCCTGGAGCGGGGTGAACTTATCGCGGGCATTGCCGGCAGCGAGCAGCGAATCGCCTGGGGCACGCTGATTCAGGACGCCTATCTCGGACGCGTCTCGCTGTCAGAGAAAGGCTTCTACGCGACGCCACTGATCCACTACGATCGCCACAGTGGACAGGGTCGGCCCTTCTACTACTTTGCCTTTGGTGCCGCCGTGGCCGAGGTATCGGTCGACACCCTGAGCGGGGAATACCAGGTCGACCGGGTCGACATCCTGCATGACGTAGGCGACTCCTTGAACCCGGCCATCGATGTCGGCCAGGTGGAAGGTGGTTTCATCCAGGGCATGGGCTGGCTGACCAGCGAAGAGCTCAAGTGGAATGACAGTGGTCAGCTGACCTCAACCGGCCCTGCTACCTACAAGATTCCCGCCTATGGAGACCTGCCCGCCACCTTCAAGGTACAGCTGATGGAGGGGCATCCCAACTCCATGGCCAGTATCTACCGCTCCAAGGCGGTGGGTGAACCTCCCTTCATGCTTGGCATGTCGGTGTGGTGTGCCCTGCGCGACGCCCTGGCGAGCCTGACCGACTACCGCCACGCGGTGCGCCTGGACACCCCGGCCACACCGGAGCGGGTCATGCAGGCCGCGCGCAAGGCACGTCACATCGCCGCTAGCACAGCCCTGCGAACAGCCCAGGCAAGTCCAGGCGCCCCGTCAGGAGACACATCACCATGACCGCCCACGCCGGACCGGACAAGGAGCCCTGGTACCACGCCCTTGCAAGGCTCAAGGCGGCTGGCCAGCCCTTCGTTCTGGCCACCCAGGTCACCAGCCTTGGCTCCACACCGCGGGAGCCGGGCGCCAAGATGGTGATCACCCCGGACAGCCTGCATGACACCCTGGGCGGCGGCACTTTCGAGTGGCAACTGATCGCCAGCGCCCGCGAGCGGCTGGCTCAGGGTCAGGCAGGCATGAGCCTGGAAGCCTTTCCCCTGGGCGGACGCAGCGGCCAGTGCTGCGGCGGTTTCGTCAATGTGCTGCTGGAGACCGACCTTGGCAGCATGACCCGTCTAGCGCTGTTCGGCGCGGGACACGTGGGCCGTGCCATCGCCGAACTGGCGGCGCCGCTTGAATGGCGCATCGACTGGTTCGACAGTCGCGACGCGGCCTTCGAAGGTACCGGTGCCCATGCTTGCGTTCATCAACACCGCTTGAACGACCCGAGCGAGGCTGTCGCGGGCCTGGTGCCACACAGCCATGCCCTGGTGCTGACCCACGACCACGGCGAGGACTACGCCCTGATCGCGGCACTGTTGGAAAGAGACGACCTGGCGTCAATCGGGCTGATCGGTTCACGCAGCAAGTGGGCCAGTTTTCGCGGTCGACTCGAGCGTGCCGGCGTGGCGGCGTCACGCATCGACCGCGTGCGCTGCCCCATCGGTGACTCCGGCGGCAACAAGACGCCTCACGCCGTGGCGCTGGCCGCCTTGGCAGAACTGCTGCCGTTGGCCCACCCTCGACGTGACACAACGAAACGTGACGACACTTCAAGAGGTGTCGACAGCGCGACGCTGAAACGCCTGATGCCCTGATGCCACCAACGCCCTTTCGGGCGTGCAACGTCCCCAGGGATGGGGCCCACCGCTGATCCTTCCGGCCGCGCCGGCGACGACACTGACAAGAGAGCTTTCCGATGGATGCCCCTGACTCCTCACTCGGCCATGCCGCCGAGTCCATCCGCCCTGCCCGGCAGCCAGACGTTGCGGCACAGCCATCTGCCCATCACGTCATTCGCGCGCGGCTGCTGAGCTTCAATGCCGACCCAGGCGATGACGACACACCCGCCGAAGGCAGCGTCAGCTACATCGAAGATGGCGCACTATGGTGGTCCGACGGCGTCATCCAAGCCGTCGGAGAGTACGCCGACATCGCCCCGCGTCTGCCGACCGACACCACCCTCATTGATCATCGCGGCAAGCTGGTGATGCCTGGCTTCATCGATAGCCACGTGCACTATGTCCAGCTCGAGATCATGGCCTCCTACGGGCGACAGCTGCTGGACTGGCTCAATGAGTACACCTTTCCCGAAGAGTGTCGCTTCGCCAAGCGCGAGCATGCCGAACATATTGCCGACGTCTTTCTAGATGAGCTGATGCGGGTCGGCACCACCACCGCCCAGGTGTTCTGTTCGAGTCACCCAGGCTCTGTGGACGCCTTCTTCAGCGCCGCCAGGCGCCGGGATCTCTGCATGCTGGCTGGCAAGGTGCTGATGGACCGCCACGCTCCGGACGCGCTGACCGATGACACCCTGGGCGGCATCCGCGACAGCGAACGGCTGATCAGCGACTGGCACGGCACAGCACGACTTGGCTACAGCGTCACTCCGCGTTTTGCGCCAACCTCCACGCGGGCCCAACTGGATGCCGCCGGCGGCCTGCTGCGCAACGACCCGAGCCTATGGCTGCAGACCCATCTGGCCGAGAATCTCGGCGAGCTGGACTGGGTCGCCGAGCTGTTCCCCGGAAGCAGAGACTACCTACATGTCTACGAAGCTTCTGATCTGGTTGGCCCTCGCAGCACCTTTGCCCACGGTATTCACCTGGACGATGGCATGCGCCAGCGGCTGGCTGACCGTGGTGCCAATATCGCCTTCTGCCCCAGTTCGAATCTGTTTCTCGGCAGCGGTCTGTTCGACCGTGCCGGCGCCAGGCAACAGCGCCTCAAGCTGACCCTGGCCAGCGATATCGGCGCCGGCACCGACCTGTCGGGCCTGGCCACCCTCAAGGCGGCCTATCAGGTAGGCCAGCTGCGTGGCACGCCACTGACCGCCTGGGCTGGCTTCCATGACCTGACGCTGGGCAATGCGGTGTCGCTGTCGCTGGATGACCGCATCGGCAGCCTGACGGCAGGCAAGGACGCGGACTTCGTGGTCATCGACCCGATGGCCTCACCGCTGATGGCGAGGCGCATGGGCCGCACGCGAAGCCTTTCCGAGGAGCTGTTCACGCTGATGATGATGGGTGACGATCGCGCCATCTATGAGACCTGGGCGGGAGGACGCCTGCAGCATCGCCGCCAGGGGTGACACCAGCAGCAGCCACAGGGGGCCGCCAGGAGTGGCGTCAAGGATGACATCAAGGCGGACGTCAAGGCGGACGACAGGGGTGACCTCGGGGGGTGATGCAAAAGGATCAACTTTCGCTCCTGGCCGAGGCAGCCCGCTGTCGGCCACCGGGCATGGCTTAGAAAATCGTTGGCAAGTGAGGTAAAATCCCGCCCCTCCGATTTTCCCCCATCCTGCTCCGGATTTACGCTCCGGTTCGCACGAGGCCCCCATGACGACCGATAGCACGACTTCGACCACTAGGATCACCACTTCTACCACCGCTACCACCACTGGCGCTTCGGATTACCAGGCCGACAGCGGCAAACTGGTGGTGTGTGCCCTGTACAAGTTTGTCACTCTGGAAGACTTCGAAGCGCTGCGCGAGCCGCTTCTTCAGGTCATGCTCGATCATCAGGTTCGCGGCACCTTGCTGCTGGCCCGCGAAGGTATCAATGGCACCGTGGCTGGCCCGCGTCAGAGTATTGATGCCCTGCTGACGTGGTTGCGCAGCGATGCGCGGCTGGCGCAGCTCGACGTCAAGGAGTCACTGACCGAGCGAGCTCCGTTCATGCGCACCAAGGTCAAGCTCAAGCGCGAAATCGTCACCATGGGGGTCGAGGGTATCGACCCACGCCACACCGTCGGCACCTACGTCGAACCGAAGGATTGGAACGCGCTGATCGAAGACCCGGACGTGCTGGTCATCGACACCCGCAATGATTACGAGATTGAGGTAGGCACCTTCAAGGGCGCCATCAACCCTTCCACTGAGGCCTTCCGGGACTTTCCGGACTATGTCAGAAATACGCTGGACCCTTCACGCCACAAGAAGGTCGCCATGTTCTGCACCGGCGGCATCCGCTGTGAAAAGTCCACCGCTTATCTCAAGGAGCAGGGCTTCGAAGACGTCTACCACCTCAAGGGCGGCATTCTGAAGTACCTGGAAGACGTGCCCAAGGAGCAGACCCTGTGGCAGGGTGAGTGTTTCGTGTTCGATGACCGCGTCACCGTCGACCATGACCTCAAGCCAGGGCGCTACGATCAGTGCCACGCCTGCCGCATGCCGATCACTGAAGATGACAAGCAGAGTGGACACTACCAGCAGGGGGTCTGTTGCCCGCGCTGCTATGACAAGCTCAGTGACGAGCAAAAGGCGCGCTTTGCTGAGCGGGAACGCCAGATGCAGCTGGCGCGGGAGCGCGGTGAGTCGCACCTAGGGGCCGACGCCGTCGCCCGAATGGCGGAGCGTCGTGAGGCCAAGCAGCGTGCCCGCGAAGCGGCCCGACAGGCCAACAGCGTACAGGGCTAAGCCGCTCGGACTGGGGCTGGGTCGGCAAGCGACCCAGTCCTCTCCTCTCCTCGCCTTTCCTTTTCTTTCATTTCCCCACCACGCCTCGGCACGTCGGCCATATCACGACGTGATCAGCTAGGCGTCCGGTCTACCGGGCGCCTTTTTCATGAGCGCTCGACAGCACCGTCTGCAGCCCTTTCCGTATCGCTTGCTCGTCAAGCCTGCGTCATTTCAATCGCGTGGCTTATCGCCAGCGACGCTGGTCCGCAACGTCGCAACTCTCTTCACACTACCGACAAACAGCCAGTCAATCTCGACAGATGCGTGCCCTAGCAGCCATTCGGGACGATCGTTGCCCCAGTGGCGGTGGTCTTCACGTTAGAAATAACAGGCGTGGGCGGGCGCGTTCGACTCGACACTCTGCTCGCCCCGTTGGGCTCGTGCGCCGCCGTCGGTTCGCGCCCATGTTCTTTCGCAGCGTGACCGCCGGACCAGCGGCTGCACTGCGGGACACAACGACGGTTACCCGTGACGCAGTAACGAGACGAGAACATGCCAACAACCCGATACGCCTCCCCGTCGCTGCTGGTTGGCGCCCTTGTGCTGACGCTGACGACCTGGGCCAATGCCGCTTCATCCGCCGACGCCCAGGCCGCCACCGAGTCATCCAGCGCTGGCACCACCGCAGACGACTACCGCAAGTACTTCAGTCCGCTACCCGCCCTTCCGCCGATCCCTTCGAACAATAGCCTCACCGCGGAGAAGATTGCGCTGGGCAAGATGCTGTTCTTCGAACCCAGGCTGTCACAGAGCAGCAACATCAGCTGCGCCTCCTGCCACAATCCGGCGCTGGCCTGGACCGACCGTTTGCCCACGGCGGTGGGCCATGATGGACAGGTCGGCAACCGAAACTCCCCGACGGTGCTCAATACCGGTTTCCTGACCGCGCAGTTCTGGGATGGCCGCGAACCCGACCTGGAGAGCCAGGCCCTGGGTCCCATCCAGAACAGCGTCGAGATGGCCCATGACCTGGATGGCGCACTGGCGCGACTGTCATCCCTGCCGGGATACATGGCACCATTCCGCAACGCTTTCCCTGACAGCGACGAGCCGCTTTCGGCCGATCATCTCGCTGCGGCCATCGCCAGCTTCGAACGTACCCTGAACACTCCCAACGCACCGCTCGACCGCTATCTAATGGGGGATGATGAGGCACTGACGGACGAGCAACAGGCAGGCATGATGGCCTTTGTGGACCAAGGCTGCATCGCCTGCCACCGAGGACCCAATTTCAGCGACAGCGGATTTCATCCGATTCAGGTGCCTGGCTCCGATGACCCAGGGCGCTTTGCCGTCACCTCGGATCAGGCGGACCGCCAGGCCTTCCGAACGGCGTCACTACGTAACGTGGCCTTGACCTACCCCTACTTCCACGACGGCTCCGCTGCCACCCTCGAGGAGGCCGTCTCGGTCATGGGGCGCGAGATGTTGGGTAAGGAACTCGACGATGCCACCATCACCCAATTGGTGGCCTTCCTTGGGTCGCTGACCGGCGATCAGCCAACGGTCACAGTACCGGCGCTGCCCTGAGGATCGTCAGCCACCGTCAGCCCACACCCCCGCCGGATTGGCGGGAGTGTGGTGTCGTACTACAGGTTCAGCAGTCGCTGGCGCAGTTCTTCCCGGCGAGCATCGTCCATAAAGGCTGCCTCGATGGCGTTGCTGGCCAACCAGGTCAGTGTCTCGTCGGACCAGGCGAAGGCCTTTTGGCAAGCGGCGAAGTTCTCGCGCATGCCGCCGCCAAAATAGGCGGGATCATCAGAGTTGATCGTCACCACCAGGCCAGCATCGATCAGCGCCGGTAGACTGTGGTGCTCAAGCTGCTCCACCACCTTCAGGCGAACGTTGGACAGCGGGCACACGGTCAACACTGTCCCTTCATCTGCCAGCCGCTCCACCAGCTCGATGTCCTCGATGGCGCGAACGCCGTGATCGATACGACACACCTGCAACTCGTCCAGGGCTTCGCGAATATAGCTGGGCGGGCCTTCCTCACCGGCATGCGCCACGCGCTCGAGGCCCAGCTCCCTTGCCCTGGCGAACACTTCACGGAACTTGCTCGGCGGATTGCCCTGCTCGGCGCTATCCAGGCCGACGGCACTGAAGTGTTGAAGATATGGCTGAGCGTCCTCCAGCAGCTGCATCGCATCTTCTGCGGGCTGATCCCTCAGGAAGGCCAGGATCATGGCGCTGGACAGGTCCAGCTCGGTGCGGGCCCTGGCGCAGGCTGCCGTCAGCCCCGTCATCACCTGGTCAAGGGTGACACCACGGGCGCGGTGTGCCTGGGGATCCACGTGCAGTTCCACATGCACGACTCCCTCGGCGGCAGCGCGACGAAAGTAGTCCATCGCCAGGTCTTCGAAGTCCTGAGCGCTGACCAGTACGCTCATGCCCTGATAGTAGAGGTCGAGAAAGGACTGCAAATCGCTGAAGTCGTAGGCCTTGCGGGCGGCCTCGATCGACGCATAAGGCAGCGTCACGCCATTGCGCTCGGCCAGCGCAAACATCAGCTCGGGCTCGAGGGTGCCTTCGATATGTAAATGCAGCTCCGCCTTGGGCAGGCGGGTGAGAAAGTCGTCGTTCATGAGGTCGTGGCCCTGTTCTATAGCACGGTGTGGCGCGGACACGGAGTGATGCCGGTCACATGAGGTCCATGGTGCCGGATTGGCGAGCCTTGCGCCATGCTGATGCTGCCTCCAGGGGGATCACCCGGCCGACAGCCTGCATGCCCGGCGCAGGGTCGCGAGGGTCGTGGTGGTGCACCAGCATCAGGACGGTGCGCTGGCTAAGCCAGGGCTCGATTCCACGCGCCACCCTCGAGGCGGTGGCAGCATCCAGCGCGGCAAAGGGTTCGTCCAGGATCACCAGTCCCGGGTCGGTCAACCACAGCCGGGCCAGGCCCAGTCGCCGAGCCTGTCCTCCAGACACCTGGCGCCCGCCCTCGCCCACCCGAGTGTCCAGTTGGCGCGGCAAGGTTTCCGCCCAATCGGCAAGATCGACCGCCTCCAGCGCCTGCCATAGTGCCTCATCGGAGGCATCAGGCCGACCGATGCGCAGGTTTTCCGCAAGGCTGGTATCGAACAGCTCGACCCGCTGCGTCAAGCAGCCGACACGCTGGGCCAGCGCCTTGCGCGGCCACTGGGCGAGGTCGATGCCGTCCAGGGTCAGCCGGCCACGATACCCCGTCAGCTCACCCGCCAGCAGTGCCAGCAGCGTCGACTTGCCTGCCCCGGAGGCACCGCACAGCGCCACCCGCTCGCCAGGGTCGACACGGCCGCTGACAGGTGCCAGCGCATCATCCAGCGCGGCGGGATAGCGAAACGCCAAGGCGTCGAACGCCACGCCAGCGGGCCCACCACTGCCCGACGTGGCATGATCCGCCGCCGTCTGACGGGCATCGGTGTCTGCCTCCGCCGGGGGTGTCGCGGTCGACTCGATCTGATTCAGGCGCTCAGCCGCCACCAGACTCGCCCCGGCGTGGCTGAATGCCGCCGGCAGGCTTGCCAGCCCTTCTGCCAAGGCCAGCGCTGCCAACGGCAACATGACCAGTACCGGCGCTGACAACTGCCCGCCCTGAAACGCCAGCAAGCCACTGACGAGCAGCCACCACCAGGCCGCTCCCATCACCATGACGGATACGGCATTGCCCCAGGCGGTGACCACACTCAGCCGCCACTGTGCCTTCAACACGTCATCTTCCAGGGCTTCCAACTGCTGACGGCGACGATCCAGCGCCCGATAGGCTTCGAGTTCGCACATTCCCGTCACGCTCTCAATTATGGCCCCGCGCAGACGCTCAAGCGCCACCATACGCTGGCGGCAGGCCTGCATACCGGCACGCGCTTGCCCCAGCGTCAGCCAGCACCATCCCAGCAGCAGCAGCGCCGACAGCGCCAGCGCTGCCTCAGGCAGCCATATGGCCACCAGACCGACCACCGCCAAGCACAGCATCAGCGCCATCCCCGCCGGTGCGAGAAGACGCAGATACAAGGCGTCCAGGGTATCGATATCGGCGGTCAGACGGTTCAGCCAGTCACTCGCCCGCGCCGTGGCGAGACGCCTGCCATCCATGGCCACCAGGCCAGCAAAGCAGCGCGCGCGCAGCTTGGCCAGCAGGCGCAAAATAGTGTCATGGTTATAAAGTCGCTCGACGTAGCGCGACACCGTGCGGCTGACCGCGAACAGGCGAATCCCTGCTCCCGGGGTGTACACATCCAGCGCGGCCGCGACACCCGCGGCGAGGGCGACTCCGGTAAGGGCACTGGCGGTGATGAACCAGCCCGACACCGCCAGCAGACCCAACGCCGACAGCGCGGTCAGCACCATCAACAGCAGGCCGACCAGCAGCCGACCGCGTAGTTCGTCGTGCAAGGCCAGCCAGCCCTTCAGCGTATGCCAATGGGCCAGCATAGACGGCTGTTGCGAGCTCATGGTTCTCTGCCTGCAGCAGTCTTTCACAAACACCCCGCCTCACGTTGATGTCGGTCCGCCAGAATGGTCACGGCATCTTCATCTATTCGATATCGCACGACATACCCACTGTCACCAAAGTCGATCGGCCACTCGCGGAACACTTCGGGAAGGTCATCCACAAGTCGACCGAGTCGGGCGAGAGCACCCAGCACCTGCACGCCCTGTCGGATGGCTTCACCAGCGCGACGTGCGGCATCCGGGTTCCTTGCGCGCAAAAACTCACGAAGACGCTGTAAATCCCGAATCGCTGCCGGGGCAAACTTCACTTGTGACATTCAGGAGCGGGAAGTTCGTCATTCCCTCCCCAGCTCTGCAGCCACCGCTCAACCTCTTCGGCAGTCGCGTGTACGCCAGTCTCCTGAAATTCCGCCCAGGCCTGCAGGGTGTCGCGCCGCAAGGCCTCACGCTGCTCTTCGCGCTCAACATACTGGGCAATGGCTTCCCGCATGATCCAGTGCGGCGACCGTTGCCGGACTTCGGCAAGCTTGCGAACGCGCCCCTTCATATCCTCATCCAGCTTGATGGACGTTGCAGATGCCATATAAACCTCCCAACCAACAGGTAATACCTTTGACTGCTGTAGAGTACCTGTCGCGACCCTGCCCCGGGGCAATCCCCTCTATGCCCCTATCAGGGTCTACTCTCTATCTCTGCACTTTCCACCAGAACGCTCTCTGTGTTGGCACTTGGCGAGTACGCTGCCAGCTGCAGATGGCGTCCTCCCAGGGCTAGCAGCTGCGGATGATGGCTCGCCACCAGCAAGGTACGGCCTTCTGCTGCCAGGCGCCGGAAGCCCTGGATCAAGATGGCCTCGGTATCCCTGTCGAGACTTGCCGTGGGCTCATCCAGCAACACCAGGCGAGCATCGCTCAAAAATACCCGTGCCAGGGCCAGACGCTGGGCCTGACCGCCCGACAAACCGACTCCATGCTCGCCGATGGGCGTGGCGAGTCCCTGCTCCAGGGTGTTCATCAAGGTGGCCAGACCGGCATCGCCCAGGGCGGACCACAACGCCTCGTCATCCGCTTCGGGAGCAGTCACCCGCAGGTTGTCGGCGATACTGCCATGCAATAGCCAAGGACGCTGGTCCATCCAGGCAATGGACAAGTCGCTACGCACATGGCGTGTCCCGTCACCAGGCCCGGCAAAGCCGGCCACCAGCGCCAGCAGGCTCGACTTGCCGGAACCAGAAGGACCACTGATCACCACCGTCTCACCCTCATGCAGGTCCAGGTCGAGGGGACCTACCGCGCGGCCGCGTCCCGGATGGTCAAGACAGGCGCCGCGCAGGCTCACCAGCACACCGGGCTCGGTGACTTGCCCCGACGCCTCCATGGCATCCCTGCCCGACGCTCGCTGGGAGCGGCGGCGGCCCGCCGGCGCAGGCTCATCAAGCAAGGCAGTCAGGCCCTGGGCTGCGGCCAAGGCTGAGGCTCGATCATGATAGAACTGGGACAGCGTACGCAGCGGCTGAAAGAAGTCCGGCGCGAGCAGCAGGATGGTCAAGCCACTGGCCAAGGTCAGCTGGTCGGCGATCGCCAACGGCAGATCACCCAGCAGACCAAAGCCGATGTAGATCGCCAAGGCCGCGATGGCGACGGAGGAAAAGAACTCGAGCACGGCGGATGACAGAAACGCCAGGCGCAGTGGGCGCAGGCTCCGCCGACGATAGTCGTCAGCCACCTGGGCAACGTCGTCCGTAGCACGCTGACCAGCCCCGAACAGACGCAAGGTCTGAATGCCGCGCACGCGATCGATGAAATGCCCCGAGAGTCGACTGACCGCCTCGAACTGATCACGGTTGAGCGCCTCTGCGCCCATGCCCACCAGCGCCATGAACAGCGGGATCAGCGGCGCTGTCACCGCCAGCAGTACCGCGGCCAGCCAGTTGGTCCAGGCCACGACCACCAGGATCACCAGCGGCACGACCAGCACCACGCGGCTCTGAACCCAGAAGCGCGCCACGTAGCCGTCCAGCGCATCGACCTGTTCGACCCATTGATGGGCCAGGCCTGCACTATGGTGGTTGGCCACCCGCAGGGGGCCAAGCGTGGCCAGGTGATCCAGCAACTCGCGGCGCACTGCGCGACGCAGGCGTTGGCTTGCGGCTTGGGCCAGCAGGTCCTGGGCGATACCGCAGAGCGCTCGCAACAGCACCAACACGGGCAACCCCAATAGCCATGGCCACAGTCTGTCCATGGAGGCGTTACCCTGAATGGCCATGGCCAACACCTGCGCCAACACCAGCCACTGCGCGATACCAATCAACCCTGACAGGATGCCACAGGCCGCCGCTCCTCCAAGCCAGGCCCGGTGCTGGCCGACATGAGCTGCCAGCCAGCGCCGCGCCCGCGTGCCAGGGCGGTGTGCGGACTCAGTGATAGCCCGCCCCCCGCACCTTGCCGCGGAAGACCCAGTAGGACCAGGCGGTGTAGCCCAGCACCACAGGAATGACGAACAGCACCCCAAGCAGCAGGAACAGCTGACTTTCGGGGGCTGACGCGGCTTCCCACAGGGTGATGTCGGGGGGAATCAGATACGGCCACTTGCTGGCGACCAGACCGAGATAGGTAAACAGGAACAGTCCCATGGTCGCCACGAACGGCTGCCCCTCACGGCGCTTGGCCACGGACCGCCAGATCAGGCCGGCACACACCAGGGCGAGGAAGGGGAAGACCCAGAACAGGGTCAGATGATCGAACCAGCGCTCGCGCACAAAGTCATCGACGAAGGGCGTCCAGATGCTGATGATGGCGAAGCCGACTAGCACCAGCAGCAGCAGCTTGGGGGTAATCCGATAGGCCCATTCCTGAACGTGACCCTCGGACTTGAGAATCGTCCAGGTTGCGCCCAGCAAGGCGTACCCTGCCATCAGCGCCAAACCAGTGATCACGGTGAACGGCGTCAGCCAATCGAAGGGACCTCCCACGTAGACGTTATTGGCCACTTCGAAACCCTCGATATAGGCCCCCACCACGACGCCTTGGCAGAACGTGGCCACCATCGATCCCCAGCAGAACGCCCGATTCCACCAATGACGGTTGCGCCGCGACTTGAAGCGAAACTCGAAGGCAATCCCCCGGAAGATCAAGCCGGCGAGCATCAGGAACACCCCCAGGTACAGGGCCGGCAGCAGAATGGTATAGACCAGCGGAAAGGCTGCCAGCAGCCCGGCCCCACCCAGCACCAGCCAGGTCTCGTTGCCGTCCCAGATGGGCGCCACCGAGTTCATCATCACATCGCGAGCGTGTTCGTCCGGGGCAAACGGATACAGAATGCCCACCCCCAGATCGAAGCCGTCCATCAGGATGTACATCATCACACCGAACCCGATAATCAGGGCCCAGATGGCAGAGAGGTTGATCAATTCCATGTCATCAGCTCCCGAACTGGCGGCCGGCATCGGCCTCAAGGGTGGCGTGGGCGGCGGACAGCGGGCGCTTGGCCGTCTCGACCTCGTCATCACGGGGCTCTTCCGCCAGCATTCCCTGACGCACCACTCGGGTCAGGTAGTAGCCGCCGGTCAAGAACACCACCGCATACACCAGCACATAGCCAATCAGGGTCGCGAGCACCATCCAGCCGCTAAGCGACGGCGTTACCGCTTCGGTCTGGGTCATCATGCCGTAGACCAGCCATGGCGCGCGTCCGGCCTCTGTCACAAACCAACCGCCAAGCACCGCGATAAAGGGAGCCACGCTCATCAGGCGCAGCGTCTGCAGGAACGGACGGCTGCGGTAAAGCCGGCCACCACGACGCAGCCACAGCCCGACGAAGGCGACCGCAATCATCAGCATGCCCATCGCCACCATGGCGCGGAAGGACCAGAACACGAACCATACTGGCGGCTGTTCTTCCTTGGGTACCGCCTTGAGCCCCGGCACCTCGCCGTCGAGATCGTGGGTCAGGATGAGGCTGGCCAGCCGTGGAATACCGATCTCGAAGTGGTTTTCCTGAGCCTCCTTGTCCGGCCAGGCGAACAGCAGCAGAGGCACGCCGGACTGGGTCTCCCAGTTGGCCTCCATGGCCGCCACCTTGGTGGGCTGATGTTCCAGGGTATTGAGGCCATGGGCATCGCCGACGACGGCTTGCACCGGCGCCAGTACCAGCAGCAACCACATGCACATGGACAGTGCCTTGCGATTGGCCTCTACATCGCGGCCAATCAGCAGATACCAGGCGCTGACACCAGCCACCACGAAGCCGCCCGTGAGGAAGGAGGCCAGGGCCATGTGGGTAAAGCGATACGGGAAGGAAGCGGTGAACATCGCCTCGGCCCAACTGGT
The DNA here is from genome assembly GCF_017303055.1 of Halomonas litopenaei. Classification (GTDB taxonomy): domain Bacteria; phylum Pseudomonadota; class Gammaproteobacteria; order Pseudomonadales; family Halomonadaceae; genus Halomonas; species Halomonas litopenaei_A. The sequence goes on along the minus strand of NZ_JAEKJT010000001.1, from coordinate 560,149 downwards.
CACATGAAAGCGGCCATCCACCAGTTCCACCCCGGCGGGGGTCTGCATCCAACTGTTGGTCGAGAGAATCCAGAACGCTGAAATGAAGGTGCCTACCGCGACCATGATGGCGGCAAACAAGTGAACGCCTTCAGGCACCTTGCCTCGGCCGAACAGCAGCACGCCGAGGAAGCCTGCCTCGAGGAAGAACGCCGTGACCACCTCATAGCTCAGCATGGGCCCCAGGAAGTTGGAGGTGGCCTGGCTGAAATTGCTCCAGTTGGTGCCGAACTGGAATGCCATGACGATACCGGACACCACCCCCATGCCGAATACCACGGCAAAGACCTTCACCCAGAAGGCGGCGAGCCGATCCCAGGCAGGGTTGCCTGTCTTGTAGAACAGCCCGTGCAACACCGCGACATAAGAGGCAAGGCCAATGGTGAACACGGGGAAGATGGCGTGGAAGGAAACAACGAAAGCGAACTGTATGCGTGACAGAAGCACGGGATCCAGTTCCATGAGCGACTCCTCGAGGCAGAGATGATCGGCGTTGGTGTCCCGCCATCCACCCAACCACTGCGGACCGGACCCCAGCTGAACCGAGCTGGATCAGACGCCGAGGGGCTCACCACATCCCTGGTGGCCCATCGTCGCACGCAATATGCAAAAGTTTGCACATTCGATCCAGCGCTGCACCCAGCATAGAATGCAGATCGGCCTATGTCGCATGGCTAATTGTCGCACGCCGCAGTCGTCAATCGCCTACTAGCGCGTCAGTCAACGACGACAACGGCGCAGCCTGCCTATTCTTCGCCTCCAGGCGTCAAGCGCCCGAGGTCGTGCTCAGCACCAGCGATACCAGGTAGCCGGTATACAAGGCGTAGACAGCCACCAGTACGCCCCCTTCCAAGCGGTTGATACGCCCCGCTCGCCCTTTCCAGCCGAGCGCAAATACCGCCATCATCACGGTCATGGCGGTCATGATCGACCAGTCGCGCAGCAGCACTTCACGTCCGGCCTCGATGGGCGCAATCACGGCGGCCAGGCCGACCACGCCAAGGGTGTTGAACAGGTTAGACCCGACGACGTTGCCGAGCACCAGATCATGCTCCTTGCGCCGCAGGGCACTGATGGACGACGCCAGCTCCGGCAAGGACGTGCCCACCGCCACCACCGTCAGACCGATGATCACGTCAGACACGCCCAAGCCCTGAGCGATGTCGACGGCGCCCCACACCAGCAAGCGCGAGCTGACAACCAGCAGCGCCAAGCCACCAAGCGTCAGAGCGAGTCCCTTGCCCAGCGACATCGCATGGGCATCGAGTTCCTGTACCGTGTCCATCGCCAAGGCATCGGCCCTGGCCGCCGCCTCTTCACGGCGGCTCTGAATGATGCTGACCACCATGAACAGCAGCAAGCCGAGTAGCAGCAGGCTTCCTTCCAGCCGGCTGATCACGCCACCCCACATCATCAATGCAGACACCAGGGTGGCCGCTCCCAGCACCGGCAACTCACGCCGGATCACCGAGGAGTGCACCGCCAGCGGAGACACCAGGGCCACCAGCCCCAGGATGAGACCGATATTTGCAATATTGGAGCCGTAGGCATTGCCCAGCGCCAGACCGGGGTTCCCCTGGGCGGCAGATAGTGCTGAAACGGTCAATTCTGGGGCCGAAGTACCAAAGCCGATCACCAGCATACCGACCAGCAAAGGTGACAGACCCAGCCGATTGGCGGTGGCTGCCGCCCCCTCGACGAAGCGCTCTGCGCTCCACACCAGTACGACCAGACCGCCCACGACGGCAGAAACCGCTAGCAACATGTCAACTCCTCAGCCCATGATATCGGTCGCATCTTTGTCTATGGTGTCACCCACGTCAACGTGCCACACTATTTTAATTCGCAGGATCAGCTTGTTACGAAAGCGCTGACGTCCAGTACCCGCACAGCGCCTCGCTGCTGCCACCCACGGGAGGATATTGACGACCGTGCCTACATCCCTTCGCGGCCATATTGATCGGCTGCGCCAGACATCCGTCACCCAGCATCTTCCACCCGAGGCACACGTCAAGTCGCGCCGACGCCTGCGCGCCTGCCACGAGTGTGACTGGGTGATGGCGCTCCCCCCGCTGAGCCCCGGTGAAGAAGCCGACTGTGTACGCTGTGGCCATGATCTGGTCAAGCGCCATGCCTTCCCCGCACAGCGCAGTCTGGCGCTGGCGATCAGCGCCTTGGTGGCCATGGCGGCGGCCCTGGCCTTCCCGTTCATCGGCTTTCGTGCCAAGGGCGTCGGCAATGAGATCGAGGTCGCTCAGACGGCGACCCAGATGCTCGAGCATCATCAGCCGATCGTCGCCATGATGGTGCTGATGTCGATCATCGTGCTGCCCGCTCTCTATCTGATCACCGTCGTCTATCTTCAGCTCAGCCTGACGCTGCCTCGTCGGCTGCCCTACAGCCGCACGCTGGCACGGGGACTGTCTCACATCGCCCCATGGCTGATGGCCGACGTCTTTATCGTCGGCACCATGGTCGCGCTGATCAAGGTGGCAGGGCTTGCCGAGATCACGCTCGGAGTGTCGTTCTGGGCCTTCATCATCTACGCCGTACTGCTGTTGGCCACCACCCTGTCGCTGGATCAGGACTGGCTGTGGTTTTCGCTGACCGGGGAGCCGCTGGCGCCGGAAGGCACCCGCACCGGCGCCACTGCGGCCTCCCAGGGTCTGACGGGTTGCCACACCTGCGGTTTGATCAATCGGCTGGATCAGCACGGCCACGGTCGCTGCCGACGCTGCGGCGAGAAGCTTCACGCCAGGCGCCCACGCAGTCTGCAGACCACCTGGGCTCTTCTACTGACCGCAGCGGTGCTGTACATTCCGGCCAATGTCTACCCGATCATGTACACCACCAGCCTGGGCTCGGCGGAACCTCAGACCATCATCGGCGGGGTGATCTACCTGGTCAGTCACGGCTCCTGGCCTGTCGCCCTGGTGATCTTCGTGGCCAGCGTGATCGTGCCCATCGGCAAGCTGCTGGCGCTGGTGTGGCTGTGCCTGGTCGCGCCAAGGGCACCTAATATGCGTTCCGTGGTTCGCGCTCGGCTGTATCGTCTGACGGAGCTGATCGGACGCTGGTCGATGGTGGACGTGTTCGTGGTGTCGATCCTGGTCGCACTGATCAGGGCGGGCGCCTTGATGTCAGTGGACCCGGGCCCGGCGTCGCTGGCCTTCGGCGGCGTAGTGATCGTGACGATGCTGGCCGCGATGAGCTTTGATCCACGTCTGCTATGGGATGGCGACAGCAAGACGCATGCCCCCTATACACCGACCAGCCACCATCCCACCGACGCCATCCACCATCCCGCCGAGGATGGTGAAGACACGCCCCCTTCGATGACACGCCATACGCAGGACGAACAAGGAAGCACATCATGAGTGACGCCGATTCGCGCCACCCGGAAGATCATCAAGTGCCGCCGGACCAGGACATGCACCGTGCCGCACCGACCCAGCAGAAACGCCTGTCGCCGGTATGGATAGTGCCCTTCGTGGCACTGCTCATCGGCGGCTGGCTGGTCTATGACAACTATGCCAGCCGTGGCCCTCAGATTTCGCTGCATCTGCCCACGGCCGACGGCATTGAAGCCGGCAAGACGCTGATCAAGACCCGTAACGTCGAGGTCGGCAAGGTGACCTCCGTCTCCCTCAGCGAAGACCTGTCCGGCGTCGAGATCACCGCCCAGATGGAGCCCCAGGCCGAGCAGATGCTGGTCGAGGACACCCACTTCTGGGTGGTCAAGCCGCGTATCGGCCGCGAGGGCATCAGCGGTCTTGGGACGGTACTGTCCGGCGCCTATATTCAGCTGGAGCCGGGCCGCAGCGAGGTCGATGCCCGGGACTTCGACGTCAGCGATGAACCTCCGGTCGCGCCGCCAGGCGCCGAGGGGCTGCGCCTGAACCTGGTCAGCCAGGTCGGCAACTCACTTAGCGTGGGCGACGCCGTGACCTTTCAAGGCTTCAGCGTAGGTCGCGTGGAGAAGGCCGAATTCGATGTCTCGACCCAAAGCATGCATCACCGCATCTTCATCGAAAGCCCCTACGACACCCTGGTCACCGAGAACACCCGCTTCTGGGGCACCAGCGGCATCGACGTAAGCCTGGGTTCCGAAGGCTTCCAGGTAAAAGTCGAATCCCTTGAGGCCCTGCTCGGCGGCGGCGTGACCTTCGGTGTGCCGGATGACATTCCTGCCGGCCCCGAGGCCGAGGAAGACGCCACCTTCGAGCTGTATGCCGACGAGGAGGCGGCGCGTCAGGGTACCTTCAACCGCTACCTGGAGTTCGTACTGCTCAACGAGGACACCGTCCGCGGTCTGTCCCGTGGCGCCCCGGTCGAATTCCGTGGCGTGCGCATCGGCACCGTGGCCGCGGTGCCCTGGAACTTTACCGCCAAGCAGCCTCCCGGGCGTGAGCGCCTGGCCATTCCGGTGCTGATCCGAATCGAGCCACAGCGCCTTGGCATCGGTGCCAATGACCTTGACCTGGAGGAATGGCGCGAACGCTTCAACCGTCTGTTCGAGCGCGGCATGCGCGCCACCCTGAAGAGCGGCAGCCTGCTGACCGGTGCCCTGTTCGTGGACCTCAAGATCGACGAAGAGCTACGTGGCCAGTACGTGGCGGAGAGCTTTGCCGACCGCCCCGTCTTCCCCACCGCCTCGGCGGGCCTGGCGCAGATTCAGGCGCAGGTCACGGCGCTGCTCGACAAGCTCAATCGTCTCGAGATCGAGCCGATCCTGTCGGGGCTGGACCGCAACCTGCAAGTGTCGGAAGCCATGCTGACCCAGGCCCGCACGCTGGTGCAGAGCATGAACAGCCTGCTGGATAACCCGGAGACCCAGGGTCTGCCGGGCAACATCAACCAGACCCTGGACGAGCTGCGCCAGACCTTGAGCGGCCTGTCACCGGAGTCCAGTGCCTACCAGGACCTGACCCGCACGCTGAACGAAGTCGAGCGCCTGGTTCGCGACCTGCAGCCAGCGGCGCGCAAGATCAGCGATGACCCAAGGGCCCTGCTGTTCGACAGTATCCAGACGGAAGACCCGATTCCGCGGGCACCGCGCTGACTCAGGCGGCCCGGGCCATGCCGGCCCGGGCCAGCGAATGTGATGACATCACTGACCTCAACGGAAAGGAGTTCTCCATGAGGCCAATCAGACACCTCTGTGTTCCCCTGCTGGCACTTTGGCTGGGTGGCTGCGCCACCGCCGAGACACCGGTCACCCAGTACGTGCTGCCCGCCGATGCAGGCAGCCAGGACGCGCGAATCCCCTCCTCCAGCGATACTCCACTGGTGGTGGCTCCTCCGCGCCTGGCCAATTATCTTGAGGCCGAGGGCGTGGTCCTGCAGGTCGACGATATCTCCCTCAATCAGGCCAAGAGTCACCAATGGGCCGCCCCCCTGGTGCAACAGCTGGAGCGCGGATTGCGTGATCGTCTTGCCGACCGGCTGACGGGACGCCGAGTGCTGTTGTCGAGCGGACCGGCAGAGGGCGCCATGACCCTGGAGCTCAGTATCGACCGCTTCCAGGGGCACTACGATGGCTACGCGGTGACCTCCGGGCAGTGGCTGCTGCGCGATGCCCGACGCCAGGTCATCGACAGCGACAGCTTTGAAGCTAGAGAGCCGCTGGACAGCGACGGATATGCCGCTCTGGTGCGCGCCCTTGGCCGCACCTGGGACGGCGTTGCTGACACCATCGCCGCTCGGGTTCGCCAAGCATCCTGACGGTCAGCGCCTGATACCCGCCCCCTGCATCACCACCGACGACCGCTGGAAGGGCGGTTGCCGGTGCGCTGGCGCAACAAATCTGGCATCATGCCGGCAACGGTGACGGGGGGTCCCCCGCCGAATTTATCCCACGCCTTGTCCGGGACCGGCGCCAGCCGTCAGTTGGCGTCCTGCGAGTGCGTGCGTGTTGGAGTTTGCATGAGTTTTTCCGATCTCGGCCTGCGTGCCGAATTGCTCCGTGCCGTCGAGGCACAGGGCTATGACACCCCGACGCCCATTCAGCGCCAAGCGATCCCCGCGGTGCTGAAGGGCGGCGACCTGCTGGCCAGTGCCCAGACCGGCACCGGCAAGACAGCAGGCTTCACCCTACCCATGCTCCAGCGCCTGGCCGAAGGCCCCCGCCCCGCCAAGTGCCAGATACGGGCCCTGGTGCTGACACCCACACGGGAACTGGCCGCTCAGGTCGGGGAAAGCGTCCGCGATTACGGCAAGCACCTGTCACTGACCCATCACGTCATCTTCGGCGGTGTCGGCCAGCAGCCGCAGATCGACGCCATTCGCCCGGGCCTGGACGTGCTGGTGGCGACGCCGGGTCGCCTGCTCGATCTGCATCAGCAGGGCCACGTCAACCTGTCCCAGGTGGAAATCCTGGTGCTCGATGAAGCCGACCGCATGCTCGACATGGGCTTCATCCACGACATTCGCCGCGTGCTCAAGCTGCTGCCGGAGAAGCGCCAGAACCTGCTGTTCTCGGCCACCTTCTCCAGCGAGATCCAGGCGCTGGCGGACAAGCTGCTGGACCGCCCCGAGATGATCGAGGTCGCCCGCCGCAATACCACCGCCGAGACGGTGGATCAGGCGGTCTACCGGGTGGATCGTGAGCGCAAGCGCGAGCTGCTTGCCCATTTGATCGAGAGTCATCGCTGGTACCAGGTACTGGTGTTCACCCGCACCAAGCACGGCGCCAACCGCCTGGCAGAGCATCTGGACAAGCGCAACATCACCGCCATGGCGATCCACGGCAACAAGAGCCAGTCAGCCCGGACCCGCGCCCTGGGCGCCTTCAAGTCGGGTGATCTGCAAGTGCTCGTGGCCACCGACATAGCAGCGCGTGGGCTGGACATCGATGAATTGCCCCACGTCGTCAACTTCGAGCTGCCCAATGTGGCCGAAGACTACGTCCACCGGATTGGCCGCACCGGCCGTGCCGGTAACGAAGGCCAGGCGGTATCGCTGGTGTGTGTCGACGAGCATGGCCTGCTGAAGAACATCGAGCGGCTGATCAAGCGTGACCTCGAGAAGCGCATCGAGCCCGGCTTCGAGCCGGACCCCAACGCCAAGCCGGAACCCATCGAAAACGGACGCAATCGCCGTGGCGGCGGGCAGCGCCGAGGTGGCAACACCAACAGAAACAGCGGTGGCGGTAGCAGCGGTAATGGCGGTGGCAACCAGCGCAACGGCGGCCAGCGTAGCGACAATGGTAACAGCCACAACCGCAATGCCAGCGACCAGCCCGCTCGCCGCAGGCGCCGCCGCGGCGGACAAGGCAACCGCCAAGGCCAGGCCTAGGCGGCGCGACTGAACGCACGCCACTGAACCTACGTCACAGAACCTATGCCACTAAAACGGAGGGGCGCTCAAGCGCCTCTCCCACCTGAGCAGGAACGCGACATGGCTACCCCAGAACTGATCAAGGAATATCGGCGCTTCCGGGCCTTCCAGAAGCAGGCACAGCTCGACAGCGAACACCGTGGCGCTCAGGCCAAGATAGATGAGGCCAGGGTCAGCGCCAATCGTATGACCGAGGCCTATCGCAGCATGGCCGACAAGGCCGCCGAGCAAGGTGCCTGCTACCGCACCGTGTACCTGCGCAACCACGACGGTGTCGCCCTGGCCTGCGAGGGCTGGCTGTTCGTCCGGCGCGTGCTGTCCGAGGGTGGGGCGACCCGCGTACGCGCCAGCCTGCTGGAGACCTTCCGCCTCGAGAATGGTCAACAGGCCCCCGGAGAGACCCCGGTCGAAAAGGTCACGCTGGAAATCTACGACCAGCTGCTGGTCGACAAGGGCATGGCCACGGCAGTACGTATCGACGGCATCGACGGCGAGCGCCACAGCCAGTTTCTGACCTTCAATGACCAGGTGCGTGGCGACCTTCGCCGCTTCCTGAAGTAATCCAAAGGCCGCCAGTGAGGGGTTGCCGCCCCTCGCTGGCGGGCTCTCCTGCACGTCGGCCATCTTTCAGGAGTTCTCATGAAGGCCTCGTCGCTGCCCTGGCGCTTTCTTCTGCTGATGGTTCTGGTCGGCCTCAACCTCAGGCCCGCGCTGTCGTCACTGGCACCACTGCTGTCGCGAGTACAGCAGGACACCAGTCTGTCCCCCACCGCCATCGGTGCCCTGACCACCCTGCCCGTGCTGTGCCTCGGCCTGTTCGCGCCGCTGGCCCCCCGCCTGGCTCGCCAACACGGCCCCGAACGTGCGCTGTCCATCGGCCTGGGGGTCATCGCCGCCGGTCTGCTGCTGCGTGGCCTGGGCTCCCCCTTTGCGCTGTTCGCCGGCACCCTGATGGTCGGCGCGGGCATTGGCGTGAGCGGAGCGCTGCTGCCGGCACTGGTCAAGCGGGAGCTGCCTCGGGGGGCGGACCTGATGACGGGTGTCTATACCATGGCGCTCTGCCTGGGCGGCGCGCTTGGTGCAGGCCTGGCGATTCCGCTGACGGATCTGCTGGGCGACTGGACGCGCAGTCTTGCCGCCTGGGCCCTGCTGGCGGTGGCGGCGCTGATCGCCTGGGAACGTTACATGCCGCGCACGCTTGCCACGCCAGGCGCCCGCGCGGACGTGGGAACCGGCGTGACCAAGGGACTGCTACGCCAGCCTCTGGCCTGGCAGGTCGCCCTGCTGATGGGGACCCAATCCTCACTGGCCTACATCGTGTTCGGCTGGCTGCCGACCCTGTTGATGCAACGTGGCATCGGCGAGGCCGAGGCTGGCCTGCTGATGGGCATGTCGGTCATGGTCCAGCTGGTTTCGGCGTTACTGGCACCGTGGCTGGCACGCTTCGGGCGTGATCAACGGCCTGCGCTGCTGCTGGTGATGGGCGCCACCGCCAGTGGGCTATGGGTGCTGCTGATGGCGGATACCTCGCTGCGCTATCTGGGCGCACTGCTGCTGGGCCTTGGGCAAGGCGGCAACTTCAGCCTGGCACTGACCTTGATCGTGTTGCGCACTGCCGACGCCCGCCTGGCGGGACGCCTGTCAGGGCTGGCCCAGGGTGGCGGCTATGCCCTCGCGTCACTTGGCCCCCTGAGCATTGGCATCCTGCTGGACTACCAGGCTCCGATCAGCGTGGTGGCCTACGTGTTGATGGGTATCGCGGCGGCCGCCGCCTGCTGTGCCTGGCTGGCCGGGCGCCAGCGCCAGCTGACCTTCGATGACAACGACACCGTCATCACCCGACAGGCATCTCGCCGTCGCTAGATGACATGGCCTGCAGGCCTCGTTTCACCGTTTCACCCTTAGGACATCGCCACATGAACTCCCACTACGACGCAGCGGTACTGGTCATCTATACCGGCGGCACCATCGGTATGGTCAATACGCCCCATGGCCTTGCTCCTGGCCCCGATATGGAGGCCAGGGTCCGCCGTGCCGTCGACGAGCTGCCAGCGCAGCGGCGCGCCTCATTGCCCGCCTTCGAGTGGCTGGAGGTGGCCACACCCATCGATTCGAGCAGCGCTCAGCCGGAAGACTGGGCAGCGCTCGCCCGGCTGGTGGCCGACCACTACCTGGCCTATCGCGGCATCGTGGTGCTGCACGGAACCGACACCCTGGCCTGGACGGCCTCGAGCCTGGCCTTCCAGTTGCAAGGAATCGACCGGCCAGTGGTGGTGACCGGCTCCATGGCGCCGCTGGCCGCCGCCGAGAGCGATGCACTGGACAACCTGGTGGACGCGCTCGGCTTCGCCGCGATGCCACAGCTGCAGGAAGTGGCCGTATGCTTCGCCGGCAAGCTGCTGCGCGGCTGCCGCAGCCGTAAATGGCACGCTCGTGACAGCGACGCCTTCACCAGCCCCAATGCACCGCTCCTCGGCGAATGCGTCTCCGGCCATTGGCAGCTGCATGAGTCACGTGGTCTTGATACCGTGCAGCGCGGCGCCCCGCGGTTCGAGCTCGGCGACTACCGTGGGCTTGGCGACAAGGTCGTGCGCATTCCGCTGTGGCCGGGCATTCGCCCCTGGCAGCTGGCGGCCTGGCTGGATGATGACCGAGTCGAAGGCGCCCTGCTGGAGGTGTGGGGAGGCGGCAATGTGCCTGACGATCCACAGCTCGGCGCCGTGCTTGCTGAAGCCAGCGGCCAAGGCAAATTGCTGGTGGCCATCAGCCAGTGCCCCCAGGGCACCATCGCTATCGGTCACTACGCCGCCGGTCAGCTGCTGGCGGCGGCGGAGGTGGTCTCAGGGGATGACATGACCCCGGAGGCGGCCTTCACCAAGCTCGTCCATTTGCTGTCTCTCCCTCTCGACTCTGCCCAACGGCGCGAGCTGTTCCGCACGCCGCTAGTAGGCGAGCGCGGCTGAAGGGCAGACCGTGACAACTTTTTTGTGCTCATGGTCTTCCCCAACGAGAACGATGGAGTAAGGTTAGGGAGAACCGTGAGGATGAGGAGACGTCCATGGAACACCCGGATCACCCGTTCAGTGAATTGTTCGAACAGCTGGGACTGGCATCGGAACCCGAGGCGATCAAGCGCTTCATCGACCGCAACGCGCCCATCCCCGAGGATGTCGAGCTACCGGATGCCGCCTGCTGGAACGAAGGCCAAGCCGAGTTCCTGCGCGAAGCCATCGAGGCGGACGCGGACTGGGCCGAGGTCGTCGATCACCTGAATGCGTCGCTACGCAAGCCGTGACGCTCATCATCCGCGGCATTCGGCCTTGGTAGCGGCCAGCGGGAACGCGATGGCGGTCATGGAACCGCCATCATCTGTCATCCATCCCCTAGGCACTGCTCCCGCAGAAGGGGCATGCCTGGGTAGCACTATCCCCTTCAACGAACTTGACTCGGCGCCCCTGTGAGCATGCTTTCTCCGGATATCGAAGCACGACTTGAAACTGCACAGCGACTGCCGTCGCTCCCTTCCGTCGTGGGTGAACTGCTGACATTGGCCAACGATCATGACGCCCCACTGACAGATTTTGTCGAGCTTGTCGCCAAGGACCCGGCCCTGTGCCTGCAGCTGCTCAAGCTGGCCAACTGCCCGTACTACCGCCGGGGCGGCAAACCGCTGAGCTGTCATGCCGACGCCGTCGCGCGACTGGGTATCGATGGCACCCTGACCGCCCTGCTCGGCTTCACGCTGGTTCGTGACGCCGTCCGCGGCCCCTTGAAGGACTACTGGCGCCAGACCCTGGCAACGACCCACCTTACCCGAGCCATTGCCACAGTGCTGCGGCCGGAACATGTCACGGAACTGACCACCCAGGCACTGCTTCAGGACATCGGGGTGCTGGTTCTGCACGGGGTCGATCCTGGCTATTTTGCGCTGATCGCCGAGGCCGACGACAAGGGCCAGCGCCAGTCCATCGAGCGCGCGGCATTGGGCTGCACCCGCGAGCAGGCTTCACGCTGGCTGGTCGAACGCTGGCAGCTGCCCCACGCCGTGCTGGCAAGGCTCGAGGAAGATGTCGATAACGAGATGACGACCCATTGGCTGGACGTCTGCTGCCTGCGCCTGGCCAATGACCTATCCCGTCATTGCCTGGCAGGCGATAGCGCGGCGATCGATGCCAGTCTGCACCGGTTCAGGCTGACCACGGGCCTGGCCGATGAGACGCAGCTGGTGCTGACCCGCCAGCTCGACGACGCCATGGGCACCCTCCCCGGCTTCCTGGCCGCACTGTTGTCACCAGAAGAGGACATTGAACGCCTGCTGCTCGCCGGGAAGCAGCAGCTGCATGGACTGACGCTCCACCTGGTCGAACAGCTGCATCATCGTGAAACCCAGCTGACCGCGCTCAAGCGTGACAACGAGGCCCTGGACGTAAAGGCGACCACGGATGCGCTGACGGGACTTGCCAACCGTGCCGCCCTGGAGCAACGCCTCGGCACCATGCTGCATGAGGCCTACTCCACGAGTCGTCCGCTGTCGCTTCTGTTTATCGATCTTGATCACTTCAAGCAGCTGAATGACCAGTATGGCCACCGCATCGGCGATATCGTGCTGGTCAACGTAGCCGCCACGCTGCGCGATGCCGTCAGGGCCAACGACCTAGCCGCGCGCTACGGAGGCGAAGAGTTCGTGATCGCCCTCGCAGGCACGCCAGCGTCCGGCGCACTTGAGGTCGCACGACGCATCGAGCAATGGCTGGCCCGACAACCGATGGCCAGCGTGGAACAGCGGCCGCTGCAGGTCACCGCATCGATCGGCGTGGCGCAGTGGCTACCCGAGATGCCGCGCACCGATGCAGCGGCTCTGATCGCCGCAGCCGACAAGCAGATGTACGGTGCCAAGGCGTCAGGGCGCGCCCGCATCCAGCACGACAGCGAGGCCAGCGACCAGGGGGTCGAGGAACAGATCTGACGTCACAGGCGAGCCTCGACACGCTCGAGGATCTGGGCGCTGACCTTGCTGACCAGCGGCTTGGCGGCTCGGTTGACCGCCTTCTCGAGAAGGCGATTGCGGATCCGATAGTCGATGGTCAGGCTGACCCGGGTGCCCTCTTCCACGCGCTCAAGATCATAGCGCCCTTCATTGCTGACCCCATCGACCGATTGCCACGCCAGCCGGTACGGTGCCGACTTCTCGGTCACCTGAACATCGAAGGTCCAGTCCATCGCCACCGCGTGAACGTGCCAGCGGTAACGATCATCTCCCAAGGCATCGATCGAGGTGATCAGGTCGGAGTAGTCGGCGAAGTCCTCGACGTTCTCGAGCAGGGCGAACACCCGCTCCGGTGGCGCGGCGAGAACAGCGCTATGTTCAATGGTGGCCATGGCAGCATCCTGAGCCAGAAAGTCCCGGCGCCCGCTCAACCCGTGGCGCCACTTGAGCTCTAGCATCGGGGTTGCACGTCTGCCTGTAAAGGTACGGCGCCACCTTGTCGAGCGGGAAGATCCCTCAGCAGCAGCCCAAAGCCAAGCGCCTCCTGGCTGCGCGCCGCAGCGCTCAATGACTCGCCCTCCAACGCCAGGCGCACGCGGTGCCCGTCGCCAGGCGCCACCTCCAGGGGACGACCGCTGGACGACATCATGGCCTTGAGGGTAAAGCGCCGATTGCCGGTCGGCAGCATCAACTCCACCCCATCCCCGACTTCGAAGCGGTTCTTGACGGCAACCTCGAGCCACCCTTCACGCTCCATGCCCAGCACCTCTCCCACAAACTGCTGGTGCACGCCAATCGAGTGCCCGCGCTCGTAGTTCTGATACTCGTCGTGTACGTGACGGCGGTAGAAGCCTTCTGTATAGCCGCGATTGGCGAGGTTCTCGAGCTCATCCATCAGTCGCCTGTCGAACGGCCGTCCCGCCACGGCATCGTCGATGGCACGACGATAGACCTGGGCGGTGCGGGCAACGTAGTAGGGAGACTTGGTGCGCCCTTCGATCTTCAGCGAGCTGACGCCCATCTCGACTAGCCTTGCCACGTGCTGCACCGCTCGCAAGTCCTTGGAGTTCATGATGTAGCTGCCGTGCTCGTCCTCATGGACCGGCATCAGCTCCCCCGAGCGCTGCGGGTCCTCGATCAACACCGACGGCTGAGCGCTGGTGGGTACCAGGTCGCCACAGTCATCCGTGGTGGCCGCGTGAGTCTGGTACTGCCAGCGGCAGGCATTGGTGCAGGTCCCCTGGTTGGGGTCTCGACGATTGAAGTAACCGGACAACAGGCAGCGACCTGAGTAGGCGATGCACAGCGCCCCGTGAACAAAGGTCTCGATGTCGAGACTCGGACACTCGGCGCGAATCTCGGCGATTTCCTCGAGGGACAGCTCCCGTGACAGGATGATCCGGGATATCCCCTGGGCCTGCCAGAACCGGGCCGCCGCGTGGTTGACCACGTTGGCCTGCACCGACAGGTGAATGGGCTGTTCGGGCCAGCGCTCCCGCACCATCATGATCAGGCCTGGATCGGACATGATCAGCGCGTCGGGTGACGCCTCGACAATCGGCGCCATGTCATCGAGGTAGGTTCGCAGCTTGGCGTTATGCGGGGCGATGTTGGACGCCACGTAAAAGCGTTTGCCCCGGCTGCGGGCGTGTTCGATACCACGCAGCAGATTATCCAAGCCAAAGTCGTTGTTGCGCACCCGCAGCGAATAGCGGGGCTGGCCCGCGTAGACCGCATCCGCACCGTAGGCAAAGGCGAAGCGCATATGGCGATAGGTGCCGGCCGGGGACAGCAGTTCAGGGGCATGCATGGTGGCGATTCTCGTCAGGGGTAATGGTCAAGGCAACACGGCGGAGCGTATGTCTAGCCAAGACTGGCTGGACATCCTGGTTCCTTCTACAGCTCAAACGCCGCTGCTCAGACACCGCAGTGCGGGCCCGGCAGCATGCCATGCCAGGGAACGTGCGATATTGACGAGGCGCAAATGATCGGCATCAAAGGTGCCTGGCCTTGTACCCCACCTTTCGGTACCCTATGCGGCGCCACAGGCAGGCGCTGGCGAGAGACTGCTCCAGCGCCGGCGTGTCTCGCTGACACTTGAGCCGCCCAAGCACTTAAGCAACTTAAGCACTTAAGCAACTTAAGCATTTAAGCCACTCAAGTCAGGCAGCGACATTGCCCATGGCATCTAGCCGGACCGGACCCCGGCCCCTGGCGACAGCGAGTCGCCTCCCCCAAATTCTCCGACTCGAGATATTCAGCATGAGCCCTACTCCCGCCACCACCGTGGTGATCTACTCCGGTGGCATGGATTCCTATACCGTTCTTCATCGCGCCCTTCGCGAGGGCCTCAAGGTACATGCCCTGTCCTTCGACTACGGGCAGCGTCACGCCCGTGAGCTCGAGGTGGCGCGGCAGGTGTGCCAGGAACTGAAGATTCCCCATCAAGTGGTCGACATCACCGCCATCCACGGCTTGATCGACAACTCCGCCTTGACCAATGCAGCCCGCGCCATGCCCGACGGGGACTACGCCGAGGACAACCTGAGTGCCACGGTGGTCCCGAACCGCAATATGGTGCTGCTTTCACTGGCCATCGCCAAGGCGGTGAATATTGGCGCCAGCCGCGTGGATTACGGGGCTCATGGTGGTGATCACGTGCTCTACCCCGACTGTCGCCCGGAATTCGTGCACAAGATGAACGACGTGGCCGCCATCGCCAACTTCTCCCCGGTGGCCATACATGCGCCCTACCTCAATGCCAGCAAGAGCGACATCCTCGCCGATGGGCTTGCCATGGGCCTGGACTACCGCCACACATGGACCTGCTACGAGGGACGCCCACTGGCCTGTGGCCGCTGTGGCAGCTGCCGTGAGCGCCTCGCCGCCTTCGCGGCCCAGGGCGTCACGGATCCACTAGCCTATGCTGCTGCAGCAGAAGACGCCCAACCGGCGGTTGGAGCCACGCAGGATGTATAGCGTCAAGGAAGCCTTCTATACCTTGCAGGGCGAAGGCGTACAGGCCGGGCGGGCTAGCGTGTTCTGTCGCTTTACTGGCTGCAACCTGTGGTCCGGTCGTGAGCAGGACCGCGCGAGCGCACAGTGCCACTTCTGCGATACCGATTTCGTCGGCACGGACGGTCAGAACGGTGGGAAATTTTCCACTGCAGAGGCGCTGACCGCTCACCTCGCCTCACTCTGGCCCCACAGCGATTCCCGAGTCATTCCCTACGTGGTGTTTACCGGAGGGGAGCCCTTGCTGCAGCTCGACACACCGCTGATCGAGGCCATGCACAGGGCGGGCTTCGAGATCGGCGTCGAAACCAACGGCACACTTCCGGCCCCGGAGGGCATCGACTGGCTGTGCGTCAGTCCCAAGGGCGCCGCCCCGCTGGCGCAGCGCCATGGTGACGAGCTGAAGCTGGTCTTTCCCCAGGCCGAGGCGCCGCCGGAGGCCTTTGAAGCGATGCAGTTCGATCACTTTCTGCTGCAGCCAATGGACACCTCGCTGGTCGCCAGCGATGCGCCTACCACGCCACTGCAAGCCACCGTCGCCCACTGCATGGCTCATCCACGCTGGCGGCTGTCGCTGCAAACCCACAAGATCGCAGGAATCGACTGATGGCACTCTTTGTACGACGACTGACGCACCTCGACGTGTCGCTGTGGTGCCCGGACCGTGGTCTGATCGGGGCCAGCTGGCAAGTGGATGCCACCCTCGACGGTGAATTAGGTGAGGATGGCATGCTGTTTGACTTCGGCGAGGTCAAGCCATGGATCAAGTCACGCCTTGATGGCGGTGCCGACCATACACTGCTGGTGCCTACGCAAGCTCCCGGGGTAGAGGTCAGTGAGTGCCGTGAGGGGCTGTGTGTGCGTACCTCATCGCCCTACCCCATGGAAGTCCGCGGCCCGCGACAGGCGTTTACCCTGTTGCCCTGGCCACGAATCACCCAGGCTGCCATGGCCGAGCATCTGTCGCGCCAACTGCTGCGCCATCCGCCAGAGCGGGTCGAGCACATCGAGCTATGCCTGAGCGACGAGTCAATTGACGGCGCGGCCTATACCTACAGCCACGGCCTCAGGCGCCACGCCGGGAACTGTCAGCGTATTGCCCACGGCCATCGTTCGCGGCTCGAGATCATCCAGCGCGGCAGTCGCCAGCCTGGACTTGAGGAGCACTATGCACGCTGGCTGGATGACAGCTACCTGGTGGACGAGCATGACCTGGTCTGCGTAGAAGGTGACGCCCTGGTCAGCGCCTATCAGGCACCCCAGGGGCGCTTCCAGCTGCGGCTGCCCCGGGAACGCTGCCGCTGCCTGCCTGGCGCGACCACCGTCGAGCGAATCGCCATGTGGCTGGCCGAACACATTGCACGGGACACGAGTATTGATACCTGGGTGCGCGCCTACGAGGGCGTGGACAAGGGTGCCACCGCCACGGCCCAGGCCCCCCACTGATCATGACGATGATGACCACGGACAAGCTGATTGCCGTCGACGCGGCGGCATCACCAGCGACAGACGCCCAGGCGTCTAGCCACCTCGGCTGCCGGCCGGGGTGTGGCGCCTGTTGCATCGCCCCGTCGATCAGCTCGCCGATACCGGGCATGCCTGAGGGAAAGCCGGCCGGCGTGCGCTGCGTCCAGCTCGACAGCGATCACCTGTGCAAGCTGTTTGGCTCGTCCGAACGCCCGGCGGTATGCGCACGCTTCGACTTCGATGCCGACCTCTGCGGAACCCATCGCGATGAAGCGCTTGATCGCATCACGGCTCTGGAGCAGATGACGTGAGCAGCACCCCCTCCGCCACACTACAGGACGACTCACGCCCTGCTCTATGACGACAAGACCCCAACAGGTTAGCCTGTCGGGGTCTTGGCCACTGGGCCCTGCTACTGGGGCCCTTGAGACGTTTCGAAAAAAGCGTCACGGCCCTCCAGAACACTAACGCTCGTGATGGGCAGATCAGGCTCCGCTAGTCTGCGATACTCGCCGATCCAGCAAGGCGCGCCAGCGAATCAGCACCGGGGCATCGCTCAGCGAGACCTGGGCCAACAGCTGACGGAACTCATCGTGGGCGGCATCGTCATTGCCGTCGACGTGGCTCAACCAGAGTTCCAGCGCACATAGCTGCTGATGCAGGTTGCCGTCGCGCTTGGCCTGCTGTCTCGCCAGCTCGGCCAAGGTGCGCACCGAGTCGAGATCACGGCCGATCTGGCGCCTCACCCGCGCCAACTGAATGGCCAGCTCGGGAACAAACAGGGTCGCGCGCTCTCTGGCCAGCAGCAGGCACTGGTCGAGATAGTCCTCGGCCTGTTCCAGTTCCCCCATGGCCAGGCAGGCGTCCACATACCAGAAGTTGGGACGCTGGCAGGGATCTCGCCCTGTGATCTCGGCCAGTTCCTCGTGGGCGGCCTGAAGCTGTTGCAGGCCGTCACGGCTGCCCGCCAGCGCACGCTGCCAGCCAACCACCGCCCGCGAGGACACCTGCCACAGGTGCAGATCGGAGCTTCCGGTCAACTCGAACGCGCGCTGCGCGCGATGGGCGGCCTCGTGCACATGGCCCAGCTGGCGGTACAAGGCGGCGGCGTACATCAGTGCCATCGCCAGGCTACCGGGGTGATGAATCTCTTCCGCCAGTCGGATCGCCGATTCCACGTGTCGCTCAGCCCGCTGATAGTCACCCCGCAGGCACAGCGTCCAGCCCTGGAAGCAGGCCGCCGCCACCTGAGGATGATCGGAGAACGGCAGCCACTCGATCATCATCGGGTTATTGAGCGGATCCAGTTCCTCGAGGTGGTCATAGGCCTGACGAATGCGCCCCGCCCAGTACTCGCAATTGGCGCCGGCGTAGTCTGCCAGCCGCTGATAGCGGGGATCCTCCAGCCGCACCGCCAGATCGTTCAGACGTGACGCCAGCAGGAAGGCATCGGCATGGGCGTTGCGCTGACTGCAGCCCACCCATAGCCCCCACTTGACCAGGAAGGCCTGCTCGAGATCGTCCTCGTCCTCAAGATCCGTGGTGCACTCGGTCAGCAGCTCTCTGGCCTTGACGAAACTCTCGTGGGCAGTGGGAGAACCGTGTCCCTCCAGTGCAAAGGCGGCTTGACCTCGGACCGTCAGCAGGCTGATTTCTCGCTCGGCCTGTCGTTCAACCTGACGCAGGCTCGCGAGTCCCGCATCGGCCATTTTCAGTGCCGTGCGATTGGCGCTGACCTTGAGGGCCTCTCGTGCCGCCAGTTCAAAGTAGCGAGCACCCCGCGCGTAATGTCCGCTGCGCCGCAAGTGCATCGCGAAATCGCCGGGGTGGCGGCTGATCCACATCGGGAAGCGTTCTTCGATCAACTGCACGACGCGGCGATGCATGTCGACTCGCACATCCCGGGGACAGGATAGATAGGCGGCTTCGTGGAGCAGCTGATGGGTAAACTGATACTGCTTTGCGCCCGCTTCACCGTCAGCGATCTCGATGATCTCCAGCCGGCGCATTTCCTCCAGCGCCTTGCCCAGACGATCGGGCTCCCAACCGCTACATTCGGCCAGAAAATCGAAACGGAAGTTACGCCCCAGCACGGCGGCCACGTGGGCAACTTCACGATCCACGTCCAGCTGGTCGATCCGGCTGGTCAGAAGGCCCAGCAACCCGTGGGGAAGCTCATCTAGCTGAACGCTACGGCCTTCACGTCGATCCATATCGAGGCGGCGGCAGATCTCCTGCAGATACAGCGGCACCCCATCACAGCGCTCGATGATCTGACCTCGCAAGCGCGGTGACAGGTGCAGCCGATAACGTCGAGCCAGCTGAGTCAGCAGCCGCGACGACTGCATCGCATCAAGACGGCCCAGCGTGATCTGCTGGTCCCAATGCAGGCGAGTCGGGAGTGACTCACGTCCATGATGACTGGCAATCAACAGCAGCGGACAGTTGATCGGAAGGCGGGCCTGCAGTCCGGCCAGCACCTTGAAGGAGGGCTCGTCGACCCATTGCAGGTCATCGATCATCAGTACCAGCGGCCGATCCTGCGACAGCTCGAGCACCAGGCCGTGTAACAGGGAGACGACAGCTTCCACCGCCTCGCTGCTCTTGGCCAGCAAGGTGCTCTCCTGGGCATCCCGGATGCCCATGGCCTCTTCCAGCCATTGCCGGTCGTTGTCGTCAAGTTCACCCAGCCCCAGGCGCTCGACCAGTCCGCTTAACCCCTCGGCATCGAGCTCACCCCCTAGGTGCCAGCGCAGCAGCTGACGCGCCACTCCATAGGGTTCCTGAACCGACATGCGGGTATTCGGCTGCCAGCAGATCGTCGCGTCACGGCTCTGCTCCAGGTGACGGAAACCTACCAGCAGGGCCGACTTTCCGAGACCGGATGGCCCTTTGACCAGCACGCTCTGGCGCAGGCCAATGCCTGCCCTCGCCAGGGCATCACGCAACATGCGCAGCGCATTCTCACGGCCCACCAGGCTGGGTGGCATGGCGTCGCGCCCGCCTTCGTTGCTGCCCAGCACCAGCGCCCGCAGGCGCACCCGGCCATCGCTGGCGACCAACCGAGAAAACAACCGAGGCTGGAGGTCCAGTGCAGGAGGCATGTGCTGACTGGCCTCCTGGGAGATGACCAGCTCGCTGCCCTCGGCGGCACTCATCAAATTCAGTGCCCCCTGGGTCACCTGGCCAAGCGGATCTACCAGATGACGTGCTGGAAGGTATACCACTTGGCCACTGTTCAACCCGGCGGCCAGCTCGATGGTCGGTACACTGCCCTCGCCCGTCCAATGGCGCTGGCATTCTTCATCCAGCAGCCGACGGCAGTGCTCGTACAGCGCAACCAGTTCAGCCAGCTGGTGGGCCGGGCCATGGGTACCGAAACAGGCAAGCCCCAGGCCGCCGGTCGCACCGGGCAGCCAGAACCCACCCAGGTGATGACATTGCTTTTCCAGCCAGCGCATCAGCTCGATCTGCAGCGCCAGGCAGGCACGGGTCTCCGCGCGGCTGCCCATATCGCCTTGCAGGCTCAGGCGGATTGCCATGACGGACAGCTGACGATGCTCGACTTCGTCTTCACTGAGAGGTGGACTGTCCACGGACAAGGTGCGTGAGAACGCTCCCTTGGGCGACAGCGAACCACTATCGGCCTGGCTGTCTGACCAATAGGCGGCCAGCTGCAGGAAGCCGGGGTCAGGCTGCTGGCCGGACAGCGCCAGCAGCTGCAGGAAGCTGTTGTACTGCTCGTGAGCGGCCGCCATCTGACCCTGCTCGGCCAGCTGGCGAACCAGTCGCTCGTGAAACGGTGCGTAGCCTGAGAAACGGCTGACCAGATCCTGCAGCAGTTGATCAGGCGCTTCGCCCTCCTGGTCCAGCACGTCTTCAGCAAAGCGGATGACGCGCTGACGCCACTCGTTACGCACCTGAATCAGCCAGCGCTGAAAGTCAGGACAGGCAGGTAGCTGCAGCTCTTCGACAAGATCTCCGCGATACAGCTCGAGAATCGTCTTGAGGGTGTCGATGTCGCGTTTGCCCTCGAGCAAACGCTGCAAGCCATGTACATCGAAGCCCCACTGGGACGGCAGCTGGAAGGCAATGGTCTGGCGCGACACGGTCAGCACCTTGTCGGCCTCATCCCCCAGAGACTGTCTCAGGCAGTGCAGTGCATGACGCAGATTGGTCCTGCCTGATGACAGGCCCTGATCGGGCCACAGCAGTTCTGCCAGTGTGGCGCGGTTGACCGGCTGCTGATGCAGCAGCAGATACACCAGTAATGCCTTGACCTTGTCGTAGCTGAATTGAACGAGGACATCGTCTCCCAGGCTCAGGGAAAAGTGCCCGAAGAGTGCCAGGTGATCCTGGTCGATTATCTGGGAAGCATCGTGTTGGGCGTCCCGCATGATGGTGTCCCTGCGTGGCGATGCACTCGGCGTCAGGCCGGTACACCGCTGTGAAAACGAAAGGCGACGTCCGGGGTCGTCACTAGTTGCTCTTCGCGGGCCTTGAACTCCGCAATACGCGTTTCTATCGGCGCGTCGGTCAGCTGGCGGGCCAGACTGATGTAATCCTCGAAGTGACGTCCCTCCGACTTAACCAGACCTCGGTAGAACTTGGCAAGCTCCTCATCAAGATGCGGAATCAGTCGTGCGAACCGTTCACAGCTGCGCGCTTCGATCAAGGCACCCACGATCAGTATATCTACAAGCCTATCAGGCTCATCTTTTCTGACCAGTTCTCTGAGCCCCTCAGCGTAGCGCGAAGCACTGAGGTGACGGTATTCAATGCCTCTCGTCTTCATGATCTTGACCACCTGCTCGAAGTGCAGGAGTTCCTCCCGCGCCAGCTGCGACATCTTGGTCAGCAGATCGGTGTGATCGACATAACGGTACATCAAGCTCATGGCGGTCGAGGCCGCCTTCTTCTCGCATTGAGCGTGATCGATCAACAGCAGGGTTTCGTTATCGAGGGCCCATTGAACCCATGATGCAGGCGTCTCACAGGGCAGAAACTCGAGAAGTTCGACAGGCAAGGAGGCGTCATGCTCGGTGCTGACAGGACTGTTCATGCAGAAAACATCCAGTAGTGGGCAGGTCAGCGACCTGCCTGGGAATCGCGCTGACGACGGGAAGCGGCGGCGACATTCAAGGCGTCGCTCAGCGCTGCGTACAACTCGGCCGCCGACGCAGGCGCGCCGGGGCGTGGACTGAGGCCATAGGCGTCGAGCACGCCAATGCGCTCTCGACCGACGCGTAACAGCTCGACGGCGCGGGACAGCGCCGGCTGTGACGCACGAAAACGGATGCGATGTCGACGCATCTGCTGCTCGAGCCGGGCTTCATCGAACACGTCGATCAGCACCGACGCTTGCTGCTGGCGCAAGGCATCGAGTTCGTTCATACGCCGCTGACGTTCCTCTGCGGGCATGGCAAACCAGTCGCGAATTTCGTCGCGATGGCGCTGACAGCCTCTACAAACGTCATCCCCCAGCGTGGTGGAACATAGCCCGACGCAAGGAGACAGCACTGCTCCCGTCATTGATGCACCGCCTGTTCCCGTCTCTTGAATCGGCGACATGGTAACGCCTGCACCGCCGAGACACACCCCTGGACTGGCTCGGCGATGCCCTCGGCGACCAAAGTTCAAAGGCCGTTATGGGGGGCTCGCTTAACATTGTCGACAGTTTATTCTAGAATCCCGGCCACCGTTGACAGCGTGTCCCTCACGCCCGGCTCAGTCCGCCGGAGCGTGACCACCATAAACCAATGAGGGCCCCCACGTGCTTGAAGCCTATCGCCAACATGTCGAAGAGCGTGCCCAGGAAGGCATCCCTGCCAAGCCGCTGAATGCCGAGCAGGTCGCCGAACTGGTCGAACTGCTGAAGGCGCCGCCCGCCGGCGAAGAAGAAGCGGTCCTCGATCTGCTGACCAATCGCGTGCCTCCGGGCGTCGATGAAGCAGCCTACGTCAAGGCCGGCTTCCTGACCGCCATTACCAAGGGCGAGGCAACGTCTCCGCTCATCGACAAGGTCCATGCGGTCAAGCTGCTGGGCACCATGCAAGGCGGCTATAACATCGCCACCCTGGTGGAACTGCTCGACAACCCAGAGCTGGCCAAGGAAGCGGGTGAGCAGCTCAAGCACACTCTGCTGATGTTCGATGCCTTCCACGACGTCGCTGACCGCGCCAAGGCCGGCAACGACGTCGCCAAGGACGTCATGCAGTCCTGGGCCGATGCCGAATGGTTCCTGTCCAAGCCCGCCCTGGCCGACAAGATCACCCTGGCAGTGTTCAAGGTGCCCGGCGAGACCAACACCGACGACCTGTCGCCGGCACCGGACGCCTGGTCACGCCCGGACATTCCGCTGCACGCCAATGCCATGCTCAAGAACGAGCGTGAAGGCATCGAGCCGGAAGTCCCCGGTACCAAAGGCCCGATGGCCCAGATCGAAGCGGTCAAGGCCAAGGGCTTCCCGGTCGCTTACGTCGGCGATGTCGTCGGCACCGGCTCCTCGCGCAAGTCCGCCACCAACTCCGTGCTGTGGTTCTTTGGTGACGACATTCCCAACGTGCCCAACAAGCGCGCTGGTGGCTTCTGCTTCGGCGGCAAGATTGCCCCCATCTTCTTCAACACCATGGAAGATGCCGGCGCCCTGCCCGTCGAAATGGACGTCTCCAAGATGGAGATGGGTGATGTCATCGACGTCTACCCCTATGAAGGCAAGGTCTGCCGTCACGACACCGACGAAGTGATCTCCACCTTCGAGCTGAAGACTCAGGTCATCCTCGACGAAGTCCGCGCTGGCGGCCGTATTCCGCTGATCATTGGTCGCGGACTCACCGACAACGCGCGCAAGGCGCTGGGCCTGGATCAGTCGGACGTCTTCCGCCTGCCCGAGCAGCCCAAGGACACCGGCAAGGGCTTCACCCTGGCCCAGAAGATGGTCGGCAAGGCCTGCGGCATGGACGGCGTGCGTCCGGGCATGTATTGCGAGCCGAAGATGACCACCGTTGGCTCCCAGGACACCACCGGGCCTATGACCCGTGACGAGCTCAAGGACCTGGCCTGCCTCGGCTTCCAGGCCGACCTGGTGATGCAGTCATTCTGTCACACCAGTGCCTATCCCAAGCCGGTAGACGTGGAAACTCACCACACCCTGCCCGACTTCATCATGAACCGTGGCGGCGTCTCCCTGCGTCCCGGCGACGGCATCATCCACTCCTGGTTGAACCGCATGCTGCTGCCGGACACTGTCGGCACCGGCGGCGACTCCCACACCCGTTTCCCGATGGGTATCTCGTTCCCCGCGGGTTCTGGTCTGGTCGCCTTTGCCGCCGCCACCGGCGTCATGCCGCTGGACATGCCGGAGTCGATTCTGGTTCGCTTCAAGGGCAAGCGCCAGCCCGGCGTGACCCTGCGTGATCTGGTCCACGCGATCCCTTACTACGCGATCCAGCAGGGTCTGCTGACCGTCGAGAAGTCCGGCAAGAAAAACGCCTTCTCTGGCCGCGTGCTGGAAATCGAAGGCCTCGAGGAGCTTACCGTCGAGCAGGCCTTCGAGCTGTCCGACGCCAGTGCCGAGCGCTCAGCTGCAGGCTGCACCATCACCCTGTCCGAGGATTCGGTCAGCGAGTACCTGAAGTCGAACATCACTCTGCTCAAGTGGATGATTGCCAACGGCTACGGCGACAAGCGCACCATCGAGCGCCGTATCCTGGCCATGGAAGAGTGGCTGGCCAACCCGAGCCTGATGCGCGCCGACGCCGACGCCGAGTACGCTGAGGTCATCGAGATCGACCTGGAGCAGCTCAAGGAGCCGGTGCTGTGTGCCCCCAACGACCCGGACGATGCGCGCCTGCTGTCCGAAGTGGCTGGCCAGAGCATCGATGAAGTGTTCATCGGTTCGTGCATGACCAACATTGGTCACTTCCGTGCCGCCGGCAAGCTGCTCGAGAAGCAGCCCGCAGGCAGCCTCAAGACCAAGCTGTGGCTCGCTCCGCCGACCAAGATGGACCAGCACCAGCTGACCGAGGAAGGCTACTACGGCATCTATGGCCGCGCTGGCGCCCGCATGGAAATGCCCGGCTGCTCGCTGTGCATGGGTAACCAGGCGCGTGTTGCCGCCAAGAGCACGGTGGTGTCCACCTCCACCCGTAACTTCCCCAACCGCCTGGGCGACGGCGCCGACGTCTTCCTGGCCTCCGCCGAACTGGCGGCGGTGGCGGCGGTGGAAGGCCGCCTGCCGAGCGTCGACGAGTACCGTCGCTACATGGGTGAGTTCGATGCCATGGCGGGTGAAATCTACCGCTACATGAACTTCCATGAAATCGAGGAATACCAGAAAGCCGCCTCGAACGTGATTCCGGTCGCCCAGGAGGCCTGAGTCACGCTCTGATCAGGCACGCCGCCTGTCAGTAATGAAGCGCCCGGACGTCAACGTCCGGGCGCTTTTTTGTTGGACGCCTTGCGGGAGTCATGATGTCAGGCAGTGCCCCGGGGCTGGATAACCCACCCATCTATGGCATCATGCGATGAACAGCAACGGAGATGCCCCCATGAGCCAGATTGTCACCCCAGATATCTGTGATGCCTTTCCTGAAGTGGCCGTATGTGACCCGATCTTCGTCAACTACGGCGGTCAAGAAGCGTTTGCCGGCCCAGTTCGCACGGTCAAGTGCTTCGAGGACAACTCCCTGGTCAAGCAGGCGGTCGCCGAACCTGGCGACGGCGCAGTGCTGGTCGTGGATGCCGGCGGCTCGACCCGCTGCGCGATGCTCGGCGACATGCTGGCAGAACAGGCGGCAGGCAATGGCTGGGCCGGCGTCATCATGTACGGCTGCGTGCGCGACGTGGACATCCTTGCCGAGACGGATCTAGGCATTCAGGCGCTTGGCGCCCACCCACGCAAGAGCGAGAAGCGTGGTGAAGGGCAGCGCGATGTGCCGGTCACCTTCGCTGGGGTCAGCTTTACCCCCGGCCAATGGGTCTACGCCGACAACAACGGCATCCTGGTGGCCGAAGAGCGCCTCGCTCTTGAGTGAGGTGTTCCGCGATCGGCGCGACGCCTCCCCCTACCGCGGCCGCCCAGCCTCCTGTGCCCCATCCAGGGCTATGGTCCAGCACCATCGACCATAGCCTCGGCACGCCACACATGCACCGTCCAACGGCAGACGACCCTCAATGACGCTTGCCCGGGATGTCTTTACCAGCCTGAGCGACCACCTGCGCCCGCTGCTGGCCTACCATCTGCTGTTCACCCTGTTCGCCTCCGCCCTGCTGTTGCCCACACTGGGTTGGCTGCTGGCCATCTGGCTGGAACAGGTCGGTCGACCACTGGTGACCACTGCCGACGCCGTCGAGCTGTTGCTGTCACCTCTGGGCTTCACCTGGGTCTTTGCCTTTGCCGCCGGCCTGCTGACGCTGCTGTACCTGCAGCAGGCCGGCATGATGCTGGTGGCGGTCGAACGCCAGGGCTCCCATGCGCGTCAGGCACTGGTGGCGCTATGGCAGAGCCTGCATCGGCTGCCGGCACTGGCCACACTGGCGTGCCTGCAGGTGGCCGTTCACTTGAGCGGCGTGGCCATCCTGCTGGCCTGTGCCCACCTGGTGCATGACAGTCTGCTCAGCGGCCTGGACGCCTACTACGTCCGTCACGTGCGACCACCGGCTTTCTGGCTCTATCTCTCTACCTTGCTGCCGATGGTAGGACTGTGGCTGGCGCTTGCAGGCAGGCTGTACATTCGCTGGTGGCTTGCCTTGCCAAGCCTCGTGCTGGAGGGCCTCAAGCCCTTCGCCGCGTTGCGTCGCAGCCACGCTCTGACGGTCAAACGCCAAGGCGGCCTGGCACTGGTCATCTTCAGCATGCTGACCATCCTGCTGGCCCTGCCTTCTGCGGTCTCACTGGTATTCAGTGCCTGGGTCGGCCCCCTGATCGCCAATCTGCCGGATATCGGCGCGGTGGTAATACCGACCATGCTGGCGGTGGTGACCTCGGCCACGCTGCTGACCCTGGGCGTCGCCTTTGCCATCATCGTCGTCAATGCGTTGCTGGCGACCTGTCTTTACCTGCGGCGTGCCCATCGCCTGCCCCGCCCCGCCCCACCTCCTGCCGACGCCCATCCGGGTCGCTGGGCATGGGGTATCGAGGTGGGCATCGTGCTGTTTGCCCTGTCTCAGGCGTGGTTGATGGTCGAGCGACAGGATATCCGCGAACAGGTCGACGTGATCGCCCACCGGGGCGCCTCCATGGTCGCACCGGAAAACTCCATGTCGGCCATCCGTCGCGCCATGGACGACGGTGCTGATGTGATCGAGATTGATGTCAGGCTGGCCAGCGACGGCACCGTGGTACTGAGTCACGATGCCACCCTGCTGCGCCTGGCCGGTGATGACCGACGCATCGGTGATCTCGACTGGAGCGAGCTTGCCAGGCTGGACATCGGCGCAAGCTTCGCGCATGCCTTTGCCGGAGAGCCCCTGGCCAGGCTCGATCGAGTCCTTGAGGAGGTGCGTGGACGCGCTAGGCTGTTGATAGAGCTCAAGCCTGAGCGGGGCCAGGAAGAAGCGCTGATCGAGGCTGTGCTAGGCGACCTGCAGAACGAGCGGCAGCAGCGGCTGGCATGTCGTCACGATGCCACGGACAAACTCGACCGGCTCGTCTGCGGCGACCCGCAGCTGCTGCAGACCAGCTGGCTGGCATCGCTGTCCTATCGCCAGGTTCAACGCATCAATCAGCTTGCGCCCGACGCACGCAGCCTGCTGCTGGCGGAGTGGGCATTGCCCGGAAGCCTGCCCTATCGCCATTTCAATGGGCTCGGGCTGCGCCATACGCAGATTGACGACGACCAGCTGCGCCGGGCCCACGTGAGCGACAAGCCGCTGTACGCCTGGACCGTCAATGACCCAGCGCGCATGGCTCGCCTGATCGACCTGGGGGTCGACGGCATCATTACCGACCGACCCGACCTGCTGACGGCGCTGCTGCGCGAGCGCCAGGCCATGAGCGACGCGGAACTGATGCTGACCAAGCTACGCCACTGGCTGGAGAGCTAAGCTCCGGCGGCGACATGGCTCAGCCAGTCATCACCTCAGTCGCCCATGACGACGCCTTCTCGACGGGGGTCGGCGCCACCGAACAGACCCTCTTCGGTGACCTCCAGTGCCTGCAAGCCGCTGGTCAGCTCACGGGTCTCCACCTCGTGTCCCATCCCTTGCAGATCACGCACGGTGGCCTCGGGAAAACGCCCTTCCTCCAGATAGACAGTGTCGCCCAGCGTGATGGCATGGGGCAGATTGAGCGCCTGCTGGGCATCGAGCCCACGCACCAGCATGGCGTCCAGCGTCTGGGCAGTGTAGTGGATGATGGCCGCCCCCCCCGGCGACCCGAGGCTGGCCACCAGGTCGCCGCTCTCACGCTCGAACACCAGCGTCGGACTCATGCTGGACCTGGGCCGCTTGCCCGCCTCGACCCGGTTGGCAATGGGCGTGCCTTGCTCATCGGTAGGCGTAAAGGAAAAGTCGGTCAGCTCATTGTTGAGCAGGTAGCCGCCGTCCAGGTCCGACCCTCCATTGGCCATGATGCGCGAGCCAAACGCCTGCTCGATGCTCGCGGTCATGGCGACCGCCTGCCCGTCACCATCAATGATGCTGATGTGACTGGTGCCATACTCAGGCTGATGAGGCTGCGACGCGTAGGCTGTCTTCATCGCCCCTGGGTTGCCCGGCCGCGCCGCACCGCTACCCATGCTCTGCTCTTCGATCAGCTCAGCCCGCTTGGCCAGATACTCCGGCGCTACCAGCGAGCTCCAGGTACCGCCAGGGGCCTCGACAAAGTCGCTGTCACCGATGAAGCGGGCGCGATCGGCAAAGGCCAGACGCGACGCCTCAAGGAACGGGTGCAGCCAGTCCACGGTGGGCACCCCCTCATTCAGCGCGGTCTCGATCTCGGGCCTGGCCTCCATGATGCCCAGGATCTGCATCATCGTCAGATGCCCCGAGGAAGGAGGCGGAAAACCGCAGACCTCCCACTGCCGCCAAGGGGTACACAGTGCGTCCCGCTCCACGGCCGCGTAGCCGGCCATGTCCTCGAGACTCAGGGTGCCCGGCATGTCCGGATGATTCTGTACCCTGGACACCAGATCCTCGGCAATCTCACCGGTATGCAGGGCTGTACTCCCCTCCTCGCTGATCTTGGTCAGAATTGCCGCCAGCGCCGGATTACGTAGCCGGGTGCCGACCGCCACAGGCTGCCCTTCGTCATCGAAGAAGTAGGCACCCGCGACATCGTCCTCCGCCAGCGATGGCGTGGCGACCAGACTCTGGTGGAGGCGTGGACTGACCTCGAAGCCCTCGGTTGCCAGGGTGATGGCGGGCACGAACAGGGACTCCCATGGCAGCTTGCCATGTTCGTCGTGGGCCAGCTCGAGCATGCGTACGGTGCCGGGCACCCCGACGGAGCGGCCACTTTCCACGGCGGTCATGAACTCGATCGGCTCGCCGTCTGCGTCCAGAAACAGCGCCTCGTCGGCCCCTATCGGAGCCTTCTCTCGGCCATCGAAGGCGTGGACCTTCTCGCCGTCATACAGCATCAGGAAGGCGCCGCCGCCAATCCCACTGGACTGAGGCTCGACCAGCGTCAGCACCATCTGTACCGCGACCGCCGCGTCGATGGCGTTGCCACCTGCCTTCAATACCTGATAGCCGGCATCCGTCGCCAGCGGGTTGGCCGCTGCCACCGCGAACTGCTCGGTCGCCCAACCCGGCTTTTCCTCGTAACCGGAGCCCTCCTCTGGGGAAATGGCAGGACGGGTGTAGTCAAACGCTGGCGCGGCTTCCGCTGCCGATGCCAGGAGACTGCTTGCCATTACCCAGGCCACTGCCGTGGCCAGGCCGTCAGGCCGACGCAAGAACGTCGCTCTCATCACCGCTCCTTTTGTGACGAAATCAAAGATGCCTTATGTGTTTATGCATAGGTGTGTTTATGCATAGGTGTGCTGATGCATAGTTGCTGCTTCAGCATAGTTTATCGCAGCCTACGATACCGCACGCTCATGCTCGCTTCTCGTGGCGCCGGATGCGCAGCCGGCAAAACGCGCAGATAAGCGCCAAGGCCAGCATCACCAGCGTCAACCCGCCAAGGGTGGAAACCAACTGATGGTACCCCTGCGGTACATCCTCGGCGCGCTCGGCCATGCCTTTTTCCGCCAGGCGCACCACCCCAAACACCAACGCCATCAGCAGGCCCAACGGCAGCGCCGAGCGCACACGCGCAAGCGCCTTGGTCAATGACCAGGGCGGGGTGGGCTCGCGCTTGGGTCGCGGTGTCTTTGGTGCAGAGGTGGTCGCCTTGGCCGCAGCGGCCTTGTCGCTGCCCGCCTTCTTGGCGCGACTCGCCGGAGCCCGCTTGCTGCGCGCCTTGGGTGTCGGTTTTTTCGCCGCCGGGGTCCGCTCAGGCAGGATACCCGCCAGCAGCCAGCGCCCAAGCGACCAGCACATCCATCCCAGGCACACCCCGATGGACAGCAGCACGCTCCCCATGACCAACAGATATGCCATTACAACGTCCTATCAACAAACTGCCTGTATGGTGCCAATTCTCATGGCCCTTGGGGAGCCCTGGAGGCCACTTTGCTGCCTGCTCGGCACGCGCCGCTCGTCGCGGCATCATCGGCCACTACACCTGATACGGCGATGTCATGCACCCCGAACCAACGTAACACGCCGCGGCCATGGCCGCGGCGTGAATACGGAGGGTGCTTACAGACGCTTTCGTCGGAAGTTCTCGTCAGAAGCTCTGGTCAAACGCTCTCG
Organism: Halomonas litopenaei; assembly: GCF_017303055.1. Lineage (GTDB taxonomy): Bacteria > Pseudomonadota > Gammaproteobacteria > Pseudomonadales > Halomonadaceae > Halomonas > Halomonas litopenaei_A. The sequence continues at coordinate 529,500 of NZ_JAEKJT010000001.1, read as the reverse complement.
TCAGACGTTCTGGTCACACGCCCTCGACAGAGGGCGCTGCTAGCCTAGCCGATGGTTTCGCCCGCCAGCATGAACCAGGTTTCCAGTACAGCGTCCGGGTTCAGGGACACGGAGTCGATACCCTGCTCCATCAGCCACTTGGCCAGCTCCGGATGATCCGACGGCCCCTGGCCGCAGATGCCCACGTACTTGCCCTTGGCCTTGCAGGCCTGAATCGCCATGGCCAGCAGCTTCTTGACGGCGGGATTACGCTCATCGAAGAGGTGCGCCACAATGCCGGAGTCGCGATCGAGACCGAGCGTCAGCTGGGTCAGGTCGTTGGAGCCAATGGAGAAGCCATCAAAGTACTCGAGGAACTCGTCCGCCAGCAGGGCGTTGGCAGGCAGCTCGCACATCATGATGACCTTGAGCCCGTTGTCGCCGCGCTTGAGGCCGTTGGCCGCCAGCAGGTCAACCACTTCGCTGGCTTCCTCGGTGGTGCGAACGAAGGGAATCATCAGCTCGACATTGTCGAGTCCCATCTCGTCCCGAACCCGCTTCATGGCACGGCACTCGAGCTCGAAGCACGGCCGGAAGGTCTCGGAGATATAGCGCGACGCGCCGCGGAAGCCAAGCATCGGGTTCTCTTCGCCTGGCTCGTACAGCTTGCCGCCGATCAGGTTCTCGTACTCGTTGGACTTGAAGTCCGACATGCGCACGATGACACGCTCGGGGTAGAAAGCGGCGGCCAGGGTCGAGATACCCTCAACCAGCTTGTCGACATAGAAGCTGACGGGGTCGTCGTAGCCGGCAATACGCAGGTCAATGGTCTGTTGCAGCTCACCCGGCAGGGTGTCGTACTCCAGCAGGGCCTTGGGGTGCACACCGATCATCCGATTGATGATGAACTCCAGGCGCGCCAGGCCAACGCCCGCGTTGGGCAGCGTAGAGAAGCTGAAGGCACGATCCGGGTTGCCCACGTTCATCATGATCTTGAACGGAATGTCGGGCATGGCGTCGACGCTGGTCACGTTACGATCGAATTCCAGCAGGCCGTCGTAGACATGGCCGGTATCACCCTCGGCACAGGATACGGTCACTTCGCGACCATCACGCAGTACCTCAGTGGCATCACCACAGCCAACCACCGCGGGGATGCCCAGCTCACGGGCAATGATCGCCGCGTGACAGGTACGTCCACCGCGATTGGTGACGATGGCCGAGGCACGCTTCATGATCGGCTCCCAGTCCGGGTCGGTCATGTCCGTCACCAGCACGTCGCCGCTGTTGACCTTATCCATCTCGTCCGGGCTCAGGATCACCTTGACCGCACCACGGCCAATGCGCTGACCAATGGCACGGCCGGTGACCAGGGTGCGCCCCTTCTCTTTCAGCTGGAAGCGCTCCAGCGAGCCGCCTTCCTGCTGAGACACCACGGTTTCAGGACGCGCCTGCACGATGTACAGCTGGTTGTCGTCGCCATCCAGCGCCCACTCGATATCCATCGGGCGGCCATAGTGCTGTTCGATGGTCATCGCCTGGCGCGCCAGTGCCATGACCTGTTCATCGTTGATGCTGAAGCGACCGCGGTCGGACAGGGGCACGTCCACGGTCTCGACCGACTTACCCGCGCTGGCGTCGCCGGTGTAGATCATCTTGATCAGCTTCGATCCCAGGTTGCGGCGCAGCACTGCAGGGCGCCCTGCCGCCAGGGTGTGCTTGTGCACGTAGAACTCATCGGGGTTCACCGCGCCTTGCACCACGGTCTCCCCCAGGCCCCAGGAAGAGGTGACAAATACCGCGTCGCGGAAGCCGGACTCTGTGTCCAGGGTGAACATGACACCACTGGCGCCGGTCTCAGAGCGCACCATCTTCTGCACCCCGGCGGACAACGCCACGTTCTCGTGGGCATAGCCACGATGCACGCGGTAGGAGATGGCGCGGTCATTGAACAGCGACGCAAACACCTCGTGCACCGCACGCTTGATATTGTCGTAGCCTTCAATGTTGAGGAAGGTTTCCTGCTGGCCAGCGAAGGAAGCGTCAGGCAAGTCTTCCGCCGTTGCAGAGCTGCGCACGGCCACCTTCAGGTTCGGATGCTTGCCCAGCATCTGCTCGTAGGCCTCGCGCAGCGCCGCCTCGAAGGCGGGCGGCAGGGGCGTATCGATCACCCACTGACGAATCTTGCTGCCGGCCTCGGCCAGGGCATTGACGTCATCGACGTCCAGGCGTGCAAGTTCCTGATTGATTCGATCATTGAGCCCCTCGTGGGAGAGAAACTCGCGATAGGCATCAGCGGTGGTAGCGAAACCGCCGGGCACCGTGACCCCCGCCCCCGCCAGATTGGAAATCATCTCGCCGAGAGAAGCGTTCTTGCCGCCAACGCGCTCGACGTCGTTCATGCCCAACTGATCAAACCACAGAATGTACTTGTCCACGTGACCCCCTTGGATGTCGACGAACTCGTCCATGACACGCCGTCATGACTGGATGCTGGCGACTCTATCAGCGCCCCACCATATTCGCCATTGGTCTAAGAGCGAAGTCACTGGAGGATTTTTACAACACCGGGGGAAAAAGCCAGCTTTCTGTAGTCTGGACACCTTCAGGGGCATCGGCGTGCCACTACGCAACGCCTCCATCAGGGTCATGGCGGCGTCCGACCGATATCCCCCCGGCCCTTCCCTCACCTGGCCTGGGGGCCGACGGTCTCGGCCCATCATTAGGCCAGCACAGCCGATTGATCTGCTTGTAGTCAGGGAGGCCAATCCTGGCTAATTTTACTTCGAACGCGCACAACTTGTCTGTCCCCGCCATGCAGCGGACAATGCCAGCACTCTTTACAAGGTATCCGCCATGACCCGTACCGCTTTCTTCATTTCCGACGGCACCGGCATCACCGCCGAAAGTCTTGGACGCAGCCTGCTGGCCCAGTTCGAGAACGTCGAGATACGCAAGTTGACCAAGCCTTATATCGACACTATCGAGAAGGCGCGCTCGCTGGTCGGGATCATCGAAGCCACCGCAGTAAGGGACGGCGTGCAGCCGATCATCATCGACACTATCGTCGACGAAAAGATTCGCGCTGTGATTCGTCAGGCGCCGGGGTTCAAGGTCGATATCTTCTCGACCTTTCTGGAGCCGCTGGAAAAGGAACTGGAAACTCATTCGTCCTACAGCGTGGGGCGCACTCACGCCATTTCCAGCGATGACGTCTACATGGACCGCATTCACTCGGTGCACTTCGCCCTGGACAATGACGATGGCGCGCGCACCCATCAATACGACCAGGCGGACGTGATACTCGTCGGCGTGTCGCGCTGCGGCAAGACCCCAACGTCGCTCTACCTGGCACTGCAGTTCGGCGTTCGTGCCGCCAACTACCCGCTGACCGAAGACGACCAGGACGACAGCGGCACCCTGAAACTGCCGGCCGTGCTGGCCAAGCAACGCCACAAGCTGTTTGGCCTGACCATCGATCCCAGGCGACTGGCAGCGATTCGCCACGAGCGAAGGCCCAATAGCCGCTACAGCAGCATGGACCAGTGCATGCAGGAGGTCGCTCAGGCAGAGGCCATGTTCCGACAGCTGCATATTCCGTTCATCGACGCCACGCGCTTTTCCGTGGAAGAGATTTCGACGCGCATGATCGCGGAAACCGGCATCAACCGCCGCTTTTCTCCTCGCTGATCGCGCTCAGGACATCGGGGCAAGTGCTCCGAGTCCCCGCTTACCTCTGCTCTCTGTCCGCTGGGCCTCACGGTCGGCACGGTTGACTGTCGGCCCACGGACAGACGTCCACTCGTCATCTTTGCAGCAAGTGCTTGTCTCTATCGCTTCGCCCACGTCCTTTACCTCTTCTACAGCAGGCCGCCCAGCTTGCAATGAGAGTCAATCTCGTTACTATTTCAAGGACGCGTTCCAGCGCCTCCTTCCTGCCTTCGTGAAAAGGACAATTCCATGATCTCTCGTCTTGTGCGTCGCCCTCTGGCGCTTGCTATCGCGGCCGGTGCTCTGGCCGTGGCTTCCCATGCTTCCGCCGAGGATGTCACCGCCGACGCCGTCGTCGGCCACTACGCTGACCTGGCACACACCACCTACAGCGATGCGCTGAAGACCGCCAAGGCGCTGGACGTCGCCATCGATGAGCTGATGGCGGCCCCGACCTCCGAAACCTTGGCTGCCGCCAAGAAGGCCTGGCGCGAGGCACGCATTCCTTACCAGCAGAGTGAGGTCTTCCGCTTCGGCAACGCGGTGGTCGATGACTGGGAAGGCCAGCTCAACGCCTGGCCGCTGGACGAGGGCATGATCGATTACGTCAGCCAGGACGGCTATCAGCATGAGCTCGGCAACGCCGGTGCCACCGCCAACATCATCGCCTCCTCCTCGATTACCGTCGGCGGCGACGAGATCGACGTCTCCACCCTTTCGCCGGAACTGCTGGCAGAGCTTAATGAAATTGGCGGCTCCGAAGCCAATGTCGCCACCGGCTATCACGCCATTGAGTTTCTGCTGTGGGGACAGGACCTGCATGGCTACGAGCCGGGTGCCGGCGAGCGTGGGGCCAGCGACTTCGCCCTTGGCAATGACTGCACCAACGGTAACTGCGATCGCCGCCGCGCCTACTTGAAAGCCGCCAGCCAGCTGCTGATCCAGGATCTGGAGTGGATGGTGGCCCAATGGGCACCGGTGGACGAAGACAACTATCGCCGTGAGTTGACCAGCGTACCGAGCGAAGAAGGCCTGCGCCGTATTCTGTTTGGCATGGGGTCGCTGTCACTGGGCGAGCTGGCCGGTGAGCGCATGAAGGTCGCACTGGAGGCCAATTCTTATGAAGACGAGCACGACTGCTTCAGCGACAACACCCACAACTCGCACTACTACAACGGCAAGGGCATTCAGAACGTCTACACCGGCCAATATCAGCGCATCGATGGCAGCGTTCTCGAGGGCCCCAGTGTAGAGGCCCTGCTGGCGCAGACCGACAGCGACCTGGCGCAGACCCTCGAGCAGCAGCTTGAGAGCTCCATGGCAGCCCTGGGCACCCTCAAGCAGACGGCGGAGCAGAGCGAGTCGCCCATGACCTTCGACATGATGATCGCTCCAGGCAACGAGCAAGGTGCGGCCATCGTCAACGACGCCATTCTTGCCCTGGTCACCCAGACTGTCTCCATCGAGCAGGCTGCGGGCGAGCTTGGCGTCACCTCACTCGAGCCGGATGATGCCGGTCACGACTTCTGATCGACTCCTGGCCGGAGCTTTGTTGATGTAGATCACATCCAGGCCAGGAACTAAATGATGAAATGCGATTCATTCGCCTCGAGAAGCCGCACGCCTTGGCGTGCGGCTTGACTGTGTCAAGGAATCGCCAGATGCGTCACATGCCCACACTAAACCGTACCTTGCCAGTCTTGCTGGCTGGGCTCACCCTTGGCACGCAGGTCCTTGCCAGCGGCGAGCCATCACTCCAGACCGATCCTCGCTCCGGCGGCGAAGGCTCGGTCAAGCAGTTCGACCACAACGCCTACTCGCTGCCCCTGGGCAACATGAGCATGACCAAGCGGCTCGACTTCAGCGTCGGCAACAGTTTCTTTCGCAATCCCTGGGTCGTGGCCCCCGCCAGCACCGATGCCCGTGACGGCCTTGGTCCACTGATCAATACCAACAGCTGCCAGGGCTGTCATATCAAGGACGGTCGCGGTCACCCGCCGGCAGACGGTGAACCACCGGTGTCCCTGTTCCTGAGGCTATCCGTACCGGCCACCACCGCGGACGACCACGAGCTGGTCAGGCGAACCGGCGCTGTGCCGGTGCCCCACTACGGCCGCCAGCTGCAAACCGCGGCGATTCCGGGCGCAACGCCTGAAGCCGACATGGTTCGCTCACTCTCGCCCCGAGAGATCACCTTCGATGATGGCCACCAGGTCACGCTGGCGGTGCCCACCTACCACATCGAGGATCCCGCCTACGGCGACCTGCCCGAGACGCTGCTGACCTCGCCTCGGGTGGCGCCACCGATGATCGGACTGGGCCTGCTCGAAGTCGTGGACGAGGACCAGCTGCTGCAGTGGGCGGATCCCGACGATAGTGACGCAGACGGTATCTCCGGGCGCGCCAATCGCGTCTGGGACGTGCGCCAGCAGGAGACGGTGCTGGGACGATTTGGCTGGAAGGCCGGCGAACCCAGTGTGGAACAGCAAAGCCTGCATGCCTTCGCCGGCGACATGGGGCTGACCTCACGTCTGGCCGCCGCTACCGACTGCATGCCAGGCCAGGGCTGCGAGGACTTCCCCGACGGCGGCGACCCGGAGGTCAGCGACGAAGTGGCCGACTTTGTCACCTTCTATGCCTCGAGCCTGGCCGTTCCGCAGCGAAGGAACATGCAGGATCCTGCGGTACAGGCCGGCGCCCGCCAGTTCAACGAACTCGGCTGCGCCGCCTGCCACCGCCCCAGCCTGACCACCCCGGAGGACACGGCTCGTCCAGAACTGGCGGGCCAGACCCTGTGGGCCTATACCGATATGCTGCTGCATGACATGGGCCCTGAGCTTGCCGATGGCCGCCCCGAGTACCAGGCAGATGGCAACGAATGGCGCACCCCGCCGCTGTGGGGCATCGGTCTTGCCCAGCAGGTCAACCCCCAGGCAGGCTTCCTCCACGATGGCCGGGCACGCACCCTTGAAGAGGCCATCCTGTGGCACGGTGGTGAAGCGCTCACCGCCCGGGATCGTTATCGCGCTCTTGCGCAGCAGGAGCGAGCACAATTGCTGGAGTTCCTGAATTCACTATGACGTACCGCTCACGTTCCCCCTTCACGTCACTTTCTCGCGCCTTTTCACTGGGTGGCGCCACGCTGGCGTCGATCGTCGCGATGTACAGTAGCGCCGCCCTCGCTGACCAGGCGGGTACTTCGCCCCGTGAGACGTGGCATCACGATATCCAGCAGGGTTACCAGCAGCTGAACCGCACCACCGAGTCCCTGGCGGAGGCCTTCACGCCGGGTTGCGATGCGCTCGATCAAGACGCCCTGGCAGCGCACTGGCTGGACGCCTACCAGGCCTGGCAGGCCGTCCGCTTCGTCGACTTTGGCCCGATCGAGGTCGACAGTCGCGCCTGGCAGCTGCAGTTCTGGCCTGACAACAAGAACCTGGTCGGCAGTCGCATCGCCAGCCGACTGCGTCAGGAGACGGCGGTCACGCCCGCTGACATCGCCGCCGCCGGCGTCGCCGAGCAGGGCTTCCCTGCCTTGGAATACCTGCTGTTTGACGACGCCATGACGCAGCACTCGCTCCAGCAGCCGAATGCCTGTGCGCTGGCCCAGGCCATCAGTCAGCACCTTGCTCAGGTCGCCAGCGAGCTGACCCGCGATTGGCAAGCCTTCCGCTCCCACTACCTGGCCACCGACAGCTACTCCGAGGCCACCGTTCACGCCGCGCTGCAGTCCCTAGAGATCCTCGAGGACAAGCGCCTGGGCGAGCCCCTGGGGATGATGGGTGCACCGGCCAATGGCTACCGCGCAGAGGCCTGGCGCAGTGATGCCTCGATCACCCTGGCGACGGCCACCCTGGAGGGACTGCAGGCTCACTTCGTCCCAGGGCTAGCGCGGTGGCTCTCGCAGCAGCACCAGGACGAGCTTGCCGCGGCATTCAGCGACCAGCTCAAGGATACGCTCAACCAGGCACGTCAACTGGACACAGGCATTGCCGCCGGACTGCAAGACGACCAGGCGCGCCAGCAGCTGGCCACGCTCTACCTGGAAGTTGCCCAGCTACGCCAGGTACTCGGCGATGAAATCGCCCCGGCGCTAGGTATCGTTCGCGGTTTCAACTCGAGCGACGGAGACTGATCCCATGTCATCGAGGCTAGCCATCGGCCGCAGACCGCCGTCGACGTCTCGGCAAGCGTCGGTTCAGGACCCCCTGCGCCGACGGCTGCTGGTCAGCTCCAGTGCGGGACTCGCCCTGACCGGCCTGGCGTTATCGGGTCTGCCCACATCGCTGTGGGCCAGCGACGAGCAGCAGCGGCGTGAGTGGTTTTTCAGCGCGGTGGACGACTCCCATGGCGGCCATCACCTGGCGGGTGTTCGGCGTGACGGCAGCGAGCATTTTCTGCTGCCCGCGCCAGAGCGCTGTCACGGCGGCTGCCTGCGGCCAGGCCACGACCAGGCGGTGCTGTTTGCACGTCGTCCCGGCTACCGCTTCCACGTCATCGACGCATCGCATCAAGCGACGCTGATGACCATTGAAGCGGGTGACGGGCGCCACTTCTATGGACATGGGGTGTTCGACCCCAGCGGCCGTTGGCTCTACCTCACCGCCAATCGCGTCGAGGATGCCATGGGCCTGGTGCAGGTGCGGGATGCAGAGGATCACTATCGCCTGGTGAACGAGTGGGAGCTGGACGGTATCGGGCCCCACGAGATCGGCCTGATGCCCGACGGTGCCAGCCTGGCGATCGCCCTGGGCGGCATCCTGACCCGTCCCGAAAGCGGCCGCGCCAAGCTCAACCTGGCCGAGATGGCACCGGCCCTGCTGCTGATCGATCGCCAGAGCGGTGACATTGTGGAGCGCCACCGCCCGTCTCACCACCAGCTGAGCTGCCGCCACCTGGATATTGCCGACGATGGCAGCATCATCGTCGGCTATCAATTCCAGGGCCCCGAATGGGAAACCCACCACCCGCTGATCGCCAGGCGATCCGCAGATGGTGGGTTTGAGGAGTGGACCCTGCCCGACCAGATCCAGGCGGGCCTTGCCCAATACACGGCAAGTGTTGCGGTCAGCCAGGTTGCCGCCACTGCAGCGGTATCTGCACCCAGAGGAAACCGCGTGCTGCTGATCGACCGTAACAGTGGCGCGCTGCAGGCAGACCTCCCGATCGACGATGCTGCCGGGCTTCGCTGCGACGGCAGCGGCGGCTATCTGATCACCACCGGCAGCGGTGATGTCCACCACCTTGCGTCGTCAGGTCACCATAGCCTGGTCGCCTCGCTGCCGCTGCGCTGGGACAACCATCTGACCTGAGCAGCAACATCCACGTATTACTTGAGAAGCAACACCAGGGACCAGGCGCCTCAGCGAATGATGCCCTCGCGCCTGAGTCGTGCGATATCGTCTGCACTGAGCCCCATGTCGGCCAGCACACGCTCGCTGTGCTCGCCGAGCTTGGGGGGTGGAACATCGGCGGTGGCACTCTCGCCATCGAAGCGCAGCGGGTTGGCGACCTGGGGCACCCCATCAATCTCACGGGCCATCCCCCGGTGCTGCACCTGGGGATCGGCAAACACCTCCGTCAGGGTGTGAATCGGCCCTGCGGGAATGCCCAAGGCTTCGAATCGCGCCAGCCACACATCCCGTTCATCGCCGCTGAGTATGCCCTGGATCAAGGCCACCAGGTCGTCACGATGGGCCACACGCCCTTCATTGGTGGCGTACTCGCCCTGACTCCACTCGGGATGACCGAGCAGTTCAGCGAGGCGTGCAAACTGCCCATCATTGCCTACTGTCAGTACCAGGTGCCCATCCCGACAGGCAAACGCCTGGTACGGAACAATATTGGGGTGGGCGTTGCCATAGCGCTCTGGCGCACGACCGCTGACCAGCGTGTTCAGCGCCTGATTGGCCAAGGTCGCCACCTGGACATCCAGCAGTGCCAGGTCGACATGGCTGCCCTCCCCGGTGTCACGCCGGCGATTCAGTGCCGCCAGAACGCCAACGGCAGCGTACAGTCCCGTCATCACATCCGTGATGGCCACGCCTGTCTTCATCGGCATGCCATCGGCTTCGCCGGTCAGGCTCATCAAGCCGCCCATGGCCTGGATCATGAAGTCGTAACCCGCCCGATGGGCATAGGGGCCAGTCTGGCCGAAGCCGGTGATGGAACATACCACCAGAGCAGGATTCAGCGCCCGCAGCGACGCAGCGTCCAGGCCGTAGCGCGCCAGCCCTCCGACCTTGAAGTTCTCGAGCACGATGTCCGCGCCGCGGGCCAACGCCTTGACCAGGCGCTGGCCCTCGCCGCTGGCAATATCGATCGCCAGCGACTGCTTGGCCCGATTGGCACACAGGTAGTACGCCGCCTGACGTTCGACGTCCTGCTCAGCCTGCGCCACCCCCTGGTGCCAGGGGGGACCCCAGCCACGCGTGTCATCACCCCGGCCTGGATGCTCGATCTTGATCACCCTGGCCCCCATGTCAGCCAGCAGCTGACCGCACCAGGGTCCCGCCAGTACCCGTGACATGTCGAGCACCGTCACACCGGACAGCGGTTGATTCGCACCCAGGCCGGGACCGGCAGCTGGAGCAGTCGACATCTCGCTCATCGTGACCCTCTCGCTCAACCGCTGAAGGCCTGGAGGCCGGTCTGGGCGCGCCCGAGGATCAGGGCGTGGACGTCGTGGGTGCCCTCGTAGGTGTTGACCGCTTCCAGGTTCATCACATGACGGATCACGTGATACTCGTCGCTGATGCCGTTGCCACCGTGCATATCGCGAGACTGGCGAGCGATATCCAGCGCCTTGCCGCAATTGTTACGCTTGATCAGGGAGATCGCTTCCGGCACCAGCTGGCCTTCGTCGATCATCCGCCCCACTCGCAGCGAGGCCTGCAGGCCCAGGGCAATCTCGGTCTGCATATCCGCCAGCTTCTTTTGAATCAGCTGGTTCGCCGCCAGCGGCCGACCAAACTGCTTGCGCTCGAGGGTGTAGTCACGGGCCGCGTGCCAGCAGGCTTCGGCCGCCCCCATGGCGCCCCAGCTGATGCCATAGCGCGCACGGTTGAGACAGGAAAATGGCCCCTTGAGTCCCTGCACGCCAGGCAGACGCTGCTCATCCGAGACCTCGACGTCCTGGATCGCAATCTGACCGGTAATCGATGCACGCAGGCTGAACTTGCCGTCGATCTTGGGCGCGCTAAGCCCCGGCATGCCTTTCTCCAGCACGAAGCCGCGAATCACCCCTTCCTCGTCACGGGCCCACACCACGAAGACATCGGCGATCGGGGAATTGGTGATCCAAGTCTTGGTACCGTTCAGCCTCCAGCCCGACTGCGTGCGATAGGCCCGCGTCGACATGCTGCCCGGATCAGAACCATGGTCTGGCTCAGTCAGGCCGAAGCAGCCAACCCACTCACCGCTGGCAAGCTTAGGCAGGTAGCGATCCCGCTGGGCGTCGCTGCCAAAGGCGTGAATCGGGTACATCACCAGGCTCGACTGCACGCTCATGGCGCTGCGATAGCCGGAATCCACGCGCTCCACTTCACGCGCTATCAAGCCGTAGCTGACGTAGTTCATGCCAGCGCAGCCCCAGCCGTCGATGGTGGCGCCCAGCAGGCCAAGTTCGCCCATCTCGTTCATGATCTCGCGATCGAAATGCTCATGGCGGTTGGCTTCGAGCACCCGCGGCAACAGCTTTTCCTGGCAATAGTCGTGAGCGGTCTGCTGGACCATTCGCTCTTCTTCGCTCAGCTGATCGACCAGACGGAAGGGGTCGTCCCAGGTGACGGGGGTAATGCTGCTCATTAGCCAAACTCCAAAATATCTACATTTTGGATAAATGTAGACCTAATTCCCCATGATGCCAACCACCACCTTGGTCGAACCCAACGTGATGCTGCCCCAATGTGCTGAAACCTAGGCAAGCGCTGAGGACATCCGCGAGCGGCGCAACGCGCCCCAAACAAAAGCGGCACCGCCTGGGCAGGCGGTGCCGCTTGATCACTCAGCCGTCACACCAAAGCGTCAGTCCTGACCTGGCTCTCCGGCGCGATACAGGGATTGGATGCTCGAGAAATCCAGGCCCCCGTTACCCTGGGCACTGTGCAGCGCGAAGAGATTGCGCGCTTGCGAGCCCATGGGAACGCTGGAGCGGGAGCCAAGCGCCAGTTCCCAGGCAAGCCCCAGGTCCTTGGCCATCAGATCCGTCAGAAAGCCACCCTGATAGTCACGCGAGGCCGCAGATCCCTCCATGACACCTGGCCAGGGGTTATACACATTGAGCGCCCAGTTGCCGCCGCTGCTCTGGTTCATGATGTCGGACAGCACCGCGGGGTCGAGCCCATTCTTCACCCCCAGCGCCAGCGCCTCGGCGGTGCCACTCATCAGGATACCCAGCAGCATGTTGTTGCAGATCTTGGCCACCTGGCCGCTACCGCTGCCGCCAGCGTGAAACAGATTCTTGCCCATTACCTCGAGCACCGGCCTGGCGCGCTCGAAGCCTGCTGCGTCACCGCCCACGATAAAGGTCAGGGTGCCGGCCTGGGCTCCACCGATACCCCCGGACACCGGCGCATCCAGATAGGTACACCCACGTTTGGCCGCTTCCGCCGCCACCAGCCGCGCGTCATCCGGCGAAATGGTGGAGGCATCCAGCAGCAGGGGGGTGCCTTCCAGGGCATCCAGCAAGCCCGCTTCTCCGTCACGCCCCAGATACAGCGCCTTGACGTGGGCGCCAGCCGGCAGCATCGATACCACGACGTCGGCCCCGGTGGCCGCATCAATGGCCGACACCCCGCGCCGTGCCCCCTTCTGCTCCAGCGCGGCCATGGCGCTTTCTACGAGATCGTACACGCAGACCTGGTGACCCGCGTTGACCAGATTGGCCGCCATGGGGGCCCCCATGTTACCCAACCCGATAAAGGCAATGTGCATTGGCTGTCTCCACATGTCCTGGCTGTGCTCAGGACGGTTTGCATTGTTTTCGTTGTTGCTGGCGATAGGGTGATCCGCCGACTGGTCTTGCTTGAACAAGCGCCAGAACCTTCCACCGCCCCTTCATCAGAATATGTCTATAAGGCCGGCGCGCGCTGCTGGGGGCCGCTACAGGTCATCAAGCGGGCCGGGAGCCTTGCCCCAGGGCGCGCCGAACATGGCCGCCAGATCAGCCGCAGGCACGCTGGATACGTCCCGGTGACGCCATTGCGGTGACTTGTCCTTGTCGATCAGCAGTGCCCTTACACCCTCGGCGAAGTCTCCCAGCACGTTGCATTGCACCGACACCACCAGTTCATCCCGAAAGGTATCCGCAAGGGACGAGTGGCGATGTCGCTTAAGCATGTGCCACGCCAGGTGCGCGGTCAGCGGGCATCCCTGGGTGAGTCGCTTGCGATTGGCGGCGAGCCAGGCGTCGTCACTGTGATCGGCGGTGATGGCAGCGACGGCATCCTCGACCCGCCCCTTGCCCACCAGCGAACGCAGGTGATCGAGATGCGGCCAGACCTGCGCTGCGGGAGCCTGCTCGGGTGACTCAAAGCGGGCCAGCACCTCGCATACCAGTGCCTCAGCATCGACCACGTGACCGGCGGCGAAGTGGCAGTCACACAAGGCGTCCAACAGTTCGTCACCGCGCTCCCTGGGCACGAATCGATCGGCCATGCCCAGGTCCAGGGCGTCACGCGCGTTGATACTGGCACCGGTCAAGCCCAGGTACAGGCCTACGCCGGGAGGCATCTTGTTCAAGAACCAGCTGGCCCCGATATCCGGGTACAGCCCGATGGTCACTTCGGGCATGGCGATGCGCGTGGTCTCGGTGACCAGACGATGGCGGCCACCGGCGGTCAGCCCCAGGCCTCCCCCCATGACGATACCGTCGGCCCACACCAGCAGCGGTTTTGGGTAGGTGTGCAGACGGTAGTCAAGCCGGTACTCGGCGGCAAAATACTGGGTGGCGTAGGTACCTGGCTGGACCCGCTGCGTTTTCTCTCGCTGCAACTCGCGCACCAAAGCGACCACGTCGCCCCCGGCGCAGAATGCCTTGTCACCCTCCCCTTGCAGCCAGACGGCGTGCACGTCGGGATCCTGGGCCCACTCTTCCAGACGCTCATCCAGCTGCTCGATCATCTCCAGCGACAGGGCATTGAGTGCCTTGGGCGCGTTAAGGGTTGCGATACCGACACAGCCGCCACCCGCTGCAGGTCGCCGCTGAAATCTGACCAGATCCTGATGCATGCAAGATACTCTCCGTAATGAAATGCCTTGCCGTAGTGAAATGCCTTGCCGTAGTGAAATACCGTGACGTTGGGGATGGCCAACCGCACAGGGCTAGATGTGTCGGCGGCGCTTACTGAAGCGCTTCGATCACACCATCCGCAAGCAGCCGACGACCGACGATCAGTCGCATGATCTCGTTGGTGCCCTCAAGGATCTGATGGACACGGGTATCACGAACCAGGCGCTCCAAGGGGTATTCCCTGATATAACCGTAGCCCCCATGCAGCTGCAGCGCCTCGTTGCAGACCTTGAAACCGATGTCGGTGGCAAAGCGTTTGGCCATGGCGCAATGCGCGGTGGCCTCGGGGTCGGCCTGATCCAATCGCCAGGCGGCCTGGCGCACCATCAAGCGAGCGGCCATCAGCTCGGTCGCCATGTCTGCCAGCTTGAACTGCAACGCCTGGAAGGAGGCCAGCTCACGCCCGAATTGCTTGCGCTCACCCAGATAATTGCGCGCCAGCGTCAGCGCGTGCTGCGCAGCGCCCAGTGAACAGCTGGCGATATTGAGACGGCCACCGTCCAGCCCCTTCATGGCAAACCGAAACCCTTCGCCTTCCTCGCCCAGGCGATGATTGGCCGGCACGCGCACGCCATCAAGGCTGACCAAGCGCGTCGGCTGGCTCTTCCAGCCCATCTTGTCTTCGTTCTTGCCGTAGCTGATGCCCGGCGCGTCGGCCGGCACGACGAAGGCCGATACGCCACGGGCACCACTGTCCGCTGCCCCGGTGCGTGCCATGACCACCAGCACCTGAGTTGCACCGGCACCAGAGATAAACATCTTCGCGCCATCAATGACATAATGATCACCGTCACGCACCGCCTTGGTTCGCAGGTTGGCCGCGTCAGAACCGGCACCTGGCTCGGTGAGGCAGTAGGATCCCAGCAGCTCACCGCTGACCATGGCCTCCACATACTGACTGCGCACCTCGTCAACCGCCCAATTGGCGATCATCCAGGTCACCATGTTGTGAATGGTGAGATACGCGGTGGTGGCGATGCAGCCTTGGGACAGCTGCTCGAAGATCAGTGAGGCGTCCAGGCGCGACAACCCGAGCCCGCCCTGTTCTTCAGGGGTATAGATGCCAAGAAAACCGGCCTCTCCAGCACGCCGGATCACATCCACGGGAAAGTGTGATTGAGCGTCCCATTCGGCCGCATGATCGGCCAGCTCGACACGTGAAAAATCCGCTGCGGCGGCCACCAAGGCCTTCTGGTCATCGGTGAGAGCAAAGTCCATGACAGCTTCCTCGTCTCCAGGATGGCGGTGGCCGCCTCATCCCTGGATATTCATGTTGGATCGGCCCGTGTCAGCCTACCGACGACGCCCTGCGCCAAGCCCCTGCAACGTGAGCCATGGGGACTGCGCGACAGGCGGCTCAGCGACTACAGGCTCGTCGGGGTGTTCGCGATGACGGCGCTGCTACGGGCACCTTATGCGGCCCCAACCTAGCACTTGCTTGGTTGTGTACCTATCAATCCATAGTCGTACACACCGTCGATATCGCTCACGCCATGTGTCGGCCAATAGCCTCAAACGCCAGCCCTGCCCGCGCCTGGTTGGCGAGTACGGGACCCTGGCCTTGCATGGTGAGGGTCGTCACCGACCCAGCAACATTCACTTTACGTTAACGTCAACTTTGACTAGTGTCTCTTCCAAGGACTCCAGTACATCGGGTCCCTCAACAGGACAACGCATCATGAGCAAACCTGCCAGCGCCCCCTCTACCACTCGCCCAGGGGCTGCCAGCGCCGGGCAAACAGCGAAGGGCTCTACTGGGGTCTCCGTGACGTCTCGCCATTACACCATCGGTGAACTGGCCAAGATGTTCGAAGTCACCCCCCGCACCATTCGTTTCTATGAACAGGAAGGGCTGCTGGCGCCTCGACGCGAAGGACAGAAGCGCATCTATCGCGAGAAGGATCGTGTGCGGCTGAAGCTGACCCTGAGAGGCAAGCGCCTGGGTTTCTCTCTGGCCGAGATTCGCGAAGTGGTCATGATGTACGACGCCATGCCCGACGGAAATGCGCGCCAGTTGAAGCGACTTCTGGAAATCATCGCCGAAAAACGCGCTGAACTGGATCGTCAGCTTGAGGACATACGCCTGATGCGCCTGGAGATGGACGACGTCGACCGGCGCGCCAGAGAGGCTCTCGATCAGCTGGACGAGTGACGCGCTCACTCAGAGGCTGAACCCGAACCTCAGCCGACTCGCCCCGGCCTCAGCACCCCGTCGGCCAATGACGACCTGACCATCAATAACGACAACATCCAGAACAACCCGACGACATAACGAGACCCACAATGACACGCCAGACCGCCCATTCAGCCCCCAGGATCCCGTCCAGCTATGTGAGCGGGATCAGCGACCAGCCTCTCAAGGGCCAGACCATTGGTGATTGCTTCGACGAGACGGTCGCTCGCTTCCCTGACCAGGACGCCCTCATCAGTCGACATCAGGGACTGCGCTACACCTGGCAAGAGCTCAGAGAAGTGACCGACCAGGCTGCCAGAGCGCTGCTGGCGATGGGCGTAAAGAAAGGCGACAGGGTCGGGATCTGGTCGCCCAACTGCGCCGAATGGACGATCACCCAGTTCGCCACGGCCAAGATCGGCGCCATCCTGGTCAATATCAATCCAAGCTACCGCACCCATGAGCTCGATTACGCGCTCAAGCAGTCCGGCACCTCGACCCTGATCCTGCAGGGCAGTTTCAAGACATCGGACTATGTGGCCACCCTGGCGGAACTGGCGCCCGAGCTTCACGATATCCCAGGGGCGGGTCCATTGACGCTCAAGGGCCTGCCAGAGCTGAAGCGCGTCATCTGCCTCGACGCCGACAAGGCACTCCCGGGCATGCTGGCATGGCCGCGCATCTTCGATCGCACGGAAGAAGTCAGCGCGGCGGAGCTTGCCGAGGTCCAGGCGGGCCTGCAGTTCGATGAACCGATCAATATTCAGTACACCTCCGGCACCACCGGGGCCCCCAAGGGCGCCACCCTCTCCCACCACAACATCCTGAACAACGGCATGTTCGTGGCACGCGCCATGAACCTCACCGATCAGGACCGGATGGTCATCCCGGTGCCGCTGTACCACTGCTTCGGGATGGTCATGGGTAACCTGGGCTGCGTGACACATGGTGCCACCATGATCTACCCCGCCGACGGCTTTGACCCGGAGACCACTCTGGCGGCGGTGTCCGAGGAGAAGGCGACGACACTGTACGGCGTGCCCACCATGTTCATTGCGGAGCTTGAGCATCCCGACTTCAAGCGCTATGACCTGTCGTCACTGCGTACCGGCATCATGGCGGGTTCCATCTGCCCCATCGAGGTCATGCGCCGCGTCATCGACCAGATGAACATGCAGGACGTCACCATCTGCTATGGCATGACCGAAACCAGCCCCGTCAGCCTGCAGACCACCACTGACGCCCCGCTGGACAAGCGCGTGACCACCGTGGGCACCATTCATCCTCATCTTGAAGTCAAGCTGGTGCATCCTGACAGCGGGGCCGTCGTGCCCAGGGGGGAGCCTGGCGAACTGTGTACGCGCGGCTACAGCGTGATGCTCGGCTACTGGAACAATGATGAGGCAACGGCTGCGGCCATCGATGCGGCAGGCTGGATGCACACCGGCGACCTGGCGACCATGGATGACGAGGGCTATGTCTCGATCGTCGGACGCATCAAGGACATGATCATTCGTGGCGGCGAGAACATCTATCCGCGCGAAATCGAGGACTTCCTATATACCCACCCCGCCATTTCGGACGTGCAGGTGATCGGCGTGCCGGATCGCAAGTACGGTGAAGAGGTCATGGCCTGGGTCAAGCTGAGCGAGGGCGAGCACCTCGATGAAGACGCTCTCAAGGCATTCTGCAAAGGCAAGATTGCCCACTACAAGGTGCCCCGCTACGTGAAGTTCGTCGACGAGTTCCCGATGACCGTCACCGGCAAGATTCAGAAGTTCAAGATGCGCAAGGAAGCCACCGACGAACTAGGGTTGTAAGCCCCCTGGCTCGTGGGCCACTCCCTGAAACTCAAGCGCTGACACTCAAGCACTGATACTCAATCGCTGAGACCCAGCCGCAAAAAAGGCGTCCCCATCAATGGGACGCCTTTTGTCTGGCCAGGCGGGCGGGCCTGGCCTGGATATCTGCAGGCGGGTCTACATGCCCTTGGGAGCAAAAATCCCCGGCGCGTTGCGCCAGTAGCCCTTGAAGTCCATGCCGAAGCCGAACACGTAGCGGTCGGCCACTTCCAGACTGCAGTAATCTGCCTTGAGGCCCGGCACCGCCTTGCGATCGTGGCTTTTGTCCACCAGCACGGCTGTAGACACGCTTTTGGCCCCTGCCTCACGGCAATAGTCCAGAATGGCCGCCAGGGTCGCGCCCTCGTCGAGAATGTCATCGACAATCACCACATCACGGCCGGCCATGGGGATCTCTGGCGACACTCGCCAGAACAGCTCTCCGCCGCGGGTCTTGCCGCGATAACGCGTGGCGTGCAGGTAGTCCACCTCCAGCGGGAACCCGAGCCGGGGCAACAGATGTCCCGTGGTGATCAAGCCACCGTTCATCACGCAGTAAAACACCGGCAGCTTGTCACCCAGGTCCCGGGTGATCTCTTCCGCCATGCGGTCCAACGCACGCTCTACCTCATCATGACTGATCAGGCAGTCGGCGGTGTCCATTACCTCACGCATGTCATCACGTGAGGCGCTATGGGCAGGATCAAGTTTCGGCATATCAGTCAGCTCGTTTCATTCATCAATCAGAAGTCATCGCCGCCAGGCGCGCGTGGACACGGCGCCAGCGCGACAAGGCAGACAGGGCATCAAGGTCGGGGCGGGCTCGGGCATAGCGAAGACGCGAGGCCCTGCGCGGCGCCTGATCGACACAGGCATCAAGCACCGCCGTGGCAGCTGGACGGTCATTGCATACCAGCACCATGTCGCAACCGGCCTCCAGAGCAGCCTTGGCGCGCTCAGCGGGGCCACCGGCGACCTGCGCCCCTGCCATGGTCAAGTCATCGGAGAAGATGGTGCCCTTGAAGCCCAGGGTCTCCCTCAGCATCCCCAGCCAGGAGGGCGAAAAGCCCGCCGGACGAGGGTCGAACGCCGGATAGACCACGTGAGCCGGCATCATGCCATCCAGCTTGCCGGCCAGACGCTCGAAGGGCACCAGGTCGTGCTGACGCAGCTGATCGAGACTCCGCTCGTCCCGGGCGACCTCGTGATGGGTATCCGCCTTGACCCCACCGTGCCCGGGAAAATGCTTGCCGACGGCCGCCATGCCCGCCTCGTGCAGCCCTTCGATAAAGGCACCACCGAGCCGCGCCACCACCTCGGGATCTGCATCGAAGCTGCGGTCACCAATCACCGACGAGAGGCCTACATCGACATCCAGCACCGGAGCAAAGCTGAGATCCAGCCCACAGGCCGCCATCTCCATGCCAAGCAACCAGCCGGCATCCTGGCACAGGCGCAAGGTCACCTCAGGCGCGCTGCGGTATTCCTGACCCAGCCGGGACATGGGCGGCAAGCGCGTCACCCCTTCCTTGAGCCGCTGCACGCGGCCACCCTCTTGGTCGATCCCCAGCAGAAGGCCGGGACGCAGCTCTCGGATCGACCGGCACAGCGCCCTGACTTGATCGGCATCATGGGTGTTGCGGCCAAACAGGATGACTCCGCCAAGGGCGGGATGCAGAAGCAGTTCGCGCTCTTCGGCCGACAGCTCGAGGCCATCGAGATCCAGCATCACAGGTCCGAATGTCTGGGTCATGTCGCTTACCTGGTCGGAAAAAAGGGAACGATTCTAGACCAATGGGCTACGTCGTGACACCCCGACAGCGCAATGCCAGGCACGACCACAGACAACCCATGGCAGCGACGATAGAATAGCACCCGCGGACCTCAGGGTCCGTTCTCTCGATTTACCTGCTGCTGGAGCCGCACTGCTGCCTATGGATGTCATAACCACCATCATTGTCATCACCCTGGGACTTTGCCTGGGCAGCTTCCTGAACGTCGTCATCGTCCGCCTGCCCGTCATGCTGATGCAGCAGTGGCGCACCGAGGCACGTGCCGCTCTGGAGCTTGAGGATGACATCGAGGCTCCCATCTCGCTGGCCCGCCCCGGCTCATGCTGTCCCCGCTGCGGACATCCCATCGCATGGCACGACAATCTGCCCCTGGTGGGCTGGATCAAGCGCCGCGGTCGATGCGCTGAATGCAAGGGACGTATCAGCGTCCAGTATCCGCTGGTCGAACTGACCAGCGCCATCCTGGCGCTGACCTGCCTTAAGCTGTTCGGACTGCAATGGAGCGCGCTATGGATCTTCGCAGCATGCCTGACCCTGCTGGCACTGGCCGTCATAGATCTGCGCACCCAGCTGCTGCCGGACGCACTGACCCTTCCGCTACTATGGGCAGGTTTGCTCTACCAGCTACTATTCAGCCCCGCGCATTTGGCAGACGCGGTCATCGCGGTGGTGGCAGGCTATGGCGTGCTGTGGGCCGTAGGTGCGATCTTCAACGCCATCACCCAGCGTGAAGGCATGGGGCGTGGCGACATCAAGCTGCTCGCCGCCCTCGGTGCCTGGCTGGGCTGGCAGCTGCTGCCCCTGGTCGTTCTTGTCGCCGCGGTAGTGGGCGTGATTTCGGGCTTGCTGGTACAGTGGCAAAGACCACATCTCAAAGGACAGGCGCTGCCCTTCGGGCCCTCCCTGGTCATCGCTGGCGGCCTGGCCTTACTGGCGGGCGAAGAAATGCTATTGACGTACAAGGCCATGCTTGGCGCATGATGCGACCCATGAGGGTCGTCACAAAGGCAACAATGGAGTAATGGCGGCATGATCATTGGATTGACGGGCGGTATCGCCTCAGGAAAATCGACTGTCGCAAGACTGTTCGGCGAGCTTGGTGTCAGGTGGGTCGACGCCGATGACATTGCGCGTGAAGTGGTGGCCCCCGGTGAACCGGCCTTGAAGGCCATCGTCGATCGCTACGGTGACACCATCCTCAACCGTGAAGGTCGTCTCGACCGCAGCGCACTGCGTGACATCGTCTTTGCCAACGAAAAGGAACGTCGCTGGCTCGAAGCCACCACCCACCCACGGATCAGAGAACGGCTGACCACACGACTGGCCCTGCTGCAACAGCAGGACAGCCCCTACGTGCTGCTGGTTTCTCCGCTGTTGTTTGAGTCCGGTCAAGCCGACATGGTCCAGCGCAAGCTTGTGGTCGACGTGGCCGAGGACGTCCAGATGGAACGCGCCATGGCCCGCGACAAGATCGATGCTGACCAGGCGAAGGCTATTCTGGGTTCACAAATGCCGCGGGAAAAACGCCTCTCTCTCGCCGATGACGTCCTCGTCAACGAAGGGGATCTCAGCGCACTAGTCGACGCGGTCAAAGCGCTGGATGAACGCTATCGTGCCATGGCGGGTAGCTGATACAACTGATGCTCAGCGAATAGCACTGGTGAATAGCACTGGTGAATAGCATTGGTGAATAGTACTGGCGCATAGCCATTCGCAGCTCCAGACTCACGCCCCAACCGCATTCCGAGACATATGGCGAGCACCGCTGAAGACGGTGCCAAGCCCCACCACCTGACACAAGGAGACCCAACATGTCCCAAACGGCATCCCAGGGGCCACTCAAGGTCGCTTGCCCCCAGTGCCGCAAAGAGGTGCTTTGGACCAGCGACAACGAGTTTCGGCCTTTCTGCAGCAAACGCTGCCGGCTGCTCGATCTGGGCGCATGGGCCGACGGCAGCCACCGTATTGCGGGAGAGCCCGCGATGGACGAAACCAGTATTGACGAATGGGTTGCGCGGGCAGAACGCGACCTGTACCAGCAGGACTGAGCCAATGCCACGCGATGGGCACGACACGTCAGCCTCAGCGCCGTCCTATCAATGGCTCGCGGCACTCGATCAGGCCTTTGATCGCCTGGTAGACAGGGCGCATCAGGTCGCCGATGCCTGGGCGGCGTCCGGGCTCGGCGGATGGGCATTTGGCAGGGATAAGGTGGATCCTGAGTGGCTTCGCCAGTCCTTGCTCGACCTATGGTATGTCGACGGCCAGGATGGCCGAGTCACCCAAAGCCACGTTGGACTGGTCTGCTGCGACGACGCCACCTACGCCGCTGCGCAACGATTGAATGAGGCCAAGAGTGATTTGTCCCACCAACTGGCAGAGATTCGTCAGCACTCGCCGCAGTTGATGGCAGAGATCAAGGCTCGGCTGCCCCAGCGACATCCCGACCTCAACCAGCATCTAGGCGGTGCCGGCCTTGCCCGTCTTCACCTGAAACAGGCATGGCGCCACGTCCCCGTGGCCGAGGCCTCCGTGGATCGCGTGCGGTTGGCATGGTACAGCAGCGGCAGGTCGATCAAGCGGATCAGTGTGGCCGATGCGGAACAGAAACTGCTGGCACTCGACAGCGAGGCGGCCCATATCCGCATACAACTGAAGCGTTTAGCGGGTATTCCCTCAAGCGAGATGCTGGCACAGGTGCAACGCCAGGCGCCGCTGATGCGCGCCAATCTCTTCTATCACGAGCCACTGACTGACGGCCGCATGCGGCGAGCCATGAATGTCGCCCTACCGCTTTTCCTGCCGCAGCAGCACCTTCCACGACACAACCTGCCTCCGCTTGCCCCGCCACTGGAGCGTCAGCGCGCCCGGCGCAGTGACGAACGCCTCGAAGACACACCTTTTCTGCCGAGTCTAAGAGCCTACCGCTACCGTTGATCGCACCAGCACTCCGTGCCGCCAGCAACCACTGCCTGTACGCCAGCAAGGCGACAGACGCCAGGCCAGTCAGGGTCGATACTCCCCTTGGCGGCGTCAGTGCGCCCTAGACGTGCGATATCACTGACAGTCTTTTGCGGAATATCCAGCAAGGGGTCGTCGCCCAAGACGACTGCAGAAACAGCACAGTCAGGCCATCATGTCACAAAGTGTAATTTCGTGCGTCACTACCGCAACGCCCCAGGTGAACGATGGCCCGACTAAGGCTATCACCGGCAGGCAGCGCTATCAGGCCACACGCCCCATGGAGTGCAGCAACGTAACGAGTTCGGAGACCGTTTCCGGACTCTGGGCGTATTCCTGAATCAACGCATGCAGGCGACGCTCGAAGTCTTCTTCACGCTGCCGACGCTCCTCTTCCTCGACGCTGTCAATGGTGCGCACAGGCGGTCCGGTGGGAATCTCGGCGGCCTTGCTCGGGTTGTCCAGGCTGCGAAGCGCTTCCGCGAAGGCATCATCCAATTCACGAAAGCGGCGCAGTTTTTCGCGTTCGTCCATAGGCTTGGGGGAACTCTGAGATTTCATTTGTTACCAGTCGTTAACATCAACAGGGATAAGCCGAATCGAGCATGCTGGCAAACCAGCGTATCAAAAAAGGACCAAGAAATCGCGATTTCTTCCTCAATAACAGCATCTTAACTGCTCAAATGGCACAGGATTTTTGTGCACAAACAATCAAAACGGCACATTGCACTTGCCAACCAAAGTAGCTAGACTGCATAACTACGTAACAGGATGTATCTTAACGCAACAAACTTTCATCATTATATTTCGGGACAGATGGATGTCCCGGTAACAATGACCACGGGACAGACGCTCGGATTCGTCCTCCGAGGACCCAGCAAGGGGTCAGGTCCATCGCGATGGTTCAGGGAGGCATGACCATGTTCAACGAGATGATGCGCGCCGAAATCTGGCTCCAGGAGACCTTGGACAGCCAGCTCAGTATTGAAGACCTCGCCACCCGTATGGGGTACTCCTCATCTCAGGTGCGCAGGCGCTTCCGCCAGTCATTTGGCATCTCGCCCAGCGCCTATCGCGACATGCTGCGACTGGAAAAAGCCGCCAGGCTCCTGATCCACACGCCACACGGCGTCCATGATATCGCCAGGCGCTGCGGATATCGCAACCACTCGGCGTTTACTCGCGCCTTCCAGCGCCGCTATCGCGTCGCCCCCCGCGAATATCGTCAGAATCAGCGCCTGGAACTCTACCGCCAGCGCCACAACCTGCCTCACTTCTCGGTCAAGATGGCAGACCTGCCTCTGCGCCGCGCCGCGGTCACCCGTCTGTATCAGCCGCCAGAAATCATCGAGAACCTGGATAACTGGCAACGCAATGCAGAAGGCGCCTACGATCTGCCGGCACGCCTCACCAACGCAGCGCCAATCGCCATCCTGCATGACCATCCGCTGGCCAGTGAATCCCCGCGTATCGACCTTGGGGTCCATGTCGACGAGGAACATGCCCACCGCCTGGCGCTACCGCTGCCCTTCCGACTCGTCATGTTGCCGGCGCAGCGTCATGCCTGCATCACCCTTGAGGACAGTTCACACCTCACCAGTGCAATGCTGTTCATGGCCTGCAGAGGACTGTCTGAACACGGGGTCTACCTCAGCGGTGAGGCACCGCAACTGGTCAAAGGCAAGTATGGGCTGGAACTGAGATTGCCGCTACTCGAGGAAGACTGACCTTCCGCGAACCAATATTCATGCCTTCCCTTGAAGTGGCCACCTCCGTGGCCACTTTTTTTTCTGCGGTCATCATACCAGAATTTCACGCCGTCGCTGCCACCGTCAGCCACTACTGAGGGCTGTACGCTGCCTTTACCACACGCGGCTACTCACAAGGGGCTACCCACAAGGGGCTACCCACAAGCAGACAGCGGGGAATACGAGGCGCTTGCAGCAATCTACGCCACTCTACAACCCGAGCCACTGCCCCAACAATAGCCTTGGCGCTAGCCAGGACGACTGCCCGGATAACGACCTTCAAGACATCCAAGGCGACTGTCCCCTCTGTATCAGTTGCACCCCTGACCTTTCCCCCAGGCAACGGACAGCAGGCATCGTGCTACGGCGATCAGGCTGACCTGCTGCACGGCCACGCCTATATGCTGTCAGCGCAATGTCACGCCATGACATAGAGCGATACATCCAAGAACACAATGGACACAGCCTTGGCTGCCCTGCCTGGACGCCACAGGGGCCACATCTCGGGGGCAGCCACCCTCTATACCACCCTCGTCATCAGACTCTACAAGAACCCTGCGGGATGTGAGAGCCCCCCCCCCGGGTGCCGGCGACAGTATCAACCAAGTGACGCTGGTGGGCTATGTGCCCTGACGGTGGCGAGGCGATATCAAGTAAACGCCTAAAGGACACACCAAGCCTCGCCCTACCGGCGTTAAAACGACATCGCCCGAGCAGGATGACGGTGACATTTCACCGTTCCCTACCCGGGCGAGCGATCATGACGGGAGCTACGCTACATCAAATGCCGTATCACCGTTCCGTCACAAAGCGCTGGCGTTAGCCTTCAACACGAACCAGCCAGGATTCGACGGTATCGTTGCCGTGCTCTTCCTTCCAGGCTTTCAGTGTCTTGTGGTTACCACCACGAGTTTCCACCACTTCGCCGGTATTCGGGTTCTTGTAGATCTTCAGCTTGCGCTTGCGGCGACCACCAGCGGCGGGTGCAGCAGCCTTGCCAGCGGCAGCGGGCTTCGGCTGAAGGATAGCAATAACGTCGGAGGAACTCTTATCGAACTCTTTCATCAGTTCTTCGAGCTTTCCCTTGAACTCGAGCTCTGACTTGAGACGATCGTCATTCTGCAGTTGATCGAGTCGCTGCTGGAGCTGCTGCAGCTGCTGCTCCATCTGCATGTAGTCATTCAACAATGAAGACATTGGCGTAAACCTGTAGTAGTTGCTTTCGGATGCCGCGGTATTATCACTCTTGCATCTCTGTGTGACAACCATCTTTAACAACGCACACTAGGTCGAGACACCACAATGATAGATACACTACGGCAATGTAGGGGCAAGATCGGACAATAATTAACCTAACCCCCATCGCTAACGCTGTCCAGCCCCGCCTTCTGTCCCACTATCTGGCAAGCGGAATGGAATACTTGGCTTGAGCGAACATATGACAACGTGAACAAAAAAAGGAAATAGCCATTAAAGATTTTACTAATATAATTGAGGCATATTTGGCAACGGTGCGTGGAACAATATGTCGCCATATCGATACAGGCGCGACATTCAACACCCTTGTCTCACAAAGTAAACAGTATTAACTGTTGCCCTGCCGTTATCGCCTTCGCCACACGACAACAGCAGCGCCCTACCGCAGTGAGCCTACTATGGGCTCCCGCCATATCCCTGAATGCACAGACACACGGCTATCCCACCCTCCTTGACGCTACCCACGGCACTGGAGCACCAAGCTGACAAAGGCTCTCTACGGCTCTGGATGATCTATTACCAGGCAGTCTCTACCGCCCAGAACGATCTATCACCAGGAGCTCTCTACCGCTCAGAACGATCTATCGCCAGGCATCCTCTATTGCGAGGCACCGTCTATTGCCAGGCGCTCGCTATTTTCGGGTACGCTCGGCATCTAGATGCCACGAAGAGCGCGCCTCCATGTTACGGCGAACAAGATCTGGTGAAGCATTCACCAGCAAGGCGTGGCCGGTATCACAGAGATGGCTCTCTCATTCTCCCTGACAACCTCTTTCAGCATATGGTGGTGTGACCGCTATGCCCCGCCCTCTCGGTTTGCACGGGGGTTTGCATAGGGTTTTCGCGGAGGACACCCATTCAAAGGAGATAGCGCTTTTATAAAGCGCTATCTTTCCCTGAAGGGTCTTTGTTCATGAAGATCTTCTCGCTATGAAGGTTGTCTTGCTATGAGAAGCGTCTTTGCAGGAAGGGCGTCTTGCCCGGCCGAGGCGTCGCCAATCTGACATATATTTACAACTAGCAAGATCGGCTTGACGCCTTGGAACCCACGTCCAGTATCACTCCGTCTATTCGCTTCGCCGTGTCGGGGTTGCTAAGTACCCGCCCAATGTCTCCGTCGGTGCACTTGGTATTGTGCCGTCACCTTATATGCGAGGCCCCAAGCGAGCGGTGCATGTAAAAATGATGAGACAAAAAAAGCGCCTCCCGAAGGAGGCGCCTTGAACCTTGTCGTGCTCGACGTGAGTCGAGGGGCGACTTAGTCCTGACCCATCTGCTGCTTGATGAGGTCGCCGATGGTGGTCGGGCCACCGGTCTCGACTTCCTGCTCGCGCAGCTTGGTCATGTTGCGACGCGTGTCGTCCTGATCCTTGGCCTTGACGGACAGGGCGATCTGGCGGTTCTTGCGATCGACGCC
The DNA here is from genome assembly GCF_017303055.1 of Halomonas litopenaei. GTDB lineage: Bacteria > Pseudomonadota > Gammaproteobacteria > Pseudomonadales > Halomonadaceae > Halomonas > Halomonas litopenaei_A. The sequence goes on along the minus strand of NZ_JAEKJT010000001.1, from coordinate 502,329 downwards.
GACGATGCGGGCCTCGACGCTGTCGCCTTCGTTCAGCACGTTGCGTGCATCTTCGACGCGGTCAGCGCTGATTTCAGAGGCTTTCAGCACGGCGATGACGTCGGTAGCCAGCTCGACGTGAGCTTCCTTGGCATCAACTTCAACAACGCGACCAGTGACCACAGTGCCCTTGTCGTTCACAGACAGGAACTCGGCAACCGGATCGGTATCGAGCTGCTTGATACCCAGGGAGATGCGCTCACGCTCCGGATCGATAGACAGAATGACGGCTTCCGCTTCGTCGCCCTTCTTGAAGGAGCGCACGGCTTCTTCGCCAGTCTCGGTCCAGGAGATGTCGGACAGGTGAACCAGGCCGTCGATGCCACCGTCCAGACCGATGAAGATACCGAAGTCGGTGATGGACTTGATGGTACCCGCAACGCGGTCGCCCTTGTTGAACTGGGCGTTGAAGGTTTCCCACGGGTTGGCAGTGCACTGCTTGATACCCAGGGAAATACGACGACGCTCTTCGTCGATGTCCAGCACCATGACGTCGACATCGTCACCGACCTGAACCACTTTGGACGGATGGATGTTCTTGTTGGTCCAGTCCATTTCAGAGACGTGAACCAGACCTTCGACACCCTCTTCCAGCTCGGCGAAGCAGCCGTAGTCGGTGAGGTTGGTGACGCGAGCGTGCACCTTGGTGCCTTCCGGGTAACGATCCTTGATGTTGACCCAGGGATCTTCGCCCAGCTGCTTGAGACCCAGAGAAACGCGGTTGCGCTCACGGTCAAACTTGAGCACCTTGACGCTGATCTCGTCGCCAACAGCAACGATTTCGCTCGGATGCTTGATACGCTTCCACGCCATATCGGTGATGTGGAGCAGGCCGTCAACGCCGCCCAGATCAACGAAGGCACCGTAGTCGGTCAGGTTCTTGACGATACCGATGATCTGCTGACCTTCCTGCAGGGTCGCCAGCAGAGCTTCACGCTCGGCACTGTTCTCGGCTTCGAGCACGGCGCGGCGAGAAACGACAACGTTGTTGCGCTTCGGATCGAGCTTGATGACCTTGAAGTCCAGCTCTTTGTTTTCCAGGTGCGTGGTGTCGCGCACCGGACGAACGTCGACCAGGGAGCCCGGCAGGAAGGCACGGATGGAGTCGACGTCGACAGTGAAGCCGCCCTTGACCTTGCCGTTGATCACGCCCTTGACGATCTCTTCCTTCTCGAAGGCAGCTTCCAGCACCTTCCACGCTTCGGCGCGCTTGGCCTTCTCGCGGGACAGGCGGGTTTCACCGAAGCCGTCTTCCACGGCTTCGAGGGCCACGTGGACCTCGTCACCAACGGCAATGGTCAGCTCGCCGCTGTCGTCGCGGAATTGCGCGGCAGGGATCTGACCTTCGGACTTCAGGCCGGCATTGACGGTGACCCAGTCACCTTCGATGTCGACGACAGTCGCCGCGACGATCGCGCCCGGCTCCATGTTGATGTCCTGGAGAGACTGTTCAAACAGTTCAGCAAAGCTTTCGCTCATGATGTTCCTACGTGATCAACGTTGAGTGCGGCAGGGCCGCTTCTCCGCACCACCAGCAAGTGCGGGCCATATTCAAAAACCCCCGGGGATGTTGACACTGGTTAGACCTGAACGAGTTTTCCGTTTCATGCACTCGAGCACGTCGTGACATCTTGCCGGGGACGCCGCAAGGGAGTTCAGAAGTCTCAGCACAGACCCTTTCGGGACAAGAGCTGGGTCAGCCGATCCACCACTTCCGGTATGCTCAGGCTTGTCGTGTCCAGCTCGATGGCATCATCGGCCGGCACCAGCGGGGCGACACTGCGATTCGTATCGCGGTCGTCTCGCGCCTGAATCTCCTTCAAAAGACTCGATAGACTAGCATCGACGCCTGCCTCCCGCAACTGGAGATGGCGCCGTCGCGCCCTCTCCTCTGCGCTTGCGGTGAGGAAAATCTTCAGTGGCGCAGCGGTGAACACCACGGTGCCCATGTCGCGACCGTCGGCCACCAGCCCAGGGGCCTTGCGGAAGTCCCGCTGACGCTTGAGCAGCGCCTGGCGCACCGCGGGCAGAGCGGCCACCAGAGAGGCACTGTTACCGACCTGCTCGGTGCGAATTTCCCGGGTCACATCCACGCCTTCCAGCTCGACGATGACCTCACCATCCGTCGCCCGAAACACCACATCGAGCTGACGCGCCAGCCGCTCCAGCTGACCCTCGTCATCCAGCGCAATACCCCGCTGAAGGGCTGACAGGGCCGTCAGGCGATACAGACAGCCGCTGTCCAGCAGATGCCAGCCCAGCCGCTCGGCGATCAGGCGGCTGATCGTACCCTTGCCCGCCCCACCAGGACCATCAATGGTCAATACCGGGACGTCAGCGTGTTCGATCTGGCTCATGCCCCCTCCTCACGCGCCTCTTCACGCAGCTCATCGAGCTGAAGACCGACACCGCGGGCAAGCTCCACGAAGCCGGGGAATGACGTCGCCACGTTGGCGCAATCGTTGACCTCGATCGGCGCACTGGCCCGCAGCGCCGCGATGGTGAACGCCATGGCGATGCGGTGATCTTCATGACTCTCCACCGTGCCGCCAGCGTAATTGGCGCCGTCGCCGCCCTTGCCGACGATGTCGATGCCATCATCGTAGAGGGTATTCTCGATACCCAGCGCGCTCATGCCATCGGCCATGGACTGCAGGCGGTCAGACTCCTTGACGCGCAGCTCCTCAGCCCCACGCAGGCGCGTGACGCCCTGGGCATTGGCGGCCGCGATGAACAGCGCAGGAAACTCGTCGATGGCCAGCGGCACCTGGTCCACCGGAATATCGATGCCGGTGAGAGGCCGATAGCGGATATGCAGATCAGCGACCGGCTCACCGCCCACCTCACGCTGATTGTCGAGGCGCAGGTCCGCCCCCATGGCCAGCAGGATGTTGATCACGCCAATCCGGGTCGGGTTGATACCGACATGTTCCAGCACCAGGTCAGAGCCAGGCGTGATGGCTGCCGCTACCAGAAAGAAGGTCGCCGAAGAGATATCGGACGGCACGTCGATGGGACCCGCAGTCAGGTGACCGCCCCCCTGCAGCCAGCAGGTGTCGCCGTCTCGCTGCACGTCGTAGCCAAAGCCGTTGAGCATGCGCTCGGTATGATCCCGGGTCGGCGCCGGCTCACGCACACGGGTTTCGCCTTCGGCAAACATGCCCGCCAAGAGCAGGCACGACTTGACCTGGGCGCTGGCCATGGGCATGTCGTAATGGATTCCCTTGAGCGCCTGACCACCCTTGATCTTGAGCGGCGGACGACCGCCCTCGGCGGTGTCGATGACGGCCCCCATCTGACGCAGAGGGTCTGCCACACGCCCCATCGGACGACGTGTCAGCGAGGTATCGCCGGTCAACTCGGTATCAAATGCCTGGCCGGCCAAGAGACCCGCAAACAGGCGCATGGCGGTGCCGGCATTGCCCACATAGAGAGGGCCCGCCGGCTTCTTCAGGCCGTGCATGCCGACGCCATGAATGGTGACTCGCCCATGATGAGGCCCTTCGATGGCCACGCCCATCTCGCGGAACGCCTGCAAGGTGGCAAGGCTGTCCTCGCCCTCGAGGAAACCGGACACCTCGGTCACCCCTTCAGACAGGGCACCCAGCATGATGGAACGATGTGACACCGACTTGTCACCAGGCACGCGAATGCGACCGGTAACGCTACCACCGGGGGCTACCCGATAGCGCAGCATGGCTGTTTCTTGCATCTGATATTCCGCCTGATAACTGGTCTGGTTGAGCAAGGTATCAAAATAGTGGCGCGCGTGGCTGGCCCTATCAAAGGTCCCCAGCAGATGATCCCCATCACCGCGCTCCACCGCCTCACGTAACTGTGCGAGTCCGGCCTCGAAGTCATCCAGCGCCTCAAGCACGGCGCCGCGATTAGCCTGAAAGACATCACGCCACATCACAGGGTCGCTGCCGGCGATCCGGGTAAAATCGCGAAAGCCACCGGCGGCATAGCGAAAGATCTCGAGGCGCTCGTCCTGGCGTGCCAGCGTGTCGACCAGGGAGAACGCCAGCAGATGGGGCAGATGGCTGGTGCGAGCAAGCACCTGGTCGTGACGCGCGATGTCCATCTCCAGCACCTCGGCCCCCGTCAGCTGCCACAGGCTGCGAACCCGCATCAGCGCCTCGTGGTCGGTATCGGCCATGGGCGTCAGGATCACCTTGTGGGCCTGGTACAGATCCGGGTTGGCCGCCGCCACGCCGCTCTTCTCCGAACCCGCAATCGGGTGTCCCAGGACGAAGCGCGGCGGCAACTCGCCAAATGCCGCCACCGCGGCCTCGGCGATGGCGCCCTTGGTGCTGCCTACGTCGGTGATCACCAGGTCGTCCGCGGCCCGATGCCGCAGCGCCTGCAGCTCCGCCATGACCTTGCCCATGGCCATCACCGGCACCGCCAGGATCACCAGGGTCGCCCCGTCGATCACCGACTCGAGAGATGGGCCTCCCGCATCAATCAGGCCCATCTTGACGCCAAGCGCGACCTCCCGCTCGTCGCAATCACACGCCAACAGGGTACTGCCGTCAGCCTGACCGACGCCTGCCTGGCGCAGGGCGGCGGCCAGGGAGCCGCCAATCAATCCAAGACCTACGATGACGATACGCGATGAAGATGGCAAAGGTGAACCACTACTCCCCATGCCTACAGAACCCCCTGGGGGTAGGACCCCAGCACCTTCACCTCGGACACGCGCAGGCGCACTTCCTCCAGTAGCGCCGACACCCTCGGCTCTTCCACATGTCCGCTGAAATCGATGAAGAACACATAGTTCCAGGCGCCAGTGCGGGAGGGGCGCGTCTCCAGACGAGTCAGATCGATCTGGTGGCGATGGAAAGGTTCCAGCAGGTCGTGCAATGCCCCGGGCTGGTTGCGGGTCGCCACCACCAGCGATGTCTTGTCGACACCGGACATCGGCACATCCTGATTGCCGATGATCAAGAAGCGCGTGGAGTTATCCGGGCGATCCTCGATTTTCTCGGCGACGTGCGTCAGGCCGTAAAGCTTGGCGGCCATGTCTCCCGCAATGGCCGCACTATGCCACTCGCTCTTGACCAGGCGAGCGGCCTCGGCATTCGATGACACCGGCACGCGCTCGGCGTGAGGATAGTGGGCATCGAGCCACTTGCGACACTGGGCGAAGGACTGCGGATGGGAGTAGATCCGAGAGACCTTGTCCTTCAGCGTGGTGTCCGCGACCAGCAGATGATGATGGATGCGCAGCACCACCTCACCACTGATACGCAGACCAGAGTCGATGAACGAGTCCAGCGTGTGGTTGATCACCCCTTCGGTAGAGTTTTCCACCGGCACCACGCCATAGTTGACCGCGCCCGCTTCCACCTCGCGGAAGACTTCATCAATCGCCGCCATCGGCAGACTCACGGCGCTGTCGCCAAAGTGCTTGAGCGCCGCCTGCTGGGTAAAGGTCCCCTCGGGACCCAGGTAGGCCACCTTGATCGGCTGCTCCAGTGCCAGGCACGCGGACATGATCTCGCGAAACAGTCTGGCCATTTCCTCGCTGTCCAGCGGCCCCTGGTTCAGCTCCATGACCCGGCGCAGAACCTGGGCTTCACGCTCAGGACGATAAAACACCGCCTGTGGGTCACTGGCGGCCTTGGTCTCGGCTACCTGGCGCGCGCACTCGGCACGCTCGCTGATCAGGCGCAGAATCTCAGTATCGATATGGTCGATGCGCTGACGCAGCGACGCGAGTCCCGATTCTTTCGAATCACTCATCATGTGTCTCCTTGTCACGCCCTGCCGCAGGTACGGGCATGTGGCATAGGACGGCTGATCCAACCTAGCGCGGGCCGCGACACATGTCGTATCGCTGCCCTGCTGCCTAGCCGCGCCGCGTCTCGAAATCGCTCATGAAGGCCACCAGCGCATCCACTGCGGCTTCCGGCACGGCGTTGTACAGACTCGCACGCATGCCACCCACACTGCGGTGCCCTTTCAGGTTGAGCAGGCCCGCCGCGTCCGCTTCGCGCAGGAAATCGCCCTCCAGGGCGCTGTCCGCCAGCACGAAGGGCACATTCATCTGAGACCGGTTGCGCTTGGCGATGGGATTGGAATAGAAGTCACTGGCATCGATGGCGGCGTAAAGCTTGCCGGCCTTGCGCGCATTGATCTGAGCCATAGCGTCTACCCCACCGATGTCCCGCTTGAGCCAGTCAAACACCAGCCCCGCCAGATACCAGCTGTAGGTGGCCGGGGTGTTGATCATCGAACCGGCCTCAGCCAGGGCACGATAGCTGAACAGGCTTGGCATGCTGTCCACCGCCCGGTCCAGCAGATCATCACGCACGATCACCAGCACCAGGCCAGCGGGCCCAATGTTCTTCTGGGCACCTGCGTAGATGACGCCGTAGCGCGACACATCCAAAGGCCCCGACAGGATCGTGGACGACAGGTCGGCCACCAGCGGCACCTCGACTCCATCTGCGCGACGGGCGCTGGGCAGATAGTCCAGCGCCAGGCCACCGATGGTCTCGTTGGGCGTCACATGCAGGTAAGCGGCATCATCAGACAGCGCGATATCACTATCGCGAGGCGCCTCCACATGCCCATTTGACGCGCTGGAGGCGGCGATGTGGGCGCGACCGAACAGGTGTTGCGCCTCCTTGATGGCCTTCTTGCCCCAGATACCGGTCTCGAGGAAGTTGGCCTGGCCGCCGTGGCCCAGCAGGTTGTAAGGTACCGCGGCAAACTGCTGGGTCGCTCCGCCCTGAGTAAACAGCACGCGGTAGTTGTCGGGGACGGCCAGCAGCTCGCGCAGGTCCGCCTCGGCCTGCTCAGCGATGGCAACGTACTCGCTGGAACGGTGACTCATTTCCATCACCGAGAGGCCGCGCCCCTGATAGTCCAGCATCTCGCGCTGGGCGCGCTCAAGTACCGCGGTAGGCAGGGCGGCTGGGCCCGCACAGAAATTATAGTGGCGTGTCATGGTGTCCTGGCGATCGATCGTCATGGGGAGGCGCCCGCAGGCGCCGACCTGTCACAGGGCGGGGGGCGGCACCCGCTATGGGCGCCGCGCCATCCCGGGATCAGTCGTTATTGTTATCGGCAGCGCTGTCGTCAGAGGGGCCGTTCTCTCCAGAACCTTCCTCTGAAGTGCGTCCCTCTGCAGCGCCCTCTTCTGCAGTGCTCTCTTCTGCAGTACTCTCCTCTGCCGCGCTCTCGGGGGACGCAGACTCGTCATCGAGGTCTTCGGCGTCCTCGCCCTCGAGCTCTTGAATACGCACGGTCTTGACCAGGGATTCGGCATCGCCGAGACGAATCAGCGTCACCCCTTGCGTGTTACGTGAGCTGATCGAGACTTCCTCGACCCGAGTACGCACCAGCGTGCCGCGGTCGGTGATCAGCATCATCTCGTCGGAGGACAGCACCTGCATGGCGGCTACCATGGCGCCGTTACGTGCGCTGGTCTGCATGGCGATAACGCCCTGACCACCGCGACCGCGCAGGGGGAACTCCTCGAGACGGGTGCGCTTGCCGTAACCGTTTTCACTGGCGGTCAGGATATAGATCTGACCATCATCACCCACGCTCTCGACGTCGCTGGCCTCACCGTGCTCTCCGCCCTCGGCGTCCGCATCGATTTCCAGGCTCTGGGGAATGATCAGGCTGATCACTTCCGCATCATCGAGCAGGCGCATGCCGCGCACCCCACGTGCGGTACGTCCCATGGCACGCACCTGGGACTCCTCGAAGCGGATCGCCTTGCCGTTGGACGACAGCAGCATGGCATGGTCGCTGCCCGAGGTAATGGCGGCGCCGACCAGACGATCGCCCTCCTCGAGGTCGATGGCAATCAAACCGACGCTGCGCGGGCGCGAGAACTGCTCCAGGCTGGTGCGCTTGACCGTACCGCGAGCCGTGGCGAAGAAGATGTAGCAGTTCGGATCGTAATCCTTCACCGGCATGATGGCGTTGATCGCCTCGCCCTCGTCCAGCGGCAGCAGGTTGACCAACGGCTTGCCACGGGAGCCTCGGCTGGCGGCCGGCATTTCGTAGACCTTGAGCCAGTACACCTTGCCGCGGTTAGAGAACAGCAGCACCGTGTCATGGGTCGACGCCACCAGCAGGTGCTCGATGACGTCCTCGTCCTTCATGGCCGTGGCCGACTTGCCGCGTCCGCCGCGACGCTGGGCCTGGTAGTCGGACAACGGCTGGGTCTTGGCGTAGCCCGAACGAGACACGGTCACCACCATGTCTTCCTCGGCAATCAGGTCCTCGATCGACAGATCAAGGTGGCTGGCCTGGATGTCGGTGCGACGCTCATCGCCGAACTGGTCACGCACGGCGATCAGTTCTTCGCGAATCACCTCCAGCAGACGATCCGCGGAAGCCAGAATGGCCATCAGCTCCGCAATCTTCTCGAGGATCGACAGGTACTCGTCCAGCAGCTTTTCCGTCTCGAGACCGGTCAGACGATGCAGACGCAGCTCGAGAATCGCCTGGGCCTGAGCCGGCGACAGGCGGTACTCGGTACCTACCGTGTTGAGACCAAAGCCTTCTTCCAGATCTTCGGGCTTGCACGACGTGGCGCCGGCGCGCTCGAGCATGCCGGTCACCTGGCCGGGCTGCCAGGATTTCGACAGCAGCTTTTCCTTGGCTTCGGCAGCGTTGGGCGAAGCCTTGATCAGCTCGATCACTTCATCGATGTTGGAGATGGCAACCGCCAGGCCCTCGAGGATGTGGCCGCGCTCGCGGGCCTTCTTCAGCTCGAACAGGGTCCGGCGGGTCACCACTTCACGCCGATGACGAATGAAGGCTTCCAGAACCTCCTTGAGGTTCATGGTCTTCGGCTCGCCGTCTTCCAGCGCCACCATGTTGATGCCGAAAACGTTCTGCAGCTGAGTCTGGGCGAACAGGTTGTTCACCACTACCTCGCCGCTCTCGCCGCGCTTGACCTCGATCACCACGCGCAAGCCGTCCTTGTCGGACTCGTCACGCAGCTCGGCGATACCGTCGATCTTCTTGTCCTTGACCAGCTCGGCGATCTTTTCGATCAGACGCGCCTTGTTCACCTGGTAAGGCAGTTCGGTGACGATGATGTGGTCACGACCACTCTTGTCGTCATGCTCGATGGTGTGCTTGGCACGGATATAGATGCGCCCGCGGCCGGTACGATAGGCCTCGAGAATACCGGCGCGGCCATTGATGATGCCGCCGGTAGGGAAATCGGGCCCCGGCACATGCTCCATCAGATCATCGACGCTCAGGGTGTAGTCGTCGACCAGCGCCAGACAGGCGTTGATGATCTCGTTCATGTTGTGGGGCGGGATGTTGGTCGCCATGCCCACCGCGATACCGGACGAACCATTGACCAGCAGGTTGGGCACCTTGGTCGGCAGCACGTCGGGAATACGCTCGGTGCCGTCGTAGTTGTCGACCCAGTCGACGGTATCCTTCTCGAGGTCAGCCAGCAGCTCATGGGCCAGCTTGGCCATGCGAACCTCGGTGTAACGCATCGCGGCGGCATTGTCGCCATCGATGGAACCGAAGTTGCCCTGGCCATCGACGAGCACATGGCGCATGGAAAAGTCCTGCGCCATGCGCACGATGGTGTCGTACACCGCACTGTCGCCGTGGGGGTGGTATTTACCGATGACGTCACCCACCACACGGGCAGACTTCTTGTACGGCTTGTTCCAGTCGTTACCCAGCTCGTGCATCGCAAACAGCACACGCCGATGAACCGGCTTCAGGCCATCGCGCACGTCCGGCAGCGCTCGGCCGATGATCACGCTCATCGCGTAATCGAGGTACGACTGCTTCAGCTCGTCCTCGATATTGACTGGCAGAATCTCTCTGGCGATGTCACCCATGGGTCGTCAAGTCCTTTGCACAGCAACAGGTAGGCGCGTCACGCAGCCGTGACAAGGCGCACAAATACAGCCACGTAGCATACCACCCTTGGTGGCTATAGCGCAGCGTCTGTCATTGCTTCCAGGCACTTGTCATCATTTCTTCAGCGGCTCGCAGACGCCAATGGCGCAGCAGGCAGTGTCAGTCCACCACCACCAGCGCCGCCAGGGCATCACGCAGCTCTCCATCGATGGTCATTGCCTTGTTGCTGGCCACATCGAGCAGAACAAAGGTCAGCTCAGCGCGGACCACCGTGGCACCATCCCGCTGTCGCAGGATCTCATGGTGCATCTTGGCACTGCGCCCACCCAGCACCGACAGGCGGGTTGCCACCTCGAGGCGATCCCCCGTCACCGCCGCTTCGCGGTAGTCGACGTTCAGATTCACCGCAACGAAGGCGATGTCACCGGTCGCCAGGCGCGACATCAACGCCGGATGACGGTCGAAATAGTCCCAGCGCCCCTCCTCCATGAACTCCAGGTAACGGGCGTGATTGACGTGGCCATAGCCGTCCAGGTGGTAGCCACGCACGGCCACCGTCACCTTGCCGATCTTGTCCTGCATGCTGCTCTCCTTGTCGATGTTCCGCTCAAAGAGGGTGTCGATACCTCAACGTCGATAACAAGACGCCGACACCCAACATTCAAACTACTGTTTGATACTGAGCGCTGTCGAGCCTGCTGGCAATACCGCCCCCAAAGAGGCAGAGGCGAAGCGGCGCTTCGCTGCTACGCTTGCCTTCGATACAGGCCTCACCGCTGCATCATTTTCACCCTAGGCCGCCAGCGTTGGCGCAATCGCGACCGACCTGAGCGGGTCACTGGCACCCGAGAACACCATTCGCCATAATGTGCCTCCTTTTCGACCCGAGAATTGCTTCATGTGGTTCAAGCACTTGCACCTCTATCGTCTGCACGACGCCAGCACACTGGACAGCGAGCAGCTGGAAACAGCCCTCGCTGAACAGGCTTTTCGTCCGCTCGGCAGCAGCGAGGCTCGCCGCAGCGGCTGGACAGCCCCCGCCGGTCGTGGCAGTGATCGCTACCTGCACGAATTGCAAGGCCAGCGGCTGATGACCGCCCTGCGCCAGGAGCGCATTCTGCCGGCCTCGGTCGTGAAGGAAGAGGTCGAGGAGCGGGTCGAGGTCATCGAAGCCCAGGAGAGCCGCAAGCTGCGCCGCCAGGAAAAACAGGCGATCAAGGAGCAGGTCTACGAAGAGCTGCTGCCCCGCGCCTTCGTCCGCAGCCAGAAGACTGACCTTTGGTGGGACACCCGGCGCAACCTGATTGCGGTCAACAGCTCCAGCCGCAAGCGTGCAGAAGAGCTGTTGGACCTGTTGCGCGAAACCCTGGGAAGCCTCAAGGTGACGCCGCTAGCGGCCCAGACCCTGCCGATTCGCGCCATGACCACCTGGCTCAATGACGCCTCATCGCGTCCCGCCGATATGCTGTTGGGTGATCAGGTGGAGCTGAAGGCCAAGGGCGACGATGGCGTACTCAAGGCACGCCAGGTGGATCTGGACGGTGACGACATCCAGCAGCTGCTGGAAGGTGGGCGCCAGGCCAGCAAGCTGGCACTGGCCATGGAGGGACGTCTGCGCTTCGTGCTGCATGACGACCTGGCCGTCAAGTCGCTGGCCTTTGATGATGCCTTGATTGATGAAGCCAACCAGGCCGATGACGGTGACGATGCCGTTCTGCGGATGGAAACCGACTTTATTCTGATGGCACAAACGCTGGGTGACAGCGTGGATCGCCTGATCGACTGGCTGGGCGGTGAAGCCCAGAGCAACTCCGTTACGGCTACTGACCTGACTGCGACGACAACATGACTTCGAATGCTGAGGCCGGGCAGGATCCCTGGCACGACATACGCCCTTATCAGGATGACGAGGTGGCGGCGACGCTTGCACGCCTGTCAGAAGACCCTGAGCTGTTGACCGCGTTGACGCGTTATCGCCTGCCGCGCCTCTCGCGGCTGATGCCTCGCGTCTCCCGCGCCCTGGCCAGCTGGGCGATCAAGCGTGAGACCCGCGATGTGACCAGCGTCGCGCAATTCCAGCAGCGCATCGCCAGCTACATGCAGCGCATGCTGCGCACCTCCACCGACGACTTCCGCGTGGATGGCCTCGACGCGCTGGACGCCGACACGGCCTATCTGTTCATCGGTAACCATCGCGACATCTCGCTGGATCCGGCCTTCGTCAACTATGCCCTGTACCTGGCCAACCGCAATACGGTGCGCATCGCCATCGGTGACAACCTGCTCAAGAAGCCTTATGTCACCGACCTGATGCGCCTGAACAAGAGCTTCATCGTGCCTCGCAGCGCCCGCGGCAAGCGCGCCATGCTGCAGGCCTACCTTCAGCTCTCGAGCTACATTCGCCACTCGATTCAGGACGACAACCACTCGATCTGGATGGCCCAGCGCGAGGGCCGCGCCAAGGACGGTATCGACCGTACCGATCCGGCCATTATCAAGATGATGACCATGGCCCATCGCGCCGACAATCGTCATGCCCCCCTGGGCGAAGGCGTCGAGGCGCTGCGCCTGGTCCCGGTGGCCATCAGCTACGAATACGACCCTTGCGATATCCAGAAGGCCAGAGAACTGAAAGCCGTCAGCGAGGATGGCGGCTACAACAAGAGCGAATTCGAGGATATCAGCTCGATCGTGGCGGGCATCACTGGTCACAAAGGCCGCGTTCACCTGCGCTTCGGGACGCCCATCGACCGCAGCTTCGACACCCCCGAGGCCGTGGCAGCTGAGATCGATCGCCAGGTGCTGGGCGACTACCACCTGTTTCCCAGTCATTACCTGGCGCTCGAGGCCCTGGGCACGCACCCGGACCTGCTCGACTTCTCCGAGGTCACCGACGCCGACCGGGAGCGCTTTGCACAGCGATTGGCGCAGGTGCCCGACGACCTCAAACCCTGGTGGCTGGCACAGTACGCCAATCCGGTCATCAACTGCGCGGGGCGAGAGATCGCGCCGTGAGCACCCCCTCCTCGCCGGCACCCCGTCGTTTTTACTGGACGGCTCAGGGCGTCACCCTGATTGGCGCCGGCGTGGACCTGGTGGTCGGCGTCATGAAGCTGATCACCGGGATGATCGTCGGCTCTGCTGCGCTGATCGCCGACGGCATCCACTCCTTCTCCGATATCGTGACCGATGTGTTCGTGCTGGCAGCCACCCACTACGGGCGGCAGGCGCCGGACCGTGATCACCCCTATGGCCACGGCCGCATCGAGACACTGGCGACGCTATGGCTGGGCGGTGTGCTGATTTTCGTCGCCGGTGCGATCGCCGCCTCCAGCGTCGAGCGCCTGCTCGACGACCAGCTCTCCACCGCACCAGGGGCCATGGCCATTGGTATCGCGGTGGTATCGCTGATCGCCAAGGAAGCGATCTTCCACTATTCGCTGCACGCGGCACGGCGGCTGGACTCGGCACTGCTCGAGGCCAACGCCTGGCACTCGCGCACCGATGCCCTGTCCACCCTGGTCGTGCTGGTCGGTCTGATTGGCGGACAGTTCGGTGTGGGCTGGATGGACGCCGCAGCCGCCATCCTGGTCGGCCTGATGGTCGGCTGGGTGGGGGGACGACTGATGTGGCAATCCTCCCGGGAATTGATCGATACCGCACTTCCGGCCGAAGATGAACGGCAGCTGCGTCGGCTGGCCGAATCTGTGCCAGGGGTCACGAGCGTTCACGACCTGCGCACTCGCCGACTGGGCAGCGACGTGGTGCTCGACCTGCACATTGTCGTGGCTCCCAGGGTCACGGTGTCGGAGGCCCATGAGATCGGTAACGCCGTCAGCCGTGAGCTGCGCCAGTCCTCGCACCGATTGAAGGACGTGACCTTCCATATTGATCCAGAGGACGATGAAGGCCTGATTGCGCACAGTTTGCGACCAGGCCTGCCGCTACGGGCAGAGATCGAGCAAATCCTTGATCAAAGATGGGCAAAACATCCCGCCTGGCGCCGACGTCTCGCGCTGAACCTGCACTATTTGGATGACCGGGTAGATATTTCGTTGTACGTTGACTCTCAGATCCATCATGACGACCTTGATGAGTTAGCTCACGAATTATGCCGAGACCTAGCCCCTCTCCCCTGGGTGGGACAGCTGACGCTGTGGCAAGGCCCAGGAAAGGCCTGACCACGACCCGGACCCTGTCATGACCTCACCCGCGTCGACCGACGCCTCTGTATCCCGCCGCAGCGTGCTGCGCTGGCTGGGACTGGGCACTGCGAGCCTGCTTGGCGGTGGACTGCTGTCGACAGCTGAGCCAGCAGGTGCCGCTCTGGACCACGCCAGAATGCGCTCGGCCATGAGCGCAGAATTTGGCGCTCAAGGGGTGCAGGTGCTGGAGGAGTGGCTAAGCCTGATCAACCGACTCAGGGCTGCCGATATCGCGACTCAGCTGCGCGAGGTCAACGACTTCTTCAATCGCAAGGTTCGCTGGCTCGAGGACCGCACCATCTGGCGCCAGAGTGACTACTGGGCCACCCCGCTCGAGTCTCTTGGACGCGGTGCCGGCGACTGCGAAGACTATTCCATTGCCAAGTACGTCACGCTCAAGGAGCTGGGCATCCCGGTCAGCAAACTGCGCATGATCTACGTACGTGCCAGGCTAGGACGTAGCCAGATTACCCAGGCCCATATGGTCCTGGGGTACTACGAGACACCAAGCGCCGAGCCGCTTATCCTCGACAACATCGCCGCCAGCGTTTCTCGCGCGAGCCTGCGAACCGACCTGGACCCGCTATTCAGCTTCAATAGTAGTGGCCTGTGGGCAGGAGGCTCCACGCAGTCGCGCGCCGACCCCCTGGCCCGACTTTCGCGCTGGCGTAATGCGATTGATCGCATGCGCCGACAAGGGATTCAATAACCCCATGCCCTATCTTCCGCTTCACGCTTATCTAGAGACGCCGCCATGTCGTTGATCAAACAACTCTGGCTCGCCATCATCGTCATCCTGCTGATCGCTCTGGGCGGCAGCCTGCTGGTGGCGGTGACCGGCAGTCGTGCCTATATCGAACAAGAGCTCGAGATCAAGAATACCGACAATGCCAATGTGCTGGCACAGGCCATGAGCAATGCTCCCAATCAGGATCTTGTGGGCATTGAACTGATGATCTCGGCGCAGTTCGATACCGGTTACTACCGCAAGCTGCAGCTGGTCGACGGCGAAGGACGGCCGATCATTCAGCGCGTCTCGGAAGTGGCGGAAGACCATAGCGTTCCCGGCTGGTTCCGCCAGCTGATCTCCTTCGATGTGCCCAGCGGCACCGCCGCGGTTCAGGACGGCTGGACCCTGCTCGGCACCCTGGAGGTGGACAGCACCCACGCCTTCGCCTATCAATCGCTGTGGCAAAGCACGCTGCGCATGGCCGGCTGGTTCGTCGCCGCCGGTGCACTGAGTCTACTGATCGCCTATATGCTGGTGCGTCACATCAGCCGACCGCTCAAGACCGTCACGCGTCAGGCTCACGACATTGGCGAGCGCCGCTTCACTATTGCTCCGCTACCGCGCACGCTGGAACTGCGCGAGGTGTCGGAAGCGATGAACCGGCTGTCGGAAAGCGTGCGTGAGATGCTGGAGCGTGAAAGTGAACAGATCGATCGACTGCGGCGGCAACTGCTGCACGATGCCATCACCGGCGCCCTGACCCGCGACGCCTTTATCGACCGGCTCAGCTACAGCCTGGAGCAGGACGGCGAGTCCAGCTACGGCATCATTGCACTGATTCGTGCCACCGACCTGGCCGCGCTCAACGAGCGCCGCGGCCACCTGCACACCAACGCCGTGCTCAGCGACCTGTGCCAGCGCCTGACGGCCATCGCCGATGCCCATGGTGAAGGTTATGTGGGCCGCCTCAATGGCAGCGATTTTGCCCTACTGCTGTGCGGCAACGTCGATGAAGCCTGGGCACGCGAGCGCCTGAGCGACAACCTCTCCGCTCTGGCCGAACAGAATTCACCGGTGCTGCGTCTGCCCGCTGCTCTCGGCACCTATCATCATGGTCAAAGCCGCACCACGCTGATGTCGGCATTGGACGGCGCCTTGTCCATGGCCGAAACACGCCCCGGCCAGGCCATTGAAACCTGCCGCCACGCAGAACAGGCCGCTCTCTACCATAGCCGCGCCGAATGGCGTTCCGCCCTGGTCGAGGCCATGGAGCACGGCGTCCTGCTGGGCCAGTACCCGGTACTGGATCGCCAGGGCAGCCTGCTTCACCACGAAGCGCCGGCGCGCCTCAATATCAAGGGCGAGTGGCGCCAGGCGGGCACCTTCATGCCCTGGATCGCACGTCTGCGTCTGCATGACAGCCTGGATATCCGGGTCATCGATACTGCGCTTGAGACCATTCATCACCACCGTCAGCCGCTCGGCATCAACCTGTCCCACGCCGCCATCACCCAACCCAACGTGGTCATTGCCCTGCAGCAACGACTGAGTGCACGCCCAGACTCGGCTCCCTTCCTGTGGATCGAGGTGCCAGAATCCATTGCCAGGGCCGACCTGGAGAGCTTCCGCTACCTGTGCCAGTCGCTGGCGCCCTTCGGCTGCCACCTGGGCATGGAACACGTCGGTGCCGCCTTCCGCCAGCTCGGTGACCTGCGCGATCTTGGCCTGTCCTACATCAAGATCGATGCCACCCTGTGTCGAGGTGTCTCCCACCGTCCAGAGCAGCAGACCATCCTCAGGGGCATGGCAACGCTGTGTCATTCGCTGGCGATCAAGGCGATTGCTGAAGGTATCGATGAAGACGAGGACATCGAGACCCTGTTCGAGCTAGGCCTCGACGGCGTGACCGGTCCCGCCGTCTCGGCCCGTGCGGATGCGGCGTCAGGGCGCTAGACGGCTCGTCGCAGCGCCATCAAAGGCCTGCCTACACGCAGGCCTAGCTCTGACAAACGGACCGCACAAAGCCACCAGAGCGCACCAAACCACTAGGCAGCAACAACAAGGCCACCTGAAAAGGTGGCCTTGTTGTTGCGTACCGCGCTGTTAAATCAGAGGGTCGTCATCGCCGCCCACCAGGTCCACGTCGTTGTAGCGACGACGCAGTGACTGGCGATCCATGATCTTGCGACGCGCCGCCTCAGGGAGATCGGTAAAACTGATCACTCCCTTGTCCATCAGCAGGTCCAACACATCCTCAAGTACCCGCACAAACGCCAGATCAGACGCGTGAAACTGCGACTGCTCATGGCGCGGGCTGCCGTCAGACAGGAATGCCAGCAACTCCTGGTCATCTGGTGCCATGAACTCGTCGCAGATAGCCGTTGGCTCTCGGCTCACGCAGACAAGCTTACCTTCCCCGTCACGCTGGACGTACATGCCGCTTTCTCCCTGTTCTTCGTTGATCGAGCATATATCAACTTTCTCTTGTGCCCCAGCACCTGACCTCACTCTGCAGGGGCGCTGCTCGATTCTCGTTAGGGCCCCACGGATGGGGCCCCCTCGACCTGCAACTACTGACGACTGTTGACTACCCCGTCGTCTCCCGCCCACTGGCGTGATCAGACGTCCAGCTGTCCCTGGTTCAGCAGCTGGGTCAAGAAGTCCTCGCCCGACTGCCCTGACATGCTCGCCCCTTCCAGGGTAATCAACTGATCGGCATTGGCATTATCGCCAGCCAGCCCACCATCGCTCTTGATGTACAGCACCACGTCATCACCGTCCTGCTCAGCGTGGATGAAGTCGTTCAGCGACTGCTGATCATCACTTGCATCGAAGCCTTGCAACAGATCGCTCAGATCCAGCACATCGGCCTCCGGATCGGTGCCAGGCGCCGTGCCCGCCGCCGCGACATGGAAGTCCGCGATCACGTCATCGGCGGCGGCGCCTGCCTCGCCCTGGTCACCCAGGACCCAGGCGAAGGTGTCGGCACCGAGTCCACCCAGCAGCAGGTCGTCACCCGCACCACCCAGCAGCAGGTCATCGCCATCCTCACCGTGCAGGGTGTCATTGCCGCCCCCGCCGATCAGCACGTCGTCACCGTCACCGCCTTTCAGGGTGTCGGCGCCACCATCCTTGCGGCCGCTATCGAGCAACGCCTCATAGTTGCTGCGAATGTAATCCATGATCTGATCCTGATCAGGATCGCTACCGCCGTTTTCGGACCATTTCAGGAACTCGAACAGACCCGAGAAGCCCAGACCATCATGTTCACCGGCAGCAAACACCTTGCCGCTACCATCGGTCCACTCCAGGTGGTCGGTGTTGACGGTGTCACCAAAGATGATGTCGGCACGGTCCGTGCCATCGAGCGTGTCATCACCAAGGGCCGCCAGCTTGTCGAAGGACGACCCGCCGTTGAGTACCGCTTCCAGTTCTTCAGCGGTGTTGACGATGGAGGCCTCGCCCACCGGAGCTGTCGGGTACTCATAATCCCTGATGGTGATGTCATCCACCGTGATGCTATCGTACCCACCGGAGCCGTTGATCACGTCCAGCACGATGCGATAGACGCCACTATCAAGCGGTTCCGTCTCAAAAGTTCTCCAGGACTGACTTTCTCCGGGTCGACCTGAAGCCACTGTGGTCCAACCGCCCTGCCCGTCAGACTTCTCGACAAAATAGCGGAAATAATCGCTGTTCCCGTAGTCATCAGTCTGGTACCTGAACTGCAACGTCGAGTAGCCGTTTTCTGGAGCCTCCAGAGTGAAGGATTGACTGGTAGCCACGGCCGCGCCTGTCGTTGAGCCAGGACGATAGTCGACCAAATACAACGATCCACCGCCCACCGCCAGACCACCCGTGCTGTCGCCGGACTTCGTCCAGCCCGTCTGCGTATCCAACGGGCTATCGCTACCAGAGAAGTCCACCAAGCCGCGGCTTCCGCTGAAGGAGGCCGAGGAGTAAGGAATCACCTGGCTGACGCCCGTCACATCGGTGTTATCAAAGAAGCGCAGCACGTCCTCGTTGATACCCGAACCGATACCGATGGCCTCGACGCGACTGATGGCGGACAGGCCCTCGAAGGCTTCCAGAGCGTTGTTGACCTCGTTGAAGCCGGTATCCCTTCCGTTACCCCCGGTACCACCGCTATCGGTGACGTAGAAGGTGGGCAAACCATCGGTCAGGAAGTACGTCAGGTTGTCGTAGCCATTCGCCGCGGATTGCTCCTCGAGCCATCCCTTGGAGGCCTCGAAGGCCGCCTCGTAGTTGGTACCACCTCCCGAGTTGCGCGAACCGTCGACACTATTGATGTAGTCGACGATACGGTCCACTTCGCTCTCTGACGAGCCAAGATCCAGGGTCTGGGTAAACCGCGCCCCAGTATCAAAGTCGACCACCTGCAGATTGATGATGCCGTCAAAGTCCGCCAGCTGCTCCACCAGGTTGGCCAGGGCCTGCTTGGCCAACGCCATGCGCGACAGGCCCTGCGTGCCCGAGTCAGCGCTCATGCTGCCGGAGCTGTCGAGGATCAACGAAACGTTGTAGTTCTGGGCCGGGTTGATGACGGTGAACTTGCCTCCGCCGTCGCCGATCATGACATCGCTGCCACCGCCACCGGTCACGCTGTTGTCGGAATTATCACCGACAAACAGCTGATCCGGAGCGCTGACTTCGAGGGTCAGACTACCGCTGGCGGTGTCTCCATCACCGTCGATGCCCGACAACCCAAGCTCGATATCAAAGGCATTGCTTGCCTCGCCCAGGCGATAGTCCATATCGCCCAGCACGAACGGTACCGTGCCACCGCCGGTGACTTCGATGCCCTCCATGCCGCCTTCCGGGCTCAGCACGAATGACCAGCCATCCTGCATGCCATCCAGCACCAGTCGGCCCGCACCGTCGACGGTGATGCCAACCTGGCTGGTCACATCGGTGCCAGTGTGGTCGACGATGCGCACATCGTCCACAGTCAGACGGAAGTCACTGCTCGCCCCTTGGGCCGGTGAGCCACCGCCCGCACCGTCTGCCACATAGTCGATGGCAGCGACGGTCACCACGGCCTTCGCATTATCCCCATCGACGTGGATGGTCTGGCGCACTTCAGCTACGCGCTCATGCCCTTGCCAGCTCGGCTCTCCCACATCCGAGAATGCCAGGCTGTCCAGGAAGCTGATGCGAATAGCCTCATTGAGTTCGATCCCCGTACTGAGGCCGCCGGCCACACCAATTCCGCCCTCAAGCGGCACGATGCCGACGCCATTGGGCGTCGAGTACAGGACATCGTTGTCAGTTTCTAGATCCTGATAGTTGGCGCCGTGGTAGCGCACGACACCCGAGAGATCCAGATCCGACACTTCCGCTCGTTCGGTGCGCCCGTTGCTGACGTCGCCATCGCTGACCTCGAGACGGTAGCTGTCGCCCGCAGCGTCCAGCACCACGCTGAAGCCGACGGTGCCATCCGCCGTCACAGCGTCAAGCTGAGAACCGTCAGCGGACATGCGATAGGTCAAGGCTTCACCTTCGAAGTACAGCGGGTGACCATCGGTGTCCGTGGCGACCTGGCCATCCATGCCGGCAAACACCACATTGGATACGCCATCTGCCCCTGCGGCGTCGGCAAAGTCGATGCTGCCACCGCCGCCATCCCTCAGGGTAGCGGTCTGCGCCGTGAACGCCTCAGGGCTGTCGTCATTGATCAGCACCTGGAGCGCCCCATCGGCAGAGCTGCCGTCACCGTCGGTGACGCTGTAGCCGATCTTGAACGCCAGGACATCCTCACTCTCACTGTCAGGGTGATCCAGCGGCTGATGCAGGGTCACTTCGTAGGCACCGCTGGCGACGTCCGTCAGCGCCACGCTCAGCACCAGAGCTCCGGAGGCATCACGGCCTGTGAGCGTACGTCCATCGTTGCTCAGGCCATAGCTGACCGGCTCCCCGCCAGAGGATACGTTCGGCAGTCCCGACAGGCTCCAGGCAAAGGCGTTCTGGCTGGCAGCACCGTCCGCGCCGAAGGAATATCCCAATGTACCGCTGACCACTGTGGCCTCACCCGCCAGGTCACCGACGCCGCCAGCGATACCGCCCGGCAATCCGTCTTCATCGAGCAGCGCCTTGTCGATAGCCCCCTCGGGTCGAGAATCCGCAGCCACATTGACGGTCAAGGTGGCCTCGCTGGTATCTCCATCGGCGTCGACGATGGTGTAGCGAATGACGACGGTTCCCTCGACCCCAGGTCCTGGCGTGAAGGTCAGTTCTCCGGTGCTACTGTTCACCGTCACCCGACCGGCAGACTCGTGTCCAGGCGCCAGTGCAGCCGACTGCAGCACAGCACCATCGGCTCCGCCCATGTCATTGGCCAGCACATCAACGGTGACCGCGGTGTCCTCAGCCGTGGCGGCCGTGTCATCCACCGCCTGCGGCACGTCATCCACAATGTTGATGCTGATGCTGGCACTGGCGGTATTGCCGTGGGCATCGGTCACGCTGTAGGTGAAGGTCTCCTGGGCGGTCAGCGTGTTGCCGCCATTGTCCGCCTGGCTCCCGGTCACAGCGCTGCTCAACGTATAGGTAAAGGAACCATCGCTGCTGATCACCAGTACGCCATGATCCCCCTCGATCCGCGCTTCGGTGTAGCTCAGGTCATCTCCCTGGGCATCGGTTGCACTCAGCTGCCCGGAAACGCTGTGACTGCCGCTGCCGGCGTCGCTACCAGCGGCAAGACCGGCCTCGCTGACCGTTGCTGTTGCTTGATTGGCGGTCGGGGAACCATCCGTCACCACAAACTTGACGTTGGTCTGACTCGTGTCGCCGTCGGCGTCACGAATCACGTAGGTCACCACTTCTTCATAGCTGGCGTTGGCTTCCGCGGTGTAGGTATAGCTACCGTCGGCATTCCACGTCAGCTCGCCACGCAGTCCGCTGGTATCGATCGACACCACCTCGGCACCATCTGCGCCCTGCACGTCGTTGGCCAGCAGGCCATTGTCGGCCGTGGTCGTCAGCGATGTGCCTGACTGCAGCGCGGCCGGTGTGTCATTGACGGCCTGCGGTACGTCATCAATCACATCTACGGTGATGGTGCCAGTTGCCGAGTTGCCCTGGCTGTCGGTGACGGTGTAGGTGAAGCTCTCTGCATCGTCCACCGGGTTGTCGGAGGACGTCACTGGCTTGGTCAAGGTGTAGGTGAATGAGCCATCGGCACGGATCACGATGTCTCCGTACTCCCCTTTGATGGTCTCCGCCTTGAAGGTCAGCGTGTCGCTCTGGGGATCCGTCGCGACCAGCTGCCCGGTGACCGTCGCCGAGCCATTCCCCGCCTGGGAGCCGCCGTCCAGGCCTGCTTCATTGACCTGCACGTTGCTGGGCTGGGTGCTCGGCACACCATTCTCAACCTGGATGGTCAGCGTAGCTTCGCTGGTATCACCATCGGCGTCCGTAATGGTGTAGCGCACCACTTCGGTGTAGCTGCCTGACTCCGTCGCGGTGTAGACGAAGCTGCCGTCGGCGTTCCACTCGAGGCTACCTTGCAGCGAGGAAAGGTCTACCGCCGTCACTCTGGCGCCATCCGCTCCCTGATCATCATTGGACAGCAGCCCTTCGGTGGCGTCTTTCGACACAACCTGCGAGGACTGCACACCGTCGACGCGATCATCGGCAGCAACAGGCGCGGTATCCAGGATCTGGATATCCAGGCTATCGCTGGCGGTATCGCCTTCGTTGTCGGTCACCACAATCGCGAAGCTGTCGACGATATTGTCGTTGGCCGCGTTGTGCTCGGCCGGCCCCCCGGTCTCGGTGTAGCTGTAGCTGAACTCACCCGTCGCGGCGTTAAAGCCGGTGATGGTCAGGGTTCCCTGGGTGCCCGTGGTGATGACCACAGGGTTCGCCTGGGTGGCACCGGTGACATCAATGCCAGCCACCGTCACACCCGCAATGCCCGCGCTGCCGCCCACGGTGAAGGTGCCGGTGACGGTCTCGCCGCTGTCCTCTTCCACGCTGTTGTCGGCGCCGGTCACGTTCCCGTCGCTGTCGGTCACGGTGATGGTGGGCAGGTCATCTTCCTGGCCGTTGATGGTCAGGGTCAGGGTGGTGCTGCTGGCGTCACTGTCCGCATCGGTCAGGGTGTAGGTAAACACCTCGGTCACCGACTCGCTGCCGTCCAGCCCCTGGACGGCCGGGTTGGTGTTATCCAACGCGTAGCTATAGCTACCATCGGGTGCGATGGTCAGGGTGCCGTACTCGCCCTGAATCACCAGTTCACCATCCGCATTGGTGGTGGCGGTGTTGCCGCTGGCGTTGTCGCTGGTCACCGCGGTGACCGTGGTGGCATCGGCTCCCAGGGTGTCCGCACCAGTTCCGTCAGACACCACGTTGCCCGACACGGACGCGGTGTCTTCGGTGATGGCGTTCACGTCGGCTACGGCCTGCGGCGCGGTATCCAGGATCTGGATATCCAGACTATCGCTGGCGGTATCACCTTCGTTGTCGGTCACCACGATCGCGAAGCTGTCGACGATATTGTCGTTAGCCGCGTTGTGCTCGGCCGGACCCCCGGTCTCGGTGTAGCTGTAGCTGAACTCGCCTGTCGCGGCATCGAAGCCGGTGATGCTCAGGGTTCCCTGGGTGCCCGTGGTGATGACCACAGGGTTCGCCTGGGTGGCGCCAGTGACATCAACGCCTGCCACCGTCACACCCGCAATGCCCGCGCTGCCGCCCACGGTGAAGGTGCCGGTGACGGTCTCGCCGCTGTCCTCTTCCACGCTGTTGTCGGCACCGGTCACGTTCCCGTCACTGTCGGTCACGGTGATGGTGGGCAGGTCATCTTCCTGGCCGTTGATGGTCAGGGTCAGGGTCGTACTGCTGGCGTCGCTGTCGGCGTCGGTCAGGGTGTAGGTAAACACCTCGGTCACCGACTCGCTGCCGTCCAGCCCCTGAACGGCCGGGTTGGTGTTGTCCAGCGCGTAGCTGTAGCTGCCATTGGGCGCGATGGTCAGGGTGCCGTACTCGCCCTGGATCACCAGCTCACCATCCCCATTGGTGGTGGCGGTGTTGCCGCTGGCGTTGTCGCTGGTCACCGCGGTGACCGTGGTGCTATCGGCTCCCAGGGTGTCGGCACCGGCATCATCGGCAGCACCGTCAATGACGTTGCCAGAGACGGAGGCGGTGTCTTCGGTGATGGCGTTAACGTCGGCCACGGCCTGCGGTGCGGTATCCAGGATCTGGATATCCAGGCTGTCGCTGGCGGTATCGCCTTCGTTGTCGGTCACCACGATCGCGAAGCTGTCGACGATATTGTCGTTGGCCGCGTTGTGCTCTGCCGGACCCCCGGTCTCGGTGTAGCTGTAGCTGAACTCGCCTGTCGCGGCATCGAAGCCGGTGATGGTCAGGCTGCCCTGTCCACCGTTGTTGGGGATGCTCACCGGAGTGGTGAAGTCCGCTCCCACCAGCTCCACACCGCCGATGGTCACGCTGGCCACACCCGCGCTGCCGCCCACGGTGAAGGTGCCGGTGACGGTCTCGCCGCTGTCCTCTTCCACGCTGTTGTCGGCACCGGTCACGTTCCCGTCACTGTCGGTCACGGTGATGGTGGGCAGGTCATCTTCCTGGCCGTTGATGGTCAGGGTCAGGGTCGTACTGCTGGCGTCGCTGTCGGCGTCGGTCAGGGTGTAGGTAAACACCTCGGTCACCGACTCGCTGCCGTCCAGCCCCTGAACGGCCGGGTTGGTGTTGTCCAGCGCGTAGCTGTAGCTGCCATTGGGCGCGATGGTCAGGGTGCCGTACTCGCCCTGGATCACCAGCTCACCATCCCCATTGGTGGTGGCGGTGTTGCCGCTGGCGTTGCCGCTGGTCACCGCGGTGACCGTGGTGGCATCGGCTCCCAGGGTGTCGGCACCGGCAGCATCTGCAGCACCGTCAATGACGTTGCCAGAGACGGACGCGGTGTCTTCGGTGATGGCGTTCACGTCAGCCACGGCCTGCGGTGCGGTATCCAGGATCTGGATATCCAGGCTGTCGCTGGCGGTATCACCTTCGTTGTCGGTCACCACAATCGCGAAGCTGTCGACGATATTGTCGTTGGCCGCGTTGTGCTCGGCCGGACCCCCGGTCTCGGTGTAGCTGTAGCTGAACTCGCCCGTCGTGGCATCGAAGCCGGTGATGGTCAGGGTTCCCTGGGTGCCCGTGGTGATGATCACAGGGTTCGCCTGGGTGGCGCCGGTGACATCAACGCCTGCCACCGTCACACCCGCAATGCCTGCACTGCCGCCCACGGTGAAGGTGCCGGTGACGGTCTCACCGCTGTCCTCTTCCACGCTGTTGTCGGCGCCGGTCACGTTCCCGTCGCTGTCGGTCACGGTGATGGTGGGCAGGTCATCTTCCTGGCCGTTGATGGTCAGGGTCAGGGTGGTGCTACTGGCGTCGCTATCCACGTCGGTCAGGGTGTAGGTGAACACCTCGGTGACCGACTCGCTGCCGTCCAGCCCCTGTACCGCCGGGTTGGTGTTATCCAGCGCGTAGCTATAGCTGCCATCGGGTGCGATGGTCAGGGTGCCGTACTCGCCCTGGATCACCAGCTGACCATCCGCATTGGTGGTGGCGGTGTTGCCGCTGGCGTTGTCGCTGGTCACCGCGGTGACCGTGGTGGCATCGGCCCCCAGGGTGTCGGCACCGGCATCATCTGAAGCACCGTCAATGACGTTGCCAGAGACGGACGCGGTGTCTTCGGTAATGGCGTTAACGTCGGCCACGGCCTGCGGTGCGGTATCCAGGATCTGGATATCCAGGCTGTCGCTGGCGGTATCACCTTCGTTGTCGGTCACCACGATCGCGAAGCTGTCGACGATATTGTCGTTGGCCGCGTTGTGCTCTGCCGGACCCCCGGTCTCGGTGTAGCTGTAGCTGAACTCGCCCGTCGCGGCATCGAAGCCGGTGATAGTCAGGGTTCCCTGGGTGCCTGTGGTGATGACCACAGGGTTCGCCTGGGTGGCGCCAGTGACATCAACGCCTGCCACCGTCACGCCCGCAATGCCTGCACTGCCGCCCACGGTGAAGGTGCCGGTGACGGTCTCACCGCTGTCCTCTTCCACGCTGTTGTCGGCGCCGGTCACGTTACCGTCGCTGTCGGTCACGGTGATGGTGGGCAGGTCATCTTCCTGGCCGTTGATGGTCAGGGTCAGAGTGGTACTGCTGGCGTCGCTGTCGGCGTCGGTCAGGGTGTAGGTGAACACCTCGGTGACCGACTCGCTGCCGTCCAGCCCCTGGACGGCCGGGTTGGTGTTGTCCAACGCGTAGCTGTAGCTGCCATTGGGTGCGATGGTCAGGGTGCCGTACTCGCCCTGGATCACCAGCTCACCATCCGCATTGGTGGTGGCGGTGTTGCCGCTGGCGTTGTCGCTGGTCACCGCGGTGACCGTGGCGGCATCGGCTCCCAGGGTGTCGGCACCGGCATCATCTGCAGCGCCGTCAATGACGTTGCCCGACACGGAGGCCGTGTCTTCGGTAATGGCGTTCACGTCGGCCACGGCCTGCGGTGCGGTATCCAGGATCTGGATATCCAGGCTGTCGCTAGCGGTGTCGCCTTCGTTGTCAGTCACCACAATCGCGAAGCTGTCGACGATATTGTCATTGGTCGCGTTGTGCTCTGCCGGCCCCCCGGTCTCGGTGTAGCTGTAGCTGAACTCACCCGTCGCGGCGTTAAAGCCGGTGATGGTCAGGCTGCCCTGGCCACCGGTGTTGGGGATGCTCACCGGAGTGGTGAAGTCCGCTCCCACCAGCTCCACACCGCCGATGGTCACGCTGGCCACACCCGCACTGCCGCCCACGGTAAAGGTGCCGGTCACGGTATCGCCGCTGTCCTCCTCCACGCTGTTGTCGGCGCCGGTCACGTTCCCGTCGCTGTCGGTCACGGTAATGGTGGGCAGGTCATCTTCCTGGCCGTTGATGGTCAGGGTCAGAGTGGTACTGCTGGCGTCGCTGTCGGCGTCGGTCAGGGTGTAGGTGAACACCTCGGTGACCGACTCGCTGCCGTCCAGCCCCTGTACCGCCGGGTTGGTGTTATCCAACGCGTAGCTGTAGCTGCCATCCGGTGCGATGGTCAGGGTGCCGTACTCGCCCTGAAACACCAGTTCACCATCCGCATTGGTGGTGGCGGTGTTGCCGCTGGCGTTGTCGCTGGTCACCGCGGTGACCGTGGTGGCATCGGCGCCCAGGGTGTCGGCACCGGCATCATCTGCAGCACCGTCAATGACGTTGCCAGAGACGGACGCGGTGTCTTCGGTGATGGCGTTCACGTCGGCCACAGCCTGCGGTGCAGAGTCAACGACGTTGACGGTCACCTGGGCCGTGGCACTATCACCGTCAGCCTCGGTCGCAACAACTCCGATGCCGCTAATAGAAAGCGAGTTCGCCAGCGCATCGGCCACCTCATGCGGGAGGGCCTCGCTGAGTTCAGCGGTAACCCGCACGATACCGTCCTCACCCGCTTCGACAGACGCTGGAGCAGCAAGGGACAGGGTCACCGCGACAGCAGTGCTACCACCCAAGCGGCCTTCGAGCTGGCCATTCGCATTCGCTGTCCATACCAGCGTCTGCCCTGGCTCCAGCCCAGCGGTGGTAATGCCTGACACGCTGCCGTCTGTTGCAATATTGGCAAACCTGAAACTGGTCAGGTTGTCGCTGCCTGCAGTGAAGGTCAACACACCAGAGTCCTGCTCTGCGCCGCCGATGGTACCCACTTCGTCCAGCGTAAGATCCAGGCTCTCGGTTGCCGGATCATCGTCCCCACTGGTGACGGTGACCGTCGGGCCAGTACCGTCGGTGACGTTGACGGTGTGGCTATCGGAAGCGGTGTCACCATCGCTATCGACGGTCTCGATAGTGAAGTTGATCGACGGGCTCTCGGCCTGGTCAAGGTTGTTGTTGGCCTCGAAGGTCCAGCTGCCATCGCGACCGACGGTCAACACGCCTTCGGCAGTGGTGAAGATCACGACGTCAGCATCGCCATCGCCCAGCGTCAGCGTCTCGCTACCCACGCTGACGGTAACGGTGGCGCCATCGGCACCGGCATCGGTGGTCCAGCTGCCGTTGACGCTCTGGCCTTCCACCACTGTCGCGGTGCCAGGCTCAGTGGAGTCGCCGATCTGCAGCGTCGGCTGATCGTCAGCCACGCTGACCGAGACGCTTGCCTCGGTGCTGCTGCCGTCGGTGTCGGTGCCGACCACGGTGATGCCGCTGATGGTCAGTGCATCAACGCCATCGGCGTGGGCCAGGCTGTCCGCCAGAGTCGCGGTCACGGTCACTACCGCGGACTGGCCTGCGGCGACAGAGCCATTGTTATTCAGCGTCAGAGTGATGGCCGGCTCGCCACCGGCCTCGGAACGCCCTTCCAGCTGACCGGCGGAGTCCAGGGTCCAGGTCAGGGTGCCATCCAGGCCGTCGACGCTGATAGCGCCGGTATCGCCAAAGCCGATGCTGGCAATCGCATCGCTGCCCGCCGTAAAGGTCAGGCTGGCCACGTCCGTTGAGGAAGCGTCACCTTCGGTCTCGGCATCATCCAGGGACACGGCAGCATTGGTGCTCGCCGGATCGCTGTCGGTGACGGTGACCGTCGGGCCGGTACCATCGGTGATGGTGACGGTGTGGCTGTCGGAGGCGGTATCACCATCGCTATCGACGGTCTCAATGGTGAAGTTGACCGACGGGCTCTCGGCCTGGTCGAGGTTGTTGTTGGCCTCGAAGGTCCAGCTGCCATCGCGGCCGACGGTCAACACGCCTTCGGCGGTATTGAAGGTCACGACGTCGTTGTCGGCGTCGCCCAACGTCAGCGTCTCGCTGCCCACGCTTACGGTAACGGTGGCACCGTCGGCACCGGCGTCGGTGGTCCAGCTGCCATTGACGCTCTGGCCTTCCACCACTGTCGCGGTACCCGGCTCAGTGGAGTCACCGATCTGCAGCGTCGGCTGATCGTCGGCCACCGTCACGCCCACATTGGCAGATGTGCTGGTGCCGTCGGTGTCAGTACCGACCACGGTGATTCCGCTGATGGTCAGTGCATCGACGCCATCAGCGTGGGCCAGGCTGTCGGCCAGAGTGGCGGTCACGGTCACTACCGCGGACTGACCAGCCGTGACCGAGCCGTTGTTATTCAGCGTCAGGGTGATAGCGGGTTCGCCACCGGCTTCGGTGCGCCCTTCCAGCTGACCGGCAGAGTTCAGGGTCCAGGTCAGGGTGCCATTCAAGCCATCCACATCAATATTATCTGTGCTGCCAAAACCGATGGAGGCAATGGCATCACTGCCCGCGGTAAAGGTCAGGCTAGCCACGTCCGTCGAGGAAGCGTCGCCTTCAGTGTCAGCATCATCCAGGGACACGGCGGCATTGGTGGTCGCCGGATCGCTGTCGGTAACGGTGACCGTCGGGCCAGTACCGTCGGTGATGGTGACGGTGTGGCTGTCGGACGCGGTATCACCATCGGTATCAACCGTGGAGATGGTGAAGTTGACCGACGGGCTCTCGGCCTGGTCGAGGTTGTTGTTGGCCTCGAAGGTCCAGCTGCCATCGCGGCCGACGGTCAGAGTGCCCTCGGTCAGGTCGAAGGACACCGTGGCATCCGCTGCGCTACCCAGAACCTGAGAGTCTCCACCCACGCTGACGGTAACGGTGGCGCCATCGGCACCGGCATCGGTGGTCCAGCTGCCGTTGACGCTCTGGCCTTCCACCACTGTCGCGGTACCCGGCTCAGTAGAGTCACCGATCTGCAGCGTCGGCTGATCGTCGGCCACCGTCACGCCCACATTGGCAGACGTGCTGGTGCCGTCGGTGTCGGTGCCGACCACGGTGATGCCGCTGATGGTCAGTGCATCGACGCCATCGGCGTGGGCCAGGCTGTCCGCCAGAGTCGCGGTCACGGTCACTACCGCGGACTGGCCAGCCGTAACCGAGCCATTGTTGTTCAGCGTCAGGGTGATGGCCGGTTCGCCACCGGCTTCGGTACGCCCTTCCAGCTGACCGGCGGAGTTCAGCGTCCAGGTCAGGGTGCCATTAAGGCCATCAACATCAATATTATCTGTGCTGCCAAAGCCGATGCTGGCAATCGCATCACTGCCCGCCGTAAAGGTCAGGCTGGCCACGTCCGTTGAGGACGCGTCGCCTTCAGTCTCGGCATCATCCAGGGACACGGCGGCGTTGGTGCTCGCCGGATCGCTGTCGGTGACGGTGACCGTCGGGCCAGTGCCGTCGGTGATGGTAACGGTGTGGCTATCGGAAGCGGTGTCACCATCGCTATCGACGGTCTCGATGGTGAAGTTGATCGACGGGTTCTCTGCCTGGTCGAGGTTGTTGTTCGCCTCGAAGGTCCAGCTGCCATCGCGACCAACGGTCAACACGCCCTCGGCGGTATTGAAGGTCACGACGTCGTTGTCGGCGTCGCCCAACGTCAGCGTCTCGCTGCCCACGCTGACGGTAACGGTGGCGCCATCAGCACCGGCATCGGTGGTCCAGCTGCCATTGACACTCTGGCCTTCCACGACTGTCGCGGTACCCGGCTCAGTGGAGTCGCCAATCTGCAGCGTCGGCTGATCGTCGGCGACGCTGACCGAGACGCTTGCCTCGGTGCTGCTGCCGTCGGTGTCGGTACCGACCACGGTGATCCCGCTGATGGTCAGTGCATCAACGCCATCGGCGTGGACCAGACTGTCGGCCAGCGTGGCCGTCACGGTCACTACCGCAGACTGGCCAGCCGTGACCGAGCCGTTGTTATTCAGCGTCAGGGTGATGGCCGGCTCGCCACCGGCTTCGGTGCGCCCTTCCAGCTGACCGGCGGAGTTCAGTGTCCAGGTCAGGGTGCCATTAAGGCCATCCACATCAATATTATCTGTGCTGCCAAAGCCGATGCTGGCAATCGCATCACTGCCCGCCGTAAAGGTCAGGCTCGCCACGTCCGTAGAGGAAGCGTCGCCTTCAGTGTCAGCATCATCCAGGGACACGGCGGCATTGGTGGTCGCCGGATCGCTGTCGGTAACGGTGACCGTCGGGCCAGTACCGTCGGTGATGGTGACGGTGTGGCTGTCGGAGGCGGTATCACCATCGCTATCGACGGTCTCGATGGTGAAGTTGACCGACGGGTTCTCTGCCTGGTCGAGGTTGTTGTTGGCCTCGAAGGTCCAGCTGCCATCGCGGCCAACGGTCAGAGTGCCTTCGGTCAGGTCGAAGGACACCGTGGCATCCGCTGCGCTACCCAGAACCAGGGAGTCACCTCCCACGGTCACGGTAACGGTGGCACCATCGGCACCGGCATCGGTGGTCCAGCTGCCATTGACGCTCTGGCCTTCCACCACTGTTGCGGTACCCGGCTCAGTAGAGTCGCCGATCTGCAGCGACGGGCCATCATCGGTGATAGCAATACTGATACTGGCCTGACCACGGGTACCGTTATCGTCCGTCACCACCAGCCCCACCGTTTCGGTGAAGCCGCTACCGGTGGCGCCGTCCTGGCTATCGTTGTCGACGCGGGTATCCAGGGTGTAGCTGTAGCTCACCGTGCCGCCGGCAGCATCTCCATCGAAGCCAGTCAGGGACAGGCTGCCATAGGCCGTATCGATCACCACCGGGTTGGTCGTGGACAGTCCTTGCAGCTGGTTCAGCGTCAGTGACTGATCTCCTACCTGGACGCTGGCCACACCATCCACGCTGGTGAAGGTGAAGCTGCCGCCGCGGGTCAGCGCAGTGCTGTCTGCCGCGCTGCCATCCGCCAGGTTGGCTTCACTGACCTGGACGTCGCCACCATCGGCCGCCAAGCCGCTCAGGCTCACGCCGTCATCGGTAGCGGTGACCGTGATGGTCAGCGTCGCCGGGGAGGTGTCGCCGTCGGCATCGGTCAGGGTGTAGGCAAAGGTCTCGGTCAGCGTTTCATCGCCGCTAAGCGCCTGCACACGGGCATCGCTGTTGTTGAGCGTATAGCTCCAGCTACCATCGCTGTTCAGGGTCAGGGTGCCAAACTCGCCTGTGGCGCTGGGGCTATCCAGGGCGACCGTCGCGGGCTGCGCAGTGGAACTGTCAGCACCGGTCGTGTCATTGGCCAGCACGTTGCCAGAGATGGCCTGTGCAGTGTCCTCGGCCACGCTAGCACTATCATCGCTCGCCGACGGCGCATCATCCGCAATGGCAATACGAAGACTGCCGCTAGACGCGCTACCGTTATCGTCCGTCACCACCAGCCCCACCGTTTCGGTGAAGCCGCTATCGGTGGCGCCGTCCTGGCTATCGTTGTCGACGCGGGTATCCAGGGTGTAGCTGTAGCTCACCGTGCCGCCGGCAGCATCTCCATCGAAGCCAGTCAGGGACAGGCTGCCATAGGCCGTATCGACCACCACCGGGTTGGTCGTGGACAGACCTTGCAGCTGGTTCAGCGTCAGTGACTGATCTCCTACCTGGACGCTGGCCACACCATCCACACTGGTGAAGGTGAAGCTGCCGCCGCGGGTCAGCGAAGTGCTGTCTGCGGCACTGCCATCCGCCAGGTTGGCTTCACTGACCTGGACGTCGCCACCTTCGGCCTTCAAGCCGCTCAGGCTCACGCCATCATCGGTGGCGGTGACCGTGATGGTCAGCGTCGCCGGGGAGGTGTCGCCGTCGGCATCGGTCAGGGTGTAGGCAAAGGTCTCGGTCAGCGTTTCGTCACCGCTAAGCGCCTGCACACGAGCATCGCTGTTGTTGAGCGTATAGCTCCAGCTGCCATCGCTGTTCAGGGTCAGGGTGCCAAACTCGCCTGTGGCGCTGGGGCTATCCAGGGCGACCGTCGCAGGCTGCGCTGTGGAACTGTCGGCACCGGTCGTGTCATTGGCCAGCACGTTGCCAGAGATGGCCTGTGCAGTGTCCTCGGCCACGCTGGCGCTGTCATTCACCGCCACCGGTACGTCGTCCTGCACCTGGATGGTCAGGTCGGTGGAGGCATCATCGCCGTCGCTGTCAGTGGCCGTGATGGCGAACTGATCCGCCAGGTCATCGCTTCCGGTGCCCTGGCTGGTGTGATCCTGGGTGCTGCCGTCGAGGGTGTAGCTCCAGCTGTAGTCGCCAGCGTCGGAGACGCTGACGGTCAGCGTGCCGAAGTCGCCTACCACGGTGCCGCCAGCGGTGACGTTAACGCCGTTGATGACCAGTGAGGCCAGGCTGTCACCACCGGTGGTGATGGGCAGCGTGCCACTGGTGGTCTGGCTGCCGTCGCCCGCGGCGCTGCCGCCAGGCAGGCCCGCTTCGCTGACCGTGAACTGGCCGCCTTCGGTGCTCGGGGAGTCATCCGGCACGCTGATGGTGGGCGTGGAGTCTTCCGCCACCGTGACGCTGAATACCGCGTCGCTGGTATCACCATCGGCGTCGGTGATGGTGTAGTCGATCAGCGCTTCGCCTTCGAAGCCCGGTGCCGGGGTAAAGGTCACCTCACCTGTGTCACTGTTGAAGGACACACTGCCCTGGCTGGGATTGCGCAGGGTCGCCGCAGAGACATTCGCCCCATCCACGCCCTGGGTGTCATTGTCCAGCACGTTATAGGTGATCGGGGTGTCTTCCGCGGTATTGGCGCTGTCATTCACCGCCACCGGTACGTCGTCCTGCACCTGGATGGTCAGGTCGGTGGAGGCATCATCGCCGTCGCTGTCTGTCGCCGTAATCGCGAACTGATCCGCCAGGTCATCGCTGCCGGTGCCCTGGCTGGTGTGATCCTGGGTGCTGCCGTCGAGGGTGTAGCTCCAGCTGTAGTCGCCAGCGTCGGAGACGCTGACGGTCAGCGTGCCGAAGTCGCCTACCACGGTGCCGCCAGCGGTGACGTTAACGCCGTTGATCACCAGCGAGGCCAAGCTGTCACCACCGGTGGTGATGGGCAGCGTGCCGCTGGTGGTCTGGCTACCGTCGCCCGCAGCGCTGCCGCCAGGCAGGCCCGCTTCACTGACGGTGAACTGGCCACCTTCGGTGTTCGGGGAGTCATCCGGCACGCTGATGGTCGGGGTGGAGTCTTCCGCCACCGTGACGCTGAACACCGCGTCGCTGGTGTCACCATCGGCATCGGTGATGGTGTAGTCGATCAGCGCCTCGCCTTCGAAGCCCGGTGCCGGGGTAAAGGTCACATCCCCCGCGGCATTGATCGATACGCTGCCCTGACTCGGGTCACGCAACGTTGCTGAGGTCAGCGTTGCCCCATCTACGCCCTGGGTGTCGTTGTCCAGCACGTTATAGGTGATCGGGGTGTCTTCCGCGGTATTGGCGGTGTCATTCACCGCCACCGGTACGTCATCCTGCACCTGGATGGTCAGGTCGGTAGAGGCTTCGTCGCCGTCGCTGTCAGTCGCCGTGATGGCGAACTGATCTGCCAGGTCATCGCTGCCGGTGCCCTGGCTGGTGTGATCCTGGGTGCTGCCGTCGAGGGTATAGCTCCAGCTGTAGTCACCAGCGTCGGAGACGCTGACGGTCAGCGTGCCGAAGTCGCCCACTACGGTGCCGCCAGCGGTGACGTTGACGCCGTTGATGACCAGCGAGGCCAGGCTGTCACCACCGGTAGTGATGGGCAGTGTGCCGCTGGTGGTCTGGCTGCCGTCGCCCGCAGCGCTGCCGCCCGCCAGGCCCGCCTCGCTGACCGTGAACTGACCGCCTTCGGTGCTCGGGGAGTCATCCGGCACGCTGATGGTCGGCGTAGAGTCTTCCGCCACCGTGACGCTGAACACCGCGTCGCTGGTGTCACCATCGGCATCGGTGATGGTGTAGTCGATCAGCGCTTCGCCTTCGAAGCCCGGTGCCGGGGTAAAGGTCACATCCCCCGCGGCATTGATCGATACGCTGCCCTGACTCGGGTCACGCAACGTTGCTGCGGTCAGCGTTGCCCCATCTACGCCCTGGGTGTCATTCGCCAGCACGTTATAGGTGATCGGGGTGTCTTCCGCGGTATTGGCGCTGTCATTCACCGCCACCGGCACGTCGTCCTGCACCTGGATGGTCAGGTCGGTGGAAGCTTCGTCGCCGTCGCTGTCCGTGGCCGTGATCGCGAACTGATCCGCCAGGTCATCGCTTCCGGTGCCCTGGCTGGTGTGATCCTGGGTACTGTCGTCGAGGGTGTAGCTCCAGCTGTAGTCGCCGGCGTCGGAGACGCTGACGGTCAGCGTGCCGAAGTCGCCCACTACGGTGCCACCAGCGGTGACGTTAACGCCGTTGATGACCAACGAGGCCAGGCTGTCACCACCGGTAGTGATAGGCAGCGTGCCGCTGGTGGTCTGGCTGCCGTCGCCCGCGGCGCTGCCGCCCGCCAGGCCCGCTTCACTGACGGTGAACTGGCCCCCTTCGGTGCTCGGGGAGTCATCCGGCACGCTGATGGTCGGGGTGGAGTCTTCCGCCACCGTGACGCTGAACACCGCGTCGCTGGTGTCACCATCGGCGTCGGTGATGGTGTAGTCGATCAGCGCTTCGCCTTCGAAGCCCGGCGCCGGGGTAAAGGTGACGTCACCCGCGGCATTGATCGATACGCTGCCCTGACTCGGGTCACGCAACGTCGCAGTGGTCAGTGTTGCACCGTCCGCGCCTTCAACGTCGTTAGCCAGCACGTTGTAGGTGATCGGGGTGTCTTCCTGGGTCTCGGCGGTATCGTCGAAGGCCTGAGGAGCATCATCGAGAATCGCGATATCGAGAAAACCGCTGGTGGTGCTGCCATCGGTATCCGTGGCAGTGATCACGATGCTCTCTACAAGGCCGTCACCGGTGGCACCATCCGCGCTGTCATTATCGACCGGCGTGGTGAGCTCGAAGGTATAGCTGACGGTGCCACCCGTGGCACCTCCGGTATAACCGGTCAGCGTCAGGGTGCCATGAGGGGTATTGATGACCAGCGGATTACCGGCAAGTCCATTCAGCCGGTCCAGGCTGATCGGACCACTGGAGCCCACCGTGATGGAGGTTAAACCGTCGGGCGCACTGACCCCAAAGCTGCCACTGACGATACTGCCGGTAGCGGGCGAGCTACCTGTGGCAAGCCCGGACTCGCTGACGGTCTGCTCAGCGGATGCAAAGCCCACGGCTGCGCCGCCAGTGCCCACTGCACCGCCAGTACCCCCCTGCGGGCCGTCCAAGCCAGTCAACGTGACCGGCTCATCAACGTCGTCTGAACCGCCGCCCTCCTGCTGAGGAAGCTCGTCGTCTACTCGCTGGTAGCCATACTCGAACGACAGCGGCGTCACTTCCTCAACAATACGCAGCAGACGCACGAAATCATGCCCGCCTTCAACCCCAGCGCCACCAGCAGCCCCCGCAGCCGGTGCTTCCAGGATATCCAGCAGATCCCCATCGCTTTCTTCCAGCAGCGCCAGCACCCTGGCGACGTCAGGGTCCTCGAGTACCGGCGCTTGCTCGCCTTCGCTACTGCCTTCAGCGATATCTTGAGTCAGCAGAATCTGAGCATTGCTCTCCATCTCGACCAAGGGCGCACCGTCCACCTGTTCGAGCCTGACGCGCGCCCCATTGCCGGTAATCACCACCTCGCCCTCGCGAAGCTGGTCACCCTCTGCCAGGGCTCTCAGGTTACCTTCTGCGTCACGGGCCCAAGCTTGACCAACAAGCTGAACGACGGTGGCAATGATCATAGGGGCGTCTCTCTATAGCGTTTGGGGGCTGTATAATTTTTGGCACACGCACACAGTTGTGCAGATACGACATTACATGCGCACGAGATATCTCAATACTGTACCAGAGGACAATGAGCTACCTCTTTTTCTCCACCACCCCGTCTTCCCCTTTTTCTTCTCCTATGCTATTGCTTTTTCACGCCTATTAGCGTGCTTACAAAAATATCTGCGTCATGAGAAAAGCCAGACTGCACAAAAACTCCCCCGACCTCTGGTACTAGCTGGTTGGCTTGCCCCACCGTCAGCGATGTCGCCTGCTGCATTTTTCATGTACAACGCAGCGCACCACGTACAACAATTTATGTCTCGTGATCCTGTTTCGGCTCGAATGCCAGGCCTTAGCGGGAAAACTATGCGCATAAAAAAAGCGCGCCCCTGAGGGCGCGCCATTTTGGCCAGAACACGCGATGTACCGCGCGTTCCGTCGTTTTCTGATCACGTCATCGCGAGCACCAAGCCAACGATAGCGGGAGGATCACTGCTCCCGCATCTTCCATCCAAGGGTTTCGCCGGCACGCAGCGGCACCAGGGTCTTCCCTTCGCCGAAGGGCAGCTCGGCAGGCACCTGCCACTCGGTCTTGTCCAGGGTAATGGGATCTACGTTGCGTGGCAGCCCATAGAAATCCGGGCCGTGGTGACTGGCAAAACCCTCAAGGCGATCAAGTGCTCCGGCCTGCTCGAATGCCGTCGCGTACAGCTCGATCGCGGTCAACGCTGTGTAAGCGCCGGCGCAACCGCAGTCGCTCTCCTTGTCGTGGCGAGCGTGAGGAGCGCTATCGGTGCCCAGGAAGAAGCTGGTGTCGCCAGAAGTCGCTGCCTCGATCAATGCCTCACGGTGACGCTCACGCTTGAGGATCGGCAGGCAGTAATAGTGAGGACGAATCCCGCCCACCAGCATGTGGTTGCGGTTATACAGCAAGTGATGGGCGGTGATGGTTGCCCCCACATTGGCCGGGGCCTGGGCCACAAAGCTCGCCGCATCGGCGGTAGTAATGTGCTCAAACACCACCTTGAGCTCAGGGTGGCGTGACAGCAGCGGCTTCATCACCCGGTCGATAAAGACCTTCTCCCGGTCAAAGATATCGATCTCGTGGTCCGTCACCTCGCCATGCACCAGCAGCGGCATGCCCAGACGAGCCATGGTGGCCACCGCTTCGTCGCAATGCTTCAGATCGGTCACGCCGGAATCAGAATTGGTGGTGGCCCCTGCCGGATACAGCTTGACCGCCTGTACCTTGCCGCTAGCCCAGGCCTGCTCGATATCGTCCGCCGTGGTACGGTCGGTCAGATACAGCGTCATCAGCGGCTCGAACTGGCTACCTTGCGGCAACGCCGCCAGAATACGCTCGCGGTAGGCCAGCGCCTGCTCCAGCACTGTCACCGGTGGCTTGAGGTTGGGCATGATGATGGCACGCCCCATCTGGCGCGCGGTGTCCCCTACCACTGACTCAAGCGCGACGCCATCGCGCAGGTGAAGGTGCCAGTCATCCGGGCGGGTCAAGGTAATGGAAGTCACTTGTTGTCCTGTCATCGAGTGGTTCAAGGTCGGGCGCAGTATACCGCAAAGCGATCGACCTCCGCTCATCGCCACAAAAGCACGATATTTCGCGTATCATGCGCAAGTGTCTCCTGCGAGCACTATCCTGACAGGCGAAAGGCGCCGGCAGGACAGGCCGACACAAGACGCGGAACAAGGCAGTGGCCATCCAGGTGGCCATGAAGAGTGAACGAGGCATTCAGGGCCAATAAATAGGCCTCGCCTGTCACCCAGGAACCCCCTGCGCCCCGTTTTTACCGACTAGCCCTAGCGAGAGCTCAATGCCCAAGGTACGTCACTACGCCGACCTGGTCGCCACCCTGGCGGGACTGATGTGGTTGATGCTGTATTGGTCGATCAGCGTATCACTGCATATCGATAGCGCCGAGCCGGCACTGGCTGCCCTGCTGATACTAGGCACCATGATCCTGCTGAGCTTTGTGCATCGCCCGGTGCGCGTCATGCTGAGCCGCTATCACGTGCGCAAGCGGCGCACCGAGATGTGGATGCATATTCTGGCGCTACCGCTGAACCTGGCGTTTCTGTTTGCCATCGTCATCGATCACCTGATCACGCCATTGAGCGGCGCGCAGAAGATGCTGCTGTTCAACGTCCTGGCCACCGCCAGCTGGTTGGTCTTTCTCGTCACCCTCCTGATGAAACTGCTGGCCAGGTCCATCGCTGAACGCCGTGGCGAGCGCAGCGATGACGACGCTGACAGCCCCCCTGACGTGAGCGCTGCAAGCGCCAGCGCATTGCCCCCCACTTCCGGCGAATCAACAGCCACCGAACGGCAGAAAGACAACAGCTGAACCCGCCCCTCACCATGACAACGCCACCTCACGCAGCCCTTATGGGCTTTGCCTGGAAAGCGAGAGCGCCAGACGAAAGACCGCAAAGCGGTGAGAAGGAAACGGGGGTGATAAGAAAGCGGTGAGAAGGAAACGGTAAGAAGAAAACAGGGCCACGAACATCGTGGCCCTTTTGCATTCTGAACGGGACAGCGTTTTAGAAACGATCGACCCTGAAGGGCGTCATATCGATATCCGCCGGCTCCCCCTCGATCAGCTGGGTCAGCAGCTTGCCGGTAACAGGGCCCAGCGTGAAGCCCTGATGCCCATGACCACAGGCCAGCCACAGGCCATCCTGTCCCGGCACCGGGCCAATCACTGGCTTCATGTCTGGCGTGCAGGGCCTGGCACCCTTCCAGGGCGTGGACTCCAGCCGCTGCCCCAGCGGGAAGAGTTCCCTCGCCTTGCGCTCCGCCGCCTCCAGCTGGTCAAGGTGCGCCGGCGCCTCCAGCCGCTCCAGCTCGGCCCCGGTGGTCAAGCGCACGCCCTGGCGCATCGGCGCCAGCAGATAGCCGACCTCGGCGTCCATGACCCAGTGACCGAGCGCCCGCTCGTCAGGCTGGGCATAGTGCATGTGGTAACCGCGCTTGACGAACAGCGGAATCCTCAAGCCCAAGGCCGTCATCCACTCCTGCGTCCAAGGCCCCAGCGCCATGACCAGACCGTCAGCGTCCAGCTGGCGGCTGACTGCACCGCCACCCAGTGACACCCGCCAGGCTTGGCCAGTGCGCTCCACGGCGTCCACATTGGCCTGCACGATCTCGCCCCCGGACTCGACAAAGGCCCGTGCGTAAGCAGCGACCAGATCCCCCGGACTGGCCACCGTCCAGGGGTCCAGCCAGTGAATGGCCCCGGCCAGCCCCTTGCCGCTGTCGTTGCCAGCGCCGCTCGCCAGGCCGGGTTCCAGCTGGGCAAGCTCTGCGCTGTCGAGTCGCTTGAAGCGAATCCCGAAGCGCTGCGCATCGGCCTGAGCCTGGGCGTGCCGCGCCGTCAGTTCGGCCTCGCTGCGATACACCTCCAGCCAACCGTCGCGACGAATCAACTCCTCAGCGCCCGATGCCGCAATCATGGCGGCATGGGCGTCAAGACAGCCTGAAATCAAGGACGCATACTCAGGCACAATTCGCTCATACCGCGCCGGCGCTGAATGCTGCCAGTACTTCAGCAAGGTACCCGCGTTGGCCATCATCGCACCAGGGCGGTAGCGGATATCGATCTGCCGATTCGGAGCCACCCGCAGCAGCGTGCCGAGGTCGCGAGGAAACGCATAGGGCCGAACCGCCTCGCGCTGGATGATGCCGGCATTGCCATAGGACGTCTCACGCCCCGGCTCGCGACGGTCCACC
This sequence comes from Halomonas litopenaei, assembly GCF_017303055.1. Classification (GTDB taxonomy): domain Bacteria; phylum Pseudomonadota; class Gammaproteobacteria; order Pseudomonadales; family Halomonadaceae; genus Halomonas; species Halomonas litopenaei_A. The sequence goes on along the minus strand of NZ_JAEKJT010000001.1, from coordinate 462,104 downwards.
AGGGTCACCTGATGACCTCGCTGACTCAGATGCCAAGCAACGGACACGCCCACCATCCCAGCACCCACTACCACCATCTTGCGCGACATCTGCGTCTCCTTGTCTCGACTCGCACTGGCTGAATCAGAAAACTTTACTATCCCTGATCGCGTTCAACAGGATGATCCAGTGTACCTATCTCAAAAGCCAGTCTCACCCACTACAATTTCTCCGACAGACGATAACGCTATCGACAGACCCTGTGAGCTACAGACCTGAAAGCGAAGGACCCTGAAAGCAAAAGACCCCGTAAGCGAGAGACCCCGAAAACGAAAAAACCAAGCGCGCTTGAGCTTATCCATGCCGTCGCTGCTCAGGTTCGGTTGATGCAGGCATCCGTCCGTTGATCACCGCGCCGCGGCGCGATTTTCCTCGGCGATACGGGTGCGCACGAAATCGCCGTGGCTGACATGCAGCAACTCGGCCAGGGCACGGATGCGATGTTCTTCCAGGGCATCCTTCTCTCCATCGGCAAAGGCCAGCGCCCACATCTGCTGCACCAAGGCGACCCGCTCCTGATACCCGGTTCGGTCTCTCAGCTCACGCACAAAACGGTGATGGTCAACGGCCGTTTCCGCCTCCTGGCGGGCCAACGACATCAGCTCGTCCAACGCTGCCGGGTCCAGCTCGAAGCGCTGCTGCAGCTGCTCGCGCATCAGCGCGATCTCGCTGTCATCCATGCGATAGTCTGCCCGCACCACCTCACACAGCAGAACCGCCGTGGCCAAGGACAGGTCGACGTCTGCCTGGGCGTGTTCCGGCTGCGCCACATCGTTGATCCAATTCCTCAGGGAGGCCATCATCGTCATCGTTATCTCCTTGCCTGTACCACCATCTCAATGTCTTAGCAGGATACCGCCATGCCTCATCCGCTGCTGATCGTGTCACTCGCTGCCCTGATTGGCGCCATTGTTGCAGGCGCCGGGGCCTGGAAGGTGCGGGACGTCAACCGCTGGCCCAGCGCCCAGGTCACCGTCACCGACACCGGCGTCAGACTGGCCGAAGCACAGCGCCATCAGCGCGAGCGGGATGAACAGGCCAAGCGATATCTGGCACGCGTGGCCGTCGAAGGCCAACTCGAGGGTCGCCTTGTAACTTCCGACAACAGTGGCTTTGATGGCGTTCCCTCCTTCGAACGCCGCGAGGACGCCGAGGCCTATCTGGCCGCCTACCCCGTCGGCAGTCAGATAACGGTGCGCTACTCGCCTAGAGACCCGACCATCATCCACCTGGGCACGGCCAGCCTGCCCTGGGGACGCCTGGGCCTGGCGGGATTCCTGCTGATGGCAAGCCTAGGCGCCTTCGCGCTTTACACGACCAAGACCTGACCCTGGCAAGTCCCAGGCAATGATCGCAAGTGGCGGCTCAGGCTTCTGGCCGCCGAACCAGCAGGACCACCGGCGCGCAAAGCAGGTAGAGGGCACCCAGCCACAAGAAGATGTCATTGAACGCCAGTACCTGGGCTTCACGCGCCACCGTCTGCCCGACCAGCGCCAGCGCGCTCTGCTGCGGATCCGCCACATGACCGGCAAGCAAGCTCTCGTATCCCTGCAACCGCTCAAGCACGACACCACGCCCCTCATTTACTGCACCGATCAGCTGGCTCCAATGATAGTCCTCGCGGATGTCGCGAACGGTGTCCATCAGCGCCAGACCGACCGCCCCACCAAGGTTGCGCATGACGTTGAACAGCCCGCTGGCGTTGCCCACCTCTTCACGCGGCAAGGTCCCCAGCGCAATGCGCGAGGCCGGAATGATGCACAGGATCAGCCCCACCCCGCGCACGATCTGGGGCCAGAAGAACTGCTCGAACCCGGACTCTGACGTCAGGCAGGCGTTCATGATCGAGCCCACCCCCACCAGCACAAAGCCCACAAACATCAGCACGCGCAGGTCAACGCTGCCGGACAGCCGACCGGCCACGGGTGCGGTGAAGAACATCGCCACCCCGGTCACGAACATGACCTGACCGATCTGCAGGCTGGAAAAGCCGCGCACATAACCAAAGAACAGCGGCATCAGGTAGACCAGCCCGTACAGGGCGATGCCGATCACAAATCCCTGGCCGGCGCCCAGCGCAAAGTTGCGGTTGGCAAACGCGTGCAGGCCCACAATCGGATACCGATGGCGCAGCGTACGCACAAAGAAGCCGATGGCGGCCAGGCCGCAGGTCAGCGAGAGCATCAGGATCAGGTGATCATCGAACCAGTCATCCCCGGGGCCCTCTTCCAGCACGTACTCAAGGCACCCCAGAAAAACCGCCATCAGCGCCAGCCCCAGCACGTCCAGACGCCTGGCCGCGCTGCGGTCGCCCTTGTCGATATCCAAGAATCGCCACGCCGCCCAACTGACCAGCACACCTGGAATCACGTTAGCCAGAAACAGCCAATGCCAACTGGCGATCTCGGTGATGTAGCCCCCCACCGTGGGACCCACCGACGGCGCCATGGTCACCACCATGCCGATCACGGCCTGAACGGCGCCCATCATCCGACGCGGAAAGATCGAGAAGCTGATGGCGTGAGTGATCGGGATCATCGCCCCGCCAAGAAATCCCTGCAGTGCCCGCAAGATGACCAGCTGTTCGATGCTGGTCGCCAGCGCGCATCCCAGGCTTGCCAGGGTGAAGCCAACGCTGGACAGCACAAAGGCCACCCGCGTCGAGAGAATCCGGGTCAGCATCCCGGACAGCGGAATCATGATGATCTCGGCGATCAGGTAGGACGTCTGGACCCAGGAGATCTCCTCACTGCTGGCGGCAACGCCGGCTTGAATCTCGTTCAGCGAGCTGGCCACGATCTGGATATCCAGAATCGCCATGAACATGCCGAATACCGCTGCAATAAAGCCAATACGCTGAGGCCAGGGGGGAAGTTCATCGGCGCCCGAAGGCGCCGCGGAGGCAAGCGCTGGGGACTGACTCACGCGCCTGGCCCTGCCAGCGTCGCCGCTACCGGCGGCGTCTGCTCACGCTCGGCCTGGTGCCGCGCACCCAAGGGATCACCGTCCAGGGAGCGGGTGTCGACTTCAGGCACCACAGACAACCCCGCACGCAGCACGCCCAGTGCCTGTTCAGGCCCGGTCAGTCGAATCTTGACCGGCACCCGCTGCACGATCTTGTTGAAGTTGCCGGTGGCATTGTCCTGGGGCAGCAGACTGAACTGGGACCCCGTCGCCGGCGCCAGGCTGTCGACCACCCCCTCGAAGTGGACCTGGGGATAGGCATCGACCACCAGTCGCACCGGCTGACCAATGCGCATGCGCTCCGTCTGGGTCTCCTTGAAGTTCGCCACCACGTAGGCCGACTCGACCGGCACCAGGTGCATCAGGGTCAGCGAGGGCTGCGCCAGATCCCCGACCTCCGCGGTGATGGCACCGACAACGCCATCGCGCGGGGCCCGCAGCGTCGCCTTTGACAGCTGGTGTCGGGCGACCTCCACTGCCGCCTGTGCGGATACGACACGCGCCTGCGCCGCCTGTTCGTCGGCCAGCGCAACGTCCAGCTGTCGCTGGGCCGAGGTCAGTGCCGCCCGGCGTGCCGCCAGGTTGGCCGCGGCCACGTTGACGCTGGCTTCGTCGTCCTGCTGTTGCTGCTCCGAGGCGTACTGGCGTGACGCCAGCGAGCGCGATCGCTCCAGATGACGAAGCGCCTGGGCATGCTGCGCCTCGGCAGAAACCACCTGGGCCTGCGCCTCTTCGATGGCCGCACGCTGTCGTTCGATCTGTCGGCTGGCCTGGACCTGCTGGGAATGAGCCACCTGCTGGTCAGCCAGGGCCTGGGCCAGCTGCTGCTTGACGTCGGTGTCATCCAGCTTCACCAGAACATCACCAGCGCGCACCTGCTGGTTATCCATCACCGGCAGCTCCCGGATCAACGCCGATAGTTCAGCACGCAGACTGACCGCATCCGCATGCACATAGGCATTATCCGTCTCTTCCAGGTAACGGCCCGTCGACCACCAGCTCATGCCCCACCAGATCAGCGCCACCAAGGCCATCAGCCCGGCCAGTGCCACGATTGCCTTCTTGCCACGCGTCATCTCGTCCCCCACGTACCCTGTCTTACGCTTGTCTGGTTGCCGCCTGTGTCGACCCACGCGCTTCGTCATCGAAGCACCGGGAGGGGGCAGCAAGGCGCGGCCCTGGACAGCGCAAATTCATGAACCGCATTAGTGTAGCGCATGCTACACTTTTACGTCGCGGTGCTTTTTGCGTCGATCACCCCGCTGCTGTCTGCGGTGGCTGGGCCATTCGCCAGCATCGGCATCGGCATCGGTAACATGAACAACAGCAGCAACATGGGCGAGGTCCGCAACACCGGGGCATGTACCGCAGCACGAAACGGGGAAAGGAAGCGGATATCAGTACGCCGATGTAAGTCAGCAGGTATAGGCAAGCAGGTAACGTAAGCAGAACCCAGCCATCGGACGGCGGGGGACCATCAGCAAGAGGACGAGCAGATGTCGGCCAACGACTCAGCCCATCAGGGCTTTACCCCCCGAGGAGAAGCCCGCAGACAGCGCCTGCTGGCAGCCGCCAGGGAGGTCTTTCTCGAAAAGGGATACGCCGGTGCCAGCGTCAACGATATCGTGGCCCGAGCGGGAGGGTCGCTGAGCACGCTCTACAAGCTGTTCGGCAACAAGGAAGGGTTGTTCGTGGCGTCGATGGAGGCCCAGGCCTCCAGCGTGTGGAGTCGCCTGGGTCAGGCCGGCGAGCGACCGCCGGAAGAGGTGCTGACGGAACTCGCCCGAGACCTCATGGACCTGGCCCTGCCCGCCGCCAACATCCGCCTGATTCGTGGCATCGCTGCCGAGGCCGAACGCGCCCCGGATCTTGGCGCACTATTTCTCGACCACGGCCCCGACCGCACCCGCCGCGAACTGGCCGACTACCTCAACGCCCAGCATCAGCGGGGTCGACTGACGGTCAAGGACCCGCGCGCCGCCGCCGGCATCTTTACCGGCATGGTACTGGGCGAGTGGATGCTCGACTCCCTGGTGGGTCGCCCGCCCCAGCTCGATGCCCAGGCCAGGGACGAGCGCGCTCGCCTGTGCACCCAGCTGTTCCTCGGCGGGCTCGGCGGGCAGTAAGTCCCGGGGTCAATCGTTACCGATGGCCGGTCCATAATCCGCGGCGCTGAAGATCTTCCATTCGCCGGCACGTCGACGCTTGAGGCCAGCCAGCACCTGACCCCCTGCTCGATTCCACGCAAGCCAGGCGTCTTCAAGCGTGGCATAGGGCGTATCGGCAGTCGGGTCGCACAGCATGCTGGCCAGGGAGGACCGGCTGAAGGCGCCCACGCCAATATTGAATGCCAGCAGCACCATGGCATCGAACTGATGCTGCCCCAAACCCGCCGCCCCGACCCAGGGGCGACACGCTTCCAGCCGCGCCAGCACGCCCTGCTCGATGTCCTGGAGATCTCGACGCAGCAGCGAATCCGCCCAGTTCAGATCAATCCCCCGAGCAAACCGAGACCACTGCCCCTCCTCGATCAGGTGGCCGACGCCAATGGTGGCGCCGGGCTGCCACTCATCGATCGTCTCACCGGTGAGGTCGTGATAGGGCAACAGGCGACACCCTTCCGCGTCGATCAACCATCGCCGGCCACGCGGGCTCAGCCTGCTGGGGGGCGGCTGAATGTACGCCGCCAGCTCGTCATACAGTGATAGCGGCCAGCTACGGCTGCCCTCCTTGTCATCACTACCGGCCTCATCGTGGCGACCGGTGTAGGCGACGTCCTGCTGCTCGCGCCCTTCACTACTCCCTGCCTGGGTGACCATGGCATCCTCCTGCGCACTTCATTCCGTGAAGCCATGTCCCGCAGGGTGACAGTCAACGACGTCAGCCATCCCGACTCAGGACAAGGTTATGTGACGGCACGGCACCGATATGTCCGGTGCCCGCCCCAGATCAACCCGACTGGCCTCGGCAGGGGCGTGCGCGCAGCGAGATCTCAGGTCGACGGATCTCGGCTAGGCAACGCCATCGGCCGCTTGCCCCCAGCGATACAGGAACAAGGCATAGGCCCGCAGGGTATGACGAATGGACGCAATATCCACCCGCTCATCCACGCCATGGATGCGCTCGGCCACGGGGCCATAGCACGTGCCAGAGATACCATAGCGGTTCAACGCTCTCAGGTCGGTGGTGCAGGTCAATGCCACCGACGGCAATGCTTCACCGGTCAGGGCCCGATGACAGTCCGCCAGCAGCGCCACACCCGGATGATCCAGGTTGACCTGGTGCCCCTCGGAGCGGAACCCGTGAAAACTGACCTCCGGTGCCGAAATCCCAGACCCCATGCCCTCTCGTGCGGCATCGACGCACTGGCGCACCTTGTCCATGATCTCCTCCGCTGCCACCCCCGGCGGAAAACCGATACGCCCTTCCAGGGTGGCATGACAGGGCACGCTGGAGGCCCAGTTGCCGCCTTCGATGCGGCCAATATTCAAGTTGAACGGGTGCTCGACGGCGTCATAGGGTGCCTCGCGCCCGGCATTCAGCTCGGCTTCCAGCGCCTTGAGCGGCGCGATCACCGCCTGGATGGCCTCGATCGCATTACTGCCCGCAGAGGTGTCCAGCACGTGGGCCGGCACCCCTTCCAGCGTCACCTTGAACCACAGGGTCCCGACCTGGGCAGTGGTCAGCGTGGCGCCAAAGGGTTCGGGAATCAGGGCGAAATCCCCCCGTCCATCCCGCGCCAGGCAGGCCAGAGCCCCGTGACCGGTACACTCTTCCTCGATGACCGTCTGCAGCGTGAGCGGAAAGCGGATATCGAATCCTGCCCGCTGCATGGCGGTCACCGCGGTGACCATGGCGGCAATGCCCGCCTTCATGTCACCGGCGCCGCGTCCGTAGAGCCAACCATCCTGCTGCCATGGCTCCCACGGCGACCTAGTCCACATCGACACAGGCTCCGCGGGGACCACGTCCAGATGCCCGTTGAAGATCAGGTGCGGCCGATTCGATGTACCGTTGATCACCGACACCAGGTTGTAGCGATCGTCAGCAGCGCCTGGCGGAGAATCCGGCAGCGGCACCCGCTCTACTGTCAGGCCCATGCCCAGCAAGTGCTGCTCCATCACCTGCAAGACACCGGTTTCAGCCCCCAGCACGCTGTACTCGCGCACCAGGTCCGACGTCAGGGCCAGGGTGTCGGGCATCAGTTCGTCACACACATCGAGCAGCCGCTGCTCGTTGGCGTCCAGCGCCTCAGCAGACAGTAGGGACGTTGTCATTGGCGGAAATATCCAAGGTTGAGATGAGTGTCGAAGCGGCCAGGCCGGTGCCGATGATCCATCTCGCACACCAGTTATGCACTTTCGAGCAGGATGGGCACAAGCCTGTAGGACCGCGGAATTAGCAGGGATTGATCTACATCAATCTCACTGGTGGTTGTTTGGGTGGTTGGCGCTGTTATGGCCGTCGGCGAGACGCTCGATCACGGAATCACGCGCTACACCAATGTGATAGTCGACCTCTTCGCGGCAACGCTCCGGGTCGCCACTGCGTAGGGCATCCAGCAGGCGCCAGTGCGAGGCGGCGATGCTCTCCGGGGTGTCGTGGGTGCGGGTAATCAGCGTGATACACAGCCGCAGCTCGAAGCTAAGGTCGTCAAAGGCACGCAGCAGGCGGGGATTGCCGGCAAGCTCGAAAACCCGCCGGTGGAAGGCAATATCTTCCTCGATCTTGGCACTCTCATCGTGACCCGAGGCGACATCACACAACCGTTCGATCTGCTGCTTGAGGCTCTGCTCGATGTCCTCATCAAAACGCAGCATCACCCGCTCGAAGGCGTGTCGCTCAAGACCGATGCGCAGGTCGAAGACATCGTTGAGCTCCGCCACATCCAGACTACGCACAAAGAAGCCACGTCGTGGCCGTGACACCAGCAGCCCGCGGCTTTCCAGCAACCTGGCGGCCTCGCGCACCGGCGCACGACTGATGCCCAGCTCGCTGGCCAGTCCGGCTTCTGACAGTCGCTCCCCCGGCGCAAAGCGCGCCGCCAGAATCGACTCGGTCAGGTAATCCACCACCTGATCCACCAGGTTGCGTTGAATCACGAAGGGGGCGGGGTAGGCATCTGAAGGCATGGTCATCCTTTGCGTTGAAGCGTGGGCCATGGCCCAGGAAGCTGGCACAGCGGGTACCGTACCGATCCAGTATGCACGGAGTCGACCATCAACAACAGTCGATTGACGACTGTCGACAGTTTGGATCAGCACTGCTAGGTTCTAGAACAGCCACTGACAACAGTCACTCATAACAACTGCCAAAAAAAGGTGCCCCATGTCTGCGACGTCTCGCCGCTTCGCCGTTCCCCTCATCACATCGACGCTGGTGTCTCTGGGACTGGCCGCTACCCTGCCCGCCTCCTCGGCCCTGGCTCAGGACACTACCGACAGCTCGTCGGCACAGCCCCAGCGCGGTGGTGTCATCGACACCATCATTCAGCCGGAGCCCCCCGGCCTGGTGCTGGGCATGATCCAGAACGCGCCCACGCGCACCGTGGCGGGGAACATCTACGAGGGGTTGCTGCGCTACTCCACCGATATGGAGCCGATGCCGCAGCTGGCCAAACGCTGGGACGTAAGCGAAGACGGCCTGACCTACACCTTCTACCTGCAGGAAAACGCCAAGTGGCATGACGGCGAGGCCTTCACCGCAGACGATGTGGTGTTCTCTGCCGACGTCTTCCACCGGGAGCTCAATCCCAGTGCCCGCGCCGTGCTGGAGCACGTGGAGAGCATCGAGGCGACCGACGAGCACACCGTGGTGTTCACCCTCAAGAAACCCTTCGGCCCCTTCCTGATCTCCTTCGAGGCAGGCACCTTCACCATGGTGCCGGAGCACATCTACGCGGGCACCGACTTCCGCAATAACGACGCCAACAATCACCCCATCGGCACCGGCCCCTTCCAGTTCGACAGCTGGGACCGTGGCACCGTGATCAAGCTCACCCGCTTCGACGACTACTATGAAGAGGGCCTGCCCTACCTGGACGGGATCAACTGGCACATCATTCCCGACGGCGCCTCCCGTGCGGTCGCCTACGAGAACGGCACCGTGGACGTGCTGCCCTACGGAACGGTAGAGAACTTCGACGTGCCCCGTCTGACCGCCATGGACAACACCTGCGTGACGGACAAGGGCCACGAGTACTTCAGTCCCTTCGCCATGCTGTGGATGAACAACCGCGAAGGACCGACCGCCGACAAGCGCTTCCGCCAGGCAGTGATGTACGCCATGGACCGCGAGTTCGCCCGTGACGTGCTGTGGAACGGTATGGGCGAAGTGCCGGCAGGCCCCTTTGGCTCCAACGCCAAGTTCAATGACCCGGATCTCGACGGCTACGCCTACGACCCCGACAAGGCCGAGCAGCTGCTGGATGAGATGGGCTACGACGGCGAAGAGATCACCCTGCTGCCGCTGCCCTACGGCGAGACCTGGAATCGCTGGGCCGAAGCCGTTCAGCAGAACCTCAAGGAAGTCGGCATCAATGTGCGCACCGAGGCGACCGACGTCGGTGGCTGGAACCAGCGCCTGGGCGAGCGCGACTACGACCTGGCCTTCACCTACCTGTATCAGTACGGCGATCCGGCGCTCGGCATCTCGCGCACCTACCTGTCGACCAACGCCGAAAAAGGCTCGCCCTGGAACAACGTGGAAGGCTACCAGAACCCCGAGGTCGATGAGCTGTTCAACAGCGCCGCCACCGCCTACCCGGACAGCGAGCGCGAGCGCCTCTACCACGAAGTGCAACGCATCCTGCTGGAGGACGCTCCCCTGGGCTGGCTGCTCGAGCTCGGCTTCCCCACCATCTACCGCTGCAACGTCAATGACCTGGTGACATCGGCGGTGGGCGTCAATGACGGCTTCAAGGACGCCTGGATCGCCGACTGATCGCCGACGGATCGCCAACCGATACCCCCACCGGGCCGACGACCTGCTTGTCGGCCCGGTGATTGGCCAGATTCCCGACCAGATGACGGGGTCGCCCGCGGCCCCGAATGACTGCGCGAGAACCCATCATGCTTTACGCCCGACTTATTGTGTCGCGCCTGATCAAGGCAGCCGTCGTGCTGCTGATGATCGTCGTGTTCAACTTCGTGCTGATCCAGCTCGCTCCCGGCGACCCCGCCGCCATCCTCGCGGGTGAAGCCGGCGCCGCGGACGAGGCCTTCATCGCCCAGCTGCGCGAGCGCTTCGGCCTGGACCAGCCCATGTACGTCCAGCTGTGGCACTACGTGTCCGGCATCCTGACCCTGGACTTCGGTTACTCCTATCGCCAGCAGATGCCGGTACTGGATCTGATTATGGATCGCCTGCCAGCCACCCTGCTGCTCACCGGCACCGCCTTTGTGCTGTCGCTGGGCCTCGGTATCCTGGCCGGCTCCATGGCCGCCATGCGGGTCAAGAAGGCCTCGGGCTCCTTGATCATGGCCCTGGCGCTGCTGTTCTACGCCACACCGCTGTTCTGGGTAGCGCTGATGGCGGTGGTGCTGTTCTCGGTGTACCTGGACTGGCTGCCCGCCTACGGCATGTTCACCGTAGGTGCCAATCTGGAGGGGCTGGCCTACGCCCTGGACGTGGCCAAGCACCTGGTCCTGCCAGCCACCACGCTGGGCCTGTTCTTCATGGCCATCTACACCCGCATGACCCGGGCCTCGATGCTCGACGCCGCCCAGCAGGACTTCGTCAAGACCGCCCGGGCCAAGGGCCTGGCGCCGCGGGTTATCCAGCGTCGTCACATCCTGCGTAACGCACTGCTGCCGATCATCACCCTGGCCGGGCTACAGGCCGGACAGATGGTCGGCGGCGCGATCCTCACCGAGACCGTGTTCGCCTGGCCCGGTATCGGCCGCCTGATGTACGAGGCACTGATGCAACGCGACTACAACCTGCTGTTGGGCATCTTCTTCTTTTCTGCCGCCCTGGTGATCCTGTTCAACATCCTTACTGATCTCGTCTATCGCCTGGCGGATCCACGTATCAAGGGGGCTGCCGCATGACGTTCTTTGCCCGTTTTGCCCAGAACCGAGGCGCCCTGGTGGGCCTGCTGATCCTGTGGGCGATCATCCTGATGGCGGTACTCGCCCCGCTACTGTTTCCGGAATCACCCTGGCGCATGGTCCAGCGTCCGTTTCTGCCGCCCATGGCCCAGGAAGGCTTCTGGCTCGGCACCGATACCATGGGACGCAATGTTGCCGCCGGGCTGATGCACGGTGCCTGGGTGTCGCTGTTGATCGGCCTGGTCTCCACCGCGGTTGCCCTGGCCATCGGCGTGCCCCTGGGCGCCATTGCCGGCTACTACGGTGGCTGGGTCGACGATGCGCTGATGCGCTTCACCGAGTTCTTCCAGACCATTCCCAACTTTGCCCTGGCCATCGTCCTGGTGGCGATCATGCAGCCCAGCGTGACCTCCATCGTGCTGGCCATTGCCATCGTCAGCTGGCCACCGGTGGCGCGCCTGGTACGCGCGGAATTCATGTCCCTGCGCCAGCGCGAATACGTGGAGGCCGCGCGCCTGGTCGGCCAGAGCAACCTGCAGATCATGCTGCGCCAGATCCTGCCCAACACCCTGTCGCCCATCATCGTGCTGGCGTCCTTGATGGTCGCCACCGCGATCCTGCTGGAGTCGTCGCTGTCCTTCCTCGGTCTCGGGGATCCCAACGTGATGTCCTGGGGCTACATGATCGGCGCCGCACGCACGGTGATTCGCCAGGCCTGGTGGCTATCGTTCTTCCCTGGCCTGGCGATCCTGCTCACGGTGCTCGCCCTCAACCTGGTGGGCGAGGGACTGGACGACGCCCTCAACCCCAAACTGGCTCGGGAGCGCTGAACCATGGCGACCAACAACGACCACAGCACGGCGCCTATTCTGCGCATCGAAGGCCTCAGCGTTGCCCTGCCCCAAGGGGCCGACCGCGACTATGCGGTCGAAGACCTCAGCTACGACGTCAGCCCCGGCGAAATCCTCTGCGTGGTGGGGGAATCCGGCTCGGGCAAGTCCATGGCGGCCAATACCATCATGGGGCTGTTGCCCAAGGGCGTGCGTGCCACCGCAGGGCGCATCCTGTTCGAAGGCATCGACCTCTTGAGCCTGGACGACAAGCGTCACAGGGCCCTGCGCGGCAAGCAGATCGGCATGATCTTTCAGGAGCCGATGACCGCGCTCAACCCGCTGATGCGGATCGGCGACCAGATCGCCGAAGTGTTCGAGGCCCACGGAGAGCTGAAACCCGCGCAGCGCCAGGCCCGAGCCCTGGAGCTGCTGAAGGAAGTCGGCCTGCCCCAGCCGGAGCGCGCCATACGTGCCTACCCCTTCGAGCTGTCCGGTGGCCAGCGCCAGCGCGTGATGATCGCCATGGCGCTGGCACTGGAGCCGCGGCTGCTGATCGCCGACGAGCCCACCACGGCCCTGGATGTGACCACCCAGGCACAAATTCTCTCGCTGATCGCGGAGCTGCAGCAGCGACGCGGCATGGCAGTCATGTTCATCACCCATGACTTTGGCGTCGTGGCCGAGATCGCCAATCGCGTCTGTGTCATGCGTCAGGGACACATCGTCGAGCTGGGCCGCCGAGACGACGTCCTCGACCATCCGCAGCATGACTACACCCGAGCGCTGATCGAGGCCATACCCGCCGACGCTGCCCCACCCCGGCGCGAGTCGCAACCACCGGCGCCCATGCTGGAGGTGCGACAGCTGAATCGGGTCTTCCGCTCTCGCGGGGGCTTATTCAAGCCGTCTCGGGAAGTGCGCGCCCTGGACGACGTCAGCTTTACCCTGTCCCGAGGGGAAACCATCGGCATCGTCGGTGAGTCCGGGTCCGGCAAGTCGACCCTGGGACGCTGCATCGTCCGGCTGGAACGTCCTGACAGTGGCGAAATCCTAATTGGAGGCGAAGACCTGTCGGCGCTAAGTGGCGACGCTCTGCGCCAACAGCGCCACCGGATACAGATGGTGTTTCAGGACCCTTATGCCTCCCTCAACCCGCGCACTCGGGTGGGCATGGCGATCGCCCAGGGGCCCATCGCCAACGGTTTCCCCAAGGCCGATGCCCTGAGCAAGGCCGACGAACTGCTGGAACTGGTCGGGCTCGGCGGCAGCGCAGACCGCTACCCCCACGAGTTCTCCGGCGGCCAGCGCCAGCGCATCGGTATCGCAAGGGCCCTGGCGCTGGATCCCGAGCTGATCGTGGCCGACGAGGCGGTGTCTGCCCTCGACGTGTCCATCCAGGCTCAGGTGCTCGAACTGCTGGAGGATCTCAAGCAGCGCTTCTCGCTGTCGCTGCTGTTCATTACCCACGACCTGCGCGTGGCGGCGCAAATCTGCGATCGGATCATCGTCATGCAGCACGGCCGCATCGTCGAACAGGGCACCGCCTCGGAGGTCTTCCTGACCCCCAAGGAGGAGTACACCAAGGAACTGCTGGCAGCGATCCCTGGACGCAAGAGCGAACACGGGAGCCGTCACGACAGTCCTATCGAACAAAAGAGCGAAAGAAAGAGCGAACAAAAGAGCGAAGGCCATAACGAAGGAAGTAGCGGCAGCCAGCAGGAGGCCTATTCATCATGACGGAAGCGACATCTCCTCTCTCCGGCTCTTTCTTAACCGCTTCTTCGGCCTCTGCGTCGCCTTCGTCCCCAGCGTCCTCCTCGGTGGGCGCGTCCGCCGAGGATAGAAACGCACTGCTCGCCACCTTGAGAGAGCGGCTCGGCGACAATCAGGTCCTGACCGGCGAGGACGTGGCCCGCCGCCAGGTGGACTGGTTGAGCGGCGCAGCCTGCCGGGCTGCTGCCATCGTCCGGCCCGGCACGCCGCAGGAGGTGGCTGAGGTACTGACGCTGTGCCACCAGGTGCGCCAGCCCGTCGTCACCCACGGCGGGCTGACCGGCCTGGTTCACGGCGCCGAGGCAGAACCGGACGAGCTGGTGCTGTCGCTGGAACGGCTGACCCGCATCGAGGACCTGGACCCACTGGCCGGGACCATCACCGTGCAGGCGGGCGTACCGCTGCAGCAGGTGCAGGAGGCGGCCAGAGAGGTTGGCATGCAGTTCCCCCTCGACCTGGGGGCCCGCGGCAGCTGCACCATTGGCGGTAACATCGCCACCAATGCGGGAGGCAACCGGGTCATCCGCTACGGCATGATGCGCCAGCAGGTGCTGGGGCTCGAGGCCGTGCTGGCAGACGGTCAGGTCATCAGCGCCATGAGCCCGATGCTCAAGAACAACGCGGGCTACGATCTCAAGCAGCTGTTTATCGGCAGTGAGGGTACCCTGGGCGTCGTCACTCGCGCCGTGCTTCGCCTGCAGCCGGCGCTGTCGGATGCCCGCACTGCGCTGATTGCCTGTCCGGATTTCGCCTCCATGACCGCCCTGCTGGCACACCTACGAGACCGACTGGGCGGCGGCCTGGCGGCCTTCGAGGCGATGTGGCGCAATCATCTAACGCTGATCACCGCCAATGGCCGCCATAGCGCCCCGCTGGAGCTGGACGCGCCCTACTACGCGCTGGTGGAATCCCTGTCCGGCGATGGGCCGCACCACCAGGCACAGTTTGAGAGCGCGCTGGAAAGCGCCTTCGAACAGGGCTGGGCCAGTGATGCGGTGATCGCCCAGTCCGACACCCAGCGGGAGCGGCTGTGGGCGATTCGCGATGACATCGAAGGCCTGGTGGAGGCGCTGTCCCCGCTGATGGCCTTCGATATCAGCCTGCCCATCTCCGCCATGCAGGACTACGTGGATGAGGTCGAGTCGGCGCTGACCGCACGCTGGCCCCAGGCGCGGCTGGCGGTGTTCGGCCACCTGGGCGACGGCAACCTGCACTTGTCCGTGGGCGTCGGCAGCAACGATGCCGAGACCCGCCACGGTGTGGAAGCGTGCCTGTACCGCCCCCTGGCCGACCGGCAAGGCTCGATCTCGGCCGAACACGGCATCGGCCTGGAAAAGCGCGACTGGCTATCGATCTCGCGCAGCCCTGAAGAACTGGCGCTGATGGCGACGCTAAAGCGCAGCCTCGACCCGTTGGGACTGCTTAACCGACACAAGGTCGTGCCATGGACAGCCGCCCAGGATCATTGACGACCTGGTTGATACATTAGCTACCCGGCTCTTAAATGCCCGGCTCTTGGATTTTCGGCTTTCAAGCACCCACGTTTATTGCCTCAAAAGCTCATTGCTTCAAAAGCTTATTGTCACCGACCACAGGAACCTCTACAGGATACGTTATGGCCTCCGACACCCCCGCCTTCGCTGATCACCTCTACACCCCGGGACCGGATAACCCCTTCCCAGGCATCTGGGTGCTCAAGCGCCGGATCGGCAAGGAGATCCCTCATCGCCTCGGCTCCAACGAAGGGCTCGACATGCCACATCGCGCCCTGCGTGACGCCTTCGGCGACGCCATGGCCGAACACGTTTACTGCTATGGCGACGCGGAAGCCCTGGCCGTGCGTGAACGCCTGTGCCGCCTGCATGGCTTCGAGCTGGATACCCTGCTGGTAGATGCCGGCTGCGACAGCCTGCTGGCGCTGGTACTGCGGGCCACCGCGCCAACCGGCACTACCGTGGTCAGCTCCGCCGGGACCTACCCCACCTTTGGCTACTTCGCCCAGGGCCAGGGGTGTCGGCTGGTGGAAGTCGACTATCACGAAACCGCCGACGCCCTGGCACCGGACATCGATGTGCTGATAGAGGCCGCCCACCGGCATCAGGCTCGCCTGGTGTACCTGGCCAACCCTGACAACCCCACAGGCCACGTCCACCCCGTGGCGGAAGTCGAACGGCTGCGAGCAGAGCTACCCAAGGACTGCTGGCTGCTGCTCGACGAGGCCTACCATGACTTTCGGGATGATGCGGCAGAACCCGCCTTTACCCGCGCCCTGCCGGGGGTGATTCGGTGCAGGACGCTGTCCAAGGCCCACGGCCTGGCGGGCCTGCGGGTCGGCTACGCCATCGCCGACCCTGACACCCTGGCGATGCTGATGAAGGTGCGCATCCACTATGCGGTGTCCACCTTGAGTCTGGCCGCCGCCGAGGTGGTGCTCGACCACCAAAATGAGACCGACGCGCACATCCAGGCGGTGCTGGAGCGTCGTCACCGCCTCGCAGAACACTTCAAGGCACTGGGGGCCGACGTACTGGAAAGCGGCACCAACTTCATTGGAATACGCCTGGCCGACGCCGACACGGCGCGCCAGGTTCACGCCGACCTGTTGAATGAGGGCAAGCTGATCGCGCGACCCGCGCACCCGGCGCTGGGGCACGTGCTGCGCATCACCGCAGTGGCCGACGCCCTGGAGCCGGGCCGCCTGGCCAGGCTCGAGCAGGCGATTCAAGCTCGCTGAGCCTCTGCTGAAAGACTTCAAAGTGGGCTATCACCCACAGGATCATCGCCGACGGGCACAGGCCCGTCGGCGATGACGTCAGGGGCTACCTCCTTGAGTGGTTGCCGCCCGCCGGTGCCAAACGGCTAACGCTCAGGCAAAGGCGTGAGTGCAGCCAACCGCATCGGCTTGGGCGAACAGATCGCTTAGCTGTCGTGTACCGCCACGTTGAGGGTGGCGTCGGGAAAGTGCCTGCGCAGCATGCGGTTCTGGAACTCGTCCACAAAGCAGGCGTTGATGATAATGATGAAGCGCTCGAACGGGGCGTCCTCGCGACACTGGCGGATGCTGTCCACGCTGTGGAACAGCTGATCATCGCGCAAGTGCAGTATCTCACCCGGGGCCAGGGTGATACGGCCCACCTCCTGCTGTCCGGCCTTGTCCAGGTACAGGGTGTTAACCGCGCCCTCGACGTTGTCACGGCTGAGCACCACGATACTCAGGTACTTGCAGCCGTCGGCGTGGATTCCCTGCCCCTGCAGCGGGTCGACGCAGCCATCCCCTCTCACCCCGGTAATCTGCATCAGGATGGGTGACCTGGCCGGCAACTCCCACAGCTCTGCCCACGCCTTGACGAAGGCCTTCACGTCCTCACGCTCGGTAAAGGCCGGCAGCAGCGGCTCGTAGTAACGCAGGCGATCAGCCATGCTGGCCGCATCATTGAAGCGACCTCCCTGGGCCATGGGGCATTCACCCAGTGTCTCGACCTCACCGCTATCGTTCAGGTGCAGCCAGGACATCCGCTTCCAACGCTGGTTGACGTAGGGGTCGCGGGGTAGATCCGCCACGAAGGCTTGCCACGCAGCCAGATCAATCCGCGCCAGCGTCGTCTTGCTCCAGGACTGAGAAGCCACTCCCTCGTGGACCGATGACTCCCAATAGCCAGGAGCAGGTGTTTCATACCATTCTTGTATCGCACCGGCGTCCTCCACCAGCGCCAGATGGCGGCCGACGTTCATCTCTTTGATTGATTTCATGACATTTTCCTCGTTTTTATGCGCATTCACGCGCATTTCATGGATGTTGCTTACGCAACAACGAGGATCATGTGGAGGCCCTTGAAGCCGGTCAAATGCCGGTTTGTACGCAAAACCGGAGACTAAAACCCTACCGCTTTGCTGGTATCGCCACCCATGCCGTCGGCATGGTAAAACTCACTTTTCATGTTCCTGATACCGTCTTAGGTCGCGCTTCGGGACGTTCTGTACGACACTTGCTACATATGCATGTCCATTACAACGTGTGCAGTTCGACGCAATCTCTTCAGCCACTCTCTTCCACTACTACGTCGTGATTGACCGCACAGGGGTATGACGCCATTGCACATCGGTGACAGACTTCCACCCTATCCTCGCGCCAAGCAGGACAGTCGCAAACAGGCTAGCGATCAGCGGCTTAGCCAGAGCGAAGCCGAGGCGCCGGCGCTTCCATCACTGACGCTCAGTGAATGGCGTTTCCGCGAGCTGCTGATGAGTCTCTCGCGAGTGGCCGTGCAGGGGTACGATCGTGATCGTCGGGTCATCTACTGGAACAGCGCCAGTCAGGCACTGTATGGCTACAGCGAGCAGGAAGCCCTTGGCCGCCGGCTGGAAGAGCTGTTGATTCCCGATGCCATGGTGCCTGCGGTTATCGACGCTCATCAGGCGTGGGTCTGCCACGGCACCGAAATCCCCCCGGAAGAACTGGAACTGAAGCATCGCTCCGGCGCCACCGTGCCGGTCTTTTCCCACCACGTGATGCTTGCCCAGGGCAGCGACAACCCGCTGATGTTCTGTATCGACATCGACCTGGCAGGCGAACGCCAGGCCCGCCGCGACCTGGACTACATGACCCGCTTTGACCGTTTGACGGGGCTGCCCAACCGCCACGCCTTCGAACATGACCTGGCGGGTATGCTCGAAGAATGCCGGCTACATGATGACAGCCTGTTGATCCTGTTTATCGATCTGGATCGCTTCAACGAGATCAACGACACCCACGGCTACGAATACGGGGACAAGGTCATCAAGGAAGCGGCCCGGCAGCTAAAGTCCTTTCGACGCAGCCACGACCTGCTGGCACGCTTTGGCACCGATGAATTCGTGCTGGCCATGCCGCGGGTCGATGTGGCCAATGACGCCACCCAGGTGGCCGACCGGCTTCTTGAGAGCATCGCCAGGCCCATGCGCATCCAGAACCGGGAGCTGCGCATCAATGCATCGGTCGGGCTCAGCCTCTATCCCGACAATGGCAGCGCGGTACAGGAACTGGTCGGTAACGCCGATGCGGCCAAGACCAGGGCCAAGCAGGAAGGCCGCAACACCTACCGCTTCTTCAGCCCTGAGGCTCACGCTGCCATGGTGCGCCAGCACAGGATCGCCGCGAGCCTGCAGCGCCTGCTCGACCAGGATGGCAAGGCTGACAAGGAGGGCGAGCTAAGCCTGGCCTATCAGCCCCAGGTGTCCGCAAGCAGCGGCTACATCGACTCCATGGAAGCGCTGCTGCGCTGGACCACCGCGGAAGGCGAGTTTATCTCCCCCGGGGAATTCATTCCGGTGGCCGAACGCAGCGAGCTGATCACGCGACTGGAAGACTGGGTGCTGCATCACGCCTGCCAGCAGCAACAGCGCTGGCGTCAGCAAGGGCTAAGGCGGGTCAGGGTCGACATCAATATCTCGGGCAGGCACGCGATGATGCCGGGCATGTTCGAGGAGTGCTCCCGTTGCGTCGAGAGCTACGGGCTCGGCCCCAAGGATATTGGTATCGAACTGACCGAGAACGTGTTGATCGAGGCCGGCCAGAGCGTACTGGATAGCCTGCGCTGCCTGTATGACCAGGGCTACAAGATCGCCATCGATGACTTCGGGACAGGCTTCTCTTCCATGAGCTACCTGAAGTTCCTGCCCGTCACTGCACTGAAGATCGACCGCACCTTCGTGGCCGAGTGCACCCAGGACCCCAAAGACCGCGCCATCATGGAAGCCAGTATTTTCCTTGGCCACCGCCTGGGCCTTGAAGTCATCGCCGAAGGCGTCGAGACCGCCGAACAGGAAGCCCTGCTACAGGAGATGCGATGCGACCTGCTGCAAGGCTACTACTACCACCGCCCTACCGATGCCGCCAGCATCGCACGACTGCTGCGCGCAGGCCCATTGGGGCTAAGCGGCAAAACAAGCGGTGGGGCCCACGGCAGCAGGGTTGAAAGCACAGGGTCTCGCACAGGTACGAAATATAACTGAACGCCATATGACAGTCGCGTAGCGCTGGAACAAGCTAGAGAACGAGTGAGACGATGCGACGCTTTGTACGAGATGGCTCCCATCTGGCTCGCCGCGTACGACTCTCCCCCTGCTCCTCAAACCTGCGTTATACCTTTACTTAGTCGTCAACGCGCTTGCGCCGGACGGCGGCTTCTGTATCCTCAGCTACTAACTTCCGCCTGATGGGTCGAGCAATCCAAAAGCCAGGTAGGAAGCATGACACTTCGCCATCCGTCACGCTTTTCACAGCGATGTACCAGCAAGGACCACACGGCAATGACCAACACCCCCACCCAGCCCCCAGAGCACTACTTCCCCAGGCCGCCTGCGGATGATGAGATATCCCTGGTAGATATCGCGCTCATCCTGGTTCGCCGTTGGAAGATGATGGCGGTGATCTTTCTGGTCGTCGTGCTGGCAGCGCTAGCGTTCGCCCTGAGCAAGACCGACACCTATCGCTATGTGTCCATCTACAACGTAGCCGAGCGCCAGCCGCATAACGGATCTGGCGTGGGTACACTGGAAAGCCCCCAAAGCGTTGTGGCAAGAATCGACAACTACTACTTCGATGTGGTGTCGAACCGCCTGATCGAAGAGAACGGCATCGAAAGACTCGGATTCGAGACCGAGGCTGAAGCGCCGGACAATGTGGCCTTCCTTACCATTTCTTCCGAGACCGACGAAGCCAATGCAGACCTGGTGAAGGAATACCACCAGGCGGTACTCGATGAGGTAAAAGCCGACCAGGACCGCCTGCTTGAAAAGCGCCGCGCCACCCTGGAGCAGCAGTTGGAAACCACCAACGCCAGTCTTGAAGCTGCCCAGAACTCTACGTTGGAAAGCGCCGCTGAGTTGGTCGCCAGCTACACGGACAAGCGCTTCAACGTGGAGCAGGAACTGACTTATTTGGCGGAAGGCCACATTCAGCGCGTCGCAGCCCAGGGCCGTGAGCCGGTGGGCATCAGCAAGGCCTTGATCTTGGCACTGGCGATTGTGTTGGGTGGCATGCTGGCCGTGATGGCCGCCTTTATTGCAGAGTTTGCCGGCACCGTGCGCAAGGCCTCCCAGCAGCGCGGCTGACAGGCTCATAAGCCAAGAGGCAATTAAGTTAAGGGGCCCGCAGCACCATCAACGAAAACCGCCCCGCAGGCTTGGCCTGCGGGGCGGTTTTTTATCTGGCTCGGACGGTTTATGGGAGCAAGGTCAGGGGGCTGCTATGCCGCGACCAGCCTCAGGCCAACCTCAGCCATCTTACTTGCCTCAGCCAATCTAAACTCGCCTCAACTCGCCTCAACCAGCGAGTCGCCCCGCCCTACTGCGAAGTACATCAATCCAGCCTGGCGCACGATATCCGGGTCGTAAAGGTTGCGGCCATCGATCAATACTGGCATTGCCAGCTGTTCCTTCAACCAGCTGAAGTCCACGGAGCGAAACTCCTTCCACTCGGTGCAGATCACCAGGGCGTCCGCGCCTTTCACTGCCTGGATACGGTCCCCCGCCAGCATCAGGTCTTCACGCTCGCCGTAGATGCGGCGGGCTTCACGCATGGCTTCAGGATCATACGCCTGGACCTTGGCACCGGCTTGCCACAGGGCCTCCATCAGGGTGCGGCTAGGCGCATCACGCATATCGTCGGTGTTGGGCTTGAAGGAAAGCCCCCACACGGCGATGGTGCGCCCCGTTAGATCCCCATCAAAGGCATTGGCCAGTTTGGTAAATAGCGTCTGCTTCTGGCGGTTATTAACCGCCTCGACCGCGCCAAGCAGCTCGGCCTGGTAGCTGACCTCACGGGCGGTGCGCTCCAGAGCCTGTACATCCTTGGGGAAGCAGGAACCGCCGTAGCCACAGCCGGGGTAGATAAAGTGGTAGCCAATGCGCGGGTCGCTGCCGATACCACGGCGCACCTGCTCCACGTCCGCTCCCAGGCGCTCTGCCAGGTTGGCGATCTCGTTCATAAAGCTGATCTTGGTGGCCAACATGGCATTGGCGGCGTACTTGGTCAGCTCCGCCGCGCGCACGTCCATAAACATCAGCTTTTCCTGCAGGCGGATATACGGGGAGTAGCATTCCCGCATCAGCTGCTTGACCTTGTCGGAATCCGTACCCACCACGATACGTGCCCCGTGGGAGAAATCCTCGACAGCGGCGCCTTCCTTCAGAAACTCGGGGTTGGAACACACGTCCACGTTTAACGCCACGCCGCGGGCATCGAGCTGGGACTGCACCATGGCCTTGACCTTGTCGGCGGTGCCGACCGGTACGGTGGATTTGTCCACCACCACCTTGTCATCCTGCATATGCTCACCGATGGTCTTGGCCACCGCCAGCACATACTGAAGATCCGCACTGCCGTCTTCGTCCGGCGGCGTGCCGACAGCGATAAATTGCAGGGTGCCGTGGTCCACTGCCGTCTTGGCATCTGTCGTAAAGACCAGTCGCCCCGCCGCCACGTTGGCCTTGACCATCGGCTCGAGGCCTGGCTCGAAAATGGGAATCTCACCACCTTCCAAGCGAGCGATCTTGTTTTCGTCCACGTCCATGCACACGACATCGTGGCCGACGTCTGCCAGGCAGGTCCCTGTGACCAGTCCCACGTAACCGGTGCCAAAAATGGTGATCTTCATTCCTTGCTACTCACTCACTGCTTGGTTGATCGGCCAAGGATAGCAACCTCGGCATAGATTTGGCACAGCAAAAGCCAGGCCTACATCAATGGGGAGACATCCCTAGCGGTGTCGTCACGGCAACTAGCTCGGCAGGCACCAGTAAACCGGGCGCCACGCCAGGCCCCTTCCCCCGTGCCGACCCCAAGAGACCAAAGCCCCTTAAACTTAAGCTCCCGGGGAATATGCCTAATAGGTGAAGCGATCGAGCCTCCAGCAACGTAGGGCATCATCAGCGCCGGCGTTTCTGCAGTCTTTCCCTAAACGCGATAGAAGTCGCGATACCACTCAACGAAGTGACGTACGCCCTCTTCTACCTGCACCCGGGGCTTATACCCTGTAGCCTGATAGAGGGCATCGGTATCCGCCCAGGTACGGGGCACGTCGCCCGGCTGCATGTCCTTGTAATCACAGATGGCCTGCTTGCCCGTCGCCTTCTCGATGGCGCGCACAAAGTCCATGAGTGATACCGGGCTACCGTGACCGATGTTGTACAGGGCGTAGGGCGCAGACGCGGTGTCCGTAGTGACCTCGGTGCTACCTCTTGGCGTCGGCACCACCTCCAGCACGCGCACGATCCCCTCGACGATATCGTCAATATAGGTAAAGTCGCGAGACATCTGGCCGTGGTTGTAGACCTCCATGGCTTCGCCGTTTAGCACCGCCCGCGTGAACTTGAACAGGGCCATGTCGGGACGCCCCCAGGGGCCATAGACGGTAAAGAACCGCAGCCCGGTGGTCGGCAGGTCATACAGGTGGGAATAGGTGTGGGACATCAGCTCGTTGGCCTTCTTGGTGGCCGCATACAGGCTGATGGGATGGTCCACATCGTCGTCAGTCGCAAAGGGGACCTTGTCGTTGGCACCGTACACCGAGCTGGACGAGGCATAGACCAGATGCTCTACCCGGCTGTGACGGCATCCTTCCAGGATATTGAGATGCCCCACAAGGTTGGCATCGGCATAAGCATGCGGGTTCTCCAAGGAGTAGCGAACCCCCGCTTGAGCCGCTAGGTGAATCACGCGCTGGAAGCCCTCTCGCTCAAAAAGCGCGGCCACTCCAGCACGATCCGCTATGTCCAGCCTCTCGAACCTGAAATCTGTGCAGTTGCTCAAGTCCTTGAGGCGGGCCTCCTTGAGCGCTACGTCGTAGTAATCGTTGAGGTTGTCAATGCCGACAAGATCATGTCCTAACCCACTCAACTTCTTGACCACAGCGTGCCCGATAAACCCTGCAGCGCCAGTAACGAGAATCTTCATACACTCACCTAAAAAGTAGTCGGCAACATTGTACGCTGTGCTATGTCTTCTTGGCAGCCTTGGAACTCGAATGAAAGCAGCATCTGAGGCGCCCTTGCCTTCAGCTGCTCCAACTCAGATGTGCTAGCATTCGCGTCGACATCAGCACGCGAGACCCACCCGTTGCAGGAGCCAACCGTGAAATCACAGCGCATCGCCTTTGTCATTGAAGACCTTTATGGGGGCGGTGCCCAGAAGTCCCTGCTGTACACGGCGGACCAGCTGCGCCAGCGCGGCCATGCGGTCAAGGTCTTCACGCTGCGCGACAAGGTGGAACATCGCCTGCCGCCGGGCCTCGATATCGAAAACCTGGCAGTGGTCACGCGCTTTACCAAGGCGACCTCCACCACGCTGACCGAGAAATGGCAGGCCCGCAAGATAGGCAAAGCCCTGGACGCCTGGCGACCAGAGGTCGTGATTTCCTGCTCCTGCGACAAGATCACGCGACATCTGGACTGGGACAACCTGTACTTCTGGATCAAGTCCGACGTCAGTGCCAAGTTCAGCCAGCCAGAGGCCAGGGAGAAGGCCTTCGACAAGGTGAGACGCTTCTACGGCGGTCGCAAGGTCATTGCGGTGTCCCAGGGGGTCAAGGAAAACCTGGAGAACGTCGTCGACCTCAAGGCCGAGACCATTATCCCCATCTATAACCCATACGAGCGCGAGCCGTTTGTCGAGATGGCGGCGGAGACGCTGACCCTACCGGCAGGCATCCGCCAGGGGGAGTACCTGCTGTCCGTGGCGGCCATCGAGCCCCGGAAACGCCAGGACAGACTGCTGCGGGCCTACCGCAAGGCACGTGATGAACACGGGCTCACCATGCCGTTGGTGCTGCTGGGCAAAGGCAAGCCGGAGAACGAGGCGACGGTGAAGGCGCTGATCGACGAATTATCCCTTGGTGAACACGTACATCTGCTCGGGTATACCGCCAACCCCTACGCCTTTATTCGCCACGCTCTGGCGATGGTGCTGACCTCTGACGCCGAGGGGCTGCCACGAGTGTTGATTGAAGCGCTGTTGTTGCACACGCCGGTGATCAGCGTTGACTGCCCCAGCGGCCCAAAGGAGATCCTGACCCAGGAACTCAGCGACTTTCTGATCGACCGCGAGGATGAAGATGGGCTAGCCAATGCCATGGCCCGCATGGCCTCGGCTCCCGTCACAATCGAGCCCCGCCACTACCAGCAGTTCCTGAAAGAGAACGTGCTGCCGAAGTTCGAATCCCTGCACGTCAGCAAGCAGGCGTAACACCATGCAACTGCTGGATATTCCCTTTAACGATCGTCGCCGCCGCTACCTGATGTTTCATACACAGGGCCTGCCCGAGCGCCTTGCTCTGTCCCAGACAACCACGACGGAAGCGTTCGAGGCAGTGGGCTCCAGTCGCTTCTTCGTCTCTGAGGACGGCAGGATTCTAGCCAAGGTGGTAGCGGACAAGTTCTCGAAGACGCTCGAGCCCTTCAAATGGTTGACCCGCGACTACCTCGAGAAACGCTGGCTGGCCCAGTCAGACGCGCGAAAGGAATACCTGAGCATGCGTATTCTGGACAACGCCGGGCTGACCACACCCCGCTGCCATGGATGGGGCATCAGCCTGAACCCAGGCAATCGCAACGCGTCGCTGCTATTGATGGAACGAGTGGAAGGAGCGGTATCTGGCGGCGATGCATTCGAGGCGTTTACACCGAGTCAACGAGCTGACTTTCTGGATCGGTTCAGCCGGGAGGTGGCCCAACTGGCAGAAGCCGGTTTTGTGCACCGCGACCTGCACTTCAACAACCTGCTTATTGCCCCCTCCGGAGCGCTGGTGTGGGTAGATGCCCATGTCCGCCGACTGCCACGACAAGCGCAGCACAAATGGCGCGCCATCGCGACGTCACTCACCGCGGGCAAGCTACGTGGGGAAGACAACCGGGCTGAAGTTACCAGCCGTGTGGCGGATTACTTAAAGATCTTCGGGAGCGACCAAAGCCACGACAGCCCGTAGCATCTGCGGTACTACTTTTCGGTGGCTCCGCTCATTTCTTGGTTCCCTTACTTTTCGGTCCTTTACTATTGCTTGCTTTACTATGCCTGCCCTACAGTCCGCTGCTCTTTAAGCTTACGCCTTCTCCCACCACTTCCGATGCAGCACCAGTGTCTCGCCAAACCTTCTCTGATTCACTGACGCTCACTTATCTATAAAGGCGGCTGCCACTCTCTCCGGCATAAAGTCCTGGAGCCAAGCATCGCGGATGGCCGGCTTCGGGCTCGCCAATGCCTGGTTGATCCCCTCCGCCAGTGACGAAGCATCTCTCTCTACCAGGCAAGTCTCAAGCTCCCCCTTGAGAATCTGCCGCACACCGCCAGGGCAGTCCACTGACAGCACAGGCGTTCCGCAAGCCAGCGCCTCGAAAAGCACAATGCCCATACCTTCAAAGCGAGAGCTCAATACGAAAAGTCTGGCCCGATGCATCCACGGGTAGGGATTCTGCTGGTTACCAGCAAAGATGACCCGCTCAGCAATACCCAGTTCTTCCGCCAAGCATTCCAGCGCTTCACGCTTCTGCCCATCGCCCACCAGCACCAGCGGCATCTGGGTTTCTGACAAGGCATAGGCACGCAGCAGCAAGTCATGGCCCTTGGCGGGTACCAGCCTGGCCACATTCAGCAGGTAGGGTTGCTCCGGTATCTGCGGATTGTGCTCGTGCATTGACCTGCGAATGGCACGAATGGGGCAAGGGTTCGGAATCACCGTCAAGGAGCGAGGCCGAAACTTCCACAGCGCTTGCGCTTCACGCAGGCTGTCGGCCACCCCTTCCGACACCGCGACGAGGTCCCGGCGGTGATACAGACAGCGTGCAAACAGCATTCTGCGCCGGCTCGTCCCTTTCAGGTGAAAGATGTTCTCCAACACGTAGCGAGCCCGCTTGTCGCTAAAACTCCACACCAGTTCGAAGGTTCCGATGCCCCGAAACACGATGCGATCCACCTTGCCGTACTGCTTCTCGAAACGCTTCAGCCAGTGGCGAAACACGACACCACCCATGATCCCATTGCCCAGGAACAGCGCCCTGCCCAGCAACGGATTGAGAATCAAGCGAGCGATCACCTCAAGACCATAACCAATCAGCGTCAGGCGGTTACGCTGCTGCAGTGGCAGATAGTGCACCGTCACACCTTCGTGCTCCGGAGCCAGGGGTCGTTTCACCTTGCGAAAACTGACCAGATGGCTTTCATGGCCAGCCTCATGGAAGGCGTCTGCCAGGTTGACGGCCACCCTCTCCATACCGCCCATCTTGAGCGATCTCACTACCACCAGCGTTCTCATGAAAGGCGCCTTGTCCACCTGCCAACGAAAAGAGGCTAATGAGAACACAGATCACTATGCGTGATCGAGCCTTCCTGCCGAACACTCACGGCTCGCGGTACTGCCAGCATCCGCTACACCACCGCTTTCAACCAAACGCTGACTCGCTATATGTGAATTTGCTGAAACACGCGAAGACCTCCGTCCACCGAGACGCGCCCCCCTGCGGGCTTGCTAGACTTTGCAGTAGGAACACTTTGTGGCGAGAGCCAAACGAAACGTCTGGGCTGGCCAGCCGCATAGGTTCTGACACAAGGAAAGCCCTACCAGGCTAGGCGGTGAAAGATGGCAGATAAAAAGCGCGTTCTACTAGTGCTGCGACGTATGGGCATCGGCGGTATCGAACAGGCCACCAAAACCCTGGCGACCGCGCTGGATAGCGCAGGACACGAGGCGCACCTGCTGGTGCTGAAAGGGGCCAGCGCTCTCCCCTCGTATGCCCCCTTCCAGACTCACCACCATGACGTGGACAGAGCCAGCCGCAAGGGGTTGGGTCGACTGTGTCATCTGGCCGACAAGCTGCTACTGACCCCACTTATCAAGCAGTCTGGCTTTATCTGGCGGGGCAAGCGCTGCTCTCAGGAATTCCAGCGCTACGTTGGTGAGCTGGAGGACACATATGGACACTTTGACTTGATACTGATACGGGGTCAGGGCGCCTTCGAGAACCTCTGGGCCTTTGACGATGAGCGCACCTGGCGCGTGGTAGAAGCGGTCACCGGACGCTTCCCCGCTAATGCAAAGGGTCGCTGGCTGGCACGAGCGCTCTACCAGGATAAGAAGCTGCTGTTTGTCTCTCGCGGAGTCGAGAAGGAAGTAGGTCAATACCTGGAGCGCCAGGGCGTCACACCGCTGCGTGGCGAGATTCTTTACAATGCGGTCCCTATACCCTCGATCAGGCGAATGGCCACCGCCGATAAGGACTTGCACCTACACAAACCCTATCTGCTACACGTCGCGCGCCTGGTACCGGTGAAGAACCAACAGCGCCTGATTGCGGCCTACCACCTGGCCGTGAACCAGGGCCTTGAGCACGACCTCGTCATCATTGGTGATGGCTCCGAACGCCGACACTTGGAAGCCCAGGTGATGGCACTGGGGCTCGCCGCCAAGGTGCATTTCCTTGGCCAAAAGGACAACCCCTACCCGTGGATGAAGGATGCGACCGCCCTTGTGCTGAGTTCCAACTTTGAAGGCCTGGGCATTGTGCTGATAGAAGCCTTGGCGCTGGGCACCCAATGCGTTGCCTGCGATGTGCCAGGGGGTATTGGCGAGGTACTGGCCGGACCTCAGGCGCGCTTACTTGCCGCGCCAACCGTCGAGGCTCTCGCCGATAAGATGCGCGAGGCAGTAACGGATCCGGTAACGATCGACAACTCGATGGTAAAAGCGTTTGAAGCCCCAAGGATCATCAGCGATCTTGTAGCATTGGCCCCTGAGACAACGGATGTGCTCTATGCCCCATCAACGTGACCACCAACTCCCCCTGACACCTGACTGGGAATATACGGCCACGATCGACAGCGACGGGCACCTGACAGTAGACAGCACAGGACGACAGGCTCAACAGGGCTTACCGAACATCAGCAGCACCACATGGATGTTAGAGGTCAGCTATCGCGCGAGTTCGCGCTGGAAACTCCCCGCGGTAACAACTCACCAGGCCGGTACCGCTGGCTTCACACAGTATCTTGAGCCGAACGAGGCTGGCAGTCGCCTGATCAACCTCACCGGCATAAGCAGCCTAGAGGACATACGGTTTGATCTCTCGCACCTGCGCTTGGAAACCCAAGCAAGGATGCTAGGGTTCAAGCACCCTGATCTTGATAGTGGTCCGATCCTTATCGTCGCGCCCCACCCCGATGACGCAGAGCTTGCCGCCTTCGGTCTCTACGCCAAACACCCCCAGAATACGTGGATTGTGACCCTTACCCCCGGTGAGAGGCTCAAGAAGCTCGAAAAGCAGTACTGGCCCAGCATGGATGACCGTCTCGAGGAAGCGTCACGACGCAAGGGCTTCATCCGGACCTGGAACAGCGCTACAACGCCTCTTCTGGCAGGCGTCCAGGCTCAGCAGCTAGTGATGCTTGGCTACTTCAATGACACGTTGGCTGCACTTTATGCAGACCCCGACGTTCCACAGCCTTCTTACAGCGCGGGAGATGTCACACCGGACACCTTTCGCCAATGGAATCATTTGGCACTACCGAGCGATGGCCAGACAACTAACACAGGGCACTGCCTGCAGCGGGACCTAATCGCCCTGCTCGACCAGATAAAACCCACCACCGTTATCACACCGCACTCTGAGCTGGACCCTCACGCGGATCACATAGCCGCCACCGAACACCTTCTTGCCGCTATGCAAGAAAGCGACCACTCGCCAGAGACGATGTTGCTGTATGCCAACCACCTAAAGAGCACCCGAGGGTTCCCAAGAGGCCCGGCTCACGCCGCTGCCGGCGTATGGCCCACCCAGATGGCAACATCCAGACTTGGCGAATGGCGGCTAATGAGCACACGGCTAGACCTGGAAACCCAGAAACAAAAAGCCCTGGCATTGCACTCCATGCATGATCTTGGAGGCAAGCCAGGGCTTGAAAGGCGCTGGAAACGGCAGCTAATGCGATGGTTAAGCGGCGTACCCCCCCATCAGTGGAAAGAATACGGCGGTCACGACTACTTTCAAACTCACGTTAAGGCCCATGAGGTGTTCTGTTCGATCCAACTGAAGTGATGACCATCACGGGATCAATGCCAACTCACGCGACGGCTTGCTCAGGCCGAATCTTGCTTATGGGGCAGCTTGCTTGCGTCCAAACGTAAAGACTGAGCTGCCGGTTTCAAGCTGCCAGCGCCAGATGAAGGTGACGACCACCCCCATCACCACATTTTGAATGTACGAGCCTGTCCAGAAAAAACTATAGGATTCAAACAAACTAACAATAAAGTAATAAACAAAAAATGCCCAACCAAAAACGAACACTTCAGTTGGCATCACTCCTGCCTTCCAGGACTTGTAGCTACCAAGCCCTGTCCACACCACAAGCACACTAATTACGGACAGACCTAACAGGCCATAGCTAACAAGAAAGTCGAGCAAGGTGTTGTGCAAATGACCGTACTCTTCTTTGATATGTGGAGGAAGCCAATCAGTATGATCAATCACCAAGCCACGGCCTTCGCCGCCCCAACCCAGTATGGGTCGCTCCGCAAACCATTCCACCCCTGCGCGCCATGTATGAAGGCGAGTTCCAATACTGCTATAAGGAACCTCTTCCCAGTGACCCTGCACAGCATGAGCCATCACGGAATTCTCGGCCGCGAGACGTGTTTGAAGCGTGTCCTCAAACGTTATACCGGCAATAACGGCTAAGGCAACAATACTGAGGATTGCAATAAATCCTTGGCGTCGAGCACTACGAGAAAATTCACCCCTTAACGCAGCCACCACTAAAACAAAAATCGCCAAACAAGTGACAACTACCATAGCTAGCCATACAGCGCGAGTCTGAGTCACCACTACACCAAGCAAGCATATAGCAAAAGCAACGACCCAGGCCGTCCCTGTTAACCAAGCTAAGCGCCCACCAGAAAAGCATAGCCTGACAAAACAAAGTAAACCGATCAATGCCACACCAAAAAACATTGCAGTATGCTGTGCATTTCTGATATCGAGATCAATCCTATGGCCCTGCACCCCCCTTACCCACTGCTCCAGCGAACCATCAAAGAAAAAACACGTCGCCAAGAAGCCTAACAAAGCAAGTGACAACGCAAGCTTGACGTTACAATAACTGCCACCAAGCCAGAACGCCACGCCAACAAATAAAAACCATTTACCCAAACGATCAATTTCCGGATTACTTGGCAGCCAGCCAGGATGGTGATAGAAACCTGCTACCCAGCTCACCAGTTGAGTAATAACCACTCCAAGCAGACACCAAAAAACAACGCTGCTGCGAAGGTCCTTACTACAAAAAAGAATAAGAAACAAGGCGGACAGGGCACATAACGTACCTAAGCCCTGTCCGGCATCCGATAAAAAAATCCTGAGGGCTGAGTACCCTAAAGCTGAGACAGTACCAAGGAAAATAGACCAAGTGGGAAGCGATACACCAAGCGGTCCACTAACATTAGACAACTTCATAAGGAAATCCCGATGAGCTACGCGAGTAAAAATACTAACTTCGATAGCCATCGGGATTCTTAGACTGCCAACGCCAAGTATCCGCCATCATATCGTTCAATGACTTTGTTGCCGCCCATCCCAATTCCTTTTTTGCATTGCTAGGATCGGCCCAGCACTCTGGGATATCGCCCTCTCTTCGATCTATGATGGTGTACGAAATATCTCGACCAGACACACGCTGGAAAGCTTCAACTACCTCTAGCACCGAAGACCCATGCCCTGTGCCCAAGTTCCAAATCTTGGCACCTTTCTCAGTCGCAAGCTTTTTCATAGCGGCTAGGTGCCCAGCAACGAGATCTTCAACATGAATGTAGTCTCTGACACCAGTCCCATCCTTTGTCTGATAGTCACCACCGAAAATCGACAACTGTGGTCGTCTTCCTACAGCAACCTGCGCCACGTAAGGAACAAGATTATTCGGCTCACCCATTGGATCCTCTCCTATGAGGCCGCTCTCATGAGCCCCCACTGGGTTAAAATATCTTAGAAGAGCGATGGACCATTCCGGATCAGATTTCGCCACATCACGCAAAATCTCTTCAACGATGAGCTTGGATCTGCCATAGGGATTAGTCGGTGTGCCCGTAGGACAGTCCTCACTGATCGGCATATGCTTAGCATCCCCATAGACCGTAGCCGAAGAGCTAAACACCAAATTTCGAACGCCCGCACGTTGCATTACTCTACAGAGGGACAATGTGCCAGTTATATTATTTTCATAATATTTCAGAGGAGCGCTTACACTCTCTCCCACTGCTTTGAGACCCGCAAAGTGTAGTACTTCAGTTATGTCATTCTCCTTGAAGACCTTATCAAGAAGAACTTCATCACGAATATCGCCTTCCACCACAGAGCACTCACGCTCCGCGATAGAGCAAACCCTGCGCAAAGCCTCGGGAGAGGAATTACAAAAGTTATCAACTACTACAACTTCGTATGCCTCTTGCAGAAGAGACAATACCATGTGTGAGCCAATATATCCTGCGCCACCCGTCACCAATACAGCCACACAACACCTCCGACAAAATTATTTAGCACCGAAACCAGTCAATATCGTCTTAATTGTTTTAAAGACAATGAGTATGTCAATCCAGAGAGAGAAATGCTTAATATAATAAAAGTCGTGTTGAATTTTTATTCGCGTATCATCTGCATCACTAGCATAACCTTGAACAACCTGAGCCCAACCTGTAATACCGGGTTTGACAACATGACGATATGTGTAAAAAGGAATTTCTTCCTCAAATTGCTCTACAAAAGCACGCTGCTCAGGGCGAGGGCCGATTAAACTCATATCACCTTTAATGACATTAAAAAACTGAGGCAACTCATCCAGACGAGTCTTTCTAATAAAGTTTCCAACTCGAGTAATTCTGGAATCCGACGTTTGTGCCAGCTTGGCACCATCTTTCTCAGAGTCCACTCGCATACTACGGAACTTATATATTTTGTAACTCTTGTTTCCTTGTCCTACTCGCTCTTGGATGAAAAGAGCAGGCCCGGGGCTGTCCAGCTTAACGGCTATCGCAGTCAACGCCATCAAAGGCACCGCCAATGGCGCTACAAGCAACACAGCAAAAATATCAAAGCACCGCTTAAAAAAACTGTAAAGACGCGAAGGCAGCAGCGATCCTATCTCATTTTCCGCAAGGTGCTCTATCTCCACTCGCCCAGTCATCGATTCGGAAATCTGCTTGACGTGGTAGACAGGAATATAGTTAAGAGTACACTGAGCGAGAAATTTTTCCCATTCCGGCGACAGGTCATCCGATCTCAAGTCGGCCACTACGCCATCATAACGGACGTTATCCAGATCAGGTTGCTCCAAACATCTAAGCTCACTTCCTCCCGCAGACAACAGCTTACTCGCTGTTCCTATTGGAACAACGGCTAGTTTAAGTCTGCGATAGCGGATACCTAAAAAGTATCCGGCAAAACACCAGAACAAAGTTAATACATACCCAGTAAAAAGCACTTGACGTGAATATGCTTCTCGCCCAAAAAACAGAATTGCGATTGCTAGTAAGAAAGCGCTAGTTACTGTTGGAACAATGTATGCAGCAATCTGCACACCTGGATACTTCAGCAAACGGCGCTGCGTAATAATCACTAACATAAATGATAGCGCTATTGCCAAAACGCTATTCACTCTAACATCGTTAAGCGATAGCCAAAACCCCCATCCCCATCTTTCCAAGGAGGGCAAAAGTGCTGTAAAGAACACACCTACAATAATTTGAAATGGAAGCGTGAGCAACAGCATTTCATACCAACGAGAATGACGACGCTCATAAATTTGTGCCACAAAACATTCCTTTTATTCCTTAGCCAAAGCCAGTATTAGCAATCGCGACCAAATAAACTGATAGTATTCCGGTGCATTATGTAAATAAACACGATCAGAATCATCTGACCAGAGTAATTGCTAAAAAATATTTATGCACATGTAAACATGCAGCCGCTAGTTTCACAAAACCACAGACAGCTCCAGCTGGCCCTATGCAGACAGGTAAATGGTAACAACCTTTAGTAGACTCAACTACACTAGGGATACTTCCAACTACGCACGAAACACCATTGAAAATTCAGATATCCAAGCACTTTATTGAAAATTTCATCGCATAATTCCACAGGCGTTCTGGAGTTTCAAGGCTCACCAGGCATCATATTGCAGTCTCATCGGGCCCCATCACTGGTATAGCGCGATAGACCAGCTCTCTTACGCACATACTGGCCTAGCAGACCAATGGTATTATCGTTCTACCCGCATCGCTTGCACTATGTGGATCGTAGAAGTACATAGCCGTTCCGGCCCACGGTGTTCTCTAGGCATGCTTGACCATTTGATGCCCCTAATCATAGATTATCGATAGCCAAAGTGACAATGGAACACGAATTAATTTCACGGTGAAGCCGATCATGCTATTGGCCGCAGTGATACCGTGTATATTCACCAAGTTAACGTACGCCCGACCACTGTGACCACTTCAGAGCGGTTACTGGCCCCTTCTCCAATGGCCCTGGCCTTTTCCGATTACGATCTCCGGCGGACTCAAATGAATACTGACCAAGTCACGGACCGTGCTGCAACGGTTCTAACCGCGACGGAGTTGACGCCGCGAGCCTCTCTGATGGCGAAAGCGGCACACATTCAACGAGCCGCATAAAAAACATGAAGTGGCTTGTAGGTGGCCGCAAGACAGGACTGAAATATGTGGACACCTAGGTACAAGCACTTCAACAACTATTTGCCATGAAGACCTGTGCTTAAGCAACACATCGGTCCCTAGCTCGATGAAAGTCGTGCCAATACGGCCACTTCGATTGGCGTCGTGCTTAATGGCGTGTCAGCTAAATAAAAAACGGCGAGACTGGCGTAGCATCCCACTTGATCGAAGCATTACGCCATGTACCAGTTCGCGAGGAGTCGTACTTATAAGTCTTTAGAGATGCTTGATAATGGTGGGTTTCGTGCCACTATCATGCAACAATATAATCGTGACGCACTCTACATCCATATATTATTAGTAAAAATGAGTCCCAGAGATAGGATAAATAACCGTCACGGCCTTACACTTGCTAACTGTCAACATAGTCTGTATTGAATTTGAGCATAGAGTGACGTGAATGCAAGTTAAATTAAAAATAACAATATGTTTATTCATAACGCCTTATAAGTTGCAACCAAAACAAGACCAAGCGAGCTATTGCAACTATTATGTAAGCGAAAAAACTTTAGTCCTAGCAATAGAAGCCCAATGTGAGCTTCCATAACTATCGTTAGTCTGACAAATACCCTTCTCGAGCACCTCACGAGCCATACTGTTGCTAGGTAAAAAAAAGCGACTAACTTTTTCTTTGATATCAGTAGGCTTTCCCCGCTCGATAAAGATCGAGTTAAAACCATCTTTAGCTAACCCAGGGATACCTCCCACCGGGGTAAGAAATACTGGTTTATTATGTGACCAGGCTTCAAGTATAACCCTTGGAAAACCCTCATAATCATTATCTGAAGGAACGATTACTGCATCAGATTTAGCGAAATAATCTTTTAGAGCATCTCCTGAAGCAGGTCCAGCTATCTTCACATGTTTATCAATACAAAGCTCTGTACTTATGTCCCTTACTTTTTCTAATTCTCCACCACCTACGATCAATAACTTATACTCCCCCTCTTCAACTAGTTGACGCATGGCTTCTAACAAATCAAAGACGCCTTTATCTTCCCTTACCCTTCCCACGAACAAAAGGTTGATTACTTCACTGCTAGCACTTTCGACCTTACCCCGAGCGCTATTAGGTTCGATTATGGAATCAATAAAATAGGTACTGTTTTTATCATGTTTCAGACAAAATTTATGCAGCTTGGTTCCCGTTGCTAAATTTATGGAATAGCCAGATTTAGTCACGAAAATAAGTGCGACATGCATCAACTTAGAGAACAAATATGCCGCATAACGACTAAATCCTTTATATTTTTTATTTTTCCAAACCAGCCTTATGTCGGCACATACATGAGAGACAAAATATCTTTTTTTTAACACGAGAAACACAGAGAATATCAAGGAAACTAATGTTGGATTTCTAACCCAAAACACACGCTTCTGGTCTGTAGCTAACTGCTTTACCTTTCCAAGAAAACTAGAGAAAAAACTTTTTTCCGTGAAGGTCTTTTTAACAAAGCCAAGAATACCCTCATAATGAGGCAACAGGACAACCTTACTACTGTCAATTTTGGTGCCACCAGGATGTTCGGCCACCTCTCTAGAGTGTGTCACAACTTCCCACTCTAAGTCACGAAACGTATTTATTAAAAAAGAAGCCGAGGAGGATGAAGTGTAATAATTTCCATTATGAAACAGTAACTCTTCACCGAGAAAGAAACTTATCGTGTGCATTAACCTAACTTCCTAGCCGGCACTCCACCGACAGCAGAGTTTGAATCTACATCCTTATTCACCACGGCACCTGCAGCTATTATGACGTTACTACCAACTTTAACCCCTGGTAGAATCGTCGACCCATGACCAATCCAGACATTATCCCCAATTTCTACAACTCTTAGCTTACGTACTTTATCTTCCATACCATCTTTGATCGTCGAGTGGTTCATAGTTGCAACCATGACATTTGGGCCGAATCGCACATTATTACCAATGATGATTCCGCCAGTGCAATCAATGATATTGTTTCGACCAAAGCCACTCCCTGTACCAATAGTCAGATTCCAGGGTCGATAGATCTCTACGTTCTCTTTTACTGAAATGTTTTTCCCAGCCTGTTTAAAAAATGGCTTTAATGCAGCTCCACGTAACCTGTGTCCTAATCTTCCAGGGATAAAGAGAAAAAGCCATTGATATAAGCTCCATGCTTCATCGCATAACGCTAGTTTATACCTATGCATATATAATACCAAGTAGATTTTTCGACAAGTAAATCATCAAGTATACAACTCCTAACCACATGCAAAAACGGCTTTCACTTCTCAATAACGCATATATAGCAATTGGCTCTACAAAAGAAAGTAATATTAGTGTTCTGCCAGATAACAAGGCAACAGAAGAGCTCCCAATAACAAAAGCCGCTAGAAAAAGTGCCAAAACAATTGTGTGTATGTTGGCACTGTTTCTACTTTCTCTTATATAATCCTTCAGAGCGAGCCACATCAAGCAAAAAATGCACAACACATATATGGTAGAGACAAAAGATTTTCTTTCAAAATAGGCTGAACCGATGTAATTATCTTCTGCTAAAACTTGAAAGGCGAATGCTATTACATAGCTCCCAAAAACTGCCGCTACCGAGACTACAAGAGCTACTAAAGAAAACCTCACTCCAACACTAAACCCCTTAATCTTGTGCACAATTAACAAATAGATACGGTAAAATATATAATAAAACACTATTGAAAAATGCATCGATGCCGCTACAGCGAGACCGCATAGCCTAGTTAATTTACTCTTTCCAGCACTGCCTGCTAACAATACGATATTCAAGAAAACCAAAATCGCGATTGCAAAGCGAATCTGAGTCCCAAGGAATGTAGCCTGAAATATTATATTCGGATATGCCAATAAAAAAACAAATAAATTTCTATATAATGCGGCCAATAACAAACATACAATTACAAGTAATGAAATCCAGTATTGTTCGAATGAAAAGTCCAGCACATGCCTAAATAACGCTCCAACTATCTCGAAGCCAATATCATAAGACCATTTGGATTTTTCGTAATTAATCTCATAATTGCCTATATCTGGATTTAAACTGCTGTCGTAGTTCAGCAAAGGAAACAATAATAGTAATAGAAGCACTCGTACGACATACTTTGTTATCTTAAGCAACGAAGTCATCCCTTAACTCTATTATTATAAATGACGTAGAATGATATAATTACCAGTAGATAGCTACAGACAACTAATGACCACGCTGCAGCTTGTGCTCCCCATATGGCAACTCCAGGAAGTTGTAGCCCAAGGTACACAATGGCTACAAACCAATTCTTGGCCGCCTCATGCCGATTCAACCCCTTCGAAATCATGAACCTTGATAGTATTGGCCCGAGGGAGAAGGCGGGTAACGCCATCACAAGAACTGCCAGTATCTCCGACGAAGGCCGAAATGGTTCGCCGTAAGCCAAGACTATAATTTCTTCGCTCCACATCATTACTGTAATGCTAATAATCACCGCGGTACAAAAAACAGTTAGGAAAAAGCCGGATAAAAATTTGCGACTACCAGTTACAATTGAAGAGAAAAACGCTATAGATACTACCATCGCTGCGGCAAGAAAAGGGCTTATGATCTTTGAAGCCGCTGCGTATAATCCTGCAACTTCTTCGCCTATTATTGCTTTTACCACGAAAACATCTGACTGCAACAATAATGGTGTCGATGCCCCTGCTATTGCCAAATATTTTAAGTTATCAAAAATTTTAATCAGATTTTTTAGCTCAATTGCCTTTTGATTCTTAAATATTTCCTCTCGATTAAAAAGATAAACCATCTTAATAAATGAGCTTACAAGCAAGTCTAGAGGAAGAGCAAATATGAGTATAGATAAAGATGCATCTATCTTAAAACACGCATAGCAGCTAATGGCAAACGTGGCTTTACCAATCACATTAGCGAGCACGGCTACATGAGCTTTTTCTCTTTCTAGAAGATAGAAGTCTAAGACGTCAAATCTTAGGAAAAGGTGGTATACTGTAAAGGCTACTACTAGCAAAAGGACATCGCTACTCGAGACATATAATACTACTGCAGCGGCCATCGCCTGAAGTAAAGTTGCCAATCCACGTAAGACTATCACATCTCTTAAAATTTCATTAAGTTCTCTTTCTTTAGATTTTATTATTAGCTGATTCTGAAACCACACGGACGCACCTAGTGCGCCTACAAATGAAAGCATCCCAAACACAGACATCGCTGAATTTAATTTGCCAAATTCACTAACCTCCAAAGTGCGTGCGATCCATATAAACCCAAGGAACTGCAAGCCGAGTGCTATTACCTTATCACTTCCCAAAAAAACTAGCTTTTTTAACGACGCCATTGCTATTTTCTCAGCGTTCTGTATACCAGCTTTAGTATAGAGGTTGGCAATAACCTTGGTGGGATACGAAAGATCATAAACCTCAACGCATCGAAAGAACTAAAGTAGTCAAGCTTGACCAGACTACTAAGAAGCTTAGCCTCAACTCTTACATACCTAAAGCCACTCCTTTTTGTTAAAAAATTCTCCCCTAATCTAAAGTCCACCAGTACATCATCTAAGTTGACGAGGCAAAACCCCTCATTAATCATGCGGCACCACAACTCGTAATCCTGCGCGTAGTATAGTTTTTCATTATACCCGCCTACACTCAACACATCTTTTTTTCGGAACATTACAGTAGGGTGATTGAGTGGATTTCTAGTTTTTGAGAAGGCGACTATTTTATTGCTTTCCGCTCCTTTTTTAATTTTTGTGACTCCGTCAATCGTAAATTCGCACACAGCCCCGCCAACAACGGATACCGTTGGGTTCGTTTCCATATAGGATAATTGTTTTGCGAACCTGTCACCTCTTGACACATCATCTGCATCCATCCTGGCTACATATTTTTTACTACAATACTCTAGACCAACGTTAAGCGCTTTAGCCAACCCCAGATTCTTCTGTAAACTGACAACTTTCACAGTCGTGTCTACAATACCATCCAGCCCTTTTGCATACTGTTCTAGCTCTTCAGCTACTGGCCCATCAAATACTATTACTAATTCATCATCTCCATTTATTTGGCTGATCACGCTCTCTATAGATTCTTTAAAATAGGTTAATACATCGTTTTTGTACACTGAAATTAGCACTGATATCATTTAAACACTCGCGAATAGAATTTTTTAGCCTGCATGGCCTTACACTCTTTTTTATTTATGATTATTTCAAAAGTTTTTAATAATCACGACAACTTTATTGCGCGCTTAATATTGCCTCTACAACTGAAAAAACATTTTGAAAAGGTTTTTCGAGAGTAAAAAGCTACACATGCATAACAGCTGTTACTTGCTTAGCATTAAACTTGCGAACTAAATCTTAACTGGCCATGTGACGATTAAAAAGTACGTAGCAACTTTGACAAACTTGCGCCCTAACCCCCTCCTCGTCCCCTCACTTCCATGCACCAACCGCACCTCCCCCACCGATTCCTTGGCGCTTCGCACAAAGTTCAGCAGGTCTTGCTGGTCTGCATGGGCGGAAAAGCCGGAGATGGTCTTGATCGTGGCGTTGACGGCGACCTTTTTCTCTTCGAGGCGGACGTAGCTGCCTGGTGTTGCCCGCTGGATGTCTCGCCCTGGGGTGCCTTCGGCCTGGTAGCCGACGAACAGCACGGTGTGTCTAGGGTCTGGTAGCAGTCGCGCGAGGTAGTTGACGACGCGACCTCCGGTGGCCATACCGCTGGCGGCGATCACGATGGCGCTGGTAGTCGTCTCGGCCAGCCGTTCCACCATGTCGAGGTGGTCGTCGTGGCTGTCGATGGTCACAAGGCCATCGAAGCTTAGGGGGTGGCGGCCGTCTTCCAGTCGCTGCTTCGCTTCATTGTCCCACCAGGGCTTCAGCTCGCGGTAGACCTTGGTAAACCTGGCGGCCAGTGGTGAGTCAACAACTACCATGGGTATCGGAGGCGTTTCGCTGGGCTCGGGGCCTGGGCTTTCTGTCTCGTGCTGGCCCTGCAGCTCGTGCAGCAGGGTCTCTATCTCGTAGAGGAGCTCTTGCGTGCGGCCGATGCTGAAGGCCGGAATGACCACGCTACCGCCCTCGCGCTGTGCACGATAAATCATTTCCTTGAGCTGTGCGCGCCGCGTCCTGCGGCCTTCATGCCGACGATCCCCATAGGTGCTTTCCAGCACCAGGACGTCGGCTTTTTCCAATGGGGTGGGGTCCGGCAACAGCGGAGTGTCGGGCGGCCCCAGGTCCCCCGAAAAGACGTAGCGATTATCCAGACTGGCGCGCTGGTCCTCAACATCAATTTCAACGTATGCAGAACCGAGTATATGCCCCGCGTTCTGGAGACGCACCTTGACCTTGAGTTGCTCTTCGTCTATGCAACTTTTCCAGACACCATAAGGACTTGGCTCAAGATGCATCTCGACTCTATCAAGAAACCGCTCGATGAGTCTTCTGTCTCGGGTAAAGCCAATTTTCAGTGCATCTTCAATTACCAGCGGTAGTAGCTTGGCACTGGGCGGGGTACAAATTATGGGGCCTGTGAAGCCGGCGGCCAGAAGATAGGGAAGCCGCCCGACATGGTCGATATGCACGTGGGTAACCACCAGCGCGACGACATCTTCGACGGAAAATTCGATCTGGTGGCGTTCGAAGCTGCTCTGCCCTTTCAGGTCGCTGCCCTGAAACAGCCCGCAGTCGATCAGAATGGCCTGGTGTGGGGTGATCTGGAGCCTGTGGCAGCTCCCGGTGACGCCGTCGGCGCCACCGTGATGCACAATCGCCGGAGAATCCGACGGTATACGATTTTCTTCAGTGGATCTGTCGGACATTAGCGACCCTTTGGCATTTACTTCGGTATTTACGCTTAACTGCCGAGGGCGTCATCGACATCCATAACGGGAGGAATGATCAGTTTTACCGCTTCCGTCTTGAATTTCTCTGAGGAGGGGGTTGCGTATAGCTCACCGTCCTTATCCGCCGTACCGCCGCTTCCTTGAACGCCTGCCGTGTACTTCACACTGGTGTCCAGACAGGCTGACCAGGAATAGGCGTCCTTGAGCCCCGTGTTAGCCACGTCCACCTCCGCAAGGGTTCCCTCTATCGACAGCGCCGTTCGTGCGGCCGCTAGCTCCTCCTTGCAGGCATTCACCGCCGCTCGTTTTTGAAAGTTGGTGTACTGCGGTATCGCGATGGCGGACAGCAGGCCAATGATGGCCACGACCACCAGCAGTTCGATCAAGGTGAAGCCGCCCTGCCCTTGCCGCTGTGTCGGCTGTGCCTGCACCGCGGCGCGTGGATCGGCAGCCGAAGCCGTGGTGGTGGGCTTTTGCATGGCACTCGCAATACGGACTTCAGTGCACGCTGTCGCCGCGTGTGACGGATGGTGTGCGTCCATGACGACTCTCTCCTCAGTGGGACTTGACGTATCGCCGGACCGGGAGGTGCGGCGGGGAATATCGGGATAGTACGCCGGACCTCGTGCCGCGCAGGGCTGAGCGCGCTGAAACCTTGATATGCGTCGGGTTGCTAGCGCAAAACACGCGCTGCGGCGCAATTGACCACTCGCTGAGGCGTAAACTGGCGCTATTGTCGACGCTGGATACTGGCTCGCAGAGGAACCACTGTGCCGTTTGATCAAACTGTGGGGGACAGACACGCCCAGGGGCCACACAGCGGCCTGGGGCAACGTCTGGTGGCCCTGGGCCTGCTGCCACCGCTGGAGGCGCTACGCGCCGAGCACGACGCCCTGGCCCACGGAAGCACCTTGCTGCGCCATCTTGTCGAGACGGGACGCGTCGAACCCGGTCCCGCGACTCGCGCAGCGGCGGAGGAGTACAACCTCGACTTTACCGATTTAAGTACGGTGGTGGCGGAGCAGCTGCCGCCCCTCAGCCACTTCCCCCAGGCGTTACTGCGAGAACACCAGGTACTGCCCCTGGTACTGGATGACGACCATCTGCACGTGGCCGTGCCCTACCCGTCCACGCTCGCTCGACTGGGTGAGCTGCAGTTCGTGGTGGGCAAGCCGCTAAAGCCCGCGCTGGCACCCATGGATAAGCTCTCCCTACTACTGGACGCCTACCTGGGCGAGGCCAATGCCGAGGATATTGCCGATGCCATTGGCGAGCTGGGCCCTGAGGCGCCACCAAGCCGCAGCCAATCCCCTGCGGTACAGGGACAGAGTCGCGGTGAGCGTTTCAGTCGGGCGGAGCCGCGCCGGGTAGCGGGAGACGAAAGCGAGCTCGACGAGGACCTTAGCAGCGGCCAGACGGCTAGCCTCACCAGCCAGGCCGACGATGCCCCGGTAGTGAAGTTCGTCAATACCATCCTGCGGGACGCGGTCAGAAAGCGCGCCTCGGATATCCACTTCGAGCCCTTCGAGGACCGCTTTCGGGTTCGCTTTCGCATTGATGGGCTGCTCCATGAAGTCGCTCAGCCGCCGTTCAACCTGCGCAGTCGCATCGCCTCGCGTTTGAAGGTCATGGCACGCATGGATATCTCCGAACGGCGCCTGCCGCAGGATGGCACCATCAAGGTCCAACTGGACGACGGCGAGGATATCGATTTTCGCGTCAACTCCCTGCCTACGGTCTACGGCGAGAAGCTGGTGCTGCGCTTGCTGGCCTCCGCCACCGCCCGTATCGGGATTGAACAGCTCGGCTTTTCACCCAGCCAGCGAAAGCTGTTCGAGACGGCCCTGGCGAGCCCTCAGGGGATGATCCTGGTGACCGGCCCCACCGGCAGCGGCAAGACGGTCACTCTGTACACGGGCATCCACTTGCTCAACAGCACCGAGCGCAATATCTGCACTGCAGAAGATCCAGTGGAGATCAAGCTGCCTGGGGTCAATCAGGTCAATGTGGCGCCGCGTATCGGGCTGGACTTCGCCCACACCCTGCGGGCCTTTCTGCGCCAGGACCCGGACGTGGTGATGGTGGGAGAAGTTCGCGATCGGGAGACCGCCGAAATCGCGATCAAGGCAGCCCAGACCGGCCACCTGGTGCTGTCGACGCTGCACACCAACTCCGCCGCCGACACGCTCTCCCGGCTCGCCAACATGGGGATCGAATCCTTCAATATTGCCAGCGCGGTCACCCTTATCGTGGCCCAGCGTCTGGCTAGGCGCTTGTGCCCCCACTGCAAGGCACCGGTACAGCTGCCGGAGGATGTGCTCATCCACCACGGGCTGAGTCCGCTACAGGCCCAGCAGGGCAGCTTCTATGACGCCGTCGGCTGCCGCCAGTGCACCCAGGGCTACAAGGGTCGTGTGGGGCTGTTCGAGGTCGTGCCGGTGGACGAGCACATGCGCCGACTGATTCTCAGCGGCGGCAGCGCCGACGAGTTCGACACCCTCGCCCGCAGCCAGGGCTTTCCCAATCTGCGCCGCAGTGGCCTGGAACGGGTGATGGAAGGCGTCACCAGCCTGACGGAGGTCTGCCGCATCACCACGGCGTAGCGGCTTTCCTCTTTCCTTTAATTCTTGATGCGAGATGCAGACCACGTGCCCTTCCGCGACCGTTCGTCCTCTCACTCGTCCTCGCCTGTGTATCGGGATCACCGCCCGTCCAATGGCGACGGTCCCGGTTCTGATCCTCGTCCTGGCTCTGCTTCTGGTTCTGGTGCTGGACATGGAGATGATCACAGTGGAACGGATCAGAGCACTCGCCTGATCGCCGGCCTGCCTACCGGCAGGGAACGCGCCACTTCACCTCCCCCTGCTGTCGACGCTTTTCATCACCCCATCGGCAGCCCGGGTGTCAGGCCTGATGTGCGCTCAGGTGCTCGAGCAGATACGGCTGGGCGGTCAAGGTCCGCGCAGCAACGGCAGCTCTGCTGGAAGTGGAAGGGAGAAGATCGCCAGGGCCTGGCCTGCACTGGGATGCTGCTGGCCTCTAGGCGACCCGATGCGCAGCGTCAACTGCACCTGCTGGGCATCACGCCGCGTAAGCTCAAACCCGCCGGCAAGTTGGCCCGCTATCAAAGGCAGATCAAGCCCAGGGACCTGATGCTGTTTTCCCGTCAGCTGGCCACCCTGCTGACTGCCGGTGTGCCGCTACTGGAGGCCTTTCGGGTGCTGGCCGACAGCCTGTCCAACCCCGCCATGCGGTTGGTTGTGCAGGCCCTGGGCATGGATGTCAGTGCTGGTGCCAGCCTGGCGCAGGCGCTGTCCCGACAGGGAGCCGCCTTCGACAGCCTGTACGTCAATCTAATTGCGGCAGGCGAACAGTCGGGCACCCTGGATCAGATGCTGGATCGCCTGGCCAATCACCTGGAGAAACGCGAGCTGCTGAAGGGGCGCGTGCGCAAGGCGCTCTGGTATCCCGCCACTGTGGTGGCAGTGGGTATGGCGGTCAGCGCGATCCTGCTGATCAAGGTGGTGCCCCAATTCGAGCAGATGTTCGACGGAGTGGGCGCGAGCCTGCCTGCCATGACTCAGTGGACCATTCTGCTGTCGGAGTTTGCTCAACGCTGGTGGCTGGTCACGCTGGGAAGCCTGTTCACCCTGATCGCGGCGGTTCGTTGGCGGGTGGCGAAGTCCCAGGCGGCTCGTCTCAAGCTTCACGCCCTGTCGCTGCGGCTCCCGGTGGTGGGGACGATTCTGGATCACGCGGC
Source organism: Halomonas litopenaei (assembly GCF_017303055.1). Classification (GTDB taxonomy): domain Bacteria; phylum Pseudomonadota; class Gammaproteobacteria; order Pseudomonadales; family Halomonadaceae; genus Halomonas; species Halomonas litopenaei_A. The sequence continues at coordinate 417,105 of NZ_JAEKJT010000001.1, read as the reverse complement.
GGTGGCGCGCTTCTGCCGCACCCTTGCCACCGCCTTCGCGGCAGGGGTACCGCTGGTAACCGCACTGAAGACCGCCGCCGGCGCCTGCGGCAACGATGTCTACCGCCGGGCGGTATTAGCGCTGCAGGCCGATGTCGCCAGCGGACAGCGACTGCACCTGGCGATGCGGCGAACACAGCGCTTTCCGTCGCTGGCCTTGCAGATGGTGGCTATCGGGGAAGAAGCCGGCGCCCTGGATAGCATGCTAAGCCGGGTGGCCGACCACTACGAGCGGGAGGTGGATGACCGGGTCGATACGCTGACCAGCCTGCTGGAGCCGCTGATCATCGTGGTGCTGGGGGTGGTGGTCGGCGGCCTGGTGCTGGCGATGTATCTGCCCATCTTCCAATTGGGCAATGTGGTGTAACGGGCTCCCATCTAGACACGGCGCGTCGAGGGTGTCGTTGAGCCCAACCTAAGAGCTGTCAGCTCAGGCCGTTAATGGCGGCCTGACGGGCCTCTTGAGCGGAGACCTTAATCGTGCAGCCACACCGGAGTACCTGGGGGCGCCTGATCGAACAGCTTCAGCAGGGCATCGTCCCGCAGTCGAATGCAGCCGTGGGAATCGGCCACGCCCATGGGCTTGTCCGGTGGAGTGCCATGGAAGTAGATGTAGCGCCGCTGAGAGTCGACGTTACCGCCGCGATTGACGCCCCGTTCCAGGCCGCACAGCCATAAAATGCGCGTCAGTATCCAGTCCCGCTCGGGGTTATCACGGCCCAGCTCGGCGTCGAACACCTCTCCGGTTGGCCGGCGCCCACGAAAGACGGTACCTACTGGCTCTCCACCCCCAATAGCAGCGCGAATGTAGTGCCAGCCAAGCGGCGTCTGGCCGCTGCCCTCTTGCTGGCCAGTGCCGGCAACGCCGGTCGACACCAGGCACTGCCAATCCGGCTGCTTGCCCCGCCACAGCGTCAATTGCTGGGTGGAGGTGTCGACCTCCACCCACACGCTATCGGCGGGCGGCAATGCTTCAAGTCGCGGTGTCTGCATCGTCTCTCCCTGTTTGTTTACGCTGCAGCTGTACCTGCCGTGTTGCCGGTTCGACGCGTCACCGCCCGGGTGGTTCCAATGCGGATTTGGTGTCGGGCCTGGCTTTAGGTTCTGGCTTCGGGCTCTAGTTTCGGGCTCTGGCTTCGGGCTCTGGCTTCAGGCCTGAGAACTGGCCTGCGGCGGCTCCGGCAAGGGAGCCTTCATGGCCGCGACCACCACTGGCCGCATCCGGCGTGCCAGGTCGCGCACCGACACGTGCTCGTCGTAGTCCTTCTCGGCGATGTCGCGCAGGGCATCGAGGCCAGACAAAGTGAAGATGACCGTACCCAGCACAAAATGCAGGCGCCAGAACCGTTCGGAATCCGGCAGCTCCGGGGTCGCCTTGCGCACCAACGCCACAAAGCGGGTAAACACGGTGCCGTACTGGTCCTGGATATAGCGGCGCAGGTGCCCCTGGGCCTGGCTATAGGCCAACCCCAGCAGGCGCATGAAGACTTTCAGGCTATGACGCTCCGCTGGGACTTCCAGCACCGTCCTGGCCATGGTTTCCAGCAGCACTTCCAGCGGTATGACCTTGCTGCCGTATCCACGCTCCAACTCATCGATGGCGGCGTGGAAGCGGTCGGAGAACGGGTCCAAGTAGCGCGAGAAGACCGCCTGGATCAGCGCCTTCTTGGAGCCAAAGTGGTAGTTGACGGCGGCCAGGTTGACCTTGGCCTTGCCGGTAATGTTGCGCAGCGACGTTTCCGCGAAACCTCGTTCAGCGAAGAGGACCTCGGCGGTGTCCAGAATGCGAGTCACTGTATCGGTCTGGGCCATTCGCGGGCTCCGTCCAGTCAGTCAGGGCAGTTGGAAACAATTGTTTGAATGTTAGCCGGAGTGTAAGGGAGGCGCTCTCTACGCACAATCAACCATCGCAGACGGTGTTTGAAACGTGTGCATCAGACCGCTCATACCGGTGCCACGACGCCTCTCACCCCAAACGCGAAATTCGAGGCAGATCACCGTTTTACTGGATAGGCATCCATACTGTACACTTCACCAAGGGTGCTGAAGGTACCCGCTGTCTGGCAGCACGCTGGGGCTACCCTGCCGCTGCCGTCCTGACTCACCGCCGCCCGTGGGAGGCCGCATGACACGTCCCCTGACCCCTCGCCAGCAAAACGTCTATGACTTTATCGTCAAGACCATGAACGAGCTGGGGTACCCGCCGACCCGTGCGGAGATCTCACGCGCACTGGGCTTTCGCTCCCCCAACGCCGCTGAAGAGCACCTGCGCGCGCTGGAACGCAAGGGCGCCATCCGGGTGATTCGCGGCACCTCGCGAGGCATTCGTCTGCCAGCCCAGGAAGCCGACACCACTGCCGCCAACGATGCGCCACAGGACACCAGTCCCGTCCAGGGCCTGCCGATCATCGGTGAAGTCGCCGCGGGTAGCCCCATCCTGGCGGCAGAGCATATCGATCGTTACTGCCCGCTGCCGCCTGACTACTTCACACCGCGTGCCGACTACCTGCTGCGCGTGCGCGGCCTGTCGATGAAGGACGTTGGCATTCTGGAGGGCGACCTGCTCGCCGTGCACCGTACTGAACGCATTCGCAACGGCCAGATCGTGGTGGCACGCCTCGAGGACGAGGTGACCGTCAAGCGTTTCCAGCGCGACGGACATCACGTCACCCTGCAGGCGGAAAACCCCGACTTCGCTCCCATCACCCTGGACCTGCGGCGGGACAGCCTGAACATCGAAGGCGTTGGAGTCGGTGTCATTCGCGGTGGCAACGGCCAGGCCCTGGGTTAATAGAAAGGTTAATAGGAAGGTTAATGCGAAGGTTGGTGCTGCGGTTAATGCTGGGGTCAACACTGGGGTTAACACTTAGGCTGACGCTGAGCTAGGCCGAGACCCCGCCTCACCCTTTCGGATGGGTAAATAGACGCCGCGCCGCTGCCAGGCCAGACCATGACGGAACCGGTACGCAAGATTCTTCACGCCGACTGCGACTGCTTTTACGCCGCCGTCGAGATGCGCGACAACCCGGCCCTGCGGGATATCCCGCTGGCCGTGGGTGGCGCCCGTGAGGGGCGTGGCGTCATCACCACCTGCAACTACCCGGCGCGCAAGTTCGGTATCCATTCGGCCATGCCGACCTCCCGCGCCCTGCGCCTGTGTCCTCAACTGACGCTGGTGCCACCCAACTTCGACAAGTATCGCGAGGTCTCCGCCCAGATCCAGGCCATCTTCCACGAGCTGACGCCGCTGGTAGAGCCGCTATCACTGGACGAGGCCTATCTGGACGTTACTGATGTCGCAGGCTTCAAGGGCAGCGCGACCTGGATGGCCCGCTGGCTGAAGGAACAGTGCCTGGCACGCACCGGTATCACTGTGTCCGTCGGAGCTGCCCCGTCGAAGTTTCTCGCCAAGATCGCCAGCGACTGGGACAAGCCAGACGGCCTGACGGTCATCCCCCCGGACCAGGTCGAGTCCTTTGTGCTGGCCTTGCCCGTGCGCAAGCTGCACGGTGTGGGCCCGGCTACCGGGGCGCGCCTGGATGCGCTGGGCATTACCACCTGCGAAGAGCTGCGCGCCCAGCCCATTGATCGCCTGCTGGACGAATTCGGCAAGTTCGGCCGCCGCCTGTACGAACTGGCCCGCGGCATCGATGAGCGGCCGGTCAAGGTAGAGCGTGAACGCAAGTCGATCAGCGTCGAAAGCACCTACGGACGCGACCTGCCCGACTTGAGCGCCGCGCAGTTGGCACTGGTGGAGCTGTGCGAAAAGCTCAAGGCGCGTATCGACCGCAACGGTCGGCCGCCCCTGGCTGGCGTGTTCGTGAAGGTACGCTTCGATGACTTCACCACCACTACCCTGGAGTCCCGCGGCCTGGAACCTGACCCCGCGACCTTTGCGCAGCTGCTGGACCAGGCCTGGCAACGGGCACAACGTCCGGTGCGCTTGCTTGGGGTTGGCGTCAGGCTGCTGCCACAAGAGGCGCGTCAGCAGCTGACCCTGCCCTTCTAGGTGCCCGCTACCCCCGCTCATCATCATGCTACGACGTGCGAACGCCGTCCTCTCACGAGTCGCGTTTCTCGTCGCATTATTGATCGTGCTCGCTCGCCAGGCGCCCCTTGTTCGAGGCCTCCATTCCCAGCAGGTAACGCTTGAGCTGCCACCATTCACCGGGGTCCACGGCGTCATGCCACAGCCAGTGGGTTCGGCCATGCCAGCGCAGGGCGATCAGGTAATGACCCACACTGATGCAATAGAGGTCGATGTCGTGCCAGGGAGCGTGACTGTCTTCTGAGGCAGTGACGGGCCCTCGCCCGTCCTGACAGACGCCAGGACGCCACTGCCAGTGTCCGGGAACAGGCACTGAGACGGACGCCAGCCCGGCGACAAACGTCATGACGCCTTGCCTCCATCGGCGCCATCGACAGGGCCATAGATTAGGAAATCGTCCAGGGCAGCGACAGGGGCTCAGGTACATCTGCAACCTCGACACAGGCGGCGTGGAAGACAGTGTGGAAGACAGCGGGGAAGACAGTGTGGAAGGCAGCGGGGAAGACAGTGTGGAAGGCAGCGTGAGGGACGTCGCGGACAAAATGGCAGAAGGCGACGCGGCCGGCGTGGCCTGTGGCCCAGGCAGGCAGCGCAACTGACCGAGGAGAGGATGGCGGGCGCTGCGAATCAGCACAGCTCCGAGCAAGGCAACAGCATATCCCCCGAGCGGGGAAGGCAGGACGATGGCGACGATCAGACTGACCGCCACCACCACTGCACCATGGGCGAGATGCTGTCGGTCAGAGGCCCCGATTGTGGCCGTGACCCGTGGTCTCTGCATAGTCCACGATCATCTGCACGATACGCCGGCGAGTCGGCTCTTCCGGCCATTCGCGACGCATCAGCCATATAAACAGGTCCTGATCCTCTTCGGTGATCAGGTCGCGATAGGCGGCCTTGTCGGCCTCATCAAGTTCATCGTAGCGGTGTTCCAGAAACGGCAGCAACAGAAGGTCCAGCTCCCACATGCCGCGACGGGAGTGCCAGTGCAGGCGCTTGCGCTCGGCCTCGAGCTGAGAGGCCGCGGAAGACGGTTGATCCAAGGGGAACCTCGTCTGGGATGTTAAGTGTGGCGCCAGTATAGCGCAGGCACCAGCGGCGGGCAGCCGCACGGCGGCGAAAAAGGTGATGCCGGGCAAGGGCCTGCCACGAATGTCGATCAATGTAGTGCGTTGTTTTATCAACACTTGAAAAGTATGCTATCTAAAAACAAGGGACTGCGATCGACGCGGTCCTCGACACTGGCCTGACCAGCGCTCATCACCCAGATGGGACTCACGGAGATAACCGATGACAAAGTCCGAACTGATAGAGCAGATCTCCATGCGGCAGCCCGAGCTGTCGATCAAGGACGTTGAGGCTGCGGTGCGCCTCATTCTGGATGACATCACCGACACCCTGGCCGATGGCGGGCGCGTCGAAATTCGTGGCTTCGGCAGTTTCTCTCTGCACTATCGGGAGCCACGGGTGGGACGCAACCCCAAGACCGGCGAAGCGGTGGAGCTGGAAGGCAAGTTCGTGCCACACTTCAAGCCAGGAAAGGAGTTGCGCGAACAGGTCGATGCCAGCCGTGCGCTGGGATACTAGCGACCAACGTCTGGGCCCACTCGCGCCAGCGTTTTCCGTTATCTCTGGCTCAACCTCTCTTCGTCTCACTACGGGAAGTCACACATGCGTTGGCTAAAAGGCCTGATCATGGCCATCATTCTGCTGGCGGTACTGATCATCGGTATCCTGTTCGCGACCAATAACCAGCAGGCCCTGCCGCTGAACCTGATCTGGTTCGAGCTGCCCGAGGCATCCCTGTCCGTCTGGCTGCTGGCCTCCCTGGCCGTGGGCGTCCTGCTCGGCATGCTCGCCATGACCGGCGTCTACATCAGGCTGCGCACGCTGCTCACCCGCGCCCAGCGCCACAACCAGCAGCAGCGCAAGGAACTCGACCGCCTTCGAGTGCAGGAGATGAAGGAACTGCCCTGAATGCCGGATCTCCTGCTACTGGGCCTGCTGGTCGTCGCCCTCGCCATTGGCTGGGCGCTCGGCCGGCGGGAAAGCCGTCCGCAACAACGCCCTGCCCCCAGCCTGCATCGCGACTATTTCGTCGGCCTCAACTACCTGCTCAACGACCAGCAGGACAGGGCCATCGAAACGTTTATCTCCGCGCTTGAAGTGAACAGCGACACCATCGAGACCCATGTCACCCTGGGCAACCTGTTTCGCTCTCGCGGAGAGGCCGACCGAGCGGTCAAGATTCACCAGAATCTGCTCGCCCGGCCGTTCCTCGATGCCCACCAGGGCGCCTGGGTCCAGCTCGAGCTATCCCGTGACTTCCTGCACCTGGGTCTGCATGACCGTGCCGAACGGCTGCTCAAGGGTCTGGTCAAGGAGGACACCCACGCCGAGATTCGCCACCACGCCAAGCGGCTCCTGGTGGACCTGTTCGAGCGTGAAGGGGAATGGCAGAACGCCATCGAGGTTGCCGTACCGCAGCTGACCCGCCAGCACGACGACCTGCGCCGCGCGGCAGCCCACTGGCATTGCGAGCTGGCGGAGATAGCTCGCACCTCCAATAGCCATGGGGTCGCCCGCAAGCACCTCAAGCAAGCGCTGTCCATCGACGAGCGCTGCATCCGCGCCAATCTCGTGCATGCCAAGCTGTGCCGCGACACCGGCCAGTACCGCCAGGCGCTGAAGTTTCTTGACCGTATTCCCCAGCAGGATGTGGTGTTCATCCCCACCCTGCTGGAGCCGCTGGAGCGCACCTATCAGCTGCTGGACGATGCCGAGGGCCTGATCGAACACTTGCGGCGCCTGCTGGAGCTCAACCCCTGCACCAGCGTTATTGTGCTGCTGGCCCAGACGCTCAGGCAGGTACGCGGCAACGATGACGAAGCCATCGAGCTGATTACCGAACAGCTAAGGAAGGAGCCGAGCCTGGGCGGCGTCGATTATCTGATGGGGCTTTACCAGCGCAGCGGCGCTGACGCCGGTGACACTCGCTTTGATCTACTGCGTCAACACACGCAGCCGCTGCTGAAGGCGTTGCCGCGGCATCGCTGCCGACGCTGCGGGTTCTCGGGGGAACACCTGCACTGGCAGTGCCCCCGTTGCCGCAACTGGGGCACAACCAAGCCAATCACCGGCATCGAGGGCGAATAGCGCTGCAACAGAGCGTCAGCCCTTGAGCTCGTCCTCGATCGCCGCAAGAGCGGCCATCGGATCTTCTGCCTGGGTCACGGGCCGCCCCACCACCAAATGGGTACTGCCCGCTTCCATCGCCTGCTGGGGCGTCATGATCCGCCGCTGATCCCCCGCCTGGGCAAAGCTCGGGCGAATGCCCGGCGTGACCTTCAGGAAGTCTTCGCCACAGGCTGCCTTCAGACGGGCGGCCTCCTGGGCAGAACACACCACGCCATCCATGCCGCTATCCTTGGCCAGCTTCGCCAGGTGCTCCACGTGCTCGTCCAGCGGCGACGACACGCCGGTGCTCGCCAGTTCATCGGCGGTCATGCTGGTCAGCACCGTCACGGCGATCAGGTGGGTCGACAGCCCGTTCTGTTCAAGACGCTCACGGGCCGCTTCCATCATGCGACGACCGCCACAGGCGTGAACGTTGACCATCCACACGCCCTGCTCTGCCGCCGCCTGCACCGCTGCGGCCACCGTGTTGGGAATATCGTGGAACTTGAGATCGAGAAATACCTCGAAGCCGCGACCGTGAAGGGCGTCGAGCACGCTTGGCCCGCTGCGAGTAAACAATTCCTTGCCGACCTTCACGCGGCAGCGTTCCGGATCCAGCCGGTCTGCCATGCACAGGGCGGCGTCCATGGAGGGGTAGTCGAGGGCGATGATCAAGGGAGATGAGGGGGTCACGGCGGCCTCCGGCGAGAAGTGAACGAAGCGCTGGCGCCCTGCTGATCCGGGAGTACTGCCCTTGCACGGGGGGCAATACCGAGGCCTTGAGCCAGGCCCGCTACCGGCTAGCCCGCAGCAGGCAAAGGGCGCCAAATCGCCGCAGTATATCAGCCTTGGCGCTACCTGCGCTGCCGCTTGGCTGGCTCAGATGTTCATAGATGACTGATATTTTATTAAGAATATTCTTATAACAGTGTTTTCTTATCTAACCCTAAGGTGAGAGAAGACAGCCGACGGCCACCAGGACAACGCCAACGACTGTTCACTCGGGAGGGCTTGGCGCACACCTATAGGATCGACGGCGCGGCCTTTCTGGCACAGGTGCTGCTGCTATTGCTGACACACAGCGCTTGGCCGCCCATTTCCAACAACAACAGGACGTCTCTCATGCCAACATTCAACGACCACCCGTCTGTCCATCACCGCACGTCTACCACCAACCGCACTGTCCGTCGTCGCGGGTTCCATGGGCTCACGCTGGTGACGCTGGTCTGGCTTAGTGTCGCCTGGCTCAGCCTGGCCCATCCGGCCTTCGCTGCGGAAGGCCCAACCATTGCACCCATCAACGTCAACGAGGCCAGTGTTGAGCTGCTGGCCGAGCTGCCGGGCATTGGGCCCACCAAGGCGCAAGCCATCGTCGAAGACCGCCAGGTCAATGGACCCTACACCAGCGCAGAGGACCTGACTCGCGTAAAAGGCATCGGCGCCAACACCGTGGCGCGGCTCAAGGACGAAATCAGTACCGACTGACGCTTCGGCGTCACGATCGGCGTCACCAAGAATAGCGTTCGCTGCGCAAGCACCCGCCACGGGACGTGGCGGGTGCTTGCAGGTCATCAGGCGCCAGCGCTAGATCGAAACGGCCACGCTTAAAGGCGCAGACCGCCGTCTACCTCGATCACGCGGCCATTGACGTAGTCATTGTCGAAGATAAAGGCCACGGTCTTGGCGATCTCTTCGGGAGCCCCCAAGCGGCGTACCGGTACTCCAGCCGTCAGCTTGTCCAGCATGTCTTCACGCATGGACGCGGTCATCTCGGTTTCGATAAACCCGGGAGCAACGGCAGCCACACGCAGGCCGTGGCGCGCCAGTTCACGCCCCCAGGTCACGGTCAAGGCAGCCACACCGGCCTTGGCGGCGGCGTAATTGCTCTGCCCCATGTTACCGGCCCGAGAGATGCTGGAGATATTGATGATAACGCCGTTACGGCCGTCTTCGATCATGGCAGCGGCGGCAGCCCGACCGCACAGGAACACGCCGGTAAGGTTGACGTCGATGACCGCCTGCCAGGCGTCCAGCCCAAGCGTCTTCTCTACCTTGCCATCGCGAGCCTTGACCAGCAGACCATCGCGCAGGATGCCGGCATTGTTGATCAGCCCATCCAGCGGGCCCATGCCCTGGCGAATGTCGGCGAAGACTTCCGTGACCGACGCTTCGTCCGCCACATTGGCGACAAACCCGCGGGCATCGATACCGGCGTCCACCAACTCGTTGACGGCCTTGTCGAGTTGATCATTATCAAAGTCGATCAGTGCAGGCCGGGCACCCAGCTTGCCCAGATGATGGGCCATGGAGAGTCCCAGGCCACGAGCACCACCGGTGATGGCAATGACGGCATTTTCCAACTGCATACGGTTTCCCCTGGTAAGCACCAGCCGTGCCATGGCTGACAGGCCGGTCGGTGGCTCGCCGACGCGTGCTCCACGGATCGGGGACCCGGAACGCTGCACAACGAGCAGTTATTGCGTTGCAGCATGCCAAGTTTCCCGGCGCGGCGCTACCTTCCGACACCCGGCTCGCGCCAAACGCTAGTTTGCAGGCGATGGCATACCCGCTATAAGCCATTGACGCACCAATCAATCCGTCCGAGTCGATAGTCAACCTCACGTCACTCACGCAAAAACGCAAACGACAACATTCCACTGTGATGCAGTGACAGCTGCGGGTCGCCGCAGACGCTCACAGCCACCGACGGACCACAACCACGCTGCGATGGGGACGCCGGTGTGAGCGACCGATAGGTACTGTGCATCAGCGCCAGAGGTTGATGCTTGAACTCTTCGCCTTTCACCCCCATCTTCTCAACAGACCACAACGCGGAGCTGACATGCCCTTCCTTCTTATCTTCACCATTTTTGCCCTGCTCGACTTCGCCGTGCTGTTTTCGGTCGGCAGTGAGATCGGTCTGCTGTCGACCCTCGCCCTGGTGCTGGCTACCGGCTTTATCGGCCTGCATCTGATCCGTCGTGAGGGTGTGGCGACCTTCGCCCGCGCCCAGGAGCGCATGGCCCGCGGCGAAATCCCCTCCTCGGAGCTGATGACCGGTGCTGCCTTGATCTTTGGCGGTGCTCTGCTGATGGCCCCAGGTTTTCTGTCTGATGCCCTTGGCTTCATGTGCCTGATCCCGGACGCTCGTCGCTTGCTGGGCAAGCTGCTGGCCAAGGTAGGCATTCGCATGAAGGGCTTCCAGATGGGTGGCTCTACCTTTGGCTACGGTGGCTCGCAAGGCCCTGACTTCGGCGCCGGTTCAGCCAATGGCTGGGAGCAAGCCTCTGGCCGCGACGCTGACACCAGCCAGCAGCAAGAACGGCAGCAACAGGGCTCCGACAACGGTGACGGCGACCCCATCGAAGGCGAATTTATCAGCAAGGACGATCGTCGACGCTAAGCCTTAGGGAGACAGGGGCCGAGACAGGGGCCGAGACAGGGGCGGAGATAGTGGCGTTAACGGCCCCTGTCTTCGCCCCTTTTCATGGCGCTATACTCAGCGCTCCCTCCAGCACTATCCCTAGCCCTCTCACTATTCCTGTCGTCCCCTCTCTCCTCCATCTCATCAGTCCTCTCGTCACACCTGTCGTAATCCCTGTCATCACCCCTGTCGTTTTCCTGTCGTCACACCTGTCGTCACCCTTGTGGGAGGAGATTGCGCGTGGGCATGCCCAGGTTTGCGCCAAGGTTGTGCCGTGATGCGCTGACAGGTCACATGAGTGTGAAAAAAATTTCGTCCTCGCCCTTGAAAGCCCCTTCACCAGCCCCACTTACCAGATCAGCATCAAGCTTCGGTGAGGGGGTTGCTCCCTCGCCTTTGACAGGAGGGCCGACAAAGGCCTGCCACTTTCATCGGCAGCCTGGCCATGACCTCCAGCTCTCGCCGCGATCTGCGTCACGACGAGAGTGAACAATGAACCGCCGCGGGTGGATGCCCCGGCCTTGCAAAACCATCAGGAGAACGTGAGCAATGAACATCCGTCCCTTGCACGATCGCGTCGTCATCCGTCGCGTTGAGGAAGAGCAGAAGACCGCAGGCGGCATCGTGCTTCCGGGCAACGCCCAGGAAAAACCGACTCGTGGCGAAGTGCTCGCCGTCGGTAACGGCCGGATTCTCGAGAGCGGCGACGTACGTCCTCTGGACGTGAAGGTCGGCGACACCGTGATCTTCAAGGATGGCTTTGGCGTCGAGAAGCAGAAGATCGACGGCGAGGAAGTCCTGATCATGAGCGAGTCCGACATCCTGGCAGTCGTCGAGGGCTGAGCCCACGCCACTGACTCGGTCGTTTCAACGTTCACTTTTGACGCTTAGATTCAAAGGAAGTACAGAAAATGGCAGCGAAACAAGTCAAGTTCTCTGATGATGCCCGCAAGCGCATGGCGCGTGGTGTTGACGTTCTGGCCAACGCCGTCAAGGCAACTCTGGGCCCGAAAGGCCGCAACGTGGTGCTGGAAAAGTCCTTCGGCGCACCGACCGTGACCAAGGACGGCGTCAGCGTCGCCAAGGAAATCGAACTGAAGGACAAGTTCGAGAACATGGGCGCGCAGATGGTCAAGGAAGTCGCTTCCAAGACCTCCGACGTTGCTGGTGACGGCACCACCACCGCTACCGTTCTGGCCCAGGCCATCGTCGCCGAAGGCCTGAAAGGCGTGACTGCCGGCATGAACCCGATGGACCTGAAGCGCGGTATCGACCAGGCGGTCGTTGCGGCGGTCAAGGAAATCCAGGCTCTGTCCGTGCCCTGCACCGACTCCAAGGCTATCGCTCAGGTTGGCACCATCTCCGCCAACGGCGACACTCGCATCGGCGAGATCATCGCTGAAGCGATGGAGAAAGTCGGCAAGGAAGGCGTCATCACTGTCGATGAAGGTCGCGGCTTCGAAGACGAGCTGGACGTGGTCGAGGGTATGCAGTTCGACCGCGGCTACCTGAGCCCGTACTTCGTGACCAACCAGGACACCATGGCGGTGGAACTGGAAGATCCGTTCATCCTGCTGGTGGACAAGAAGATCTCCAACATCCGCGAACTGCTGCCGACTCTGGAAGCAGTGGCCAAGGCTGGCAAGCCGCTGGTCATCATCGCTGAAGACATCGAAGGCGAAGCCCTGGCAACGCTGGTGGTCAACACCATGCGCGGCATCGTCAAGGTGGCAGCTGCCAAGGCGCCTGGCTTCGGCGACCGTCGCAAGGCCATGCTGCAGGATATCGCTATCCTGACCAACGGCACTGTGATCTCCGAAGAAGTCGGCCTGAACCTCGAGCAGGCTACCCTGGACCACCTGGGCACCGCCAAGCGCGTGACCATGTCCAAGGAAAACACCACCATCATCGATGGTGCTGGCAACGACAGCGACATCGAAGCTCGCGTCAACCAGATCCGCGCTCAGATCGAAGAGACTTCCTCTGACTACGATCGCGAGAAGCTGCAGGAGCGTGTCGCCAAGCTGGCCGGCGGCGTTGCTGTCATTCGCGTCGGTGCTGCCACCGAAGTCGAGATGAAAGAGAAGAAGGCTCGCGTCGAAGACGCCCTGCACTCCACTCGTGCAGCCGTCGAAGAAGGCGTCGTGCCTGGCGGTGGTACTGCCCTGATCCGCATCCTGACCAAGATCGCTGGTCTCAAGGGTGACAACGAAGACCAGACCCACGGTATCGCCATCGCCCTGCGCGCCATGGAAGCTCCGCTGCGTCAGATCGTCACCAACGCTGGCCAGGAAGCCTCCGTCATCGTCAACCGCATCAAAGACGGTGAAGGCAACTTCGGCTACAACGCCCAGACCGGCGAGTACGGCGACCTGTTCGACATGGGTGTGCTGGATCCGGCCAAGGTGACCCGTACTGCACTGCAGTCCGCTGGTTCCGTCGCTGGCCTGCTGATCACCACCGAAGCCATGATCGCCGACGATCCGGACGAGAAAGACGCTGCTCCGGACATGGGCGGCATGGGCGGAATGGGTGGCATGGGCGGCATGATGTAAGTGCCCCCACGGGCAGGCTAGCCTGCCCGGCCCCGCACCCAGAGGCGACGAACCACTTGTCTCTGGCGTGCCAGCCCTAGCGCACTAGCCCTAGAGCATAAGCAAAAGCCCTGCCCCTGCGGCAGGGCTTTTTCATGCCCGACGCTTAGGCGCCATAGCCATTGCCATCGCCCTCTTCATCGATCCGCCTCATATCCACGCTGAGGACATTTCACTTATCGAACGATTCTTGCCGTGGTTCACTATGTCCCGGCTTTTTCGAGGTAGGCAAGCGATGGAACTGACGCTATTGGATGGCGGAATGGGGCGAGAGCTGAAGCGTATCGGCGCGCCCTTTTCACAACCGCTGTGGAGCGCCCAGGCGCTGATCGAGGCACCTGATCGTGTGGTCGAGGCCCACCGCAACTTTCTTGATGCTGGCGCCCGTGTCATCACGGTTAACAGCTACGCCTGCGTGCCCTTCCATCTCGGCGAAGAACGCTACCAGAAGCAGGGTATCGCCCTTGCCACCCAAGCCGCCCGGCTAGCCGCGCGATCCATCAGGGAATGGCAGGCCGATCAGACCGGCGAGGCCTCCAGCAGCCGCGCCCAGGTCGCCGGTTGCCTTCCCCCCGTCATGGGCAGCTACCGCCCGGACCTGTTTGACGCCAATCGTGCACGCTCGCTGCTGACGGACCTTTACCGCGCTCAAGAGCCCTTCGTGGACCTGTGGCTGGCCGAGACGCTGTCGAGCCTGGAAGAAATCGCTGTCGTCCAGGAGGTATTGGCGAATAGCGACGCACCACGCTGGTTTGCCCTGACCCTGCAGGACGATATCACCGACGTGGCGCGCCTGCGCTCCGGCGAGAGCGTGGCAGAAGCCGTCACACAACTCTGCCAGGGCGGTGCCGATGCCATTCTCTTCAACTGCTCGATTCCAGAAGTGATCGAGCAGGCTCTCATCGATGCCAGTGACGCCATGCGACGCCTGCGCTGCTCGCTGCCGCTGGGCGCCTACGCCAACAGCTTCGCGCCCATTGCAGCAGCCCATCAGGCCAATGCCACCCTGACCCAGGATCGGCAGATCACTCCCCAGGGCTACCTGGACTACGCCACACGCTGGTTCGAACGCGGTGCTCGCCTTATCGGCGGCTGCTGCGGCATCAGCCCCAGCCATATCGCCGCCCTGGAGACATGGCGAAGGTCGATGTAGCTTCCTATGCTAGGCGGCAGCGCTTCAGAAGCATGCGCGATCCGTGCTGCCGCGGAGCACAAACCATACAACTTTGTAACAGCAACTGCCTCCTTTGACACTCGCTCCGTCAAAAAAACAGCTACTGCAACGCACATACGGTGAGAGCATGTTTTTACCGCAGGGGCCATAGCGCCTCTTTAATAGAACTCACAACTGATTATTTCTCTTGTTATTTCCGTAACAAGGTTATGGCAGCTCGTACTCGTCTTCAGCCACCCACTGCCTTGACACCAAATTCTAAAAACACAAGACATATAAACATTTCGCTACATACTGAAATTCTTTAATACACTTCAATCTCTACCTGTTAACACTAGCTGACTCAAACTCTCGCCAGGCACTCGCCATACAGTCTCAACGACAAACAAACGCACGCGAGCCTCGTCATGAAAAATAATGTTTAGATGGCTTACAAACAGGCATTCAACCTGCTAAATTCGGCCCCGAAAAAAGTGGCAATGATCACTCTTCAACGGCTCACGCAGGGCTCATAAACGCTATGTCAACTCTAAAGTCTCTAGTATCACCTCCTATGGTGCTACTACTTCCTGGCTGTCTCGCCTTCAAAGAGCGGCGCTTCATTACGGCCTTTATCATGCTGTTTGCAACCATCGCTCCGATTGTGTTGCTGTGCACCAACCACCTTTCAGAAATGCAAGTCTTGCTTACGGAACTGACCGTCCTGTTTGCACACGTCATTGGTCTTACCGCCCGGCTGGCTGTCTGGAGGCCTCAGTTATGACATCGCTGACACCTCATCATTACCAAAGACATGCTGAGAACGATGAGATCGATCTACGTGATATTGCGATCATTACTCTTAATGGATGGCGCTGGATAGCCGCCAGCGTTGTCACTTGCATGCTCTTGGCCTGCATCTATTTGTGGTTCTCTACTTCTACGTATACCTCGACATTGCGTTATACACAGACGAGCGATGGCCTCAACGTCATTAACCATGTGCCTGGTTTTGCTATTACTCCGCTTCAAGCAAAAACAGAGCTTGAAGTGCGTCTGGGTAGCTTTGAGCGTTTTCGCGCATTCCTCGCACAGCATCCTGACTACGCAAGGATGCTGAGCAACGAAAATGCTCCCGAAGAAGACACCAGCGCGCTACGCGAAAGCTTTAGGCAGTTATCAGTCACATCAGCGGACAGCACATCGTCTGATCAAGGCGAAATTCGCTATAGCTACCCCGAAGATGTAGACGGAGCCTCCCTACTCAACGATTACTATCTTTGGTCTCAAGATCAATACACGCGAGTGCTTATTGAACGTGTCGAGCGCAGCATTCAAAACACTATCGCCATTAATGAAGTGTCCATGAATGCGCATCTAGCGGCCTACCAAGATGAGCTAGATGCCACGGTCACAAGGATGAATGAAGAACACTATATCCGGCACCTAGAGTTACAGGATCAACTTGCTGCGGAGCAAGCGGCTGAGCGTTCTTCACGCATGGAGCGTATTCGTACTCTCGAACAAGCTGAAGATATTGCTGCTCGCCTCTCCATCCACCAACCGACCACTCCTTTATCCATGGCAGGAGGCAATACGCCAGACCGAGTCGTCTACGACAATGTGAGTATCGGCAGCGATCTTCCACTTTACTTTCTAGGAACAGAAGCCCTGTCTGCTGAGCGAGAGGTTCTCACGCAGGGACTAGATGAGCCTATGACTTCCCCGGCCATTAGGCAGATTGAAAAGCAGCTGGAACAACTTCAGCATCAGCGCCGCATAGAGGCATTTGAAGCACGGGAGTCTGACTCTCCTTTCATCGACACCTACAATCAACTTCAGCAAGAAAACACCTTGCTCCGTGCAAAGAATGTCACGCCTGACGATATCACTGTCACAGAGATCGTCGATGTTGCCTACCGTCCTGCGGCAAGCGATGGTCCGGGTAAATCGCTTGTGCTAGCGCTGGCTCTGATCCTGGGTGGAATGATGGGTCTAATGCTGGTCATGCTCGTCACTTTCTCTCGGAGCGTCAAAAGCTACCGCGCCCAATACGCTTGACGTTCGCCAGCAGAAGAGGCCGCACATGCGGCCTCTTTTTCACGACACACTTAGTACGGCTACCTGCCTGTGCATCCCACGTCGGAGGCACTAGACTCGTCTTGCCTGCATTGCAGCCCAGATACGCCTGCCATCACGCATCCAACGCACTAACGCTCTAGACCGTGAGAGCACGCTCATTCCCCGCCAGGCCGCTGGCGGCTACAATGGCGCTCCCTGTCTCTACTGCGATTTGCTGTCGAATGCTCTCCAATATCCGCATCGTTCTCGTCCAGACCTATCATCCCGGCAACATCGGCTCCGCCGCCCGCGCCATGAAGACCATGGGCCTGACGGACCTGGTGCTGGTCAATCCCCGTGCCTTTCCTGACGAGGAAGCCAGCCGCTTGGCGGCGGGCGCGCTGGATGTGATCGAGGGAGCAAGAGTGGTCGAGCGTCTGGAAGATGCCATTGGCGACTGCGTGCGGGTGGTCGGCGCCAGCGCGCGACTGCGTAGCCTGCCACTGCCCCACTACGACGAGCCGGATGAACTGGCCAAGGACCTGGTGGAGGATGCTCGCAGCAGTCCCGTGGCGATGGTGTTCGGTCGCGAGCGCTACGGCCTGACCAACGACGAGATTCGCTTGTGCTCGCATCAGGTCAGCATTCCTGCCAATCCTGACTACGGCATCTTGAACCTGTCCCAGGCGGTACAGGTGCTGTCCTACGAGGTCAGGCGGGCATGGCGCAAGCACGCGGGTGAGTCTACGGCCGGTGCCAGCTCTATAGCGACACCGCCTACGCGTGAGCAGGTGGGGCACTTTCAGAGCCACTTGAGCCGCGTCATGCAACGCAGTGGCTTTATCACCCAGCCCCACGCAAAAACCGAAGAGCAGCTGCAGGCCCTGTTCGCCCGTGCTACTCCCTCGCGCAAGGAGCTATCGTTGCTGCGAGGCTGGCTGTCCTCCTTGGAAAGTCACCTTCCTTCCGACGACAACCGCTAGCGGCATTTGGCCGGCTAGAGCAACCCTTGGTTGGCTAGAGCGGCTCTTACCTGGGTAGAGCGGCTTTTGATTGGCTAGAACGACAACATCGTGCACGTAAACGCGGGTCGCGACACTATTGCGACATTATCGCGACCCGCTCGGGCTGACGCTTACCCGTCAATGACCCCACAGGCGACGCGGGCTCCGCCACCACCAAGGTGGGGTTCGTCGCTGTAGTTGTCGCCACCGGCATGAATCATGATCGCGCGGCCGCTCAGGTCAGACTCCTTCACCCTTGGGGCGAGGGTCGTCAGCTCGGCTTCGCCCTGCTGTCCTACGGACAGTGCGGGCAGATCCCCCAGGTGTCCATCGCCATAGGGGCCCTGATGGGTGCCGGTTTCCTCGGGGTCATAGTGACCACCGGCAGCGGCAGCAGCCACCACTTCCCCGCCCTTCTCTGCCGGAGAGCAATCCGGGTTGACGTGTACGTGCAGGCCGTGGATTCCGGTGTCCAGCCCTTCCAGGGCAGGCGTAATCAGCAGGCCATGATCGCTATCCTCGAAGGTGATGGTACCGACGCTGTCTCCCACGCCGTCAGTACTGACACGGTGCATCTCCACCTCGGTCGCGGCATGTGCTGTACCCGCCACCAGCAGGCTAGCGCCTAACCACCATGTTGCCTTGATCATCTAGAGGCTCCTTTCCATGTGAAGTGTCTTTCCATCGGGTACGACGTTCCTTCTGGAACACCCTGCCGTCAGGAACGTCTTGCTCTCCCTGTAGAGAGTTCAGCGCCGAGCCTTGCCGACAGTTGGCCGTGTTCGACGACTCGATCTCGCGACTCCCTGTCCCTTAGCCTGGACCAAAGTGACGGATCAGCACAACCCGTAAGCGATATCGTCAAACACCCTTTACAGCCCCCCTTTACACCCCCCTTGAAACGACAATGCCCGTGCTGCGGGAGCACGGGCACTGTTTTGGTCTATCGCGTGTGCACTGTCATTGCCTGACGTGAGCCGCTTAGGTTTTTGCCGCTTACGCTGGCAAGGACGTCTGCGTAGGGCCTCAACGGGCACCCAGGACTAAAGCGTCATTGCCGCGAGCCAGCCAAAGGCCACCAGCGGAATGTTGTAGTGCACGAAGGTCGGCACGACGCTATCCCAGATGTGGTCGTGCTGGCGGTCCACATTGAGCCCCGAGGTCGGACCCAAGGTGGAATCCGAGGCAGGTGAACCCGCATCACCCAACGCCGCTGCGGTACCCACCAGGGCCACCGTCGCCAGATCGGAGAAACCGAACTGCACCGCCAGCGGAACAAAGATGGCGGCAATGATGGGGATGGTGGAAAACGAGGAGCCGATGCCCAGGGTAATGAACAGACCGACCAGCAACATCAGCAGCGCCGCCAGGCCGCGGTTGTCGCCGATGACCTCGACACTGGCACTGACCAGGCTCTCGATATCGCCGGTGGCCGTCATCACCGCCGCAAAGCCCGAAGCGGAGATCATGATGAAGCCAATCAGCGCCATCATGCGCATGCCGCTGGTGAACAGGTCGTCCGCCTCGCGCCAGCGGAAGATGCCGCCCATGGACAGCAGCGAGAAACCGACCAGCCCGCCCAGGATCATGGAACCGGTGTAAAGCTGGATACCCAGCGCCGCGACGATGGCCACCACCGACATGATCAGCCCCAGCGCGCGGGGCTCCTCGGTGTCGCCCGCTTCATGGCCGTGGGCATGATGGGTCAGCTCGGCCTCAGAGTAGTCACGAGGCTTGCGATAGGACAGAAACACCGCCACCAGCAATCCCAGGAACATGCCAGCCACGGGCACGCCCATCGCCATGGGCACCATGGCACGGCCGATCTCGAGGCCAAGGCTCTCCCCGGCCTGATTGATATTGGCCAGCAGAATATCGTTGAGGAAGATCGCGCCAAATCCCACCGGCAGCAGCATATAGGGCGCCGTCAGGCCAAAGGTCAGGGCACAGGCCACGGCGCGACGGTCCATACGCAGCTGGTTCATGACCTTGAGCAGCGGCGGAATCAGGATCGGGATGAAGGCGATGTGCACGGGAATCAGGTTCTGGGACGATACCGCGACCAACAGAACGCTGCCCAGCAACAGATACTTGACCGTGGCCTGGCGAGATGCACTGGATTCCTGCCCCAGCAAGGTGATCAGGCGTCGGGCCAGCAGGTCAGGCAGGCCCGAGCGAGAAATCGCCACCGCGAAGGCCCCCAGCGTGGCATAGGCCAGCGCCACCTTGGCACCTCCCCCTACGCCGTCATTGAAAGCCGCCAGGGTATCCTCGATGGACAGACCACCGACCAGGCCACCCACCAGGGCGCCGACCACCAGCGCCAGCACCACCGAGACCCGCGCCAGCGACAGGCCCACCATCACCAGAACGGCAATAATTACAGCGTTCATAGGAACATCCGAGTTGGGGTTACGAGGGTTGAGGGAGGGGAAAACCTCGGCGCAAAGCCAGGAATAGCGCAGGTTTCCCGCAAAAGTCGGCGCGAAGGATACCAGAAAAGCGCTGGCTGCGGGATGTCACCAAAGCATCACGCGGCGTTTACGGATTTGTCATATTGGCAGGACATACTACACTCGTGTTCAGGCAACATCGGGCAACGGATACTGCCCCATGAGCGTCACGGATGCGACGATGCAGGACGCATCGAGGGAGTTCAGGCACCGGGATAGTGCCTCAGGGAGGAAAGAAAGCGAAAAGATTGCTGCGCCACGTCCATCGGTCGTGGCGCTTTTCTTTTTTGTGGCGCTTTTCTGGAGAACGTCAGCTCTAGAGGACGTCAGCGGCTAAGGCGACCGTGCTATGTGGCCGCAACAATGTCGCCGCAGCAAACTCATGGTCGCCGCAGCAAACTCATGCCCAGCGCTCTCAGGTATCGGTGAACCCGCGCAGAAAGGCAGCGAGATTACGGCTCAGCGCCGGGGTCGGATAACCCCCCTCCTGCACCAGCACCGTGGGCAGGCCCAGCTCGCCCACCTGGCGGCCAATCGTCACAAAGTCCTGAGTATCGAGGCTCAGCCCCGCCAGAGGATCATCCTTGTGGGCATCCAGCCCCAGCGCCAGTACCAGTGCATCCGGGCTAAAGCTCGCCATGGCATCGAGCAGCTCGTCCAGCGCAGCCTGGAAGGCATCGATGCCACTGCCCACCGGCAGCGGGACATTCAGATTGGCCCCTAGCCCAGGGCCGATGCCGGTCTCTTCTGCGCCACCCCAGTAGTAGGGATAGAAGTCCGCAGGGTCAGCGTGCAGCGAACCGGTCCAGACGTCGCCGCGGTCGTAGAAGATGTCCTGGGTGCCGTTACCGTGATGAAGATCGATATCCAGGATGGCCACCTGGGACACATGTTCGCGCAGCACGGTGGCCGCGAGAGCGGCATTGTTGAGATAACAGAAGCCCCCGGCGCGATCTGGCCCAGCGTGATGCCCCGGCGGACGACACAGTGCATACGCCGTACCTGCGCCCGACACGATGCTTTCAGCGGCAGCCTGAGCCGTCGCGGCGCTGGCCAGAATGCCCTGAAAGCTTGTGGCGGTCAGCGGGCAGGCCATGTCGTGTAGATGCCAGCCAGCCTGACCCACCGGATGTCGCGGATAATGCTTGCCACCACCGCAGGGATGCACGTTGGGCGTCACGAAGTCGGTGGCATCGGGCAGCGTTTGCCAACGGGAATGAATCGTCTCGAGAAAATCCAGGTAACGCTCGGTATGGATCTCCTTGAGCCGCTCCCTCAACTTGGGACTGTCGACTTCGGCGGGTGCGGTCAGCGCCAGGCCGACCTCGGCGAGACCTTCGCTCAGCAACTCTGACCGACGCGGCCCTTCGGGCGAATCGCTCAACACGCCTCGCTTCAAGAACTGAGGGGGTGCGTGACGTTCCTGGTCAGGATGGTAAAACAGTTTCATCTACATCGGTCTCCGGTGATGACGCGACCTCGCTCCCCGTGTCTTGCGTACCCTGGGGCACCACTTCAGTACCGTCTCCACGAAACGGTACCTGAGCGAGTCTATCCCTGGCCACAGCAGTTCAGGCCACAGCAGTTCAGGCCACAGCAGCTCGGGCCATAGCAAGCCAAGCCTGCTCCTGAGCGAGTCTACCCCATGATAGTGCCGGAAAACCCGACCTTGATACCACTCCCGGGACCATCATCACCGCCAAGCTGGCCGTAGCAGGCCAGCTTGGCGTGGCCTGACCTGGCGTTTTTGCCACCACCAGCAGGCCACCCGTTTAATTGACGTCGGTCAACCTTTGACATCCATCCCAAGGCAGTTGCCAGCCGTCGGTGCGGCGGCTAGCCACCGCGCCTGGCTGACACTGGTGCCTTGCTGGCAGTAGAGCCTAGCAACGGCCTTTCTTGGCTTGCCCCGGCGGACAGAAGTCGCCGCCGTGATGGCCGCCGTGGTCACGATGATCATCGTCAAGGATGATCAACGGCTCAGACGAGATGCGCGCCGGTTCGTAGCTACAGCCCGCAACGGTCATGATCAGCAGAAGCGGCATCAGCCATTTCGCAGCAGAAGTTACCATCGGCATACTCTTGATCCCCTATTGACCCTGATACTCTTGCCTCTGGTTATCGATTCACTGTGACAACCCATAGAGGCGATATCGTCGTAGGGTATCGCAAAGTTCGTACAACCACCTCTGTCGCCGGGCAACCACACCAAGTGTCGCCAAATCAAGACGCTATAACTTCGATCACTCCCGCCTTCACCAGATATCGCTCCCGGAATCGGGCAGGCCCTGCACCTCCGCGATATCGTCAGAGGGCGGTGGTGCCTGGCGTTGCTGCTCAGCCTCCTGCTGTCTTGATTCTTGCCGCAGAAGCCACGGGCGAAGATCCCCCTGTGGCGACACGTCTGGCTGTGGCGCCACGTCTGGCTGCGGCGCCTCCTCTGACCACATGGTGACGTCCGCAACGGGCTGCTGGTCGAGTTGCTGGTCGGGCCTTTGTCCAGTCATTAGGGCCGTCGGGACCACGCCATCGCCGTCGTACATCGGCTTGATGCCTTCGATCACGTACATGTTGTCGTTGTAATCGAAATTACCGCCATTGAAATCCTGGATGACCAGGTAGGTATCCGGGATGTCGTTGCCCTCCTCGTCCAGGGCCTGGAACAGACGAATGAAGTAGCCTCGCTCCAGATCAGGGCCATTGGCTGGGGGCGTGCCCTGGCCAGTGGGATTGAGGGACGGATCTGACGACAGCCTCGCGATCTCGAAGCCAAACAGCGCGTCCCCGGTCCAGTCTTCCGGTATGTCAGAGCGCTGCAAGGTGACCTCCGGAAACTCACCACGCCCAAAGGTGCGTGGCAGCAGCGACTGGTTCTGGTCCGGGCCGTGGGGCAGCAGGCTGAGATCCTGGGAGGTATCCTGGAAGGCATGTACCCCTAACGCTGCCCCACCGGGATTCTGCATGGACGCGAGCTGGGTGATGCGCACGCTGTCGACACCGTCGGCAAAGGTCCAGTAACGCGACAGCACCTCCTCGTCAGTGACAGGACGATAGTAGCCAAAGTCGTACAGGGGGGAGCCAGGCCCACCGCCGCCACCGGCGAGGGGCAGCCCGCCGATGCGGTTGCCAAGCCCGGCCACGCTCCAGATCTCATCCACGGTGGGTTCCCAACCGCCCTCGTCCTGAGCCTGCCAGAAGCCCGCCAGCTCAAGGGACGTCACCGGCGAGTCGGCGTCGTTGGTCAACAGCGTCAGCCGGCCAAAGAAACGTCCATCATCGTCATTGCGCTCGGGCGCCTGGTAACTGTCACGATCGAACATGACCGTGATGTCGATGGACTCGCCTGCTGCCAGCACGCGCCCTTGCAGCGCGTCGGCATCGGCCAGCCTAAAGGGTCCATCGAGCATCGCATTCAGAATCTGCAGGGGTTCGCTGCCTTCATTGGTAATGCGCGCCAGGCCGGTTTCCCTGAAATCCCGATCAGGGGCCGCAAAGTCATTGATATCTAAATAGTTGAACAACAGACGGTCGTGGAAGAACTGGCTCTCGGCGTTCACCAGGCTCACGTCGGCCCCCTCTGCCACAGCGACCGGCGCCACCTCCACCGCCTCGACCCGGGAGCTGCTGTCATCATCCGATATCAGGTGCCAGCGATACTCGGTGCCGGCCTCAAGCTCGACGTACCAGAACACCCCGCCAGCGCCATCGTCGGCCTGCAACGGGGGCGGCAATGGCTCCCCATTGAGGGTGACGTCAATCTCGTCCCCCGGTTCGCCTACCGTCAGGTCCAGTCGGTATAGGCCTGACTCGCTGACCGTGAAAAACGCATCGGCAGCGCGCGGACTGGAGACCAGGCCAGACACGCCGTCATCCAGCGCGATACGCATGCCATCGGTGGCGTCTGCTGGGTGGTTGATAGCCTCACGGATGGCTTCCCGTGACAGGTCCGGCACCCATAGCAGGTCGACGTCGACCGCACTCCCCCCCACTGAGGCCAACGCCAGCGCATGGCTTCCCGCCTCCAGGAATACCTCCACGTTCACGTACACCCAGTCATCGGCTGTCTCGCTGTCCGCCGCAAGCTGCAGCGGCGCCAGCTCGACGCCATCGAGCGAGAACGGCAGCTGACGCGGCTCGCCATCCGCGGGAAGGTAGTAGCGAAACCCCAGCTCGTAGTGTCCGTCCTGCTCGACCCGAATCGCCCAGGTGATACGTTGTTCCTGGGCGTCGGACAGCGCGACATAGGCCTCGCCAGAAGCATCACGACCACTGTCATCGGACGTTGGCACCACACCCTGAAGCATCGCTTCTTCTGCCTCATAGCCCATATGACCAAAGGCATCGCCCTGCCACACCTCGAGCTGGTCAATGTTCGGGCCCGCCCTGCCTAGGGATTGCAGGCGAACCTCGACCTCCCCCGCCGGCAGGTCGATCTGTACATCCTGGGTCATCCACAGGTTCCACCTTTCATCCAGGCTGGGAAGGCTCGGGGCAGCCGGAAAGCTCACCAGCCCATGGCTTTCGCCGTTGATGAATATCTCCAGTGGGCGTTCCTTGCCGCCGCCATTGGCATAGCGGATGCGCAGCACGTTGTAGCCTGCTTCCTCCGGCGCCAGGGTGAAGCCAAAGGTGATCCAATCCTGGGCGCTGACGCCAAAGTCGGCATAGCCGCCACCGACACCGTCGCGATCATCGAGATTGCCATCGTTGCCGTAGCTGCCCGGTCGCAGGCCTGGCGTGCCCTCTGCTATGCCCTGAAAAATCGCGACATCGCCGGTCATTGACAGCGTGGCGCTGGTACCGTCGTTCGGGGTATCGTCCTCGGCCTGGATGGTAGCCAGCTTCACAGGCTGCTCCGGCGGCTCAGGCGGTTCTGGCAATACCGGATCCAGACGGACCAGTTGGCTTTCGCCGGTACGCCGATTCAAGGTCAATAGATACAGCTGCCCGGTGGCCGGGTTTTCGATGATATCCAGGGGGCTGTTGTAACGGATGACGCCGCCGTCACTGTCACGCAGCACATCGTCGCTGATGACCTTGCCGTCATCGTCCAGGCGTATCCAGCGAATATCATTACCGCCGGAAAACTCGGTGAACAGCAGGCTGCCTTTCAGGGCATCGCCAAAGATGTCGCTGGTGAATTCTGTGGCCCCATTGGGTGAGCGGTTGGGTCCCAGAGCGTAGGTATCTTCCACCCGATAGTTGGGATCCGGCTGGGTGCCGGGCGCGTAGGTCGACACCTCGTTGGCGTCTTCAAAGCGGGTAGGGTTGCCACCATCCAGTATGTACTCATCCCGCAACGGATTGCCGTGGCCGTAATAGCCCCCCTGATCGACAGTAAACAGAAAATCGTCCTGGAGCCCCACGCTGATCAGCGACTCATCCTGTGGTGTCGCCGGGTCGTCCGGCACCACGCCTCCTGCGGCGCCCCCGTTGGTAGGCACGTACAGCCGGCCATCCGAGTGCCACACCAGGTCATAGGCGTTACGGATACCGGTGGCAAAGATCTTGGCCACCGCGTCCTCTGCGAAAGGATCGTAGAACGTCGACAGGACGTTACCATCGACGTTCTGGACGCTGGCGACGCCGCGCTCGTCGAAGACCAGATACCGCCCGTTTCCCATGGAAATGGGATCATCCTTCAGGTTGTTATCGTCGTCGCGAAAGCGGGTCTGATCCTCGGGCAGGGGCTCGGTCGTGACGTCAAATCCGCCCTCGGGAGGCGTTCGGCTCGGATCAATTTCCAGCACCGTGGCAGACAGCAGGCGCTCGGGCCGGTTGGCCCAGGCGCTGTCGACGCCGCCGGTACCCGTGTTGGACCCCTGGGTCAGGTACAACAGATACTCGGGGCCGGCGTCGGGGGATTCCGGGTCATACTCAGGGTTCTTGCGAAACTCGATGCTGTTGCTGACATGATCCGCCGCAGAGCGTGGCAGGCCGGTCAGATACACCTCGACCTGCCCGCTGAAGCTACCATCCTCGTCCAGGGTGATCTTCAACAGCCGACCACTGAAGTCTGGCACCCTGCGCACCTGTCCCAGCAGCGGCACCGGATAGTTGTCGGTCACCCACAGCACCTGGGGATCGGTGGGGTCTTCTGCCACGCCGATAATGGCCCGGCGCACATTGTCCGTCACCGAATCAGGCTGCGCGAATGGATCCCATCCCAGGTCCAGCACTTCACCTGGTCCCAGCGAGCCATCTTCCGGGTCTAATCCGTAGCGTCGAATCTGACCGCCCATGCTGACCACATACAGGGTGTCGCCTGCCCCATTAAGTGTCAGTGAGGTAAAGGCAACAGCATCATCTGCAGCACCGTCGAGCTCGACGGTGCCCTCGAAGGCAACGTCGACGTCCGCGTCTCTCTCGGTCACCGGTCCAGTGACAAAGGTGTTGGTGTATTTGAGGAAGTCACGGGTTGGCGCATCGATATCGCTGTTGTCACCGCGATCCTGGAAACCATCGATGACCAGGGTATAGCTGGTGTAGGGCTTGAGTGGGTCAACCGGGGATAGAGTCAGGGAGTCGAAACCACCGGTGGTGTTGATGTCGAAGTTCACCTCGACGCCGGTGACCGTCTCGAACAGGCGCACAGATCCATCCGCCAGGCTTTCCAGCAGCACACCTCCCCTGCCTTCCACCACCTGAACGCCCACGAAGATGTCCGAGGCCGGATCCACCCCGGTAGGCAAACCGCCATCGTCCCGATCCAGCGCCACCTCCACTGCCTGGCTGCCGACGCCCGCCACGGCTCTGGCACCGACAAACCGGGCATAGTCATCGACGGCATCACGATCATCACCTGGGGTGGGGTCCGGCAACGACTGAATCTCGACATATTGCAGCTTGACGTTGCGGGCATCCGCGCCCAGTGCGTCCAGGGTCAAGCGTCCGTCGTTGACCTCGACCACCCTGGTCACCAGCGTCGTGCGAAAGCCATCGGTGTCGTCGGTAACGTTGGCATCCAACGGGAAGTCGCCGGGCCGCGCGGGCACAAACCCATCGATGAGCGAAGCGCCCTCTGCGTTGACCTGATAGAAGGCATCAAAACGGCCGGAGACATCCCCCACCGCCAGGGTAACCTCATAGAAGCCCGGCGCCAGCTCGATCTCCCATCCCGCATTGACGTCGACACCAACATCACGCGTCATCTGGGCGTAGCTGGCCTGGCGAGGGTCCAACCCGTCAAAGTTCTCCGAGCGGTCAACCAGCAAGGACGCATCCACATCGACCAGCGACAGGGGAGTGGTGCCGTTGTCGACGCCGTCGGCAATGCTGGCGCCGCTGACCCAGCCATACTGGTGGGACACGCCCCCGACCTCAATCGCCTGTTCGCCAAACGCCTTGCCGCTGTCTACGGCATAACCGTCCACTGCCGCAGAGGCTTCAGGTTGAAAGTTGATGCGCCATACGCTCCGCTCGCTGATCACCGTTGGGGCCGCCACCGCCGAGGACGGCGGCAAGGCCTGCCCCAGGTGATCGACATCGTTAACCGCGTTTTCGCGACTTACCTCGTTGACATCCTTTACATCGCTGACACCGTCGACATCATTCCTGCCGCTTACATCGTTTGTACGGATTTCATCGCTCACACCCCGCCCTCCCCATCAATAAGTTTCGCAATGGGCACAATAAAGCGCAATTTATACAGAAAAATAAATAGCAATATTCTTACATCGACTACGAAAAATACTCTTTGGAAACTACTTTTTTTACACCAACAGGCAATCAAAAAAACAATGCGCCTAAAGGCATAAAGACATGTCGAGAAACACCTACACCACAGAAAAATTTATTCTTATAAAACAACAAGATGAGAAAAATGGTTCGTGAGATTGATACTTTCTAATCTTCAGAACTGAGAAAAATCGAAGAGAAAAAACAGAATAATTTATCACCTTTGATCGAGATGTTTGTGCTTAAAAAGTCATATATGAAAGAAAAATTGAACCAGGCTTACGACAAAGAATCGCTAGATTCTTACTCAAATATGTCTACATAATACTGGCGGGTAGACAACGACGTCAGAACTGCCTTTTCTGGAACACAGTACCTTGCTGTGTGCGTCATTGTGCGAAAGCTCTGTTGTCATGCTGCAGGGGCTCTACTGTCGCTCTGCCAGAGCCCTGCCAGAGCTCCGTTGTCGTTCGACTAAAGCTCTGCCGAGCGAACGGACTGAATCAACCTGCCGAACCAGAACGAACCAGAACGACGAGCCAAACCGACGAACCGGACCGACGAACCAGGCCCTACCATCGAGAGCCACCAGGCTTCTCGCCAGCGCCTCCATTCACGCTGCCAAGAGCTCACCGCCATGCGCTTCCCCCCGTCTCAGGACAATGCTCTATCCCGCGAGGCGTCTGCCGTTGCCGCAGCGCTGCGCGGCTGTCGCAGGGGGCTCGTGGATGTGGCCATCTTCAGCGTTGCCATCAATCTGCTGATGCTGGTCCCCTCTTTTTACATGATGCAGGTCTATGACCGGGTGCTCGCCAGTCGCAGCGTCGATACCTTGATCATGCTGACGCTTGTCGTGATCTTCCTGTTTGCGATCATGGCCGGCCTGGACTGGGTGCGCTCGCGCCTGCTGGTGAGGCTGGGCAATCGTTTCGATGAACAGCTCCAGCAGCGGCTTCATCAATCGCTTTATCGGCAGGCACTCACCAATCCCAGCTCTGCCTCCATCCAGGGGCTGGATGACCTTGCCACGCTACGTCAGTTCTTTTCGAGCCCAGCGGTCCCGGCGTTCCTCGACACCCCCTGGATACCCGTCTATCTGGGTATCCTGACGCTGTTTCATCCGTACTACGGGCTCTTCGCCCTGTGTGCCGGAGCGCTGCTACTGGCCCTGGCGGTGCTGAACGAGTCCAGGACCCGGGAACTGCTTAAGCAGGCCGGGGCCAGACAGGTGTCCAATCGAGATACCACCGCGGCCAACCTGCGCAACAGCGAGGTGCTGCATGCCCTTGGCATGGTCGAAAGCATCCAGCATCGCTGGCAGGCGATACATCGGGTAGGCCTCACCCTGCAGTCCCTGGCCAGCGACCGCGCAGGCACCCTGACCCATCTGTCGAAAGCGCTGAGGCTGCTGTCCCAGTCCTTGATCCTGGGGCTCGGCGCCTGGCTGGTCCTGGTCGCAGAGTTGACCCCAGGGATGATGATCGCCGGCTCGATTCTGCTCGGCCGCGCGCTGGCGCCACTGGATCAGCTGATCAACGGCTGGAAGTCCTTCATCGCAGCGCGCAATGCATCAGAGCGCCTGAATCTGTTGCTTGGCGCGGCAACGGCAGGTGAGCCCATGGCGTTGCCCTGTCCCCGGGGCTCGCTGACCCTGGAGAACGTCAGCGCCGCTCCACCGGGTTCCCAGGACATCACCTTGAAGGCCATCAGCCTCACGCTCTCGCCCGGGGAGCAACTGGCCGTGGTGGGTCCCAGCGGTTCAGGCAAGTCGACCCTGGCGCGGGTCGTGCTGGGCATCTGGCCCCGCCTGGATGGCTGCGTGCGCCTCGACGGCGCCGACATTCTCGGCTGGCAGCGTCACGCCCTGGGGCCTCACCTGGGCTATCTGCCCCAGGACGTCGAGCTGCTGGCGGGGACCATTGCCGACAACATTGCGCGCTTTGCCGCCGTCGATGCCGAGGCCGTGGTCAAGGCCGCGACCCTGGCCGGCGTGCACGAGCTCATTCTGTCCCTCGATGACGGCTACGACACCGTCATCGGCCCACAGGGCCTAGGCCTTTCTGCCGGTCAGCGTCAGCGTATCGGACTGGCGCGGGCGCTTTACGGCCATCCCTGCCTGGTCGTGCTGGATGAACCTGACGCCAGCCTCGATGACGCTGGCGAACGCGCCTTGGGGCAGGCACTCGATGGGCTGCGCCGCCAGGGGACGACCACTCTGGTGATCACCCACCGTCAGTGCCTGCTGGATCGGGTAGACCGTATCCTGACGCTTCGCGACGGTCAGGTGGCCGCGCAGCGCGCCCGCCGCAGCGCCGACGACGGCCCGGTCGGGGCCAAGACCTTGCCCGGCAAGGTGATCAAACGGGTGACACCACACCGACCGGCATCGGCAGGAGGCCCGTCATGACCTTGCCTTCGCCTGGCTCATCCACCGAGGCGTCCGCTAAGACCCCGGCCTCTTTAGACGCCGGCGGCTCTCCCGTGGTCCCACCGGCGGGCCTTTCGCCAGCCCAGCCGCCGACAGCGCTGCATGTCTATCGCCGCATGGGCTTTGCGCTGCTGATGATCGCCCTGGGCGGCTTTGTGCTGTGGGCAACCACGGCTCAGCTGGCGGTGGCCGTGGTCGCGCCCGGAGCGGTATCGGTGGAAAGCTTCACCAAGCGTGTTCAGCATCTGGAGGGGGGCATCGTCGCCGACATTCTCGTGAGGGATGGGGATCAGGTGCAGCATGGTGAGCTGTTGCTCCGCCTCGATGACACCCTGGCACGGGCAGAACGCCGCATTGCCGACAGCGATTACCTGATCGCGCGTGCCAGTGAGATTCGCCTGCTGGCAGAGCAGGCAAATGCCGCTGTGCTGACCTTTCCCGATGAATTGACGGCTGCCCGGCTACAGCGCGTGCGTGAGGTGCTGGCGGTGCAGCAACACCTCTTTGAGGTACGTCGCCAGGCCCTTGCGGACACCCTGGCTGCCCTGGATCAACAGGTGATCCAACTGGAGGAGCAGATCCAGGGGCTCGCGCGTACCCGGGGGATTACCGACCTGCGTATCGACTCCCTGGAGCGGGACATCGCCAGCCATCGCCGCCTGTTTGACGATGGCCTGATCAGCAGTCAGCGGCTGCGCGAGCTGGAGCGCGAGAGCCTTGAGTACCAGAGCGACAACGCCAGGCATGCAGCGGACATTGCCAGGCTGCAGGCTCAGATCAGCGAGCTGGTACTGAACAAGCAGGTGCGGCGACAGGAATTTCAGCAACAGGTGGGCGAGGACCTGCGGCGGGTTCAGGCCGAGGTGGCCGACGCCGAAGAGCGCCTGGTCGCGCTCAATCATCGGCTGACGCGCACGCGCATTGTGGCGCCGGTGTCCGGCACGGTGGTCGGACTCGACGTGCACACGATCGGCGCGGTGGTCCGCGGTGGCGATATCCTGCTGGAGCTGGTTCCGTCCAACGACCGCTTCGTGGTCGAAGCACGGGTCCCCAACCAAGACGTAGATCATCTGCATGTCGGCCAGCACGCCGACATCCGCTTCAGTGCCTTCAATCAGCGTTTGACCAAGGTGGTCGCGGGCACCATCGGCCATGTCAGCGCCAACAGCTTTGACGATGAAACGAGTCGGCAGCGCTACTACAAGGTCATCGTCCAGGTGACAGACCCGGTCACTAGCGTATTGCCTGAGGGCATGACGCTCGTCGCGGGCATGCCCGCAGAGGTCATGATTCGTACCGGAGAGCGCAGCTTTGCCAGCTACATGCTAAAACCGCTTAATGACATGCTAGCCAGGGCCATGCGCGAGGAATGAAGCCTGCGCAAGCAATAGCGCCGCCACCCAACCACCATGAGAAAGGCAAAAAAAACTGCGCGGATCAAGGTTCAGGGGGACGATCCGCGCAGGGCCAGCTCCCTGCCGGCACGGGACACCATGACATGTCCGACAGAAGCCTCCCTGATAGCCTCCGCCGATGACACCACCCTGAGGGAAGCTGCTGCGTTTCCCTAAGGGGTACCTCCCTTAGACCATGCATCTGGTCGTTTTACGTCATTCGGTGACGCCCGCCTCACCCACCGCGGGCGTCACCGGTCGTCGCTGGCTTACAGGCCGGCATCGTCCTGCACGCCCTGCACGCCCACGTCGTCACTCATCGGCAGGTCATCCACATCGTCGTTGGAGACATCGACAACAGGGTCGTCCGCTGCCAGCAACAGGCTGCTGGTAGACAGGCTGGCCGCCGCCACGTCGGGATCCCGGGTGAGCTGGAACGAGGCCAGATCCTGGGAACCGCCGTTGAAGGTCAGTCTGAGCACCTGCACGCCTGCCTCCAGGTCCAGGGTCATCGCCGCCGTATCGACGTAGACGCCCCAGTCACTGGTCACCGGCGTGGCCACGCTGCCCTGCTCGTAGACGCTACCGTCCTGTTCCAGCGAAGCGGTGATGCTGCGCCCGCCATTGGGGCCCGAGGTCACGAAGGACAGGGTGTGGCTGCCCGCTTGCTCCACGTTGATGGTGTACTCAAGCCACTCGCCGTTATCGATCCAGCCCACAGCGTCGCCCTGCCCCACGATATCCACCGGCGTATCGCGGAAGTTGCTGCCGAACTGCTGCGGGGTCAGCTCGTTGTAGGCTTCACCCTGCTCACCCTCGTCGAACAGTACGGCGTCGAGTGACAGGCCATCGTCAGCGTCCACCAGCCAGGCGTTACCTCCTGCATTGAAGGCCTGTTGGCCGTCCTTGGACAGCGAGAAGCCCTGCAGGTCCATGGACCCGCCGTTGAAGGTCAGGCGCAGCACCTGCTCGCCGGCCTCCAGCGTAACCTGGGTCGACGCGGTCTCGACAAAGTTGGTCCAGCTTCCGGTGGGATCCACCTCTACCGCCCCTGCCGTCGCGTAAGGCGTGCCATCGCCCTTGGTGAAGCTAGCGGTGATGCTGCGTTGGCCGCCGGCCGTGGTGCCGAGGGAAGCCAGGAAGGCGAGATCATAGGTGCCTGCCTGCTCCACGTTCAGGGTGTACT
Source organism: Halomonas litopenaei (assembly GCF_017303055.1). Taxonomy (GTDB): domain Bacteria; phylum Pseudomonadota; class Gammaproteobacteria; order Pseudomonadales; family Halomonadaceae; genus Halomonas; species Halomonas litopenaei_A. The sequence continues at coordinate 384,467 of NZ_JAEKJT010000001.1, read as the reverse complement.
CGACCCACTCGCCGTTCTCGATCCAGCCGATGACGCTGCCACCACCCGCCAGGTCCACCCCATCGCCACGGGGATTGGTACCCAGCTGTGCCTGACTTGAGTCGTTGTAGGCGACTCCCTGACCGCCTTCGTCGTAGTTGACCGCCTCCAGGTTGAAATCCGACCCCACCTGCCAGGGCGTACCATCATCGGTAAACGCCGACTGGCCATCGTCAACCGGCTCCACCAGGTCCAGGCTGAAGGAAGCCAGGTCGAGCTGACCGCCATTGAAGGTCAGGCGCAGGACTTGTTCACCCTCTTCCAGGTCAAAGCTCAAGGGCCCGACGTCGGTGAAGGTGGTGAAGCTGCCGGTATTGGGCAGCGCCACCGACTGATTTCCCGTGTAGAAGGCGCCATCCTGCTCGAACGCCGCGGTGATGGTCTTGCCACCGGCCACCGCCGAGGTCGAGAAGTTGAGCACATAGGTGCCCGCGGTCTCCACGTTCAGGGTGTATTCCACCCACTCGCCGTCGGCGACAAAACCGATGGCCAGCGACGGGGTCGAGATGTCCACCGCCTCGTCGGAGCGGAAGGCATTGCCGCTATGGGCGGTGTCCGAGTCGTTGTAGGCCACCCCCTGGCCGCCGTTGTCGTAGAAGCGCGCCTCCAGATCCAGGCCATCGGCGCCCACCGCCCAGGCGGTCTGGGTGTCATTGAAGGCGGTCTGCGCGACCGGCGTCGGGTCATCAAGGAAGTTCGGCGTCCCGTCACCGTCATCATCGTCGTACAGATCCACCCGGCCGTTACCGTCGGCGTCCTCGACGCCGGTCGGATCGTACGGCGTGACGTTCTGCACCAGGAAGATGTTGTCGTTGTAGTCGTAGTTCACCCCCGCGTAGTCCTGGATCACGATGTACGTGTCCGGAATCACGTTGCCGTCGGCGTCCTTGGCCACGTACACCCGGATCAGGTGTCCGTCGTTCTCGTCCCAGTTAAGGTTGGCGCCGGGAATGCCGATGGCATCGATGGTGTCCTCGTACAGGTTGGCGTCGGGATCCGACCAGGAGATGTACCCAGGACGATCGGAGATCTCGGCATAGAAGCCGAACGGATCATCCCGATCCAGGGTCGCCACCGCCAGATTGTCGCCATTATTGAGGGTGCGCGGCAGCAGGGTCTGACCGTCGGCCTCGTCGTGGGCGATGATCTCGCTGATGTCGCGGCTGTCCACGTCATGGATGAACAGTCGGGCGATGTCGCCCTGGCCATGGTAGGCCGCGAGCTGGGTGATGGTGATCGGCGAGGCTCCGTCGGCGCGCTGGAAGAACGGCGCCAGGATCTCGTCGCCGTTGGCTTCCACCAGGCCACCCTGGTTCATCTGCCCCTCGGCGACGTCGGTGGTGTAGCCAAAGGCATTGACGATCTCCTGCACCGTCGGCTCCTGGCCACTCTCGGACTGGTTCTGGCTGATACCGGCCAGCTCGATCACCTTCTCGGCCTCATCGGCGTCGCTCGAGCTGATGATCAGACTGGCCTCGTACAGCGAACCGTCATTGGGGTCATCGGCGATAAAGCGCACCGTGACCTCCACCGACTCACCGGGCTCCAGCACCACGGCACTGAAGGCCTGGGTCAGCTCGAACAGGCTGGGGTCACTGACCGCCACAGCGTTGATGGTCAGCGCATCGAAGCCGTCATTGGAGAGCGTGATGGTGACCTCGTCATGCACTTCCTGGGCCGCATTGACGGGGTTCTCGATACGCGACATCACCAGGCGATCGTTGGACGGCACGCCATCGTTGTTGGTGACCGTGAGCGAGCCGCCGGAGACCGGCTTGACGCCTTCGATCACGAACACGTTGTCGTTGTAGTCATAGTTGATGCCGGTGTAGTCCATGATCCCCAGGTAGGTATTGGGAATCACGTTGCCATCTTCGTCCAGGGCCCGGAACATGCGCACCGTATAGCCCCGCTCGATGCCATCGGCATCCGCCGGCGGCGTGCCGCCCCCGGAGGGGTTGAGCGACGGGTCGGTGGACAGTCCCGCCACCTCGATACCGAACACCTCATCGCCGGCCCAGCCATCGGGGATGGTCCCTCTGCCGAAGGTCGCGGTGGCGAAGTTGCCGTTGTTCACCAGCGGCAGCAGGGTCTGATTATTGTCTCCCTGATGGTTGGAGAAGATGATGTCCTGGCCCTTGTTGCCCGGCGCATGAATGCCCAGCGTCGCCCCACCGTTGCCATGGAAGGCCGCCAGCTGGGTGATCTTGGCCTGGTCCACGCCATCGGCCAGGGACCAGTAACGCGACAGCACCTCGTCGTCGTTCACCGGCCGGTACAGGTCGAAGTCGTTGAGCACCGAGTTCTCGCCACCGCCCACGGTGGTCAGTCCAGCGATGCGGTTGCCGAAGCCGAATACCTCCCAGATCTCGTTGACGTTGGGCTCCCAGCCGCCCTCGTCACGGGCCTGCCAGAAGCCGGCCATGGCGATCTCGGCCACCGGCGAGTCGGCGTCGTTGGTGACCAGCCGAATGCGGCCTTCAAACACCCCGTCACCGGCGTCATTGGCAGGCGGCGTGTAGGCGTCGCGGTCGAACAGTACCGTGACCGTCAGCGACTGCCCGGGGGCCAGGGTCAGGCCGTCGAACGCGCCCGGATCGGCCAACACGAAGGGCCCGTCGATCTGTGCCTCGAGGATATCGAGCGGTTCACTGCCACTGTTGCTGATGGTGACCGTGGCGCTGTCCTTGAACTCGCGGTCCGGGTTGGAGGCACCGTTGTTCTCCAGATAACTGAAGTGCAGCCGGTTGGCATAGAAGGCCGCGTCGCCACTTTGCACCTCGATGTCGGCGTTGGCGTTACCCGCCAGCGGCGTGACATCCAGGTAGTCCAGGTCATCCGCACCGTCCACGGCAGACACCGCACGCAGGTTGTACTCGACGCCGGCCTCGAGCTCGACATAGACGCCCTCTTCGCCGGCATCGCCCAACCCCGGATAGGCCAGACTGTCGACGGCCTGACCGTTGAGTGTCAGCGCCAGCGACCCGCCATTATCGCCACCGGCGTTGGCCGCCAGGTCCAGACGATAGAGGCCATCGCTGTCTACGGTGAAGTAGAAGTCCGCGGTCAGTTCGTTGACGGTGCGGGCGCTGGCGCCATCCTCAAGCTCGATCCGCGCGCCGTCGGACACGTCGGCGTAGACCGGGATGAACACATCGCCGCCATTGTCCGGCACCCGCAGCAGGTCGATATTCGGCCCCACGGCACCCGGCGCGGTCAGGGTGATGGTGTTGCTGCCCGCCTGCAGATTGACCAGCACCTCCTGGAAGAACCAGTCATCCTCGTCGTCATTGCTCTGGCCGACGAAGTTGAGCTGGCCCAGGTCGGTGCCATTAATGGTCAGTCCCAGCGGTCGGTCGGCCTTGCTGGCGGCAAGCGCATAGCGGAAACCGATCTCGTAGCTGCCGTCTTCGGCGACATCCACCGTCCAGGTAATCGTCTGATCGCCGCTGCCATCGAAGTCGACGAAGCCATCGCCGGAGGCGTTGCGGTCATCCTGACTCTCCGGCACGAACACGGCGCCGCCCAGCACGGCGTCTTCGGCCTCGTAGACGGTGAAGCCCGGCGTGGTGTCCTCCTCACGCAGGATCTCGAGTTGGTCGATGTTGGGTCCGGTGTCCTGGGTCGCCTGGAAGCGCACGGTATTGAGGCCGGCGGCCAGGTCTGCGGTGATGTCCACCGTCAGCCAGTCGGACCAGCGCGCGTCAGGATCGGTGATGCTGGAATCCTGGCTCGGCGGGAAGGACACCACCCCCACCGAGACGTTGTTGACGAAGACCTCCAGCGGGCGATCGATGTCCGAGCCATTGCCATAGCGCACCCGCAGCACCGACTCACCGGCCTGAGCGGGATCCAGTTCGAAGCTGAAGGTGATGAAGTCGACGTTGGTGCTGCCGAAGTCGGCATAGCCCCCCGGCACGCCATCGTCATCCACGGTGTTGCCATCCAGGCCAAAGGCGCCGGGACGCAGGCCATTGGGCAGGTTCTGGTTGGTCTCCGGATTGTTGATATCGCGGATTTCGATCTCCGCATCGGCGCCGGTGGCGATGGTCACCGAGGTGCCATCGTTCGGCGTCACATCCTCGGCCTGGATGGTCAGGACGGTGATCAGGTCGTCGTCCGGGTCCGGATCGCCGGGATCGGTGGTGCCGCCCGGCACCGGATCAAGACGGATGATCTGGCTCTGGCCGTTGCCTCGGTTCAGGGTCAGCAGATACAGCTGGCCGGTAGCCGGGTTCTCGATGATATCCAGCGGATCGACGTAGGTGATGACGTTGCCGTCGGGATCGCGCAGCACGTCGTCACCGATGACGTTGCCGTTGGCGTCCAGGGTGATGGAGCGTACGTCGTCACCGCCGGAGTACTCGGTGAACAACACGTTGCCCTGCAGGTTGCCGCCGAACACACCGCTGGTGTATTCCACCGCACCGTTGGGCGAACGGTTCTCGCCCAGCGAATAGACCCCGGCGATGTCATAGGTGCCCTCGGGGTTGGTGCCCGTCGGGTACTTGTCGACCTGATTGGGATCATTGCCACCGGTGGGGTTGCCACCGTTCAAGATGTATTCGTCACGCAGCGGGTTGGGATGGCCGTAGTAGCCGCCCTCCTCGATGCGGAACAGGTAGTCATCCTGCTTCTCGACGTTGGTGTAGCGCTCGTCCTCCGGCGTATTCGGATCATCCGGCACGTTGCCGCCGGCGGCCGAGCCGTTGGTCGGCACGTACAGGTAGCCGTTGGAGTGCCACACCAGGTCGTAGGCGTTACGCGCCCCGGTGGCGAAGATGGTCAGCACCGCATCGGGCGCATAGGGGTCGTAGTAGGATTCGAGCACATTGCCGTCGGCATCCTGCACCGTGGCGACGCCGCGATCATCAAACACCAGGAACTCGCCATTGCCCATGGGAATGGGGTCGTCCTTGGGATGGCCGTCCGGATCATCGAAGCGCTGGTTGAGCCCGTTGTCGGGCAGCGGCTCGGTGGTCACATCGAAGGGGCCATTCGACACATCGCGGGTCGGATCGATCTCCATCACCGCCGCATTCAACAGCCGCTCCGGGCGGTTGCCCCAGGCACTGTCCGGTTCCCCCATGGCCGAGTTGGAGCCCTGGATCAGGTACAGCAAGTGGGTCGGCACATCCGGGTTGGTGTCCGCGTCGTAGTCCGGGTTCACCCGGAACTCCAGGCTGTTGGTGACGTGGTCACCGTTGGAGCGCGGAAGGCCGGTGATGTAGGCCTCGGCGGTGCCGGAGAAGCCGGGTCCATCGTCCAGGGTGATCTTGGTGATGCGACCACTGAAGTCCGGCACCCCGTTGTCACGTCCGGACAGCGGGATCGGGTAGTTATCGGTGATCCACAGCACATTGGGGTCGGTGGGATCGACCACCAGGCCAATGATGCCCCGCTGCTGGGTTTCTCCCGGTTGATCGAAGTAGTCGTTGGGCAGGCTCAGCTCCAGCCGGTTGGACAGTGAACCATCGATGGGGTCCACGTCGTAGCGCAGCAGCTGGCCACTGATGGTGGCGATGTACATGAAGGCGCCGTCGGGGCTCATCTCCAGCGAGGTGAAGCCAAAGGCCCCATCGGCAGCGCCGTTGAGCTCGACCACATCATTGAACGCCACATCACGGGCCACGATCTCCGGCTCAGGGCCGGTGACGAAGGTGTTGGTGTACTTCTGGAACTCCCGGGTCGGCGCGCTGGCATCATCGTTGGGGCCGCGATCCTGGAAGCCATCGATCACCAGGGTGTAGCTGGTGAAAGGCTTGAGCGACTGGCTCGGCGAGATGGTCAGGGAGTCGAAACCACCGGTGGTGTTGGCATTGAACGTGACCTCCTGGCCGGTCACGGTTTCGAACAGGCGGATGGAGCCATCGGCCAGGCTTTCCAGCAATGCCCCGCCGCGGCCGTCCACCACCGAGATGCCGACGAAGATGTCAGAGGTCGGGTCTACACCGGTGGGGATGCTGCCGTCGTCCGGGTCGAGATCCACCTCCACTTCGTTTTGCCCCACCCCGGCGATGGCTCGGGCGTCGGTGAAGAAGGCGTAGTCCTCGACCGCCTCGCGTCCATCTCCTGGCGTCAGATCCGGCAACGCCTGGATCTCGATGTACTGGATCTCGGTGTTCTCGTTGTCGAGTCCCATGGAGTCCAGGGTCAGGCGACCGTCGGTGACCTGAACGATGCGGGTCACCAGGTCGGAGCGCACGCCCTCGGTGTCATCGGCAGGATTGCCGTCCGCCGGGAAGTCGTCCGGGCGGAACGGGGTGAAGGGGTCGTTGAACAGCTGTCCTTCGGCATTGAGCACATTGTTGCTGTCGTAAGGCCCACTGGTATCGCCGATGGAGATGGTGACCTCGTAGTAGCCATCGTCGAGCTCGATCTCCCAGCCGGCGCGCACATAGTTGCCGGGCTGGTCAAAGTGCGCGTAGGTGCCCTGGCGCGGGTCGAGTCCAGCGATATCGTCGGTGCGGTCGTTCACCGCCACGCTGGTCAGCGAGCTGATATCCAGCGGCTCGGTGCCTGGGTCACTATCGTAGATCGACTCTTCGGTGACCCAGCCGTACTGGTGCACCTGGCCATCCACCGTCACCGACTGGGTGCCAAAGGCCTTGCCGTTGTCGGCAATGTAACCATCGGGCACCGCGGTGCCTTCGGGCTGGAAGTTGATCTTCACCGAGAAGCGGTCGCCTGGCTCCACCGGGCGTGGCGGCGCTACGCCGTCACGGCTGACGGTGACCAGGTCAATGTTGGGGCCCGCGGTGCCCTGATTGGCCAGGCGAATGGTGTTATCGCCGGCCGCAAGCTCCACCTCGATGGTGGTGGTGGTCCAGTTCTCCCAGCCCACCGGGTCGCCGCCGGTGGAAGCGAAGGCCAGGCTGCCCTGGCTCGCCCCGTCGACCAGCACCGTCATCGGACGGTCAGCGCCATTGCCCGCGCCGTTGGCGTAGCGCACTTCCAGGGTGTAGGTCCCAGCCAGGTCCACGCTGACCTGAAATTCCGCGGCGTCGCCCACGTCGCCGCCCATGTCCAGATATCCGGCACCGCTGAAGCCATCCCACAGTCCGTCCGCGCCTGCCGCGGCGTTGGTCTCGGGGTTGCTCGGGTCGCGCACCTGGGTATCGCCATCGGCGTCGACGATATCCAGCGCCTCGCCTTCGATGCTGAAGCTGAACGGTGGCTGGGTCACGCCGTCGTTGAAGTCGAATACCACCTGGTCGATGTTCGGGCCGTTCACCGCGCCAGCGGGAATGGTCAGGGTGAAGGTGTTGGCGCCCTCCACCAGCTCCACCGTGACCTCGAGGGTCTGCCACTCTTCCCAGGGCTCGGTGACACCGGTGGCATTGGGGAAGCCTAGCTGGCCCTGGTCGCTGCCGTTGACGGTCAGATCCAGTGGCCGTGGGGCGTCACCGCCGTTGGCGAAACGAATGGTGGCGGTATAGCTGCCCGCCTCCACCGCGTTGACGTTGAAGGTGATCTGGTCACCGGGGTTGGTACCAAAGTCGAGATAGGCCTCGCCCACCGCGCCAGGGCGGTAATTGCCAAAGTCATCAGGGTTGGCCGAGTCGACCACCCGGGTCACTTCACCCTGGGCGGTGCCACCGACGTCGACGATATCCGCGTCCTCTGCCTGCAGAGTGATCGGCGCCACCACCACAGCGCCATCGTCGTAGCTGACGACCTCATCGACGCTGGCTTCGTTACCTGCTGCGTCGGTGACAATCAGCGTCACCGTGAGATCGCCACTTTGGTCATCCAGCAGACCGCTGAGGTCCAGGGTGATGTTGCCCGAGGCATCCGGCGTCACCTCGGTGCGAGTGGCGCCGCCGTCGTAAGACACCTCGACGGTGGTGACGTCGTCATCGACACCGGACACATTGAACACCGCCGTCGCCAGCTGGCTATCATCCAGGCTGTCGTCGGCGGCCACGAGGGCCAGATCGCCGTCGTCATCGGCGCTGTCATCGATCACGATGGGCCCACTACCGCCCTCGGTAACCTCGATGCGGTCAATGTTGGGGCCGGTGTTGGCACCTGCCGGGATCGCCAGGGCAATGGTGTTGCTGCCCGCCTCCAGGGTCACCGTGATGGTCTCGAAGGCCCAGTGGTCGAAGCCTTCTTCCGGGCCCGTGCCATCCGGGTCGGTGCTGGCCATGGCAAGCACCAGCGGATCACCACCGTTGATCACCAGATCCAGCGGACGATCGGTATTGGTGGCGTAGCGCACGTTGATGTCATATTGCCCGGCCTGGGCCACATCAACCTGCCAGCTGATGTTGTCTCCGGGGGTGTCGCCAAAGTCCAGGTAGCCGCTGCCGGAGAATCCCGGACGCAAACCGGTGGGCTGGTTGGGCTCCGGGTTGCTGGGATCGCGAATCTGGGTATCAGCGTCGTTGGCATCCACGTCGAAGCTTTCTACCGCACCATCCTCGGCCTGCAGCGATAGCGGCGAGAAAGGCGCTTCGTCCACATCATTGACGCTCACCGACACTAGCTCGCTGGTCGTCAGGCCATCGTCGGTGACGCTGACCTCGACCTCGTAGACGTTGTCCTCGTTGGCGTCCACCGCCAGCTCGAAGTCACGGGCCGAAGTGAAGCTGAGCACCCCGGTATCGGGATCGATGGTAAACAGCGGTGCGTCGATGCCACCGGTGATGGCGAACACCGGTGCGCTCAGCGCGGCAGGCTGACCGTCTTCATCGAGTACCGCGATGGCGCCGATCTCGGTCAGGTTCTCGTCCACGTCGAGCGCCGTCTGTGCGATGGACAGGCTTTCGTTGAGGTCGTTGACCGTGATCAGGGTCGCCTGGGACACGCTGTCTTCCCCGTCGCTGACGACCACGGTGACTTCGTAGACGCCGTCTTCATCGGCGTCGACCGCCAGTTCCGCATCGGGCGGGTTGACGAAGCTGAGTACGCCGGTGGCCGCATCGAAACTGAACAGCGGCGCGTCGACGCCTTCCAGGGTCACGCTCAGGGTGTCACCATCCAGGTCGTCCAGGGTGAGCGTCGCGACCGCGCTTGAGTTCTCGTCGACGCTGACACTAGCGCCGAGCCCGGTGATGGTGGGCGCGTTGTTGACCGGCTCTTCAATGCGCTCGAACGCCACCGAGTCGATACGCATCAGCTCGCCGCCCTGGCCACGCAATTCAAGCCCGAGCTGCGAGTCGGCGGTGATCTCGACCGCTGTCTCGAACACGATCGCCTTGCGGTTACCACTCTGGCCGGCGTTGCCCCTGGCACCACTGCCCACCAGGGTGCCGAAGTCGTCGCTGAGCACCACGTCGGAGGTCAGGCTGTCACTCGACAGATGGCGAGCCTCGAGCGCCGTTCCATCGATGGACAGCGTCAGCTCGCCCTCCCCGTCGGTTTCATCGAAGACGTACAGGGTGACCCGATACCAGCCTGGCTCGACCCCGGCCGCCGCCAGGTCGGTGCCGATGGCGGCAGGCGCGGTGCTGGTCAGGCGAATCAGCTGGTCGTTAGAGGCACTGGTATTGGCGGTGACGATCAGGTTGGCGGCATCCAGGTCACTGAAGGCTTCCGCCTCGATGGTCACCACATCACCGATATCGGTACCGGCGATCTGGAAGTCGAGCACCTGGATGGCCGACAGGCCGCCCGGATCGGTGGCCCGCAGCGTCACGCTGAAGGCCCCACCCTCGGTCGGGGTGCCCTGGATCACGCCATTGACCAGCTCAAGACCCGGGGGTAGGTCCTCGACGCTCAGCGTCAGGTCGTCACCGTCGGGATCAGAGAACAGCACAGCGTAATCCGCCAGGGTAATCTGGACGAAGCTTTCGCCCACCTCGCCGAAGAATGGCTCCAGCGCGGCGGGCTCGGCCACCGGCGCGTCGTTGACGTTCTCGATGGTCAGCACAAAGCTATCGGAGGTCTCGAACTCCCCGTCGTCGGCGAACAAGGTAACGGTATAAATCCCCGGTACCAGGTCATCCAGGCTGCCGCCCAGCACGCTGCCATCGATGGCAAGGCCAACGGCACTGACGGGCGCGCCGTCGCTGTCGGCCACCTCGAAGCGATAGCTCAGGTCGTCGCCATCGGCGTCTTCGAAGGGCAGGTCCACCTCCAGCGTTGCGCCCTCGTCCAGCACCAGGTCAGCGACGCCGCCTCCGACCACCACCGGGGCCTGATTGGTGTCCACGGTGGTGGCTTCGCTAAGCGTCACATTGGAAAAACGCGCACTGCCCTTGGCGCCAAGGTCATCGTCGTTGACGAATACCAGGGAGTCGATGGTCGAGCCGGCCAGGGACGACAGGTCGATGGTAAAGGTCAGGACGCCATCGCCATCATCATCGGTGCCTTGTCCCCGCAGGTCGATAAAGCCCTGCTGGGTCTGGGTGCCGCCCAGCTGGAACAGGCTGCCGCCACCACCGAAGGGGTTGTCGTCCGGGTCGATACCGACGGCGATGATCTCCGATACCGGGGAGCTCGAGGCATCCAGTTCCAGGGTCAGCCGTGTATCCGCAGTAATCTGGTAGTTTTCGCCCAGGGCCACCCGCTTCCATACGTTGTCGGTCAAGGCCAGGGTCGCCCCTGCATCTTCCGACGCTGCGCCAGTGCCTTGGCTGGGGTTGTCCTGATTGCCGCCGTAGGACGTGATCGGCCCCGCGGCAAAGTCCAGCGTCAGCGGAGCATCGCTGTCGTCTTCCAGGGTCACCTGGGTCGAGGTAGTGGCTTCGTTGCCGGCCACGTCGGTCACGTACAGCACAATGGGATGACTGCCGCCGCCCAGACCGGACAGGTCAAGCTGCAGGCTGTCGCCATCGACCCCGACCGGGATGCGCGTGGCGCCGCCATCCAGGCTGACCTCGACGCTGTCGGCGTCAGCATCCAGCCCAGCCAGGGTAAAGGTCACGGCGGCACTATCCGCCTGGGCCACCGGGTCTGCCGGGCCGGCCAGCGTCAGATCGCCGCCTTCGTCGGCGGTGGTATCCAGGGTCAGGGCCAGCTCGCGAGTCCCACGGTTGCCATAGGCGTCCATGACAAACAGGGTGGCCGACAGCGGACCGTCGGCCTGACCGGAAAGGTCCAGGCTGAAGGCACCGCTGGCGTCCGGAGTGACCTCCTCTACATTCGCGCCGTCATCGAAGCTCAAGCCCACGTAGACGATATCGTCATCAAGCCCCGCGACGGTAAAGGACACAGCGTCGACGGTTGCGGCGTTGACCACACTGTCAGGCGTGGTAAAGGCCAGGTCATCGCCCTCGTCCCCTTCCACATCGCCCACCGGGCCGGAGCCCGCCGTGGTCAGCTCAAGCCGGTCGATATTGGGGCCGCTGCCGGCGCCGCTGGGAATCGCCAGGGTGATGGTGTTGTCGCCCGCCTGCAATGCCACCGTCTGGGTCTGATAGGACCACACATCAAAGCCTTCCGGCGCTTCATTGGTGGCATTGGGGTCGGTAGTGACGAAGGCCAGGGCGCTGGCGATACCACCGTTGACCGCCATGTCCATGGGCCGGTCGCCGTTGCTGGCATAGCGGAAGTTGAGGTCGTACTGCCCCGCCTCGGCCACGTTCACGGTAAAGGTCAGGCTGTCGCCGGGCACGCTGCCGAAGTCCACATAGCCGGTCCCGGAATAGTCAGGACGCAGGCCCTGGAAGCCGGTCCCGTCCTCGGGGTTGGCCGGGTCACGCACCAGGGTGCCCGCATCGTTGGCGGCGCCAAGCTCGGCGTCTTCCGCCTGGACCACCTGGGGCGCAATATCGGGCCCGGTGACCGCGGCGCTGACCAGCACCAGCTCCATCTTGTCGATATTGGGACCATTGGTGTAGCCGCCCAGGCGCAGGGTGTTGCTGCCGGCGGCCAGCTCGACCTCCACCGTCTCGACCGTCCAGCCTTCCCACTGGCTCTGCAGGTTGCCGCCGCTCAGACTTGGGCGGTTGGCCGCGGCGATATCCGCTTCGGTATCGTCCGGGTAGTAGACCGGCTCCAGGGTCGGCGCAAAGTCAAAGGTGGCCAGGGTGGTGGTGCTACCGCCGTCGACCAGCATCAGGTCCAGCGGGCGGGCGCTGGAGGTGGCGTAGGTGATGCTGATGGCGTAGGTGCCAGCGGTGGCGATGTTCAGGGTAACGTCGGCAGTGGCGTTGGCGTTGCCAAAGGCCCAATCCAGGTAGCTTGCGCCCTCGGCACCGACCCGGAAGGTCTCGTTGCCATTAGTGAAGCCGGCGATGGTGTCGAGGGTGGCCACCCGGTTGGTACCGCTGTCTTGCGCGTCTTCCGCCGGAGACAGCTGCATATCTTCGCCCTGAATCACGTAACGGTCAGGGTCCGGTGCGGTGATCTCGAGATAGTCGATGTTCGGCCCGCTGGCGCCGTTGGAGGTCAAGGTAATGGTATTGGTGCCCTGCTCCAGGGTCAGTCGTACCGGCTGGGTCAGCTCGAAGTTGGTGAAATCATCGCCGGTGGAGGTCAGGTCGAACATGCGGTCGAACAGCTCACCGTTGACGTCCAGGCGCAGCGGGCGATTACCGGCGCCCATGGCGTAGCGCAGCACCAGGTCGTATTCACCGGCCTCGGGCACGTCGAAGGTAAAGGTCAGGCTCTCGCCGCCGGCCACCCCATTGCCATAGTCCACGTAGGCATTGCCCTCGGCGTCCGCCGCGTCCGGGTTGGCCGGATCATCCACCACCGCGATGCCGGTATCTCCGGTGATACTGGCCGATGCGCCGTCGCTGGCATCATCGTCTTCGGCCTGGATGCGTAGCGAAAAGCCCACGGGGGCCGCCAGGGCCACTATTGCCGGGGCCGCAGCCGCTGCAGGCGGGGTGTCTGACGAGGGGGCTGACGAGCTGTCTGGAAGGCTGTCTTGAGAAGCGTCTGGAGAAGCGTCTTGAGAGGCACCTGAAGCAGGCCCTGAGGACGCTGCGGCAGAACCCGCGGCCCCTGACGCGCTGTCCATATCAGCGCCGTCGCCTCCCCCGTCACCATCGCTGGCGCCCGCCTGCGGGCCGTCGACATCCTGCGCTGACGATCCCGGGCCGTCGCCCACGGCTGGGTCGATTGGCTCAGGGTTGCTTGCCACAGGATCCGTGGAGCCTTGCTCTGCTCCATCATCGGCATCGGCCTCGGCGTCCTGCACCAGCACTTCACGCAGGGCGGCAACACCGGGGAGCAGCGCTCCTCTGGCGTCGAGCGCCTCGATCATCATTCCCAGCTTGCCAATGGGGGGCGTCGGCAACTGCTCGAACACGAAGGGTCTTTCGAATTTCTCGAAGACGCTTCTCGCTCCTGACGCGTCTTCCCATGTCATGCGCACGGCCGCGACAGCCTCTTGCCAGCGCCCGGGATGGGGCGCCACCACCACGTCATGCAACTCGAAATCTTTATTTAGGAAATGCGCCTTGTCTTCCAGGCGTTTTTGAAAGGACTTGCGACCGCGACCAACAAATGACATGGAAAACATGAGCTATCCCCTGACAATGATATCGGATGATCAGTCCTTGACGAACCACATTTTATTGTCGGCATCCACTGCCAAAGCTTGGTCTTATTTACGACTACCCTTGCATTACTGAGGTAACGAATGTTTCCGCGATTCGCGAAAACATCCTTTCCTCTTTCTGATGCTCTTCCGGTCTTACCCTTGCCGACCACACCCTTGGAACCCACCCCATGGAGAAAAGCTGTCACTCGCCACTCTGTTCCACTAGCCAAGCTCCACTAGCCTCTATGCTCCACTAGCCACCGTGCTCGAAACAGCAAAACTCATAAGATGTAGCCCACCTTCACTGATTCTATAACCCCATCGACATACAGCAAGATTTTTTTGACAGCGCTAACGCTAACGCCACTTAGCCTTCAATAAAGGAAGATATGTAACGTTCAAGCCATTGTAAAAATTGACTTTTTTAGTTATCTAAACTAAAAATACTAGACTTCATATTTTAAAAAATTCAGTTAAATAGCACTGACAGCACCAGCAGTAACCAACCCAACGATGAGACTTAAAGTGTAAAAAAGCAGACTAACCTCCACTTTTCTCCAACACCCTTTATTCAGGGATACCATCGCATTCTTTCCTCTCTGCAAAAGTCGAAGAAAACATTGGCCTCATTGCCTTCATCGCTATTGTGGTTGGCCATATTTTCGCTACTATCCCATCGAGACCCATTTCCGTTTCATGGCTCTTTTTCACCATCATCACATCACCCGGACGAACCAATATCTCGGAACACTTCCGAGGGTCTTCAGGAGAACACTCAAGAGAACATCAATAGATCGAAGATGCGCCACACATCACAAAAAAAAGAAAACCACGGATAACGACAACAACACCATCACCACAAGAGGGGTGATGTCAGGGGGAACCATCATGGCTGCAGAGAAGAATGACCTGCGTAAGGTCCTCGCCTTCTGTCGAAGAAGCTTCGGCTATGTGGCGCTGTTCAGCATGTTTATCAACCTGCTGATGTTGGTACCACCGCTATATATGCTGCAGGTCTACGACCGCGTGCTGACCACCCGCAGCCAGGAAACTCTGTGGATGATGACACTGGTGGTGGTGTTTCTCTTTATGGTGATGGGGGGACTTGAGCTGATGCGCTCGAGAATCCTGGTCAGGGTGGGTAACCGACTGGACACCTTGATCAGCCCACGCCTCTACGCCGCCATGTTCAAGCGCAGCCTGGCGAGCCCCGGCAAACCCTCCGCCCAGCCGCTCAACGACCTGACCAGCCTGCGCCAGTTCCTGTCGGGCAACGGGTTGTTTGCCTTCTTCGACGCTCCCTGGGTGCCGATCTACATCGGCGTGCTGGCCCTCTTCCATCCCTGGTTTGGGCTGTTCGCTCTGGTGGCCGGGATCATCCTCGCGACCATTGCCGTGATCAATGAACGACTGACCAAACCGCTGCTGACAGAGGCCAACGGTCGCCACGTGCAGTCACAGGATCTGGCCAACAGCAACCTGCGCAATGCCGAGGTACTGCATGCCATGGGCATGCTGCCAGGCATCCAGGGGCGTTGGGCAGCACGTCATCGCGAATACCTGGTGCTGCAGTCCATGGCCAGCGACCGCTCAGGCCTGCTGACCAACACCTCCAAGGTGCTGCGGCTGATGTTTCAGTCCTTGATTCTTGGAGTCGGTGCCTTTCTGGTTCTGCGCGGTGAGTTGACCCCGGGCATGATGATCGCCGGCTCCATTCTCATGGGCCGGGCGCTGGCCCCTATCGACCAGATGATCAATGGCTGGAAGGGATTCTCTGGCGCGCGTACCGCCAAGGGGCGGCTGGAAGCCCTGCTGGACGAGGTTCCTGCCGAACCGCCGGCGATGCCGCTGCCAAGCCCGCGAGGACAGCTGACGCTGGACGACGTCAGCGCAGCGCCTCCCGGCGTCAAGCTGCCCACCATCACCAATATCGACCTGCGCATGGCCAAGGGCGAACACATTGCGGTGGTGGGGCCCAGCGCGGCAGGCAAGTCCACGCTGGCTCGGGTGGTGCTCGGGTTGTGGCCCACCCAGCTGGGCTGCGTGCGCCTGGACGGCGCCGACATCAATAAATGGGAACGCACGGCGCTGGGGCCGCATCTGGGCTACCTGCCCCAGGACATCGAGCTGTTTGATGGCAGCGTCGCCGAGAACATTGCGCGCTTTCAGGACGTGGACCCGGAACAGGTGGTGCGGGCCGCCCGCCGCGCCGGTGTGCACGAACTGGTGCTCAAGCTTCCGGACGGCTATGACACCTGGCTGGATCACGGCGGCAGCGCGCTGTCCGCTGGTCAGCGCCAGCGTATCGGCCTGGCCCGAGCGCTGTACGGCAACCCTGCCCTGATCGTGCTGGATGAACCCGATGCCAACCTGGACGATGCCGGCGAAGCGGCCCTGGCCCAATGCCTGATCGAATTGCGCCAGCAGGGCACCACTGCACTGATCATCACCCATCGTCAGCGCCTGCTGGCCAATGTGGACCGCATTCTCGTGCTCAAGGAGGGACGCGTGGCATCGCTCACGCCACCGGGGCGCCGAGAGCCGGTCTCCGCCGTGGCGGCGGGGGCAAGACGGGTCTCCCCCGTCACCACCCTGCGCCCCAGCGCACGTGGCAGAAGCGCGGCCGTGCCCGCTGAATCGGCGTCGCCGGTATCCACGGCGTCCACTGTCCGTCCCGACAGCAAGGAGACCTGATCATGAATCCCGCAGGTGCCCCTCAACAAGAATTGCCGTTGCAAGATCAACGTTACCGCCGCCTTGGGCTGCTCATCCTGCTGGTGGCGCTGGGCGGCTTCGGCAGCTGGTCGGTGATGGCCAGTCTGGCGGTTTCCGTTGTTGCCCCCGGCTCCGTCTCGGTGGAAAGCTTCACCAAGACGGTGCAACACCTGGAGGGCGGTATCGTCGAGCGTATCCATGTGGAAGACGGCAGTCAGGTCGATGCCGGCGACGTGCTGATCACGCTGGATGACACCCAAGCCAGGGCCCAGAGCCGTATCGTCGAGGCGGACTATCTGATCGCCAGGGCCAGCGAGGTACGGCTACTGGCCGAGCAGGCAGGAGCGGACCAGCTGGTGTTTCCCGACGCTCTGCGTCAGTCCGACAATGGCCGCGTCCAGGCGGTGCTGGGGGTTCAGCAGCGCCTGTTCGAGGTCCGTCGAGAGTCTCTGGACGGCACCCTGGCGGCACTTGATCAGCAGATTCTGCAGCTGGACGAGCAGATCACCGGGCTCGAGGCCACCCGCCAGATCACTCAGCGAAGGATCGACTCGCTCAATGGTGAGGTGGCCAATCACCGCAAGCTGTTCCGGGATGGACTGATCAGCAGTCAGCGGATGCGCGAAATGGAGAGGGAGAGCCTCGAGTACCAGAGCGACAATGCGCGTCATCTGGCCGAGGTAGCCCGACTGCGCGCGCAGATCAGCGAGAACGTGTTGAACAAGCAGATTCGCCTGCAGGAATTCCAGCAACAGGTCGGCGAGGCCCTGCGTCAGGTGCAGTCGGAAGTGGCCGATGCGGAGGAGCGCCTGGTAGCCCTGACCGATACCCTGCGACGCACGGC
This sequence comes from Halomonas litopenaei, assembly GCF_017303055.1. Taxonomy (GTDB): domain Bacteria; phylum Pseudomonadota; class Gammaproteobacteria; order Pseudomonadales; family Halomonadaceae; genus Halomonas; species Halomonas litopenaei_A. The sequence goes on along the minus strand of NZ_JAEKJT010000001.1, from coordinate 367,428 downwards.
CATTACCGCGCCGGTGGCCGGCACCGTGGTGGGACTGAAGGTCCATACCCTGGGAGCGGTCATCCGCGGAGGCGATCCGCTGATGGATCTGGTGCCAATGGGCGATGGTTTTATCGTCGAGGCCAGGGTAGCCAACCACGACGTGGACCATCTTTACCTGGGACAGCCGGCGGAGATTCGCTTCAGCGCCTTCAACCAGCGCCTGTCCAACGTCATCGATGGCGAGGTGGTCCACGTCAGCGCCAACAGTTTCGAGGACGAAGCCACCCGAGAGCGCTACTACAAGGTGCGCATCCAGGTCACGCAACAGGGCGAGGCCAACATGACCGACAACATGCGCCTGATGGCCGGCATGCCAGCGGAGGTGATGATCCGCACCAGCGAGCGCAGCTTCGCCAGCTACGTGGCCAAACCGGTCACCGACATGCTGGCAAGAGCCATGCGCGAGGAGTAAAGACGACGATCCTGCGCCGAATGGGAAGCGGTTCAGCCTACACCCCCTGCCGCCGTAGCCAGCGTCTGTTCTGCGTCTGTCCTGGGTCTGTCCTGGGTCTATAGTGAGGTAGAGACGCTGGTACGGCGATGCCACATTGCGGGGTTCGGCACGTGTACGACAATCGCACCAAGATGCTGCTGGTGGTGTCGAGACGACTGCTGGTGTTCATCATTATCAGCCTGCTGGCCACGGCTGCCCTGTTCGCGGCAACGCTGTGGTTTCAGCAGCGCCTGATGATTTCCTGGCTGGTGTTCGAATGCGGCATCGTCGGAGGCTTTGTCAGTATTCAGCAACGCTTGAAGCACATCTCGTCGACCGAACTGCGACTGCTCACCCAGTCCTGGGCGACCGTGCTGGTGGTGCCCATCTACGGAGGCACCTTTGCGCTGGTGTTCTACGCGCTTACCCTGGCCGGCCTGATCGAAGGGCACCTGTTCCCCAGCTATCACATCGCCGCCTTCCCCGAACCGCCTACCACGGATGACATTCTTCACTTTCTCTCGCGAACCTATCCCGCCCAGGGAGAGGACGTCGCCAAACTGATCTTCTGGTCCTTTGCCGCGGGGTTCTCGGAGCGGCTGGTACCACAGATCATTCATCGCACAACGGACCGACAGCCTTGAGCCACGCTTTAGCCTGCCCTGCACTCGCGGGACGGCGTCACACCGCTATCAGGCGTTGAAGCGAACGGCTCCCAGGTCAGAGACGTCGTAACCGCCGAACTGTTCGGCCTGCTCACGCAGGCGGGGTTGCCGTGCGAACGCCAGCAGCCGTTGCAACGGCGGCTCGAAGTAACTCCTGCGGCGCAGCAGCAGATCAAAGGACTCCTGCTGCAGCGGCAGGAAGGCGAGTCCCTGACGTCGCGCCGCCGCTTCGACACCAAGGCCCGCGTCTGCCCTGCCCTGGGCAATCGACAGGGCAAGATCATCCTCGCTCATGGCGGGTTGCTCCAGCAGGCCAAGGGCGTCCATCGAGATACCCTGCCGATCCAGCAGTCCTTGCAGCAGGCGATGGGCCCCTGCGCCCTGCGGTCGACGTGCCACCCGGACGTCGCCCCGGGTCAGGTCACCAAGTCCCGAGATACCCAGCGGATTGTCCGCCGCCAGCATCAACCCCTGCTGGCGACGTGCCCAGTGGACAACGACCAGGTCACGCATGCCTCCCAGTCCCAGCTGCGCAGGATTGTTATAGCCGCCATCGGCATCCAGCAGGTGCGCGCCGACCACGCTCGCCTTGCCGGCCAGCAGTCGCTGGATGCCGTCACCGCTGCCCTGGCACAGGCTGGCCAGGCCACAGCCGCTCTCGCGCATGGCCCAGTCGAGCAGCGGATCCTGACTGCCACCGAGGACTTCCTGAGGTCCCACGCTGGCCGCCTGATCCCCCTCCAGGTGATTCATGACCCACAGATCCACCGCCTGCCGCGGGAACAGCAGCTTGCCGGTGGCCCGGCTGCACGGAATCTGCCCCTGGCGCACCAGGTCATACACCTTGCGCGGTTTCAGGCGCAGATAATCCGCCACTTCCGAGGTGGTCAGATAGGTCGGGAACGCTGCGTCATCCATGGTCCTGCCTCCCTTTTGCTCTACTGGGCTGGTCGTCTGTCTCGAAGCGCTGGTTCACTGATTCAGAACGAGCCACTAGCCGAAAGATGTAGCCAGTAACTATGCACGAAGATGTTTCAGGCTGCATAAATTTCAGTGCACGGATGCGCATGCCGACGTTTCATCACATTATGCTGGTATATCAAGGGCATCCCGCGACCGCGGCGCCGTTCTGACCCTACCTGACCCGAGCCGTGATGACCGACTCCGCCTTTGCCACCGCCCTGGACCTGATTGTTGGACTGGATCCCGACCTGCTGGCCATCGTCAGCCTGTCCCTGCGCATCTCGCTGACGGCGGTCGCCATCGCTGCCGCGCTGGCGTTGCCCCTTGGCGCGGCGCTGGCACTGTACCGTTTCCCCGGTCGAGCCCCGCTGATCATCGCCCTTAACGCGCTGATGGGCCTGCCACCGGTGGTGGCGGGCCTCAGCGTCTATCTGCTGCTGTCCCGGGCTGGGCCCCTTGGCTCCCTGGGCCTGCTGTTTACCCCCACCGCCATGGTAGTGGCACAGGTCATTCTGGTCCTGCCGATTCTGGCCTCGCTGACCCGGCAGAAGGTCGAGGAGCTGCATGGCGAATACGCCGAGCAGCTGGCATCCATGGGGATTTCCCGTGTACGCCGTATCCCGACGCTGCTGTGGGACGCCCGTCTCGCGTTGATTACGGTCATGCTGGCGGGCTTTGGACGAGCCAGCGCCGAGGTGGGCGCCGTGATGATCGTCGGCGGCAACATCGACGGCGTCACCCGGGTGATGACCACCGCCATCGTGCTCGAGACCAGCAAGGGCAACCTGCCCCTGGCGCTGGGTCTGGGCATCGTGCTGTTGGCCCTGGTAGGGCTGATCAACGCCCTCGCCCACCTGATCGGCGAGTCCACCAGGAGGCAGCTGGGATGACCACGATGACGCTGTCGGCGCCAGCCTCGGCCCCTCGCCTCACCCTCGACCGGGTCGGCTTCTCGACCGCTGGTCAGCGCCTGCTGGGCCCCCTGTCACTGACTCTCGACGGTCATCGGCGCACCCTGATCATGGGCCCCAATGGCGCGGGCAAGAGCCTCTTGATGCGTCTTGCCCATGGCCTGCTCTCGCCCACCCAGGGACAGCTGCAATGGGAAGGTTCGGCTCCCCGCCAGGCCATGGTATTTCAGCGTCCGGTTCTGCTCAGACGTAGCGCCCTGGCCAACCTCGAGTATGCGTTGGCGGTGAATCATGTGCCACGCCGACAGCGGCGCCAGCGCGCCATCGCCGCCCTCGAGCGCTTTGGCTTGGAAAGCCTGGCCAAACGCCCGGCTCGCGTGCTGTCAGGTGGTGAGCAGCAGCGTCTGGCACTGGCCCGGGCCTGGCTGCTGGAGCCCGAGGTGCTGTTCCTTGACGAACCGACCTCAGCGCTTGACCCCGCCGCCATTCGGGCGGTGGAGAGTGCCATCGAGACCTTCCATCAGCAAGGCGTGCGGATTGTCATGTCCAGTCACGACATGCACCAGGCGCGCCGTCTGGCCGACGACGTCATCCTGCTGCACCGGGGCCGACTGGTCGAACAAAGCCCGGCCAACCTGTTCTTCAGCCGCCCCGTCACCCAGGAAGCCAGCGCTTTTATCGCAGGAGAGCTACTGGACTAGATAGAGGCCACGGTGGTGACCACGCCTCAGGCCCATTCATCCACCGCACGACACCCGTCGTGCGATCTACGCAAGGAACTGCACCATGTCACATCGCCATACCCCATCGTCGCGCAGGCTGTCTTCCATGCAGGTTCGTCGTGCGGCCACCAGCGCTGCCGCGGCGTGCGCGCTGATGCTCGGTGCCAGCAGCGCACTGGCCCAGGACGCGGCCCCCTTCATCACCCTCGCATCGACCACATCCACCCAGAACTCTGGACTGTTTGACGCCATTATTCCGACCTTCACCGACAGCACCGGCATCGACGTGCACGTGGTCGCGGTGGGCACCGGCCAGGCCTTCGAAATCGCCCGTCGCGGTGACGCTGATAGCCTGCTGGTACACGACACTGCCGGCGAGGAAGCCTTCGTGGCGGACGGCTACGCCAGTCAGCGCGATGACGTCATGTACAACGACTTTGTACTAATCGGACCGTCCGACGATCCGGCCGGCATCCGCGACGCCGACAGTGCAGCCACTGCCTTTGGCTTGATCGCAGAGAGTGGAGCCCCCTTCACCTCTCGCGGCGACGACAGCGGCACCAATCGGGCTGAATTGCGCCTGTGGGATGCCGCTGGCGTTGAGCCTGGCAGTGACTGGTATCGCGAGCTGGGGAGCGGCATGGGCGCGACCCTCAACACTGCCGCGGGTATGGATGCCTACGTCATGTCCGACCGCGCGACCTGGGTCGCCTTTGATAACCGCCAGAACCTTGAGCTGTTGTTCGAAGGCGATGACGTCCTGTTCAACCAGTACGGCAGCCTCAAGCTGTCGCGGGAGCGTCACCCGGAGCTGAAGCATGACCTGGCTGACCAGTGGCATGACTGGCTGCTGTCCGAACAAGGCCAGCAGGCGATCGGTGACTTCGAGGTCAAGGGTCAGCAGCTGTTCTTCCCCAACGCTGACGCCCACTAAGCCTATCCTGATCGACGCCGCGAGCCCTGTCGAGATAGCGCTGCATGGCTCCGGCGTCTAGGCTGCAATGAGGACCGACGCAGGACGGACGACGCTCCACTTGCGGGCTGCTCGTCCGTCCGCTGCACACACAAGGACCCTCAATGCGCGCACGCATCCTCTCTCTCTGCCATTGCCCGATTGCCCGAGAACACCACCAGCACGGCGACAAGGTCGACGCCAGCATCATCAACCTGACGCCGGTGCTGGGCATGCGCGATCTTGGTTGTCGCCGGGTCACCCTGGCGCCGGGCTGCCACGCCTGGCCCTTTCATTTCCATCACAACAACGACGAGATGTTTGTGGTGCTGAAGGGCAAAGGCAGCGTGCGCCTGGGCGACAAGCGCTATCCGATCGTCGAAGGCGAGTTGATCGCGGCACCTGCCGCAGACCCCGACTGCGCCCATCAGATCATCAACGACTCCGACGAGCCTCTCACCTATCTATGCATCAGCAGCATGAATGCCCCGGACGTGACGGAGTATTCGGACTCTGGCAAGTTCCAGGTCGTCACCGGCTCGGCCCCGGGGGGCGACAAGGCCAGCCGCGGCTTCGAGCACACCGGCCTGCGCAAGGATACCGTGGACTACTGGCAGGGCGAGGACTGACGCTGGCTGAGCCGGCTGACCATCAGCCGACCTGGCCGGCTTCGCCAGGGGTTTAGCCCAATTAGCCCAAAGCCGAGGGGCCTTAGCCCAACGCCAAGAGTCCTCTAAGGGCAGCTTGATCATTGCGCCGACTGCTACTCTGCCCATGGCTCCCCCCAGGTCCATCGATTCCCCCCTGCAGACGATGTCGCCCCCCACTTTGGTCGCAAGCGGCAGAAGCTGCACTTTACGTTAACGTCAACTTTGCCTAGTCTTCTTAGCATTCCGCCAGCCGCTGCCTCGACGGCCGCTGATCGGCTTTTTCAGCCCTACATCACCGCCGATGGTCGTGGTCTTGACCGCCACCGCAACGACCATTCAAGACGCTTTGGAGCCCGCCATGTTCAGCCCCTATACCCCGCTCGATTTTGGCCTCGATGAAACCCTGGTCATGCTTCGCGATCAGGTGAATGCCTTTGCCCGCGACGAGATCGCCCCTCGCGCCGCCGAGATCGACGAGCGCAACGAATTTCCCGCTGATCTGTGGCAGAAGTTCGGTGACATGGGCCTGCTGGGCATCACCGTTCCCGACGAAGATGGCGGCAGCGGCATGGGCTACCTGGCCCACTGCATCGCCATGGAGGAAATCTCCCGCGCCAGCGCATCCGTCGGACTGTCCTACGGCGCCCATTCCAACCTGTGCGTCAATCAGCTGAAGATCAACGCCAACGCCGAACAGAAGGCCAAGTACCTGCCCAAGCTGATATCCGGCGAGCATGTGGGCGCACTGGCCATGTCCGAGCCGGGAGCCGGGTCCGATGTGGTGTCCATGTCGCTGCGCGCGCGCAAGGAAGGCGATCGCTACATCCTTAACGGCAACAAGATGTGGATCACCAATGGCCCTGACGCCGATGTGCTGGTGGTCTATGCCAAGACCGACCCGGACGCCGGGTCCAAGGGCATCACCGCCTTCATCATCGAGAAAGGATTCGACGGTTTCTCGACCGCCCAGAAGCTCGACAAGCTGGGGATGCGGGGTTCCAACACCTGTGAACTGGTGTTCGAGGACTGCGCGGTCCCCGCGGAGAACGTGCTGGGCGAAGTCGGCAAGGGTGTGCGCGTGCTGATGAGCGGCCTCGACTACGAGCGCACCGTGCTGGCGGCGGGCCCTATCGGCATCATGCAGGCCGCCATGGATGTGGTCGTGCCTTACATCCACGAACGCAAGCAGTTCAACCAGTCCATCGGCGAATTCCAGCTGGTGCAGGGCAAGATGGCCGACATGTACACCACACTGAACGCCTGCCGCGCCTACCTTTATGCGGTGGCCGCGGCCTGCGATCGGGGTCAGACGTCACGCAAGGACGCCGCCGGGGTCATTCTCTACTGCGCCGAGAAGGCTACCCAGGTGGCGCTGGATGCCATTCAGCTGCTGGGCGGCAATGGCTACATCAACGAGTACCCGACGGGTCGCCTGCTGCGCGACGCCAAGCTGTACGAGATCGGCGCGGGCACCAGTGAGATCCGGCGCATGCTGATCGGCCGCGAGCTGTTCAACGAGTCCGCCTGAAGCGGACGTTGACCCCGGAGCAGAGCGCGTTGAGCGCCTTGTGAATGCTGGCGTACGTCGCCCCTCTTTTGCCTACGGAGCCACCAGATGGCCATGTTGGATACCGCAATCAATCCGCGTTCCGAAGACTTTGTGGCTCGGGATGCGGCCATGCGTGCCGAGGTCGGCAAGCTGAACGAACTGACCGACGCCATTCGTCGCGGCGGCGGTGACAAGGCACGCAGTCGCCACGAATCCCGCGGCAAGCTGTTTGTACGCGACCGCATCGATCACTTGATCGACGAGGGGTCGCCCTTTCTGGAGCTGTCGGCCCTGGCCGCCCACGGCGTGTACGACAGCGATGTGCCGGCGGCAGGCCTGGTTACCGGGATCGGTCGCATCAGCGGCGTCGAGTGTGTGATCGTGGCCAACGATGCCACCGTGAAGGGCGGCACCTACTTCCCGCTGACGGTGAAGAAGCATCTGCGTGCCCAGGAAGTCGCCCGCAAGCATCGCTTGCCCTGCGTGTACCTGGTCGATTCCGGCGGTGCCTTTCTGCCACGCCAGGACGAGGTGTTCCCCGACAGAGACCACTTCGGCCGCATCTTCTATAACCAGGCCACCCTATCGGCCGAGGGTATTCCCCAGATCGCCGTGGTCATGGGCTCCTGCACTGCCGGGGGAGCCTACGTGCCCGCCATGGCGGACGAGTCCATCATCGTGCGCGAACAGGGCACCATCTTTCTTGGCGGTCCGCCCCTGGTCAAGGCTGCCACCGGTGAAACCATCAGCGCCGAGGATCTTGGCGGCGCCGATGTCCACGCCAAGATCAGCGGCGTTGCCGACCACTACGCCGACAATGATGCCCATGCCCTGCAGCTCGCCCGGCGCTGTGTCGCCCGACTGAACTGGCAGAAGCGTGGCCGACTGGCGATGCAGCCCCCGCGTCCTCCCGCCCTCGATCCGGCCGAGCTGTACGGTATCGTCGGCACCGACCTGAAGAAGCCGTTCGACGTACGTGAGGTCATCGCCCGCATTGTCGACGGTTCCGACTTCGACGAGTTCAAGCGCTACTACGGCGATACGCTGGTCACCGGCTTCGCCCATATCCACGGCCACCCCGTTGGCATCGTGGCCAACAACGGCGTGCTGTTCTCGGAAAGCGCGGTCAAGGGCGCCCACTTTATCGAGCTGTGCGCCCAGCGCGGCATTCCCCTGGTGTTCCTGCAGAACATCACCGGCTTTATGGTCGGTTCGAAGTACGAGCATGAAGGCATTGCCAAGCACGGCGCCAAGCTGGTCACTGCGGTGGCCTGTGCCCGCGTGCCCAAGTTCACGGTGCTGATCGGCGGCAGTTTCGGTGCCGGCAACTACGGCATGTGCGGCCGCGCCTTCGAGCCCAACCTGCTGTTCATGTGGCCCAACGCCAGAATCTCGGTGATGGGGGGCGAGCAGGCGGCCGGGGTGCTGTCACAGGTCAAGCGCGAGCAGCTGGAACGCGCCGGGGAGTCCTGGACAGCAGAGCAGGAAGAGGCCTTCAAGCAGCCGACCCGAGAGCAGTACGAGCACCAGGGCCACCCCTACTACGCCAGCGCGCGGCTTTGGGATGACGGCGTCATCGACCCTGCCCAGACCCGCGACGTGCTTGGGCTGTCACTGGCCGCCGCGATGAATGCCGAGATCGAAGAGACGCGCTTCGGCGTCTTCCGCATGTAACCGAGGATGCAGACATGTCTCAGACATCGACACTAGACATTGATGCCAGGGGGGTGGCCTGGCTGACGCTGACGCGTCCGGAGGTCCATAACGCCTTCGATGATGCCTTGATCGGCGAGCTCAATCGCCACCTGGACCGAGTTCGCGCCGCCGCAGAGCGCGGCGAGGTCCGGGTCATGGTGCTCGGCTCGGAGGGCAAGAGCTTCTCCGCCGGCGCCGACCTCAACTGGATGAAGCGCATGGTCGACTACAGCGTCGACGACAACCTGGCCGATTCCCGCGAGCTGTCGCGCCTAATGCACGGACTGGACACCCTGCCCTGCGTCACTTTGTGCCGGGTACAAGGTGCCGCCTTTGGCGGAGCCGTGGGCCTCGCCGCCTGCTGCGATATCGTGTTGGCGTCCCAGCGCGCCAAGTTCTGCCTGTCCGAGGTCAAGATTGGCCTGTCGCCGGCTGTCATCAGCCCTTACGTGCTGCGCGCCATCGGCAGCCGCCAGATGCGCCGCTATGCGCTCAGCGCAGAGGTGATGGACGCCACGACAGCGCAGGCACTGGATCTGGTGCACACGGTCGTTGAACCCGAGGCCCTGGACCACGCGGTAGAGAGCATGCTCGAGACCCTGCTGGCCACCTCTCCCCAGGCCAGTCGAGCGACCAAGGCCTTGCTCGCTGAGGTCGCTCGAGCGCCGGACGAACAGGCCACGCGGGAGCGAACCTGCCTGGTCATCAGCCGCCTGCGCGTCAGCGACGAAGGCCAGGAAGGGCTTTCCAGCTTCCTCGAAAAGCGCCGCCCTGCCTGGGCGGGCACCTCCAACCATAGCGGGAGCGCCTCATGAGCTCGACCCCCACTGCTGACCAGCTGCGCTTCGACACCCTGCTGGTGGCCAATCGCGGTGAGATCGCCTGCCGCGTGATGCGTACCGCACGCGCCATGGGCCTGAAGACCATCGCCGTCTATTCAGATGCGGACGCCGACGCCCGCCACGTGCGCGAAGCCGACGAAGCCATCCATATCGGCCCGGCGGCCGCCCGGGAAAGCTACCTGGATATCGCCAAGGTGATCGACGCTGCTCGCCGCAGCGGCGCCGGCGCCATTCATCCGGGCTATGGTTTCCTGTCGGAAAACGAGGCCTTTGTGCGGGCCTGCGAGGACGCCGGCATTGTCTTCGTCGGCCCTCCCGCCGCCAGCATCAAGGCGATGGGCGACAAGTCCGCCGCCAAGGCACGCATGATGGATGCCGGCGTGCCGTTGGTACCGGGCTACCACGGCGATGACCAGGACGACGCTCTGCTCAAGCGCGAGGCGGACGCCATCGGCTACCCCGTGTTGCTCAAGGCCAGCGCTGGCGGCGGCGGCAAGGGTATGCGCGTGGTCGAAAGCGGCAGCGAATTTCAGGCGGCGCTGGAAGGCTGCCGCCGGGAATCCAGAGCCGCTTTCAATGACGATCGCATGCTGATCGAGAAGTACCTGACCCAACCCCGCCACGTTGAGGTACAGGTGTTCTGCGACCGCCACGGCAATGGGGTGTACCTGTTCGAACGGGACTGCAGTGTCCAGCGCCGTCACCAGAAGGTACTGGAGGAAGCGCCCGCCCCCGGCATGACGGCAGCGCTACGACGTGCCATGGGCGATGCCGCGGTTCGCGCCGCCCAGGAGATCGGTTACGTCGGCGCGGGCACCGTGGAATTCCTGCTCGACGCGACGCCCGGCGCTTCGCAACAGCAGGACGGCGCCTTCTATTTCATGGAAATGAACACGCGGCTGCAGGTCGAGCACCCGGTGACCGAGATGATCACTGGCCAGGACCTGGTGGAATGGCAGCTGCGGGTGGCGATGAATGAGCCGCTGCCGTTGCGCCAGGACCAGCTGTCCATCGATGGCCATAGCTTTGAGGCGCGCCTGTACGCTGAGGATGCCGACCAGGACTTTCTGCCTGCCACCGGCGTGCTCGATCGCTTCGCGCTGGATCTGGTCGGGGCCGACCTGAGCTCCGCTCAGGTGCGCCTGGATAGCGGGGTGGCCACTGGCGACACGGTATCGATGCACTATGATCCGATGCTGGCCAAGCTGATCACCCACGGCCCGGATCGTGCCTCTGCCCTGGCCAGCCTCAATCGCGCGCTGGCCGCCCTGGACGTGCAGGGAGTGATCACCAACCGAGGCTTCCTGCAGCGGCTGACGAACCACCCGGACTTTCAGGCCGCCCATCTCGACACCCGCTTTATCGAGCGCCATGAGGAAAGCCTGTTTGCCAGCCGCGGGCTGGACCAGCAGAGCCTGGCCAGCGCGGCCCTGGTGGCACTGCATCAATTGTCCCGGGAGTCGGAAAGTGACTCACCCTGGGATCGTCACGATGGCTTTCGCGTCAATGGCCCCCGTCAAATCCGCATCGCGCTATGCGATCCACGGGAGGCCGCTGAGGCCGAGCCATCCAGCCTGTGCGTGGTGGAGGGACGGCACGCCGCCAGCGATCAGGCATGGCAGCTCAGCATCCGGGGTCCCGGGGAATCTCGTGCCGAGGTATCTGCCAGTCTGACTGAGCTGCCCGGCGACGCGGTGGCGATCACCCTGGACGGTCATCGCCGCCGGCTGCAGGCTCGCCTGCTGGGGCAAGGCCAGCAGCGAAATACCATTGTGCTGTCCAGCCCTGAGGGTGAAGTGCGCCTCTGCTGGCGTCGCATTGATGCCATCGATCATGGCCAGCACGAGGTGGAATCGACGCTCACCGCGCCGATGCATGGCACCGTCGTGGCACTGCTGGTGGCGCCTGGCGCCGCGGTCAGCAAGGGCGACGCGCTGATGGTCATGGAAGCCATGAAGATGGAGCACACGCTGACCGCGCCTGCCGACGGTTCGGTCGAGGCCTTTCGCTACGCCGCTGGCGACACCGTCGGCCAGGGCGATGTGCTGCTCGACTTCACTGCCCAGTCCGCCGACAGCGTGCATGACAAGGAGGCTCTCTGATGGCCTTTCCCGACAGGGTGCGGATTGTCGAGGTGGGCCCGCGGGACGGCCTGCAGAACGAGCCGGACCCGATCACCACGGCAACCAAGCTCGAACTGATCGAGCGTCTGGCCAAGGCGGGACACTGCCATATCGAGGCGGCCAGCTTCGTCTCCCCCAAGTGGGTGCCGCAGATGGCCGATCATCGCGAGGTCATGCGGGCCCTGATGCAGGAGGGAGCAGCACAGCCCGGACGGCGTTATTCGGCGTTGACGCCAAACCTCAAGGGGCTGGAGGCCGCCATCGAATGTGGCGTGCAGGAAGTCGCGGTGTTCGGCGCGGCCTCTGAATCGTTCTCGCAGAAGAACATCAACTGCTCCATCGCCGAATCACTCGAGCGCTTTGCCCCGGTGGTCGAACGTGCCAAGGCCGAGGGCATCCAGGTACGGGGGTATGTGTCCTGTGTCCTGGGCTGTCCCTATGAGGGTGACATCGCGCCTGGGCAGGTGGCCAAGGTGGCACGAGCGCTGGATGAGATGGGCTGCTACGAGGTATCACTGGGCGATACCATCGGCACCGGCACGCCGCTGAAAGCCCGGCGCATGCTCGAAGCCGTCGCTCGGGATGTGCCGGTCACCCGACTTGCGGCCCACTTCCATGATACCTATGGCCAGGCCCTGGCCAATCTGGTGGCGGTGCTCGAAGACGGTGTCCAGGTCATCGACAGCTCGGTGGCCGGCCTTGGGGGCTGTCCCTACGCCAAGGGCGCCAGCGGCAACGTCGCCACCGAAGACGTGGTGTATCTGCTGGAAGGACTCGGCATCGGCTGCGGGGTCGATCTCGCACGTATCGCCGCCGTCGGTGACTGGATCACCCGCACCATCGGCCGCCCGAATCGCTCCAAGGCGGGGGTGGCGATGGTCGCCAAGGGCTAACGAACACCTGAGCGATCGGCGGCGCCGTCAGGGGCCGCTGATCGCTGATTCCCGCTTCCCTGACCTTGCCCTAGGCGCCCTGCCCTGGACGCCCTGCTCGCGGTGTTTTGCTCGCTATGCGGCGCCGCGGACATGCTACTATCCAAGGTGCGCGAAGAAAGAGGCATTGCCATGAGTAGCGAAGGGCAGCTCGTACTGGAACAGATTCAACAGCAGCTGACGACCTCCATCGAGGCTGCGGAAACGGTCGGCTGGGATGACGTCGAGGTGACGCCATCGGGTACCATCGTGGTCCGCAAGTACGCCAGCAAGGACGCCGCTGAACTGGAGCGGCAGCGGCTTGATCACGATATTCTCTAGCGCCAGTCGCTGACCATGATCGGCCTGCTGATCTTTCCCGTATTGGTCTGCGGCTACATCTACATCACCGAAAGCCCCAGAGAGCAGATTCGCATCAGCCTCTATCATGGCTGGCTGTTGTACATCCGGGCTGCCAAGTTCGGTATTCTGATCGTTGCCTTCGTTGCGGCACTTTTTGGCTATCTGCTCCCAGCCATTGGCACGTCCATCGGGCACTGGACAGGCATTACCCTTCTACCTGACACCCACCTGTTTCTGTACCTGGCAAACCTGATGGGGTCGGGCCTGTACCCGGGTCGACAGCTCGATCCGTCCACCCTGGCATCGTTGCAGTTGGCGTCCCTGTCCTTCTGCTCCATCGTGCTGACCTGGCTGACCGCTTTCACCTGCCAACGGGTCAACTGGCTAGGTGCCCAGAAGCTTCGTCGGGCCAGAAAGCGACAAGTGGAGCTGCTGCTCGAAGATAAGGCCCCCATCGAACACCAGCTCATCACCATCAAGACACAGGCCAAGATTGACTTCGCCCACAATGCCGCGATCTACCGTGCCAGACGAGACGTCTTGTCCCATCTACGCTGCGGAAAGATCAAGCGACATGACCCGGAGGACAGGGCGGCACTGGCCGCGATACTGAAACAGCTAACGTATCGACAGGTCACCTACGCTCTAATTAGCCTCGAGAACGACAAAGTCTACATCGGACTACCTACCCTGCTACCGGAGCCAGATGAAGAGAGCGTGATTTCCCGAGGCATTGGTGTGATTCCGGTACGGTCGGGATATCGAGACAAAAGGCGTCGTATCGTCATTACCGGCGGACATGACTTTGACCTGGCCGCCCCGCTACCGACCAATACCCTGTCGCTGACACGAGACAAGATCATCTCTATTTCGGGCTTTACCTTTCCCAGTCGTCCCTACCCTCGACTGCTTCCCCCCAGCGATATCAGCGACACGCCAGTCACGAGCTCCCGCCGCACCATTCGCTGATCCAGTGTCGCGACGACCTGGCTTCACCTACCCCAGGCAAGCGTTTACACCTCGCCTTGTGATTCGCCTTGCAGCCGCCTAGCGTGTGGATCAAAGGTCTCTGTTTTCACCACAATTTTCACCACAATTTTCACAACAAGGAAGTCACCATGTCCCCGGTTCTCGCCTTCAGCTTGATAGCGGCGCTCGGTATCGGTGCGCAGTGGCTGGCGTGGCGCTGGAAAGTGCCCGCCATTGTCCTGCTGCTGCTTAGCGGTGTGCTCATCGGCCCGGTCAGTGGGGTGCTCGCCCCCCACGCCGTCTTCGGCGACCTGCTGGAACCCCTGGTCGCCGTTGCCGTGGCCATGATTCTGTTCGAGGGCGGTCTAACCCTCAACCTGACCCGTCTGAGAGGAGCTGAACTCGCCGTCAAGCGTCTGGTGTTCCTCGGCGGGCCGCTGGTCTGGGGCCTGGCCACGCTGTCGGGACACTACATCGGCGGTCTGTCCTGGGCCTCGGCATCGGTGCTGGGCGGCATCCTGATCGTGACCGGCCCCACCGTCATCATCCCGCTGCTGCGCCAGGCCAGTCTCAAGCGGCGTCCCGGTGAGATCCTGCGCTGGGAGGCCATTCTCAACGATCCGGTCGGTGCTCTGGCAGCGGTGCTGGCCTTCGAGATCACCATCGTGATGTATTCATCCCACGACCTGTCGGTGACTCTGGGCCATATGCTGCTGGGCATTGTCGTCGCCACCGCGGTCGGACTGGCCACGGCCTGGGGCTTGATACGCGCGATCAAGGCCGGACAGATTCCCGAATTCCTGAAAGTCCCGGTCATGATCTTTCTGGTCATGGCGACCTACACGCTGCCCAATGCCCTGCTCCATGAAAGCGGGCTGCTGGCGGTCACGGTGATGGGGGTAGTGATCGGCAATTCGTCGCTGTCGTCCCTGGACGAGATTCGACGCTTCAAGGAGAACATCACCGTCCTGCTGGTGTCGGGCGTGTTTATCCTGCTGGCTGCCCAGGTGGATCTTGGGACCCTGGCCACCCTGAGCATGCGCGAGTATGTGTTCGTCGCCGTCGTGCTGCTGCTGGTCAGGCCAGTGGCGGTATTCCTGGCCTTGATCCGGGTCGACCTGCCCTTCTCGGAAAAGCTGATCGTGGGTTGGATCGGCCCGAGAGGCGTGGTGGCGGTAGCCATCGCCGGGTTGTTTGGCGCCCGCCTCAGCGATGTTGGCGTCGAGGACGCCGCCCTGCTCTCGCCATTGGCGTTTGCCATTGTCGCCGTGACCGTCCTGCTGCATGGCTTTTCGCTGCAGCCCTTGGCACGCCGGCTCAAGTTGCAGTCCACCGATACCAAGGGGCTGCTGATCGTCGGCGCCAATCCCTTTACCGCGGCCCTGGCCGAGGCAATTCAGGCCCAGGGAAGACCGGTGCTGATCGCGGACCGCAACTACAATCACCTGCGCCAGGTCAGAGGACGCGATATCCCGACCTACTACGGCGAAGTGCTCACCGAGGAAGCCGAGCTGACGCTGGAGCTCAATCGCTTCGACAGTATGGTTGCGCTGACCGACAACGATGACTACAACGCGCTGCTGTGCATGCACTACGCTCCGGAGTTCGGACATCACCGGGTCTATCGCTTTGCTCCCGGCGGAGGCGTCGGCGGCGACCAGCTCGAACAGACGCTGGGAGGGCGTTTCTTCGCCAAGGAGCTCGACTATGAAGAGGCCAATTCACGGATTCGCCAAGGCTGGTGCGTGCGCCTGACACGCCTTAGCGACAGCTACTCATTCGACGACTATCGCCGAGACAACCCGGATGCTCGGGTGATCTCCGCCTATGCCGAAGACGGCGACGTCAGGGTCATGCACAAGGACGAGAGCTTCGATGCGGACACCGGCGAAACCTTGCTCGCCCTGGTGCCCGACGACACCCATGAAGACAAGGCCCAGCGCCAGCGCACCAGGCAACAGCGCGCCTCGGCTCAGCCGTCAGCCGACACCAGGGACGAGAGAAGCGTCGGCGATGACGGCGAGGCTCCAGACTCCGACTCAGGGTCCTGATGGCCCCGCCAGGTGCCATCACACCCTGGCGCCAGCGGCCGGGACGGCTCATCATGGACAGCGCCGCCGCGGAACTTAACGTTCCGCGAGCACACCAAGCTTAGGCGGCCAGCGATGGCCGCCACCCTCTGCGACAGGACTTTCGACAAGGAGAAACGTCATGAAGGTTTGCTGGATTCCCGCTGCTGCCCTCGCCCTGCTGGTAGCCGGCTGCGCTGGCACAGGACAGCAAGGAAATGAGCCCCCGGCAGATGAGGCAGCTTCACCCTCCGCCGATTACATCTGCCAGGATGGCAGCCAGTTCACGATTGTCTTCGACAGTCCCGATTCGGCGGAAGTCCGGATGCACGGCGATCGCTATCCTCTTGAGCGTCAGCCTGTCGCTTCGGGCATGAGCTACGCCTCGGAAAATGGCCAGCATGTGTTCCGCGGCAAGGGTAATGAAGCCACCTGGACAATTGGCAGGCGCATGCCGGTCAACTGCGAAGTCAGCGGTTAAGCCCCTTCATTCGCCTACGGCTGGGCTTTTTACAACTGCTTGGCTTGCTCCAACTGCTTGGCTTGCTAGAACCGCTTGGCTTGCCAGCACTGTCGATCTTGCCGGGGCAGGTGACGCTCCCCGGCCTGACCCTCAGCGCAGGATCATCACTACACAAGCTGCGGTCAGAGCGCCCATCACCCCATTGAACACCCGCCAGGATCGGTCGCTCTTCAACAGGCGGCCGATGGCGGTGCCAAACCCTGCCCAAAGAGCGATGCAAGGCAGCCCCACCAGTTCCGCCACGCCCGCGAGCAACAGGGCGTTGACCCAGGGGTTGCCACCGTCAGGCAGAAACCCGGCCATCAACGCAATGCCCATGACCCACGCCTTGGGGTTGGCAAACTGGAATGCCGCCGCCTGCGTGAAGGTCAACGGACGGGCATCGCCCACGCGCAGGTCCGGCGGCGGGGCCGTTGCGATCTTCCAGGCCAGGTACAACAGGTACAGGCTGCCAATCAGCTTGAGCCCGCCCTGCACCACCGGATAGCGCTCGAACACCACCCCGAGCCCGAGCGCAATCGAGGCGAACAGCACAAAACAGCCGCCCAGGATACCGAACAGGTGCGGCAGGGTACGCAGGAAGCCGTAGTTGGCGCCGGAGGCGGTCAGCATCACATTATTGGGACCTGGCGTGATGGTCATGGACACCATGAACAGCGCCGCGGGTAGCAGGTAGGCGAGCTGGCTAACGGTCTCTTCCACAATTGTACCCCTACATTTTTTGCATTATGGTGTGAATCACGGCAAATTGCCCCCATGAAAGAAAGCATACTCAGGCCACAATTGGCGTCAAAGGGTTTATTGTCACCATGACAATCTGGATCCCCTCCCTCGAGCTCGACTCCCGATCGGCCCGCTATCGCCAGATCGCCGCGGCCATCGGTGATGCCATCGACCAAGGCCAACTCGCCGCCGGCGATCGACTGCCCCCGCAACGGACCCTGGCCGACGCGCTGGGCGTCACCGTGGGCACCATTACCCGCGCCTACGCCGAGGCGCAGCAGCGGGGCTGGGTGATGTCACGGGTGGGAAGTGGCACCTATGTCCGTGATACGGCCTCTCACGAGCCGCCTTTCAGCGTTCACGTCGCGGATGATCAGTCCGACGTGATTGACCTGAGCTTGAGCTTTGCGCCCCCCCATCCATGGCGCGACGAGTGCCTGCGCGACGCCTTGGTGGAGGTCAGCCAGGATCCCGCCGCTATTGCCATGGCGGCTGCCTACCAGCCGGATATCGGCACGACGGCCCATCGCCAGGCCCTCAGCCAATGGTTGGCGGCCCTAGGCTTCCCGCTGCACGAGGTGCTCGCGGTCACCCAGGGAGGACAGCACGGCCTTGACCTGTGTCTAAGAGCCTTAACCCGCCCTGGCGACCATGTTGCCGCGGATGCCCTCACCTATCCTGGCTTCAATGCCGCTAGCCGCCATGCTCACCTGCGGCCCATGGCCATTCCGCTGGATGAGCATGGTCTGGACACCGATGCGCTGGAGCAGCGCTGCAGGCGACAGGTGCCCCGACTGATCTACGTCACACCGGATCAGAACAATCCCACCAGCGCGGTGATGTCGAGCGAACGACGTCAGCATCTCGCCGAGCTGGCCGAACGCTACGATTTCTGGGTGGTGGAAGATGCGGTGCAATATGTGCCGGCAGCGCAGCGGGGCCCTTCACTGGTCAGCCTGGTCCCCCATCGCACGCTACAGATATTCAGCACCTCCAAGATTCTCTCCGGCGGGCTGCGAGTCGGCACTCTGCAGATGCCAGCCACGCTGCGCGAGCGCATCGGCAGCCTGATGCGCGCCCAGAGCTGGATGTGTCCACCGCTGATGGCCGAAGTCGCCTGTCGCTGGATCGACTCACCTCGCTATACCACTTTGCTGGCCTGGCAGGAGCAGGAACTGGCCGCTCGCCAGCGGCTGGCTCAGAGCACCTTGGCCGACCTGGAACCGCGCAGTCTGCCCTATGGCGCCAACTTCTGGCTGCCGCTGCCAGAGGGCCGTCGCGCCAGCGAAGTACAGACGCTGTTGCAACGCGAAGGAGTGCTGGTCGCGACACCTGAGCCCTTCTGCAGCGGCAGCGACCCCGCACCACAGGCCATCCGTCTGTGTGTCGGCGCAGCCACCAGCAGAGCACGGCTGACAACGGCACTGACGACGTTGCGGCGGGTGCTTGACGAGGGCAACACCAGTCCCTGGGCCACCCTGTAGCCAAGTCTTTCGCCAAAGCGGCTGCCGTCCAGTCAGCTGCCGTTGCAGCGTAGAACTGCGGCCATGTCGTGCTGGAGCAGACACCTCCAGCGCAAAGCATGGAGCGTCTAATGTATATACATTAGACTCGAGGTAACGCCCGCTCATCGCGTCACCTCACAGGGAGTTCATCAGCATGCCCACCCTCGTCATCACCCCCGGTCAACTTCGCCTGGAGGACGCACGGCGCCAGCTGGAGAGCCCCCTCGCCATCGCCCTGCCGCCTACCGCCAAGGCCGCCATCGATGCCTCGGTCGAGGCGGTCAATGCGGTGATACGCGAAGATCGCACCGCCTATGGCATCAACACCGGTTTCGGCCTGCTGGCCCACACCCGTATCGATCGACACCGCCTGAACGACCTGCAGCGCTCGCTGGTGCTGTCCCATGCCACCGGCGTTGGCGAGCCGCTGGACGACGCTCTGGTGCGGCTGATCATGACCCTCAAGGTCAACAGCCTGGCCAGGGGCTTTTCCGGAATACGTCGGGAGGTGATCGAGGCCTTGATCACCTTGGTCAACGCCCAGGTGACACCGCTGATTCCGGCCAAGGGCTCCATCGGCGCCTCTGGCGACCTGGCGCCCCTGGCGCATATGAGCCTGGTGCTGCTGGGTGAGGGCCAGGCCCGCCATCGCGGTGAGGTGCTAAGTGGACGGGACGCGCTGGACCTTGCTGGCCTTTCCCCGCTGACCCTGGCCCCCAAGGAGGGGCTGGCGCTGCTCAACGGCACCCAGGTCTCTACCGCGCTGGCGCTCAAGGGGTTGTTCGAGGCGGAAGACCTGCTGGCAAGTGCGCTGGTCTGCGGTGCGCTGAGCGTCGAGGCCAGCCTGGCGTCACGGGTGCCTTTCGACGCGCGTATTCACGAGCTACGCGGCCAGCAAGGCCAGATCGACGTGGCACGGGTCTTCCGCGAACTGCTTGAGGATCAGAGCGCCGTGGGCAACTCCCACGCCAATTGCGACCGGGTCCAGGACCCCTACTCGCTGCGCTGCCAGCCACAGGTCATGGGGGCGGTACTGGATCAGCTGCGCCACGCCGCCCGCATCCTCGATATCGAAGCCAACGCCGTCAGCGACAACCCTCTGGTGTTTGCCGACAGCGGCGACATTCTGTCGGGCGGCAACTTCCACGCCGAACCTGTCGCCATGGTCGCCGACAACCTGGCCCTGGCACTGGCGGAGATCGGTGCCCTGTCCGAGCGCCGGATTTCACTGATGATGGATACTCATATGTCGCGGCTGCCGCCTTTTCTGGTCGACAACGGAGGTATCAACTCCGGCTTCATGATCGCGCAGGTGTCCGCCGCCGCACTGGCCAGCGAGAACAAGGCACTGGCTCATCCTCATTGCGTCGACAGCCTGCCGACCTCTGCCAACCAGGAAGACCATGTCTCGATGGCTCCTGCCGCGGCGCGCCGACTCGGGGACATGGCAGCCAACGTGAGAGGCGTGCTGGCCATCGAGTGGTTGGCCGCCTGCCAAGGGTTGGACATGCGCGATGGACTCACCACGACGCCGCTGCTGGAGCAGGCCAGACAAAGCCTGCGCCAGCACGTGGCGCACTACGATCACGACCGGTACTTCGCCCCCGACATACAGGTCGCCATCGAGTTGCTTGATCGTGGTGCGCTTTCTCAGCTGATATCAGGCGCCATTCTGCCCAGTCGAGCCTGATGGCTCGACACAGCGTGCCACGGCGAGCTAAACCCTAAGAATGATACCGACCATACCCTCTTGCCCTGCCTGCCGTTCATGCCATTCACGTTTAGTCAGGGCTTATGAGTCGACCTATCTCGTTGAAGATGCTGATTGAAGGATGCCCCGTAGCAACACCACGGCCCCGTCCTTGGCAGAGCGTCCTTGGGGGTTTCCTGGCTGCTATGTAACCGCATCGTAACCGCATCTCGGTGAGCTAACTCGGACAGACTGACTCTAGGGCCCTAACAGGAGCGACAGGGGGCGATAAGGAAAAACAAGGAGCGACAGAGAACGACAAGGCAGTACACAACAAGGCGGGCCCGCGTCTACCGACATTCTAGCCAGCGAGATATCAGCGATGACCCAAGACCCGCAGGGAAATGCGGCCGCCCGGCCGAGCATGAATGCCAATCAGACGCTCCCCCACGCCTTTGTCATCCTGTTTCTGCTGGCGGTGCTGGCCGCCGTGGTGACCTGGTTCATCCCCAGTGGCAGCTATGAGCGCGCCACCAACGCTCAGGGCCGTTCCGTTATCGTGGAAGGCACCTACCGGCTGATCGACAATCACGGCATCGGTCCTTTCGACTTCTTCAATGCCTTCTTCGAAGGCATGAAAAGTGGTTCCTCCATCATCTTCTTTCTGATTATTGTCGGCGGCACCTTTGGCGTCTTGCGCCAATCCCGTGCCGTGGAGGGGCTGGTCAACTTTCTGCTGGAGCGCCTGAAGGGCCGGGAGATTCTGATCATCCCACTGATGATGACCTTCTTCGCCGTGTGCTCCGGGACCTACGGCATGATCGAAGGCAGCATTGTCTACATTTTCATCCTGCTGCCCCTGGCACGCCGGGTGGGCTACGACGCCGTGGTCGCCGCCGCCATCCCGTTGATTGGAACCGCCATCGGCTACACCGGCTCCTTCCTCAATCCCTTCAATGTCGGTGTTGCCCAGAGCATTGCTGAACTGCCACTGTTTTCCGGCATGGGCTACCGCATCATCTGCTGGCTGGCCTTTGTCGCCGTCAGCATCGGCTACGTCATGCTCTATGCGCGCCGTGTTCAAGCCTCGCCGGATCGCAGCGTGGTCTATGGCCTGGCACCACCCGAGGCCAGCGAAGTCAGTGCCGAACACATCCACTTGACCCCTCGTCACCTGATCATCCTGGGCGCCTTTGCACTGGCATTGATTGCCATCATCGCCGGTGTCAGTGCCTTCGGCTGGTACCTCAAGGAAATGGCCGGGGTCTTCCTGGTGCTCGGCATCGTTACCGGCGGAGTTGCCGGCATGGGCGCCAACCGCCTGGCAGCCTCGTTTTCCACCGGGTGCAAGGACATGGTGGACGGTGCGCTGGCGGTAGGAATGGCCTTCACCATCGTCGTTATCGTCCAGCAAAGCGATACCATCGACACCATCATCCACGCCCTGTCGTCCATCATCGGCGACACCTCCTCCAGCGCCGCTGCCCTGGGCATGTTTGCGATGCAGAGCGCGATGAACTTCATCGTTACCTCCGGCAGCGGCCAGGCCGCCCTGACCATGCCCATCATGACGCCGCTGGCCGACCTGGCCGAGGTCAATCGGCAGGTGGCCGTGCTGGCATTCCAGTTTGGCGACGGCATCTCCAATGCGTTCACCCCGACAGCAGGCTGGCTGATGGCTGGCCTGACCATCGCGGGCATTCCCTGGACCCGCTGGATTCGTTTCATGCTGCCTTTGATCGCGCTGCTGTATGGACTGGGCGCGCTACTGGTCCTGCTGGCCACCACGGTCGTGTGGCCTGCTGCCTGACACCTGCGAGGAGACAAGGGTTGGCCGATATCGCGTTACCTGCCAGCGTGCCCATGATCGAACGCCTGGTGGCTTTTGATACCACGAGTCGACACTCGAATCTGCCGATGATCGAGTTCATCGCAGGCTGGCTGGAACGGCGAGGCGTGACCGTCACGCTGTGTCGTAACGGCACGGGCGACAAGGCCAACCTTATCGCCGAATTTGGACCCAGGGAGGCGCCGGCGATCATCGTCTCGGGACACTCCGATGTGGTGCCCGCGGACGGCCAAAACTGGCAGATCACCCCACCCTTTACTCCGCGTCGACACCGGAGCCGGCTTTACGGCCGCGGCACCGCTGACATGAAAGGATTTGTTGGCGTCGCGCTGACCCGACTGACGGCCTGGCACCAGCGACATCGCTCACGCCATGGGGTCATCCTGGCCCTGTCCTTCGATGAAGAGGTGGGCTGCCAGGGCGCCCCGCTGATGCTGCCAGTGCTGGCCAGGCAACAGGAGCGACTAAGAGGCGTCATCATCGGCGAACCCACCGAGATGCGCGTTGCCACTGCTCACAAGGGCCACGTGGGTCTTCGCGCTGTCCTGAACGGCGTCGGTGGCCATTCCGGCTATCCAGAACGCGGCATCAATGCCATCGACCTGGCCGCCGATGTGCTACTTGATCTGCGCCAGCTGGCTCAGGAAAAACGCCAGCAGGCCCTGCACGACATTCGGTTCGACCCTCCCTGGTCCACCGTGCACGTCGGCACCATTCACGGCGGCACCGTCCTTAACCGCATCCCGGAACGCTGCGAGATGGATATCGAGATGCGCTGCCTGCCCGATCAGCGTGTCGAGGAACTGCGCGAGTACCTGCAAAGGCTCTATCCGCCTTCCGCAGTTGGTGACCCGCTGGAATCCAAGATCGATGCATCCCGACCTCATGGATGCCTGAGCACGGACTCTCACGACACGGGCTCTCACAGCACGGCCTCTTTGCCCGGGGCCTGCGCCTCATTTCCTATTGAACCACCGTCCCCCGCTGGGTCGGCAACAGACACAACGCAGGCCGGCCGAACTCAGCGCGGAGCCCTGAAGCTCGAAAGCCTGGGGCACTATCCGGCACTTGATGAGCGGCGCCGCGAGTTCCCCCGCTGGATCGCCGACCTGGCCGGCAGCCCCGCCCAGCCTATGGCGCTGGGGTTCGGCTGTGAGGGCGGGCTGTTTGCCCAGTTGGGTGCGCCGACGGTCATCTGTGGCCCCGGCAGCATCCACCAGGCCCACCGGCCCGATGAATACATCACCTTTGAGCAGGTCATTCAGTGCGAGCAGTTCTTCACCCGTCTATTGGCAGCGCTCGCCTTCCCGATTCCTGGCTCAGCTGAAGCGGAGTGCACATGAACCTACGTATACATCCTGACACCATCGTCAATGACGACGTTGTGGCAGACTTTCAGCGAGACGGCGCCATCTGCCTACGGGGCATCTTCTGTCCAAAAGAACTCGCCCGACTGGCAGATGGCATCGAGCACAACATCCGGCACCCGAGCCCTCGCGCCAAGGTGGCCAGTCGTCCAGACGATCCAGGCTGGTTCTTCGAGGATTTCTGCAACTGGCAAGACAACCCGGCCTATCGTCACTTTATCTTTGACTCGCCCTTGGGGTTGATCGGCCAGCGACTGATGGGCTCGCGCCAGGTACGCCTCTACCATGACCATGTGCTGGTCAAGGAGCCGGGTACACGACAGCGCACGCCCTGGCACCAGGATCAGCCCTACTACAACGTTGAGGGTCATCAGAACCTGAGCATGTGGCTGCCGGTCGACCCGGTACCGCGGGCCTCAACCCTTGAATTCGTGGCGGGGTCGCACAAGGGGCCGTGGCTGATGCCCCGCACCTTTATGGACAATGAAGCGAAGTGGTTCCCTGAAGGCAGTCTTGCCGACCTGCCTGACATCGAGGCTCACCGCGAGCGTTACCCCATTGTGGGCTGGGCGCTGGAGCCCGGCGACGCCGTGTTCTTCAATATGCTGACGCTGCATGCGGCAGGTGGGGTCAGGGGGCCGCAACGTCGCCGCGCCTTCTCCGTCCGGCTGCTCGGCGATGACATGGTCCACGCCCCGCGACGCTGGACGACCTCTCCTCCTTTTCCAGGCCTGGATGAACAGCTGCCGGCAGGAAGCCCCATGGATCACCCCTTGTTCCCATTGCTGGTCGAGTGATGGCTACCCCAGTGTCCTGACCTCTTACTGGGACACCATCTTTGCCACGACACCTTGAACAAGCCTCCTAGAACAGGACAACGCACCCTGCCGTGGCAGGGTGCGTATCGCCCGTCATCATTCGTGGAAAAGGTTGCTCTCCCCAAGCCATTGGCCGAGAGGGTTGTCACTGCCCCACTGGAAGCCAGAGGCCCAGGCAAGACCCGGCGCCTGGACACTGCTACTAGCTTGGGCGTCGATACTGGAGGTGGAATCGGCCCCTTGACCGCTGCTCGCCGGCACATGACTATCCAGTGTTGCCTCCATGGCAAACACTACATCGCCCTCGTCGGAGTCATCCAATAGATCGCTAATGCTGAGCGCTACCTCAACCGAACCGCTGCTTGTCAGCGTACCCTCCCCTACCTCGGCCACTCGCTCGGCATCCAGATCAAACGTGACGACCTTGTCACCAAAGCGCCCCTCCCAGCTGATAGTGGAACTGGCATCAAAGCCGGAACCCATATTCAAGAAGTAGCCTGCACTGGTGCCGGCATCAAAGCTGGCATTGAAGCTGTAGCCGCCCTGAAAGCTGGAACTGCTCTCGATCTGTCGATCTGACTCCACCTCAACAGCAGAAGCGAGAACACTGGCGTCGGGGGAAGCGGATGCACTGGCCACAGGAGCGACGAGCGCACTAACGTCAGAGGTAGCGACAGAGGGCTCTGCAGTTACGTCGTCATCTGTGCGATATGCCCGCGCAGACGTCACGGTAGGGTCATCCAGGATATCAATATGAAGCACGCCGGATGCGCTATCTCCTTCGCTTCCGTCAGTTGCGAAGCTATCGGTGATCGTATAGCCAATATCCAAATCTAACAGCCAGGGCCTGCTTAAATACTCCTTTCCCACACTGTCATGATCCAGAGGCTGGAACAGGGCCACTGTATAAGCGCCCTGCTCTAAATCACCATTCTGAACCAAGATGACGCGGTCACCATTCTCATCACGGCCCTCCAATTGACGTCCTGCACGCGAAATCGACCAACTCACCGAACTCCCACTTTCCGTTGTCAGGCCAGGAAGGTCGGGCAGATGCCAGGTGAAGCGGCCCGCTCCATCGAGGCCGACGTCGTAGCCCAATAATCCCTTCTCAACCTCCCCCCTGGCAATACGCGATTCGCGCATGGTCACCATGGGGCTTAAGCTACTGTTGCCGAAATCGGAATCAGGCGTCACTGGCCGGTCTCCAGGAACAAAGACCGTGAATACCTCCCTGGCTATATCTCCGTCACCGTCTATCGCGTCATATAGAATCGTCGCAAGCCCCCCAAAATCGCTATTCGGAGTAAAGGTGATCTCTCCCTCAGTGGTAAAACTGACCTGGCCAACCGCATCTCCCCCCTCCACCTCTGCTCTATAAAGAGCCAAGCCGTCCACCCGATCTATGTCATTCTCAAGCACATTCCTCGATACCGATAACGCTCCCTTTTCAGCATCAACGTGATCACTGCGTGCAAGAGGACGACTGTCGTTAACCTGTAAACGTAAGGCACTGGATGCCGTATTGCCCTCGCTGTCGGTCAGGATGTACTCCACATCGATAATAAGTGAGTTGCCACCATCAAACGAAAACCCGCTCTGTGACGTAGGGTTGGCATGATCCAGTGCTTCGTATAGAAAAGCCTTATAGCGGCCTGCCAGCACATCTTCTACCACGAGTCGAAAGACCGGAATGCGGTCTGCTGTTTCTGCGGTGAGTGTTAAGCCATCTTCCGATACTACGTAGGACAGTACCTCGCCGAGTGACGTCAATGTGGGCAAACTCTCCGTCGACCAGCGAAAAGCTCCCTCCGTCGCGGGCCTGAGCGCACCGAAACTATAATTCAGATATCCATGATAATAACTACTTTCTGGATATGGGTAGTAATCATGCCCATTAGGACTATAGACGTCATATTCACTCAACACTCGATATTCACTAAACGCCCCATTGCTGTCAGGTACAGATCGCGCACCAACATTCACTGAAGTCTGTGACATCGTATCCTCACCGTTCATATCCGCCTCAAGAAGAGCCACCAGGTACTATGGCCTACCCACTAGTTCCGGCCATACTCAAGCGTATGCGATGATGAGAATTTCAGCATTGTCCTATTGAACCCGCACGAGGGAATAATTCTTCACTTCAGCACACTTTGCTAGTCGATCACCACGCTAATATTTTTCATGCCAAGCCCATCAAATCTCTACTCCGATGCACCGACACGCTAATGCCCGAGTGAAGGTGGCGCGATAACAGACTTCACCTCAAAGGTTTGTTCCAATTTCAAGGGATCAGTCTTTTATGACTGGCCGAATATCTGCTCCTGGAAGCATAGATATCATGCACACCTCTTTTTAAGATCGTCGCGGCAGTGCATACATAGCGGACAATGTGAAACCCAAGCAATAGAACGCGCCAGCCAGATGACGGCAAAGACAGCGCCCTATTGTCCCCAATGGCGGAGCGACGACATCGCTATTCTCCCCTGCTGACAGGAGAGCTCTCTTCACTACCGTCCCGGCAGCGCTACCTAGGCAATGGTAGCTGGGGCGGCGGGCAGGCTTTTACCAATGGCGCTCTCGAAGTAGCTGAGGGAGGGTTCCGTCAGGCGAAACAGGCGCGCAGGTGGCCCCTTGCTGCTGACCGCTCGGGTGGTGCCGGTTTCCTCGAGCAGGCCTGCCTTGATCCAGCGGTTGATGACGGTTTGCTTCTTCACCTCGATACCGAAGGTGGCGTAGGCATCGACGATCTCACCGATGGTTACCTCCGACGGCAGCAGGTAGAGCAACAACGACGAGTACTTGATCTTGTTGACGAAGGCCTGATACGCACTGCTGACCAGCGTCAGGTGGTCAAACGGCAGAGGCACCCTGCTGTCCAACAGGTCCCACAGCGAGGCCCAACGCAGGTGATCCTGGAGGGCAAGACGATCGTTGTCGGTGCGATTGAACAGGCAAAGATGAGGAATGGTGACGGACCATCCTCGCGCTATGTCGCGGTAGAGACTGCCCTGGGCCCTGACCTGTTCCAGATAGCTGGGCGCTAGCCCCACCTTGTCGCGCAAGATACGATGCACAGCATCATCGAGACAGCTGTCTCCTCCTTCGCCTGGCTTCTGGGTCCGCTCCTGGGTCTGTGGCTGGATCGGTCCTTGGGACTGCTCGCGGATCCAGCCGCCGACCAGGCCATAGCTCCCAGGTTCGGGTGACGTCTCCCGCTTTCGCAACAGCACTTCCGGTGCCCGAGACTCTGGATGGAGCCGGATGCAGACGAAATCCAGGGTGACGATCATGGCGTACCTCAAGGCAGATGCTGTGCCGCCAGTGTAAAGGACACCGGACTACAGTCAAACTGTTTGACAAAAGAACATGCAGCACGCAGACTGCATTTAGTCAAAATACTTGACAGTATGGAGCGCCCCCATGAACGGCCTGCCCAGGTTCCCTGCTGGAAAGCGCAACCCGATGGTTGCCGGCGTCAATCGCTCGCTGTTCCGCGACGAGCTGATCACCAGCCTACTGGACACAGACGCCTACAAGATCCACATGATGCAGGTGGTCTTCGAGCGCTACCCCACTGCCTGGGTCAAGTACCGCTTTCACTGCCGCAGCCAGGAAAACCTGGCCGCCTACGCCGACGACGTCAGACAGGCGATCCTCAAGCTCCAGCGACTTCGCTTCAGCGATGACCAACTGCGTTACCTGCGCACACGCGGCGAGATCAAGCCTGCCTTTGTCGACTACCTCAAGCGCTTCCGCTTCGACCCGGCGCGACACGTCACAGTAGCCATCGACGCCGGCCAACTGGCGATCGAGGTCGAGGGGCCCTGGCTAGACACCATTCTTTATGAGATACCGGTCCTGGCCATCGTCAGCGAGATACGCAACCGTCGGCGCTTTGGAGAGGTCCCTGAGGAGGCGATCGGACGCACCCTGCGCCACAAGGTCGAGCGGCTCAAGACGGAAGTGCAGCGAAGGGGTCTGACCGAGTTCCGTTTCGCCGACTTTGGTACGCGTCGACGCTTCTCCTATGCCATCCAACGTGAAGTCGTCGAATACATGGTCAACGAGATTCCCGAGCACTTCGCGGGCACCTCGAACTACCATCTGGCCCGGGAGTTTCAGCTGCCGGCCATCGGCACCATGGCCCACGAATTCATCATGGCGCACCAGGCACTGGTGCCCGCGCAGGAAAGCCAGAGACGCGCCCTCGATGTATGGAGCGATGTCTATCGCGGCCAATTTGCCGTGGCGCTGACCGATACCATCTCATCCGATGCCTTCCTGAAGGACTTCGACGCCAGACGCAGCCAGCAGTACCAGGGAGTGCGCCACGACAGCGGCGACCCGATACGCTGGGGCGAAAAATTCATCTCTCACTTCGAGCGACTTGGTATCGATCCGATGGAGCGAACGCTGACCTTCAGCGACTCCCTGACCTTCGATAGAGCGCTCGACATCGCCCAACACTTCCAGGGCAGGACCCAGACCTTTTTTGGCATCGGCACCTATCTGACCAATGATCTCGGCGACTATGCCACCGAGCAGGGCGTCCCTTACACGCCGCTGAGCATCGTGATGAAGATGGTCGAGTGCAACGGCCAGCCGGTGGCCAAGATCTCCGACGACCCTGGCAAGAGCATGAGCATCGATGACACCTATGTGGCAACGCTGAGGCAGCATTTCGCCAGCGCGTGAGTCCATTCGTCAGAAGCCCCGCTAGTTGTGAAGCTGCTAGTCAGAAGCCCCGCTTCCCGGCAGAGCCTGTTACTCAGGAGCGTCCCATGAGCCAGATTGCCTCTTTCGATGTCGATCCCCAGAAGACCTTTACCCCGCTATGTCCCGACGAGCTGCCGGTAGCCGATGGCGATGCCATCGTGGACGAGCTCAACGCCCAGGCCAGGCTTGCCGATCTGCGTGTAGGCTCCCGGGACGCCCACCCGGCCAACCCGGTCTGGCTGGCGAAGCATCAGGATGAGCTGTTGACGCCGGTCGACAGCGCAATTGCCGGCCCCAATGTCGATGTCCGCTGGTACCGTCATGCGGTTGTCGGCACCCGCGGCTTCGAACTGCTGGACGGCCTGCCGCATCCGGTGGAGGGCTACGACTACATGGTCAGCAAGGGCCTCGATCCCGACTGCCACCCCTACGGCGCCTGCTTTCACGACTTGAATGATCGGGTCAGCACCGGTGTCATCGAATTCCTGCGGGGGCGCGGCGTCGACAGGGTGATCGTCGGCGGACTGGCCCTGGACTACTGCGTCGTCACGACGGTGATGCAGCTTCGCGACGCCGACTTTCAGGTTTACCTTAATCTGGCAGGTTGTCGCGGCATCGACCCGCAGCAATGCGAGCAGGCACTGGCCCGCATGCGCGGCGCAGGTGTGGTGGTGGCCGCCGACGCAGCAGAACTGGCCGCGCTGCTGTGACGACGCTTCCCACCCTGAGCTCTCGGGATGTTACCTTCTGAGCGTTTATCCTTTTCTGCTTCGAGATCGACCGCCATGTGGTTCCAGAACAGCCTTCGCCTCTCCGCCCGTCCACGGGGGTTTCACCTGATTACCGACGAGATCGTCAAGGCACTCCCGGACCTGCCGGCGATGCGCGTCGGGCTGCTGCATGTGTTCATCCAGCATACGTCTGCGTCGCTAACCATCAACGAGAATGCCGACCCCAGCGTGCGCGGCGATTTCGAGCGCCATTTCAATCAAATGGTGCCCCAGGACGCTCCCTACTACCGCCATACCGATGAGGGCAGCGACGATATGCCCGCCCATCTCAAGGCGAGTCTATTGGGGCCCGCACTGACCATACCGGTGGGAGATGGCGAGCTGAAGCTCGGCACCTGGCAAGGTATCTATCTTTGCGAGCATCGGGACCATGGTGGGCCGCGCCAGCTTATCGTGACGCTCAATGGCGAGCGCTCACGCTGGCGGCCAGAGCAGGCCATGCCCGATCCTTACCGACGGCGCGACTGACAACGATCGCGAGGATGGACGGCACCGCTGACCTGTTACTTCATGTCAGTCTTTTCGTGGCGGTTTCTACTGACCGAGACGCCGATAGTCCGGCTGTTCGTTGGCGCGCCAGAGATACCAGGATGCCAGCGTGCGCCAGGGGCGACATGGCTCGCAACGTCGCCGCGTCTCGGCGGGGGTTGGCATGTGATCCAGCCCGAACAGGTAGCGCGTGCCGTCACGGATGCCGAAGTCGTCTACCGGCAGGATATCCGGCCGCCCAAGGGTCCCGATCAGCATCATTTCCACCGTCCAGCGCCCAATGCCCTTGATCCGGGTAAAGCGCTTGACCAGATCCTCGTCGTCCATCTCGGCGGCCTCTTCCCGCCCCGGTATGTCACCTGCCATCGCGGCACTGGCCAGGCCTTGCAAGGTCGCCACCTTGCGCGCGGAAAAGCCGCATTCCCGCAAGGTCTCCGGCGCCAGCGCCGCCAACTGCTGAGGCGAGGGAAAATCCTGTCCCGGGAACCGTGCGACAAGACGCCCCACGATGGCCGCGGCGGCCTTGCCATGCAGCTGCTGATAGGCCACCGACCGTGCCAGGGACTCGTAGGGACTGCGCTCCACTGCGGTCGTGAGTCGGCAGTCTCCGACCTGGTCGACAAGTCGCGCCCAGGCGGAATCAATACCGCGAAGGTGGGCCTGGCCGGCGCTCAGATGGCGGGCGATATCATGCTCGGGCATGAGGACTCCTGCGGGTTATTGGGGGCGGTGCAGCGGCCCTCGAAAGGAGCGCTGTCCGATCGTTTCGGTCTGGCTCATCATACCTTGGTAGCAGCTGTCCGCCATCTCTGACAGCCCATGCACTTTAGCTTCAAAAAATGCGACATCCGGGCTGTAACCGACACGTGAGCCGCGTATACTTTGCTGCGCTGCGAAATGCAGTGGACAGGACCCCAGATGCGCCCTTTAACCGGCGCCTGACCTCCGCCGGGAACGCTTCCACCAGGCAGGAGCCAGCGAGCCCCTGAACCCCACTGCTTGCAGCCCTTTTTCGCTTTCAGCAAGGCGCGTGAACGCGCCTCATGCTCAGGACCCGGCTGTCGCGATGGACATGTCATTATCGCCTCTTCTGCCCGCCACGCATTCATATCATGCGGGTATCACAGCAATGTTCATCCCGTCGGCCGTATTCGGTCGTCACCGCATCTCAGGTGGTCGGGCCAAGGTTCGGGCCAGCGCCATAGCGGTCTCGGGGGCTTCTTCATCCGACGTCTCTGCCCCTGTCTCATCCGCTGCTACCGCCGCTGTCTCGCCAGCCGTGTCAGCCCCTGTTACCCATCCTATTTCCGTCGAGCTCCCAACCGCGCTGCCGACGCTGCTTTCCACCGCTATCTCTCCCCCTACCCCAACCACTTCAGAGGCTTCACTCCATGTCGGTGTACGACACCCTATGCCTGCTCGCCGCGATGGCGATGGTGATCTCCTTGATCAACGGCAAGATAGGCAAGTTCCAGACCACCATCGCCATCACTGCCGGGGCGCTGATACTGTCACTTGCCATTGTCATCGCTGGGCACGCGGGCTGGTTCGCCCTTGATGAAACCGCAGAGAATGCCATCAACCAGTTGAATTTCGAGGATTTCCTGCTGAAGGGGATCCTCGGATTTTTGCTGTTTGCCGGCGCTCTCGGGATCAAGCTCCCCCACCTGCGTGATCAGAAATGGGAAATCGCCATTCTGGCGATGGGCAGCACCCTGTTCTCCACTTTCTTTATCGGCTATACCCTGTGGCTGCTGGTCGGCTGGCTGGGCATCGACTTCGATTTGATCTACTGCCTGCTGTTTGGTGCACTGATCTCGCCCACCGACCCCATCGCGGTACTGGCCATCGTCAAGAAGATGAACGCGCCGCGTCGCATCTCCACTCAGATCGAGGGCGAATCGCTGTTCAACGACGGCTTTGGACTGGTGCTGTTTGTCACGCTGTTTGCCATCGCCTTTGGCGGTGCGACCCCCACCGTCATGAGCGTCGGCCATCTGTTCTTGCAGGAAGCACTGGGCGGCATCCTCTACGGCTTCGTCCTTGGCCAGCTATTCCACTACCTGATCCGGCATACCGAGGATCACTCCATGGAGCTGATGCTGACCCTGCTGGTGCCCACCTCCGGCTATGTGTTCGCTGAGTTCCTGGAGGTCTCGGGCCCCCTCGCCATGGTGGTGGCGGGCATCATCATCGGCAACAGAACCCGGCGCAAGGGCTTCTCCGAGGAGACCCAGCAGCATCTCGATCACTTCTGGGAGCTGGTCGATGAATTCCTCAACGGCGTGCTGTTCCTGCTGATCGGCATGACCATGCTATCGTTCAGCTTCCACCCTGAAGACTGGGTGCTGATGATCGCCGCCGTACCGCTGGTACTGCTGTCGCGCTATCTCAGCGTGCGCGTCGCCTATGTTGGCTTCCATCGCTTCCGCCGTTACAACCCCTACTCCGTGCGCATCCTGACCTGGGGTGGCCTGCGTGGTGGTCTGGCGCTGGCGATGGCGATGTCCATTCCTGCCGGCATTGACGTGATCCCCGACAAGAACATCGATGTGCGTGAAATCATCCTGGTGATGACCTACTCGGTGGTGGTGTTCTCGATCCTGATCCAGGGCTCCAGCATCACCCCCTTGATCCAGCGCGCCAAGGCCTGGGAGGTCGAGCAGTTCCGTCGCGGCAAGCGCAGCTGAACCCAGGTCGCGCCGCCGGGGCCCAGCCGCGGCGGCGCGACGACTCAACGACGGCGCTTCAGCGCGGCCGTGGGGCTCTGCGCCCGGTCAGGCTGGCGGTTGCGGGGTGGCTACAAGGGCCAGGTTGCGGGGCGTCAGCGCTCGCTCACAGAACTCGCTCAAGCGCACCTCGAAGCCGGCCTCCTCGAGCCACAGGGCCCGGTCCAGGACCAGCCATAGCTCCAGTGGTCGGCGAAACAGGTGGCGCACCAGCTCGAATCGATTGACCCGCCCCAGCCGCGCCACACCGCGACGCTCGAACGCTTCCCAGTCGACCCCCTTAGGCAGCGCCAGCCCCTTCTCCCGGGCGGCCCAGCGACAGAACCCGGCGAAGTCATCTGGCATCTGCCCGTAGGCCAGACTCGGCACCGCCAGGTAGTCGTCCGTCCCGCGCAGCTCCCGCTGCAGCTCATCGAAGCCAAGCCGCCAGGCGTTGGCCCGTTCGCGCTTACGTTGCTCTCCCCGGCTGGCGGTCACCGTCTCCTGCACCGCCATGGCCAGCGTCTCACGATCCAGCGCCAGGTCATGCAGCTCAGCCTGGTATCGGGCCTGGGCGGACAACGGTCGGTAGCGCTCATCCCGGGTCCGCTGGTAGCAGCATGGCGCCAGCGTCACCGCCACGCGCTTGTCCCGCGCCAACTGCAGCAGGCGCACGTGCAGATCGCCACAGGCATGCAGCGCCACCACCTGATCGGCGTGGTCAAGCTGCTCGGCCGCACCTGGCTGCATCACGTCCTGCTCCACCAGACTCACTTCAAGCCCCTGGCGGTCGGCCAGCGCCTGGCCACTGCGACAGAGCGCTGGCTGCCACTCCAGAGCACGCACCGGGCCATGGTGCCAGCGCGCCAACAGCCGCGACAGGTGGCCCTTGCCGGCGCACCATTCGACCAGGCGCTGGCCACGCAGTTGCTCGACCTGAGGGGCAAACGCCAGCATCTGCGCCCACTTGCGACCACCCACGTGGGACGCCCAGGCCTCGGGGGCGTCGATCGCCGGCGGCCCCGGGGCAACGTCGATAAGTCGCTTCAGCTCGGCCACCGGTAGCCAGGCCGCCAGCGGCGAGTCGTCGAAGGGCCGCTGCTGCAGCCGCTGGCAGCGCTGGTCATCCAGCGCTTCGAGGCAGGCAGCGATATCCCCGGCCTGCGCGCGGTCGGACCAGGGGATGGAGCCGTGGGTGAAGGGGGTCGGCGACCACAGCCAGTGCCACTCGGCAAGCAGGCGGGTCAGCGCCGCGAGGCGCTCGGTGTGGCTCAAGCTAGCAGTCATGCGCGCAAGGACGACATCGGTCGTGTGGTCAAGGGGACAGGCGCGCCATGGTAGCAGACACGGGGCCTGTCAGGCGCGTCCATCGGACTGGTGCTGAAATAGCATAAATTGCCGGAACAGCTCTGCCTGGCTCGAGATGTTCAGCTTGGCATACAGTCGCTTGCGATGATTCTTGACGGTGCCGGTAGAAATTCCCATCTTGCTCGCGATCTCCGGACTGGTATGTCCCCGCAGAATCAGCCAGGCGGTCTCTCGCTCACGCTCGCTCAGGCGATCCTGTCCAAAGCTCGCCAGCAGGCTTGGCGTTTGTTCCTCCCGCGGCAGGTGCAGACTCGACACCAGCCAGAACTGGCGAACCAGTGACTCAAGCAGAGGAAACAGATAGGCCACCTGGGCCATCAGGGTGACGTGATCGGCGCCCTCCTCCAGGGCACCGTAGGCACCAAAGGACATCGTGATGCCATCCCCTTCTCCCAGCGAAAAGAACGCGGCGGCTTCCCGTTCAAGGCCCAGGTTGCGGTAGTAGGTCGCGAAGTATTCTGTCTCGCGGAAGCCGGCGGGTGCCAGTTCTTCAAGCCACCACACCCCTGGCGCCGCCTGGGACTGCCAATGCTGATGAAACGGGTCGAGCAGGTACATGCGCTCCACGTAGGGTAACAGCACCCGACGATCGAGCACCGCCGACAGGTTATGCGCCAGCACCGTGGGCCTACCCACGCCGGGGAAGTGCATCACCGCATAGCTGATCCCCGGGGCATAGGCACCCAGCACCTCCCCTAACCCCTCGAGAAAATTGGGCGAACGCACGCGGTCGGCAAGGCGCGCCACCGGCGCAAGATCGCTCGGTGGCAGCACCTTCGAGGGCAAACGGCAGGGGCGGCAAACATCCATCGGGTCAGAATACGTCACCCCAGGTGTCTGACCAAGCCATCAAGGCGTGCCAGCAAAGCCTCCTGATGCGGCTGCAACGTCTGCTGGCCCCAGCGTGCGATCTCGTCGTTCATGGGGTCATCGGCCTGGATCGCTGATCCTGCCAGGGTCTGGATGACCGCATGACCACACAGCGGCACGTAGCCCTCGCTGTAGCCTCCCTCATGCACCATCACCAGGCGGCCCTGGCACAGTCTGTCCGCCACATCGAGCAGCCTGGCCGTCATCTCCGCATAGGCCTGACTATTGAGCATCATGCCGCCCAGGGGATCCATGGCGCTGGCGTCGTAACCACAGGCCACCACCACCAGCTCTGGGCGAAAGCGCTCCAGCGCCGGCACCACCACGCGCTCGATGGCCGCCTGGTAGGCGCCGATACCCGAGCCCGGCGGCAACGGCACGTTCAGGTTGTAGCCGCGGCCAGCGCCGCCCCCGATATCTTCGATGTCTCCACTGTCGACGGGGTAGTTGCGGTCCTGGTGCAGCGACAGGGTGAGCACGTCATCGCGCTCCCAGAATGCCTGCTCGGTGCCGTTGCCATGGTGCACGTCCCAGTCGATGACCGCGACACGCTTAAGCGGATGGCGCGCCATCATGGTCATGACCGCGATCGGGATATTTCCCAGCAGACAGAAACCGCGGCCTCGGTCCCGCTCGGCGTGGTGCCCTGGCGGGCGACACAGGGCATAGGCGTTGTCGGCCTCGCCTCTCAGCACGGCATCCATGGCGGCCATCGCCTGTCCGGTGGAGCGACGGGCGATGTCGTAGCTGTCACGCCGCAGCGGCGCGCACTCCCCGGCATCACCAAAGCCAAACTCGCTCATCTGCGCCAGCCGCGCCAGATACTCCGCGGTATGGAAACGCAGCAGATCGCTCTCATCGGCAGGGGCCCCCTTGATCGGCACCAGCTCATCCATCAGTCCGGTGACTTCCAGCAGATTCTTGAGGCGTCGCTTGGTCTCCGGGTGTTCCACCGCGGCCGCAGGCTGGACATGTTTACCAGGCGTCGCAAAGACCGAGCAGGGACCGTTGTCGTGCCACAGGCAGTGCTCATGAAAGGCAAAGGCCGTACGTCGTTGCATTCGTGGCTACCCCAGCAGGAAATAAAGAATGGCACTGGCACCTGCCGCCAGCAGCACGTACGGCAGCTGTGTCAGGGCGTGCTGGATCGGCGTCACTCCGCAGCCACGTGCACTGAGCACGGTGGAGTCACCGAAGAAACAGGCGTGGGAACCGAAGGCACCGGCCGAAATCATCGCCCCAAGGGTCAGCCCCATGGAGGCCCCTGTCGCCTCGGCCAGGGGAATCACGATGGGAAAGGCGATGGCGTAGACGCCCCAGAAGGACCCCGTCGCAAAGGCCAGTCCGGACAGCAGCAGGAAGGTGACGCCCGGCAACCAGCTTCCCTGCATCAAAGGTTCGACCCAGGCCACCAGCGTCTCGGTCAGGCCGAGGTTCTGGTTCACCGTTTGCAGCAGGAAGGCGGCGAACACAATGCCGAGGGGCAGCAGCATCTGCTGAAAGCCCCCCAGGAGCTCATCAAACATGCGATTGAGTGGCGCGATCCGCTGCGCTGCATACAGCGCCAGGGCAACCAGCAGGGCGAAGCCAACGCCGATCAGCGCATCGATACCGAACCACCAGGTCGCCAGCAGCAGCGTGGTCACCGGCAGTACGAAATTGATCAAGCGGGGCGTGATCTGGCGCTGCACCTCGTCGGCTTGCTCGGCGCTGCTATCATCCACCAGCTCATCTCCCGCCTCTGCCGCGCGCATGCGCCCAAGGGCAGGCAACACCCCCAGCGCTACCAGCAGTACCACCAACAGCGCAATCAAGGGGTAGAACAGCATCGGTATCAGGCCGAGATAGGTGGCGAAGCCATCTCCGGTGGCAGCAATGCCCTGGCTTTCCAGCAGTCCCGCCAGATAGATGGCCCAGGTCGAGAACGGTATCAGCAGACAGATCGGCGCCGCGGTGGAATCGACGATATAGGCCAGCATCGAGCGGGAAATCTTGAGTCGATCGAACAGCTTCTTCATCGCCGCCGATACCGTCATGGCATTGAGGTAATCGTCGATGAAGATCAGGATGCCAAGGCCCGTGGCCCCTAGCATGGCCCGTCGACGCGTGGTCAACAGGCGGCCCGCGCTATCGCTGAAGGCCTCGGTGCCCCTGACGAACTGCAGAAGGCCAATCAAGGCACCCAGTAGCCCACAGACCAGGGCGATCCAGCCCATGGTCGGCTGCTGCATGACCTCCAGCCCCGCCAGCGCCATGTCCTGGATGGCGCTGGAAGGTGAGAGGATGATGAAACCGCTAAGACACCCGGCCATCAGCGCCTCAAGGGTACGGTGGGTGATCAGCGCCATGGAAATGACAACCACCGTGGGTACCAGCGAGTAGGCGCCATAGTGGCCATCCTGGATCAGCCAGTGGCCGGACAGGCTGGCGACCAGCACCACACTGAGAAACAGCAAGCCGCGACGCAGGCCGCGATTGGGGTCCTGGCGACGATTCGCCAGCTCTGAAAGACTATGATCCACTGTCGTCACCATCGGGTTGTTGTTGAAATGTGACCGTGCGATGCCTTTGATAGCACTGCCCTAGCACCTGCGGCGATATCCCCATGGGGACCATCGCCATACTCAAGACCCTCGATGTCAGGAGACTCATCCCATGTCCCAACACCGCCATGTCCGGCTATGTCTGCCAGCGCTGGCGTCGATGCTGGTATCACTGTCGGCACCGCTGAACATGGCCCTGGCGTCCCCTATGGGCGATGACACCCCGCCACCCGTCGCCGCGCCCTCGACAGGCGCCCCGGGCACCGCTTGTGCCCTCCCCGGCGATTGGCGAACGCCAGGAGACAGCCTGACCAGCCGCTCCCCTCCCATGGGCTGGGCGGCGCTGGCGGACGAGCAGGTGGTACTGCTGGGCGAGCGCCACGACCAGCCTGCCCACCATCGTTTTCAGCTGGCGGCGATCAGCGCCCTGCACGCCCAGCATCCGCGCCTGGCCATCGGCCTGGAGATGCTGCCAAGGGAAAGCCAGGCGGCGCTGGATGCCTGGGTGGCTGGAAATATCGACGAGACAGAGCTGCTCAAGCAGAGCCAGTGGTATCGCTACTGGGGCTTTGACGCCGCGCTCTACCTGCCGATACTGCACTTTGCCCGTGACCATCGCCTGCCGCTGAAGGCACTCAACGTCACGCCGGAGCTGCGCCGACGCCTGGTCGAGCAAGGTGTCATGGCCGTTCCACCCACTGAGCGTCACGGCATCCCGGAACCGGCCCCGGCATCGCCCTCCTACCGGCAGCGCCTGGAAGAGAGCCTGGCCCAGCACGCGGCCGAACTTGGTGACGAAACCGGCAGTAGCGTATTCGATGCCGGAATGATCGATAACTTCGTCTACGCCCAGCAGGTCTGGGACACGGCCATGGCGTACGGACTTACCGAGCTGGTAGAGGACGGCTACCTGGCGGTGGGCCTGGTGGGAATGGGACATGCCAGCTACGGCGAGGGCATCGAAACGCAGCTTTCACACCTGGATATCCGCGCGGTGTCGAGCCTGCTACCGCTGACGGTGGACGAGGCCTGCACGGCCGACGACGGGCTCGCCGATACGATCTTTGTGGTGCACAACGACAGGCTCAAGCAAGAACCGCGACTGGGGGTTGGCGTCGAAATGGACGAAGGCGGTCTGGTAGTCAACCAGGTGGCAGCCGACAGCCCCGCCGAGGCTGCGGGGCTGCGCGTCGGTGATCGCCTGCTGCGCTTTGCTGGCCAACGCCTTGACCAGCCTGCGCAGCTCAAGGCATTGGTGAACCGCGTAATGCCAGGGACCCAGGCGCGAGTCGAGGTACGGCGCGACCGGGCCCACCACACGCTGACGGTAAGTTTTCCGCCAGCGCCCACCGAGGTTGAGGGATAGGTTGAGGAATAGCGCGCGGCCCATAGGCCGGTCCCGCAGCGACAGGAGGCTGAGGAAGCCAAGCAGTCCGAGCCTTGAGCGTGGCCCCTCACTGACGCCCGCCCTTCAAAACGCCTCGTCTGCGTCGAGCTGGGCCAGCCGCTCTCCCAGGGCGTCCAGCTGGTGGGGAGCGAAGACCTCAATGCCAGAGGCACGCAGCAACGCCGTGGTGACTCCCTCACCGGCCACCAGAGTGCCCTCAAAATGGCCGTCGTAGATCTGGGTGCTGCCGCAGGAGGGGCTGCGGTCAATCAACAGGGCCAGGCGAACCCCATGGCGCCTGGCCGCGGACAGCGCAAGCTTTGCACCCCGGATAAAGGCATCGGTGGGATCGTCCCCGGCGTCATCCGCGATCCTTGCCTGCCCGTGCAGCACCTGACGTCCCTGCCCTCCCTGGATTTCGGCGGGAGGTCTTGGCGTCGGCAACCCTCCCGCCACTTCCGGACAGATGGGTACCAGCCGCCCCTCCTCGCGCCAGCGCCTCAGACTCGCATCGCCCAGGGCCTTGTGACTGGCGTCATAGCGCACCGGGTCTCCCAGCAGGCAAGCACTGACCAGAACCTTGTTCACGTGGCAACTCCTCACCATCACTTCTATCGTCAACATGGCATCGCTGGCGGCTACCTCCGCTCGACGACAGGATGCCCTGTGTGCCGCAGCATGCTAAGCTCCGCCCACCTTTGATTCCCCCAGCACTCAATTGGAGTTTCCCCATGGTTCAAGCTACTGCTCGCCATATCCTCGTTGACAGCGAAGACAAGTGCCAGGCCCTCAAGGCCGAAATCGAGAACGGTCGTGACTTTGCCGACGCCGCCCGCGAACACTCCTCCTGCCCGTCCGGCCGCCAGGGCGGCGACCTGGGCAGCTTCGGCCCCGGCCAGATGGTGCGCGAGTTCGACGAAGTCGTGTTCTCCGCCGAGCTCAACAAGGTCCAGGGCCCGGTCAAGACCCAGTTCGGCTACCACCTGCTGGAAGTCACCAGCCGCGGTTGATATCCCGCCGAGCGAGTCACACCGAGCTAGTCAAACCATGCTAGTCAAACCAAGGCCACGCCAAAGCGTGGCCTTGGTGTCTAAAACAGTGTCTTAGGCAGCCTCTTCTGCCCCCCTTCCTGCCGCTGTTATCTACTCCACTGTCTTCTCGACTCGGGTCAGGGGTTCACCGCGAGTGTGGATCATCACCACGATCAATTCCGCAGCACTTTCATCGCTGGCATTGACCAGCTTCACATGACGCACGCCCTCAGGCTCTCGCCACT
Organism: Halomonas litopenaei; assembly: GCF_017303055.1. GTDB lineage: Bacteria > Pseudomonadota > Gammaproteobacteria > Pseudomonadales > Halomonadaceae > Halomonas > Halomonas litopenaei_A. The sequence continues at coordinate 326,940 of NZ_JAEKJT010000001.1, read as the reverse complement.
CGTCGCCAGGCCCAAAGCGTTCTTCTTCCCCACCCTCAAGCTGTGAGATCACCTCGCCGGCGGCCACCTTGACGTAGGCTGGCCCTGCGTGGCGATGGGGCGGCAGACTGGCCCCAGGGTCCAGGGTAACCAGTACGACGGTGGAGATCAGGTTGGAATCGTCTGACACCCACTTCTGCTGCATGATGTTCTGGGACACGCTGGGCGTTACCTGCTCGCCACTCTGTGCCGACGCCTGGGGCGTCACCGCAATCAGCAGCGTCAGGGCGAACACCAACCGCGACGCCAACCACAGCGAGCGCCCGGGCGAATGGGGCAGAGTCACAGTACCGCACGCCTTGTTCTTGCTGGTCATTCGTTTCAACGTCAGGGGAGACTCAGGAAACATGGAGGAGACCTCTTGGGACAACGTCGTCGGTGACGAGAGTGTTTGGATGACGCCACCACCGCCTTCCTTACATCCGCCCCGGTAACGTCCCGTGCCGAACGGCATGTTCGACCCACGGCTGCAGCTTCGTGCACATTCTATTGGGAAAATTCCCCAGCCCTGCCCGCTGGGCCGAGTTAGGCTATGCAAAAACAACCATCGACCGCCCCGACCGAGGATGAGGAGTCCCCTATGTCGATCATCGATTCACCCGAACGTTATGGCAGTATCAGCCGTTTCTTCCACTGGAGCATCGCCGCCCTGGTGCTGTGGCAGCTCGTCACGGCCATCACCACAGTGCTGTTCGAAGATTCCTGGCTGGATAAACTGACCTGGGCTACCCACAAGCCGGTGGGCCTGCTGATTCTGATCCTGATGCTGGGCCGGGTGGCCTGGGCGCTGTTAAACCAGCGCCGCCGCCCATCCAGCCTCAACCTGCCGTCGCATCTGGGTCATCTCGCGCTATACGCCCTGCTGGTCGTGATTCCGTCGATTGCGCTGATGCGCCAATATGGCTCCGGGCGCGCCTTTTCGCCCTTCGGCATCGAGCTCATGTCAGGCTTTGACGGCGACAAGATCGAGTGGATGATGCTCCCTGCCAATCTGCTCCACGGCTGGCTGGGGTGGGCGCTGTTCGCGATGGCCCTGGGGCACGTGTTGATGGCGGTTCATCACCGCATGAATCCCAGGCAGCAGGATGTCCTGCCCCGCATGCTTGACGTCAGCGCCAGGAAATAAGTCCGCCGCAGCCATGGACGGCATGAACCTGCGGCCCCGGCGGAGGGGACACACCGGCCAGGGCGTGGATCGGGCCGGTGTGCAGATGCAGACAACCGCGCTAGGATGGGCGAAGGCCATCGATAAGGACGTCAGCATGGAGCAATCACCAGGACTGCCTCACCCGCCGCACCACGACCTTGCCCCCGGGGGAAGGCGCCCATGAGCGACTCCCCGATCATTGATGTCCAGGCGCTGACAAAGGTCTATGCCGGCGGATTCGAGGCGCTCAAGGGCATCGACCTGAGCATCAAGCGCGGCGAGATCTTTGCCCTGCTTGGCCCCAACGGGGCCGGCAAGACCACCTTGATCAGCGTCATCTGCGGGCTGGTCAATCCCTCATCAGGCCACGTCAGGGTCGACGGCCACAATATTCTCGATGATTTCCGTGCTGCCCGCTCGCTGATCGGGCTGGTGCCCCAGGAGTTGACCAGTGAAGCCTTCTCCACCGTATGGGACACGGTGTCCTTCAGCCGCGGCCTGTTCGGCAAGCCCAAGGATCCGGCGCATATCGAGAAGGTGCTGCGCCAGCTCAGCCTGTGGGAAAAGCGCAAGAACCGGCTGATCACCCTGTCCGGCGGCATGAAACGTCGGGTGCTGATCGCCAAGGCACTGGCCCACGAACCCCAGGTACTGTTTCTGGATGAGCCCACCGCCGGGGTCGACGTCGAACTGCGCCGTGACATGTGGGAGGTGGTGCGAGGCCTCAGAGAGAGCGGCGTCACCATTATCCTCACCACGCATTACATCGAGGAAGCGGAAGAGATGGCCGAGCGCATCGGCGTCATTCGTGCCGGAGAGCTGGTGCTGGTGGAGGAAAAGCAGGCGCTGATGGCGAGCCTCGGCCGCAAGGAATTGACCCTGCACTTGCGCGAACCCCTCGACGCTGTTCCGCACGCCCTGGCTCACCACCACCTGGCCTTGAGCGACGAGGGCCATGCGCTGGTCTATCACTATGACGGTGCAGACGACGGTGAGAGCAGCATCGCCGACTTGCTCGCAGACGTCGACGCCGCCGGCATCGCATTCAAGGACCTGCACACTCGCCAGAGTTCGCTGGAGGAAATCTTCGTCAATCTGGTCAAGGAGCGACCATGAACATCACCTCGGTCAAGACGCTCTACCTGGCAGAGATGGCCCGAAGCCTGCGCACCGTGCTGCAGAGCGTGGTATCCCCCGTGCTATCCACCTCGCTGTACTTCGTGGTCTTTGGTTCCGCCATTGGCTCACGCATCAGTGAGGTCGAGGGCATTCCCTACGGTGCCTTCATCGTGCCGGGGCTGATCATGCTGATGCTGCTGACCCAGAGTGTCTCCAATGCCTCATTCGGGATCTTCTTCCCACGCTTTTCGGGGTCGGTCTACGAGATTCTATCGGCTCCCATCTCGCCGCTGGAGATCGTGCTGGGCTTTGTCGGCGCTGCCGCCACCAAATCTATTATGCTCGGCTTGATCGTGCTGGCAACGGCCAGCCTGTTCGTGCCCTTTACCATCATGCACCCGCTGTTGATGCTGCTGTTTCTGGTGCTGACCGCACTGACCTTCAGCCTGCTCGGTTTCATTATCGGGATCTGGGCCGATGGCTTTGAAAAGCTGCAGCTGGTGCCGCTTCTGGTCATCACGCCGCTGACCTTCCTCGGCGGAACCTTCTACTCCATCGACATGCTGCCTCCCCTGTGGCAAACGGTGACCCTGTTCAATCCGGTGGTCTACCTGGTGTCGGGTTTCCGCTACAGCTTTTATGGACTCGGCGATGTCAGCGTATGGGTCAGTCTGGGCATGATTCTGCTGTTCATGGCCCTGGCGCTGGCGGTCATCCATGCCATCTTCCGCAGCGGCTATCGCCTCAAGCCATGAATCGGCTTCGGTCTGACGCCCCAAGTACGCTATCATCTGCCGCCGTTTTTTGGTCACGAGGTTTCCATGCCGATCTCTGCCTGTGTCATCCAGCGCCTGGACAAGAGCGCCAGCGACATCCCGGCAACGCTTAAGCATGCCAGCGAGCTGCATCCCGACAGCGACGCATTGGACAGCCTGGTCACCCGCCTGACCGACGCTTACCACGGCAAGGCCAAGCGCTGGGGCCGGCTCAATGAGCACGCTCCCCCCAGCACCACGGATCGCCCGAGCGTGCAGAATAGCGACGCCAGCGGCGAGGATGTCGCCCCTTGGGACGACGAGGACTCCTCCGCGACAGGGACCTCTGGTGCAGGCTCCTCTGGCCTGGCCGCCTCTGATGAAGGTCCGGTAGTGGCGACCACCAGCCGCTTCCCTGCCGAGTTTCGTGCCTTCCTCGACGGCGAGCGAGACTTTCAGGCACTGGCCAGGGAGCTTGGCGAGGCCATCAAGGGCGTGGTCGACGCGCACCTGCCCACCGGAGGCCACCTGCTCATGGTCGACCAGCGCCAGGGCGAGACCCGCCACCTGTTCGTCGCCCTGGTTCACCATCGGGACGGTTTCGTCATCGGTGAAGACGGTCGCGTCGGCATCACCGGGCAGCTCAATCACAGTCAGATGTCGCTGGCCTTCCGCCTCAACCTGACCCAATGGCAGGACGGCGGCCCGTCGAGTCAGTACCTGTCGATGCTGGCAGATCGCGGCGCGAAGAAGCTGGCCGACGACCTGCAGGCCCTTTTGGGCGCTAGCGAAGGCGTCGATCCAAAGAGCGAAACCCGTACCTTGCTGAAGGCCTTCAGCGACTATGTCGAGCAGGAAGACATGGAGGAGGAAGCGTCGCGGGAAAAGACCGATGCGCTGATCGACTACGCCCAGGACCAGGCAAGTCGCGGTGAAGCGATGACCCTGGATGAGCTCTCCGCCCTGGTCAACGATGACAATCCGCGGGCCTTCTACGAGCACATTCGCAACGCCGACTACGGCCTGTCACCGGAAATCCCGCCGGACAAGCGCACCCTCAATCAGTTCCGCCGCTTCACCGGCCGCGCCGAGGGCGTCTCGATCAGCTTCGACTCCCACCTGCTGGGCAACAGCATCGAGTACGACGAAGAACATGACCGATTGATCATCAAGAAGCTGCCCAGCAAGCTCAAGGAACAGCTGCAGGGGGGCTAGTTCAGGCCTGCCGGGATTGCGACGCCATGCTCTCGACCTCGACCACCCGATCCAGGCGCAGCTCGTCCTCCGAACGCTCGCCGGGATAGCCGCCGGGCACGGCCACCACGCGGGTGTCCCCCAGCGTCAGCATCACCGGGTCGTGGACGTGGCCGTGGACCCACAGCGCCACGCCCTCCATCAGCGACTCGAGGCGCGAGGCAAAGGCCGGCGACAGCGGGTCGCCCTGATAGTGGGCAGGAATGCACTCGGCCAGGGGAGCATGGTGGCTGACCACCACCGTGGCGCCGGCGAAGGGCCTGGCTAGCTCGGTCTCAAGCCAGGCCCGGTTATCGCGGTGCAGCTCGACGCTGCGCTCCGGCGAGAAGACCTCGCCATCAGGTTCTTCGATGATCGCGAAGTCGGGCATCTGCCTGAGTGCAGCGGACAGCGTCTCCGCAGGGATGTCCTGCGGGTCGGGACGCTCATCGTAGAGCGCGAAGTCGGTCCACAGTGTCGTCCCCAGAAAGCGCACGCCGTCGAGTTCAAGTCGTGCGTTGTCGAGCAGGTGAATGCCCAGCGTGGCCGCGCGCTCACGCATCTCCTTGCGCAGTGGCTCCATGCGATGCTTGTAAAATTCGTGATTGCCCGGCACGTAGATCACCGGATGATCGGGAAAGCGCGCAGCAGCCCACTCGATTCCCTGCACGCCTAGATGAATATCACCTGCCAGGATCACCATATCGGCCTCGATGTCGGGCAGCAGGCGATCCCCCTCGAAGTGCTCCAGGTGCAGGTCAGACAGGATTCTCAGGCGCATGAGCTCGCCTCCGGCTTAAGCGTTATGGGCTGCGCTCACTCATGGCCAGCCTGGCCGCCAGGCCAATGAACAGCGCCCCCAACCCTCGCTCACACCATAGACCAAGACGACGATTGCCGCGCAGCGCTGTGACCAGCCTGGCGCCCAGGATCACCAGCGGCGGCTCGATCAGTCCTGCCACCGCAATGATCAAGAACCCATGCAGGGCAAGCTGGAGGCTGGCCGGCCCTGCGCCTGGCACCACGAACTGAGGCAGAAAGGCCAGGAAGAAGATGGCGACCTTCGGGTTCAACAGAGAGATCACAACGCCCTGGCGATAGATGCTGGCAGCCCCAGGCAGAGACGGGGCCGGCGCCGCCGTTTCGCTGGACGGGCGGGCGAGCAACGCCTGAATGCCTAGCCACAGCAGGTACGCCGCGCCGACCCACTTGATCAGGCCGAAGGCGACCGCGGACGTTGCCAGCACGGCGGACAAACCCAGCGCCGCCATCAGCACATGCACGCCCGCCCCACTCCATACCCCGAACATCGCAGCGAAGCCCCCACGGCGGCCATGTCGCGCGGTCTGGCCCAGTACAAAAGCCATGTCAGGCCCCGGTGAGAGATTCAGCAGCAAGGCTGCCGACAGAAAGGTGACCCAGTGGGCCAAGGTATACTCGAGCATGGCGGATCTCGTGGCGGCAGCGTCGGTAGCAAAGCCTTCCACGCTAGGCGACGGGGCCTCAGCGCGCAACCCAGTTGAGCCAGAAACACACCTTGCTGCATGCTGTCTTCCCTTGCCCGGCCAACTCAAGACGCCGCTCCCTTCTCCCCTGCCAAGGAGTTCTACCATGTCCGCGTTGCTGCCCCGCCTCGGCTTTATCGGTATCGGTCTGATGGGCGACCCGCTAAGCCGCCGGCTAGCCAAGGCCGGTCATCCGCTGGTCCTCTACAACCGCACTCGAGCCAAGGCCGACGCCGTCGCTGCGGAGACCGGCGCCAGGGTCGCCGATAGCGTGGCACAGTTGGCCGCTCAGGTAGACGTGGTGATCACCTGCGTGGCCAATACCGAGGTGCTGCGCGAGCTGATGCTCGGGGCCGAGGGGGTCATCGCCAACGCGCGTCCCGGTGGCGCCATCATCGACCTGACCAGCGCCGACCCGGCCGCCACCCGGGAGCTTGCCCAGCTGGCCGCCGAATCCGGCCTCAGCTGGGTCGACGCCCCGGTCTCCGGTGGCGTGGCGGGTGCCGAGGCCGGCAGCCTGGCGATCATGTGTGGAGGCGACCGAGCCCACGTGAACGCCGCCAGGACGATCCTGCAACCACTGGCCTCGCGCATCACCCATATGGGTCCGGTAGGCGCAGGCCAGGTCACCAAGCTGTGCAATCAACTGCTGGTGGCCTGCAATACCGCAGCGATCGCCGAAATGGTGGCACTGGCCGAGTCCAGCGGTGTCGATGCCGGCCTGTTGCCAGAGGCCCTGGCGGGCGGCTTTGCCGACTCAACGCCTTTTCGCATGCTGGTGCCGCGCATGGCCGAGCGTGATTTTAAGGCGCCCAGTTGGCACCTGCGCACCCTGCTCAAGGATGTCGACATGGCCACCGCTCAGGGTTATCGCCAAGCCAGCGCCACGCCGATGGCAGCGCTGGCCGCCCAGCTGATGCGCAGTCGACTGGCCAGGGGCGAAGGCGAGAGCGATCCGGCGACGTTGATTCGGCTCTATCGTGACGACGCGCAGCGCAGCTAGACCCGTCTGCGGCGGCGCCGTACACTCGTTCGACATCCGCCATCAGTTACAGGATGCTTTTCCATGGCGTTCAACTCCACCGCCACTTACGTGGCTACCGATGCGCTCAAGCAGGCCGTCAATGCGGCCGTCACCCTTGAGCGCCCGCTGCTGATCAAGGGCGAGCCAGGCACCGGCAAGACGCTGCTGGCAGAAGAACTGGCCGCGTCCCTGGGCTCCCGCCTGGTGACCTGGCACATCAAGTCCACCACCAAGGCCGCCCAGGGCCTCTACGAGTACGACGCGGTCAGCCGTCTGCGAGATTCCCAGCTCGGCATCGACGGGGTCGAGGATGTGGCCAACTACCTGCGCCCCGGCAAGCTATGGGAAGCCTTCACCGCCGACGAACGGGTGGTACTGCTGATCGACGAGATCGACAAGGCCGACATCGAGTTCCCCAATGACCTGCTGCAGGAACTCGATCGGATGGAATTCTTTGTCTACGAGACCGGCGAGACGATCCGGGCGCACCACCGCCCCATCGTGGTGATCACGTCCAACAACGAGAAGGAGCTGCCCGACGCCTTCCTGCGCCGCTGCTTCTTCCACTACATCGAGTTTCCCGACCGCGCCACCATGGAGCGTATCGTCGCCGTACACTTCCCGGATATCGCCCCAAGGCTGGTCAGCCAGGCCCTGGAAGTGTTCTTTGAGCTGCGCGAGGCGCCGGGCCTCAAGAAGCGCCCCTCCACGTCTGAGCTGGTCGATTGGCTGAAACTGCTGATGGCCGACGAGGTGGCGCGGGAAGCCCTGAGCCAGCGCGATCCAGCCAAGAGTCTGCCGCCCCTGGCCGGCGCCCTGGTCAAGAACGAGCAGGATACGGCTCTGCTGGAGCGCCTGGCCTTTATGGTGCGGCGTCAGGGGCGCTGATGTTTCTCGATCTGTTCGACAGTCTCAGGCGCCAGCAGGTCCCGGTATCCCTGCGCGAACTGCTGGACCTGCATGCCGCCGTGGACTCCGGCATTGCCTTTGCCGATGTGGACGCCTTCTATCAGTTGGCCCGCACCATCATGGTCAAGGATGAGCGCCACTTCGACCGCTTCGATCGCGCCTTCGCCGCCTGGATCGGGTCGGTGGAAAGCCTCGATGCGGCCATTGACGCACTGATCCCCGAGGAGTGGCTGCGCCGGGAGTTCGAGCGCCAGTTGAGCGAAGAGGAAAAGGCGCAGGTCACGTCTTTGGGCGGACTCGAGGCGCTGATCGAGACCTTCAAGCAACGCCTCAAGGAACAGCAGGGACGCCACGCCGGTGGCAACAAGTGGATCGGTACCGGCGGTACCAGCCCCTTCGGCGCCTATGGCTACAACCCCGAGGGGATGCGTATCGGCCAGGATGGCTCGCGCCATCGTCGTGCGATCAAGGTCTGGGACGAACGCCGTTTCCGCGACTATGACGATGATCAGGCCCTGGGGCCGCGCAACATCAAGATGGCACTGCGCCGTCTTCGCCGCTTCGCTCGACAGGGTGCGCTGGACGAATTCGATATCGACGCCACGATTCGCGACACCGCTCGGGATGCCGGCCTGTTGAACCTGCGCATGCGACCGGTGCGCCACAACGCGGTGAAGGTGCTGTTGTTTCTGGACGTGGGCGGTTCCATGGACGACCACATTCGCGTCTGCGAGGAGCTGTTCTCGGCGGCGCGTTCCGAGTTCAAGCACCTGGAGCACTTCTACTTCCATAACTGTCTGTATGAAGGCGTGTGGCGAAACAATGCGCGCCGTCACAAGGAGCGGTATTCCACGCTGGAGCTGATGCGCACCTTCGGCGCGGACTACCAGGTAGTGGTCGTGGGCGATGCGTCGATGTCACCCTACGAGATCACCCACCCCGGCGGCAGCGTCGAACACTTCAACGAGGAGCCGGGCGGCATCTGGCTGAAGCGACTGGTGGAGCGCTACCCGCGACTGGTCTGGCTCAACCCCAACCCGCCACGCTATTGGGAATATACGCCTTCGACCAGGATCATCCACGAGCTGGTGCAGGAGCGCATGTACGCCATGACGCTGGAAGGACTCGACGAGGCCATGCGCGAGCTGGCTCGCTAGACCACGACCCCGGATCTGATCAAGGACCCGTCGATGCCCCACCTGCCGCAGACACTTCGCCGACTCAGACCCTTGCTGCTTGCCGGCGCATCGGTGTGGCTGGCCGGCTGCGACATGGCCACCGGGGTCGCCACACAAGGGCTGATTCAAGCCTACTCTAGGCCCGCTCTGGAACCCCGTGACGGCTATGTGGTGGACCATCGTCACCCCGCTCGGGGCCACAACAGCCGCGTGCATTTCTTGATCCTGCACTATACCGATGAAAACCAGGCGGACTCGCTGCGCGCACTCACTGGACCACGGGTCTCCAGCCACTATCTACTGCCTTTGCCAACACGACGTCTGCAGGGCTCACCCGTGGTGTTTCAGCTGGTGCCCGAGTCTCGTCGTGCCTGGCACGCCGGCGCCAGCCGTTGGGGCAACCGCATCGGCCTCAACGATACCTCCATCGGCATCGAGATTGTCAATCAGGGCCCCGACCAGCCCTGGGTCGGCAGCGAGCTGGAGCCCCCCGAGGGGGTCGGCTGGATGCCCTACCCCGACAGCCAGATTGAGGCACTGATCGCCCTGTCCCGAGATATCATCGAGCGGCATGGCATCGAGGCCAGGCACGTGTTGGCACACTCTGACGTCGCGCCCACGCGCAAGCTGGACCCGGGCCCGGCGTTTCCCTGGAAACGGCTGCATGATGCCGGCATTGGTGCCTGGCCCGAGCCGGAGCGGGTGGCCCACTATGCCCAGCGCTTCGACGCTCGCCAACGCATCGCAGGAGGAAGCCTCCCCTCGATTGAGACGGTGCAGCGGGCGCTGCGTGCCTGGGGCTATGACATCGACGTCAGCGGCGTGCTGGATGACGCGACCCGCGCCACCCTGCGAGCGTTCCAGCTTCACTTTCGTCCCGCCGACTTCAGCGGAGATCTCGACGCAGACACCTGCGCACGTCTGTGGGCTCTACTGGAGCGATACCAGCCAGAGGCGCTGGCGACGCTGGCCGAGCCTCAACCATCCGAGCCTCAACCAGCCGCTCCTCAACCAGCTGAGCCTCAACCAGCCGCTCCTCCAGCCGCGCCGGGCAGGTAATGGATCACGTCGTGAAAACGCAGCACCGCGGGCCCTTCGTTGCGCATCAGGTGCGGCCGGTCAGCACAGAAACGTAGCCCTTCCCCCGCCGTCAAGCGGTGCCACTCATCGCCCACAGCCAGCACCAGCGTGCCCTCGAGCACGACCAGGTGCTCGACCACCCCAGGCGCATGGGGGCTGGAGGCGCTTTCAGCGCCTGCGGCGAGTTCAATCTCGAACATCTCGAAGCCCAGCAGGGGATCGTACGGAAACAACAACTTTGCCTGCATCCCGGCGCTGTCCTGCCCCCACACTGAATCACTGGTACTGCAGTGGCGCTGCTCCAGCGGCGAGTCATCGGTGCCTGGGCCTTGACCGAACAACGACGAGAAACTCACCCGAAAACCACTGGCGATGCGCCACAGCGTCGCCACCGTAGGACTCGACTCCCCACGCTCGATCTGGCCCAGCATGGCCTTGCTGACCCCGGTCTCTCTGGCGGTATGTGCCAGGCTCCAGCCCCGCGCCTGGCGCAGCGCCTTGAGGGAGCTGGCGATGTGGTGGCCGATGTGGTGGGCAGTGTCCGACATGTCGTCTCTCATGAAAATGCGTGACGCGCACCAGTATACAGAGGCTCGAGCCCACAGCGCTTGTGCGTTATAACGCCCGCTGCTAGCCTTGGACGTTATAACGCACAATTTACCCCCCCCCTTTCCCAACACACAGCGACACGCCCCATGACCGAGCCGTCTTCCACTCTTGCTGAGCCAGCGACTCCCCGCGAAAAGCGTCAGCTGGCCAACGACCTGCATGCATCCACCGTGGCAGCAGGGCTGGTGTCGGTACTAATCGGCTACGCCAGCTCCGCCGCCATCATCTTCCAGGCCGCCCAGGCGGCGGCGATTCCCCCATCACAGATCGGCTCCTGGATGTGGGCCCTGGGCATTGGCATGGGCCTGACCACCCTGGGACTGTCCTGGCGCTATCGCATGCCGCTGCTGACGGCGTGGTCGACGCCGGGCGCAGCCCTGCTGGTCACCCAGCTACCGGGGGTCGCCTTCGACCAGGCCGTGGGCGCGTTCATCGTGGCCTCGGTGTGCATGCTGCTGGTCGCCGCCAGCGGCGTGGTCACGCGGATCATGGCCATCGTCCCGGCAGCATTGGCCTCAGCGATGCTGGCGGGCATTCTGCTGCCGTTCGTTCTCGATATCTTCGCTACTGTCCGTGTCGATCCCTGGATGCCATTGCTGCTATTGAGCGTATGGATCCTGTGCCGACGCTGGCTGCCAAGGCTTGCCATCATCACGGTGCTGATGGCCGGGATCGCGATAAGCCTGGCGCGGGGGGATTTCCAGGTCGCCCAGGTCTCGCTGATGCTGACGCGACCTGAATGGGTCTCCCCGGCGTTTGACCTGGCGACCTGTCTGGGCATTGGGGTGCCGCTGTTCGCTGTGGCCCTGACCACTCAGCATCTGCCGGGCCTGGCCATGGTCCGCAGTGCGGGCTACTCGCCTCCTGTCGGCGCCTGCCTGGGCACCACCGGGCTGGCGTCGCTGCTGATGGCTCCCTTCGCTGGGCATGGCATCAACATGGCCGCCATCAGCGCGGCGCCTTGCCTGGGGGAAGAGGCGCACCTTGACCCGCATCGCCGCTACACTGCCGGCGTGGCAGCCGGTATCGGCTACCTGGTGCTGGGGACCCTTGGCGCTACCGTGGCCGCGCTGTTCGCTGCCTTGCCTGAGGGATTGATCGCGGTAGTGGCGGGACTGGCACTGATGGCCACCCTGGGTGGGGCGATGACCACCGCCTTTTCCGACGCTCGCCATTTGGACGCGGCGCTGGTGACCTTTGCGGTCACCGCCTCTCCCCTGACCCTGGCGGGGATTGGATCAGCCTTCTGGGGATTGATCGCTGGACTGGTCATCGTTGCCCTGGGGGCATGGCGCCGCGCCTGAGAAGGCCCCAGGCACGTTACCAAGCTAGCTGGAGGTGGGCGCTGCTCCATGAGACGCCTCGTCACTGGCCATACGCACCATCGCCAGCGCCTCGTCCAGGGTCGCCACTTGCTCGACGCGCACCAGCTCATTGCTCAGGCTCACCGCGGTGCCGGCGCGTTCACTGATCAGCTGCTCCAGGCTCGCCAGATCACGGGCCTCGCCCATGGGCAATGCATCGACCGAGGTAGTGCTGGTGCCGGGCAGGTAGATCGTGCCGTTGGAGAAATCTACCGCGTAGGCAATCACGCCAGGCACGATGAAGAACAGCAGGCCCACACCGTTGGCGACGGCCACCACCGGATCGATACGTCCACTGATCTGCCCCTTGCGCTCCGGATGAAAAACGGTGCCGCAGCCGGCGAGTGAGGTCAGGGTAGTGGCCAGGACCAGGCCGGTAAGCAGACGGGGTGGACGTAACATGAACAACTTCCTTTGCTGTTTCTAGCGCGATGGTAACACGGTCGATATCGCTGCCTGGGGCGGCCGTGGAGGCCATCCCGCCGCCTTGGCGACATCTTCCATGAGAAAACTCGCACGCATCCTAGCACGTTTTTCTGCACCACTTAGCTGACCTGGCCAACGCTGCGCAGCACTCCCGCTGTCGACTCCGCTGCGGCACGTAGATTCCGGTTCGCTCCCCGCCATCGGCCAGACCTTGCGCACGTCGACACCATTTATATGACTGCATGACACTGTTTTGCCGCCGCGACGGCTTCACCGTACAATGCTCGACACTTTCGATGAGTGACATCGTCAACACCACACTCTCCATTGCGAGCGTCGACCGATATCAGGCAGCGCCTGATCACCGGCAATAGAAGACTCTGCCGTATCCCTCGACGCTCTACGATCTATCGACTCGATGTGAAGGAATCTGCGGACCCATGCGCGCCACCGACCTGCTGATCAGTACCCTCAAGGAAACGCCTGCCGACGCTGAAGTCGTCAGCCACCAGCTGATGCTGCGTGCGGGCATGATCCGCCGTCTGACCTCTGGCCTGTACACCTGGCTGCCACTGGGCCTGCGCACTCTGCGCAAGGTGGAACGGGTCGTGCGCGAGGAAATGGATCGCGCCGGCGCCCAGGAGCTGCTGATGCCCGCCGTACAGCCTGCCGAGCTGTGGCAGGAGTCTGGCCGCTGGGAGCAGTATGGACCTGAGCTGCTGCGCCTCAAGGACCGGCACCAGCGCGACTACTGTGTCGGCCCGACCCATGAAGAAGTCATTACCGACCTGGTGCGCAAGGAAATTGCCAGCTACAAGCAGCTGCCAGCCAACTTCTACCAGATTCAGACCAAGTTCCGTGACGAGATTCGTCCGCGCTTCGGGGTCATGCGCTCGCGCGAGTTCATCATGAAAGACGCCTACTCTTTCCATCAGGACGAGGCGTCCCTCAAGGATACCTACCAGAAGATGTATGACGCCTATGTGCGCATCTTCACGCGGTTGGGTCTCGACTTCCGTCCGGTGATCGCCGACAACGGCTCCATCGGTGGCACCGGCTCCCACGAGTTCCATGTACTGGCCGACTCCGGCGAGGACGACATCGTGTTCTCCACCGAGTCCAGCTACGCCGCCAACATGGAGAAGGCTGAAGCGCTGCCGGCGCCGCTGGGCAGTGACGCCAGCCGTGCAGCGCCCAGCCAGGAGCTACGCCTGGTCGACACCCCCAACGCCAAGACCATCGCCACCCTGGTGGAACAGCATGGCCTTGCCATCGAAAAGACCATCAAGACACTGATGGTCAAGGGCAGCGAAGGCGGTCTGGTGGCGCTGCTGGTGCGCGGCGACCACGAGCTCAACGAGGTCAAGGCCGAGCATCTGGAGCAGGTGGCCACCCCGCTGACCATGGCAAGCGAAGAAGAGATCCGTGCTGCAGTTGGCGCAGGGCCTGGCTCACTGGGACCGGTGGGACTCGACATGCCGATCGTGATCGACCGCAGCGTCGCGCTGATGAGCGACTTCGGCGCCGGTGCCAACGTCGACGGCAAGCACTACTTCGGCATCAACTGGGAGCGTGATGTGGCGCTGCCCCAGGTGGCCGACATCCGCAATGTGGTCGAAGGCGACCCCTCGCCGGACGGCAAGGGGGTACTGTCGATCAAGCGCGGTATCGAGGTCGGTCACGTGTTCCAGCTGGGCCGCAAGTACAGCGAAGCCATGAATGCCACCGTGCTCGGTGACGAAGGTCGTGCCATCCACCCGTGGATGGGCTGCTACGGCATTGGTGTGACCCGGGTGGTGGCTTCTGCCATCGAGCAGAACCACGACGACAACGGCATCATCTGGCCCGATGCGATCGCCCCCTTCCATGTGGCCATTGTGCCGATGAACGCACACAAGTCCCAGCGCGTGCGCGAAACGGCCGATCGCCTGCATGACGAGCTCACCGCGGCAGGCTTCGACGTGCTGCTGGATGATCGTGATCTGCGTCCCGGCGTGCGCTTTGCCGACCAGGAGCTGATGGGCCTTCCCCATCGCCTGGTGGTGGGAGACCGTAGCCTGGACAAGGGCGAGCTTGAGTACAAGGGGCGCCGCGACAGTGACGCCACCATGGTGCCCGCCGACGCCATCGTCGACTTCCTCAAGCAGCGCATCGCCCTGTAACAGGGCCCTCAACGGTCCCGGGCGCTGAGGCGTCCGGGCCGTTGGTACAGGTCTGACCTGGCGGCGACGCGACAGCCGCAGGGCTGCTCATGCCGTGCTGTGACTCCTGCAGATAAAAAAAACCGGCCCCGAAGGGCCGGTTGAAAAAGGGGGATGACTCCCCCTCCCCTGACGCTGGTCAATGGCTGGGTTCCGTGCACATGACACCCAACCTGTCTGCGCGGAACCTATCGCTTGCGACGATGACTGTCGCGAATGACAAAGGCGATCCAGCCCGCCATGAAGACCACAGAAAGGGCGACAGCCCCCAGACCGAAGATCACTGCATCATCGAGATACATGGCCCTGCCCTCCCCTTGCTGTGTTGATGGTTCAAGCTTAGCCGCCCTCCTGATGAATTGTGCTGACCTGAGTCAAGGGTCCCTGTGCGACATTCGCCCGCCGCCATATCAGCCGTCGTCCATTCACGCGAAAAGCCGCCCAAGGGCGGCTTTTTCTGGCGGTCGCGGACAGCGCGAGCGGTGGTCAGCCAGCGGCCTACAGCACCTTGCGATCTTCCACCGATGAGGCTTCGGTACCCGCGGGCAGTGGGTGCCCCTTCGCCAGTTCAGCGCGGGTCGCGTCGCGTACCTCCAGCACCTCGACCTGATAGCGCAGGGTCTGCCCCGCCAGTGGGTGATTGGTGTCGATCACCACCGTGGTGGCCTTCACCTCGACCACGGTGACGATCTGGGGACCGGCATCGCCGGGGGTCTGAAAACACATCCCAGGGCGCAATTCCGCCGCGGGGAACGCCTGACGCCCCACCTCACGGACCAGAGACTCATCCCTGCGTCCGTATGCTTCGTCAGGGGCCAGGGTGACATCGACACGAGAACCCGGCTCGGTCGCTTCGAGCGCTCGCTCGAGCCCCGCCATCAGGTTGTCGTGGCCGTGAAGGTATTCCAGTGGCTCGCCTCGCTGACGCGAGTCGTCGAGCACCTCACCGTGGCTATTACTGAGCACATAATGGAGCTGGGCCACTTTCTGAGGGGCAATCTTCATGATGCGTTCCTTTCGGAGATAAGTCTCAGTCCTGACGCTTCAAGGCGGCGACAGGCATTTCAAGGCGCTGTTGGCGATGCAGCATGTTGAGCAGCACGATGGCGCGCTCCTCCCCCTTGTGGCTATCGAACACTGCCTTCAGGTCCTTGAACGGACCGTCGGTGATTTCGACGCTCTCGCCGGCGCGGAAATACAGCTGCCCCGGGCCTTCGTCCTTCTCTTGCCCGTGCCGACGCAACAGCTCGACCAGCTCGTCACTGACCGGTACCGGCATCGACAGGCCGAAGGTGACGATCTTCAACACCCCCCGGGTCGAGCGAATGGGGCGCCAGTTGCTTTCGACCTGGTCGAGGCGAAGAAACAGGTAGTAAGGAAACAGTGGCTCTTCGACCCAGGTCAGCTTGTTGCGGCGCTTCTTCTGCACTTCAAGCACCGGATGGAAGAGTTCGTAGCCCTGATTGGCCAGATGCTGAGCGGCGCGAAAGGACTCCCCACCCTTGCACTGGATCACGTACCAGCGCGGCGTGGAATCGCCACCAGTGACCGTCTCGTTGATGCTGTGACTCATGTAACTCCTTCCGGGCACCCACCAGGCGGACAAGGATATGACCTGGGGGCCTGTCTTGGTCTCAGTTTCCGGCTCGCCACCGACGCGGCTTGTCGCGCGCCGCTGGTATCGTCCCTGCGGCTTTGCAACAATTCGCCGAGCAGCGCCGGGATACTGAGCGCATTTTACCATTCGGATCGCCGACCATCATGCAAGGAGGCTTTCACATGCCCACCCCTTCGGCCATGCGCCGCTGGATCGAGGCCCTTGGCGTCTATCTGCGGCCGCCTGTACTGGCCATGCTGTTTCTGGGCTTCTCTGCCGGCCTTCCGTTCCTGCTGGTGTTTTCCACCCTGACGACTTGGCTGCGCACCTCCGGGGTTGAGGTGGCAGCCATCGGCTTCTTCTCATGGATAGGACTGCTGTATTCGATAAAGTTCTTCTGGGCGCCTGTGGTCGACGCCTTTCGGTTGCCTCTGCTGACACGCTGGCTGGGCCAGCGACGCAGCTGGATGCTGGCCGGCCAGACGCTGATGATGGCCGGACTGGTGGGCCTATCAACGCTTGATCCTGCACAGCAACTTGGCAGCGTGGCGCTATTCGCCCTGATGGTCGCCTTCGGTTCCGCCACCCAGGACATCGCCATCGACGCCTTTCGCATCGAGTCAGCGGAAGACGATGTGCAGGCAGCCATGGCCTCGACTTACATCATTGGCTATCGCGGTGGCCTGATCATGGCCGGCGCAGGAGCCTTGTACCTGGCCGACCTGGGCTCCTGGCAACTGTCCTATCAGTGCATGGCCGCACTGACCGCCATTGGCATGATCACCGTGCTGCTGCGCCCCGAGCCTCCCCGCAAGCCCCTGGCACAGCGCCTCAGCGCAGAACCCAGGGTCAGGAGCTTCCTGCGTGCCAGCCAAGGCCAACCCGCCTGGTTCCGGCGCACCGGGGCCTGGCTGATCGGCTCGGTGGTCTGTCCTTTCCTGGATTTCTTCTCGCGCTTTGGGCTAGGTGCCCTGGGACTGCTGGTGTTCATCGGCATCTACCGCATCAGCGACCTGGCGATGGCGTCGATGGCCTATCCGCTCTACGTTGACCTGGGCTTCAGTCTGGACACCATCGCCACCGTGACCAAGGTGTTTGGCGTGGTCATGAGCCTACTGGGGGGACTGCTCGGCGGGGTCCTGGTCGTGCGCTTCGGCATCGGACGCATCCTGGTGATAGGGGCTGCCGCCACCGTGCTCACCAACCTGATGTTCACCTGGCTCGCCATGAGCGGCGCTCAGAAAGAATTGCTGGTGCTGACCATCATGGGCGACAACCTTAGCAACGGTCTGGCCAGCGTGGTGTTCGTGGCGTTTCTTTCAAGCCTGACGTCTCGCGCTTACACGGCCACTCAATATGCGCTGTTCTCGTCACTGATGACCTTGCCTGGCAAGTTTCTGTCAGGCTTTGGCGGACTGGTCGTGGAGGGTTGGGGCTACCCCAGCTTCTTCGTGCTGGCCTCGCTTCTTGGCCTTCCGGCGGTGGCGATGGCGCTGTGGATCAAACGGCATTATGTGAAGGAAGAGGCCTCCAAGTGAAGGTAAAGGCCTCCAGGTGAAGGTAAAGGCCTCCAGGTGAAGGAAGAGACCCCCAGCGCCGAGGCCTGATACCGGTAGCGAACGTCAGACGCAAAGGTGCGGCTGACATTCGCTCGCTGGGCGGTCACTTCAGCGGCGTGAACCGCGTTCCTGCAACCAGTCCAGCGCCCCTGGAGTCGTCCGCCACTGGTCACGCATCAGGGTGCGGTACTGCCAGGCTTCGGCACGGGTGCCAGGCTCTGCCAATTGCCCATTGGGAGGCGTCGCCGCGCGCTGAGGGTTGTCGCTGCACAGCAGAGAGACCGCATGGCTGTTATGGCGCTTGGCACTCTCCAACGCGGCCGCCGCGTCGTCGAGCTGCCCCAGTCGGTACAGTGCCAGCACCTGGCCCATGTACATGCCCAACAGCGGCGCATCCTGTTCAGCGGCATCCGTTTCGCTTGCCTGCTCCAGCGCCTGCCGACTCATCGACAACGCCTCGCCGTCACGGCCTTCACGCAGCAACTGGTCGAGCACCAGCTCACGCAAGCCGAGGCTGTCCTGCTCGTCCAGCGACAGCAGCAACTCGGCCAACTCACGGGAATGCTGGCGCGATCCCCGCTCCATGCCGACCACCAGGGCCAGCCCCGCGCGCAGCAGCTGCGCGTTGTCCGCCTGATCCCACTGGAAGGGACCGTCGCCGCTCTGGCTGACCTGCTGCAGCCAGCGCTCAAGCCGTTCGGCCAGCGGCTCGAACAGGCTGGGCGCCATCCACGGCAGGCTGCCGAAGCGACTGGTCAATGCCAGCGACACCGATTGCAGTACTGCCGGCGAATCGAGCTGTTCGGGATTGGCACACAGCGCCGGCAACCAGACGCTGGCATTGATCCAGGGATCCCCCAGAAATCCCATGGGGGCGTCCGGGTCCACGTCCACCTGAAAGCCTTCCTGGAAGGCCGCAAACAGGGTGTCTTCCCGTGCCGTGGAGCGATACACCAGCACACCATCCTGCTGTTCGACCTTGATCGGCGGAGGCGTCGGCAGCTCAGCCAGCAGGGTCTGCAGCCCCACCAGCGGCTCGGCCAGATCCTCTTCAGCGCTCAATAGCTGGTCAGCCAGGGTAGCGCCGGGGTTGTCGGCCAGATCGGCAAGAAACTGCAACTGCTCGGGATCGAGGTCGCCCTGCCGGGTCAGACGACGCAGCCAGAAGCGTGAGCGCTCCACCGCCTCCTCGTCATTGCCTTCATGCAGCAGCAGCATGGCCTCGATGTATGCCAGGGTCGGCGAATCTGGCAGGGCCTGTTGCGCACGCACGAAGGCTGCGCG
The DNA here is from genome assembly GCF_017303055.1 of Halomonas litopenaei. Lineage (GTDB taxonomy): Bacteria > Pseudomonadota > Gammaproteobacteria > Pseudomonadales > Halomonadaceae > Halomonas > Halomonas litopenaei_A. Next base: position 307,911 of record NZ_JAEKJT010000001.1, on the reverse strand, counting down.
GGCACTATCCAGATCGTCATTGTCCAGATGCATCAGGCACAGCCGCTCGAGGGCGACCCCGCGCAGGAACATCGGACCTCGCTCCAGCACCTCGTCCAGCAGCGCCTCCCGCTTGCGATGGAAGCCGCGCTCCTGGAACAGGTCGAGCAGTATCTCGAAGGCCGGCTCCGCCTGCTCGGGCAATCGCTCCCAGTCCGCATTGGTGAACAGGGACTCGAGTATCTGCTGGGCACGGCCGCGCTGACCGGACTCCGCCGCGATCAAGCCCGCCTCAAGCAGCGCCTGGGCGGGGGCTCGACCGCTGGCCAGCGCCGCTTTCAGTGCGTCGCCCTTCCACTCGCGCAGCGACAGCATCCACATCAGGTGTGGAGGCAGGTGGCCCGGCAGGCTGACCGCACCACAGCACTGTTTCATCTTGCGTCCGGAGTCACACCAGCAAGGCTCGTTGCGGCCGGGGCGCGCCAGGGTTTCACAGGCGAAATCGAGCCGAGCCAGCGGCGTCTGCGACCACAGCTCCGGCGCCAGCGCCTGGGCCAGCGACTTGTCGCCACCCACACAGTCCGGGCCTTGCTCCCGCGCCCAGCTCATCAGGCTGGGATAGCGTTCATCCTGCCGAATGGCTGCCAGGGCGCCAGAGGCATAGCCCAGCAGTTGATCCACCCATAACGCCAGCATCGCCCTCTCCCCTGAAATTAAAAACGGCACAGTCTAACAGTGCAGAGCTCAGCTTGGCAGACCCACGCCCTGGCCGGCGTAGGTCTGAAAGACCTGCGCTGTTCGATTCTGCATATCCAGGCGCGCCTCGAGACGCACCAGGTTCCAGTAATGTCCGTTGAGCGTGCGCGCCAACATCAACATGCCGGGCGGTGGCTGGAGACGGTCCAGCGCGCTCCATACTCTGGGACTCAGCTCGCGCAGACGCCGATGGACACGCACATCGCCAAAATCCTGCAGCCCCGGCGCAAACAGCGGGGCAATGGCCTCGGCCGACTCCTGATATAACGCCAAGGGCGCGCCTTCGCCCTGCCGCCCGCCGAGTCCTCGAAGGGCCTCATCCATGGCCACAGGGTCCCGTTCCAGGGTCGCCGACAGCAGCGCCAGCATGCCCCTCAGTCGCTCCGGCGGCACGGCTATCACCGCCCCCAGGTCGTACAGGATCAAGCGACCCTGATCATCCACGGCAAAATTACCGGCATGAGGATCGGCATGCACCTCGCCATGGACGAACAGTTCCTCTGTCAGCCAGTCCGCCAGCGTGCTGGCCACGTGCTGCCGTCGTTCGTCATCGACCTGCTCGATCTCGCGCAGCGGTGTTCCCGGCACATACTCCATGCCCAGCACTCGAGACGTGCAGAGGGAGTCGACAGGTGCGGGAATGCGGATATTGCCCCAGGCGTCATAGCGCTGACGATAGCGCCTCAACATGTTGCCCTCAGCGACGTAGTCGAGCTCCTGGCGCAGGCTCTCGGCCAATTCATCGAACAAGGCATCGAGGCGACTCTGGGAGACCTTGAACCAGCGCCCCAGGCGAAGGATACGGCGGACCTGTGCCAGGTCCTGCTCCAGCACCTGCTCGAGGCCGGGGTACTGTACCTTGAGCACCACCTGCTGCCCTTCCAGGGTGGTGGCGAGATGCACCTGCCCCATGGACGCGCTGGCGAAGGGCGCGGGCTCGACATGACGAAACAGTGCCTGCAGCTCCCCCAGTTCCTGCTCAAGCGTCGTCCGAATATCCTCCCACGGCGCCGGAGTGGCATTGCGCTGCAGGCGAGCCAGCTCCTCGGCGAGTTCAGGAGGCAGCAGGTCATCCCATTGGGACATGACCTGAGCCAGCTTCATGGCTGGCCCCTTCAGCTCCGACAAGCCGTCGAACAGCGACTCGCCAAGCGCCTGCCAGTCGGCATTGCCGCCTACCCGAGATCGCAGTAGCGTTGTCCCCGTGCGCACCGAAAGACCCAACATACGGCGCGTTCTTCCAGCCTGTCGCATGATGCTCCTCGTGCCACCAACGGCAGCGGTCGCAGCGCTCGAGATGACAAGACTGCCTGGTCAGCCCACTCTCGATGCATAAAAAATTGATATAAGAGTTGTACATCAATCACGTCATGGTACACCTGGCATCGCTCTTCAGATACTGGAAGAATATCCAGAAACATCCTGTCTGTGGTGCGCCATGCGATTGATCATTGCGGAAAAACCTAGCCTGGCGCGCGCCATCGCCGATGCCTTGCCTGGGGCTGCACAGAAACATGACGGCTACCTGTCCGTCGGCGACACCGAGGTCACCTGGTGTCTCGGGCATCTGTTGGAACAGGCGCCCCCGGATGCCTATGATCCTGCGCTCAAGCCATGGCGACGGGACCACCTGCCCATCGTGCCGAGTCAGTGGAAACTGGTACCGCGGCCCAAGGCGCGAGGTCAGCTGGCCGTCATCCGCGCCAGAATCAAGCGTGCCAGCCAACTTGTGCACGCCGGCGACCCGGACCGAGAAGGACAGCTGCTGGTCCAGGAGGTCATTGAGCATCTGGGCTGGAAAGGCGACGTAGCACGCCTGCTGATCAATGACCTCAACCGCCCGGCGGTCGTCAGGGCATTGTCACGTATCGGCGACAATCGGCACTACCATGCTCTCTATCGCGCGGCCCAGACCAGGGCGCGTGCCGATTGGCTATATGGCATCAATCTGACTCGAGCCTGGACCTTGATAGGGCGACAGGCGGGTCACGATGGCGTGCTGTCGGTAGGCCGTGTACAGACACCGGTGCTCGGGCTGGTGGTACGCCGCGACGAGGAAATTCGCCAGTTCGTCCCCTATCCGTTCCACGTGCTGTGGGCAGAGGTGCGCGTCGCCGCAGGGACCTTCAAGGCCTGGTGGGTACCGTCTGAACAGCATCGGCTGGATGAACGCGGCCGGCTGCTCGATGAGGCCCCGGCCCAGGCCCTGGCCGCGCGCTTGCCAGGCAGCCAGGGTGTCGTCACCAAAGTCGAATCCCGTCACCGGCGCCAGCCTCCCCCGCTGCCATACTCGCTGTCAGCACTGCAGGTCGATGCCGCCCGACGTCATGGTTTGTCGGCCAAGGCGGTGCTGGATATCTGCCAGCGCCTCTACGAACGTCACCAGCTCATCACCTACCCACGCTCCGACTGCCGCTACCTGCCCCGAGAGCACTTGAAGAGCTTGCCCGGGCAGCTGGCCAGCGCCTGTCGAGATGATGCGACGCTGGGACGCTGGCTGGCCAACGCCGACATGCAGCTGCGCTCGCGCGCCTTCGATGACAGCAAGGTCGGCGCCCACCATGCTCTGGCCCCGACCGGCAAACCCTTCAGCGCAGAGCGGCTGTCCGCCCAGGAAGCCGACGTCTATCGGCTGATCGCCCGCAACGTCCTGGCACAATTCTACCCGGCCCTCGAGACCCAGGAGGTCAAGGCAGAATGCCAACTCCTGGATGAGCGCTTTGCGGCGTCGGGGCAGACACTGCTGGTACCTGGCTGGAAGCCGTTGTTCACTACCCGTGACGAGGCGCCTCCGCTGCCCGCCCTGCACCAGGGAGAAACCTGCCAGGCCATCAACGCCGAGGTGGAACAGCGCGAGACACGTGCGCCAGAACCCTTCACCGACGCCAGCTTGATCAAGGCCATGATGAACATCGCCCGCTACGTGGAAGACGCCGAGGTCAAGCGCACCCTGCGAGATACCGATGGGCTGGGCACCGAAGCAACTCGTGCCGGCATCATCGAGACACTGATCGAGCGGGGCTACCTGGTGCGCAAGGCCAAGACTCTGCGAGCGACCCGCCTGGGCGTCGGCCTGATTCACTCCTTGCCGGATGCGGTCAGCAGGCCTGAAAGGACGGCGCTATGGGAGCAGCGCCTGGAGGATATCGCTGAAGCCCGAGCGGAGCCCGATCCCTTCGTGTCCCAGCTGGTGGTCGACCTCACTGCGCTGGTCGCCAGCGCCGACAGCCAGCGGTTACAGTCCGCCCTGCGCTCCGCTCAGGGTGAAGTCGCCGCCGCCACGCCCGCGAAACGGGCTGGCACTCGCCGGCGCCGGAGCCAGCCCAGGGCCAAAAAAGGATCCAGCGCACGAGACGCCTCCAGCACCACCTCCGACGGCGGCGCCAACCGCAAGTCCAGCAGCGGCCGGAGGCGCCGCTCGCCACGCAAGGGGAACACCTGATGAGCACGCTGATCGTGGGACCGGGCGCCATTGGCCGCCTGCTGGCATGTCGCCTTAGCGCTGCAGGGCAGTCCGTGCGGCTGCTTGGCCGACGTCCGCTCCCCCGGCAACAATCACTGACGGACCCCCACGGCCAGCACCAGCGACTGCTACTCACCATCAGTACGGATCCCGGCGAGGCCTGCCAAGGCGTCGAGCGGGTCATGCTGACCACCAAGTCATACGCTACCCAGGATGCCTTTGCCGCCGTCGCCGGACATCTTGCCCCGCAGACGCCGGTGATCCTGTGGCAAAACGGCCTGCGCGTTCAGCGCCCCATCACCGAGGCCTGGACCGGGCCGGTGCTATGCGCCTCCACCACCGAAGGCGCCTATCTCGAGGACGACCACGGGGTGGTACATGCCGGTCACGGGCAAACCGTGATCGGTCATCTGGACGGCACCGCTAACCCAAGCGGCACTGAGCTTGCCGAGGCATTGGCCGCTCAACTCCGCCACGCCGGACTGGATGCCCGGGCCGTCGCAGACATCTCGGTCAGGCTATGGCACAAGCTGGCCGTCAATGCCGCCATCAATCCCCTGGTGGCACGCCACCGAGTCCGTAACGGCGAGTTGGCACAAGCCCCCTATCGCGATGAGGTGAACACTGTCATCGATGAAATCCGTCTGATCCTGGCGGCCCTGGACATCCCCCCTCCCGCAACAGCGCTGGACGGGTCGTACCCGCAGCAGCACGGACACAGCGCCTGGCACGCCAGGGTCTGGCAGGTCATTGCGCACACCGCCGCCAATCGCGCCTCCATGCTTCAGGACATCGAGGCGGGTCGCCCCACCGAGCACGATGCCATCCTCGGCCCGCTGCTCGACGCCGCGAGCGACGCGAACCTTCCCTGCCCTCGGCTGACGGCATATTGGCACTTCCTGAATGCTTGAATCAGGCAAGCCTGGAGTAGCGTCCACGGGCAGCGATTGCTATTTTTAGCTCCAACGCCAGCCTGGGTGCAGGCCAGGGCAGCACTCGGCCCCGCGACGTTTGATGCGGCAGAACGCGACAGCAAGACCACCGATGACTGATACGCGGCAAGGCAAGGTCAAAAGGCAAGGTAGATCAGACAGGACAGCCGCGACGATAGTCGTAGATACTATGGTCGCTACTGTCTATAGTGAATGGCTATCCATGCTCAGCAAGGCTCTGCCGATGACGGCAGTCCGGCGATAAAGACTGTCTGGTGATAGAGGTAGTCCAGTAATAGTAGCTGTCTGGTGACGACTTGAGATTCGTCACAGTCGCCACGCGCTACCTCCTTGGCGGAACGTCGTAGAAATTGGCGCTTGTTGAGAGCGACGCTTGTTGAGAGCGACGCTTGTTGAGAGCGACGCTTGTTGAGAGCGGCGCTTGTTGAAAGCGGCGCTTGTGAAGAGCGACAGTCGTCAAGCAGCAAGGACTCCGGCCCCGACGAGTACGGCAGCGTGCACGGGGCCTGTATTAACGAGGCACGACCCGCCCCAGGAAGGGTCGCCATTAGCGGAGAGGCTCCGCCAGGACAACCATCATGACAGCTCCACGCTTCTTGATGTCACCCACGCGCATCGCCCACAGCGACTCGCCACCACGCTCACCGCTCGCGCGGAGACGCTCGATCACCCTGTTCCTGCTGGTCAGCCTGCTGACGCTGGCGGCCCAAGGGGTCTGCGCCAAGGAAAACACCACCACGTCGACCCTGGCAGACAACGACGCGGGCCAGGGGGCGACTCCGGCCTTTTCTGGCATGGGCCAAGAAATCGTCAGACTCGACAGCGGCGTGCTGGTGCAGGGTGACAAGGTACATACACCTGACGGCTATACCTCTGGATTCCGCCTGACAGCCGGTATGGCTCCAGAAGATGTGTCCGGCTGGGACCTGGGCGCCGAGTTGCGTTATCGACATAGCGACGATGTCCCCATGACCGCCAGCGACAGTCAACACGTGCAGGACGTTACCAGCCTGGGTGGCAGCCTGGTGGCCGGCTACCGGATCGGACAGTTCGGGGTCTACGGCAAGACCGGTATGGCACAATGGATCAGCGATCCAGTTACCGGGCGTAACACCTTCGACTCCACCAGCGGCTCTACCCGGGTGCAGGGATTTGGTGCCCGCTGGATGACTTCCAGCTGGATCGGGCAGGTCGAGTTCGAGGAAGTGGATGACCGAGAGCTGGAGCACCTGAACATGATCACCGCCTCCTTTCACTTGCCCTTCTGACCCTATCCCGGGGTCCATCGGAAGGTCCTCTGCTGCACTCGTCAGCACTTTGCCAGCACGCTCCCAGCGCTCTCCCAGCGCTCTCCCAGCGCTCTCCCAGCACTCTCCCAGCACTTCGCCCACTCGCGGACGCCCCCCAGGCAGCTGAAGACCTGCTTGCCCTGAATAGGCAGCCCATCTCCGAGTCGATATCGACTCAAAGAGGCTTGACGCGGCAACCGCGAGCCACTTTCTGCCGTAAGTCGCGCCCTGCGACACACCTTATCTCATTGTTTAATCAATTTTTTTCTCGAAGTGGCCCATGATTCGCTAGATGCTGTGGCATAACACAACATCACAAGGAATTGCTGCCATGACGTCTTCGTCGCGCCCTGTCGATATCGATGCCCAGCGGTTGTGGGACAGCCTGATGCAAATGGCCAAGATCGGCCCGTCACCCAACGGCGGCAACCGGCGACTTGCCATGACTGAGGAAGACGCAGCAGGTCGGCGTCTGCTGCTGGATTGGATTGAAGCCATCGGCTGTAGCTGGAGCCGGGACAAGGCAGGCAACCTGTTTATCCGACGCAGTGGCCGCGAGGACGACCTGCCGGCAGTGTCCATGGGCAGCCACCTGGATACACAGCCCCTGGGAGGTCGATTCGACGGCATTCTCGGCGTGCTTGGCGGCCTGGAAGTACTGCGCAGCTTGCATGAGCGCGACATCGTCACCCGGCGTCCACTGCAACTGATCGTATGGACCAACGAGGAAGGCAGCCGCTTCGCTCCTGCCATGGGCGGTAGTGGCGTATGGTCCGGCCGCCTGGACGCCGCCACCTTCTTCAACGCCAAGGACAGCCAGGGCATCACCCTGGCCGACGCCATCGAGGCCTGCGGCGAGGCCGGCGATCAAGCCTTGGGCGAACCCGACCTTGACGCCTACTTCGAGCTGCATATCGAGCAAGGACCGGTACTTGAGGAACAAGGCCATGCCGTGGGTATCGTCACCGGCGTGCAAGGTATTCGCTGGTACGACATCCGTCTGACGGGACAGTCGGCTCACGCTGGCCCCACCCCGATGAGCTACCGGCACGACCCGCTGCTGGCTGCCACTCGGTTGATACAGCGCATGCGCGAGGAGGTCATGGCCGACTCCGAAGGTGCCGCGCGCTTGACGGTGGGGGACTTCAAGGTCATCGAGCCTTCCCGCAACGTGGTGCCCGGTGAGGTGGAGCTGACGATCGACCTTCGTCATGTCAGCGATAGCGAGCTTGACGCCTTGGACGCTGCGCTTGAGCGCATCGCCCACGAGTCCGCCGAGGCCGAGGGCGTGACGCTGAGCTTCGAGCGGCGCTGGCATTCCCCGGTCACGCCCTTTGACCCGGTGCTGATCGACGCCTTGCGCGATGCCGTCGAGGCCCGCCAACTCGATGCTCCCTGCATGATGAGTGGCGCAGGCCACGATGCGGTGCACCTGTCCCATGTCACCCCGACGGTCATGATCTTCGTGCCCTGCCGCGACGGCATCAGCCACAACGAGGCAGAGTACGCGGAGCCGGAGCACTGTGCACTGGGTACCCAGCTGCTGTGCGATGCCGTCATCGCCAGGGCCGAGCGTGAGGATAGCTGAGCAATTGAGTCTAATTCGACTCAAATGAGTTGATATAGACTCAACCGAGCTCTAGCGAGGTGGGCAGCGATGCGGTGTCCCCTCGCTCACAACGCCAACCACCGCTATGACGATCCGCTCCATGATTTTCATGGCGGCGGGCCTCCCCGTCACGCTCGTTCACAGCGTCGATCGTCACAGCAACAGTCCTCACAGCAATCTTCACAGCAACGGTCTTCACAACAATGGTCTTTACAACGATGGTCCCTACAACGACAACCCAACAGGGAGTCTGGCTCCCATGAGCAGTGTCTCGATGCATGATCAGATTCGCACGCTCATCAACGAACGGCGTGATGACTACATCTCACTACTGAGCGAATGGGTTCAGGAGGCGACGCTTCCCGGCCACGAGCAGCACTATCAGCAGCGCATTGCTGAGCGCTACCAAGCGCTGGGGCTGGATACCGACCTGTGGGAAATCGATATCGACACCCTCGCTGACAACCCCTACTTCCATTGCCAGAGAGATAGCCTGGCCGGTAGCCCCAATGTCGTGGGCACCTGGAAAGGCGCTGGCGGTGGCCGCTCGCTGATCCTCAATGGCCACGTCGACGTAGTGCCGGAGGGTGATCATGACCAGTGGCAGGATCACCCCTTCTCCGGCCATGTCAGCGACGGCTGCCTGTTCGGTCGCGGCGTCACCGACATGAAAGGCGGTAACCTGTCTGCCTTGATAGCGGTGGAAACCCTGATGGCACTGGGCATCCGCCTGAAGGGCGACGTCATTGTGCAAAGCGTGGTCGAGGAAGAGGCTGGCGGCGCTGGTACCCTGGCGGCTCTGGAGCGAGGCTACACCGCGGATGCGGCGCTGATCCCCGAGCCCAGCGAGCAGAAGTTGTTTCCGCGCCAGCAAGGGTCGCGCTGGTTCAGGCTGACGGTGTCCGGGGTCAAGGCGCATGGCGGCACCCGCTATGAGGGCGTCAGCGCGCTGGAGAAAAGCGTTCCCGTGATTCAGGCGATCCAGGCCCTGGAGGCACGCCGCAACGCCGAGCTGGATGACCCTCTCTACGCCGGTGTACCGATTCCTCTGCCGATCAATCTCGGCCGCATCGCCGGTGGAGATTGGCCGTCCAGCGTGCCGGACGATATCACCATGGAAGGCCGTATCGGTGTCGGCCCCGGTGAGACCGTGGCGGCTGCGGAACAGTCCCTGCGGGACGCCATGGCAGCCTTGGCAGAGGTGGACGACTGGTTCATCGACCACCCGGTAGACGTCACCTTCTACGGTGCCTGCTGGCAGCCAGGGGGCATCGATATGGACAACCCCTTGGTGACACAGCTCGCCGATGCCTTCGAGCGGGTCCACGGCCGCCAGCCGGCGGTGCAGGCCTCGCCCTGGGGAACCGATGGCGGGTTGCTTTCCCAGTACGGCATTCCGGCGCTGGTGTTCGGCCCAGGCATCACTCGACTGGCCCACCATCCCGATGAGCACATTCGCTTGGACGATGTCTTTGCCGTGGCCGAAATCATGGCGCTGGCCTTGATGGACTGGTGTGAACTGGCCGACACCTGACCCGATGACAGGACGGGCTAGGCGTGCGCGCCATACCCGCCCCACAACAAGAGGCTTTTCGATGGATTTCCACCCCCACGTGCTGTTTCTGTTTGCCAACGCCTTCCTCACGACGGCACTTTCCGTCGCTATTGTCGGCGTCATTCTGGTCAGGGAGTATCGCCCGACCATTCGCCGGCTCAAGCAAGGCGCTCAGCCCGACAGCGCGCCTCAATCTGGGCAGCCCAGCCCTCAGCAAACCAGGAGCCCGTCGCCACAGCCCGAGACTTCCCGGGGCTGACCCCTTTGCCAACCCAAAGGGAAGTGCTGAAGACATCGGTCCAGCGCCACGAGACGCCAAGCGCCCGCAGCGCAGCGAATTGGCAGCGCAGCGAATTGGCGGCGCAGCGAATTGGCGGCGCAGGCATTTGCTGCCGCATTTCCCTAACACAACCACAACCTGTAACAAGAGAGACCTGCCATGACTCTGGCAATCTTCGCTACCGTACTCACCGCCTACGTGGCGGTGGCGGCACTGCTCGCCCGTCGTATCAAGAACAAGGACGACTTCTATGTGATGGGCGAGCAGGGTTCGACGCTGCTGATCGTCGGCACCCTGGCTGCGACCTTCCTGAGTGCGGTGACCCTGATGGGCATCGCCGGCATTTCCTACAGCGAGGGGCCCCTGGTGATCGCGGCGCTGGGCTCCTTCGGTGCCTGGGTCGGCACCCTGATCGCGGTGGTCTTCATCGGGCGCAAGCTCAAGGCGCTCAACTGCCGCACCATGATGGACTTCTTCGACTATCGCTTTAACAACAAATGGGTCAGCGTGGTGGCGTTGATCCTGATGGTCGTGGGCCTGCTCGGCTACGGCATCATCCAGCTGATTGGTGCGGGCCTGGTACTGGCCGAGATCATCGACATCCCGTTCCCGGTGATCATCGTCGCCTTCACCCTGGCCCTGCTGGCTTTCTGCTCGCTGTCCGGCATGTATGGCGTGGTCTACACCGACACCATGATGTTCTTCACCATGCTGGCCATAGCCTTCGTCATTGCCCCGCTACTGATCGGCGATGCGGGCTTTGATGCCATGAAGGGCCTTGGCGAAACGCTGCCCGGCTTCTGGACCATCGGTGGCGCCAATGAGCGTCCGCTGGGCTGGTCCATCTCGCAGTTCCTGGTGTGGATCCTGTTCTTCGCCTGTACCCCTGCACTGGTCTCCCGCGTGTTTCCGGCCAAGAACGACTTCGTGATCCTCAAGGTCGCGGTGATCGGGGTGTTCTTTGCCCCCGCCATGCAGCTGCTGGTGTTTCTTGCCGCCGCCGCCATGCAAGTCATCCAGCCGGGTATCGAGCCGACTGACCGGGCCATGATTGTCGGCTTCATGGAACACACCAATCCGACCCTGGCGGGCATCGGCCTGGCGGGTCTGATGGCCTCCATCATGTCCACGGCGTCCACCCTGTTCGTGCTGACAGGCTTTGCCCTGGCGCGAGACCTCTACGAAAAGCTGTTTGACCGCCAGGTCAGCGAGCGCAAGGGGGTCGTCCTGGGTCGCATCTCCCAGGCGGTGGTGGCACTGATCGTCTGCGCGGTGGCGATCTCGCGCCCCGCCGGCATCTACTGGATCTCCATCTATGCCGGTGCCATCTTCGCCGTGGCCTGGCTGCCGACCATCGTGGCTGCGCTCCACTGGCGCCGGATGAGCGCCAACGCCGCGCTGGCCTGCATGCTGGTGGGCTCGATCACCTTCATTGTGGTGGGCGAGCTGGAACGTCATGGTCTGCTGGCACTGCCGCTGCACATCGACAACCTGCAGGTCGCCATTCTGCTCGGCACCCTGGCGCTGATTGCCGTGGGACTCAAGAGCCAGCCCTCGGACTATGAGTTGAAGGTGTTCGACGACATCCGCGCCCGGCGGCTGTCCGACACCACCATCCGCGACATCCTGGCCCGCCCGAACGGCGCCAAGGCACTTATCCGCGAATACCGCCAGGTGTGGTTCATCATGGTGCTGTTCGTGGTCATCGCCGGCGCGCTGTGGGGCTACCTGTTCAGCCAGCTTGGGCTGTAACAGCAGGCTGAGGGGCTGCTGAGCCCCTCTCCCATCTTTACTAACGCTCGCTCCGGGCACACCATGACCCACCTGGTCACTGTCCGGAGCCTCGATGAACCACGGCACCCTCATGCCCGATCAACTGCTGGCCATCCTCAATGCACTCGAGGATGGCATTTTCATTACCGACCTCGAGGGACGCGTGCTGTGGGTCAACCAGGCCAGCCTGTCCCAGCTCGAGACCACCGAAGCACGGCTGTATGCCAGCGACGTCTACACTCTGGAGCAGGAAGGCGTGTTTTCTCCGTCGGTCACCCGCTTCGTGATCGATGAACGCAGGCCCGTCAGTGTCGTGCACCGCTATCGCGGCAAGGACTATCTGGTGAACGGCAGCCTGTTCTGCCTGAACTCAGGCTCTCCCGCCGAGCCCGATGCCGTGCTGGTACAGACACGCAATCTGGACCGTGACGTGCTGGCCTCCCGCTCCCCGGACACCACCCAGGCATTGCTTGACCATGTCATGCACCAGCTCAAGCGCATTCGCCAAGAGCAGGTCGCCAGCGAGACCAGTCCGGCCTCACCCAGCCGCAGTCCGCGCTATCGCCAGTGCCTCGAACGCCTGGACCGAGCCGCCGCCAGCGATACCACCGTGCTGGTCACGGGGGAAACCGGGGTCGGCAAGAGCTGGCTGGTCAATCGCCTGCACCAGTACAGCCCGCGCTCCGACAAACCGCTGATTCACGTCAACTGCGCCGCCATCCCCGAAGCGCTGCTGGAGGCCGAACTGTTCGGCCACCGCAGTGGCGCCTTTACCGGCGCCCATCGTGATGGTCGCGTCGGCTATGTCGCCCTGGCAGAAGGCGGCACGCTGTTTCTCGACGAGATCGGTGAGCTGCCGCTGCCGCTGCAACCCAAGCTGCTGCAACTGCTGCAGGAACGTCAGTACCACCCGTTGGGGGGCAAGGTGCAGAAGGCCAACGTGCGTATCGTGGCTGCCACCAACGCCGACCTGGCGACCCGGGTCCAGGACGGGAGCTTTCGCCCTGACCTGTTCTATCGCCTCAATATCGTGCCCATCGAGGTGCCGCCACTGCGCGAGCGCCCCGAGGACATACCCCGCCTTGCCACGCAGCTGCTGAAGGACATTGCACAACGCCACAAGCGTCACCTGAGCCTTGAACGCGCCGCCTTGAGAGCGCTGAGCCGCTATCACTGGCCAGGTAACGTGCGCGAACTGGAGAACCTGCTGGAGCGCATGAGCGTCTTTTGCGAAGGCAGCACCATCGGCGTGGCCGATCTGGCCCTGGACCTACCCGAACTGGAGCCGAGTACCGCCGCTGATGCCACGACGTCCCACGGCGCGCTGCTGGCAACGCTTGAAGACAGTGACCCACAGCCACTGCCTGAGCGCCTGGCAGCATTGGAGCGGACGGCCATCGATCAGGCCCTCGAACAGCATGGCAGCACGCGCAAGGCCGCCGAGGCACTAGGAGTCAGCCAATCCTGGTTGATGCGCCGCCTCAGGAAGGGGTGAAGGCCTCAGTTGAGCGCATATCCCTGTGGGCTGGCATACCTTGCACCTCACACTATCTGCCCGGCCATATGGCCGGGCAGATAGTGTGGGCATCGCTAACAGCGCGCTACATGGTCGTCGTCAGCCGGTGTTACGCAGCCCGGCGGCGATACCTGCCATGGTGACCATCAGGGCACGGGACAGATCCGCGCTGATGGCACCGTCCGCGTCACGATTACGCTGCAGCAGTTCGGCCTGCAAGCCGTGCAGCGGATCGATGTACGGGTTGCGCACTTCGATGGCCTGACGAATCAACGGCGTCTTCTCCAGCAATTCCTGCTGGTCGAGGATCTTCAGCAGCTCTTCATGGAGCTTGCGGAAACGCTCCCGCAGTCGCTGACCCAGCGCCTCGAGACTGGGTTCGTCGACCAGTCGATGCTCGTAGTAGGCCGCCAGCTCCACGTCGGCCTTGGCCAGCAGCATTTCCAGCATATCCAGGTAGGTACCGAAGAAGGGCCACTGCTCACGCATCTCTTGCAGGACATCCAGGCCACCTGGTTCGGCCAGGCGCGTGGCGAAGGCCTCGCCGGTGCCCAGCCAGGCGGGCAGCATCAGGCGAATCTGGGTCCAGGCGAAGATCCAGGGAATGGCGCGCAGGGTCTCGACGCCACCATCCTGGCGCCGCTTGGTCGGACGCGAGCCCAAGGGCAGGCGACCCAACGCACCTTCCGGGGTGACCGCGCGGAAGTACGGCACGAAGTCCGGATCCTTGCGCACCACGCCGACATAGGCAGCGTGGGCGATCTCGGCCAGCCGATCCATCTCGTCACGCCAGGCGGGCTTCGGCTTGGGCGGCGGCAGCAGCGAGGCCTCGAGTACCGCGCAGGCGTAGATTTCCATGGAACGCAGGGCGATATCCGGCTGGCCAAACTTGAAGCGAATCATCTCGCCCTGCTCGGTCACCCTGAGGCTGCCATTGACCGACCCCGGCGGCTGCGACAGGATCGCCGCGTGGGAAGGACCACCGCCACGACCCACGGTACCACCGCGACCGTGGAACAGGGTGAGATCGACCGCGTGCCGCTGACACACGTCAACCAGCGCTTCCTGGGCGCGATACTGCGCCCAGGCCGCTGCCAGTTGCCCGGCATCCTTGGCCGAGTCGGAATAACCGATCATCACCTCCTGACTGTCACCTGCAAACTGGCGATAGCCAGGCAACGCCAGCAGCCGGTCGATCACATCGCCCGCACGGTTCAGGTCATCGAGGGTCTCGAACAGCGGCGCGATGGGCATGCCCACGCGACCGCCGACTTCTTTCATCAGCAGTGCCACCGTCAACACGTCCGAGGGCTGGCCTGCCATGGAGATGATATAAGTGCCCAGTGCCTCGCCGTGCTCGGCGGCCACCACCTGGAAGGTGTCCAGGGTCTCGCGGGTCTCCGCCGAACATTCCCAGCGACGCGGAATCAGCGGCCGCGCGGATTCAAGTTCCGCCAGCAGGAAGGCCTGGCGCTGCTCCTCGCTCCAGTCGCGATAGTTGCCAAGCCCCAGGTCGTGGGTCAGCTCTTCCATCACCTGGGCGTGACGTCCGGCTTCCTGGCGCAGATCCAGCTTGGTCAGGGTGACGCCAAATACCGCCACCCGGCGCAGGGTATCCAGCAGCACGCCGTTGGCGATGGTGTCCAGGCCGACGTCACACAGCGAGCGATAGCAGGCCAGCAGCGGCGCATACAGCTGATCACGGGTCTCGATGATCGGCCCACCGTCGTAGCTCTTGCCGTCCAGCTCTGCCTTGGCCCAGTCGCGGGTCGCCTCGACCTTCGTCACCAGGCGCTTGAGCAGCTCCCGATAGGGCTCAGCGACATTGCCGACCTCGGCACGCAGGGCACTGTTGGTGCTCCACATGGACAGCTCGATCTTGAGCTGTTCGAGATCACGCAGATAGAGATCCGCCGCCATCCAGCGCCCCAGCAGCAGCACTTCCCGGGTGACCCGGGCGGTGACATTGGGGTTGCCGTCGCGATCGCCGCCCATCCACGAAGCGAAGCGCAGCGGCGCGGCGTCCAGCGGCAGGCGCTCACCGGCGCTCTCGAGCAACAGGTTGTCGAGGTCTCGATGGAAATCCGGCACCGCCTGCCACAGGGAATTCTCGATCACCGCGAAGCCCCATTTGGCCTCATCCACCGGGGTCGGCCGATCATGGCGAATCTCATCGGTGTGCCAGGCCTGGCTGATCAACTCTTCGAGCCGCCCCTTGGCCCGTGCCGCGCGCTCGGGGTATTCACCAGAGGATTCGATCGCGGTCAGGCAGTCATCGATCGCGTCGTACTTCTGGATCAACGTGCGCCGGATGACCTCCGTCGGATGCGCCGTCAGCACCAGCTCGACGCGCATGTTGGCCAGCGTCTCGACCAGCTTGCGCGGGGTATGACCCTCCTGGCGCGCCCGCTCGAGCAGTTCGCCCAGTACCGGCTGCATCCCTGGCTTGTAGTCCTCGACCCGACGAAAGCGCGCGCGGTAGTGCTGCTCGGCGATGTTGGCCAGATTGAGGAACTGATTGAAGGCGCGGGTGACCGGCAACAGGTCCTTCTCCGGCAGGCGACGCAGATACTCGATGAGTTCCTGCTGGCCGGCCTCCTCTCCCTGGCGTCCCCGCTTGGCCAGTCCGCGAATCGTTTCAATGCGCGAGACAAACCCCGGGCCGAGGTCATCGGCAATCGTGCGTCCCAGGCTGTCACCGAGAATGCGGACGTTGTCACGCAGGGATTCGTGCAGGTCGTGGCTCATGGGGTCTCCTTGTCTATTGTGTCCAGCGGGACCCCTGACGCCGGCCCCACTACGTTGTGGTGGTAAGGTGCCCGTGGATCAGTCGGCGCCAGCCAAGCCCTGGTGTGGCGGCGAGGCCTGCTCGCGTTCTGGCTGCTTGCGTTCTGGCTGCTCGCGCTCCAGCCGCTTCGCCTCCTGCCAGCGCTCTTCCATCTGTTCGAGGGAGGCACGCTCCAGCGCCGTGCCCTGCTCCACCAGTGCCCTTTCCATATAACGAAAGCGCCGTTCGAAGCGTCCGTTGGTGCCCCTGAGGCAGGCCTCCGGGTCGACGCCAAGCCGGCGTGCCAGGTTGACCGTGGCAAACAGCAGATCCCCCACCTCACTGGCCGCGTGGTCGTGATCGCCGGCCTCCAGGGCCTCGCGCACCTCGGCCAGTTCTTCCTCCAGCTTGTCCATCACTCCAGCCGCGTCGGGCCAGTCGAAGCCGGCCCGCGCCGCGCGCTTGGACAACTTGGACGCGCGGCTGAGGGCAGGCAGTGTGCGCGGCACATCATCCAGCGCCGATACATGACGGGCCTCGCCCTCGGCACGGCTCTCCCGCTCGGCCGCCTTCAGCGACTCCCAGCGCGACTTCACCTGACGCGTCTCGACCTCGGCCGCGGACTCACCCTGCCGGCGAGACTCCAGGGTGCCGTCCACAAACACATGTGGGTGGCGCTTGAGCATCTTGTCGGTCAGCACATGCACCACATCATGGAAATCGAAACGCCCTTCCTCGCGGCCGAACTGACTGTAGTAGACCACTTGAAACAGCAGATCCCCCAACTCACCAGGAAGCTCGTCAAACGCCCGGCGCTCGATGGCGTCAGCCACCTCGTAGGCTTCCTCCAGGGTGTGGGGCACGATGGAGTCCCAGTGCTGCTTGACGTCCCACGGGCAGCCCTGTTGAGGGTCCCGCAGCACGCGCATCAGCGTGAGCAGATCGTCGATGTCGTAGCGTCGACTCATCCTCGCGACCTCCCCTGGGCGCGCTTGCGCTTGACCTCGATGATGTTGGGCAACTGCTGGATCCGCGAGAACAGTCGCTCCAGCGTCTCCAGACCATCCACCTCGGCGGTGATCGACAGTCTGGCGATGCCATCGTCGGTATCGGTGCGCGTATTCACCGACAGCACGTTGACCTTGTCCTGGCCCAGCACGGCAGTGACATCCCGCAGCAGGCCGGACCGGTCCCAGGCAAGGATCTCGATGTCGACCGGATACTGGTTGCTCGCCCGCGACCCCCACTCGACTTCAATGACCCGCTGGGGCTCGTCGACCCTCAGTTGCAGGATATTGGGACAGTCCTGACGATGAATCGACACCCCACGCCCCTGGGTAATAAAGCCGACAATCGGCTCCCCGGGCATCGGATGGCAGCAATTGGCCATGTTGGTCTTGAGATTGCCCACCCCCAGCACCGTGATGTCGCCATCCGGGGTCTTGGCGGGACGCTGACGCTGCTTGGCCAGCAGTCGGTCCAGGTGTTCCTGCTCGTCGCTGTCGCCGAACAGCTGCTGGGCCTGATGCAGCACCTGACCGATGCGCAGATCCCCGGCGCCAAGCGCAGCATACATGTCATCTGCGCTGGCGTAGTTGACCTTCTTCGCCAGGGTGTCCAGATCCATGTCGTGCACATCGAGACGTTTCATCTCACGCTCGAACAGTGCCTTGCCTTCCTCGACGTTCTGGTCTCTGGCCTGGTGCTTGAACCAGGACTGAATCTTGGCCCTGGCCCTGGAAGTGCGCACGAAACCCAGATTCGGATTGAGCCAGTCACGGCTTGGCGCGCTCTTGTTGGCGGTAAGGATCTCCACCTGCTGGCCAGTCTTGAGCTTGTACGTCAGCGGCACAATGCGTCCGTTGACCTTGGCACCGCGACAGCGATGCCCGACCTCGGTATGCACCCGGTAGGCAAAGTCGATGGGGGTGGCGACCCGTGGCAAGTCGATGACATGACCATCCGGGGTGAACACATAGATGCGATCCGGAGCTACATCGCTGGTCAGGCCCTCTCGCAGATCGCCGAACTCGCCGACCTCCTCGTGCCATTCCAGCACCTGGCGCAGCCAGGCGATCTTCTCTTCGTAGCTGTCGCTGCGGGCGTTGGTGTCGTGGCCCTTGTAGCGCCAGTGGGCACACACGCCCAGCTCCGCTTCTTCGTGCATGGCGAAGGTGCGAATCTGGATCTCGAGCACCTTGTTTTCCGGACCGATGACCGCCGTATGAAGCGACTGGTAGCCGTTCTTCTTGGGATTGGCGATGTAGTCGTCGAACTCGTCCGGCACCGTGTGCCAGCGGGAATGGACAATACCGAGCATGGTGTAGCAGTCCTGGACGCTCGGCACCAGAATGCGGACCGCGCGAACGTCATGGACCTGGGAGAAGTCGATCCGCTTGCGCTTCATCTTGCGCCAGATCGAAAAGATATGTTTTGCCCGCCCATCCACCTGGAAATCATGGATACCCTGCGCCGACATCAACGTCTTGAGGGTGTCCACCACTTCCTGAATATAACGATCACGGTCCAGGCGCTTCTCGGCCAGCTGCCGCGCCACGGTCTTGTAGTCGTCCTCATGCAGGTAGCGGAACGACAGGTCCTCGAGCTCCCACTTGAGGTGACCGATGCCCAGACGATGCGCCAGCGGTGCATAGATATCGAAGACTTCTCGAGCGACCCGGACCTGCTTCTCCCGCGGCGCGTCCCGAACCTGACGAAGGGCGCAGGTACGCTCGGCGATCTTGATCAATGCCACGCGAACGTCATCGATCATGTTGACCAGCATCTTGCGCAGATTATCCTGCTGATCCTGCTGCTGCAGCCCCGGTGTGCTGGTCTGGGTGTTGCTGATGGCAGCCATCTGCAGCACGCCTTGAATCAAGCGGGCAACCTCATCACCGAAGCGCTTGGCCACCTGCTCGGGCTGGATCAGCTTCTCACGCACGGCACGATAGAGCACCGCCGCCTCGATGGCGGTCTGGTCCAGCCGCAGCTCACCCAGAATGTCCGCCATCTCGAGCCCCATGCGGAAGCTTGAGCCATCCTTCAGCCAGGACTTGTGGGGGCGCTCCGACGTCTGCTCCAGCGACTCCGCCAAGCGGCAGGCCTCAGCAAGCTCACTGGCGTCAGCGAGTTTGACATCCTCCTGCAGCCGCGCCACCCACTGGTCGATATCGACCCGACCCTCCGCATTCAGCGGCTGGTCTTCCCGCACTTTAACCATCTCTCCTGACTCCTTGGCGTGGCGACGACGTTGGACGCTCGAGCAACACCATCGACTCCAGGTGCGAGGTGTGCACGAACATGTCTGCCATGGCCACTCGTCGCAGACGATAGCCTCCCTGCAACAAATGTGCCGTATCGCGAGAAAGGGTGGAGGGATCGCAAGCAATATACAAGACCCTGGGCACCGTACTTTTGGCCAGTGCCCGACATAATGCCTCGGCGCCATCACGGGGCGGGTCAAGCACCACCACGCCGATGGACGGGTCTTGCAACAGCCTCTCCACCTGGGTCTGGTCATGCAGATTGGCCTGGTCGGCCGCCACATCAACGCCAACGCGCTGGGCATTGTCGCGCAAGCGCTCGACCATCTGCGCAGCGCCCTCCCAGGCCGCGACCTGATACCCGGCCGCCGCCAGGGGAAGGCTGAAATTGCCGATGCCCGCGAACAGGTCCAACAGGGGCTCGTCTGGCGTCCCAGGCGCGCCAAGCCACGCCAGGGCGGTCGCCACCATCAGTCGATTGACCTCGTCATTGGCCTGCAGAAAATCGCCGGGCGCAATCCCCAGCGCCATGCTGCCATGGGCGGATGGCACCTGCACGGTGAGCGCGGCGCGGGGCTCGATCACCCAGGCGAAGGACGGCGACTGCCGGCCGGACAGCAGCGCCAGGGCCACCCCGTGGTGCTGTGCCCATTGCTGCCAGAGGTCGAGATCTTGCGCATGCTCGCGCAGCTGGCGGACCACCAACGTCACCTGGTCGTCACTGGCGAGAAGTTCCACGTGTCCCACCAGTCGCGGTGATGCCAGGGCCGACAGCTGCTGGTGCAACGCTGGCAGCAGTGCCGCCAGCTCTGGCACCAACACGGTGCATGAGGTCACCGACACCAGGCGGTGACTGCGCCTGGCACGAAAGCCCATGTGGACGACGCCTTCGGCATCGACCCTGACGCCAAGACGGGCGCGACGCCGATACCCCTCGGTATCGGTCGCCAGCACCTCGATACTGTCGATCTCTGCCTGGATCCCCTGGCGAGCCAGCAGATCGGATAACACCGCGGCCTTGTGCCGGCGCTGACCGCTGCGGGACAGGTGCTGCAGATCACAGCCGCCACAGCGGTCATTGTAGGGGCACGGTGGCGTAACCCGGTCCGGCGAGGGGTCGATCAGCTGGCGTACATGCGCCTCATCAAAACGCTTGCGCGTCAGGTGAACCGCCACCTCGACGCGCTCGCCGGGCAGGGCAGCGTCGATGAAGACCGTCTTGCCGTCCGCGCCGCGGGCAATTCCTCTGCCATCATGGGCCAGGCCGTGAACGTCGACCAGGCCCTCTTGCGCCAGCTCCTGGTGTACCATTCCCTTGGCAGCTTGCGACGGAGCCGCTTGACGCTCCCTGGCCTGCTGGCCGGACAGTCCAGAGCCACCAGAGGCACGACGCGGCGGACGGCGTTTTCCCAATCCCACGTCAAGCCTCCGGAGCCAACAGGCCGGTGGACAGGTAGCGATCACCCCGGTCGCAGACGATAAACACGATCACGGCGTTCTCGACCTGCTCTGCCACCCGCAGGGCGCCCGCCAGGGCGCCACCGGAAGACACTCCGGCAAGAATGCCCTCCTCGCGGGCCAGGCGGCGCATGTGAACCTCGGCCTCCTGCTGGCCAATATCGAGCACCCGATCCACCCGTTCTGGCTCGAAAATCTTCGGCAGATACGCCGCTGGCCAACGACGGATACCGGCGATGCTGGCACCGTCCTCCGGCTGCAGGCCGATGATCTGGATGTCGTCGCGCTGCTCCTTGAGATAGCGAGAAACGCCCATGATGGTCCCGGTGGTCCCCATGGAACTGACGAAGTGCGTGATCTGACCATCGGTCTGCTGCCACAGCTCTGGTCCCGTGGTGCGGTAGTGACCGAGCGGATTGTCGGGATTGGCAAACTGGTCCAGTGCCTTGCCCTCGCCCTTGGCGACCATGGTGTCGGCCAGGTCTCGGGCCGCCTCCATGCCACCTTCCTTGCTGACCTCGATCAGCTCCGCACCGTAGGCTGCCATCGCCTGCTTACGCTCACTCGACGCACTCTCCGGCATGATCAGAACCATGCGATAGCCCTTCATCGCGGCCACCATCGCCAAGGCGATACCCGTGTTGCCGGAGGTCGCCTCGATCAGGGTGTCTCCCGGGGCAATATCGCCGCGCCGTTCGGCTTCGTCGAACATCGACAGCGCCGGCCGATCCTTGACCGACCCCGCCGGGTTGTTGCCTTCCAGCTTGGCCAGCAACACATTGTTGCGACCTGCGGTGATTCGCTTGAGCCGAACCAGCGGCGTATGACCCACCAGCTGTTCGAGATAGGGGAAATCCATCACGCTTTCCTTGTAACGTCGTCTGCGGCCATTATATCGACGCCCCTCGCGACTGGACAGGCGTGCTCACTTGGGGTGACATGGAACGTGCGCCGTGACGGGTTCCCGCCCCGGCACGCCTGTAACTCGGCAAGGACTGTGCCATGAGCGTGAAGACAAGGTTGATGCTGGCCCTGGTGGGGCTGCCGCTGGTGCTGCTCAGCCTGGCCGTCGGCCTGACCGTGCAGCAACAGCATGACCTGCGTCAATCGGCACTGGAACAGAACCTGGTTACCGCCACCCAGCTGGTCGCGCCGACGCTCGGCTCGGCGCTGTCGCTGGGGGATACGCCGGGGGTGCAGGCCGCGGCCAACCGGTTGATGGATATCACCAGCATTCGCGCACTGCGCCTGATCCATCGCGACCAGAGCGTAATTGAGCTTGGACGCCTGCGAGGGGCCGCTCTGGACGCCACCCCAGGGGGCCAGGCCCAACTGACCAGACACTACCGCCAATGGGTGATGACGGTGCCGGTCCCGGGCGTCACCGCCGCCTACCTGATCCTCGACGTCGACGCATCACTCCTGCTGCTGGCCACCTACAGCCACCTGGCCAGAGCCGCGGTGGCGCTGCTGGTCAGTGGGCTGCTGCTGTTTCTGGTCGCGCTGACCCTGAGCCGACGCCTGACCCGGCCCATGGACGACATTTCCCACCTGCTGGATCAGCTGGCCGCAGGCCGCCAGC
Organism: Halomonas litopenaei; assembly: GCF_017303055.1. GTDB lineage: Bacteria > Pseudomonadota > Gammaproteobacteria > Pseudomonadales > Halomonadaceae > Halomonas > Halomonas litopenaei_A. The sequence continues at coordinate 285,665 of NZ_JAEKJT010000001.1, read as the reverse complement.
CTAGCCATCTTGCCCTGGACCAGCCTCGGGAGCTGGCGGCGCTGGGCAGTCGTGTCAACGCCTTGATCGACCACCAGGCCCAGGCGCGAGACGACCTTCAACAGCAGATTGAGCACGCCACTGCAGAATTGCAGGAGTCGATGGAAACCATCGAGGTGCAGAACATCGAGCTGGATCTCGCCCACCGACAGGCGGTGGAGGCCAACCGCGTGAAATCGGAATTCCTGGCCAACATGAGCCATGAGATTCGCACCCCCCTGAACGGCATCATCGGCTTCTGCCGCTTGATTGGTCGCTCCTCTCTCGACACCCGCCAACGGGAGTGGCTCGATCAGGTACAGCGCGCCTGCGACAACCTGCTGTCTCTGGTCAACGATGTGCTGGACTTCTCCAAGCTGGAAGCGGGCAAGCTGATTCTGGAAAACGTGCCGGTGGACATTCAGTCGCTGGTCGACGAAGTGCTGGGGCTGCAGGCCCCGCTGGCTCAGCAAAAAGGCCTGCAGCTGCTGAGCCTGGTCTACGATGACGTGCCAGAGGAGTTCATTGGTGATCCCCTGCGCATCCGCCAGATCGTCACCAACCTGGTCAACAACGCCATCAAGTTCACCGAGCGCGGCGATATCATCGTCAGGGTCATGGTCGAAGACACCCAGCATGAGCCCATGAAGCTTCGGATCAGCGTCAGTGACACCGGTATCGGACTCAGTGACAGCCAACAACGACGTCTGTTTCAGGCTTTCCGTCAGGCCGCTGCGAGCCATACCCGCCAGTACGGCGGGACGGGTCTGGGGCTTGCCATATCGCGCCAGCTGGTGGAACAGATGGGTGGCATCATCGGCGTCGACAGCAGTCCTGGACGGGGCTCGACCTTTCACTTCACCCTGCCCTTGGCCGGCATCACGGGAGGCAGCCGCACGCCAGAGCTGTCCCTTGAGCAGATGCCGATCTTTGTCGAGGAACCCCACGGCGCCACCCGCCGCGCCCTGCTGCACCTGCTCAACCAATGGGAAGGCCGCGTCGTGGAGAGCCCACAGCAGGCGCGCCTGGCGCTCGAGGCGATACCTGTCGAGGAGCTGGAAGGCCCAGAGCTCGCCCAACTGCGTGAGCGACTGAATGGCCGCAGCTGCCCCACCCTGCTGTTGATCAACGCGGGCCTGCCGGACATCCCGGCGCTGGAGCTACCGCACCATGTGCGAGTGCTGTCAAAGCCCCTCGCACGCCAGGCGCTGGCCAACGCGCTGGAACCGATCATCGCCCTGACCAAGACGCCTTCGGTGACGGCACTGCCTGCACCGGAGGCCGCCCTGCCACCTCCGGCCAACGAGCAGGCACTGACAGTCGGCCACGCTGTCGGCACCGCTGGACCGGCGAACGCGCCACGGGACCGTCAGACAGAGATCGACAGCGACGCAGCAACACCACAGCCCGGCGGCGCTGTCGCTAGTGACGATCACGCAACCAGCGAGACGGCACAGCTACTGGTGGTGGACGACAGCGAAACCAACCGACTGCTGCTGCGCGAGCTGGTGGAAAGCCCGCGGCGACGGGTTACCCTGGCCAGCAGCGGCGAAGAGGCTCTGGCGCTCGCCCAACAGCAACTCTATGACCTGGTACTGATGGACATTCGCATGGGCGGCATGGATGGCGTGGAGACAGCCCGTGCGATCCGGCAACTCAGTGCCGAGTGGGCCGAACGACCGATTATCGCGGTGACCGCCCACGTACTCGAGAGCCAGCGGAGGGAATTGCTGGCCAACGGCATGAATGACGTACTGATCAAGCCGCTGGATACGACCCGACTCGATGAGCTGCTGACACTCAGACTGGGGAGTGGACTGGAGGAAGAGACACCGCAAGCGCCCCCCACTGCACCCACCCGCGAAGAAGACCTGCCGGACATCGATATCGCGCTGGGAGCGCGACTGGCGGGGGGACGCGAGCCCCTGGCGCGTCAACTGCTGGCGACCCTGGCGGCCTCCCTCGAGCAGACCCGCCAGGAGATTCAGGCGGCACTGGAGGACGAGAACGAGGAAGCCCTGCTCGACGCCATCCATGCGCTGAACGGTGCCTGCCGATACTGCGGCGTACCGCGCATGGCGTTGCTGGTCGAGACCCTCGAAACGCGCCTGCGCTCCCGCGGTATCGACGACGTCCGCCCCCTGCTACCCAGCCTGCAACACGCCATGGAACAGGTCGAACGCTGGCAGGCATCCTCCGGCGAAGTGCCCCTGGAAGCCCCAGGGGACCGCGAGTCACACCGCTAGTCTGGGCGCCTGGAGACGTCGCCGCCCTCGATCACGACGAAGGCGACCACCACATCGCTTTCATCGCTCAAGGACAGATGGCAGCGCGACATGCCGGCCTCCCCCGCAAGGCGCAGGGCTTCTCCCGACAGCGCAATATGGGGGCGCCCAAGAGCATCGTTGACAACCTCGATCTCGGTCCAGCGCATGCCCTGGCGCAGACCCGTGCCCAGCGCCTTGACCCATGCCTCCTTGGCCGCAAAACGCTTGGCCAGGTAGGCGCTGGGGCGCGGGGCATGGGGGTAGCGCAACAGTTCCTTGGGCCCCAGGATACGCTGGGCAAAGCGCGGCCCATGGCGGACCACGGCGGCCTCGAAGCGCTCAATCCGCGCGATATCGGTACCGATTCCGAGAATCACCAGCCGCGCCCCCCTGACACGCTGACATCAATGGGCATGGTCGTGATCGTGATCGTGATCGTGGTCGTGGTCAAACTCCTCGATGGCCGCCACCAGGCCGGCCTCGTAGCCCGACAGCATCAACCGCTTCATCTCTGCCACGGCCTCCTTGAGCCCCACAAACAGCGCGCGCGCGATGATGGCGTGACCGATGTTAAGTTCGTGCAGCCCGGGAATGGCCGCCACCGCCTCCACATTGTGATAATGCAGACCATGTCCCGCATTGACGATCAGCCCCAGCTCCACGGCCATCTCGGCGCCAGCCACGATACGCTGATACTCGCGGCGTGACTCCAGGTCCGATGTCGCTTCGGCGTAGGCCCCGGTGTGCAGCTCGATCACCGGCACCCCGGCACGCTGGGCAGCGGCAATCTGGTCGGGATCGGCATCGATGAACAGGGACACTTCGCAGCCCACCGCTGCCAGACGCTCGCAGGCGGCCTTGACCGCGTCAAACTGACCGACCACATCCAAGCCACCTTCGGTGGTCAGTTCTTCGCGCTTCTCGGGCACCAGGCAGACGTGTGCCGGACGGACCTCCTCGGCCAGGGCCAGCATATCCTCGGTCACCGCCATCTCGAGGTTCATGCGCGTGTTGAGCACTTCAGCCAACACACGTACGTCACGCTCCTGAATATGGCGACGGTCCTCACGTAGATGCACGGTAATCCCGTCAGCACCCGCCTCTTCTGCCGACAAGGCAGCCTGAACCGGATCAGGGTAGCGAGTTCCTCGGGCCTGACGCAGAGTGGCAATGTGATCGATGTTGACGCCCAGCAGCAGTCTTGGGGGGTGCATCAGAGTTCTCCGTCTAGAGGGTGATGAGCGGCGCGCCATCACCGGTACCGGCAAGCCGAACGCGCTGCTCTAGCGCGCATGGTATCACCCCCATGCATCGATCGCTTGCGAGGTTCGGGGCGAGTATCAGTGCCGCTCAGGGCTGTTTCTCTCAACGCTCAGGGCTGTTTCTCACAACGCTCAAGGCTGTATCCCACAACGCTCAGGGCCGTATCCCACAACGCTCAGGGCTCGCTATATCCCGTATCGCTCAAGGCTGTTGCCCAAAGCGCTCAAGGCTGTTGCCGGCGCCGTTGCGCCATGGACACCATCAACCCGCGCGAGCGCAGCGGTCGGTCCCCCAGCAAAGGGGCCAAGGCTGCCCTGCTGAGGACCTTGGCGGGACCGGCAAGGCCAGGCTCGCCCCAGTCGGCAGACGACAGCAGCTTCAGGGTGCGACCATCAAGCCCGCTGCCCGCGGCCACAAAGGTTCGGCTCGCGGCATCAAATCGATAGCGAGCCTGAGGATCCAGACTGGCACCGCTCGCCACGCTAAAGCGAGGCAAGGCGTCCAGCGCATCAAGCAGGGCGTATTCCAGGCGGCGCAGAGCTGACGCGCGGCTGGCGGGCACGGCCAATGCGTCGACGGCCGAGGCATAGAACGCAAAGACCTGGGCCACGGGAAACTCCACCGGCAGCAGGCGCGTCAGCAGCTCGTTGGCATACAACCCGCACAGCAGTCCCTCACCCACCAGCATTGCCGCTGGGCCGCGAGACTCCATCAGTCTCAGGCGCTTCAGCTCACGCTCCCCCTGCCAGGTCAGGTGCAATGGGGCGAACGGCTGCAGCTGACCGCGTGCTCGGCTCTTGGGACGCTGCACGCCCTGAGCCACGGCGCGCACGCGGCCGTGGTCCAGGGTCAGCAATTCGACCAGGGCACTGGTCTCGCGATAGGGTCGCTTGTGTAAGAGAAAGGCGGGTTGCGGCTGCATGTCGCGTCGCGTCCGAAAAGAGGCAGCGAAGGGGCCGCCGGCCTGGCCGGCGGCGGAGGGCTTCAGTCGAGGTCGTAGCCGAGGCTCTTCAGCGCTCGCTCGTCATCGGACCAGCCACGCTTCACCTTGACCCACAGGTTGAGCATGACCTTCTTGTCGAGCGCCCGTTCCATGTCCAGTCGGGCTTCGCGGCCAATCTTCTTGATCCGATCGCCGCTCTCGCCAATCAGGATCTTCTTCTGCCCCTGGCGTTCCACCAGGATCAGCGCGCTGATGTGCACCACCCGGGCCTCGTCACGAAACTCCTCGATCTCCACCGTCATCTGGTAGGGCAGCTCATCACCCAACTGACGCATGACCTTCTCGCGCACCATCTCGGCGGCCAGGAAGCGCATGCTCTTGTCGGTAACCTGGTCTTCCGGGAAGTAGTGAATGCCTTCAGGCAGGTGCTTGTCGATCTCGGCTTCAAGCTCGGGCACGTTGGTGCCGTGTTGGGCAGCAATCGGCACAACGGCGGCAAACTCACGCTTGTTGCCAAGCTCCGCGAGCCAAGGCAGCAATGACGCCTTGTCCTGCAGACGATCCACCTTGTTGACCGCCAGGATGACCGGTGCCTTCACGTTGGCCAGACGGTCCAGCACGATCTGGTCTTCTTCCGTCCAGCGCGTACGATCGACCAGGAACACCACGCAGTTCACATCACGCAGGGCCTGCACCGCCGCCTGGTTCATGAAGCGGTTGATGGCCTTGTTGCGATCCTTGCCGAGAATATGGATACCTGGCGTATCCACGAAGATCGTCTGGGCTTCGCCTTCGGTCTTGATCCCGAGCACCTGATGGCGCGTCGTCTGCGGGCGACGTGACGTGATCGATATCTTCTGGCCAAGAATGCGATTCATCAGCGTCGACTTGCCGACGTTGGGTCGACCGACAATGGCCACAAATCCACAGGTCTGGCTCATGCGCTGGCTCCCTTCGGGTCAAGACGCTTCAAGGCGCTTTCTGCCGCCATTTGTTCGGCGTGGCGACGGCTGGCTCCGGTGCCGATCGTGTGTTCGTCGAGCATCTCGACGTGGCATTCGACGGTAAAGGTCTGGGCATGCGCCTCACCCTCCACCGAGGTCACCTCGTAACGCGGCAGTGGCGCCTGACGGGACTGCAGAAATTCCTGCAGGCGGGTCTTGGGGTCTTTCTGGGACTCCTTGAGGTCAATACGCCCCAGACGTTCCTCGAACCAGGCCAGCACACGGCTTCTGACCGTGTCCATACCCGCATCCAGATAGATCGCGCCGATCACCGCTTCGACGGCGTCGGCCAGAATCGACTCGCGCCGATGGCCGCCGCTCTTCATCTCGCCGGAGCCCAGGCGCAGACACTCCCCGAAGCGCATCTCCCGGGCCAGTTCCGCCAGCGTCTGTCCCTTCACCAGGCGGGCCCGCAGACGCGACAACTGCCCTTCCCGAGCTTCAGGGAAACGGGCAAACAAGGCCTCGGCAATGACAAAGTTGACGATCGAGTCACCGAGGAACTCGAGGCGCTCGTTATTTCGACCACCGTAACTGCGGTGGGTCATGGCCAGTTCCAGAAGATCGGGGTTCTGGAAATCATGGCCAATTCGGCGACTGAAGGGAATCAGGGGATTGCTCACGACGCTCCTGTTAATTCTGTAATCTGACGATGGGGACACCTGGCCGCCAGGATGCGATCAAGGAATCGACCGCACGCTGGCGAAACTCGGCAATCCACCGTCCCAATGCATCCACACTGCGAAGGCCTTGCCGACGATGTTTTCTTCGGGGATGAAGCCCCAATAGCGGCTGTCATTGGAATGGTCCCGGTTGTCACCCATGGCAAAGTACATGCCTTCAGGCACGACCACATCATGGACCAACGGGCTAGTAGCACGAGGATTATTGTAGATCTGATGCTGATGCTCGCCCAGCTGTTCGGAGAACAGCAGCTCGCCTGGAGCACTGTCGGGAGCATCGTCAAGCAACGTCTTGGGCACGGCCTCGCCATTGACGTAAAGCTGCCTGTCAACGTAGCGCAGGGTATCTCCCGGCACCGCCACGACCCGCTTGATGAAATTCACCGAGGGATCCTGGGGAAAGCGGAACACCATCACGTCTCCCCGCTCCGGCTCGTTGACGTCCAGCACCTTGGTATTGCTCACCGGCAGCCGAAGGCCGTAGGTAAACTTGTTGACCAGAATGAAGTCGCCGATCTCGAGGGTCGGACGCATCGAGCCCGAGGGAATCTGAAACGGTTCCACCACAAAGCTTCTGAGCACCAGCACCACCAGCAGCACTGGAAAGAAGGACCTGGCATAGTCCACCGGCCAGGGTTCCTTGCTGGCCAGGGTCCGCGCTGTGGTGCCTACCCCTTCGGTGGTGCCGGCTTCGGCCATCTCGGTGTGGGCTCGACGGCGAGGACGCCACCAGACCAGGTCGAGCAGCCAGATCAGGCCAGTGACGGCAACCGCGATCACCAGCAACAGGGAGAAGTCCATATCAGTCATTCCAGGTGGCTTGATAGACAATAGGGATCGGGCGGATGGCCCCGGCAACTACGCCGGGACGTGCACCACGCCCGAGGGGAACGCTAGTCGTTCACCTTGAGTACGGCGAGGAAGGCGTCCTGAGGAATTTCCACGCGACCGACCTGCTTCATGCGCTTCTTGCCGGCCTTCTGCTTCTCGAGCAGCTTCTTCTTACGCGTCATGTCACCGCCGTAACACTTGGCGGTGACGTTCTTGCGCAGTGCCTTGACGGTCGAGCGCGCCACCACCTGACCACCGATGGCAGCCTGAATCGCCACGTCAAACATCTGACGGGGAATCAGCTCCTTCATCTTCTCCACCAGGATCCGGCCGCGGCTGTGGGCGTGATCACGATGGATGATGACCGCCAGCGCATCGACCCGATCACCGTTGATCAGAACGTCAAGACGCACCAGCTTGGCCGCTTCAAAGCGCTCGAAATTGTACTCGAGTGAGGCATAGCCCTTGGAGATCGACTTGAGTCGATCGAAGAAGTCCATGACCACTTCGCTCATCGGCAGTTCGTAGGTCAGCTGGATCTGGCTGCCCAGGAACAGCATGTCCTTCTGGGTACCGCGGCGCAGTTCGCACTCGCTGATCACGTTGCCGACAAACTCCTGGGGCACCAGGATGCTGGCCCGAACGATCGGCTCACGCATCTCTTCGACGTCCGCCATGTCAGGCAGCTTCGACGGGTTGGAAACGTAGCGAACCTCGCCGTTCTTCATTCCCAGTTCATAGACCACCGTGGGAGCGGTGGTCAGCAGGTCCAGGTCGTATTCGCGCTCCAGGCGCTCCTGAACGATTTCCATGTGCAGCGTGCCGAGGAAGCCGACGCGGAAACCAAAGCCAAGGGCATCCGAGTTTTCCGGCTCATAGTCCAGCGAAGCATCGTTCAGTGCCAGCTTTTCCAGGGCGTCACGGAAGTCCTCGTAGTCATCTGCGCTGACCGGGAACATGCCTGCGTACACCTGAGGCTTGACCTTCTGGAACCCGGGCAGACGCTTGACGTCAGGAGTCTTGGCGTGGGAAATCGTATCCCCCACCGGCGCCCCGTGGATGTCCTTGATACCGGCTACCACAAAGCCCACCTCGCCGGCGCGCAGGATATCGGTTTCCTTGCGCAGCGGCGTGAAGATCCCCACCTCGTTGGCCTGCCAGTCACGCCCGGTCGACAGAATGCGAATCTTCTCGCCCTTCTTCAATACACCATCGAAGATACGGACCAGGGATACCACGCCAAGGTAGTTATCGAACCAGGAATCGATGATCAGCGCCTGCAGCGGCTTCTCGGGATCCCCCTTGGGCGGCGGGATGTCGCGCACCAGGCGCTCCAGCAAGGCGTCAATGCCCATGCCGCTCTTGGCGGAAACCTGGCAGGCATCGGTCGCGTCGAGGCCGATGATTTCCTCTACCTCGTGAGCCACCTTGTCCGGATCCGCCTGGGGCAGGTCCATCTTGTTAAGCACCGGCAACACCTCGAGGCCTTGCTCGATGGCGGTATAGCAGTTGGCGACGGACTGGGCTTCCACCCCTTGAGCGGCATCGACCACCAGCAACGCGCCCTCACAGGCGTACAGCGAACGCGACACCTCATAGGAAAAGTCGACGTGCCCTGGCGTATCGATGAAGTTGAGCTGGTAGGTCTGGCCATCATTGGCATGATAATCCAGCGTCACCGACTGGGCCTTGATGGTAATACCGCGCTCACGCTCCAGATCCATCGAATCCAGCACCTGATCCTTGAGCTCACGCTCGGTCAGGCCTCCGCAGTTCTGGATCAGGCGATCGGCCAGGGTAGACTTGCCATGGTCAATATGAGCGATGATCGAGAAGTTGCGTATATTGTTGATTACCTTGCGGTTATCAGGTTCTGACATGCTGGATGATTCCATCTTGAGAACGCGCCGAAGGGCAACGAGAACAACCTTGCCTGGGTGACGCCGAGAAAAAGTTGGCGCCATTGTACCGGCATCCCCTGCCCCGCGCATCCCAAGCCGCATCGGCGGGCTGTTGTAGCGTGGCAGAAGACGACAACGCCCGGGGGTGAACCCGGGCGTTCGTCACCAGCAAAAAATGCCTGTTGGCGCTCAGTCGTCGGCCAGGCGCAGCGCCACGAACAGCGAGCGCCCATCGCGATACAAACGCACCGGCACCGCACGATCAGCGGGCAATTCACGCACCAGCTGGCTCAACTGGCGGCCGCTTTCCACCGGCGTCTGATCCACACTGACGATGATGTCGCCAGGGCGAATACCGGAAGCCGCCGCCACGCCACGGGGATCCACATCGCTGACCCGCACACCAGCGTCGATGCCGTACTTGCCGAGCTCCGCCTGTGTCAGCGCCTGCACCGCAATCCCCAGGCGGGCCGGCGAGGCGCTGCTGGAGGACTCACCACTGCCCCCAGCCAACGCTTCAGGCCAGTCGCCCACGGTGACCGTCAGGGTTTGCCGATCTCCTCCACGCAGCACGCTCAGCTCAACCTCACTGTCCGGGGCCACGCGACCAATCAAGCGCGGCAGGCTGCTGGAACGCTCGACGGCTTCGCCGTCCACTTCCAGCACGATATCCCCCGCTTCCAGACCGTCCCGGGCGGCAGGACCATCCGGGTCGACATCGGCGATCAAGGCGCCTTCTGGCCGCTCCATGCCAAAGGACTCTGCCAGATCCTTGGAGACCGGCTGAATCATCACGCCCAGCCAACCACGGGTGACATGGCCTTCGCTACGCAATTGATCGGCAATGTCCATGGCCACGTTGATCGGAATCGCGAACGACAGGCCCATGAAGCCGCCGCTACGTGTGAAGATCTGCGAGTTGATACCGATCACCTCGCCGTCCAGGTTAAACAGCGGACCGCCGGAATTCCCGGGGTTGATCGCCACGTCCGTCTGGATAAAGGGCACATAGGCATCCCGCGGCAAGGTGCGATTGATGGCAGAGATGATGCCCGCCGTCACCGAATGATCAAAGCCGAAGGGCGAGCCGATGGCCGCTACCCACTCGCCAACCTTGAGGTCATCGGAGTCCCCCAGGGACAGCGTCGGCAGGTCACTGGCGTCGACCTTGAGCACCGCCACGTCGGTCTTCTCATCAGCACCGACCAGTTCGGCCTTGAGATCCCGACGATCATTGAGGCGAACCATGATCTCGTCGGCACCCTCCACCACATGGGCATTGGTCATGATGTAGCCATCGGCATCGATCACGAAACCAGAACCGAGCGACTGGCGCTCTTCGGTGTGGCCACCACCGCCACCGCCCGGGGGTACCGGAAAGCGATCCCCAAAGAAGTGACGGAAGATATCGGGAATCTCCTGACCGCCAAAGTTGCCAAAGGGCGTTGAATACCCTTCTGTCACGCGGGTCGTGGAAATATTGACCACGCCTGGGGCGGCCTCTTCGACCAACTCGGTGAAATCGGGAAGATCCCTGGCCAGACTGGATTGGGCTACGACCATGCCCACCATCAGCGCCATCCACGTGGACAGGGTGCGAGTCATCGGCTTCATGCAAGGCTCCTGCTAGGACTCTGATTGCGAGAGAAGCGACCTGAGAGAGGCACGGAATACACCGCTCTGTGCGTCATCTATTCGATGCGTCCCTGGGGTCGCTACATGTTTTACCGTCGCCAGCGCAAAAGGTTCAATCGTTAGCGAGCAAGCCACCCTTAACGAGACCGCACCTCGGCCGCCTCGTCCGACACATCGACAGGCGCGCCCACCAACTGAGGGCGAAACTGTGCTCCCTGCCGCTGCAGATGACGACGCAGCAACGCCGCGCCGACCACCAGCCCAGCAACAAAGGCGAGAGGCGATGACCAGTGCTCCGGCCAGGCCAGCTCCACCAGCAGGGTCAGGCCCAACGCCACCCATAGCGGCAGCCCGTACATCAACACGCTGGCTCGCACCAGCGTCGCCGAGGCCAGCCTGATCGTCACAGGCTTGCCAATGGGAGGCCGGGATGTGGTCGCCACCTCAAGCTCACGGCGCTCAGGCGTGTCCTGGGACAGCCAACGGGCGCCGCAACCGCCCCGCGCAGCACACTGCCCGCAGCCAGGCTGAGGCTTCACGGCCACCCGAATACCGTCGAGGGTCCAGCCGATCACGGTCGCCTCTGCGGTGGCGCAGGACCCACTCATGATGACGCGCTCTGGCCGTCAGTCGTCAACGAGGGAGCCGATGACGCCTCTCCCATCTCCAGGGTCTCGACCACTCGGATCAATACGCTGGGGGGCAACTCACCGACGGCCACCACCTGGAGCAACTGTCCCTGCTGCTGAATCCGACGTACCGCGGCGTGACTGGCGCCCAGTCGGTGCACCCCAGGACGCAGCGCCCGCGCCCCGGCAACCGGCTCGACAAACAGGCTGATGGTCGACAGGCCATCACTGTAAAGCTTGTGACGACGGGGCTCATCGGTATCGTCCGCCATCGCCATCAGAGGCTGGGCAACGAACCCACCCGGCAGCCAGCCGGCGCGCCAGGCGAGGGTCGCAGAGGACGCGGGGCGCTTCAGTTCGACCCTGCCCTGATAGCGCTGCGGCGGTGTCATCGCGACAACCTGGAAGGTATCCAGCACGCGCCCGTTGTCATCGATCAGCGCCCGCTTTAGAGGAATCGCCGTTTCCCGGTCCAGCCACATGCGATAGCCGTAGCGCATGTCATCCAGGGGCAGCAGCTCGAGCCGCACCGCCGCCCGGTTGGCAATGCGCTCTTCACCGTCGAGTCGCAGGCGATAGAAATGGCTCAGATGCTCGACCAGGGCCTCGGGGGAAGCCGGTGCGGCACCCTCCGGGGAAGGCAGTTCGAAGCGAAAGGCACCGCCCTCTCGCAGCAGCGAACGATTAGGTCCATCAAGAAAGTGCAGGCGATCTCGCTCCACCCCCTGACGGATGTCTCGCGCTACCGACAGGGTAACCACCTCGTCATCGACAATCCGCACCGCGCGGGCCTGATACTGGTAACAATGGGATGCCCACACGCTGCGCTCGAACCATTCTCCCGGTTCAGAGGGAGGCGCCAGTGCAGGTAGCGCGGCACAGTCATAGACGCTCTGAACATCAGCCGCCTCAGACGGCGCCCCGGCAAGCGCAGGGCTGGAGGAGACGGGCGCGCTCTGCGCCAGCGTCAGCGGAGAAAGGCACAGGCAGGCGAGAAGGAGCGTCAGCCGACCCGTCACGGAAGCATGCGGCCCTGCATATGGCATAGGAGGTGTGTCCCGACAGGCTTGTCATTAACGACGCCCGGCCCCATCAGGGGCCGGACAAATCCATCATGTGCGCAAGCGACAGTCATCGCTGCGGCAATCCGCGTCTGTTCAGCGCGCCTCGACGGGCGTACTGCGCAGCATCGGCATCCAGTTGTCGGCGCTGCTGAAGGCGGCGCCCTGGGCATGCCGATCAAGGTAGGACTGCAACAGCTGTGCCTGGGCCTGATCGCTGACCCGGGATTGCTGGGCCGAAGGTGACAGCATCATCGGTGACGCCACCTGCGCACCGACCGTCATCAACCCGCTATTCGTAGCTCCATTGCCGGCCCCGGACTGGAACATCGGCAAATCCATCAGCGAGGGGCGCGAGGCCGCCACGCTGGCCAGCTCCGCGCCGGCATTGGCATTAGACACGCTGGCCGGCTGGGCGGCACCGTTTCCGGCGGCCAAGCCTGCAGTGCCAGCGGCAGGCGCGGCATCAAAGGACGAGTTGTAGAACTGCACGCCGCTGATCACCATCAACGACACCGCCGCCGCAATGCCCGCTCCGCGCGCCAGGCCAATGCCTCCACGCTGCGCTGTGCCTTGTGGGGACGACTCCACCAGCGGAGCAGGCTCATCCTCCAGTCGGGCCATGATGCCGGCCGACAGATCCACGGAGGGATCGGTATCTGTCTCGCGGCGCAGAGCAGACCGCATCAGATGGTAACGGCGCCAGCTTTCTGCGCTGTCCTGGTCGCCATCCAGTGCCTTCAGCACCCGACGCAGCTCCAGCTCGTCACCTTCATTGTCCATCAGGGCTGAAAGCGATTCCCGTGCGTTCAGACTCATTCTCCACACCTCATTTCGACGAAGCGTCACGCCTACAGGTCCAAGACCCTAGAATCGGCGTCAGGTTCCACTACCGAACTGCCTTTGTTCTGCCGCCTTGAAGCCAGCTACAGCGTGCGGCGTGAGGCAATGGAAGCCCAATGCATGTATCGGTCAGTCACTGGGTAAGACGCCCATTCTCGCCAACAGTTCATCTCAATTTGAAAAAAATGGGGAAGTCGCATGATTTGCCCTTTTCCCCAGGCCACTAAAGCCGCTCCTGCCGCCTATTCAGACAGGGATTCCGCATTGCGCGACGTGGTCATCAGCGGCTGAATATGCTGATCCACTGCTTCCCGCGCGCGGAAGATACGCGATCGCACGGTACCGACCGGACATTGCATGATCTGGGCAATATCTTCATAGGACAGACCGTCGAGTTCACGCAGGGTGATCGCGGTACGCAGGTCATCGGGCAGATTTTCGATGGCCTCAAACACCGCTGACTCAAGCTGATCCCGAGCAATCGAGGCCTCGGGCGTCTCGATGTCAGCGAGCCGACCGCTCATGTCCAGAATCTCGGCATCGTTGATGTCCAGATCACTGCCCGGCGGACGCCGACCACGTGATACCAGGTGGTTCTTGGCGGTGTTGATGGCAATACGGTACATCCAGGTATAGAAAGCACTCTCAGCCCGAAACTTGCCAAGTGCGCGATAGGCCTTGATAAAGGCCTCCTGAGCAACGTCCTGCACCTCGGCATGATCATTGATGTAGCGCCCGATCAGTCCGAGAATCTTGTGCTGATACTTCTTGACCAGAAGATCAAAGGCGCGGGTATCGCCCTTCTGGGCTCGCGCTACCAGTTGCTGGTCCGTTTCCTTGGCCGTCATCTCTCTCCTCCCCGACGGTGTCGGGCTGACGGCGCCGGACCCTCGGACTGGCCCGTGGCAACAGGGAAGCCCCTTTCACCCGTCGGCGACGTATAGGTCATAAGACTCGTCATGATAAAAGGCACAAGTGTTCCTGTTTCCGTGTCTCGCATCAAGCGTTCTCTGGCTCTATTTGTTGAAGCCGGTCGGACAGCGGATGCGCGACAAGGTTCCGTTGAACGATTGAAGTTTCCCTTGCCTCAAGGGATAGTAGGACCACGCAAAAACGTCAGCGCTGACACGATACACACAGGTAGACCTCATGTCCGACAAGCAGGTGAACAACCTCAACGTCCTGGCCCAGGATGTTCTCGTCACCCCAGAGCAATTGAAGCAGGAAATTCCACTGTCCGCCGAGGCAGAGGCCACGGTGATCGAAGGCCGCAAGACCGTCCAGAATATTCTCGACGGCAGCGACCCGCGCCTGCTGATGGTCGTCGGCCCCTGCTCCATCCACGACGTCGACGCAGCGCTGGATTACGCGCGCCGTCTGCGCCGCCTCGCCGATGAGGTAAAGGACAGCCTGTTCATCGTCATGCGCGTGTATTTCGAGAAGCCGCGCACCACCGTTGGCTGGAAGGGACTGATCAACGACCCTCACCTCAACGACTCCTTCGAGATCGAGGAAGGACTGCACATCGCTCGGCGCCTGCTGGTGGAACTGTCGGAGCTTGGCCTGCCACTGGCCACCGAAGCGCTTGACCCGATCTCCCCTCAGTACCTGCAGGACTGCATCAGCTGGTCGGCGATCGGTGCTCGCACCACCGAGTCTCAGACCCACCGCGAAATGTCGTCTGGCCTGTCCTGTCCGGTGGGCTTCAAGAACGGCACTGACGGCAGCCTGGACGTGGCGGTCAATGCGCTGCAGTCGGTGGCTCACCCCCATAACTTCCTCGGCATCGACCAGCAGGGCAAGGTCGCCATCATCCGCACCCGTGGCAATGCCTATGCCCACGTGGTTCTGCGCGGAGGCAACGGCAAGCCTAACTATGACAGCGTCAGCGTGGCGCTGGCGGAGCAAGAGCTGAAGAAGGCTGGGGTGAAGCCGAACATCATGATCGACTGCTCCCACGCCAACTCCAACAAGGACGCTGCCCTGCAGCCACTGGTGCTCGACAACGTCACCCACCAGATTCTGGACGGCAATCGCTCGATCATCGGGCTGATGGTCGAGTCCAACATCGGCTGGGGCAACCAGAAGATCAAGCAGGATCGCAGCGAAATGGCCTACGGCGTTTCGGTCACCGATGCCTGTATCGACTGGGACACTACCGTGGAAGCGCTGCGCGGCATGAACGAGCGCCTGGCCCCGGTACTGACCAAGCGCCTCGGCTAGCCCCACCAAGCCAGAGAGCTGGCTGCACCAGCGTCTTCACGCAACGAGCCCGCCAATGGCGGGCTCGTTGCGTTGTGCTGACACACCCCATCTTTGCCGCCTGAGCCCGCTCAACCTGACTGGCGCACTCCGTCCACCTCGCGCACGAAGGGCGGCAGTGAATCAAGCAGTGCCCGACCATAACGACGGGTCAGCACACGGCGGTCGAGCAGCGTAATCCGGCCACGATCGGCTTCCTTGCGGATCAACCGGCCGCAGGCCTGCACCAGCTTGATCGACGCATCGGGTACGCTGATGCGCATGAACGAATTGCCGCCTTGGCTCTCGATCCACTCGGCCAGGGTCGCGCCTACCGGATCATCAGGCACCGCGAAGGGCAAGCGGGTAATAACCACATGCGTCAGGTAATCCCCGGGCAGATCGATGCCTTCGGCAAAACTTGCCAGACCAAACAGGATGCTGCCTTCGCCGTCGTCGACCCGCTGTCGATGACGGGTGACCAGCTCGCGCTTGGGCAACCGGTCCTGCGCCAGCACCCGCTCGCGACGCTCCCGTGACAACGCCTTCTCTACCCCGCGCAGCTGTGCACGAGAAGAAAACAGCACCAGCACCGCCTCGCTGGCATCGAGAGCCTCGACGAAGTCAACGATGGCCCGCTCATGCCCTTCACGGTCAGACGGATCCACCGCTTCCTTAGGCACACTCAACACGGCCCGCGAATAGTCGAACGGGCTCGGCAGTCGCTGGTAACGATAACGATTGGCCAGACCGGCACGCTCTTGCAGGCGCTCGAAGCGACCCAGCGCCGTCAATGTCGCCGAGGTCACCACGGCACCGTGGCAGCGCCCCCACAGCGAGCGCGCCAGGGTATGCGCCGCCGACACCGGGCTAGCCGAAAAGATCAGCTCGGGCTCCCCCTGGAAGCGCTCGAGCGTCAGCCAGCGGGCCCTGGGCGGCGCGTCCGCGGGATCCATCTCGGCAAAGGCCTGCCACAGGGCATGGGCCTCCAGCGCCCTGCCGTGCAACAGTGCCAACAGGGGCAGCCAGGCCTCTGCCTGCTCACGTGCCAGCCCCGTGGACTTCTCGGGATCCAGGCTTTCACGCAGGATATCGGTCATCGACTCCAGGTGACGGCAGAGCTCGGCGAAGGGCACGACCAGCCCCTCCGCCTGGGTGCGTAAGGCCTCTGGCACGCGCCCCATCTCGAAGCGGTGCTGGGCACCATCCTCTTCGTCGGCCAGGCCGTGGGGACGCTCGGCGAGCTGGTGCCCCAGCGCAAAAATCTCACCCAGTCTTGGCTCAAGGGCATCCATGGCCACCGGCAGCGCCGCCAGCAGCCGTGCCAAGGTGGGCTGCACGCCCAACGCTGTATTGAGCTCTGTCAGCGAACCCTTGAGATTGCGCAGCCAGCGCAAGCCCCCACCCACGCTGAAGCGGTGGGTAAAGTGCGAGATGGCCTTGTCCGGCAGGTGGTGTCCTTCGTCAAAGACGTAGATGCAGTCCGCTGGATCAGGCAGCACCATGCCGCCCCCGAGCGCCAGGTCCGCCAGCACCAGATCGTGATTGGCGACGATGACATCGGCCTGATCAAGATCGCGCCTAGCGCGAAAGAACGCACAGGCGCCAAAGTGGCCACAACGACGATTGGTGCACTGGCGATGATCTACCGTCAGGCGCCGCCAGTGCGCATCGTCGATAGCTTCACCCCAGCTGTCACGATCCCCTTCCCAGCGACCGTTGCCGTAGGCGTCGCCCATGGCGGCGACCAGATCCTTGAAGTCGTCGCCACTGGCGCTGTCCAGGCTCTGCTCGAACAGCGACAGCGTGGGGTTGTCCTCTACCCCGTCCATGGCGGCATCAAGCTTGGCCACACAGACATAGCGCCCCCGCCCCTTGGCCAGGGCAAAGTCAAAGGACAGTCCGCTATGGGCCTTCAGCGAAGGAAGATCCTGATGCAGCACTTGCTCCTGCAGCGCCACCGTCGCGGTCGCCAGCACCAACCGCTTGCCCCGCGCCTTGGCCACCGGCAATGCCGCCAGCAGGTAGGCCAGGGTCTTGCCGGTACCGGTGCCCGCCTCCAGCACGCAGACATGCTCGTCGCTCGTGCGCTTGCCGTCCTCATCCGTTTCGATGGAGGCCAGGGTGCGCGAAATTTCAGCGATCATCAGGCGCTGACCGTAGCGAGGCGTTAGCTCCAACGCCTCCAGCACACGGCGATAAGCGGTCTGAATCTCGCGTTTTAGGGCATCATCCAGCATGGCGGGTCCCGCTATGTTCGGCGATCACGGAAGTCGGGCAGGCATTGCCCACAGACAAGCAGGGCCGGCACTGAGCCGGCCCTGTCACACAGGCAACCCGTTCACCCAGGTGAGCTTAAAGCAGCCCTTCCGGTGGGTGTTCACAAGGCAACTTGTCACCGATGAAGCGCTCGATCTCGGGCAGCGAGAAGGCATCTTCCTCACCAACAAAACTGATCGAGACGCCCTTGGCTCCCGCACGGCCGGTCCGGCCGATCCGGTGAACGTAGTCCTCGGGATCTTCCGGCAGCGTGTAGTTGATGACGTGGCTGACGTCTTCGATGTGTATCCCTCGCCCGGCGACGTCCGTTGCTACCAGCACCTGGATTTCGCCCTCGCGGAACTGCTCCAGGGTGCGGATGCGCTGGTTCTGGGGCACATCACCAGAGAGCATCGCCACGTTGATATCGGCCTTCTTGAGCAGGTCCTGAAGCTTGCGCACCAGGTCGCGACGATTGCCGAACACCATGACGCGATCAAAAGACTCCTGCTGCAACAACTGCACCAGCAGCCGCTGCTTGTCGTCATCGCTGACCATGTAGACGCGTTGATCAATGTTCGCGGCGTTGTCCACGGTCACCGCGATTTCCACGTGGGAAGGCTGATGCGTCCACTGGCTTGCCAGATTGAGGATGTCCTCGGTGAAGGTCGCCGAGAACAGGAACGTCTGGCGCTCTTCGGGCTTGGGGGTGTAGCGAATGATACGCTTCACGTCCGGAATGAAGCCCATCGACAGCATGCGGTCGGCCTCGTCCAGCACCAGCACCTCGACCTGACTCAGATCGATGTCCCGCTTTTGCTGGAAGTCCAGGAGGCGACCAGGCGTCGCGACCAGGATGTCCACGTTGCCTGCCAGACCATCGCGCTGCTTTTGATAATCCATGCCACCAACAACGCTGGTCACCTTGAGTGAGGTGAACCGTGCCAGGGCCTTGGCATCCTTCTCGATCTGCAGCGCCAGCTCACGGGTTGGCGCCACAATCAGCGCGCGCGGGGCGCCAGCCTTCTGACCGTCCGGCGCCTCTTCTTCCAGAAAGTAGGCCAGCATGGAAATCAGGAAGGCGGCCGTCTTGCCGGTCCCGGTCTGCGCCTTGCCGACCACATCCCCACCCAGCAGCGTGTGGGTCAGCGCCTCGGCCTGAATCGGCGTGCAATATTCAAAGCCCAGGGCATGAATGGCACGCATCAGCGGCAGCGGCAGATCGAAGTCATGGAACCGCCACTTGCCCGCCACGGCGGGCACCTGGAACTGGCGCAGGTCCCAGTTGGACTGACGGCGCCGCGGCTTGCGACGGCGACGCTTGGGCTTGCGGCTCTCGGCCGGTGCGGTGGTCTGTTCCGACTCGCTCATAGGCTGTGCTGTGTGTCCGTCTCGGGAGGTGAATGCAAACGGGACACGCAGAGCGGCTGCTCTCATGTCCTGACTCAAGCCAGCCATTGTAACAGCCTCTGGCGGTTTGGGCTTGCCTGATGCGTATTCGTTGCACGACGACGGCTGCCCCGTCAGCCCTCGCCCTGTTAGAATGCGCACATTATAGAGAGGAGCCCCGCGTCATGACACGCCGCAAGAAGACCCGCTCGCTGGCCGACAAGGTGACCATTCGCACCGGTCGGCGCAAGGACTACAAGCAATGGCGCCACGAAAACCCCGACGAAGTGACCTCGTCCCGGCGCTTTTCAGCCAAGAAAAAGCAGCAGCGCAAGAACCAGGCGGCCAAGCGCCTGGAACGCATGCGCGCTGCCCCCAACATCGAGATCCACCCCTCACGTCCGGACACTCCTGACAGCGATGCTGGCAAGGGAGATTCCTGATGCGGCTGGTGTCCTTCAACATCAACGGTATTCGCGCCCGCCTGCATCAATTGGAAGCCCTGATTGCGGCCCACCAGCCCGACGTGATTGGGCTGCAGGAGACCAAGGTTCAGGACAGCGAGTTTCCCCGCGAGGCGGTGGAGGCCATGGGCTACCAGGTCTATTTCTTCGGTCAGAAAGGCCACTACGGTGTCGCCCTGCTGACGCGTCAGACGCCAGAGGAAATCCGCTACGGCTTTCCCGATGACAATGAGGACGCTCAGCGGCGCATGATTGGCGCACGCCTGCCATGCGCCGACGGCGAGTCCGTCTGGGTCTACAACGGCTACTTTCCCCAGGGCGAGAGCGTCGACCATCCGACCAAGTTTCCCCACAAGCGCGCGTTCTACGCTCAGCTGCAACAGCTGCTCGACCAGCAGCATTCGCCCGAGCAGCGCCTCGCGGTGATGGGAGATTTCAATATCTCGCCCGAAGACATCGATATCGGCATCGGTGAATCCAACCGCAAGCGCTGGCTGCGGGAGGGCAAGACCAGCTTCCAGCCGGTGGAGCGCGAGTGGCTGAGCGGTATCAAGGGATGGGGACTCGTCGACAGCTATCGTCACCTGTACCCCACCGTGGACGATCGCTTCAGCTGGTTCGACTATCGCTCCAAGGGCTTTGATCGTGAGCCCAAGCGCGGCCTGCGAATCGACTATATCCTGACCACCTCAAGCCTCACCGAACGCGCCACCCAGGCCGGCATCGACTATGACCTGCGCGGCATGGAAAAGCCGTCCGATCATGCGCCAGTGTGGACCGAGTTTGACCTGTAGGCAGTACCTGGCGCCGCTGGCGATATCTGTTGCATGGCAGAAAAGGGCCGCCCACCGGGCGGCCCTTTTCATGTAGCGGCGTGTATGTAGCGGCTTGCTAGCGCGGGCTAGCCCTGCTGCGCCAGGCGACGAATGTCCGCCGCGATGGCCTCTACCGAGTCGCTGTCGCGCATCAACAGCCGAGCATCACCATCGGCATCGAAGGCAAAGATGGCGCTGGAATGATCAACGTCGTAGCTACCATCCGCCTCTGGCTCCCCCAGTCGATAGCTGACACGATAACGATTGGTGACCTCGTCCAAGGCTGCCTTGTCCCCGGTGACGCCGACAAAGCGGGGGCCAAAGGCCTCGGTGTAGGCCTTCAGCACCTCAGGAGTATCGCGCTCGGGATCCACCGAGACGAAAAGCACCGTGACATCCTCGCGAACCGCTTCGTCCAGTTCCCGCAGTGCGGCGGACAGGCGCGCCAAGGCGGTCGGGCAGACATCGGGACAATGGGTGAAGCCAAAATAGACGAGCACCGTGTCGCCGGCGACATCCCCTTCATCGATCCCGGCGCCACTTTCGCTGACCAGCTCGAAGTCCAACGGCGGCATGGTCTCCGAAATGTCCGTGCCACGCCAATTGGCATCCTCGCAGCCCGCGAGCGCAAGCCACCCTAGTCCAAGACACACCCCCAAGGCGCGCTTCCCAAACGACGTCATCCTACCCCCATGCCTAGCATCATTACGTCATAACTACATAATAACTACGTCATAACCCAAGCGACGGCGGGCCACCACCGCTGGAACTCGCTTGCGTGGCAACCCAGAGCCCGTGCGATGACCCGAGGTGTCAGAGCGCTGCCGGAGACACCACTTCGAAGGTGGTCGCGACGTCTCCCCCACCTTCCAGCAACAGCGTCACGTCGACATTGTCTCCGACGTTGAGGGTCGCCTGGGGCTGCATAAACATCAGATGGTAGCCTTGCGGTGCAAACTCTCGCGTCTCGCCCGGCCCCACCTCGAAGCGCTCGACACCGTGCATCATGGCCATGCCGTCCTGTTCCATGCTCATGTGCAGTTCCACCGATTTGTAGGCATCGGTCTCGGCGCCTACCACGGCGACAGCCGCTTCGCCCGGATTATGCAGCTGGAAGTAGCCGGCGCCAGGCCTGTCTCCAGGCAGCACGCGAAGACGCGCGTCACTGATCTCCAGCTCAGCGGCAACGACAGGGGTAGCCAGCAACAGGCCAGCAAGACCAAGAGACACAGCAGCAGACATGAAACGCATGGGAGAACTCCAGACGATGGGCAGAGACAGCATCAGGGCTGACACCTGGGAAGCACTGCATCGCCTGTCAGCAGAGCGCTGACAGACCACAATGCGTGTTGAAACGACGAGAATTGACGTCTAGCTCCACGTCCCCCGTCGTGGTGTCCATGTAGAAGGACGCAAACCCTTGCTCGGGTGACAGGCGATAGGAGCCGCATAGACCGTAGCCATAGCGTACTTCCTGCAACTGAGCCAGCTCGATGGAAGAGGAAGTGCCCAGCGCCGAGGCCAAGGCGCGCCGAGCGTCGTCATCGAGGCGACTGTCCGACAGCGCCTGGGAGCCAAAGATCGCCGCCGCCAGCACGATAATCGCAGCCGTTGGAACAACGACCAGTAATAAAGGGCTTCGAAGTGTTTTCATGCGCAAAGTCTACGGTTGAACGTTGATCGTCGACAACCCAATCGCGCTGCGGGCGGCGATCGCTCAGCTGTCTGTGCCGCCCATGTCAGAGCCTTCGTCCGCTGGTGGAGTCTCCTCGGAAAGTGCCGCCAACCAAGACGTTGCGTCGGTTTCTCCTTTTTCGAGCGCTCGCTTCAGCGCCCCTACCGCGACGGACTCCTGGCCCCAGGCTGCGGCAATCTGTCCCAAGCGCAGCCAGTCGCTACCCCGGTCATGGTCGCTGGCCAATGCCTGCCAGGCGGCCAGGGCACGCTGGCGATCGCGGGCACGAAACCAGGCTTCGGCCAGTTGGCGCTGACGGCTCTCGGTGGCCTCGAGGACACCCTGCTCAATGGCCATGGCCAGCAGCTCAGCCGCGCGGGCGGGCGTACCTGCCGCCAGGTGCAATTGGATGCGCTGCTCCAGGTCATCACTCCCGGATAGCGCACCATGGCGCCAGCCAGACTCCCACAATGCAGCAGCCCGCTGCGGCTGTCCCAGACGCTGAGCCATGGCCGCCGCGCGCCGCCAGCCCTCGCTATTGGCGGGGTGATCAGCCAAGGCAGCCTCCAGGTCCGCCAATGCCTGATCCAGCCGGCCGCTGCGCTGCATGACGGCGCCGGCGAACTGCCGGCGTTCAGCCGTCGGGTCGGCATCCTGATGCCTGGCCCGCTCGACCCAGTCTGCGGCCTCGTCCCACGCTTCCTGCTCGGCGGCCAGTTCGGCCATCAGCCACAGTGCATCGCTGTCCTGATGGCGTTGGAGCCAGTCCTCGAGCAGCACCGCCGCGCGAGACGACTGGCCTGCCTGGATGCGCAGTTCGGCTTCCTGGCGCTGCCAGCGGTCACGCTGCTGCGCCTCTATTCCGTCGAGTTCCCGTGCTGCGGCAAGATGTTGTGCGGCCTGCTGATGCCGCCCCTGGGCGGACTCGGCACCTGCCGCAAGCTGCAGGTACAAGGCAGCCGCCCAGCGATCCGCCGCATTGCCGGCACTGAGCCGCTGAGCCTGGCTTTCGGCCTTGTCCTCAACTGCAGATGGATCATCTGCAAGTTGCTGCTCGAGCCCCTTGAGATCGGCAATGATGCCCCCTGACAGGGTCGGTGCGGCTAGCGCGGTCGACGCTGCAACAGGCAGCGCTGCCCCCACTGCAATGGACAGCAACCTGCGCAGGGCTCGTCCCGCCAGCGGTGTTGTCGACATGGCTACCTCGCTTGCTGGTTTCATCACCGGCGTTACCTCAACTGGAACTCGAGACGCTGGCGCGCCCGGCGCAGGCCGGAGGCTGTCTCGAACTGCCAGCCTGCAATGGCTTGCCGTGCGGCGTCCTCAAACACTCTTCGTGGACTGGCATCGACCACCTGAATGCTGCCGCGATCGACGCTGCCGTCGGAACGAATAATGAACTGCATGACCACGTAACCTTCGAGTCCCCGACGCTGCGCCCGACGCGGATACTCCGGCGGCACCTTGCGCGTGGCACGGGCTGACGTCCCCACATCGACCGGCTCATTGGACGCGGGCGCTGCTGCCCCGGCCCCCGCGCTGGCGGCACTGCCGCTGCCGCTGGACGCCTGGGTGGGCGCAGGCGAAGGCGAAGGTGCCGGGGTCGCCACCGGCTGCGGTGTCGGCTCGGGGCGAGGTTGGGGCTCAGGCTGAGGCTCTGGTCGCGGCTCTGGTCGCGGCTGCGGCTTGGGCTCCGGCGGCGTTTCTGTCAGCTCCGGCAAGCGACTGTCCAGGGTCTGGACCTCCCGCTTGGGCGGCACCACTTCCGGGTCCGGCAAGCGTATTTCGCTGACTGCCGATTGCGCCGGTGCAGGTGGCGCTGGTGCGGCCTGCACCGGGGGCGGCGGCGGTGGCGCTGCCGACGATGCCGCTGATGACTCCGCCGGCGCCTCTGCCTGGGGTGCCACCGGCTCGGCCAGCGACAGCGTGATCTCTTCTCTCAGCTCAGGCTCCGACTCCGGCGGCAACACCAGGAGTGCCAGCAGCGCAAACAGTGCCAGCGTCAACAGGCCTCCCGCGATCAGGGCTACCACTCGCCTCATGCGTCGGAGCTCCTCTCCGCCGCTACCGCGACCTTGTCCACGCCAGCATCACGCAAACGGTCCATGGTCTCGATCAGCACACCGGTCGCCGCGTTACGATCCGCCTGTATCACCACGGAACCGTCATCAGACAGCATGCCGGCCACTGTCGTGCCTACACGGTGAATGTCCACGGGCTGCCCATCGACCCAGAGGGCTCCCTCCGGAGTAATGGCCACCAGCACCTGCACGTCAGGCCTTGCCGACGCGGCCGATGACTCTGGCCTTTCGATCTCGACACCACTCTCCTTGATGAAGCTGGTGGTGACGATGAAGAAGATCAGCATGATGAAGACCACATCCAGCATGGGGGTCAGATTGACCTCGCTGGATTCTTCGGCGCCGGCGGACAGTCGACGTCTACGCATGTGCGTCCTCCGCGGCACGGGCCAGGCGATCATGCAACCGCTGATCCTCGCGCCGGATGATATGTTCGAGTCGTGTGATAAACAGCAGGCCAACCACGGACACCGCCATGCCGGTCAACGTCGGGAGCGTCGCTCTCGCCACCCCATCCGCCATGGCTCGGGCCTGATTGCTGTCCGCCAGGGACAGGCTGTCGAACACCGTGATCATGCCGGTCACCGTGCCAAGAAGGCCCAGCAGCGGGCAGATCACCACCAGCAGCTTGAGCCAGGGAAGCGGTCCACGCAGACGCCGAATCAACTCCGTCACCCAGGTCTCACGCAGGGTGCGAGCGCTCCAGCTGACATGATCATGACGTTCTACCCAGCGCCGCATCAGCGCGGCCCGCGCGGGGCGATAGTGAAAGCGGAAAAACCACCAGCGCTCGAGCCCGACCGAAAACAGCAGCATGGCGACCACGGCGATACCCACCAGCACTGGCCCACCGGCGTCGACTAGCCAATAAAGGGGCTCAAGCCAGGGGTGAGTCGGCATGCTGCCTGCTTCCTTGCTGCTGTGTGGAGGTCCCACTCACCGGCGCCGCGCGAGTTTCCAGACGGTCAGCCAACACGGCACTGGCCTTTCCTTCCATCGTGCCGATCAGCGAGCGTGAACGTGACGCCAGCGCAGTGTGGGCAAACAGCAGAGGCACCGCAGTGATCAAGCCCAGCACGGTGGTCACCAGCGCCTGGCTGATCCCCCCCGCCATCAGCTGGGGATCTCCAGTACCAAACACCGTGATTGACTGAAACGTCACGATCATGCCCGTCACCGTACCCAGCAGGCCGAGCAACGGGGCCACCGCCGCCAGCATCTTGACCAGCGCTTGGCCGCGCTCCAGGCGAGGTTGTTCCGCCAGCAGACACTCGTCCAGGCGCGCCTCCAGCGCCTCGGGCGCATGATCTGCACCAAAGGCGTGGAAACGGGACAGCACGCGCCCGAGCGGGTTGTCGGAGCGCAGGCTTTCCATGCTGGAAAGCTGACGTCGAGTCGTCACGCTGACCCTCAGCAGATAGAGGTACTGGCCAACCGCTACCAGCAGCCCCAGCACGCCAAGCGCCACGACCACATAGCCGACCGCTCCGCCCTGGTGGAAGCGCTCAACCAGGCTGGGCTGTCGCGACAGTGCCTCGACAACGCGACCGTCAGCAGGGTCGACGGGCAGGTTGGCGGACTCCCCGGCCTGGTAGGCGGTCAGTGCTTTACGCACCGCCGTCGGCGTGTGCTCCACCGCCGCCAGGCGACCCTCTTCGCCAACCCGTTCCAGCAGCTCGCCCTGAGAAAATGCCATCAGATCACCCACCCGGGTCACCGGACGACTGGCGACCTCGCCATTGGATGCCGCCACCGGCGCTTCTATCTGACGCACCTTGGCAGTCTCTGCGGTCATGCCCATCAGGCTATCGGCAAGCGCCTCGATATGCTGGACGGTGAGAATCGCCTCATCGTCGAGACGCGGCGGCAACGCTGTCTCGGCACCTAACGTCAGCCAGCTCTGGCCCAGCTCATCTCGTAGCTCGCCAGTGGCACCTGCCACCGCGGAAAATACCGCGGTCAAGTCTCCTCCCTCGGCGTCTCGCGCGGCGGAGATCTCGTCCAACGCAGCGCGAGTCTCGGCCATGTCGGACTCCAGCCGCTCACGTTCGGCGCGGGCGGCGTCGCGGCGCTGCTGCGCGTCCGCAAGAGCGGCGGCAAGCGCCTCGCTGTCATCTACGAGCCCAGCCAGGCGCTCTCGATCACGTGCCTCTGCGGCCTCACGCTCTAGCTTGAACGTGGCGAGCGGCAGCTCGCCGACTTGCGTCTGTTCACTATCCTGCTGCGCCTGGCCATTATCCTGCTGTGCTTGCTCATTATTCTGCTGCGCTTGCTCATTATTCTGCTGCGCAGTCGCCGCCAGCGAGACGGTCGACAACAGCGCCGCCACCAACGCTGTGCGGCACCGTGCCATGGACGGGCGGGACACGACTCCCCCCGCATTACGGGTGTGGGCGTCGCCATGACGAGAGCCATTCATCGGAGAGAACATCAGTTGGCCTCCTCGCCTAATTGTGACAGGGGAAGTTCGAGCAAGTCCGGGGCACGCTGATCACGAACAATCTGCATGCCCTTCTCGACCTGATCGCGCTGCGCGGCGCTCAAAGGCTGCCACTCGCCCTGCTGCCACACCCCGCCCTCATGGCCGTCAGGCGTCAGGTAGTACCAGCCGACCCGCCCCAGGCGCAGATAGTCCACCTCGCGACGACTATCTGCCTGCTCAAGGGTGCCGCGCCATGCATCCAGCTCGCGCCCATAGGCCAATTCGGCCTGCCAGGCCGCGACCACCCGCTCCAGCTTTTCAGCGCTAGACAGCTGTGGGCTCGACAGACTGTTCTCGAGTGATGTCACCCGGGCGCTACGCTCGCTGTGCAGAAAGGGAATGTCTTGCTCTACCCATCGGTCCAGACGCTCGGTCATCTCGCTGAGCACACCCGGCAAGGCTTCTCTGGTCGCCGACATGGTGGCCATGCCCGCCCGGCGCTCGTCCAGAGTAGTGGCCAACCGCTCGAGCTGGGGCGCCAGCGAATCGTTGTAAGCCGCCAGACGCTCCGCTTCCTGTTCGGCCTGACGCAGCTCGGCGATGCGTTCGCGAACCGTTTCGTCGGCAGCGTCGATACGCTGCTGCAGTTCGGCCTGAGTGCGCTGCGCCTCCAAGGCTTCACCATCGCCACTGGCCTGCTCTGACTGCGCCCATGCTGCCCCACTCACGCCGAGCCCCACCATCAACGCCACTGCGCTGACCGCCGCTCGCCCTGAGCTTGCCGTGCCGACATTGAGCCATGCCCGCAGATCTGTCTTCGCCATTCCTCGGCCTCCGCCATACCGTCTCGCTCGCCGCATCCCGGTCGGATCGACGTGCCGCGTCAAATGCAGAGACAGTACCCGAAACACGAATAGTTATCAATGCGAGACAAGGACATACCCCGCTTCCCCCTGTCCAGATGCCCCTCCAGCCCAGGACCGTCGGCGCATCAATCGCCAAACGCCATCCCCTGGAGTTGCGGTGCTGCACAGCCTAGGCCGAGCCTGCAGACATCCGGCAAGCCTCCAGGAGCGCTGCCGGCTGTCCTGTCGTCCCCGCAGGAGCCTCGGGTACAGCAGGCCACGCGATCTGCCCCCGCTGCTGAGCCCGTCCCCTGCTGCGGCGCCAGCGCCAAAAAAAACGCCGCGGCCCAATGGCCGCGGCGTCGTACCAGGCGCACAGAAAATGCGCTTACAGCTTGCTGTCGAGCTCCGGAATCGCTTCGAACAGATCCGCCACCAAGCCGTAGTCAGCGACCTGGAAGATGGGGGCCTCCTCATCCTTGTTGATCGCCACAATGACCTTGGAATCTTTCATCCCCGCCAGGTGCTGAATGGCGCCACTGATGCCTACGGCAATGTACAGATCCGGCGCGACAATCTTGCCGGTCTGGCCGACCTGCATGTCGTTGGGGACAAAGCCCGCATCCACGGCCGCACGCGAGGCACCGATGGCAGCACCCAGCTTGTCGGCAACGCTATCGAGAATCTTGAAGTTCTCGCCGCTTCCCATACCGCGGCCGCCGGAGACGACCACTCGTGCGGCACCCAGCTCGGGACGGTCGCTCTTGGCCAGCTCCTCGCCGACAAAGCTCGACAGTGCGTTATCGACAGCGGCGTCGACTGCTTCCACGCTGGCACTGCCTTCCTGCGCCACGGCGTCGAAGGCGGTGGAACGAACGGTAATCACCTTCAGCGCGTCGCCGCTCTGGACGGTCGCGATCGCGTTGCCTGCGTAGATCGGGCGCTTGAAGGTATCGGCGCTTTCCACCGCGATGATCTCGGAGATCTGCGCAACGTCCTTCAATGCCGCCAAGCGCGGCAGCACGTTCTTGCCGGTGGTGGAGGCCGCCGCCAGAACGTGACTGTAATCATCCGCCAGGGAGACCAACAGGTCCGCCAGAGGCTCGGCCAGCTGATGGGCAAAGACCTCGCTGTCGGCTACCCGCACCCGCGCCACGCCGTCCAGCTTGGCCGCTGCCTCGGCAATACTGCCCAGATCCTGACCCGCCACCAGCACATCGATGTCGCCACCGATGGCCTGAGCAGCAGCAACCACGTGGGCGGTGGCGTCAGCCAGCTGACCGTCATGATGTTCTGCGAGAACCAGGATGCTCATGCAATCACCTTCGCTTCGTTCTTCAGTTTGTCGACCAGCTCATCCACGGAGCCTACCTTGACACCGCCCTGGCGCTCGGCCGGCGGCTCGACCTTGACCAGGGTAAGCCCGCTGGCCACCTCGACTCCGAGCTCTGCCGGGGTCAGCACGTCCAAGGGCTTCTTCTTCGCCTTCATGATGTCAGGCAACTTGGCGTAGCGCGGCTCGTTCAGGCGCAGGTCGGTCGTCACGACGGCCGGCAGCTTGAGCGCAACGGTCTGCAGTCCGCCGTCAATCTCGCGCACCACCTTCAGTGTCTCACCTTCCACTTCCACCGCGGACGCGAAGGTACCCTGAGGCATGCCCGTCAGGGCCGCCAGCATCTGGCCGGTCTGGTTGTTGTCGGAATCGATGGCCTGCTTGCCGAGAATCACCAGCTGCGGCGCCTCCTTCTCGACCACCTTGGCCAGCGCCTTGGCGGCGCCCAGGGATTCCACTCGCTCGTCGCTCTCGACGTGAATGGCACGGTCAGCTCCTAACGCCAAGGCGGTGCGAAGCTGCTCCTGGGCCGCCTTGGGACCAACGGTCACCGCCACGACTTCGGTCGCTACGCCCTGCTCCTTGAGTCGGACGGCCTCTTCCACGGCGATTTCGCAGAAAGGATTCATGGCCATCTTGACGTTGGTCAGGTCCACATCACTGCCGTCCGGCTTGACGCGAATCTTGACGTTGTAATCAATGACGCGTTTGACCGCGACGAGTACTTTCATGTCGTCCTCACTTGGTTCACTGGGGAACCCTGAATAAAAGGAAGGAATCCTCAAGAAAACGCTGGCACGGTGTGTCGCCCCCGACAGAGCCGCCACGCTCGCCGGCATACAGCACGGCCGAGCACCGGGCGCTGCCCTGACCCCGACGCCGCTGGGGCACTCCCCGCTACCGACGCTTCCTCTGCACACTTGAGCGCTACACCGGCGAGCCGACTATCTATCGACTCACCCTTCGACGTCTTGCATCAAGCCGCCGATTCAAGAACATTTCGCTATGCACTCATGGAGTTAGCGCATAACGCAACACCCTGGGCAGCATCCGCTACCTGCCTGACACAGCGCTGCCAGGTCCTCTCCCACCGTCGTCGTGGCCCACCAACAACCTCGCTCCAACGCGCCAACGCCTTTCATTCCGGCGTCTGCGTGGACTCGGCCCCGAGGTCGCGGCGCTTCACGCAAGCGTTTGATAGGGCCTGCAGCGGCTCCTTCAATGTGCCACAGCCCGGCCGTGCGCAACAATCCCCAGCAAGGCGCCCTGCGCTGTGCCAACAGTCGACCATCGTAAGGATGACCTGACGACGCTATTATGCCTATCATGAGTTATACCGTGAAGCAAACGACCGTTTAAAATCTGTAAGACGTTGGTGGCAGCCGGCGTCTTCCTGAGGAGGAAAGCACCAGATGTCAGAACAAGTAGAACGCGACACCATGGAGTTTGATGTGGTCATCGTTGGCGCCGGCCCCTCTGGCCTCGCCGCCGCATGCCGCTTGATGCAGCAAGCCAATGAGGCAGAGCAGGAACTTACGGTGTGCGTTGTCGAGAAAGGCTCAGAGGTCGGCGCTCATATTCTTTCCGGTGCAGTGCTCGAGCCCCGCGCCCTGTTTGAACTGTTCCCCGACTGGGAGGAGCGCGGCGCTCCGCTGTCCACTCCAGCCACCCGCGATGAAGTCTACTTGCTCAAGGACGCCGAGAAGGCCCAGAAACTGCCCAACGCGCTGGTGCCGAAGTCCATGCACAACACCGGTGGCGACCTGACCCGCTATGTCATCAGCGCCGGCAATCTTTGCCGCTGGCTGGCGGAGCAAGCCGAATCACTGGGCGTGGAAATTTTCCCCGGCTTCGCCGCACAGGACGCCATCGTCGAGGATGGTGTGGTCCGCGGCATTCTTATTGGCGATATGGGGGTCGCCGCAGACGGCAGCGAAAAAGGCGGCTACATGCCCGGCATGGAACTGCGGGCCAAGTACACGCTGTTTGCAGAGGGCGCACGGGGCCACATTGGTAAACGCCTGATTCGCGAGTTCCAGCTTGATGCCGGCAAGGACCCCCAGCACTACGGCATTGGCCTGAAGGAGCTGTGGGATGTGCCCGCCGAGCAGCACCAACCCGGCCTCGTCCTGCATGGCTCTGGCTGGCCTCTCGACAAGGACAGTCATGGCGGCTGGTTCCTCTACCACGCCGAGAACCAGCAGGTCGTCGTCGGCCTGATCATGGACCTGGGATACCAGAACCCTTACCTCTCGCCCTTCGACGAATTCCAGCGCATGAAGCACCATCCCGTGCTGAGCCAGCATCTGCAGGGGGGCAAGCGAGTGGCCTACGGCGCCCGCGCGATTGCCAAGGGCGGGCTCAACTGCCTGCCCAAGATGACCTTCCCGGGTGGTCTGTTGATCGGTTGCGACGCCGGCACCCTGAACTTCGCCAAGATCAAGGGCATCCATACCGCCATGAAGTCCGGCCTGGTGGCGGCCGAAAGCGTCTTTGACGCCCTGGCACAGGCCGCTGAAGGTGGCGACGAGCTGAGCACTTTCGAGCGCCGCTGGCAGGACAGCTGGGCCTACAAGGAGCTCGAGCAAAGCGCCAGCTTTGGCCCCGCCATTCACAAGTATGGCACCGTCGGCGGCGGCGCCTACAACTTCGTTGATCAGCTTCTTGGCGGCAAGCTTCCACGCGTGCATGACACCACGCCGGATCACGCTGCGCTAAAGCCGGCGAGTCAGTTCGAGAAGATCGACTACCCCAAGCCGGATGGTAAGCTGTCCTTCGACAAATCGTCCTCGGTGTTCCTCTCCAACACCAATCACGAGGAAGACCAGCCCTGCCACCTGCGCCTGACCGACCCGGCCATTCCGATTCACAAGAATCTCCCCGAGTACGCCGAGCCCGCACAGCGCTACTGCCCGGCCGGTGTCTACGAAGTGGTCGAAGGTGAAGACGGCAGCCCACGCTTCCAGATCAACTTCCAGAACTGCGTGCACTGCAAGACCTGTGACATCAAGGATCCTGCCCAGAACATTACCTGGGTCGCCCCAGAGGGCGGCGGTGGGCCCAACTACCCGAATATGTGACGCTCGGCTTAGGCGGCACTGCAAGACATCAGCGGACGGGCAAACCCCGTCCGCTTTTTTGTTTCGTGACAAGACATTAACGTCATAACAAATCGGTCTATTGGAACGCTTGCCAAGCGCTTGGCGGCACTCAATAGTGTGCCCCCGCTCATCTGGGCCAGACGCCCTCAACGCTGAGCCAGAGCCACCTCTGTAGACGACTGGCTTGCTCGCCACTCGGGGGGTGAGCCCCAACTCGAACCTCTTCACCGGGAGATAGCATGGCCCATACCCGTCAAATACTGCTGGCCCTGATCCTCGGGATCGTGGCCGGCGGTGGTATCAATCTGTTCATTCCTGAGCTCGCGGCGGCGCTGGATACCCAGCTGCTGACCCCCTTGGGCCAGATCTTCCTGCGCCTGCTGCAGTTCATCGTGGTGCCTCTGGTCTTCTGCGCTCTGGTACTGAGCTTCACCCAGGTGGATCGCAGCGAGAACGTTGGCCGCTACGCCGGCAAACTGCTGCTGCTTTACGTTGTCACCAGCGCCGTCGCTCTGGCCATCGGCATGGGGGTCGCCGCCTGGCTGACACCTGGCCTCGGCGTCGACGGCGCCGGCTCTGCCAGCATCGAGGCAAGGGACCCAACGCCCCTCGCCCAATGGCTTGTGGGCCTGGTACCGAAAAATCCCTTCGAAGCTCTGGCCCAGGCCAACCTGCTGCAGATCATCCTGGCAGCGGCCATGGTTGGCATTGCTGCGCGTCAGCTACCGGAGCAGAGCCGGCCCTTGATCGACGTGCTGCAGAGCGGCTACAACATCACCCTGAAGATCCTGTCGATGGTGCTGCGCCTGGCCCCGATCGGGGTGTTTGCCTTGATCGCCTCGGTGGTGGCGACCCAAGGCTTCGACCTGCTATTGAAACTGGGGCTTTACGTCGTCGGTCTGCTTGCGGCCATTGCGGCCATGGCGGTCTTCTACCTGGCGCTGCTGGCCGTTGCCGGTGCGCGCCCCTTGGCCTACCTGCGCCACTTCGGCGAGGCGCTGAGCTTCGCCCTGGGTACGGCAAGTTCCAATGCCACCCTACCCATCGCCCTCAACAACGCCAGAGATTACGGCGCACCCAGTCAGCTGAGCGCCTTTGCCCTACCCTTCGGCACGGCGCTCAAGCGTGATGGTGCTGCGGTGCTGCAAGGCTTCAACGCGCTGTTCGTTGCCCAGCTGTTCGGAGTCGACATCACGCTTACGCTGGCGGCCACCATCTTTGCGACCGGCCTGCTGGTGTCATTCTCCACCGCCGGGGTGCCCGGTGCCGGCCTGGTTGCCATGAGCACCGTGCTGTCTGCCGCAGGCTTGCCGCTGGAAGGCGTTGCGGTCGTGGCCGGCGTGGACCGCTTTACCGATGGCTTCCGCACCGCCTTGAACGTGATGGGGAACACCGCCAACGCCATGCTGCTGGCGCGACTTGAACGGCGCCCTGGCGACGAGGTACCGGCCAGTTCTGCCCCCCGGTCGCCCTCCTCCTGACACCCTCCTCCTGACGCCCTGGCCTGCCCCGTCAGCGGTCACCATCCCACGTCAGTCCGGCGATGGTGATGCTGACGGGCCTACCTCGGCGGGCAGCGCCGGATCGCTGCTCCACTCGCTCCATGAACCGACATAGAGCCGGGGCAGCGGACGTCCGGCAAGCCGATAGGCCAGCAGGTTATGACAGGCGGTCACCCCAGAACCGCAATAGGCGACGATGCTATCGGCCTGGGGCAGTTCGCGGTCGAGCGCCTCGGCCGGCTTGAAGCGTCCATGTTCGTCCAGATTCAGGCTGCAGGGCCGGCTGACGGCGCCGGGTATGTGGCCCGCGCGGGGGTCCAGCGGCTCCACTTCACCGCGAAACCGCTCTCCTGCCCTGGCATCCACCTTCAGCACCTCGCTTGCCACCAGCTCATTCAGGGAGACGATGCCGCTGGTGTCGAACTCAGGCTGCCAGCTCGACGGCTCCCGCGGAGCAGCCTCGCCAACCTCCCAGTCCCCGGCAATCTCTTCCCAGGCGCCCAGGCCGCCATCCAGCAGCCTGACATGGGGGTGACCCGCCCATATCGACAGCATCCACCAGGCCCGTGCAGCGGCCAGCTGACCGGAGGTGTCATCCACCACTACCAGCGGCTGCTGTGGCGATACCCCGAGCCGCTGCAGGGAGGCGGCAAAATCGCTTTGGGTGGGCAGCGGGTGCCGCCCGCCAGGACCGTCGCTCGGACCGGATAGATCACGGTCCAGGTCGAGATGCAGGCTACCCGGCACGTGGGCCTGTCGCCACAACGCCGCGCCAGCCTGGGGATCTCCAAGCCGAACCCGACAGTCCAGCACGAGCGGCGGTGTCTCGCTTTCCAGTTCCTGGCGCAGGGTCTCGGCATCGATCAATGGATGCACCATGGCGAACTCCGTTTCGACAAAGGAACCGACAGCATAGGCGTTGCCGTCCACAACGCCAACGTCACAGGCTAGCGTCACCCTTGGAAGACGGCGCTCAGGCGGGATGGCCCAGCCGCTCGATGGGGGCACGGCGAGCGATCAGTCGGCGCTTGCCGGCGTGGTCAAAACGCACTTCGATGACCGGATTGGCAGGATCTCCTTCGACGACGGCGACCTCGCCGTCACCAAAGACCCCATGGCGAACACGCTCACCGACACGATACTCGCCGTCAGCGCGGGCCCGCTCCGCCGCGGAGAGCGTCAGGCTCTGACCGATCGCCGCCAGGTAGCGCTGGATCAGAGCCGGCGCCGCCACCTTGAGAGGCTCCGACGGTGCCGGCGGCGCTTCACTGGTGCCAGCATACAGAGCCTCGGCCACCGCGCTGGCGTCCTGGCAGGCGCTTTCCTGAATGAAACGACTCGGCCGGTGGTCGCCACCGTCATGCAACACGACCAGCCGCTCGATGGCGCGGGTAATGGCGACGTAGTACAGGCGACGCTCTTCCTCGAGTCGTTGAGGCGATAGCGGGTTGTCGCGACTGTAGTGCGGGAAGTCTTCTTCATTGACGGAGCCGACGATCACCAACGGCCATTCCAGTCCCTTGGCGCCATGCACGGTATTGATCAGCACGCCCTGTTCCTGGTTTTCCACCGGTCGTCGCAACAGCTCGATGAAGGTGGCGACGTCCTTGACCTCGCGCGCCTGCTCGATCAGCACGTCGAGCAGGCGCACGTCCTCCTCGCCCTTGTCACGTCGCGATGCGGCTCGCTTGAGCACCTTTTCGGCCTCGACTTCGGCGACAACGTGCTCCAGCAGCGCATCCGCACTCAGGCGCGACAGTCGAGGCAGCTCGCACAGCAGCGCCCAGCGACGCTTCAGCGTGCGCTTCTGATGAGGTTTGAGCCGCTCAAGCAGGGCATCACCCGGCCCCGGCCAAGCCTGGGTCTCGGCCAGGCGCTGTACCAGCGAGGACAGCACCTCCCGGGGCACAAAGCAGGTCGGCTGGGCGAACATCGGCATCAACGCGGCAGGATCGCGCAGCTGCTCCGGCCACAGGGCAAGAGATAGATAACCGGCCAGGGCCTCGACCAACGGAAGGCGGAAGACGAACCGGTCTTCACGGGCCAGGCGAAAGGGAATGCCTTCTCGCAACAGCGCCAGCTGCAAAGGCACCGACAGGGTCCAGCTGCGCACCAGCAGGCAGGCGTCGCTGAGACAGCGGCCCTGCTGCTGCCACGCCGCCAGTGTCTCCAGAAAGGCGCTCGCGCCTCGGGCCACCGACAGGCTGGTCTGGGGCGTGCTGGGCCCGGCGATACACAGCTGATCCGCCCCCCGGCCATTGCCGGCGATGGCATGATTGGCGGCCAGGGCCAGGGCATGACCATGACGAAAGGTGGTGGACAGCGGGTAGTCGGTCGCCGCGCCAAATACCTGGGTAAAGTTATCGAGCATGGCGTCGGGATGCGCCCCTCGCCACTCATAGATGCACTGGTTGGCATCCCCCACGGCCATGACATCTGCCCGGGTACCGGCGAGCACTGCCAGTAACCGCTGCTGGGCGGCATTGATGTCCTGGTATTCATCAATGATGACGTGGTCGAGAAACCCCTGCACGCGACGCCGCAACCCCTCGTCTCCTTCCAGTGCCAGCAAGGGACGGAACAGCAGATCCGAGTAGGTCATGACGCCATTGTCGGCCATCAGGGTTTCGAGACAGTGAAAGGCACTGACAAAATGGCGGGTTCCATCGCCAAGCTCGAGTCGCTCATACAGTATCTGGGGCTCGATGACCTCGGCCTTGGCCAGCGCGCAGAAATGCGCCAGCTCCTCGATGCGATCTGGCTCCAGCGCCGCGTCGCGGTCTTCGTCGACGTCTTCCAGGGCCTGAAGGGTCGCTTGACGTAACAGCCGCTCCTGCTGCCAGTCGGCGGTCAGCAGTTCCCGTCGAGGCAAGGCGCCCCAGCGCACCAGACTGGACGTCAGTCGATGGCCGAGGGAATGGAAGGTGCGCACCTCGGGCAACTCGATACCCGCCGGCGCCATCGCGGCCAAGCGCTGCTGGAAGTCTTCCCGCGCGGCTCGGTTGAACATCAGCACCATCATGCGCCGAGCCTGGGCACCACCGGCCAGCAGGTGCAACACCCTGGCGACCAGCGTGGTGGTCTTGCCGGCACCGGCAACCGCCGCCACCCTGGCATGACCGCGCTGATGTGACACCACGGCCTGCTGCTCCGGGGTTAGCGTCGACCACAGCGTGTCCGCTTGAGCGTCCGCGGAAGAAGAGGGAAACCTATCACCAACAGCAGACATCAGCGCGACTCGCCCTCCAACCGCCCCAACGGCTGCCAGACACCCTCACTATGGATGCCCAGATCCGCCTCCTTCACCTCTGCAAGCTCCACCAGCCGATAGAACACGTTGCGTCCGAGACGCGCACTCAGCCCGAACGGCAGCCCCACCTCTGGCACCCACTCCCCCATGGGCGTGGTGGTCAGGGTCAGCCGCGCCGCTTTCCCCAGACTCACACGCTCGCCCACATTGGTCGTCAGCCACCAGCAGGGGTCGACATAGTCGGCATCCACCACGACGAACGCGGTGTCCTCTACCTGTATTCGCCACTTCTCGACCGGAGTGACCAGATAGTACTGACCGTCTGACTCACGCCGAAGGATGCGTGCAAAGAGCCTGACCAGCTCAGGACGCTCGATATCACGGCTTTCGTGCACCCAACGACCATCACGGGTGATGACCAGATCCATCTCGCCGCTGAGCGCGGGAGCCCACTCGTCCAGCGGCGGACGCTCGCCAAATTCAGCAATGCCTTGGAGGATGTGATCCAGTCGCATGAACGTGTTCTCCCTAACGCCTACTCGATAAAAACAGGCGGCTACTCAATGAAGACAGGCGCCCACTCGATAAACACAGGCGGCTACTCATTGAAGACGGCCAGCTATTCGACGAAGCCAGCATCACGTAAGGCCTGCTTGATTTCCTCCGGCGCCTCGGGGGCTGCCGCAGGAAACAGACGATAGAAGTTGGCGGTGGTCTGCATGGCCACCTCCTCGACACTGATCCCCCGCTCGTCGGCGATACACTGGGCCACTTCGACCACCCAAGCCGGTTCATTAGGCTTGCCGCGGTGTGGCACCGGAGCCAGATAAGGACTGTCGGTCTCGATCAACAGACGATCGAGAGGAACCCGGCGGGCCACCTCTTTCACCTGCTTGGCGTTGCGGAAGGTGACGATCCCTGACAGCGAGATGTAGAACCCTAGCCGCACGGCTTCCCTGGCCATATCCAGGTCTTCAGTGAAGCAGTGCAGCACCCCACCTACCGAGGGGTCGCTATGCTCGCGCATCAGGGCCAGCGTTTCCTCCCGCGCCTCACGCGTATGAATCACGATCGGCAGAGATAGCTCGGTCGCCGCCTTGAGATGACGAATAAAGCGCTCTCGCTGCACATCGACCGGTACGCTGTCGTAATGATAGTCGAGGCCGGACTCGCCGATCGCGACCGCTTGATGCGCCTTGGCGCAGGCAACGATATCGGCAACCGTGGGCTCGTGCTCGACCGAATGCAGCGGATGCACGCCTACCGACATGACGACGTCAGCATGCCGGGCCCGAATGGCGGCAAGATTCTGCGCTCCCTCAAGGGTCACACTGATCGCCAGGAACTGCTGCACACCACGCTGACGCGCCGCCTCCAGGGCGGCGTCGAGATCTCCTCCGTGGGTATCCTCGGAAAGGCGATCGAGATGGCAATGGGAATCTATGAACATCGGAATCTCTTGTCGGACACTGACAGCAGGCAGGGATCACCCGACCAGGTGAGAGCCGCCTGCTCGGCAAAGTGATATCAACGCACGTTGACGCCGTTCAGGAGCGCAACAGGGCAGCCCAGCGCACCAGCCAGGCTTCGAGCACCAGTTGGGGATTGGGGTTGCCCCCCTCGGCCAGCAGCCGACGCTGCTCACGGGCGTAATCGAGCAGGCGAAACCAGTCCCGGACCCGGGCATTCTTGACGGCCTGCCGATACAGCGGCGCCAGATCCGGGTTGCGCAGCTCTGCGGCTTCTCCGGAAAGGCCGAGACGAATCAAGTCCTCGAGCCAGGCGATACCGTACCACAGGATGGCATCGATGGCCTGGCGGTCCAGGCGTGCCGCCTCGGCCACCGGCTCGGCGCCTCGCACCAGGGCATCAAAGGTTTCATGCAGCTGCTGGCGCAGGCTGCGTGACCCTGGCTCGGCCAGCTCACGGGCGGCCAGCGGCAAGCCTCCGGCCGCGCGAAACCAGAAACGCGCTTCCTCGTCGGAGCCAAGCTCACGGGACAACCATGGCAGGCATTCCTCCAACGCGGGGGGCTTCAAGCTCCACTGCTGGCAGCGAGAACGAATGGTCGGCAGCAAATGGGACGGCATATCGGACACCAGCACGAACAGGGTGTCCTCACCCGGCTCCTCGAGGCTTTTCAGCAATGCGTTCGAGGCGGCCACGTTCATCGCCTCTGCAGGACGAATCTCGATCACCCGACGCCCGCCTTGCTGGGCCGTCTGCGAGACGAAGGCATTGACCTGACGAATCGGGTCGATGCGGATCATTCGCTTGCCCTCGTCAGGCGTCACGCGCAGCAGGTCAGGATGGTAGCCTGCCGCCAGCATATGACAGCCGTGACAGTGGCCGCAGGCCGTCTCGCCAGGTGCAGCACAAAGAGCACGGGCGATAAGCGCTTCTGCCAGGGTCTGTTTGCCAAGCCCACGAGGTCCCGACAGCAGCACGGCGTGGGGCAGCCTTGCGCTGTCCATCAGCCTCACCAACTCCTGCCAGCGCGGCATCAGCCACGGCATTGGCTCGGCCATGGCATGCCTTACGTCCATTGCTGCACTCGCTCGTCCAGCACCAGGCGGATACGCTGCTGGACCATGTCCAGACTGCCGTCGGCGTCGATGGTCGCCACCCGCCGTGAATCCTGCTCAGCCCGCGCGAGATAGGCCAGGCGCACCCGCTCAAAAAAGTCGCGCTGCTCCTGTTCAAAGCGATCGCGCGACGTCTTGGTGCGATCCAGCCGAGCCGCAAGGCGCTGCTCGGCGACCTCTAACGGCATATCGAGCAGCAGCGTCAGGTCGGGAGTCAGCTCCGCCTGCACCAGCCGCTCAAGCAGCGCAATACGTTCAAAGGACAGCCCTCGACCTCCACCTTGATAGGCAAAGGTGGCATCGGTAAAGCGATCGCAGACCACCCAGGCACCCCGTGCCAGCGCCGGACGTATCCGTTGAGCAAGATGCTGCGCCCTGGCGGCGAATACCAGCAGCAGCTCGGCATCGCTGTCCAGGGGTTCCTCGGCGGCCGCCAGCAGCAGCTCACGTATGGCTTCGGCCCGCGGCGTGCCGCCGGGCTCTCGGGTCTGCACCACCTCGATACCGCGCGCCTCGAGCTCGGCAACCACGAAGGAGACGTTGGTGGACTTGCCGACCCCCTCTCCTCCTTCCAGGGTGATGAAACGACCGCGCGGCAACCCGGCCTTTTCTTGCTTGTCGTGAGTCATGAAGCACCGTAGTGGAAACAGGGGATCAACCCATGGCGCTATCGTCAGCGGCCACGAATGTAACGGTTGACGGCGTTGTTGTGTTCGCGAAGGGTCCGCGAGAAATGATGCGTGCCATCCCCTTTCGCCACGAAATACAGGGTCTCGCCCTCGGCCGGATGCACCGCTGCCTCAATGGCGGCACGCCCTGGAAGCGCAATGGGCGTCGGCGGCAGGCCATCGATGACATAGGTGTTGTAAGGGGTGGCTTCACGCAGATCGGCACGGGTGATGTTGCCCTCATAACGCTCTCCCATGCCGTAGATGACCGTGGGGTCCGTCTGCAGCCGCATACCGCGCTCCATCCGTCGCTTGAACACGCCAGCGATCTCGCGACGTTCCTCGGGAGCACCGGTCTCGCGCTCGATCAGCGATGCCATGATCAACGCCTCATACGGCGTCGCCAGCGGCAGGTCATCGTCGCGCTCGGCCCAGGCACCGGCTAGCAGGTCATCCATCTGTTTCATGGCCTGACGCAGGATTTCCAGGTCCGATACTCCCTTGTGATAGGTGTAGGTGTCTGGAAAGAAGCGCCCTTCAGGGTGATCACCCTCTCGCCCAAGCTCTGCCATGAGGTCATCGCTGGACATGTCGGTCGTCAGGTGGGCCAGCTTTTCGGCACCGTCGAGAGCGTCGCGCATCTGCTGAAAGGTCCAGCCTTCCGGAATCGTCACGCTATAGGTCACGACATCGGCGCTGGCCAGTTTATCCAGCACCTGCATGCCGCTCATGCCCGGCTCCAGCAGATACTCGCCGACCTTGAGCGACGGCACGCGATCGGGCTCGATCCGAGTCAGCAACTTGAAGGCCCAGGCATCGGCCAGCACGCCCTGCTGTTCAAGATCACTCACCACGCGGTTGAATCCGTCGCCGGGAGAGACCTCGTACAGCATGGGCTGATCCAGCCTAATCTCGGCCCCAAGGCGCTGCTGCCAGTACTGATAACCACCAAACATCGCGGTGGCACCCAGCACCACAAGAATCAACAGAGCTTTCAGCGCTGTGCGCATGATCATTCCTTATCAGGTTGCGCCGATTCGACGCAGGTCAACATCCGTTGGCACCGCATGAGGGGGAAGCGGAGGGACAGCCAGCGGCACCTCAATAACCCAACAGGGCGTGCGCCTGCTGCTGAAACTGGCAGCTACCGGACGGCGTGACCGTCCAATGCGATAGTTGCCGCCCTTGGCTGTCACTCAGCTGCTTGACCGGCCAGACACCCTGGACGCTGTTGCCCACCCACAGCGACGCTCCCGCCTGTAGTTGATCGACGTCCAGCGGCGCCTCGCTGACCGCTCCGGCCGTGATCAAGGCCTGGCGCAGCGTGCCCGCCACGCCGCAACGATCGAGTGGCGGCGTCACCACAGGAGCCTCTTCAGACGCTCGCAAGAACACGTTCATGGCGGTCGCTTCCACTACCGCGCCATGCTCATCCAGCATCAGACCCTCAGCGATCTCGGTGTCGTGCCATTCATTGCGTGCCAGGACATTCTCCAGACGCGCCAAGTGCTTGATGCCCGCCAGCGCCGGCTGTGCGGCCAGCCGCAGCCGGCAGAGGCGCACCTGCACGCCCTCGTGCCAACGCCGGGCGTCCGGCGTGAATGAAGACCAGGTCGACACCAGGCGCGGACTCACCGACGGGGGAGGCGCATAGCCTCGGCCACCGCTACCGCGGGTATACACCAGCTTGAGCACCCCCAAGCCCGGACCGCAACATGCCAGGCTGTCGATCAGCTCGACCGACCCCGGAGGCGGCAGACTCAGCGCTCGACACCCTCGCAGCAACCGATCCACGTGCTCGGCCCACAGAAGCGGCCGGCCATCACGCACCAGAATCGTCTCGAACAGGCCGTCACCATAAGCAAGCCCCCGATCGCTCAGGGGCAGCACGGGCTCTTCCATTACACCTTCTTGAACACCAGGGTGCCGTTGGTGCCGCCGAACCCAAAGGAGTTGGACAGCGTGACATCCACCTTGGCATCGCGAGCGGTGTGCGGAACGTAATCCAGCACGCAGCCTTCCTGGGGCTTGTCCAGGTTGATGGTCGGCGGCAGCGCCTGATCACGGATCGCCAGGATGCTGAAGACGGCCTCTACGGCACCGGCGGCCCCCAGCAGATGACCGATCATCGACTTGGTGGAACTGACGGCCACCTGATTGGCCGCCGCACCCATGACCTTCTCGACCGCGCGACTCTCGGCAAGGTCACCGGCAGGCGTCGAGGTACCGTGAGCGTTCACGTAGTTGATCTCGGAGGCATCGATACCGGCATCCTTGATGGCGTTGGCCATGGAGGCCGCCGCACCACGACCATCTTCCGGTGGCAACGTCATATGGTAGGCGTCATCACTCATGCCGAAACCGATCAGCTCCGCGTAGATGGTGGCGCCACGGGCCTTGGCATGCTCGTACTCTTCCAGGACCACCACGCCAGCGCCGTCGGAGAGCACAAAGCCATCGCGATCCTTGTCCCAGGGGCGGCTTGCCGACTGGGGATCGTCGTTGCGCGTCGACAGCGCACGAGCGGCCGAGAAACCACCAAGACCCAGCGGCGTGGTCGCCATCTCGGCGCCACCACAGACCATCACATCGGCATCGCCGTAGGCAATCGTGCGGGCACTGTAGCCGATGTTGTGAGTGCCGGTGGTGCAGGCCGTGGTGATGGCAATATTGGGACCGCGGAAGCCGTGCTGAATCGCCAGGTTGCCGGAGATCATGTTGATGATGGACCCCGGCACGAAGAACGGCGAGATACGCCGGGCGCCACTCTTGTTCAGCGCGTTGTGATTGTGCTCGATCATCGGCAAGCCGCCAATGCCCGAGCCGATGGCTACACCGATGCGGTCGGCATTTTCGTCGGTGCACTCGATGCCCGCATCCTCAATCGCCTGAGCGCCTGCCGCAATCCCGTACTGGATGAACAGGTCCATCTTCCTGGCATCCTTGGGATTGAGATAGGGGCTG
The DNA here is from genome assembly GCF_017303055.1 of Halomonas litopenaei. Lineage (GTDB taxonomy): Bacteria > Pseudomonadota > Gammaproteobacteria > Pseudomonadales > Halomonadaceae > Halomonas > Halomonas litopenaei_A. The sequence goes on along the minus strand of NZ_JAEKJT010000001.1, from coordinate 242,993 downwards.
ATGTCGAAGTTCTTCACCGAGCCGCCAAAGCGGGTATTGAAGCCGCTGACATCGAAGTGCTCGATGGGCGCGATACCGCTCTTGCCGGACAGAATGCTGTCCCAGCTTTCCTTGACGGTGTTGCCCACCGGCGTGACCAGACCAAGGCCGGTCACCACTACCCTTCTGCGAGCCATCAGCTTTCCTCCAGACTTCCTTGAAATTGCGGCCCTGCCCTCAGGGGACCGTCGGTTGCGCGCATTATACCCGAGACAGATGCCACTGTGCTCCCCCCGGCAACCTGGTTCGAGGCTACCTGGCCGACCACGCAAAAGCCGCCCTGGAATAACCAGAGCGGCTCATGGGGGAGTAGACTCCCCGGCCTTTCAGCAAGCGGACATGTCCGCCACCGCAAGACCGACTCGACGTATCGAGACGGGCTTACTGGTTGGCGTTGACGTAGTCGATCGCTTCCTGAACGGTGGTAATTTTCTCGGCTTCTTCGTCAGGAATTTCGGTGTCGAATTCCTCTTCCAGCGCCATCACCAGCTCAACGGTGTCCAGGGAATCAGCGCCCAGGTCCTCGGTGAAGGAAGATGAGTTCTGAATATCTTCTTCCTTGACGTTCAGGCGCTCTGCTACAACTTTCTTCACGCGCTCTTCGATGGTGCTCATTTAGACATACTCCAGTCGTTCACGTTAGCCGTTCTGATGACCAGCTGGTTAATTCCGCAACTAAACTGCGGGGTAGTTTATAGACCCCTTGGGGTCGACGCAACACACGCAGAGCGTGCATTTAACGCATGTTCATGCCGCCATTGACGTGCAGGGTTTCACCAGTGATATAGCCTGCGCCCTCACTGGTCAAGAAGCCTACCGCAGCAGCGATCTCTTCGGGTTTGCCCAGACGAGCCAATGGCACCTGCCCCTTGAGCTTGTCCTGCTGCTCGTCAGACAGTGCATCGGTCATGTCAGTGGCAATGAAGCCCGGCGCCACGGCGTTGACCGTGATATCCCGAGATGCCACCTCACGCGCCAGGGCGCGAGTAAACCCTTCCATGCCAGCCTTCGCGGCAGCATAGTTGCTTTGACCGGCGTTGCCCATGGTGGCCACCACGGAGCTGATCGACACGATACGCCCCCAGCGAGCCTTGCTCATGCCGCGCAGGCAGGCCTTGCTGAGACGATAGACGGACTTCAGGTTGGCATCCAGCACGCCATCCCACTCATCCTCTTTCATGCGCATCAGCAGGTTGTCACGGGTGATGCCAGCATTGTTGATCAGGATCGTCGGCGCACCGAATTCGTCATTGATGGACTTCATCAGAGCTTCGATGCTGGCCATGTCGGTCACGTCCAGGCGGCGGCCCGCCCCCTGAATGCCCTGCTCCTTGAGGTCCGCGTCGATGCGGTCTGCACCAGCATCAGACGTGGCGGTGCCAATCACAATGCGACCCTGCCGACCCAGCTCGTGGGCAATGGCTCGGCCAATCCCGCGACTGGCTCCGGTGATCAGGGCGACTCTAGGCTCGGTTGTCATGGTCACTTCCATTGCTTGGTCATTGCTGCCCGGCTTCTTGCCGGGCCAAAAGGCGACGCGTCAGGGCGTCAGCCACCGTCAAACCGCGGGCACCTCACGCGCCAACTCAAGCGCCGCAGCAAGGCTGTCGGGGTCATTCACCGCCAGCCCGCGCGTACCGCGAGAAATGCGCTTGTTCAGCCCTGTCAGCACCTTGCCAGGCCCGCACTCGATAAAGACGTCAGCGCCATCCGCCACCATCTTCTCGACACAGGAGACCCAGCGCACCGGCTGATACAGCTGCTCGACCAGCCGTGTGCGCAGCGTCGCCACGTCCGCGTGAGCCTGCGCGTCCACGTTCTGGATCACGGTATAGCGGGGCGCCTTCAACTCGACCTCGGCCAAGGCCTGCTCGAGCTTCTCGGCCGCAGGGCGCATCAAGGCACAGTGAGACGGCACGGATACCGGCAGCGGCATAGCGCGCTTTGCCCCAGCCTCCTGACACGCCACAATGGCGCGCTCTACGGCCGCCTTGCTGCCCGCAATCACCACCTGACCGGGTGCATTGTAGTTGACCGCCGAGACCACGTCGCCTTCAGCGGCGGACGCACAGGCCTGCTCTACCGCAGCGTCGTCCAGCCCAAGTATGGCCGCCATGGCGCCCTGCCCCGCAGGCACCGCCTGCTGCATGGCCTCGCCGCGCAGACGCACGAGACGAATACCTTCTGCAAACGGCAGCGCTCCAGCGCACACCATGGCGCTGTACTCGCCGAGACTGTGGCCAGCCATGGCACCGGGGCGAGGCCCTTCAAGCTCCTGCCAGACACGCCAGATGGCCACGCTGGATGCCAGCAGCGCTGGCTGCGTGCATGCCGTTGCATTCAGCGACTCTTCCGGCCCCTCCTGGACCACCTGCCAAAGGTCATAGCCCAGTGCCTCGGAGGCTTCCTCGAAGGTGGTTCTCACCACGCTGTAGCGTTCGGCGAGATCGCGCAGCATGCCGATCTGTTGCGACCCCTGCCCAGGGAAGATGAGGGCAAGCGGTTGTGTCATCTTGATCACCTATGCTCTTGTTGGCTGCCGCCCGGCACCACGCCCACCCTCAGCGGGTGCGCGTCCGTGCCAAACGACGATGGTCGAGCTCGGCGTGCAGCCGGCTCGGCAAGTCACGGCGCACCTCCTGGGACGCGCGTCTCAGGGCGTAGTGAAAGCCCTGGGCGTCACAGCTGCCATGACTCTTGATCACGATCCCGGCCAGCCCAAGCAGACTGGCGCCATTGTAGCGAACGGGATCCAGTTCGCTCTTCAATCGTTTAAGGGCTGGGCGCGCCAGCAGTCCCACCAGGCGACTACCCCAGTGCGCCTCGAAGGTGGCTTGAACGCGCCTTACCAGCATCTTGGCCAGCCCTTCGCTGGCCTTGAGCAGCACATTGCCGACAAAGCCATCGCAGACCACGACGTCTGCCTCGCCGGCAAACACGCCATCGCCCTCGATAAACCCCAGATAGTTGAGCCCAGGCAGCTGTCGCAGCATGGCATCAGCGTCCTGGACCACGGCAGAACCCTTCGTGGATTCAACGCCGACATTCAACAGCGCGATCCTCGGGGCGACCAGGCCATCAACGTGGCGGGCCATAATATCGCCCATCAGGGCAAAGTCCACCAATCGCTCTGCCGAAACATCGACATTGGCACCCAGGTCAAGCAAATAACAGCGCCCATCATCCCGCGTCGGGATGGCGGTGCTGATGGCAGGCCTCGGTACGCCGGGCACCATTCCCAGCGCTCGGCGCGACAGCGCCATCAGAGCGCCGGTGTTGCCCGGACTCACCCCAACCGCTGCATCACCTGCTGCAACACTCTCCAGCATACGCGCCATGCTCGAACGGCCACCGCTTCGCAGCGCCTGGGAGGCGCGCATATCGGCGGCGATGACGTCTGGAGCATCACAGAGGTGCAAATGCGACGCCGCCGCGACCAGAGGCCGCGGCAGGCGTGAGATCTCATCTTCCAACAGGGCCTTGGGGCCAAACAGCTGGATATCGATCTGGGGGTCTTCGATGACAGCGCTGGCCGCGCCTGCCACGGTGGCGCGAGGACCTTTGTCCCCACCCATGGCATCAACGGCGATCCGCATTACGGCGGCCAGCGAGCATCAGCCGTTGTCGACTTATACGTCGACAACCTTGCGACCACGGTAGAAGCCGTCCGGAGACACGTGGTGACGCAGGTGAGTAGTACCAGTTTCCTTGTCCTGGGACAGGGTCGGCGCGCTCAGGGCGTCGTGGCTACGACGCATGCCGCGCTTGGAACGAGTCTTACGGTTCTGTTGAACTGCCATGGGAAATCACTCCACAAAATATCGATCAGGTATCGGTGTTGCCCTTGAGGCGCTTGAGCACGTCAAAGGGGCTGCCAGAGGGCGCTTCCGAAACTTCGGCCTCTGCCCCGCTGCTCAGCTGGTCGCGCGAGACAGGACACTCTGACTCGTCGTGGTAGACCACCTGGGGCAGACTGAGGATCAGTTCATCCTCGATCACACCCAGGAGATCCAGCTGTTCATTTTCCACCAGCACCGGCTCATGGGTGCTAGGCAGGTCCGCGGCCAGGTCGTCACTGCTGACGAGCCCGAGCAGGAAGTCGCTTGCGACATGTTGAGCCATGGGCTCGAGGCAGCGGCGACAGGGCAGCTGCAATTCGGCCTCCAGGCGCCCCCGGATCACCCGACGCCCTTGGGCGTCGATGGCGAATTCCAGCCACGCGCTGGCATCGCCCTGCTGAGCGCCGACTTCGTCGGTCAAGCGACTCATTTCGGCCAGTGCCACCAGGCCTTCAAGGTGTTCGGCTTGGGCTGCGAGCTTATAGGGCTCGACCCGGCCGGGCAATCGTGAGGTCAACATAGGCGCGCAATGATAGGCACTCGTCTGCCCCCTGTCAAAGCCCAGTACTCAATAGGTTACCATGTTTCATCTTTCATCCGCGGCACGCCCGGCGTTAACGCCGCCGCGCCTCGGCCTTACCCCACACTGTCGACAAGGAAAACGGCATGACACCTCTGGTCCTGGCTTCCAGCTCACCCTGGCGCCGCGAACTGCTCGAGCGCCTGGGCTTGCCCTTCTCCTGGGCCAGCCCCGATATTGACGAGAGCCCGCGCCCACAGGAATCTCCCACGACCCTGGTCCAGCGACTATCCTCCGCCAAGGCCATGGCCCTGGCGGACATCTATTCGTCGCACCTGATCATCGGTTCCGACCAGGTCGCCGTGTTTGGCGACAAGATCCTGGGCAAACCCCATACGGCAGAGCGTGCGCGCGCTCAGCTGGCTCAGTTCTCCGGCGAGCGCGTGCGCTTCGTCACCGGCCTCGCCCTGCTCGACACCGCCCGCCAACGACACTGGGTAGGACACCAGCACTTCGACGTTGTCTTCAGGCAGCTCAGCGCCGCCGAGATTGAGGCCTACGTCGAGCGCGAGCAACCCCTGCAGTGCGCCGGCAGCTTCCGCATGGAGGGCCTCGGCATCACCCTGTTCGAACGACTCGAGGGAGACGACCCCAATAGCTTGATTGGGCTACCTCTGATCCTGCTCTGCCGATGGCTGCGAGAGGCAGGCGCGGATCCGTTGCTGGCGACGCCCTGACCCGCCCACTTAAGGCAAAGGCAGCGGATTATGCTCTGTGGTCAGCGTTACACGCCAGGCAACGACTCCCGGCAACTCATAGCGCTCGCGGCTCAAGGCAGCTGACAGCACAGTGACTCAAGGTAATTGGTAGCGCAGCGGCGACGCTGCCTGGGGCAACCCCATCCAATGCGCCAGCGACACGCCAAAGCGGCGAGCCAGACGGTCCAGCGGGTCCTGGGAGGGGGTATAGTCCTCGATGACTGGCTCGTCCAGCCAGTGACGAGCCTCATCATCGAGAGTGCCGAGGCGGTCCACCAAGCCCAGCTCCAGGGCCTGCTCCCCGGTCCAGATCAACCCGCTGAAGACCTTCGGGTCTTCGGCAAGGCGTTCGCCACGACCGGCCTTGACCGCGTCAATAAACTGCTGATGGGTCGTATCAAGCACGTTCTGCCAGAACACCTGCTGATCAGGGCGCATTTCGGAGAAGGGGTCGAGAAATGCCTTGTTATCACCCGCGGTAAACACTCTACGTTCGACACCGAGGTCGTCGATCACTTGATCAAGCCCAAAACCGGCATAGATCACACCGATGGATCCCACCAGGCTGGACGGAGCCGCCACGATTTCATCCGCAGCCGCCGCCATATAATAGGCACCGCTTGCGCCGAGGTCCTCGATCACGGCAATGATCGGCTTGTCCCCCTGTTCGCGCAGCGCCGTAATCGCCCGATACACCCGCTGTGACTGTACAGGACTGCCGCCCGGACTATTGATGTGAAGCACGATGGCGCGAGCATCCGGCGCCTCCCACGCGGCCTCGAGACCCTCAATCAGGCGTTCGGCGTTCGCCGGTGACTCGCTGTCGATGACGCCCTCGACACTGACCAGCGCCAGGTGCTCCCCCTGCACGGCATCCTCGTCGGGTGTCATCGTCAACGCATACCACACCGATGCAATGACGCCCGCCACCAGCAGCAGCCAGGCAAAGCGAAAGAACAGCTTCCACCGCCGCCCACGCCGCTGCTCGACCAGCACGCCCTGTATCCAGCGATCCATGCTCTCGATCTGCGCGAGCCTCTGACGCTCTCGCAGGACCTCAGCATTGTCATCCCCCCCGCGCTCTGGCGCAGCAGGCTGCACTGACGCCTCCCCCTCGGTCCAGGGATCATCCTTGGGCGTGTTTGCCATATCTCACTCCTCGACACTCTGGATAGCCAGACAACGGTACAAGCTGTCCACTCGTCATCACCGCCACCTGGCGCTCTATTGCACCCACGACGTCAGCTAGCCGTCCGATGATCCATCCCACTATCCGCGCAAGTGCTCAAGCACCTGACCAAAGTCATCAGCGATCAGCACCGGCTGCGTGCGCTCAAGCCTTGCCACGTCATGCACACCGTAGCTGACCGCCATACGCGGCATGCCGATGGCCCGCGCCATTTCCATGTCATATTCGGTGTCGCCGATCATGATCGCTCGCTCGGGCGGCACGCCGCACTCGGCGAGCAACTCCTCCAGCATCTGCGGATGCGGCTTCGAGCGAGTTTCATCGGCGGTCCGGCTTCCCACAAAGAAACGCCCGGTGTCGCTCTGCCGGAAGATGCGATCCAAGCCCTTGCGGCTCTTGCCGGTGGCCACGGCCAAGGCGCCTTGCCGAGAGAGCTCAGCAAGCCCTGCCTCTACCCCCGGATAGAAGGTGACCGGCGTCGAATCTCCCTCGACGAAGTGCCAGGAATATCGCGCTTTCAGTCTTTCTGCGTGGTCGGGAGAGATGCCGGGGCATAGCGTCGCGATCGCCTCAGGCAGCCCCAGACCGATAATGTTGCGCACCTCGGCAGCACCCAACTCGCCCCACTCGACCTCTCGGGCCGCCGCCTGCATACAGGAAACGATGCGGGCGATGGAGTCCATCAGGGTGCCATCCCAATCAAATATGGTCAGATCGTAGCGCAAGACATGGCTCCTCGGCGGGCACCGCAGGGGAGCCCTCACTGCATGGGTCGTGTCCTGCCACCCCTCAGCGGGGTTCGCCCGCCAGTCGAGTGACCACCAGGGCCTGACCTTCCAGGGTGAGATGTACAGGACAACGGTCGGCGATGGCCAGCAGCGCATCACGCTCATCCTGGGTCAAGGCACCGGCAAGGTGGAGAACACGTTCGAAGCGGTCGATTTTGCCACCGCTCGCCTCGCATTCGCTACAGTCCACGGCATGAATCTTGTCGTGACTGACATCCACCGTCACATCATCGAGGGCCAGCTTCTTGCGCCTGGCATAGCTACGCACCGTCATCGACGTGCAGGCGCCCAGGGCGGCCGCGAGCAGCTGATACGGCGTAAATCCCAGATTGGTTCCGCCATAGGATAGCGGCTCGTCCGCCAGCAGATGATGCGCCCCCGCCAGCACATCCTGGCGAAACCCGCCGGGGTCCGCCTCGGACACCCGGGTCACCCCTTCGGGCACCCCCGGCAGTGGCTTGGGCGCCACCAGCCCCAGATAGCGGGACGCCCAACTGGCCACCACTTCGGCGGCGTACTCGGCGTCGGCGGCCCGGGTCAGCAGGTGGTCGGCATCATCCAGGGAGATAAAGCTGCGGGGATGGCGAGCGGCGCCGAATATCGCAGCGGCATTCTCGATGTCGACGGTCTCATCCCCCGGCGCATGCAACACCAGCAAGGGGCGCCCTAGCGCCTCGATACGCTGACGCTGGCGCTGCTCACGCAGGTCGTCGACAAAGGTCTTGCGGATGGTGAAGGGGCGGCCTGCCAACTCCAGCTTGACTTCGCCTTGTCGCTCAATGAGCTCCAGACTTGCGCCAAAGTTATGCAGCACATGGGCCGGATCGAACGGAGCACCGATGGTCGCCACCGCCTTCACCGCCGGCAGCTGACCCGCCGCCGCCAGCACTGCGGCTCCGCCCAGGGAGTGCCCGACCAGCAGTCCTGGCGCCAAGCCCATTCCCTCCAGATAAGCAGCGGCCGCCAACAGGTCGTCGACATTCGATGAAAAGTGGGTGTTGGCGAACTCACCCTCGGAGTGTCCCAGCCCAGTAAAGTCAAAGCGCAGCACCGCTACGCCGCGCAATACCAGTCCGGCGGCGATACGCTTGGCGGCAAGAATATCCTTGGTGCAGGTGAAACAGTGCGCAAAGATCGCCACGGCTTGGGGCTCGCTGCCCTCGGGGCGATCCAGGCGCGCCGCCAGCTGCTGTCCATCCTGACCGGCAAAGGTCACCTTCTCGCTCAACACACGCATCGCCATCTCTCCTCTGGGACTGTCCTGAGTCGTCGCCGCAAGGCGCCGACTCCTTACCCGAAGAGTTGGTCATGGCAGCAGCCACCGCCACAAAAAGGTGTGCAGGCGAGATACCCCTGAAGGACATGCCAGCAGGCCGCCTGAGACCTCCTCCAGCTGACTTATTGACGCTTTCTCGCGCGCTCGAGCACCGCCTCGAGAGCGTCATCCAGCGGCGCCCGAATCTGCACCGGCCGCTGACTGGTCGGCTCGGGGAACGTCAGTGACGCCGCGTGCAAGAACAGCCGCTCAAGACCCAGTTCGCGACTCAGGCGAGCGCCCTCACGACTGCCGTACTTGTCATCACCAAGCAATGGATGGCCGCCATGGGTCGCATGCACACGAATCTGATGGGTACGACCGGTAATCGGCTCCGCCTCGACCAGGGTGGCACCGGCAAAGGTTTCGCGCACGGCGAAACGAGTACGCGCCACCTTGCCCGCCGCATCGACTCTCACCCGTCGCTCGCCATTGCCGGCGTCGTAGCGATCCAGGCGTGCACTCACGAAGTCACGTCGGGCGGGCCAGCGCCCGGCCACCAGCGCCAGGTACTGCTTGTTCATCTTGTGTTGCTTCAAGGACTGGTTGAGCGACAGCAGCGCAGGACGCGACTTGGCCAACAGCAGGCAGCCGGAGGTGTCACGGTCCAGTCGGTGCACCAGCTCAAGAAAATCCAGATCTTCCCGCACCTGGCGGAGCGCCTCGATCAAGCCGATCTTGACGCCACTGCCTCCATGCACGGCAAGCCCTGAGGGCTTGTTCAGCACCATCCAGTCCGGCCCTTCCAACAGCACACTGCCGGCCAGCAGGTTGCGCAGGTTGTCACTGACCTCGCGCACAGCCTCCTGTGGCGCCAGCTTGAGCGGCGGGATACGCACCAGATCCCCCAGCGCTAGACGCGTGTCCGCCTTCACCCGCTTCTTGTTGACCCGCACCTCGCCCTTGCGCACGATCCGGTACACCAGCGAGCGCGGCGCGCCCTTGAGCCGACTCATCAAAAAGTTATCGACGCGCTGGCCGACCTGGCCCTCGGTCACTTCCACCCACTGTACGTCACGCCCTTCGGCCACGCTGTCACTCCACTGGAAACCCGCATTAAAACGCCATTCTAGCGCAGCTTGTCGCCAATTGCTGACCCTTGGCATTACTGTTATATTGCCCTCTCGCTCCCCGGGTCCGATTGATCCCAGCAAGCGCCTGCACGACAGACACGCAGGCCTGAGCGAAATGTGACTGACACAGCGTTTACCGCAGAGGCCGCGACGATCCCTGAGAGATCCCGCCGCCGATGTAAAGGTGACAACATCACGCCCGACGCAACGGACATGCCTCCACCCTGAGTGGTCGCCCTCCACTGTCGTCGGGAGACGTACAACACCGTGCCGGAGGCCGGCAACGGTGAATCGATTGAATGCCAGGTGTTGGCGGTGACGGCAGGACCGGATGGGCAAGGCCCCACCGAGACACGTTCTCCCTCCGCCCCGTACTCAACATGATCATGCCACGGCGATCGCAGCTGGATGTCGTGGCCGGGCGCAGCTTCCGCGACATGCGCTGAGCACAAGCACGCTGCACCAGCGGTTCACCATTGCCGTTGCCAATGGGCGCCCTCCGGCGCGCCCATTTTGCGAGACAACATGAAACGGATGCTCATCAACGCGACCCAGCCTGAAGAGCTGCGCGTCGCCCTGGTGGATGGACAACGCCTGTACGACCTGGACATCGAATCCGGTGCCCGGGAACAGAAAAAAGCCAACATCTATCGCGGCAAGATCACCCGCGTGGAACCCTCCCTCGAAGCGGCGTTCGTCGACTTTGGTGCCGAGCGACACGGTTTCCTGCCGCTCAAGGAAATCGCTCGCGAGTACTTCATCAAGGAGCCCTCAGGACGTCCCAGCATCAAGGAAGTCCTCAAGGAAGGCCAGGAAGTCATCGTTCAGGTCGACAAGGAAGAACGTGGCAACAAGGGTGCTGCACTGACCACCTTTGTCAGCCTGGCTGGCCGCTTCCTGGTCCTCATGCCCAACAATGCCCGCGCCGGCGGTATCTCGCGTCGCATCGAAGGCGAGGAACGTGCCCAGCTCAAGGAAGCCATGGGCCAGCTGACGGTGCCTGACAAGATGGGCCTGATCGTCCGTACCGCAGGTATCGGGCGCTCCCCGGAAGAACTCCAGTGGGATCTGGACTATCTGGTTCAGGTGTGGGAGTCCATCACCGAAGAGGCCGGCAAGCGTTCTGCGCCTTTCCTGATCTACCGCGAATCCAACGTCATTATTCGCGCCATGCGCGACTACCTGCGCCAGGACATCGGCGAGGTCTTGATCGACAGCCCCGAGGTTCACCAGGAAGCGCTCTCCTTCATTCGCCAGGTGATGCCCTCCTATCAGCAGAAGATCAAGCTGTACGCCGATGAGGTACCGCTGTTCTCCCGCTTCCAGATCGAGTCACAGATCGAGACGGCCTACGAGCGGGAGGTCAAGTTGCCCTCCGGTGGGTCCATCGTCATCGATCACACCGAGGCGCTGGTGTCCATCGACATCAACTCGGCGCGGGCCACCCGCGGCAGCGATATTGAAGAGACCGCACTGCAGACCAACCTCGAGGCTGCCGACGAAATCGCACGACAGCTGCGTCTGCGGGACATCGGTGGCCTGGTGGTCATCGACTTCATCGACATGGGGCCCGCACGCAATCAGCGTGAGGTCGAGAATCGCGCGCGTGATGCCCTCAAGCTTGATCGCGCCCGGGTCCAGATCGGACGCATCTCACGCTTTGGCTTGATGGAAATGTCACGCCAGCGCCTGCGCCCTTCCCTGGGCGAAACCAGCGGCGTGGTCTGTCCCCGCTGCGATGGTCAGGGCACTATCCGCGATGTCCGCTCGCTGTCGCTGTCGGTGATGCGCCTGATCGAAGAAGAGGCAATGAAGGAGCGCAGCGCGCAGATTCGCGCCATTCTGCCGGTGCCGGTAGCCACCTACCTGCTCAACGAGAAGCGCGCCGTACTGGCCGAAATCGAGCGTCGCCAAGGCGTACGCGTGGTCGTGCTGCCCAGCCCGGACATGGATACGCCGCACTACGACGTGCAGCGCCTGCGCGATGATCACGTCGATGAAGAAGGCACCGCCCACGCCTCCAGCTTCGAGCTGTCCACCGACACCGAGGTCGGCAAGGAACCCGACGCTGCGTTCGGCAAGCCGGTGCAGCGCGCCGAGGCAGCGGTGAAGAGCGTCGTGCATAACGCTCCCGCCCCCGCTTCTCTCAACGAGGAAGAAGTGGCCAAGGAAGCGCGCCCGGCAGCGCCTCAGCGCGCCAGCCGCCAGACCCCTGCGCGGCAACAGCGCCAGCCGGCAGCCAATACCAGTCAGGCGGGCGTGCACAATGCGGGACTGTTTGGGCGCCTGGTGAAAGGCTTCGCTCGCTTCCTCGGCGGCGAAGAAGACACCAGCGACAGCGCTCGCTCCGACACGCGCAAGACGAACGCCAACGCCTCCGAACGGCAGCAGCGCTCTGACGGCGGCCAGCGTAGCGACAGCGGACGTCAGCGCAATCGTCGCAGCAACGGTCAGACCAACCAGCGCCAGCAGAGCAACAGCCAACGCGCCGGGCGCAGCGATAACCAGGACCGTCGCAGTGACAACAGCGGCCAGGAACGTCGCAGTGACAGCAGTGGTCAGGACCGCCGCCAGCAGGATCGTCGTCAGCCCAAGGCCGACACCCGTAACGACAAGAGCGATGGCAACGACAACCGTCAGCGCTCACGTCGCGACGACGGACGTCAGCAGGCGTCACGCCAGCAAGAGCCGCGTCAGCAGGAGTCTCGCAAGGGCGACGACAGTAAGGCATCCAGTGCCAAGCCCAGCACGGCCAAGAACAGCCAGAGCGCCGCTCAGGCTGACGGCCCGGCTGCCAGCGACGCACCCAAGGACACCAAGCCCAAGCGCACCCGCAACAATCCGCGTAATCGCAGCCGCAAGCAGGCGATCAATCCCGATGCCGTAAAGGAGCAACAGCGCCTGCAGGCAGAGGCTGCCGCTAGCGACGACCATGGTCAGTCAGCCGAAGCGGGCACCACTGACGCTCCCAAGGCCCCAGCCACTAAGGCCGACCAGAACGTCAACGCCCCGGCGGGGACTGAGTCCAAGGCTGCTGACGCCAAGACGGCAGACGCCAAGCCCACCGACGCCAAGGCAGCGGATCCCAAGCAGCAAGCTGACAGCAAGACCGCTGAAGCCAAGCCTGCTGAAGCCAAGCCGGAAGCGGACAGTAAGGCGACTGAGACCAAAACCGCTGAAGCCAAGCCGACCGAAGCCAAGCCAGCTGACACCAAGGCGGAAGCTGACAGCAAGGCGGCTGACACCAAGGCTGCTGAGTCCAAGCCCGTTGAGTCCAAGCCCGCCGAGACCAAGTCGGCTGAGACCAAGCCAGCGGAAGTGAAGCCGACGGAAGCCAAGGCGGCGACTGACAGCAAGGCTGTCGAGTCCAAGTCTGCCGAGTCCAAAACGGCTGAAGCGAAGCCGACGGAAGCCAAGGCGGCGACTGACAGCAAGGCTAGTGAGTCCAAGCCTGCCGAGACCAAGGCTGTCGAGGCCCAGCCTGCCGAGTCCAAAACGGCTGAAGCGAAGCCGACGGAAGCCAAGGCGGCGACTGACAGCAAGGCTGTTGAGTCCAAGCCTGCCGAGACCAAGGCTGTCGAGGCCAAGCCTGCTGAGTCCAAAGCGGCTGAAGCCAAGCCGACGGAAGCCAAGGCGGTGACTGACAGCAAGGCTGTTGAGTCCAAGGCTGTCGAGGCCCAGCCGGCTGAGGCCAAAGCGGCTGAAACGAAGCCGACGGAAGCCAAGGCGGTGACTGACAGCAAGGCTGTTGCGTCAAAGCCTGCTGAGCCCAAGCCGACCGAATCAAAGCCGAGCGAAACCAAGCCGACCGAAGCAAAGCCGAGCGAGTCCAAGACGGCTGAAGCGAAGGCGGCTGAGGCTAAGCCGGCAGAGACGAAGGCGGAAGCTGAGAGCAAGGCTGCTGAGGCCCCGACAGCTGAAGCCAAGGCAGAAGACGATAGCGACAGCAAGAGCAGCGCGTCGGACAAGCCTGCTCGTCGCCGCCGTCGCCGTGCCCACAACGACCCGCGCGAACAGCGAAAGCGTGAGTCAGGCTCGGTGGCTGCCAGCCAGGACAAGACGGGCGATAGTCACAACGTCTAGTCTCGGCCAACCAAAAACGCCCGCAGCCAAGGCTGCGGGCGTTTTTTTGTGCAAACGTGATAGACACCGTGCTCAGCGACCTTGGCCCGTGGCCACCATCGCCTAGGCCAGGCGGGGCTCCCTCTCCAGCGTAACCCCAAAGCGCTCTGCCACCCGTCCAGCCACCTTGTCGGCGAAAGTCAGCAGCTCCTGTGCATCGCCACCACCATGATGCACCAGCACCAGCGCCTGGCGGTCATGAACGCCGAAGTGGCCGTCGCGCCAGCCTTTCAAACCGCACTGATCAATCAACCAGCCAGCGGCCAGCTTCACCCTGCCATCTTCCAGCAGGTAGCGGGGCATGGCGGGAAACTGTTCGGCCAATGCCTCAGCCCGATACGCATCCACCACAGGATTCTTGAAAAAACTGCCGGCGTTGCCGAGGACCTGCGGGTCCGGCAACTTTTCCTGACGCACCTGACAGACGGCCTCGGCGACCTCCAGGGCCGACGCCTTGGCACTCACCCGCTGGGCCAGATCGCCATATCCGAGCCTGGGAGCTCCATGGCGAGTCACCTTGAGGGTCAGGTCGGTGATGATCACTTTCCCCTGCCACTCCCCCTTGAAGCGACTCTCCCGGTAGCCGAAGCCACAGGCATCTACGTCCAGAGTCTCCGCCCTGCCGTCGGCGCGATGAAGAACGCTCACCGAGGCCAGCACGTCGGCCAGTTCGACGCCGTAGGCACCGATATTCTGTATGGGTGCCGCTCCACAATGACCGGGAATCAGGGCAAGGTTCTCAAGCCCCCACCAGCCGTCGCGAGCCAGGGCCATCACCAGCCGATGCCAGCTGACCCCCGCCCCCACGTGCACCAGGGCCTCGCTGCCGCGACGCTCGATCCACCAGTAGTCCAGCTGGGGCCGAAGCGTCAGTCCTGGAAGCACGCTGGGCAGGATCAGGTTGCTGCCCCCGGCCAACAGCGTCACCGGCTCATCGCGGCTGCTCTCCAGCAGTGCTGCCAGTTGCTGACGATCCCTGGCGACTGCCACTCGCTCCGCCCTGCAGGGCAGGCCGAGCGTGTTGGCCCCGGACAGCATCACGTCGTGCTCGATGGATAGCTTCACCTCACCGCCTCCAGGCGCTGTTCCAGCTCTGCCGCAAGCGCCTGGGAGGCCCGCTCGATCATCGCATAGACCCTATCGAAGCCACCTTCATAGTAAGGATCCGGCACGGCCGCCCCAGGCTCACCGGCCCACTCCATCAACAAGCCTATCGAAGCCTGGCTATCGGTCGGCATCCATCGCTCCAGCTCGGCGAGGTTGTCGTGGTCCATCGCCAGTACAACATCGAAACGCGTAAAATCCTCTTGGCACAGCTGCCGACCACGCAACCCGGAAATATCGATGCCCCGCTGCTTCGCCGCCTGCTGCGCCCGTGCATCGGGGGGCTCGCCGATGTGCCAGCCGCCGGTGCCACACGAGTCAATCTCGACACGGTCATCAAGGCCTAACGCGCGCACCTGCTGACGGAACACTCCCTCTGCGGTCGGCGAGCGGCAGATATTGCCCAGGCAGACAAACAGCACACGAATCTTCGCGGGCGAGTCGTCCAGTCTCATGGCGTGGCTCCTCTCGCCCGCTGCTCGAAGTGAGCGCGCACGCGGGCGAGGTCCTCCTCTGTATCCACGCCGGCTCCTGGCGTCTGCTCTGCCAGGGCCACCTGAATAGCGTGTCCGTAGTGCAACGCGCGCAATTGCTCCAGCTGCTCCAGCTGCTCGATAGGAGCGGGCAGCCACTCGCTGTAGGCGCGCAAAAAGCCCGCGCGATACGCATACAGCCCGATATGGCGTAGCCAGGCATCGGTGGTCAATACGCTGGGGGGCTCACGGAAGCCCTCTCGGTCCCACGGCATCGGCGCCCGGGTAAAGGTCAGCGCCCGCCCCGAGGCGGCACGGGTCACCTTGACCACGTTGGGATTGAACAAGGTGTCCACATCGCCAATGGATTCTGCCAGGGTCGCGACCGATGCCCCCTCGTCCCGCATCAGGCGAATCGCCACCTGATTGACAAGCTCCGGCGGCAGCAAGGGCTCATCGCCCTGAACATTGACCAGCACTGCCTCATCGTTCAGCTGCAGCAGGTCGACCACTTCCGCCAGCCGATCGGTGCCGGTCGAGTGATCCGCACGGGTCATCACCACTTCCGCACCAAGGTCAGACATTGTCTGCTCGATGCGCGGGTCATCGGTAGCGATCACGACTCGACTGGCCAGTGAGCGCTTGGCCAGATCCCAGACCCTGGCCACCATGGGACGCCCGGCGATATCGGCCAGAGGCTTGCCCGGCAACCGCGTCGAGGCGTAGCGTGCTGGAATCACGACAATGAAATCCTGCATCGATACTGCTCCCTACCCTTGCGGCTCGCCGCGCCCTGGATGGCTCTTCAGCGTCTCGTCCACGTCCATGACCCTGGCTTCCTCTGCCAGCATCACCGGAATCCCGTCTCGTACCGGATAGGCCAGACCGTCATACAGACAGCACAGTTCGTTGGCCTCGCGGTCATAGCGCAGCTTGCCCTGACATTGGGGGCACACCAGCATTGCCAGAAGTTCCTTGTCCATCATCGTCTCCCCACTTCAGAATCTCGTCATTGGATACCGTCAGCGCCGGAGGCGCCTGCCGCCGTATCTCGGCGCCCATCCGACCAACCAGCCGTGCGCTGATCGAACCAGCGAATAAAGTCAGGATCTGGACGCGCCTCCACATCCAGCACCCAGCCATCAGTCGGAGCCAGGTCCCTGCATTTGACCGCATCCTTGGCGGTCATGACCATTGGCTGCCCGTTGTCCGTCGTTACATCCGCAGGGGTATAACGATGATGATCGCTGAAAGGCCGAGCCAGGTAGTCGACCCCCAGCTCATCCAGGGTGGCGAAAAATCGCTGCGGATGCCCGATGCCGGCCACGGCCACTACTGGGCCGTCGAACGGCAAGGGTGACGGCGGATAGACCCGTGAATCCCCCAACCGGCGCCAGCCTGAAGGCTCGAGCCGCATGCGGTACCCTGCGGGCAAGCTGGCAGCTCCATCGCCATTGATCAACAAGGCGTCAACACTGGAAAGTCGGGCCAAGGGCTCACGCAAGGGCCCGGCGGGCAAGCAGCGTCGATTGCCGAACCCGCGCCTGCCATCCACCACGACCAGCTCGATGTCGCGAGCCAGGGCGTGATGCTGCAGGCCATCATCGGTGACAATCACGTCGCAGCCTTCATCGATGAGGCGCTGAGCGCCACGCGGGCGGTCCGGATCCACCACCACCGGCAGTCCGGTCTGATCCGCCAGCATCCGGGGCTCATCGCCGCATTCTGCTACCTCAGTGGTGGGCGTCAGCAGCAGTGGATAGGCGTCCGACTTACCGCCATAACCGCGCGAGAGCACTCCAGGGCGGCAACCCTGCTCCTTCAGGCGCCGAGCAAGCCAGGCCACCAGCGGGGATTTGCCGGTCCCGCCCAGGGTCAGATTACCCACGACGATGACCGGTACGGACGCTCGCCAGGCCTGGCGAGAACCCTTTCGGTACGCCTTGGCGCGCCGCTCGACTTCACGCCGATACAGAAGCTCCAGCGGGCGCAGCAAGGTCAGCCACGGCGAGCCTCGGTAGGCGGCATCGAGCCAGCGTTGACCAAGCCCCATTCAGGCCTCCTGAAACTGCAGCTGGTGCAGGGCGGCGTAAGCCCCCTCACGCTCCAGCAACTCACTGTGACTGCCCTGCTCGATGATTTCCCCCTGCTCCATCACGAGAATGCGATCGGCGCGCTCAATCGTCGACAGGCGGTGAGCGATGACCAGCGTCGTGCGGCCTTTGCAGACCTCTTCCAAAGCCGCCTGGATATGGCGCTCGGATTCCGTGTCGAGCGCAGAGGTCGCTTCATCGAGCACCAGGATCGGGGCATCCTTGAATATCGCCCGGGCGATGGCCATGCGCTGACGCTGGCCGCCTGACAGCATCACGCCGTTGTCTCCGACCAGCGCCTGGTAGCCGCCGGGCATGCGCTCGATGAACTCGTGGGCATGGGCCGCCTTGGCGGCAGCCTCGATCGCGGCAGGATCCGCGTCTGGGACGCCATAGGCGATGTTCTCGGCGATGGTGGCGTTGAACAGCGTGACCTGCTGGCTGACCAGGGCGATCTGCTGACGCAGCGCCGTCAGCTGGTACTCCTCAATGGCTACGTCATCAATCAGAATGCGACCGCCGGTAGCTTGATAGAAGCGCGGCAACAGGCTCACCAGGGTGGACTTGCCGCTGCCCGAGCGTCCGACGATGGCAACCATTTCCCCCTGACGAACGCTGAGGTCAATGCCCTTGAGCACCTCCGGCTGGTCACTGCCATAGGCGAAACGCACCTGCTCGAGCTGAATGTCACCACGCAGACGACCCGGGACCAAGCTCCCGCTATCGACTTCCTCGGGCTCGTCCAGCAGGCCGAACAGCTCACTGGAGGCGGCGATCCCCTTCTGGATGGTGCCATTGATCTCGCTCAATGAGCGGATGGGCTTGGCCATCAGCGACGCTGCAGTGATGAAGGCCACGAATTCGCCTGGGGTCATGTTGTCCATCAGCGCAGGCGACATCGCCAGCCACACCAGCAGCGCCAGCGACAGGGCGACCAACAGCTGGATGACCGGGGTGCTGGTGGCCTTGGTCAAGGCCTCCTTGAGGCTCTGTCGACGATTGACCTCACTGGCGTCATGGAAGCGGGTCATCTCGTATTGCTCTGCCCCGTGGGTGCGCACGACGCGATAGCCGGTCAGCGCCTCGGAGGCGACATGGGTGACATCTCCCATGGAGCGCTGGATGCGCTTGGATATCTTGCGAAATCGCTTGCTGGCATAGCTGACTACGCCACCAATCAATGGCGTCACTGCCATGAACAGCAGCGTCAGCATCCAGTTGGTCCACAGCAGATAGCCCAGCAGGCCGAGCACGAACAGGCCTTCCTGCAGCACCACCGTAATGGCCTTGGTGCCCGCACCGGTCACCTGCTCCACGTGATAGGTGACGCGGGAGATCAGATGCCCCGAGGAGTGATTGTCGAAGAATCGCCCCGGTAGTCTCAGCATGTGATTGAACACATCGCAGCGCAGCCGATGAACCATATTGCGCGCCACATTGCTCATGAAATAGGTGCCGAGGAAGGTGCCGAGACCGCGCGCGCCGAACATGCCCACCACAAACAGCGGCAAAAACAGTCGAAACGCTGCGTCGGGATTCTGAATGCCGTCGATCAGGCGCTTCATCATCTCGGCCAGCGCCGTACTGGAGGCCGCGTAGATCGCGTAACCGATCACCGCGACAAGAAAGGACTTCCAGAACGGCCTGACGTAACCAAGGAGGCGCTTGTACAGCGCCCAGCCGGAGTATTCGCTCACGTTGGCTCCAGTTGCAAGGGGAATCAGCCCTGTCGCATGACCCAGCCTGGCTGGGTTCACCTGCTGCGTTTCTGCCAGCAGGTCGACTGCCAACAGGTCAACTGCCAGCACGTCGACCACCAGCACGTCGATCAGCGCAGCATTCAGCCTCTTCGGCATCAGCCGCGACCGAGCCTGTTGACGACGCCAGCTCGCTGGCACACCAGCAGGTTGCACAGGGCAGCGAGATTCAGTGGCGAGATTCTACCCCATGGCAGAGACCTTCGACACCGCCGTGCAGATGACGTCGGCGTCCACTGCTGACCAGATGCACGCCGGCCCTGTCCAGATCGATCACCAGCTGACCATCGAGCCCTGTGTCGAGGATACAGCTGCCTGCCTGCCGAAGCCGCCGAATCACATCATCATGGGGATGGCCAAACCGGTTGAAGGCGGCGCTGGAGGCTACCGCCAACTGCGGCGCCCTGGCGTCGATCAGTGCGGCGCCGGTGCTGTCGTCGCTGCCATGGTGCCCGACCACCAGCACCGCCGGCGGCGAGGGCAGCTGAGCGATCAGGTAGCGCTCGACCCGGCGACTGGCGTCGCCGGTAATCAGCACACTCCCTCCAGGGGAGCTGACCAGCAACACACAGGACTGATCATTGGACTCCAGTGTCGCGACAGCCTCATCCGAGCCTGGCCATAGAAAACGAAAGTCGACGCCCTCCCAGCGCCATTGCTGCCCCCAGTGGCAGCCGTCGGCAGCTTGCTCAGCAGGTAAACCGGGTATCCGTCCAGCGGGATGCCACCAGTGCGCCACCTCATGCTGTTCGACCAGGCGCGCCACGCCACCCGAGTGGTCCAGGTCAGCATGGCTGATAATGACCTGGTCAAACTGCTGGGGTGACGGCCAGATACCGTCGATGGGGGCATAGCCGGAGGCATAGCGTGGGCCACTGTCATACAGCAGCCGATGGCCAGCGGTATGGACTTCGACCATCAAGCCCTGCCCCACATCCCACACCACCAGGCGAACGGTACGGGGGTCGGGCCGTGCCGGCGCCAGACTGATCAGCGCAACGCCCAGAGCGATCACTGCGCCCCCCTTAAGACCGCGCCCAATGCCGGGCAGACAGATGACGACGCCAATGCCCCACAGCAGCAACGCCAGCGAGAGCCGGATATCGACATCGAGCCATACCGTCGCGGCTGGCAAGGACAGCCCCTCAAGCAGCTCAAGCAGTGCCGCCAGCACCCACCCCCATCCCTTCCACCACCACAGTGCCAGCGGCGGAGCTACGAGCAGTACCGCCCAACCCAGCATGCCCGCCGGCACCAGTATCAGCGACACCAGCGGCACCGCCACCAGATTCGCCAGCACCGTCACCAGCGACACTTGACCCGTAAAGGCCAGCACCAGCCCCGCCATGGGAAGCGCCAGCAGAAGCTGGGTACGCACCAGCGTGACCCACGCCGTCTGCACGCCCCGGCCCGACCGCTGGTGCGGCTTCAGACCGCGCCCTTGCCACATGATGATCAACGCGGCTACCGCCCCAAAGGACAACCATAGCCCCGGACGCCAGAGCGACAGCGGATCGATAAGTACCACCAGCGTCCAGGCCACCGCCAAGCCTTGCCACGCCGACGGCGCATGACGACCGCCGGCGACCCATAGGGCGATGACAATCATCACCAGCGCCCTGAGTGCCGGGGGCTCGGCACCCACCAGCCAGACGAAGCCTGCGGTAAAGCCTCCCGCCCACCACCATGGCCAGCGCACCAGACGCCAGCGTCCAGGCTGAATCCTCCGAGACAGCCAGCGCCCACAGCCCAGTGCGAGCACCGCCACCAAGCCAACGTGCAGCCCGGACACGACCGCCAGATGAGTGGTTCCAGTGCTGTTCAGCAGCTGCCACTCCTGTGCCTCCAGGCGCTCGCCCCGACCCAGCGTCAGCGCCGCCAGCCAGCGACGAGTGCGCTCGGCCAAGGCCAGACCCTCCAGCGTGGCCAGCAGCGACTCGCGCAGATCCTCTGGTGCCAGCGCCCGGCGATACGGCGGGGGTTCCGATACCACGGCACCGATCGCCTGAATGCCCTGCTGCCACAGCCAGCGTTCATAGTCGAAGCGGCCAGGGTTGGCCACGCCTGTTGGCGGCCGCAGGCGCAGCGCCAGGCGCCAGCGCTCGCCCACCGTCATGCGTCCACTCGGCAGCGGGCTGCCGAGACCGGCTGCCTGATGTGCCGCCAGGTAATGGGTGACGCGAACCCGCTCCAGGCGATCGCAGGCAAGCATGTCAGCCAGCATCGGTTCACAGCGCTCGATCTCCAGCGTCAGGCGCTGCGCCCCGGCCAGCTCACGTGCCGCGCTGACACGGACATCGGCCAACAAGGTGACTCCGGCAAGGCCCGCCGGAAGACGCGCGCCTTGCTGCTGCAACAGCGACAGCAGCACCCATAGCGCCACCCATGCACCCAGCAGCAGTCGCCAGCGTCGCGCGGCAAGGCTGGCCACTGCGACCGCGAGCAGAAGGTACATGGCAGGCTCCGCCACGCCGATCAGCGCGCCGCCCAAGGTGGCGCCGCTGGCTAGACTGACGGCCGGTGATGGCCACGCAGGCCCACCACCGCGCCTCTGGCGCGACCGCTGTCCCGCCTTGGCAGCGCCTCGCCAATACAGTGACCGACCGCCCGTCATGTCCATGGCACTCCTGCTGGTGGACCTTCCTTGTCCCCGTCACCCGGGCTTGAGGCGCGGGTGGCCGCCCTTGTTCAGTGCCCTTTCAGCTCCCCCATCTGCACAGCGACTTGCTCCTCTCCAACAAGACCTAGCCGGTGGCCAGGTCAGGTCTTTCAGGCACAGCGTTGGCCGACGTCATGGCAAGGGCATCGGCTTGTATGGATAATAGCCACGCATCCGCAGCCTTGAGCTGATACTCCATGCCGCGTCGACTACTAAAGCGCTATCTACCCTCGCCAGACGCCCTGCGTCGGCAGCGCTCGTTGCGCTTCATGGCTCACCTGATTGCTGACCCCGCGCTGTGGGTGCTGACACGGCGTAGCGTGGCCAACGCATTCAGCGTCGGCCTGTTCAGCGCCCTGCTTCCTATTCCGTGCCAAATGGTGGTAGCGGCACTTGGCGCGCGCCTCGGTCGCTGTAATCTTCCGCTGTCGGTCGCCCTGGTATGGATCACCAATCCGCTGACCATGCCGATCATCTTCTATGGCAACTACTGCCTTGGCGCATGGCTCTTGCAGCAACCAGCACTGCATGCCCCACATCGCCTGACCACAGAGTGGCTGCAAGGACAGCTGATGGACATATTGCCGTCACTGCTGTTTGGCTCGCTGGTGGCGGCGGTCATTGTCGGCGCCCTCGCCAATGTGGTCATTCGACTGCTATGGCGCTGGCAGGTCTCACGCAGCTGGAAGGCGCGGCGGCGCCGCCGCCGTCAGGCCCGCGCTCACTCCTGACGCAGCGCCCGCTCAGCTGCCGGCGCGCTCTCCCAGCCTTGGCGAGGCCTGCGCAAGACCTTGGCAAAGAAAACCTTGGCAAAGACAACCTTGGCAAAGAAAATGGCCCCGCTGCGATGCAGCGGGGCCATTCATATGCGACCCAGGTCACTCGGCTAAGCCACTTGTTTCAGCCAATCGACTCGGCCTCTCGATTCAATCGGGCTGGAGACGGCCGTTGTCCAGGCGCAACACGCGGTCTTGGTGCGCGGCGAGCTCCGGGTCGTGGGTGACGATAACGAAAGCGCAGCGCGCGCTGGCAGCCAGCTCATCCATCAGCGCCAGAATGCTGGCCGCGGTGTGCTTGTCCAGGTTTCCGGTGGGCTCATCCATCAGCATCAAGCTGGGGTCGGTCACCAGGGCGCGGGCAATGGCCGCGCGCTGGCGCTCACCACCGGACAGCTCGCCGGGCTTGTGATCCGCACGCGGCCCCAGCCCCACCTTCTGCAACAGCGCCCGCGCCTTGTCTTCGGCATCGCGCTTGCGACTCCCGCGAATGATCAGCGGCAGCGCCACATTCTCCAGCGCGGAGAACTCGGCCAGCAAGTGATGGAACTGGTAGACGAAGCCGATGTGGCGGTTGCGAAAACGGCCGATCTCGGCGTCCCCCAACTGATGCAGCACCGTTCCATCGACACGAACCTCGCCAGCGCTGGGGCTATCCAGCCCACCCAGAAGGTTGAGCAAGGTCGTCTTGCCAGACCCGGAGCTACCGACAACGGCGACGCGCTCCCCGGCGTGCACCTTGAGCTCCAGCTGATCCAGCACGACCAGGTCGGCGGGCCCCTCGTCGTAGACGCGGGACAGCTGATGACATTCCAGCATTACCTTGCCGGGCGCCTGGGCAGTCGGCGCCTCGGTCGCTGCCGGCTGATTGACAACATCACTCATAGCGCAGCACCTCGGCAGGCTGGACCCGGGCGGCTCGCCACGCCGGATAGAGGGTGGACAGGAAGGTCAGCACAAAGGCGGCTGCAACGATCTGATACACATCACTCCAGATCAGCTCTGACGGCAGGTCGCTGATGAAGTAGACGCCGGCATCGAGGAAATGGATCCCCAGTGTGGACTCCACGAAAGCGATGATGTCGGACACTGTCAGCGCCAGCAAGATGCCCAGCGCAACCCCTATCAGGATGCCGATCACGCCGATGGCAATCCCCTGAACCATGAAGATCCCCATGATCGAACGAGGCGTGGCGCCAATCGTGCGCAAAATGGCGATGTCGGCATGCTTGTCGGTCACCACCATGACCAGGGTAGAGACGATATTGAACGCGGCCACGGCAATGATCACCGTCAGCAGCAGCCCGATCATGCGCTTCTCCATCTGGATGGCCTGGAACAGGTTGCCACGGGTAAAGGTCCAGTCGTAGCCGCGATAGCCAGCGCCCAGCTCATTGACGATGGCCTGGGTTTCCTGACCGGCCAGGAACAGGTCATCCAGCTCAAGACGCAGGCCGCCAACGCTATCGCCCATGCGTGCCAAGGTCTGCATGTCCTCGATATTGGCATACGCGAGGTTGGCATCCAGGTCGGCCCCTACGCTGAAGATACCGCTGACGGTGAAGCGCTTCAGACGCGGGAATACGCCAGCCGGGGTGATCGAGGCTTCGGGTACCAGCAGGGTGACACTGTCGCCGACATCGACCCTCAGATTGTTGGCAAGGATCGACCCCAGCACGATGTGCCACTCACCCGGCTGCAGATCATCAAGAGAGCCCTGGGACATGTTCTCGTCGACAATGGAAACGCGGCTTTCCCACTGCGGATCAATGCCGTTGACCATGGCGCCCTGATTACGTCCGGCCTGGGAGAACATGCCCTGTTGCTGGATATAGGGCGCGGCACCGATAACGTGCTCGCGCTGGGTCAGACGCTCGGCCAGGGGCTGCCAATCGGTCATGCCACCGGCCTGCTCGATCTGGGTGTGGGGCACCATGCCCAGAACCCGCTGGCGTAGCTCTCGGTCAAAACCGTTCATCACTGACAGCACCAGAATCAGTACCGCCACGCCCAGGGTGAGCCCCAGCATGGACGTCAGCGAGATGAAGGAGATGAAGTGGTTGCGTCGCTTGGCTCGCACATAGCGCAAGCCGATCAGAAATGGCAATCGATCAAGCATGGACTCTTTCCTTGTCGGCAGGCCGCCATGGTACGGTTTTTTGCACGCCTCTGCATCGCCACGGCATGGGATTTGCGAGATCCTTGCATCTTCCTGCTCGCAGGCCTACATTTCGCCGTTTCGACCTCCAGGACACTGCCATGAACCGCCTGCTTCCCGAGTGGCATCCCCAGGACGCCGTCCAGCTGACCTGGCCCCGCCCTGACAGCGACTGGGCCGATACCCTGCCCGCCATCGAGGCCATGATGGAGCAGCTGGCGCTGGTCATCAGCCGCTATCAGCATGTCATCATCGGGGTACCCGACCCTGCCTGCGGCGATGGTCTGCGCCAGCGCCTGATGGCCCGAGGTGCCGCTACCGACAGAGTACACCTCGTCGTGGTCGAGGCGGACGACACCTGGGCCCGTGATCATGGCCCACTGGCCAGCCAGGATGGCGCCGCTGTGCAGTTCCACGACCTCACCTTCAACGGCTGGGGCGGCAAGTTTCGCGCTGATCGCGACAATACCCTCACGCAGCAGCTGGTCACGGCGGGCTGGATACGCTGCCCCGTCACCACCAGCGATGTTGTCATGGAGGGTGGCGCTCTCGAAACCGACGGGCAAGGCACCCTGCTGACCACCGAAGCCTGCCTGCTCAACCCTAATCGCAACCCTGACCTGTCCCGGCAACAGGTCGAGGACTGGCTCGCCAGCCAGCTTGGGCTTACGCGAGTATTGTGGCTTCGCCATGGACACCTGGAAGGGGATGATACCGACAGTCACGTCGACACCCTGGCCCGTTTCTGCGATGCCGAGACCATTGCCTACGTGCGCTGCGATGATCCCGCCGACTCCCACTACGCCGACCTGCACGCCATGGAGCAGGAATTGACGACGCTGCGCCAGGCCAACGGCTCGCCCTACCGTCTGATCCCCCTGCCCTGGCCAGCCGCGTGCCGGGATGGCGACGACGGACATCGGCTACCGGCTACCTATGCCAACTTTCTGATCATCAATGGTGCCGTTTTGGTGCCGGTGTACGGCGATCGACAGGATCTGGCGGCGCTCAACGCCCTGGCAGGCGCCTTCCCGGAGCATGACATCATTCCCATCGATGCCAGCGCCGCCATCACCCAGCATGGCAGCCTGCACTGCCTGACCATGCAGTGGCCCCGCGGCACTCTCAACCTTGAAGGAGCACACCAATGACGCGCCAATTGACCGTGGGCCTGGTGCAACAACCAGCCTGGCCCGACAAGGCACGCAGCCTGGATGCCAGCGAACAGGCCATCCGCGACCTGGCCGGCCAGGGAGCCAAGCTGGTGATGCTGCAGGAGCTGCATGCCACCCACTACTTCTGCCAGTACGAAGATCCTGACCTGTTCGATCTCGCCGAACCCTTGGACGGGCCCACCGGGACACGCCTGGCGGCACTCGCCAGCGAACTCGATATTGTGCTGATGGGCTCGCTGTTCGAACGTCGTGCGCCCGGCATCTATCACAACACGGCAGTGGTCTACGACGGCGCCAAGGGCGCTGTGGGTCACTACCGCAAGATGCACATTCCCGATGATCCCGGCTTCTACGAGAAGTTCTACTTCACCCCGGGAGATCATGACCCCGCACATCACCAGGGCTTCACCCCCATCGATACCTCGGTCGGGCGACTCGGCGTCCTGGTGTGCTGGGATCAATGGTATCCGGAAGCGGCACGCATGATGGCCCTTGCCGGCGCCGAGGTGCTGCTGTACCCCACCGCCATTGGCTGGGCACCGAATGACGATGACGCGGAAAAGACACGCCAGAAGGACGCCTGGACCATCATCCAGCGCAGCCATGCTGTGGCCAATGGCGTACCGGTTCTGGTCGCCAACCGGGTGGGCCACGAACCGGACCACTCCGGCGTCAGCCCGGGCATCGACTTCTGGGGCGGCAGCTTCGTCGCTGGCCCACAGGGCGAGCTGCTGGCGCACGCCGGCGAAGAGGCCCAGACCCTGCTGGTCACCCTGGACCTGGCTCACGGCGAGCAGGTGCGACGCATCTGGCCCTACCTGAGAGATCGCCGCATCGATGCCTATGGCGAGTTGACCCGCCGCTTCCGGGACTGAGCCAGCCACCCGGCGCATCATGCAAGAGCCCCCGCAGGCCAGTGACCTGCGGGGGCTCTTTGATGATAGCAACGGTGTCGCTATCGCTGATGCGTGCTCAACGGCCCGCTATGACTTCCAGAAATCGCGAATTGAGGCGATGCCCTGGGCGCCAACGGCACGGGCGTGATTGGCATCATGGCGGGTCATGCCGCCCAGTGCATAGACCGGCATGCCGGCACGCTCGACCAGCTGCTGGAAATCGTGCCAGCCAATGGGCGCCACTTCCGGGTGCGACGGGGTGGTGCGCAGCGGAGACAGCGTCACGAAATCGCAGCCAATCACGTGGGCCTGGTCCAGCTGTGCCTTGTCATGAGTAGACGCCGACAACCACTTGCCCTCGGCAATCGGACGTCGCTCGAGGCCCATCAAGCGCTCGCTGGTCAGGTGAATGCCGTCGGCATCAACCCGGTCGAGCAATTCGGGTTCGCCATTGAGCATGAGCCGTGCACCATGGCGGCGACACATTTCCAGAGCCCGCTCGGCACGCGCCACATAGGCGTCGGTGTCCAGCGTCTTGGCACGCAACTGCACCAGGCGCACGGCATCTTCGACCAGCGCACGCTCCAGGCGAGCGGCAAATACCTCCTCATCGGCCTCTTCGTCACTGATGAGGTACTCGGACGGCAACATCACCGCCCGCAGGATCGGCAGATTGGCGGCCGGGAAGGGATAGCCGATCAACTCACCCATGGGCACCCAACGCACCGCTTGCCCTTCACGCCCGAACGGCTCACCAGAGAAATCCTTTACCTGCCACACATCGAGCAGGATGTGCTTGTCCGGATATTCGTGGTGGATGCGGATCAACGGCTGGGCACGACGTATCTCGATACCGAGCTCTTCATGCAGCTCACGCTTGAGCGCCTCCAGGCCGGTCTCGTAGGGCGCCAGCTTGCCGCCGGGAAACTCCCACAGGCCGCCGTGGTCGACATTGGAAGGACGCCGGGCCAGCAGCACTTCGTCACCGTCTGGGCTGATGATGGCGGCCGCCGCCACATGCACCCTTCTCTTCACCATAGTGTTCATTCAACGTTACCAGCTTGGATTCGCGGGCCATGCCCGCGCCAGTTTTCAGTCGGGTGGGCCAGGATAAAAGTCGGCATAGGATACCGATTCAGACAGCGAGATTCATCCGCAGATCATACCTTGCGGATGAATCAGCTACGGTAGTCGGCATTGATCGAGACATAATCGTGGGACAGATCGGATGTCCACACCGTTGCCGACGCCTCGCCGCGACCGAGATCGATGGCGATGGTGATCTCTTCTCCTGCCATCACCGCACTACCGGCCTCTTCGGTGTAGCCTGTCGCCCTGCCGCCATGCTCCACCAGGCGCACCGGCCCCAGGTCGATGGTGACCAGGTCCACGTCAAAGTCACTGACCTGGGCGCGTCCCACCGCCGCCAGGATACGCCCCCAGTTAGCATCGCTTGCGTAGAGCGCGGTCTTGACCAGTGGGGAGTGGGCCACGGTAAACGCTACCTCACGCGCTTCATCGACGCTGCGCGCGCCGGACACCGCCAGCGTGACGAACTTGGTCGCGCCCTCGCCATCACGGATGATCGCCTGTGCCAGGCTCACCAGCACCTCATCCAGGGCCTGGCGAAAGCGTCGCTCATCCTCGGCGTCAGCCACGGCTGCGGCTTGCCCGGTGGCGATCAGCATGCACGCGTCGTTGGTCGAGGTATCCGAGTCGACGGTAATACTGTTGAACGACCTTTTCACCCCATCCCGCAGCCAGGCATCCAGGGCCTCCTGCTCGATGGCCGCATCCGTGGCGACAAACCCCAGCATGGTGGCCATGTCCGGGCGAATCATGCCTGAGCCCTTGGCGATCCCATTGATGACCACCTCGCCGCCCTTGAGCATCACGCGGCGCGAGGCGCCCTTGATGCGGGTATCTGTGGTCAGAATGCCTTCGGCGGCCTGGCGCCAGGCTTCGGCACTGTCGCTCAGCTGATCCACCGCTTCAGGAAGGCCTGCAAGCAGGCGCTCCATGGGCAGAGGCTCGCCAATGACACCGGTAGAGAACGGCAGCACCTGCTCGCTGCTCACCCCAGCAATGTCGGCCACTTGCTGACAGGTGGCCCTGGCATCGCGCATGCCGATCTCACCGGTGCCCGCATTGGCGTTGCCGGTATTGATCACCAGGTAGCGAGTTGCCGGCGCGCTGGCCAGATGCGCCTTGGCCACATGCACCGGCGCAGCGCAGAAGGCGTTGCGGGTGAACGTGCCCGACACAGAGGCCCCTTCGGCCACCTCAATCAGCACCAGATCCCGCCGGCCAGGCTTCTTGATCCCGGCCATGGCGGTACCGAGACGCACGCCAGCGATCGGCGTCATTGCTGGAAAACTGCTGTCACCCACTGCCATCGTTAGTCTCCTGCTGTCGAGACGCCCCCGGGACATTGCCCGGGGTCGTCGTCATCATCGGCGGTGCAGCTTGCTCAGCTGAGCTTGCCGCAACACTGCTTGTACTTCTTGCCAGAACCGCACGGGCAAGCGTCGTTGCGACCGACCTTGGGGGCATCGCGGCGCACTGGACGCTGGTCAGCCATCTCATTCACGTGCCGCTGGCCATCGTCCTCCGCTGCCGGCGCCTCATCATGCCGACTGGCCGCCTGGGCGCTTTCCCGAGCCAAGGCTTCGCGCCGCTGACGCTCGAGTGCGTCGACTTCCTCTGGCGCACGCACCTGGACGTGACTGAGGATACGCGTGACGTCAGCCTTGATGTTGGTCAGCAGATTCTGGAACAGCTCGAAGGACTCGCGCTTGTACTCCTGCTTCGGATTCTTCTGCGCATAACCACGCAGGTGAATGCCGCGACGCAGGTGGTCCATCGACTGGAGGTGCTCTTTCCAGCGAGTGTCCAGCACCTGCAGCATGACCTGCTTCTCGAACCGACGCATAAGCTCTTCACCGGCGATGGCCACCTTGGCCTGATAGGTCTCGCGGTGCTGAGTCTGCAGGCGTTCGCGCAGCTGCTCCTCGTGGAACCGGTCATCCTCTTCCGCCCACTGCACCACCGGCGCCTCGAGCTGGTACTCGCTCTTGAGGTGAGCCTCAAGACCGGCCAGGTCCCACTGCTCCGGCAGGCTCTGAGGCGGCACAAAGGCACTGATCGCCTCGTCCAGCACCTCTTCGCGAATGCCCATCACATTCTCGGACACGTCACTGGCCGCCAGAATCTCGTTGCGCTGCTCGTAGATCACACGGCGCTGGTCATTGGCCACATCATCATATTCAAGCAGCTGCTTGCGGATGTCGAAGTTGCGACCCTCGACCTTCTTCTGGGCACGCTCCACCGCATTGGATACCATCTTGTGCTCGATGGCTTCGCCCCGCTCGAGTCCCAGCGCCTGCATGAGCTTCTGCACACGCTCGGAGCCGAACAGACGCATCAGATTGTCTTCGAGGGACAGGAAGAAGCGCGTGGAGCCCGGATCGCCCTGGCGACCGGAGCGGCCGCGCAACTGGTTGTCGATACGCCGCGACTCGTGGCGCTCGGAACCGATAACGTGAAGGCCACCGGCCGCCAGCACGGCCTCGTGACGCTCTTTCCAAGCCTCCTTGAGCGCTTCGACATCGGCGTCGGAGGGGTTGTCCAGGGTGGCAGCTTCCGCCTCCCAGTTGCCCCCCAGCATGATGTCGGTACCGCGACCGGCCATATTGGTGGCAATGGTGACGGCACCAGGACGACCGGCCTGGGCGATGATGTCGGCTTCGCGCTGGTGCTGCTTGGCATTAAGCACGTTGAAGTCGATGCCCGACTTGCGCATCAGCTCTGCCAGATACTCCGACGTCTCGATGGATGCGGTACCCACCAGCACCGGACGACCGGCCTCGACCTGTACCTTGACGTCCTCGATGATGGCCTCGTACTTCTCTTCAGCACTGAGGTACACCAGGTCATTCATGTCCTTTCTCGCCAGCGGGCGATTGGTGGGAATGACCACCACGTCGAGCCCATAGATCTGACGGAACTCGAAGGCCTCGGTATCCGCAGTACCGGTCATGCCGGACAGTTTTTCGTACAGGCGGAAGTAGTTCTGGAAGGTCGTCGAGGCCAACGTCTGACTTTCACGCTGAACCGTCACGCCCTCCTTGGCCTCGACAGCCTGGTGCAGGCCTTCCGACCAGCGGCGGCCGGGCATGGTACGACCGGTATGCTCATCGACGATCACGACCTGACCGTCACTGACGATATAGTCCACGTCGACGTGGTAAAGGTGTCGTGCACGCAGGGCCGAGTGCATGTGCTGCAGCAGGTTGAGGTTCTGCGCGGCGTAGAGAGAGTCCTCCTCGCCCAGCAGCCCCTGGGCCCGCATCAGCTCCTCCACTCGATGGTGGCCACCCTCGGTCAACTCTACCTGCTTTTGCTTCTCGTCCAGAGTGAAGTCGCCGCTCTCGGGATCTTCCTCGTCGGTGCACGGAGCAAGCTCCTGGGCCAGGCGATCCACGACCTTGTAGAGCTCGGTGTTTTCATCCACTGCACCGGAGATGATCAGCGGTGTGCGAGCTTCATCGATCAGGATCGAGTCGACCTCATCGACAATGGCGAAGTAGAGGTCACGCTGAACCTTGTCCTCCAGCGAAAACGCCATGTTGTCGCGCAGGTAGTCGAAACCAAACTCGTTGTTGGTGCCATAGGTGATGTCGCAGGCGTAGGAATCACGCTTTTCTTCAGACGTCTGGCCGGAGTAGATCACCCCCACCGACAGCCCCAGAAACTCATACAGAGGGCGCATCCAGTTGGCGTCACGCCGTGCCAGATAATCGTTGACGGTGACGACATGCACGCCCTTGCCGGGCAACGCATTCAGATACACCGCCAGCGTGGCTACCAGGGTCTTGCCCTCGCCGGTCTTCATCTCGGCGATCCGGCCGCGATTGAGGGTCATGCCACCAATGAGCTGTACATCGAAATGGCGCATGCCCATGACCCGCTTACTGGCCTCGCGCACGGTGGCAAAGGCTTCCGGCAGCAGCGCGTCCAGCGACTCGCCCCCGGCCAGACGCTCACGGAATTCCGCCGTGCGGGCACTCAGGGCAGCGTCGTCCAGGCTCTCCAGGCTCGACTCGAGCTCGTTGACGGCGCGCACCTGGCGAAACATACGTTTGACGTCACGGTCGTTCTTGGAACCGACCACTTTACGCAACAGGGAATTGATCATGACACTTCCTGACATTGACTGGCTGAAGTGAGCTCTCCGCTCATCGGAAAACTCAAGCAATAACGACGTCCTTGATGTCAGCCAACGACAGGGGGAGCCCTTGGCGCGCGTACATCCAGTGCAGCGACCGCAGGCAAATAAAAGGTATCCCAGCGCAGATCAGCGCGTACCGGGTGATAGGTGAGGGAGACTCGAGGGTGAGTGGCCAGCCGATGCCGACAGGCCTTGAGCATGGTATGCGCGCGTATGACCGCCGGGGCCATGATACATATCTGCACCAGCCGCTCGGTCGCTCTGGGCGACTCGGCCGCCGCCAGGCTCGCCGGTAACAGACACCCTACCAGCAAACCGGCCAGCCACCACCGCGCTACACGCCGGGCACTCGCCTCGCGGGGGCAGCTACGATGTGATTCCAGGGCTGTCATGCTGTCGGGCAACTCCGTCGCGTGCTAGTCTCGGTGCCACCCATTGGCAACGACACACTCTCCATTGATCCTGGGAAACCCCAAGACACAAGCTCATGAGTATAAAGGTTAAGCGGTTCCGCGCCCAGTCCATGACCGGCCTTCTTGGAGGCCGCGGGGAACTGGGCGGACTGATGCGCATGGCACGACTGATCGAGCGTGCCCAGGAACACCTGCGTAGCGAGCTGACAGCCCCCCTGGCCGACCATCTGTTTGTCGGCGGCTTTCGTGACGGACGCCTGACCCTGATCACCGATGGCGCGGCCTGGCTCACACGACTGCGCTACGAACAGCCACGACTTCTGGAGAGCCTGCACCAGCTGCCGGAGTTTCAGGCGGTCACCGGCTTTCACTTCAAGGTCCGCCCGGTACGCCCTGCCAAGGTCGCCCCCCGACAGGTCAGGCGACTGCCAGCCGAGGCCGGAGATGAGCTGTCGAGCTGTGCGGCAGACATCGAAGACCCTCGCCTGAAGCGTGCCCTCGAACGGCTGGCCGCCCATGCAGAAGCCCGCTCCGACCGCTAGCAGCGTGTCGCCAACGGCCGCGCAACGAACCCATCGACCGGCCACCCCACCTACCACACTGCGCTAGCGACCAGCCGCGGCAAGCACGCTCGACGCGCACTCGCAACGTACACTCGCAACGTACGCGCGTGACGTCCACTCGGTTTGCGGCATTGCTCGCCCGCCCCCTTCGACAAGGAACTCTCCCTTCGACACGGAACTCTCAAACAGCAAAACGCCGCCCCTGGGGGCGGCGTCGATGCAGGTCACGGGTACGGACACGGGCAACAACAGGCAATGGCAAGCGAGGTGAGACTGGCGATCTGCGGGACGCTCACATCACCCTGCCACCCGCGACATCACGCCATGGCGGGCGCTGCGTAGGAAATCGGAGCGGGCTCGGCCTCGCTCTCGAAGGTCACGATTTCCCAGGCCTCCGGCTGCTCGATCAGGGCACGGCACAGCTGATTGTTGAGCGCATGCCCGGACTTCACGCCGCGGAACTCGCCAATCAGGCTGTGTCCCAGCTGGTACAGGTCGCCGATGGCATCCAGCACCTTGTGCTTGACGAATTCATCGTCGTAACGCAGACCACCGTCGTTCACGATGCGGTAGTCATCCACCACGATGGCGTTGTCGAGGCTACCGCCAAGGGCCAGATTGTTGGACCGCAGATACTCGAGATCACGCATGAAGCCGAAGGTCCGCGCGCGGGACACTTCCTTGACGAACGAGGTGGTGGAAAAGTCCACCATGGCCGTCTGCTTCTGATCTTCGAACACAGGATGGTCGAAATCGATCGCGAAGGACACCTTGAACCCCTTGTGGGGCAGGAAGATCGCTTCCTTGTCGCCTTCGGTGACCTTGATCTCGCTCTTGATGCGGATGAACTTCTTGGCCGCATTCTGCTCCTGAATGCCCGCAGACTGGATCAGGAACACGAAGGGTCCGGCGCTACCGTCCATGATGGGCACTTCCGGCGCGCTGACATCCACGTAGGCATTGTCGATACCGAGACCCGCGAAGGCGGACATCAGGTGCTCCACCGTCGCAACTTTTTCACCATCCTGGGACAGGGCAGTACACAGGGTAGTGTCGGTGACGTTTATCGCCTGGGCCGGGATGCGAACTTCCGGCTCGAGGTCGGTGCGCACGAACACAATGCCCGTGTCCACCGGCGCAGGACGAAGGGTAAGATACACCTTCTTGCCGGAGTGCAGTCCCACGCCCGTCGCGCGGATGACGTTTTTCAGGGTGCGTTGTCTGATCATTGTGCAGTCGCCAGGCAGTCGTTGGTTATGAAACACCGTTCACTATAACACCGAACGGACGTTTCAACAAAAAAACCTTGCCTTCCGATGCCCGCACCCGGAAAACCCTACGCTCGTTTCGATCAATCCGCCTGCCGACGCAAGAACGCCGGGATATCCAGATAATCGTCGAGCTCTTGTGACTTGCGCTTCTCGGCCTGGGGTCGCGCGGACTCCTGCGGCTCAGGCTTGCTCGCTGCAGCGACGCCGGCGCCACCCTGGCTGCGATTGATCGCACCCTGCTGGGGGCGTTGACGCGCCTCAGGACGTCGAGTCTGCTGCTGGCTGGCAGGCTTCTGCTGACGCGACACCTGAGCATCCAGGCCCGCTGCCACCACGGTAACGCGCAACTCGTCGGTCATGTCCATGTCGATGGAAGTACCCACGACGATGGTGGCGTCCTGGGAAGCGAACTCCTGGACAGTGGCACCGACGTCGTTGAACTCGCCAATGGAGAGATCTGGCCCTGCCGTGATGTTGACCAGAATGCCCCGGGCGCCGTGAAGGTCGATGTCTTCCAGCAGCGGGCTGCGAATGGCCTTCTCGGCGGCTTCGCGAGCACGATTTTCACCGGTGGCTCCACCGGTTCCCATCATCGCCATACCCATCTCTGACATCACCGTTCTGACGTCGGCAAAGTCGACGTTGATGATCCCCGGACTGGTGATCAGCTCGGCAATCCCCTGAACCGCACCCAGCAGCACATCATTCGCGGCGCTGAAGGCGGTCAGCAGAGTGGCGCTCTTGCCCAGAACGGACAGCAGCTTTTCGTTGGGGATGGTGATCAACGAGTCGACGTGCTCGGACAGCTCCTTCATCCCCTCTTCGGCTGCGCGCATGCGCTTGGGACCTTCGAAGGGGAACGGGCGCGTGACCACGGCAACGGTCAGAATGCCGAGTTCCTTGGCCACCTGGGCGACCACTGGCGCGCCACCGGTGCCGGTACCGCCACCCATGCCAGCCGTGATGAAGACCATATCGGCACCGCCAAGCAGCTCGGCGATGCGCTCACGGTCTTCCATGGCCGCCTGACGGCCGACTTCCGGATTGGCACCGGCGCCGAGCCCCTTGGTGATCTCGCCACCGAGTTGCAGAACGGTCTTGGCTGACACCCGCTTGAGCGCCTGAGCATCAGTGTTGGCGCAGATGAACTCCACCCCTTCGATGCTGCTCTCGACCATGTGATTGACAGCATTGCCGCCGCCGCCACCGACACCGATGACTTTTATGACCGCGCTGCTTGAGGGCGCGCTATCTACGACTTCGAACATTTGCCCCGTCTCCTGAGCCGCTTGAGCGGCCCTTTCAGAAATTTCCTTTGAACCAGCCTTTTATCTTTTCCAGCGCCGGAATCCTTTCCTCTGGTCCACGCCGGGAGACGTCCTCGCGCCTCGGTTGCGCCGAGGTGGTGCCACCCTGCCCTTGGTGAGCACGACCCTGACGGGCTTCATGTAGAGCGTAATGTAACAAACCGACACCCGTCGAATAAATCGGATTTCGCACCACATCGGCGAGACCTCTCACATTCTGCGGACAGGCCACCCTGACCGGCATGTGAAATATCTCTTCGGCAAGCTCCACCACACCTTCCATGCGCGAGGTTCCGCCGGTCAACACGACGCCAGCAGCCACCAGATCCTCGAAGCCGCTGCGGCGCAGTTCGTCACGCACCAGGGTGAACAGCTCTTCGTAGCGAGGTTCTACCACCTCGGCCAGGGACTGGCGTGACAGGTCCCGTGCAGGACGGTCGCCAACGCTCGGCACTTTGATCATCTCGTCGCTGGAGGCCAGCTGAGTCAGAGCGCAGGCATACTTGACCTTGATCTCCTCGGCGTACTGCGCGGGTGTGCGCAGCGCCATGGCGATATCGTTGGTGACCTGGTCACCGGCAATCGGAATCACTGCAGTATGACGGATGGCGCCTTCGGTGAATACGGCAATATCGGTGGTACCGCCACCAATATCCACCATGCACACACCCAGCTCGCGTTCGTCTTCGGTCAGCACCGCATGACTGGACGCCAACTGCTCGAGAATAATGGCGTCCACATCCAGGCCACAGCGACGCACACACTTTTCGATATTCTGCACCGCATTGAGCGCCGCGGTGACCAGGTGAACACGGGCTTCCAGGCGCACACCGGACATGCCCAGCGGCTCGCGAATTCCGCCCTGGGTGTCGATGGCGAATTCCTGGGGCAATACATGCAGGACACGCTGCCCTTCTGAGATAGCCCTGGCCCTGGCGGAGTCGATGACGCGATCAATATCCGATGGCGCGACCTCCCGCTCCTTGATGGCCACGACCCCGTCGGAATTCATGGAACTGATATGGCTTCCTGCAATGCCGACATACACGGAATGAATGTCGCAACCTGCCATCAATTCCGCTTCTTCCACCGCACGCTGAATAGACTGAACCGTGGACTCAATATTGATCACCACTCCCTTTTTCATACCTCGGGAAGGGTGAGAGCCGATACCGGCGATTTCGATGCCACCATCGTCGGTGGGCTGACCCACGATCGCTACGACCTTGGATGTTCCGATATCCAGCCCGACTACCATATTGGACACGTTGGATGGACCTGCCATGAGCCGGGAAATCTCCTTGAACGGATTCCGTAACCTTGGAACCTGCCGCTGTTATAAAAAAACCTGGGACGATTATAGAAACAAGTGCACTTGTTCGGCCAGCCCAGGACGTTCATTCATTCCACGATACGGGCTCATTTAAACAAAAGAAACCTCGAAAACCTGTCTTTGAGCAGCAAGAGTGTCGCCACTTTTAATCGCCGTCGTTCTTTTGTCGATTAAAGGCGACGCTCAGCCATTGGACGATTCGGCCCCATCGACCGGCTCCGTCTCACCATGCCAGGCCACGGAGACCCCGTTGGGGTAACGCAGATCGATGTAGCGAATGTGCGACGCCACACTGCCCAACTCACCTCGCCAAGCGGCTTCGAGACGCCCGAGGCGTGCTTCGAGATCGCCACGCCCGAGCATGATCCAGACCCCACTGGCCAACTGGAAGCGCCATGCACCGCGTGGCTCGAGGCGCAGCTGCTGCACGTCGAGCCCCATCCGCTCCAAGCGCTGCTCCAGGGTGGCGAAGTAGGCCAGCACCTCTGCGCCCGCCCCCACCGGACCCGCCATGTCCGGCAGACCGTCAGGGGGCGCTACCGGAGCGTAGGCGAAGGGCTCGCCCTCGGCATTCAACAGCTTGTCATCGTTCCAACGGGCCACCGGGCGCTGCTCTTCCAGCTCGAAGGTGAGCGCATTCGGCCACTCGCGACGAATGCGCACTTCCTTCAACCAGCCGACCTTGAGCGCCTCTTCCCGCAGGGCCTCCAGATCCACCGACAGCCAGGTCTTGCCCTGTACCAAGGGTGCCAATTGTCGCTTGAGATAAGAGGCGTCCACATGATGCAGCTCACCTCCAATGGACACTCTTTCGATGGGACGATCAAGCCATAGCCATAACGCCTGACCGCCCGCCCCCAGCAGGACGACGAGCAGAAAGATGCCAAGCGACGAGCCGCGTCGGGTCATGTCAGCCGCGCTCCCTGGCGGTATCGATGATCCCCAGTACCAACTGGTCGAAGTTCATCCCGGCGTGGGCTGCCGCCTGAGGCACCAGACTATGATCGGTCATGCCCGGCACTGTATTGACCTCAAGCAGCCAGAAACGCCCGTCGCTGTCCCGCATCACGTCGACACGCCCCCAGCCCTGGCAACCAATGGCTTCGAAAGCGGCGACGCACAGCTCGCCCAGCGCCGTCTCTTCGGCCTCGCTCAAGCCGCACGGGAGGTGGTAGATCGTCTCGTCGGACAGGTATTTGGCCTCATAGTCATAGAAGCCGCTGGGCACCTCGACGCGAATGGCCGGAAGCGCCTTGTCGCCAAGAACCGACAAGGTAAATTCGTCTCCGCTCACAAAACGCTCGGCCATCACTCGGGCGTCGAATCTGGCGGCCTCGTGATAGGCATTTTCGAGCTCCGAACGGCTCTTGACGATGCTGATGCCGATGGTCGATCCCTCATGCACTGGCTTGACGACCAGGGGCAGACCCAGCTTCGCGACGACCTCATCCCAGTCGGCTGAGGGTGTCAGCAGTACGCTCTCGGGGGTGGGCATCCCCAGCGCCTGCCACAGCGCCTTGGTGCGCATCTTGTCCATGCCCAGCGCCGACGCCAGCACGCCGCTACCGGTGTAGGGAATGCCTGCCAGTTCCAGCGCCCCTTGCAGACAGCCGTCCTCACCGCCCCGGCCGTGCAGAGCGATGAACACCAGGTCAGGGCTCAGCGCCTCAAGCCCGGCGACGCCGCCGTCGGCGAGGTCGTAGCCGGTCACGTTCAGACCCAGGCGCTGACAAGCGGCCAGCACCGCTGCACCACTCTTCAGGGAGACCTCACGCTCGGCGCTGTGGCCGCCATAGACAACCACAACATGGCCAAGGGATTGCGCGTGTTGGTTCACAGTGTCACCTCATCAAACTGCAGCAGAGCATCGGCCAGTCGCTGGGAAATACCCCCCACGTCGCCCGCGCCTTGAGTGATCAGAATGTCGCCAGGCTTGACCACCTTGGCCAGCAACGCCGGCAGCTCCGTCTTGTCCTGGGCAAAGATCGGGTCCACTTCTCCGCGCTGGCGGATCGATCCGGCCAGGCTGCGCCCGTCGGCACCGGGAAGCAGCGCTTCACCAGCGCTGTAGACGTCGAGCAGCACCAGGGTGTCGACGCTGGACAGCACGCGCACGAAGTCCTCGTAGAGATCCCGTGTACGGGAATAACGGTGTGGCTGGTACACCATGACCAGACGACGGCTGGGCCAGCCATCACGCACCGCCTTGATCACCATCTCCACTTCACGGGGATGATGGCCATAGTCATCGACCAGCATAACGTCTGCTTCGGCTTGGCCGTCACCCTCACGCCGGGGTGCAGGGAAGTTGCCGTGAACCTGGAACCGACGCCCGACACCGGCAAACCCGGCCAACCCTCGGAGGATAGCGCCAGCCTCGACCCCGGCATCCGTCGCCACGGCAATCGCGGCCAGTGCATTCAGCGCGTTGTGACGGCCCGGCATGGCCAGCCTTACCTCGAGATCTTCAAGATCCCCCGGGCGCACCGCGGTAAAACGGACTTCACCAGCACTCTGCTCGAAGTTCTCGATGCGGTAGTCAGCGTCAGCAGAGAAGCCATAGGTAACAAACTGGCGATTGATACGGTCCAGCAGACCTCTCACGTTGTCATCATCGATGCACAATACTGCAAGGCCGTAGAACGGCAGGTTGTGCAGAAACTCGATAAAGGTGTGCTTCAGCCGCTCGAAATCTCCACCATAGGTGCTCATATGGTCGGCATCGATATTGGTCACGATGCTGACCATGGGCTGCAAGTGCAGGAAGGATGCGTCAGATTCGTCCGCCTCGGCCACCAGGTAGTCACCCTGGCCTAGCTGGGCGTTGGTGCCAGCACTGGTCAGCTTGCCGCCGATAACGAAGGTGGGATCCAGCCCGCCTTCACCCAGCAGGGTAGCCGTCAAGCTCGTCGTGGTGGTCTTGCCGTGGGTGCCGGCGACCGCGATGCCGTGCCGAAAGCGCATCAGCTCGGCCAGCATTTCCGCCCGGCGCACTACCGGAACACGGTGTTCGTGGGCCCACTTGAGCTCTGGGTTGTCCTCGGCCACTGCGGTGGACACGACGACCACGTCCGCGCCATCGGCGTGCTCCGCGGCATGTCCGATGAACACCCGCGCGCCGCAGCTTTCCAGGCGAGCTACCACGGATGAGCGGCGCAGATCGCTGCCGCTGACGTGATAGCCCTGGTTAGCCAGCACCTCCGCGATACCGCACATGCCGGCGCCACCGATACCCACAAAGTGAATGCGACGAATCCGGCGCATGCCCAGGCCACGTGCGGGGGCCGGGCCTTGTCCGGCAAGAGGAGATGGGGTCACTTGGCCGGGTACCGGCCCTTGGGTCTGATTACTCAAAGCCTGTCTCCATACAGCCCGCTACCAGTCGATCCACGGCGTCCAGATGGGCCTCAGCCCGTGCCTTGCTCGCCATGCTCGCCAATGTGTCGGGCTCAAGCAACGTCTCAAGGCGCTGTGCCAGAGACGTCGGGTTCATGTCTCGTTGCTGAATCAGTGCCGCCGCGCCAGCGCTGACCAATGCCTGGGCGTTGGCCGTCTGGTGATCGTCCACCGCATGGGGAAATGGCACGAACAAGGCTGGCTTTGCCGCCGCAGCCAGCTCGGCCACGGTCAGGGCACCGGAACGGCAGACCACCAGGTCGGCCCAGTCATAGGCCGCCGCCATATCCGCGATAAAGTCACTGACCTGTGCCTCGACGCCGCTGGCGGCGTAGCCCTTGCGGGTCGCCTGGTCCTTGTCGCGCCCCGCCTGATGGCGGACCTCGGGACGCATCTCTTCCGGGAGCGAGGCCAGCGCCTCGGGCATCTGTTGATTGAGCGCCAAGGCACCCAGGGATCCGCCCACCACCAACAGGCGCAGTCGTCGGCCACGCATCTCGCTGGCCTGTCGCAGGGTGTCGCCCAGCGCGGCAATATCCTCACGCACGGGATTGCCGATCACCTCTGCCCTGCCGCCAAAGGCCTGGGGAAAGGCGGCATAGACGCGCCGCGCCAAGCGCGACAGCGCGCGGTTGGTCAAGCCGGCGACCGCGTTCTGTTCATGTATCACCAGTGGCTTGCCACACCACTTCGCCGCCAGCCCACCGGGGCCGCTGGCGAAGCCGCCCAGCCCTACCACCAGCTGGGGGTCGTATTCACGAATGACCTGGCGAGCCTGACACACTGCACGGGACAGCCGCACCGGCGCCAACAACCAGCCGGCAGCGCCGTTACCGCGCAAGCCGCTGACAGCGATCTGGTGAAGCGGGATGCCCGCCTCCGGAACCAGACGATTCTCTATGCCCCTGGGGCTACCCAGCCAGGCCACCTCAACGCCCTGAGCCTGAAGGCCCCGCGCCAGCGACAGTGCGGGAATAACATGTCCCCCGGTGCCGCCGGCCATGATCAATGCTCGCCTTCCCTGTTGCTCGCTCACGGCTTCACTCCTGCAGCCTGGGTTCGTCTCGGCGCCCTGCGCCCCGACTCGCGCTTGGCTGTCGGAGACTGCCGGCGCAATCGCTCGCGGGTCTCGACATCCACCCGCAGCAGCAGTGCCACCATGACACAGCTCACCACCAGGCTGGACCCGCCGTAGGACAGTAGCGGCAGGGTCAACCCCTTGGTCGGCAGCATGCCGGTACTGACCGCAATATTGATAAATGCCTGGGCGCCAATCACCAGCGCAATGCCATAACTGAGGTACGCAGCGAAGGGCATTCTGGCAAGCTCAGCCCGGCGACCCACCGCCATTGCCCGCCATACCAGCAGGGCGAACAGGCCAACGACGGCGATGGCCCCGATCATGCCGAGCTCTTCAGCCAGCACCGCAAACACGAAATCGGTGTGTGCTTCCGGCAGGTAGAACAGCTTCTGCACGCTGTTTCCCAGGCCCATGCCGATCAAATGGCCGCGCCCAAAGGCGATCAACGCCTGGGTCAGCTGATAACCACTGGCGAACTGGTCCGCCCAGGGATCGATAAAACTGGTCAGGCGTGCCATCCGGTAAGGTTCGGCCACCGCCAGGATGGCGCCGAGAGACCCCACCAGAATAAACAGCAGAATGAAACGCCCCCAGGGCGCCCCCGCCATCAACAGCATCCCCATGACACAGCTGGTCATGACCACGACACCGCCGTAATCCGGCTCGAGAATCAGCAGCACCGCGACCACGCCCACCACCACCAGAGGACGCAGGAACGCTCCCCACTGACGCCTCACCTGGGGCAAGAACCGCTCAAGATAACCGGCCATGTAGGTGATCAGGCAGAGCTTGGCTACCTCGGAAGCCTGCAAATTGAACGGCACTCCGGGAATCGACAGCCAGCGACGGCTGCCATTGACCTCACGCCCCACCAGCAGCACCAGCAGCAAAAGCACCAGCCCGACCAGCAGCAGCAGCGGGCCATTGGCCTTCCACCAGGCCAGCGGCACTCGCAGCGCCAGAGCGCCAACCGTCAGGCCACCCAGCACAAAGATGCCGTGTCGAATACTGAAGTACCAGGCATTGCCGGTCAGGCTGGTCGCTACTTCGGTAGACGCCGAGGTCACCATGATCCAACCCATCAACAGCAGCGACAGGGTGGCGACCAGCAACCAGCCATCAAAGCTGTGATCACGAGTCGACAGGTGCTCGCGCAGGACACCGAAACGATGCCGGGTTCGGGACAGGCGACTCATGTACGGCCTCCATTGGCCAGAGCGTGAACAAGCGAGCGGAAGGCCTCGCCGCGAGCCAGATAGTTGGGGAACTGGTCGAGGCTGGCGCAGGCAGGCGACAGCAACACCACGTCTCCCGGCTCGGCGATGTGCCGGGCACGCTCAACCGCAGCGCGTAGATCGTCGACCCGCGTCACCGGCACCCGCTCGGCCAACGCCTGTGCCAGCTGCGGCGCGTCTTGACCAAACAGCACGGCCTCCCGTGCGTAGTGCCCCAGCGGCTGCGCCAAGGGACTGAAGTCAGCCCCCTTGCCCACACCGCCGGCCAGCAGGATGAGCCGCCCCTTGAGGGTCGGCCCGAGACCGGCAATGGCGGCCAGCGTGGCGCCGACGTTGGTGCCCTTGGAGTCATTGATCCAGTCGACCTCGCCTACCGTTGCCAGCCACTCACTGCGGTGCGCAAGCCCGGTAAACCTCTCCAGCACCCTGGCCATGTCCTCCAGCGGAAATCCGAGCCGATACCCCATGGCCATGGCGGCCAAGGCGTTGGCCTGATGATGGCGTCCTACCTGACGCATGCGGGAAACCGGAAACAACGGGCGCGGGCCATGCATGAACCACGGCTCGCCCTGGTGCTCTGCCACGCCCCAGTCATCATGCTCGGGCGCGGGATCCACGACCCCAAAGCGCGACACCGCAGGCAGTGACGACTGCGGCCAGGTCTCAGGGTCTTCCGCATTGATGACCCCATGGGAGGCACCGCGGAAAATCCGCTGCTTGGCTCGACGATAGCCCGCCATATCACCATGGCGATCGAGGTGATCCTCACTCAGGTTGAGAAAGGCAGCGGACTCGGCGCCAAGCCAAGGGGTGGTCTCGAGCTGAAAGCTGGACAGCTCCAGCACGTAGAGGTCCGCCGACGGCTCCTGTATCAGCAGGTCGAGGGCCGGGGTACCGAGATTGCCTCCCACCGCGACCTTGCAACCGGCCTCACGCGCCATCTCGCCTACCAGGGTGGTCACCGTGGACTTGGCATTGGCGCCGGTGATGGCGGCGATCGGTGCCTGGCAGGCGCGGCAAAACAGTGCAATCTCGCCGATCAGCCGTGGCTCTCCCGTATCGTCCCGGCGATCCTCGGCAAGGGCTGCAAAGCACGGCTGATGGGGGTCGACACCAGGGCTGAGCACGACTTCCCGCGCGTGATCGAGGACGAGCCCCGCTAGTGGGCCTAGGCGGTACGGCACCTCGGGAAACTCACGCAGAAACGCATCGAGTCCAGGCGGGGCGTCGCGGGTATCCACCACCATGAACTCTCGGCCAAGGCGCTCCAGATGACGACAGATAGCCATCCCCGATACCCCAAGACCCACCACAACCGTCATCGACGCCGGCACCACCAGGTGCTGCGGCAAGCGTGAGCGACTCGCGTTCATGTCAGCCTCAGCGAATCTTGAGGGTTGCGAGACCCAGCAGCACGAGCACCACGGTGATGATCCAGAACCTCACGATCACACGCGGCTCAGGCCATCCCTTCAATTCGAAGTGATGGTGCAGCGGAGCCATGCGGAAGATCCGCCGCCCGGTCAGCTTGTAGGAGCCCACCTGAAGTATGACCGACACGGTTTCCATGACGAACACGCCGCCCATGATGAACAGCACCACCTCCTGGCGCACAATCACCGCGACCACACCCAGCGCAGCCCCCAGGGCCAGCGCGCCCACGTCGCCCATGAAGACCTGGGCGGGATAGGTGTTGAACCAGAGAAAACCGAGGCCAGCGCCGGAGATGGTGGCGCAGAACACGGCCAGTTCACCGGCACCGGGAATCATCGGAATCTGCAGGTAGCTGGAAAACACCGCATTACCGCTGGCATAGGCAAACACCCCAAGCCCCATGGCCACCATGACCGTCGGCATGATCGCCAGGCCGTCCAGGCCATCGGTCAGGTTCACCGCGTTGGACGCACCGACGATCACCAGATAGGTCAACAGGATATAGAACAGGCCCAGGGGCAGGACGAAGTCCTTGAACAGGGGCAGGATCAGGCTGGTTTCCACCGGCGATGCCGCCGTCACGTACAGCACCACCGCAGCCGCCAGACCAATCACCGACTGCCAGAAGTACTTCCAGCGAGCAGGCAGGCCCCGCGGGTTTTTCTCCACGACCTTGCGATAGTCGTCGACCCAACCGATGGCACCGAAGCCGAGGGTCACCAGCAGCACCACCCACACATAGTGGTTGGTCAGGTCCCCCCACAACAGCGTGCTCACCGCCATGGCCATCAGGATCATCGCACCGCCCATGGT
This sequence comes from Halomonas litopenaei, assembly GCF_017303055.1. Classification (GTDB taxonomy): domain Bacteria; phylum Pseudomonadota; class Gammaproteobacteria; order Pseudomonadales; family Halomonadaceae; genus Halomonas; species Halomonas litopenaei_A. The sequence goes on along the minus strand of NZ_JAEKJT010000001.1, from coordinate 198,183 downwards.
CGGCGTCCCCGCCTTGGACAGATGCGACTGCGGACCGTCATCGCGAACCGCCTGCCCGATCTGACGTTCGACCAACCGGCGGATCATCAGCGGCCCGAACCACAGGCACAGCACCAGCGCCGTGATGGTCGCCAGAATCATCCGCAGAGTGAGATAACCAAAGACGTTGAAGGCGCTTTGATAGTTCGCCAACACTTCAGCCAGGAAAAGCAACATGTATCAGGTTCACCTTGAAACATCTGGGCGCAAGGCTGCCACGACAGTCTCCATCCCCGCAGAGCGGGAGCCCTTCACCAACACGCTGGCGCCTTGGGGCAAATGTTGCTGCACGTGGCGGACCATCGCCGCCTGATCAGAAAAATGGCACCCACCTTCACCGAAGGCCTGGGCGGCAGGGTTGGCCGCCTCTCCCAGGGTGCCGAGAAATGTGATACCGCGTTCCCGCGCGTAGCGCCCGATGTCCGCATGCAGCTCATCGGACGCGGCTCCCAGTTCACCCATGGCGCCGAGCAGACACCAATGAGGGCCAGGCAGACCCAACAGCGCATCGATCGCCGCCTTGACTGCCCCTGGGTTGGCATTATAGGTGTCATCCAGCAGCCGACTGTCACGCAGCCCCTGCTCGACCGTCAGTCTCCCGGCCGTCGGGGTGACCAGCGCAAGACCAGCCACCACCTCTTCCCCGGAAAGCCCCATTGCCATGGCCGCTGCGGCGGCTGCCAGAGCGTTTGACACATTGTGCAGGCCCATCAGGGGGAGCTGCACCCGCCCCAGCACACTGCCATCGAAATTCAGCGTGAAAGCATAGCGCCCGAGCTCATCACAGACCAGTTCCGAGGCATTCATGCGTGCTTCTCGGGTCAAGCCGAAACCGATGACCTCGCGCGGCGCCGCCAAGGCTGACCACATCGAGAAGTAGCGATCATCGCGATTCAGCACGGCGATCCCGGAGGCTGCCAGCCCGGCCAGGATTTCCCCCTTGGCCTGAGCTATCCGTCCCATGCCACCAAACTCACCGACGTGGGCACCCGTCACATTGGTAATCACCGCCACCTGGGGCTCGGCCAGTGCCGTTGTCCAGGCAATCTCGCCGAGATGGTTGGCCCCAAGCTCCACCACCGCCTGGCGGTGCTCGGGCGCCAACCGCAGCAGCGTCAGTGGAGCGCCGATATCGTTGTTCAGATTGCCCTGGGTCGCCAGGGTCGAGCCTGCGCGGCCGAGCAGCGTCGCCAGCATCTGCTTGACGGTCGTCTTGCCGCTATTACCCGTCACCGCGACGATGGGACCCTTCCAGGCCCGACGATGGGCTCTGGCCAGCAGCCCCAGCGCCATCCGCGTATCCCCCACCACCAGCTGTGGCAGCGGATCGTCCACCGCGCGCTCGACCACCGCCGCGATCGCACCGGCCTGGCGCGCCTGGGACACAAAGTCGTGAGCGTCGAAGCGCTCCCCTCGCAACGCCACGAACAGCGAGCCGGGAACCAGCTGACGCGTGTCGGTGACGATCGAAGCCATCTCGCTGTCTTCAACATCCGCCTCTGACAGGCCTAGCGCACGACAGACGCCTGACAGCGTGGTGAGCTCATCACGACGCATGCTTAGAGCCTCCTTGGGCGCTGGTCGAGGGCGGCTTGCGCCTCATCCAGGTCGGAAAAGTCATGGCGGACGCCAAGCACTTCCTGGTAGGTCTCGTGCCCCTTGCCGGCCACCAGAATGACGTCATCGGGACCCGCTTCCGCCACCGTTCGGGCGATCGCAAAGCCACGACCAGCAATATTCCAGGCGCTGGCGCGCTGTTCGGCGGTCAGCCCCTCCAGCATGGCCTCACGGATGGCAGCAGGATCCTCGCTGCGCGGGTTGTCATCGGTGATCACCACAGCTTGGGCGTGACGGGCAGCCACCTGTGCCATCAACGGGCGCTTACCGCTGTCACGGTCGCCACCGCAGCCTACCAGACACCATAGCTTGCCACGCCCAGGCAGATGCGCCTTGAGCGCTGCCAGTGCGTTGTCCAGGGCATCTGGCGTATGGGCGTAGTCGATGACCACCACCGGTGCATGCTCGCGCAGGATGGCCTGCATCCGCCCGGGCACAGGGGTCAAGCGCTCAGCGGCAGCCACCAGCTCGTCGATGCCCGCGCCCAGCCCATAGAGGCTGGCCATCGCCAGCAGCACGTTGTCGAGATTGAAGCGACCCAACAATGGCAGCTGCAGCACCCGCTCTTCGTCGGGGGTCGCGATCAGCGCGCGCTGGCCGCTGGCATGCGGCTCCACGTCCAGCACTCGCAGCGACACGTCAGACGCCTCACCGCAGGCCAGTACGCGGGTATCACGGGACACCCCGGCCAGCATCAATCGCGCCAGAGGATCGTCACCATTGACGACCGCCAGCCCGAGCTCAGGACGCTTGAATAGCTTTGCCTTGGCTGCCGCATAGGCCACCATGCTGCCGTGATAGTCCAGGTGGTCGCGACTGAGATTGGTGAACACGGCGGCATGGAAGCGACATCCCGCCACGCGGTCCTGCTCGAGAGCGTGGCTGGACACTTCCATGGCCACCCGTTGCAGCCCCGAGGCCGCCAACTCACCCAGCTGGCGCTGCAGCGCCAAGGGCTGGGGGGTGGTGTGAATGCCCTGCGCAAGAGCGCCAGGGCGCCCGTGACCCAAGGTGCCGATCACCCCGCAGTCGACACCGATGGCCGCTGACAGCTCGGCAATATAATGGGTCACTGAACTCTTGCCATTGGTCCCGGTCACCCCGATCAACTCCAGGCTGTCGGGTACCTGGTAGACGCTGCGAGCAAACTCGCCGAGCCTGTCAGCGAGCTCTGGCAGCCACAGCACTCGACCATCGACCCTGGGCTGGCCCTCCTTCGCCTCGGCGAGGACCATCAGTGCCCCCTGGGCCAGAGCCTGATCGACAAAGGCTCGACCGTCGCCCGCCACGCCAGGGATCGCGATAAAGACATCGCCTTCGGCGATCTCGCGACTGTCGGTGCTGAGCGTCACCGCCAGCGCCTCGTCCTGATCGTCCTGCGTCAGCGGCAGGTCTTGCCAACACTGCAGCAGCACGCCCTTGAGGCGTGCCAGAGAAAGGGTCATGCCAGGCTCCGTCGAGGTCTGCATCATGGGGTACCGGCCTCCTCATCGGGGCGATCTGGCGGTACGTCGAGAATTCGCAGGGCGCTGCCGGCCACCCGCGAGAATACCGGCGCGGCGATGGCACCACCGTAATAGGCGTCGCCCCGTGGGTGGTCAATCATGACCACGGTGATGATCCGCGGATCCGACACCGGCGTGATGCCGACAAACAGCGCGCGGTAGGCATTTTGCTCGTAACCGCCACTGCCGCTCTTGCGCACGGTACCGGTCTTGCCGGCCACGCTGTAACCGGGAACCAGGGCCCGGCGAGCGCCGGTACCCGGTGCCACGACTTCATCCATCATGGCCAGGACGCGGTCAGCCACGTCCGGCTGGACCACCTGCTCCCCCTGGGGCTCGCGACTGAGGCGCAGCAGAGAGGGCGGAAGACGTTCGCCGTGATTGGCAATGGAGGTATAGGCGCTGGCCAACTGCAGCGCCGTGACCGACAGACCGTAACCGTAGGACAAGGCCGCCCACTGACTGCTCGACCAGACCGCGGGAGCCGGCATGTTGCCCGTGGCCTCGCCGGGAAAGCCGGTGCCCGGCGCCTGCCCGAAGCCCAGTGCGCGGTAGCGGTCAGGCACCACCGGATCATCGAGCTGCAAGGTCAGCTTGGCCATGCCGATATTGGAGGACTTGCGCAGGATACCCGCCAGGGTCAAGGCACCATTGTTGGACACGTCACGGATCGTGTAGCGATCGATGCGCATCCAGCCGGGGGAGGTATCCACCACCAGGTCGGGGGGAAACCGGCCGGTTTCCAGCAGCGCCGACATGGCCAAGGGCTTCATCACCGATCCCGGCTCGAACACGTCCACCATGGCCCTGTTGCGCAAGCCCTGAGGATCCAGTCCTGCGCGATTGTTAGGGTTGTACGAGGGTTGGTTGGCCATGGCCAACACTTCGCCGGTGCGTGCGTCCATCATCACCAGCACGCCGCCGTCGGCATCGTTTTCATCCACCGCAGCCTTAAGCTCGCGGTATGCCATGTATTGCAGGCGTTGGTCGATGGAGAGCGTGAGGTTGCCGCCCGGTTCGGCTTCCTGAAGAACCTCGAGATCCCGCACCAGGCGGCCACGACGATCCTTGAGCACGCGGCGCTTGCCGGGCTCTCCCGACAGGTAGGACTGATAGGCCAGCTCCAGCCCCTCCTGCCCCTGATCGTCGACGTTGGTCACACCCAGCAATTGGGCGATCACCTCTCCCGCCGGGTAGTAGCGCTTGTACTCTTCCCGGGCATGGACCCCGGGCACCCTCAGCTTCAGCACTTCCTCGGCCTGGGCTGGGGTCATCCGACGCCGCAGATACATGAACTCTCGTTCGCTATACCGCTCGATGCGATCGTTGAGCGCATCCAGGTCCTGGCCCAGTGCCTGAGCCAGCCTCAGTCGCTGGATGTTGTCATCCGGCAGGTCCTGGGGATTGGCCCAGAGCGTGACAACCGGCGTGGATATCGCCAACGGCTCCCCGTGGCGATCTGTAATCATGCCCCGGTGGGCGGGTATCGGGTCGGTGCGCAGGGTACGCGCGTCGCCCTGCACCTGCAGAAAGTTTCGATTGATCACATGCAGGTCGACGATGCGTCCGGCAAGTAGCCCCAGCCCGACCAGGATCAGCGTCATCATGACGATGTAGCGCGCACGACCCATCGGCTCCATGGGCGGAGGTCGTCGCGGCGTCACACCCCGAGGGAGCTCCGCGGTCATGGCCCAATCACCTCGATGTCATGGATATCCGGCAAGCGCATCTCGAGCCGCTCTACCGCCAATCGCTCAATCCGCGAAGGAGTCGACCAGGCGCTCTCTTCCAGCAACAGCTGCCCCCATTCGGTCTGCAGCTGCTGCTGCTCTCGCTCGAGCTCCTGAAGGGTCGCATAGTGCTGGCGAGTTTGATGACTGACGCTGATGACGGCAAGCGCCGACATCAGGCACGCCAGCAGCAGCGCGGCCACCAGCAACAGCCTCGGTGACAGCGCTGTCGGCAGCGGCCAGCCAAAGGCGTTGAGATCCTGTCGTCCTTGAGCCATCTGCTTTCCTCAATAGCGCTTGCGCGCCACACGCATCACGGCACTGCGCGCACGCGGGTTGGCCTCGACCTCTTGCGGGCTCGCCTTCAAGGCCTTGCCCACGGATTCCAGTCGACGAGCGATCTGATCATCCCGCAACGGAATACCTTTGGGCACATTGGTATCCCCTTTGACGTGGTCGCGGATAAAGCGCTTCACCCGACGGTCTTCCAGCGAATGAAAGCTGATCACCACCAGGTGGCCACCCGGCGCCAACGCCTCGAGTGCGGCGTCAAGGGCGAGTTCAAGCTGATCCAGCTCGCCATTGACGTGGATGCGCATGGCCTGGAACACCCGGGTGGCCGGATGCTTGCCTTTTTCCCAGGCCGGATGGGCCTGTTTGATCACCTCGGCCAGGTCAGCTGTGCGCGTGAAGGGACGCTGCTGACGGCGCTCGATCACCGCCCTGGCGAGGCGTCGCGCAAAACGCTCCTCACCATAGCGCTTGAACACCGAGCTCATCTCGGCTTCATCAACGCGCGCCAACCAGTCAGCAGCACTTTCGCCCTGGGTCGGATCCATGCGCATGTCCAGCGGACCATCGCGTAGAAAGCTGAAACCCCGCTCGGGATCATCCAGCTGAGGCGACGACACCCCGATATCCAGCAAAATGCCCGACAGACGACCATCCAGGCCGCGCGCCTGGGCCACTTCCCTGAGCCGCGCGAACTCGGTCTGCTCAATGCTGAAACGAGGGTCATCGATGGACGCAGCTTCGGCGATAGCCTGGGGATCACGGTCCAGCGCCAGCAGGCTGCCACTATCGTTCAATCGCGAAAGGATGGCGCGGGAGTGTCCGCCACGCCCAAACGTGCCGTCCAGGTAGGTACCACCGGCATCATGTACCAGGGCATCGACGGCACCGTCGAGCAAGACGCTTTCATGGGCGAAGCCGCGCACGGACGTTTCTGAGGAGGGTGACGGCATGCAGCTCTCGTTCGACGATGATATTCCAACGCGCGGCCAGCCAACGACGCCGTCAGCGGTGGAACTCTCTCGCCACTGGGCTCCTGGCCGCACAGATTCATGAGGCAATGCCCGGGCCGCAGGCCCGAGCACAGAACATCTGGGGGAGTCGGCCGATAAGCCGGGTTCTGTCGAGGACAGCCATTCCTCTAGGAGCAGTGTCACCACTGCCCTCAAGCAACCTACCCGAACCCAGCGCGGGCCACGCCAACGGGTTCCTATTTGGTCTTGCTCCGAGTGGGGTTTACCGTGCCACGCACTGTTGCCAGGCGCGCGGTGCGCTCTTACCGCACCCTTTCACCCTTGCCGGCCTCCCTGAGGAGACGTAGGCGGTCTACTCTCTGCTGCACTTTCCGTCGGCTCACGCCGCCCAGGGGTTACCTGGCACTCTGCCCTATGGAGCCCGGACTTTCCTCCCCCGCCTTGCGGCGGCGGCGACTGTCTGGCCAACTCCCGCGGCAAGCATACCAGTGCCCCGCCACCCCCTCAATCCCCGTCCTTCAGTGACTGGGCCTTGGCATACCATGTCTTCTTGGCTCCGCCCAGCACCCGCGCGGCGACACCCGCCGCCTGCTTCACACCGACACCTTCGTCGAGAAGCGCTCGCAGCAAGGTATCTTCCTCCACCGCCTGCCCTGCGGACGCCACCTCAGTCGCTCCGGCCACCATCACCACGAACTCGCCGCGGGCTTGATTGGGATCTTCCTCGATCACCGCAAGAAGCTCCGCCGCCGTGCCATCGAGGAAGGTTTCGAAGGTCTTGGTCAATTCACGCCCCAGCACTACCTGACGATCGCCCAGCAACGCGGCCAGGTCCGCCAGCAGATCCTTGATGCGGTGTGGCGATTCATAGCACACCTGCGTACCTGTATCGCCGCGCCAGGTCTCGAGCCGGGCTCGCCGACCGCTGCCCTTGGCGGGCAGAAAGCCATGAAAGGTAAAGGAGGAGGTGGGCAGCCCCGCGGCGCTCAAGGCGGTAATCAGGGCACAGGGACCGGGAATCGGCACGATCGAGAAGCCCTGCTGGCGCAGCTCGCGCACCACCACGAACCCCGGATCACTGATCAGGGGAGTCCCCGCATCACTGATCAGCGCCACGTCATCACCGTCGAGCAGGCGGCGCTTCAGCAGCTCTACCCGGGACGCCTCATTATGGTCATGCACGGAGACCATCGCAGGCGCGACACCGAGGTGGCGCATCAAGCGCGCGCTGTGCCGAGTATCCTCTGCAGCTACCAGGGCCACCCGCCCCAGCACCGCCGCTGCTCGCGGACTCAAATCTTCCAGATTCCCAATTGGCGTGGCGACCACGTACAATGAACCGGCTTTCACTTCTGACATCTTGGCTCCCTGGGCTGCCATCCGGAACACGGACAAGGAAGGATTCATGAGGACTTTGACTCGCGGCCCCGTGGCCGCTGCTGTACTGGCCATCTCTCTGGCCGGCTGCAGTTTCACACCAAGCATCGTGCAACGGGCCATGGATGACGACCCGGATAAGCTTCTTGCTCAGGCCGCACAGCAACAAGGCACAGAAGCCGCCGAGACCCGCTTGCGAGCGGGCGATATCCTAGCACGCTCCGGGCGGCGCCCCCAGGCGCTCGAGGTGCTGAACAACCTGGACGCAAGCCAGCTCTCTGGCGAGAGCCTGCGTGACTGGGCGATGCTGCTCTCTGAGCTGGGTGACAGCGAGGGCAACCCCCAGGCGGTGATCAAGGCGGCTGGCGTGCTGGATGACCTGCAGCTGGCAAGCGACGATGCCAACCTGCTGCGCCTGCGCCAGGGACTCGCCCTGGGTCAGCTGGGCCAGCCCCAGGAGGCAGCCCGAGCGCTGATGCAGGTGCAGAGCGATACCGGCCGGGAAGACATCAACGACGCCATCTGGGACCAGCTCAGCGCGCTCAACAACCGCCAACTGGACGCCCTGTCCCAGCCCGATAACGCCATCGTGACGGGCTGGCTGGAGCTGACCCGCCTGGTCAACAGCAGCGGCGGCGACATCCAGGGGCTTTTTGCCCGCCTTGATGACTGGCGCGTCGCCAACCCGGACCACCCGGCCAATCGCCGCCTGCCCAGCCAGATTGGCAAGCTACGCGAACTGCGCGGCCAGAGCGTGCAGAATATCGCCGTCCTGCTGCCTGAATCCGGCCCGCTGGCGGGAGTTGCCGACGCCATCGAGCAAGGCATCCGCACCCAGCAGTCCAACGTTGTCAACGGTGGCGGCAACGGTGCCCAGCTGAGCTTCCTGGATGCCTCCAGCGCAAGCCTCGACCAACTCTACCAGCAGGCCCAGAGCAGCGGTGCCCAGGTGGTGATCGGTCCGCTCGACAAGAGCGACGTGACTCAGCTGGAAAGCCGGGCCGAGCTGCCGCTGCCCACTCTGGCCCTCAACTACGGTCAATCCGCCGCCAACCAGACCAAGAACCTGTACGAGTACGGCTTGTCTGCCGAAGACGAAGCGCGCCAGGCGGCTCGCCGGGGCTGGCAGGATGGCCATCGCAGTGCGTCCATGCTGGTGCCTGACAACGATTGGGGGCAGCGTGTTGGCGAAGCCTTCTGGAACACCTGGAGCGAGCTCGGCGGCGACATTGCCACCGCGGTTCGCTACAACCCGGGGGCGCCGGCCACCGACAGCACCCGCCGCGCCATCAGCAATCCGCGTCCGGACATGCTGTTCCTGCTGGCTCTACCAGACTACGCGCGCCAGGTTCCGCCGACCATGGAGTACTATTCGGCCTCCAACCTGCCGGTATACGCGACGTCCCACCTGTACGAAGGCTCCCCTCAGCCGCGCCTCGACAAGGACCTCAACGGCGTTCAATTCGCCGATATTCCCTGGAACATCCCCGACGCAGCGGTGGGCGGCGCCGAGGCACTGCCTTACTACGACAGCTACCGCGAACTCAAGGAACAAGGATCACCCTCCATGTTCCGCCTGATGGCCATGGGCGTCGACGCCTATGAGCTGGCTCGTCGCATGCCCCAGATCCAGGCACTGCCTGGTTCGCGGATTCAGGGCGCTACCGGCACCCTGAGCACCACAGGTGACGGCCGCATCTACCGTGAGCTGCCATGGGCACAGTTCAGCGACGGCGTGCCGGCCCCGGTGTTCAGCGACGGACTCGGCGATAGCGCTGGCGCCAGCAATGACAATGCGACCCCCTGACCCCAGGGACGCCGTTCAGCGCGGCCAGGCCATCGAGCGCTACGCACAAGACTGGCTTGAGCAGCAAGGCCTGCTCCCGGTAGCGCGCAACCAGCGCTTTCCGGGAGGAGAGCTCGATCTGGTCATGCGCGATGGCGACACCCTGGTCTTCGTGGAAGTTCGCCATCGCCGCACCGCCCGCCACGGCTCGGCCGCGGAAACCATCACGACGACCAAGCAGCGCCGCCTAGTCCGGGCGGCGCGTTTTTATCTGCAGCACAACGGGCTATCATGTCCCTGCCGCTTCGATGTTCTGGCGATCACCGGCGCCCCGCCACAGCTTGAGACCGAGTGGTTGGCCAATGCATTCGAAGCGAACTGACACACCGGGCGTCCCCGCGGATGCCCCCATGGACCAGGAAGGCAGCATGGATTTCCAGAGCCGAATTCTCGGACAATTCAACGACAGCATCGACACCAAGACCTATGCCAGCGAAGTGCTTCCTCCGTTCATCGAGGTAGCCAGCCAGATGATGGTCCAGTGCCTGGTCACCGACGGCAAGATCCTGGCCTGCGGCAATGGCGGCAGCGCTGGTGATAGCCAGCACTTCTCATCTGAGCTATTGAACCGCTTCGAGCGCGAACGTCCCAGCCTGCCAGCCTTGGCATTGACCACTGACACCTCGACGCTGACCTCCATTGCCAACGATTACAGCTACAACGAGGTCTTCTCCAAGCAGATTCGCGCCCTGGGACAGCCCGGCGACGTGCTGCTGGCCATCTCTACCAGCGGCAACTCCGCCAACGTCATCCAGGCCATCCAGGCGGCCCATGATCGCGACATGACCGTTGTGGCCCTGACTGGCCGCGACGGCGGCAACATGGCCTCGCTGCTGGGACAGGATGATTGCGAGATTCGCGTCCCAGCGACGTCCACGGCGCGCATCCAGGAGGTGCACCTGCTGGTCATCCATTGCCTGTGCGATCTGATCGACGAACAACTTTTTGGTGCAAGCGAGTAACGAGTGAATATCATGAAACAACCCCACACCCGTCCCACACACCCCTTGCTGGCCGCCCTGCTGCTCTCCGTTGCCCTGGCGGGATGCACCACCGTCACCTCGGTGACCAACCCCGGCACCATTGACGAGGACTACGGCGAACGCACCTTGGGTGCCACGGTGGAAGACGAGAGCATCGAGACCAAGGCGGCTCACAACCTGGGACGCACCGATGCTCGACTGGCCGACGCCCGTATCAACGTCGACAGCTACAACGGCGTGGTCCTGCTGACCGGCCAGGTGCCCAGTGCTGAACTCAAGCAGCGCGCCGAAGAGGTGGTCAGCCAAGTGCGCAACGTGCGCCGCGTGCACAACGAACTGACCGTGGCAGCAAACCTGCCCACCAGCCAGCGCCTCAATGACGCCTGGCTCGACACCAAGGCACGCACCGCATTGGCCACCAGCGATCAGGTGGACTCCGGAAGAATCACCGTGGTGACGGAAAACGCCACCGTTTATCTGATGGGACTGGTTACCCACGCCGAGGCGGACCGCGCGGTAAATATTGTCTCCAACGCGGGCGGAATGGAGCGCATCGTCAAGGTATTCGACTACATCGACTGATGCTGCCGACACCGCGAAAAAAACGGCGTCCCCATGGGGACGCCGTTTTTTTGACGATAAGGCCAGCGCTACCGCCTGATACCCACACCATGGTGACAGCGCAGCGCTCTACCGGGGGTGAGCCCCAGCGTTACTTGATGACCCGCAACGATGGCCGCCCCTTGCGCGGAGGCTTCGCCTGCCCATCACTCTTGGCGTCGGTCTCGTCAGCCTCTGCCGCCGAGGTCAGCTCTTCCTCGCCACTGGACTCAGCGTTCTGGTCCGACGGCTCGGCGTCTGCCTGTGGGCGCTTGACACTCTCAAGCACAGGCGCCTCATCGACATCGTTGGCCTCATCCGTCGGCAACTCAGGCTCATGACCAAACACCATGCCCACACCGTTTTCGCGAGCGTACAGCGCGATCAATGCAGGGATGGGAACAAAGAGGAGCTCTGACTTGCCGCTGAAACGCGCGGAAAACCGAATCATGTCATTGCCCATATGCAGGTCACGCACTGCACTTGGGCCAAGGTTCAGCACGATTTGTCCATTCTGGACAAACTGTCTCGGCACCTCGACATTGTCGTACTCGGCATCAACGACGATATAGGGGGTCAATTCGTTATCCAGCAGCCACTCATAGAGCGCCCTGGCCAGATAGGGTCGACTGGACTTCATACTTTGGCCCTCTTGGTTGGCAAATGGGAACTCGGATCGTCCCGACCGAGGCCGGCTACCCGGGGTGTCGCCACGCTGGACGTACTCCGTGCCTGCAACCAGGCAGCCGCACCGCGGCAACATGCAGAAAGGCGAGAGGCCGCAGCGCTCTCGCCGTCATTCTTTCGGGACCGCTCGCGGCCCCGAACGGCGCGTCGCCACCCAGCACCGACTCTCACCGGGCAGGTTGCCTTCAGGGACGAATTTCGCGCTCGGCTTCGGACAGAGAAGCGCGGAAGCCATCACGAGCAAACACTTTTTCCATGTAGCTCATCAACGGACGCACCTGCTTCTCCGGCAGCTCGATGTTGAGCGCGGGCAAACGCCACAGAATCGGCGCCAGGCAGCAGTCCACCAGAGTGAACTCTTCGCTCATGAAGAACGGCATGTCTTCGAAGATCGGCGAGATCCCTATCAGGCTCTCCCGCAGCTCCTTACGCGCCTTGTCGGCTTCTTTCTTGCTGCCGGACAGGATGCGATCGACCATCGGGCACCACTCGCGCTCGATGCGGTGCATCCAAAGACGGCTCTGAGCACGCGCAACGGGGTAGACCGGCAGCAGCGGCGGATGCGGAAAACGCTCGTCCAGATACTCCATCATGACCTTGGACTCGTACAACACCAGGTCACGATCCAACAGCGTCGGCACGCTGTTGTACGGGTTCAGGTCCGCAAGCTCCTCGGGATGCTTGTCGTCAGTCACTTCGACAATATCCACTGCGACGCCCTTTTCAGCCAGCACGATCCGCACACGGTGACTGAAATGGTCCTCGCCACCGGAATAGAAGATCATCGACGACCGCTTGGCCACTACACCCATGAAACAATCCTCGCATCAGTTCAAGCCGGGATGATAACACGACAACCCCCTGTACGGGGGGCAAGAAGGGGACATCTTTCACCCTCGCGCGAGCGTTTTCGCCACACGGGGCGACACATCATAGCGCACAACGCACGGCGGGCGCATGGTCTCCCATACGCCCGCCGTGCCGCCACTGCCTCAATGAATGTCGCGCCAATACTCACGCTTGAGGAAGTACGCCACGATGCCGAACAAAAATATGAAGATCAGCACCTTGGGGCCCAGCGCCTGGGCATGAAGCTTGGACGGCTCGCCGACGTAGGCAAGGAAGTTGGTCAGGTCATACACGGCCTGCTCGAACTCCTTGGGCTCCATGCTGCCGGGCGAGGTAATCTGCAGCGTCTCGCAGGACTGGAACTTGCCCGTCAGCGGGTCCAGCTCGGCGTCGCCTACCGCATGATCAGACGCCGCGCAGACCTGCTCCTGAACCCCCTGCAGAGGCTCCAGCACGTTGGGCATGCCCACAGACGGGAACACCACATTATTCACCCCGGTCGCCCGCTCGCTGTCGCGATAGAAGCTCAGCAGGTACGTGTAGATCCAATCGGTGCCCCGCAGCCTTGCCTCCAAGGTCAGGTCGGGTGGCGCCTTGCCGAACCACACTTCTGCATCCTCGGCGCTCATGGCCTTGTGCATTTGATCGTTGTAGCCGAGATCCGGCGAAAAGATCAGATTATCCTCGACCAGAACCTGAGGCATATCCAGGTCTTCTGCAGCCCGTGAAAACCGCTGGTACTCGAGCGAATGACAGCCCATGCAGTAATTCACGTACAGCTTCATCCCGCTCTGCAGAGACGCCTGGTTTTCCAGGTCCGGCGACATGCTGCGCAGATGCACCCCCTCTCCACCCGCGGCCAAGGCGGCCATGGGGACTAGCGCGAAGAGCAGTGCGAACAGTTGCTTTTTCATTAGCCAGTCACCCTTTCAGGAACGGGTTTGGTCTTCTCCAGCCGGGTATAGATCGGCATCAACAGGAAGAAGGCGAAGTAGATCACCGTGCAGACCTGGGCGAGCAACGTGCGGCCTGCCGTGGGCGGCAATACCCCAAGCACACCAAGAATCACGAAGCTGATGGCAAACAGCACCAGCATGATCTTCGAGATCCAGCCTTTGTAGCGAATGGAACGCACCGGCGAGCGGTCAAGCCAGGGCAGCACGAACAGCACCGCAATGGCTGCGCCCATGAAGATGACACCGAGGAACTTGGCATCAAGACCGAACAGCGAGAAGGTAATCGCGCGCAGGATGGCGTAGAACGGCGTGAAGTACCAGACCGGAGCGATATGGTCCGGGGTCTTCAAGGGATTCGCCGGCTCGAAGTTGGGCTTCTCGAGGAAATACCCGCCACCTTCGGGGAAGTAGAAGATCACCGCACAGAAGACAAACAGGAACACGGCGACACCCACGATGTCCTTGACCGTGTAGTAGGGATGGAAGGGTATCCCGTCCAGCGGCTTGCCGGTTTCATCCTTCTTGGCCTTGATGTCGATGCCATCAGGATTGTTGGAGCCCACTTCATGCAAAGCAATGATGTGCAGCACCACCAATGCCAGGATCACGATCGGCAGCGCCACCACGTGCAGGGCAAAGAAGCGGTTCAGGGTAATCCCGGAGATCAAGTAATCTCCGCGTACCCACTGGGCCAGGTCCGGACCGATACCGGGGATGGCGGAAAACAGGGAAATGATGACCTGAGCGCCCCAGTAGGACATCTGCCCCCAGGGCAGCAGGTAACCCATGAAAGCCTCGGCCATCAGCGCCAGATAGATCGCCATGCCGAAGATCCAGACCAGCTCACGGGGCGCCTTGTAGGAGCCGTAGAGCAGACCACGGAACATATGCAGATAGACCACCAGGAAGAATGCCGAGGCGCCGGTGGAATGCATGTAGCGGATCAACCAGCCGTACTCCACATCCCGCATGATGTATTCGACGGAGGCAAAGGCGCCCTCGGCGCTGGGGTTGAAACTCATGGTCAGCCAGACGCCGGTCAGAATCTGATTGACCAGCACCAGCAGAGCGAGGGATCCGAAGAAGTACCAGAAATTAAAGTTCTTGGGCGCGTAGTACTCTGACAGATGCTCCTGCCACATCTGGGTCGCCGGGAATCTATCGTCGATCCAGCGCATGAGACCGCGCTCGGCCTTGGCCTTGTTGGGATTTGCCATTACGCACCCTCCCCGTCTTCACCGACCACGATGACCGACTCGTTGACAAAGTAATAGGGCGGAACCTCCAGGTTCACGGGAGCGGGAACGTTGCGAAAGACCCTGCCCGCCAGATCAAAACGCGAACCGTGGCAAGGACAGAAGAAGCCGCCCGGCCAGTCTACTACCCCCACCCCTTCGGCATTGGGTTCGGGCTTGAACAGCGGCGAACAGCCAAGGTGCGTACAGATCCCTACCAGCACCCCGATCTCAGGTCGAATGGAGCGCAAATGGCCTCCGGCATAGCCGGGCTGCTGCGGCTTGGCAGACTCGGGGTCGGCCAGCACGTCTTCTCCCAGCGCCTCGGTGCGCTCAATCATCTCTGGAGTGCGATTGATGACCCATACAGGCCGCCCGCGCCACTCGACGGTCATTCTCTGCCCCGGCTCGAGCTTCGAGATATCCGCCTGAACGGGAGCCCCTGCCGCCCGCGCTCTGGCACTCGGCTGCCAGGATGCCACAAAGGGAACCGCTACCCCGACAGTGCCGACCGCCCCAACCACGGAGGTAGCACCCACGAGGAAACGGCGCCGCCCCTTGTTCACGCCGTTGTCTGCCATGATCTGGTTTCTCCCATCAGACTTTATCCGTTGTTGTTTTCACGGTCCCTTGAATGTCCGTGACCACGGATACAAGTGGCTTGTATGTTAGGAAATCCCCCCCACCCGCACAAGAAGACCTCCGGGCAAGACACCCCGTGCAAGCCCCATACATTTGACATGGAACAACTTTATGACGATGTGCCCGAGCGCCCTGCGGCAAAAGAAGGGCCTCAAGCGCATCAAGGCCGCAACTCCAGCCTCACAGGACGGCTAGCGGATCAGCACAAAAGTCACCGCCGGAGCCCCGTCACCAACGGTCGCATCGCGGAACACGCCAGGCACACGCCCGGCCTGGCCGAGTACAGCACTCGCGGCAGACGCAGCGTGGTAAAAGGGGTAGCGCACTGGAAACCAAGAGGGAGGCACGCTAGCAAGAAGGGGGCAGCGCAAGGAGACCATCAGAGGTCGAGCTAGAGAAAAAGCGACAGGAAGGGATAAAAGGAAGAGACACAAGAAGAAGCACAAGAAGAGCGACAAGAAGCGGGAGACGCAGAGAGGACACGAGAAACGCACGGAGCGACAGCCCCTGGGAGCAAATTCGGGCTCGCTACCGACGTAGACGCCACGCGCACACGCGCCAAAAC
Organism: Halomonas litopenaei; assembly: GCF_017303055.1. GTDB lineage: Bacteria > Pseudomonadota > Gammaproteobacteria > Pseudomonadales > Halomonadaceae > Halomonas > Halomonas litopenaei_A. The sequence continues at coordinate 182,287 of NZ_JAEKJT010000001.1, read as the reverse complement.
CGCATCCGAAAACGACAGCGCCCGGGCCATTGGCCCGGGCGCTGTGCGATCGGCAAGCGTATCGATTAACGCTTGGAGAACTGCGGGCGACGACGCGCCTTGCGCAGACCGACCTTCTTACGCTCGACTTCACGTGCGTCACGAGTGACGTAGCCAGCTGCGCGCAGCGGCTTGCGGAAGTCTTCGTTGTACTGCATCAGGGCACGGGTAATGCCGTGACGGATAGCGCCAGCTTGGGCACTGCCGCCGCCGCCCTTGACGGTGACGTAGACGTCGAACTGCTCGAGAGTCTCGGTCAGTTCCAGCGGCTGACGAACCACCATGCGACCGGTAACGCGGCCGAAGTATTCGTTCAGGTCACGGCTGTTGACGGTGATCTTGCCGGTGCCCGGCTTCAGGAAGACGCGCGCGGTAGAGGTCTTGCGGCGCCCGGTACCGTAATACTGCTGTGTCATGGCGAAGATTCCCTCAGATGTTCAGTTCTTGCGGCTGCTGGGCAGCGTGCGGATGTTCGGAACCGGCGTAGACCTTGAGCTTGGCGTGCATGGCACGACCCAGCGGGCCCTTCGGCAGCATGCCCTTGACGGCGCCTTCGATGACACGCTCAGGAGCGTGGTCGATCAGCTGATTGAAGGTCATGGAGCGCAGGCCACCCGGGTAACCGGTGTGACGGTGGTACATCTTGTCGCTGGCCTTGTTGCCAGTCACCTTCACCTTCTCGGCGTTGATGACGACGATGTAGTCACCGGTGTCCACATGGGGAGTATATTCCGGCTTGTGCTTGCCACGCAGGCGGCGAGCAATTTCGGTAGCCAGACGACCGAGCGTCTTGTCCGCGGCATCGACGACATACCAGTCGCGCTGGACGGACTGCGGCTTAGCACTGAACGTCTTCATGGATGAAATCACCAATTCGATGTGTTGGATCTCCCGGCTCTTCTCCTGATAGCGCTTGAATACTCGCGACACCAGGCAGCACCGTGCAGAGATCATCCCTATTTTTCTTGGTTGCCCGACACCACAACCCACCGGGGTGTCGGCACAACGGTCGAGCGAGCGCGCATTCTACACAACCACACGCTCGACGTCACCCTCTGTTTCTCCAGCGGGGTCTTTTCCTGACAGCCAACGACACTGGCTCACGGCTTGTGCGGCAAGGCCAGATACTCACGTGACTGCATTTCCTGCAGCCGCGACAGCGTTCGCTCAAACTCGAACTCGAGCTTACCCCCGTGATACAGCGCTTCGGCCTCCACCTCAGCCGACATCAGCAGCTTCACGCCGCGATCATAGAACTCGTCGACCATGTTGATAAACCGGCGAGCCTGATCGTCGGTGGCACCGTCCATCTTGCGCACACAGGACACCAGCACCGTGTGGAACTCGCGCGCCAGCTCGATGTAATCGTTCTGACTGCGCGGTCCGTCGCATAGCTCGAGGAAGTCGAACCAGACAACGTCCTCGTGAAGACGACGGGCATGCAGAACCCGATGATTGACCTCGACGGGCACCTGATGCTCACCCTCCTGGCCTGCGATCTCGCGAAAGCTGCGCTCAAGCTCCTGATCTGCCGCATCGTCCAGGGGATGATGGAAGATCTCGGCCCGCTCCAGCGCACGCAGACGGTAGTCCACGCCTGAATCGACATTGACCACCTCACAGTGGCGATTGAGCAAGTCGATCGCCGGCAGGAAACGGGCCCGCTGCAAGCCGTCCTTGTACAAGTCATCAGGGACGATGTTGGACGTGGCCACCAACACCACCCCCCGCTCAAACAGCGCTTCCAGCAAATTCGCCAGAATCATCGCATCGGTAATGTCCTTGACGAAGAACTCGTCAAAGCAGATCACTCGCGCCTCTTCCGCGAACTTGCCGGCGACCAGCCGCAGCGGGTTCTTCTCGCCCTTGCAATGGTCGAGTTCGTTGTGGACGCGCTGCATGAACCGGTGGAAATGCGTCCGCATCTTTTGCGGAAAGGGCAAGGCCTCATAAAACGTATCGACGAGATACGTCTTGCCGCGGCCGACGCCTCCCCAGAAGTACAGACCGCGAATGTCGGGCACCGGCGGCTTCTCCGGCGCCTGGTCACGCCCGAACAATCCCTTGAGACGCGATGTCAGACCTCGCTGCGCCGCTTGAGGTGCTCGCGGTGTCGGCGCCGCGACCAGCTCGTCATACAGCCGCTGCAGCTGCGCCACTGCGTTGGCCTGGGCGGCGTCTTCGGTAAAATCAGCGCGCTGCAGATCACGCTGATAGCGTTCCTGCGGGGTTTCTGGGCGGCCTGCGCTCGACACAGAAGAGCTCATGTAGCGTCCTGGCTGTCAACAAGTTCGGAGCCGCATTATACGCAGACCACGACAGAATGGCAGGACCGCCGTGCTGAGCGGAACCACCCAGGCGGGGCCCACGGTCAGGACACGGCATTGACCCTTTATGAGACAAAGCCTCTATAATGGCCCGACGCCCGGGGCGAGACGCCCGGCCGTCAGAAAGTGCTCAGGGAGAACCAAGTGGAACCAAGCAACCTCAACATGATCCTGGCAGCGGCTTGCCTGGTGGCAGGCATCGGCCTCGGCGCACTGGGTTACCACCTGCTCAATGGTGGCGCCCGAAGCGCCCAGCGCATGCGCCTCAAGCTGACCGAACGCGAACGCCAGCTGACCGAGTGGAAGGACGGTGTTGATGAGCACCTTCAGCGCATGGAGCAGCTGACACAAAAAGTCTGCCAGGACGCACAGGCACTGAACCGCCAGCTGCATGACTCCGCCCAACAGCTGGGCAGCACGGCCATCAGCCAGGAGAACACCGTGCAGCCCACCGCTGCCGCCGAGGAAGATCTATCGATTCCTCGCGATTACGCCGACGGCAACCGTGGCACACTGTCCGAAGACTTCGGCCTGCGCAGCGCCAATGAGGACGAGCCGCGTCCGCCTCGTTTCTGACCCTAGCTGCTAACCGCACTCCCGCCCGCATAACAGCAAGAGCCCGCATAATGCGGGCTCTTGCGCAGGGCTGTCGACATCAGCCGAGGGTGACGCCGGGCCCGCACCACATGGTCCACCCAGACGCTTATGCAGCGCATCCCTTGCTATCTTTCCTGTTACGACATGGCGTCAGGCAGGATTGTCGATATCCACAAAGCGGTGCTCCACCCCGAAGCGCTGCTTCAACCACTCCCCAAGCGCCTCGACCCCATAACGCTCGGTGGCATGGTGGCCTGCCGCCAAGTAGTGGATACCCAACTCTCGGGCCATATGCGTGGTTCTTTCGGAGATCTCACCCGAGATAAAGACCTCGGCCCCCGCCGCCGCTGCCTGAGCAATCATGTCCTGCGCACCACCGGTGCACCAGGCGACCCGACTGACCGGCGCCTGGGACGGTGCCTCGACCAACAAGGGCTCCCGCGCCAACGCCTGACCCACTGCCCCAGCCAGCTCAGCGATCGTCGACGGACGCTTCAATTGCCCGTGCCACAGCAACCCTTCCCCCATGGGGGCATCAAGGGTGCCCGCCACGCTAAGGCCGAGTCGGTGCGCCAACATGGCGTTATTGCCAAGCTCAGGGTGAGCGTCCAACGGCAGGTGATACGCCAGCAGATTGATGTCACTGCCCAGCAGCGCACCCAACCGCTTGCGCTTCATGCCGGTAATCGCCACCGGCTCGTTCTTCCAGAAGTAGCCGTGATGCACCAGCAGCACATCTGCCTGCCAGCGCACTGCCTCGTCGACCAGCGCCTGGGATGCGGTCACGCCTGACATGACCCGGGTAACGCTGGCACGGCCCTCGACCTGCAGGCCATTCTCCGTGTAGTCCTTGAAGCGGGACACATTCAGCAGCTGGTCACAGGCCGCCACCAGCTCATCACGTTGCGTCATGCAGGTTCTCCTGAAGCAGGTCCAGACAAGCATCACCTCAGCGATGCTACAATGCCGCACATTGTACGCACCGCCTCGCCAGCCCGCGACCGCCAAACAAGGACCTCCGCCGCATGCGACGCACCCTTTCCCTCTATTTCTGGCCAGTCCTCATCGGCATCCTCCTGGCCATTGTGCTGATCAATGCCTTCCCGGAGAGACTGGGCCGCACGCCCTCCACGCTGACATCGCCGCCGGTACTGACCCCACCCGAACAACCCCTCTCGGTCGAGCCGACGACGTCCCCGCGGCCCGCGCCAGAAGTGCGCGAGGCAGCGCCCCTCAGCCGCGAGGGCGGACCGGTCAGCTACGCCGAAGCGGTCGAAAAAGCGGCGCCCGCGGTGGTCAATGTGTACTCGTCTCGGGTGGTCGAGCGCGACACACACCCACTCATGTCGGACCCCTTCTTCCGTCAGTTCTTCGGCAACAATGACGTCCCTTCCCGTCAGCGCATGCTGTCGAGCCTGGGTTCTGGCGTTATCGTCAGCGCCGACGGCTACGTCCTGACCAATCACCACGTCATCAGCGGCGCGGACCAGGTACAGGTGGCCCTGCGCGATGGCCGCGAGACACTGGCCCAGGTCATTGGCACCGACCCGGAAAGCGACCTGGCGGTGCTCAAGATCGATCTCGACGATTTGCCCGTGATCGAGCTGACCGACTCACGCCAAGTGGCGGTGGGCGATGTTTCATTGGCGATCGGCAATCCCTTTGGAGTAGGCCAGACCGTTACCATGGGCATCATCAGTGCCACAGGACGCAGTCATCTGGGGCTCAATGCCTACGAGGATTTCATTCAGACCGACGCGGCTATCAATCCAGGAAACTCCGGGGGCGCCCTGGTCAATCCTGAAGGGGCACTGGTCGGCATCAATACCGCCATCTTTTCGCGTTCCGGAGGCTCCCAGGGCATCGGCTTCGCTATCCCTGCCAATCTGGCACGCAGCATCCTGGATGAGTTGGTGACCCACGGTCGCGTGATCCGCGGCTGGCTCGGCATCGAGGCCCAGGAGCTCAACCAGGAGCTGGCGACCTCCTTCGGACTGCAGGTCCCCGCTGGGGTCATCATCGCCGGCGTCGTCTCCGACGGCCCTGCCGATCAGGCGGGTCTCAAGCCCGGGGATGTGCTGCTGGAGGTCGACGGACGCGCCGTTATCGACCCCCGGCGGACCATGAGCGATATCGCCGCCGTTGCACCGGGAACCGAACTCAGCGTCAGCGTCGCACGCAAGGGTCAGCGACTGAACGTCACGCTGGAAGTCGGCGAGCGCCCCACACCACAGTCACAGGCCTTGCAGGATGAGGAAACCGCCACCGACAACTGACGGGGGCTTGCCGGCACCCCTCTGCTCTCTGAACCTCCAGTGCGGGCAGTCGCTATCTGGGCCGGACGTGGAAAGGCCGCTGTGGAAAATTCGTTGTGGAGAACCGCGCGGACCGCCCCTGGAACAGCCCCAGCGTCTGCCCAGGGCGCCCTGCCCCCTCCAAAGCGCTGACAACAAGACGTTGATAAAAAGCTCTGACCACAACGCCCAGGCAACAACGCCCAAGAACACAAAAGGCCCGGAAATTCCGGGCCTTTTGCGTTCTACCACCAAGCAGAGCAGCGCCTGCCTGGACGCCAGGATCAGCGCTTGATGCGATACTCTGCCGAGCGCGCGTGAGCCGTCAGCGACTCGCCCCGGGCCAGCACCGACGCCGTCTCACCGAGTACTGACGCCCCTTCTGGCGAGCACTGGATCAGAGACGACCGCTTCTGGAAGTCGTAGACCCCTAGCGGCGAGGAGAAGCGGGCCGTGCCGGAGGTAGGCAGCACGTGATTGGGGCCAGCACAGTAATCTCCCAGCGCTTCTGCCGTGTGACGTCCCATGAAGATCGCCCCCGCATGCCGCACCTGGTCGACCATCAGCTCCGGCTTCTCCACCGACAGCTCAAGGTGTTCGGGGGCAATGCGGTTGATCAGCTCAATCGCTTCCGCCTCATCACGACAGGCAATCAGCGCACCGCGGTTGGCCAGAGACGCCCTGGCAATCTCTTCCCGCTCCAGGGTGGGCAGCAAGCGCTGCATGGCCTGCTCTACCTCGGCCAGGTGCTGTTCGTCCCAGCTGACCAGAATCGCCTGTGCAATCTCGTCGTGCTCGGCCTGGGAAAACAGATCCATGGCCAGCCACTCCGGGTCCGTCTTGCCATCCGAGACGATCAGGATTTCCGAGGGGCCAGCGATCATGTCGATGCCGACCTGCCCGAACACCGCGCGCTTGGCGGTGGCGACATAGATGTTGCCTGGCCCGACAATCTTGTCGACCCTGGGCACGCTGGCCGTGCCGTAGGCCAGCGCAGCCACCGCCTGGGCGCCACCCAGGGTAAACACCTTGTCGACCCCAGCAAGATGGGCAGCTGCCAGCACCAGGTCATTGACCACGCCATCCGGGGTAGGAACGACCATGACGATTTCGCCCACACCCGCCACCTTGGCAGGCACCGCATTCATCAACACCGATGAGGGATACGCTGCCTTGCCACCAGGCACGTAGACGCCAGCACGATCCAGCGGAGTGACTTTCTGCCCCAGCACGGTGCCATCGGCTTCGGTGTACTGCCACGACTCTGGCTTCTGGCGCTCATGATAGCGGCGGATGCGATCGGCAGCGGTGGTCAACGCATCTCGCTGAGTGCTCTCCAGGCCGTCGTAGGCCGCCTGCAGGCGGTCCGGCCCGAGCAGCAACTCAGACATGCTCGACACCTCGAGACGATCCAGGCGCCGACTGAGCTCTACCAGCGCCTCATCACCCTGTTCGCGTACCTGGGCGATGATATCGCTGACCGTCTGCTGCACCTGATGGTCGGATACCCCCTCCCACGCCAGCAGCTCGGAAAGCCGCGCTGTGAAATCGCCATCACTGGTCGAAAGTCTTGCCACTATCGGCGCTTGCTGGGCCATCTGGTCATCTCCGCAGTCTTGTCCAACCACCTTCTCTCACCCGCCTTCGTGTCACGCTTTATCACGTCACTTGCCACCGTGTCAGCAGGGGCATACCACCTGATCCCGGCGCTCAAGCCCGCCGATCAGCCAGCGGCTTGCCGACGCGCGTCCACCGCATCACTCAGGCGCTTGATCAACGGCTTGATCCGATCATGCTTGATCGTCATCGAGGCCTGGTTCACCACCAAACGGGTGCTGATATGCGCCATCAGCTCCCTGGGCTCCATGCCGTTGGCACGCAGGGTATTGCCGGTATCGACGATATCGACGATTTCGTCGGCAAGGTTCATCAGCGGCGCCAGCTCCATCGCCCCGTAAAGCTTGATCACCTCTGCCTGGATACCCTGCTCGGCATAGTAACGTCGCGCCACATTGACGAATTTCGTCGCCACCCGGCGCCTGGCCCGAGCAGGCTCAGCCCCCTGGATGCCTGCCGTCATCAGCTTGCAGCGCGCAATGTTCAAGTCCAGCGGCTCGTACAACCCTTCAGCCCCATGCTCAAGCAGCACATCCTTGCCGGCGACGCCAAGGTCGGCAGCCCCAAGCTGGACATAGGTGGGCACGTCGGTGGCTCGAATCACCACCAGCTTGACGTCCGGCAGGTTGGTGTCGAACAACAGCTTACGGCTCTTGCGCAGGTCTTCCGCCGGACGAATGCCCGCATCGGCCAGCAACGGCAGGGTCTCGTCGAGGATGCGCCCCTTGGAGAGCGCCACTATCAATTGCTTACTCATGATCTCGCCCGGTTGTCGGGATGGATGTCGAGGTGGCGTGTCGCGCGTGGGGCGGGGGCGCCCCCGCCAACGCATTAACCTGGAACGCGCTTGATGCGTGCACCCAGAAGATGCAGCTTTTCCTCGATGCACTCATAGCCGCGGTCGATATGGTAGATCCGGTCCACCAGGGTCTCACCTTCTGCCATCATCGCAGCGATGACCAACGACGCCGAGGCGCGCAGGTCGGTGGCCATTACCGGGGCGCCAGACAGACGTTCGACGCCGGTGATCACCGCGGTATTTCCCTCAAGGGCGATGTTCGCGCCCATGCGGTTCAGTTCCTGTACGTGCATGAAGCGATTTTCAAAGATCGTCTCCACCACCCGCGAGGAACCCTCTGCAACGGCATTCATGGCCACGAACTGGGCCTGCATGTCGGTGGGAAAAGCCGGGTAAGGCGCGGTGCGGATATTGACGGCTCGCGGTCGCCGCCCCTGCATGTCCAGCTCGATCCAGTCGTCCCCGGTGGTGATCTTGGCACCGGCTTCTTCAAGCTTGGCCAGCACCGCCTCGAGGATGTCCGCACGGGTACGCCGGACCCTGACGCGACCTCGGCTCAACGCCGCTGCCACCAGGAAGGTTCCGGTCTCGATACGGTCAGGCATCACATCATGATGCGCCCCGTGCAAGCGCTCGACACCTTCGATCACGATGGTGTCGGTTCCATGACCGCGGATACGCGCACCCATCTTGATCAAGCACTCGGCAAGATCCACCACCTCGGGTTCCTTGGCGGCGTTCTCCAGAATGGTGGTACCTTCGGCCAGCGTCGCCGCCATCAACAGGTTCTCGGTGCCGGTGACGGTGACCACATCGAAAAAGATGGTGGCACCCTTCAGCCGTCCATCACTGCTGGCGCGAATGTAGCCGCCCTCGACCCGAATGTCGGCACCCATGGCTTCCAGGCCACGAATATGCAGGTCCACCGGACGCGAGCCGATCGCACAGCCACCTGGCAGCGACACATCCGCCTTGCCGAAGTGGGCCAGTAGCGGACCCAGCACCAGAATTGATGCACGCATCTTCTTGACCAGCTCATAGGGCGCATGACAATCGCTGACCTGAGCCCCATTGAGCTGGATACACATCTTCTCGCCCATCACGGCCTGCACGCCCATATGGCCAAGCAGCTCAAGCGTGGTCGTGATGTCCTGAAGATGAGGAAGATTGCCGATGGTTACCGGCTCTTCGGAAAGCAAGGTGGCACACAGAATCGGCAGAGCCGCGTTCTTGGCACCGCTGGCCCAGACATCGCCCTCGGCGGGTCCGTTGCCGGTAATGATCAATTTGTCCATGCGGGCGCTACCATCAGGCTCCAGTGTTCTCAGCGGCCGATTGCCACTGGGAAGGGGTAAACGTCTTGATACTGACGGCGTGAAGGGCACCAGAGGCAATTTCCTCTGACAATGCGCCGTAGATAACCTGCTGACGCTTGACCGGCGTCAGTCCGGCGAAGCGTTCGCCCACGGCGATGACCTGAAAGTTGCAGCCTTCACCTTGGATATGAAATTCGCAGCCGTCGACTCGGCTCTCGAGCAGCGCTTTAACGTCGCTGGGTTGCATGCCCCTGCTCCTTCAACTGGCGTAAGACACGGTGCGCCGACGAGGGTGCGCCGCGCCCGAAAAAACACAAAGGGCATATGGTAAAGAAAAGCGACGCGCTTGGCGATGACGTAGACACTTTCCCCAGGCTCGGTACGTGCCGCCGGCGGTCAAGCCGGCTACGGCACGACGGAGCCTGTCGCTGATGACTTCCGAAAGCAGCGCGCCCCCGAATACGCATCGCATTCGGGGGCGCGGCATGCACGATAGTGACGACAGCGGTCAGGCGCGTGCGCAGGTCGAAGGCAATAGATCGTCGAGCCCCGCAAGCTCCGTCAACTGCCATAGCGGAGGCGACAGCTTGATGCTGTTCAACGACAGTCCTGCGCGACGCATGGTTCGCGCCCATTCGAGCATCATCGTCAGCGCGGCGCTGGACACGTGCTCGACCTCACTGAGGTCGAGACACACGGGGGAGCCCTGCGCCCGCTCTTCGAGCCACTCACGCCCTGCTTCCGCCATTTCGGCAGCGCCTTCGAAGTTGACCTTGCCGCAGACCCTCAGGGTGCCTTCGTCCTCAAGCAACCGGGCCGACGCCACTTCGATCAATACGCTCACGCACCACGCTCCAGCTCGTCGACACCCACGTCGGGGCTCCAGTTGTTGATGACTGCGTCGTAGTCGCGGTTGTACTGGCGCATCGCCTGGTCAAACTGATTGCGGAATGTCAGGCCCAGGTTGATGCCATTGACGATCACATTGACCACCTGCCACTTGCCGTTGGACTGACGCAGCGTGTAGCTGACCGGGTAAACCGTGCCATCGGTCGCCACCACCTCCATGTCGACGCTGGCCTGATCCTCGTAGCGAGCCGCCGACTGGTTGTCGAGCACCCGAATGGAGTCATACTCGAACGTCACCAGGCCCTTGGCATAGGTATCCAGCAGCGTCTGCTTGAAGACGTCGACGAAGCGAGAGCGCTGCTGCGAGGTGGCGTTGTTGAAGTACCGCCCCATCACGCTGGCGCCTATGTAGCGAAAGTCGGCAACACCGCGCAGGCTATCGTCCACCACCTGCTTGAGCTCCTGAGGGTGCTCCATATAGTACGACTCACGGCCATCGATCTTGCCCATCAAGCCATCGATGCTGTCGCGAATCATTTGCTCGGGAGATTGCTGGGCCAGAGCGGGCAAGCTGACCAGCACCATCATCAGCGCTACCATCCAGCGCCGCAGCTGAACCATGGCGTGCAGAGAACGGGTCATTGAAGCCTCCTTGTCAGTCCGGAAACTGCCGGATCAGTCTTTCGTCAGGTTGGACACGAATTGCTGTATGAGTTCCTCTAGCACCAGCGCGGACTGAGTGTCTCGCACGACACCGCCGTCCTCGATCATCTCCGGCGATCCGCCGACGGACAAACCGATGTACTGCTCGCCCAGCAGGCCGGACGTCAAGATGGCGGCCGTGCTGTCGTCCGGCAGCATGCCGGAAAGTTCGTTATCGAGAGACATCACGACTTCGGCGTCATACCACTCGGTATTCAGGTCAATGCTCTCGACCCGACCCACGGTAACGCCCGCCATGGTCACCCGCGCCCGCGGCTTGAGACCGCCGATGTTGGCGAAGTTGGCACGTAGCTCGAAGGTGTCGTCGGCGCGCTGCAGGTCGAGCCCGCTGACCTTGAGCCCCAGGAACACCAGGCCCAATATGCCGGCCAGCATGAACAGGCCAACACTCAATTCCATTGTCTTGCTGCGCTTCATGGGCAGTCTCCGAAAAATCAGGAAAGCCCGCCGAACATCACGGCGGTCAACACGAAATCCAAGCCCAGTACGGCCAGGGAGGAATACACTACGGTCCGGGTGGTCGCCCGCGAGATACCTTCGGAGGTCGGGATCAGGTCGTAACCCTGAAACACGGCGATCCAGGTCACCACCAAGGCAAACATCAGGCTCTTGACGATGCCGTTGCCAATGTCGTTGAAGAACCCGACGCTGGCCTGCATGTTGCCCCAATAGGAGCCCTCGAACACCCCCAGCCACTCGACGCCGACAAGATAACCGCCATAGATGCCCACTACGCTGAAACCGATGGTCAACAGCGGCAGCGAGACAAAGCCAGCCCACAGTCTGGGCGCCACGATTCTACGCAGCGGATCGACGCCGATCATTTCCATGCTGGTCAGCTGCTCAGTGGCTTTCATCAGGCCAATCTCGGCGGTCAACGCTGACCCCGCGCGTCCCGCAAACAGCAGTGCCGCCACCACCGGCGCCAGCTCGCGAAGCAAGGCCAGGGAGACCATCTGCCCCAGCGCATCCGCCGCGCCAAAGTCGACCAGAATGGTGTAGCCCTGCAGCGCCAGCACCATGCCGATAAACAGGCCAGATACAAGAATGATCGCCAGCGACAGCACACCGACCATGTAGACCTGGGCAATCCACAGACTGATGCCCCCCATGGTGGGACGGCCAAACATCGATTGCGCTAGAAATAGCCCTGCCCGGCCCACTGCCTCGAGCAGGTCACAGCCACGCCGCCCAAGGCGACTGATCCGCTCGATCATGCTTCCTCCTGCCCCAGAATATCGTCATAGAAATCATTGGCCGGGTAATGGAACGGGACAGGCCCATCCGGCTCGCCATGCACAAACTGGCTGACGCGGGGGTCCTGCTCGACGTCCAGAGAAGCGGGCGTACCGTGGGCCATGACTCTTCCGTCCGCTACCACATAGACATAATCGGCAATGGACAAGGTCTCCTTGATATCATGGGAGACCACCACCGAGGTCAAGCCCAGAGCCTGGTTGAGACGACGAATAAGCTGAACCAGCACACCCATCGAGATCGGATCCTGACCGACGAATGGCTCGTCATACAGAATCAGCTCAGGGTCGAGGGCCACCGCACGCGCCAGCGCCACTCGCCGCGTCATCCCGCCAGACAGCTCCGAAGGCATCAGATCGCGAGCACCACGCAGCCCGACCGCTTCGAGCTTCATCAGCACCACATCGCGCACCATGCTCTCCGGAAGATCCGTATGCACGCGCAGGGGAAACGCCACGTTCTCGAACACGCTAAGGTCGGAGAACAGCGCACCGCTCTGGAACAGCATGCCCATGCGTCGCCGCATCTGGAATAGATCCTTGCGCGACAGTCGGTGCACATCGTGCCCGTCGATCAGCACCCTGCCGGCGCTCGGCGCCAGCTGCCCGCCGATCAGCTTCAGCAGAGTGGTCTTGCCGGTACCACTGGGGCCCATGATGGCCGTGATCTTGCCGCGGGGAATGGAGAGATCCACGCCACGAAAGATATCTCTATCGCCGCGCGTGAAATGCAGGTTCTCCACCTCCACCAAGGAGGAAGCCGTCATCGCAGTCCCCAAACAATGATGGTCGCCATGAAACAAACGCCGCTGCCTCGCTCGCTGCAAAACGCAGACGGGCTCCGCCACGACCATGGAACCAGGAAACATGATAGAGCGCGTTGCCATGCGCTCGGTTTTCGAACATCGTATCTTAACTGAAACATGCCACGCCAGTGCAGCGGCTGCGCGCTTGCGCGCAGGATGTTGGCAGGGTTCAATGGGCGCCCTCGATATTCACCATCAGGTTGTCCGCATGTTGTTACCGCTCGTCGCTGTCGCTCTTGGTCTTGTTGGCCTGCTATGGAGCGCCGATCGCTTCGTTGGCGCGGCCGCTGCAACCGCGTATCGCGCCGGCATGAGCATCATGCTGGTCGGCATGACCATCGTCTCCATCGGCACCTCCGCCCCGGAGATCGTCGTGTCGGTGATGGCATCACTGGATGGCACGCCTGACCTTGCTACCGGCAATGCACTCGGCTCCAACATCGCCAACATCGCGCTGGTACTGGGCGTGACCGCCCTGGTCGTGCCGATTCCGGTGCGTTTCAGCATCGTTCGTCGCGAACTGCCACTACTGCTGGGCGCGACCGGACTGGCCGGCTATGCCCTGGCCGATGGCCAGCTGAACAGCGTCGACGCGGCCCTGCTGCTGGCCCTGCTGGTGTTCAGCATCTGGTGGCTGTTTCGCGCAGACGAAGGGCAACAGGACGTCGCCGGCGAGATCCCCGGCATGGCGCTGGGCAAGGCCCTTGTCTGGCTGGTCGTGACCCTGGCGGTGATGATCGCCAGCTCCCGCGGGCTGGTCTGGGGCGCAACCGAGCTGGCACGCTCCTTCGGGGTGAGCGAGCTGGTCATTGGCCTGACCGTCGTCGCTATCGGCACCAGCCTGCCCGAGCTTGCCGCCTGTGTTGCCAGCGCCCTGAAGCGTCACCACGACCTCGCCATCGGCAATGTCATCGGCTCCAACCTGTTCAACATGCTGGCCGTGCTGCCCGTACCTGGCTTGCTGGCACCGGGGGCCACCGACCCTGACGCCGCGGGGCGCGACTTTCCGGTCATGCTCGGCCTGACGCTGGCACTGGCGGCCATCCTGCTGTGGCAGCGCCGCGGGCGCGTCGGACGCATCGTCGGCGCGCTGCTGGCAGCCAGCTACGCCTTCTATCTGTTCTGGCTGGGTACCTCCCTGACAGCCTGACCCTTGTGACAACGGTGGTAAACGGCAACAATCATGGCCATGACCAAATTTCCCGACGGGGCGTCGCCCTCGACACCCATCAATGTTCGCGCTATCGCCCGACGCACGCTGGAACTGGAGCGCGACGCGGTCGATGCGTTGATTCAGCGCCTCGATGAGGCCTTTGAGCGCGCCTGCACGCTGATCCTGGCCTGCCAAGGACGGGTGGTGGTGACAGGCATGGGCAAATCCGGCCACATCGGCGGCAAGATCGCCGCCACTCTGGCCAGCACCGGCACCCCGGCGTTCTTCGTTCATCCCGGTGAAGCCAGCCATGGCGACCTTGGCATGATCACCCCAGGTGACGTGGTCCTGGCGCTGTCCAATTCCGGCGAGACTGCCGAAGTTACCGCCTTGCTGCCTCTATTGAAGCGTATGGGCATTCCGCTGATCAGCATGACCGGCAGGCCCGGGTCGACCCTGGCGCGCCACGCCGAGGCCCATCTGGATGCCGGCGTCGAACGCGAGGCCTGCCCGCTCGATCTCGCCCCCACGTCCTCTACCACGGCCGCGCTTGCCCTGGGTGACGCCCTGGCCGTCGCACTGCTTGAATCCCGCGGCTTTACCGCGGAAGACTTCGCGCTGTCCCACCCCGGTGGCAGCCTGGGCAAACGCCTGCTGCTGACGGTGGCAGACCTGATGCATACCGGCGACAGACTTCCCGTCGTGGCGACTGGCTCACCGCTCAGAGATGCTCTGCTCGAGATCACTCGCCAGGGCCTCGGTTTCACCTGCGTAGTGGCCGATGACGGCACCCTGGCGGGCGTCTATACCGATGGCGACCTGCGCCGAACCCTTGACCGCCACCAGGATTTCAGCACCCTGAGCGTGGACGATGTCATGACCAGTCCCGGACGGCGCATCCGTCCCGACACCCTGGCGGCGGAAGCCGTCAAGCTGATGGAAGACAGTCGCATCACCGCTTTGGCGGTGGTGGATGACCAGCAGCGCCCGGTTGGCGCGCTACACATGCATGACCTGCTGGCAGCAGGTGTCATTTGACGCCTGGCCTGGCGGCACTCCGGGCGCTACCGCCGGGCAGCTGCCGTCACTCCTTCTGCCCACTCAACATCAAGGATCGCCATGATGGCCCACGACCCACTTGCCTCACTCTCCCCTGACCTGGTGCAACGACTTGGCCGCGTGAAGCTGCTGGCGCTGGATGTGGACGGCGTGCTGACCGATGGGCAGCTTATCTTTCATGCCGACGGTACAGAACTGAAGGCCTTCAACACCCTTGATGGCCACGGTATCAAGCTGGCCAGGCGCGCGGGAATCGACGTCGCTCTGATCACCGGGCGTAGTTCACCCATGGTCTCCCAGCGCGCCAAGGCGCTGGGCATCCAGCACGTCCAGCAAGGTGTCGAACGCAAGCTGCCGGCGCTGGAATCGCTGTGCGCCGAGCTGTCGCTGTCACTGGAAGAGGTGGCCTATTGCGGAGACGACCTGCCCGACCTGCCGTGCATTGACCGCTGTGGCGTGGGCATCAGCGTGCCAGGCGCCCCGTTCTACATTCGCGAACGCGCCCGCTGGGTCACCGAGCGCGACGGCGGCCATGGCGCAGTGCGCGACATCACGGATACCTTGCTGGCTGCCCAAGGGCGACTCGACGGCGTGGTGGACAGCTACCTGAAGGACGGACCCCTGATATGACATGGCGCTCACTGCGGCCCGGCTTCCGTTTCTGGCTGGTCATCCTGCTGCTGGTGCTGGGCGGCGGTCTGGCCCTGCTCGACCCGCGGGACGGCACTGTGCCCGACCTGATCACCGACGATCAGGCCGGCGAGCCGGACTACTACCTGATCGATGCCACCCTGACGCGCTTCGACACCGAGGGTGCGCCCCATCAACGCATCACGACCCCACGTCTGGTGCACACCCCGCTGGATGACATCACCCGCGTCGACCAACCTGACATGGAGCTTGTCGATGACAGCGGCCGCCTGTGGATCGCCACTGCCACCGACGGCGAACTTGGCCCGGACGGCAACCCTCTGACACTGACCGGAGATGCCCACCTCGAGGCCCCTGCCGAGCGCTGGCAGCTGGATACCGAGGTGCTGGTCTATGACAGCGATTCAGGCCACGCCTGGAGTGAGACGCCTGCGGTATTGCGTCAGCCCCCCCAGGAAATGCGAGGCGAGCGCTTCGATGCCTGGATCCATGACAATACCGCCCGTCTGACCGACAATGTCACCGGCTATCATCCGCCAGAGCCTCAATAAGCCAGAGCCGCTCTCAGCCCGAGCCCTAACAAGGAGTCACTTCCATGATGCGTCCCCGTCCCGCGCTACTGCTCGCCCTGGCCCTGGGCCTGACGAGCGTCGCCACCAGCACCGTCACTCTGGCGCTGGAAAGCGACCGCAGCGCCCCCATTCAGGTAGAGGCCGACCAGCTGGACCTGGATGACCGCGCAGGCACAGCGGTGTATACCGGCGATGTGCGTATTCAGCAGGGCAGCATGCTGCTGACCGGTGAGCGTGTGGAAATTCAGCGCAACGACCAGGGTCAGCTGTCCCGCGCCACGGCGACTGGCTCCCGTGCCTATCTGGAGCAGCAGCCTTCGCCGGAAGAGCCGGTGGTCAAGGGCTGGGGCAAGAAGGTGGTCTACCATGTTGCCGAGCGCCGCATGGAACTCATCGACCAGGCGGAATTGCACAAGGCCAATGACACCTTCGACGGCGCCTACCTGGAGTACTTTCTGGATCGCCGCGTCGTCCAGGCTCGCTCCAGCGCACAGGGTGTCGACGGCCAGCAGCGCATTCGCATGACCCTCGAGCCGGAAAGCCAAGGAAACTGATGAAGACTCTCCACGCTCGCCATCTGGCCAAGAGCTACAAGAAGCGCCGCGTCGTCCAGGACATCAGCCTGTCCATCGAACAGGGCAGCATCGTGGGCCTGTTGGGCCCCAACGGCGCAGGCAAGACCACCTCCTTCTACATGATCGTCGGACTGGTCAGGGCGGATGCTGGCACCATCAGCATCGACGATGACGACCTGAGCCGCGCGGCCATGCACCAGCGGGCACTGGCGGGTATTGGCTACCTGCCACAGGAAGCCTCCATCTTCCGCAAGCTGTCCGTAGCCGACAACATCATGGCGATCCTCGAGACCCGCAAGGACCTCGACCGGGAAGGTCGCCAGGCGCGCCTTGAGCAACTGCTCGAAGACTTCCATGTCAGCCACATTCGCGACAACCCGGGCATGAGCCTGTCCGGCGGGGAAAGACGTCGGGTCGAGATCGCCCGAGCCCTGGCCACAGAACCCGCCTTCATTCTGCTCGACGAACCCTTTGCCGGGGTGGATCCGATCTCCGTCGGCGAGATCAAGTCGATCATTCGCCAGCTCAAGGCTCGTGACATCGGCGTCTTGATCACCGACCACAACGTGCGCGAGACGCTGGACATCTGTGACCGCGCCTACATTGTCGGCGACGGCCAGATCATCGCCGAAGGCAGTGCCGAGTCGATCCTTGCCAACCAGCGCGTCAAGGAAGTCTATCTCGGCGAAAACTTTCGCCTTTAACCACCATGGGCGCTGCCGGGCCGCTATGTTGGCAGGGTCTTCATGGCGCCCGCTCGACCTTGCACTGACGCGCATGCGGAGCACAGCAAGCCCTGCGCGCCGCGCCCCGCCCACAAGTTGGCAAGAAGCTTGCATGGTACCTGACCCGCCGTTAGGGTAAGGCTTTTCAGCTCCACGAACGGAAGTCACATCATGGCCCTCAAGGCGTCACTGCAGCTGAAGATCGGCACCCAGCTGACCATGACCCCTCAGCTGCAACAGGCTATTGGCCTGCTCCAGCTTTCCACGCTGGACCTGCGCCAGGAAGTCCAGCAGGCGCTCGAGGCCAACCCGATGCTCGAGCTGGAGGATGAATTCGGCGAGCTGCAGGTCAAGGACAGCAAGGACGATGACTGGGCCGACGAGATCCCCTCCGAGCTAACGGTCGACAGCGACTGGTCCGATACCTATCAAGACCTTGGCACCGCCCCGGCCGGCAGCGCCGAGGCGCCCGACTTCGAGCGCCAGGCCAGCGGGCAATCCCTGCATGGCCACCTTAGCTGGCAGCTGGCCCTGCTGGACCTCAATGATAATGACAGGCGCATCGCAGAGTGCCTGATTGACGCGGTCAACGGCGATGGCTACCTGGTGGGACACCTTGACGATATCGCCCAGGGCCTGGCCGATGACGACGCTGCTGCCCCGCCCCTGCAGGACGTGGCGTCGGTGCTGGCCAGGCTGCAGCAATTCGAACCTACCGGTGTATTTGCCCGAGATTTGCGCGAATGCCTGCAGCTGCAACTGGACAGCCTGCCGCGTGACACCCCCCTTCTGCCCCAGGCGGGAAGACTGGTACGCCAGTTTCTCGAGGCGCTGGCCAGCGGTGATCGTCGTCTGCTTAAGCGCCGCCTGAGCCTGACCGAAGAGCAGCTGGACGATGTCATCGAACTGATCCGTGGCCTCGACCCTAGGCCTGGCAGCCAGTACGGCGACAGCGACAACGACTATGTCATTCCCGATCTGGTGGTCCGCCACACCGAAGAAGGCTGGCGCGTCGAGCTGAACCCTGAGGCGATGCCACGCCTGCGCATTCAACCCGACTATGCGGCGTTGATCCGACGGGCCGACAAGAGCCAGGACAACCAGTTTCTGAAGGACCACCTGCAGGAGGCGCGCTGGCTGATCAAGAGCCTGGCAAGCCGCAACGACACCCTGTTGAGGGTCGGACGCGAAATCATGGAGCGGCAGCTCGACTTCCTCGAGCAGGGTGAAGCCGCCATGAAACCACTGGTGTTGGCAGACATTGCGGCCAAGGTGGAGATGCACGAATCGACCATCTCCCGGGTGACGACCCAGAAATTCGTGCATACGCCACGGGGAGTGTTCGAGCTCAAGTATTTCTTTTCCAGCCAGGTGGGCCAGGATGGGGATGCCCATTCCAGCACTGCCATACGCGCCATGATCAAGTCGCTGGTCCAGCAGGAGCCGCCTCGCAAACCGCTGTCTGACAGCAAATTGGTGGAGCTGCTCGCCGAAGACGGTGTCAACGTCGCCCGACGCACCGTCGCCAAGTATCGAGAAGCGATGAATATTCCCTCTTCAAGCGAGCGCAAGCGCCTGCGCTGAGCCCGGTCAGATGGCTCGAGACAGGCGGCGAGCAGAGCGCGTAGCGCAGTTACATGAAAAGCGCAAGCGCTTGAAATATCGCACGACATCTGCGTCTTAATGCTTAGAAGCAGGGGGGTTTGCAGGATCGGAAAAAGGGTTACAATCGGGCTACCACCCGCAAGAGCAAGGAGCCTTGTCATGCAAGTCAACATTACCGGCCACCACGTCGAATTGACCGATCCCCTGCGTGACTACGTACAAGAGAAGCTCGCCCGTGTGGAGCGCCACTACGACAACATCACCAATGTGCAGGTCACCCTCTCGGTGGAGAAGGAGCGCCAACAGGCTGCCTGTACGCTTCACGCTGCCGGTGCAGACCTGCATGCAGAAGCCCAGGACGGCGACATGTACGCCGCCATCGACGCCCTTGCCGACAAGCTGGACCGCCAGCTCGTCAAGCACAAGGAAAAATCCCAAGCCCGCGCCCAAGGCGCCGGAATTCGCTGACCTCTCATGACATTGGATGCCATTCTCCCCCCCGAGCGCACGCTATTTGACGTCCCGGGGGGCAGCAAGAAGAGGGTGCTGGAATTTTTCAGCACCTTCATTGCGCAGAACACACCAAGCCTGGATAGCCAGGAAGTCTTCAGTCGCCTGATCGGCCGCGAACGTCTGGGTAGCACCGGCATCGGCAATGGCGTGGCCATTCCGCATGCTCGCAACCCTCACTGCAAGGCCCCTATCTCTGGCTTTCTCAAGCTGGCAGAGCCGATTGATTTCGACGCCATCGACGGCGAACCGGTGGACCTGGTATTTGTCTTGCTGGTGCCTGAGGAAGCGGATGATGCTCACCTTGCCCTGCTGGGACAGGTGGCCGGGGTCATGAATGACGCCGATACCCGACATCGCCTGCGCCACGCGACGTCCCAGCGCGAGCTGCACGAGCGCTTGCAGGAAGCGATTCGCCAGCAAGCCCCGGGCGACGCCACGAGCTGACGGCACGCAGCGAAAGCGCCTTGATCCTATGCCTTGATGGCGCACGCCTTGCCTGGCGCCTTGAAGAATGGCGCCTCGCTGATGGGGATCTCGCTGATTAACCTCTAGCTGATTGCCATCTAGCTGATTACCATCTAGCTAGATAGTACGCTCTGATCGAGCGTGATCTGGCCGTCACCGCGCGGTTGACACCAACTGCCCTCTTATCGCCCCCTGCCAAGGAGACAGGACATGCAGCTCGTGATCATCAGTGGTCGCTCTGGCTCGGGAAAGTCCGTGGCGCTTCAGGCTCTCGAAGACCTGGGCTTCTACGCCATCGACAACTTGCCAGCGACGCTGCTGGGGTCACTGGTCGAAGAGCTGGAGAATGGACATTCACAGCGCATTGCCGTCAGTGTCGATGCGCGCAATCTGCCCGAGGCGCTGGAGCGTTTTCCCGCGCAGCTGACGGCGCTGAAGCAAGGTCCCATCGACTGTCAGGTCGTCTATCTCACCAGCGACGCGCGGATTCTGCTGGAACGCTACTCCCATACTCGACGCCGCCACCCGCTGACCCGCAATACCGACATGACCCTGGCCGAGGCCATCGAGTCCGAGCAGAAGGCGTTGTCTGGCATTCGCGACCTGGCAGATCTGATCATCGACAGCTCCCGCCTGTCCGTACATGAGCTGCGTTCACGCATCGCCGAGCAGGTGGCCGATCATCGCAGCGGCCAGCTGAGCCTGACCATCGAGTCCTTTGGCTTCAAGCGTGGCGTGCCCCCCGACGCCGACATCGTGTTCGATGCACGCTGCCTGCCTAACCCCTACTGGGAGCCATCGCTGCGGGATGCCAACGGCTGCGATCAAAGCGTGATCACCTTCCTTGAGCACTATCAGGACGTCGCCGACATGAAGCGCGACATCCTGACCTGGGTGCGCAACTGGCTGCCACGCTATCAGGCCAGCCAGCGCAGTTATCTGACGGTGGCCGTAGGCTGCACCGGGGGTCAGCATCGCTCGGTCTATCTGGCCGAGAGCATCGCCGCGGCGCTGGTCGATGACCACCCGAGAATACGCCTGCGCCACCGCGAGCTTGGCCAGCAACGTCGTCTGGACAGCGGGGCACAATGAGCGTGGCCAGACGCGAACTGACCCTTACCAACCGCCGCGGGCTGCACGCTCGGGCGGCCACTCGCCTGGTCACCTGCTGTCAGACGTTCGACGCCTCCGTGACCGTGCACCACGGTCAGCGCTGTGGGGATGCCGCCAACATCATGTCCCTGCTGATGCTGGCGGCCCCCTGCGGCACCGTGTTGACCCTGGAAGCAGAAGGTCCCGACGCCGATGCGGTGCTCGACGCCCTTGAGGCCTTGTTCGTCGCACGCTTCGACGAAGACGCCTAAGGCCCTCGGCCACTGCGCTGACCCTGCCCTACCCTTCGATTTCGCCTCGCTTCAAAGGACATCATGCAGCTTATCCAGACTGGCAAGTACACCGAGGTCCACTACGACCCGGACCAGGATGCCTTTATCAAGACCTTCACACCCAAGGCGAGCGATCGCTGGCGCTACCGCCTGGGCATTCGCCGCTACCCGGGACACAACTTTCGCTACGTAGCCCGTCGCCTGGAGCGCCTGGGAATCGACACGCCCACCATTCTTGACGCTCAGCGCTACCGTCTGGTCACCGCCAACGTCCATGGTGTGGCGCTGAAACAGCTGGTACTCGATGATCCCGCCTTGCAGGAGCGCTACCTGGACATCCTGGAAGCGCTGTATCGTGACCGCATTCACTGTCGAGGCCTGCATACCGACAACTTCCTGGTGGTCGACGGTACGATCATCGCCATCGATCTGGATGCCTACAAGGCCCCGCGCGTCTTCACCTATCCACGCCGGGAGTTCATCGACTGCCTCAGCCGGTCCCTCAAGAACGAGGAGTCCTTTCTGTTCGAGCGTTTCCTCAAGCGCGTCGACGCCCAGCATCCCTGAATAGCCTGACGGAGCCTACCCGGCTGGTGGGAGCCGCGGGAGCAATGGTAAACTCGACGAAATATTTTTGGTTTACTAAACCCTCAGGAGCCGAGATGCCCTCTCCCGTCTGGCACCCCTACGCCCACCTCAAGACACAAGCCGCCGCACCCAGGGTGGTCGGCGGGCGCGGCACCCGCTTCACCCTGGACACCGGCGAATCTCTGCTCGATGCGACCTGCTCATGGTGGTGCATGATTCATGGCTACGGTCATCCGCGCCTGGTCGACGCCATCAAGCAACAAGCTGACACCCTGTGCCATGTCATGCTGGGCGGGCTGACCCACGATCCCGCCGATCAGCTGGCGCGGGAGCTGGTGCGACTCACACCCGACGGACTCGAGCACGTGTTCTTCTCCGATAGCGGTTCCGTCGGCATGGAAGTGGCCATGAAGATGGCCGTCCAGTACCACCATCTGCGTGGCCATTCGGGCAAGCGCCGGATGCTGTCGTTGATGAAGGCCTACCACGGTGACACCGCCGGCTGCATGGCAGTGTGCGACCCGGAGGAAGGCATGCACTCGCTGTTTGCCGGCTACCTGCCCGAACACCACTTCGCGCCGGCACCCAAGGCGCCTTATGGCGCCACTGCGCAACAGGTCGAGGCGGATCTGGCGGCGCTACGCAGCGTGCTTGAGCAGCACCACCACGAGATAGCCGCCCTGCTGATGGAACCCCTGCTGCAGGCGGCGGGTGGTCTCAACATGACGTCACCGCACTATCTGCGCGGCGCACGAGCGCTGTGTGACGAGTTTGATGTCCTGCTGGTGTTCGATGAAGTCGCCACCGGCTTTGGCCGCACCGGCAAGATGTTCGCCGCCGACCATGCCGATATCACGCCCGACATCATGGTGCTGTCCAAAGGCTTGACCGGCGGCTACCTGGGCCATGCCGCCACCCTGGCCACCACCCGCGTCCATGACACCTTCATCGGTGACAGCCAGCTGCATGCCTTCATGCATGGCCCCACCTTCATGGGCAACCCGCTGGCCTGTCGGGTTGCGCTGGAGAGCCTGCGAGTGTTCGAGGAGGAGGACTACCTGGGCAAGATCTCGCACCTCAATGCCATCCTGACCCGCGAGCTGGCCGGCGACGACAGTCTGCGCCAGCATCCTGCTGTCGCTGACGTGCGCGTGCTGGGAGCTACCGGAGTCATCGAAGTGCACGATGCCTCCGCTCTTGCCCATGCGGCTGACATCGCCCGCTCACGCGGAGTGTGGCTGCGTTCCTTCGGCCGATGGCTTTATACCATGCCCGCCTACATCACCTCCGACGAGGAGATGCGCCAGATCATCGACGCCATGAAGGCGCCCTTCCTGGATGCCGCCTAGTCCTGTCGCACTCCCGCGATAGCGGCATCACCAGCCCCAGAACAGCAACCACCAGGCGCCCACCACGGGCGCCTGGGCCAGCACCATCAGCCCCATGGCCAGGCCACGCCGCATGCCTGATACGTAACGTCCGAGCAGGCCCCAGCTCAAGCAAGCGCTGACCACCACCACAAGGGTCAACAGCAGCGCTCTCACATCATCGGCCCACAGCAGCTGCCAGCCATCCCCACGCAGCAGCGTCAGGGTGGTCATCGACAGCCCCAGAAACACACCTCCGCCGGCCAGAGGAATCAGCGCATAGGACAGGTGCCACAGGCGCCGCCAGGACCACCTGCCCAGCAGCAGATTGGCCAACCCCAGCAGCGCGCTTGTCCAGCCTCCCAGGGTCAGCGCCGTCACACCGATATAGCCCAACAGCAGAGCGCCATCGAGCAGGCTGAACACATCGTGTTGCTCAGGGTAGCGGGTCAGCAGCCACCAGGGTGCCGTGGCATCCAGCAGCCAGCCCGCACCATGACCATAGAGCCACACCGCGCTCGATTGCTTGGCCGCCACGAACCAGGGACTCGCAGACCAATGGAAGGCACCCACCGCCACACCCAGCAGCCCAAACACCACCAGCAGGTACTCCCACACGGTGGCCGGCCGCTGGGGAGGGGGAGCGATCACCTCAGCCCCGGGGGCACGCAGCTCTAGATGAATCGCGCTCTTGTAGCCGGTGCAGCGTGAGCACAGATGGCAATCACTGGCGCTGTCCAGCTGCTTGAGTGGAAGCAGCACGGGACAGTCTGGAGCCGGTTGGCGAGCGACCTCGCCCCTGCGCCGTCTTTGGCCATAGCGGTGCCAGCTGGCTGGCTCGGTGCGAACGTGCAGCGGCGAGAGTTTGGCAAGCAGTGCGAAGACGCCGCTGACGGGACACAGATGACGACACCAGACACGCTTGCCCTTGCCGTAGACCACCCCCACCAGGGCGGCGGCTACGGTTGAGCCTCCCAGCACCAGCAGTGCCGCCTTCGGGTACTGATAGACACTGATCAATTGGCCATACACGGTGGTCATGACAAAACCCACCAAGGGCCAGCCTCCCCAGCGCATCCAGCGCGGTATCGCACGCCCCAGACCCACGCGACTGGCCGCCTCCGATATCGCCCCTTCAGGACACAGCAGGCCACACCACAGCCGCCCCGCAACGACCATGCTGACCATCACGAAGGGCCACCAGATACCCCAGAAAACGAATTCGGCGAACACGGTAAGGTGTCCCAAGATGTGAGACTGGTAGTCGGGCAGCGGCAACAGGGGGGGTATCAGCAGCAACACTGCATAGAACAGCACGACGCTCCATTGCAGCCCCAGCACCGCTCGACGATGATCGGCCAGCCAATGTCCTAGCTGATCCAGGCGCGAGCGCTCATCGTCGCCGCGCTTGACTGATGCGGACAGACAGCGACGCATGCTCACGATGCCACCCGATCTCTGCTCTGCCTACGCAGGGGAACCTGCAGGTACATGATGACCAGCCACCAATACGCGATGTAGCCCAACACCAGGGTGGAGGGCGGCCAGGCCCGATAGCCAGCGATGGAGGCTAACATCCCCCCTACTCCCTGACCGTCGTCCAGCCACTGACTGGTATCCCAGAGCGGATCCATGCCAGCGGGCAACCAGCCCAGATTGATCAACCCTTCCAGCGCCGACACCCAAAGACCGGCCGCCACCAGCAGCAACAATGCTTCGCTGATCACAAAATAGAGGCGCCAGGCAAAGCGCCGCGACGTCCATTGCAATGCCCAGAAACATAGCGCTGCCATCACCAGCCCCAGGCCGGCGGACAGGACAAAGTCCCAGCGCGTGCCCTGATGCCATTGCGCGACACCGATGCCATAGAGAAATACCAGTGTCTCGGCGCCTTCCCGGGCGACCGCCAGCGCCGCCAGGCTGGCGATACCCCACTGACGGACCGGTGCCAGGCAGCGCTGGGCGTCGCGCTCAAGTACCCCCTTGAGCGTCGCGCCATGACGCCGCATCCACGCCGCCATATGCACGATCAGAAGCGCCGCCACGGCCGACATGATCACCTGAAACAGCGTTTGGGCGTCTCCGCTCAGCACGTCGCCGACGCCCATCAAGGCCGCGCCTAACGAGATGGCCAGCGCGATGCCCGCCATGGCTCCCGCCCACAGCCACCTCAGGGCATCACGGCGCTCGGCGCGAACCAGCCAGGTGTAGAGGACACCCAGCACCAGAATGGCTTCCATGCTTTCACGAAACACCACCACGAAGGCCGCTCCATTCATGGTGCAGCCTGCTCATCTGGGGCAACCGCGATGATTTCGCCCTGCGCCTCGGGCAGGTGGAATTCATCGAAATACTCATAGCGGCCTGGCTTGAGCGGATGGATGACCACAAAGGAGTGGACGCCAGGGCCCATCACCTTCTCCTGGCGCAAGCGACGACTTTCGAACTCGACCGGGGTGGCCCCGCTGTTGTGCAACTCCAGCTTGAACCGCTCCCCCGCTCTGACCAGCAACGGGGTAGGCTCGAGACGCCCGTCATCAAGCGTCAATCGATAGCTGGGCAGGCCCTCGGCCAGGCCCTCTCCCGCAACGGCCCACAGCGACATCAGCGACAGGGCCACCAACGGCCCTCTGACGAGGGCTTCCCCCAACGGTGAACGACGTAACAACAGCATGATGTGAGTTCCCTTCTCAGTATCCGCCCTTCTTGCCGACGCCGGCATAGACGAAGTCATACTCGACGTCGAAGGGCGCATACCAGGGCGCGACCCCGGTCTCCTTGTCCACGTGGCGCATCAACTCCGGGGCTTCCACGTGAAAGGTCAGGTGATAGGCTCCCGCGCCATCCAGTGCCACATTGCTGCCATAATGAGTGCCGTCACTGGCAATCATCGGCATCAGTGATCCCTCCATCACGCTGTCGCTACCTTCCTTCTGCAGGCGATAGTCGATATGCAGAAAAGGGATCCATGCCCCGGGAGCAAAGCCATTGGCGTTATCTTCCAGGGCGTGAATATCCGCTTCGAGGTGAATATCGGCATCCCCGGCAACCAGCGCACCGGCCGGCTCCATGACGACTGGCTGCAGATACACCGCCGCCACCTCCATGCCGTTGATCAGGGCTGGCTCTCCGATGGGGTACTCGAGCGCGGAGGCGGACGAACAGACGGCAACGAAAGCGACAGCCGCGACGAGGGAACAGGCTCGGGCAGGGAGAGCAAGTGGGGACATGACGAACCTCAAGGCGTAGATGACAGGGATGGCTCGCCTCGGGACCTTCATTTACGAATGATTATCCCTTGGCGCCGTGCCACTGTACGTCGGGCCCTGTCGTCAACTACTGACGTGCGTCAAACTAGACGTGACGACTTGCACCACACCTACGATTGGGTAACGCTTACTCACCTTTAAGTGATATCAAGCAGACACTCCATGGCGACTCTGAGCAAGACCCGCACCAGCTTCTACCGTCGGCTATATGTCGCCCACCTCATCGCCAGCGGCGTCGATACGGTTCCCGCCATCACGACAGCGACCGGCATGCCACGTCGCACCGCTCAGGACACCCTGTCCGCACTGGAAGAGCTGGACATCGAATGCCACTTCGAGCATGAACAAGGCAAACCCCACAATATCGGCCATTACCGCATCGTCGACTGGGGCCCCATCGACGCGACCTGGCTAGCCTCACACGCCGAGCGGCTGCGCCAGACGCTCGGCTACCCGGCAATGAGCTGACCCACCCCACTCTGTAGCCGGCGTCATCCTGGCACTCCTCTTACGTTCTTGACCCAGTCTTACTTGACGGTACTTCACATCATGGATGCCAGACTTGAGCAGCGGGCGCTGACCCTCTCGATCATCACGACCCTCGGTGTGGCCCTGCTTGGGGTCATCTTTGGCCTTCTGGCCGGCTCACAAGCGATCTTGTTCGACGGGGTCTTCTCGACCATCGACGCTGCCATGTCGACCTTGGCCTTGGCGGTGTCACGGCTGGTCATGCGTGAAGCGACACAGCGCTTCCAGCATGGCTTCTGGCACTTTGAGCCCATGGTCGCTGCGCTGAATGGCGCGATTCTGCTGCTACTTTGTTTTTATGCGTTTCTCAACGCCCTACGCGAGCTGCTCAGCGGGGGACACGCCCTGGCCTTCGGCGCGGCGACGCTTTACGCCGTGGCGGTACTGGTCATCTGCAGCACCATGGCCATCTACCTGAAGAGGATCAATCGTCGGGCGAGATCGGAATTTCTGCGTATTGATCAAAAGAACTGGCTGATGGCAGCACTGATCACCGGGGCGCTGCTGGTCGCCTTCGTGATCGCGTTGCTGCTGGAGGACACCGCGTTGGACCACTGGACGCCCTACGTCGACTCCGCATTACTGGTGGTGCTGACCCTGGTCTTCATCCCGGTACCGGTCGGTATCATCCGTCGTGCCGCCAAGGACATTTTCCTGATGGCACCCAGCGCGATCGATCGTGAAGTCCACGCCGCCATGGCCGAGGTCATGCAGCGAGAAGGGCTTAGCCACTACTACAGCCATGTGGCGAAGAGTGGCCGAGGCCACCGCATTGAAATCCATATTGTCACCGCGCCCCACTTTGCCAGCGGGCGCGGTATGGTCGAGATGGACGAGATTCGCGAGGATATCTCGCGCCGACTCAGCATTCCGCCGGAGCGACGCTGGTTTATCGTGGCCTTTACCGCTGAGGAGCGCTGGGCATAGCGCTTCATCATGCACTGAGCCAGCGTGAAAGCTGGGTGGCATGCCCATGTCACCCTCCTACCTCGCCGGGGTAAGACCCTCAGGAATCCTATCGACGGCCAGCATGGCGTAGACCACGTGGCAAAGGGGGCGGCCTCGAACCCATTCGCAGTCGCGCAAGACACCTTCTTGCCTGAACCCGAGTCGCTCGGGAATGGCACGGCTGCGGGTGTTATATTCGGCACAGCGTATTTCGAGGCGATGCAGCGCCAGTTCATTGAAGCCGTAGGCCACCAACGCAGACACACTCGCTGCCATGCGCCCGGCGCCTTGCCTGTCGTGCCGCAGCCAGTAACCCATCGTCGCCCAGCGGTGACCCTCGACGATCCGATTGAAGCCGACCACCCCGATCAGCTCGCTGCCGCCACCTTCAGTGCCTTCCATCAGGGCGAAATGACGGGCGATGCCCAGTCGTCGCTCGGCCATGGCTGCAGTGACAAAGACCTCACAATCCGTGGGGGATACGGTCGTATCCACCCAGGGCAGCCATGGGCCAAGCGAGTCACGGCTGTGTTCCACCGCCTGCCAGATACCGTCACCGTGGACCGCCGCCAGCGGCTCTAGCCACAGCTGGCTGGAGACGGGCAGAGATGCCAGCGACGGACGGCTCATGGTGCCGCCTGCCAGCGGTCGCGACCGCTGCGCTTTGCCTCCAGCAGCGCCTGATCCGCGCGGTTCATGGTCTGCTCGTAGGTTTCGTCACCCCGGTGCTCGGCGGCACCGATACTCACCGTCACGGTCAGATCACTGCCCTCGATCAGGCGGGTTTCCTTGAGGTTGCCGCGCAGCCGCTCAAACAGAGGTTCTGCCGCCCACAAGGAAGCACCAGGCAGGGCCAGCAGAAACTCCTCCCCGCCCCAGCGACCGACAATGTCGCCGCCGCGCAGGGTGTCGCTCAGCACCCGCGCCACCGTCAGCAGGGCCTGGTCCCCCACATCGTGGCCGTGGTCATCATTGAAACGTTTGAAATGATCGATATCGACCATGGCCAAGGTGAACGGCCTCTGCTGACGCCGATTGGCCGCCATCAACCGTCGCAGCTCGGTATGCAGACCACGACGATTGGGAATCTTGGTCAGTGGGTCCAGCATCACCTCACTTTCCAGGGTCTGGTTACGCTCGAACAGCAGCTCCTGATAGCCATCGGCGATGCGCGACAGCTTGCGCTGGCGCCGCTGCTGGCGCTCGAGCCGCCGCTCGGCGGTGGTAAGATCCGACTTCACACCCCGCTGAAAGCCATCTGAGATGGCGGCCATACGCTCCAGCCGCTCGAGCTGATCGGTGTGCCGCAGGTACAGCGCCTCCAGCGGCGCGCGCAGAGGGTTTTCTGAGTACTCCGGTGACGCCAGCATTTCCTCGATGTCGCGAAGCAGCTGACGATCCCTTTCCGTCATGGGGTGACTTCCTCGATCGGGGTGATCGCGAACGGAAAACTGCAATCTTCCTTGAACTCTTCGGCAAGTTCGGCGATGCGTTCATTTCGCACATCGTAGCGCCAGTCGACGCTGCACGCGGTGCCTTCCTGATGCGCTTCTTCCATCAGGTCAAAGATATCCATCATGGCCTTGACCGAACTGGTGTTGAGATACACCAGGTCGAGCTGCACGCACAGCGGCTTATCGCCGGAACGCAGGTAGGCATCCACCCAGCTCAGGACGCTGCTGTAGAGCTCGAAGGTGTTTTCCGGATACGAGTCGCCGCGCATCGTCAGGCGCCCGGCTTCCCAGTCAGAGCGGATGTCTGGTGTCGACTGGGTTCCGTCAATCGCGAGGTCGTTAATCATGGTGATGACTTTCCGTCAAATGGTAGCGGTAATGCAGAAGAAACTTTGCTGGTCCGACATCGGCTTGAGCGTGGACCGCAGCGGCTGACAGGACTTGCGTGCCATGTCGATCAGCCCCAGGCCTGCACCCCGGGAGCCCTCTTCCCGAGGCTTCCTCAGCTGTTGCTTGTAGACCCGCTTCAACTCACTCGCGTCCAGGCCGCTCAGCTCGCCGACGGTAGCCATCAAGCGCTCACCATCGGCATGCTCGACCACGTTGCCCGCGGACACCTGATAGTGCCCTTCTGGACTGCGCGCAACGGCCACCGTGGCCGTCGCCCGATGGTCGTCGTAGCCCATGGCGATAGCGTAGTGGCTGATATTCTGCGTCATCTCGATGTAGGTCGAGAAGACGTCCATCGCCGCCGACGGCTCTGCCGACTCACTGTTCAGGTAATTGCGAATGGCCTTGCCGATTTCTTCGATCAGGCTATGAGAAATCGGGCCATTGAAGCTAAGCAGAACGCGCTGCTGGTCGAACTGCTCGCGTAGCGTCAAGAGGTCCATGGGGTGTCCTCATCAAGACCATGGGAGATGTGGGTGGTCGCCTCAGCTGACGGCTCTGATGTGGCAGCAACAGGCTGGAAGCACAGCAATGTGATGTCGTCACGCTGGCGCTGGTCGCCCTGGAAGTGCTCGAGCTCTTGCAGGAATGCCGCCGCCTGAGCGCTTGGCGTCAGCGCAGCGTGAGTCATCAGCATGGCCTCGAAGCGACGCTTGCCAAAGCCGAAGCCATCCTTGCCCCCCGCCTGATCCAGAAAACCGTCACTGCACAGGGTACAGGACCAGCCAGGGGCAACTTCCAACGTTTGATTACGATATTCACCTGGACGCTTGTAAGCCAATGCGCGGCGCCCTCCCGCCAATACCTGAAGCTGGCTGCCGTCGGTGACATAGAGATCCAACTTGGCACCGGCATAGGTCAACCGTCGCGCGTCGGCCTCCACCCATACCAACCCAACATCCATATGGGGGGTAACGGCCTCGGCCTCGGCCTCGCCAAGCAAGGTACGCCGTATACGACGATCCATCTCTGTCAGGATCGCCGCCGGATCCTCTGGCCCCACCTGATGCACGGAGTTGTCGAAGGCCGCACGTGCCAGCATGGTCATCAACGCCCCTGGAACCCCGTGACCCGCACAGTCGATGACGCCCAGCAGGTAGCCGTGGCCCGCATTGCGGAAGACGAAGATATCGCCGCCCACGGCATCCCGCGGATTCCACAGCACGCCGTGATGGAGTCCGGCGCACTGGGTCAGGTCACGGCGGGGAAGTATCGCTTGCTGCAGGGCTCTGGCGCACTCCAGAGAATCATCGATCTGGCGCTTGGCCTCGCTCATCTGATGATTGGCCCGCTCTAGTGCCGCCGTGCGGTGCCGAATACGCTCCTCTAGCTCTTCGGTATGCGCCATGACCTGGTCTGCCATGCGCTGAAAGTCCCGGGACAGATCGCCGATCTCGTCGCCCCTGTCGCTGTCCAGCTCGACATCGTAGTGCCCCCTCGCCAGCGCCTGGGCAGAGCGGCTGAGGCTCTGTACCGGCTTGACGATGAGCCGCCTCAACGCGATCACCACGATCAGCAGAACCACCACCAGACTTCCCAGCAGAGTGAAAAGTAACGGCCATAGCCAGCGCTTTTCCAGCAGGGTGGTGGCGTAAGGGTCGATAGCAGAAACCAGCCACCAGTCGAGCTCTGGCAGGTAGCCAACCGCCACAACGCGCTCCTCGCCGGACCACGGCAGGAGGCGCATGACCACCTTGCTCTGCCCTTGACGTGCGCTCGCCAACATCTCGGCCAACGCCTCAGGGTCCCCTACTGCAGCCTCCAGTTTACCGCCACTATTATTCTGGTTGCTGAGGTCGCTGGGGATCAAACGGCCATCTTCGGCCACCGCCAGTAGCTGGCCGCCGCGCCCCAGCACATAGGACGACACACCTTCTGGCTGATCATCGAAGCTGCTGGCAAGGAGACGCTCGAAGTTGAGACCACCACCAACCATGCCAAGCGGTCCGTCATCGCCATCCACACGAACGTTGATCCACACCCGGGTAGTGTCCAGAGCAGGGCTGTAGGCTACCTGCACTCGTGTAGGCGCCCCGCTATCCAACATGCGAAAGTACCAAGCGTCCTGTGGATCATCGCGACTGAGAATATTGCGCGGATCACGGCTCGGGCTCATCTTGCCGTCGTTGAAGTAGAACTGACCGCTGGCATGGTGCACAACAAAGTAATCGTCACCGTCAAACTGCTCCCGGAACCCCTCTGACTCGGCAAAGAAGCGTGCCTTGCGTTCCTCGTTACCGATATCCGACAGCCACTCTCGCGTCACCGTCAGATCACCGAAGCGTTTCGCCAGGGCCAGCTCTGTCGACAGCGGGGTCAGCATGCGCTGGGTATGCAACTGACTGTACTGCTCTGCGAAGCGCTCTCCAAAGTAGCGCTCGACGTCCTCCAGGGCGTGGCTACCGATCCATAGCACCGGCGCCAACGCCACCAGAAAAGACAACAGGGGGATCAACAGAGACTTTACGCCCAGGCCGAGGTGCCGGCTCATCGTGCCTCCTTGGCAGATATCCAGAGACGAAACAAATCTTCCATGCTTTTTCACTTAAGGAGTATGCAGTACGGCGCATCATGCCATGAAACCCCTATGTCCGCTAATGAACGCGCTTATCAGTGTAGTCTGATGTTTATGACTTCACTGATATCAGATAACTCACAGACCGATACAGGCGCTGGCCAGTCGATCGACAACAGATAAAAAAAGCGGCGAGCCAGGCTCGCCGCCAACGATCAGTCACCTGACCGAGAGAGCTCGATTGACCGACCGCAGCGACGACACGCAGAGGCCGGTACGGTTTACGACTACCGCTCGAAGCCCAGGCCAAAGGCCCCTTCATCCAATCCCATCAGGCTCTCTGCACCTGACTGCATCTGCGCGGCGTGGGCTCTGGTGCGCGGCAACAGGCGCTCGAAGTAGAAACGGGCGGTATGGATCTTGGCCTCGTAGAAGGCCGCATCGGTTGGCGACTGTGCCAGCGCCTGGCGGGATGCCTTCACCGCTTTGGCGAACAGATAGGCCAAGGTGATGTAGCCGGAATACATCAGGTAGTCCACCGACGCCGCGCCGACTTCCTCCCGATCATTGATCGCCTTCATCCCGATCGCCATGGTCAGTTCGCCCCACTGACTGTTCAACTTAGCCAGAGGAGCAACAAAGGCGGCCATGTCCTCGTTGTCTGCTTCCGCCTTGCAGAACAGATGGATCTCCTTGGTGAACACCTTCAGGCTTTCGCCTTGGTTCATCAGCACCTTGCGTCCAAGCAGATCGAGGGCCTGGATGCCAGTGGTGCCCTCGTAGAGACGGGTAATCCTGGCGTCCCGCACCAGCTGCTCCATCCCCCACTCGTGAATGAAACCGTGTCCACCGAAGACCTGTACGCCTTCATTGGTTGCCTCGAAGCCCAGCTCGGTCAGAAATGCCTTGACGATGGGCGTCAGTAACCCCAACAGCGTTTCGGCGCGCTCCCGCTCTTCCCCTGCCGACGTCTGTTCGACCACATCGATCAGCTGAGCGGTATACAGCACCAGCATCCGACCGCCTTCTGCGATGGCTTTCTGGGTCAACAGCATGCGCCGCACGTCGGGATGCACAATGATCGGATCCGCGGCCTTCTCCGGCGCCTTGGGCCCAGATAGCGCGCGCATCTGCAGCCGCTCACGGGCATAGCTCAGCGCGTTCTGGAAGCTGGCCTCGGCCAGGCCCAGCCCCTGAATGCCCACCCCGATCCGGGCCGCATTCATCATCGTGAACATGCAGGCGAGTCCCTTGTTGGGAGCTCCGATCAGGTACCCCGTGGCGCCATCGAAATTCATGACGCAGGTGGCATTGCCGTGAATCCCCATCTTGTGTTCCAACGAACCGCAGGTCACGCCATTGCGCTGACCGGGCTCACCCGCGGCATCGGGCAGAAACTTGGGGACGAGGAACAGCGAGATGCCTTTGGAACCCTCCGGCGCATCCGGCAACTTGGCCAGCACCAGGTGCACGATGTTGTCGGAAAGATCGTGGTCGCCCGCAGAAATGAAGATCTTGGTGCCACTGATGCGGTAGCCGCCCTGCTCGTCCGGCGTAGCCTTGGTCTTGATCAGGCCAAGGTCTGTGCCGCAATGGGGCTCTGTCAGGCACATGGTGCCCGTCCAGCTGCCCTCCACCAGTTTGGTCAGATAGACCCGCTGTTGCTCCGGCGTGCCGTGATGGCGCAGCGCATCTGCTGCACCGTGAGACAGGCCGGGATACATGCCCCAGGAGAGGTTGGCTGCACAGATCATTTCCGACAACAGCATCGACAGAGACGGCGGCAAGCCCTGGCCACCATGCTCGGGCTCTGCGGCCAACCCGGGCCAGCCGCCATCGACGTACTGACGATAGGCGTCACGAAAGCCGTCGGGGGCCTTTACATCGCCGTCTTGCAGACGGCAGCCTTGCTTGTCTCCGCTCTGATTCAACGGCAGCAACACTTCACGCGCAAAGCGCGCTCCCTCGTCCAGAATGGCAGACACCACGTCTGGCGAAACGTCGTCGCCAGCGGGCAAGCGGGCGTAATGAGCCGGATAGTCGAACAGCTCATCCATCACGAAGCGCATGTCGCGCAGCGGTGCCTGATAATCTGGCATGGGTCACTCCTGTCGATCCGAGGCGATGCCCGTGCCACCATGGCTCATCGGGCTTTCAAACATGTGTTTGAAAATAGCGGCGCAACCGACCACAAGTCAAGCGTTCGTTTGAACCCTTGGCATCCCAGAGACACTGAGTGTCGATGGCACGATCGTCCCTGGCACCATGGTCAGCCATGCCTTGATCACCCGTCCTGTCGTCGGTCGTACTGGCACCACAGGCATCTTGGTCACTGACGCTACGCCATCACCCTGTGGGTGACAGCCGACGAGACGGCCGTCGCCCGCGCCTAGCCGGCACACTGCGCATTACTGCATGCGAATACCGCCATCCAGGCGAATGACCTCGCCATTGAGCATGCTGTTGGTAATGATCTGCTCGGCCAGCCGGGCGAACTCATCCGGCTTGCCCAGCCGCTTGGGAAACGGCACGGCTTGCGACAGCGCTGCGACGGCGTCCTCAGGGATATCGGCCATCATCGGCGTCTCGAATACCCCTGGGGCAATCGCCATTACCCGCACCCCATGGCGTGACAATTCCCTGGCGGCGGGCAGACTCATGCCGACCACCCCTGCCTTGGACGCACTATAGGCACACTGCCCTACCTGGCCGTCAAAAGCGGCCACGGACGCGGTATTGATAATGACCCCCCGTTCACCGTCCTGACCTGGGCTGTTGTGTACCATCGTCGCCGCGGCCAGGCGCATCACGTTGAAGGTCCCCACAAGATTGATCTGGATGGTCCGGGCGTAGGCCTCCAGGTCGGCAGGAAGGCCATGGCGATCCACCAGCTTGGCCACGCTGACCACGCCGGCGCAGTGGATGACGCCGTCGACCCCCTCGCGCTCGCCATGCTGACGTGCCGCATCGAACACCGCCTGCATGTCGTCTGCTGAGGTGACGTCGGCGTGCATGGCGATAGCACTCTCACCCAGGTCCTTGGCCTGCTGGTCGATCTTGTCACTGAGGTCGCACAGCACCACCTGGGCTCCGGCTGCCACCAGTCTCTTGGCACAGGCAGCACCAAGCCCGGAGCCAGCGCCGGTGATCACAAAGGTGGCATCGTTGATATCCATGAAGTGTTCTCTCTCTTTACCAGACGTGCTTGACAACACACGCCCCGAGGGCTCCCTCGGGGCGTCAGAAGATGGCGCCAGGCGTCACGCCTTGGCGGCAGCATCGGCCCTCAACTTGAAACGCTGAATCTTGCCACTGGGGGTCTTGGGTAGTTCATCGACAAACTCGATCACCCTTGGAAAGGCGTGGGTCGACAGGCGCTCTCTGACCTGCTGGCGGATATCCTCGGCAAGCTCATCACTGGCCTCGAAGCCCTCCCGGAGCACCACGTAGGACTTGATGATTTCCCCACGAATATCATCGGGTTGCCCCACCGCAGCCGACTCCGCCACGGCAGGATGGGTCAATACCGAGTTTTCCACATCGGTCGGGCCTACCCGATAACCTGCGGTAGTGATGATGTCGTCATCTCTTCCGGCAAACTGAAAACTGCCGTCGTCGTTGCGGATGACCACATCTCCCGTCAAGTAGTAGCCCTCGGCAAACGGATGCTTTTCCTGCCAGGTATAGCCGGGAAAGAAATGCGCCGGCGACCTCGCCACGTCGACGGCAAGCACACCGGGCTCGCCCGGCGGCAGCTCGTTATATTCCGCATCAAGAATCACCAGGCGATAGCCCGGCATTGGCACGCCCATGCCGCCGACATGCTTAGGATGGTCGAGACAATGATGGTTGTTGCAGGTCATGCCCGTTTCGGTCTGGCCATAGTGATCCATCACCGCGCAGCCCAGCGCCCTTTCGACCCAGTTGACCACTTCGGTATTCAGCGGCTCCCCGGCGGAACTCGCCGCCCGCAACGACAGTGTCTCGTGCGCCTGATCAAAGAGCCCGGACGCCTTCATCAAACGATAGGCGGTCGGAGCGGCGGCAAAGTTGGTGATGTCATGGCGCTGCATGAAGGCCAGTGCGCCTTCGGCACTGAAGCCGGCCTCGCAAAAATGCGTGGTCACGCCCAACAGCAAGGGTCCGGTGATCGCGTAATAGAGGCCATAGGCCCAGCCGGGATCTGCCATGTTCCAGAAGCGATCCTCCCCACGCAGGTCGACGGCCAGCTCCATATACAGTGCAAAGGCAGGCATCGCGGAGAGCGGCACGGCAACCCCCTTGGGCTTGCCGACCGTGCCTGACGTAAACATCTGCAGGAACGGCTGCTCAGGGCCAAGGCGCGGTGGCGTAGCCGACGATGGCTCACTGGACAGGGCGTGATCCCAGTCGAGATCCTGCGGATGCGCCTCGCTGGCGCCCCCCAGCGCCAGCACCGGGGGACAGGACGCCAGACCGTCAAACTTGTGACGATTGGCGCCATCGGTGATAACCAGCTTGGTATCGGCTCGCCCGAGACGATAGTCCACGGCATCCGGGCCAAATGCTGTAAACAATGGCTGATACACGGCCCCCAGCCGCCAGCTCGCCAACACTGCGATCAACAGCTGGGGCGAGCGCGGCAGCATGCAGGCGATACGGTCCCCTGCTGCCAGCCCCTGGGCCGACATCCAAGCGGCGAGACGTGCGCTCAGGCTATCCAGTTCGCGATAGCTCAGGCGTGTAACGGACCCATCCGGTGCTTCGTGCACCAACGCCAGAACCTCGCCACGGCCCTGCGCTACATGACGCCCACAGCAGGCATAGTAAGCGTTGAGGCAACCGTCACCATGATCGTCCAAGCGGTCAATCACCTGCTGTATATCAAACGTCTCGCGATAGGACTCGGCCGATGGGAGTGTGGCATGGCTCATGACGTGCCTCTTACGTTGTGATTGTTGGAGAGCGCTGCCCTGGCCCAAGCATTCCGTTGACGTAAGCGTAAACCTAGCAAGCGCTAGGGTGAAAACTAGATCCTTCGTACAGGAGTGACAAGCACAACCGGGATAGACCATCGTCTAGCCTGACACCGCCGCCAGGATATCAGCGCCGCTGCAGACAGGATTCAGGGGGAAACTCATGCCAACGAAAGAGGGGAGATGAGCAAAGGCAATGCGAGTGAACAGAAGGGAGTCACCCAGAGGCGCTCATTGAAAGGAGCTCACGGAGTGAGGACCAATGAGATGAACTCATTGAGTGGGGATCACTGGAGGGGGAGCCTTTCGCCTGAGCCCCCTACCCCGGGATAGCGCTCCAAGACGCTGGAAAGGTGACGCTCAGCTCCGGCGGGTCAGCATATTGACCAATTCATCGGCCAGTTGCTCTGGGCTGCGCGGACCGTCCGGATCGTACCAGCGCACGGTCCAGTTCAGTGCCCCCAGCACAAAACGCGCGACCAGTGCTCGATCACCGGCCACCAGACCGGCTTCGATGGCCTCATCGATGACGTCGTTCCACAGCCTCTCGTAGGCGTCCCTCAGGTGGGTCAGATGATCCCGCGCAGCGTCGTCCAGACGTCGCCATTCGTAGAGTGCGACGACGTGGGCGTTGCGATCGGTCAACAGCGTATCCAGATGGGCACGCGCCATGACATGCAGCCGAGACAAGGGGTCTGAGCCTGCGTCGTCGAGGGCCGCGCGAGCCAGCGTCAAGGCATTCTGCGTCCCCTCTTCGATGACAGCGGCCAGAATTTCCTGCTTGTCCCTGAAGTGATGGAACAGGCTACCCGACTTGATACCCATTTCCTGAGCCAGCATGCGCACGGTCGTGCGATCGAAGCCTTCCTGGACAAACAGCTGGGCAGCGA
Source organism: Halomonas litopenaei (assembly GCF_017303055.1). Taxonomy (GTDB): domain Bacteria; phylum Pseudomonadota; class Gammaproteobacteria; order Pseudomonadales; family Halomonadaceae; genus Halomonas; species Halomonas litopenaei_A. The sequence goes on along the minus strand of NZ_JAEKJT010000001.1, from coordinate 143,997 downwards.
GGCGGATCAGCTCCTTGCGGCGAGGCGAGTCATTCATTACATTCATCGACAGTTACACTAGCGCTTGCTTGGTTTTGATGAGGGAAGCATAGCGCACCCTCAGGGTCAACGCCGAGTGATCCTGTCAACGCCAGGGACCCGCAAGCGCATCTCGCCGGGCTGGGCCACACTGAAGGTCTTCCGCAGGCGCCAGCTCGCGATAGCCAACAACCACAATACCGTCATGGCCGGTCCTTAACGGGCCAGGCCATCAAGGTCACAGGAGGCACGCCATGCACCCGAACGACATCGTCTTTCTTGCCGCCGCCCGTACGCCCATGGGCGGCATGCTCGGTTCTCTTTCCAGCAAGACCGCTCCAGAACTGGCCGCCTGCGCGATCGCCGCGGCTATCGAACGAGCCGCCATTCCCCCCGACGCCATTGAAGAAGGCATCTTTGGCTGCGTTCTGCCGGCGGGCGTCAAGCAAGGGCCAGCGCGTCAGGCCATGCGTCAGGCAGGCATTCCCGACCAGCGCGGCGCCACCACGATCAACAAGCTATGTGGTTCCGGCATGAAGGCCACCATGCTGGCCCACGACCTGATCAAGGCCGGCACGGCCGAGGTGATGCTGGCCGGAGGCATGGAGTCCATGTCCAACGCACCTCATGTCTTGACGAAGGCGCGCAGCGGCTATCGCCTTGGCCATGGCGAACTCAAGGATCACATGTTCCTTGATGGGCTCGAGGACGCCGAGACCGGTCGCCTGATGGGCGGGTTTGCCCAGGACGTGGCCAATGAGCGCGGCTATGACCGGGAACGCATGGACGATTTCGCGATCGCCTCTCTTGAGCGCGCCATGCAGGCCACCAAGGCTGGACACCTGATCGCCGAGATGGCTCCGGTGACCATCACCAGCCGCCAGGGCGATAGTCTGGTCGAGCAGGACGAACAACCCTTCCAGGCTCGCCTCGACAAGATCCGCTCCCTGCGACCGGCCTTTGCCAAGGACGGCACCATTACCGCCGCCAATGCCAGCTCCATCTCCGATGGCGCCTCTGCGCTGATCCTGTCGACTCGGGCAGCGGCCGATCGACTCGGCGCTGTGCCGTTGGCTCGCATGGTGGGACACAGCACCCACTCACGTCATCCGAGCGAGTTCACCATCGCCCCGGTCGGGGCCATCGACAGCCTGATGAAGAAGCTTGACTGGAAGGTCGACGATGTTGACCTGTTCGAGATCAACGAAGCCTTTGCGGTGGTCACGCTGATGGCCATGGATGATCTCGGACTGCCCCACGACAAGGTCAACGTCTTCGGTGGCGCCTGCGCCCAGGGCCACCCGGTGGGCTCTACCGGCTCCCGGATTATTGCTACCCTGATCCATGCCCTGCGCACCAAGGGCGGCAAACGCGGTATCGCCAGCCTGTGCATCGGTGGCGGCGAAGCGACGGCCGTCGCGGTAGAGCTGATCGACTGATACCGCCTCACTCACTGAGAACGAGGCGGTCATGCGTGCCCATGTGTGTGACCCGTCATTCATCGACATAGGCCCAAGGCGCCGCAGGTGCTTTCGGCCTATGCCTCCCCTAACAGGAACCATGGATGGACCGCTCTCGACTCGCCCTGCCACTGATCGTACTGGCCCAGTGGTGTGGCACCTCGCTCTGGTTCAGCGTCAACGGCGTTGCCGCATCCCTTCGCGATGACCTGGGCTTGCAGGAAGCCGACATCGGTCTGCTAACTCTCGCCGTCCAACTCGGCTTCATCGTGGGCACCTTGGTCATCGCGGGCTCCGGTCTGGCGGACCGCCACCGAGCCAGCCGTATCTTTCTCTGTTCGAGCCTGGCAGGGGCCGCCATCAACCTGGCGTTCGTCCTCGCGGCCTCGAGCCCTGCCCTCGCCGTCGCCTTGCGCTTTGCCACCGGACTTTGCCTCGCCGGCATCTACCCGCTGGGCATGAAGCTGGTCATCGGCTGGACCCCAAAGCACACCGGCGCAGCGCTGGCCTGGCTGGTCGGCATGTTGACCCTGGGCACGGCCATGCCGCATCTACTGCGAGGCGCGACCCTTGACCTTCCCTGGGCGTGGACCCTGGCGCTGGCGTCTCTGCTGGCGGTCCTTGGCGGGCTTGCTGTCGGCCTGCTGGGGGATGGCCCCCATCTGCCGCACACCTCTGGACGGGCGTCGCTGCGCGACGGGCTGGCGGCCTTTCGTGACCGCCACTTCCTGCGTGTGGCCGGGGGCTACTTTGGTCATTGCTGGGAGCTCTACGCCTTCTGGATGCTGGTGCCACTGCTGGTGAGCCGCGAGGTAACACGACTTGCGGTGGCCAGCCACTGGACCCCCTGGCTCAGCTTTGCGGTGATCGCGGTGGGTGCCCTGGGCTGTATTGCCGCCGGTGCCTACAGCCGGCATTACGGCAGTGCCAGGGCGGCCAATCTCGCCTTGGCCACCTCTGGCAGCCTGTGCTTACTCTACCCCCTGCTGGCCAACGTCAACCCGGCCCTGCTCATGCTGTTGCTGATGCTGTGGGGCTTTAGCGTCATTGCGGACTCGGCGCAATTTTCTTCACTGGCTTCGAGTGCAGCCCCCAAAGAACGTATTGGTGCCACCCTGTCTGTGATGAACGCCATCGGCTTCAGCCTGACACTGCCAGGCATCTGGCTTGGCGCCAGCCTGTGGCAGACCCTGGATGTGGCCGTGCTGTGGCTGCTGCTGCCTGGCCCGCTACTGGGTCTGCTGTGCATGCGAGGGGTCGCCAGACCTGCGTGACTGGCGGTGCCTGACGGGCATGGCTGGTTACAGGAATGGCTATCTACTGGCGAGGCTCTTCTCTACCGGCGTGGCTGTCTCGCCTCCCTCGTGGCGCATGGCTTGAGCATCACCGTGCATGCCTTCCGACCGACATCACCGCGCAGAACGATAGCGTAGAGCGTCACTGCGTCATGATCGCCTAAAACAATGAGGGAGGCCCCTGGGCCTCCCTCACGGATGTCATGGTCTGCTGACGCTTGTCTGTGCTTGATGACGTCTTCCCGGGATCACGCGGGGTCGGTCAGTGCGCCAGAGCTACCATCATCACTGGTTTAGCCGTAGCGGCCTGTGATGTAGTCCTCGGCCTTCTTGGTATGCGGCGTCGAGAACATGGTCTTGGTGTCGTTGTACTCAACTACTTCACCCAGATGGAAGAACGCGGTGTAGTCCGCCACGCGTGCCGCCTGCTGCATGTTATGGGTCACGGTGATGATGGTGAACTGCTGCTTCAGCTTATCCATCAAGTCTTCGATGGTGGCAGTAGAGATCGGATCCAGTGCCGACGTCGGCTCATCCATAAGAATCACGTCAGGCTGCACGGCAATCGCCCGTGCAATACACAGACGCTGCTGCTGTCCACCGGACAGCGATGTCCCCGGCTGATGCAGCTTGTCCTTGACCTCTTCCCACAGGCCCGCGTCACGCAGCGCACGCTCGACAAGCTCATCCTGATCGGCCTTGCGGCTTACCAGGTCATGCATCTTGGGGGCATAGACAATGTTGTCGTAGATCGACTTGGGGAACGGATTGGGCTTCTGAAAGACCATGCCGACCCTGCGACGCAAGGCGACTTCGTCCATCTTCGACTCGTTCACGTCGCGACCGTCCATTTCGATCAGACCCTTGATGCTCACACTGGGGATCAGATCGTTCATGCGGTTCAAGCAGCGCAGAAAGGTCGACTTGCCACAACCCGACGGCCCGATCAGTGCCGTCACGTTCTTCTGGTAGAGATCCATGTTGATCGACTTCAGCGCGTGGAAGTCGCCGTACCACAGGTCCAGGTCTCTCACCCGAACGCTCAACTCATGATTGGCGTCGTCGTTGCGAGTGACCGGCTGGCCGGGCTGATCCTGCTTCATCACGTTCTCTCCGCGCTGGGCAACTTTCATGTTCATGGCAACGTATCCTGTTTGGGGGCCGCTTTACCAGCGCCGCTCGAATTTCTTGCGCAGCACCACAGCGGTGGCGTTGAGCGTGATGAGAACAGCCAGCAGCACCAGAATGCCGCCCGACGTCTTCTCGATAAAGGCACGATCCGGCTCACCCGCCCAGGTGAAGATCTGCGCCGGCAGCACGGTCGCTGCGTCGGTAAACGAAGTGGTCACATCTGGAATGAACGCCACCATGCCGACAATGATCAGCGGCGCCGTTTCCCCCATGGCCTGGGCCAGGCCGATGATCGAACCGGTCATGATGCCGGGCAGTGCCAGCGGCAGCACATGGTCACGCACCATCTGCCAGCGAGAGCATCCCACGCCAAAGGCGGCGTGGCGGATCGAGTCTGGCACGCTGCGCAGAGCGGTACGGGTGGCGATGATGATCACCGGCAGTGTCATCAATGCCAGGGTCAGGCCACCAATCACCGGAGACGAGCGTGGCACGCCAAAGAAATTGATGAAGATGGCCAGGCCCAGCAGGCCAAACAGGATGGACGGAATGGCCGCCAGGTTGTTGATATTGATCTCGATCAACTGGGTAAAGCGGTTGTCCGGGGCGAACTCTTCCAGGTACACCGCGGTCATGACGCCGATGGGGAATGCCACCGCCAGGGTGACCAGCAAGGTCAACACCGTGCCCATGGCCGCAGAGGCGATACCCGCCAGTTCAGGCATCTTGGAGTCACCGCTGGTGAAGAAGGTCGTGTTGAACGGAAGCTCCGCTCGGCCCTCTTCCTTCAAGCGATCGACCACCGCCTTCTCCTTGTCGCTGAGCCTGGCGTGGTGTCCCTTGAGATACTGGTCCACCTGGCCATCTGCCAGCACCCACTCCATGCGGGTCGTTCCCAGCAGGTCCGGATTGTCACGCATGCGCCCGGGGATCAGGCGCAGGTATCCACGGCTGACCAGCGGTCGAACGTCCTCATTGACCGCCGCCAGCGGAATCTGGCTCGCCTGCTCGGAATAGTCCACTTCCACCTGGATCTTGGCCTGCTGGAAGGCGGGCAGCCCCTTGACCAGCATGTCGGCGAAGAACAGCACCAGGAACAGTGCCGCCAGGCCAAGTGCCCCCATGGAAATCCACTTCAGCCGAGCCGACTTGCGGTGGCGTGCGCGGAGCTGGGCGCTGATGTCGTCGAAGGATTGTCTCATTGCTTGGGCTCCACGGCTTACAGGTTGTTGACGCGATACTTTTCGCGGAAGCGACGAATCATGATCACCGACACCAGGTTAAGGCTCAGCGTCACGACGAACAGCACCAGGCCAAGGGCAAAGGCAGACAGCGTCTCGGCACTGGCGAATTCCTGGTCACCGGTCAGCGCGGCCACGATGCGCACGGTCACGGTCGTCATGTCCTCGAGGGGGTTGGCCGTCAGGTTCGGGCGCATGCCGGCTGCCATGACCACGATCATGGTTTCGCCCAGGGCGCGGGACACCGCCAGCAGCGACGCCGAGATGATCCCGGGGAGTGCTGCCGGGACGACGATATCGCGGATCATTTCGCCCTTGGTCAGGCCAAGTGCCAGCGACCCTTCGCGCATGCTGTTGGGGACCGAGTTGATGACGTCATCCGACAGCGAGGAAATGAACGGAATGATCATGATGCCCATGACGATCCCCGGGGCCAGGGCATTGTTGAACGACGCCTCTACACCGAAGAAGCCAGCAATCCCGACGATGATCGGCGCCACCGTGATGGCAGCGAAGAAGCCGTACACCACCGTGGGGATACCGGCCAGGACTTCCAGCACCGGCTTGGCGAAGGTACGCACCTTGGGCGGCGCATATTCGGCCATGTAGATGGCAGCCAGCAGGCCGATGGGAATCGCCACCAGCATGGCGATGAAGGTAATCATGAAGGTGCCGGCAAACAGCGGCACGGAACCAAACTGCGCGGCGCTGGCGCCTTCTTCTGCACGACCCGCCGCCGCCAGGAAGCTGGCGCCCGGATTCCAGGTCGTACCGGTAATGAAGTCCCAGAAGCTCTGCATCTGGAAGAAACGGATCGCCTCGAAGACGATCGACAAGAGGATCCCCAGGGTCGTGAAAATGGAGATCAGCGCGGCGCCGGCCAGAAAGAAACGGATCACCCGCTCGATCGCCTGACGCGCGTGAAAGTCGGGACGCACCATGGCGACACCGATCACCAGACCGGCGCAGGCAACGACCAGACTACCTGCCAGCAACAGCAGCGGCGGAATCTCGGCGCCCACGAGCAGCATCACAAAGCTACCGACAGCGCCTACCGCCAGAGCCGGACCCGCCGTGGACATGACGGTGAACCAGCCGTACTGATCGGGCTGGGCGTACATGGAGGTGCCTGAGGCTCGGACCCTGGCCGCCTTGCCGCGGGCCAGGAAGTAGGCGATCAGACCGAGCAGAAGCAGCGAGCCGCTGAACATCGCCAGGAGTTGATTGGTCTGCATGGGTGTCTCTCGGAGTTATGTGCCAAAACGAGCGCATACTCGCTGGAACGTGTACCGGCCGACACCCTGTCGAGGATGCCGGCCGGCGTGATCGGGACCCGGGTCCCTTACTTCAGGTCGGCCAGCTCGAGGCTAGTCTGGCTCTCGACGACGCTGCGAGCCTCTGCACGATCCGCCTCAGGGGCCGGAATCAAGCCAATACCCTTGAGGTAGCCGATGTCACCGACCATCTGCTCGCTCATGAAGGTGTTGGCGTATTCGTACATCGCCGGCACGTCATCGGCGTGCTGGTTCTTGATGTAGAAGAACAGCGAGCGTGACACCGGGTACTCACCGCTGCCGATGGCATCGGGGGTCGGTGCGACACCGTCGATGTTGGAGCCGATCAGGGTGTCGGCGTTCTCTTCCAGGAAGGAGTAGCCGAAGATGCCGAAGGCCGCTGTGTTCTCGGCCAGGCGCTGAACGATCAGGTTGTCGTTCTCGCCGGCGTCGATGAAGGCGCCATCAGCACGGATGTCGGTGTATCCCTCACCACCGTAGGCGTCCATTTCCTCGGAGACCGCTTCCATTACCAGCTCAGCGAAGGCATCGCGAGTACCGGAGGTGGTGGGCGGGCCGTAGACGGCGATCTCGCGATCCGGCAGGGACGGGTCGATCTCGCTCCACTTGGTATAGGGATTGTCGACCAGCTCACCATCGACCGGCACCTTGGCGGCCAGGGCCAGGAACATCTGCTCACGAGTCACGTCCATGGCGTCATTCTGGGCGGACTGGGCGAAGGCGATGCCGTCATAACCGATGAAGGCTTCGGTGATGTCGGTCACACCGTTGGCTTCACAGGTCTCGAACTCGGAGGTCTTCATGCGACGCGAGGCGTTGGTGATATCCGGGGTATCGTCACCCACGCCGGAGCAGAACAGCTTCAGACCACCACCGGAACCGGTGGATTCGATGACCGGCGTCGGGAAGTCGGTAGTCGCGCCGAACTCTTCCGCCACGTAGCTGGCGAACGGATAGACAGTGCTGGAGCCCACGATGCGGACCTGGTCACGTGCCTGAGCGACACCCACCACGCCCATGACGGCAGCAGCGATAGCGGTGGTCTTGAGGATGCGATTCATGGAGAAGTCTCCTGATGATGAGATGGTCAACCTTCGCGATGCACACAATGCCGCAGAAAAATGACAGCTTCATGACAGCTCACCTCGAAACGCAATATGCCCTACCACGCAATACCTGACAGGCGTGTCCCAACGGCTGACATTCCGTCTCGGCTCCCGAGACACCGGTCGCCACACTTCCTCCGCCCTCCCCTAAAAAAACGCCGCCCGTCGCCTTGCGGCAGCGGGCGGCGTTGTCGCCGGCGCGATCAGAGGGGATCAGCTCAACAGCAGTCCAATCGCCGCCGCAGCGCATAGGGTCAAGGATGCCCCTTGCAACAGCCGTCTCGGCAGTCTTGGCGCCAGCGCGGCCCCCAGCCCATGGCCCACCAACACCATCGGCAGAAAGCTCAGGCTGACCGCCAGCAACCACAGCGGCACCTTGCCCACGGCGGCAAGGCTTGCCAGCGTCATCAGCGACGATATCAGGAAGAAGGCCGCCAAGTTGCCCCTCAACCGATCCATCGGCATGCCATGCATCAAAAGGACGATGGGAGGACCTCCGATCGCCGCGACGGCGCTAAAGATTCCCGAGAGAAATCCCGCACCGAACAGCGAGCTGCGGTTGACCGGCAGGCGGAGCTTGAACAGGGTGACCAGCACGGCGAACAGCACGATGGCGGCGATCATGACTTCAAGGGTTGCCATGGGAGCGATCAACAGCAACCACACCCCCAGCAAGGTGCCCGGCACCTTGCCGACCAGCGCCATGGAGATGTCGCCCATCGCCACTTCGCGACGATAGCGCCTGACCACCAGGCACGACACCAGAAAGCCGTAGACCACCAGCACCACCGGCACCATGGCGGGAGCCTTCAGCAGTATCAGTGGCGCCCCGACCACCGCCATGCCAAACCCGGTGGTGCGCTGTACGAAACACCCGAGTGCCAGCACCCCGCCGACCCACAGCCAGGTACCAAAGGTCAATTCACTGAGCGCCCACCACTGCAGCAGGCAGCTCCATGCTGCATCGATCACGACACCACCTCATCGAGCTTGGGGGGCCGTCCCGCCAGCACACGCAGCCCCACATTCCCGATCAAGGCGACCGTGACCATGGCGATGACCATCGGCCAGGCCGAGTCGATTTCAAAGGCCGTGACCAAGGCACCGGACAGTGCGGCGCTGCTGAACTGGATGCTGCCCAGCAGCGCCGTGGCCGTGGCACTCATATGACTGAAACGCTCCAGCAGCGAGGAGATGGCGTTGGGGGAAATAAGGCCGACCACCCCAAGAAAGGTCATCACCAGCGGCACGACCGTGTAGATCGAGTCCAGTCCGGTGGCGACCAAGGCCATCAAGCCGCAGGCCGCGACCAGCTGAATCGCCAGGCCCAGCCGTAGATTCTGCTGTGGGGTGCGCCTGCGCAGCAGCCGGATATTGACGCGATTCGACAGCGCCATGATCACGACATTCGCTCCAAACACAAAGGGGTAGGCTGCCGGCGACAGCCCATAGTGTTCCATGTACAGGAAGGGCGACGACGTCACAAAGGCGAAGATTCCCGCAAAGGATGCCGCGACAGCAAGGATGTAGCCCATGGCCCGACGATCGATCAGCACACTGAGATAGTTGCGCAGCACCTGCCGTGGCGATGCCACCGGCGCGTCCACTGGGCGAGTCTCTGGCAGAAAGGCACCCAACAGCCACATCAGGAAGGCGGCATAGACGGCCAGGAAGACAAAGATCAGCCACCAGTCCGCCACATACAACAGCAGACTGCCGACCATGGGCGCTACCAGAGGCGCCAGCATCAGAATCATGGCCATGGTCGACATCACCTTGGCGGCTTCGCGGCCACTGAAGCAATCCCGCACGATCGCCGCGGAATTGACCACACACGCCCCTCCCCCCAGCGCCTGGACGAACCGCCACACCAGCAGTTCGGTCAGCGAATCGACGCTGACAATCACCAGACTGGCGATAAGAAACAGGATCTGCCCTGCCAGCAATACCGGCTTTCGCCCGATCCGATCCGACAGAGGGCCACAGGTCAGCTGACCTACGGCAAATCCCACCATGAAAACGCTGAGTGACAGCTCGGTATGGTGAACACTGGCCCCGACCGTCTCTGCAAGCGCCGGCATGGCGGGCAGATACGCATCGATCGCAAAGGGGGCAAGTGCAGTATTGGCGGCGACCAGCAGCGCCACTCGTCGAGCATTCAAAGACACGGACACTCCATGACAATAGAAAGACGTCTAGACGACGAGGCGTTTCGCCGTCGCAAGACGATGATAGATGACAGGACAACCCATATGCCGCAGCGACGACCGGTGGGTCGCACCAGGGCCAGGCCATGTGCCGAAGGCCTCACTCCCTCGCGCTCGGCAGCGCTCGCGGCTGTTGTCAATCTCATCCGCTTGATACAGTAACACCAGCCCACCGACACCTTCTGACATTGGAGAAGAGCTGCATGGCAGATAATCTGCTCGATCAACTGAAAGCGATGACCACCGTGGTCGCTGACACCGGGGACCTGGACGCCATCCGTCGCTTCCAGCCCACCGACGCCACCACCAACCCTTCGCTCATCCTGCAGGCCGCCGGCCACGACGACCGACGCGCACGTCTGGCCGCGATTGCCAAGGAAGCCAACGACATTGACGACGCCCTGGATGCGGTGGCGGTCGAAATCGGCAGTGAAATCAGTGAGCTGGTACCCGGTTATGTGTCTACCGAGGTCAGCGCACGGCTGTCGTTCGACACCGATGCGACCCTGGCGCGCGCTCACTCACTGATCGAACGCTATGGCCGCCACGGTGTCGGCGCCGAGCGCATCTTGATCAAGGTAGCATCGACCTGGGAAGGCATTCGTGCCGCCAAGGTACTCGAGCGCGAAGGCATTCGAACCAACCTGACCCTGCTGTTCAGCTTCGCTCAGGCTCAAGCCTGCGCCGACGCCGGTGTCACCCTGATATCCCCCTTCGTCGGCCGCATTCTGGACTGGCACAAGGCGCAGCAGCCCGACGCCGACTTCTCCGGCGACAACGATCCTGGCGTTCAGTCGGTGAAGCGCATCTATGACCACTACAAGGGGCACGGCTACTCCACCATCGTGATGGGTGCCAGCTTCCGCAATACCGATGAGGTCAAGGCGCTGGCAGGCTGTGACCGCCTCACGATCTCGCCCAACCTGCTGGAAGAACTGCAGAGTGCATCAGGCGACCTGCCTCGTCGACTGACCGCCAGTGACGCCGAGACCCGCCCGCCGGAACCGCAGTCCGAGGCCGACTTCCGCTGGGCGATGAACGAGGACGCCATGGCAACCGAAAAACTGGCAGAGGGCATTCGCAAGTTCATGGCCGATCAGCGCAAGCTGGAAACCCTGCTCGCTGACCTGCGCAGCAGCTGATCCGGCCGTATGTGGCCAACGCTCCGGAAGTCGTTCAAGGACATGAGCGAAAGTCCGGGGCGCTGGCCCACGGCAGGTCGAGCTACGCCCTCGCAGGCTCAACGCTGAAACGCTTGTGGTTCTGGCTCTGGTTCTGGTACCAAACCGGGCTGCGTGACACCCTGGGCACGCCAATTGGCAACACACCAGCCCCAGACTCACGTTTAGACACTGGGGCTGCGACACCAGCCCTGCGAATAACAGGCTACCCGTTGACGCGCCGACATCAGGCCTTGTGCGCGCTCTCGCTCTGCGCTTCGAGCATTTCTACCAGGGGCTGAAATTGCTCCTGATTGTGTTCGTTCATGCGCATCAGAATACGATGGGCCTCGAGAATGCGCTGACGTAACCCTTCTTCATCAGCCGCTACCTCGGGCAATTCCTGCAGTTCGTCGACTTCAGCAATGGGCCGTTCGACCAGGGTAAAGAAGCTGCCGAAGCCCATCACCTCCAGCATGCGCTTGACGTCCGGGTTGTCGGCCACGATGGTCGGAGACTGTTCGAGCTTGCCCCGCAGGGCCATGGCGACCTTAGCGAGAAAGCCCAGCGCCGTGGAGTCCACATTGCTCGCATCCCGCAGGTCAATCATGACAGCCGTCAGCCCCGGCGTCTGTGCCAGTTGCTGGGCTTGATGGTCCAGTGTTGCGCACAGCGTGAGGCGGACATCGCCACACAGCTTGAGCACGAACACACCAGAATCAAATGCTGCCTTCAGGCGGCCTTCATGCACTTTCATCGCCAAACCCGCTCACCAACATGATCGTCAAGTCGTCAGGCAGCTCTTCGCGACCCGAGGTGGGGTCGGCGAGCGCTTCTTCATCACTGGACAAGGTGCCCAAGGCCAAGCCTCGTCGCAGCGTATCCAATGAATCGCTGCTGGCGACCCGCTGCTGCAATTCGCCCAATCTCGCCTCCAGGCTAGCCCCCGGCAAACACTCCAGCACGCCGTCAGAACACAGCCATAGAGAAAAATCGCTCGGCAGGTCACAGCCAAGCGTCGGGTAGCACACGTCAGGAAACAGCCCGACTGGCATGCCTTCTCCTTCCAGCGTCACCACACCTTCGCTCGTTTTCAGCAATGGCATCGGCAGCTGGGCCCCCAATGAATAGTGTAGATAACGCTTCTGCTGGTCGATAACGCCGACAAACAGGGTGGCATGCTTGCCGATCCCGGTATCCAGCAGTTCCCGGTTCAGTTGCGCCAGCCACCTCGGCGGCAAGGCCTCTGGGGCCTCTCCGTTCCACTCGCCTTGCCATCGGTTGAACAGGTACTTGAGCAACACCGTGACAAAGGCGGAAGAAGCACCGTGACCCGACACGTCGGCAAAGTAGAATAACGTATACCGCTCATTGTACGCCTGGATATCCAGAAAGTCGCCGGACAGATAAAGCGATGGTGCCAACCAGTAGTCACACCCCACCCTGCCGAGCTGCTGTGGACGCACGGGCAGCATTCGCCGCTGAATCTGCCCCCCCGCCTGCTGATCCAGCCGCAGCATGGCCAGGTGCGTCTCCAGGCTTTCATTGAGCTCTTCCAGACGCAGCCGGTCCTGCTCGCGCTCTCGGGCCAGGCGATTGACATCGACCACCCGACGTATCATGCGCCGCAGCAAGTGAGCGTGACGCAGGGGCTCGATCACGTAATCGATCAGTCCGGCATCCACCGCCTTCAGCAGGTCGTCGTCGCGACGATCTTCGCTCACCACCAGAGTCGGCCAGCGCTCGGCCAGGGTCATCCACTCGCGACTCGGCACCGCCAGCGAATGGGCCACCACCAGTGCCGTCGTCTCAGGCAGCTCTGCTGCACTCGCCGCGGCGAACACCGCCAGGCCGTCTCGTGCAATGGCATCCACCAGGGCGTCGCGATGACGGCCCGGATGGTCGATGACACCGATCAGGGGCTTGGCAGCTAGCATGGTCACGCGGCCTTACTCGGCGAACGCATCTTCGTCGTAGTCAAAATCATCGTTGATGAAGTTGTCCTCACCCAGCTGGCCATCATTGACCTCGAACATGCGGCGCTGCAGCCAGGCATCTCGAATGAAGCTGTACCGGTCGCCACGAATCAGGTCTTCCTGGTCAAGCAGCTGCGCCCTGGCGTCCAGTAGCTCGAGCCCGCGCAGCGAATAGCGCACGGTGTCGTCTTCCACATAGGTCAGTGGATACGAATACCAGTCCACCGGCAGCGCTGCCGTGTCACGCACCGTGCTTGGTCCAAGGAACGGCAGCACCACGTAAGGCCCCTCGCCGACACCCCAGGCCGCCAGTGTCTGGCCGAAGTCTTCGGTATCGGCCGTAAAGCCGGCATGGCTGGCAGGGTCGAGCAGGCCACCGAGGCCGAAGGTGGTGTTCATCAAGAACCGCATGCTCGAATTGCCGGCATTGGCGGGCTTGCCTTGCAGCAGGCTGTTGAGCACCGTGCGCACTTCACCGAGGTTGTCGAAGAAGTTGCTCACCCCCCGCTCCAGCGGGTCCGGGGTGATATAGCGATAGCCCTGAGCAGCCGGCTTCAGCGCATACCGATCCAGGACATCATTGAAGGCAAACACGCGGCGGTTGAAGCCTTCCCAGGGATCCGCCGGGTTAGGCTCACTATTCACACCGCTGCTGGCGCATCCACTGACCGCCAGTGCGGCTGCAAGTACCACAACGCCCTTCGGCGCACTTTTACTCAGGACACCGCATTCATTAGCGTTCATTTTCGACTGCCTCCATTGCCTGTCCATGTCACCATCATCACTTTGAGGGCGCCAGCGCTCGACATCACCGCCTGACCTGGCGCACCCTCCTACAGCATGTGGCATCGCCAGACAGGCTTGCCATTCACCCGTAGCATGCCGTGTCGTCGAGGCACACTACCGATTATTGTTTCCCTGCGTCTTCTACTGTCGCGCTACGGGCCCTGTGACCAGCCACCTGGACCGCTACCAGCATCCGCCGTCGGATCCAGGGGTTGGCGACCGCCATCGGGGCCAGGTGGTCGCCGCGGCACTCCACCTTTGCCGTCCTGGCAAGGGCTTATCTCAGCGTCGTCGAATCACGACGCAGCCCGCACTGTAGCCCGCGCCGAAGGAACACACCACCCCGAAGGCACCCGGTTCGAGATCCTGATGATGCAAATGGAAAGCGATGACCGAACCAGCAGAGCTTGTATTAGCGTAACGATCAAGGATGATCGGCGCTTGATCCAACTCAGGCTCGTGGCCGAGGACACGACGTGCGATGAGATCATTCATATGGCGGTTGGCCTGATGCAGCCATAGCCGTGACACCGACGAGGGCGTGATCTGCAGACTGGACAGGTGATCTCGAATCAGTTCGGCGACCATCGGGCAGACGTCCTTGAACACCCGACGCCCCTCCTGCACGAACAGCTTGTCCACCGCCAGCGGATCGCTGTCGGTCACCCGATTGAGGAAACCCGCATTGTTGCGAATCGCATTGGAGAACCGCGTCAGCAGCCGGGTACCGACCACCTCGAAGGAGGACGCAGCGGTTGCCACGTCCTCACTCTCCAGGACCAGCGCGGTGCAGGCATCGCCAAAGATGAAGTGGCTGTCGCGATCGCGGAAGTTGAGATGGGCGGAGCACACCTCGGGGTTGACGACCAGTGCGCGCCGCACGCCCCCGCCGCGGATGGCATTGACGGCATTGTCGATGGCGAAGGTCGCTGATGAACAGGCAACGTTCATGTCGAACGCGTACCCTCCTGCACCTAGCGCCTGCTGCAGCTCCACCGCCACCGCGGGGTAAGCGCGCTCAAGGTTCGAACAGGCCACAATCACCAGATCGATATCCGCCGCTGCGACACCCGCGCTATCCAGCGCTTCACGGGACGCCACAAGGGCCATCTCGCACTGGATACCCGGGGCGTCATTGGCACGCTCGTCCAACTGGGGACGCATCCGTTCGGGATTCAGGATGCCCTCGGCATCGAGCACATAGCGGCTTTGGATACCGGATGCCTTGACGATGAACTCGCTGCTTGAATGGGCAAGCGGCTCCCGCTCTCCGGCGTCGATGGCAGCTTGATGGCGCGCATTCTCGGCATCCACCCAGGCGTTGTACGACGCCACCAGCGCATCGTTATCGATGGCATTTGGCGGCGTATAGAGTCCGCTGCCGGTAATCAGCACCTTCGCTGGGGTCATGCCTTTCTCCTTCATCGGGCAGCTTGCATGCCACCTTGCTGTCGCGGCCTATCAACGACCGCTTAGATTCACGTCACGCTCCCTCGTTGCGGCCAACGCCTGCACGAAGCAACGTCATTGGCTCACTACTCGAGCTGGCGCTCATGTCGGACCGAATCAGGCCCGGCCTGTCAGCTCTGCCCAGCGCTTCGCCAGGCGTTTTTCTGAGACTGGCATGGCGGTACCGAGTTGCTGGGCAAACAGCGACACCCTCAGTTCCTCGATCCACCAGCGGAATTCCACCAACGCAGGATCTTCGACATCGCCGCGCTTGTCCGCCTGACGCCTGGCGTCCAGTTTCGCTTCGAAGTCCTGCACCACCTGCATCAGCATCTGATCCCGAGAACGCTCCCTTGGGGCCTTCTCCAGACGTACCAGAGCCGCCTCCATATAGCGCGGATACGCCTCCAGCCATGGTCCTGCCGCCGTGACGAACCCAGGATGCACCAGGCGCTGCATCTGTGCCTTGAGATCACTGTATACCAGTGCCAGCGAGAGGCTGAGATTGCCCTTCAACGCCTTGGTCACTGCCAGATGGCCCTTGAGCGCTCGCTCCAGCACCGCCACCATGCTCTCGGCACGGGGTAGCATGTCCTGCTCGACAGCGGCGATGCGTTCTTCCAGCGCGGCCGCACTGCGAGGCAGTGGATCTACCGCCACCACCTGGGCAAACACCGCCGTCACCACATCTTCCGTCAGTGCGCGCTTGCTGCCTACCTTGGCGAACAGTAGAGCACAAGTTGAAAGCCCTTGAGTCCGCTCGATGGCCCTGACCAGCGATGGGCACAGGTCCATGGCGGCCTTGACCACGCCGAGGCGATGGGCTTCTCGCGCCTTGTCAGGATGGTCGAACAGCTCAAGCCTCAGGCCCTCTGCCCCAGGCACCAGCGCCGGAAAGGCCTCGACCCGAATACCCGCCTGCTGGGTCACCCGTGACTCACTGAGTGCATCGCGGGGAAAGGTCGTGAGTTCGACCTGTTCTTCCACACTCTTGGCCAATGCCCTGGCGCCCTCGCTGGCAGCTTGCTCAAAACGGCGCTCCAGCGCGCGCAGGTCTCTGCCCTGCCCCAGTTCCTTGCCAGCGTGGTCCACCACCTTGAGATTCATGACCAGATGATCCTCAAGCTGGTCCCAGCGCCAATCATCCTGGGTCAGGCGCACCCCTGTCTTGACCCGCAAAAAGTCCGCAAGCGCCTCGGTCAGACTCCCCTGACCGGGTACCAGCGCCTCCAGGGCAGCGTCGACCCAATCCGGAATCGGCACGACCTGACGGCGAATCGACTTGGGCAGCGACTTCAGCAACGCAATGCACTTGTCGCGCAACAGGCCTGGCACGAGCCATTCCAGTCGAGCCGGATCCAGTTGGGACAGCATCGCCGCAGGCACGGTCATGGTCACGCCGTCGTCCTTGGCACCAGGAGCAAAATGGTAGCTCAAGGGATAGCGCACGCCCTCGATGACCAGCTCATCCGGATAGGCCTCGCCGGTCACATCCAAGGCGTCCCTGGCCAGCAACGCCTGTCGGTCGAACTTCAACAGTTGCGGGTCATCACGCTCCGCCTTGCGTCGCCAGGCCTCGAACCCCTTGCCGTTGACGATATCCTCGGGCAGACGCGCGTCGTAGAAGTCAAACAGCTGCTCTTCGTCGACCAGAATGTCTCGCCGCCGGGCGCGATCTTCCAGATCCTCGACCTCGTCGATCAAGGCACGGTTATGCGCAAAGAAACTGCCCTTGGTGCGAAACTCACCTTCGACCAGCGCGCGGCGAATGAACAGCTCGCGACTCTCGGCCGGGGCGATGGGGCCGTAGTGCACCTTGCGACGACTGACGATGGGCAGGCCAAACAGTGTGACCTGCTCAAAGGCGACCACCTGAGCACGTTTCATTTCCCAGTGAGGCTCGCTGTAGCTGCGCTTGACCAGATGACCTGCCAGCGGCTCTATCCACTGGGGATCCACCTTGGCCACGGTTCTCGCAAACAGCCTGGAGGTTTCCACCAATTCCACCGCCATGACCCATTTCGGGGTCTTCTTGGAAAGCCCCGATGCGGGATGGATCATGAATTTGCGATTGCGCGCGCCCAGGTATTCCCGGTTTTCGTTCAGCGTCCCCAGGTGACTGAGCAGTCCCGTCAACAGTGCCTTGTGCATGGCAACGGTCTGCGCGCGTTGAGCCTCATGCTCGCGCTGGTCTGCCTCATCGGACTCAGCCGGTAGCTGCTGTCGCGGCGGTGGCACCTGAATATCCATGTCACGCAGCAGTTGGCGCAGCTGACGGAAGGTGTCATGCCATTCCCGCAGGCGCAGGTAATTCAAGTAATGATCGCGACACCACCGGCGCAGGCGATTCCCGGACAGTTCGTCCCGAGCGGTCTCGAACCCTTGCCAGAGGTTGAGCAGAGCCACAAAGTCCGACTCCGGATCCTGCCAGCGCCGATGCGCCTGGTCCGCCGCTTCACGCTTGTCCGCGGGCCGGTCACGCGGGTCCTGCACCGCCAGCGCGGAGACCACCACCAGCACCTCCCGCAGGCTGCCATGCTCGTCGCCTGCCAGCACCATCCGTGCAAGACGGGGGTCGATGGGGAGTCGCGCCAGGCGCCGACCGATCGGCGTCAGCCGCCCCTTGTCATCGACCGCGCCCAGTTCGAACAGCAACTTGAAGCCATCGGTGACAAAACGTGAATCAGGCGGATCGACGAACGGAAACGCCTGGATGTCACCCAGCTTGAGCGACAGCATCGACAGGATGACCGACGCCAGATTGGTACGGCGAATCTCAGGGTCCGTGAATTCCGGGCGCGCCAGAAAATCTTCTTCGTCATACAGCCGAATACAGACGCCTTCCGCGACGCGCCCGCAACGCCCCATTCGCTGATTGGCACTGGCCTGGCTGACGGCCTCTACCGGCAGGCGCTGAATCTTGGCGCGGTAGCTGTAGCGGCTGATCCGAACAAGGCCCGGATCAATGACGTAGCGAATGCCTGGCACCGTCAGCGACGTTTCTGCCACGTTGGTGGCCAGCACGATGCGGCGTCCACCATGGGGCGCAAACACGCGATTCTGCTCAGCATTGGAAAGGCGGGCGTAAAGCGGCAAGACCTCGGTGCTCTTGAGGTCGGCACGCCTGAGCACATCGGCGGTTTCGCGGATCTCACGCTCTCCCGGCAGAAACACCAGAATGTCTCGCGGCCCATGAAACCAGCGCTTTTCCCGCTCGATGGCTTCAATCTCCTCCACCGCGTGGAGTATGCCTTCGCTGAGAGACCGGTCTTCTTCGTCCTCGGCGTCCCTGATCAAGGGGCGATAGCGGACTTCCACCGGGTAGGTACGCCCCGACACTTCCACCACAGGGGCAGGCTGGACAGAGCCGTCGGCATGACGAGTCGCAAAATGCTGGCTGAAACGCTCCACATCGATGGTGGCCGACGTGATGATCACCTTGAGGTCCTTGCGGCGAGACAGCAGTCGCTTCAGATACCCCAGCAGAAAGTCGATGTTGAGACTACGTTCGTGAGCCTCGTCGATGATCAGCGTGTCGTAGCGCAGCAGGTCAGGGTCCTGCCGGGTTTCCGCCAGCAGAATCCCGTCTGTCATCAATTTGACCAGGGTGTCATCGTTGGTCTGATCGGTGAAGCGGACCTGATACCCTACCTGCTCGCCGACGGGCACCTGGAGCTCTTCCGCCAGGCGCGTGGCGACGGAGCGCGCCGCCAGACGCCTTGGCTGCGTGTGTCCAATCAAACCTCGACGACCGAGGCCCAGCTCAAGACACAGCTTGGGCAGCTGGGTCGTCTTGCCAGAGCCGGTCTCGCCCGCCACTACCACTACCTGATGCGAGGCCAGCGCCTCCAGGATGTCCTGCCGACGCTCGGCGACGGGAAGTGCTTCGGGATACTCCAGCGTCACTGGACGCTCGCGGCGCTGTTGCAGGGTGCGGTTGGAACGCTGCCATTGGGCTTCCAGCTCCCCTAGGCCGCGGTCAATGGGTTTGTCGTCGCGCAAGCGACGCGCCAGGCCAGACAGTCGCTTGGTCAACACGGGCCGGTCGCGCAGCATCACCTCATCGAGGCCTGAGCTCAGGCGTTCGAGTCGCGCGGCGGCAGTGGTATCTTGCTGGGAAGTGGACGTCGAACTACACACGATAGGGTCGCAGGCTCCAGGTGGGCGTGAGCGTCGCTCCGGTCAGGACGACGGCGCCCTTCGCGAGACAACGCCATCCCTTGCAGGAGGCGTCGCCGCAAAGGGCGCGCAAAACACACTATTGTAACGCTCAAGCGGCCGCTGCCAACCCTGCAGCGAGGGTCAAGCGGCTTCGCCACCCCTACCTTCATCGCGCAGCTGGCGCCTCAACACCTTGCCGACGTTGGTCTTGGGCAGCTCATCACGGAACTCCACCAGCTTGGGCACCTTGTAGGCGGTCAGCTCCTTCTTGCACCAGCTACGCAGCTCCTCGGTGGTCAGCGTGCTGTCCTTGGCCACCACGAACAGCTTGATCACCTCGCCGTTGGTCTCGTCGGGCACCCCGACGGCGCAGGACTCCACCACCTTGGGGTGCGCCGCCACCACGTCTTCGATCTCGTTGGGGTACACGTTAAAGCCCGACACCAGGATCATGTCTTTCTTGCGGTCGACGATACGCACGTAGCCATCATCCTGAATCACCGCGATATCGCCGGTGTGAAAGAAGCCGTCGGCATCGATCACCTTGGCGGTCTCGTCGTCACGTTGCCAGTACCCCTTCATCACCTGAGGCCCTCGCACGCACAGCTCTCCCGGTTCACCCGGCTGTGGCTCACCGCCATCCGGGTTGCACAGCTTGAGCTCGGTACCCGCGACAGGACGACCAATCGTCCCCAGCTGAATCGCCTCGACCGGATTGAAGCTGACAATCGGCGATGTCTCGGTCAAGCCGTAGCCTTCGGCCACCGGGCAGCCGGTCACCTCTTCCCAGCGCTTGGCCACCGCCTTGGTCAGCGCCATGCCACCGGAAATGGTGAGGCGCAGGTCGGAAAAGTCCAGCGCCTTGAAGTCGTCGCGATTGCACAGCGCGTTGAACAAGGTATTGAGCCCCACGAACCCGGTGAAGCGGGTGTTCTTGAGCTCGTTGACGAAGTTATCCAGGTCACGCGGATTGGTGATCAGCAGGGAATGGTTCCCACCTTCCAGCATGAACAGGCAGTTCACCGTGAAGGTGTAGATGTGATAAACGGGCAGCGGCGCCACGACCACCTCGCATCCTTCACCAAGCCCTGTCCCGATGATCTGCTTGGCCTGCAGCATATTGGCCACAAGATTGCGATGGGTGAGCATGGTCCCCTTCGCCAGCCCCGTCGTGCCGCCGGTGTATTGCAGGGCGGCAATATCATCGAGCTTGCCGTCCGCCTCCGCGTGCTCGAGCGCTGCGCCGCGCTTGAGCACCTGCCGCAGGCCGATCGCCTTGGGCAACGAATAACGAGGCACCATCTTTTTGACGTACTTGACCACGAAATTGATCAGAGGTCGCTTGGGAAAGTCGTGCAGATCACCAATCTCGGTGATCACAACATGCTCGATATCGGTCTTGTCGAGTACCTTTTCCAGCTTGTCGGCCATGTTCGCCAGGATCAGGATGGCCTTGGCACCGGAGTCCTTGAACTGGTGCGCCATCTCCCGCTCGGTGTAGAGCGGGTTGGTATTGACCACCACCATGCCAGCGCGAATGGCACCAAATACGGCAACCGGAAACTGCAGCAGGTTGGGCAGCTGAATGGCGACGCGATCACCGGGCTGCAGCTGGGTCTCGTTCTGCAACCAGGCGGCAAAGTCACCGGACAATCGATCCAGCTCCGCATAGGTCAATGACTTGCCCATGCATGAGAATGCCACCTTGTCGGCATACCGCTTGACGGAGCGATGGAAGATGTCCATCACCGAGTGGTAATCATCAAGCCCTTCCAGAGCCTCCCCCCGGACGATCGATGCAGCGGCGTTCTCACTCATGGGCGTTCTCCACTGGAGGACATGGCCTCCTGCTTATTATCGAACTTCAGCGCCTGATTCAGCGCTTGCTTGACTATGGCTACCATAGCCCAGGATCGCAACAAACTGTAATACAACCGATTCAAACTTTCGTTTAAAACCAGGCAGATTAACGTCGCTTATTCGTGCTCTGCGGAGTCCAGCTCGCTGAGAAAGCGCGCCACGATTTCGCCGTCACGCCAGACCAGCAGCTCACCCGGCAGCATGCGTGTCCACTTTTCATTGTCGGTCAGCGGCTCGGTGGCCAGCACCGACACCACGTCATTAGGGGTCGTATGCTCGATGAAGTTCACCACCATATCCGCATCGGAGAGATTCGCCTCGCCGAACGGGGCGCGCCGGGTAATGTGCGCCAGCTTGGTTGAGCAGAAGGTATACAGATACTCCCCATCTGCCAGCAGCAGGTTGAACACACCAAGGCCACGCAACTTCTCGCAAAGCTGATGAAGCGTCTGCCACAGCCCACGGCGATCCTCGGGTGGATCCGGGTAGTGTCGACGCAGCTCACCCAATAAATGACAGAAGGCATGTTCGCTGTCGGTGGAGCCCACCGGTCGATAGCTGGCGAGCTCCAGTTGCTGCCAGTCCGTCAACTGCCCGTTATGGGCATAGCACCAAGGCTGCCCCCACATTTCGCGCACAAAGGGATGGGTATTGGCGAGCTTTACCTGCCCCACATTGGCCTGACGAATATGGCTGATCACGATATGCGACTTGATCGGGTATTCGCAGATCAATCGGGCAATACGTGAATGCACGGAGGGGTGGGGATCGCGAAATTCGCGATAACCGCCTTCTTCATAGAATGCGATGCCCCAACCATCACGATGTGGCCCGGTACCACCGCCGCGATGGAGAAACCCGGTAAAGCTGAAACAGATGTCGGTGGGCACATTGGCGCTCATGCCCAGAAGCTCACACATGGAACTCCTCCCACCAAATTTCACCTTTAAAATCCATAAGTTGTGCGACTCTCTGTCTCAGGATAATTGATCTGTCTCACAGGGTACTACTTCACTGGCCTGATTGCTCGACGCTTGCGACGGTAATGCTGACGGGTCACGCTGACACTAGTATGGTCAAGAAGCTCTTGGGCGCGCTGATCATTCTCTGCGTCGCTACCCACCTTGGCGCGCAGGTCATGCTGTGTGAAAGTCTGCTCTAGGTCCGTGTCTTCCAGAGCACGCTTCATGGTGTCGGCCCAACGGCCATCCCATGTCTGCGTCAGCCCTTTGTCGTTGACGTAGCAGCGACCGCGGTGGTTGGGCAGCAGGTACAAGGAAGGCCTGGGCTTGCACGACCTAGCCTCCTCCACGGCTGCCGATAGCGCTTCAGTCATTACAAACGACAGCGACTTGCCCGTCTTGGCCACATTGACAGACAACTCGGCGTCGCTGACGTGGTTCTCCATGATTCGCAGGCAGTCCGACTTGCGGATGCCGGTGAGCAGTATGATCGCTGCGAACGCTCGTTGCTGTCGCGTTGCCACGCTCTGCCAGGCAGCGAGCTCCCAGTCATCAATGTATCGGTCCCTAGCTTTCCGGAGCCCATCACGGATTCCGTATGCCTTGACCTCACCCTTGGTTGGATGCCGGTCAATGACACCCCACCTGACAGCAAAGTCGAGCACGCGATTCAGCACCTTCAGGTCCTGGTTGGCCACGCCCATAGTCTTCTTGGTGGCAACCTCATCCATGTACCTGTAGACGACACGAGGCACGATAACGCCGACAGGGTTATCGCCCATGACTCTACGCAGCCTGTCGAGGCTTTGCCGGTAGCTGCACTGAGCGCTGTAGCTCAGGGTAGGCATGACCTCGATGCTGTAACGGTCGATTAGGCTCGACAGCTGGTCACTTGCTTGAACGTCCATGCGATCAGCAAACGCCCGCAATGCTTCGCCATAGCTCGCCCCAAGGCGAAACCATGCCTTCCCGTCGAATGCCTCGCGCTCGGTTTCACGAGGCCTGTAGTAGTAGGCGCCGTGCTTGAAAGCCCAGCGCGTCGGCATGCCTTTCATAGCTGCTCCAGATTCAGTCTCGCCACAGGCTGCTCCTCGTTGGCCGCCTCGACGCCCATGACATGATCATATGCCCGACGGTCCACTACCGGCCAGCCATCGGCTCTAACGGCAAACGGAATGCCCATGGCGACAAGGTGGCGGCGCTGCGACTCGCGTTGTGCGCAGCCCGTCACCTCACGGACCTCATCTCGAGACAATACCAGTCCCATAGCATTACCTCCTGCGCAAAATAAAGCCGCCTCAGTGGGCGGCGGTTATGGTCCGGGATTCATTAGGCCTGGCAGGCATCGAAGGACATCGGCGCGAGCCTGGCTATCTGTTTGGTTACAATGCTCCAGCACCACGCCCGCTTCATCGGCCAAACGTTCGGCGAGGTAGATGTCTCTGGCGCAGTTGATGTCCTTGCGCAGCCACATGTCCATCACGTGGACCTCGATCTGATCGACCTGCCGCACAGACCCGTCAGGGTTCCCGTACTCGTTTGTCGCCAGGCGGACGCGGTTGATGCCGGTTAGCCCTGTATCACTCATTGATACCTCCCGGCTTCGGCGCCGCTGCGAGCGCCTCTCGCCATCGCCTCGGCGCCGTCACAAGGTGACCAAGGGTGAGAACATCCAGCATGTCGGCGGTCGCTTCGACCGGCACGCACTGCCAGGGCTCGTCCGGCGTTGGGATGCGGTCTCCAACTGCCAAGAGGTTCTCGTCGCGCACCCACTCCTCATTGGCTGACACGCTCCAGCCATTGAACTCCGGGCACCACTCCGCCGCTTCCCACCGCGGGGAGAGTGCATCCTCTTTTACCCAGTACCACCCGGCCTGCCTACTCATCGCCACCTACCTCGGCCTGTTGGCGGTGCATTCCTGCGATCTCAAGCATCGTTGCTTTGGCGGCATACACGGTGCACCAGATCGGCCGGGATGTAATATCCTCCAACGCCTCCGCCTTCATCCGCGCATCGCGGCGGGAGAGGCTGGTGGCGGGCATGTCTTCACACCACTCGGCGAGAGCCAGAGCAGCGTCATTGTCTGATACCTCATGCTCTCCCCACTGGGCGATGATTTGAGCCGCCTTCTCCACATGCGCCGCCAGCGCGTCCCTCTCGGTTTCCAGCTCCTGCACTTTCCGCCTCGCACTCTGGTATTGAGTCTGCCAATAGGTGCTGCTCATAACCTTCTCCTCTGCTCTCTATACGCCCGCCTCGCTTCTCGCAGGACCAGCGCAATGCCAGCCATAATCAGCACGCCGAGAATGATGGCAGCGATCATGCCGCCACCAGGCTGATCTTCTTCTCGGGGCCGCAGTGCGACACGTACTCCCAGGCATCCTTCGGCTCATAGACACCCGCCTCTGCTTCATCGCCGGTGTAGCCGCAACCAGCTGGCCTCCACCACATGTGCCACTCGCCAGACCAGATCCGCACGCGGTCGAACCGCTCCAACTTCTCGGGGTGCTTCTTGATGTGCTGCTGTGTCAGTTTCATGCGTTCCAGCTCCGGTCGGGCTCCGCGTCCCAACGGCAAAAATCGAGGAAGGTTTCGAAGCAATCGCCATATTCCAGGTAGCGCTTGTATCGACGCTGGCTGGCCGTCATGCGACGTACACGCCCCAGACCGTGGTATTCCACCCGCCACGTGGGGTGGCACCTGGAAATGCAGCTTGGCTTGTCGGCGTCGAACAGCACGCCGATGCAATGGCCCTGGTCCTCTGCGATAACTCCTGGCCGCCCATCCACCATGACGCGCCGCCCCACGCAGGCCGGCACCTGGTAGAAGGCCCGAATATGTTCGAAGTCACTCATCCCGCCTTCCTCCATGCCGGTATCCCGTCAAGCGTGCCGTCCCGCTGTATGCGCCCATCGTCATGCCACTGCCGTATGGCTTCCTGAGCAGCCTCGGGAACGCGGACCGATCGTGCGTTGCTGACAACAGCGGTGAGGCTTGCGGCGACGTGCCTGGCGCTGAACCGCACCGGCAACCCTTCCCGTACCCTGACCTCTTGGTGCACGGACACCAGGCCGCGCAGTCTGTCTACTCGCTGCATACCCACTCCCTCCATTCGCGTTCGGCCAGCGCCTGCTCGATAGCCCTGGCGCCGACCTCGCCCCATACCTCGATGTCGTTGATCCACTCGCCTGGTGTCATGCGGACTGCTTTATCCGTGACTGGTAAGACTTCCATGCCTCGAGGTCACGTTTTTCGACGGTTACGAAGCTTTCGACGGTTACGAAGCTTTCGTCGCGCTGCCAGTCGACTGTCCCAGTTAAGCCGGGCACCCTCATCGTGACGCCGGGCGAGTTGCTGGAGCCCTTGCCATCAAAGTGCCGGACAACTTCAACACCTGGGAAACGTGCTTCTGCCTCTGATTTCAAAGCAGCCTCCAGCTCATAGCGCGCCTTCATATCAGCCACCATCTGGTCATGGTGCGACAGGTTGAAATAAGCCCACCTACCGACATAGACCGGCGCGCAGCCGTCCTCTGATTCGTCAATCAGGTCTTGGTCGATCCAGTTGCCACAGCAACCGCACGTGACCCTCCAGCCTTGCTCGATCAACACCTGTGGAGGCACCTCTCTTTGATCGACATACTGGTCAGCCCAATGGGCTCGTCGACAGAACTCGACGTCCTCCCACTCAACCCCTAGCTCCAGTGCGCCTTGTCGTCGTGCAGATGCACCGTTCGTGGCGAAAACAATGCAGCAAGAGGCCTCGAAGTCCTCCTGAACGTGATATGCCTTCAAGTCCATAACTCACGCCCTCATGAAAAAGCCCCGGCGTGTGCCGAGGCTGAAGATGAATTGCCGCTTCACGTGCGGCACCCGGCCACCCCTGACGCCTCCCGCTTTCGGCGGTACTCACGTCTGGCTTGCACCAGATAGCAAGGGAGGACGGCGCCCGAGTGGCTGACGGTGTTATATCGCCACCTCCGCCTGGGCTGGGCTCCGGTCATTCGGCGCCACCGGGCACGGCGCATTTATTCAGGAAACTCGGAGCGACGGCTTGCCGCTGTCGAGATGGCAGCCAGGCACTGCCTCGCCCGCCTTGAGCCGCTCAAGGATCAGCTTCTTGTCCGGCGCGGTGGTGGTCTTGGTGACGAGGTAGTCGTCCGGCAGATCGTCCACGCTGTCGATGGCGGCGATCTGTCGGCCTGCTTGGCGCGTGATAGTGAACAGAGGGCGCTTGATCGACTTCTTGCCGATGTTCTCCATGCACCACATGACGCGCTCCCTGCAGGCACCGGCATTGCGCTCCAGGGTCTTGGCGCGCTCCGATAGCCGCTTGGCTTCGGCCTTGCACGCCTCGGCGTCACTCTCGAGCTGGCGGGCCACGATTACGGTGGCCTCGATCTTGTCGTCAATCTGCTGGTCGTTTGCGTCCAGCGTGTCGGCCAGCGCGGCGGCGAAGTCTTCGTCGTTGTCCGCCGCCAGGTTAACGAGTTGCTGGTGTTCGGCGGCGAGGTCGTAAAGGGTTTGCATGATGGGTCTCCGGGATAAAGAAAAGGCCGCTCGATGGCGGCCTGGTGGTGCGTCACTGATGGATCAGAACGGGATCTCGTCGTCGAACGAATCGCCGTCGCTGGCCGGCGGCAAGTGGCCGGCCCCCTGGTATGGATCTGCCGCATATCCTCCGTACTGCCCGCCTCCCTGGGCAGCCTTAGACTCCACCGCGGCCTTGTTGCCATGAGGATTGGCGGCAAACTGAGCAGACCAATACTCTTTGCTCTCCGGCCCCTTGCCTGCCTTGTGCTCACCAATGGTGATGCCAGACTTCGCGGACATGATAGCTTTCACGTCGAAGCCAAATCCGGGCTTGTCGCTGCCGCTCTTGGCGAAGTAGCGAATCTCTAGAGCGAGGGCGACCTTGCGGCCCGCGAGCTCCGGGCAAGCGACCTCCTGGCCGTTCTGCACCCGCGTCAGGCTCTGCACGCCAGTGCAGCCCATCAGCGCATGGATACGTTCCTCACCGAACTGCAAGGGCTGTCCGTTCCTGTCCCTGAAGATCAGGTTGATGTAGTTGGCCTTCTTTCCATTCTCGGTTTCAAAGTCGAACTGAAGGAACTCGGATCGGCTGTTGTTGGCCATGGTCCATCGCGCCGCAGTGATCGTTCCGCGAACCACGCAGCTTTCCAGCAGGTACTCACTGCCGCCACCATCAGCGGCGGCAGCCTGGTCTTCGTTGTAGGTGAATGCGGTCGTCATGCTGTTTTCTCCTGCTGGTCGGTAATGCCGTAGTAATCGACAACGGCCTGATCAATCGCGGCGAGGTCGTTATCGATCACCTCGGCCTCGAACAGCCCCATCGGGGCCTTTACGGTGTCGCTGCCGTTGTTGACGGTGCGGAACTGGTATTGCCCATCAGTCACCTGGGTGCGAAGCACGATGGTGAACATGCCCTCGAGCGTGATCTTCTCGTCCAGCATCTTGCCTATGGTCTTGATCTTGGTGCGCCCATAATCGTCGTCCTGGGTGTGGCTCAGGATGTACACGCGAACGTGAGCAGGCAGGGCCGAAAGGGCGTTGATCACCTCCCAAGCGTGCCGAGCAATCTCGGTGAACTTGTCGAATCCCTTCTCGTCACTCCGGCGCATGAACTCGTTGGCCATCAGGTACTGGAAGTCATCGACCACGATGATCGGCCGCCCACGATCAACTGCGACCTGGGCCGTGCGGATCAGCTTGCCCCACTGGTCGGAAGTCACCTGCTGCCACCCTGCTGATCGGAACGGCAGGGGCTTTTCTGTGGCCTTAATCAGCGCCACCTGGCTCGGGTCCATATTCCGCAGACTGGCCGTCTTTCCGGTGCCCGACTGGCCAAGCACCAACGTTGCGATGCTCATGACGCCCTCCCGCTCATAGCCTCGCCATGGGCATATTCCAGCCCCTGGCGCTCCAGTTCGTACTGCTCTGCGTCGATCTCGCCACGCTCTCGCTGCTCACGAAGCGCTTGCAGTGCCTGTTCGTAGCTCATAGTCTTACCCTCGATACTGTTGGTATCCGCCCCAGTCCGACCGCCATCGGCTGGGGCTTCTCGTCAGTCAATCCCGTGATGAATCGTCCCGGTGGACTGGATCATCGACCGCATGGCGTCATAGCCGTGGCGGTGTCCGAATTCCTGATCAATCGGCTGACTGCTGCAGCCAGACAAGGCCAGGACGGTGATCAAAATCAGTGCGCGCATGCTTCCCTCCTCATGCCACCCAGGCGTCCCGCTCTCTGCGGTACTCCTCGAGCAGTCGGTCGCTGTCTTCGTCGGTGAGCTTGGCCTCGAGCCATGCCGCCGGATAACCGCGGCGGTCGAGGATGTCGAACTCGAATTCCTCCGGCTCTGGTGGATCAGCGTCACCGAATCCAAATCCAGTGGCGCGCATCGGCACCCCAGGGCTGTAGAGCGTCACCTGGCACCGGCACGGGATACCGGCAACGGTGGTCATAAACGTCATGCCGCTGCCCTCCCCTGTGTGCCTGTGGCGTGCAGCCAATCAGCCAGCAGGTCGATGACACACCGATAGGCGTTGTCGCCCCCGCTGTGGCCCTCGCTGGTGGCCACTCGCTCCAGGGCGTAGGCCAGATCGCCCAAGCTGCCGGTGTGAACGGCATGCGTGATCGCCGCCTCAATGGCGTCTGTCGCTGGCTGCGAGTCGGGCTGGCCAGCTGCAGTAATCAGCCACTGCGCATCGCTGCGGGCATCTACGTAGCGTTGATAGCTCATGCTCACCTCCTGCTGCACCAAGCGGCGCCGATGATGGCCAGAGTGATCAGGCCCGCCGCGATGACGAGCCAGCTATCGTTGGGAGTCATACCGCCCTCCAAATCTCGACAGGCGGCGTCACGCCCTTGGCCGCCATTCGTTTGCGCTTCTCGTAACGCTCTTTACGAGCCCACTTTTTGCGGTGCTCGCTCGTGATGATCTTGTCGGCCCAGTGCTCGCCGATGAGAGGCCGCAGTCCGAGGCGGCGTCGTGCTGTGTCTGCGGTCATGCGACCTCCTGGAAGAAAAAAGCCCGCTCGATGGCGGGCAATGCAGGGAACAGATGGTGATGCGGGTGCATCGGGGAGGGCTGGCCGGTGCTCATTTCCGGCACTTGAGTGAAGGAGCGCCCCCACAGGGCACTGGTTAGCTCGACACCCTAACGAGTCTTTCATCAACCCTCTCCGATGGGCAGATACTGTCAGCCTCTGCCGGGGCGCTGGGCCGCACTTCGCAGCGGATCGCGTGGTGCTCAGTCGCTGGGCTTGATGCGTCCCCAACACTCCTCGCAGAGCGGGCCATGCTCACCCTCGTCATCTGCATAGATGCTGTCTTCTTCGCAACGGCCTGTCGGCTCGTCGCAGTCACAGCAGAGCTGTCGGGTGCCAGGATAGTTATCAGCATTCCATGATTCGTGATCACTCTGGCTCATCGCGTGGCAATGGCCGCCCGGCCATGTATTCATCACTCCCCCTCGCTCTTAGGCTCCGTTGTCAGCCCTGATCGTCCAGGCTGGTCCGTAGATCAATCGCCGGAATGATCGCTTCGGGCTTGAACGTTACGCGGTAGTGGTAAACGCTTACGTCTGCCGCATCCAGCTGCTCAGCGAAGTACGTCACGTTGTCGCTGAGCCCGAGAAAGTGCTTCTTGTAGCTGCTCGGCCCGGTCTTGCAGGTCAGCTCTAGCTGGTTGCCCTCGTCGGTGATGGAGCAGCGCCCCGTCACCTCAAGGATGTATTGGTTGGTGATGCCGTTGTAGAAAACCACCCGGCGCTCGATCTCAAAATTGTCAGCAGCCTTGCTTAGGTTTCGGCTGGCGATCCGAGCGTCGTCAGAGCACCCTGCGATAGCGGTGGCGGTCACAATGGCAAATGCTGTAATCGTCTTTTTCATGATCCCTCCCGTTGTCATCCGAAAGCGGTGGCCGGTGCTTATCTCCGGCATGGATACTTTCTCGGTACGTGACTCGTTACGGTTCATCCTGGTCAGTCACGGCAGATAACCAGCGCATCAGCCTACGCATTCACCGCTTTCGGATTGACTCTGCCGTGGCAAAGCCCGATGGCACTCTCGCAGTACCCGCGCCGTCTCACCCGCTTGCGATGGCAGGCGATCAGGTCATTCCTCGTGTTGGGCTTGGGCTTCCCTCCAGACGGCTCAATCGCATTGCCGCCCTTCGAAGGGCCATTACAACGCCGGCAGTGCAGCCCTGTGCCCTAGCTTGTAGTGGCACGACCAGCGAGGTTGGCGATGGATGGTTGATCCGCACGCTCGAAAGCTGCGGCACGCATCGCCTGAAATATCTTCCGGTACTTCGACAGCCCCGGTCGGCGTACTCCCAGCGACCTCTCGGAGATGCAATCCCCTACGGGCGGCTGGTCGGTCAGATTGTTAAAGAGCGTGGCCAGGTGGCCTGTGGCGGGCTGCTGCCCTGTCCACGCTTCAAACAATACTCAGGCGTATTGATTCCGTCAATGATTTTGCGCATTGGAAAACACATGATTTTGCCTCTTAAGGGGTAAGATATTGATACGTTTAGGAATTATGGATCAAAAAAAATCCGCCAGGACGGCGGATTCTTGTGATGCGGCGCGTTCGCTTAGTGGGTCGTGAATCGGAGCTTCATCTTTGCCTCGACCACCACCCCAACGATCTCGCAGTTACCGTTGATCGGGATGACCGGGTAGGACGGGTTCAGCGGCTTGAGGTAGCGCATGCCGCCGTCGATCACGAGTTTCTTGAAGGTCGCTTCGTCGCCGCCATCGAGTTGGGCAACGACCAGGCTCCCATTGTTGGCCTCAACCTCGGGGTCAACCAGGATCATCATGCCTTGGGGGATGCTGACGCCAGTCGGTGCCGTCATCGAATCCCCCTGCACTTCCAGCCAGAAGGCGCGCCCCTTGGCCTTGTAGTCGGTTTCTTCAAAGGACTGCTCGCAGCCCGGATCGTACGGTGTGATAGCTTCGCTCCAGTGACCAGCCGCCACCCATGACACTACAGGGTAGTGGTACGACTCGCCAACGGGTGACGGCGCACCGACGTTGCTGCCCCCGCGAGCCTCGTCACCCTTCCCGTTCCTGAGCCACGTCGCGTCCACTCCCAGCGCGAAAGCCAGCTTCTCAATGTTTCCCTGCCGTGGATCCTTACTCTGGCCAGACATGATCCTATGAATGGTGGGCTGCTTGACCTTGGATCGCCTTGACAGCTCTCCCTCGGACCAGCCGAGCTCATTCAGTTTCCGCCTCAGCCTCTCGCCCAAGGTCTCCATCAGCAATTCCCCGCAATACGAATTCGAATTGAAAATTGTATTGCGCGATTCAATACCCGTGCGTATTATTGGATCATGAATTTGAGTATTGGAGCTGGCGATGCAACTTAAAGACATGGTGGAAGCTCTCCTCGAATCCGGTCACAGCCAGGCATCCATTGCTCAGGCTTGCGGGACAAACCAGCCGACTATCTGGCGCGCTGCGCAAGGCGTCGACATCCGCTACAGCACCGGACGAGAAATTGAGCGCCTTTACCGCCGGGTTAGCCGCTCAAAGCGAGCTGCGTAACCACAACCACATATTAAACAGCCAAGAGCACGAGCGGCACGGAATCGATCAGGAGATTTTCCCCATGGATAAACAACCAGTGCGCGACATGGATGCCTTTATCGATCCGGTGCATGAAGCGGCGTTCAGCAACTGCATCAAGGCTCTGGCGGTGAATGTCGGCATGTCTGCCAAAAGTCTTTACCGCCGCCTAGATGACAACGACGCGATGCCACTGCGCTTCGTGGACTTCGTCTCGATCTTCTGGAGTGTCGACGAAGAGTCGCGCAAGGAAATGATTCAACCGTTCCTGGATGACATGGGGATGGTCGCAGTGCAGCGCACAGAGGCGGGGGTGAGCCGTGGTGACGTGCTGGGTTCAGTTCTGGACAGCCAAACAGAATCCGGTCGCCTGGCAGGCCTGATCCACCAAGTGATCGCCGACGGCGAGGTGGACGAAGAAGAGGCAGCAAGTCTGGATGCGCAGTTCCGCGCTATTGAGGCAGCGACAGCCAAGTTGAAAGCCGACCTGGCTTCGATGAAAAAACCAGCCCTGAGATCAGTCGGGCAGTAAATGCAAAGAAGCCCGGCGTGCTGGGGAGCAAGGACCGGGCTTCATCACAAACAGTAGGTGAATCATGACAGATACCGCTCAGATATTCCAGTTCCCAAGCGCGCCCGAGGCGCCCAGGGAAAAGCGAGGCCCGCAGGTGGAAGACGGATACACCCGCATTGCCAATGAGCTTTTCGAGGCAGTGACCAACTCGCACACCTGCCCGATCACCCTTCGCCAAATGCGGATTGTCCTGTCTGTGATCCGCAAGACCTATGGGTTCAACAAGAAGACTGACAGGATTAGCGACAGCCAGCTGGCTGCAGCTACCGGGATCAGTCGCCAGAACGTGAATGCCGCAAAGCGTGAGCTTCTAGCGATGAACGTGTTGTTCACTGACGGTCAGAAGCTAGGTGTCAACAAGGCATACGTCGAGTGGGACTTCACTGCCCGTCCCGAGAAAGACAACCTGAAACAAACTAGAGACAGTGTCTCTAAAGCAGAGACAAAAAGTGTCTCTAAAACAGAGTCACACAAAAGACAGAAAGACACTCTCTCTACTGACGTAGAGAGAGAGGCGCCAAAAACTCGCCGGCAGCGCCTCGACCTGAATGCTTTTGCGGACCAGGTTTCCATCGAGACCCTGCAGGCGTTTGCCGACCACCGCCGTGCACTCCGATCCCCGCTCACGCAGCGCGCCATTGAGCTGACGGTGATGTCAGCTACCAAGGCAGCGAGCGAGCTTGGCATCACTGCGGAACAAGCGATCGATGAAGCCATCGGCGCCGGATGGAAGACCGTCCGCACCGACTGGCTGCGCAATCGTGGCGCAGATAAGCCCGTCACCAACCCCGACGTGCCCGCCTGCCCTCATGGCGCCATCCTGGCCGAGTGGGACCGTCATCTGGCCGCCAAGAAGGGGCGCGCTCCGGCTCCTGTCGACTGGGAAGGCACTCGCATGGCCGGAAAGCTGGAAGCGCTCTGGGCCAAGTGCTGGAACGCGAAGAACCCATCCGGCGCCGTGCGCTATGACAGCGTCGAGTCTGGTGTCCAGTGGTGGTCATCGGTGTTCAAGCACCTCGCTGGCAGCCGCAACTTCCTGCAGTCCGACGTCACCCTGAGCAACCTGTTCAACCCGGACACGTTCAGCCTCGCCGTCAACGGCAGCCTCCGCGAGCAAGGGGGGGCTGTCCGATGAACAATGAAGTCATCCAGTACGAAAACCAGATCATCGGCGCCGTGACCCTGGACTCCAGCCTGATGATCAAGGTCGGTGAACAGCTCCACGCCGAAGACTTCGCCGGGGCCAATCAGCAGATCGCCTGGGGATCCCTCCAGAAGCTGTGGCGTGAAGGCAAGCCCACCGACGTGGTGACGCTGTCAGAAGCCAGCGGCCTGGCCATCGACCTGCTGGCCGAATGGGTGCGCGGCACCTACAGCCACGACGCCAACTCGGTAGCCACCTGGGTCAACATCGTTCGCCAGAAAGCGCGGATCCACCGTCTGACGACCGGCCTGGCCGATGTGCTCAATAGCGCTCAGGAGAAAGGCGCCGACGCCGACGCCCTGCTGGGCCAGGCCCGCGACATGCTGATGGGTATCGAGAGCGACGCCGTCCAGACGAAGCGCTCTGCCAACGAGATCCTGAAGGACCGCCTCGCTGCACTCGACCGCCGCATGAACGGCGAGGAAAGCCATATCGGGCTGACTACCGGTCTGCGAGACCTAGACGACAAGATCTACGGCTTCAAGCCGTCCGAGCTGATCCTGCTGGCTGCACGCCCTGCGATGGGCAAGTCCGCCCTGGCCCTCCAGATCGCCCAGCAGGCGGCCTGTGACCATGGCAAGAACGTCGCCGTCTTCAACCTGGAGATGGACGAGGACGAGATGTTCGACCGCTTCCTGGTGCAGCGAGGCGAGTTCCCGGCGGACTGGTTCGCCAATCCCAAGGGCCACGATGATGACATCCACCGCATGGCAAAGGCGGTCAGCGCGCTCAAGACCGCGTCGCTGACTGTCTTCGACAACATCTTCGACATCGAAGGGATCGTCGCCAAGTGCCGTTCGCTTCACCAGCAGCGCCCGCTTGATCTGGTGGTGGTCGACTACTTGCAGCTGATCAGCTCCCGCAACGCTGGCCGCTTCGGCAACCGCACCCAAGAGGTCGGCGAGTACAGCCGCGCCCTCAAGATGCTGGCCATGTCCCTGGGCTGCCCGGTCCTCGCCCTGTCCCAGCTCAACCGTGACGTGGAGAAGCGTCCCGACAAGCGCCCATTGATGGCCGATCTGCGCGAATCAGGATCCTTGGAGCAGGACGCCAACAAGATCCTGATGCTCTACCGCGACGAGATCTACAACGAGCACAGCGACCAGAAGGGCGTCGCCGAGGTCATCGTCCGAAAGCACCGCGGCGGCCCGACCGGGACCGTGTTCACCAAAGCCAATCTGCGCATGTACGCCTTCGGCGATCTTGCGTTCAGCGACCGCCAGCAAGTCCAGGCACAGGAGGCGACCAATGACCCGTTCGCTTGAATCCACGTGGTGCGCTTTCGACGGCTACATCATGCGCTCGCTGGCCGAATCGCGCGTAGCCGGCATGCTCTCATGCCTGGGCATCTCCTACCTGTATGAGCACATGCCCTACAACTTCCATGGCTATCTGCCCGACTTCTATCTCCCCGCTCTGGATGCCTTCATCGAGGTGAAAGGCGCCGAGCCGACGCGGGGTGAGATCGAAAAGTGTGAGCGCTTGCACGAAGCGACAGGCTGCCCGGTTCTATTGGTGCATGGCCGGCCCGACAAATTCATGCATCACGACCACTTGGACGGATACACCCGTATCGAAGTGTCCTGGCAGCCACGCCTGCTGGTCGCCGGGCGCTGGGGATCCATCTCGCTGAACCTGATCTGCCGCGCGATCTACCACCTGGGAGGGCGCATCGCCGGCGAGCTCTTTGTCAGTGCCGTTGCCAACTCTGGCGCGACTAGCACCCAGCCGATCGGCCCATATGCCGTCAAGTTTCTGTATGAGCTGAGCGACAAGATGGGCCGTCGCTGCCGCGCCATCTATGACCACAACGCACCGGTCAATGCCGCCAAGATTTCTGCTCTACCACGCGAGCCATCGCTGGCAGAGAGGGAGTGCATGGCGTTCATCAATAAGCAGAGCGCCAGGAGGGCCGCCGCATGACCATCTTTACAGATTCCGCAGCAGCTGTTGACGAGGCTGTTTGGCTTGCCGAGCAGGAAGGCAGGCCGCAGGCCATCGTCAGGTGCGAGGAAGGCCTTACGGTCATGAGCTACAGCGATGCCTGGTTCGAGCGCCGGGACATCCTTGAGGCCATCAGTCCAGTGGAGGGCGCGGCATGACCCTATTTCTGATCGGCCTGTTCATTGGGGCCTCCCTGGGCGTTCTCACCCTGGCAGTGATCGCGGGAGGCAAGGGATGAGCATCAACATCCGGCTGAACGGCATTGCCGACCTCTCGCGGCTCAAGTGCGCCCTCCAAGAGAAGGGGTTCCCGTGCAACGTAAAGCTGACCGGCACGCGCCGGTCGCTCCCGCAGAATGCCCTATTCCACAAGTGGTGCGAGGAGGTTGCAGGCTTCTTCGTTGCCAAGGGTAAGGCCTCATTCGCCGACGGCTCAGCAATGACCAAGGACGCCGTGAAGCGAAACCTAAAGCGCACGTTTCTCGGTCACGAGGAGGTCAGCGACATCGACCTGCGCACCGGCGTCATCGAGAAGCGCTACGAACTGCGCAAGACGAGTGATCTGGACGCAGGTGAGATGCACCAGTTCATGACCAAGATTGACGCCTGGGCAGCGGAGTACGGCATCCCTCTTACTCATCCGTTCGACAGCGAATACATGGAGCTTGCCAGAGAATTTGGGGAGGCCGCATGAACCCGACATTCGCCCTATTCGCCTTCGCCATCGTGTCCTGCCTCGGCGCCTGTGCCGCCCTGGCTTGGTCACAGCGCGAGGAGAAGCGCCGGGCCCGCGAGTCCATCCAGGAGCTGTTGGACAGGATCGACAGGAGGGATTCATGAGGCTCAAGCCCTATCGCTCCCGTCAGTGGCTGGCCAACGTCCACCAGCTCGACCAGTGCGTCCTCTGCGGCGCCTGGGGCATTCAGGCCGCCCACTCGAATCAAGACCGGGGCATGGGCCAAAAAGCCAGTGACTGCCTATGCGCGGCTCTGTGCCCGGCTTGCCACCACGACATCGACAACGGGCGCGACATGGACAAGCAAGAGCGCCGGGCGCGCATGGACCGCGCCATCGTCCTGACCATAGACCAACTTGCCCGCCGCGGGCTGCTGGAGGCCGCCAAGTGACTGACCACATCGACAACGCGCTGATAAGGCATGAGGCCGGATGGGTTCAGCTCCAGAACACTGAGGGCGTCGATCCCGACCCCAGCTACACAGTGCCGGAGACCGAGATCGCTGGCCTCAAGTACGACAGCGAGAAGCCCCGCACCGACCTTCTGATCAGCGACATGCCACGAGCGCTTGAGGCTGTCAGTCAGGTTCTGACCTTCGGTGCCGAGAAGTATTCCCCCGGCAACTGGCAGTACGTCGAGAACGCTGACAGCCGATACCTGGCCGCCGCGCTTCGCCACGAGATGGCTCTCGCCAGGGGTGAGCAGAATGATCCTGAGACGGGCGTTCACCACCTGGCGCACGTCGCCTGCTGCGTCCTGTTCCGGCTTGAGCTGGCGATGCGGGAGGCTGCCCGATGATCACCCTCACCCTTCCCTGGCCGCCCAGCACCAACACCGTCTGGCGCAACGTCCATGGCCGCACGCTGCTGTCCCG
Source organism: Halomonas litopenaei (assembly GCF_017303055.1). Lineage (GTDB taxonomy): Bacteria > Pseudomonadota > Gammaproteobacteria > Pseudomonadales > Halomonadaceae > Halomonas > Halomonas litopenaei_A. The sequence goes on along the minus strand of NZ_JAEKJT010000001.1, from coordinate 106,961 downwards.
CAAGGGGCGACAGTACCGCAAAGACGTGGCCACCGCCGTCGCCGGGCAGCACCAGGGCGACCCACTGGCCGCCCGGCTGGATGTTGTCGTCACACTACTGCCGCCCGACCGCCGCAAGCGGGATATCGATAACCACGGCGGCAAGGCGCTTCTCGACGCGCTGACCCACGCGGGCATCTGGCTAGACGACGAGCAGATTGACCGGCTGACGATCATCCGAGGCGAGCGCATGGCTGGCGGCCAGTGCCTGGTCGAGATCAAGGAGGCCGCATGAGCGACAAGCAGAGCGAGCGCCCGCCAGATCGGCGCTACCACAACGATCCCCGGCGTCGGTCGTGAAGTGGTCACGGAAAAGCGCCTACTCGATACAGAGCGGCGAATTCGTGATCTGTAGGACAACTCACAGCGGCGTCGACCGCTACACCCTCTGGCGAGGGTTTCAAAGCATCAGCGAACACAGTACGGCGAACGAAGCCAAGGCACGAGCAAAACGGGAGAGCGCGGCATGATTACGACTGATCCGAAACTGGCATGGGCCATGGCACTCGATACCGGTGTTCGCTCTCAGATGGGCCCCATCCTCGAGGAGCTGGAAAGCGGTGGCGGCGTGCAGTTCACCAAGAAAGGTGGCACCGGCGCTGCACACGGCATCGAGTACGGGCCTGTTTATGCGCGCATCTGCCGCTTGGAGCGCGAGCAACCCACGCTGGCCGCCATCGGGCATGTGCTGTGCCATCCCTCTACCGAGCAGGCGAATGCATACCTAGATGACGCTGTGGAAGCCGTCCAGGGCAAGGTGATAGCCAACATCCCGAACTGGAGTGATGGCCGAGCCTGGCGCCCTGCGAAGAAAGAGCGCGTGCACTACTTGATCCACGTCGCGCTGCTTGAGCGGCAGCGCAACCTGTCAAACGAGCAGCCGGCATGGGGTCCTGAGCGCATCGGGGTCATGATGGCCGAGTGGTACGGCGTGGCGATCACCACCAGGGACTGGGCACGCGACTGGCTGCCTGTCTGGGCTGCCATTCAGGCGGCAATCAGCCACTGGGAGGGCGAAGCCATGGAGCCAATCAGCGAGACGATCGGCGATATGGTGAGAAATATCAGAAAGGCTGCATAAAGTGCTTGCTTTCTTGCGCCCGCTCAGATAGCTTATCTGTAAGCTGGACGGCTTACGCCAAAACAGCTACCACATATCAAAGCCTCGCCCTCATCGGCGGGGCTTTTTCGTTCCTGCGCCCTGGCCTCACGCCGTGGCGTAGTTCGTTATGCCGCCCTGCGAGCCTTCCCTCGCCCTGGTCGGGCGGCACCCTTTCCTGAAAACGCCGCTGCCTGGCGTCCTTGCCCGTTCCTGCGGGCTGTTTTATTCCCCGAGGTGTCGCCATGAAGACCAGTCAGCGCGGACTGAACCTGGTCGCCGAGTTCGAGGGGCTTGAGCTTGAGTCATATCCAGATCCCGGTACTGGCGGCCATCCTTGGACAATCGGCCTGGGTACGACCCGTTACCCCGATGGCTCCGGCGTTCAGCCCGGCGACACGATCACCGAGGATGAGGCCTTCGCCCTTCTCCGCCATGACGTTTCCCGTTTCGAGGATGACGTCGAGCGCCTGGTGGTTGTACCGCTCAACCAGAACCAGTTCGACGCCCTGGTCTCGTTCACCTACAACGTCGGCCCCAGTGCTCTCGAGACCTCTACCCTGCTGCGCAAGCTGAATACGGGCGATTACCGTGGCGCAGCGGACGAGCTACCGCGCTGGAACAAGGCCGGTGGTCGCGTACTGGCTGGACTGACCCGGCGACGCAAGGCTGAGCGCGAGTTATTCCTGACGCCCGAGAGCGTCCAGTTTCACTGGCTTGACGAGACCGTCAGAGTCTCGAAGCCGTAAATCCGTATTGTCTACGCAGGCCCACCCAGGAGGCGGGATGTCACAAACGAGTCCCGATACTGCCTTGAAGGCCAAGCCTATTCTCGAGAGGCACGTCCAAACCGTGCTCTTAGCCCTCGTCGTCGGCCTGCTCGCCTGGTCAGGCAACACCACCCTGACCCTGATCGAGACATCAGCGCGCCAGGACGAGCGTATATCCCAGCTGATCACATTGACCGAACAACTTCGTGCAGATCTGCGTGAGGTCGGCAACGACTACATGACGATCAACGACGCGGCCATGTACCGCGATCAGATCAACAGCCGAATCGATGCCCTGGGTGCCCGGGTGTCGCGCCTGGAGAACCGGTAATGAACTGGAGCGACGTTGGTGGATTCCTATCCGAGATCGCACCGAGCGTGGGCCAAGCGCTCAAAGAGGCTGCCCCTGGTATGGCGCAGGTTGCCGCTACAGCGGCTGGCAATGCCGTTGTACCTGGCGCTGGTGCTCTGGTCGGTGCTGCTCTGGGTAAGCGCGTCGCTGACGCTTTGGGCACTGAGGTCGCGCCGCAAGCGGTAGTGAGCAAGGTGCAGGCTGACCCACAGGCGGCCAAGATCAAGCTGCGCGAGCTCGACATCGAGCTGACGCGCCTCTATCTGCATGACCGTCAGGATGCCAGGGCGATGCAGGTCGCCACGCTTCAGGCTGATAACGCCGGTTGGCTGGCACGCAACTTCGTGTACCTGCTCGGCACTCTAGTGATCGTCGCAGTGTTCGCCTACATCGGCGCAGTGACGTTCGTGGAGCTGACGCCCACCGGTGAGCGGTATGCCGACATTGCGGTGACGGGCATTGCCGCAGGCCTGGTCAGCAGTGTGATGGGCTTCTTCCTCGGCAGCCGGCAGCGGCAAGAGAGCCGAGCGCCCCGCACGTTCATGGACGCGATCAAGACCCGATAGACACCCACAGCCGCAGGAAGGTGATCCCTTGGCTACCAAGGCCCGGCGTCGATAGACGATTCACCCGGTGACCGCCCTTCGGAGAAAGCTCCCAAGGGCCCTATTCGATGAGGTCAGCATGGCATGTTCAGGCTGTGCAGCTCGACGTGAGCGCATCAAGAAATGGAGGGCTGTCGCCCATGAGCGAGCCAAGCGAATCTTTGCTCCGCGAGATACTGCTGGAGCAGAGACGGACCAACGAACTACTGGCCCTGCTGATCCAAGCCCTGGCCGACGAGGCTGACCCCGACGCCCCCCCTACCACCTACCTGGATGGCACGCCTGCGAGGTGACCATGAAGGAACGCCCCTGGCGCCGCCTGTACAACACCAAGGCATGGTATCGACTACGCGCTGCACAGCTGCGTGATGAGCCCCTGTGCCGTATGTGTCAGCAGATGGGGAGAGTCAGCCCGGCCACGGTGGTCGACCACATCATCCCCCATAAGGGCGACGAGGCGCTGTTCTTCGATCCTGGCAACCTGCAAAGCCTGGACAAGCAGTGCCACGACAGTGTGAAGCAGAAACAGGAGAGGTCAGGTCATCTGGTGGGGTGTGGTGAGGATGGATGGCCGCTGGATCCGAACAGCCACTGGAACAGGTCCTGAGTGCTAGAATGAAACGAGCCGCCAAGGTGCCACCAACACCTCGACGGCTCTCACCAGCAACCTGATAGGAGCAGGCTGATGGCTGACCCTCATTCTCCCCATATCTGTGAAGTGTGCAACTGCGAGTACCAACCGAGGCGCAACAAGGACGGTACGCCGTACAAGACGAAGCATCACACGTGCTCCCGCTCTTGCTACAACAAGTTGCGCGACCGTAATCGCTCAGTGCGCCGCTTCTGTGCGTCTTGCCTCCAGTTCTACGGTGCAGTGCCTCGAGCCAGACAGTACGGTCGTCGGTTCTGCTCCCACGCATGCTACACAACGCATCACCGGTTCATCGCCGCCGAGATCGAAGGTCTTCGCCGCATAGGTCGTGCGAGACGCAAAACCCTGTCCCGCGAATGGCGGGCACGAGTACAGCCAGAGATTGATGCGCTCAAGCGAATTGCCTCGCGAGTGAACCTTCCATCAAAGGTCATCATCTGCGACCGATGCGGGAAGAAGGCAAGGCGCGCCAGACGCTGGTTCCGCTATTGCTCCCTTGAGTGTCGTCGGGAGCAGGCAGTAGAGACAGAGCGCCGCGTCCGGCGTGTCGCCAAGGCCAAGCGACGAGCCCTGATGAGGAGCGTCGATGCCGACGCTATTGATCCCCTTCAGGTGTTCGAGCGAGATAAGTGGCGATGCCATCTATGCGGTATCACGACGCTGCCCAGCCTTCGAGGCACCAGTGCGGATCGAGCCCCTGAGCTAGAGCACATCGTCTCTCTGGCCGATGGTGGCACCCATACCTGGGGCAACGTCGCGTGCTCATGTCGCAAGTGCAATCACGAGAAGGGCGCTGCATCGCGCGGCCAGCTCCGGCTTGAGATTGGCTAGAGGGTGTAGGGGTGGGGTCAAACCTCACGGCTATTTGCCTCGGACCGTAGCGGCCCTTTTTCTTTAACGCTAACCCAGTTTTTCTCATATTCAGGCTTGACAACATGACGAAAAGTAATCGCCGCAAGCGTAGCGACAGCGCGGCTGCCGCTCAGTCGGCGGTTGCGTCAGCGGCGGCCGGAATCATCGAGCCGCCGAAGCACGTTCACCTGCCGACAGCGGCCCGGCCATTCTGGGACGCCATCATGCAGACCCGAGCCGCCGACTCTTGGACGCCTGGCGATCTGGTGCTGGCTGCCCATCTGGCCAGGGTGAACGCCGACATCGAGCATTACACCAAGGTGGCTGAGGATGAGACGCGACTGATGGCCGACCAGGCCGGTGTGTCGAAGATCCACCCAGTCCACAAGATCCTGACCGACCTTTCCGCGCAGGCGCTGTCCTTGTCCCGCTCTCTGCAAATCCATGCCCGGGCTACTCAGGGCGAATCACGCGACCAGCAGAAGCGCAACGGGCTGCATGCCGAGGCGCAACGAACCATGAGCGCTGCCGACGACCTGATTGCGCGCCCAATGCACTGAGGTGCCCATGACCCGTGGCGAGAAGGTGATCAGCTTCATCGAGACCTTCTGCAAGGTTCCCGAGGGCAAGCTGATAGGCCAGCCGATCAACCTGGCCGACTTCCAGAAGCGCTTCATCCTCGATGTCTACGACAACCCAGTCGGCACCACAGACGGTTACCTGAGCATCGCCCGCAAGAACGGCAAAACGGGTCTGATTGCCGGCATCCTGCTGGCCCACCTGGTCGGCCCCGAGGCCAAGCAGAACAGCCAGATCGTATCGGGCGCCATGAGCCGCGAGCAGGCGGGTATCGTGTTCAAGCTGGCCTGGAAGATGGTCAACCTGAATCCGAAGCTTCAAGACATCATCCATGTTGTGCCGAGCAGCAAGACGCTGATCGGCCTGCCCTGCAACGTCGAGTACAAGGCACTGGCCGCCGAGGGCAAGACCACCCACGGCCTTTCGCCGATCCTCGCGATCCTCGATGAGGTCGGCCAGGTGCGAGGCCCGCAGGATGATTTCATCGACGCGATTACGACTGCCCAGGGCGCCCACGACGCACCGCTCCTGCTGGCGATCAGTACGCAGGCAGCCACCGACGCCGACCTCCTCTCGGTGTGGCTGGATGACGCCGAGCGCTCTGGCGATCCTCATATCGTCAGTCACGTCTATGCGGCGCCCAAGGATGCCGAGCTGGACGACGAGTCGGCCTGGAAGGCGGCCAACCCGGCGCTTGATCTGTTCCGCTCCAGGGCGGACATGGAGAAGCAGGCGAACCGCGCCAAGCGGATGCCGTCAGCCGAGAACACTTTCCGAAACCTGAACCTTAACCAGCGCGTGTCGACGGTCTCGCCCTTCGTATCGCCAGATGCCTGGAAGGCGTGCGGTGGTGACCCTGAGCGCCTCGAAGGCCTTGTCGCCTATTCCGGACTGGACCTGTCAGCCCGAACCGACTTGACCGCTTGCGTGATCGTGGGCCGGGACGCCGACGGCGTGGCTCACGTCTGGCCCTACTTCTGGACGCCGGAGAAAGGGCTTCACGAACGAGCCAAGACCGACCGAGTGCCCTACGACGCCTGGGTGCGAGACGGGTGGTTGCGAACCACGCCGGGAGCAACGGTGGACTACTCCTTTGTGGCCGCCGAGATGGCCGAGATCATGGCCGACCTTGACGTCGAGCTGGTGGCCTTCGACCGGTGGCGCATCGACGTCTTCAAGAAGGATGCCGAGCACCTCGGCATGGAGTTTCCGCTGGCACCCTTCGGCCAGGGCTTCAAAGACATGAGCCCTGCCCTGGACATCCTCGAGGCGGATCTACTCAACGGCCGCATCCGGCACGGCAACCACCCGGTGCTCACCATGTGTGCCGCCAACGCGGTGGTCACGAAAGACGCCGCGGGAAACCGCAAGCTCGACAAACACAAGGCGACCGGCCGCATCGACGGTATGGTGGCGTTGGCCATGGCCCTAGGCTGCGCGGGCGCTGGCGAGGTGGCTGAGGACTACGACGACTTTATCGACAACATGATCATGGTAGGTGTCTGATGGCGCGAAAAGATAAACCGGGTCGCGTCAAGTCGGCCCTGCTGGACTGGCTTGGTGTCCCGATCCACTTGACCTCGGGCGAGTTCTGGAAGGAATGGAATGGACGCTCATCGAGTGGCAAGGACGTCACCGTCAACGCCACGCTTCAGCTCTCTGCTGCCTGGGCCTGTGTCCGGCTACTGTCCGAAACCATCTCTACGCTGCCCCTCAAGCTGTACGAACGGCAGTCTGATGGTTCCAGGGTCGCCGCTACCAGCCACCCGATGCACTCACTGATCACCCGCGCACCTAACCGCGAGATGACGCCGTCCCGGTACATGCTGATGATCGTTGCCAGCCTGTGCCTCTGGGGCAACGCATTTGTGGAGAAGCGAAAAGTCGGCTCGCGGGTGGTGGCACTGGAGCCCCTGCTTCCTCAACGCATGACAGTGAAGCGCGGCGACAATGGCGCCCTGCAGTACAAGTACCTTGATCCGGTGACTGGGAAGGATCGCGAGATTGCCGAGAAGGACATGATGCACATCCGAGGCTTCGGTCTTGATGGAATCTGCGGCATGCAGCCGGTGAGCGCTGGGCGCGATGTTTTCGGAGGCGCCATGTCCGCAGACGAGGCGGCAAACAAGGTGTTCGCCCAGGGCATGCAGGCCTCCGGCATCTTGAGCGGCGACAGCCCCCTCAAGCAAGAGCAGCGTGACCGCCTGCAGAAGCACCTTGAGCGATTCATGGGGTCCACCAATGCCGGCAAGGTGATGGTCACCGAGGCCGGCATGAAGTACCAGGCCATCACCATGAATCCCGAGGCCGCGCAGATGCTGGAGACTCGAAACTTCAGCGTTGAGGAGATCTGCCGCTGGTTCCGTGTGCCACCGTTCATGGTCGGGCACATGGACAAGCAGTCGTCTTGGGCGTCCAGCGTCGAGGGCATGAACCTGCAGTTCCTGACCAACACTCTGCGGCCGATTCTCGAGAACATCGAACAAGAGATCGACCGGTGCCTGCTGGGCAATACCGACCGCTACTACGTGGAGTTCAGCGTCGAGGGGCTGCTGCGAGCTGACAGCACTGGCCGGGCGAACTACTACAACACACTCCTGCAGAACGGGGTGATGTCGAGAAACGAAGTCCGCCGGCTAGAGAACCTGCCACAGGTAGAAGGCGGCGACACCCTCACCGTCCAATCCAACATGATGGCGCTCGATCAGGTCGGCCAGGATGGCGGCGATGGCGAGAATGCCCGTACCGCGCTGCGCAACTGGCTCAACCAAGAAGCCCCCTCCTAACCTTCGGAGCTAACCATGACCATCAAGCAACTTCCGGCAGCGCCGGAGGCTCGCCCGTGCGCGGGCGTTCAGTGTGATCTGCTGCCGAAGGCGCTGGAAGCCTGGAACCCGGGCCTGCACGCCGCTGAGCAGGAAGCCGAGAACACCATCAGCATCTACGACCCAATCGGCGCGGACTTCTTCGGCGACGGTGTCACCGCCAAGCGAATTGCCGGCGCTCTGCGGAATATTGGTCCGGGCAAGGATGTAACAGTCAACATCAACTCCCCCGGCGGCGACGTCTTCGAGGGCCTAGCCATCTACAACCTCCTACGCGACCACCGCGGGAAAGTCACCGTCAACGTGATGGGCTTGGCAGCCTCAGCCGCATCGTTCATCGCCATGGCTGCCGACGAGATCCGTATCGGCCGGGCCGCATTCTTCATGATCCACAACGCCTGGGTCATGGCGATGGGCAACCGCAACGAACTGCGAGAGGTGGCCGACTGGCTGGAGCCATTCGATCACACCCTGGCCGACATCTATGCCGCACGAACTGGGCTGCCGATCGACGACATCAAAGACCAGCTCGACGCCGAAACATGGATCGGCGGTACCGAAGCCGTCGAGATGGGATGGGCGGATGACTACCTGCCCTCCGACATGGTCGAGACCGACGATCCCAACAACCAACTCGACTCACGCCTGGCCGCCCGAGAGATGGATGTGGTCATGGCAAAAGCGGGCGTGCCACGCAGCAAGCGACGCTCGCTTATGCAAGCACTCAAGTCCGGTACGCCAAGCGCTGCCGACTCCGGTACGCCTAGCGCTGCCGATCACGAGGCCGGAATGGCCGAAGCCTACGCCGACTTCCAGAAGATGGTCGCGCAACTCACTACAGTCACCGGAGAAAACCATGACTGACAAGACAAACGCCCAGCTGCTCGCCGACGCCACCAAGCAACTCGAGAAGGTGCAGGACGAGCTGAATCAAAAATCCGAGCGCGCTCTGACCGAGGCGTCCCGTAGCGGGCAGCTCTCTGCCGAAACCAAAGAGGCTGTTGACCGCCTCATGACCACTCAGAACGGTCTGCAGGAGTCGGTCAACACCCTCAAGGCCAGCCTGGGCGAGCTCGAGCAGGAATACGCCCGCATGCCGCTGGATCGCGCCATGGGTGCCGCCAAGAGCGCCGGCAGCATGGTGGCCGAGTCTGACGCCCTCAAGGCATTTGCTGCCGACGTGCAGTCTGGCCGCCGCGTCAGCGTTCCGGTCAACGTCCTGACCTCGCCCGACGTTGGTGGTGACATCATTGCCCCTGATCGACAGCCAGGCATCGACGTCGCGCCCAAGCAGCGCCTGTTCATTCGAGACCTGATCGCCCCCGGCCGTACCGCGTCGAAAACCATCTACTGGGTACAGCAGACCGGCTTCACCAACAACGCGGCGCCGGTGGCGGAAAACACCACCAAGCCGTACAGCGATATCGAGTTCGCTGAGAAGATCACCCCGGTGCGCACCCTGGCCCACCTGTTCAAGGCGTCCAAGCAGATCCTCGATGACATGCCGCAACTACAGTCCATGGTGGATGCTGAGCTGCGCTACGGCCTCAAGTACGTCGAGGAGCAACAGATCCTGTTCGGCGACGGCACCGGCCAAAACCTGGAAGGCATCGTCCCCCAGGCGTCCGCTTACTCCGCGGCCTTCGCAGTGGATGAGCAGAACGGCATCGACGATCTGCGCCTGGCGATGCTTCAGGCACAGCTTGCCCGGTTCCCTGCCAGCGGCCACGTCCTGCACTTCATCGATTGGGCCAAGATCGAGCTGACCAAGGACAGCATGGGGCGTTACATCCTGGCCAACCCCGCCGGCCTGACCGGCCCGACGCTCTGGGGCCTGCCGGTTGTCGCGACCGAAGCAGCTGCGTTCCAGGGCAAGTTCCTGACTGGTGCCTTCAACGCCGGCGCGCAAATCTTCGATCGCGAAGATGCCAACGTGGTGGTGTCCACCGAGAACGCCGACGACTTCGAGAAGAACATGATCTCGATTCGTTGCGAGGAGCGCCTGGCGCTGGCCGTTAAGCGTCCCGAGGCGTTCATCTACGGCGACTTCACCGTCCCGGCACCGTAAGCCTAACGGCATGGGGGCTCGCGCCCCCATGCTCACCAGGAGAGCACAATGAAGCTGATCACTAACTATCCCATCGCTTTCAAGGGCGGCGTGGTGCTGGCCGGCGGCTCGATGGAGACGACTGAGCCCCATGGCCGCGAATTGATCCGCAAGGGCTACGCTCGCCAGTACGAAGAAGCGCCTGAGAAAAAGCGGACCACGAAACGAAGCGGCTCCACTGACTGACAGGAGGCCCCAACATGCTGGACCTCCCTACCATCAAGCTGCATTGCCGGCTTGACCCCGATTACACCGAGGAGGATGACCTTCTCGAGGTCTATTCTCAGGCTGCGTCACGGTTCATCGAAAACCAAACCGACCGAACCCTGTATGCGGACAGTGATTCCGTGCCTGACGAGGACGAATGCCCCCTGGTAATGGACGGAAGCGTGCGAACAGCCATGTTGCTGTTGATCGGCCATTGGTACGAAAACCGTGAGGCGGTCGTTGTGGGGACCATAACGGCAGAGGTTCCCATGGCCGTGGAGGCCCTGATTCAGCCCTACAGGATCTATGGCGTATGAGAATCGGCAACCTGCGGCACCGGGTGACTATCGAGCGCCCGGGACTCACACAAGACCCTGCAACAGGCGAGATGATCCCTGGGTGGCAAAAGGTCAAGACAGTCTGGGCCTCCGTCGAACCGTTAAGCGCCAGAGAGTTCATTGCTGCCGGCGCCGACCAGGCAGAACTGTCGGCCAAGATCGTCATTCGACACCGCGACGACATCGCTCCGGACATGCGCATCGTTCACCGCGGCAAGGTCTACAACATCCAGGGCGTACTGCCCGATCCGAAAAGCGGCCTGCACTACCTGACCATTCCGGTCTCCGAGGGCGTCAACGATGGCTGATCTGTCGTTCAACCTCTCCGGTGTCGATGAGGCGCTGGCGAAGATGAAGGAAGTTCAGGATCTACCGAAGAAGAAGGCGACCCGCTTTGCCCTGCGCAAGGCGGCGAACCTTGTTCGTGAAAGCGCAAAGATGGGCGCTCTAAGCATTGATGATCCTGATACAGCCAACACCATTGCCGACAACATCGTGGTCCGGTTCGATAACCAGCATTTCCGACAGCACGGCGATCTGAAAATGAGCGTCGGCGTACTTGGGGGCTCTACGTCGAAGGCCAAGAACACCAATAACCCTGGCGGTGATACGTATTACTGGCGGTTTAAAGAGTTTGGCACTGAGAAAATGCGCGCCGATCCTTTCATGCGCCCAGCGCTGCAGGAATCAATTGAGCCAGCCACCGACGAATTCCTACGCCAATTCGACAAGGCTCTGGTCAGAGCCATCAAGCGAGCCAACCGGAGCAGATGATGCAACCACCGATCTTCATTGTCTGCGCCTCTAACCCGGCGGTCACAGCGCTTATCGGCTCAAGCCCTACCCGCCTTTACCCCTGGGGTGAAGCGCCTCAAGGCGTGGCCACTCCGTATGCGGTATGGCAAGTGGTTAACGGAGCGCCCGAAAACTACCTGGCGCAGCGACCGGACATAGACGCCTTCACGCTCCAGGTGGACGTCTACGCCGACACGGGCAGCACAGCCACCGATGTTGCCGAAGCCATCCGCAACGCCATCGAGGACAAGGCTTATGTCGTTCGCTGGGGCGGTCAAGAGACTGACCCGGATACAGGGCGGAGACGTATCTCGTTCGACGTCGACTGGCTCGTGCCGAGATAACCGACGCAACGCAGCACCCAAGCCCTGGCATCCGCCGGGGCTTTTCTTTTCCACCCTCGCCCGCCGATGTGCGGGCTTTATCATGCCCGCAACTCAGAGGAATCTGAACCATGTCTGTATTGGCACAAGGCACTCACGTCTACTTCATCGACCCCAACGACGGCACGCCTCAAGTGGTCCAGGTGCAATGCGCCACCAGCTTTAGCCCGGGCGGCAACCCAGCTGACCAAATTGAGGACACCTGTCTCGAAGACTTCGAGCGCAGCTACAAGCCCGGCTTGCGCACCCCTGGCCAGGCCACACTGGGGCTCAACTCCGACCCCACGAATGCAAGCCACGTCACGCTTCACGAGCTGTCGCAGATGAACCCCTCGCCCACCGTCAAATGGGCCATCGGTTTCTCGGACGGATCTGATGCCCCCACCCTGGGCGTAGGAGATGACTTCGAGCTTCCGGATACGCGCACCTGGTTCACCTTCGAGGGGTACGTCTCCGACTTCCCGTTCGATTTCCAGCAGAACAGCGTGGTGACGTCCGAGGTCACCATCCAGCGCTCTGGTGGATCAGCTTGGATTCCGAAGGTATGAAGCTAAGTCTTGAAAGCCTGCAGGAGATGGGGGCCTTCGCCCCCGTTGACCTGGCCGAGGAAACCGTGACCTGGCGCCAAGACGGCGAAGATGTCAGCGCTACGGTGTTCATCAAGCCGCTTTCCTACATCACCGCAGTCTCGGAGATGGTGGCCAGCCGCGAAAACACAGACGCCCTTGCAGCGCGCATCGCTGCCAGCATCTGCGATGAAGCTGGCGAGCCGGTGTTCAGCGTGGGCGACATCACCGGCGAGTCTGACCCAGAGCGCGGGCCGCTCAATCACAGCCTGACCATGGCTCTGCTCGAGGTCATCGGGAGGGCCAATGGATTGGGAAAGAGCAAGAGCCGCTCGGTGACGAAGAAGAAGTCTGGCACGAGCTCGTGATGAATGGCATCGGCGGCCGCACGGTCGCCGAGGCTCAAGACCGTTTGAGCTACCGCGAGTTTCGCCGCTGGGTGGCTTTCCGCCACAAACGAGGATCGCTGCACGTTGGGATGCGGATTGAGCACGGCGCCGCCCTAGTGGCCTCTACGCTTGCAAACATCCACAGCAAGAAAGGCGGCCACAAGATTTTCGACTTCATGCCGCACATGGACGAGCCGCCGATCACTGTCGAGCAGGCCATGGAAGCCTGGAAGTAATCAAGCCTCGCCACTGAGCGGGGCTTTCTTTTGCCTGGAGAAAACATGGCCGTTCGCTCACTCGGACAACTCACGCTCGACTTGGTGGCCCGGGTGGGCGGATTTACCGGCCCCATGGATCAGGCGTCCCGGGCCGCCAAAAAGGACATGGCGGATATTGCCAAGTCGTTCAAAGGGGCTGCGACTGCTATCACAGCAACTGCGGGCACCGTGGCTGCCGCGGGCGGCGCAATCGTGGCTCTGACCAAGACGGCTGCTGATAACGCCCGGACGCTGCAGAACCAGGCTCAAGTAGCCAATGCCAGCGTCGAAGAATTCCAGCGCATGGCATACGCCACCCAGTCAGTGCAGATCGAGCAAGACAAGCTCTCGCAGATCCTGCAAGACGTCAACGACCGTGTCGGCGACTTCATGCAAAGCGGTGGCGGGGAGATGGCGGATTTCTTCGAGAACATCGCGCCTCAGGTTGGCGTGACCGCCGATCAGTTCAGGAATCTGTCAGGGCCCCAGGCGCTCCAGCTTTACTACGACAGCTTGGAGAGAGCGAACCTGTCCCAGCAGGATATGACGTTCTACCTCGAGGCCATCGCCAGCGACACCACTGCGCTGATCCCTCTGCTTCGCGATGGTGGCCAGGGATTCGCCGACATGGCTGCCGAGGCTGACGAACTGGGGATCGTGCTGTCAGAGCTGGACATCGCCAAGCTCAATGAGTTTGGGCGCCAGTTCGATCGAGTCAATGGAATCCTCGCCACCACCGGCCAGTTGATCGCCGCCGAGTTATCGCCCTACCTGTCCACCATTGGTGACGACCTGGTAGAGCTTGCCGCTGACGGCGACGGTTTTGGCGAGTCAGTGCGCAACGCCGTCGAATCATCACTCGAGGTGATCGGCTATCTGAGCAACGCCCTGCACGGCATCGAAGTGGTAATGAAGGGCATGCGAGCTGCCGCTTTCTCGGTCGGCCAGGCATACACTGCCGTGTTTGCCGAGATAACCGATGCCGCCACGTTCCTGATGGATCAAGTGGCCGGCGCGATCAACACCGTTATCGACGGCATCAACCACATACCGGGTGTCGATGACATCCCGCTGATCAGCTCTTTCCAAAACAGCGGCTACGCCCAGGGCATCCGAGCGCTGCGCGACGAGATGGCTGGTCTTGGCGAAGATGCGCGCCAGGAGTTTGTTGAGGCGTTCAACGAGCCGCTGCCGAAAACGGTCATCGATGAGTGGCTAAGCCAAGTACGCAGCAGCACGGATGAGTTAGAAGCCGACATTGCCCTGCCAGGCATGACGGTAACTGGCAGCGCTCTACCTAACGCCAAGGAGCGCGAGGCGGCGCAGAAGGCTCAGGCTGCCGCAGCGAAAGAAGCAGCCCAGGCAGCCAAGGAGGCCGCCAGAGAGATCGAACGGCAGCGAGACGCATACCGTGGATTGCTCGATGAGCTGTACCCCCTCCAGGCGTCACAGCGTGAATTCCGCGAGGAGATGGAACTGCTTGACCTTGCCGCCAAGGCGGGCGAGGTGGATGACCTGGCCGACGCTCAGCGCCGGCTGAGAGAAGCCAGTGCCGAGCAAGTCGCGTCCGGTATGGAGGATGCCCCTGACTACGCAGGCCTAGATGGAAGCGTAGGCGGCGCATTCGGTGAGATCGCCAAGATCGACGAGGCTCAGGAGGCTCTCGAGTCCTGGTACGAAACGCAACTCGAGATGCTGGCGGAGTTCCGTGAGGCGCGAGCTGACCTCAACTCAGAATGGGATGAGCGTGAGCAGGAAATCCAGCAGCAGCATCAAGACCAGCTGCTCAAGATCGAGCATGCCCGGCAGCAGGCGCAGCTCGTGGCAGCGGAGAGCGTATTCGGCGACCTGGCAGACGTCACCCGCACATTCGCGGGAGAGCAGTCTGGCATCTACAAAGCCATGTTTGCCGTGCAAAAGGCGGCCGCTATCGCGCAGTCCTTGGTAGCAATTCAGCAAGGCATTGCCATGGCGGCCGCCAACCCCTTCCCCTACAACCTGGCGGCGATGGCATCAGTCGCATCAGCGACAGCCGGCATCGTCTCCAACATTGCCTCTATCGCTGGGCCCGACGGCATGGCTCACGAAGGTATCAATTCGGTGCCAGAGGATGGCACCTGGTACCTCAAAAAAGGTGAGCGGGTCACTACCGCAGACACCAGCGCGAAGCTGGACCGAACGCTGGATGACGTTCAGCGCAATCGATCTGATGGAGGTGGCACCACCGTCAACGTTATCGAGGACGCCAGCCGTGCTGGCCAGGTCAATGAGCGACAAGACGCTGACGGCAAGAACGTCATTGATGTGGTTGTGGCCGACATCGCCGGTGACGGCAAGATCCATAAGGCGATCTCATCCAAATACGCACTGAGCACCAAGGGGCGCTGATGGCTATCGAATACCCCAAGGGCCTTCCCCTGCCGCTGCGCGAGGGATACGGCCTCAATCACGTCGACCCTGTGCAGCGCACCGACATGGCCAGCGGGCGATCCCGCATGCGGCAGCGGTTCACGTCAGTGCCGTCCAGGGTCAGCGTCTCGTGGCTGCTCACGACGCCCGAGGCGCAGCTGTTCGAGGGCTGGCACGCCCACACTCTCAAGAGCGGCACCGAGTGGTTCGATTGGCCGACGCTCACGCCGATGGGCCTCAAGAAGTACGAGGCTCGTTTCATGCAGATGTACAGCGGGCCGCAGCTCGTTGGCCTCGACTCGTGGCGCTTCACCGCTCAGGTCGAGCTGTTCGAGCGGCCGCTCATGCCAGCCGACTGGATCGAGATCGCTCCCGACTTCATTCTCGGCAACAGCATCTTCGACAAGGCCATGAATCGCGAATGGCCGAAGCCTAATTGATTCAATTTTGATACGCTTTTGGCATCCCTAATCAAGAGGTGCCTTATGCGTCGTCGCTCATTCCTAAAAGGCGGGCTGGTCCTGTCCGCCGCCTACCCCTACACGGTGAGCTCTAGCATGACTACGTATAGCACTGGAAACCCTATTGGCTCCGAGTCTCCGAAAGACCTGTATGACAACGCCCAAAATCTCGACATCCTTCTGAACCATCCGACCAAGAATGAACACCCCGACCGCTTAGGCGCTCCGCGCAAGACGTGGCATGGCATGGAACAGGACTTCCAGCAGTTCCTGGCCAGTAGTGGGTACACCGGCACCGGCGCTGGTGGTGCATATGAGGACTATGACGCCGATGGCCCGCTGACCATTGATGCCCTCAATCAGATCTTCACCAAGGACGGCGATTTCTACCGCCTAAAACCCGACCAGTTGATGCCCTACACCACTAGCACCTGGGCGACTGACGGGGTCAATATGGTTGTAGTGGGAGATGCTGCACTGCGCCAAGAGCTAGGCGGCGAGCAAGGTGCCCTGTTGGTCGGATCGGCTCCTATATATGTGGCAGAACTGGATGATTTGAATAGCCTGCCTGCTAAAAGCGGCCTTATGGCCATCGTCACAGAAAGTGCCCGTGGCGGCCAATTCGTCTATGATGCCTCAAAATCGAGCGATAGCGATGGCGGAACCATTTTTAATGGATGGGTGCGACAGTTTTCAGGGAATCCAAAGATCCAATGGTGGGGCGCGGTCGGTGATTATGACGTTGAAACCTTTTCAGGAACAGACAACACCGCTGTAATTCAAACGATCCTTGCATCGGGATACAAGGCGGTTGAGCTAGAGACAGGGCGATATTACAAGATCGACAATATTAACGACATGGGCTCTGTCCGCTGGATCGGGGAATCTTGCGGATTCAGTAAAGGGAAGTGCCCGGTTTTCTCTCACCACAAATTCGGAAAAATCAACACCCCGAGCGAATTTTCTTGGTTCGAGTATGATATTTATTACAATGCTGACGGCACCGGGTCTTGCGGCATTGACCCATACCGGTTAAAGCCAGGTGTGTCTAAGACCTATTACGTTGGATATCCTGGTGCATCTGACACGAACAGCGGATTGACGCCAACTCAAAGCTTGGGCAGTATTGCAGGAGCTCTTTCGAAAAGCGATGTTGACGAGATAGTTATAGCTCCAGGTGCTCACGACCGTGGACTGGCCTCGTGGGGATCATATAATATGTCTCGTTCGGTATCTATAGTATGCCGTGACGGTATAGCGAAGCTGCGTGGCTCCTCCCCGTTATCGTGGACACAGAACGCCACATATGCAAACGTCTATGAAGCATCAAGAGACCAAGTCGCGCCAAACGATGCAGTGAGAGATGCGAAATTTGAGGACCTCAATGGTGATTATAAGGGGTATGTGCAAGTAGGTTCCGTGTCAGCAGTTTCTGGCTTCCCAGGAAGCTACTTCTCCAGCGGATCAAAAGTCTACTTGCGGACATTTGATGACCGGGCTCCAGATGACGATATTCTTGTCTTTCTGAGAGTTGGCTCTGGAACTAACGGTAATGGTGGCACAATTTTCTTAGAAAACCTGGAGTTTGAGGGTCTACAGGATCTTGTCTTCAGGAGCCCGGCTGGCGGTGAGAAGACGAATGTGGTTGCCAAAAACTGCAAGTTTAAATACAGCTCAACCACATCTGGAATTTCAGGTGGAGCAGGAGGTTTTAGAACAGAAGGTGTAAGGTCTTTCTGTTTTGATTGCGAAGCTGCCAGAAATTACAAAGATGGATTCAATTATCACGAGTACGGAGCACAGTTCCCTCAGGCATTTGAGATGAACTGTAAAGGCAGAAATAATGGCGGAGACGCAACTCCGGACGAGGTTCATAATGGCTCTACCATGCACCAAGGCGGTAGCATCATTAGAATCAATGGGGAATACTATGAAAATAAGGGGCCAAACGTCCCAGATGTAGGTGCCAACACCAGCTCCCTGATGGTTGGTGTTAGCTCATACAACAGCGTCAAGCCATCTGCACCTAGGAACTTTGACTTCTATTCCGATGGTATAGACGCAAACAGGATGCACGCATACCTTATTGGCGTTAAGTCAAGTGGGGGTGAGTACGACCTCAACATTGCTATTCAGGGAGACGGAGATCCCCAGGCTCTGGTAAGGTACTATGAATCACAGCTTTCCAGAAATCCTGGCAGCCAAGACGGACTGATTCAGTTTGATCCGTTCATCTGAAAAAGCTGAGGGTCTATCGGCGTGACTATCTCAAAATACCGAGCTTCAGCCCCTGCGGGCGAGGTGCATGTATCCACCCTCGAGATCACGCACACCTCGTTCCCGGCTATCCGGACGTGCTCAGGCTTTGTCGATCAGACCGTAACGCTCGAGACCGGCGAAGTAGCCACGTTCAAGGCCTCAGCCCTGGACGTGTCCCTGCCGGCCCGCGACGCTACGGGCCAACAGAACCTGCAGTTCGCCATCGAGAACGTCACCGGTCAGGCGCAGAACGCCATCCTGGCTGTGATCGACAGCGACGACCCTGAGCCGGTGACGGTGATTTATCGCATGTACCTGTCGAGCGACCTGTCGGAGCCGGCTGAGCCGCCGCTACGGATGGTGTTGGTGGCTCCGGAGTTCAAGGGAGCGACCATGCAGGTGGTCTGCTCCTACCTCGACATCATCAACATGGCCTGGCCGCGGGACCGGTACACGACCGATTTTTCTCCCGGCTTGAAATACCTCTAACGCCCCGCCGCTGAGCGGGGCTTTTCGTTGGTGCCCCATGATCCAGCCCTATCTGATGAGCGTCTACCGTGATGGTGGGCGTGGCGAAGCCGTGTCCGGACGCCTGGCATTCGACTGTTGGGGGCTCGTCCGCGCTGTGCGTAACGAGCTGTTCGGACTCCCGCTGCTGCCAAGCTACGGTGCCATCTCGCCCGACGACAAGCGCGGACTGACGGACGCCTATCAGGCCGAGGTCGATGCTTTTGCCGAAGGCAAGCCTGTGCCTGGGGCGATCGCCACCGTTTGGAAATTCAGGCTTTGCGTACACGTTGGCGTGTGCGTCGAGGTCAATGGGCGCCTCGGGGTGCTGGAGACCGGCCGCAAGATCGGCTGCCGCTGGCTGAGCATCGCCGACTTCGAGAGCAAGTACATGACCGTGAGGTACTATTCGTGATCCGCTTCTATCCCAGCGTCCTACCCGGCGAGCCATTGATCATTGACGAGCCGCGCGGTCAGTCGGTGCGCGAATGGGTCGACGCCCGAGTGCCCGAAGTGGCCCGCGAGCGGATCACCGTCAAGGTCGATGGACAACTGATCGACAAGGGCGAGTGGGCTGCAATCACACTGCATCACTGGCACGAGGTTGAGATTCGTCCTCAACCTGGCGAGCCCGCCACGCTTATTGCCGCCACTATTGCGGCTGTCGTGGCGGTCGCGGCCACGTTCCTGCTCAAGCCCTCCCTGCCGAGCCAGTCGAACAAGTCTGGCGGTAAAGGGGGCTCGCTGCTCGAGGCCTCGGCCACGGGCAACAAGGTCAAGACGGGCGATGTAATACCCGAGCTGGCCGGCAGGCACCGGCGTTTCCCCGACTACCTCACCGCCCCTCGCCGGCGCTTTGTGGAGCCCAAGGTGCAGGCCCTGGATCTTCTGCTGTGCGTCGGCAAGGGGGAGTACGAGATTGATCCAGACGAGATCCGCATCGGCAATACCCAGATCGGGGCCATATCATCGGCTGTGGACTATCAGATTTTTGGCCCAGGCGAGACGGTTACCGGCCACTCTGCACATCAGAACTGGTACAACGCCCCTGAGGTCGGGCCCAGCGTAGGCGCAGCAGGAATACGTCTTCCATCCAACCGAGACGCTGATAAGTCCTGGGAAGGTGAGCTGTCCTTTGATGGCGACGAGATCACGTCGGCAGGGGACACTCCAAACGGGTGGCTTTCTGGCGCAGTGGTCGATATTGCGATTCCCCAGTCTGTCACGATCACAGACCCAGGATCAGGCGCTGACATCATCCAGGGTGATTTTGACTATTTGATGCTGACCTCTGGCATGGCCATTGAGATTGATGGCTTGTATGATGGCTCCTACCGTGTTCTCAGCTACACGTCAGGCCAGCTGAAGCTTGAGGTCTTCGTGATCAATCAGGGTTGGCAGCCTGCAACAGGCCTGCCGACTGGTAGCCGCACCATCACTATCACCCGTGCCGGTTATGACTACGAGGTCGTAGAGACCGTAGCCGATGGCCTTCGGATGACTGCACGAGGCACCACTGGCTGGCCAGGGTTCCCCACCATCACGACCAGTAACGCATCCGTAACCCTTTCCAGTACTGAGCTGGTTGGTTACTGGTCCTTGCCGTTTACCGCCTGTCCTGCGGGAGAGGTGACCAACACTCTCGAGTGGGACATCTTCGCGCCCCAAGGGCTGTGCGAGATCGGCGAGTCGAGCGGGAACATCTACCGGCTGTACCGCGACATCGAAGTCCGCTACCGGCCTGTCGGAGGCACCACCTGGACCACGCTCGGCCAGTCAGTAACGGGGCGCACGCGAGACCAGATCGGGTGGACGTTCAGGCTGACACTGCCCTACGCCATGCGTCCTGAGGTGCAGGTACGTCGCGTGAAAGCTGAGTCCAACGACATCCAGATCGTTGACCGCTTGGAGTGGTATGGCCTGCGCGCCAGGTTCGACAATGCGCCGAGCCGGTATGAAGGTGTGACGGTGATCGCGCTAACAGTGACTGGTTCCGACGCCATTGCCAGCCAGACCGAGAACCAGGTTTCAGTGGTGGCCACACGCAAGCTCCCTGTGCGCGAGAAAGGCGCGTGGACAGCGCCACGGCCAACCCGCGACATCGCCCCTTGGTTCGCTCACGTTGCCCGCAGCGTGGGCTACACCGACGCCGAGATCGACCTGGATGAACTGGACCGGCTCGACGCTATCTGGAAAGCCCGCGGCGATCAGTTCAACTTCATCGAGGCCGACGACTCTACCGCCAAGGAATCCCTGAACCGGTGCCTGATCGCTGGCATGGCCGAGCTGACCATTGCCGCTGGCAAGCTGAGCCCCGCAAGGGACGAGCCACAAGCGGACGTGGAGCACTCATACAGCGCTCAGAACGTGGTGAGCGACATCTCTTTCGGCATTACCATGCCTCGGCCTGACGACCATGATGGTGTCGATGTGGAGTTCATCAACGAGACGACGTGGGAGGAGGACGAGCTGCAATGCCGCCTGCCCGGCGACCAGGGCTTTAAGGCCGAGAAGCTTCGCTTGGATGGAGTAACGTCGCGCACTCAGGCATATCAGATCGGTATGCGCCGCCGTCGGGAGCTCAAGTATCGGCGCAAGGAGTTCACCTTCTCCACCGAACTGGATGCGCTCAACTCGCGGTACATGCGCCGCAATGCGCTGATCACCGATGTGCCTGGCCAGGGACAGTCAATGCTGCTTGAGGGATTCGAGGAAATGGGCGTGGGCGACTACCGGCTGTTCGTGACCGAGCCGCTGGACTGGACTGCAGGTGGCGCGCACGTCGTTGCCTGGCGCCGTGCTGACGGCACCATGGCTGGCCCATTCGCAGCTGCCCAGGGTAGTGCCAAGGATGAGGTGATCATGCAGGGCGTCAACGCTGAGGAAGACGTGCCGGTGATCTACCCTGACATGGAGCCGCCGCACGTCTATTTCGGCCCCACTTCGTCATGGAGTCATGACGTGCTGATCACTGATATTGACCCGAACGGATTTGAGTCAGTCGATGTGAAGGCTGTGGGATATGACCCTAGGGTCTACCTGGATGACGACAGCGTGCCAGCGTGACTGCAGCGCCGGGCTCTTAAGGATCAGGAGAAGGCCCCCGACACGGTGGAGGCGATCAGTTGGGAGTGAGGAGAGAGCCAGGGATGGCCTGTTCGACTTCACATTCATTGAAACTAAGCTGGCCACTGAACGTAACTTAATTAATCCCACGAATCCTATAGGGCTCCGCATATACCGTCAGTGATTCACTTCTCTCTATACACTCTTCAACAATATTCTCAATTAAAGAATTTTCATTTTGATCATAATGACGAATCAGCCCATTTAGCAAAATTGCTCGCCGATTAAGGAAATCCTTTTCTTTATAGAATCTCTTTATAGCCCTATTGCGAGAAGAAACATAAGAGCAATACTCATCATTGTATACCTCAGTATCTCCTATGTAATATCGGGTCACTTCTCTGCTTGCTTCTATAGATGTTAGATGAGTATACTTCTTGGTAAGATCGAGATAGGCTAAAGCGTGCCTGTCAGCAGAAACTCTGAGTTCCTTTGTTATTACTTTGCGATCAATGTACGCCCATAAAGCATAATCGCGCCCCAACAAAAACAAAGGCTTTAACATATATGAAAAAGCAAAAGTTGTCGTTCCGGCAACAAAAACCTTTATCACATCAATCCATGAAAACAATGATAAATCCTCAGTGGTAAAAATTGTTAGGCCATGGCGCTGTCATATGTCAGGATCGCACAAGCCTTTTCCTCACCTGCCCCACCTCTGCCCCCGGATCCTTCGCCAAGCGCCACACGCCCTCGCTGACCTCGTGCTTGCGTGACAGCAGATACTGAGGCGTGCCGGGTTGCCACCAGTCGTCCTTGATCTCCTTGCCCAGTACGCACCGTCCGCTGATCAGCCACCCCTTCCAAACGACATGGTATTCGACCAGCTTGTCGATCGGCGGCGTTGCACGGCTCAGGCTGAGCCAGCCTTTGCGCTCAAGGCGCTTGCGCCACTGAGTGATCTGGTAGTCGTTCACCTACGCACTCACCAATCAGGTTGCATTGAGGCGCGCAGGTTCTGGTGGCCACAAGCTTTGCACTTGATTATGAAGCAGCGCCCATAGGGGCCGTCGGGAACCACCTCGAAATGCGTCCAGCCTTGCCGCCCCGTCCCCCGAAATTCGACGGCTTGGCAGATCAGGCAGCGCATTTCCAGGCCACCCTCCACAACTTGGTAGCGGATCATCTGCGTGAGCATCCCTGTCCCCTGCAAGCCTAGTGATAGGGTTCAGCTTAGAACAGAACAGCACAATAGACGATCCGCTCAACACGACCTGCCATAGGGTGGCCATGGCCGCCGATTTGCTGTCTCACGCCATCGAGGATAGACACGCCGAAACAATGCGTTATCTAGGGCAATCCGAGAACCTTGTGAGACGCCAAGATCACTCTATATAGTTGATTTTAGGGTAAAAAACGGGGATTTTTGGTGCTCACACATGCGGCTCTTCTCTTGTTGATTCACGTTCGGGCTGACGCTGCCTGCGGCGTCGCCATAGATACAGTACAACGCAGACCACCAACACCACGACCAGCGACACCAGCACGCGCGGATCGCTGCGGGCCTGTTCCATCGCCGGGGCCAGTCCAGGACGACCATCGCGCCACCACTGCACCAGCCGCTTTGGCCCTTCATTGACCAACGCCACAAAGCGATCTGCCAGGGGGGCCTGCTGGGCAGGCGCAGCGGTGTCCTCACTGGCCGACGCGAAACGCTCTCCGCTCAAGGTGGGTCCCGCCAGAGCACGATCGATCCCTACCTCACCGTCGGCATTGATCCACACCGTCGGCAGCTCCCAACGGGTCTCATCACCGTCGAGTTCGGCCGTTGCCACGATGCGTATTGGCCGGCGCACGTCATCCTCAAGCTCGGGCAGCTGCAGCGTCCAGCGACGATCACCGGCAGGCGTTACCTCCAACGGCTGCCCGGTGAGCTCGGCCTCAAACCGAGTGTTCCCATGCTCCAGGCGAGGATGCTCGGCGACCAGCGACACGCTGCGCTGCTGTCGATCTAGAGCGACCCCGATGGCGGGCAACACGTTGACGGCCTGAACCCGCTGGCGATGAAAGTCATCTGCCTCGGCGGTGATCACCAAGCGGGCGGCTCCGACACCTGCCGGCGCGGCCAGGTCTGCGCGAAATACGCCTTGCTGATTGACCAGGGAGACGACATGGGAGCCTTCCACGGCCTCGCCGGTCAGTTCCGCCGTGACCTGCAGCCCCTCCGGCACCATCACGTCATCGCCCTGCTCCACCCTGACGCTGAGCGGCACCGAGAAGCCCGAATACAGCGTCGCGGGGAGTGCCCCGGTCACCAGCTGCCGGTCACTGTTCACCGTCACCCGAGAATCGTCCGCCACAGGGCCCTCGATGCGCCACTCCCCCTGCTCGGGCCGAGGCACCTGAATCAGATCGAAACGGGGCTCCCGCTGCCAGCGGACCCCCGCTGGGGCAGTATCGCGGGTATAGCGACGTCCATCCGGCGCCACCAGCGTCACCTCGCCCTGTCCGGGCTCGTGAAACACCAAGGCGGAGAAGTCGTCGACGCTGGCATCCACGGTGAAGCGCTGATCCTGCAGCGGCACCTGGTCCACCGGAAAAATACGCTCGACGATGTCGAGGAAGGCCCCCAGCAGCGCGTTCGGCGTCTCTGCCACCGCTGCCAGGCCGCCGGTTCGCTGCGCCAGCCGTTCCACCAATGCCACATCAGCCCCGTCAGAAAAGGCGATGGCGTGGATCGCCACTCCCTGGTCCGCCAGCGCGGGCACCACGCTGTCGACAAGGCGGGCACGCGAGGCAAGATCGATCTCTGGCTTGCTGCCATTGCCCGGCGCTAGATCAATCACCCCATCCGTCAGCAGCACCAGATGACGCCAGCCTTCTGCTTCGGCGGCCGCGGCGGTGCTCAGCGCCGCTTCAATGTCGGTGTACTGCTGGTACTGCTCCAGCGCAGGCGGCAAGGCCAGCGCGCGCTCGCGCCACTGGGCGTCCACGCGGGCCGGGGGCAACGGATTATCGACGCTCTGGCCGAACGTCCAGATCCCGGCATTGACGCCCCCTGGCAGCAGGGCCACCAACATGTCCAGCGCGCTGCCGGCGAGTTTGTTCGGATCATTGGTCTTCATGCTGCCCGAGACGTCCACGATGACGCGCACATCGGGAGGCTGCTCCGTCCAGGCGTCATCACCCACGTCCTGCGCCATGACCGAAGACGCCAGCGTGAACGCCATGGCGCCGGCCGCCAAGCCGGCGACCAGCACGGACATCGAGGGGTTCGGCTTCTTCATGGCAGCTCCTGGAGTCGGCAGCATGGCGTGGTAGCGTGTTGCGATGAGAGGCGAGTCTCGCTAGACGGCGATGGCGCCCATCGCCGCCGACCGCTCACCTCAATACAGGCTCCTGACGTTCGTGCTGTTCTTGACCGCCCTCTTGCTGCTGCTGGCGAGAGGCGGCCTCTGCTGCCTTGCGCACGCGACGGCGACGTCCGGCCCACCACAGCGCCAGGCCAAACACCGCACCGATGGCAGCACCGATGATCACTCGTGTGGCCGCCGGCAGCATCACGCCCTGACGCCCATCCATGAACGCAACTGCGGCCACCATGATGGCAGGAGCCTGACCGTTGTAGACCTGCCCTTCTTCCACCAGGGGCAGGTCAAATGCCGACGGCATCCACATCACACCCGCCACGGCCCAGGTCACTACCAGCCTTGGCATGCGCGGTAAAAATGCCAGTCCGAGGTAGCCAGTCAGCAGTACGACCAGCGACAATGCTGCGTAGATCAACCACAGCGTGGACATGGAATCCGAAATCAACATTACTTGCTCCCATCAACTGTTAAGGAAAGACTGCATAGATGACACCGCGATGCCAGCGTGGCCGGTAGCCTGGCACCAGAGGCCGATCGCCAGACCGCTGGGACAGCCACGCAGGTGGGTCGGTTCCCTGCCCCGTCATCCGTTCACATCATTGCCGTTTTTCCCGACATCAACGCACATGACGACACTCGTTCCGAGTATGGTACATCTCGCACCATGAAAGCACAGCCGCCAAATGCAACAGCCGCCCCACAGGCTGCCCCCGCCACTACCTATCTTCGTCAAGATGACGCGGCCTGGCATTGGCTTGAGGAGAGAGACGAGCCCGCGGTACGCGGATTTCTGGATGCCGCCAATACACAGACGGACCAGTGGTTCAGGCCTCTGGATCCGCTGGTAGAGCGCCTCTATGCGGGTCACCTGGCCCGGCGCGAACTTGCCGTGACCGGGCTACCCAGCCGCCTGGATCACTACACGCTGTGGAGCGAGACCGCCGCTGATGCCGACTACCCGGTGTGGTGGCGCCACCCCAACGACGCGCCCGATCAGCGCGAGACGTTCTTTGATCTGGAAGCACGCGCTCGGGAGCAGTCCTTCCTGGAGCTGGGTGACATGGCTCTGTCGCCGAACGAAGAGTGGCTGGCTTGGACCGAAGACACCCAGGGTGACGAGACGTATCGCCTGTTCATCAAGCGCCTGCCGGACGGGCAGGCCATCCCCTTGCTGGACGATATCGGTCCGGAGCTGTGCTGGGCGGAAGACCACTGCACTCTGCTGTTCACTCGCTACGATGCCACCCAGCGACCCGACAGTGCCTGGCGGCTGCGCCTTGCGCTGAATACCGCTGACGCGACAGCGTCGGTGGAGCAGGAGCAGCTCGTGCTGCGCGAGGACGACCCCGAGTTCTGGATCGGACTTGGCAAGACGCGTTCCCGCGCCTGGCTGACCATAGAAGCGGCCTCCAAGGACACCAGCGAGACCCATGTGGTCCCCGCTCACACGCCCCATGTTGCGCCCCGCTGCTACCAGGTGCGGGAAACCGGGGTCGAATATGCCATCGATCATCGACCCGGCTACTTCTATATCCTGCATAACCAAGGCGCCAAGCATTTTCAGCTGGAAGTAGAAGAAGAGCACCGCCCCGGATCGCGCCAGGTGGTGATCGGTCACCGCGAGAACAGCACGCTGGAAGGCATCGACGCCTACGCCTGGGGACTGGTCGTGGCCGAACGTGACCACCGAGAGGCCCAAGTCAGGCTGCGCCGCCTTGAGTTCGATGGCGACCACCGGTTGACGCTGGACGCAGCGCTGCCCTGCTCGCCAGGTCCCCTCAGCCTCAACCTGGGGGATAGCCCGCATTTCGATGACCGCGTGTTGCGTCTGCGCGAAGAGTCCTTTTGCAGTCCTTCCAGCTGGTGGTCACTGGACCTGGACAGTGGCCAGCGACAGCTGCTCAAGCGCCAGCCGCTGCACGGTGACCTGATGCCCGAAGACCTGAGCTGTCGAAGGCTGTGGGCGGTCTCCCATGATGGGGAGCAGGTGCCGGTATCCGTGGTCTGTCGCAAGGACTTGGCAGATCAGGCGCTACCCACTCTGCTTTACGGCTATGGGGCCTACGGTGAAGCGCTGGATCCCTGGTTCTCGGTGGCTCGCCTTGAGTTGCTGGCCCGCGGTGTCGCCTTTGCGGTGGCCCATGTGCGTGGCGGCGGCGAGCGAGGGGAACCCTGGTACCTGGCCGGAAAGCTGGAGCACAAACCCAACAGCTTCGAGGATTTCCTGGCCGCTCGGGATGCCCTGGTCGACGCCGGCCAATCGGCCCCGGACCGGATCGTCGCCTACGGCGCCAGCGCCGGTGGCCTGCTGGTCGGGGCCAGCCTCAACCAATCGCCCCAGGCCTTCTGCGCAGCGGTACTCGACGTGCCTTTCGTGGATGTTCTACGCACCATGGAAAACCCCGACCTACCGCTGACCACCGCCGAATATACCGAGTGGGGCAACCCCAATCATGCCGCCGATGCCCGCCGTATCGGCAGTTACTCACCCCTCGACAACCTGCAGGAAGACGCCTGGCCACCGGTGTTCCTGCAAGGCAGCTGGCACGATAGTCGGGTGCCCTACTGGGAGCCCGCCAAGCTGTACGCACGGCTTAGCCTGGCGAACATCGCCAGCCCCGCCCTGTCGAACCGGGTGACACTACTGAAGACGGATATGGACTCCGGCCATGGCGGCGCATCCGGCCGCTTCAAGGCTTGGCGCGATGGGGCGCAGCAAGACGCCTTCATCCTCTGGGCGTTGGGGCTGGCCGACGAAGGCGACGCACCCGCGCCCACAACAGACACCCCTGCGCGCTGATCGGCACGCTGATATGGTAGTAGGACGGAATACCCACTGGCCGCTGCGTGCGGCCACTGAAATGACAAGGATTTTCATGAACGCCAAACCCATGCTCGCCCTCACCGCCGCCCTTTGGCTCGGCACTGCACTGACCGGTTGCTCCGATGACAGTGACACGGACGGCCAGGACAGTGCGGCGACACACAGCGACAGTGCTGCGGCCGACGGCGCTGCCGCCAGTTCTGCCGACAACGACACCGCGGAACAAGGCACTAACGATGCTGAACCGGCGCTGTCAGGGGATGCGCGTCGCGCCGCCCTCGAGGACTCGCTCAAGGCCAACTTCGACCCGCAGCTCGGCGAGGTGCGCTACCTGATTGGCTGGAGCGACCTCAACGATGATGGCCGGGAAGAAGCCATCGTCCACGTCGTGGGCCCCATGGTCTGTGGCACCGGCGGCTGTGACACGCTGATCCTTGAGGCCCAGGGGGACACCTATCGCGTCATCAGCGCCCAGCCCACCACCCAACCTCCCATTCAACTGAGCGACGCCGCCCACGAAGGCTGGCAGGACCTGCTGGTCCGGCGCCACGTCGCCGCCGATGAGCCTGCCCAGACCGTTCGCCTGCGCTTTGACGGCAACAGCTACGTCGAGACCCAAGACGAACAAGCGACCGCTGACCCTGCCGGCGAGACCCTTATCGCAGACTTCGGTAGCCTCGCGGACGCGCGTCCACTGTTCGATGGCGACGCCGAGATCACGGGGTCCATGGAAGGCGAGATGGAGGCCATGACGACCTCTGACGACGAGGATACGGACCCAGATGACACGTCAGCGGCGGAAGAAAACGGGACTGATGAGGCCCAGGCCGAGAGCACAGAGACCAACATATAGCCCTCAGCCTCGTCAGGCTGGCGGTCAACCGTCTACGGGGATCACCGCGATAATGTGATCCTCGAAGTCGGCTTCGTCGACCTCGGTCTCGGAAATGGCGAAGCTGCGCACGCTGATGCCCTTGCGGTGCACCCGTTCGCGATCTCCACAGATCAGGTGGTGCCAGCCTGCCAGCTTGCGCCCTTCGGCCAGCCTCCGGTAGGCACATGAGTGCGGCAGCCATGTGAACTGGTGGGCCAGCTCCGGGGTGAGCTGAGTACAGTCTGGCACCTTGGCGAAGCGGTTTTCATAGTCGCTGCAGCGACAGCTGTGGACATCGAGCAGACGGCAGGCTAGCCCCAGTACCGCCAGGTCACCGGTGTCCTCATCCTCGAGCTTGCGCAGGCAGCATTGGCCACAGCCATCGCACAGCGCCTCCCACTCCTGGGGATTGAGCTCATGCAATGAATAACGCTCCCAGAAGCGCTCTCTCAGCGATGTTTCCAAACCGACCTCTGTCTTCCTCCCTCTGGAGGTAATCGTTTAATAGCGAGCTTCCGTGGGCGTGCGGTACAGGTCCAGCAGATACTCGTCCTTGGCCGGCGGCATCTGCAGGTAGAACCCCTTCTCCTCGATCGCCGCCATCACGTCGGCGCCGCTGGTACGTGCCAGCGTCTTCTCAGGGGTCAGGATCATCGTCATCACCGATACCGGCGCACCAAAGCGCTCCAGCAGCGGTTCCGGTATCCGCTCAAGCCCCTGGCGCTTGTCCACGTAAAGATACATCTCTTCCTTGCGCGAACTCTTGAACACTTCGCACAACAGCTTGCCTTGCATTGTCGTCATGGCTGTCTCATCGGGCCCTGATGGGCCCTGTCACGGGTGTGGTTGGGTGCATCCCTGTCAGTGGAGGGCAGCAGGCGGCGTCCCCCGTCAGCCGGGGTATGCCAGCCCGCCTATGTCACCCCGCCTGGGCCAGGTCGCCCAGGGCGGCCTGCAGGCCTGGGTTGAGTCGCTCACCGCGCCAGCCGGAAGCCAGCGGTAACGGCGCATTGCGCATGCTGGCCGTCACCAGCGCTTCAAGCTCTCGGCGCCGCAGCAGCACCTCAGGGGCCACTCCAAGGGATTCTGCTTCGCCATTGACCACCTTCTTCAACGCCTTCATGCGCGCCTTGAAGGGCGGCAGCGTTGGCGCCAGTGGCACCGGCGCCAACGCTGCCGCATCGGCGTGGGCGGCTTGCTTGACCAACGCCAGCAACACATCGCCCTCGCGCTTGATCAGTGGAGGCTTGACGCCCTCGACGCGGGACAGCTCATGGCGGTTGGCCGGCAGTTTCTCTGCAATAGCGTAGAGCACGCGATCCTGCACAATCCAGTTGCGCGGCAGATTTCGCGACCGCGCCTCCCCCTCGCGCCAGGTGGTCATCAGGCGATACGCCTCCACTTGGCGCGGCGCCAGGCGCCACAGCTGGCGATGACGCAGATACCACTGGCCATCGCTGTCGCTGGAGCGCTCCGACTGGGCTACCAGATCGGCGCAGTCTTCGAGCACCCACTCCAGGCGACCATGCCGTTCAAGAGACTCTCGCTGCAGTTGCCAGACCATCAACAGGTAGACCACGTCGAGGGCGGCATAGCTCAACTGTGCGTCACTCAGCGGGCGTTCGAGCCAGTTGGAACGGGTTTCTTCCTTGGGCAGGGTCTCGCCCACCCAGAACTCCACCAGACGTTGATACCCCATGGCGGCGTCTTCACCCAGCAGGCCCTGGGCGACCTGGGTATCGACCAGTGGCGTCGGTGCCACACCCGCCCAATGGGCAAACACCTCAAGATCCTCGCTACAGGCGTGCAACAGCTTCAAGGCGTCATTGGTCAGCAACTCGCGACAGGCGTCACTACAGGCCACTTCCAACGGGTCGATCAGGTAGGTGGCCTCGCCGCCATAGATCTGAATCAGTGCTGGCACCGGATGAAAGGTCTTCTCCCTGAAGAACTCTGTGTCCAGCGCCAGCACAGGCGCCTGGGACAGGGCCTTGCAGGCCTCATCAAGTGCGGCGTCGTTATCGATCCATCGAATATCGGGGGTAACAGGCATTCAGGCTTCCAATTCAGTCAACGGCACGGGCCTAGGTCATTCGCTATCGAAAGGCAGGCGGCCAGAAAAGGCACGGCTCAGGGTTCCCCCGTCGACGTACTCGAGTTCGCCGCCCATGGGCACACCATAGGCCAGGCGAGACAGGCGCGCACCGTGGCGCTTGATTTGAGTGGCGATGTAGTGCGCCGTTGCTTCACCTTCCACGGTGGGGTTGGTTGCCAGCACCACTTCCTTGACCAGCCCCTCATCCATGCGCGCCTCAAGCTGGTCGAGACCGATGTCTTCCGGACCGATCCCGTCCAGCGGCGACAGATGCCCGTGCAGCACGAAATAGCGTCCCTGGAAGCCACCAGCTTCCTCGATGGCGAGCATATCCGCGGGAGACTCGACCACGCACAGCACGCTGTCGTCACGTCGCGCGCTCTGGCAGAGACCGCAAAGCGGCTCCTCCGTCAGCGTTCTACAACGCTGGCAGTAGCCCACCTGCTCCACGGCCTCAAGCATCACCTCAGCGAGGCATCTACCGCCTTCACGCTGGCGTTCCAGCAGGTGCATGGCCATGCGCTGGGCGGTCTTGGGGCCGACGCCGGGCAGCACGCGCAGGGCGTCCATCAGTTGCTCGACCAGGGGAGAAAAACTCATGACAGTCTCGTCCGGGGCGGGGCCGCAAGCGCCCCCCGCCAGTCAGATATTGTCCGGGCCCGCCAAGGCCCGGAACGCCGCAGGTGGACGCCGAATCAGAACGGCATCTTGAAACCAGGCGGCAGGTTGAGGCCAGATGTTACCTCTTCCATCTTGGCCTTGGAGCTGGTTTCCACCTTGCGAACGGCGTCATTGACCGCCGCTGCCAGCAGGTCCTCGAGCAGCTCCTTGTCCTCTTCCATGACGGAGGGGTCAATCTCGACCTTGCTGACGTCGTGACGGCCGTTCATGGTGACCTTGACCATGCCGGCACCCGCTTCACCCAGCACCTCGGCCTTGGCGATCTCCTCCTGAACGCGCTGCATCTTGTCCTGCATTTCCTGGGCCTGCTTCATCAGGTTGCCCATTCCACCTTTCATCATGATCTGATCCTCTCAAACGACACGGTTTAGCAAAGCGTTTGCCAGGTACGTTACCTGGCAGAAATAGATTCCGGGCCCAGCAAAGAACACATTCTGATCAATGCGGCGGCGATGTCTGTCATCAGCGCCGGGCCTTGCGCGTCTCGCCAGCGGGAGTCACGGTGGACTCCACCAGCCTGGCGCCAAAAGTCTGCTGCAACTGCTGAATATGGGGATCACGCTTCAATGCCTCAACCGCTTGTGCATGGCGTTCCGCAGCCAAGCGCTCGGCCATCTGGCGCGGGGTCTCGACGTGACCATCCAGCTCGACAACGTCGACCTCCAGCCGACGGGCATAGCCAAGGGCCTCCAGCGCATCACGAATGCGATTCTGGTGGACGTCGGCATTCATCGCAGATTGCGACGGGTCCAGCTGAAGGTGCAGCCGTTCGCCATCATCTCCGGCCACGATGCAGTGCGCCGCCAAGTTCCTGGTAAGCCCGGAAATGGCCAGATCGTCGAAGTGCTCCAGCCACAGTGCGTGGGTCAGTCGCTGCCCGTCGACTGGCGCAGTCGTGACCGCCTCAGCCTTGGCTTCTGTCGTGGCCTCATTAGTGGCGTCTGTCGTCGCCTCTCCAGCGGCTTCTGTAGCGGCCTCAGTAGCAACCTCCGAGGTGGCCCCACTGCTGTCCGTCGGCCTGCCAGCGGCGGCGGTGGACACGCCTTCCTGCTTGAACTCGCCAGCAGACGTTGCCACGACCTCCGCCGCCGCGGCATCGACCTGGGACGCTGACAACGCCTCGGCAGAGGCAGCGGGGGCGGCTGGGCTTGCGTCTGGCATCGGCGCCTGGGGCTCGTGGGGCCCCTCGGCACCCATGCCCTCCTGAGGCAGCGCCTCTGCGATCGCTACGCTGTCTGCGGGCGCCTCAGCGGGCTCTCGGCTGTCTGCGGGCGCATCAGCGGGCTCTCGGCTTTCTGCGGGCGCATCAGCGCCCGACGTAGGGTCCTCGGGAACGCCGCCCTCCCAGGGCGGAAGGCTGTCAGCAGCGGTGGCCGGCTCATGATCGGCCACCGGCTGGCTCGGCCCACTCGGCTCACTCGGACCGGGGGGCGGAGCATCCATGGGAGCAGCGACCTGCGCTGAGCCTGCCGAAGGCTCCTCGTAAGACGATGGCTGCTCGGGTTCAGGCTGTGGAGGCTGCTCGGCCCTTGCTGGCTGGGGCTGCTCGGGCTCCCCGCGCATCGGCAACGGTGTCTTGGCAGGTCGCGGCACGCCCTGAGGACGAAAGGCCAGCATCCGCAGCAGCGTCATTTCCAGTGCGGTGCGGGCGTCCGGTGCATGGGCCATGTCAGCCCGCCCCTGCACGCCGATCTGGTAGTACAGCTGGATATCTTCAGCCGCAAACTGCGCGGCAAGTGCCAGCAACGCTTCGCGATCACCGTGGCCATTATCCAGCGCCGACGGCACCATCTGACCGATCGCCAGGCGATGCATCACCGAGGTCAAGTCATCGAGCACGGCACCAAAATCAGGGCCCTGCTCAGCCAGGCTCGCCACCTCGCGCAGCACCCTTGCCGCATCGACCTCGGCCAGCGCTTCGATCAGCGCCAGCACATGACGATGATCCAGCGTTCCGAGCATGGCCGCCACGTCAGCGTGACGCACTTCGCCCTGGCCAAAGGCGATCGACTGGTCCGTCAGGCTCATGGCGTCACGCATGGAGCCCGCGGCAGCCTT
Source organism: Halomonas litopenaei (assembly GCF_017303055.1). Lineage (GTDB taxonomy): Bacteria > Pseudomonadota > Gammaproteobacteria > Pseudomonadales > Halomonadaceae > Halomonas > Halomonas litopenaei_A. The sequence continues at coordinate 73,541 of NZ_JAEKJT010000001.1, read as the reverse complement.
GCCCAAGAGCCACAGCGCGGATTCCTCGTAAGGTACCTGCTCCGCCTCCAGCACCTTCGACAGATGGCCAACGATGCGCTCAGGAGGCATGTGCTTCAGGGTAAATTGCAGACAGCGTGACAGCACCGTCGGCGGAAGCTTCTGCGGATCGGTGGTGGCCAGCAGGAACTTGACGTGGGGCGGCGGCTCCTCAAGGGTCTTCAACAGGGCGTTGAAGCTGCTGGTCGACAGCATGTGCACCTCGTCGATGAGGTACACCTTGTAGCGGCCCTGAGTCGGCGCGTACTGCACATTGTCGAGCAGCTCGCGGGTGTCTTCCACCTTGGTTCGCGAAGCGGCGTCGACCTCGATCAGGTCGACAAAACGCCCCTGATCGATGGACTGACAGCTATCACAGCGCCCACAGGGGGTCGACGTCACGCCGTCGTCACCCTCGCCCTTGTCGGTGCAGTTCAGACACTTTGCCAGAATCCTGGCCAGTGTGGTCTTGCCCACGCCACGGGTGCCCGTGAACAGGTAGGCATGGTGCAGCCGCCCTTGGTCGAGGGCATTGACCAAGGCTCGCTGGACATGCTCCTGCCCCACCAGTTCATGGAAGGTGCGAGGCCGCCACTTGCGGGCCAGAACCTGATAGCTCATTGAACGTCATTTCCTGCGGCTGGGCTTCGGGCCTGACGACCCGCTATGTCAACAAGGCGGGGGCAAGGCGTGACGGGCACGCAACAGTATTTCCCGCTCGATGGTCGTGGCATTCTACCGGGTGGGACTCACGCCGCAAAGGCCGTGACCCATGACACCGTCACCGGCGCCGGTCGACAGGCCAAGGCGGCTATCATCGACACGCCATGACACGCCACTCACGACTGCCGCCCTCGCCATCCGACGGAACACCTTATGCCTGACAACCTCCCCGGCCCGCGCTCCGGTCGCCCCTTGCTCCTGCTGACGGGTTCACGCTTGAAGTTGATCATGACCCTCGCCATTGCGGCCATCATCACCGTGTCATGGCTTGGGATACTCGACCGCGCCACCCAGCGCCAGGTAGAAGGCGCCACCACACAAGCCTTGCTCGCCTTCGCTGCGGCGAGGGGCCTCAACGCGGGGATATCCGTCCTGCAGTCCACCGAAGTGGGGGTGGTGGCAGCCTCGACCCATCCCTTCGAGGTGCTGGACCCGATCAACGACCTGGTGGAGGACTATGCCAGCGTGATGAAGCTGGCCATCGGCTCGCTGATAGGCCAGACCCTGCTGCTCGAGATCACGGCCACGCTGGCATTCAAGGTGGCCTTCACCGCTGCCGGCCTGTGGCTGCTGCTCAGTCTCTGGCGCGGCTGGCCGACGACAGCAATGGCCTGGCGCGCCTTCGCCCTCATCGGCCTGGGCCGTTTCCTGCTGCTGTTGACCCTGGCCGCCAGCGCGCTGGTCGATCACGCCTTCCTCGACGAGCGCACCACGAACAGCATGGAGGAGGTCCAACGCCTGTCCGAGGACGTGCAGGCCACCAGCGAAGCCCACACCGATGATGGCCTGCCTGCGGAGCAACGCGAACAGATCGAACGCGAATTGGCGTCCGCCGAGGACCAGCGCGACCAGCTGCGTGGCGGGCTGATCACGCTCAACCGTCGGATCGCCCTGGCAGAACAAGGCGTCGAGCAGAGCCGTGGACGCCTGTCGCTGCTGACTGCTCGCCTCAGCCTGAAGGAACGCCTTAATCCCTTCCATGACAACCCCGAGATCGACCGCCTGCAGCAGCAGCTGGCAGAGCGCCGCGACTCACTCGCAGCGCTGACGGAACAGCGCGAGCATCAGCTTAAACAACTCGCCGAACTGGACCGCCGGCGAGACGCCTTGAGCAGTCGCTTGGCAGGGGAAGACCAAGGCCTGCTGGCTAGCCTCAGTCAGCGCTTCTCCGCCTTGACCGACAGCCTCAGTCTGGCGGCCATCCAAAGCCGCGTGGAGTCTGGTACCAATGCCATTCTGGAGCTGATGGCGCTGTTCGTACTGCGTACCCTGGTCATTCCCCTGCTATTTCTGTGGCTCGGCATGAAGCTGTTTCGCGCGCTTTACGCTCGGCCCCCGCAACCCTTGCCGATGCTGCCCGCCCCTGGGACAGATCGCGACCAAGACGACAGACGCTGAACCTCTGCCATGGGGTCGTGGAATAAACACCTCTCCGCAACACCGCTAAAGATGTAACGATGCCCGCCACACCTCTTGCTCGGTGTGGCGGGCATCATTGTGTCGCATCAGCGCTGCTCGAATCCCTTCAGCACCTTGACCACGTTGATACCGATCTCCTTCACCGCGTAACCGCCCTCCAACAGGATGACGGTGGGCAGCTCCAGGCTGGCCAGGCGCCGCCCCATATCGTGGAAATCGTCACTCTTCAGGCGGAAGCTGGAGATCGGGTCGCCTTCGAAGGTGTCGACCCCCAGGGACACCACCAGCAGTGAAGCCTGGTGACGGCGAATCTCGCCCAGCGCCAGCTCCAGCTGCTCACACCAGGTGGTGTAGTCGGTGCCTGGCGGCAAGGGATAGTTGACGTTAAAGCCGAGACCTGGCCCTTCACCTCGCTCGTCGGCATGCCCAAGGAAGTAGGGGAAGCACTGGTCCGGGTCACCGTGGATCGACTGTGTCAGGACGTCGTCACGGGCGTAGAAGATCTGCTGGGTGCCGTTGCCGTGATGGAAGTCCACGTCGAGGATCGCCACCCGGCCATGGCCGTCGTCGAGCGCGCGCTGGGCCACGATGGCGGCATTGTTGAAGAAGCAGTAGCCGCCGAACTGATCCGTGGCGGCGTGGTGGCCAGGCGGCCGACACAGGCCAAAGCTGGGCTCGCCACTGGCAGCCGTGTGCCGGTAGGCAGAAAGCGCCACGTCCTTGCTCGCCATCGCCGCCTCGAAGCTGCCCTGGGAGATCGAGGTATCCCCACCGAGTGCATAGTAGCCAAGCTTGCCCCCAATATGGCCAGGGATACGGTCATCGCGCATGGTTCGCGTAGGCCAGGTGGTCGGTATCGCCTCGCCCTGATAGCCCGCTGCCTGCCAGTCATCCCAGCAGTTGGCCACAAAGTCCACATAGGCGGCGTCGTGAACGGCATCAACGGGATCGCGACCGAAGGTTTGCGGCTCACTCACCTGCCCTACCTCGTGCTGACGTATTTGCTCCAGCACCAGGTCTACCCGCTCGGGGCACTCGAACGGCGTCATCAATTGACCGTCGTGAAGCTCGGTCTTGGCGCGACGCAATTTGGTCGCTTCGCTGTGAAACACCTGCATGGAAAACCTTATCCTTATGATCGGGTGAGCTCACTGTTCTGCGGTGTGAGCCCAGCGCACACCGTGGAAGGCAAGACATCGGAGGGTAAAGCAACGCCCGACCCGTTGCAGTGGCAAGCGGTCGGGCGCTGATAGCAAACGCGAATCGCTGATCGCAGAAGCAGGTCAGGCCGTCAGTTCAGGCTTTCCAGCTGCCGCTCCAGCTCACGCCGCATCGACTCGTCCAGCCCCAGAGCCGTACCCAACTCCTCCAGCCAGGCCCGCTCCATGGCATTCTGCTCATCGATCACGGCGGCGCTGGCCAGGTACATTTCTCTGGCAGCCTGCGGAGAATCTGCCTGGCGAGCCAGTGCCTCGGCATCCAGCGGAGCCGTGAGCTGCTGCTCGACCCAGGCATGCAGCTCGTCATCCGCCCCTAGCTGCTGCATCTGTTCGCTGATCAGGGCGCGCTCCTGAGCGTCAATATGGCCATCGGCGCGCGCCGCCATGATCACGGCCTGCAACACCTCGAGACTACGCTGTTCTTGAGCCGCCCCATTGAGCTCCTCCAGTGGGGCGCCTTCCTGAGCCGACGCTGTGTGAGTCGCATCGGTACTTCCGGAACGGGATGCCTGCCACGCCTTCCATGCCAGCATGCCGACTCCTGCAATGGCACCGTACTTGATCGCCTTGCCACCCATGCTGCGTCCCCGCTTGGAGCCCATCAGCATGCCCAGCGCACCACCTCCCAACAGGCTTTTCATGTCCATCCCCCCGCGGGAGGACGATCCGCCCGACAGCTGGGACGACACGCTATTGATCAACCCCTGTACATCGAAGCCACCGCGCGAAGACCCGGACGATGAAGATCCTCCGCCCGCCTGTTTCATCAGCTGGTCCAGCAGGAACTTGGCATTCATGACGCTCTCCTTGGTCGTGAGACAACCGTGTCTTCGTTGGAATACTCCAGCGCGATGAGGTTCCCCGCAAGCTGCGTGAACGGGCTCATCACTGGAGCCTGAATCTCCGGTGCAGCCAGGTTCACCCTAACCGCCTCCGGCAACCGCTGCGCCGCACTCTTGACGCCAAGGGGGAGCCCGGGTCCTTCCTTGCACCCTACACCCGTCACCCCAGCGACACATCCTGCACATGCGCTCCGTATCAACAGTCCCTGTCAGCAGCCCCCTGTCAGCAGCCCCCTGTCAGCAGCCCCCTGTCAGCAGGCTCCTAGTAAACAGGCCCCGTCGAGCCAGTTAGCTCGACGGGGCCTGAGAGGCGGCTGCCTCACGCTGCCTCACGCTCCTTCGCGCGTGACAGCGCAGGATGGTTCAGGACAGAACGCTCAACGCGCCATCTTCACCATCTGGCGGTTGACGAACTCGTCCATGCCATCCTTGCCAAGCTCACGCCCGAAGCCAGAGCGCTTGACCCCACCGAACGGAAGCTCAGCCTCGCTGCCGGGCGGCTCGTTGATGTGCACCATGCCCACTTCCAGGCGGTTGGCCAGGTCCAGCGCCGCCTCGGGATTGGTGGTCTGGATCACCGCGCCCAGTCCGTAGGGCGTGTCGTTGGCCAGGTCGATGGCCTCTTCCAGGTCAGCAGCGCGATAGACCACGGCGACCGGTCCGAACAGCTCTTCCTGGAAGATACGCATGTCCCGGGTCACCCCGGTCAGCAGGGTGGGCGCGTACCAGGCGCCCGCCTTGTCCAGGCGCTTGCCACCGGTCACCAAGGTGGCGCCTTGGCTGACGGCATCCTGCACCTGGGCATCAAGGTTCTCCAGCGCCTGCTGGGAGGACATCGGTCCCATCACGGTGTCATCCGCCATCGGATCACCGACCTTGATGTTCTCGACCGCCTGACGGAAGGCCGCCAGAAACTCGTCATGCACCGAGGCATCAACAATGATCCGCTTGGCCGCGTTGCAGGCCTGGCCGCAGTTACCGAAACGTCCCTGCACCGCCTGCTTGACCGCCTGATCCAGGTCGGCATCGGGCAGTACCAGGAAGGGATCGGAGCCACCTAGCTCCAGTACGACCTTCTTGAGCTGACGACCAGCTTGCTCGGCCACTGCGGCACCCGCTCGCTCCGAACCGGTCAGCGACACGCCCTGCACGCGACTGTCCCCGATCAGCTCACCAACCTGCTCGTTGCTGGCATACAGATTGGTGTAGAGACCTTTCGGCGCCCCTGCTTCGTGGAAAATGTCTTCGATGGCCTTGGCCGACTCGGGGCACTGGGGCGCATGTTTCAGCAGGATGGTATTGCCATTGAGCACGTTAGGGGCGGCAAACCGCGCCACCTGATAGTACGGGAAATTCCAGGGCATGATGCCCAACAGCACGCCCAGACCCTGCTTGCGCACTTCGGCCTTGGCGCCTGCCGTCACGATGGGCTCTGGCTCGAGCCAGGCCGGACCATTGTCGGCGTAGTAACGATAGATATCGACTACGACCGACATCTCTCCCAACGCCTGGGACTTCGGCTTACCCATCTCACGCACGATAATGTCCGCCAGCGCATCACGACGTTCCTCATGCAGGTCAGCCACACGGTGGAGCAGGGCTGCACGCTCAGCCGGGGTGACGCCACGCCATGCCAGATAGGCTTGCTGGGCCAGTTCGACAGCCTCAGCAATCTGGGCGTCGCTGGCATCCGGATAGGTCGCCTCTACCTCTCCCGTGGCGGGGTTGGTGACCTTGTAGTGACTCATTGAGGCTTCTCCTTTCAACGTGGTGTTGGTAATGACTTGGGGTAAAAGAGATCTGTGTTAACCGTGAACCGAGCTATCCGACGCTAGACCAGAAGCGCTCTAGTGATATCAAGACCCAACAGCATAGCCGGGGCCTTGTGGCGTTGACAGGTCGAATCCACCAGAGTTCGACGCCGCCGCCAGACAATACTCTTGAACTTGGTATAAACCCTCTGAACCTGGCATAGACCTTGTGAACCTGGCACCGGCCTTCACCATCACGCCGCTCAGGTCAGCCGGCAGGATCGAATTCCTCAGTATCGATATCGGCCTGCTGGACGTCACTGTAGCGTCGCCCTGCTACCTGGTCGGGGGTCAGCATGGCGTTGAGCAAGGCGAGCACGCCTGCATCCAGGCTCAGCGCCTCGGCGGCCAGATTTTCTCGCTGATGCGACGGGTCACGGGAACCCGGGATCGGGATGACATCCGCCCCCTGACCTCTCAGCCATGCCAGCGCAAGCTGCGCAGGGGTGCAGCCCTGCTGCATGGCGATATCTTCAAAAGACGTCAGCAGCGACAGGTTGTGTGCATAGTTGGCGCTGGAGAAGCGCGGCATGCCACGCCGCATATCGCCCTCTTCCAGGTCCTCAGGATGGCGTAGGCGACCGGTGAGGAAGGCACGTCCCAGCGGGCTGAAGGCCACCAGCACCGTGCCAGCCTCGCGACAGGCGTCGAGCAGTGCAATCTCGGGGTTTCGCGTCCACAGCGAATACTCGGACTGGACCGCCGCCACCGGATGCTCCGCCTGGGCACGCCGAAGCGTCGTGGCGGATACCTCGGACAAGCCTACCCCGCCAATCTTGCCTTCCTGCTCAAGCCGCCCCAGCTCCCCGACACTCTCCTCCACCGGCACCTGGCGATCCAGCCGATGGAGGTAGTAGAGATCCAGATGATCCGTACCGAGCCGTGCGAGGCTCTGCTCGCACTGGCGTCGCAGAGTCTCTGGGCGTCCGTCGATGCGCTTGGCGCCAATCGATGCATCGAAGGCCATGCCGCATTTGCTGGCAAGAAAGACCTCTTCTCGCAGTCCCTTCAGCGCCTGCCCCACGACCTGCTCATTGCGTGTCTTGCCGTAAAGCGTGGCGGTATCGAAGTGCCGATATCCGGCGTCGAATGCCTCACGAATCACCTCTACCGCACGGGCCTCCGGCAAGGGACTGCCGTAGGCATGGGAGACGTTCATACAGCCCAGACCGATCGCTGGTGCACTCAAGCGGGCAAGGCGCTGAACCACGTAAGACATGTCGGCTCCATGGATTGGTCATGAAAAGGTAACAGAACGCTCATCGTACGATGCTGATATTAATCCTTCTAGGCGAATCATTTCGCCCCTACCATATGGCTGTCGCGCAACAGACACGTCCCACGGCCCCCAGGATCAGCGAAGCATCGGCAACGCCCTGTGCCCGACGAAGATAACGCGCCTCCAACAGAAAAAAAACGAACCCCCACCAAAGGATAGCAACGCAGTGGAAAACTTCTCGATCGGCGTGGACATCGCCACCAGCCTGGCGATTCTCGGTGCCTTTGTCTCCTGGACCCTGGATAACCATCGCCAACGCCGCATGGCCAGAGAGGTCGGCATCAATGACCAGGCGCGCGCCATCGCGGTCACCAAGGTTCAGGAAACCACCATTCAGCTGTCAAAAGACTTCAACAGCATGATCACTATCGCTGGCAAGATCGAGCGTCGATTGAATCGGCTGTGGAAGCAGGATGGCGTCGATGCCGTGCAACGGCATATCGAGAACAATGACAGCTACCTGCAGGATGTCAGCAGCGACCTCCAGGACTTCAAGGGCGAGGTGTCTCGCTACTACGAGAGCTGCCACGTTCACAAGTATCTGCTGTTTCCCGTGCTCGGAAGCTTACCCGAAGGAGACGAGATGGTCGCCAGCGTCAAGCGGGACTTTGATGACATCGCCCGCTGCCACGACGAAATCAACTCCGGCTACGCTCACCTGATGCGTGAACTCGAGACCGCCGTGGCCCTGGCGGCAGAGCTGCAGGCCACCGATGAGGATGACGCTCAGCACCCCGAGATCAAGAAAAAGCTGGTCAACGCCGTCAGTAGCATCGCCTACGATCCAGACTACAAGGACTTCACCCACTACTTTATTCCCGATGGTCAGGAAGAGGCCTTTTACCGGGAGTACGACAATCGGGAAATTCAGGACCGCGAGCTAAGCGGCCAGGTCATCGGCAACCTCTACGGGAGCCTGCTGAAACACCCCGCTCGACCACAGGCCATGTGCCTGCTGTTGGCGCGTCAGTCGATCCAGCGGACTCGTACCGAGTGCAAGGAAGTCCTGTGCTCGCTGAGTGCCGTGGCGAGTGTGCTGCTGGCCCGTAACGAGGGCACTACCCTCTCGGCAGAAATTCAAAAGCTCAAGTCAGACGACTACTTCGCCCTCGACCGCGAGATTCGCTGATTCTCCCGCCCCACCAGGGCCATACCTGACATGCCCCCTTCTGAGCCTCGCCGGCTATCGCCAGCGTCAGGAGGGGTGCCTTTGCCCCCATGCATACCGCTGAGCATGAGCATTGGCCAGTAGTCCTCAGCGAACGTCGAATCTCGGTCTTGCCGATGGCCGCCCTTGCCCGTAGAGGCACAACAACGCGACAGTACCAGCCCCCATGACGGGGATCTAAACAGGTAGAGCATGCTGGGGCTCTTGCGCTACCGAGAAAATGGCCGAGGCTTTGATGGGCAGGGCTTCAGAGAATGTTGGTCTTTTGGCTTTTCAACAGAGGAAGGCGCTGATTCGGGCATCGTTGTACCACCTCGTTGTACCACTGCGGGTCAAAGAGGGGAAAACCTGCGAATCATCAAAGATGGAGGCCTGAAATGGAGGCGGCCCCGACAGCCACATCCCGGCACACGCGTCCACCACTACCGTTGCTCCCTTCCGGGCCTGGCGGGGTTTGCGGTCTAGCGTTGCGGGAGGACCGACGGGGCCACCACAGCGAGGCAGAGTAACGACTCTACTGCCTGTGCCTGAAGCGCTGGCATGCTGAACTCTCTCGTCTTGCCTTTCAAGAGGTACTCTTTTGGTGAACACCTCAAGGACAAGACCTTCGAAATCAGCCTCTTGCCTCAGAGCGCGTGCACTATACCAAGGTCGCGCCTTGGCCACAAGGGTAAACCCAGTAGACTTTGCCTTTCCGGCCTAAAGACGGCCGATATGTGAGACTTCCCCCCTAAAGCTGTATGGTGAAAGCCTCTTATTGCCTGGGAGCACACCTTTCCGGGGACCGTCATTTGAGGATAACGACGACCGACGATTCCGACCTCACGCACCTACATGCCTGTTACAGGAGGCGCTGCATGAACAAGGACCCTAATAAAGGCTACATCGCCCTGCTCGGCTGGAGCTTGAATGCCATTGAAGCCGCCGAGAACTTTGATCGCCGCTACGTTGTGGTGGCGCCGGACTGGGCCGAGGACTACTGCAAGCAGCACGACATCCCCTATGTCTCCTGGAACTTTGAGCGACTCAATGATCGCTCCATGGAAATCGCCGAGACCTTGCGAGACATGGGCGTGGACGTCGCCATTCCGCTGTTCGAGGAAACGGTCGAATGGTCTGGCGCCATCAACTCGGTATTGCTGGACAACCCCCGCCTCTACGGCCAGTCGCTGCTGCTGCGCGACAAGGCACTGATGAAGCGTCGCGCCCAGCTTGGGGGCATCCGCGTCGGCATCTTCGAAGAGGCCCACGATCACCAGGACGTGATTCGCTTCCTCAAGCGCGTCAACCAGACCTTGCTCAAGCTTGATGGCGACCCCAACGACCCCATCCATCTCAAGGCCTTCGACAAGGCGGGCTGCCTGGGGCATCGGGTCATTCGCACGCCAGACGAGGTGGACACCATCCCGGAGGAAGAATTCCCGGTCCTGATGGAGTCCCACCTGGATGGCTGGGAGTTCGCCGTCGAGGCATGGATTCACAACGGCAAGATCGCATTCCTCAACATTTCCGAATACGTGACCTTGGGCTACTCCGTGTTTGTCCCGGCCTCACCGGAGCTGGAGCGCTACCGGGAGCAGATCCGGGTACAGATCGAAAAGCTGATCAAGGCCTTCGATATCGACTTCGGCCTGATTCACCCGGAATACTTCGTCACCAGCGACGGCGAGATGTACTTCGGTGAAGTGGCTTATCGTCCCCCTGGCTTCAAGGTGTTCGAACTGCTGGAGCGGGTTTACGGCTTCAACGCCTATCAGGCCAGCATGCTGGTCTTCGACCCCAAGACAACGGCCGAGGAAGTCGCGGACTTCTTCCCCAAAGAGGTGGTCGACGCCAACGGATTCGCAGGCTGCTTTGGCGTTTATCCCCGTCGCCGTGTGGTCAGCCGTCTGGAAATCCCGGAGTCGGTGGAGGACCACCCCTACTTCGAGTCCCACGAACTGACTGCGCCCCTGGAAGAGACGGTGACCAAGCGCACCGCCTTTGGCACCCACTGGGGACTGGTGTACTTCCGGGGTGACGATGCGCACACCCTTCGAGACCTGCTGAAAGCCCAGGAAGACGAGGACTACTACGTCTAGGCGCCGGGCCAACCGTTCATAAAGGCCTCACCACGCGTTATTGCCCCTCGCCCCCGTCCACGGTGCCGATGCCTGCACAACGACACCGTGGCACGCGGCGGCGTTGCACATTTGCGCCAGCGTCACGCATCATACCGGAACGGCTAGACGCCCTCGCCCACCAACCGCCCAGGAGCCGGAGTGACCTCCCCTGACATCTCCCCCACCGACAACGACAAGCTGAAGGGACTGCTGGTCAAGTTGGACGATGCCATCGCTGGTCTTGAGGCCGCTGCCGCGTTCGCCAAACCAGGCAAGCTCCCCCGTGTGCTCGACAGCTGCCGCCGGGTGCTGCTGCAGCCCGATGGTTGTGCGCAGCTGGAAACGCGAGCACAGCGCCTGGAGCAGGCCGGTGTCTTTGACGGTTCCGACTGGGCCTACCCCCACATTCTCATCCCGTCGCTGACCAGCCACTCGCTCAAGAGTGCTGACGCGCAGCTGGTGGTGATCGAGGTGCTGAGCGAGCTGCGTATGCTGGCAGTGGCCAAGCAGCAGTACCGACACCCCTTGATCTCGAGTGAAGGGGCTCACCGCTATCTGACCCAGGTCATGGCCATCAACCTGCCGCTGCTGTTCTCGGCCCCCAGCGAAGCGGAGCGGGAAAACCAGGGACGACTGGCCCAGATCCCTCGCGCGCTGTTCCAGCACCTGGCCAACCGGGTCGGTTACGAACACGTCATCGACGAGCTGATCAGCGAAATCTGGCGGATACTCCAACAGCGGCCGATTCAGGTCGAGCCGGTCAAGCAGATGGTGACCCAGATTGCGCTCTGCCAGGCCAACCCGAGTATTGATCTGGGCGCCAGTGGCCAAGGCGCGGACCGCCTGGTCAGTTCGCTGTTCGGCCCGACCCAGGGCTGTCGCGAAGACCCCGGCGTGGAGGTCTATCGGGAGCGCCTGACCGCCATGGATGCCAGGGCACTGCAATACGAAGCCAGCGGCTTTGCCCGGGCCATGCATGACACGGGACTGGTGTCACCCTATCACCCGGTCCTGCTCAGGCACCTGCTGGACCTGGGCGACAACCTGCTGTCGGAAGCCCTTGGCCTGTCGTCGACCGGGCGTGATTGTCTGCTGTGCTATCGGGACCTGGTGCACAGCATGATTCGCACCGCGATTCATCCCCAGACGGCCCAGGCGGTCTACGGCCTGGCCCTGACCCTGGAGCGCGGCATTCTCTATCAGCCCCCCGTGGCCCCCGCCCTGTGGAGGCAATTGGGTCTCACCTTGTCGGACTGGTCAGAGGCGCGCCTGCATGCCGCCTTCGGGGACGCAGTGTCACACCGCGCCCGACTGATGGAGGGCGTGCTGTGCATGCTGGGCCTGCCCCTGGGGGTCGGCCAGGGCAACAACCCCACCTGCCAGTCCGCTCGCGCCCTGTCCATGTGGGCCTACAACGATCCGGACTACCTGCTGCAGATGGTGACCTGGGCAGCCAGGGATGATGAAATCATCATGCACTTCGAGGGCCAGCCCATCTCGTCCCGCGACAGCGAGTCAGGGGTTGCCCAGACCTTGCCGCTGGATCTCGACCCAGTGTCATTGCTGGTCGTTCCCCACCTCGATCGCATCTATGCGGAAATGGGGCGCCGCTGTATCGGTCGCGAGGGAGACCCCCACCGCTGGGTCAATCCGGAATTTCACGGCTGGTGGGCCGGCCGCGGCTTTGGCATCAACGTCGACGTCGCCACCGGGCAACTAGCCGATGTGGACACCTTTTTGCGCCACTTCTATGCCAGCTACCACCCCTACTACAACGGCAACCAACCGCTGATTCACCCGCAACCTGCCGGCATCGCGGTCACCGACAGCGCCGGCCGCTTCATTGGCTGGCACGCCATCACCATCCTGCGCGCCTCCCTCGATCCCGCCGGCGACATGCGGGTCTACTTTTTCAACCCCAATAACGACAGTGGTCAGGACTGGGGCCTGGGCGTCAAGGTCAGCACCTCTGGCCAGGGCGAGCGCTTCGGTGAAGCCTCACTGTCCTTCGAACAGTTTGCCTCACGCCTCTACATCTACCACTACGATCCACTGGAGCATGGCGAGCTCGCCCAGGTGAGGCAAGAAGAGCTGGACCGGGTCATCGCCATGATTCAAGAGAGCTGGGGGGCAGACAGGATTCCGGCCGGCGGCCTGCAGGCCGTGGACAGCAGCAACCCTGGGTGACACGCAGCACGGTGAATTCTGCCCCATCTCCTGACCGGCCTTTTGGTTAATCCCTCAAGCGACCTCTCGAGCAACCTCTCGTTCAAACCGTGGGCGCACCCGTCGTGAGAGTGGCGGCGCCCATGGCATAATGCCGCCGCATCTCACGTCAGGAACGTTCTATCGCCATGCTTCGTCTCGACCAGCTTCTCGTGAGCCAGGGGTTCGCCCGCTCTCGTACCCGCGCGCAGCGCTTGATACGCCACGGCCGCGTCAGCCGCCTGTCAGATGGCAAGGTGCTCACCCGCCCTGGTGAGAAGTGCCCTGAGGACCTGGCACTCCAGGTGGAGCAGGATCCGGAAGATCGCTACGTCTCACGGGCAGGACTCAAGCTGGAAGCCGTGCTACAGACCCTCGGGTTATCTCTGGAAGGCCTTCGCGTACTGGATGTGGGCCAATCGACCGGCGGCTTTACCGACTGCGCACTGGCAGCCGGGGCGCGGCACGTGGTGGGTGTCGAAGTCGGCCATGATCAGCTGGATGCCAGCCTGCGCGCCGACAGCCGGGTCACCTGCCTTGAGGGCCTCAATGCCCGCCACATGGCAAGCGCCGCGCCGCTGCTCGAGCTTTTGGAAAGGGATGGGCGCCCGGACGTCGCCGTGATGGACGTATCCTTCATCTCGCAGACGCTGATTCTACCGGAGCTGGCCAAGCTCCTAGCGTCCGACGCCCTGCTACTGTCACTGGTCAAGCCGCAGTTCGAGCTGGGGCCAGGCGCGGTCGATCAGCGTGGACTGGTCAGCGACCCGCGCCGCTACGCCGACGTCGAACAGCGGATTCGCCGCTGCTGCGACCTGCACGGATTCGACATCCTGCACTGGCAGGAGAGCCCGATCCTTGGCGGCGACGGTAACCGTGAATTCCTGCTTCAGGCCCGACGCCGGTGACGGCAAGGGCCTGAATCCACACTGCGCGCTCGCGATCAGCGCCCCCCGGCATCGCCACCGCCATCTGCGCCACCCTCTCCACCGCCGATACCGACATCCCCTGGGTCCCCCTTGGCGCCGGGAGGGGGGTGACCATCGCTAGGGTCGGCATACTGGCGCTGAATACCTTTCCACACGTCTCGCTGGCCCGACCGCCGTATATGCACATCGAGTTGATCGAAGGCGATACGAATACCGTTTTCGGCAAACAGGTCCCCGATGCGACCGTTCAGCTCATCCGTGGCGAGCAGACGGTCCCCCAGCGCATTCACGTAGATACGCAGCTCGTATTCCATGGTGCTGGCGGTGTACGCCATAAAATAGATCTCTGGAGGCGGATCGGTCAGCACCCGCTCGTTCTCCTGGGCCGCCTGCTCCAGCAGACGATGCACCAGACTGCGATCCGCGTCATGACTGACCCCGTATTTCAGGGTGACCCGCGTCACGCTATCTGACAACGACCAGTTGATCAGTTGATCGGTGACAAAGGTCTTGTTGGGGATGATGATTTCCTTGCGATCAAAGTCCGTCACCGTGGTCGCACGGATGCGAATACGACTGACGGTACCCGTCAGGTTCCCCAACGTAATGGTGTCGCCGATACGTACCGGGCGTTCAAACAGGATGATCAGGCCCGAGATAAAGTTGGCAAAGATCTCCTGCAGACCGAAACCAAGACCCACACCAAGCGCAGCCACCAGCCACTGCAGCTTGGACCAGGACACGCCGAGGGCACCCAGCGTCATCACCGAGCCGGTACCGACAATCACGTAGGACAACAGCGAACTGATGGCATAGGCACTGCCCTGCTTCAGTTCCAGCCGCGACAGCACCATCACCTCGAGCAGACCCGGCAGGTTGCGTGCCAGCATCATGGTAATACCGGCGATAAACAGCGCGACCAGCACGTCGCCCACGCTGAGGTTGTCCTCCAGCGCCTCGCCGCCTTCGCCCATGGCACCCTCGACCAGGGTGACATTATCGAGATACCCGATGACCGCCAGAAAGTCAGCCCACACCACATACAGCATGGCGGCGAAGCCGATGGTCAACAGCAGCTTGGACAGCCGCAGCGATTGCTGGTTGACCTGTTCCATGTCGAGCGGTGGTTCCTCGACGATATCCAGGCCGCTGTCATCCTGGCTCAAGGCCCGCCGCCGCGCCAAGGCGCGGCGGTACGCCAGCCGCCTGGCCGCCACGGCCAAGCCGCGGACCACGGTCGCCTCGACCAGTATCCACACACCGAGCAGATACAGGGAGATCACGAAACGGCTGATCAAGCTGAGCGAAGAGTAGACGTAGCCGTAGAGCACCGCCCCAGCCAGCGCAATCGGCACCAACGCCAGGGCAAGCCCGAGCACCAACCGGAACAGCTTGACCCCGAAGAATGGCGTATGCGCCAGGATCAGCTTGGACAGGGCCACGCTCATGCCGAGCAGCCCCACCAGCAGTAACCCGAGCCCCAGCGGACGCTGATTGAAGGTCAGCGCGGCATCCCGGGCGTGGGGAGCAATCAGCAGCACCGGGGCCAAGCTCACCCCCAGCCACAGCATCCACCAGCGCAGCTTGGCGGCGTACTTGACCGGCCAATGGAAATGCCGGGTCGCGACCCCGTCGTTCACCAGCAGACGGCGCGACCAGGCCACCACGCCCCAGGCCAGCGACAGCTGCAGTACGGAGTGACCGATATCCACCGCCACCTCAGACCCGCCCAGCGTCAGCAGCAGCCCAAACGCCACCAGGCACAGTGGCCCCGGCGCGGCAATCAAGGCGTTGAGGGCAATCGCCCTCGGCGTGTGCAGCTGGCTATCGAAGCGCAGGCGGCCGATCTGTTCATGAATTTCGCCTAGCCTGCGCAGAATGGCCCGGCGCAGCAACAGCAGCAGTGCCACGACCAGCAGCACCGGCGCCGCTATCCATCCCCCAGGTCCGGGCCACTGCCAGTGTGTCGGCAGCACCTGCCGCCATTCCCCCTCGCGCCACTCCATCAGCAAGTTCTGGGGAATCTTCATCATCCACCCCAGGTCGATGGGGCGGGCGTTGGCGACCCAGAACAGCTGTTCGTCGATACTCGAGCGCAGCTCAGCACTGATATCCAGCAGCTGTTGCTGGTTGAGCTGCAGGTCGATGGCCGCACTCAGGATTTGACCGTAGGTGGGTTCCAGCTGGTTGATCAGCTCCCGACGGGAGTCCAGCAGCTGCACAAGGGGCTGAACCAGGGGCTCCGGCTTGTCTACAGCAGCCTCGTCAAGCGCCTTGCGTGCCATGCTCTCGGGGGATCGCAGTGCCTCTCGCTCGCTATCCAGCTCGAACTGGGCTAGGCGCACATCGGCAATCTCATCACGAAGCCCGGGGCGCGGCTGCACTTCGGGCAGTGACTGACGCTGCTCGCGGAGAATGCGAGACAGCAGAATACTGCCGCGCACGGCTTCGATGTTCTGACTGAGCCCCTGCTGCAGGCGACGCACCCTTTCAAGCTGACGCCTGACTTCGAGCCCATCCCGCACCAGATCATTGGCCCGGGACGTCGCATTGAGCAAGTCCCTCGACAGCTCCCGATTGGTGACCTGGGCCGCCTGAATAACCGGATGCTGCGACACTGCCTCAGGCTCGTCACGCACCGCATCGGCAATCGCTCGCTCGGTCTGCTCGCGACGCAGCTGATCGAGTCGTCCCTGTAGCGCGGACACCCAGGCTTCCTCGCTGGCGGCTTCCAGTTCGAGCAGCTCCAGGCGCTGCTGCAGCACTTCGCGCATCCGCGTGTTGGTCGTCAACTGACGCTGATGAAAATCCAGCTGTGCGTCGGCCAGTGCCTGCTGGGCTCTCGCCGCCAGGCGCTGTGGAGCATCGTCCGGTAGATCACGACGGTTCAGCTCCTCCAGCGACAGACGCGCATCGTCCATGGCCTGGTTGGCCTCCGTGATGGCCTGTTGCGCGCGCTCCGGAAGCGTCTGGGCACCCAACAGCTGACTCTGCACGCTGGTGAGCGTGTCCTGGGTCGACTGAAGCACCCGCGCTGCATCACTCAGACGCTGCTCCACGGCAGGTATCTGCAGCCCTTCCAGCTCCGACAGGTCATGGGACTCATCTTCCTCTCGCTGGCGCAACGCCTGCTCCAGCGCCGCCAGACGTTCGGGGGCCTCCTCCAGGCGTCGCTCGAGACTCGCCATGTCTCGCTTGACGTCCTCAAGCTTCTCCAGGGAGTCAATCGCCGAGGTCAACGCATCGATATCCTGTTGCGCCGCAGCACTGGGGGGATCACTGGCATTGGCGATACGCTCGTCCAGGCGGGACTGCAGCTCCTGCTTATCGGGAAGACCCCTGTCGGGAGCTTCCTGAGCGGCCACCGGAAAGGCCGCAAGCGCCAGGCAGAGCAAGCAGGACAGCAGCACAAACAGCGCGGAACGAGGGCTTGGCATCTTAAGGAAATTTCCTGTCGCAACGGGGTGAAAGGCGCGATTTTCAACCCAGTGTGTCAGTATGGCAATCCAGTGCAAGATTCTTTCATGAAGTTGACTCGTGCTGCCGCCATGGTAGAACAACGCCTCAACCTGTCCATTGGATCATCCTATGAGCCGCCCCGCCCTCCATTTATCCTTGCTACCCACCCTGCTGGTGCTTGCCATCGCTGGGCAGTCGGCCCAGGCGGCAAGCCTGACTGAGGCAGAACGCTCGGCCAAGGAAGCCCGCGTTGAAGCGCTCAAGGCCGAACTTGCCAGGCTGGAAAGCGAGCTCAACGACGATGAAGCCCAGCAGGAGACCGCCCAGGCCCTGACGGGCACGGCCGGTGAGGCTCCGGATACCACTGGCTTGCCAGCCTCTGAAGAAATCGTCGCCCAGGCGTCCGGCAAACCTATTGAAGAGACGGTTGAACAGCGTCGCCTGCTGGAACGTGAGTCCGCGAGCAACCCCTTCGCGATCACCACCCACCGCCGCAACTACATCTTGCCGGTGACCTACAACAGCAGCCCCAACGAGGATGCATTCCGCGCGGACGACGACGACCCGAACATGGACAACACCGAACTGAAGTTCCAGTTCAGTGCCAAGTTCAACCTGGCGGAAGATCTCGTGTTCGACAATGGCGATCTGTATTTCGCCTACACCCAGAAGAGCTGGTGGCAGGCCTACAACGGTGATGAGTCATCGCCCTTCCGTGAGACCAACTACGAGCCGGAGTTCTTCCTCGAATTCCAGAACGACTACAAGCTCTGGGGCTGGACCAACGTCAGCAACCGTATTTCCCTCAACCACCAGTCCAACGGCCGCTCCGATCCGCTGTCGCGCAGCTGGAACCGCGTCATCGGCACCACCGCCTGGGTCAACGACGAGTGGGCAGTGGCCGTCGCACCCTACTGGCGCGTGCCGGAAGACGATAACGACGATGACAACCCAGACATCGAGGACTACATGGGCTACGCCGATATCACCGTGGCGCGGCAAATGTTCGGAACCCATGAAGCTAGCCTGATGATGAGGGGCAACCCTGACGAAGGTAACTACGGCAGCCAGCTGGATTACTCCTGGCCGCTGTTCGGCAAGGTGCGTGGCCACCTGCAGTACTACTACGGCTACGGCGAAAGCCTGATCGACTATGATGAGCGTACCAACCGCTTGGGGATTGGCTTCAGCTTGAACCCGCTGTTTTCAGCGGGAAGCTTCAGTCCCTGATAAGGTGCTAGCGTGAGTCGCAGGTCCGGCGCCCTGGCGAGCCGCCTTGCCAGGCGCCAAGGCCATTGCGGCACCTGCTACTCTAATGCGAGCATAAAGAAGATGGCTGATGCCTCTTCAGCGTCTGTCCACCCACGTCAAAGGAAGACATGATGGCTACACGAAGCTCCAGCACCACCAGCAAGACCAACGCCAAAGCCGATGCCGCCGAAGCCGCTTCTTCAAGCGCCTCCACGGAGCAGCTGCGCGCAGACCTGAAGCAGCTGTCCACCACACTGGAGGATCTGCTCAGCGCCACCGCCGATGACTCCAGTGAAGCGGTGAAGGAATGGCGCAGCAAGGCCGAAGCGCGCCTCAAGGATACCCGCGCTCGTCTCGAGGCCACCGGTGAGCGAGTCTATCGCCAGACCCGTGACAGCGTGACCGAGCAAGTGGATGCCTGCGACCGCTATGTCCACGACAACCCGTGGAAGAGCATCGGTATCGGCGCCGCCGCTGGCGTCGTGATCGGCATGCTGCTCGGGCGTCGCTGATGTCTGACAGCCAAGGACCGGCACAGCGACTGTTCGGCGCAGGGAAGCGTGTCCTTTCCAGCCTGATCGCCACCGGCGAGACGCGTCTGCGTCTCGCCGTGCTTGAGCTGGAAGAAGAACGCGCCAGACTGGTCACCATGGCACTGCTGCTGGGCCTCAGCATGGTACTGCTGATGCTGGGCATCGCGACCCTGACGGCGTTCGTGATTATTGTCTTCTGGGATTCGTATCGGCTGACCGCCATCGCCGTCAGTGCGGCCGTCCTGCTGCTGTCGGGAGTGGGCATGGCCCTGGTGGCCATGCGCATGGCACGCCAGCGCACCCTGCTGGTCAGCACCTTGAAACACCTGGCGCTGGATCGCGAACTGGCAGAGTCATCGCTCAACGACGATCCTGGCGCGCATCGGGATATGCGAGGGCCCTCGGCATGAACCGTGATCAACCTTCTGCCACTCGAGCGCAGCGCAAGGCAGCGCTCGAAGCCACTATCGAGCAGCAGCGGCTGGACATTCTGCTGGCCGCCCACCGCTACCAGCAGGCCGGCCAACGCATCGACGCTGGTTGGCAGGCCGTGAGCCGCTACCGCACCCCGGTGTTGCTTGGGGCTGGTGCCGCGCTCATTCCGGTTCTGCGCCACCCAGGTCGACTGACACGCTGGGGACGCAAGCTGGTCGTGACCGCGCTGGCCGTGCAGCGGGTCAGACGCCTGATCCAGCGCTAGCCTGGTGGTCCTTGCCTGGCATTTTCTTGCCACGCTGTCCCTGACCGACTCTTTCTGCCTCCCTCTGCCCCGCTTCCTCTGCTCCGCCTTCAACCTGGTCCCAACGTCTACCTCTAGCGAGCGCCAGCCTTTGGCCAGCCCGACATGGGCTTATCCTACAACGACTCGGCCGTGCAATCTGCGCGTTGCTGACGGAAGACTCAACCTCCGTTCCTTGACACAGCGAAGCTGCTAAAGCTGTGTTAGAGTCCTTCGATAACGTCATCAATTATCAGGGATAATCGGCGATGCGAATGCTGTCGCTCTACAGCATCAAAGGCGGCGTAGGCAAGACCGCGTCCGCCGTCAATCTCGCCAGTGAAGCCGCTGGATCAGGCCTGCGCGTGCTGCTGTGGGACCTGGATCCTCAGGCGGCCACCACCTTCTATCTCAAGGTGAAGCCAAAGATTCGCGGTGGCGTCGAGAAGCTGGTCAAAGGCAAGGCCGCTTTCAACAAGGTCATTCGCGCGACCAATGTGGACGGTCTCGATGTGCTCCCGGCATCGCTGGACTCGAGGGAAATGGACCACCTGCTGGAGCATCAGGGGACCAGCCACCTACGCCAGATACTGGCTCGGGTAAGAGACGAATACGACCTGGTCATCCTCGACTGCCCGCCTACCCTTTCGCACATGTCGGAAAACATGTTCACCAGTGTCGATGCCTTACTGGTGCCGGTCGTGCCGTCGACCCTTTCTCTGCGCACCCTTGAGCAGCTCGAGACATTCCTCGATGATCGCCATCTTACCTGCCCACTATGGCCCTTCCTGACCCTGGCGGACCGGCGCAGAAGCCTGCATCGGGAGGTCATCGATAGCTTCGACAAGCGCTGGCCACTGCGACTGTCGACGGTGATTCCGGCGGCAAGTGCGGTCGAGCGCATGGGGCTTGAGCGTGCCCCGATCCGTCACTTTGCCCCAGCAAGCCCGGCTGCTCACGCTTACGCTGGCCTGTGGAGGGAAGTGTCCCAGCGTCTGCAGTAGTACTGTCAGGCCATTGCAGCCGTCAGAACGATGCTGAGGTCAGGACGATGCCCTCATCTGCTGAGCGGCTTCTTCGAACCTGGTCGCCAGACGTTCAAGCTGCGGCTTGCGACACAGGGTCATGACACGGGTCAAATGCACCTCAGTCTGCTCTTGCTGGCGTCCATGCAACAGCATAAATCCGCGCAGATGGCGGGGAGCGCTAGCCCGCAGTGGCGCATCCGTCACAGCACTTGCCAGTCGGTCTAATGTTTCATCTTCGGCGTGTCGCAGTGCTGCGGCCGTCAGGGCATCTGCCCGCACCAGGTCATCGTGGAGATCGCCGAAGGCATCCTGAAAGCGCTTCATCTCCTCTTCCAGTTCAACAAAAGCACTGCCCTGTTCTCGCCAGGGTTTCAGCAGATAGCGCAATCGCTTGCCGGTGATACGCGGACGATGCAGCGCTTCCTCTTCAGCGCCAACGCGCACCTGGGCAAGCTCCGCCAGCCACTGGTCTCGCAGGCGCTCCAGGACCTCAGCACTGGCAACCCCAAAACGGGGGGCTTCACGCACATCCTGCTTGCGCGTCGACTTCCGCTTGGCGCTGGTGCCCAGTGCCGCCCGTTTACCCCGCGCTCGATTGGCCGCCTCGCGCAGCTTGGCATCGAGCATAGGGAAGCTCGCGATCGGCGCATCCAGCCTGGCGTAATGCCTGTCGACCTGAGGCGCCAGGCGCTCACGCCACCAACCGAGTGCGCCCCGCTCAGCGGCTCCACTGGTCGCCACCTGTTCGTCCAGCCAAGCCAGCATGACCTCGCTGTCACGCGCGTCGTTGGTCGCACGCGCCAGCGCTGTCAGCTGTCGATAGAGCTCTTTATCGACAGCCACGCCGGGCTGTGAGCGGAAATCCTTGAGCAAGGAGCGTAGGCGACGCAGGGCCACCCGGAAATCGTGAAGCCCTTCCGGCTCATGGGGTTGGCGAATACGCGGGTAGGCCTGGCGCGCCTCATCGAGAAGAGCGCTGATGATGGACGCCATGGCCGCATTTACACGCCGTCGCCCCAACGCCTTGGCCATGCCCCCTCCTGAACAAGAAAGTTGTGATACATCCAAGCGTAGCGTAAAACCTCAGCGCTCCGACAGGTCTCTGGCCAGTCGCATCAGGCGTACTGCCTCGGCACGATAGCCAAAGCGATCTTCGCCCCTGTTGCCCTCCGCCAGAGCGATGGCATCGTCCCAGCCCCAGTCACCGAGATAACGGTCATCACTGAGTAACTGGCCAAAGCCAGCGATGGCGGCGGCGAAGGACGCTTCGCTATCGGGCAGCTGCCAGGCTGCTCCCGTCGGCGCCTTGATCGGCATCTCGATCAGACGGCTGCGATCGCCCCCCGGCACCTTGTAGCGAAGCGCCAAATGGCCGAGCTCGTCGCTGTAGGGACCCGCCGGGCTGTGATCCTCCTTGGCGTAGCGCCGCGGTTCGCTCATGGCGGCATGGGACCCCACCGGGGTGATCTCGTAAAGTGCGGTGACCTGGTGCCCTGCGCCTATATCGCCGGCATCTACCCGGTCATTGCGGAAGTCCTCAGGCCTCAGCCCCCGGGTTTCATAGCCGATCAAGCGGTACTCCTGCACCCGCGCCGGATTGAACTCGACACGCACCTTGACGTCATTGGCGATGGGCTCAAGCGATGCCGACAGTTGATCTACCAGCACCTTCTGCGCCTCGGCCAAGCTGTCGATGTAGGCCGCCTGGCCGTTGCCATGCTGGGCAAGGGACTGCATCACGGCATCGTCAAGATTGCCGCGCCCGAAGCCCAACACCGACAGGTAGGCGCCATCGTCGCGCTGGTCGGCGATAAAGCGCTCCAGCGCTTCGGGGTCGCTGATGCCCAGATTGAAATCGCCATCGGTGGCCAGCACCACTCGGGTCGTCTCGCCTTCGCCGCTCATCCGCCTCGCCACTCGGTAGGCCTGACGCAAACCCGCCTCACCGGCGGTGCCACCACCCGACGTCAGACGCTCCAGTGCGCTGATGATGTCATCACGCTGGGCGACCCTGGTCGGCTTCAGTGCTATACCGGCGCTGCCAGCGTAGGTGACGATGGCGATCTCGTCGTCGTCTTCCAGTTCACCCAACAGAAGCGCCATGGATCGCTTGAGCAAGGGCAGCTTATCCGGCGAGTGCATCGAGCCAGACGTATCGATCAGCAACACCAGATTGACCGGCGGGCGGGGGCCTGGCGTGGCCGCCCTGCCCTGAAGCGCTACTCGTACCAGTTGGCGCCCGGAGTTCCATGGCGAGGCAAAGACGTCAACGATCGGGAGAAAGGCCTCTGCGTCAGGCTGCGGGTAGTCGTAGCTGAAGTAATTGATCATCTCCTCGATGCGCACCGCCTGGGGCGGCGGCAACTGTCCCTGCATCAGCGACGAGCGCACCACCGCGTAGCTCGCCGTGTCCACGTCCACCGAAAAGGTCGACACCGGCGCCTCGGCGGTCACCCTGAGGCTTGAGGCATCGAACTCGGGATAGGCTTCCGTGGTGACGGTAGACACCCGGGCCGAAGGCCCCGGGCTCGGCACGGCCGCTATCCGAGCGACCTCCTGACTCGGCATCAGGCCGCGCATCGCCGTCGATGTCGATGTCGATGTCGATGTCGCAGGAGAGAGCGACGCCGATGGTGAAGAAGCCAGACGTCCACGCTCGGTCGACTCAAGGGCGGCCTCGGACTTGCTGGCCGTTCGAGGTGGCGCGACGACCATCTCGGCATCCTGGCTCGGCTCGGACCCCGTCACGACGTCGACGTCCTGGCCCTGGGGCCACAGCAGGTAAAGCCCCAGTGACAGCGCCGCCAGCGAGGCGGCGGCAGCCACCGATGGTCGACGGTGCAAGGGTCGATGTGTGCTTGATCGATTCATAGGGGTATCCCTCCGGGGGAAACGTGGCCGCGACCTGGTGTCGTCGCGACCTTCCCCCGAGAGACGTGGCTCGTCCCTGGACTCTTGGTCGGTGGCCTGACATTGATCGAACCGATCAAGCGCCGCCTTCAAATGCCCGGACTTCACCTCCGCCTCTGGCGCGGGTGCCGATGACAGAGCCCGTTCGAGGCGCTTAAGCTCATCACTCATCTTTCCTCCTCCCCCCGGGCCAGCGCGCTCAATTGTCGTTTCACCTCACTCATGCGCCAGGCTACGGTGCCCTCAGGTACCTCCAGCACCTCGGCCACCTGGGCCTGGGTCATGCCTTCACCCAGCGACAGCGCCACGGTGTCACGCAGCTCCATCGACAGCGTCGCCATCGCCCTGGCGAGCCAGCGATGCTCATCGTCGCGCTGTCGATTGCGCCGATGTCGGTCTTGCTCCCAAGCCTCCCAGCCCTCGGCAGCCTTGCGCCGAGTAGCCTGCTGCCGGCGGCGATCATGGGCGGCGTTGACCGCGACCCGATACAGCCAGGTGGAAAAGGCAGCACGCCCGTCAAAACTCGGCAATTTATCGGGTAGTGCCAGACAGATGTCCTGGGTCAGATCCTCGGCCTCGGCGCGGCTTCCGGTCAGCCGCCAGGCCAGCGCAAACAGCCGATCGTAGTGGCGAGACAGCAGGCGCGCGAAGGCCTCACGCTCGCCTCCGGCAGCGCCCTTCACCAGTTCTATATCCGTTGGTACCCGGGCTTCGGGCTGTTGAATCGACAAGTGGCCGCTCCTCGCGGTCGGACTCTCGGAAAATCACATCACCCCACAGGGGGGCGTCTTCATGTAAAGACGTCGCTGATGCCCTGATCCTTGGGCGGCCGAGAAAAAAAACCGCAGGCAGCATCCCTTGAACAGGAAGCCTCCACGTCTGTGCAAGGTAGTAGCATAAAAAAGAGGCGGCCCGTAGGCCGCCTCCCCGCGCTTTGCCACCCGGGCTTGCGCTCTGCTTCAAGACGCCAGGTATCGCTGCGCCCTGTCTTCGCTGCCTTGCCGTTCTTGACAGGGCAGCGTAGCGACTCAGGAGGGCAGCGTGCCGGCGCTCTTGTGGCGCAAGCGTTGGGCGCCCCAGATCGTCGCACCGAGCCCCAGCCCCACCAGATCGGTCACCAGTCCGCCAGCAATCATCGCCAGGGCAGCCACTCCCAGTACCAGCCTTGCCACCAAGCCCACAGGTGCTGCCAGGAAGTAGCCCTGAAGCGCCGCCGCCAGCAGATAGATACCGATGCTGGCGGTGACCGCCACCCTGACGATCTCCCACCAGGCTCCTTGCATCAGCAGCGCAGGGCTGTAGAAGAACATGAAAGGCACGATAAAGGCGGCCAGGCCGAACTTGAATGAGGTGGCCGCGGTCTTCAGCGCATTGGTGTTGGAGATCGCTGCCGCCGCGTAGCCCGCCAACGCCACTGGCGGCGTGATCGCCGACAACACCGCGTAGTAGAACACGAAGAAATGGGACACCAGCGGTGAGATGCCAATCTGCTGAAGTCCTGGCGCCACCACCGAGGCGGCCACCGCGTACGCTGCCGTGGTGGGCATGCCCATGCCCAGCAGGATCGAGATGCACATGGCGAAGAACAGCGCCAGGAAATGGCTGGTATCGGCAATTCCCAGCAGCATGGACGCAAAGCGCGCGCCCACCCCGGTCAGCGAGATGACGCCGACGATAATCCCGGCGCAGGCACACACCGCGATCAACGGCACCGACATCCGCGCGCCCAGCTCCAGCGCCCTGAGCAAGGCCTTCGGCCCCATCCAGTGCGGCGTCAGCCAGGACACCACGGCGGCGCTGACCATGGCCAGCGTGCCCGCACGGATGACCGAATACCCCATGAACAGCGTGGCGATCAGGATGATGATCGGCAGGAACAGGTAGACCCGCTTGACCATCTCCCCCACCTGGGGCAGCTGCTCCCTGGGCAGGCCCTGCATGCCATCCCGGCGCGCTTCCAGGTCGACCATCAGGTAGATGGCGAGGAAGTACAACGCCGCCGGAATCAGCGCGGCAAAGGCAATCTCGGTATACGGGATACCGGTAATCTCGGCCATGATGAAGGCCCCGGCACCCATGATCGGCGGCACGATCTGGCCACCGGTGGAGGCCGCCGCCTCGATTCCCCCGGCACTCAGCGGGTGATAGCCGACCCGCTTCATCAGCGGAATGGTCAGCGACCCGGTCGCCACCACATTGCCGGCAGAGGTGCCGTTGATCATGCCCATCAGCCCCGAGGCAAAGACGGCTACCTTGGCGGGCCCACCCCTGGAGCGCCCGGCCATGGCAAAGGCAAAGTTGACGAAGTAGTCGCCCACCTTGGACGCCTGCAAGAAGGCGGCAAAGGTGATGAACAGAATGATGTAGGTCGACGATACCGCCGTGGTCGGCCCAAGCACCCCACTGTCGGTGTACAGATAAGTGAAGAAGCGCTTGGCGGTGTAGCCGTCGTGGGCCAGGATGCCGGGCAGGTAGGGGCCGGCGAAGGCATAGACCAGAAAGACGCTAGTGATGACGATCAGCGCCAGTCCCGCGATACGCCGCGTAAGCTCCATGATCAGCAGGATACCGCTGGCCGCGACCAGCCACTCAGCGGTGCCGACCAATGGTGTTCCCGCCGCCATGCGCCAACGGCCCAAGACAAAGATCAGGTAAGCGGCCACCACCAGTGCCGACACCATCAACGCCAGGTCCGGCCAGTGAATCCGGTCCCCTCGACTGCTCGGCGCCCGGCAGAAGGCCCAGCTTGCGAGCACGCCGAGCGTACTGGAAAGCGTCAGCGAGACGGCCAGATGCACCGGTAAAGCAGGGTGAAAGGCGGCGCCACGGGCATCGCTGAGTCCCCACAGCACCAGGGCACAACCCGCCGCATACAGGCTCGCTGCCAGGGTCAGCGTGGCCATCGCCCGCTCGGCGCCAGACGGCCGGCGCGCTCCGCTTGTCACCGCATCAGGGTCTACCGACATCGCCGCGGTGATCGCGAACCCCACCAGCAGGCCGCCTGCCACGTGAAGAATGCGAAAGGTCCAGGTTTCGATCGGCGCAATGTTCAGCGCATAGAGATGCATCGCCGTAAACAGCACGCACCCCAGCATCACCGTACGGCCGACCAGGCCGTCAAGCACGCGCTCATTATGGGCACGGGGCAGGTCGTCGGCGCCCTCAGCCACCACCGTGTGCAGAGGAGCCACCTCGCCAGCGGGCTCCGCTTGTCTTGTCGTGGTCATGTTAGTTGTCCCTCAGATCACCAACGCCGAGACCCACCCAGGGCCTCGGCGCAAGGGCATCAAGGCCAGCCGCTACATCGGCCGGCCCATGCGCATCAGCCTTCCAGGTTGTCCGGGATGTCGTAGCCGTTTTCCTCGAACCAACGGACCGCTCCCGGATGCCAGGGCATGAAGCTGTTCTGGGAAGCGTTCTCCGGCAGGGTTTCCTTGGCCGAGCCGTGCACCTTGAGCATGCGCTCGTGCTCTTCCATCACCGTCTTTGTCACCTCATACACCAGCCCTTCGGGCATGTCCTTGTGGGTGATGGCAAAGTTCCAGATCGACACGGCTGGGGTCGGTTGTTCCAGCGACTGATAGGCACTCGCCGGAATCGACGAAGCGCTTAACGCAGGGAAGTCCTCCAGGAACTGCGCGCTTTCCTCCGGGGAGAACGAGAAGATATTGACGTCGGCTTGCGCCTCGAGCTGACTGAACGCGGAAACCGGTATACCGGAAGCGAAGGCAAAGGCATCGAGCAGGCCATCCTGGACCTGCCCCGCCTGATCGGCGGCGCCGCCATTGCGGGTGTCGACCTCGATACCCAGTTTGTCGAAGATCTGCGGGAAGTAGAGATCACCGGTTCCACCGGCAGGCCCGATGCCGATGGTCTTGCCGTCCAGGTCAGCGATAGAATCGATGCCCGAATCCTTGAGCGCAATGACCTGCAGTGCGGTCTGGTACATCGGGAAGACCGCCCGCACGTCGGTGTGCTCAACCCCTGGCGCCAGCTGGCTGTTGCCTTGCCAGGCCTGATAGGCGGGTCCCATGGTGACCATGCCGAACTCATGCTCGCCCATCTGCACCATGGTGACGTTCTGCACCGGGCCACCGGTGACCTCGGCACCAAACGAAATGCCCGTGCGCTCGCCGACCAGGTTGCCCCAGCCGCTGCCGTAGATGTAATAGGTGGCACCCTGGCTGCCGGTACCGATGGTGACGCTCTGCGGCCAGTCTGCCGAGTCGTCGGAGGCGAAGACCGGGCTGGCGGCGGCAGCGATCAGTGCGCTGACAATAAGCGGTGTGGTGTTCATGGCGTTGCTCCTCGATATTGTGATTGTTGCTGGCAAGCCTCTTGCTGGGCTTGTGGAGCGGAGAGCCGATGGTCTCCGACTCCCCAGAGACTCACGCAGGTGGACATGACGCTGCGCGAGTCACGTCATCGCCCCCCGACGCCACGGCACCAGGGGGAGTCAGGCTTATCCCTGGGCTTCAATATCTGCACAGATGGCGGCGGTCACGTCTCGGGTAGTGGCGTCACCGCCCAGATCCCTGGTCTGCATGCCGGAGGCTGTCAGTCGTTCGATGGCTGCCATCAGGCGTTCTGCGGCAGTGGTTTCGCCGAGGTGTTCAAGCATCATCGCGGCCGTCCAGAACGACCCCACCGGGTTGGCAATGCCTTGGCCTGCGATATCAAAGGCGGAGCCGTGGATCGGCTCGAACATCGATGGAAAGTTGCGTTCCGGGTTCAGGTTGGCGGTCGGGGCGATGCCCAGGCTGCCGGACAGCGCCGCCGCCAGATCAGACAGAATGTCAGCGTGCAGGTTGGTGGCCACCACCACGTCAAGGGTCTCAGGCTTGAGCACCATGCGGGTGGTCACCGCATCCACCAGCTCCCGGTCGATCTCGACCTCGGGAAAGTCCTTGGCCACTTCGAAGAACAGCTGGTCCCAAAGCACCATGCCGTGACGCTGGGCATTGGACTTGGTCACCAGCGTCAGCTTCTTGCGCGGGCGGCTCTGGGCCAGCTCGAAGGCAAAGCGATGGATACGCTCGATGCCCTTGCGCGAAAAGATGGAGAGCTCAGTGCCAATCTCGTCAGGCAACCCCTGATGCACCCGGCCGCCGTTGCCGGAATACTCACCCTCACTGTTTTCACGGACGATCACCCAGTCGATCTTGTCGGCGCCTTGCAGGCGACTCTTGACCCCCGGCAGCACTCTGGCCGGACGTACATTGGCGTACTGATCGAACCCTTGGCAGATCGCCAGGCGCAGCTCCCACAGTGACACGTGGTCGGGCACGTCTTCGCTGCCCACAGCACCGAAATAGATGGCATCGAAGCCCTTCAGACGCTCCAGTCCACCGTCGGGAATGTACTGCCCCTGCTCCAGGTAGCGCTTGGAGCTCCAGTCAAAGTCTTCAAATTCGAAGCCGAAGTCGCCACTTTTCTTGGCCAGAGCCTGCAGTACTTGCTTGCCCGCTTCGATGACTTCCAGCCCGATCCCATCGCCGGGCATGATCGCTACCTTGTGTGTTCTCATCTGTCTTGGACCTCGTTGACGTACCAGAAAACCTGGTCATTGATGGTGTCAACGAAGGCTAAGTGACAGCAGGAAATAGCGGCAATAGACTGGCGGTTGAAGCTACCTTGACCCTAGGGTTAACCATGAAATCCATTGCCGATCTCGAATTCTTTGTCTACCTGTGCGAAGCCGGCAGCCTGTCCCGCGCCGCCAAGGACCTGGACATAACCCCTGCTGCGGCCAGCAAGCGATTGGCAAACATGGAGAAAGCGCTGGAGACTCAGCTGTTTTATCGCACCCCGCGTGCGATGAGTGTGACGCCGGATGGGGTGGTGATGCTGCGCTATGCCAAGCGGATGCTGGCCGATATGGCATCACTACAACGCGCCCTGAAGGTCAATTCCGACGACACCTCGGGACAGATTCGGATCAACGCGCCTTTCGGGTTTGGCCGCCGACATATCGCCCCTTTTGTTGCGACGTTTGTCGAACAATATCCCGGTATCGACTGCCAGCTTCAGCTATCGGACCACCCGCTCAACCTGGTGGCCAATGCCTTCGACATCGGCATTCGCTTCGGCAGCCTGCCTGACTCAGGACTGCATGCGCGCAAGATCGCCTCACATCGCCGCCTGCTGTGCGCCTCGCCAGCCTATCTGGACCGACACGGCCATCCCCGAACACCGGAGGAACTCAGCGATCACAACTGCATCGTGCTCAGGCAAAACGACGACACCTATGGCAACTGGCGCTTTACCCGCGGCGAGCGCCACCATCAGATCAAGGTCCGCGGCAACCTGTCCGCCAACGACGGTGAGAGCGTCCTGACCTGGGCGATGCGCGGACACGGCATCGCCGTAAGGGCAGAGTGGGACGTGCACGAGCATCTGGCGCAGGGACGACTGGTACAGGTACTGCCCGACTACCAGCTTCCCAACGCCGACATCTACGCCGTCTATCCCTACGCCGACCACCTGCCCACCCGCATTCGTCGCTTTATCGACCACCTGGTCAGCGAGATGGAAGCTCTGCCCTGTGCTACTTGAGCTGATTGCCTACAGCGACTGCCCGCAGGCGACGGCACTGGCCCATGCCCACTGGAAGTTGTAGCCGCCAAGCTCGCCGGTCACATCCAGGACCTCACCGATAAAGCGCAGCTGCGGCAGGCCCTGGACCTCGAAGGTCTTCGAGGAGATGGCGTCGACCGCCACGCCCCCCATGGTCACTTCCGCTGTGCGCCAGCCTTCAGTGCCGGCGGGCTTGATGCGCCAGCGGTTGAGGGATTCGGCCCAGGACGCGAGGCTTGCGTTGGAACGCTCGGCCAGCACGCCATCATCCCCGTGCCACTCCACCAGCGCCTGAGCCAGGCGCTTCGGGTAGCGCTCGGACAGCCAGGTCGACAAGCGCCGCTTCGGCGTCTCTCGGCGGGCGATACACAGCGCCTCAAAGGCGTCTTCACCGGGGAGCAGGTCAATCTCTAGGTCATCGCCGGGCTGCCAATAGCTTGATATCTGCAGCATGGCAGGGCCCGACAGCCCGCGATGGGTGAACAGCAGCGGCTCGCGGTACTCGCCACCGCGACAGCGGGCGACGACATCTGTCGACAGACCCGACAGCGCCGAAGCCCGCTCCTTCCATTGCGATGTCAGGGTGAACGGCACCAGGGCCGCCCGTGTCTCGGTGACCTCAAGCCCAAACTGGCGGGCAATATCGTAGCCAAAGCCACTGGCACCCATGGTCGGAATCGACAGGCCTCCTGTGGCGATGACCACGGCTCCCGCCTCGATGCGACCGGCCGAGGTCGTCAGGCGTATGCCTTCCCCCTGGCGTTCGATGCGCTCGACGCGGGTCTTCAAGCACAGCTCGACACCGGCCCAGTCACACTCGGTCAACAGCACGTTGAGCAGATCCTTGGCGGAGTCGGCGCAGAACAGCTGACCGGGGGCCTTTTCTACGTACTCCAGACCATGCCGCTCTACCAGCTCGACAAAATGGTCGGGGCGATAGCGCTTGAGAGCCGAAATACAAAAGTGCGGGTTCGCGGAAAAGAAGTTGGCAGCGGAGGTCGCCATATTGGTGAAGTTGCAGCGGCCGCCGCCTGACATCAGGATTTTCTTGCCCGGCTTGTTGGCGTGATCGATCAGCATGACCGAGCGACCGGCGTAGCCGGCCGTGAGCGCACACATTAACCCCGCGGCACCCGCGCCAATGATGACCACATCCACCTTCATCCGACTGCTCTCCACACCCTGGCAAAGCCGCCAATACTAGCAAACAGTGCGCCATGAATCGCCCAGCTTCGACGCCCTGACGTCACGCTCTGCCGTCTCGCGGGTGAAACGGGCGTGTGCAACGCTCTGTTGTTATCCGGCGAACGACTTGCGAAAACAATGTGCAAGTGCACCAGGCCCGGGCTATCAACGCCATGTCTCCGGCATGCTGTCGCTATACTCGGACATTCTGTCACTCAAGGTGACCCACCCGTTTCGTTGTCACGCTCCGCCGAAGGGCTGCCGGGTGTCGACGCCGCTGCTTCGCCCATGTTTATCAGGACGATTACCATGCCACTACGCTTACCACGGTCACCTTTCTTGCCGAAAACTGCATCACGGCACCGGAAAGGCTGCCTGGCATGGGCCAACGCCCTGCTCCCGGCACTCGCTCTCTTTGCTACCCCCTCCCACGCTCAGCAGGCCCCCGGAGCCACACCGCAAGGACCACCGCCGACCCCGATCATCGCTGCAGAGGTGGTGCTAGACGACTGGTCAGACCCGCTGGAATCTCTGGGCACGCTGTCCGCCAATGAGAGTGTCACCCTATCGGCCACGGTGACGGACACGGTGTCGGCGATCAATTTCGAGGGCGGTGAAGAAGTTAGCCAGGGCGATATTCTGGTAGAGCTATCCGATACCGAAGAGCGTGCGGCCCTGCGCGAGGCCCAGGCCTTGCGTACCGAGCGCCAGAACGCAGTCAACCGGTTCGCCCAACTGCAAAGCCGCAACCTGGCGCCGCGAGCCGATGTAGAAGACAGTCGTGCCCAGCTGCAGCAGGTGGATGCCACCATCGCCGGGTTCGAAGCCATGCTCGACAACTACCGCGTCCGCGCGCCCTTCGACGGCGTGGTCGGGGTACGCGATATCAGCGTGGGTACCCTGGTCACGCCGGGCACCGAGCTGACCACCCTCGACGACATCTCGCGCATGAAGCTCGACTTCGACGTTCCTGAGGTGCAGCTGGGGTCGCTATCGCGTGGTCTTAGTCTGTCCGCCACGACCGCCGCCTATCCAGAGCGTGTATTCGAGGGCGAGATCGCCACCATCGATTCTCGAGTGGACCCGGTGAGTCGCAGCATCACCGTGCGCGCTCTGCTCGACAACGACGAACGACTGCTGCGACCAGGAATGCTGATGCGTGTGACCATTGCCCGAAGCCCCCGCCAGGCGCTGGTCATTCCCGAGTCGGCCCTGGTCCCCGAAGGCCAGCGCCAGCGGGTCTGGGTGTTGCCCTCACGGGAGGACAGCGACGTGGTGCAGCGAGATATCGAAGTCGGCTCTCGCCGCGAGGGCGACGTCGAGGTCATCGACGGACTCGAGGCTGGAGAGCTGGTCGTGACCCACGGCAACGATCGACTGCACGAGGCTTCCCGGGTCGAGCTGATCGGCATCGAGGACGAAACCACCAGCGTCAGCGACATCCTGCTTGAGCAGCGCCAGGAGGGCGACCGCTGATGCGCCTGTCCGATGTGTCCGTCCAGCGACCGGTGCTGGCCACCGTCATGGCCGCACTGATTGTCGCCTTTGGCCTGCTTGCCCTGACCCGCCTGCCGCTGCAGGAATATCCCACCATCGACCCGCCCATCGTCAGCATTCGCACCGCTTACCCTGGCGCCTCAGCCGATGTGGTCGAGACCCGCATTACCCAAGTACTGGAGGAGCGTATCGCCGGCATCGCCGGGATCGAGGTCATTTCCTCTACCTCCACCGACGGCAATTCGAACATCAACGTCGAGTTCAGCCTGTCCACCGATATCGACGCCGCCGCCAACGACATGCGCGACCGGATCTCTGGCGCCGCCGACAACTTGCCCGATGAAGCCGACCCACCGGAGGTGCGCAAGGAAGACACCAGCTCCGAGGTGGTGATGTGGCTGATGCTGTCTGGCGAGGGCTACACCACGGCAGAGCTGACCGACTACGCCGAACGCTATCTGGTGGACAGCTTTTCTGTCCAGGAAGGCGTGTCCGGGGTGTTCGTCGGCGGCGCCAAGGAATACGCCATGCGGGTGTGGCTCGACAACGATGCCCTGGCCGCCCGCGGGCTGACCGTCAGCGACGTGGAGTCGGCCCTGCGGGCAGAGAACGTGGAGCTGCCCGGGGGCGCGGTGGAATCCCAGGATCGCCAGTTCATGGTACGCCTGCCGCGCAGCTTCTCGACCCCGGAAGACTTCCGTGCGCTGGTACTGGACCGCGGCGAAGGCGGCTATCTGGTCAGGCTGTCCGATGTCGCCCGGGTAGAGCTTGGCACCGTGGAGGAGCGCTCGCTGTTTCGCGGCAACGGCAACACGGTGGTGGGGCTCGGCATGGTCAAGCAGTCCACCGCCAACGTCATGGCCCTGTCCAGTGCCGTGCGCGCCGAGATGGAGCGCCTCTCCCCTCGCCTGCCCGATGGCATGAGCCTGTCGCTCAACTATGACGCCTCGACCTTCGTTTCCGGCGCCATCCGCGAGGTGGTCAGTACCCTGTTGATCGCCATTGGCCTGGTGGTGGTGGCGATCTTCGTGTTTCTCGGCAACCTGCGCACCACCCTGGTCCCTGCGGTCACCGTGCCGGTTACCCTGATCGGCACCTTTGCGGCCCTGGCCGCCATGGGCTTTACCATCAACCTGCTGACGTTGCTCGCCCTGGTGCTGGCCATCGGCCTGGTGGTGGACGACGCCATCGTAGTGCTCGAGAACATCCACAGGCGCATGCACCTGTACGGCGAAACGCCCTTGGTGGCTGCCTTCCGTGGCGCCCGCCAGCTGGCCTTTGCGGTGATTGCCACCAGCCTGGTGCTGATCGCCGTATTTGTGCCGCTGAGCTTCATTCAGGGAGACGTCGGCAAGCTGTTCACCGAATTTGCCCTGACACTGTCGGCGGCGGTGGCCATTTCCACCCTGCTGGCGCTGACCCTGACACCGATGATGGCCTCCAAGATCCTGTCATCGAGTCTCCACGAAGGGCGCCTGGCTCACCTTGTCGATCAAGGCTTGCAGCGTGCCCAGGGGGTCTATCGGCGCTGCCTCGAGGCGGTCCTGAAAGCGCGCTGGCTGGTGGTGGCCTGCTTCGTCGCCATGCTCGCCGGCATCGCCTGGCTCTACCCCCAGCTACCCGCCGAGTACACGCCCAGAGAGGACCGCGGCACCTTCTTCGTCATCATCAGCGGTCCCCCTGGCGCCACCTTCTCCTATATGGAGGACTACATGGACGAGGTGGAGGCCCGACTGCTTCCGCTGCGCGACAGTGGAGAAGTCGAGCGCGTGTTGATCATCGCCCCCCAGGGCCGCGGCAATACCGAGAACTTCAATTCCGGCTTCAGCATCGTTGGCCTGTCGGACTGGGCCGAACGACGCCCCGCCTGGCCGATCATGAATGAAGTTCGCCAATCCCTGGCAGAACTGCCAGGCATTCGTGCCTTCCCGGTCATGCGCCAAGGCTTCGGTGGGGGTACCGAACAGGGCCTGCAGTTCGTGCTGGGCGGCGGCAGCTATGAACAGCTGGCCACCTGGCGCGATGCATTGATGGACCATATCCGCCAGACCAACCCCAACCTGCTCAACCTGGAAAGTGACTACGAGGAGAATCAGCCCCAGCTCAACGTCAATATCGACTACACCCGGGCGGCGGACCTTGGCGTCACCGTCAGCGAGATTGGCCGCACCCTGGAGACCCTGCTCGGCGGGCGCACAGTGACCCGTTTCACCGATCAGGGCGAGGAGTACGACGTTATCCTCGAGGGTGAACGCGGCTCCAACCCTACCCCCAGTTCACTGGACAACGTGCGGGTGCGCTCCGATCGTAGCGGCGAGCTAATTCCGCTCTCAAGTCTGGTCACCGTGGAAGCCTTCGCCGGCCCCAGCCAGCTCAATCGCTACAACCGGCTGCGTGCGGTGACGCTTCAGGCCGACCTGGCCGACGGTTACTCCATGGGCGAGGCCCTCGACTATCTCGAAAATGCCGTCAACGAGGTGCTGCCAGCGGGCGTACAGACCGACGTCAAAGGGGCGGCCCGTGACTATCGGGAGTCAACGGGCGCGACCACTTTCCTGCTGGTGCTCGGGACGCTGGTGGTATTCCTGGTCCTGGCGGCCCAGTTCGAGAGCTTTATCCACCCCCTGGTGATCATGCTGACAGTACCGCTGGCCATCGGCGGCGCCCTGCTCGGGCTGTGGCTGACGGGACAGTCCCTCAATATCTACAGTCAGGTAGGGCTGGTCATGCTGGTGGGGCTGGCGGCCAAGAACGGTATCCTGATCGTCGAATTCGCCAATCAGCTGAGAGATGAAGGCATCGCCTTCCGTGAAGCGCTGATGCGAGCCGCCATGACGCGCTTGCGGCCCATCGTGATGACCTCGGTGACCACCATTGCCGGCAGCGTACCGCTGATCCTGTCCAGCGGCGCCGGCGCCGAGACCCGAATGGTCATCGGCACGGTGATCTTCACCGGCGTCGCCGCCGCCACTTTCTTTACGCTGTTCGTGGTACCGGTGGCCTACGACCTGTTGGCTCGGCGCACTGGGTCTCCCGGGGATGTGGCGCGCAAGCTGGAACGCGAAATGGAACAATCGCCGGAAGCCCACTGAAGCAGAGCGTCACAGGCCCGCTTGCTCAAGACAGCCCGCCAGGCGCTCCAGGGCATCGACACCCTGGATATCCGTGGGCAGCCAGGGCACCCGGGGGCGCGGCATTCACGGACCCGGTTTGCCGGATGGGCCTGGCCAGAAGGAGGGATGATGGGCCACTTCCCAGAGGTGTCCGTCGGGGTCGGCAAAGTAGCCCGAGTAGCCTCCCCAGACCACCTGTTGACCCGGTTTGAGCAGCGTGCCGCCCGCTGCTTTGGCCTGGGCCAGCACCGCATTCACCTCATCAATGTCGCGAGCCATATAGGCCAGGGTCACGCCACGAAAGCCCTCGCCACCGGCATTGACCATCACATCCTCGGCAAGCGCGTTCCAGCCATAGAGGGCCAGCCACGTGCCTTGCAGGGTGAAGAAAGCGATCTTGGCGTCATCCTCCTCTAGACGTGGCCAACATAGTCCGTGCTGATAAAACTCGATGGCACGATCAAGCGATTGGACCCCGAGGGTAATCAGCCCGATACGTGGCTCCGGTGGGCGGGGTTCGACCTTTGGCATCATTCGACTCTCCATTGCTGACGCGTTACACGCCATGCTGAGAGCCTAGACGGGAAACCTTGCATGCTGGATGCGTAAACACCCACCGTGCCGAAATGACACAGCGGGTATCTGTCGGGTATCGGTGTGGTTCAGTTTTTCGCCGTCTGGCTAGGCCATTATCTGTGGTCCCGTCGGCGGCCTGGCTGGGTGCTGAAAACAGGCTCAGCCTTCAACGACCAGGGTGTAGTCCAGGGTCGGGTTCAGCGGGCAGGAATAGACGTACTCACCGGGCTCCAGACTGATGGCAAAGTCCTTGGTCTGTCCGGCGGCCAACCCGCCCCCTGATACGCTGGGCAGACGCGCACGGTTGACCAGCCCATCCCCGCGCAGCCAAAAGCCAAGTTCGTAGGGGACACCTTCGTTCTTGACCCGAAAGACGTAGTCGCCGGGGGGCAGGTGGATCACCTTGGACGCGGTCAGACGTGCCTCGCCCGTCTCATCATTAAAGGCCTCGCAGTCAGCCTTGCTGCGTGGTTGGACACCATGGTGGGTGCCGTTTTCACTTTCCAGGAATTGACAGCCCACCTGGGTCAGCTCGATTACCCTGGGAGACGCGGCGTGGGACTCAGCGGCCTGGGCGGGAGCCGTCCAGCCGATCGTCCCGGCCAACCCGAGCGCCAACGCCCAACTCGCCCACCACCCTCTGTTGCCGCCGTGAACACTGATTGCCCGAGCTTGCATAAAGGCCACCCTCGTTTGCATGATGATGAAGGCGAGGCAAGAGGCCTTCGCCCTGCTCCATCGTCGTCGCCAACCGACCAAGGGGCCTTACAGGTACAACGTCAGGCCTTGCCAACGTAAGCCCGCGCAGCGCCCGTCGCGGCCAGCAGCGACTATGCTGAACATGGTGCTCAAGGTTTGCTCCCGCGACCTGGCTACGCCCCCCCACCGTCCCCCGACAAGGAGATTTCCGATGCTCGAGCAGATTCCACATCCCGCTGATCATGTGGTGGCCATTCGTGCCGGTGGCACCGTGACCGCTCAGGAACTGCAGCAGGCCATCGACCTCATCGAAGCCGCCAAGAAGCGCTGCCCCAAGGTCAGCATGGTGGCCGAGCTTGATGACCTGCGTTGGATGACGCTGACCGCGCTGCTGCGAGACCTTGGCTACGGGCTGACGCAGATTGGGGAGCTCGACCACTATCATCGCGCCGCCGTGATCACCGACAAGGAGTGGATCAAGCACGTCGCCCATCTGGAAGATCGGCTGGTGAAGAAGATCGAGATCCGCACCTTTTCACACAAGGAGCGGGACGCCGCCATGGCCTGGGTCGCTGCGCTGCCGCCAGGCGCTGACGCAGCAAGCGAGGATGAGCCGGAACGAGATGGCTATCACGGCGCCTGACGGCCCGGCTCCCGACACCAGCTCCGTGCCTACTCGAGATAGCAGGCAGAACGGACAGGGGCGCTCAGCCGAGCGCCCCTGTCACTGTATCTGTATCGCTACGCCTTCCCGCCGACTACAGGAACAATCTCCTGTTCAGCCGCTCTCTCTCAATGAGTGGAGCCCCAGCTGGTCGAGCCGGGTGATGCCTAGCAGCGCCATGTTGCGCTCGATTTCCTCGCTCAACAGGCGTGTGGCGTGGGCCACACCAGCATGTCCTGCGACGCTGGCGGCGTAGTTGTAGGGGCGGCCGATAAAGACAAAGTCAGCCCCCAGCGCCAGTGCTTTCAGCACCTGGCCACCGCGCCGAAAGCTGCCATCGATCATGACCGGGATAGCGCCCTCGGTCGCCTCGAGCACTTCAGGAAGCATGGTCAGGGGCGCCACCGTGGCATCCAGCTGGCGCCCTCCGTGATTGGAAACGATCAGCCCATCGGCACCGATGTCCCGCGCCCGACGCGCATCATCGGGATGCAGAATCCCCTTGACCACCAGTTTGCCCGGGAAGCGTGAGCGCACGTGCTCCAGGGTCGACCAGTCAAGATGACGACGCCCGGCAAAATCACGGGCCGCATGCTTGGCCAGTACCGGTACGCCACGGGTGGCAAAGTTGTTTTCAAAGTGAGGCACGCCATGGCGATACAGCGTTCGCAGGAAGGTGCCGAACAGCCAGCGAGGCCGCGTCACCCCATCCCAGGCGAGCCTGACACTGGGCTTCAAGGGGCTGGAGAAGCCCGCTCTGCGGTGGTTTTCCGGATTGGGCGGCACCGCATAGTCCACCGTGACCACCAGACGGGTATAGCCCGCCTGTATGACCCGCTCTAGCAAGGCGTCGATGCCTTCCAGGGTGCCTGGCAGATAGGCCTGGAACCACTCGGCACCGTGTGACTCAGCGAGCGCTTCCATGGGAATCAGCGACGAGCCGCTGACGATCATCGGAATCCCTGCTCGGCGGGCTTCATCGGCCAGCACCCGGTCGCCCTGATAGGCAGTCAGGGCACTGATGCCCATCGGGGCAATCCCGAAGGGCTGGGAATAGCGCTGTCCCAGCAACTCCACTTCGGTGGAGGTCGTC
Organism: Halomonas litopenaei; assembly: GCF_017303055.1. Classification (GTDB taxonomy): domain Bacteria; phylum Pseudomonadota; class Gammaproteobacteria; order Pseudomonadales; family Halomonadaceae; genus Halomonas; species Halomonas litopenaei_A. The sequence goes on along the minus strand of NZ_JAEKJT010000001.1, from coordinate 34,523 downwards.
GAGACATTCACCAGCGCTCGCGGCAGCCACTGATAACGATCGAAGGCCTCGCGACTGGCACGCGCCGTGGCACCCTCTTCCGCGACGCTGGCCACATAGCCAAACAGCGGACGCGGCAAGTGACGACGGGCCACCCGCTCGAAGTCATCAAGGCTGTAGATGTCATCGAGACACCGCTTCATTCGCTCTCTCCCTTCCTTGTTATTCACCGAGGGTCGTCGGCCAGGACACCGCCATTGACCGCGTCCACCTCTCCGCGTCCCGTCAGAGCATTGATCAGATTGGCGACCGCGCGCCCAGCCATGGCGGCACGCGTCTCATGGGTCGCCGAGCCAATGTGCGGCAACACCACCACATTGTCCATTCGGCATAGGGGTGAGTCGGGGTTCAGCGGCTCCTGCTCAAACACATCCAGCCCAGCCGCGCGAATCACGCCACGCTGCAGCGCATCGATCAACGCCTGCTCGTCCACCACCTTGCCCCTGGCCACATTGATCAAGGCGGCCGATGGCTGCATGCGCGCCAGCGCGTCGGCGTCGATCAGGTGGTGGGTGTCCTCCCGATACGGGACGCTCAAGCAGACGATATCGGCACGCGCCAGCAGCTCGTCCAGCGAGCAACGCTCGGCCCCCAGCTGCTGCTCCAGAGACGGCTTGGGGGTGGACGCGGCATACAGGACCGGCATGTTGAACCCCAGCGCGGCGCGCCTGGCGATGGCCGCCCCGATACGGCCGGCGCCAACAATGCCCAGCACCTTACCGTGCACGTCATGGCCGAATTGATGGGGGCCAACATGGTTCTGCCAGCGCCCCTCGCGCACCATGCAGGATAGCTCCACCAGCCGCCGTTGGGTGGCCATGATCAGGGCGAACGCTGTATCCGCGGTGGTTTCCGTCAGCACATCCGGCGTGTTGCACAGCAGGATACCGCGACGATTCATCGCCGCCAGCGGCAGATTGTCGTAACCCACCGAAATGGTCGACACCACCTTCAGCTGCGGTGCGCGCTCAAGTGCCGCGTCATCCAGCTCCAGCTTGCCGCCAATCAGGCCATGGGCCCTGGCGAGCGCGGCGTCATACTCGGCACGATTGCCGTCATGCAGCTCATCAAAGTAGTCGACCTGGGCCACCGCCTGCAGCGCGGCCAGGTGCGCCTCGCTCAATCTGCGCAGGGCCACAATCCTGAGGTCGTGTTGTGCCATAGTGTGTGCCATGTTGATGCCCTCCTTCACGCATCCTGTTAGTGGGACACACGTTCGCTGTCCGGCATGCTGAACCCCTGAGCCTCGAGCGCCGCCAGCAAGGACTGCCGGCGCTGGCTATCCAGCTCGACCAACGGCGGCCGCAGCCAGTGCCAGTCGTCGACACCCGAGAAGCTCGCCTTGGCGGCCTTCATGGCGGGAATCACCGGGTAGCTTTCGAACAGGTCACGCACCTGGTTGAGGCCAGCCTGACGCTGGTCGGCGTCGGCGTCTTGCCACGCACCGGCAAGCGCTGCGATGGCCGCAGGATTGACGTTGGCCGTGGCACTGATGCAGCCGGCTCCCCCTGCCCGCAAGGTATCGAGCAGGAAACGTTCACTGCCCGCATATACCTCGAAGCCGTCAGCGGCAAAGCGCTCGATCAGGTTCAGGGTATGAGCCCAGTCCCCACTGCTGTCCTTGATGCCGACCACCGTCTGCGGGAAGGCCTCACGCAGACGTTCGATCAACCCCAGCGACAGCGGGACCTGCGCCACCGGCGGAATATGGTAGAGGTACATCTTCAAGCGGGAATCGCCGACCCGCTCGATGACCTCGGCGTAGTAACGAAACAGCCCTTCATCACTGACCCCCTTGTAGTAGAACGGAGGCAACATCAGCACCCCAGCGGCCCCCATCTGCACGGCATCACGGGTCAGCGCCACACTGTCATCGATGGCGCAGTGGCCTGTACCAGGCATCATCCGCGCCGGATTCAGCCCGGCTCGCTCCAGACGGCTTAAAAGGTCGCGCTTCTCGGTGACGCTCAGGGAGTTGGCCTCGGAGTTGGTGCCAAACACCGCCAGCCCCACACCGTGGGACTGGAGCCAACGACAGTGGTCGATCAGCCTCGGCGTATCCACGCTCAGCGACGATGTAAAGGGAGTAATGACCGGCGCCCAGGCGCTGCCCCGGCGTTCAGGATGGTTCGCGTTCATGATGTGGATTCCTCACGCTGTACAGGGCGGCAGATTGACGACGTCACATGCCGCTATTCCATGGCTAGACCGTGCCTCAAAAGCGGGCCTCAAGAGCGGGTCTCAAGAACCGGTCTCACGACCATGGCTCGCTGGCGTAACGCTCCAGCGCATCGCTGCAGAAGTTGAAGCCGAGCCCAGGGGTCTTGGGCAGCAGCAGGTTGCCGTCGGCAAACTCCAGCTGGGTATCGACCAGGCGGCGGAAGTTGAGCACCTGATCGTCGGCAAAGAATTCCACCATGCGCGCGTTCGGGGCCGACGCCACCAGATGGACATGCAAGTCATGGAACCAATGGGGATAGACCTCGACGCCAAAGCTCGCCGCCGTCGCAGTGATTCGACGAAACTCGGTGATGCCGCCACAGACGGCGGCGTCGGTCTGCAGGATCATCGCCGCGTCCTGCTCCAGCAGCTCCTTGAAGCGCCACCGCCCGGCCTCGATCTCGCCGGTGGCGACCGGCACCGGCGTCCGCTCTGCCAGGCGGCGATGGTTGTCGATGTCATCAGGGCTGAACGGTTCCTCGATCCAGTAAGGGGCATAGGGCTCCGCCATGCGCATAAAGGCCAGCGCCGACGGCAGGTCTCGCCAGGCATTGTTGGCATCGAGCATGACCGCCACGTTCGGCCCCACCGCTTCGCGCACCGCTGCCAGTCGGGCCTCCTCGCCGGCGAGATCGTCGCGCCCCACCTTCATCTTCACCGCCTTGAAACCCTGCGCCACATAGCCGGCCATCTCCTCGGCCAGCAAGGCGGGCGTCTTGCCCTCCAGGTAATAGCCACCGCTGGCATAGGCCGGGACCGACTCGCTGTCGCTGGCCCCCAGATACTTGAACAAGGGCAGCCCGGCGGCACGGGCATTGCGGTCCCACAGTGCTGTATCCAGGATGCTGATGGCTCGCATCACCGAGCCACTTCGACCATGCAGCAACGACTCCTGATACATGGCCTGCCACACGCCTTCCGTGGCGTGGGCGTCGGCCCCCAACAGCACCGGTCTTAGCAACTCACGCACCGCCTGTGACACCAGTGCGCCGGCGTTATTGCCGCCGTAGCAGAAGCCGATACCCACCACTCCGTCATCGCCTTCGACCTCGACCAGTGCATAGTCACGCTTGAACACCTGGCGGTTGGAGAAACTGGTGGGGTGATCCAATGGAACGCTGACGGTACGAGCACGAACATCGGTAATACGGGTCATGGCGAACTCCTTGAGACATTGTTGTTGGATCTGTCTGTTTCGGGCGTGTCTATTTCAGACGTGTCTATTTCAAACGTGCCTAGGGTCGATACCCGGCGATCCACCCTGGAGGACGAACGCCGGGGGTGGGCACTGTGCCCCGGCGCTCTAGCCACGTTCTGGCGCTAGCCCGTGCGGCCCCGGCGTGAGGCGCCGGTCAGTCGTCCCCGCAGCCAGCGGAAGAAGGGCGTTGCCTGAAGGATCGACAGCACCGCGATACCCAGCAGCACCATGGCAATGGGACTGTTGAGGAAAATCACGGGACTGTTTTGACCAATCAGCATCGACTGCTGAAAGCTGGTTTCCATTACCGGCCCCAGGATCAGGCCAATGACCATCGGAGCTGGCGAGATACCGGCCTTGTTCATCCAGTAGCCGAACAGCCCGAACCCCAGCATCAGCCCTACCTCGAACAGACTGTTGTTGATCGCGAAGGCGCCGATCACGCAGAGCGTGATGATGGCGCAGGCGACGAAGCTGTCCGGCACCTTGGTCACGCCCACGCAGACACGGGTGAAGGCCAGGCCGACCGCCAGCAGGCCCACATTGGCCAGAATCACCGCCCAGATCAGGGTGTAGGTCACGTCGCCGTAGTCGGTCAGCAGGTTGGGGCCAGGCAGAATGCCCTGAACCATCAGCGCGCCGAGCAGAATCGCGGTGGAAGAACTGCCTGGAATGCCCAGGGCGATGGTGGGAATCAGAGCACCGCCGACAACAGCATTGTTGGCGGACTCCGGGGCCGCGACCCCCGCGATGTCACCCTTGCCGAAACGGCTCTTGTCCTTGGCGAAGCGCTTGGCCTCGTTGTAGGCAAACCAGCTGGCGGTATCGCCCCCCGTGCCTGGGATCAAGCCAGTCACGATCCCGATACCGCCTGAGCGCAGAATGTTCGGCATCAATTGGCGCAGCTCCCTGAACCGCGGTACCAGACGGTCGGTGATCTTGCTTGCCACCTTATCGTTGTCGTGGGCGTTCTCCAGCAGGATCAATGCCTGGGGAATCGAGAACAGCCCAATCAGCGCCACCGTGAACTCGATGCCTGAAAACAGGTTGATGTTGCCGAAGGTCATGCGTGGGGTGCCGGTGATCAGGTCCATGCCCACGGTACTGAGCAGAAGCCCCATCACCCCCGACAGCAGGCCGCTGACGATGGAGCCCTGGGACAAGGAACCAATGATGGTGATGCCAAGCACGGCAATGGCAAACAGCTCGACCGGGCCGAACTTGAGTACCAGCACGCCGAGCAGCGGTGCCGCCGTCAACAGCGCGACGCCGCTCATCAAGCCCCCTAAGAAGGAGGCAAACAGCGAAATCCCCAGCGCCTTGCCCGCTTGCCCCTGCTGGGACAGCGGAAATCCGTCCAGCACGGTCGCGGCAGCCGAAGGGGTGCCAGGGGTACGCAGCAAGATGGCGGCGATGGAGCCACCGTAGGAGGCGCCGACGTACAACGAGGCCAGCATGCTAAGCCCGGTCGCCGGGTCCATGGTAAAGGTCAGTGGCAGCAGCAAGGCCAATGCCATGGTGGCGGATAGCCCAGGCATGGCGCCGACAAACAGCCCCAGCAAGGTACCGCCGAGGATCAGTGACACATTGGTCAGGGTGAGCACATTGCTCAACCCCACCATGACGAGATTTTCGTTCATAGGGTCAGGCTCCAGGTTCGCTCAGATACGCTGAAGGCTCCGGCGAAGCGGATCACAGTGGCAGGACACTATCCGGCTCATGACAGCGACGGCAGCAGCGGCACGGGCAGGCCCAGAAAGCCGATGAACACCAGGCACACCACCGTGATCAGCGCTGCGATACCGATCAGGCTGAAGCGCAGCGATACGTGGCGGACCAGAACCAGCGCCAGGCCCATGAAGGCCGCCGTCGCGATCACGTAGCCCAGATAGTTGATGGCCTGGACGTAGACGACAGCCAGCGCGAACACCATCAGCGCCTTGACCGGCTTGGCGGGCGGTGTCTGGGTCTGAGCAAGGCCCGCGGAATCGATAGCGTCGGCGGTATCAGCTTCACCTGGTACGGCGGCGGGGTCATGGGCCTTCACATCTTGCAACTGACTGCCTTCTCGCGTCGGTCGATGACTGGCCTCGGCGGTCCTTGCGCGCCTGGCTCCGAGCACTTCCTGAGCGATCATCGCCAAAGCAAAGGCTGCCACCACCACTGCATAGATCAGCGGCATTCTTGCCGCAGCGCTGGGATATCCCAGCGAGGTGACGCCAAACAGCGCGGCAACACCGAGCGCCAGCAGGCCAAACAGCAGACGGCTAAGTTTCATCTTGTCTTCTCCCGATGATGTCGAGGGGGGAGAGGCGCTCGACCTCTCCCCCCCTGCCATCAACCGTTGACGTCATCCTTGACGCTGGCCCAGATCTGCTCGAACTGACCTTCCATCTCCTCGATCATCCGCTGGTAGTCGTCACCGGTCTGGATATCCAGGTTCATGGCGCGCTCCTCGGCGACCTGCTTGAACTCGTCGTTGGTCTTGAGCGCCTCGAAGGCATCGATCAGCTGCTGGCGTGCCTCGTCAGGAATACCGGCGGGCGCGCTGTAGCCTCGCGACGACCCGGCCACCACCTCGATGCCCTTCTCGCTCAGGGTGGGCACGTCCGGCAGCATCGACAGACGTTCACGAGAGAACACGGCCAGCGGGCGCAGGCTGCCAGACTGGATATGCCCGTAGACGTTGCCAAGATTGTTGAAACTGGCGTCGATCTGCCCGCCCATGGCCGCCGTGGCCGATGGGCCATCGCCCTGGAAGGGCACCTTCTGGAAACTCAGCCCGGTGGCCTGCTCGATCAGGATGGTCGAGAAAAAGTCGTCTCCACCAACACCGGAATTGCCGACCGTGATGGCGCCGGGACTCTGCTCAGCGGCGGCGAGAAAGTCCTCAACGCTCTGGTAGGGGCTGTCGGCCGGCACCACGATGATGCCGGGGTCGGTCACGACGTTGGCGATGGGCGTCAGCTCATCAATCGAATAGGTGATGCTGTCGTTCATGATGTAGTTGGTCATCAGCATCGGCGTATTGGTGATACTGATGGTCGTGCCGTCGGCCTCGGTCTGCTTGGCCAGACGCGTCCAGGCGATGGCCCCGGTCGCCCCCGGCAGATACTCGTTGACGAAGTCGACCCCGAGCTGCTCGCGCAGGAAAGGCTGCGTCAACTGGGCCAGGGCATCGCTCCCCCCGCCCGCCTTGAAGCCCTGAAGTACCTTGATCTCGTCGCCGGCGGAATAGTCCGCCATGGCGGCGCCAGGCAAGAGCAGGGTCGAGAGGAGAATGGCGGCGTATGCTCCACGCTTGTTCATGGCTGCACCTCACGTGCTGTTGTCATTGTGTTGCGCTTGTTGTTGCGCTTGTTGTTGCGTGCGGTTCGATGTCGAGCATTGGTCACGCCCTGGGGCGCTGGGTGTTATCGGGTCCGGCATCGAGCACATCGTGATTGCCAACATCAACGTAGTAGGTTGCCAATAAAATTGTCAATAATCTTGTTAACCATCTTTTCTCGTCCTAATCTTGCTGCAACGAGAGGCGGGAAGGACCAGTGACCCCCTTCCCTGTCACCTCCCTTCGGGAGCGATAACAACGCCAAGATAAACGCACGCTATCGCTCACCCGTCAGCACCCAGAACTGTGAGGACCCCACCATGAGCCAGGACTCCGACAACAACCACAAGAGTGCCACCCTGGGCATGTCCAACCGCTTGACCAATTATGGCGATGCCGACTTCTCGCTCTTCCTGCGCAAGGCCTTCATCAAGGGCATGGGCTACACCGACGACGCGCTGTCCCGGCCGGTTATCGGCATCGCCAATACCTACAGCGGCTACAACGCCTGCCACGGCAACGTCCCTGGGCTGGTCGAGAGCGTCAAGCGCGGGGTCATGCTGGCCGGAGGACTGCCCGTGGAGTTCCCCACCATTACCCTGCACGAGTCCTTTGCCCATCCCACCAGCATGTACTTGCGCAACCTGATGGCACTGGATACCGAGGAAATGATCCGCGCCCAACCGATGGACGCTGTCGTACTGATCGGTGGTTGTGACAAGACCGTGCCGGCCCAGCTGATGGCCGCCGCCAGCGCCGACATTCCCACCGTCCAGCTGGTAACAGGCCCGATGCTGTCCGGCTCCCATCGTGGCACTCGTGTCGGCGCCTGCACCGATTGCCGGCGTTACTGGGCGGCCTACCGTGGACAGGACATCGACGATGCGGAAATCAGCGAGGTGAACGACAAGCTGGTGCCGACGGTGGGGACCTGCTCGGTGATGGGGACCGCCAGTACCATGGCGTGTCTGGCCGAGACCATGGGCATGATGCTGCCCAATAGTGCGACCGCTCCGGCGGTCTACGCTGACCGTCAGCGAATCGCGGAGCAGTCGGGGGCCGAGGCCGTGCGGCTCGCCAAGGAAGGCATCACGCCATCGCAGATTCTCACCCCCGAGGCCTTCGAGAATGCCCTGCGGGTGCTGCTGTCACTGGGTGGTTCGACCAATGCCCTGATTCACCTGACGGCCATTGCCGGACGCCTGGGCATCGACATCGATCTGGAGGCCTTCGATCAGATGAGCGCGCAGACCCCCGTGCTGGTGGACCTGAAGCCCTCTGGCGAGGGCTACATGGAAGACCTTCACCGGGCGGGTGGCTTGCCCACCTTGCTGCGTGAGCTGGGGCCGCTGCTGCACCTGGACGCACCGACCATCAACGGTCGTACGCTAGGCGAAAACATCGAGGCGGCCGTGCACCTGATCGATCAGCCGGTGGTTCGCCCTCGCTCGCGCCCCATCTATGCCCAGGGCGGCATCGCCGTCTTGCGTGGCAACCTCGCCCCCAGCGGCGCCATCATCAAGCAGTCTGCGGCGTCTGCCAGCCTGATGCAGCATCGCGGACGAGCGGTAGTGTTTCACTCGCTGGAAGACCTGGCCCAACGCATTGATGACCCTGAGCTCGACGTCAATCCGGACGACGTGCTGGTGCTGGCCAACATTGGCCCCAAGGGAGCGCCGGGAATGCCGGAGGCGGGCTATATACCGATTCCAAAAAAGCTTGCCGCCCAAGGGGTCAAGGACATGGTACGGATCTCCGACGGGCGCATGAGTGGCACCGCCGCCGGCACTATTGTCCTGCATGTGTCGCCGGAGGCTGCCGAGGGAGGCCCCCTTGGGCTGGTGCGCGATGGCGATATCATCACCCTCGACGTGGCCGCCAACCGGCTGGCGCTCGAGGTCGATGAGCAGACCCTGGAAAGCCGTCGTCAGCAGCACAGCTCAGCCGCTGCGGACACGGGCGCTTTGCTCGGCTATCGTCGGCTGTTCATGGAGCAGATCCTGCAGGCTGACCAGGGCTGTGATTTTGCCGTGTGTCGCCCTGAACTCCACTGTCGCGTGCCGCGCCGCAGTGCCCAGACGCCTGACCAGCGGTGACAATGCCAGACCAGCGGTGACAATGCCAGACCAGCGGTGAAGGCGCTCGCCGCTATTGGTAGACTAGACGAGCATCGTCCTCGCGCCGATGCTCGACCGCCACCACCATCGCAGGGGACGCGAGATGAGCCGATCTAGTGTGCAGGATGCTGACGACCTCGAGACTCGGCCCAGTGCCGCCAGTGTGGCTGAGGAGATAGTCGGCAGTGTAGAAGAAGACATTGTTCTGGGGCGCCTGCACCCGAAAGAACGTCTGGTGGAAGAGGATCTGATTGAACGCTTCGACTGCAAGCGGCATGTCGTGCGTCAGGCGCTGTTCCAGCTCGAGGATATCGGACTGGTCGAGCGCATCCGCAATCGCGGCGCCTTCGTCAAGGCCTATACGCCGGAGGAAGTGGAACACCTCTACGCCATGCGCGAGATTCTTGAGCTGGCCGGCGTCGACGCCCTGCCCTTGCCGGCTCCGAGCTCATGGCTTGACGAGCTCAGCGAACTGCACCAGCGCTACAGCGCTGCGGTGGACGCGCAGGACCTGCGCCGTGTCTTTCACCTCAACATCGCCTTTCATCGGGCCCTGTTTGCGGCGACCGGCAATCCCTACCTGGCTGACACGATCAATGAATTCGCCCAGAAAGCACACGGCATTCGCTTTATCGCGATCGCCGATAGTGACAGTCTCTCCAGGGCACGGCATGAGCACCAAGCGATGATCGACGCCATCCGCCATCAAGATCGCGACGCCCTTCGCGAGCTGTGTCGCCAGCACCTGCTCCCGTCGAAAAATCGCTACCTTCAGCTGCATCCAACCCGCCGCTGACACTGGACCACTGGCCGTATTTAGGCGCTACCAGGGCGCTGCCTGGGCAATATCAGCGGGCAGCGCAGGCGCCCTTGGCCACTTCCCAGGACTGACGGATGTGGTCCTCCAGCAGATGCCGGGCATCATGAATGCGGCGCTCCAGCGCCAGCGTCACCAATTCACCGTGCTGGGCGTCCAGGCGCTCGCGAATCTCAGGATTGCCCGGGGCCAGACGGCGATAGCGGTCGAACTGATCGTGCAGTTGTTCGATGAAGCGGAGCAGCCAATGAGAGCCACAGGGCGCCAGCAAGGTGCGATGAAATCGCTGGTGGGCCTGCTCCCACTGTTCCACCTCGCCCTGAACCTTGTTGGCACGCGTCAGCCGGTGACTGGCGGCGAGCAGCTGTGACTCCCACTCCGCATCCCCTTCTTGAAACGCCTGGGTCAGTGCCATGCATTCCAGCTGCACCCGCAGCCTGGCGATGTCTTCAAGCTCATCCGCTGACAGCGGCGGCACGCGAAAACCCCGCTGATTGTGCTGTTCCAACAAACCGTAGGCGGCAAGCCGGTTCAACGCCTCCCGCAGGGGGCTCAAGCCCACCTCATAGCGGTCCTTCAGGGCGCTGATGGCGAGTTTCTCCCCGGCGGCAAAGCGACCGCGAATCAAATCCACCTTGAGGGCATGGAATACCTGGCTGGCGGCGGTCTCGCCGCTGGTGGCCGCCTCGGCCGGTTGGGACGTGGTCATGACAGGACTCGTGAAGGACAGAGATGCAGGGTACGTCGGCAATTGACGTTCGCCAAGCGCCGGGGCATAGCTTTTGCCGAAATATCGATTTTACCACCATATGACGATATTTCTTACATCAATTGCGACATCAACCAAGAAACATCAGAGATCGACCGCACGTCAGCCAGCCTTCGGCCACGCTTCAGTCGCCATCGTCCAGGCCGAACCAGACCTGGAGCCTTCGCGAACCTTCAGCAGGGACGGTCACCAGGCGGTCTGCGTGAAGAGAGCTGTCGTAAAGAGCGGCCCTAAGGGCTATCTGAAGGGCTATCTGAACAGCTCTCTAAACGTCGATCTCGACAACACAACCATAACAACTTGCCTTGGAGCGCCCTATGTCCCAACACTCCTCTTCAGCGGCTGAACGTGCCCCCTCCACGGGTGGTCCCTCTCACCCCGAAGACGCCCAGGAACCAGCGGCTTCCCTTTCTGGCCGTCGCCACGCGCTGCTGCTGGTGGCCGCCATCGGCAGCCTGCTGGTCGGCATCATGGGCCTCGGTATTCCCACGGCGGTGGCATTGATCGTCGCCGGCGCCATCGCCATGACCCTGTGTCTGGTGTGGGGTATCGCCTGGTCACGCCTCGAAGCCGACCTGCTCAAGGGGATCCAGGCGATGCTGGTGCCTATCCTGATCCTGATGAGTGTCGGCATGATGGTGGGGGTCTGGATGCTGTCCGGCACCATCCCGGCCATGGTGACATTAGGCCTGGAGTCACTGACGCCGGGTTTGTTCCTGGTGGTGGCGTGTCTCTCGTGCTCCTTGATGTCGGTCATGGCCGGTACTTCCTGGGGCACCCTCAGCACCATCGGTGTGGCCTTGATGGGCGTCGCGCTGGGACTGGGTATTCCGCCCGCCTACGCCGCAGGAGCCATCGTCACCGGCACCTTCTTCGGCGACAAGCTGTCGCCCCTGTCGGACACCACCGTCATGGCCTCAGCGGTGTGCGAGGTCAACATCATCAGTCACATTCGCCACATGCTCTATTCGACCCTACCGGCGTACCTGATCGCCCTGGTCGTCTATGCATGGCTCGGCAATGGTGTCGCCGAAGCCGGTGCGGCGATGACGACGGACGGCATGTCGGACCAGACCCAAGCCATCATCGACACCCTGGCCGCTACCTTCAGCGACAATCTACTCACACTGCTTCCGCCGCTGGTCGTGTTCGGCTGCATCCTGGCCAAGAAGCCGGTGCTGCCCGCCTTCATGCTGGGTATCGTCAGCGCTGCGCTGATCGCCGTGGTGTTGCAAGGCGCCAGCCTCGCCGAGATCGGTAGTGCCATGAACGCAGGCTTTGTTGCCGATACTGGCGTGGCGATGGTGGACAAGATGCTCTCTCGTGGGGGGCTGCAGGGCATGATGTCCACCGTGGCGGTGCTGATTGCGGCGGCGGTGCTGGGAGCACCGTTCAAGAGCGCCGGCACCCTGGACGCCGCCATTGCCTGGTTGGCCCGCCGCCCCGCCGCGCGCCGCCAGGTATTGGGAGGATCGATGGCACTGCACAGCCTGGCCTTTCTGCTGACCGGCAGCTACTACGTGACATTCTCTCTGCTCGGCCCGCTGCTACGCCCCTTGGTCGCCAGCAGCGGCAGCCCTACCAAGAACCTGTCACGCATCCTCGAGGATACCGGTACAACGCTGTCGCCGCTGGTGCCCTGGGGTGTCACCGGGGCCTTTACCGCCGCCACCCTGGGCGTCGCCACGGCGGACTTCTTTGTCTACGCCATCCTCTGCTACGGCGCTATCGCCTTTTCCCTGCTGTATGTCCTGACCGGTTGGACCCTGGGCCACGAGAGTGACGAGCTCCCGCAACAGCACCCCGCTACCCTGCGCTGACAAGCGATAGCTCTGTTGCCATAGCCCGGTTGCCAGCGCCCCTGCTGTCTTGCCCAGGGGCGGTGGTTGGAGAGAGCCCGCACGGCACTGACGTCAGTCGCCTGCCCAGGGATTGACGCTCGCTGCAGCGCACGGCATAGTCAAAGCACAAAATCGATTTTTAAACACAATACCGATTACCACCTTTTCTTTCGACGAGAGACGCCATGTCTTCCCAGCGCGATATCCCTGGCACTGCTTCCGCAACCGTTTGCGGTCACCTGTCCACGCCCTATCCCGATGCCACGCCCTTCCCGTCTCGACGCAGCCCCACGTATTCTCGCCACGGCATGGTGGCCACTTCGCAGCCCCAGGCGGCCCAGGTGGGGCGCGACGTACTGGCCCGCGGAGGCAATGCAGTCGATGCCGCTATCGCCACGGCAGCGGCACTGACGGTCGTCGAGCCGACCGGTTGCGGCATCGGCGGCGACGCCTTTGCCCTGGTCTGGATCGCCAGCGATGACAACGGCAACGGCGAGCTGCACGGACTCAACGCCAGCGGTGTCGCCCCCCAGGCGCTGACTCGAGAGATGCTGGTCGAGGCGGGTCATGACAAGGTGCCGCTATACGGCTGGACCCCTGTCACGGTCCCCGGTACGCCGTCCGCCTGGGCGGAACTGTCGCGCCGCTTCGGCAAGCTGGACTTCGCAAGCCTGCTGGCACCCGCCATTCGCCTGGCCCGGGAAGGGTTTCCGGTCTCGCCCGTTATCGCCAGCCTGTGGCAGCGCGACACGGCCACCTTCAAGCGCCACCTCGAAGGTGAGGCCACCCAGGGCTGGTTCGATACCTTCACCTTCGACGGGCGTGCCCCGCAGGCGGGTGAATGGTTTACCAACCCCGGTCAGGCCGACACCTTGGAGGCGATCGCTGCGTCCCATGGGGAGAGCTTCTATCGCGGTGAGCTGGCTGAGGCCATCGACGCATTTTCACGCCGTACCGGTGGCTATCTGCACAAGGAAGATCTGGCGAGCTATCAGCCCGAGTGGGTCACCCCCATTTCTGCCCGCTATCGTGACGTGGATGTGTGGGAGATACCGCCCAATGGGCAGGGTCTTGTGGCCTTGATGGCGCTGCGCCTGCTCGACGGTTTTGCACCGTCCCATCGCGACGATCCTGAACTGCTGCATCGCCAGCTCGAGGCCATGAAACTGGCCTACACCGACGGCAAGACGCACATCAGTGAGCCCGAGGCGATGACCTACTCGGTCGAGGAGCTGCTGTCCGACCACTACACCGACGCACGCCGCGCGCTGATTGGCGACTCGGCCATCGACCCCGAGCCTGGTGACCCCAAGGCCGGCGGCACTGTCTACCTGGCCACGGCCGACGCCGATGGCAACATGGTGTCGTTCATTCAGAGCAACTATCACGGCTTCGGCTCGGGGATCGTGGTCCCGGGTACCGGTATCTCCTTGCAGAACCGCGGCCATGATTTCAGCCTGGACGAGCATCATGACAACGTCCTCAAGCCTGGCAAGAAGACGTTCCATACCATTATTCCCGGCTTCCTCACCCGTCATGGCAAGGCGCTGGGGCCGTTCGGCGTCATGGGCGGCTTCATGCAGCCCCAGGGCCACGTGCAGGTCGTGATGAATCTGGTCGACTTCGGGCTCAATCCCCAGGCAGCACTGGATGCCCCACGCTGGCAGTGGCTGGGCGAACGCACCATCGGTATCGAACACAGCTATGCTGCGCCGCTGGTTCGCGCCATGGCAGCGCGCGGCCACCGGATGCAGGTCGACACCGACAGCCGCAGCTATGGCCGCGGACAGATGATCCTGCGAGACCCGAACACCGGCATCTATTGCGGCGGTACCGAGCCGCGTACCGACTCCAGCATTGCGGTGCTCTAAGCCATGGGACAACACGCCTCACTGTTCGCCGCGTTCTTTCGCATCGGTATCTTCGGCTTCGGCGGTGGACCGTCGATGATCCCACTGGTCCACCAGGAGGTGGTCAAGCGCCACGCCTGGATGGACGACGACGCCTTCGCCGATGTGCTGGCGATCGGCAATACCCTACCGGGCCCGATTGCCACCAAGATGGCCGGCTATATCGGCTTCCGTGTCGGTGGCGTGCTGGGCGCCATCAACGCCGTCGTTGCCGTCATCGTGCCGGTGATCTTCGCGATGATCGCCCTGCTTGGGCTCTACAGTCGCTACGGCGATCAACGCTGGGTCCAGGGCATGGGCCTCGGGGTGGTACCGGTGGTCATGGTGATGATGGCCCAGCTGACCTTTGACTTCTTCAACAAGTCTCGTGCAGGTCTCGGCGTTATCGCCACCCTGGTGCTTGGCGGGGTCGCCGGCGGGCTGATCTACGGCCTCGGCGTACATCCAGGTCTGGTCATCGGCGCCCTTCTCGTCGCCGCCCTGCTGCGGCCCGAGGCCAGCCGCAAGGCATCTCAGGGAGGGCCCTCTGCATGATCTACTGGCAGCTCTTTCTGGCCTTCTTCATTCCCAACATCGTCGGCTATGGCGGTGGACCGGCCATCATCCCGCTGATCGAGAACGAGGTCGTCGGCCACTACGGCTGGATGACCCATCAGGCCTTTGCCGAGACTCTCGCTCTGGGCAATGCCCTGCCCAGCCCCATCGCGACCAAGATGGCAGGCTACATCGGCTACGACGTGGCCGGCGCCGGCGGTGCCATTGTCGCGGTGCTGGCCACCGTTGGTCCCTCGCTGCTGCTGATGCTGGCCGCCCTGGGCACCCTGTATCGCTACCGAGATTCGATCAAGGTCAAGTCCATGAGCCAATGGGTCCGACCTGTTGTCATGGTGCTCATGGCCTATCTGACGGTGAGTTTCCTGCGCGAAGGAATGGCGACGTCAGGCCTGCTGCACACGGCCATCATCGCCGCAGTGGCCGCCTTCCTGCTGCTCAAGACCAAGGTACATCCGGCCCTAGTGGTGTGTTTCGGCCTCGCCTACGGGGCCTTGCTGCTGGGCTGATCCGCTCACGCCGACGACAGACGTGAACACCACGACACATAACAACCGACGCTTCATTCACAACAATCATCAACAACGATCACTTGCTCAGGACATCAACATGACCACTGTACATCGCCGTTGCGCTACCTCCCTCGCCCTTGCCGTGGCAGCTGCTTCCATGGCCATTGTTCCCCAGGCCATGGCCCAGGAGGCGTTTCCAGAAGACCCCGTCGAGTTCATCGTGCCTTGGTCCCCCGGCGGCGGCAGCGACACCCTGATGCGGCTGGTGGCGAACCACGCGGAAACCTACCTTGGCCAACCCCTGCCGGTCATCAATATGCCCGGCGTCAGCGGGACTACCGGTCTCAAGGAACTCTCACGGCGCGATGCGGACGGCTACACCATCGGGCAGGTGCACGAGGGCCTGATGGTCGCCAGCCACACCGGCCTCACTCCTCTGAACTACGATGACTTCGAGGCGGTAGCCGCCGTCACTCAGTCCCCTCAGTACCTGACCGTGCCCGGCGATGCTCCCTACAGCACCTTTGACGAGTTCGTCGACTACGCCAAGCAGCATCCCGGCGAGGTGCGCTTCGGCGTGACCCTGGGTGGCGTGCCACATATCCACGCCGCGATGATGGAGGAAGCCGAGGACCTGCAGTTTCGCTATGTCGGCTTCGAAGGCACCGGCCCTCGCATTCGCGCGCTGGTAGGCGGTCATATTGATGCCGCCATCGGGGATATCTCTTCCAGCGGCGAATTCGTCAAGAACGGTGACTTGCGCTTCCTGGCCGTCGGCAGCGAGGAGCGCCAGCCAGAAGCGCCGGACGTGCCCACCTTCGCCGAACTGGGACACCCGGAGCTGAAGCTCAACATCATCCGCGGCATCCTGGCGCCCAAGGGCACACCCGAGGAACGTATCGACGTGCTGGCCGCCGCCTTCGAATCCATGAGCCAGGATGAAGCCTTCGCCCAGGCCGTGCACAACGCTGGCGCCAGCGTGGTTTTTGAAGGCCCCGACGCCTTCGCCGAATACCTCGAGACCAGCGATGCCACCATCGAGCGTCTATCAGGGAAGCTGGCGCGATGAGTGCTTCCCACGACGACACCCTGTCCCCTGCAACCGCTCCATCAGCCGGCTCCCCCCAGGGGGGGCCGGACGCCCAGGGACGTGGCGACCACCTGGCCCACGTGCTTCTGAACCTGGGGTTGGCGGCGCTGTTCACCGGTCTCTATGTGCAGGCCCGTGACCTGCCCTCCTCGATGTGGGAGCCACTGGGGTCCGGCAGTTTCCCGCGTCTGGTGCTGGCGGCGCTAGTCGTTCTCAACCTGGCCATTACCGTCAAGGAAGGCCGCCGCTTCATGGCCCAGCCCGCTGCGGCTCGCGGCCAGGCCGGCACCTGGATATGGCGGCATCGACTGGCCTTTGCCGTGTTAGGACTCTTTGCGGTCTACATCATCACGCTGCCCTGGCTGGGCTTTAGTCTCGCGTCCTTCGGCTTCCTGCTGGCAGGTCAATGGATGCTGGGTGCCCGCACCGCAAAGCCGGTGGCCATCGCCGTGGTGATCGCGGTGATCTTTTCGCTAGGCGTGGACACTCTGTTCCGTGACGTCTTCGTCATCAGCCTGCCCCGCGGCCTGTTCGGCTAAACCGGCAACGACGTCTCGAGGAAACTTCTCATGATGGATACGCTGCTGTCCGGTATGGATCAGCTTTTTACCGTTTCAACCATGATCGCCATGCTGCTGGGTGTCATCGCCGGTGTGATTGCGTCGGCCATTCCCGGCTTCACCATTACCATGGCCATCGTCCTGACCCTGCCTCTCACCTTCACCATGGAGCCGCTGCAAGGCGTGGCCACCATGCTGGCGGTGTATGTCGGCGGCTACAGCGGCGGTCTGATCTCGGCCGCATTGCTCGGCATTCCCGGCACGCCGTCATCGGTTGCGACCACCTTCGACGCCTTCCCCATGGCGCGCAAGGGCGAGCCGGGTCGTGCCTTGGCACTGGGTATCTGGGCCTCCTTCTTCGGAGCCCTGGTCAGCGTGGTGGTGTTGATCATCGCCGCCCCGCCGCTGGCGATCATCGCCGTCAAGCTCGGTGCCTGGGAATACTTCTCCCTGATCATCTTCGCCATGACGGTGGTCGCCAGCCTGGTCGGCAAGTCCATGCTGAAGGGCCTGATGACTGGTCTACTGGGGCTGTTGATCGCGACTGTCGGCTCCGATCCGATGATGGGCGTGGCTCGCTTCACCTTTGACTCTGACCTGCTCGCCAACGGCTTTCCCTTCCTGGTGGTGCTGATTGGCATCTTTGCGGTCAGCCAGCTGCTGTCCGAGGTAGAGGACGCAGACGGCATCAAGCATGGTAAGGCGTTGATGCCGGAGAGCGTCAGCTTCAGCCCGCTCACGGCGTTGAAGGAAACCATCAGCTATCCGATCAACCTGCTGCGCTCTTCGCTGGTCGGCGTCTTCATTGGTGCTGTTCCCGGTGCCGGAGGCAGCATCGCCAACCTGCTCGCCTACGACCAGGCCAAGCGTGCCTCCAAGACACCGGAAGCCTTCGGAACGGGCACCCCCGAGGGGGTCATCGCCTCGGAATCCGGTAACTCCGCCACCTCAGGCGGCGGCCTGATTCCGATGATTGCACTCGGCATCCCCGGCAGTGCCGTGGACGCCGTACTGATGGCCTCGTTGATGGTGCATGGTATCGGCGTCGGCCCCCGGCTGATCATGGACCATGGCGACCTGGTCTACGGCATGTTCATGGCGATGCTGGTGGCCGCCGTGATGGTGCTCGTGGTGTGCCTGTTCAGCATGCGCTGGTTCCTGCGCGTCACCGAGGTGCCCAAGTCGATCATTGTTCCGGTTGTGCTGGTGTGCTGCGTGATTGGTGCCTTTGCCCTCAACAACCGCGTCACTGACGTCTACCTGCTGTTGGGCGTCGGCATCTTCGGCTACCTGCTGAGCAAGCTCGACTATCCTCTGGCTCCGCTGGTGCTGGGTGTGATCCTGGGCCCCATCGCCGAGACCAACCTGCGCCGGGCGCTGATGTCCGATGAGAACTGGACGCTGTTCTTCACGCGCCCCATCTCACTAGGACTGCTGTTGCTGGCGGCACTGTCCATTGTGCTGGCGATACGCCACCACCGTCGCTCCCGACGCCTGCAGCCGGCCTGACCCCGGCGCGGACGACACCCGACAGACGACACCCGACAGACCATGGGGGGCGCAAGCAGCCCCCCGTGATCCACATAACGACAACGTCATCAAGACTCCCCCGACGACAAGACAAGGTCTTCCATGCGCTCATTCTCCAAGTATTTGCTGTCTCCCCTTGCCCTTACCTGCGCGGTGGCGGCGGCAGCCCCCTCCCTCGCCGATGAGTCCCGCCAGGTGCGCATTGCCGTGGATGTGCCCTACCCTCCGTTTGAATATCGCGATGCCAACGGTGAACTCGCCGGCTTCGAAATTGATCTGGGCAACGAGCTTTGCCGCCGCGCTGAACTCGACTGCGAATGGATCGTGCAAGGCTGGGACGGCATCATTCCTGGGCTGCTGGCACGCAAGTACGACGCCATCCTGTCATCCATGCGCATCACCGAGGCCCGCGAGCGCCAGGTGCGCTTCAGTGAGCCCTACGCCATGTCACCCAAGGTCTGGGTGGCTCGCCGAGACGCCGTGGTCGATCCCGAAGATCTGGCAAGCCTCGAGGGCATGACCGTCGGCGTGCAGCGCGGCACCACCCAGGACACCTACATCACCGGTCGCTATCGTGAGGTGCTGGACATCCGGCGCTACGCCACCGCCGATGAGGTGGCCCTGGATATGGAAAGCGGGCGCCTGGATCTCGCCTTCATCAACTACCCGGTGGCCATAGAGGCGCTCTCCATCCAGCAGGAAGACGGCGACTTCACCCAAGTCGGCGAGCGCATCAATTCACCGGAGTCGATCTTTGGCAGGGGCAACGCCATCGCCGTACGCCCCCGGGACGAGGCCCTGGCTGCAACCTTCAATGAGGCCCTCGACGAGGTCTATGCCGACGGCACCTTTGAGCGCCTGATGGAGCAGTACTTCGACTACGATCTGCGTCCCGCCAGCCGACTGTAAACCGCTTAGAGTGGCGCCTGACATGACCGTCGGCCCGTAACGAAACGCGCCCCCACCTTGCGGCTGGGGGCGTGTCGCATTCAGGGGTATGCCACCCTCACGTGCCGGTACGTAGCGACGTTAGGCAATCGAGTTCCTAAGATCGACGATCTCGCGTGGAAGCTCCCTGCCGCGCCAGCAGTGCGCGAACACAGCGTTCGTAAAGCCAGGTGGGCAGCAACCAGTGCAATCCCACCAGGATCTTGGCGTGCAGCGGCAACAGGTAACGCCGACGCGGTCGCGCTGAAGTCAACGCGTGCAGCACGACTCTGGCAATCTGCTCAGGCTCGCCGGCCTGGCGCTGATCGGCCAGCACCCTGGACATGCCACGCTTGATGCGAGCATAGGGTGCGCCTGCGGTATCCTCCTCCAGGGATGCGCGTGCGATGTCTGCCCACTCGCTACGTATCATTCCGGGCTGGACCAGGCTCACCTTGATCCCGAAGGGTCGCAGCTCGACCCTCAACGCATCGCTCAGGGCCTCGAGCGCAAACTTGGTGGCGTGATACCAGCCGCCCACGGGCATCCATAGTCGTCCCGCCATGGAACCGATATTGACGATGCGACCACGGCCACGCTGGCGCATGCCGGGCAGCAACGCCTGGGTCAAGGCCATCAGTCCGAAGACATTGACCTCGAACTGACGCCGGGCTTCCTCGATGGGGACTTCTTCCAGCACCCCATAGCTGCCATAGCCGGCATTATTGACGAGTCCCTCGAGTACCACTCCGTCATCACTCAGCGTCTTTACCAGCCTGGCAATACTGTCTCCATCGGCGATATCGAGCGCCATGACGTGGGCGCCTTGCTGTGCCAATGCCTGCATGCGCTCGGTACGCCTGGCAACGGCGTAGACGGTGAAGCCCTCCTCGAGCAGCGCTCGACTGATGGCATCGCCGATGCCGGATGAGGCTCCTGTCACCAGTACACTGCCTTTTCCAGGCGACGCTTGATATTGCTCGGTCATATGCAAGATTCCTTGATTCGTGATGGCCAGTGCGCCATGCCTGTTGCGGTTGTGCTCAGCTGGCACTTGGCAGAAATCAGCCTGCTTCCATCACGTTATGCTCAAACATGCTTCTGATAGGCAAGGCCCACTCTCAAACGACATACGCTGATCTAGAGTATGAACTGCCTTTTCTTGACGTGGATGGGTCCTGACTTGGAGCGTCCCTGACAAACCGTTCGCTGGGTGCTCTCTGCGCGGGCTCCAGACGGCATAAGCCGGGTGCTATCGAACGGCGTCTGTACTGCTGGCAGTGGAGGCCCCAACGCTGCCGCTCACGCCCTCAGGACTGGCAGACCAACGTCACCTCGTCCCGCGTCACAAGAGACCACGCCCCTGAAGGAGTCGCCAATTGATGCGCACGATCCCTGCTATCGCTCTTGCTGTTGCCCTCTGCCTGCCCCTGGCAGCAGGTTCCCAGATCGCCGCGGCCGATGAAATGCCCGGCCGCCAGTATGCAGATGTGGGCGACTACCGTGTCGCCTATCGGGAGTGGGGGCAGGAAGGTGATCCTGCTGTCATGCTCATCCATGGCATCCCCCTCAACAGCGTGCTGTTTTCCAAGGTCGGTCCGCTGCTGGCAGATCAGGGCTACCATGTGTTCGCGCCGGGCCAGCTCGGCCTCAGCTACACCGACGGACCCATGGACGCCGACCATTCCCTCAAGGGCCAGGCAGAGATCATGACGGCCTTTGCCAATCAGGTGATGCCAGGCCCCTATATTCTGTTCGGCCACGACCTTGGCGGTGGTATCGCTCAAATCATGGTGACCGATCCTGAGCTGAAAGATCACAACGCGGTACGCAAGATCGTCATCGGCAACTCCGCCGTGCTGGACATGTGGCCGGTCCCTGAGGCCAACGCGGCTATCGCCAAGGCCAAGTCAGATGAGGCGGAAGATATCTTCAACGAAGAAAATGTGCGGGACATCGTCAGGAATTTCGCGTCTGCGGGGCTGTTGAATCCCGACGAGACCCTGACAGACGAGATACTCAACGACCTTTACGGCAACTATGCAGAGAACGCCTCCACCCGGCGTCACTTCATTGAATATTTGAAGGCCATGGACCATCGCCTGACCCTTGAAGCCTCCCCCCAGATGGTGATGTGGAACAAGCCTGCGATGCTGCTGTGGGGGATCCATGATCCCTTCCAGCCCCCCTACGTCTCAGGCGTTGCCCTGGCCCGGATCATGCCTCACGCGACCTGGGAGTACCTGGACGCCAGCCATTTCTATCCGCTGGAACGTCCCCAGGAGGTGGTCGACGCCTTTGTTCGCTGGGACCGTGAGTGAGCGCACGCGTCTTACGCACGCACTTGGCTCCCGCCACCGACCTCACGCCCGCCCTGCGCGGGCGTGCTCTTTTCCTCGCGCTGATAGCTTTGAAAGGTTAGCGAGTCCTCGCTCTCTCGTGATAGAGGCCATACTGATGCATAGTGAGAACACCTAGACGCCTTATACCTCGACCACCCCAGCCCGCACGCGACAGGCGGTCTCCGCTACAGCGCTGGACGGCGGGCCTCAAGCGAAGGAGCCCTGATATGGCACGGATCTATGAAGACAACGCCACGGCCATCGGCAACACCCCTCTGGTACGACTGAATCGGGTCAATGAAGGCGCTACCATCTGGGCCAAGATTGAGGGCCGCAACCCGGCCTACAGCGTCAAGTGCCGAATCGGCGCAGCGATGATCTGGGACGCGGAGGAGCGCGGCGTGCTCAAGCCGGGCATGACCATCATCGAGCCCACCAGCGGCAACACCGGGATTGCCCTGGCCTACGTGGCCGCCGCCAAGGGCTATCCGTTGACGCTGACCATGCCGGCCTCGATGAGTCTGGAGCGGCGCAAGGTGCTGAAGGCCCTGGGCGCAGAGCTGGTGCTGACCGATCCTGCCAGGGGCATGCCGGGCGCCATTGCCAAGGCCGAGGAACTGGCCAAGTCGGACCCCGAGCGTTACTTCCTGCCGCAGCAGTTCTCCAATCCGGCCAACCCGCGTATCCACGAAACCACCACCGGGCCAGAAATCTGGCAGGATACCGATGGCGCCATCGACGTCTTCGTCGCTGGTGTCGGCACTGGAGGCACCCTCACTGGGGTCTCACGCTATATCAAGAACACCCAGGGCAAGGCCATCACCACGGTGGCGGTGGAGCCCAGCGACTCCCCCATCCTGACCCAGACCCGCGACGGCGAGTCTCTCTCTCCTGCCCCCCACAAGATTCAGGGCATCGGAGCAGGCTTTGTCCCGGATAACCTGGACATGAGTCTGGTGGATCGCATCGAAACGGTCACCAATGATGATGCCATGGAGATGGCCCACCGGCTGATGCGTGAAGAAGGCATCCTGTGCGGTATCTCGTGCGGTGCAGCGGTTGCGGCCGCCACTCGTATCGCCAAGCTGCCGGAATTCGCCGGCAAGAACATCGTGGTGATACTGCCGGATAGCGCCGAACGCTACCTTACCTCCGCGCTGTTCACGGAACTGTTCACCGAACAGGAACTGAATCAGTAAGCTCCGCCAGACGGCGCTCAACAACAAAGGCGTCGGAGTCTCGCTCCGACGCCTTCACTGTACTGTCGTACTTTCGCTCTCCCACCAGACGAGTCCTGTGGACCCGACAGGCCGCGCTATCCTGCCTCGCGATCCTGCATGTCCTGATGGTACTCCTCGGCCAGGTTGGCCTTGGTGGCATCATCAAATACACGGCCTGCCAGCTGAAAGACCTCCTGCTCTTCTTCTTCCAGATGATGGGTGACCAGATGCTGCAGTTTCTTGGCATTGGCCAGCCAGCCTGGTGAGCTATAGTCCGTGGACTCCAGTGTCTCGATCAATTCATCGATTTCGTGGTGCTCGGCCACGCTATGGCGCGCCTTCTCCTGGGTCATGTCATATTCCATCATCGGCACGTACAGCGCTCGCTCTTCCGCACCGGCATGATTCTCGAGCTCTTCCTTGAGTCGCTTGAACAGCTCGTCACGCCCTTCGCTGTTACCTTCCGTCTCCACCAGCAGTTCCAGCAGTCGGCGCTGTTTATCGTGGCTCTCGCGCAGGGCTTCAAAGATGGTCACAGGTCTCTTCCTCCTTGTTGAAGCGATGCCCGCATCGCGCCGTGGGCGGCGTCTGATTACCGGCAACATCACGGTCCGAACTGTGCGTAGCAAAACGCACCACATCATGTACCAAACTTGTACAAGAATGGACGCATAGATCGAAAACTGCAACCAACTGCCTGCCGAGGCCGAAGTCTACCGAGCTGACGGCGCTATCCGCACCGACGACATCTACGTTGGCGTCTTGCTCCGGTTGAGAAGTGAGGAGAAGGAAGCTAAGGCCATAGCACAGCTCCTACGAGAGCCAATGCCAGGATCATCAGCGACACCAGCGCCTCCCCCAAGGTGTAGGTCTTGAAGCCACCTCGAACGGTGAAGCCAGCGAGTTGAGAAGTGATCCAGAAGCCACTGTCATTGACGTGGCCAATACTGATGCCACCGGAGAGCGCTGCCAGTGCGATCCACAGTGGGTCCACCACACCGGTGCTGGCGGCACCTGCCATGATCGTCATCGCAGTGATGCCGGCGACCGTGCCCGAGCCTTGAGCGATACGAAAAACCGCCGCCAGAGCGTAGGCCAGCAGTACCGTGCCAAGCGCGGACTGACTGTCTTGAAACAGGCTGTCGACCAGCATCTTGCCGATCTGTGTTTCTTGAATCACCTTGCCAAGCGACCCTCCCGCGCCGGTGACCAGCAGCACCAATCCTGCGGTCTGCAGCCCCCGCGTCGCACTCTCATCGCGAGCGTGGCGATCCATCTCCCGCGACGCCACGGCGTAAGCCATTAGCGCACCCGCCATCAGCGCCACGATACGGTCGCTCAAGAAGGCCACCAATGGCGGTAACTCCTCTCCCCCCAGCACACCAATCTGCTGGAAGTAGTCATACAGAGTGCCCGACAGGATCAGCACAATGAGCACCGCTACGGGTGTCAGCGCCAGACCCAGGGAAATTCTCTGGGACGGGGTCTGTTCAGGCTCACCGCACTCTGCTGCTACCACCGCCTGTTGGTCCTTGGCCGGATTCCAGATCCCCAGGTCCAGAATCGTGAAGTAGAGCTTCATCACCACCAGCGCGGTAGCCAGCCCCACTGTCAGTCCAGCGAAGGTCATAAGACCGATATCAAAGCCCAGGATGGACGCTGCTGCGAGCGGGTTAGGTGTCGGCGGCACGATGGTGTGGGACGTGGCTGCACCGATGACCAGTGCCCCGACGGCGTAGGGCAAGGGCTTGCCGAGGGTCTTCGCCAAGGCCACCCCAAGAGGAATCAAGATCACGAAGGTGACGTCGAAAAATACCGGTATAGACAACAGAAAACCGGTCAAGCCAAGCACGTACAGCCCCATTCCTCTGGGAGCAGCGGCCACCAGGCTATGAGCGATACGATGGGCAGCGCGGGAATCGCTCATCAACTGACCGATGATTACACCAAAACCTATGGGTAGGCCGATGGCCGCCATGATGCCGCCAAAGCCCGCGCCGATGGCATCGACCGTCGACGTCAGTCCCAGGTCCATGGCAAGCCCGAGATACAGGCTGCCGATCACCAGGCCGATGGCCGGATTAAGTTTGGCATAGAGAATAAGGCCAAGAACCAGCCCAATGGCGACGGCTAGATGCAACACTTCCATGAAGACTCCTTCACACTCTGGACTCTGAAGGCCCTCCAGCGGGGCCACAGGGACACGACTTCCCTGACCTCCGCCCTGGCGGAGATCTTGGATGTAACGATCTCGGGTGATGACAGATGGCAGAGAGGCCTCAGGCCTCCAGATAGACCACCTGAGTGTGGGTGTACTCGTAGAGGCCGTGCTTGCCATCGGCACCACCAATGCCTGACTTGCGCACACCTGCGTGGAAGCCCTGCATGGCCTCGAAGTTTTCGCGGTTGATGTAGGTCTCGCCGTAATCGATCTCGCGGCAGGCGCGCATGGCGTTGGTCAGGCTGCGGGTATAGATCGAAGAGGTCAGGCCGTACTCGGAGTCATTGGCCAAGGCGATGGCCTCGTCCATGTCCTCCACCACCTGAATGGGCAGCACCGGGCCGAAGATCTCCTGACGCATGATGGCCATGTCGTCGCGGCAACCGGCCAGTACCGTGGGTCGATAATGATGTCCTTTGCCCAGATCGGCGACGCTGCCACCGCTGATCACCTCGGCGCCCTCTGCTACCGCCTGCCTGACCATGGCATCGACCTTGGTCAGGCCTGCCTGATTGATCAACGGCCCCATCTCCACGTCAGGCTGGGCCAGAGGATCACCATAGGTGGTGGCATCCATCGCCCGGGACATCCGCTCGATAAACTCGTCGGCCACGCCGCGCTCGACGTAAACCCGTTCGGCACAGTTGCAGACCTGGCCGGTATTGATAATGCGCGAGGCGCGAATGGCCTTCACCGCCAGCTCAAGATCGGCGTCACCGAGGACGATGGCCGGCGCCTTGCCTCCCAGTTCAAGATTGAGCTTGGTCAGGTGGCGCGAGGCGCTTTGCATGATGTGTGAACCGGTAGCGACACTGCCGGTAAAGCTGATCAGGTCCACTCGTGCACTATCGCTGAGCGCCTGTCCAACGCTGCCGCCGGTGCCACTGACCACGTTGAACACGCCCCGAGGCAGCCCCACCTCCTCGACGATGCGGGCAAAGGCAAAACAGTTGTTGGGCGTCTCTTCGCTGGGCTTGATGACGATGGTGTTGCCGGTCACCAGGGCCGGTGCCATCTTGCGGGCGATCAAGAAGAACGGGAAGTTCCAGGGCAGTATCCCGGCCACCACCCCCAGTGGCTTGCGCAGCATCAGGATGGTCTCGTTGGCCCGATCGCTCTCGATCACCTCGCCTTCAATGCGCCGCGCCCACTCGGCCATGTAATCCAGGTAATCTGCAGTGAAGTTCACCTCCACCTCGGCCAGGCCGCTCACCTTGCCCTGCTCCTCGGTGATCATGCGAGCTAGTCGCGGCACGTCCTGGCGAATGCGCTCGGCGATTCGGCGCAGGTAGCCGGCCCGCTCGATCGCCGGCAAGGCCGCCCAGCCCTTCTGGGCAGCGCGAGCCGCAGCGATGGCATCCTCGACCTGCTTACTGGCGGATTCGGGGATGCGCGACAGCAGCTCGCCATTGGCCGGGTTGAACACCTCCAGATGATCTTGCGAGTCGACGAAGGCGCCGTTGATATAGTTCTGGTGAATCGGAATCTGGCTCATGTCTGTGTTCCTGTCTTGTCGTTGTCGGATGCTGTGCTGGGGCACAGCCGCATCAGTAAGTACGTGACGCGCCAGTCGTCGAGTGGGTTCCCGCCGCCTCGTCAAACCTCGCCAGCGATGCTCGCGCCGCCTGGCGCAGCAGGCTGACGTCAATCGACACGGCGGCGAAATCACAGCCAAGGCCAATGTAGCGACGGGCGTCATCTTCCTGAGGAGCGAGAATTCCCACCGCCTTGCCTGTCGCCTTGACGGTCTCGATGGTGGCGGCAATCGCCTTCTGCACATGGGGATGCCCCGGGTTTCCAGGGTGTCCCAGCGCCGACGATAGATCTGCGGGGCCGATGAACACCGCGTCCACTCCTTCCACCGCGGCAATTGCAGCGGCATTATCAACGCCGGCGACGGATTCAATCTGTACGATCAGGCATAGCTCCTGGTGGGCCACCGCCAGGTAGTCGTCGACGTCGTCCCAGCGCGTGGCTCGCACCAGGCCACCACCGACACCTCGCTTGCCATGGGGCGGGTAGCGCATGGCCGCCACCAGCGCGCGGGCCTGGGCCTCGGTTTCCACCATCGGCACCATCAGTGTCTGGGCCCCGATATCGAGCAGCTGCTTGATCAAGGCGGGGTCATGGTTGACTGAGCGCACCACCGGTGCCACCGGATAGGCGGCTACCGCCTGCAGCTGGGCCAGAATCTGCGGCACCGTGTTGGGCGCATGTTCGCCGTCGATCAACATCCAGTCGTAGCCAAGTCCTGCTTCAATTTCGGCGCAGTAGCCGCTGGCAAAGCCAGACCAGAGACCGTACTGCACGGCGTCGCGCTCAAGACCGGCGCGAAAACGGTTGTCGGGAAGTTGCATGATCAGACTCCACCTTCAAGGTCGGATAAGGCATCGCGGTGTGGGCTCACGATGCAGGGTCAGGACGGGCTCTACTGCAGGTTGACGAACATGCCGCCATCCACCAGCAGCGATGCGCCGGTGACATAGCGGGCCATGTCAGAGGCCAGAAAGACGATAGGACCGGCCAGGTCGTCCGGGCGCCCAAGACGACCCAGCGGAGTGCGCGACTCCATGTACTGACGTTTGTCGGTATCGCTCAAATCGTCTCGGTTGATGTCGGTCTCGATGGTGCCGGGCAGGACGGCATTGCAGCGAATACCGTAGGGCCCGAGCGCCACCGCGCAGGACTGCATCAACGACAGCAGGCCAGCCTTTGTGGGCGTGTAGTGGGTCTGCATGGCGCCCCCCACCAGGGCGCTGATCGAGCTGACCGCGATGATGGCTCCACCTCGGCCCTGTTCCTTCATTTGATTGGCCGCCGCCTGGACCGCGAAGTAGGCCCCGTTGAGATTGGTATCCACGGTCTTCAAGTAGGTCTCACGGGGCATGTCGAGAAAGCTGTGGAAGGGGCAAATGCCGGCATTGTTGACGAACACGTCGACCCCGGAGAAGTGCTCCACCGCTGCGGCCACCAGCGCCGCGCCGGTGTCAGGATCTTCCGCCGGGGCGCCTACGGCGACGGCCTTGCGCCCCTGCGCTTCGATCTGCTGAATCAACTCATCGACCTGGCCCTTGCTGGTGGGACTACCGCTGTAGCCGATGACCAGGTTGGCGCCCTGACGAGCGCATTCCAATGCAGCTGCTGCACCGATACCGCGAGACGCACCGGTAATGATGACGGTCTTGTCGTTGAGCAACATCGCGTTCTCCTGAAATAGAGGGGACGTAGCGTTTCCACGGGCCTGGGGCCACCGGCGAGACGCCCCCTTACAGCCGATAGCAGCGTCTGGCGTTGTCGCGAAACAGGGCATCACGTTCACTCGCAGAAGCGCCAGCCACGATCTCGAGGTACGTTCGCCAGATGTCTTCATAACCGGCGTACAGGCCATCCACCGGAAAGTTGGAGGCGAACATGGCGCGTTCGACGCCGAAGGCATCGATGGCTTCCCATACCAGTGGTGTCAGGGAGTCACGCGTCCACTGGTGGTCGAGCATGCCGAATCCACTGAGCTTGATCATGACGTTGTCGCAGGCCGCCAGCTCACGCAGTCCGTCTCTCCACAGGCGCCAGCCATCGAGAAGCTGGCGGTCCACGTACATGCCCGCGTGATTGAGCACGAAAAGGATGTCGTCGTATTCACGCGCCAACGCTGCCGCCTGGGCCATCTGGCTCGGGTAGATCTGGAGATCGAAGGACAGTCCTCGGCCGGCCAGCAGCGCCAGATTTCGGCGCCACACAGGGTCGCTCAGGTAGTCACGACCGACATAGTCGTAAAGCGGATCATGATGCACATTGAGGATCTGGCGCACGCCGCGAACCCTGTCGCTCATCGCCCTCTGGGCATCGAGTCGCGCCTCCACGTCCTGTCGCGACAGATCCAGGCCGACCACCAGGGCATCAGGTGCCAGTGGCGCTCCGCTATCGACCACCTGCGTCAGCCAGCGAGTCTCCGCTACCGGATCAACAGCATCGGCTTCCACATGAACACAGGCCTCGATGTCGATCGCGCCTCGGGCACGCTCAAGGTCCCTCGGCAGATGATCTTTCGCCATCGGCGTGTAGTCGCCCAGTAGGTTGGGCTTTGGACGGTTCAACCATGGCTGGATACCGTTCGCCAGGGACCAGTAATGCAGATGAGGATCAACGACCGATAACACGCTCATGACGTCGCTCCCGGACCGAAGGTAAAGACTTCCTCGAGATCCACCACCACCGGCGAATCATCGGGATGGGTCTGCATGATATCGGCCATGTGCGTCCACCACCGCCGCATGACAGGGAGCTTTGGCAAGTCATCGACGGTGTGCCCCTCGGCCAGCTGCATCACCGCAAAAAGAGCGTTCCGTTCGCTGTCCACGTAGATGCGATAGTCGATCACTCCGGCCTCAGCCAGTGCCTGGCCCAGCTCGGGCCATAGCGCATCGTGACGGCGCCGATACTCGGCTTGCTGACCGGGACTCAGGGTCATACGGAAGGCTCTAAGTTCCATAGGGCTTCCTCGAGGCGTTCGACGTCAGTGAGTATATGGGCGTGCAAGTTCACACTCGGGATTGAGGCGTACCCCGAAGCCCGGCTTGTCCAGCGCCGATACCGACATGCGGCCCTGGCTTGGCACCGGCTCATCCAGCAGCAACGGATGGAACATTGGCACCACCTCGTCGGCTTTCGGGGCCATCATCAGGAACTCGGCGAAGGGGCTGTTATGGCGGGTAATCACAAAGTGATAGCTGTAGACCGAGGAGCCGTGCGGCACGACCAGCTTGTTGTGAGCGTCGGCCAGCGCGGAGATCTTGATCAGCTCAGTCACCCCACCACACCAGCCCACGTCGGGCTGAATGACGTCACAGCAGTCCATCTCCATCAGCAGGCGGAAGCCCCAGCGAGTGGCCTCGTGCTCACCGGTGTTGACCAACATGCCTTTGGGCACATTGCGCTTGAGTTCGGCGTACCCCCAGTAATCGTCTGGCGGCAGGGCCTCCTCGATCCACTTGAGGCCAAGCTCGCTAGCCCCCTGAGCCAATCGCGTGGCGTAGTTCACGTCCAGGCTCATCCAGCAGTCATACATCAGCCAGAAGTCGTCACCGACCCGGGAGCGCATCTCGGCCAGATGTTCAAGGTTGCGGGCCAGCCCCTGATTGCCCTCGGCGGGGCCATGAACAAGCGGCATCTTGCCACCTATAAAGCCCATGTCCTTGGCCAGGTCCGGGCGTGCTCCGGTGGCGTAGAACTGCAGCTCATCGCGCACGGCCCCTCCCAGCAGTTCATGTACCGGCTCGCCGCGCACCTTGCCGAGCAGATCCCAGAGGGCCAGGTCGACCCCGGAGATGGTATTGATCACGATGCCCTTGCGCCCATAGAACAACGTGGCGTTGAACATCTGATCCCACATCTTCTCGATCTCGGTGATCTTGCGACCCTCGAGAAACCTCGCCAAGTGCCGCTCGACGATAAAGGCACCGATATCGCCGGCAGTGGTCACAGCAAAACCTACCGTGCCATCGCTGGCCTCCACCTCCACCACCAGGGTGCCCAGTACGTTGAGCCCGAAGCTGCGGCGATTCATTCGGTATTCGGGATACTTGCTCATGGGCGTGGATATCTGCCCGTCGATCCAGTGACCTTCGGCCTGATCGTGGTAGTCGGCACCCCCACCGCGAACGGTGAAGGCACGAACCTGCTTGATGGTGACCGCACTCA
This sequence comes from Halomonas litopenaei, assembly GCF_017303055.1. Taxonomy (GTDB): domain Bacteria; phylum Pseudomonadota; class Gammaproteobacteria; order Pseudomonadales; family Halomonadaceae; genus Halomonas; species Halomonas litopenaei_A. The sequence continues at coordinate 3,633 of NZ_JAEKJT010000001.1, read as the reverse complement.
TGTAGCGCTTCCTCGCTTATGCACTTGGACTGACACCTTTCTAGCCAATCCGGGCATAGCCTCACCAATCAAAAAGCCGGCTTGCGCGATACCTTTTTATTATCAGAGTGCGTAAAGTCCCATGGGCGGGGGTTTGTCGGTACTGGCCTGATAAAGCCTAACTTGGTAATACAGACCAATGTCTAACATCAACTTGGTCGCGCCACCCCATAATCTCCGGGTATCACATTGCATTCCGGGAGCCAGGATGGACACCCATCACGCCCTGTTGTCTCGCTTGCGCTACAAGCACCTGATGATGATCTCGACGCTGGGGCGGCGTCGAAATCTCCATCAGACAGCCGATGCCATGCACATGTCTCAGCCAGCAGCAACGCGAATGCTGAGCGAAATCGAGCGGACCTTCGCTAGCCAGTTGTTCACGCGAACGTCCAGAGGGATGTTGCCCACCAGCGTGGGTGAGATGCTGATCGACTTCGCGGACAACGCTCTGGCTCGACTCGACCGCTGCGCCGAGGAAGTTCGCCGTCATCAACTAGGCGGCCAAGGGCAGCTGGCTGTGGGAGCCATCATGGGTGCAGCACCCGACCTGGTCGCTGGTGCCATCATCGCCCTCAAACGTGACCGACCGTTGCTGCAGATACGCCTGATGGGCGAGACCAGCGACCAGCTAGCCGAACTACTGGAACAGGGCAAGATTGAACTGGCTATCGCACGCTATACCTCCGTCCTGCAGCACAATGCCTTTGATTTCGAGCCTCTCGGCGAGGAAACCCTGTTGACGGTAGTACGGTGCGGACATCCGCTACTGGAACACGACCTTCCGCCACTGACGGCCCTGCTGGATGAATGGCCGTGGATCCTGCAGCCGATGAGCACACCGGCGCGCCAGGCCCTGGAAAAAGCCTTCGAGACCTTGGGAGTGGTATCGCCTCGGGACGTGATCGAATGCAGCTCGATCTTTGCTGCCTTGCAGCTGGTACAGCGCAGCGATGGCTTGATGGTGATGTCAGAAAGTGTGCTGAGAGAGCACCTCGAGATGGAGCGCGTGCAGCGCCTACCGGTCACTCTGGCAAGAACCTTGGCTCCCTTCGGCCTGATCACTCGCAAAGACAGCTTACTGAGCGAGCCGGCTCGCGCCCTGGCGGAACGCTTGCGGCAAGAGGCCGCAACGCTCAAGCATGGGTCCCGCTGACAGTCATCCCTGGCTTGATCACTCGCGCTATTGGTGGTTTGCTAATACAACATGCGACAAGGACCTTCCTATTGAGAGCCGTCCTTCGAAGCCTGCTTCTGGCAGGGTGCGTTGTCCTATTGAGTCACCCCAGTCACCCGAGCTACGCGGCGAATGCCGCTCCGGCTGCCGACGATCAGCGTGTCTTGATCGGTATCTCCGGCAGCTCCGATCTTGATATCGGCTTTAGCGCCGCCATTTCCCGCCACAACCAGCAGGGTCCTTCGTCACATCGGATTGAAATGACCACACGACAGGATGCCCTGTTCACCCTGGTGGAGCTGGACACCATGTTGAAAGAGCGCCTGAAAACCGCCTGCCTCCTGGCAGCCTTGGCTGAGGTGCGCCGCATCAGCGCCGAGCAGGTCGGCCTACTGGGGCAAGATGGCGATGAGTTCCGCTTTCGCCTGCTGACCATGATATTACCGGTGACGGCAGCGCCCGACGTTGCACTGGTCACCAGCGAGGACATCGTGGCAGAGCTGGAAGACGGTGAGCGACGGCAGACGCCACGTACCTTGGCAGGATGCCTTGGTCATCTGGGCAATCACGCCGCAGCCTTGGCCGCCAACGGACATGATGTGATTCTCGCCATTCCTCATCCGCAAGCACTCAGCTGGGCCGCTGCCCATGAGCAAGGGCCAGAGTCCCTAAGAGGCTATGCCCTGGGCATCCTGCTCGGCGAAGCGGTAGCCTTGGCAGCACCGGATCTTACTCGATCGTCACTCACCGCAGCGCTGCAAGGCATGCCCCTTAGCGCCAACACGGTCTACCTGGAGCCACACTTCACCCCTGCATCACTGATCAGAGCGCCGCTCAGATAGCAGTAAAGAGTCGAGCCGCCAGATACATGCCGAGCGCGAACACCACATGACCTACCACATTATTCATGCGTGCGAGACCAGGGTTCGGTGCATTGGAACAAGCCACGCCAACCCCCAGTCCCGGCTGCAGGATGAACCAGCCGGCCCCAACGGTCACCAGCCCCACCAGCAGAGCCGGACCAAACGTCGGCATAGCGGCCCATTCAAGGCCCCAAATCAGCAGAAGTACCAGCGCGAAACTGATTCCTACCACGTAGTGCATGCACCATCCGATGGCCAGCTCACCTCGGACAGGTGCCGACGAGGAGATACCTTGACGATGAACCAGCTGACCTCGCGGCAGGCCAGCGAACCAGCGGCCGATCAGGTGCCAGGGCGGTAGCGGCTGACCCAACGTCCTGTTCAGCAGCAGGTTCCATACATCGAGTAGCGCAGTGCCACCAAGCCCGATCAATACCGCAAGTCCCAAGGTTTCCAGCATGTTCGCCTCCCTGCCGGGGCACTCGTGCCCCCTGATGATCCAGTAGAGAAAAGCCACTAGGCCCATCCCTGTTCGCTCTACTATCGAATAGGTCGACACATTTCCACAATGCTCTTTTGGGTGGATCTCCCGTGATCGCTGCGCTAAGGCCGGGACATAGACGCCCAGCCCCTCATCACGACGAACTGGAGCGCAGCGGATAGTGCTTAAGCGCGCCCACGTGTAGCAAATGGCTGAACGTATAGAGAGTCCATGCATGCGGCTCTTAAATAAAGAAAGCCCAACTCCTTTCGGAATTGGGCTTTTCTAAATAAATGCCTGACGTCGGGGCGGCCTTCCGCCTACTCACGCATGGGGGTGAGCCACCCTGGCGCTCTTTACAACGGCTCCAGCGAAGCTGCAAAGGGTGGCGAACGCCACGAGCCCGCCCTTGAGAAGAGCCAGGCCGGACCACGCCGAGGGAGCCATCGACCCGCACTCATCTATGGGCAACGATCTTGACCTTGTGGAAAATCCCGATATCCGCAGTGGCACTAGCAACCAGGCAGCTTGCCTCTCGCATGGGGGTGAGTCACCCCAAGCTTTTGCAGCGAAGCTGCAAGGGGTGGCGAACGACGCGAGCTTGCGAGCGGCCGGACCGCGCCGAGGGGGTTATCGGCGCGGCCCCACAAATAAAGAGCGGCTGAACGTATCAAGAGCCCATGCATGCGGCTTTTTACACAAAAGAAAGCCCGATTATCTCTCGATAACCGGGCTTCTTCTGAATAAATGCCTGACGCCTCTGCGGCCACTTCGTGGCCTTGAGCCTGGGCTCGGGGCGCCGCAAGCGGCTTTACATCCCTCGCCCGTTCGAGCCTGACAATGCGTTGCATTGTCCGGGCGGCTCTCACCCTACTCTCGCATACGAGGAAGGGTCATCGGTCAGACATAAGCAAAAACCCCCAACTCCTTCGGAGTCGGGGGTTTTTGCTTATGTAAATGCCTGACGATGACCTACTCTCGCATGGGGAGACCCCACACTACCATCGGCGCTGAGCGGTTTCACTTCTGAGTTCGGCAAGGGATCAGGTGGTTCCCACTCGCTATGGTCGTCA